>NZ_CP137002.1:6700000-8117999 GCF_033109485.1 Streptomyces cyaneofuscatus | reverse complement strand
GCCTGCTTCATCCGGTCCAGGTCGTTGCGGAACTGGCCCAGCGCCTCCGCCGTGACGTACCGCTCCAGATCGGTGCCCTTCGCGTCCGCCTTGCGGTAGGCCTTCATCTGCTCAGTCCACATCGCCGTGTACGAAGCGAGGACCGCCGTCTTCTCCACTGCCTGCGGGTCCACCGACGCGGACGCGGTCGTGGTGGGCGAAGGGGCTTTCAGGGTGGGGAAGACCGGCTTCGGATCGTCGTCGCCTCCCCTGCAGCCGGTCAGGACCAGCACGAGCGTCACGGCCGCGCACAGCCCCGCCCCGTGTCGCATCGTCATCAGTGGGCCCCCGTACGGTCGCCGGTCACAGTGATGATCACCGTAACCCGGCGCACAGGGCCGGTTACAGCAGAATCCCGGCCGTGCCACCGGCGCCGCCCCAGGAGGAGAGAGCCTCTTCCTCCGGCTACGCGGGGAAAGAGGTGTCGGCGCGCTTGCCCGGTTTGCCCACCAGGCCTGACCAGCAAGAACACCCGGAAACACGCAATGGGGGTTCACACCTCCGGTGCAACCCCCGGTGCAACTCTGGAGGCACCTGCGTGAACAACCGTGCAGCCCCCGCCCGGTGCAACCCGCCCGGGAGAACGGGAAGACGCCTCTTCCCATCGGGGTGGGAAGAGGTGTCAGCACTGCGGGTCCGCTGCCCGAGGGCACCCGGGCCTGCGACAACGGCCCGCCGCCGAATCCGGGTACGCAAACCCGTTGGGCAACGCGAACCGCAACCAGATGCGCGACCTGATGCGGAACCAGGTAGGCAACCCGATGCGCAAGCGATGCGCGTCGTGCCGAGGCGAGGTGGGGCCACTTCTGTTCGTTCCCCCGGGGCCGGCCAACCCGTTCACCGGCCCCGGTGTTCGTGAGTTCGGGAGTCACCCGTCATCGCCGGGTGACGGGCGGGGCCACCGTTCGGTGAACGCCCGGAGCTGCCCGCGCTGGTGTTCCTCCTGCGTGATGCAGTCGGTGAGGACGGCCTGGTCGATGTACGGAGCGACGGCGGCCAGGACCAGGCGCTGAAGATCGGCCGGGTCCAGTGCCTCCACCTCCCACTGCACCGGCCGGGTGGGATCGAGGCGGTAGCGGGCAGCGAACTTCGCCCAGCGCGGGTCACCGGCCTTCCCCACCGCTGCGGGCAGCGCGTGCTCGCGCACCTGGCCGTGGGTGAGCAGGATCCGCTCCACATGGGCCCAGCAGTCAGTGCGGGCCACCCAGTCCCGTTCGATGTCGGCGCCCGAGGCGTCGAAGTCGCCGACGTTTCTCCGGGGCGCCGCGAGTGTGCGGGTGGAGTTTCCGCAGCTCAGGAGCGGTCGCGAGCACTGTAGCGGATGCAACAGGTGTGGTGCACGGGTCCGCCTCAAGATTCGCTTCAAGTGCCTCTTGGTCAATTCAGAGGCACGTCTCGGCTGGGAGGTGTAGGCATAGACCTCAGCGAGGTCGGCGATGAGTCCGGCTGCGGGGCAGGGCGAACGACACGGGGGCGGGCACATGACGTTGCGACGGGGCCGGAAGGGCAATCTGGGGCTCGAAGTCATGCCGCTGATCGAACTGGCGCTGCCGTCTCCTGATGGGCAACGGCTGCTCAGCGACCGGCATGCCGAGAGTGTCACAGCGATCAGTGATGCCCTCGGCGAGTCTCTGGGCAACATCTCCAGGCTGCAGGGCTGGCTGACCCAGTACGCGTTCGAAGCAGTGGTGGTTGCCCTCGGTTCTGTCCGACTGATCAAGACCGAAGACTCTGGTCTTTTCTACTTCGATGACTCAGACGGGGAGCTTCAACCGCCAGACTTCCGCGTTGTCCTGGGGGATGGCACCCAACTCCTGATCGAAGTAAAGAATGTGCCTCCAGCTGGTCTTGAGGCAAAGGTCCGCGCCAAAGACATGGCCGCAGCTCAGACTTATGCTCAGGCCACGGGCGGTCGGCTGCTCTATGCACATTTTTGGAGCCGGATGGGCATGTGGACGCTGGTCGACCCATCCGTCTTCAACCGCGTCGGAAGTCAACAGCGACTACCCTTCGTCGACGCCATCAAGGCCAATGAAATGCAATCGCTTCTTGGCGACGGAATGCTCGCGTCTGAGCCACCCCTCACGTTCTCGGTGGCAATGGACCCGGAAAAGGAAAAGCTGGCGGGGAATGACTGGCGGGCGCTCACCATTGGCGGGGTGGAGTTGCGTAGTGCCGGGCGGGTAATCACCAACTCCGATGAACAGAAACTGGCATGGTTCCTGGTCTGGCATGGTGACTGGGAAGAGACCATGGAGAGCTACTTTGATGATCAAGGTCGGGTTGAGAGGGTTGACTTCATCTACCGGCCAGAGACCGACGATGATGGCGCACGCCTGATCGCGGAGCAGGGATTCGCCTTCTTCGGTCCGCTAAGCAAGCTGTATACCCTCCGGTTCCTGGATGCCGTCACTACCGATGAAGGTGAAATCCGCGCCTTGCGTGACGAGCCCGAGCCGGCCCTCCTCGCCCAGTTGGTCCCTGAAGACTACTGGGCGAGGGAAGATCACGTTTTGCGAATCTGGCGTTTTCGCCAGTTCCCAGCGCAGGAAGACTCTAAAATTCCGCAGGCTGAAAACGGAATGTGAGACCTCACGAGCGTGCTGAATCCTGGCGATTGAACTGGGCCATCAGCTCACGGTTGGCCGCGCGGGCCGCGGCCAGGTCGTCGTCCCGTTCCTAGAGCTTCAACTCCAAGTCGATCAGCTGCTGTTCGAGGGTCGTGATCCGGGCCTTGAACTGTTCGGTGTCCTCGGGTCCGCCGACACCGGACTCGCTCCAGACCTGGTCGCCGAGGACTTCGCTCAGTCGTGCTTCGATGCGGCGGACCTGGGCGGCGAGGCGGGCAGTGCGGGCGTCGGCGGCCGCGAGGTCGGCCTTGAGCGAGGCCCGGCTGACGGCCGGGCCTCGGCCGCCGGGGGCGGTGACGGGTTCGGCGGCCTGGGCGTGGATCTGAGCGAGGAGGTCGCGGTGGCGATAGAGGAAGGTGCGGTCGACGCCCGACCGCCCCGTGGGCAAGCCCGCCCGGCCCCTGGGCAAGCCCCTCTCGAAGGAGGGCTTGCCCACCGGGCCCCGGGCTGCAAGGCCCGGCGTACGTCACGGAGGTGACGTACGCCGACGACCACCAGGAGCACGCCGGGCCCTGCGGCCCGGTGGGTCACTGGCTCGCCCGGGAGGCGCCCCGGAAGAGACCGGCGGCACCGACCAGGGGGGTGATGATCGTCGCGAGGTCCGCCAACGGACCCCGGAGGCCGGGGCGGTCGACCAGGACGTACAGGAGGCAGACCACCGCGAGGCAGCCGACTGCTGCCATCAGGAGGTGCACGGACCGCCGCGACGCGGCAACCGGCACCGGGGCCGGAGCGGGCGGGGGCGGGACCACGGGTGCCGGAGCGGTCGTCGAGGCCGGTGCGTTCGTCATCGTCGTCGTCATGAGATCTCTCCTTCGTTGGTGCGCTCCGGGTGAGCGCGGGGTCAACAGTCCGCACTTGCCGCCGGGCATTCAATATTTCGCGAGAATCCGATCCGGGCCTCTGCGATGGGCTGGTGACGGGGCGTGGAGCGGATTCGCGAGGACTGGACAAACCGGTGGTCGGGACTACTGGACGCACCATGCGGTGTGGCCGGCCAAGCGGCGCAAGTCCCGTTCGGCAGGAAGCGTGGAGCGCTAGCCCCTGGTCTTCTACGCCTTAGTTATGGAGGGGTAGGGCGAAGAAGTGACGGCCGACTTGTGTATCGGTTCGGTCGGCATGTGGCAGCACACTGCACTGCGGCGGGGTAAGCCCCGCAACCCCTGCACTTGCTCTCAAGGGAGTCGGTAGCCCTGCCAGGGAGAGAATCGTCGGGTGACCACCCGCCGCCCGTTGGGCACCGGACCCGCACCCGCCGTCGACAACCAGGGGGCGCCGCCCGGTAAGGCCGTACCGCGCGCCGTTCTCGCGGCGGAGCGCCTGGATGGTGCCACCGCCGCCCAGCCCGTGTCCCGGCCCGCCGGGCGACGCCCGCTCAGCACCGGCCCCACCTCCGCCGAGTGACGGGAGGGGCCACACCCGACCGGACCGGCAGCCGTGCTCACGGGGGCCACGGACAGGCCCCTCCCGACAGCAAGCCGCCAACGGCGAGAACTGCGTCCCCCTAGACTTCGCCGTCGTCGAGACCGACGTCTCCAGGACGGGCTCGATTCGTGCTGTACACGATGAGCACCACCGACTTCGACTCTCCCGAGCGCGGCTTGGTCGTCGAGATGTTCCTCGCCCAAGCAGGCCACCGTGTCCGATGCCAGCATCGTGTTAGTCGAGGACACCGCACTCTGGTAGACGGCAAGACCGAGCGCTTCTGCAAGGTCGGCGGGCTGGTCCTCACACAGCCTTCGAAGCTGTACGGCAGCAGCGTCGCATCCACCAGCATCCCGAAGTTGGTCCGGGAGCGCACAGAGTTCCAGCCGGCGCCCCCCGCCCCTGCCCTGGGCGGAAACGGGAATCCGGCGGCTGTTCCTACACGTCCCGCGCGTTCAGCACCCCCAGGCTGACGGCTCCACGGATGCCACGCCGGAGATGAACGTCATCAACGACGACGGGGAGAAGCTTCTCCAACCTCCTTCCAGCTAGCCCCTCATACCCGCGGAGCAGTTCAGAAGCGGTTTCTTCTTCCGAAAGGGCAGGGGGAGACCTGCTGGTGTGCCGCACCCGTCGCAAGGTCGAGGTTCACCGATACCGAAAAGGTGAACGCCATCAAGGCCGCCAGGAACATCAAGGCGAAGGGGTTCATCAAGAAGGCGAAGGGCAAGCCACGTATCCATCGCTTCTCAAGGGTGACGTGCCTGCCCCGTTCCATGCCGAGAGCCCGTCCATCGGACAGGCGTGACGGTTTCATCAGCAGTGGCCCAAGGGCTGACCTGCGGCAACTTCGTCAACTAGGAGGCCCGGCGGGGCTGATGCTCGCCGTGAGGCACGCAGTACGCGTGCATGCGTGTCGGGGCCGCCCCTTAGGCTCATATGACGAGGTCCGCTCATGACTGAGGGAGACCCCCGTACGGCTTGCTTTGGACGGCCGCCGTACGCAGATCTCCCTCGCGTCTGCCGAGGGGCCGCTGTCCCGTCCCGATGCGGAGAAGGAAGAGAGGCACCATGGCATCCACTGACGTACCTGAACCAGGTACTCCTCCCGACGGTACCCGAGACCACCGTCAGGCCAACCCGATGGGCTGGGCCACGCTCGTCGTGGGCGTGCTCGGCATGGCCGGGGTCACCGTCCTCGCGATAGCCGGCGGCGGCCCCGAAGCCGCGACCGTGCTCGGCACGACCACCACCGCAGTCTGCGCCGTCGGCGGCACCCTCGCAGCACACCGCCGATAGCACCCGAAGCCGGCATTGTGACCGTGAGGGCGCTCTGACCTGCGGAGGTAAGTCGAGCTCACGCTCGCCTCGACGCCAGGCACCTGGAGGTGCGGCTCCCGTACGATGGACTTTGCTGCCTACTTTATTGGCAATAAAGTAGGCAACGAGCATGCTAGAAACTGCGTAGTAGGCACGAGAGAAACGAAGAGCCCGCACCGGTTCCAGCCGGTACAGGCCCATCGCTCGCGTCAGCAGTGAGTGGGCCCGGCCGTGTTCCATTCGGCCGGGCCCATTGCTGAGCTGGCCCGTCCGGCCGGTGTTCCCTCTCGTCCCACCTTCATCGGACGAGCTGCGTCACGCATTCGATGATCACCACGATCGCAGGCGCCCAGGCGAGCAGTGCTTTCTGTCGGTACGACAGACGCGACTCGCAGGAACATGCGTCCTTCGGTTCCATCGGCTTCTCCCAACTGACCCCAAAAGCCCTGGGGTCAGGGCCTTCACCGGATGGTGAAGCGCAAGAGGAGTCGGTCAGGTGAAGCAGGCATCAGCATAAGTGAGTTGCCCGGCACCCATGTGTCGTAGCCCGCAAGAACGACACCCCCGCGGTGAGACTTGGCAGGCTGCCAGCCGAACGGCGAGCTGGAGTGGACACACGGCATGAAAGCTCCCCCCGTCCATCGGACTTCCATGACGACTGGACGCCCCCTCACTCTGACAGAACATCAGTACCTGCGCCACACCCATGTGGCCTGTGACCTGCGGTTTCGTATTGCTATGCAATACGGTTCACGGTACTTCCGGAGCTGATCAGCCGACAGCGACCGGCGCCCCCGCCGGGGCCCGCCGCCGCCCGGGCACCCCACGGAGCTGGGCGTGCCCGGGGTACGGCTAGTCACGGGGAGGGCCGGTCCCTGTACGCCTGGAGGGCACACAGCACGAGCGACAGGATCAGAGCGCCCCATCCGGCGGTCCCGCCGAGGAACGAGCCCGTGGCGTCCATCGAGTCCCGCACGTTCGGGCGGTCCAGCAGGAAGAAGACCATGGCTATGGTGATGGGGACGAACACGAACATGGCCCCCGCCAGGAGGAACACAGCCCTCGGAGCGGGGGCGGGCGGTACCGGGGCCGGCGCGGGGTCCGGTGCGGGAGTGGTCGGGTCGGGCGTCGGGGTGGAGTCGATCGTCGTCATGACGGATACGTCCTTCAAGGGTCGGGAGTGATCGAGCGCGGATCGTGGAGCACCTGCACCCCTTGCGTCGCGGGGTGGGGCAGGGACAGCAGCGCGAGAGCGGTTCAGGGCGCGGTGGTGGTGCCGGGCAGCACGATGAGGGAAGTGGGGGTTAGCGGGTCAAGTCCCGTCCGGCGGGCCTCATTCGATCGGGCAGAGCAGAGGCATTCAATGCTTTGACCTGCTCTTTTGCCGGGTTGCGGGTATTGAATCGGCACTCCGGCCCTGCTACCGGAGCACCTCCGTGTCTCCGTTATGGGGCGGAGCCGCAGAAATGTCGGATGGAAATCCTGTGATGCGCATCACGCGACGCTGATGGTGGGGCAAACTCCACCCGGCCGCCACAGGGCGGAGCCTGACGGTGCGCCATGTGGCATTCGGGCCGCCCGACGGGCCGGGCAGGCTCGACGAGGGCCAGGGCGACGACGAGCACCAGGAGCAGGGACACGGGCGAGGACATCGGGCTCCCTTCGATCGGATACGGGTAGGGCTTCGCCCCTTGGGTCCCGGACAGCACCAGCGACATGCCTTCACGCATGGGGTCTAGGAAGTCGAATGCCCTTCTGCTCACGGCTGGTTCTCCCGGGGCGGGCATGGGTCTGTCAGGGGGTTGTGGCAGCACCATGCGACGCGGCGGGGCAAGTCGCGCAAGTCCCCCGGGCGAGCTGCTGACACCACCGTGACGGGGCGGGGCGGTGGTGGGCGACCGCGCCACAACACCGACTTCACCGCCCCCGTGATGGTGCGGGCGGGCACCAGCGCGGTGAGGGAGAGCACCAGGTGCTCTCCCTTCCAGTTGCGTCGGTGGCCCGCTCGCTGGCGCTCGTACGGCCCGGCGGGCGCCGCATAGCGCGGGAGTTGGCACCGGGGCGGACGGCTGCGGGACAGCGCGTCCGCGCCAGGCACAGCGGGAGGCTGCCGCCCGCGTGCGGTGCGAGCCGGTCCACCAGGAGCAACGGGAGGCCAGCGGCGTGCCCGGGTCTCTGCCCGGGCACGCCGTTGGCCGTGGGGTCTCACCGCTCCTGGTCGTCCTTGTTCTTCCGGTCGCTGTTGCGGGCGTGGTGGACGTCGAGGGCGAGCTGGGCGAGTGCGGCCAGGGCGCCGATAGCGGCGAGGGCGGTGTTGAGGTGGTCGAGCATGAAGGGTCCTCCCCGAGTGGTGCCGCGGAACGGGGGTGTTCGGCGGCTGAAGGGAGGTGACTGTGGGGGTGGATCGGGCCGTCCGGGAGTCAGGGGCCGGACAACGCAGGTAAGTTCCGGACCAGGGGCTCTTTGTCCAGGACAGGCCGGACACCAGCAGCCCAGGGGCGGGGGCTCACATGACACCGAAGGTAGGCGGGGGCAGGCCGTGGGGGCCGATCCGCGCCGAGAACCCTGCGGCACGCAAGCTCGCCGAGGCGCTGCGCCGGCACGTGGACGACTCGGGGAAGACCCTCGCGGTGCTGAGCGGCGAGATCAGCATGAGCAAGGCCCAGACCGGGGTCTACCTCGCCGGGAAGGTACCGACGCAGGCGTTCATCGCCGCGCTGATCCGAGCGACGGTCCGCCCCGACCTGCGTCAGCGCCGCCATGAAGAAGCTCTCGCCCTGCGCGAACAAGCGATGCGCCCCGCGCCCCGCACCACTCCGGGCGCGCCCGTCGTGGCTGGGCCGGGTGCGGGGTATGCGGTGGAACTCGCCGCGGCGCAGGCACTGCAGATCGAGACGTACGACCGGCTCACCCGGGCCCTGGAGCAGCGGGCGGAGGTCGAGCGGGCGAAGAACAACTCCGACAAACTCGTCATGGTCCTGCTGAACATGATCCACCAGCTCGACCGGCGAGTCGCCAGCCTGGTCGAGGAACGCGACCAGCTGCGTTCCCGGCCGCGAAGTGAGGCGTTGGAGGATGCCGAGCGGAAGCTGGCCCGGGCGGAGGAGCAGGAACAGCGGGCCCGGGCGGAGCTGCGGCGGGCGGAGGAGAAACAGCGCCAGGCCGAAACCCTCGAAGCTGTCCTTCAGAATCAGCTGCGCCGGCTCACCGACGAACTCGACCGCCTCCGCGCCGGCGACACCACCTCACCCCTCAACACCCTGCCCCCGCTGCCCGCGCTGGCCGACGAGGCCGAGGCGGGGCCGGTGTCAGCGGATCCGGTCGGTGACGACATCGACACCGTCCTCGACCGCGCCAGCCAGGTCAACGACGAAGACAACACCACCCTCAACCGCCTGAGCAGCGAACTCCCCGAACCCGCGACCTGGTGGGTTGTCCAGGACAACCCACCAGACAACCCCGAGGTCCTGGCGGGCCCCTCTGTGAGCGCGGCCTTGCCTCTTCCCGGCGTGCCGGATGAGGGACAGGAGGCGGTGCGCGCGCTGCTGCGGCGCAGTCCGGCGCCCGATCTGTTCGTTCGTTTCCTGGCCGAGGCAACCCGGTGGGAGAACGTCCAGGTGCACGGCATCAAGCGCCAGAACGCCAAGCCGGGCGCTCCCCTGGACTACAGCCGCTACCTCCGGCTGCGCCGCCAGGGCTCACAGTTCGGCGGCTTCGCCTACGTCTACGCCGAACACAGCAGCATCAACCTCCGCCTCCACCACACCCGCGAACAACTTGACGCGATAGGCGCCACGCAAGCTCGCACCCTTGATACCGGGCACCGGGCATACCGCGTCAGCATCGACCTGACCGACGAAGCCAGCCTCACCCAAGCACTCCACCTCGCCACCCTCGCCTACGACGCCACGTGAGTGCCAGCCGCGGCCACCCTCTCGGGCAGGTCCAGGTGGCCGCGGCACGGACCTGATCCACGCACCGGGCAAGGCTCTCCGGCAGCCTCGGTCGCGGTCGGCCGGTGCCTCCCGGACGCCTCTCGTCCGTCTTCTCGGTGAGGCGCGGGGCGGTGGCCGGGGCGTCATGAGGTGACGATCGGGACGACGAGGGCGGCGACGAACGCCGCGCCGACCATGGCGAGCGTCAGCGGGGCGATCAGCTTCGGGTGGTGGTGCCCGAGGTAGAGAAGTGCGCCGACGAACATGACGGTGACCAGGACCAGGAGCACGGCGACGAGCAGGGCGAGCGAGGACATGACGGTGTTCTCCATCGTGGGGTGAAAGGGGCGCTCCGGGTGAGCGCGGGGACAACAGTCCGCACCAGCCGCCGGCCATTCAATATTTCGCGAGAATCCGATCCAGGTCTCGTCGGCGAGCTGATGACGGGTCGTCGGAGCGGATTCGCGAGGGCTGGACAACCGGGTGGTCGAGACTGCCGGGAGCACAGTGCGATGCGGCGGTGTTAGCGGCGCAACCCCTACTCCTGGCTTCCTGTGGGGAGGGGTGGATGGCCGATGTGACGGCCGGGAGGGGACTCCTGCGCTGTTATCGGGGGCCGTCGGTCACACGAACCGCCCAGGCGAGGCGTGACCACCGGGCAGCGGGCTGAGCGGGGAACAGTGCCGTGGGTCCTGGGTCGGCGCAGAGCGCTACCGCGCCCCGGGGTGAGCCGGTCCGTCTCCCGCCTTCAGAGTCAGGGTCTGCCCGGTGCGGTCCGGGGCGAGCGGCGTGGTGCTTCGCCGGCATCGTGGTTCTCCGTTCGTCGTTCCCTGCGAGGTGCAGGGTTCGCTTCCAACATCACCGTGCTGTGCCGTTGCCGGAAGGGGGCAACGACGTTTCCGGGTGATAGGCAACGGGACTCCTGGTTCAAGGCCGTGCGGTGAGCTGGCAGCAGGCGGCATCATGCAAGCCTGGAGCGAGGGGGCGCACGTGAGTAGGAAGCCGGTCACCGAAGAGGCCACCCTGTACGCCGGGGCTCTCAAAGCGGCGTCTCAGTCCGTCTGCGACAGCCGTGATGTCACGCAGGGCCAGCTTGCTAGGAAGGCGAATCTCGACGAAAGCACAGTGAGCCGCTACCTCAACGGGGGAGCGGTCGCTCCCGAGAGATTCGTGGACGCCCTGGCGGTGTTCGTCTCCGATCACGGGCGTCCGCTGTCCTCGGAAGCTCACGCGGAGTTGCACCGTCTGCGAAAGAACGCGCAGGAAGCCCAGACGCCTAGGGCCAAGGTGCGCCGGGCGGAAGAAGAGATCGAGCGGCTGAAGAAGGAGCGCGCCGCTTTTGAAGAAACGGCCCTGGCCAGTCAGAACGCCGCGGTGCAGGAGGCTATGGAGGGGATACGGGTCGCTACCGCTCGGCGGCGGGCCGAGCTGGACGAGGACCTGGAAAAGCTCAACGAGGAGATCAGGAAGGAACTCGCCCAGGAGAAGCGGCTCAGGCAACAACTCGAGGCCGAACGGGATCAGCTGCAACGGGAGTTGCGGGACAAGAACATGCTGCTGGCGGACGCGGGTGAGCTCGTACGCAGCATGAACGCAGACATGGAACGCAAGGAGGAAGAAGCGGAACGCCGCGAGGATGAGCTCCAGCAGCTACGCCGAGAGGTCAAGGCCCTGCGCGGCCAGCTGGCCCGGCTCCGCGAGGAAAAAACCGTTCCCGATAGGTCGATAGAGCCCAACAGTGTCGTGGCCTCGCAGAGTGCCGGACACACCGCGACAGCCTCCCCCGGAACGGGAACAACCCGTGCTTCACGCGGCGCCCCGCAGAAGAAGCCGGGAACCCGGCCCGCGCAGGTGCCTGCCCCACGGCCGCAGACCCCGGTCACTCCGGCGCCGCAGGACAAGCGCCGTAGTCGCCTGATCTGGCCGCTCGAGCCGCTCTTCGCGACCATCAACATGCTCGCCAGCACCGGTGCCCCCCTCCTCATCCTCCTGAACTGCGCGGCCTTCGCCGCCGCCTGCGGGTCGAAGGACGGGCCGTCGCTGACAGGGCTCGTCCTCCTCGCCATCGCCGGCCTTCTCTTCACTCTGATCGGCTACGCGATCCTGATGGTCATCTCCGTCATGACAGACGGACTCACCGGCGACCACCGGCCCCTGACCCTCAAGGTCCACCGGTGGGCCTTGTTCGCCTCGCTCCCGGCACTCGCCCTGGGCATCCACCTCCTGGCCACCACCCGCGTCACCAACACCGGACTGTGGTGGCTCCACCACTTCGGCATCACCACCTGAACCCCCGCACCGGCGGCCGCGCGGCAACATCCAGCTCCCGGGAGGGAAACGTGATCTTCGCGCGGCCCCTCCTCGACTCCGCGGACCCCGAGAACACGGCCGATGGAGCCACCACGTCCCGCTGCGACGTGAAGGGCGTGCCCGGGTGCGGACGACTGTGCCACAACGTGCCCGGCACTCGGTGCGAGCGGGAGCTCCATCCCCTCGGAGGTTCGCGGCCCCTGGGCCGGTCAGCAGACGGGTACGGAGAAGTCGGTGTCCGTGGGCGGGGTCTGGCCGGGTTCGTCGCCGTTCATGAAGTTCATCGAGGGCGCGTAGTACTGACTGGTCCAGGGGCTGGAGGAGATCCGGTACCACCAGCCCCGCACGGACGCGACTCCCGAGCCGTGCGTACGGCATTCGACGTCGACCCAGGTGTGTGCGGGGATCCGCTCGCCGGGCCCCTTGGCTCCGTGCGGGTCGCGGAAGGTGCCGCTGCCGTGCTGGCCGGTCTGTTCCCGGACCGGCCGCGGGTCGGGGGCCTTGGTCGGCTCGGGAGCGGGTGGCGTGCTGGGCTCCGGCTCCGGTGCGGGTGTTGTCGGGGGCGGCGGCGGGGGGCTCGCGGGCGCAGGGGTGGTGGGTGCGTGTGTCGGGGCGGGGCCGACGGTGTCCTCGGAGGTGGGGTCGGGCGGTGCTGGGGGCAGTGGGCGCAGTTCGAGCAGGATCTGGGTGGTGCACTCGCGGGTGGTGATCTGCTCGGAGGTGGGGATGAAGGCGGAGTAGAGGTAGCCCTCGGGGCGTGTGTCGGGGGTGTCGGTGGGCTGGTAGACGTAGAACCAGCGCTTGCGGTCAGCGGGGTAGCCCTCGGGGGCGTTCATGCTGTCGGTCCAGCACCACATCTGCACCAGGGTGCCGTCGGGCACATAGGTGATCGAGGACTCGGGGCAGTCCGGGCTGCCGTAGGGGGCCGGGCCGGGGCAGGGGCGGATCCGGACGGCACCACCGGCGGTCTCGGCCTTCACCCGGCTCAGCCCTGAGTCGCGGGTGATCTCCGGGTGGGGGTTGTTCCCGGTCTTGCCGGTCATCTCCACGCTCTTGGCCTCGGTGCCGGGCTCGGCGCGGCCGGCGGTGTAGCCGATGCCCAGGGCCGTGACGGTGATCGCGGTCACCGCGGCGGCGCTCAGCACGAGGGTGCAGGACCTCTTGCGGTTGGGGGTGGTGGCCGGGTCGGGTGCCATGGTGCGGTCCCTTTCGCTGGTGCGCGGTGCAGCGGGGTACGGATCAGGCCGTGGTGGGCGGGTGGTTCAGCAGGTGGGCAGGGAGTCGCGTTTGGTGTCGACGTACACCGCGGGTACCCACTGCTGGGTATCCATCAGGTACCAGATGCCGGCGCGGCCGCTCGGGCCGGCGTACTTGCTCTTCGTGTCGATCTCGCGGCCGCCGGTGGCCTGGCACTTCACCCTGATTTCGGCGGTCCGGTAGTACTCGGCCGAATGTCTCCCCTGGTAGTCCGTCTTGTAGGAGGGATAGACCTTGACGATCGCGCTGGGGTCCTTGGGATCGGTGGTGCTGGTCTCCTCGTCGTTGGACCACTCGATGGTGGCGTCGACGTAGGTCTGGGGCCGTGGGCTGCTCGTACCACCGCTGTTGGAACCGGTGGTGTTCGGGACGTCGTCCCGGGTGGGCTTGGTCTCCGGCGTGGTGTTGCCCTCCGGGGTGCCGGTATCCGTGCCGCCGTCCCCGTTCGTCCCGCCGTCCGCTCCCCCGGTCGCTCCGCCCGACAGGACACTCGAGATTCCGTCCCCGCCGGAGCCTGTCGCCGCGGGAGGCTGAGGGCCGGCCTCGGAGGGCTTCGTGGATGCCTTGACGCTCGCCGACGATGTCGGAGCCGCCGGGGAGGAGACGCTCGTGGACGGCGGTGCACCGCCCGCAATGTCGTTGCGGTCGCCGCCGCGGTTGTTGAGGAAGACCAGGGTGGCGATGACGCCGAGCACCACGGCCGCGGTCGTCCCGGCCAGCAGCACAAAGCGGGGTCGCCGGTAGATGGGCGGCTCGACCTCGTCGGGGACGAGGTCGACCGGAGTGAGCTCACCGGTGTTCACATCCCCGGGCACACCCTGCACCGACGACGTCTTCCCCACGCCCGAGGCGCCGCCCGACGCCGTCGAGGTGGCCGTGACCGCGGCCGCCGGCAAGCCTGACGAGGCCACCTCCTCGGACGAGAACACCTCGCTGGACGAGGCCACCTCCTCGTCCGTCGAAGTGCCCGTCAACGCCGAGGGCTGCGTGACAACCTCCTCCGGCAGGTCCGGCTCGGCGGTGAGGCCCGACGCGGACGACGCCGCCCCCTCCAACGGTCCGCCGGCCTCCGGCGCCGAGGCACCGGTGACGCCGGCCACGGGTAAGCCCGCCTCGGACACGGCCGACTCCCCGGACGCCGGCAGCTCCTCGGACAAGGTGCCGTCCCTCAACGCCGAGGTGCTCGTGGTGGTATCCGGAAGCGCGCCCGTCGCGGAGCTCATGCCGGTCTCGACGGCGCCACCAGTACCGGCGTCCGTCGCAGCGCCGATGCCCGTACGGGTGGGCGCAGGCCGCGGGTAATGAGGACCCGCGTTACCGCCGCACGCCCAGTAGGCATCCGCCCAGCGCCGCACGAATACCCGGGTCTGCTCCTCCCACTGCGCTGATGGGAAGAAGCGCTCGACCCATACACGGGCAAGGACCTCAACGTCCCGCCACCGGGGCGGCTTGACCTCTCCCGGGCCCTCTGCGGGCATCGCGGTGTGGTCACCCCAGGTGCGCCAGGCGCGGGTGCCGGGATCGATCTTCCGGGCCTTGCTCTCCAGGATCCGGAGGCTGAGGCCGTCATTCTGGGCCACCCCGTAGAACAAGCTGAAGGCATGTCTGAAGTCCCGCCAGGAAGCGGCGTCGGGGTCCTCGATGATCTGGGTGAGGAGTTCGTCCCAGGTCTGCTGCGGGCTCATGTGCCGGATACCCCTCTCAGGTAGGACCATCCAGCTTCCCTGATGCCCGATCAGAGCACATCAGTGGGTTATGAAGTGATTTATGGATCTTGTGCGGTGGTGTGCGGAGATGTGCGCTGAGCTGGGAGGACACGGTCTCGCACACAGTTGCCCAACTCCGCCCGCTTGTGTCCTGGTCACCGCACGGACCGCTCGCTGGGCTTGAAGAAGGAGCCGCGCCGCGGCACCACGGGACCCTGGCGAGGACCACATGCCCATCACACCCACCACCACGACGGTCAAGGTCATGGCGCTCATCATCGGCGTCCTGGCGGGCGTCATCGGCGCCCTGGTCGCCGTGCTCCTCAGCAGGCACCTGGGCGCGACCGGCATGGAGAGCACCGGCTACAGCACGCTCTCCTTCGTCGGCACCGCGATGTTCGTCTACTTCCTGGAGGAGAAGCTCGGACTGATCTGACCGGCACAGCACACCGACATCACGTGGGGCCCTCCCGAGAACCTCGGGAGGGCCCCACGTCCGTCACGAACCCCGAACACCACCGGGGCTTTCGGCACCACCGTCCTCACCACCCCGGGCCGCCTCCCGGCACGCCGGCGGCAAGAAGGACGACAAGGACAACAAGCCGGAGTCCGTCCCCCGCTCCCTCCGCCGGCCCGCCCCCGGAGAGAGCGGTACCACGATCAGCTGCCCGGGCACGGTTCCTCTGGCCGGGCAACACCTCCTAGACTCCGCGGTCGTCGAGGTCGCGGTCGTCGAGAGGATCTCCAGCATGGGGCGCACTCCCGAGCGGCGCCGCAGGGGCGGATGCCGGCGGCCGCCGCGGGGGAACATCGCCGTCCTCGGCGGCGTTGTCGTGACCGCCTTCCTTACCGGCAGCGAGACCAGCGACGACAAGGACAAGAAGACGGAGCCCTCCCCCCAGCATTTCGACCGGGCCCGCACCCGGGTGGTACGGGCCCTCGTCGTACGGGCAGGGGGGCTCCTTGACGAAACCCCCTGCGGGGTCCTGGGGTCAGGTCCGGTTGATGGTGACCTGGATGCCCAGCACGCCGAGAAGGGCGAGGCCGACCAGCGGGAAGCCGGCGAAGAAGAAGGTGAGCCCGCTTCCGACGCAGAGGACCTTGAAGATGAACTCGCACCAGTTCAGGGCGCTTCCGGAGCGCCCCGGCTCGCGACCTGCCCGATTTGCTGCTGTACGGTCGATCGACACGTAGGAGTACCTCATTCCTGTTGTGGCACAGGCACCAGGGCAGTTCTGCTTCCCGGCTCGCTGCCCTGGTCCTGCGGTTCCCCGCCCTGTTCTCGGGCGAGGACTCCATGGTGCAGGCGACTTGACATCCGATCAGGTATGCTGACGAACGGATTGATCCGCATGAGGACATCACCACTTGACCCTGATGATCGATGACAGGTGATAGAGAGATGGATGACGCAACATACGGATTAATCCGTAGGGGATAAGAAGTCGAAGGAACTTGGGGGCGTGTGATGGGTGACGGCAAGGTCGAGGTCCGCATGGACCAGCTGAAGGACCTGCTGAGGGGGGAACTCCCGGACGCGATCGAGAAGGCTCGCGAGATCCACGAGCGCGGCAGGCCGGACGTGGTGAGGATCAGGCGTTCCTTCATCCGGCTGGAGAAGTCCGCCGGGTTGGTCGAAGACGAGCGGAAGCCGTTGCCGAAGTCGAAGCGCCCGCTCTCAGCGAAGATGATCTCGCCGAGAGGGCTGACACTGAAGCTGTACCTGCTGATGCTCTTCGCCGCGCAGTGCGAGGTCTCGGCCGGCAAGGAGTGGCCCGACCCCTACCCGATCGAGCCGATAGCGGAGCGGCCCGACTCCTGGCGGGGTCTGGTGGCAACCATCGCGAGGTACGCAGGTCCCGGGGTCCAGGCCGCTTCGGTCAGAACGAACAAGGTCAGGCAGATCGCCGAGGCCATGAAGACGCTGGAGAAGATGGGTCTGCTCGCGTCGGCAACGGGGGTCAAGGGCCAGGTTCGCCGGGGCGTTCTCCTGCTGTGCGAGAACGGCAGGAGCAATGAGGCCGGGGCGGCGAACATCCCGTACACCGTCCCCGCCGACACCGAGGCGTTCGTGGAGATCCCCGTCGGGTTCTTCACGAACGGCTGGGTCCACGTACTGACGACCAGCGAGATCGCGGCCCTGCTCATGTGGTTCGACGTAACGAAGTTCGACCCTTCGCACCGCAAGCTCGAGGACGGGTCGACCATCACAGAAGCCTACGTACTCAGCGACGTCCGGCACGGCTTCTACGGACTCGGCCGCGACGCGTATGAGACGCACCAGTCACTCGAGGCCTTCGAGCTCCTGGACGTGATCCGCCACGCCAAGCGGCACGACGACGGAAAGTGGCAGGACTTCGCCGACGACAGCAGCGACATGGTCGCTCACAGGATCATCCTGCAAACCGAAGCATTCGGAAGAGACAGCGGCCAGGTCGTCCTGCCGGTACTCCACCGCCGTCACACTCTCGGAGAGTGGGGCCGACCACTTCAGTAGAGGAACCTGCCCGGCACGCCAGGACCGCCGCCTCCACCGAGCCCCACGGTGAACGCCGGATCGTCCCGCCACAGGAAACACCGTCCACAGGACGGCACGCTAGGTCCTTCTACACGGCCTGGCACGATGCAGGGCCCGGCCGTACGGCCGGGCCCTGCATCGTTTCTGATGGGAGGGCTCACGCCCTCGGAGAGAAGAATTGCTCGTTTGCCGCTCACAGCCGGACTATGACAAAGATGCCGGCTGAGCAGGCGCCACCGTCGGAAGACCCGGCTGAGCAGGCGCCACCGTCGGAGAGAGTGCCGGCGGGGCAACTGTCGGCAGCATGGCGGAGGGGTGCTTCTCCATGACGAAGAAGGCGACGAAGAAGAACAGGGTCCCCGCTGCCAGGCCGGCGAGCAGCGCCGGTCCGAACTTGTCGTGGCGAATGGACATGTAGGTAACGGCCGCGCAGATGGCGACACCGAAGATGAGTACCAGCATCATCGGGCACCGCCGAAAGACGGCTCGGCAGAGGTGGTCGCGTGGAGCACCGGGCTCCGATACGACTTCGTCTGGTTAAGGTTTGAGTGAGTCATTTTTTCTCTTTTCGATAGATGTGACCCCGCTTCGGAGCGCGCGGGGGTAGGGCAGTGGCGCTATGGGAGGCCGATGCCCCAAGTCAGTGGGGCGGGCAGAAGGCGTCCTCCTGGCCCCGGGTGGGAGGGAGGTTCACCGTTGAGCGGTTTGTTCGTGAACTTGAGCGCGGTGGGCGCAGCGGGTGGTTCTGCACGTACGGATGTCGAAGGCCAAGCCTCGCGACCACCGCTTTGCCGGACCGCATGATCGCTACCAGCAGGGACGGACTGAGGTGACGCGACCCCAGCAGGGTTGAAAACTGCCCAAAAGCCTCCATATACGCGAAAACCCCCCGGCGGCCACCGGAGGGCACTTTGGTTTTCATTCAATTAGGCAAACAAAATGGGTCCAGACACACCTGTGGCGATGCAGGACCCAACTTTTCAGGGTAGGCGAAACCACCCCCCTTGCTAAGTCCAGTTTAGTCACTGGCTGATAGGGCGTCAAGCGCCGGTCATACTTGGGAAGTTGCGGTGATCTGTTTCTCTTCCAGTGTACCGCTTGCACCACCCGAGGGCCCCTAGCCGAAACCCGCAGGCGCGACCGGATACGACAACGTGGACGTGCGGAGACTGCGGCCGCAGGTGGCCGTCTCGGCCACCTCCACCTGACGCGAGCCGAACCAGCCTGGCGTCCGCGCCCGCATCTACGCCGGCATGCGCACCCCACCCCCAGGGCACCCGCTGGCCTTCCCTAGCAAGAGCATTGGCATCGGCACCGAAGAAGACGGCCGCGCGCGGTGAGGAACCGATGTCTCGCTCTGGACTGCCGAAGATGGCCCTGGCATGCCGTTATAGGTGCAGCGTTGAGTGCGGAGTCCGTCAGGAGCCCTCCGCGCGTCGACGGATAGGCCGGCCACCCCGTAGTCGCCGGGTCCCGGTCTAGGTGACGCGGATGCGCAGCACGTACCGCCGTCCGGTCCGGATCGCCTCCGCCTGCTCATAGAGGTCCGCGGCCGTGAACCCGAGCAGCGCCTCGTCCGCCGCCCGGCGCAGCAACGGCACGATCTCGGTGGCTGGGCGGCTCTGGTGGGATTCGGCGAGCTCGGCGAAGGCGGCCTGGTAGGAGCGGGCCGGGGTGCCGGTGCTGTCGGCCAGGAGCCGCTTGAGGTTGTGGCTGCTCACGTCGATCGCCCATGGTCCGCTCCGTTCCAGCCCAGGTCCCGGTTTCTCCAGCACCTGCCTTCGACGGTACGAGCGGCCACTGACAATCCCGGCCCGCTCGCGATGTGGGGCACGGGCGGGACCGGTCGGCTGCGAAGAGCTCCGTCGGCGCTCCCGTCCGGCGGGGCGGGGTCAGGTGGCGGTTGTGTAGCGGAGGATGCCGGTTACCTGCCGGGCCCCGGCCCGGTGGCGGGGGCCAGGGTGGTCGGGGCCGATGGTCCCGCTCCTTCCCCGGGGGTGCCCGGGATCCCTCCGGGCGCGAGAGCGGCGAGTACCAGGAGGAGCAGCAGCAGGCCGCCGATCCCGGTGCCGGCCGCGGCTGTGCTGGGGGTGAGGGTGCGGTGGTGGCTGCGGACCCGGGTTCCGTCCGCGCGCTGGTAGCTCCGTACGCGAGTAGCTGGCCCGGCCGGCGGCGGGACGGCGCGGACCGGGGCGCGGCGGGCGGCCGCCGTACGGGGGGTGCAGTGTTCGTGGTGGTGGTCCGGGGGCGGGTGCGGCGGTTGTGGGCCTTGACGTAGGTGCCGTCGGCACGGCGGTGTGCGCGGACGCGGGTCATGGTGAGAGTTCCTCGCGACAGAGGGCGGGGCCGGGGGCTCCCGGCGACCGTCCACGCTAAGCAGCACCACTGACAACGAACCCTCAACTCCGGTTCACACAAATCGAGTTGGCGTTCGATGGCGGCTGGATTCGTCCACTCGATTCCGGTCTTCCCTCCCCATTCCCTGACCTCCCGTCAGGGTCCGGTGCGACGATGAACGGTCGTTGTGGATCACGTCGAGCGGGGGCGCGGGTGCCGTGGGTCAGGCCGTACAAGCGGGCGGACGGAACGCAGGTCAGAGGCTATTCCCGGTGGGCACCGGGAGCGCGCCAGAACATGGCGGTGATCGTGCTGGTCGGGTTCGTCATCGTGGCCGGCGGGAACGGGAGCCCGTCGACGGGTCCTGACGGGAAGCCGTACCCTCGCCCTACGCCGGGGGTGTATCCGGTCAAGTTCCCCGGGTGGGAGAAACCGCGGCCGATGCCGAAGCCGACGGTGTCCTACCCGATCCGCTTCCCCTCACCCAAGGCCGGACGGTGAGCGCCCGGCGATCTCCCGGGCGGCGGCCGCCCGCGCGGCGACCGCGCAAGCGGCGCCCCAGCAGAAGGAAGCGGCAGGAGGAGCAGCTCCTGGTCCTCGCGGCCGGCGGGGTCATGGCCGCCGCGGTGGTGTGGGCGGTGCTCTCCTGGCTGGTGGCGAACTGGTGGATCCTCATCGTGCTCGGCGCCGCCGCGATCGTGGGCGGGGCGGTGTGGGGTCACCGCCTCCAGCAGCAACGCGCCTGGGACCGGGTCCGGCAGCAGGCCCTGCGGTACAGGCTGCCGCAGCTGGACGCCCTGCACCACCGCGACTTCGAGTACGCGGTCCGTGACCTGATGCTCCGCGACGGGTGCACCGACGCCCGGCAGATCGGCGGGGCCGGCGACAACGGCGCCGACGTCCTGGCCACCAACCCCCTCGGCCGGACCTGGGTCATCCAGTGCAAACACCGCCGCGACGGCGACCGCGGCTCCCCCGTCGGCACCCCCGACCTCCAACGCGTCAACGGCACCGCCCGCCAGCTCTACGGGGCCGACATCGTCCTGCTCGTCACCAACGGCCGCTTCACCACCCGCTGCGCACCCCTCGCTACGCAGCTGCACATGCACCTCACCGACCGGCGCACCCTCGCCACCTGGGCCGGCAGCGGGCGACCGCCACGACGAGCTCAGCGAGGAGCAGCAGCAGCTCCTCACTGATATCGGCATCACCACCGAGGTAGCCCGCACGGCCGCGAAGCCCGCACGCACGGCTCCGAAAGCACCGGCTGTCACCACCGACCCCGAGATGAAAGACAAGACCAGCCACGCCAGAGGAGTTACAGATCCCGCAACTCCCACCGGTCCACGTCGCGCACGGCATGCCGCCGAGCCGAAGCGTCCCCGCGAGCCGGGCAGCCGCCTCGACCCACTCCTCGCCGCCCCAGCAGCAGACCCCGACAACCCCCAGAACGAACACCGGCACACATCTTCAAAGCACTCTGGGAACACCGCCCCCCAGTCAGCGCATGACCACCCCCTCCCTCATCCCGGCGGACAAGACGGAGCAGCAAGCCGTGACAGACCAACCACTCGCCCTCGCGCCCGATCGATGGCACCGCCTCGCAACTGCCCACCAGGCCTACACCGAGACCGTCAGCCCTTACTACGACGAGACCCTGCAGGAAGTGACACGCCGTGCGTGCACCAGCGGAAGCATCGGCAAAGCCGACATCGGAGCACTGCTGATGTGGAAACGGCTCAGAGCCGATACGCCCTGGGCCGCTGAGCTCATGGCGCTCGCGGACTCCGACGTGCGCCGCGCAACCGCCGCGGCCACGGCCGCCGCCCAGGACACCTCTCTCAGCCGCCGCTCGGCAGCGCGAGCCGGCCGAGCAGCCCTGGCCTCACTACCCGGTTTCCGTTCTGGCGACGCCCTCGCCTCCGCCGTCCTCACAGCAGCCGCACCGGACCGCATGGCTGTCTACGACCGCCGTGCCCACGACGGACTGCACGCCCTTGGCATCAACCTCAGCCACGCACCCGGACGCTACAGCCGCTGTATAGAAGCGATCGACCAGCTCCTGACCACCGCTCCAGACCCCATCCGCCCCTGGACCGCCCGCGACATCGACACCGCCCTGTACTGAATGACCGCATAACAGCACTCAACGAACCTGAGCAACACACCCGGAACATGACCACACCTGACCAGCACCCGCTCCACCTGATGAAACAACAGCTCAGCTCAGAGAACTGAAACCCGGCCCCCCACCATCAAGCGGCGAAAGCTCAACCCGGAACACCATCGCCACCCACACCAAACTGATCAGCCCAGGCCAGCCCACCACCCACTGATCAGAAAAACCGCCCCTGGACATCGAGCAGCTCGCCGCCCACGCCCTGGAATGGGCCACCACCTGAGACGACTGTCGCGGCCCGAGCGCGCACCTCTCAACAGTGGGCCGCGTAGCGGATACACCCAGGTGATGTGTGGCTGGTGTCCCACTGGTGCTGCGCCACCATCAATACCCCGCCTACCAGGAGGGCCACCAGCGCCTGTGCCACCACCGTCCGCCAGGCACGACAAACTTCTGCGAGAACCGCCACGGTGAGTACGACGACCAGCAACACCTGCGTACGCCCGATGTGAGCGAGGCCGGCCACATCGATCTGGCTCTGATCGCCTTGCGCCGCCCACACATCCATGCCGAGACCGAGCACCCAGTCCAGCACCAGCCACGCGGTCACCAGCAGGAACAGCGAGATGGCGAAGGCGAGATCCACACCCCGTGGTGTGGGATGCGACCAGGGGCACCAACGCTCCGCCACTACAGAGGAGTTCGTTATGCCAGCAGGATGCCGGGGCGGGCCGCGGCGCGCATGAGCACGCGTACTCACCTCAACATGCAACTGACCGACCAGTAGCGCGAACAGCTCGCCGCCCTCGGCATCGACTGGGCCACCACCACCTGACACCGAGCACGTCCGTCTGCTTGCTTCTGTGTCTCATATCGATCTTCCTGGCGGTTGCCTGGCGTGTGACCATCGACGAATGTCAGGACTGATGTGGGTAGCTGTTGTCTGCGTGCTGTTCCCGCTGCCTTTTCTCGTCTGCTTCGGAATCTATCCGCTGTGGCTCCGCCGGCACCTGAAAAGGGTCGGCGTTTCCGCAACCGGGAAGTGCCGGACGATATCGACCTCCGAGGGCCGCTACTCGACCAGCTTCGAGTTCGTGACCCCGTCCGGTCGACGGGTCATCTACGCATCCCCGCTCAGCGGAGGCCGCTGGGGCGAGCCGGGAAAGGCAGCCGTCCTCGTGTACGACCCGCGGCACCCGCACCGCTTCGTACGCAGCCGAAGGGAGCTCAACGCCCGCTCCGAGGCCTGGTTCTCACTCGGCGTTCTCGCTGCTGCGGAAATCACCATGCTCCTGGGCATGGTGCTGGTCATACTTCACGAGAACGGCATCATTCACTGATCACCGGGCGTCGCCCTCCGAGCTACCACGAGGCCCTGCTTCCATGCCCGGCACCGACCGCGATCACCCGATCGACACTCCCGCTCGACGAGAGATCCCGGCCACCCGGCCTCGCGGACACGAAATTGTGGGGCATCGCCGAGCTGCCCAGGGCTAGGTTGGCGCGGTGCATCCGATCCGGTTTGAGGCTTCTACGACAGACGGCGTCCATCTCTTCCACTACCTCCCGGGCGATGACCTGGCGGTGACTCGGCACTGGCCTGGCCTTTGGCAGGAATGGCCTGAGGAGGGGACGCCGTACACCGAGTGGGCGGTGAACAACAACAACATGGAGGAAGTCGCCGTCTATGTGGGCCTGGTGTGGCAGCTGACGGCGGGCCTGGACCGCTATGCGATCCCGACCTACTACTGCGACGACGCCTCGGCGCGCTCGCTGACGGCATCATGCTGCCGTTTGTCATCCTGTGGGCCCACCGCGCCGGAGGACTCAGCGGAGCGGCGGCCGGGGCCCTCTTCCTCGTCCAGGCAGTCGGCGAGTTCACCGGCGGCCTGGTCGGCGGCGCGCTGGCCGACCGGATCGGGCACCGCCGCATGCTGCTGCTCTCCACCACGGGGATGGCCCTGGGCTACGGCAGCGTGTTCCTGGTCCACCACGCCGTGTTCGCCATCCTGCTGTTCCTGGCGGCAGGGCTCTTCGAGTCGGCGTTCCATCCCACGATCGCCGCCCTCATCGGCGACCTGCACGCGGGGGAGGACCTCCACCAGGCCTACGGCCTGACCCGCATGGTAGCCAGCGTCGGCGGCATCGTCAGTCCGATCCTGGGAGCGGTCGCCGTCACCTTCTCGCTGTCGAGCGTCTTCGCCGCAGCGGGTGTGCTGCTAGTCGGCGCCGCGGTCGTCGTGTTCGTCGCCGTGCCCACGGACCGCGCCCTGGGCCCCGAGACCACGGAGAAGGGAGAGGCCGAGGAGCTGCACCGCTCCTTCACCCACATCCTGCGCGACCGCCGGCTGGCCCTGCTGATTCTCGGCGGCAGCCTGCTGACCATCACGTTCACCTGGTGAGAAGCCGACGGCCTGGTCCTGCTGAACCGCGTAGAATCCATCAGCCCCACCGCGTACGCGGCCCTGTTCGCCGTCGACGCCCTCGCCATCATCCTGTTCCAGATGCGCATCAGCCGCTGGGCCCGACGCCGGGGCACCGGCCGGCTCCTCTTCCTGGGCGCAGCCCTCCAAGGCGTGGGCCTTGGAGGATTCGCCGCCGCCGGCCTCGGCTACCCCGCCCTCGTCACGGCGGCCCTCGTCACCTCCTTCGGCATGATGATCTACGGCCCCGCCACCTCCGCCTTCCTCAGCCGCCACGCCCCCACCGGCCGTACCGCCACCTACCAGGCCGCCCTGTCCACCACCCAGGACATCGGCTCCGCGATCGGCCCGATGTCCGGACTCGCCCTCGGCCGCATCGGCCCCCCGGCCCTGATCTGGCTCTGCGCCCTCCCCCTGGGCCTCCTGGCAGGACTCGCGAACGCCCGCGCCGCCCGGACCCCGCACAAGACCGCCCCCGCCACACAGCCGCAACCCCACACCCCCCACATCCCGCCGCAACGCGACCCGGAGAGCTGACAACGACCCCCGCAAGCAGCGCGGGCCCGGTCACGGCGGGGACGCTCCGGGGCTGGGTCACCGTTCGCCGACCTGGTCGTTGAGCGGGCATGACATCTCCCTCTCGCCGACCGCTCATCGTTCTCGGCATCGCTGCCGCCGCCATCGGCACCGGCCTGGGCACAGCCACGCCCGCCAGTGCCGGAGGCATCGGGGACTTCCTTTCCCCGGCCTTCGCTGCCGACTGCGCCAACCACGACACCCGGCCGCACTCGGCCGGAACCACCACTGCGGGCACCGGGAGCGTGGACGGCAACCTGCTCGGGGGTGCCACTCGGTGCGCCCCTCAACCAGTGCGGCGGTGCCGACCTCAAACCCAACGGCGGTTACAGCGACCCCGCCGCTGACTCCCAGAAGGGTGATCTCATCGCCCTGGACAACGCCGAGATCCTGACTGAGAACAACGTCCCCGTTCTCAACATTGGGTCCAGCCAGAGCTACGGAGACTAGAAGATCCCGGGCGGGGCCTGGGTGCTGGTCAGCGTGCGCGTATGACGTTGAGCGTGCCGTGGCGGCCCGTCCCGGCCAGCACCTCGACCACCAGGCCGGTGGCGAGTCCGGTGTAGGTCTCACCAGACGTGGCGCGGTGCTCGCCCGTGGCGGGGGCGTCGGCCAGGAGCACGCCGAGCCGGGCAGCCAGGGCTGAGCGGTTACCGCTGGTCGGTCGCGTGGTGTGGCGGGGCTGGCGCGTGAAGCAGTTCCAGCACGCGCCGCAGATCGGGGTGCTTGCCGGTGCCCGCACGGCTAACGGTGAATATGGTCCGGGAGACGGGATGGACCAGTGGGTGGAGGCTGAGGAACGCGGTGGTGTCCGGCAGTGCCATCCGGGGAATGAGGGCAGCCCCCGCTCCCGCGGCGACCAGGGCCGCCAGGACGGAGAAGTCGCTGCAGCGGGCCCTGATGTCCGGGACGAACCCGGCCGCGCCGCACGCACGTTGGATCATCTCGTAGCAGGAGGTCTCCGGCCCTGGGGTCAGCCACGGGAGATGGGCCAGGCGGGACAGGTCCGCCGACTGTCCGGCCGCAAGTCCCAGCGCGTCAGCCTGGTGGGGGTGCAGGACGAGCAGCACGGGTTCCTCCAAGAGGACGGCTTGCTCGCAGGAGGCGGGAAAGCTGCGCGGCAGCACGGTGTAGCTGTGGACTACGGCAAGGTCGGTGGAGCGCTTGCGCAATTCGTCGAGGGCGTCCTCGGGTTCCTGAACGGACAGTCGCAGCGCGAGCGCCGGGGCGGCATCGGTGTCGACCAGGCGTTGCCACAGGGGCGCGATGAGAGTGCGGGCGGCGGAGGCGAACGCGGTGATCCGCACGATGCCGTGCCGGCCGCTTTGCAGGGCGGCCAGCCCGGACTCGGCTGCCGCGAGCTCGGCCAGGATGGTCTCGGCGTGTGCCACCAGGAGTTCCCCGGCCGCCGTCAGGCGCAGGGTGCGCCCCTGCTTCTCCACCACGGGCGTGCCGGCTTCCTTCTGCAGGGCGGCCAGGTGTTGGGAGACGGCAGGTGGAATCAGGTGCAGGGCCTCCGCGGTGGCCGCGACGGTCCCGTATGCGGCGAGGTGCTGGAGGATGCGCAGACGGCGTACGTCAAGCACGGACGGCTCCTTGCTCGGTTCGGGGCTGGCTAGAGTTCAACGACGCAGCGCATGCCGTGCGAGGGCGTTTCACCGTGTCGATATGCGGCGGGCGGCAGCACGGCGGCCTGGGATGGCTTTGGGTGGGCGCCTGCTCTCGGGGGCGTAGGAGCGCTGAGGCTGCTTGCGCCGATTGATGAGGATCACCCCTGCGACGCTGACTGCACCGCCTACCAGCTCGACGAGGTGGGGCACCTCGTCCAGCCAGACGAAGGAGATGACCAGCGCCACGGGCGGCACTAGGTAGAGGGCCGCTGTGGAGGTTGCGAGCGGCAGACGGGCGACGGCGTAGGCCCAGATGACGAAGCCAAGCGCGGAGGGCAGCAGGCCCAGGTGGAGCGCGGAGGCCAGCGCGTCGGCCGGCGCATCGAGGGCCGCCTGCCAAGTGGCCGGGACCAGCGGCAGAGCGAAGACGGTGCCGGCGGCCATCGCGTAGGTGGCGACCTCCAGGCCCGTGTAGTGGCGCAGCAGAGGCTTGGTGGCGAAGTGGTAGACCCCTTGGAACATGGCGGCGGCCAGGACGATGAGGGCGGAGACTGTGAAGCCGCCGACACCCTTGGCCAGGCTGACGGTGGCCGCGCCGGCGATCGCGACGATGCTGCCGAGGATGATGTTCCGGCTCAGCCGCTCCTTGAGGAAGAGGCTGCCCAGCAGCACGCTGAAGACGGGAGCGATCGCGATCAGCAGGCTCGCCGTCCCCGCCGCCACCTCTACCTCGCCCCAGTTGAGCAGGACCTGATAGGCGGTGATGCCGGTGATCCCACACAAAGCGATCATCGGCAGGTCCCGGCGCCGGGGCAGCCGGACCTTCGCCAGTGGCGCCACCAGCAGCAGCGCCACGGCCGCGATCACGATCCGCAGGAACGAGAGCCCCGCCACTCCAAGGCCGTCGATACCGACCCGGATGGCGGGGAAGGCCGAGGCCCACAGCACGACGGTGCCGGCCAGGGCAAGAAAACGGGGGGAGACCATTCGCGGGAACATGGATCCAGCTTCCGGCCCCGGAACGGAAAGTTCCAGTTAGTCTTTATTGAAGAACACTTCAGTCATGCTTATTCGCTGCGGACTGTCTACTGCCGCCCCGCGGGCGCCGTAAGCGATCGACTTCGGCGGCGCCGACTACTTTCCGGCGTCCCCCGTCTTCTCTACGCGGACGTAAGCCACCAGGGCGTTGGCGTGCCCGTGACCGAAGCCGTGCTCGGCCTTGAGTCAGGAGACCAGCTCCGTGTGCCAGGTCAGCGGCGAGGAGCGGACGAGGTCCAGCCACTCCTCGAGAGGAGGTCCGTACATCTTCTCGATGGATGGGAAGTAGCTGGCGGGGCCCTTGGTTCGTGCAGTCTGCAGGGTCACGGCGCGTTCTCCTCTCTTCGTGCTCTTTGGGTGCGGTCAACGGCGGCGTGGAACGGTCAGGGTGTGGCGTCGGCCGTACGCGACCGCAATGAGGAGGGTGGCGGCGATCAGCGGGGTGGCCCAGTTGACGCCGTCCAGGAAGGCCCAGGTGTACACCTCGGCGCCGAGCATCACGCCGACCAGGCCGAGGGCGGCGAGCGCCGCCAGGCGCGGGACCAGCAGGCCGACGGCACCGGCCAGTTCCAGGACGCCGGTGAGGTACATGAGCCAGTCGCCCCAGCCGATCGCGTCGAAGGTGACGGTGGCCGAGGAGTGCGCCACGAGCTTCGGGGCGGCGCTGGCGAGGCCGTAGAACAGGGCCAGCAGGATCTGCAGACCCCACAGCGCGCGGTCGGCGCGGCGGGAGACGACGGGGGCGGTGGCGGCGGAGAGCGCGGTGGAGGTCATGGCCGGGTCCTTCACAGTGGCGCC
Source organism: Streptomyces cyaneofuscatus (assembly GCF_033109485.1). Taxonomy (NCBI): domain Bacteria; kingdom Bacillati; phylum Actinomycetota; class Actinomycetes; order Kitasatosporales; family Streptomycetaceae; genus Streptomyces; species Streptomyces cyaneofuscatus. The sequence continues at coordinate 8,089,958 of NZ_CP137002.1, read as the reverse complement.
GGGCACAGTGCCCGGTCACAGATATAGACGACCGCCGCCCCCCCGAACTCATCGGTTTCCGGGAGGCGTTCATTGTCCCCAGCGGAGCTTGGTGGCCGCCCACTCCCCCCGTACCGGCACTGCGCCTGTGAGGACGGCGGCATCCAGTCCGCCGGATCCTGAACCGACTTCTGCCGGTTGGTGCGCGCGGTCACCGCGACGAGCGAGACGTCCGCCCTGGTCCTTCGCGTACGGGTGTGAGGTGCGGGACGTGCCTGGTCGTGGCTCGCCCCGCTGTGGCTCAGTCTTCGGGGGGGCGCCCTGGAGGGCGACAAAGTGGTGCGCGCCGGCTGCGATGGCGCGGACGTCGGTGGTGCCGGTGACGTTGCGGGGCAGGGTGCAACCGCGAAGAGCAGTGGGCGACACGAGAGTGCCCGGGGCGCCGCGAGAGGTATCGGAGCGGGCAGGGTTCGCCGCGACATCGCATGCGGCCTGACAGCCCCGTCTCGGCGACGGCGGTGGGCTGCGTACGAACGAACGCCGGGCGCGAGAAGCAACTATGGAGGCGGATGACAGCCGTGCCCGGCCGGGGAGCCCCGCGGCCGGGCACACCTCAGCGGACGAGCGGTCAGGCGGCCGGTGTGTAGCGGACGATGGTGTCCTCGCACGGACCCTCTGCATACACCTTCAACGTCCCCAGCTCACGTTCATCCGCAGTGAGGCCCCAGCGAAGCTTGGTGGCCACCCACTACTCCAGGAGACCCGGACCTGTCCCGCACACCCATACGGCGCGGTCTGCCCAGACCCTATCCACACGTACGGACACACCAAGGGGCCCGGACCCATACGCAATACGGTCCCGGGGCCCCGTTCGACCTCCCCGCCGGACGTCCGGGTCGGTGCGGTGTCAGCCGGAGACGCCCGCCGCTCGTGAGGGCGGCGGGCCGTCGAGGTGGAACCCGTAGGGGCCAGCTGGCCACAGCAGGCTCCTCGGCTCGGGAGCTGGCGAAGCGGTAGGAGTCGGGCATGCCTCAATCGTGCCGTTGCGGGTCAGACGGACGACGATGGACACGCAGAGGCGGGGGTCGGTGAAGGTGCGGCTGTCAGATCGTCCTGGTGCGGATCCGTTGTGTGGAGAGGTCGTCGAGGAGTTCGACAAAGTGGGTTTGCAGAAGGACGCATTCCTCCGGAGACCGGCCCATGATGGTGGCGCCGAGTTTGCCGAAGGGTTCGAGGGCGGTCCAGAAGGGGGGACCACGCCGCGTGCGCGTGCGTGGTCGAATGTCAGATCCGATCGGCTGTTGAGCGCGCGGATCACGGCCGGGGTGGTAAGGCCCCGATAGGCGGGTGAGACCAGACCGTCGGTGCCGATGTAATGGACCTCGGTGCCGCGGTGGGTCAGTCGGCCGTCCTCGTGCCAGGTCCCCGGGACCAGGGCACGAGCCGTGCGGTGGGGGTGGGTGGTGCCGGTCTGACGTAGGTTCAGTTCGATGGCCGTGACGTCCCACCGGCCGTCGTCGCCCTTGCAGGCGAGGAAGTCGATGCCGACATGCCCGCGTACGCCGGCCCGGCCGAGTGACTCGGTGGCAGCGAGGGGCATCGTGATGATGGTGTCCCGGTAGGCGGCTGATGCCGGGAAGCGACACCCGAGGTACTGCAGGTCTTCGCCGAGGATCTGGTCGTGGGTGCCCAGGAGCTGGATGCTGGTTGCGCCGCCGACATCCTGACCGATGAACAGCAGGGCGCTCGGGGAGCATTTTTTCCTGCCGCAGGGGTTTCGAGGTACTGCTCGATGATCGCCCCATGGGCTGACAGGCCGCTGAGGAACTGGGCGCGCGTGATACTCCGGGTCAGTGGCTGGAGCGCCCGCAGGGCCGACAGGGCTGCTTCGCGCGTGGCGGCGGGAACCGTCACTACGGCTAGGCCATGGCCGGAGCCGTAGCCCTCGTTGATCTTCAGTAGCCATTTGCCGGGGCCGTGGGAGCGGACGAGACCGGCCGTCTGCCGAGCCAGTTCCGGCAGGCCGAAGGCCGGGGCGTAGGTGCCGGCGGCGTGGGGCAGGCCCGCCGCGCGGAAAATTTGCCGACTGCCCGCTTTCGAGCCTGCCCCCAGGGTCCGGGTGGGTGTCTCCCGGCACTCCAATCCGAGCCGCTCGGCAAGCTCGTCCATGCGGGCGCTGGCCTGATAGCAGGACAAGGGCTCGACGGCGTGGCCGCGTTCTCTGGCGCGCATGACCAGGGCACGTATCCTGCGCAGCAGATCCGGCCGGTCGAGCAGCTTCTCGCTCAGGTGCCGGTCGGAGGCGTCGTTCAGCCCGACGAGGATGTGCCGCTGCGGCCGGTCGTCCAGCCCGGTGGCACCCGGCGGGATGAGGCCGAGTACGTACTGCTCGACGCAGTGGGGTACAGCTGGTGCCTGGAACATCAGCAGTGCCAGGTCCGACTGGGTTCCGACGTCAAGGGACTCCCACATTCCTCGGACACAGGAGAGCCAGCGCCCGACGCCCTGCGCCATTTCCAGTTCCGAGAACTCCTGGGAGGGACAGGAGATCCGCAGCCGCAGCCGTGGGTGCCGCGCCAGATACGACTCGAAGAGGTCGATTCTTTCCACGGTGCGGGTGGCACGCATGGCGATCCGCCTTTCCGCGGCCGGCGCAGGGCCGGGACGTCCTTGTGCCGCGAGTTCAGCTGCGGGCCGTTGCTCTGAGGCTGTTCTCCTCCGTGCGGAACCGGTCCAGGATGTCGGCGACGGGCTGGACGTAGCAGGCCATCAGGCCGTGGACGAGCAGCCCGAGAGCGGCCGGACGAACAGGCCAGGAACCCTCCGGAAGGCAGTGCAGTTCGGTGTCGCCGGCCTTCACCACAGTGAGGAACCCACAGGGGATCCGCTCCTCGTCCACGACGACGGGCCGCGCCCCACGGAGCCTGCGACCAGTGATGACAAGGCGGCCTTCCACCATTGCGACCCCGTGCACGACCGGCGCGTCATCCGTCAGGGCGACCTGTGTCGTGGACACCACCCTCACCCGTGCGCCGTCCGGGACATCCGTGGTGACGCGCGCCCCGGGGTCGATGAGGCAGTCGTCGCCCACCCGCACCGGCCCGAACACGCATACATCACCGCCGATCTGCACGCGGCTGCCGATGCAGGGATGGCGGCGTGGCCGCGCCGGCCCGCCGGAATTCGAGACGATCTCTCTCGACCCAAGGACAACGTTCTGCACGAAGTAGCAGTCGTCGCCGATCTCGGAGTCTTCGCCGATGACCGTTCCCGATCCGTGGTCCACCACGAAACGGCGGCCGATTGTTGCACCGGGGTGGACCTCGACGCCGGTGGCCAGCCGCGCCTGCTCGGAGATCTTGCGGGCACTCGCTGCCAGCAGGCCCGTCGGCATGTTGGGAATGCGCAGGGTGCACAGGGTGTGGGCGAGCCGGTAGGCCATCACCGACCGGAAGCTGAGGTAGCCGGCGTAGATGTAGCGCTGATCACCGTGCGCCGCGGCGTCACGCCCCGCGAAGGCAGCCAAGTCCTCGGCCACTTGGGCTCCGACCTTCGACAGCACCTGCCGCACCACCCGGTCGGACAGCTCGGGTCCGTCGACGACGCCGAGCCAGTCCACGATGCCACACAGATCACGTTCAATTATGAACCGTGGGATTGTCGGAAATCGCATGACCTTCCTCCCAGCCTCGATTCTCAGCCATGCCAGGCCCCGCCCCTCCCCGGGCAAGGCCAGTCGAGTGAGCCCGCCCCTCATGACCTGCGACTCTCGGCGCTTCGACGGAAGCGCTCACCGCCGTCACCCAGGCCACGGAGAGCTAACGCTGGCGTCCGCGTGGCAGGACGCCCCGCCGGCGGATCGCTCCTTCGAGCTGATGGGCGCATCCTGTACCGATCCGGAACTGCCACGGCGTGCACCGACCGGCGCCCGTTCGCCGTCTGCTGCGTGACCTGTGGGCCCGGGCCGCGTTGGTCGGGGTGACAGATGCACTGTTCCGTCGCCCCACGGCGGGACGCGTGCGGGTGGTGGCCTCGACTCAGCTCCCTGTGTCGGGGCCATCGTTGTTCCCTCCCTCCGGTCGAGGCGCCCGGAGGGACGGCCGAGCCCGGTCGCAGAGGGCCGCCGGTGTCACGGTGCCGCCCCGTGAGGGCTGGTGGTCGTGGCCGGTTCGACGCTTCTGGTCGTGTGAGTTCATGCGGTGGGCGGCCAGAGCGGCGGCCCCGGTCTGCGCCTCGATCACGACTCCGAACTCCGGGCTCGGGGGAACATCGGTACAGCGGTTGGCGCTGAGAACGTGGTTAGGGCGTAAGGGCGCTGACCCGGTTCTCGTACTCGCGGCGGGCTTTGCGCTGCCGGGAGCGCGGGGAGGTCCTGGCCGCCGTCGAGCGACTGGCAGCGGCGAGGAGCTGGCGGTGTACGGCGGGGATGGCGCTGACGCGCAGGGCGTAGCCCTCGCGCCGTACGGCGACGCCTTGGTCGAGCGCGGCGCGCTCGACGGGCTCCAGCCCGGTGGTGCGGAGGTAGTCGGCGACCTTGCCTGGCATGTCGAGGGTGACCGGTAGCTCCGGGGCAGGGGCATCCTCCCCGGTGGTGGTGTGGTCGGGCAGGAGGTCGGCGACGGCGGCGCGGATGGCACCCCGGCTGACGTCGTGGTCGCGGGCGAGGGCGGCGATGGAGCGGCCTTCCAGGTACGCGGTGCGTACGTCGGCGATCTTCGCCGGCTCGCCTCCAACGTCGTCCTCGTCAAGCTCCGGAGCGTCCGGGTCGCGCAGCGGGCGCAGAACGCCGGCGGCCGGGGTGGAGGCGGTGAAGCTGTAGCGGCCGAGCAGGTTCAGGCGGTGTCCTTGTCACGGATCTCGTGGCCCTCGGCGCGGAGCTGGGCGACGGCGGCGTCGATGTACTTCGTGGTCCACAGCGTATCCGGGACAAACGGGCAGGCGGGCCCGAGTCTTTGTGCAGGTTGAACACTTAGGGTCGCGTCCGTGACAGTGCGCCTTGTCACCCCGGAGAGAGGTTGTCCAAGACATCGGCGGCCAACTGTTCCGCGTCGTCGATCGCGGCGGTGAGTTCGTCCGGGGTGGCGCCGAGTGCGTTGAACAGGGCGTGGGCGCGTGCGGAGAAGTTGGCCGGAGCGGTCGGGAGCTGCGCTGCCGCATGTACGGCTCCTTTCTCGTTGAGCACCCAGCACCCGGATTGGGCGTGCAGGGCGTGCACGAGGAGTCCCACCACGCGGAACAGGCAGCCGGCGATGTGAAAGGCGTCGCCTCGGGTTACTCCTTTGCGGGCGATGGACAAAGTGAACGGCACCTCCCATCGCGCGTTGGTGACCAGCGAGTCACGTAGGGGCTGCGGGTATGAGGTCTGGATCTGCTCCTTCAAGGCGGCCAGTTCACCGGTGGGGTCTGCGAGGATGCGTCCGAAGGCCACCTCACCGGCGTAGGCGTGCGAGTAGACCCCGAGCGGGTGGCCTGCCTGGGTGCCTACTTCGAAGTGCCCGGCCTGGCACTGCTGCCAGATCCGGTGCACGCGGTCCAGGTCGCGGTAGATCCAGTCGATGTGTGCCCCGTCGACGGTCAGCCAGCCACCGCCGTTGACCCAGGGGCCCCACCCGCCCGGCTCGGTCACTTCGGCTGCGCCGCCGGTCAGCTCGGTGGCGAGCAAGCGCAGGGCGGCGGTGTCCAGCGGAGGACGGTAGTAGAGGCCAAGATCGACGTCGGAGTCGGGACTATGCGTGCCGCGTGCCCGGCTGCCGCCGAGGCAGACCGCGACGATGCCGCCGACGCCGGTCACCCGGTTCGCGATCTTCGTTACTTGGTCCACTGGGTGGAGTCTGCCGAACGGGGCCGGTCCTGGCGACTGGATTACCGGTGACGGCTTGTGCCAGGGCCGAGGCAGCTTCGCAGTTCGAGGTTTTCGCTCTGGGGGGGGCTTCGAGGGCCTGCCGCAGGGCCTGGACCTCGCCGCGGTGCCGTCGCTTGAGCTGGTCAGTCGATGGTGGCTCTGTCGATGCCGAGCAGCAGCGTTTGTTGACCGGTTCCGGCGGCGTTGGGTGGTCAACAAGCTCGTTGATGTCGACGAGAAGTGACGGCACTGCCGTGGTGCCGCGTGGATACCCTGGTGCGCAACGTCCGGCTGGGCCTCAGACTGCGGGCATGGACGAAAGCAGTGGGCCCGAAGCCTTCACGCCTGAAACCAAGTCGAGTGAGTTACTGGGGCATCCGCCCGATGTCCGACAGCTGATCATCAACTGCGACGACTTCGGGATGTATCCCGCGATCAACGCCGCAGTGATCGAGTCGGTCGAAGAGGGCATCGCCAGTTCGTGCAGCCTGATGGTCCCGCCTCCGGCGGCGTCGCATGCCCTGGATCTGCTCAGTCGACGGCCGCAGGTCCCGTTCGGGATCCACCTCACCCTGGTGTCCGACTTTCCCAGCATGCCCTGGGGACCGCTGACTGACAGGGAACGGGTTCCCTCGCTGCTCGACTCAGCAGGCACACTGTTTCCCTCGACGCCCGCTGGACGGGCGGCTCTGCTCGGCCAGGCTCGGCCTGATGAGGTCGAGGTCGAATTCCGTGCCCAGATCGCTGTTGTCGCCGACACCGGGCTCACGCCGACCCATCTGGACTTTCATTGCCTGGCCGATGGCGGCCGCGACGACATCCTGGACCTCACGGTCGCGCTGGCCGCGGAGTACGGACTCGCGGTCCGGGTCTGGCTCGAACCAGCGCGCCGGTCGACACGGCAGCAGGGCCTGCCGGTCACCGACAACGACTTCCTGGACAGCTTTTCCCTCGGCATCGAGGGGAAAGCGGCCCGATACGTTCAGCTGCTAGGTGACCTGCCCGCCGGACTCAACGAATGGGCGTTGCATCCCAGCCTGGCCGATGAGGAGTTGCAGGCCGTCGACGGTGGCTGGCTCGTGCGCCGAACGGACTACGAGTTCCTGACATCGCCGCTAACCCGTGAGGTGCTCCAGCAGGAGGACATCCACGTGATCGATTACCAAGCAATCCAGCATGTCTGGTCCCAGAGCGCCAGCTTGCAATGAGTGACCCAGCCCGCTGCCCATCTGAACAGCGGGCCCTCAAGCGGCCAGCTGGCCTTGGTGGTTTCCTCGACTCATGCCCGAGTGGAGGCGAGGCGGTAGGAGTCGGTACCGGTCTCGATGATGCTGCCGTTGAACGTGAGCCGGTCGACGATGGCCGCGCAGGGCCTGGGGTCGGTGAAGGTCTTGCTCCGGCCGCCGAACGACTCGTTCAAGCATCCGCGAAGCACGCGCCAACGGCTGGCTCGGCGAGGTCGAGGGACTCCCGGTCAGCTTCGACGCGGCGATGGCCAAGCTCAAGAGCCTCAAGAACATCCCCACCGGCGGACGCCCTCAACTGGTCAACCTCGGCATGCCCGTCTTCACCGACGACGCATCACCGACTCAACCGGATGAAGGAGAACCCCGGCCACAAAGCTGATCAGCCCGCATCACCGGCCCGCCGCAGGCAGGGCCGCTCTCATCCAGGGGCTGTCCGGCGGATCTCCCGACCGAGGAATGACCGTGTGAACCGCGGTACATCCTGCTAACGTCTGCGACATGAAGCGCGCTGCTATGACGACGACGCCGGAGAGTGTCCCGGCGCGCTGACAGACGATCTGATCCGAAGCCCCGGGGCAAGTGCCCCGGGGCTTCGTCGTAGGCCCGGTCACTTGCTCCGCAAACAGCAAGAGACCGCGATGACCACCGTGCACGACCACCGCAAGCTCGGCCGTGAACTGCGCCTGTTCGACACCGATCCGCTGATCGGCGCCGGCCTGCCGTACTGGCTGCCCGACGGCGCGGCCGTGAGGCACACCCTGGAGGAGTACATCCGTGCCGCCGAGCGGCGGGCGGGCTACCAGCACGTGTACTCACCAGTCCTCGGCAAGCGGGAACTATACGAGATCTCGGGGCACTGGGCGCACTACAGCGACGACATGTTCCCCCCGATGAACCTCGGCGCAGAGCAGGTCGTCCTGCGGCCGAGCCTGTGCCCCCATCACGCGGTGATCTACCGCTCCCGCTCCCACAGCTACCGCGAACTGCCCCTGCGGATGGCCGAACTGGGCGGCATGTACCGCTCCGAACTCTCGGGCGTGCTCGGCGGACTAACCCGTGTGCGGGCCATCCAGCTCAACGACGCGCACATCTTCTGCACCCTGGACCAGGTCGCCGAGGAGGCGCAGGCGGCGCTGGAGATGATCCGCCAGGCGTATGAAGCACTCGGAATCACCCCCACTCGGTACCGTTGTCCCTCCCGGGTCCCGGTGGGAAGTACGTTGCCGCACCCGAGAAGTGGCAGTGGTCCACCGCCCTGCTGACCGACGTCCTCGACCGCTCCGGCCTGCCCTACGAGGCAGCCGAGGGAGAGGCCGCGTTCTACAGCCCCAAGATCGACGTCCAGGTCACCGACGGCGCCGACCGGGAGTCCACCCTGTCCACCGTCCAGGTCGACTTCCACCAGCCCGTGCAATTCGACCTGCACTACATCGGCGTGGACGGCGCCAAACACCGCCCGGTCATGGTTCACCGCAGCATCATTGGCAGCGTGGAACGAGCTGTCGCCCATCTCATCGAACAGCACGGCGGCGCCTTCCCCGCCTGGCTCGCCCCCACTCAGCTGGTCATTCTCCCGATCTCCGACACCGAACTGCCGAACGCCGCAGCCCTCGCCCAACGCTGCACCCATCTCGGACTGCGTGCCCAGGTCGCGGGACCGGACCGCGGCAGCCTGGGCGCCCGAATCCGAGAGGCACGCCTGGTCCCCTACCAAGCCGTCATCGGCCCCAAGGAGGCCGCTGACGATCACGTCGCACTGCGCTTGCGTGACGGACGCCGACTCGACCCGCAGCCGGTCAGCGACGCACTCACCCACATCAGCGCTCTCATCGGGACCCACAGCACCGACCTGTGGGCTGACCCCACCTCATAGCAGGCGTCGAGATCAGCGCCTGCTGTCACCCGGGGCGAGGAGCCGGTGATCTCCGCGATGGCGTCAGGCGAGGGCTTCAAGTAACGGCGGACGTTCTTCAGCTTCCTGTGTCTCGACTGAGGCTCGGCGGATCACGCTCGGAGGCAGAGTCGAATCGCGGCCACCGAGGCGGTTGATCGTCCGCTCAACCCCGTTGCGACGTTTGTGCCTGTTCCCTGTCGAAGCCGGTGAGCCGACCGCCCTCGCTTCCGCAGCGATGGCGGTTGGCCCGCTCGTTCTTCGTGCGGCTCCACGGCTGCTTCTCCTCGATTCTGGCCGTCTCCCCTTAGTCCGGAAAAGCTCCGTCGTCGTCGCGGAAGAACTCGCCGCCCGGCTCCAGGCCGCCGGCATCGGAGCGGAGACCGAGCACCAGCACATCGACCAGCCGATCCTCACGTGAAGGACCTGTTCACCGAACACGAGCTGGCCGCGCCCCGCCTCCTGGCCCAAGGTCATACGCAGGTCGATATTGCCCAGACCCTACGGATCCGGCCGGAGACCGTGGGCCATCTGCTGAATCGTGCGCGCATCCTCCTCCGGGCCCGGACACTCCCTCACGCCGTCGCCCTCGGCTACGAGACCGGCCTCCTAGGCCGTGTCCGGAAAGTCGTTGGCTCGTTGCTCCGTTCGTGGTGCGTAGGCATGAACTGACTGATGAATCGTGGGCGTTGATCGCTCCGTTGCTGGCGCCGGGCCGGATGGGCAGGCCTGTTCGGAACCGGCGGCAGGTGGTGGACGGGATCTTGTGGAAGCTGTCCACCGGGGGCTGCCTGGCGCGACCTGCCCGAGCGGTACGGGCCGTGGAAGACGGTCTACGAACGCTTCCGGTACTGGTCCGCTGACGGCACCTGGGACCGCCTGCCGGCCCACGTCCAGCAGCACTTCGATGCCGTCGGGCGGGTCGACTGGACGGTCGCCTGTGTGGACTCGACCACGGTCCGGGCCCATCAGCACGCGGCCGGGGCCCGAAAAGGGGGCTCTGGGAGGGCGAGGCGCTCGGCCGGTCGCGGGGCGGTCTCAGGCTTCGTCGGCTCGGAGTGCGGACACTGCTTCGGGAGCCTCGCTCCGCGCCTCGGCCGGGTCCCTTGAGCCCGGAGGCCCTCTCCAGCGGTGTACGGGCGGGGTCGGTCGTCGCGCAGGGCCGACTCAGCGGAGCTGAATTCCCGGCGGATTCGGCGGGTGATGGCCTCATCACCTCATTGACGGGATAGACCCGGCGGCTGAGGACCACCGCGTCGCCGGTGACGGGTTCGGGCTTGACCGGGCCTGGCGCAGGGGGGCGGGCCCGGTCGCGGCCCTCGAAGGCGGTCTCCCCGAGCGTGAGGGCGAGGGCTAGGTTCCGCCAGAACACTCTGGCGCTCATCGCCGTCGGTCAGCACCACGCCGTCATCGTGCACGGCGAGCGCCACCGCCCGCCGTCCGCCAGGTCCGTCGATATGCGCGGGCAGCGTCCCGCGCGCCGACCCGGCCGAGAACTCCGGCTCGCCCGTCAACGGCACTTCCCTCTCCGGCGGGGACTCCTTTCGCCACCAACCAGCCACAAGCTCCCCCCGGCGTCGGCATGCAACGCCGGCGTTGATGTATGGAGTTAGCCAACTTCGCCCCGGCGAACACACTAACCGGCGGACAGGATGCGGGGCCAGAGCATCACAACAGGGGGAAGACCTGAAACCCTTAGGCGGTGTTCACCTCGGTCCTGGGCGATGTGGAGGTGCGGCGGGGCCCTGGTCGAGGAGGGGGAGCGCCGGGCCGGGGATGGTGGTGGGGTCGGCATCGAGGAGCGGGGCCGTACGTGGGAGCAGGTGCTCAGCGGGGCGGGACGCGGACCGCTACGGGTGTTCATGTCGGGCGGTGACCGCACCTCGGCGGTGCGGAATCCCCGCCGCAGTCCGGCCCCTCTCTGCCGTCTGCGGGGCAGGTGGGCTCGACAGTGGCGCGCCCGGGTTCCGGTCGCGCCGCTGTCGAGCTGTGGTCAGCTCTGGGGGGAGTCCCCGGGTCAGTGGAGCTTGTTGACGGCGGTCTTCGTCGTGGTGCGGAAGGCGGTCAGCGGGGCGTCCTCGAGGTCGCCCATCTGGCCCCAGCGGACGAGGGTGACGGTGCGGCCGTCGCGGCCGACGGAGAAGAGGTGGATGTCGGAGCTGCCGATCTGCGGGTCGGAGGTGTCCAGGCTGTAGACCCAGGCGCCCTCCTCGACGGCGAGCTTGCCGTGGGACGCGCTGACGGCCTGCAGGCCGGGGTTCTGCTGCTCCAGCAGGGGGCCGCAGCCGGCGAGGGCCCCGCGGAGGGTGTTGACCAGTTTCACGGCGTCGGCTTCGGTGCGGGCGACGGTGGTGACCTGGACGCCGTTGGTGTCGAGCTCGGTGCTGAACTCGCGGTAGCGGGTGTTCTGTGCCGGGATCTTGTACGGGGCGCAGAGGACGCCGCCGTTCTCCGGGACGCCGGTGAAGACCTGGGTGGCGGTCCACGGCGTCGACGACGGCGGCATCTGGGAGGCGGCGAGGAAGGCGGGCTGTGCAGCGGCCTGCGCCGGGGCCGTGGCGAGGGCCGCGAGGCCCAGTGCGGCTGCGGCTGCGGCGGCGAGTGCGGTGCGGAGCTTGTTCATGGTGGTGGGTCCCCCGTCGGGTCGCTCTTCGGTCAGTGCTCCACCAGCGTGCGGCCGGCGCCCGCCGGCTGCAACGATCACGCGCCCACGATTCGTCCCGGAACGATTCCACCCTCGCTGACGTGCAGGGACGTGAAGGATGGGACGCCGGTCGAGGGGGATGGAGTGCCGAAGGAAGCCGCCGTCCAGGAGTTCGCGGAACTTGTGCGCGCACTGAAGGCGCGGGACGGGAGAAGTTACGAGCCGCTGGGCCGGCGGCTGAGCGTCAGCGCGTCTACCCTCCACCGCTACTGCTCGGGCACGACCGTCCCGGAGGAATCACCGTGGTCGACCGCCTCGCCCCCCTGCTGTACGGGGCGAACGAGGAGGAACGGCGGGCCCGCCAGGTGGCCTGGGCTGAGGCGGACCGCGCCCGTCGAGCGGCCTCGCCCGCGCCCACGCCTGTGCAGGCCGTGTCGAGCCCGGAACCGTCCGCGCCGGAACCGGAACCGGGCCCGGCCCCGCGCCGCATCCGTCCGCTGGGACTTCGGCGCCATGCTCCCCTCCCCTTCGCGTCGGACAGCACGGACTGGAGCTCGTTCTCACGGTCTGCCAGGACTTCGAACTCCGCCGAGAAGCCGTCGGCAAACGCGTGTCCGTGCAGATCACGCGCGGGGCGCCTCCGGCGCGGAGGGATACGCGGGGAGCAGGGCGCCACGACGGGGGCGTGTAAACGCTTGTGGGCCCCCGGCCGACTGCCGAAGCCGAGGCAGGCCGCCCCGCGACCATAAGTGAGGGGTGCAGCAGGCCAGAGCCTGCTGTAATCCTCGTCGGTATTCCTTCAGCACGGCCGGGATCTCACTGGCGCCACGGACCTGCTCCCCACCCCTGGCTGGTGTCCAGCCAGAGCTGCCCGGCAGGGCACTCCTCCCGCCCTGCGGGCAGCGGGGTATGCCCCTGGCACCTGACGCGATCTCACGGCAGGGAATACTCACCTCCATGTCGACCCCCGAACGCAGACTGAGCAGCGTGCCGCTGGCCGTCATAGCACCCCGCGGCGAATTCGACCTGGACTCCCTCCCACCCCTCCAGGCACAGATCGACGCCGCCCTGGCCGATAACACCGGCGTCATCCTCGATGCCAGCGGCATCACCTTCGCCGACTCCATGTTCCTCAAACTCCTTCTCACCACCCACCAACGCACCGATCTGCGCATAGCCGCCCCCTCCGAGACGATCGAACGCCTGCTCGCCGTCGTCGGCGCGGACGCCGTTCTCTGCGTCTACCTCACCGTCGAGCAAGCCCAGAACGCCTGACCCCACCGTCGATAGCTGCTGTGGCGGGGCGTGTCCCTTGCGCGCCCCGCCCGGCCCCGGAGATCTGCAGCGCGAGAACGATGTACGTAGAGCGCCACTCGTGATGGCCGATCCGGGCCGGCCGCACGATAAGCCGCGCTGGTGGAGATGCGGGCTCCTCTGCCCCGCGTGAGGATCAGCAGATACGACGTAGCCGGCCCGGCGCTTCCGACCGGGCCTTCCCGGCCCTTCCTCGCCGAGCAACGGCACGGGGGCACTGGAGGTGGAGAAGATGCCGCGACCACTGTGGGCCGGTGCCATCAGCTTCGGGCTGGTCACGATCCCGGTGAAGATCGTGTCCGCGACCGAGGACCACGACGTCCGCTTCCACCGGGTGCACCTCGCCGACATGGGGCGGGTGCGGACGCGGAAGGTGTGCGAGATCGACGGTGAGGTCGTCTCTCAGGACGAGATCGGTAAGGGTTACGAGATCGCGAAGGATCAGACGGTCGCGGTGACGGACGAGGAGCTCGAAAGGATGCCGTTGCCGACGGCGAAGGCGATCGAGATCGCAGCGTTCGTCGACGCCGACACGATCGACCCGGTACGCATCAGCGACTCCTACTATCTGGCCGCCGACGGGCAGGTCGCCGCCAAGCCCTACACCCTGCTGCGCAAGGCCCTGGAGCGGTCCTCGAAGGTCGCGGTGGCGAAATTCGCATGGCACGGCCGCGAGCGCCTGGGCCTCCTGCGCATCCGCGAAGGGGCGATCGTGCTGCACTCCATGAAGTGGCCCGACGAGGTCCGTAGCCCCGACGAGCTGGCCCCGCGCGAGGTCGAGATCGGCGAGGAGGAGATCGAGCAGGCTCTGGAGCTGGCCGAGCGGATGACGATCAAGGACCTTTCCGGTTTCCACGACGAGTACCGCGAGGCCCTGGAGGACATCATCGCCGCGAAGGCCGAGGGCAAGGCCCCCCCGGCCCCGGCCGAGGACGGGGAGCAGGACAAGGGCGAGGTCGTGGACCTGATGGCCGCCCTCAACGCCTCCGTCAAGGCGGCCCAGGAATCGCGCGGTGAGAACGGCAAGGACGCCACCGTGCACGAGATGCGGCCGTCGAAGAAGACCGCCAGAAAGACTCCTGCGAAGAAGACGGCCGCCTCGAAGAAGTCCACGGCGTCGAAGAGAACGACGAAGAAGGCGGCCGCGAAGAAGCGCAGTGCCTCCTGACCCTCCCCCTACCGCTGCGGGCGCCGTGCTGCCGAGGATCGAGCCGATGCTCGCAACACCGGGCCCGCTGCCGCCGGCGGAGGTGGAGGACCAGTGGGCGTTCGAGGTGAAGCAGGACGGCCAGCGGGCCATGGTCTACTTGCCGGGCGACGGCTCTATTCTCCTGCGCGCTCGTTCGGGTACAGACATCACCGCCGTCTACCCCGAATTCCTCCCCCTCGCCGACGCCCTCGGCGCGCGCAGCGCCGTGCTGGACGGAGAGATCGTCGCCCTTGACGATCAGGGCCGCAGCGACTTCGAACGCCTCCAGCAGCGGATGGGCCTCGCCAGCGCTCCCGCGAAGGCCGCACGGGTGGCGGGCCGGGTGCCCGCGCACCTGATGCTCTTCGACGTCGTGCACCTCGACGGCCGGCTCCTGACCGGGCTGCCGTACGCGGAGCGGCGAGAACTGCTGACAAGTCTCGGGCTCGCCGGGCCCGCCTGGGCAACGCCCTCGGCGATCACCGGGCACGGGGCTGAGGCGTGGGAGATGGCCCGGGAAGCCGGGCTGGAGGGGCTGATCGCGAAACGGCTTGCCTCCCGGTACGAGCCCGGGGCACGCTCGAAGACCTGGGTGAAGATCAAGGTGCACCGGCTCGCCGACGTCGTGATCGGCGGGTGGGTCCCCGGACGCGGACGGCTGACCGGTCTGCCCGGGGCCGTCCTGGTCGGCGAGCGGCACGACGGCGTGCTGCACTACGCGGGCAGCGTCGGCACCGGCTGGAGCGAGACCGAACGCATCTGCCTTGCCGAACTCCTCCAGGCGGCGGCCATCGACAGCTGCCCCTTCGCGCAGGTACCGCCGGTAGCAGGGGCCCGGTGGGTACTCCCCCGGCTTGTCGGTGAGGTCCGCTACACCTCCCGCACTCGCGCCGGACGCCTGCGCCACCCTTCCTGGCACCGGCTGCGTCCCGACCTTGCTCCCGGCGGTCTGGTCTAAGAGTGCGCCGGCGGGCGGTTGAGGCGGGGTGGAAACAGCAGGACGCTCTGTGCTCTCTCCTGTGCGACCGCCTGGCCACTGGGCAAGCGTCCGGCTGGTACATCGCGGCTCGTCGGGCTCAGCTGAACATGTCGAGGTAGTGCTGGGTGTGGACGGGGTGGTAGTCGCTGAAGTCGACGGATGCCGGGTCGCCGCCGGTCTCGGCGGCGACGAGCCGGTCGAGGTAGTAGTCCCAGCCGGGGCCCACGCCGCCCGCCATCGCCGGGTCGTCGCCGACGGACTGCGTGAAGGTGAGGGTGGTGGTGCCCTCGTGCTCGGCGAGCGTGAGCATCATGTGCCAGACGACGTCCTCGCCGGGCACCTGCGAGATGAGGACGAGACGGCTGGGGGCCTGGCACTCCTGGATGGTGAAGACCTCGGCCTGGTGCTCGTCGCCCTCGTAGAGCATCCGGAAGTCGACCGAGCCGGTCGACGGGTCGCCGGTCCATTCGCCGATCCAGCGGGCCAGCCGGTCCGACTCGGTGACCGCCGCCCAGACATCTTCGATGCCGGCCCGGAAGGTGCGGTCAAAGGCGATGCTGTCCAGGCCGTCGACGGTCACGCGACGCCCGGTGGGGGTGCTGGTCATGCGGAGTCCTCCTGAGGTCTTCCGGTACCGGGAACGGCATCGGTGCCGGCCCGGCGGTCGTGGACCGTTCTGCGGACCTCCAGGTCGAGGGCGTCGAAAGCGCTCTCGGGAATCGGGGGCCAGCGCCCGGCGAGTTCGTCGAGCAGGTCCCGGACCGGGGCGAGACCCGCGCGGGCGAGCGCGTAGTGACGCTCGCGACCGCGGTCCTCGGCCGTGACCAGCCCTGCCTCGGTGAGCACGCGCAGATGCTTGCTCACCGCAGGCCTGCTAATCGGATGCCGCGCCGCGAGGTCGACCACCCGGGCCGGGCCGGAGGCGAGTGCGCGCAGCAGATCACGGCGTACGGGGTCGGCCAGGGCGACGAACGGGTCCACCCCTTATTGGTAACCCATGGGTTACCAATAAGCAAATCCCTGATCCCACGGATCCAGGATTCCCAGACGGGGAGCCCGGTGTCTGGCCACGCCGGTGATCAGCGGGGTGCGCGGGGGCGGCGCGAGGGGACGGGGCCGGCTTCACGCGCGGCGGCGAGCGCCGCGGACCGCCAGCTGCAGGGCAAACCGGCGACTCAGGTGGACGCCAAACCCTCTTCCACCCCACTGGCAGCCCCAGGGCGGGGGCCTGAGGCCCCGACTTTGCGCTCATAGCCGTCAACCAGCTTGTTCAATCGTGTTACGCACACGCCTTTCCGGGGCGAGCGAGGCAGCGTCAGCTGTTGAAGAAGTCGCCCAGGGCGGCGGCGAGCGGGCCGGGGGCTTCCTCGGCCACATGGTGGCCTGAGTCGATGCCGTGGCCCCGGACGTCGTCGGCCCAGTCGCGCCAGATGGTGCGCGGGTCGCCGTACAGGTCCTCTAGGTCGTCTCGTAGCGACCACAGGACCAGCACGGAGCAGGCGATCCGCGCGCCTCGGGCACGGTCGGCCTCCTCGTGCCGGCGGTCCACGGTGAGCCCGGCGCGGTAATCCTCCAGCATGGCGCGGACGACGTCTGGATTGCGGGTGGCGGTCCGCCAATCGTCGTAATTTTCCTGCCCCATGGCTTCGGGGTCGCCGCGGTACCAGGCGTCGGGATCGGCGTTGATGACGCGTTCGGGGATCTCCGGCTGGGCGAAGAAGAACCAGTGCCACCACGCGGTGGCGAACCGGGCGTCCGCACGGGTCAGGTGCTCGCTCAGGGGCAGGCCGTCCAGGAACGCCACCCGGGTCACCGCGGGAGGGTGGTCCAGCACCAGGCGCAGTGCCACAGCAGCTCCCCGGTCGTGGCCGATGAGACCGAAGTGCTGGTGCCCGAGCGCCCGCATGACTTCGATCATGTCCTGGGCCACGGCGCGCTTGGAGTGCGGGACATGGTCCGAAGCGGGCGCTGGGCCGCGAGAGCGCCCGTACCCGCGCAGGTCGGGGCAGACGACGCTGAACCCGCGCCGCACCAGGAGGGGCGCGACCCGGTGCCAGGTCGCCGACGTGCGCGGGTGGCCATGCAACAACAGCAGAGGCGGGCCCTCGCCCCCGTACCGAACGAAGACGGACGCCTCACTTGTGCGCACCGTCCTGGTGGCGAAGTCCTCGAACACGAAGTGCCCCTCCCGCTCGGGGGCTCGGTCAGAGCTACCCCACCGTCCCACCTGCCCATGAGGAGCCCGGGCACTCCGCCAACTGTCGACCTCGGTTGCCAACGCTCTCGCTCAGCTACGCGATTGTGACTGAGCGCCGTACTTGGCTCGGTTGGACAGCTGCCATGCGCAACCTGCCGCGCATGTCGGGAGGTTGGCTCCAGAGAAATCCGTCCTGGTCCACGCGATGATCTGGATCTTTCTGAATTCGGCGGCCTTCGCGGCTCGGTCCTCGGCGACCGAGAGGTTCGTCGGGCTGGCCTTGTCCGACCAGAAGGACTCCCGGCCCGGAGCGCGGGGCCCTATAGGTCTTCCTGAGGGGCGAGGGCTCGACGGCAGTTCGAAAACGCGCGCCCCTTGGGGCTCAGTGCCCGTGCAGCCCCCACTCGTCGAGCCCCGCGTACACAAGTGCCACGCGGCGCGCGCGGCCGGTGAAGCATTCTGCCTCGCCGTTGTGCAGCGCCACCAGCGAGTCCGGGCCGCGCCACCATGTGTCGACGATGCCCTGCACCTCTTCCACCGGCTCCAAACCCTCCAGCGAAAGGGCCTCGACCTCGGCGCCGTGCAGTCTGGTGACCTGCTTGGCCCAGCGGGAGGCGTGGTGGGTGAGCGCCAGCGATTCCACCCAGCCCTCGACAGAGGCGTACAGCGGAGCCCACACATCGCCCCACAGGCCGAACTCGCCGTTCGGGCCGATCATGAAGGAAAAGGCGACCGACGCCCGCGGTTCGCCGCCCGTGAACCACCACCCGCCCCCGTGAGCGGGCTCGGGCACATCGGCGTAGAGGTAGCGGGGACCGCACTCGTACACCGGCGCTGGAGGGAGGACCAGGCCGCCCCAGCGTTCCTGGTACGCCACCGCCCGGTCGACGACCTCCCCAGGTATTCCCAGCGCGAGCCACTGCTCTCGGTACGGCTCCAGGGGCGTGGCGTCCGCCCTGACACCGTGAATCGCGACGAAGGACCGCGCGCGCCGGGACAGCCCCTCGGGTATGGCGTCGCCGTGCAGGTTCATGATCATGACGTTACCTCCGTAGGGCTGAGCTGTTTCCCGCGCTCAAGGCGCTGTCGCCGCCGGTGGCAGCAGCCACTGAGCATGGCCGTGATTCGGCTGGACAGGTCCAGCGCTCATCGGGCAGATCCGGCTGAGTCGCACACGTGAGCCTCCGGCCCGGCCGCTCTGACCCGGGCATGTGGCCGCCCTTGTTTCCGCAGTCGCTGTGTCCCGCGCTGGTCGTGTCCCGTTGGGCTGGTTCGGGACGAGGCATCGTGTCGGATCAGAGCGGGCGGTTGTGTCGCTCTGCCGGACCGCCGGATGTCCCTCTTGAGGGTGACGGGCCGGGCAGTGGTGTCGTCAGTTGCAGCCGCAGCCGGACGCGTTCTTGGCCTTGTCGATCGTGGTGGTCGGATCGGTGGCCTGTTCGGCGGGTGTGCAGCAGGCAGTGACGCCGCAGCAGGAGTCGGTGGTCGCGCTCTTGCTGGTGAGGGCTTCGCTGGCGGCGGGCTTAGCGGCGCGGACGATGGCGGAGTGCATGCCGTCGGCGACCGCGTGGGTGGGGGTGATCTCGATGTCGGTGAAGCCTGCGGCTTCGAGGCCGTGGCGGTATTCGGCGAAGGAGAGGGCCCCGGCGATGCAGCCGACGTAGTCGCCGCGCTCGGCCCGCTGGTCGGCGGTGAGGGTGTCGTCGGCGACGACGTCGGAGATGCCGATCCGGCCGCCGGGGGCCAGAACGCGGATCATCTCGGCGAAGACGGCGGGCTTGTCGGTGGACAGGTTGATGACGCAGTTGGAGATGACCACGTCGATCGTGTTCGCCGGGAGGGGGATAGCTTCGATGGTGCCCTTGAGGAACTCGACGTTGGTGGCGCCGGCCTTCTTCTGGTTGGCGAGCGCGAGGGCGAGCATCTCCTCGGTCATGTCCAGGCCGTAGGCCTTGCCGGTGGGGCCGACGCGGCGGGCGGAGAGCAGGACGTCGATGCCGCCGCCGGAGCCGAGGTCCAGGACGCGTTCGCCCTCGTGGAGGTCAGCGACGGCGGTGGGGTTGCCGCAGCCCAGCGAGGCGGCGACGGCCTCGGCGGGCAGCTGATCGCGCTCGTCGGCGGCGTAGAGGGTCCCGCCGAAGTTCTCGTCGACCTCGATGGCGGCCGGTCCGCAACAGGCGGTGCCGCCCTCGGCAACCTGGACGGCGGCCGCGGCATAGCGCTGACGGACGGTCTCACGCAGGTCGGTGGACTGCTCGCTCATGACCTTCACTCCTCGATGACAGGGCCTGGCGGGGCCCGGATCGGGCTGCATTGACGTTTCTCGATGCAACCTTGCGCCCTGGATCGAAAAACGTCAACATAGAGGCATGTCAAAACAAGAGCTGGTGGTAATCGGCCAGGACGCCGAGGGGTGCTGCCCGACCCTGCTGACCGCCCCGATGGCCGAGGACCAGGCGGTCGAGCTGGCGAAGGTGTTCAAGGCCCTGGGTGACCCGGTGCGGCTGCGACTGCTGTCGATGATCGCCTCGCGGGAGGGCGGGGAGATCTGCGTCTGCGACCTCACCCCTGCCTTCGATCTGTCCCAGCCGACGATCTCCCACCACCTCAAGCTGCTGAAGCAGGCCGGCCTGATCGCCTCCGAACGGCGCGGGACGTGGGTGTATTACCGGCTGCTGCCCGAGATGACCGACCATCTCTCGGCCGCCCTCGCCAACCCGCAGACTCAGCACCTTGAGCCCCTGGAAGCTCCGGCGGGGGCCGCGTCGTGAGCGAGACAACGACCGCCCCGGCGGGGCCGGTCGCGGCCCGGCTGTCGTTCCTGGACCGCTTCCTCGCGGTGTGGATCCTCATCGCGATGGGCGTCGGTCTGGGCCTGGGCCGCCTGGTCCCAGGCCTGGGGGACGCACTGGCGAAGGTGACGGTCGCCGGGGTCTCGCTGCCGATCGCGCTCGCTCTGCTCGTGATGATGTATCCGGTGCTGGCCAAGGTCCGCTATGACCGGCTCGACTCCGTCACCCGGGACCGCCGCCTGCTGATCCCTTCCCTGGTCCTGAACTGGGTGCTGGGGCCGGCGCTGATGTTCGCGCTCGCCTGGATCTTCCTGCCGGACCTGCCGGAATACCGGACCGGACTGATCATCGTCGGCCTCGCCCGGTGCATCGCCATGGTGATCATCTGGAACGACCTGGCCTGCGGAGACCGCGAGGCCGCCGCGGTCCTGGTCGCCCTCAACTCCGTGTTCCAGGTGATCGCGTTCAGCCTGCTGGGCTGGTTCTATCTCTCGGTCCTGCCAGGCTGGCTCGGTCTGGAGACGACCGGGCTGAACGTGTCGGTGTGGGAGATCGCCCGCAGCGTGCTGATCTTCCTCGGCATCCCGCTGGCCGCCGGGTTCGCGACCCGCAAGCTGGGCGAGAAGGCCAAGGGACGCACCTGGTATGAGGCGAAGCTGATCCCCAGGATCGGCCCGTTCGCGCTGTATGGGCTGCTGTTCACGATCGTCGTGCTGTTCGCCCTGCAGGGTGATGCGATCACCTCGCAGCCGCTGGACGTGGCGCGGATCGCGCTGCCGCTGCTGGTGTACTTCGCGCTCATGTGGGCCGGTTCCATGGCCCTGGGCAAGGCCGTGGGACTGAACTATCCACGGGCCACGACGCTGGCGTTCACGGCCGCGGGCAACAACTTCGAGCTCGCCATCGCGATGGCCATCGCGACGTTCGGCGCCTCCTCCGGGCAGGCCCTCGCGGGTGTTGTCGGCCCACTGATCGAGGTGCCGGTGCTGATCGGTCTGGTCTATGTCGCGCTCGCCGCCCGCCGCTACTTTCCCAGCTCCCAGCCCCTGTCGGCCCCTGCGGCCGCCGCCGAGGAAGGCCCTGCCCGTGTCTGACACCATGCTCTCCAAGCCGTCGGTGCTGTTCGTGTGCGTCCATAACGCCGGACGCTCGCAGATGGCCGCCGCCTTCCTCACCCATCTCGGCCAGAGCAAGGTCGAGGTCCGCTCCGCGGGCTCGGCCCCCGCCGGCTCGGTGAACCCGGCCGTCGTCGAAGCGATGAACGAGGTCGGCATCGACATCTCCGCCGAGGTGCCCAAGGTGCTGACCACCCAAGCCGTCCAGGCCTCCGACGTGGTCATCACCATGGGCTGCGGGGACGCCTGCCCCGTCTTCCCGGGCAAGAAGTACCTCGACTGGAAACTCGACGACCCGGCAGGGCAAGGAGTCGAGGCGGTCCGGCCGATCCGCGACGAGATCCAAGCCCGCATCACCGCCCTTCTCGCCGACCTTCTGCCCGGCCGCTGACCGGTTGTCCGAGGCGGCTCGCCCCGCCGGGAGTGTCAGCTGCAGGTTCCGATGACGTCGCCGTGGTTCCGGGAGACTGCGGTGAGCCGGGCCGGCGGCGCCGGATCGGGGCTGCGCAGGCGCATGATCTCTTCCTGCTGGGCGGCGAGCCGGGACAGCGCGAGCTTCTTGAACGCGGTCAGCTCCTCGATGGCCGTGTCCCTGGCGGCGACGCGGTCCTTCAACTCGGCATTCTGGGCCTTGAGACGCTCGATCTGTGCGTCTCTGGGGTCCGGCATCTCCCCGGCCTCCCGGCGAGCCACCAGGCGGCGTACGAACTCGTCACCGAGGTGCTGGTAGGGCCCTTCACGGACGCTGCCGTCGCGGTCCTTCTTCGGATAGAAGCCGGTGCGGGTCACTCCGGCCTCGGCCGCGAGGGTCTTGAGGTCGCAGCGGCCGCCGGGCGGCAGTTCTCCGCGAAGGAGGCGGTCCATGGCGGCCCGGATCGCTTCCTCGTTCCGGCTCCGGTCGCTCTCACTGATCCTGCCCATGTGCTCCTCCAGTGGCAGCCACCAGCGCCGCGTCGATGCCCGCGACGACCTGGTCGGCCCGCTCTGCTTCCGCCGTGAGCCGCGCCTTCTCGTCCTTCTGGGACCGGCCGATCTTGCCGATGAAGACCCCGCTGCTGGCCGCGGCCGATGCCCAGACGGGCCGGTGGCAGGGGTGGTGGGTGGCCTGCGGGCATCGGGCGGAGTCACACATCCCGACCAAGGGGCGACTGCGGTCCTTGGCCTGGGCGAGTTTGAGGCAGAGCGCCTTGTCCGGGTCGATGAACCAGCAGTAGTTCGCGATGCCCAGGTGCAAGGTGCCGGCCCGCTGCGCCAGCAGGTTGATCACTTCCTGGTCACTGGGTTTGACCTGCGGAGCCGATGCGCCCTTCTGGGGTTCACTTTCGACGGTTTTGAAGAAGTTGATCAGATCCCGGGCACCCAGCCCGGCCGGCTGGCGGCCGGCCTGGAAGTCGCGGAAGGCCTCCAGGGTCAGGGCGAGGTTGCGGCCGTGCTCGGCCTCGCCGATCTCGGCGAGGAACTTGGCCTGTGCGCCTCCGGGCCGGTTCGTGTAGCCCTCGGTGGTGACCACGGACAGGTGCTTGAGCTGGATCTTCGCGGCCAGCAGTCCACCGGGGCGGTGTGCGATCTCAAGGGCCAAGGTCCGCCGCAGGATGAGCGGATCCGGCGGAATGGGAGCCAGCCCGAGACGGGCCCCCTCTTCGCTGTTGACCCACTCGAAGAATCGTTCGTAACGGCTGTCGCGGCCGCTGAAGTTGAGGGCCGAGGGAAAGAGGTGGGATGCGTCGGGGCCGGCGAGTTCGCGGGCGACGCCGGCCGCCTCGTAGGCCTCGGCGGCGACGACCCATTCGTCCCAGACGCCCCCGTGCTTCTTTCCCTTGATCAGCTTGCTCTTGAGGCGGTGCCGGACCCGGCCGGGTCCGACGGAACACCCAACAAATGCGTTCGAGGGTTCGCTCCAACTACCCTATGAGACATGACAGTTAAGCGCGAACAACCAGCCCGCGTCATCGTCGCCGACGCCCGCCGCCACAACGTCCCCGTCCTACCCGTCGACATCAACACCTCTAGGTTCTGTCGTCAAATGTCACGCCCACATCAGGAGTGACGCGAGCGTGACGGCCGCTTTGTAGGACTGGGCGGTTTTGTCGTAGCGGGTGGCGATGCCGCGCCACTGCTTCAGGCGGTTGAAGCACCGTTCCACGACGTTGCGGTGCCTGTAGGCCTCGCGGTCGAAGGCCGGCGGGCGGCCACCGCGACTGCCCCGCCTGGCCCGGTTGCCGACCTGGTCGGCACGCTCGGGAATCGTGTGAGGGATGCCGCGGCGGCGGAGCCAGGCGCGGATCGCTTTCGAGCTGTAGCCCTTGTCGCCCAGGAGGTAATCGGGCCGGGTGCGGGGTCGCCCCGGTCCGATCCGGGGCACCCGGATCGCTTCCATCACGGCGGTGAACCGGGTGCAGTCGTTGGTGTTGCCGCCCGTGACGACGAAGCCGAGCGGACGGCCTCTGCCGTCACAGGCAAGATGAATCTTGCTGGTCAGGCCACCCCTGGACCGCCCGGGGGCCGGGTCGCGGAGCCCTCTTTTCGAGCCCCCGCCCCATGCTGGTGGGCCCGGACGATCGTGGAATCGACCGACACCAGCCACTCGATGTCGCCCGCCGCGTCCGCTTTCGCCTGGGCGGCCCGCAGCATTCGGTCGAACGTCCCGTCCGCCGCCCACCTGCGGAAACGGGTATGCAGCGTGGCCCACGGACCATAGCGCTCGGGCACGTCCCGCCAGGGCTGTCCCGGTCCGGAACTTCCACACGATCCCGTTCAGGACCCTACGGTCGTCCAGCCGCTTCCGCCCCCGCAACGACACGGGCAGCAACGGCCGGACGAACTCCCACTCAGCATCTACGCCCGCACCCACCCCAAGCTCCCCACCGTCGAACGCCTCATCAGCATCGGCGCCCTCGACCAGGTCAAGGGCGAGGCGTCCCGGCGGGACCTGCTGCTCCAGGCGACCGAGCTCCACCGCCAAGCCCGCACCCGCCCCGGAGCCGGGCAGCTGCCGCTCGCCACCACCCCGCACACGGCCGGGGCGTCCGGGCTGCGGGAGATGACCGCCCGCGAACGCCTCGACGCCGAACTCCGCGTCCTCAAAATCGACGTTCCCGGCACCTCATGGAAGACCATCACCGCCTCCTACGCGAGATCGGCGCCACCGACGCCAAGCACCTGCGGGCGATGCACCCCGGAGAGCGC
The DNA here is from genome assembly GCF_033109485.1 of Streptomyces cyaneofuscatus. NCBI lineage: Bacteria > Bacillati > Actinomycetota > Actinomycetes > Kitasatosporales > Streptomycetaceae > Streptomyces > Streptomyces cyaneofuscatus. Next base: position 8,065,583 of record NZ_CP137002.1, on the reverse strand, counting down.
GTCCTGGTCGCCGGCGTCCGCGCCTCCACCCAGACCCCGCCCATCGCCTCAGGCAAACGGATCATCTTCGTCACCCTCGAAGACGGCAGCGGATTGGTCGATCTGGCGTTCTTCGAAGACTCCCACGAGTGGTGCGCGTACACCGTCTTCCACCACGGGCTGCTCCTCGTACGCGGCACCGTGGAAGCCCGCGGCCCCCGGCGCACCGTCGTCGGCGAGATGGCCTGGGACCTCGATGAACTCGCGACCGCTCGCGCTACCCCCGGGCCCCAGGCCGTCCTCGACCTGCTCGGCCAGGATCCCTCCCCCACACCCGCCCAGCCCGGACCCGGGCGGACGATTCCCGACGGCACCGCTGGAGCCCGCCTGCACCCCTGGAGCGACCTCCAGCCCGCCGGAAACCGCTCGGCCGACCTCACCCGTCTCGGCCACAAAAGCCCCGGGAGCCCAGGATGAACACCACCAGCCAGCCGCGTACGCGCGCGATCCTGCGGATCCACTTCCACCCCGCCGAACGGACTGAGGAGCTGTACAGGCAGCTGCTCACGGTCGTCGACGGCATCAGCTCCCGCGTCGAACCCCAGCCCGCCGACTGGTCTGCCTACGTCGACCTCACCGGCGCCCTGACCTACTGGGGCCGCGACACCGATGGTCTGGTCGCCGTGCTCCGGCTGCGGCTGCTCGCCCTCCACGGCGTGGAGTGCTCGGCTGGGGCCGGGCCTACGCGCTCGATCGCGGCGATGGCCGCCGACGCCACCTCGCCGGGCGCGGCCACGGTGGTGCGGGACAACCCGTACGAGATCGCCGCGTTCCTGCGCACCAAACCGGCCTCCGCTCTCCCCGGCACCGGGCCCAAGACCGCCCGCACCCTGGCCCGCTACGGGATCAACACCGTTGGCGACATCGCCGACACCCGACTGACCACCCTCCAACGCATCCTCGGAGCTGCCGCCGCCCGCCAAGCCCACGACCGGGCCCGCGGACTCGACGAACGCCCCGTCGTCCCCGGCGTTGCCCCCAAGTCCCTGAGTGCCGGTCACCGTTTCGACCACGACGACCTCGATCCCGAGCGGCGTCACAGCACGGTGCTGGGCCTGGCTGAAGAAGTCGGCGGCCGACTACGGGCGAGCGGAGAGATCGCCCAAGCGCTCACCCTCACCGTCGCCTACGCCGACCGCACTCAGACCTCCCGCGCCCGAGCCCTCACCGAAGCCACCACCCATTCCCCGGCCCTCGCTGCCACCACCCGCAAGCTCCTCACTGGCCTCGGTCTTCAACGCGCCCGCGTCCGCACTCTCACCCTGCGCGCGGAACGCCTGCTCCCCGCCGAGGAGGCCGTCCACCAGCTCACCCTCGACAGCCGCGACGAAAAACTCCACCGTCTGGAGACCGCGCTGGACAAGGCCCCGCGACCCGCTACCGTCCGGGCATCGCCGGAGCCGCAGCGGCTTTCTACCGAGCTGGCGAGGATAACCGCCGCAGCGGAAGGACCGCTTCGCGCGGGTCGCGGACGGTGGGGCACCAGTCCGTCAGCTCGAACAACGCGTCCGCGCGGGCGGTCAGGCAGTCGTAGAAGTCGGTCCGGAACCGGGAGAACACGGTCAGGGACTCGACGCGGACAGCGTCGTGCAGCAGAGTCACCCTCGCGGCCTTGGCATGATCAACAGCGTCTCGACAACGCACATGATCACACCAAGGTCCCACCACTGTCGCATCGGCCACTGGTGGTCAACTGGTACTTCAGCGGCGGACGTGAAAAACAAGCTGATCGGGCTGCCACCTTCGGGTCCTGGAGCGGCTTGGGCAATGCCAAGAGCACCAATTCGGCCAAATGTGTGAATACTTGCGGCCGCTTTGGCCACCTAGGCGTGGGTCTGCGATAGGCAGGGACCGTTCGTGCCGGGCGCCGGCACGCGAGTCGAGGGGGGCCTCTTGTTTCGGATCCACTATCGCCATGCCCGCCGCAGGCAGGTGTGGGCAGCTCTGGCTGCGGTAGCAGTACTGCCGTTGGGAATGCCGGGAAGCGCGTCAGTCGATCCCCGCCCGGACAGGACGGAGATGCACACCTACACGCTCCCGGCCGGGGCCACCGCCCCGTCCCTCAACACGTTGCAACGCCAGGGGGTGGACTGGAAGGCCGCGCTCCCGTAACCGCCGGGGCATCCGGGCAGGCACCGGCCGAGGCGGTCACCCCGGCCAGCCTTCACCTGCGCAAGGCTTCGAACCTGTCAGGAAAGGTGGCCACCGGCGACCTGTCTCCGGCCGCGGCGACGTACCCCGAACCGTCACGGACCATGACGAAGAACGAGTGCAAGAAGGGCCTCCAAGGAGGCCGGCTGTTCGCCGTGAAATCCCGGTACGCCATGTGCACCGGAACGCAGTTCGTCCAGAACTGGCTGCAGCGCGGCCGTCCTGTCGGGCAGAGTACGTTCACGCTGTGGGTGATCGAGGCGGTTCCGAAGAAGGCGGACTGGCCTGGCCTCGGTGCGCGGCCAGTTCTGGATACCTCACCCGACCGTTCGACGGTATCGACTGAGAACCTACGCCGCTTCAACCACCATCGCTTCTGCGTGCTGTTGCTGTGTCGACAGGCGCCTTCGCCACCCAGGTCGGGGGGCGGCTTGGAGGAGCCATCGACCAGATCAGCAATGCCACCGCCCAGCTCACCGGCGAATCCCTGGGCCAGCACCCGGCTTCGCCGTCGCCACCATGGCCGACCTCAAGGTTGCGGAGAAGCTGCCCTCGGTGAGTTCCTGAAGGCGATGGACGGTTACAAGGGGCGGGATCCTGAGCTGGGGATCGTGGTGGACGCGGTGAAGATGACCGTCAAGGGCGGCATCGGCAAGCTGCAGGAGAAGGCCCGGGGCGGCGGGTGGGTGCCGGGGCAGGCGTGGCCCGCGCTGGCCCGGCCGACGTGGCGCCCCGACATCCGGGCTGCCGTCATCTCGCGGGCCCGGGTCAACATGCACCGCAAGATGGTCGCCCTCGCCGCGGCCACCGGCCGCTACCCGGTCGCGGTCCTGTCCGACTGCGCCGTCTACACCGCCGACGGCCCCAGCCCCCTGGACGTCCTGCCCTACGACCAAGAGGCAAGACCGTGCCCGGGTCATTCCGTCTCGGGATCTCCCCCGGCATGGTCAAGCACGAGGGCACCCAGAACGTGCTGTGGGGTATCGGGGTGCTGGAACAGCTCGCTGCGGAGGGCAAAGTCGCCAACCTGGCCCGGTACATCAAGACCGGTGAGGTCACCGCCCGGGACACCGGAGGATAGGGAGCGCGGCGGATGCTCACCGTTGAGGAGAAGCCCGGCCGGGCCGTGCAGCAGGCGTTCACGCGCCCGGCGCCCAAGTCCGCCGGCGCCCAGATGCGTTACCTGGTGCGCCAGCACCGGGGCAGCACCCATCAGGTCGCCGAGCTGCTCGGCATCAGCCGGCGCACGGTGGAGCGATATGTGAAGGGCCGGATCAAGCAGCCCCGCCCGCAGCTGGCCACCCGGCTGGAAGGGGAGGTCCGCACGCGGTGGCAGCCGCAGGTCAGAGCCCGGGCCCGGCAGAAAACAGCCACCACCGACGGCATCATGATCGACGTCCAGGCCCGCTTCGGCTACACCGCCGCCGCCGGATCCACCGACCAGTCCCGCGTCCGCCACCTCACCCTCGCCCTCCCACCCCACCACGCCGCCCGCCTCCTCGACGCCCAAGCCGCCGGCCTCGACGAGAACCAACTGCTCCAGCTCACCGCCGAAGCCCTCGGCGAAACCTACTTCCGCGACAACGGACGCCGCGCGCACGGACTCGAAGTCGAACTCACCAACGTCCTCGACCTCCAGTTCCGGCTGTAGGCAGGGGTGATGTCCCGGCGCGTCCACGCGCCGGGTGACGCAAGCACGGCCGGGCGGCTTCCGTGGCGCCCGAGCCCTGTGAACGCCCGGCCGCGCGACGGACGACGCCCCCGCTGCATCCGTCGCCCAAGGATCGGCCAGAAGCATCACCGCATCACCTGCCGCCCCTAGACGTTTCAGGCGACGTGCTGAGGCGACCTACTGTGTGAGGGCTGCCCTCATTTCGACCAGCAAGGAGCGCCAGGCGTGAACGTCGAGATCCCCCCTCAGATACGCGACTCTGCTGCCCAGCTCGGAGCTGGGGTCCCGTACGCCTTGAAAGTGCTGGCGGGCCAGCTCGCTGATGACCCGGACATGGGTGAGGTCTCGGGTCTGCCCGGCATCCTCAGCGTGACAGTCGATGGCGACCATTTCGAGGACTGCCCAACGCTGACTATCGGCTACATTCGCGAGCCTGACCGGATCGAGATCAGGTACGTGAACCCGGTTCCCTCCACGCAGCCCGCCGTCCGGGAGCACAGCGAGGACCAGAGTGCCCAGCGACGCCGGCCCGCCGCCGAGGCCGGTGCCATCCGAGAGATCGCCGACGCGTGGCAGTGCATCACCCGCTGGCTGGAGTTGAATGCTCCCGACTCTTATGGCGCGCTCCGTGCTGGAGCCGATCCTGTCGACATCGCCGCCTTGGATGACGGCCTCAGCACTCGGATACCCGTCGAGTTGAGTGCACTGTGGCTGCTGACGGGCGGTGATGACGGCAGCAACGGCTGGGGCTGTCTTCCGGGGAATCGGGCTCTGATGAACCTGGAGGCCGTGGCCGCCACGTACCGGCTGAAGATGGGCGACCAGGCGAACCAGGACCCGTACGAGGGTCCGGTCGATGTCGACCCAAGTACCGTTCTGGAAGGTACGGACCGGGTCAACGTACTCGCGTGCCGTGAAGGTCCGCCGGGCTCGGCAAAGACCTCCCTGCGCGCGGTGCGCATGCCGAGAACCTCGACCTGCTGCCCGCTCCGGGCGGCGACGGCCAGCGCCTCGGCCTCGGTCGTTGCGGGCTTGGCCGCGGCGGCCACCGACGGGTCGGGGGCCGTGTCGGGAGCGGGGGCCTGCGCCGGGGCGTTGAGGATCCCCGTCATCACAGCGCCCGCCACCACCGCGGCGAGGGCACCACGCAGCACCGGGCCACGTCGTATGCGTCCGGACATGCGTCTGTTCCGCCGCGCTTCCCGGGCCGGGTGCGAGCGGTCTCCCCCTCCCCCAGGTACAGGTCGGAGCAGTCCGCGGCGCACCCCGCCCGGGAACAGAGACGGGTCAGCTGAACCGGTCGAGGGTGATCAGGGCCTCCTGCGGGTTGCCGTCGTGGACGAGCGACTCGTGGGCGCCCACATCGTCGAAGGCGAAGCCGTACGCCTTGCCGTCCACCATCTGTGCGTGGATGGCTCGGGAGTAGTGGTTGGTCACGGCGTCCTTGTAGAAGTTCGCCGCGTTGTTGTCGGGGTGGTTCGCGCCGTTCAGCAGGGTGGAGCGGTTGAAACCCGCGCACAGGGTGCGGGAGATCGGGCCGCGTACCAGGTCGTTGGGGGCGTCCAGATGCTTGTAGCAGCCGAAGACGCTGTCCGAGTCCGGCTTCTGGAACGAGGTCACGACCGCGCCCGCGCTGTTGGTGAAGTTCATGACGTTCCCGGAAACCCGGCCGTAGTACTTGGTGTTCGGCTCGTGCGCGAACGGAGTCACCGTCAGCGTGGAGCTGCTGTAGCGGCTCCAGACCCGGTTGACGTAGTCGTTCAAGGTGCCGGACGGCAGGGCGCCGGCGCCGACTCCGTGGCCGGGTGACAGAGCGCGCAGGACCGTTCCGTCAGGCCTGGTCTGAATGAGGCCCGACCAGCCTCCGGGCTGGTTCCTGAGGGAGGCGAAGACGGCGTTGTAGCCGCCCGGCTTGAGGCGGCCGGTGGTCTTGACCGTTCCGCTGGGGGCCTTGACTCCGACGGAATAGGGAGCCGAGAACATGTCGACCTGGGTGCTGTTGATCCACAGGCCCGCGTCGTTGAGTGTGTACTCGGTCCAGTTGAACAGAATGTTCCTGTTCGGGTCGCTCGGATTCTGCACCGCGGGCTGGACGAGACCACCGGTGGTGACCTTGAAGACAAGCTTCTGGCCGTACGAGAAGTAGACCCGGCCGGAGAATTTCGGCATTCGGATCGTCATCGACTGCCCATTGCGCGGGCCGGTGATCGACGCGTCCGGTGCCGGGGTGGGCGGGTTGCCCCCGGCCGGCCAGGGGTGGAACACACCGTTCGCGTCGGCCCAGCCCTGACGGCCCGTCGAGAGCTCCGTTCCCAGGTTGTAGACGTAGATCTGGTCGCTGCGGCCCGAGTCGTTCTTGAAGGTCAGGGGGATGGTCGCGGGGACCGCCGCCTCGGCGGCGGTCTCACCGACGACGGTGGTCAGACCTGCGGCGAGGGCCAGCGCGGCGGTCAGTGAAGCGAGGCTTTTCCAGGGAGCGGGCATGCTCGTCCTCCTCATCGGGGTGGATCCGTGGGTGGAACGGTGAGCGCATCACCTTGAATATGAGAGCGCTCTCAGAGCGCTCTCAGAATCCTGCGGCGCGGGAGGGCTGTCAACGAGCTTGTCTCAACTCTTTTAATGCAGTGGTCGGTTGCGGGAAAAGCGGTGCGGTCCGGCTACCGGGCTGAGAACGGCGGCGGCGCGTTTCGGCGTTGCGCCCCGCCGCCGTCACCGGCCCCGTGTGGCGGCCGGTTCCGGGGTCGCCGCCTCCCGCGGCGGCCCCGGAGTCGAGAGGTCCCCTCAGCTGGGGAGGACCCACTTCTGGTTGGCGCCGGTGTGGCAGGTCCACAGGTGGAGCTTGGTACCGTCCGCCGAGGAGACTCCCGAGGCGTCCAGGCACTTGCCCGAGGACGGGTTCTTCAACGTGCCGTCAGGCTGTGCCACCCACTTCTGGGCGCCCGTGCCGTTGCACCCGTACAGCTGGATCTTCGTACCGTCCGCCGTCCCGGCGCCGCTGACGTCCAGGCACTTGCCCAGGGCGCGCAGCGTGTCGTCCGCGCCGGCCGTCCACCTCTGGGCTGTCGACTGGTTGCACGTCCACAGCTGGATCTGGGTGCCGTCCGCACTCGACCCGTTGGCCACGTCGACGCACTTGCCGCCGATTCCCGTGATGGCTCCTTCCCTGGGGCCGGTCGCGCCTCCGAGCTCCTTGATGCGGATGTTGCGGAAGGACACGTCGTCGCCGTCGCCGTGGTTCTGCAGGCCGATGTGCCCCTGCTGGAGGCTGCGCACGGGGTCGGTGTTGGTGAAGTCGTTGATCTTGCGGCCGTTGAGGAAGAGCTGGAGGCGCTCGCCCTCGACCCGGATCTCGTACGTGTTCCACTCCCCCGGCGGGTTGAGCGCGGCGTCCCGCGCCGCCAGGTCGGCCGACTTGAAGCCGTAGACGGCGCCGGTGGTGCGGTCGGGGGTGTCGGTGGCGTCGATCTGGATCTCGTAGCCGTTGTTGACGGCCGACCACGGGTCGTCGGAAGCGGGGAAGCCCACGAAGACGCCGCTGTTGTCGTCCCCGCTCTGGCGCCAGTCGAGCTTCAGGGAGTACGAGGTGTACTCCCTGGCCTGGTACCAGTACAGGCCAAGGCCGCCCTGGGAGGTGAGGGTCGCGTTCGCGTGCGTGAAGGAACCCGGGCCCGCCTGCTTCCAGCCCGCCGTCCCGGAGGTGCCGAACAGCGTGGTGTAGCCGGTCTCCGGGCGGCAGTCGGCCTCCGTCATCTCAGCGGCCCAGCGGATGCCGCCGAGCAGGTGGCGGCGGAAGGCGGGCTCGGCGAAGGACTCCTGGGTGTGGCCGCCGCCCGTGTAGAAGGCGCGCCCGCCCCGGTAGTCCTTGCACCAGGCGATCGGATGGTCGCCGCCCATCGTGCCGCCGCTGTAGGTGGACTCGTCGAGCGAGGCCAGGACGTGGGCCGAGCTGCGCGGGTTGGTGCGGTAGTCGTACCACTCGTCGGTCCGCTGCCAGGTGGGGCCGAGGTGCGCGGTGGCGTCGTGGGCGCGGTCCTCGACCTTGACGGTGGCCGGCTGGATGTGCGGGTGGGACTTGAACAGGGCGCCGGCCAGGCCGTTGTACCAGGTCCAGTCGTATTCGGTGTCGGCCGCCGCGTGGATGCCGACGTAGCCGCCGCCCGCCTCGATGTACCCCTCGAAGGCGGTCTGCTGGGCGGCGTTGAGGACGTCGCCGGTGGTGGAGAGGAAGACCACCGCCTCGTAGCCGGCGAGGGTGGCGGGGGTGAAGGCGGCGGCGTCCTCGGTCGCCGTGACGGTGAAGTTGTTGGCGGCGCCCAGCTGGCGCAGGGCGGCGATGCCCGCCGGGATGGAGTCGTGGCGGAAACCGGCGGTCTTGGAGAAGACCAGCACGTCGTACGCGGGGTCGGCGGCGGCCGCGGCCGCACGGGCGGGGGCGGCCGGGGCCTGTTCGGAGGCCGTGGAGACCGCCGGGGGCAGGACGGCGGCGCCGAGCAGGGCGCCGGCGGCCCAGCAGGCGAGGCGAGTGCGGCGTCGGTTCATGACAGGGTCCACTTCTGGTTGGCGCCGGTGTGGCAGGTCCACAGGTGGAGCTTGGTGCCGTCCGTCGAGGAAGCTCCGGAAGCGTCCAGGCACTTGCCGGAGGACGGGTTCTTCAACGTGCCATCAGGCTGTGCCACCCACTTCTGGGCGCCTGTGCCGTTGCACCCGTACAGCTGGATCTTCGTCCCGTCCGCCGTGCCCGCGCCGCTGACGTCCAGGCATTTGCCCAGGGCGCGCAGCGTGTCGTCCGTGCCGGGCGTCCACTTCTGGGCTGCCGTCTGGTTGCAGGTCCAGAGCTGGATCTGGGTGCCGTCCGCACTCGCTCCGCCCGCGGCTTCGGCGCACTTGCCGCCGATGCCCTTGAGGTCGCGGCCGGCCGGGGTGGTCTGGCCGGTGGTGAAGGTGAAGTCGTCCAGGTCGAAGAGCGAGCCGCTGCCGCCCTTGAAGACGAGGTGGAGCGTGGTGGTGGAGGCCGGGCGGTTGGTCAGGTCCGCGCTCACGTCCCGGAAGGTGTCCCAGCCGCCGGTGACGGGGACCGCGGCCGAGCCCAGCAGGGTGCCGGTGGGTGAGCCGGCCCGTACCTCCAGCGTGCCCCCCGCACCGCCGGAGGAGACCCGGGCGGTCAGCTTGGTGGCGTTGCCGAGGATGTAGGGGGTGAAGGAGATCCAGTCGTTGTTGTCGATGTAGCCGACGGTCTTGCCGCCGTTCGCCGAGGCCTTGTCGACGATCTGGATGCCGGCGGAGCCGCCGAAGTGCTCGGCCTGGCGCTTGCTGCCCTGGCTGATGTTCTGGTCGTGCGTGGTCAGGGCGGGCTGGCCGTTCGCGCCCTTGTCGGTGTACTCGGCGTCCCAGACGCCGAAGATGTTGGCGTTGGGGTCGTGCTCACCGTCGGCGATGGTCTGTACGGTGCCGGAGCAGCCGGTGGCGGAGGTCTGCGGGTGGCCGTGGCTGTCGTGGCCGATGATGAAGGTGACCTTCACCTTGGAGCAGTCGATCGTGCCGTCCTCGGGGTCGGTGACGGTGACCTTGAAGGGGACGGCCGCGCCCGGGTCGATGATCGAGCCGTCGGCGGGCAGATCGAGGGTGACGGTCGGTGCGGTGTTCCCGACGGTGATGACGACGGAGGCGGTGGCGGTGTTGCCGGTGCCGTCGGAGACGGTCAGTTCGGCGGTGTAGCGGCCGTTGGCGGTGTAGGTGTGCGAGGGGTTCGCGGCTGTGGAGGTGGATCCGTCGCCGAACTTCCAGGCGTACGTGAGGGGGTCGCCGTCGGGGTCGGAGGTCCCGGCCGAGGAGAACGCGACCGCGAGGGGGGCCTGGCCCGAGGTGCGGTTCGCGGTGGCCTTGGCGAGCGGGGCGCGGCCTCCGGTGACGTACTCGATGCGGTAGACCGCGCTGTTGGCGTCGCCGTTGAAGTAGCCGGTGCCGTAGTCGAGGACGTAGAGCGCGCCGTCCGGGCCGAAGGCCATGTCCATGACCTGGGTGCCCTGCCAGGGGAACGCGTTGATCGACTGTACGGTGCCGTCGGAGCCCTGCTCGATGCGCTTGATCCACTTGCGGCCGAACTCGCCCGCGAAGTAGTCGCCGTCGAAGCTCTGCGGGAACTTGACCGTGGAGGTCGAGGCGGCGTCGTAGCGGTAGACGGGCCCGCCCATGGGTGACTCGGAGCCGTTGCCGAACTCGGGGACGGAGCCCCCGTCGTACGGTATCCAGGCGGGCTGGGCCGGGGGCAGGTCGGTCAGGCCGGTGTTGTTCGGCGAGGTGTTCTTCGGTGCGGCGCAGGAGAACGTGGCGCCCGAGGTGGACGTGGCGAAGTTGTAGTCCACGTAGGGGCTGTTGTTGCCGACGCAGTAGGGCCAGCCGTAGTTGCCGGCCTTGGTGATGCGGTTGAACTCGACCTGTCCGGCGGGTCCGCGCCCGGCGTTCGCCGTGCCCGCGTCGGGGCCGTAGTCGCCGAGGTAGACGATGCCGGTGGGCTTGTCGACGCTCATCCGGAAGGGGTTGCGGAAGCCCATGGCGTAGATCTCCGGCCTGGTCCTCGCGGTTCCGGGTGCGAAGAGGTTGCCGGACGGGATGGTGTAGCTCCCGTCGGCGGCGACCTTGATCCGGAGCACCTTGCCGCGCAGGTCGTTGGTGTTGCCGGAGGAGCGCTGCGCGTCGTACGCGGGGTTGCGGTTCGGCCGCTCGTCGATGGGGGTGTAGCCGTCGGAGGCGAAGGGGTTGCTGTCGTCACCCGTGGAGAGGTACAGGTTGCCCTGGGCGTCGAAGTCGATGTCTCCGCCGACGTGGCAGCACAGGCCGCGGCTCGCGGGGACGTCGAGCACCTTCCTCTCGCTGGCGGGGTCGAGGGTGCCGTCGGCTCTGAGGACGAAGCGCGAGAGCCGGTTGACGCCGTCGAAGGGGGCGAAGTCCGCGGCGGATCCGCCTGCGGGCGCGTCGCCGGAGGGCGTGGTCAGCTTCGGCGCGTAGTAGAGGTAGACGAAGCGGTTGGTGGTGAACGCGGGGTCCACGCCGACGCCTTGGAGGCCCTCTTCGTCGTGCGAGTAGACGTCCAGTTTCCCGGCGGTCTTCGTGGTGCCCGCGGCGTCGGTGAGGCGGAGGGTGCCGTCCCGTGAGGTGTGCAGGACGGACCGGTCGGGCAGCACGGCGAGCGTCATCGGCTCGCCGGTCTCGGCCACCCCCTTGGCGAGGGTGACCTGCTGGAACTCGTCGGCAGCGACGCTTGTCCCGGGTTCGGGCGCCGCCGCGGCGGGGCTCTGCTGGGCGGTGAGGGCACCCGCTGCGGCGAGCAGGGCGCAGGCCAGCGCCGCGACGGGTCGGGTGAGTCTCCTGTGCACGCGCATCCTCCGTGTGGTGACGGGGTGAGGTCTGGAGCACAGGCGCGCGCCGTCGCGCCGGGGAGGCATGGGTGCTCCCGGGGGGAGGGAGGAGCACTCAGGCCTTGTCATTCGGTACAGAGCAGGAAGGTAATGGCTTTTTCGCGGACCAGAAAGCCCTTTGACGTACCTGGCCTCAACTTTCTCTACTGGGGAGACAAAGCGACTGGTTGGACTCCTCGGCCGAGGGAGGCGAGAGACGCCGCCACGGCACCGGGAAGGCTGCTCTCTCGTCGGGCGGTGGGACGTCAAGTCGACCGTCCGTGAAGGGAATTGGTCCAGACGAACGTCTTGACGGGTCTGCGGCGCGCTCCTTAAATCAGTAGCGCCAACTGTTGAACGCTGCTGTCCCCGGCGATCCCCAGATCACTTCACTTCGTGTCCATAACACGGCCGTCAGCGCGCCCGGCGTTCTGTCATGCACACGTCGCCCTGCACTCCGCTCTCCCCATCCCCTCACACCCCCACGAAAGCGATGTGATGCCCCGTGCGTACGCCTTGGCGCCACAGATCCCTCACCTGGCTGGCCGCTGCCGCCTGCCTCTCTCTCGCCGCCCTCTCCCCCACCGCCGTACAGGCCGCGCCGGCCCCGGACTCCGGTACGGTCGCCCCCGCCGCCGTCACCTTCGACGAGAACTTCGACGGGCCGGCGGGTTCCGGCGTCAACACCTCCAGGTGGCAGCTGGAGACCGGCGACAACGTCAACAACCACGAGCGGCAGTTCTACACCTCGGGGACGAACAACGCCGCGCTCGACGGCCAGGGCAACCTCGTCATCACGGCGAAGAGGGAGAACCCGGCCAACTACAACTGCTGGTACGGGCGGTGCGAGTACACCTCGGCCCGTCTCAACACGGCCGGGAAGTTCACCGCCCAGTACGGGCGCGTCGAAGCGCGCATGAAGCTCCCGCGCGGCCAGGGCATCTGGCCCGCCTTCTGGATGCTCGGCAACGACTTCGGCAACGTCGGCTGGCCCGCCTCGGGTGAGATCGACATCATGGAGAACGTCGGCTTCGAGCCGGGCACCGTGCACGGCACACTGCACGGACCGGGCTACTCCGGCTCCGGTGGCATCGGCGCCGGTTACACCCTGCCCGGCGGCGCGGCCTTCGCGGACGCCTTCCACACCTTCGCCATCGACTGGAGCCCCAACTCCATCCGGTGGTCGGTGAACGGGAACGTCTACCAGACCCGCACCCCCGCCGACCTCGGCGGCCGGCAGTGGGTCTTCAACAAGCCCTTCTTCCTGATCCTGAACCTCGCGGTCGGCGGCTACTGGCCCGGTGACCCCGACAGTTCGACCCGCTTCCCGCAGCAGCTCATCGTGGACTACGTGCGCGTGAGCACCGACACCACCACCCCGCCGCCCGGCGCCAGGACCATCCGGGGCATCGGCGGAAAGTGCCTCGACGTGGCGGGCGCCAGCTCGGCCAACGGCACCGCCGTCCAGCTCTACGACTGCAACGGGACGGGCGCCCAGCAGTGGGACGTACGCTCCGACGGCACGATCCGGGCCCTCGGCAAGTGCCTCGACGCCAAGGACGGGGCCACCGCCAACGGCACCCTCGTCCAGCTCTGGGACTGCAACGGGACGGGCGCCCAGCGGTGGGGGATCTCCGGCGCGCAGGACATCGTCTCCGTCCCGGCCGACAAGTGCCTCGACGCCACCGGCAACTCCTCCGCCAACGGCACCCGCGCCCAGCTGTGGACCTGCACCGGAGCCGCCAACCAGAAGTGGACCGTGGCATGAGCGGTAGCCCCGCCGGGGCCGGCTCACGGCTCGCACCCACCGCGCGCTGAACCCGAGCCTGCCCGGACGACGGAGTTCCGTCGCCGGGCAGGCTCGGTCATGCCGCGTCGCCGTCGAACTTCGCGGCCGACCAGAAGTAGCCGAGCACGGCGAGCCCCAGGCACCATGCGACGGCGAGCCACCCGTCGGCACCGATCTCGCTGCCGAGCAGCAGCCCGCGCAGGGTCTCGATGGCGGGGGTGAACGGCTGGTACTCGGCGATCGGCCGGAACCAGCCGGGCATGGAGCCGACCGGCGTGAAGGCGCTGGAGAGCAGTGGCAGCAGGACCAGCGGCATCGCGTTGTTGCTCGCGGCCTCGGCGTTCGGACTGACCAGGCCCATGCCGACCGCGATCCAGGTGAGCGCCGTGGCAAAGAGGACCAGCAGCCCGAAGGCCGCCAGCCACTCCAGGGCGGTCGCGTCCACGGAGCGGAAGCCGATGGCCACGGCGACGACGCCCACGAGGATCACGCTCATGACCGACTGGAGCACGCTGCCGAGGACATGGCCGACGAGTACCGACGGGCGGTGGATCGCCATCGTACGGAAGCGGGCGATGACGCCCTCGGTCATGTCGTTGGAGACGGACACCGCCGTGCCGACCACGGTGCTGCCGATCGTCATCAGCAGCAGGCCCGGGACGACGTACGCGATGTACGCGGAGCGGTCCGGGCCCTGGCCGCCGCTGATGACCGAGCTCATCGCGTCGCCGAAGATGTAGACGAAGAGCAACAGCAGGACGATCGGCGTGAGCAGCAGGTTCAGTGTGAGGGACGGATAGCGCCGCGCGTGCAGGAGGTTGCGGCGCAGCATCGTGGACGAGTCGCGTACGGCGAGGGAGAGAGAGCTCATCGGGCGGCCTCCTTGGGCTGGTGGGGCTCGGTGGACTGGTGGGGCCCGGTGGACTGTTGGGGCCCGGTGGGCTGGTCGGGCTGCTCGCCGGGCCGGTCGGGCCGGCGGGACGGAACGGGCCGGCGGGATCGGTCGGGCGCCGTGGAGCCGGTCAGGGCGAAGAACACGTCGTCCAGGTCGGGCGTGTGCACGGTCAATTCGTCCGCCTCGATGCCGGCCGCGTCCAGCCGTCCGAGAAGGGCGTGCAGCTCACGCTGGCTGCCGTCGCTCGGGATCCGCAGGGTGAGCGCCTCCTCGTCCTGGACGGTGTCGCCGAGCGCGGCCGCGGCGCTCCGGTACGCGGCCGGGCCGAGGAAGCGCAGCCGTACGTGTCCGCCGGGGATGAGCCGCTTCAGCTCGTCGGCGGTGCCTTCTGCGGCGATCCTGCCGTCGTTGAGCACCGCGATACGGTCGGCGAGCTGGTCGGCCTCCTCCAGGTACTGGGTGGTCAGGAAGACGGTGGTGCCCGACGCGACGAGTTCGCGGATGATCTGCCACAGAGTGTGCCGGGAGCGCGGGTCCAGGCCCGTGGTCGGCTCGTCGAGGAAGATGATCCTCGGGGCGCCGACGAGGGTCATCGCGATGTCGAGGCGGCGCTTCATTCCGCCCGAGTAGCTCTGCGCGGGCTTCTTCGCGGCGTCGGCGAGGCCGAGTCGCTCCAGCAGTTCCGCCGCGATCCGGCGCCCCTCGCGTCGCGGGAGGTGGTGCAGGTCCGCCATGAGGAGCATGTTCTCCTCGCCGGTGATCAGCCCGTCCACGGCGGAGAACTGCCCCGTGACGCCGATCGCGGCCCGTACCCCGTCGGGGGAGGCGGTGATGTCGTGGCCCGCGACCTGGGCCTGTCCCCCGTCGGCGGTGATGAGCGTGGAGAGGATCTTGACGAGGGTGGTCTTGCCGGCGCCGTTCGGCCCGAGCAGGGCGAACACCGATCCGGCCGGGATGTGCAGATCGACGCCGTCGAGGACGGTGTGGTCGCCGTACGCCTTGCGCAGACCGACGGCGGAGACCGCGGGCAGGGGCGGATGAGCGCCACCTCTGCTGGATGTGGGCATGACAGATACAGGCATGGGGTTCTCCCCTTCGCGTGCGGTTGATGTGAGAGTTCGTATGCGGATGACGTGAGAGCCGACGAGCCGTTCGAGCGGTCCCCGCCGGTCAGTTCTCGGCCCTTGCCGGTCAGGGCCTGGCGCGGCGGACGTCGATGTTGCCGAACCGGGTGCGGGCGCGAATCTTGACGGTGTCCGCGCTCTCCTCCGGGGCCTTCGAGGCGGTCAGCGTGTTGCGCACCTGGCCGGAGTCCGAGCTGACGTCGAGCCAGGCGGCGGTGCCCTCGCGGACGCCGACCTCGATGGCACCGTAGGAGGTCTCCAACTGCACGGTCCCGCAGGACACTTCGGCGACGCGCAGGGTGCCGTTGGCGGCGGTGGCGGTGACGGAGCCCTCGGCGCGCGCGATGAGGATGTCGCCGTTGGCGCCGCTCACCCGCAGGTCGCCCCTGGCCTCCTCGACACTCGTGGTGCCGTGCGAGTTCTTCAGGACGGCGGGGCCGTCCACGAGGCCGACGCGCACGCTCCCGGAACTGGTGGCGATCTCGGCCGCGCCCTCGACCCGGTCCACGGTGATCGAGCCGTGCGACGCGGTCAGCTTCAGCGGGCCGGTCGTGTCGAGGCGCACGTCGCCGGACGAGGTCTTCACGCGGACCTCGCCGAGCCGGCCCTCGCCGAACACCTGGAGCCAGGCGCCGGTCACCTCGGCGTGTGATCCCGCGGGCAGTCCGACCGTCACGTCGACGGTGCCGGTGCGGCCGAGCAGTCCGGGCTTGGGCGTCCTCACGGTGAGCGTGCCGCCCGCGTACGTGACCCCGGTCTGGCCGGCCGTCCGCACGTCCTGGTCCCGCTTCGGGTCCCGTGGCCGTACGTCCACGACGGTGGCGGGGCCGTCGCCCGCGGTGAAGTGGATGGAACCGGCCTCCACATGTGCGGTGACCGAGATCGGTTCGGGTGTGTCGAAAGAAGGCATGGCTGTCCCGTCCTCATGGGTGCTGGAGACGTCCCCGCTGGTGGGACGTGGTGTGTACGTGAAGTGGTACGGAGCGGCAGCGGTACGGAGCCGGGGCGGCTAGCGCACCCAGCCCGTGAAGCTCTGCCCGACGGTCCGGGTCTTCTCCGTCGTACGCGGCCGGGCGCCACCCTCGACGGCGGACGCCACCGCCCGGACCAGCCACGCGTTGACCGACAGCCCTTCACCGGCCGCGGCCTCCTCGGCGCGGGCCTTGAGGTGGGCCGGCAGACGCAGATTGACCCGGGCGGCAGGGCCTTCGTCGCCGTCGGCCGGGGCCTTGAGCGGCTGGACGGGCTCGGCCGGTTCCGGGGTGGCCCCGTCGCCGGTCTGCGGCAGCGTCACCACGAAGTCGGGGTCCAGCCCGCGCAGCCGCACATCGACGGAACCGGGGGCGAGTTCGCGCGTGATCTCGTCCATCGCGGCGGAGAGCACATGGAGCATGGTCAGCCTGGTCGCCGACTCCAGAGGGGCGGTGAGCCTCTCCGCCAGCGCACGGGCTTCGTCGCCGCCGGCTTCGGCGGCCACCGCGAGTTCGCGGCGGAGGGAGTCGACATACGGAGTGAGGTCCATGACGCCATGATGGCATCACAGTGGCGCCATTCGCAAGCCTTTATGGCGCCGAACAGCACCAGGTGGCACCACATGACGCCACGGCGCCTGCTCATGGCACCACGCGGCACCAGACGGCGTCAGGAGAGGGCGGCCCTCTGCGGGCTTCCCCGTCAGGAGGGGGGCGGCCCTCTGCGAACTGCCGCCGAACGACGGACGCCGGGCGTGGAAGCGTGTGCTTCTCCGCGTGGCGGGGCAGCCGACCGTCATGACTGTTCTGCGTAAAGTCGCCCGGCCCCTGCTCGCCTCGATGTTCGTCAGTGGCGGATATAACGCGGTGCGCCATCCCGCGCCCCTGGTTCCTGTCGCCGAGCCCGTGACCGATCGCGTGACCTCGGCGATCGGACGGCGGACGTCCCTGTTGCCGGAAGATCCCGAGAGCCTCGTACGCCTGAACGGCGCGGTACAGCTCGGTGCGGGCCTCCTGCTCGCGCTGGGGCGTGCGCCCCGGCTGGCCTCGGCGGCTCTCGCCGTGACCCTGGTGCCGACGACGCTGGCCGCCCATAGCTTCTGGACGATCGAGGACCCGGAGAAGCGCGCGGCCCAGCGGATCCAGTTCCTCAAGAACGCGTCCCTGCTCGGCGGGCTCCTCATCGCCGCCGCCGACACCCACGGCAAGCCCTCGCTCGCCTACCGCACCCGCCATGCCGCCGGTCATGCCTCCGACGCCGTCGCCCACCAGGCGCACGCCGCCGCCGGCCGGGTCGGTGATGTGGCGGGCAGCACGGTGGAGAGCGTCACCGATGTCGTCGAGGCGGCCCGCAAGCGGCTGCCGTAACCCGGTGGCGCCGCTGCCGGAGGGGTTCAGACCGCCCGCAGTCGGCCGGCGGTGCGGCCCGTGAGCCCGTCGACCGCCCGGGCCGTTGCCTCGTCGGCCGGGAGGAGGACCACCAGCTGCTGGGCGTCCTCGGGGAGTTCGAGGGTCTCGCGGACCAGCTCCAGTTCGCACCCGGAGGGGTGGTGGAGCCGCAGAGGCCTTCGTCGCGGAACCACGTGCCGGTTCAGACGGCGGGTGAGCTCGGGGCCCGCGGCGGGGGCGAGTTCCGCGGTGAACCACTCGAAGCTCACCCCCGAAGGCCCGTGCCACAGCTCGAAGGCCCGCTCGTCCGCGGCCTCGTCCCAGTCGGCGAAGAACGTACGGGCCCGGGGGTCGGTGAAGACGTAACGGGTGAGGTTCGGCGTGTCGGCGTCCAGCAGTCCGGTGTCCCTGGCCACCGCGTCGAAGCCGGTGGTCCGGGCGAGGACGTCGCCGAGCCGGTTGGTCACCATGGCGATGCCCGGTTCCAGGAGGCCGAGTGTCCGCAGAACCGGCGGACGGACATCGCGGCGCGGTGGCTCGGCCCGGGTGTGCGCCGTGCACTCGCCGCCGGTGATCTTCGACAGATAGCGCAGGTGCTCGCGGTCCGGCAGGTCCAGAGCGAGGGCGTCGGCGAGGGCGTTCACCACGGCGACCGAGGGGTTGCGGTCACGGCCCTGCTCCAGCCGGGTCAGGTACTCGACGCTGACGCCCGCTCGCGCGGCGAGATCGGAGCGCCGCAGCCCCGGCGCCCGGCGGCGCCCCCAGTCCGGCATCCCGAACGACTGCGGCTGGACGCTGTCGCGCCTGGCCCGGATGAAATCCCCCAACGGCGAACCCATGCCCGGGAGGATACGACGTCCTCCCCCGGCCCCGGGAGCGCCCAGGGTGGCCCTGCGGGGGCCAGCCTGAGCACGGTCTGGCGGGAGTCGCGCCGCGTCCGGATCGTGGTGGTCATGGACAACAAGCCCAAGCTCGTGATCATCATCGGAAGCGTCCGGGAGGGGCGGTTCGGCCCGGCCGTGGCCTCATGGGTCGCCGAACAGGCCGATACGCACGGTGCGTTCGACGTGACCGTCGTCGATCTGGCCGACTCCGACCTCCCGTTGGCCCTGCCCGCCGCATCGCCGAAGTACGCCGGTGACGCCTACCCCCGGCCCGCCGGGATGGCGGAGCTGACCTCCGCCCTGGAGAGCGCCGACGCGTTCGTCGTCGTCACGCCCGAGTACAACCACAGCTACCCCGCCTCACTCAAGGCGGCCATCGACTGGCACTTCACCCAGTGGGAGGCCAAGGCCGTCGCCTTCGTCAGCTACGGCGGTGCCGCGGGCGGCCGGCACGCGGTGCTGCACCTGGAGAACGTCCTGACGGAACTGCACGCGGTGACCATCCGTGAGGGCCTCGCCTGCCCGAACTACTTCACCACCTGGCAGGACGGCCGCCCCCTCGCACCCGAGGCCCCGGCTACGCCAAGACGCTGCTCGACCAGCTGGCCTGGTGGGCGACCTCGCTCCGCTCGGCACGCCGGGCGGCGCCCTTCCCCGCCTGATCGCGGCGACCGGATGCGACCCCCGTGATGTATGGGGGCTCGGGGGTCAGCCGGTCACCTTGGCGATGAACGCGGCGAGATTCCCCACGGTCCGCTGGATCTGCTCCTCCAGGGTGAGCGACTCCTTGAGCCGCGCGCCGACGCCCGCGTCCTTCTTCCCGCGTACGTAGAGCGAGCAGGCCAGGTCGCTGCACATGTAGGCGCCGACCGAGTTTCCCTGCTGGCCGGCCTTCCCTGACTTCGGGGCCACCAGTAGGGAGACTCCCCCGGTGTGGACGGTCACGCACATCGAGCACATGCTGCGGCGGGTCTGCCAGGAGCCGGCGTCCGAGGAGCGCAGCTGGACGCCGACCGGGCGGTCGTCCCAGCCGGCGACGAGGTAGGCCCGGTCGGGGGCCTGCGGGTCGCGCCAGCCCAGGAAGTCCAGGTCATCCCAAGGCCGTTCGGCCAGGTCACGGGGGATGCTCAGGCGCTTGGCCTCGCCCTTGGTGCAGTTCACGAACGACGTACGGATCTCTTGCTCGGTCAGCGGTTTCATGACAGCCACGCTATTTTGCCTAAAATCATTAGGCAAATGTATATTTCCTTAGGCAATCACTGGGAAGTGTTCGGAGGGTGGCATGGCGAAGGCAGGACCGGCCGCGGAGCGCGTGGTGAGAGCGGGGGCCGAGCTCGCGGACGAGATCGGCTTCGAGCAGGTGACCCCCTCCGAACTCGCCCGGCGGTTGGGCGTCAGGACCGCGAGCCTGTATTCGCACGTCAGGAACGCCCACGATCTCAAGACGAAGATCGCACTGCTCGCCCTGGAAGAGCTCGCCGACGTGGCGGCCGCCGCGATCGCGGGGCGGGCCGGCAAGGACGCGCTCAGCGCCTTCGCCGACGCGTACCGCGACTACGCCCGCCGGCATCCGGGCCGCTTCGCCGCGGCCCGGTTCCGGCTCGACCCGGATGCGGCAGCGGCGAGCGCCGGCGTACGGCATTCCCGGATGATGCGGGCCATCCTGCGCGGCTACGACCTGACGGAGGTCCAGCAGACGCATGCCGTACGGCTGCTGGGCAGCGTCTTCAGCGGTTACGTCGGCCTGGAGGCGGCCGGCGGGTTCAGCCACAGCGCCCCCGCCTCCCAGGAGAGCTGGACCGAGATCCTGGGCGCACTCGACGCCCTGCTGCGCAACTGGCCCGCCCCCTCCTGACCCTCACCCTGCGAGAAGAGCTAAGAAGATGAACACCCACCACGGGTGGACCGCCACCCCCATCACCCTCGACGTCCTGCGCGGCGCCCTCGACCTGGAGCGCACCGGACGCGGCGTACTGCCCCACCGGCTGCCCGCCCACGCCCGGGAGCAGATCCCCGACGGACAGCTGGCCATGGCCGAGTCGCAGCCCTCCGGGGTCCGGCTGGCCTTCCGCAGCCGGGCCACCGCCGTCGAGCTGGACGTCGTCGCCACCAAGCGGGTCTACCCGGGAGCGCCGCCGCGCCCCGACGGGGTGTACGAGCTCCTCGTGGACGGTCACCTCGCGGGCCGGGCGAGTGCGCCCGACGGCGACACGCTCACCGTCGACCTGGCCTCGGGGACCGCGCACAGCCGCCCGGGTCCCGTGGAGACCCTGCGGTTCACCGGCCTGCCGGACGGTGAGAAGCGCATCGAGATCTGGCTGCCGCACGACGAGACCACCGAACTCGTCGCCCTGCGCACCGACGCGCCGGTCCACCCCCCGCAGCCCAGCGGCCGGCCGGTCTGGCTGCACCACGGCAGTTCCATCAGCCACGGTTCCAACGCCGCCACCCCGACCGGCACCTGGCCGGCACTGGCGGCGGCTCTCGGCGGGGCCGAGCTGATCAACCTGGGGTTCGGCGGCAGCGCCCTCCTCGACCCGTTCACCGCCCGCGCCATACGGGACACCCCGGCCGACCTGATCAGCGTCAAGATCGGCATCAACCTCGTCAACGCCGACCTGATGCGGCTGCGCGCGTTCGGCCCGGCCGTCCACGGGTTCCTCGACACCATCCGCGAGGGGCACCCCACCACGCCCCTGCTGGTCGTCTCGCCGATCCTCTGCCCCATCCACGAGAACACGCCCGGCCCGTGCGCCCCGGACTTCAGCGCGATGAGCGAGGGGCGGCTGCGGTTCGTCGCCACCGGGGATCCCGCCGAGACCGCCGCCGGGAAACTGACGCTCACCGTCATCCGGGACGAGCTGGCCCGGCTCGTCGGGCAGCGCGCCGCCACCGACCCTCACCTGCACCACCTCGACGGCCTCGCCCTCTACGGCGCGACCGACCACGCCGAGCTGCCGCTGCCCGACGACCTGCACCCGGACCCCGCCACCCACCGGCGTATCGCCGAACGCTTCGCCGGCCTCGCGTTCGGCGACGGCGGGCCCTTCGCGGCGGAGAACCGCTGATGACAGGAGCCCGCCCCTCCTTCAGGCCTACGGCCACGCACTCCCGGTCAGCGCACGCTCCGCCGGCAGGAGACCACCACCAGGAAGGGCCAGAGCGCCTGAAGGAACGTCACGACCCGCTCGGCGACGCCGGGCGCGCCCCCGCTCTGCAACTCGGCCAGGAACCAGAACGCGGTCGCCCCCATCAACGCGCTCGCGGCGAGCGACACGTCCAGCCTCAGCCCCCACGGGACCGGCCCCTTCCTTGAGACGGCGGCGAGGGGAGGCCATACCGCCAGCAGGACGAGGCCCGCGGTGGCCACGGCCCCGTGTTCCAGGGCCCCGCCGCTGCTCGGTGCCGGAACCAACGTCAGGGCCAGGGCGCACAGTCCGCCGCCGGCCAGGGCGACCCGTCCGGCGAACGCCGCCTCCCGGAGTGCGTGCGCCGTGACCACGTAGCACGTGCCCAGCACCAGCAGCATGCCTGTCATCAGCCAGTAGCTGCCGGCCCCGTAGGACGCCAGCACGCTCAGGGTCTGCGTCGCGGGGTCGTACGCCGGGCCCTGCCGCAGCTGCGCGATCGTCCAGGAACCGACCAGCAGCACCGGGGCACACCCGGAGGGGAGCAGAGCCCACCAAGGAGCAGATCGCATCAAGGCATCATAAATGCCTCATCATTGCTTGTCGTTGACCTGGGTGCCGAGCCACGGGACCCGGGGGGGCGGGCCCCTCTGCGTCCCGGGGCGGTGGAGCGGGGGTACGTCAGTCGGACGACAGGGCCACCGCCCCCACCGGGCAGGCCCGTACGGCCTCCCCCACCAGCGGATGGGTCCCGGTCGTCGACTCCCGGCCTGGGAGCACCTCGCTGATGCCGTCGTCGTCCTGGGTGAACACGTCCGGCGCGGTCAGCGCACACATTCCGGCCCCCACACAGCGTTCCTTGTCGACCTGGATCCCCACGCCGCTCACCAGGCCACGGGGAGTTCGAGCAGCCCTTGGATCGTGTCCCCCGGTTTGTGGAGGATCTCGTGCGCGGGCACGGCGAGCCTGAGGCCGGGCAGCCGCTCGAACAGCGTGCGCATCGCGATCTCCAGCTCGGCGCGGGCAAGGTTCTGGCCGAGACACTGGTGGATGCCGAAGCCGAAGGCGAGATGGTGGCGGGCGGAGCGGTCCCAGTCCAGCGTCTCGGCGCCGGGGAACACCTCGGCGTCGCGGTTGATGAGCGAGGTCGAGAAGACCACGCCCTCACCCTTGCGGATCGTCGCCCCGTCGACCTCCAGGTCCTCGACCGCCAGACGCTGGAGGCCGTCGGCGATGGACAGGAACCGCAGCAGCTCCTCGACCACCATGGTGGTCGTCGTCCCGCCGGTCCGCAGCGCCGCCAGCTGTTCGGGGTGGCGCAGCAGCGTGAACGTGCCGAGCGAGATCATGTTCGCCGTCGTCTCGTGTCCTGCGATGAGCAGGATGACGGCGAACGCGACCAGCTGTTCGCGGTCGACCGGTCCGTCCGGGTGGTCCCGGTGGATCAGCTCGTCGAGGAGCCCGTCCCCGGGCTCGGTCCGCTTGCGGTCGATCAGCGCGCCCAGGTACTCCTCGAGTTCCTCACGCGCCCTGTCGACATCGTCGGCTCCCGGGCCGCGCAGAAGCCGCTGCGAGCGCTCCTCGAAGAACGCGTGGTCGGCGTACGGCACTCCGAGCAGTGCGCAGATCACCATCGACGGCACCGGCAGGGCGAACGCGCTCACCAGCTCGGCCGGCGGCCCTTGTCGTTCCATCGCGTCGAGCAGCCGGTCCACGGTCTCCTGGATACGCGGCCGGAGCGCGCCGATCCGCTTCACCGAGAAGGCCGGGATGAGCATCCTGCGCTGGGTGTTGTGCTCGGGGTCGTCGACGCCGAGCAGGGCCACGCGGCGCCGCTGGGCGTTCGCGAACCGCTGGGCCGGGATGGGGAAGTCCGGGTGGCTGCGGTCACTGGAGAGCCGCGGGTCGGCCAGCAGCCGGCGGGCCAGGGCGTGTCCGGTGACCGCCCAGACCGGGCGTCCGTCGAAGAGGGTGACCCGGCTCAGCGGGCTCTCCTCGCGGAGCGGTGCGTAGCCGGCGGGCGGGTGGTACGGGCACTCCCGGTCCTGGGGGAAGGACGTGGCGGGGGCCGGGGCGGTGGCAAGGGCGTGGGGGTCGAGGTCCTGGCGGGCCGGGTCCGTGGTGGATTCCGTCATGGGATCGGGTCGCCTCGCAGTGCTCGGTCGTGCGCGCGGAGCCGGTCGTTCCGCGCTTCCTCACCATTGGATGCCTAAGGCACCTATCCGGTCGACGGGTAGACCGGCCAGGTCACCGGGGCCGTGGATCTGGCCGGTGCCATTCGTACGCGTTCGAACCGCACCGCATCGGCTCAGCTCCGAAGGGGCGCCCGGTCCGCGCCGGGCGTGACCACCGGGCCGCCAGCGGCTTGAACCGGACGGGAGGGCGGGGCCTGAATCATGCCGTACGCCGACGGCGCGTCCTCGCGCGGCCAGGAGAGCCCCCTCATGTCGTCACCGGCGGCCACAGGCCCCGTGGGTGAGACCCGTGTTGCGCCGGGGGCAGGGCCGCCACGTACGGTACGGCAGGTGAACGAACCGCCCGAAGCCGCTGCCGAGCCCGCCGTGGACGAGCGTGGACCGGCCACGACGATCCGCGTGTTCCTGGCACTCGCCCCGCCCGACGACGCCAAGGACGAACTGGCGCGGGCGCTGGGTCCGGCCTACGAAAAGTACCCGCGCCTGCGCTGGAACCGGATCGAGGACTGGCACATCACCCTCGCGTTCCTCGGCGAGCTCCCGCTCACCACCGTCCCGCTCCTGATGCCCCCGCTCGCCGGGCTCACCGCCCACCGCCGGCCCCTGCGGCTGGCGCTGCACGGCGGTGGGCACTTCGACGAGCGGGTCCTGTGGAGCGGGATCGAGGGAGACCTCGAAGGGCTGCACCGGCTGGCCACCGACGTACGCGACATCGTCAAGGCCTGCGGTGTCTCCTTCCCGGACCGGCCGCTGCGGCCCCATCTCACTCTGGCCCGCTCCCGCCGGGGCGACCACCGCGCCGCCGTGGAGGTCGCCGCGGGACTCGCCGCGTTCTCCGGCCGCATGTGGGAGGCCGAGCGGCTCCATCTGGTCGGCAGCAACTTCGGCCGTGGCCCGGGGCCGATCCGCTACCGCGACATCGAGGCCTGGAGTTTCGGTAACGGATCCTGACCCTTGACCGTCACAGTGACCGGTGCGGTCGGTGTGGTGCCGGCGGTGGGCGGTGCTATCGGGGGGCGGGGCTGTCCGGGGGGCGGGGCGATCAACGCCGTACGTCGTCAACGCGGCGCCGCGCGGCACGAGTCGGGGCCGCGTGTCGCCGCGGCTCAAGCACACCCGGGCCGGTATACGTATGCGAGCACTCGCAAAAGGATCATGGTTGCGGCGAGTGCCCACGCCGATCGCCGGGTGCGTCCGTCGCCACCCGCGCTGCACGGCCGCACCCAAGGAGAGAGACATGCGCTACGGAAGCGCGCTGCGCGAGCAGATCCGCACGCCGGGAACGACCCCGCTCGTCGGCATCTACGACATGTACTCGGCATCGGTCGCCGCCCGGCACTACGACGGCTTCTTCGTCTCCGGTTTCGGCTTCGCCGCCTCCCACTACGGGCTGCCGGACATCGGCTTCATCGCGTGGCCGGACATGGTGGCGTTCGTCGAGCGGCTCCGGCTCGCCTTCCCCGCCCACCATCTGCTGGTCGACATCGACGACGGTTACGTGGACCCGGAGGTGGCCTGCCACGTGGTGCAGCGGCTGGAGCGGGCCGGGGCCTCCGGCGTCATCCTGGAGGACCAGCAGCGGCCGCGCCGGTGCGGCCACGCGGACGGCAAGAGGGTGCTGCCGCTGGCCGAGTACCTGGAGAAGCTGAACCTCGTCCTGGAGAGCCGGCGGGACCTGGTGGTCGTGGCCCGCACCGACGCCACCGAGGAGGAGGACATCCTGCGCCGCGCGCAGGCACTCGCGGAGACCGATGCCGATGTGGTGCTGGTCGACGGGGTGCGGGATGTCGAGTGGATCCGCCGCATCCGCAAGGTCATGGACGACAAGCCCCTGCTCTTCAACCAGATCGCGGGCGGCAGGTCGCCGAGGCTCTCGCTCTCCGAACTCACCGATCTGGAATGCCAGGTGGCCATCTACAGCACGCCCTGCCTGTTCGCCGCGCACGCCGCCATCGACACCGCGCTCAGCGAGCTGAAGGAGGCCGACGGGCGGCTCCCGGAGTTCTCACCCGGTACGTCGGTCGGGGTGCGGGCCTCGACCGCCCTGCTGGAGAAGAACATCAGCCGGCACCACCCGGCCGGGCTCCGGACCGTCTGACACGGGACGTCAGCGCGTGTGCGACACGGCCAGTTCGAAGAGGTACCGCTTGGTGACCCTGCCTCCGTACCGCCCCTCGATCAGGGCCTCGACGCACCCCAGCAGCCCGTTCCTGGCTGCCTCCGGAAGCGCCCGGTGGCCGGAGAAGGTCCGCAGCAGCTCCAGGTAGCCGGATGTGGTGAAGGTGAGGTCCTGCTCGTGGCGGCGCAGGACCGTGGGAGCGAACCGGCCACTGCGCGCCACCTCCCGTACGTGGTCCGACGGGTCGACGTCGGCCGCCGCGGGAGGCCGCAGCCCGGGTGGGGTCTGCGGGTCGAAGCGCTCGTAGCAGCGCTGGACCTCGGCGAAGAACTCCTCGGTGCCGCCCCTGACATGCTGGCCGCGCACCACGGCGAGCGCCCCGCCCGGGCGCAGGGCGTCGGCGGCCCGGGTCATCCGCACCGCCGGGTCGATCCAGTGGAACGCGGTCGCCGAGACCACCGCGTCGTACGGTTCCGGGGGCAGCGGCCAGCTCTCGAACGGGGCCGTCACCACCTCCACGTCCGTGGCGCCGGCCAGGTTGCGGCGGGCGATCGCGGCCATGCGGGGTCCGGCCTCGACAGCGGTGATCCGGCAGCCCCGTGCGGCCAGGGGCACCGTCGCCTGACCGGTCCCGCAGCCCACCTCCAGGACGCGGCTGCCGGGGCGGGCGCCGGCGAGCTCGGCGAGGTCGTCGTAGAGCGCGGGCGGATATCCGGGCCTGGCCCGGTCGTACAGCTCCGCGTCCTCGTCGAAGATGCGGGCCAGTTGCGCCCGCCGGGGCTCGTCGGGGCTGTCGTCGCGTCGGGCGTCCACGGCCCGGGTCATGCGGATTCTTGCGGCGCGGGCCGGGCGTGCGTCAGGAGGAAATCGGTCGCCCGGGCGATGGCCTCGGCCGACGTGGCGTGAACGGCCTCGGACTCCTCCTCCTGCCGGTTGGCCGCCGTGGCGGTGTACCACCAGGCGTCCACGCCCGGGTCATGGTGGATGACGGCGGAGCCACCCGCGTACCGGAGGGGTACGGACTCGCCGGCCGACCTCTTGACGACCGCGTGCGGCCACTTGAGGCGGGCGGACTGGCGCTTGATGCCGCCCCAGGCCGCGCCCAGCTGGGAGTAGCTGGCTCCGCTGCGGCCCGCCGCGGTGGCCGCGCTCTCGGCCAGCCGGTCGACGGAGCGCTTGGCTTCGTACAGGGCCCGGAGCGTGGCCAGTTGGACGTCCGGGGCGGCCATGAGCGCGGCGTCGAACGGTTCGCCGGCGGTGCGGTAGGCGAGCGCACGCGTCGAGATCCGCTCGGCCAGCGCGCGGACCGCGTCGAGCACCTTCTCGTCCATGACGAACGAGTCGTCGTCGCCGGGCTCGCTCCAGGCGGGCTCCACAGGTGTCATGACGACGTTCCAGAAGTTCTCGTCGTGGCGGGCCGGGGTGGGGACGGCTCTTGTTTCATCCATGCGACAACTTTAGCTGTCGCAAGCGCTTGACGACAAGAGAAACTGTCACACTAGGCGGTCACCGGGCTTCGGCGGCTTCCGTCAGGGCCGTGGCGAGGCGGCCGAGCACCTCTTGCAGTCCGAGAACCTCCTCCACGGACAGGCCCGTCGCGGCGAGCACCCCCCGAGGGACGGACAGCGCGGATTCACGCAGCCGCGCACCCTCACCGGTGAGCTCGATGACGACGGATCGCTCGTCCTCACGGCTGCGCTCACGCCGGACAAGCCCCGCCGCCTCCAGCCGCTTCAGCAGGGGCGAGAGGGTCCCGGAGTCCAGCCGGAGGCGCTCCCCGATGGCCTTGACCGGCCGGGGGCCCTCCTCCCACAGGACCAGCATGACCAGGTACTGGGGGTAGGTGAGGCCGAGATCCTTGAGCGCCTGCCGATAGAAGCCGCCGAACGCCCGCGACGCGGCGTGCAGCGAGAAGCAGACCTGGTGGTCCAGTCGCAGCAACTCCTCGTCGGGGACGGCGGGGAGGTCGGGCGAGGCGTTCGGAGCAGGCGTCATGGAACCAGCGTACCGCCGACCACGCCATTGAGTTGTGCACAACTTAATGATGTGCAATCTTTGTGTTCGTGACCGCGGCGATCCGTTCGCGGCACCGACAAGGAGGGGTCACCCCATGGACGCGCTGTACACCGCCGCCGCAACCGCCAACGGCCGCGAGGGCCGTGCCGTGAGTTCGGACGGCCAGATCGACCTGCCGCTGGCCCTGCCCCCGGCCCTCGGCGGCAACGGCAAGGGCACCAACCCCGAGCAGCTCTTCGCGGCCGGGTACGCGGCCTGTTTCGCCAGCGCGATGGCCGCCGTCTCCCGCGAGATGAAGCTCGACACGAAGGACGTCTCCGTGACCGCCGAGGTCTCCATCGGCAAGGACGGCAACGGCTTCGGCCTCGCGGTCGTCATGCGCGTGGAGCTGCCGGACTCCCTCACCGGAGAGGTCGGCCGGCAGCTGGTCGAGGCCACCCACGCCTACTGCCCCTACTCCAAGGCGACCCGGGGGAACATCGACGTCGAGCTGGTCATCGAGTAGTCCCGTATCCCGTATCCGGGCGGCCGATCCCGTACGCCGGATGGTCAGGCGGTCAGGCGGTCAGGTGGTCAGGCGGGCCAGTACCGCCCCGACCGCCCGGCGTACGGCGTCGCGCGCCTCGTCCGTCGGGCCGAGGGTCTCGAAACCGTGGCGCCCTTCCGGTACGTCGACCACCTCGACGTCGGCTCCGCAGCGCCTCGCCGCGGTCAGGAACTCCTCCACGGTCGCGGCGATCTCGGCCATTTCGCGGCCCGCCCGGACCAGCACGATCGGGAGCTTCCGCGCCCGGGCGACCGCCCGCACCGGGTGGAAGCGTGCATCCGCCACCCCCCAGCTCGGCAGCGGGGCCAGGATCGGGTAGTTGACGGCCAGGCAGCGCAGCCAGGCCGGGGGCGCGGCCAGCCAGTCGGCGGTGAGGGGGCCGCCGCCCGAGAAGAACCACAGGGCGATCCGGTCCGCGTCGACCCGGGGGTCGGCCCGCACCCGTTCCACCGCGGCGGCCACGTCCTCGGCGGCCCGCTCGTAGTCGGTGAAGGCGTGCAGCCGGTGGTCCACGGTCGCGGCCACGGCTCCGTGCCCGGCGACGTACCGGGCGTACCCCGTGAAAGTCGGCCAGTCCCGGGGCGTCGGCCGTGCCCCGGCGGGTACGGGGCCGCCGTGGACGAACACCACGGCCGGGTGCGGCCCCGGCCCCTCGGGCAGGTACAGGTCGGTGTTCCCGGTCCGTTCGCGGGGGCGTTCGGGTACGTCGAGGAGGAACGGGCGCAGATGCGGGGGCGGTTCGGCGGCGTCGGCGGGCTTCAGCCGGTGGCCCCGGCCGGCCGCCGCATCGGTCAGGACCTCGGCCAGCTCGGCGGGGCAGGACAGCATCGGCCAGTGGCCCGTGGGCAGTTCGAAGAAGGTCACCCGGGGGTCGGCGAGGGCCTGGATCGCGGGTTCGCCGAGGTCCACCATCAGCTGGACGAGCTCGATGCCCGGCCCGTTGCCGGTGCACAGCACCCCGGTCACGGAGACCGCCGCCACGGCACCGGTGAGCCGTAGCGGCTGGAGGAGTGTGCCCAGCGGCTGCGGTGCCGCGAGGGCGGTGAGCCCGTCCAGTTGCACCTCGGAGAGTCCGGCGGTGCTCCCCCAACGGGACCACGCGTCCCGGGCGGGCGGCGGCAGGTCACCGGCCTTTCCTCCCTGAACTCCCCTTTCCCCGCCCCCGCCTTCGGTGAGTTCCTCGCGCAGGCGCTGGTCGGGCACCGCGGCCAGGGCCGGGACGCCGTCCCGGGGCATCCCGGAGTCCAGATGGACGATCCGGGCGACCGACCGCGCCCGCCGGTCCGCCGCGCCCAGCGCCGGGTGGATGCCGTAGTCGTGGCCGACGAGCACGATGTCGCCGCCGCTCTCCACCGCCACCGAGTCGATCACCTCGAGCACATCCGCGATATGCGTCTCCAGGTCGACGGCTTCGCCGGGAGCAGCGGGGCGCCCGCCGAGCCCCGTGAGCGCCACCGTATGCACCTCGGCGCCCTCCGCGACCAGTCGCGCGGCCGTGTCCCGCCATACGTACGGGCCGGTGAACGCCCCCGCCACCAGGATGAATACGGTCATGGTTCCTCCTCGTCACACGCTCGTGCGCGCACCGGCCCGGTTCTCCGCCGGCGCTCGCCGGTACCGTAGGAACTCCTCTTGGGGGAGGTTCAAGTGTTCTCGTCGCACGACGGTCTGTGCACGATCGGTGAGCTGGCCGAACTCGCGGGCGTCAGCGTCAAGACCGTCCGCTTCTACTCGGACGGCGGGCTGCTGCCGGAGGCGTCCCGCAGTGCGGGCGGGCACCGCAGGTACGCCCCGGAGGCCGTGGAGCGGCTGGGCCTGATCCGCTCGCTGCGCGGTCTCGGCCTGCCGGTGGCCGACGTACGCAGCGTCCTCGACGAGCAGGACGCCGGGGACGCGGCCGATGTGCTGGAGGCGGCGGTCGACGGCCGGCTGCGCGTACTCGGCTCCGAGCTCAGGGCCCTGCGCTGGCGGGAGGCCGCGCTCCAGCTCGTACGGGACTGCCCGCCGGAGGAGCGGCCCGCCCGGCTGCGCCTGGTCGGCGCGGTGGCCGCTCCGCCGAGCACCGCCGCGCTGGTCCGGTTCTGGCGCGCGTGGCTGCCCGCCCGGATGCCGGCGCGGGCCGTGGGGGCGTTCCTGGAGGTGGCGGTACCGCAACCGCCCGACGACCCCCGGCCGGAGCAGGTGCTCGCCTTCGCCCGGCTGTACGCCTTCGTGACCCGGCCGTGCGGAGGGAGCGGCGGCGGCCCGTGCCAGCCCAGGGCGCACAGCGCTGCCGGGGCCCGTGAGTCGGCCGTGCTGTACGCGGGGCTGGCGACGGCGTACGACCTGGCGGGCGGGGAGATACGGCGAGGCACGGAGCCCGGTCCGGGTGAGGCGCTGGACGGGTTCGTGGACGCGTACGCGAGCACGTACGGCATCCGTGACACTCCAGGATTCCGCCGTCGGCTCGCCGGTCAGCTCGCCGGCGATCCGCGCATCGACCGGTACTGGGAGCTGACAGCCGAGGTGCTCGGCGCTCCGGGCGGCGAGCTGGGGCCCACGCCCGGGACGGCCCACGATTGGCTCCTGGAGGCGTTGGACAACCAACTGTCGACGGGTATGGGCGGGTGCGCGCGGCGGTGACCAGCGCTCAGGCGGCGATGACCGCGGCCCCCACGCGCCCTCCGTCGACGTCCACCACCGTCCCGTGCACGAAGGCGGCCTCGTCGCTCGCCAGCCAGACGGCGGCGTGGGCGATGGCGTCCGGGGTGCCGATGCGGCCGGCGGGGGTGCCCTGCATCATGATCTCGCCGGGGTGGGCCTCGCCCTCGGCGGCGGGCGGGACGACCACGCCGGGCGCGAGGGCGTTCACCCTGACCCCCCCGGGGGCCGAACTCCGCGGCCCAGGACCGGGTCAGGGTCTCCACCGCACCCTTGGTCGAGCTGTAGAGGGTGCCGACCGGGATGCCGAGGCGGGCCACCCAGGACCCGAGGTTGATGACGGCCCCGCCTCCCGCCCGCACCATGGCCGGGGCGATGGCGGCGGTCAGGAAGTAGGGGGCCTTGACGTTCACGGCGTAGACACGGTCGAACGTCTTCTCGTCGGTGTGAGGACCAGCAGCCGCATCTGGACTGCCTGGACTCGTGGGAGTCCTGGTACCGGTGGCGGGACGCGGTGGTGGAGCGGTACGAGCTCCAGAACGATCAGTGCCCGCTGGGGTCGCTCTTCCTTCAGGTCGGCCGTTCGGAGCCGGGGGCGCGGGCGATCGTGGCCGAGCTGATGCGCCAGTGGCAGGAGCGCATCGCGGAGGGCATCCGTACGCTCCGGGACCGTGAGCTGATCCCGGCCTCCGTGGACGCCGACCGGAACGCGGCCGCCCTGCTGGCCGGGATCCAGGGCGGGGTGTCGATCATGATGTCCACCGGCAGCTCGGCCCACCTCAGGGCCGCGCTCGACACCGGGATCGACCAGCTCCGCCACGCGGCGGCCGGGGCGGACCGGCCCGAGGCCGGCTGAACTGCCGGGCCCGGGCCTTGGACGGCCCGGGGCCCGGCTGCGCCGCGGGCTCCGCAGCCTTAGAAGGCGGTCCAGGTGAAGGCGACCTTGTCTCCTGCGTGCAGCTTGAACTGGCAGCCGCCGACCGGGATCGAGGTGCCGTTGACGGCGATGTTCCAGTAGGCGACACCACCGCCGCTGACGTTCTTTATCGTGTCGACGGAGAAGTCGTCGAACGACGCGTACCAGGTGCCGTCCCAGGTGAAGTGTCTCTTCCGTGCGGCGTCGTCGAGGGCGGCGGTCGGCGTGGGAACGGCGCTCGGGTTGGCTCCGCCGTTGGTGCCGTCGCAGCGGTGCGTGCCGCCGGTGGCGGTGGTCACGTCATGCCCCTTGGTCTTGATCTTTCCCTTGAAGAGGCGGCCGTCCGGGCCCTTCACGGTGAGCGAGACCTTCACGGGGGCGTTCGTGGACGCCTTGGCCTGCGGCTGGGCGACAGCGGGTGCGGAGGCGAGAGCGAGGCCGAGTGCGGCCGTGACGACGAGGGTGCGGCGGGCGGATGTCAGATGCACGAGAGTGCCTTTCCGGTGCGGGGCGGCCTGCCGTGCCGCACCGGAGCCCGACCGTCCGCGCCACGTCCGTCCGCGCGTCTCGCGGCGTACGCGCGGCGGACCGGGGCCGCGGGGCTTCGCACTGCAGACCATGACAGGGGAAGCGGTACACGTCACGCGCCGGGCTGTCCGACTCGCGGCCCGGCGGGCCGCACACGGTTGCAGGTCAGTGCCGGATTCCCACCGGCTTCCCCCAGTCGCGCACGCATTCAGTTGTCGCTCCGGATCGCCGAAGCTCTCGCATGCTACGGCCAGTTGCCCGCGTCCGGCCGGGGAATGGACCGATACGTCGTCCGCATCCGGCGGTCAGCTGGGGGAAGGCGGGCCGAACCGTTCGGGTGCCAGGGTGGCGAGGAGGGACGTGACCACGAGATCCGTCGAGGCGGCCATGTCCACGGAGTCCGGCGAGAGCAGCCACTGGACCTGGAGGCCGTCCATGACCGCGATGATGGCGTTGGCCGCGTTCCCGGTCATCTCCGCGCGGTCGGCGGGGAGTTCGCACGCCTCGCTCAGGGCGTCGGCGACGAAGACCCGTAGTCCGTCGTAGCGGTCGCGGAAGTAGTCCTGGGCCGGGTGGTCGTCGGTGACGGACTCGGCCGACAGGACCGCGTACAGCCGGACGATGCCCTCGCGCTCGGCGTTGCGGAGCGCGGTGTTCACCAGGTGGCGCAGGAAGTCGAGCCCTTGCGGGCGGTCCGGGCCGAGCTGTTCGATGTCGGCCCGGTCGCGGAGTTCGAGGACGCTGGTGAGGAGCAGCGCCTTGGAGCGGAAGTAGTGCAGGACGCCCGCCTGGGTGAGGCCGACCCGGTCCGCGATCTCCGCGAGCGAGGCGTTGTTGTAGCCGCGGGCGGCGAAGGTGTCCATGGCGATGGACAGGATGTCCTGCTGCCGCTGCTGGGCCTCCGGGCTGCGCGGCGTACGGGGCTGGGCCGGACGGCGCGCCGGCCGGCCGACTGACTTCTTGCCCACCGGCTGCTTGCCGACCGGCTGGTTGCCCACTGGCTGCTTGCCCACTGACTGGTTGCTCACCGGGTCAGCTTAAGCCTGCTCCGGGCGGTGATCCGGGAGAGATCTCCCCGGGCGGCAGAACACCGCTTCCGACTACTTACTAAGCACTTAGTGGGTGTGGTTTCATGCCGTTGCCCCGCCGATGTCTCCAGGTATCGACGTACCGACCCAAGGAGAGAGCCGCACATGCCTCACCCCCGTCCCCTGCGCCTCAGAGCACGCGCGGCAGGTGCCGCGCTCGTCGTGGCCGTCGCCGGACTCGGCCTCAACGCCACCGTCACCACCGCCCAGGCCGCCGACCCGGTCGCCCAGGTCTGGGTCACCACCACCGACGGCAGCAGGAAGCTCACCGCCGACGGAAGCGTGCCGTTCACCGGCACCCCGCAGGGCGTCGACATCCGGATCGACGCCAACAGCAAGGGCCAGAACTTCACCGGCGCGGGCGCCTCCGTGACCGGCGCATCCGCCCACCTCATCCAGAGCCTCCCGCAGGACCGGCGCACCTCACTCCTGCGGTCGCTGTTCTCCGCGGAGGGGGACGGCATCGGGCTCAACTACCTGCGCCAACCCCTGGGCAGCACCGACTTCGACGCGAACTCCAACGCGTACACCTACGAGGACACCCGGGGTTCCTTCTCCATCGACCGGGACCGGGGCCAGATCATCCCGGTCCTGAAGCAGGCCACCGCGATCAACCCCGCCATCCGGTTCATGGGCTCCCCCTGGTCTCCCCCGGCCTGGATGAAGACCAACAACTCCCTCAACGGGGGCAGCCTGAGGACCGAGCACTACCAGGCGTACGCCGATTACCTGGTCAAGGCGATCCGGGCGTACGGGCAGGAGGGCATCACCCTCACCGACCTCACCGCGCAGAACGAGCCCGAGTTCGCCACCAGCTACCCGTCGATGAGCATGACGGCCACGCAGCAGGCGGACTTCTTCCAGGTCCTGGACCGTACGCTGACCGCTGCCAACCTGCCCACCAACCTGCTGGCGTACGACCACAACTGGGACCACCCCAACTACCCGCTCGACGTCTTCGCCCGGACCGGTGGCATCCAGCGCATCATCGGCGCGGCCTTCCACTGCTACGGCGGAGCCCCGGCGGCGCAGCAGCAGATCGTGAACGCCGGGAAGCGGGTCTTCTTCACCGAGTGCTCCGGCACCGACAGCGCCAACCCCGCGACCACGTTCGGCGACACCCTCAAGTGGCACGCCGAGAACCTCGTCGTCCAGAACATGCGCAACGGCGGTGAGACCGTCATCAACTGGAACCTGGCCCTGGACCAGAACGGCGGCCCCCACCAGGGGCACTGCACCAACCGCTGCAACGGCATCGTCGAGATCGCCGGCGGCCAGGTCACCCGGAACGCCGAGTACTACGTCCTGGGGCACGTCACCAAGTTCATCAAGCCGGGGGCGACCCGTATCGGCTCCACCAGCCAGGGCGCCGGGGGCGTGCAGAACGTCGCCTTCCAGAACCCGGACGGCACCCGCGCGGCCGTCGTCGTCAACACCGCCTCCGCATCCCAGCGGTTCTCGCTGACGGACAACGGGAAGTCGCTCGCGTACACCCTGCCCGCCGGTGCCGTCGCCACCTTCACCTGGGACGGCAACGGCGGTACGACCGAGCCTCCGGCCGGTTCGATCGACCCCGCAGCGTGGTACCGGGTGCAGAACACCAACAGCGGTGCCTGCCTGGACGCCGCCGACTGGGGCACCGGTGACGGCACCGCGCTCCAGCAGTGGGCCTGCGGCACCGGGGCCAACCAGGGCTGGCAGTTCCGGCCGACCAGCGGGGGCCACTACCAGGTGGTGAACCGGCACAACGCGAAGGTCTGGGACGTGGACGGCGGCGCCGGGGCGACCGCCGACGGCACCAAGGTCCACCTCTGGTCCTACGTCGGCTCCACCAACCAGCAGTGGCGGCCCGAGCCGCTGGCCACCAACGGGCGGTACCGCTTCGTCGCCCGCCACAGCGGCAAGTGCCTCACCGTCGACAACTCCTCCACCGCCAACGGAGCGCGGCTCTCCCAGCAGCCGTGCAACGGGTCCGCCGCCCAGTCGTTCGCATTGACCGGCTGACCACGCGCATCGCTCACATCGGGCCCCGTCGCACGCGGCGGGGCCCGACCGCGTACCGCATCAGCTCCGGATCGCGGTCAGCAGCCGGGCGCAGCGCGCCGCCATGTCCTGCGCCGACTGGTCCGGGTGGCTGGTCCACCAGCCGACCAGCGCGCCGACCGTGCCGGTCCACACGTGCTTGAGCGCGTCGGCGTCCAGCGGGTCCTCGTTGCCGTGCCCGCGCAGGAGGTCCGCCGTTCCGGACGCGGCGAGGTCGTCGATGGTCCGCCGGTGCCGGTGCGCGGCGGCGTGCAGGTCGGTGCCGGGCTTCAGCGTCCGGTCGTACAGCACGAACCAGGCGCCCCGCTGCCCCTCCAGGACACCGAAGACGGCGCTCAGCACGCGGTGGGGAGTCTCCGCCGCGGGCCTCTCCCCCGCCATCGCCTCCTCGATCGCGGTGACGAGCCGGGGTGCGACGTGCTCCAGGCAGGCGAGGTAGAGGCCGTCCTTCGAGCCGAAGTACGTGTACAGCATCGGCTTGGTGACGCCGACTCGTCCCGCGATCGCGGCCATCGACGCCGAGGCGTGGCCGTGGCGGCCGAACTCGTCGACGGCCGCCGCGAGGATCTGCTCCTCGCGGCGTGCACGGGGGATTCCCTTGGTCCCGGCGCCCCGGGCGCTCTTCGCGGGCGGGGTGGCGGCGGACGACGAGGCTCTTGCCGTGTTCATGCCTGAGACTATACGTTCCAGTAAATTACCCAGAGGTAAATTACCGGAAGGTCATACGCTCATGGCGGACCGCAGCTCCTCCCTTCCTTCCCCTCCTCCCCGGCCCGACAGCGCCTCCGTCCGCTCCTGGTGGGGCTGGGGCGCCCTCGACCAGGCGCTGCCCGACGCCGAGTGTGTCTCGCTCGCCGCTCTGGTCCCCGGGGCGGCGGAGTCACCGCTCCCCGTTCCGTCGATCGCCTCGCTGGAGCTGCCGGCGGTCCGGGTGAGCGTGCCCGCCGCCCTCGCCCATCTCGTGTCCTCCGACCCGGCCGACCGGGCGGCCCACACCTACGGCAAGGCCTTCCGGGACGTGGTCCGCGCGCTGTACGGGGACCTGGCGGCCGCGCCGGATCTGGTCGCCCGCCCCCGGGAGGAGCGGGACGTGGGGGAGCTGCTCGACTGGGCCGCCGGGGCGGATGTCGCCGTGGTCCCGTACGGGGCGGGCAGTTCGGTCGTCGGCGGGGTCGAGTACCGCGCCGGGGAGCATCCCGGTGTCCTCTCCCTGGACCTGTCGGGGCTGGACCGGGTGCTGGAGATCGACCGGGTCAGCCGCGCCGCCCGGATCCAGGCGGGTGTTCTCGGCCCTGACCTGGAAGCGCAGTTGCGGCCGCACGGGCTGACGCTGCGGCACTTCCCGCAGAGCTTCGCGTTCTCGACCCTTGGCGGCTGGCTCGCCACCCGTGCCGGTGGCCATTACGCCACCCTCCACACGCACATCGACGACCTGGTCGAATCCCTGCGCGTGGTCACGCCCTCGGGGGTGAGCGAGTCGCTGAGGGTGCCGGGTTCGGGGGCCGGGCCCTCCCCCGACCGGCTGTTCCTCGGCTCGGAGGGCACGCTCGGGATCATCACGGAGGCGTGGATGCGGCTCCAGGACCGCCCCTCCCACAAGGCGTCGGCCTCGGTGGTGTTCGAGCGGTTCCGCGACGCGGTGGAGGCTGTCCGGGCGATCGCGCAGTCGGGTCTGCACCCGGCCAACTGCCGGCTGCTCGATCCGGGTGAGGCGGCCCTGTCGGGCGTGGCGGCGGGGGACGGGAGCGTGCTGGTGCTGGGGGTGGAGTCGGCGCACGGCCCGGTGGAGGGCCGGCTCGCCGAACTCGTCGCGCTGGCCCGGGAGCACGGCGGCTCCCCGGTGGAGGCGGCGTCCGGTGACGGCGACTCGGCCGCCGGCACCTGGCGTTCGGCGTTCCTGCGGATGCCGTACCTCCGTGACGGGCTGGCCCGGATGAGCGTGATCAGCGAGACGTTCGAGACGGCCTGCACCTGGGACCGGTTCCCGGCCCTGTACGAGGCGGTGCACCGGGACGTCGGGGCGGCCGTCCGGAAGGTGACCGGTGCGTCGGGCCTGATCAACTGCCGGTTCACGCATGTCTATCCGGACGGTCCCGCCCCCTATTTCACGGTGATCGCCCCTGGCCGGCGCGGGGCGGAGGTGGCGATGTGGGACGAGATCAAGGCCGCGGCCATGGAGGTGCTCGGGGAGCAGGGGGCGACGGTCACCCATCACCACGCGGTCGGCCGCGACCACCGGCCGGGGTACGACCGGCAGCGCCCGGAGCCGTTCGCGCTCGCGCTGCGGGCCGCCAAACAGGCCCTCGACCCTGCCGGAATCCTCAACCCGGGGGTGCTGTTCGACGCCGCGACGGCGTGACGGGGGGAGCGTCCGGGCCCGGCGGCGGGGTCAGCGAGGAGTCGATCCGGGTGAGCTGGTGGGCGAGGCTCGTCATCCACACCTCCAGGTCGACCGAGAGCGGCGTCGGCGGAGGGCCGTCCGGTGCGGTCCACCGCCGTACGGGCGCCGGGGCGCCGGTCAGCTCGGCGGCGATCCGGTCCGTCTCCGCGACCAGCTCCTCGGCCGTGGCCCGGGCCCAGGCGGCGGCCGGGGCGCTCGCGCCGGCCTCGGGGCGGAGGCCGAAGCGGGGCAGCCAGTGGGCGCCGAGGAGCATGTGGTTCGCCGCGATGAGCATGGCGTGCCAGTCGGTACGGGTGTCCTCCCCCGGGGCCTCCGTGCGGTACTGCGCGTACGCCGCTTCGGCGAGGCGCAGCCGGTGGACGCCGGGCAGGGTCCGCGGCCCGGCAGTCCGGGAACCGTCCGGCAGCGTCTGCGGCCCGGCAGCCCGCGAACCGTCAGCCGGTGTCAGCAGCGCCTGTGCCGTCACCGGCACCAGCTCGGCGCAGACACGCAGCAGCTCCGCCATGGCCCGGTGGACCTCCCGCCGCGCACCGGCCGGCCAGGCCAGCAGCCCGCACAGCAGACCGATCACGCTGCCGGTGACGACGTCGATCATCCGGGCCTCGGAGAGCCGCCAGGTGACCGGTTCGATCTGGGCGAACGCGGTGGCGACGACCAGCGTGAACAACCCCTGCGCGTACGCGATGCCCAGCAGCGGTCCCAGGGCGAACGCCACCAGCATCACCGGGGCGAGCAGGGCCGCGTACGCGTCGGTGTGCGGGCCCAGCCCGATCAGGAGTGCTCCCGCCACGAGCGCTCCGGCCGCGTTCCCGGCGACCGCCAGGCGGACCGCCCGCCAGGTCGCGCCGGCCGTCGTGCGCCCCAGGGTCAGGACGGCGAGCAGCACCCAGAAGCCGTGGGACAGATCGAGGGAACCGGCCACCGCGCGGGCCGCCGCGAGGCCGAGCGCGGTCCGCAGGGCGTTCTGGAACAGCACCGACCGGAACGTCACGTTGCCGGTGACCCGCCGGGCCCAGAGTCTCGGCGTGGACAGCTCCGCGTACCAGAACAGCCGGCGCGGGACGGCGGGCTCGGTGGGGTGGCCGTGTACGGCGATGTCCGTGGTGATCTCCGCCATCCGCGCCGACTCGGCGAGCGCCAGCACCTGCGACTGGCGGCGCAGGACCTCGACCGGTGGCCGCTCGCCGGGCGGCCCGGAGGCCAGGCGTACGCGCTCCGCCTGGAAGTCCCGCATCGCCTCCTCCAGGGCTCCGGCCACCGGTGGCCCGGTTCCGGTGCGGAGGAACCGGGCGCAGGTGGTGCACAGCTCGGACACCCGGTCCAGGAGGGCGGCGGAGGCGGGGTCGGGGCCTGCGGGTGGTGTCTCGGCGAGCGTGGCCAGCTGGTCCAGCAGTCTGCGGACCGCGCGGCCGCCCTGTTCCAGGGCGCGGTCCGTCCGCCCCGCGCCGGCCGGGCGCTCTGCCGGTGGTACGGACGCCAGCCGCAGCCTCGCCCCCGCCTCGCGCAGCTTCTCGGGCGGTACGCCGCCGGGGGCGGCACCGCGGGCCGCCTCGCCGAGCGCGCGGGCGAGGCGTTCCGGGTAGGACGCGGCGGGCGGGTCGGGAAGCAGGAGTTCGCAGGCGGCGAGAGCCAGGACGCCGAGGGTCAGCCCGGCCAGCCGCTGGCCGAGCGTCCCGGGGGCGTACGGCGGGAAGCAGGCGAGGATGTAGAAGAGCTGGAGGCCCGGCGCGACGCCCGCCGGGCGCGGGCCGCCCACCGCGGCGAACGCCAGCACGAACCCCACGGCCAGCATGCCGCCGACGGCCGCCCAGGTCTGCACCGCGAGCAGGGTGCCCAGGGTCGCCAGGACCAGGGCCGGGGGCAGCGCCCGCAGCATGACGGAGACCCGCTGGCGGCCGGAGCCGGGGACGGGTGAGAGCAGGCCGACGGCGATGGGGGCGAAGAGGGCGTACAGCGCCATGACCGGGAGCCCGGCGCCGTACAGCAGCGGGTAGAACCCGGCGCTCGCCGCGACGGCGACCCGGACGGCCCGGCGGACGATGGTCGCCCTCTCCTGCCCGGTGGGGATCACAGCGCCATTGTCGGCCCGCGCCGGGCCGCCCGCTCGGGATGGCGGGCGGGTCCGGCGGTGGTCGGGTGGTGGGTCAGGCCTTCGCCGGCTCCTTCTCGGCGGTGCGGCGGCGGACGACGGCGTAGCCGTACGAGTCGGGCCAGCGGGGCTCGGCGCCGAGGGCGTCGGCGGCGTGGTGGGCCCAGTACGGGTCGCGCAGCAGCTCACGGCCGAGCATGACGGCGTCGGCCTGGCCCGAGGCGACGATCTCCTCGGCCTGGGCGGGTTCCAGGATCAGGCCGACCGCGGAGACCGGTATGTCGCCGGCCTGCCGCACCTGTGCGGCGAAGGGCACCTGGTAGCCGGGGTGGGCGGAGATCCGCGCGTCGCGGACCAGGCCGCCGGTGGAGACGTCGAGGAGGTCGACGCCGTGGGCGGTCAGCTCCTTGGCGAGGCGGACGGTGTCGTCACCGGTCCAGCCCTCGCGCGGGTCCTCGTCGTTCTCGGTCAGCCAGTCGGTGGCCGAGGTGCGGAAGAGGACGGGCAGGTCGTCGGGCCAGACCGCGCGGACGGCGTCGACCACCTGGAGCGGGAAGCGCAGCCGGTTCTCCCAGCTGCCGCCGTAGGCGTCGGTGCGGTGGTTGGCGGCCGGGGAGAGGAAGGAGTTGATCAGGTAGCCGTGGGCGCCGTGGATCTCGACGACCCGGAATCCGGCGGCGAGGGCGCGCTCGGCGGCCGCGGCGAAGTCGCGTACCAGCTGCTGGATCTCGTCCTCGGTCAGCTCGTGCGGGACGGGCTGTCCGTCGAACGCGACGGGGCTGGGGGCCACGGGCTGCCAGCCGCCGTCGCTCTCGGGGACGTACGCGCCGCCGTTCCAGGGCTGCTCGGTGGAGGCCTTGCGGCCGGCGTGGGCGAGCTGGATCGCGGGGACCGATCCGTGGGAGGCGATCGCCGCGGCGATCCGGGTGAAGGCCTCCTGCTGGCGGTCGTTCCACAGGCCCAGGTCCCAGGGGCTGATCCGGCCGTCCGGGCGTACGCCGGTGGCCTCCGCCATCACGAGCCCGGCGCCGCCG
Organism: Streptomyces cyaneofuscatus; assembly: GCF_033109485.1. NCBI lineage: Bacteria > Bacillati > Actinomycetota > Actinomycetes > Kitasatosporales > Streptomycetaceae > Streptomyces > Streptomyces cyaneofuscatus. The sequence continues at coordinate 8,024,531 of NZ_CP137002.1, read as the reverse complement.
GCGGCACGGGAGGCCAGGTGGGTGAGGTGGAAGTCCGTCGGCACCCCGGCCTCCGGGCCGTGGGAGGCCGCGATGTACATGCACATCGGCGACATCCACACGCGGTTGGGGATCTCCAGGGACCGCAGGGTCAGGGGCGTGAACAGAGCACTCACCGGAACGTCTCCTCAAGGGGTCGGGGCACGGAGCCGGCGCCCTGCCCGGGCTGGAAGGGCAGGACCGCCATGGCCAGTACGATAGACCTCGTAGTACGGGAGTTGTCAAACTACGAGGATGTTCGTACTTTAGAGATGCGAGACCTGAGGAGGCCGCCCATGCCCACGTCCGAACCCGAGGTCGCCGCCCCGTCCGGGCGCCGGCTCGCCCACCCGTCCACGGAGGAGATCCGTCTGGAGGGCGTGCTGCACGCGCTGGCCGACCCCGTCCGGCTGACCATCGTGCGCGAGCTGGCCGACGGCCACGCGGACATGGCCTGCATCGCGTTCGACCTCCCGGTGAGCAAGTCCACCACCACCCACCACTTCAAGGTGCTGCGCGAGGCGGGCGTCATCCGCCAGCACTACGAGGGCACCTCCCGCATGAGCAGGCTGCGCGAGACCGACCTGGAGGCCCGCTTCCCCGGGCTTTTGGCGGCCGTCCTGGAAGCGGCGCGGCGCTCGGTCGCGCCTTCCGCATAAGCCCTGTACGCCGGGTGCCCCGGGCCCTTTCGAGGGCCCGGGGCACCCGGCGTACAACCGCTGGACAGATCGCTCAGATGGTCGCGGTGTCGATCACGAAGCGGTAGCGGACGTCGCTCGCGAGGACCCGCTCGTACGCCTCGTTGACCTGGCCCGCCGCGATGACCTCGATCTCTGCGCCGAGGCCGTGCACGGCGCAGAAGTCCAGCATCTCCTGGGTCTCGGCGATCCCGCCGATCGCGGAGCCCGCCAGCGACTTGTTGCCGCCGATCAGCGAGAAGAGGTTGAGCGAGACCGGCTCCTCGGGCGCGCCCACGTTGACCAGGGTGCCGTCCGTCCGCAGCAGGGCGAGGTAGGCGCCGAAGTCCAGCGGGGCCGAGACCGTGGAGAGGATGATGTCGAAGGTTCCGGCCAGCTCCTCGAAGGTCTGGGGGTCGCTGGTCGCGTAGTAGTGGTCGGCGCCCAGCTTGAGCCCGTCGTCCTTCTTGCGCAGCGACTGGGAGAGCACCGTCACCTCGGCGCCGAGGGTGTGCGCGATCTTGACGGCCATGTGGCCGAGCCCGCCGAGGCCGATGACCGCGACCTTCTTGCCCGGGCCGGCGCCCCAGCGGCGGAGCGGGGAGTACGTGGTGATGCCGGCGCACAGCAGCGGCGCGGCCTCGTCCAGCGCGATGCCCTCGGGGATACCGACGACGAACCCCTCGGTCACGACGATGTGCGTCGAGTAGCCGCCGTAGGTCGGCTCGCCGCTGCGGTCGAGGGCGTTGTACGTCTGGGTGTTCCCCTCGACGCAGTGCTGCTCGCGGCCCATCAGACAGGCGTCGCACTTTCCGCAGGAGTCGACCATGCAGCCGACGCCGACGCGGTCGCCGGCCTTGAACCTGGTGACGCCGGGGCCGGTCTCGGTGACGATCCCGGCGATCTCGTGGCCGGGCACCATCGGGAAGATGCCCTCGCCCCAGCCGTCGCGGGCCTGGTGGATGTCGGAGTGGCAGATACCGGCGAACTTGATGTCGATCAGGACGTCGAACTCGCCCACCGGGCGGCGCTCGATCGTGGTGCGCTCCAGCGGGGCCTTGGCACGGGGAGCGGCGTAAGCGGCAACGGTGGTCATGCCGGAGGTTCTCCTCTGGGTGATGCGGTGAGTACGTCTCCCAGCATCAGGGGGCGCACAGCATTTACCCAGGTCACCGCTTTGCCTACGTCCAGTGGTCCTACTACTGGCGGGGACAGGCTTCCGCGCGTACGACCAGGAATAATGGGTTCCATGGACGTTTCGCCCGACCCCTCCGCCCCCGAGCCGCTCGACCGGCGCGCCGAGCTCAGCGAGTTCCTGCGCACCCGGCGGGCCCGGCTCCAGCCGCAGGACGTGGGGCTGCCGGAGTTCGGCCGGGCCCGCCGGGTGCCGGGGCTGCGGCGGGAGGAGCTGGCGCAGCTGGCCGGGGTCTCGGTGGCGTACTACACCCGCCTGGAACAGGGCAACGGGCGCAACGTCTCGGCCGAGGTGCTCGACGCGATCGCCCGGGCGCTGCGGCTCAGCGACGCCGAGCACGCGCATCTGACGCACATGGCCAAGCCCGCCCAGCACAAGAAGAAGCGCCGCCCGGCGCGGGTGCAGCGGGTGCGGACGGGACTGCTGCACCTCCTGGACAGCCTGGAGGGCATTCCCGCGTACGTCTCCGGGGCCCGCTCCGACATCCTCGCCTGGAACCCGATGGCGGCGGCGGTCTTCGGCGACTGGGGCGCGCTGCCGCCGGAGGAGCGGAACTGGGCGCGGCTCGTGTTCCTCTCCCCCGCCTACCGGGACCTGTTCGTGGAGTGGGACTCCAAGGCCTCGGACATGGTCAGCTATCTGCGCCTGTACGCGGGCTGCCACCCGGACGATCCGCAGCTCTCCGCGCTGGTGGGTGAACTCTCCGTCAAGAACGACGAGTTCCGGCGGCTGTGGGCCACGCACAACGTGAAGGAGAAGGGGCACGGCACGAAGCTGATCCGGCATCCGCTCGTCGGGGACATGGCCCTGTCGTACGAGACGCTGCATCTGCCGGACGATCCGGAGCAGTACGTGGTGACCTACCACGCGGAACCGGACTCCGCCTCGGCCGAGGCGCTGCGGCTGCTGGCGAGCTGGGGTGCGGACGCGCGGCGGGCGGATGTGGAGCGGGTCGACCCGGGCGGCAGGGCGGGCCGGGGCCAGGCCGGATAGGCGCGCCGGCCGTTGCTCTATCGTGTAATGCATGGAATACACCACTGACCCTTACGAGCTCCGGGTGGGCGTACCGTCCGTCGAGCTCTTCCGCCGACTGCGCACCGACGCCGGGCTCTCCGACAAGGCGCCCGAGGCGGTCGCGATCGCCCTGCCCAACACCTGGCACGGCGTGGTCCTCCACCACGAGGGCGAGCCGATCGGCATGGGGCGGATCATCGGTGACGGCGGCACCGCGTTCCAGGTGGTCGACATCTGCGTGCACCCCGCGCACCAGGGCCGGGGGCTCGGCAGGCGCATCATGGCAGCGCTCACGGAAGAGCTCGAACGCCGGGCGCCCGCCACCGCGTACGTCTCACTGATCGCGGACGGGCCCGCGCGCCACCTGTACGAGAAGTTCGGCTTCGCCGACACCGCCGCGCACGACTCGATCGGTATGTACCGCTCGATGGGCGCGGGCTGAGCCGCGAGGTCAGATCGGCGCGGCCGTCTCCATCCCGTACGTCTCGCGTTCGGGCCGGCCCGTGGCGACGGCCTCCGTGGCCGCGACGGTCCCCGACGGGTCCAGGAGCGGCAGGATCTCCGGGGCGGCGAGGCAGGGCAGCAGCAGCCGCCAGAAGCCGGTGAGCGTCCGGGCGGAAAGCCACTGGGAGTCGCACCGTCCGAGCACCTCGAACCCGGTGGTCGCGGCGACCGTCGCGGCGGTGACGTCCGTGCGGGAGACGCCTTCCACGAGGGTGCCGACGGCGGCCGCCTCGTCGAGCAGCTCCCCGACGCAGCTCTGCCATTGCGCGGGCAGGCCGGGTTCACCGCCCCGCTCCCCGCCGTAGCTGAGCCGGAATCCGGCCCGTGTCACCGGATCGCGGCCGAGCAGGTCCACCAGGGCGTGCGAGGTGTCGACCAAGGTCTGCAGGGCCGTGTCCGTCCTGCGGCGGATGGAGCCGGACACCTCCAGCAGACCGTGCGACGCCTCCGCGACCACGGCCTGGGCGACCGCGGCCTTGTTCTCGAAGTGGAAGTGCAGGGCCCCCGTACTGACGCCCGCGCCGGAACTGATCAGCGCCAGGCGCGCCTGTCCGTACCCGTGCTGCTCGAACACGATCGCCGCTGAGCGGATCAGGGCTTGGCGGGTACGCGCTGCGCGCACCTGCTTGGTCACCGTGGCCTCCGCCGGGAGGAGAAACGGATGGGATGGGGCCCCGGGCTGTGGGCTCCGAAGGCCGGGGGCGCTCCGCCGGAGCGGTGAAGCAGCGTCATGAGGAATATCAAACCAACTTACCGGTTTGATTTCCAGGGGAACGTATGCGCGGTCGGCACCAGCGTCCCTACGCCGGTCGCCAGGCCGCGCCGAAGGACTCCGCGTGGTCCGCGGCCCAGGTGCGGAACGGCCTGGCGGGGCGGCCGGTCAGCTCCTCGACGGTGGGCACCACCGCCGCCTTGGCCCCGGCCCGCTGGCGCTCCGCGCTCTCCAGGAACGCCTCGGCCACCGGCTGCGGATACTTCGCGAGCAGCGCCTCGCGCGCGCGGCCCAGGGGCAGTTCCTCGAAGCGCAGCGGACGGCCCAGCACTTCGGAGAGCTGGGCCGTCTGCTCGTACGCGCTGATCGCCTCCGGGCCCGACACCCCGTACGCCCGTCCCTCGTGGCCCGTACCGGTGAGGGCCGCGACGGCCACCGCCGCCACGTCCCGGGGATCGACGCACGCGACCGGCGACCGCCCGTGGAGGGCCCGCACGACACCGTCCGATGCGATGCCCTTCGCCCAGGAGAGCGTGTTGGACATGAACGTCCTGGGGCGGACGAAGGTCCACGGCACCCCGGACTCCCTGATGGCCTGTTCGTTGCCGCGCTGGAGCCGGGTGATGAAGTCGTCCGCGTCCGGCTCCTCGACCGCCATCATCGACAGCTTGACGAGGTGGCGCACTCCGGCCGCCGCGGCCGCCGCGGCTACCCTCGCGTCATCGGGCTCCGTGGGGCTGTTCGTCACGAGGAACACCGCGTCGATGTCCCGCAGCGCCCGGTCGAGGGACGCGCGGTCCCCGTACTCCCCCACCACGATGTCGACCTCGGGTCCGCGCACCGTCACGCGCTCCGGCTGCCGCGCCAGGATCCGCACCGGACCGGCGGCCGCCAGCAGACGGGCGCTCTCGCGGCCGACCGCCCCGGTCGCCCCTGTCACCAGAATCACGCCACGTACTCCTCACACACCGTCATCAGCCTGTCGTCCAGGCGCAACACACCGCTCACACGCGCGCCGCACGGCTGCATTCAGCCCGCCGTCACGGGGCCCGTCAGCACCGTGTCGAAGACCGGCTCGCCGTCCTGATGGCCCGTCACCCGGATCCTCGCCTCGCCCGGCGGGCCGCCCGGCAGGACCTCCGCGGCGATCGAGCACGGGCTGCCGAACTCCGCGTACCGGTGGAAGTGCGTACGCCCCTCGGCGGGGACGAACCCGCCGTCCCCGGCGGCCAGGCACGCCGCCTGCCGCGCCGCCTCCAGCAGCAGCATCCCCGGCACATGGTCGTTGGGCCGCTGGAACAGCGTCGGGTGACGGGTGTCCACCCGCAGCTCCCAGACCCCTTCGCGGGAGCTCTCCGAGAGCACCACGTCCTGCGCCCTGGCGCGCCCCGCCCGGGTGGGGTCCACCGGCGCCGTCCGCGGTATCGCCACGCCCGGCTCCGCCGATCCGCCGCGGATCCGCCGGTAGACACGCGGGCTGGTGAACCTCGTCGCCCCCATCCCGGTCGCGACCAGCCGGCCCGCACGGTGCACCACCCAGTCCACGCGGCCCTGCACCGGCAGCCCGCCGCGCCACTTGAGCTCGGAGCAGGTCACCTCCACGTCGATCACGGTGGGCAGGCCGCCCACGACCAGGTGATCGGGGTGGGTCGCGTAGTCCAGATCGGCCATCAGGAAGTGGTAGCCGACGGGGACTCCGTACCCGGCGTGGAAGGCCAGCATCGCCGCCTGCCGCATCGCCTCCGTCACCAGCAGCGGATCGTGACGGTCCGCTCCCACCGGGGCGAAGAACGGATGATCGTGCGGAAGCACAGCCTCCACGTGGAACCGGTCCGGCCCCAGCCGCTCCCAGTTGCGCGGAAAGGCGTCCTCCGCCCTGCTCCTGTGAACCAGTTCCATTCCCACCGGATGCACCACTCGGGCCTCCGAGGCCACGGCCGACGCCGCTACAGGGTCGGTCAAGACTGCTGCTTCGGGCATAACTCCCCCCCAGGGGTCATGTGACGGGCGAGTCGTTTCTGGGTGCGCACGCGCTGATAAGATACAGACTAAGCGGTTTTTTTTCTATCCCCACCGGCTGCCCGCCCGGCCCCACGACCGGCACCGTCCGACGAAGGAGACAGAGATGGCCAAGCAGGACCGGGCGATCCGTACCCGCCAGGCCATCCTGATGGCAGCCGCCGAGACCTTCGAGAAGCACGGTTACCAGGCCGCCACCATCACCGAGATACTCAAGATCGCGGGAGTGACCAAAGGCGCGCTGTACTTCCATTTCCCGTCCAAGGAAGAGCTCGCGCTCGGTGTGATCGAGGCCCAGGACCCCCCACCGCCCACTCCGGACCAACCGCTCAAGCTCCAGGAGCTCGTGGACATGGGGATGCTGTTCAGCCACCGTCTCCACACCAGTCTCCTCACCCGTGCCGGTGTCCGTCTCTCCATGGACCAGCAGGCCCAGGGCCTGGATCGCACCGGCCCCTTCCTCAGGTGGCAGCAGACCACCCACGACCTGCTCGCCCAAGCCAAACAGAACGGCGAACTCCTCCCGCACGTCAACCCCACGGAGACCGCCGACCTCTACGTCGCGGCCTTCACCGGCATTCAGGCGGTCTCGCAGACCCTCACCAACTACCGCGATCTGGAACAGCGTTACGTCACGCTCCAGCGGCACATCCTGCCCAGCATCGCCAACCCCTCCATCCTCACCGCGCTGGACCTCAGCCCCGAGCGCACCACCCGCCTCGCCCGGCTCATCCCGGCGTACTGAGCCCGCCGGCGGCCGGTCAGGGGGGCGGGCGGTCAGGCGGTCAGGGCCAGCCGGGCTCCGAGGCCGATCATCATCGCGGCGACCAGCCCGTCCAGGACGCGCCACGACGACGGGCGGGCGAGCACCCCGCTGAGCAGCCGGGCGCCGAAGCCGAGAGCGGCGAACCAGCACACGCTGGCGAGGATCGCCCCCAGCCCGAAGGTCCAGCGCAACGGGCCGCGGTCGGCGGCGACGGAGCCGAGCAGGAAGACGGTGTCCAGGTAGACGTGCGGGTTGAGCCAGGTCATCGCGAGGCAGGCGAGCACGACGCCCCGCTTCGCCCCGGAGGGCGCGTCCTGCGGGTGCAGGGCGGAGGGGCGGAAGGCCCGGCGTGCGGCCAGGAGGCCGTAGACGATCAGGAACACCCCTCCCAGCAGGGAGACCACGGTCAGGGCGGACGGCCAGGCCACGACGACGGCACCGACCCCGGCGACTCCGAGGGCGATGAGGACGGCGTCGGACAGGGCGCAGATGACCACCACCGCGGATACGGCCTCCCGGCGGACGCCCTGGCGCAGGACCAGGGCGTTCTGGGCGCCGATGGCGACGATGAGGGAGAGGCCGGTACCGAACCCGGCGACCGCGGTGGTCAGAGCGTTGGTCATGGTGCCGACGCTAGGGAGATCCCGCATCCATGTACAGCTAATGATTCTTACGTATCTTTAGCTGTTGTGATGCCTGAGCTTCCTCTCGACCAGGTGCGGACCCTGGTGGCCGTCGTCGACGAAGGCACCTTCGACGCGGCGGCCAACGCCCTGCATGTGACGCCGTCGGCGGTCAGCCAGCGCGTGAAGGCCCTGGAGCAGCGCACCGGGCGGGTGCTGCTGATGCGGACGAAGCCGGTGCGGCCCACCGAGTCCGGTGAGGTCCTGGTGCGTTTCGCCCGCCAGTTGGCCCGGCTGGAGCAGGACGCGCAGTCGGCCCTCGGGATGTCGGGCCCCGGCGAGCCGACTCGGCTGACCGTGGCGGTGAACTCCGATTCCCTGGCGACCTGGTTCCTGCCCGCCCTCGGGCGCGTACCGGAGGAGCTGGGTATCTGTTACGAGCTGCGCCGGGAGGACCAGGACCATACGGCGGCGCTGCTCCGCGAGGGGCTGGTGATGGCGGCGGTGACGTCCTCGCCCGAGGCGGTGTCCGGCTGTTCGGTGCGGAGCCTGGGCCGGATGCGCTATCTGCCGGTGGCGACGGCGGCCTTCGCCGGGCGGTGGCTCGGGCTGGGGACGGCGACCCCGCTGCCCGAGCTGATCGCGGACGCCCCGGTGGTGGACTTCGACCGGCGCGACGACCTCCAGGACTCCTTCGTCCGCGCGCTCGGATGCGGTCCGCGGGCGGGCTCCCGGCGCCACTTCGTGCCCACGTCGGAGGGGTTCGTGGACGCCGTGGCGGCCGGGATGGGCTGGGGCATGCTGCCCGACGTCCAGGCGCGCCCGCTGCTGCGCGCCGGGCGGCTGGTCGCCCTCGCCCCGGACCGTCACGTGGACGTCCCCCTGTACTGGCAGCAGTGGAAGCTGGACTCACCGGCCCTCGCCACCGTGGCCGAGGCCGTGGCGGCGGAGGCCGCCGAGGCTCTCGACGGGGCCCCTTAGGATGGCGGGTCTCTCCCCCAGGTCAGGGCTCCCGGTTCCGTACGGGAAGCGCCCGGGGGCCATCCCGAGAGACCCGGAGGCGTCTCCTTGCGCGTGCTGCTGGTGGAGGACGACGACGACCTGCGGGCGGTGCTCGCGGCGGGGCTGCGCGATGCGGGCTTCGCCGTCGACGGTGCGGACGACTGGCCGGAGGCGGACGTGATGCTGCACGTGACCGCGTACGACTGTGTGGTCCTGGACCGGATGCTGCCCTCCGGCGACTCCCTCGCACGGCTGGAGAGCCGGCGCCGGGCGGGCTGGTCGGTGCCCGTGCTCTGCCTCACCGCTCTGGACGGCCTGGACGACCGGGTGCGCGGGCTGGAGAGCGGGGCGGACGACTACCTGGCCAAACCGTTCGCGATGCGCGAGCTCGTCCTGCGGGTACGCAGCCTGACCCGGCGGGCGGCCGAGCGGCTGCCCGCCTTCCTGAGCTGCGCGGACGTGGTGATGGACCTGGCGCGGCGGGAGGTGCGGCGGGGCGGGGTGCTGCTCTCGCTGAGCCCGAAGGAGTACGCCGTGCTCCAGCAGCTCCTGGTGCACCGGGACAGCGTCGTCACGCGTACGGCGCTGCTGGAGCACTGCTGGGACGAGATGGCCGACCCGGTCTCCAACGTGGTGGACGCCGTCATCGCGGGCCTGCGGCGCAAGCTCGGCACCCCGTCGCTCGTGCACACCGTGCGCGGCCAGGGGTTCCTGCTGGGCACGGCATGACCCGGACGGCGGGCGCCGGGTCCGCGCGGCGCGGCTCCCCGGCCCGGAGAGGGCTGCGCCGACTCCAGCTGCGGCTGACCGCCGCGTACACGCTGATCACCCTCGTCGGGCTGAGCTGCCTGTCCTGGCTGGTGATCCGCACCGACGACCGGTCCCGGGAGGCCGCCGAGTACGACGAGATGCGCCGCCGGGCCTCCGTCGCCGCCTCGCTCGTCTACTACGAGGACGACCGCATCCGCCTCGACGGCCTGGCCGACGACGAGGCGACCGCGGGCACGCCGCAGATCGTGGTGCTGGAGGAGCGGCCGGGCAAGGGCCCGGCCGTGGTGTTCCGGGGCAGCGTCCAGCAGTTCGACGTACCGGCCGCGGCGCTCGCCCGGGCGGCGGGTTCGGCGATGCGCACCGAGGAGACGGTGCGGGAGGAGGCTCGCGACCGTACGGGCGGTCCCGTGCGGCTGCTGGCCGTGCCCTTCTGGCACGACGCGACCGACGAGGTGGCGGGCGCGGCCGTCGCGGTCGGGGACCCGGCGTACGGGTCGGCCGAGCACCGCAGCCTGGTCCTCTCCCTCGTCGTCGGGTGCGCCGCCCTCACCGCACTGGCCGCGCTCACCGGCCATGTGCTCTCCGGGCGGTCCATGCGGCCCGCCTGGCAGGCGCTGGAGCAGCAGGAGCGGCTGCTCGCCGACGCGGCGCACGAGCTGCGGACCCCGGTGGCGGTGATGCGCGGCTCGGTGGAGATGGCCGAGCGCGGTTCGGGCGAGCCGGCGGCCCATCTGCCGAGGATCCGGCGGGCGGCGGACCGGATGGGCCATGTGGTGGAGAACCTGCTGACCCGGGGGCGGTTGGAGGCCGCCGTGGAGTCGGTACGGGCCGAGCCGCTGCGGCTGGACCAGCTCGTGGAGGAGGTGTGCGCCGATCTTCCGGAGGGCGGGCACCGGCTGGAGCTGCGGCTGGAGGAGTCGGTGGTCGACGCGGACGCGGCGCTGGTGCGGGTGGCCGTACGCAATCTGCTCGACAACGCCGTACGCCACGGCCGTACGCCCGGGGAGCCGGGTGGGGCCGAGCTGCTCGTGACCGTACGCGGACCGGAGGTCTCGGTCGCCGACCGGGGTCCGGGGGTGGAGCCCGGGCGGCTGCCGGAGCTGATGGAGCGCTTCCGCTCGCCGGGCGGCGGTACGGGCATCGGCCTCTCGCTGGTGCGGCGGGTGGCCCTCGCCCACCGGGGCGGGCTGACCGTGCGGGCCCGGACCGGCGGCGGTGCGGTGTTCGTGCTGCGGCTGGCGCCGGTCCGGTCGCGGCGGAGACGGAAGGGCGACAGGTGACGCTCACGATTCGCTCATGATCGGCCGTCCATGATGCGGGGGCAGGTACGCAGACCACGCACAGGAGCCCCCATGCCCCAGCACGCCGCCACCCCCTTCCTCCGTCGCCGCTCCACCCTCGCGGCCCTGGCCGGCGGGGTCGCCCTGACAGCCGGGGCGGGGTTCCTGCTCTCCAGCGCGTTCGCGGCCAAGCCCGCGCCGAAGGTTGTCCTCCCCAAGGCCAACGCCACGTTCGACTACCAGATCGGCGGGGCCTACACCCCGCCCGCCGGGGTCAAGGCGCTCTCGCGCGACCGGGGCGCCAAGCCCGTACGCGGTCTGTACAACGTCTGTTACGTCAACGCCTTTCAGACCCAGCCGGACGCGATGGACTGGTGGCAGAAGAAGAACCCGGACCTGCTGCTGCGCGACGGCAGCGGCAGGCCGGTCAACGACGAGGCCTGGGGTGAGGCGCTGCTCGACACCTCGACCTCCGCCAAGCGGACCCGGCTCGCGAAGATCGTCGGCGGCTGGATCGACGGCTGCGCGAAGGCCGGTTTCCAGGCGGTGGAGCCGGACAACCTCGATTCGTACGAGCGCTCCGGTGGCCGGCTCACCAAGGCGCACAACGCCGCGTTCGCCAAGCTGCTGGCCACCCGGGCGCACGCGGCGGGGCTGGCGATCGGCCAGAAGAACACCACCGACCTGCTGGGGCAGCGCAAGAGCATCGGCTTCGACTTCGCGGTCGCGGAGGAGTGCGGCCGCTACGACGAGTGCGCCGATTACGCCACCGCGTACGGCAACAGGGTCTTCGTCATCGAATACACCGCCCGCGACTTCTCCAAGGCGTGTTCCGCCGCGGGCGCGAAGCTCTCCGTGGTCCAGCGCGACCTCGACGTCCGGCCGGCGGGGCGGAAGGGGTACGTCTTCCGGACCTGCTGATACGGACCGGGCCGGTGACTCGACCGGGGCCGGTCACTCGGGGGTTGCGGGTGACCGGCGGGAGGTGAGCGTGAAGAAGGCGCCGTGGGGGTCGCCGATCATCGACTCGGGGCCGTCGTCCGGGGAGACGGTCGGCGGGGAGACCTCACCGCCCGCCTTCCGCGCGGCCTCGGTGGCCGCCGTCAGGTCGTCGACCCGGAAGCGGACGTGCCACTGCGGGCGCAGCCGGGGGTCGGGGGACGCCCCGTCGCCGCCGCCGCGCAGGGTGGCCACGGTGTGGCCGCCCTGGCGGACGACCACGGTGTCCTGCTGGTAGACGTAGCCGACCTCGCAGCCGCCGGGGTCGTGGGGGTCCCAGCCGAAGACCTCGGAGTAGAAGATCGCGGCGTCGAAGGCGTGGCTGGTGCGCAGTTCGAGCGAGGCGGGTGCGCTGCCCCGGCCGATGGACCAGGGCGGGGTCCGGCCCTCCCAGAAGCCGAACCCGGCCCCTTCGCGGTCTGCGGCCACGGCTCCTCTGCCGGGGCCGAGCCGGAGCGGGCCGACGGCGATGGTGCCGCCGCGTTCCCGTACGCGGGCGGCGGTGGCGTCCACGTCGGCGACGGCGAAGTACGGGGTCCAGGTGGTGGCGGTGGGCAGGCCGGGGCCGATCCGGCCGATCCCGGCGACGGGCAGGCCGTCGGCGTGCGCGACGGTGAACCCCTCGCCCAGGGTGCCGGAGCGGAAGTCCCAGCCGAAGACGGCCGTGTAGAAATCCTGGGCGGCGCGCAGGTCCCGGGTCATGAGACTGACCCAGCAGGGAACGCCGTGCACAGGTGTGGTCCGCTCTGCCTCCGTCATCGCCGATCCGTCTCCTCGCCGGAACACCATGCCCTACATACCTACGCCGCCCGGGTCACCGGCGCCACCCGGGCGTCGCCTGCCCACGCGGGATGGTCAGACACTCCCCAGGTGCCGGGCGGCCGTGCGCCAGGCGGTGGTGACGGCCTCGCGGGCGGTGGCGGTCGCGGCTTCGACGCCCGGGGGCAGGTGCAGCGGCGAACCCAGGTGGACGTGGAGGCGGGGGCGGCGAGCGGGGGCGGTGAGGAACCCGGCGATCTGCTTGGCGACCGAGCCGGAGGTCACCCGGCGGGCGCCGGCCTGCCCGAGGGGGACGACGGGCGCGCCGGACGCGTGGGCCAGGCGGGCGAGGCCGCTGCGGAAGCTCTCCGGCGGCGCCTCGGCCGCGTCCCGGCGCGGCGGAATCCGGCCCTCCCCGTAGATGAGGACGTGGCGGCCCGACCTGAGCGCGGCGGCGGCTGTGTCGAGGGCGTCGGCCGCCCGGTGGGTGCCCCGGTGTACGGGGACGTGGCCGCCGCGTTCCAGGAGCCGGCCGAGGACCGGGATGCGCCAGAGGCCGGCGGTGGCCAGGACGACCGGTTCGACGTCGAGGCGCAGCAGTGCGGCGAGGACGACGCCGGGGTCGGCGAGGGAGGTGTGGTTGGCGACGATGATGGAGCCCGGGGCCGGGGCGCTGCCGTGGTCGGAGGTGACCGTGAGGCGGCCGAGGCACGGGACGACGGCGGCTGCGACGTTGCTGAGCACGGTTCTCCTGGGGTCCTGGTGGGAGGGGTGACCTGGGCTTCGCGGTCGTGTTCATCGTCGTGGCGGCGTGGGCCTCGGACCTGAGTGCGGATACTCAACCGGGGGTGGGTGAGGTGCTCGGCCTTTCTGCCCTGCCCCGGCGGAAAGCGGTGCGCGGGGCGTGCGGCTCAGGCGGCAGACTGCGGGGGTCGCCCGACGCTGCCTCCCGACGCGATCAGGGGGCGTTCTCCGAGGAGTTGCCCCGTATGAGCCCCGGCCCTTCCATCCCCTCCATCCCCTCCGGCCCCTCCCCCTCCCCCGCCTTCGACGTCCCCGGCGCCCTGGTCGCGTCGTACGGTGCGCCCGGCGATGCCCGGGGGCGGGCGTGGCTGGCCGCGCTGCCCCGGCTGGCGGCGGAGTTCCTGGGCTGCTGGGAGCTCCGTCGGGACGGGCCGGTCGCCCACGGCATGGCCGGGCTGGTGCTGCCGGTGGTCCGCGCGGACGGTACCCGCGCCGTGCTCAAGCTCCAGCCGCCCGGTGAGGAGAACGCGGGGGTGGCCGCCGGGCTCCGGGCCTGGGACGGCGACGGGGTGGTGCGGCTGATCGAGGTCGACCCGGTGGCGGGCGCCCAGTTGCTGGAGCGGCTGGACGCGGCGCGCCCCCTGTCGGCGGAGCCGGACGACGCGGTGGTGATGGGGGTGCTGGCCGGGCTCATGGCGCGGCTGTCGGCGGTGCCCGCGCCGCCGGGGATGCGCCGGCTCGGCGATATCGCCGCCGCGATGGTGGCGCGGGCGCCCGAGGCGCTGGTGCTGCTGCGTGATCCGGCGGAACGGGAGCTCGTACGCACGTGTGCGGCCGCCGTGGCCGAACTGGCCGGTGAGGCGGGTGACCGGCTGCTCCACTGGGATCTGCACGACGGCAACGTGCTGGCCGGTGAGCGTGAGCCGTGGCTCGCGATCGACCCCGAGCCGCTGGCCGGGGACCCGGGGTTCGAGCTGTGGCCCGCCCTGGACATCCGCTGGGAGAGGGTGGTGGAGGGCGGGGTGACGGGCCCGGTGCTGCACCGGTTCGACCAGCTCACCGAGGCGCTCGCGCTGGACCGGCGGCGGGCCACCGGCTGGACGCTCGGCCGGGTGCTGCAGAACGCGCTCTGGGACATCGAGGACGGCAAAACCGCGCTGGAACCCTCGCAGGTCTCCCTCGCCGTGACCCTGCTGGAGCACCGGTCCGGATGATCCGGCGCCGGGGCGGTCGTGGCGGCCTGAAGAACGCCCCCGGACAGCGCGGCGGCGTCCGGGGGCGGATTCCTCGTACGAGCTCAGACCGCCAGCCACACCGCCGTGTCCTTCGGCAGCCGGCCGTCCTCGTCCAGGGGGTTGCTGGACAGCAGTACGCCGGTGTGCGCCGGGAGTTCGGCGGGGGTCTCGGCCAGGTTGACCACGCAGACCAGGGTGGCGCCGCGCGCGAAGACGAGGACGTCCCGCTCCTCGCTCAGCCAGCGCAGCTGCCCGGTGTGCAGCTCGGGCAGGGAACGGCGCTGCCGCAGGGCCTCGCGGTACAGCGACAGCATGGAGCCGGGGTCGGTGGCCTGGAGATCGGCGGCGCGGGATGACCAGTCCGCCGGGAGCGGCAGCCAGGGTTCCACCGTGGAGCCGAAGCCCGCGTACGGTTCGTCCGCCGCCCAGGGCAGCGGGGTGCGGCAGCCGTCGCGGCCGGGGGCGCGGCCCTGGGAGCGGAAGTACATCGGGTCCTGGATGCGGTCCAGCGGTACGTCGGCCTCCGGCAGGCCCAGCTCCTCGCCCTGGTAGAGGTAGACGGAGCCGGGCAGGGCGAGGGAGAGCAGGGCGGCGGCGCGGGCGCGGCGGGTGCCGAGTTCCGGGTCGCTGGGGACTCCGAACGCCTTGGCGGTGAAGGCGAAGCTGGTGTCCTCACGGCCGTAGCGGGTGACGGTCCGGGTGATGTCGTGGTTGCAGAGGACCCAGGTGGCGGGGGCGCCGACCGGGGCGTGTTCGGCGAGGGTCTCGTCGATGGACCGGCGCAGCCGCTCGCCGTCCCAGGGGCAGCTGAGGAAGCTGAAGTTGAAGGCGGTGTGCAGTTCGTCGGGGCGCAGGTAGCGGGCGAAGCGCTCGGAGTCGGGGAGCCAGACCTCGCCGACGAAGATGCCGTCGAACTCGTCGGCGATGGCCCGCCAGCTGCGGTAGATGTCGTGCAGCTCGTCCCGGTCGACGTACGGGTGCGGTCCCGGGTGTCCGGCGAGGTCGGGGAGGGCGGGGTCCTTGGCGACGAGGGCGGCGGAGTCGATGCGGACCCCGGCGACGCCCCGCTCGAACCAGAAGCGCAGGACGTCCTCGTGCTCCTGGCGTACGGCCGGGTGGGCCCAGTTGAGGTCGGGCTGTTCGGTGGCGAAGAGGTGCAGGTACCACTCGCCGTCCTCGGTGCGGGTCCAGGGCACTCCCCCGAACTCGCTCTCCCAGTCGTTGGGCGGGAGTTCGCCGTCCTCGCCGCGGCCGGGGCGGAAGTGGAAGAGTTCGCGCTCCGGGCTGCCGGGGCCCGCGGCGAGCGCCGCCCGGAACCAGACGTGCTGGTCGGAGACGTGGTTGGGGACGACGTCGATGATGGTGCGGATGCCCGTCTGTCGGGCTTCGGCGATGAGCTTCTCGGCCTCGGCGAGCGTGCCGAAGGCCGGGTCGATCACCCGGTAGTCGGCGACGTCGTAGCCGCCGTCCGCCATCGGGGAGAGGTACCAGGGGGTGAACCACAGTGCGTCGACCCCGAGTTCGGCCAGGTAGGGCAGCCGGGACCGCACGCCCGTCAGATCGCCGGTGCCGTCGCCGTCGCCGTCGGCGAAGCTGCGCACGTAGACCTGGTAAATGACGGCCGAGCGCCACCAGTCGTCGGCGGCAAGCTGGCTGCCTTCCATAAGGCGGGTTCCTTTCGGACGGGCGCGGTCGCCGGCGGGGTGTGCCGGTCGCGCAACAGGGAGGAGCTGGGGGTTCTGGCGCCGCCGCCCCGGAGCGGGGCGGGAAGGCCGGGGGCGGCGGCGGGTCCGGGGTGGGCGGTACGGTCGGCCTCAGGTCCCGCCCGGTGGTGACCGCCCGGTGCTGACGGGCCGGTCAGCCCTTGGTGCTGCCCGCGCTGATTCCGGCGATGATGTGCCGCTGGAAGACCAGGAACATCAGGACCATCGGGATGCTCGCGATGACCATGGCGCCGATCAGCACGGTCAGGGGCACGTTCTGGGAGAGCTGGACCAGGGCGACGCTGATCGGCTGTTTCTCGGTGTCGGAGAAGACCATCAGGGGCCAGAGGAAGTCCTGCCAGACGGCGACGAGCGCGAAGATCGAGACGACGCCGAGCACCGGGCGGGACAGGGGCAGCACGATGGACCAGAGCGTACGGAGCTTGCCCGCGCCGTCGATCTCGGCGGCCTCCAGGACATCGCGCGGGATCTGGTCGAAGAACCGTTTGAGCAGATAGAGGTTGAAGGCGTTGGCGACGGCCGGCAGCCAGATGGCCAGCGGGTCGTTCAGCAGGTTGACGTGGATCAGCGGCATGTCCGCGATGGTCAGGTACTTCGGTACGACGAGGGCCTGGACCGGGACCATCAGGGTGGCGAGGATGCCGCCGAGGATCACCTTGCCGAAGGCGGGCTTCAGCTTGGACAGGGCGTAGGCGGCGGCCGTGCAGAAGACGATCTGGAGCACCCAGGCGCCGGTCGCCTGGACCACCGTGTTCCACAGGTGGGTCGGCAGCCGCATCAGGTCCCAGGCGTCGGTGTAGCCGGTCACCTGCCACTGCTCGGGGACGAGGGTGGGCGGGGTGCGCACCACTTCCTCGGGCGGTTTCATCGCGCCCGTGACCATCCAGTAGACGGGGAAGAGGAACGCGAAGGCGAAGAGGACGACGACGAGGGCGAACACCGACCAGTACGTGACCTTGCCGCGCCGCCCGGCGAGCGCGAGCGGGGAGACGATGGTGCGTACGGAGCGCTCGGCGGGTGCGTCCGCCGGCCGGCCGGCGAGGGTGGCGACGGGCTGCTGTACCGGGGGCGGAGCTGTCTGGGTCATGGTGGGCGGCCGCTCCTCTCAGTCGGTGCGGGTGAGTCGCAGATACAGGGCGGAGAAGGCGGTGAGCACCAGCAGGAGCATCACGCTGAGGGCGGACGCGCCGCCGAAGTCGTTGTAGAGGAAGGCGTACTTGTAGATCAGGTAGAGCACGGTGACGGTGGAGTTCTCCGGCCCGCCTCCGGTGATCACGAAGGGTTCGGTGAACACCTGCATCGTCGCGATGACCTGGAGCAGCATCAGCATCAGGATGATGAAGCGGGTCTGCGGGATGGTGACGTGCCGGATGCGCTGCCAGAGGGAGGCGCCGTCCAGTTCGGCCGCCTCGTACAGCTCGCCGGGGATGCCCTGGAGTGCGGCGAGGTAGATGAGGACGGTGCCGCCCATGTTGGCCCAGGTGGCGACGATGACGAGGGAGACCAGTGCGGTGTCGGCGCCGTTGGTCCAGTTCGAGGTGGGCAGGTGGAGGTAGCCGAGCACCTCGTTGGCGAGGCCGGCGCCCGGATCGTAGAACCACTTCCACAGCAGGGCGCTGACCACGGGCGGGATCATCACCGGCAGGTAGACGACGACCCGGAAGAACGCCTTGGCGTGGCGGAGTTCGTTGAGGACGAGGGCCATGACGAACGGGATGGCGAAGCCGATGACCAGGGCGAGCACGGTGAAGGTGAGCGTGTTGCGCCAGGCCGCCGTGAACTCCGGGTCCTGGAAGACCCGGGTGAAGTTGGCGGTGCCCACCCACTGGGGGGCGGAGCCGGGCGTGTACTTCTGGAACGCGATGATCACCGACCGGATGGCCGGATACCAGGAGAAGAGGATGAAGCAGAGGAGACCGCCGGTCAGGAACGCGTAGGCGGTGGCCTGGTCGGCGATCTTCCGGCGGAGCGGGCCCAGCGGCCCGCGGCCCGCCGGGCGGGCGCCCCCCGAGGGGGGCGCCGTGCCGGCGGGCCGCGTCACCGCGGGTGGTGCGGGCTGGGACGTGGTCTTCATGGATCAGCCCCGGGTCAGGATTCCGTCGATCTTGGACTGGGCGTCCTTGAGGAGCTGGTCGATGTCGGCGTCCTTCTTGGTGAGCACCGCGGAGACGGCGCCGTCGAGGACGGCGTAGATCTGCTGGCCGTGCTTGGGCTCCAGCTTCATGTCGAGCTGCTGGCCGCCGTCGATGAACGCCTGGTAGTTCTCCACCGGGACGTTGGCGGAGGCCTTCTTCAGCTCCTGGTCCTTGGCGTCGGTGGCGCCGGTGAAGAGGCGCGGCTCGGGCAGGCCGACCGGTGACTTGTCCTCGGCGGCGCGGGCGTAGTTGTTCATGTAGCCCTGGCCGGGGGTGAGGAAGGTCCACTCCAGCCACTTGAGGCCGGCCTTGATCTGCTCGGGGGTGGCCTTCTTGTTGAACATGTAGCCGTCGCCGCCCATGAGGGTGCCCTTGCCGCCGGGCATCGGGGCGAAGGCGAGGTCCTCGTACTTCCCGCCGGCCTCCTTGACGATGCGCGGCACGTTGTCGGGGGCGGCGAGGTACATGCCGAGCTTGCCGGAGCCCATCATCTGGAGGGTGTCGTTGATGATGAGGAGCTGCTTGGCGCCCATGGAGTTGTCGCGCCAGCGCATGTCCTTGAGGTTCTGCAGGACGGCCTTGCCCTCGGGGGTGTCGACGGTGGCCTTCTTGCCGTCCTCGCTGACGACGGAGCCGCCCTGGGAGTAGATGTGGGCGGTGAAGTGCCAGCCGCCCTGGTTCTGGGCGCTGTACTCGGCGAAGCCGACGGTGCCGTTGCCCAGGCCCGCGATCTTCTTGGCGGCGGCCTGGACCTCGGGCCAGGTGGCCGGGGGCTTCTCCGGGTCGAGGCCCGCCTTGGTGAAGAGCGCCTTGCTGTAGAGCAGGCCCATGGAGTAGTTGGTGCGCGGGACGCCGTAGATCTTCCCGTCGACCGTGTAGGCGTCGCGCAGGGGCTGGGCTATGTCCTTGTACGCCTTGAGGTCCTTGACGTACTCGGTGATGTCCGCGGCCTGGTTGATGGAGACGACGCGCTCGGTGTCGGTGAAGTACGTGTAGAACACGTCCTCCATCTGACCGCCGGCCAGCTTCGCGTCGAACGTCTTGGGGTCCTGGCACGGGAAGGCGTCGTGCGCGGTGATGTCGATGTCCGGGTTCTGCTTCTCGAACGTCTTGACGTCCTCGTCGAACCGCTGGTGGTCGATCTTCGCACTCGGCTGGGGCCAGCAGTTGACCGTGATGCGCGTCTTGCCGTCCGCGGCGCTCTCGCCCTCGGAGTTGCAGGCGGCCAGGCCGGTGACGGCCAGTGCGGTGGCGACGGCGGCGGTGCAGGTACGACGAAGAACAGAACTTCTCATCGGTGGACCCCTTAAGGGCAGGAGTGCGGGAAGCCCACAGCCCCGAGCTGTGCGGCGGACCACACTCAACCACCGCCGACGAATGTCCGCAAGATGTCACGTTGATTTCGTAAATCATTGACAGCCTTGGCCCGTCGCATGCGACAAGCATCCGCAGAAGTACGGACGGAAGGCTGTACACGGAGGGGTGGATCCGGCTATTACGGGCAGGTCGCCTGCGCAACGTCCGCAAGCGGCGGCAGCGGGGACGGGCTGCGGGCCGGCTCGGGGAGCGCGGGCGGAATGCGGATGCGGGGAGGCGACGAAGGCCGGACGCGGCGGCGATGGCACGGTCGCCCGCCGTCCGTCACGGACAGTCTGGGAGCGCTCTCCGCACGGACGTGCGGGCCGCTCACCGGGGGCGGGGGCGAATCTCTCACGCCCGACCGCCGGGTGGCCGCGGCGACACCGGCACCCCTTCGGGCACTCGGCCGGACCGCGGCCCCACCCACTCTCGCCGACGACGCTTCTTCAGTAAGCCGTCGCCTCGGATACGCAAGAATATGGCAATAGTTGCACGACGTTTATCGTCTCGTGATGGACATGCCCATCCCTGGGCGGCTTGCCCTGGCGCCGTGGCGCCCTGCGCCCCGGCGTCCTAGCCGTCCTAGCGGTAGGCGGCGGACGACCGTACGGCGCCGAAGTCGATCGCGCGGTCCGCGTCGCGCAGGACCTCCTCGGCCACGCGCCGTACCTCGGCGAGCACGTCTCCCTGCTCCTCCACGAGGCCGGCGTAGATCGGTGCTTCGGTGCTGTCTGCGGAACTCATGCGGATTTCCCCGTCTGGTCTGGTGCGGAAAGCCCCGCCGGTCGGCGGAGCGGGGGCGAGTGTACGTGGTGGGCGGCGGGCGCCGCGATTCCCGGTCCGGGGACCGAGACGTCCCCGGACCTGCCGGAACGGCTCCCGGGCAGGGGCCGGTGCCCCTCGGTCCACTCGTTCACCCAGCCGCAGCCCGAGCAGGCGTACCGGCCGTCGAGCCCGGCGATCTGGGTGCCGCACCGGGCGCATCCGATGTACGTGATCTCCGGGTGTTCCGTCATCGCGCGGTTCCGGCGGCGTCCAGGAGGACGCGGGCGAGCTCGTCCGGCCGGGAGAACATCGGCCAGTGGCCGGTCTCCATGGTGACCAGCTCCCACCGCTCGCCCTTCAGGAGCGCGGCCACGTCGGGGCCCGGCTCGGGGCCGTCGAGCAGGCACTTGACGTACGTCGCGGAAAGCTCGCCGAGGGAGCCCCGCAGGACGGCGGGCTCGGTGAGGGTGGCGCCCGGGTGGGGTGTGGCTCCCGCCACGATCCGGGCGGTCTCCTCGTCGCCGAGCTCCTGGCCCGCGCAGTCGTCGGCCGTCAGCACGGGCCAGAAGCCGTCGTTCGCGGCGATCGCCGCCTCGACCTGCGCCCGGCCCTCCGGCCAGCCCGACACGAAGGACTCGCCGTCGGCCGGGACACTGGAGTCGACGAAGACCGCACGGGCCAGCCGGTCACCGATCCGTTCCGCCGCCTGTCCGACCGGAATGCCCGCGTAGCTGTGGCCGACCAGGACGACGTCCCGCAGGTCCAGGCGCTCGACATGACTCACGATGTCGTCGACATGGGTCTGCTGTCCTGCCTGCGCGCCTCGCCGGTCGGCGAGGCCCGACAGGGTCAGCGGATGGGCCGTGTGCCCGGCCGCGCGGAGGCCGGGCAGCACATCGCTCCACGCCCACGAGCCGAGCCAGGCACCTGCCACGAGTACGAAGTTCGTCATGGCAGCAACGTAACGCAGGGGTCTGACAGTGCCCTTCGGCTCCTGGCCCTTCGACTCCTGGGGGGCCGCGTTCGCCAGGTTCTCCGTACACCGATCCCTGTACCGATACCGAGAGCCCGAGGAGAACAGTTGTGCCTTCCGCCACCCCCGCCCCCTCCCCCGCCGTGGGCGTCCTGCTGCCGCGCGATCTGTCCACGGATCTGATCCTGCCGTTCGCCCGCCGGGCCGAGGAGCTGGGGTTCGGTTCGGTGTGGGTGGTGGAGGATCTCGGCTTCCGCGGCGGGATCGCCCAGGCGGCCGCCGTACTGGCCTCCACGTCCCGGATCAGGCTGGGCATCGGGCTGCTGCCCGCCGGTGCCCGCAACGTGGCGTTCGCGGCGATGGAGATCGCCTCCCTGGCCCAGCTCTTCCCCGGCCGGACCGACATCGGCGTGGGACACGGCATGCCCGGCTGGATGCGGAGCGTCGGCCAGTGGCCGGGGAGCCCGCTCACCTTCCTCCACGAGTACATCGACGCCCTGCGCGCACTGCTGCGCGGCGAGGCTCCGGAGGTCCGCGGGCGGTACGTGCACCTCGACGGCGTCCGGCTGGAGCGCGACGCGCTGCCCGACGTGGTGCCCGACATCCTGGCGGGCGTCCGGGGCCCCAAGTCCCTCGCCGTCTCCGGTGAGGTGGCCGACGGGACGATCCTCGCCGAGCCCGTCGCCCCCGAGTACGTACGGGCCGCCCTCGGGCAGATCGCCGCCACCCGGCCGCACCGGCTGGTCGCGTACAACATCGGCTCCGTCGGCGCCGATCCCGCGGCGGCCCTGGCGGCGGCGCGCCCCGGGCTGGAGTGGATCGGCGAGCCGGAGTGGCACGCCCACATCGCGCCGCTCCCGTTCGCCGCGGAGCTGGCGGAGCTGCGGGCGGCGTGCGCGACCCGGGAGGAGTTCGTCCGCCGCCTGCCCGATACCTGGGTCGCGCGGCTCGCGGTGACGGGAACGCCGGAGACGGCCCGCGCCCGCCTCGGCGAGCTCGGGGCTGCGGGCGTCACCGACGCCGTCCTCGCCCCGGTCGGACCGGACCCGCTCGGGGCTTTGGAGTCGCTGGCCGGCGTGGTCTGACGGCTCGGGCCCCGCCCTCCGGACGGCCGCGGATCCCGCCTTCCGTATGTGTCAACTTCTGATCGGACAGGGGGCATTGTCAGCCGTTCTTGACTGCTTTTCGCTATGAACGGAGGCCGCGGGGCTCGGCGAGGCAGGATGGCAGGCGTGATGGGCAACCTCCCTGTCGTGACGACCAGCTTCGTCGGCCGCGACAGCGAACTGGACAGCATCGACCGGGCACTTCGTGATCACCGGCTGGTCACTCTCAGCGGGAGCGGCGGGGTCGGCAAGAGCCGGCTGGCCCTGCAGACCGCCGGGCAGGTCCGGGACCGGTACGCGGACGGCGTGTGGTGGGCCGACCTCTCCCATCTGGACGACGACCAGCTGCTCAGCACGACGGTGTGCGACGGCGTCGGGCTGCTGGACCACAGTTCCCGCCGACCGGTGGCCGCACTCTGCGAATGGCTCTCCGACCGGCATCTGCTGCTCGTCCTCGACTGCTGCGAGCGGGTCGTCGACTCCTGCCGGCAGCTCGTCACCGAACTGCTCGCCGCCGCCCCGGGGCTGACCGTCCTGGCCACCAGCCGGCAGCCGCTCGGCGCGGAGGGCGAGCACGCCCTGGAGGTTCACCCGCTCTCCGCGGGCGAGGACGGCGACGAGGCCGTCCGGCTCTTCCACGACCGGGCCGCCACCGTCGTCCCCGGGCTGGTGCTCGACTCTCCCGGAGACACGGCCGCCGTGGCGGAGATCTGCCGCCGCCTCGAAGGAATACCGCTCGCCGTCGAGCTGGCCTGCGCCCAGCTCCGCGAGAGCAGCGCGCAGGAGATCACCGGGCGGCTGGCCTCCCGGCTGGACGCGCTCAGCGACGACACGCTCTGGCCCCGCCGCCACCGCGCCCTGCGTACCACCATCGGCTGGAGCCACGAGCTCTGCGCCCCGCTGGAGCGCCTGCTCTGGGCGCGGCTCTCGGTCTTCCGGGGCGTCATCATGGCGGCCGACGCCGAGGCGGTGTGCGCGGGCGGGCCCCTCGGCGCCGAGGCGATCGGCCCCGCGCTGGAGAGCCTCGCCGAGCAGTCCGTGCTCCGGCGGACCGGTGACGGCTACCGGATGCTGGACACACTGCGCGAGTACGGGGCGATGTGGCTGGCCGAACTGGGCGAGGACGCACTCCTGGCGGACCGGCACGCCCGGCACTTCGCGCAGACGGCCGTGCAGGCGCACGCCGGCTGGCTGGGCCCCCAGCAGGTCGAGTGGTACCGCAGGGTCGCCTCCACGCACGCGGATCTCTGCGCGGCCCTGGAGCATCTGCTGTCCGAGGACCCCGAGCGGGCGATGGAGATGGCCGGGTGCGCCGGCCTGTTCTGGAGCTGCTGCGGCCACCTCCACCAGGCCCGGACCTATCTGGAGCGGGTGCTGGCCCTGCCCCTCTCGGCCGGTCCGCACCGCACCCGCGCGCTCTGGGCCCTCGGCATCACGCTGACCCTTCAGGGGGACCATGAGGCGGCCCGCCGCGTGGGTACGGAGTGCGAGGAGGCGGCCCGTCTCGGGCAGGACGCCGAAGGGGCGCTCTCGGCGGCCCACTCCATGAGCTTCACCTATCTGATGATGGGCCGCCCGCAGACCGCGCACCTGGTCAGCGACCATGCCCTGCGCCTCCACCCCGGGGACCCCGCCGACGCCCCCTCCCAGATGCGCTGCCGGGTGATACGCCTCTTCGCGCTGTCCGCGCTGGGCCGCCTGGACGAGGCGTACGAGGAGGCGACCCGGCTCCAGCGGATAAGCCTGCGCTTCGGCGAGCACTGGGCGCGGGCCTACGCCGACCACCAGCTCGCCCTCATCCACCTTCTCCAGGGCCGCCCCCGCCACGCGGAGAGCCACGCCCGCGCGATGCTGGCGAGCAAGCACGAGCTCCACGACAGCCTCGGCATCGCCCTGGGCCTCGACCTGCTCGCCGGAGCCATCGCCGCCCAGGGGGACGGGGTGGCGGCGGCCCGTACCTCCGGCACCGGACACACGTACTGGCGGATCATCGGCCACCCGCACCGCGGCACCCCCGAGCTCGGGGCGATCCGGGAGCAGTGGGAGCTCCGGGCCCGGCAGGCGGCCGGGAACACGGCGTACGAACGGGCCTACCGCCGGGCCTCGGCCGACGACGCCGAGCGCGGCCTCGCCCACGCCCTGGAGCGGGAGCTCCCCTCGTGACCGGGCCCGTCCGCCGTAACGGCTCCGGGAGTCGGCCCGCCGACGCGGCTCCCTGACCTGCGGGGTGGCGGTCGCGGAGTACGGGCTCACCGCGCTGCGGGCGGAGACGACGCTCGACAACGCGGGCTCCCGCGCGGTACTGGCCCGTACGGGGTTCGAACCGGTGGAGGACGTCATGTTCGGTGCCCGGCCGGGGCGACGGTACGTCCTCGATCTGCGCGGGGACGCTTCCCCGGCCCGGTGAGCGGCACTTCCTGAGAGGCGCCGGGGGGTAAGGCGAGACGGCCGGATGGTCCACTCCGGGGGCGGGCCCCGCCCGGCCGCCCGATGCTGGGCTCGCGGCAGCCGCCGGCCAGGGGCTGTCGTGGAGTCAGGCCCAGGACGCCCAGGGGTCGTCGGGGAAGCAGGCCCAGGACACCCCGGGGTCGTCGAGGCATCAGGCCCGGGACGCCCAGGGATGTCCGGCCCGATCCGCCCCGCCCCTCCCCCCTCCTCCTGAGGCCCGGCCCGCCCGTTCCGACCCACCTTCAGGAGGTAGCCCGTGCCCACTCGTCCCCTTCTGCGCGCCCCTTCCCGGCCGTTGCGGCGAAGAGCCGTCGTGGCCGTGCTGGCCGCCGCCTCGCTCGCCGGGCTGATGACCGGCCCGGCCCGGGCGGGCGGTGACGGGGGCGACGGCCCGCACGGACCGCACCGTCCGGCCGACCGCGAGCTGCAGCGCAGGCTCCAGGCGCTCGTCGACACCCCGGGCGGACCGCCCGGGGCCATCGCCGTACTGACGGCGGGCGGCCGCAGCGAGGTGTACCGGGCCGGTACGTCGGAGGTGGGCACCGGCCGCCCGCCGCAGCCCTCCGACCACATGCGGATCGCCAGTGTGGCGAAGGCCTTCAGCGGCGCGGTCGCGCTGCACCTGGCCGACCGGGGGCGCCTCTCGCTGGACGACACCCTCGGCCGGTGGCTGCCCCGCCTGCCCGCCGCCTGGCACCGGGTCACCGTCGCCCAGCTCCTGAACCACACCAGTGGGCTGCCGGACTACACCGAGTCCCCCACGTTCATCGCCGAGTTCGCGGCCGATCCGCGCCGCCACTTCGACTCGCGCAAGCTGCTGCGGTACGTCGCCGGGGAACCGCTGCGGTTCCGGCCGGGCTCGGCGTACCGCTACTCCAACTCCGACAACATCGCCGTGGCCCTGATCGCCGAGGCCGCGACGGGCACCCGCTACGAGCAGCTGCTGGCCGAGATCGTCTACCGGCCGCTGGGGCTGCGCGCCACCTCGCTCCCCCAGGGGTACCGGCTGCCGAAGCCGTACCTGCACGGCTATGACGTGGACCCGCCCAACCCGCCGGAGGACCTCTCCACGGCGATCAGCGCCTCCGGGGTATGGGCGTCCGGCGGCATCGTCTCCACGCCCGAGAACCTCGGCACCTTCATCCGCGCCTGGGCCGGCGGCCGGGACCTGAGCCCGAAGATCCGCCGTAAGCAGCTCACGTTCGTCGCGGGCGCTTCCGAACCGGCGGGCCCCGGGCGCAACGAGGCCGGGCTCGCCCTCTTCGCGTACCGGACGAAGTGCGGGACCGTGTACGGCCACACCGGCAACTTCCCCGGCTATACCCAGCTGGCGGCGGCCACCAAGGACGGCAAGCGGTCGCTGACCGTCTCGCTCACCTCGCAGGTCAACAGCGTGACGAACCCGCGGCTGCTGGCCACCCTCCGCACCCTCCAGGAGGACTTCGTCTGCCGGCTGCTGGAGCGGCGCACGCCGCACAGGGCATAGGAGAAGGGGTACGCCGGGTGTCCGGCGTACCCCTTCCTCACGTATCGGTGACCCGTCCGGGGACGGTCAGTCGTTGTCGGTCTCCTCGCGGACGATGGTGTCGTTCTTGGCGTCCACGTCGAACGTGGTCTTCTTCCAGTCGGAGCCGACCACGTCGACCGACCAGACGACGCTGTTGCCGTCGTTGCCGTCGGCCTCGTCCAGGCTGACGGAGGTGACGGTGCCCTTCTTCTTCTCTGTGGCGACCTTGGCCGCCTGCTCGGGCGTCTGCGTGGCCTGGGCGAGCCGGTCGGCCGTCTGCTTCTTGTCCTCGGCGTCCTGGTCCGCGTCGACGCGGGCCTCGATCACCTTGCCGTCGACCGCGTTGATCCGCACGGTGTGGACCGTGCCGTCCTTCTCGGCGACCTCCGCGACCCAGACGGGGCCGTCGGCACCCGGGCTCGCGCTCGGCGAACCGGTCGCGGTGGGGCTGCCGGTCGGGCTCGGGCTACCGGTGGGGCTGGGGCTGCCGGTCGGACTGCCGGTCGGGCTGGGGCTCTCGTCGCGGTCGTCGTCGTCCACACCTTCCAGGTCCAGGTCGACGAGCTTGCCGCCCGCCACTTCACCGACCGCGGTCGTCGCCGCGTCGTCGAAGGTGACCTTGGTGGCGTCCAGCACGCTCTTGCGTTCCTGCTGGTCCTCGGTGAGGTCGGCGGTGGCCGACGGGGACGCGGTCGTCCTCTGCGGGAGGACCTTCGCGGCTTCGGTGGCCGCGGACGTCGCACTGTCCGAGCTCTGACCGCATGACGTCAGCAGAAGAGCGGCGGCCGCCAGGCAGGCGGCGGCACCGGTCGCCCTGAGGTTGCGGGAGCGTAGGGAAAGACGGTTGTTTCGTCGGGGCTCAAGTCTCATGTACGCATGCCTAGCCCTCCCCGCGATCAGTCATGTTGCCCTACCGGCCGGGTCACCCGATCGACCGGACACCTCCGCCCGTTGGCCGTCGCGAGGCCGCGCACCGCTCCCCGGGCGGGGCGCACCCGGGTGCGAAACAATGGGGAGTGGGGCCGGCTGTCGTCATGGCCCCGCCGGGAGGCCGTCATGGAGCACACGGAGCGTTACGAACTCATCTTCCAGATGTCCGGCGCCGAGGACGACGTGGTCGCCGTCCGGCTGACCGACCGGACCGGAGCGGGCGGATCTCCCGTGTACGAGGACGAGACCGGGATCGTCCGCGCCGAGATCAGCGACCGGGGCGAGGTGCGGATGCTCGCCAGCGGAGGACACCAGGTCCCCGGCACCCCCCTGCTCGCGCGGCCACTCGCCGAAGGGGTTCCCGGGAGGCGCTGAGCGGACGGATCACGGATCACAGGCGGGGCGTACCGGCGAAACGGTACGCCCCGCCGAACGGTGCGCCCGTCGGTGCCCACCTCGCACCCGCCCACGCCCACCCATGCCCACTTCTCGCCCGCATATGTTTACTTTCCCGAACCTCGAACGTAACCTGAGCGCGAAACCACAGACTCGGGCATGAAACGGATACGAAACCACATGTACGCACCGGAGCGTCAGCAGGAGATCCTCCGCCTCGCCCAGGAGAGCGGCCGGGTCGACGTGCTCTCCCTGGCCGAGGAGTTCCAGGTGACTGCCGAGACCGTCCGGCGGGATCTCAAGGCGCTGGACCGGGCGGGGCTGCTGCGCCGGGTGCACGGCGGTGCCATCCCGGTCGGGCGGCTCGACTTCGAGCCCGACCTCGCCGAGCGCGACGCCGTGGCCGCCGGCGAGAAGGACCGCATCGCGCAGGCGGCCCTCGCCGAGCTGCCGGCGGACGGCAACGTGATCATCGACGCCGGGACCACGACGGCCCGGCTCGCCGCGGCCGTCCCCGTCGACGCGGCGCTGACCGTGGTGACGCACGCCCTGCCGGTCGCCGCCCGCCTCGCCGACCACCCGGGCATCGCGCTGCATCTGGTCGGCGGCCGGGTGAGGCACCGGACGCGGGCGGCGGTCGACGCCTGGGCGCTCGGCGCGTACGCCGAGATCAGCGCCGATGTCGTCTTCCTCGCCACCAACGGCTTCTCGCCCGACAGCGGCCTCACCACCCCCGACCTCGCCGAGGCCGCCGTGAAGCGCGCGGTGGTCAAGGCCGCCCGCCGGGTCGTCCTGCTCGCCGACTCGGGCAAGTTCGGGCAGCGGCACTTCGCCCGCTTCGGTGACCTCACCGACGTGGACCTCCTCATCACCGACACCGGCCTCAGCCCCGACGACGCCCGCTCCATCGAGAGCCGGGGCACGGAAGTAGTACGCGCATGATCCTCACCGTCACCCCCAACCCCAGCCTGGACCGGACCTACGAGCTGCCGGACCTGGTCCGCGGCACCGTCCTGCGGGCCACGGCCGACCGCGTCGACCCGGGCGGCAAGGGCGTCAACGTCTCCCGAGCGGTCGCCGCGGCCGGCCACCGCACCGTCGCCGTCGCCCCGATGGGCGGGCCGGAGGGCGCGCTGCTCGCCCGGCTGCTCGGCGAGCACGGCATCGAGGCCGCCGGGGTCCCGGTCACCGGCTCCACCCGGATCAACGTCACGCTCGTCGAACCGGACTCCACCCTGACCAAGATCAACGCCACCGGGCCGGAGCTCAGCGCCGCCGAGGCGGAGGACGTCCTGGAGGCGGTCCGCGCGCGCTCCGCGTCCGCCGACTGGATCGCCTGCTGCGGAAGCCTGCCGCGCGGGCTGCCGCCGCAGTGGTACGCGGAGCTGGTCGCGCGGAGCCACCGGGCCGGGGCGCGGATCGCGCTGGACACCTCCGGTGCGGCGCTGACCGCCGCGCTGCGGGAGGGGCCCGACGTGATCAAGCCCAACGCCCAGGAGCTCGCCGAGGCCGTCGGCCGTCCGCTCGCCACGGTGGGTGACGCGCTGAAGGCGGCGGAGGAGCTGCGTGAGCTGGGCGCCGGGGCGGTGCTGGCCAGTCTGGGGGCCGACGGGCAGCTGCTGGTCGAGGCGTCGGGGGCGTACTTCGCGACGGCCCGCGTGGCGACCGTACGCAGCAACGTCGGCGCCGGGGACGCCTCCCTCGCCGGCTTCCTGACGGCGGGCGGCCAAGGGCCGGGGGCGCTCGTCTCGGCCGTCGCCCACGGGGCGGCGGCGGTACAGCTGGCCGGGAGCCTCATGCCCACCCCGGCCGATCTCGACCCCTCGGCGGTCGCGCTGAGCGCCGGTGTCCCCCGGGACCGCCCGCTGACGGAGCCCGCCCCATGAACGCCCGACGCCCCCCGCACTCCCCGCACTCCCCCGTACGAGCCCGACGCCTTCCATCCCCCCGAGCCGCCGCCCGGCGGTCCCCGAGCAAGGAGCACCGCGATGAGTGAGCTGATCACCGCGGAACTGGTCGACCTCGATCTGTCCGCCACGACGAAGGACGCCGCCGCGAGGTCGCTCGCCGAGCGGATGGTGGGCGCGCAGCGCGTCACCGACCTCGACGGCTTCCTCGCCGATGTCGCCGCCCGCGAGGCGCAGATGCCGACCGGCCTCGACGGCGGGATCGGCATCCCGCACTGCCGGAGCGAGCATGTGAGCGCCCCGACGCTGGCCTTCGGGCGCAGCGCCCGGGGCATCGACTTCGGCGCGGCCGACGGCCCGGCGGACCTCATCTTCCTCATCGCCGCTCCGGCCGGGGCGGACGACGACCATCTGACGATCCTGTCGGGTCTGGCCCGCAGGCTGATGGACCCGGAGTTCACCGCCGCCCTGCGCGCCGGGGACGACCCGGCCGCCGTCGCGGCGCTGATCCGGGGCGAGGAGCCGGCGCCGGAGGCCGAAGCCACGACGCCGATAGCGGCAGCCGAAGAGGCCGCTCCCGCCGAGGACGACGCCCCCTTCCGGATCGTCGCCGTCACCTCCTGCCCCACCGGCATCGCCCACACCTACATGGCCGCCGAGTCCCTGACGGCGGCCGGGCTCGCCGAGGGCGTCGAGGTGACGGTGGAGACCCAGGGGTCGGCCGGCTTCAGCAAGCTGGACCCCGCCGTCATCGCCCGGGCCGACGCGGTCATCTGGGCGCATGACGTCGAGGTGCGGGAGAAGGCCCGCTTCCGGGGCAAGCCGCTCGTGGACGTCGGGGTGAAGGCGGGCATCAACCGGCCCGCCGAGCTGATCGCGGAGGCCCGCCGCAAGGCGGAGCGCGGGGAGGTCGCCGCCGTACCGCAGGGCGGGGACGGGCCGGCGGACGGTGCGGACGGCGGATCGGGTGCGGACAGTGCGCACTTCGGGGTCCGGCTGCGTACGTATCTGATGTCCGGCGTGAGCTACATGGTGCCGTTCGTCGCGGCGGGCGGTCTGCTGATCGCCCTGTCGTTCGCCATCGGCGGCTACGAGATCGCGGACGCCAAGTCGGTCGCCGACCACTTCGTCTGGGGCCAGGCGGACAGCTGGGCCGCGCTGCTCAACCAGATCGGCTCCGCCGCCTTCGGCTTCCTGGTGCCGGTGCTCGCCGGGTACATCGCGTACGGGATGGCCGACCGGCCCGCGCTGGTGCCCGGCTTCGTCGGCGGGGCGATCGCGCTCACCGTCGACGCCGGGTTCCTCGGCGGTCTGGTCGCGGGACTGCTGGCCGGTGCGGTGGTGATGGCCATCCAGCGGGTCCCGGTCCATCCGACGCTGCGCGGGATCATGCCGGTGCTGGTGATCCCGCTGATCGCGTCGGCGGTCGTCGGGTTCCTGATGTTCATCGTGGTCGGCAAGCCGATCGCCGCGCTGCAGAGCGCCCTCACGGACTGGCTGAACGGCCTGTCCGGCTCCAACGCGGTCATCCTCGGTGTCGTCCTCGGCCTGATGATGTGCTTCGACATGGGCGGCCCGCTGAACAAGGTGGCGTACGCGTTCGCGGTCGGCGGTCTCGCCGATCCGACGGACGGCAGCCTCAAGGTGATGGCGGCGGTCATGGCGGCCGGGATGGTCCCGCCGCTGGCGATGGCGCTCGCCACCACCGTACGGAAGAAGCTGTTCACGAAGACCGAGCGGGAGAACGGGCGGGCGGCCTGGGTGCTGGGCGCCTCGTTCATCACCGAGGGCGCGATCCCGTTCGCCGCCGCCGACCCGCTGCGGGTGATCCCGTCGGTGATGGCGGGCGGTGCGGTCACCGGTGCGCTGTCGATGGCCTTCGGGTGCACCCTGCGCGCTCCGCACGGCGGGATCTTCGTCGTCCCGCTGATCGGTGAACCGTTCCTGTACCTGCTGGCGATCGCCGCCGGAACCCTCGTGGCGACCGCGCTGGTCGTCCTGCTCAAGGGCGCCCGCCGCACGGTCCCGGTACCCGCCGACGAGGCGGGGGTCACGGCCGCCGACGCCCGGGTGGGTGTGACCGCCTGACCCGTCGCGCTCAGGGAGTGGGGCACAAGATCTCTGATCTTGTGCCCCATTTCCCTGCTCCCGGCCCGCTTCCCGCCGCTGGATTCGACGGCATGACCGACAGCTGGGACGCGGCGGGTATCACCCGTGCGCGGTGGAGACCCCGTGGCAGCGGCGCTACGTACGCAGGTTCGGCCGGCCCGGGTAGCCGTCAGCGTGCGGAGAAGGTGGCGGGGACGGGCAGGGTGTCCCAGCGGCCGGCCGGCCAGGCGACGACGACAGCCCGGCCGACGACCTCATCGACCGGGACCATGCCCTTGTTGCGGTCGTCGCTGTGGTAGCGGGAGTCCGCCGACGCCTGGCGGTGGTCGCCCATCACCCAGAGCTTGCCCGGCGGGACGGTGACCTTGAAGGTGCCCTTGTCGTCGTTGCTGCACGGGGTGTTGCCGGGGAACACATAGGGCTCGTCCAGCGCCTTGCCGTTGACCTTCACCGGTCCGTCGCCCACACACTCCACGGTGTCACCGGCGACGCCGATCACCCGCTTGATGAGGTCCTTCTCCTCGGCGGACGGCATAACGCCGATGAAACTCAGCACCTTCTGCACGGTGTTGGGCGGGTCGACGGCCACATCGTCGAGCCAGCCGTCCGGGTCGTGGAAGACGACCACCTCGCCCCGTTCCGGCTCGGATCCGAACCACGGGGTCAGCTTGTCGACGAGGACCCGGTCGCCCTTCTGCAGGGTGTTCTGCATGGACTCCGACGGGATGGAGAAGGCCTGGACGAGGAAGGTCTTGATGAGCAGGGCCAGGATCAGGGCGATCCCGACGAGGAGCGGGAGCTCCACCCAGAACGGCCGCTTCTTTCTCGTCCCCGCCCGCCGTGCACCCGCACGCACCATTACGCCGCTCCTCGCCCCGTGTCCCGCGCACCCGCCCCGATGAGGGAACGGATCTTGTCGGGTCACTCTATGGGGCGAGGCGGACGCGGCGGGTCGCGCCTGTCGGCCACGGGGGCCGGGAGACGGGGGCGGAACGCTAGGAGGCGGGGGCGGTGCCGTCCGGCGGGACCGTGGCTCCGTCGCCGGCGCGCACGGCTTCGACGACGCTCTGGTGGAAGGCCCGGCTCTCCTCCTCGGAGGCGCACGGCACGGGGCTGCCCGTCAGGGTGAACCAGTCGGACGAGCCGCTGTACTGCACGGCCACGGACGCCTGGCCGTCGGACCACGTCGTGTGCACCGTGAGGTCTCCGCTCAGGATGCCGGCTTCTTCGGTGCGGACTCCGCCTGTTCCCGCGAAGACACCGCTGGTCGTCCACGATGCCCAGCTCATGACGTGTCGCCTTTCGGACGATGACAAGCCTCTGCGGCGGACTGCTTCCGAGTATGGCACCGCTCCCTGGAGGGTGCACGGGTTGCGGAGGTGCTTCCTCCGCAACCCCGTCTCACGCGCGTTCCCGTACGCCCCGGACGAATGCGGCCTGGCCCGCGTGCTGGAGGTCCTCGGCGATGACGCTGATCAGCCGGACGCCGAGGGTGACCGGGGGCGACCAGGCCTCGTCGACGATGCGGTCGAGGGCGCGGCCGTCCAGTCCGCGGACGAATGCGAGGGTCTGTTCGTGGACGGCGTCGTAGTAGCCGAGGAGCAGGTCGGCGGAGTCGACGCGGACGGCGGCGACCTCGTCGCTGCTGTGCCCGTATCCGGTGGCCTCCTCGTCGAAGGGGAGCCCGAAGCGCTCGGCCCAGCCCTTGGTGAGCCAGACCTGGCCGGTGCCCGCGGCGTCGGCGATGTGGTCGTCCTGGACCCGGGTGAGGTGCCAGATCAGCCAGGAGATCGAGTTCGCTCCGTCGTCGATCCTGGCATTGAGGTCGTCGGCCGAGAGCCCTTCGGCCGCCGCGTGGACCGCTTCCGCGACCCGGTCGAACGCCTCGGCCAGCATGTTCGCACTGTTCATCCGTTCACCTTCGCCTCCTGGCCCGCGCCGACCACGCTCCGACACACGCGCCACCCGCTTAGGATCGGCTCATGGTGCAGAGCAGCGCGGAAGACGTCGACCAGTACCTCGCCGAGCTGCCGGAGGCCCGCCGGGGCGCGCTCACCGAGCTGCGCGCGCTGTGCCGCGCGGAGCTGACGGGGTTCCGGGAGGTGATGGCGTACGGCATGCCCGCCTACGAGCGGGACGGGACCGGCGAGGTCGCCTTCGCCAGCCAGAAGCAGTACATCTCGGTCTATCTTCTGCGCACCGATGTCCGGGAAGCGTTCGCGGACCGGCTGGCCGGCCACGACATGGGCAAGGGCTGCCTCCGCTTCCGTACGCCGGAGAAGATCGACTTCACGCTCGTACGGGATCTGCTGCGGGCGACGGCGGCGACCCCCGGCCCCGCCTGCTGAGCCGGGGCTACCGCAGCCCGTCCAGCCACCGCGTCAGCAGCCGGTTGACCTCGTCGGGGCGCTCCTGCTGGATCCAGTGGCCGCAGCCTTCGAGGATGTGGGCGGCGGACAGGCCGGGGAGGGTGGCCGGGTAGGCGTCGATGGCGTCCGCCATCCAGGTGGTGGAGGCGTCGAGGGAGCCGCCGATGAAGAGGGAGGGCTGGGTGATGGGCGCTCCGTGCCAGGCGGCGAGGTCCTCCCAGTCCCGGTCGACGTTGCGGTAGCGGTTGAGGGCGCCGGTGAGGCCGGAGCGTTCGAACTCCCCGCTGTAGACGTCGAGGTCGGCCTCGGTGAGCCAGGCGGGCAGCGGGCCGGTGGGGAACCGGTCGGCGAGGTGCGCTCCCGGGGGTACGAAGAAGAGCCGGCCGTGCTCCTCGGGGGTGAGGGCGCCGCCGGTCAGCCCGGTGTAGAAGCCGGTGAGCCAGCCGCGTACGTCCCGTTCGATCTCCGCCTCGGCCGGGCCGGGGGCCTGGAAGTAGCTGACGTAGAACTCCTCGTCCCCGCCGATCCGGGCGAAGCCGTCGGTGGGGCGGTGCTCGCCCCGGGGCGCGTAGGGGACGCTGAGCAGGCCCACGGCGGTGAAGACGTCCGGCCGCAGCAGGGCGCTGTTCGCCGCGATGGGCGAGCCCCAGTCGTGGCCGACGACGGTGGCGGTCTCCTCGCCGAGGGCGTGGACGACGGCGGTGTTGTCGGCGACGTGGGCGAGCATCCGGTACGCGTCGGTGGTGGCGGGCTTGGCGGAACGCCCGTACCCGCGTACGTCGATGGCGGCGGCCCGGTATCCGGCGGCGGCGAGCGCGGGGAGCTGGTGGCGCCAGGAGTACCAGGACTCGGGGAAGCCGTGGACGAGGAGGACGAGGGGGCCGGTGCCCTGCTCGACGAGGTGGATGCGGCCGCCGGGGGTGTTCACCAGGCGGTGGACCGCGCCCTTTTCGGCGGGGGTGGTGGGGTCGTCCGTCGGGGGCTGTGGCACGGTTCCTCCTCGGGCGCCCCAGGGGTACGGGGCGGTCGTGACGGTGCGGTCGGACGGCCGGACCGGAGCCCGGCCGCCCGGTCACGATCATTCGGGGGCGTCCGCCGCCCGCACAAGGATCTTTGCCGTAACGGCAAAGGGAGTGCGGGGGGCGGTCAGACGAGCAGCCGCAGGAGGTGCGCGCAGGCGGCTGCCTCGTCCGGGTGGCGGGCGAGGATCTCGTCCCGGCCGCGTTCGTGCGCTCCGGTCTCCCAGCCGCCGTCCGCCGCCCGCCGGACGAAGAGGAAGTCGGGCGGGGTGGGGACCGGCTCGTGGACGCCTTCGATCCGGTAGTAGCCGCCGGGGATCGAGGCCTCCATGAGTGCGGCGTGCAACGCCTGGCGGTTCATGAGGTGTTACGCGGCCGAGGTGAGGTAGCCGTTCTCCAGCAGCCACTTCACGTTGAGCCGCTGGCCCTCGCCCGGGTTCAGGAAGACGGGGTCGAGCTTGATCTGCTGGCCGCCGCCAGGCTGCTCGAACCACGGGGCGATGCTGCCCTGCCAGACCCAGAAGGGCTTGGCCACCTTGTAGACGCGGTAGTCGCAGGGGGTCGCCGCCTCGCGGGTGTTGAGGTTCTGCGGGGGCAGGGCGCGCTCGGCGTAGGCGTCACCGGCCGGGGCCAGGTAGCCGCCGTACTCCGAGCCGAAGCGGTCCAGGCGCTGGCCGGGGCGGAGCTTGGCGGGCTCCTTGTCGATCTCGCCGTTGACCTCGCCGAAGCCGTCGTTGGGCGGGTACTTCCAGCTTCCGGTGTCCGCGGGCCCCTCCCAGTACTTCTTGAGGAAGGCCTGCGGGGAGAGGTCGCCGGTGCGCTGGTAGCCCTTCAGCAGCGGGCCGACCGGGGCGAGGCGCTTGTTCGGCAGCCACTTCGGGCCGAGCCGGGCATCGCCGCGGTATTCGCCGGTGCAGGGTTCGTGCCGCTCGGCGGCGGCCGGGGCGTCCGGCTGCGGGGCGGCGTTGGCGGCGGGGGCGGTGATCAGTCCGGCGGTGATGCCGAGCGCGGCAAGTACGGTACGCATGCGGTTCATTCAGGGATCCCCTCGAACACTGATGATCAATCAGACAGCTGACGAAGGGTAACCGCTCGGCTACCTGGAGCATCCGCGCCATGCCGCTTTCCAGCCAGGACGGGCCGCGTCGACCCCTGAGGGAACAGCACCGCGCCCCGGCCGGGTGGAGCTGGGGCCCGGACGGGGCGCGATGGGCGGAACAGTGCCTGCCGCTAGCTGACGTTGACGTCGATGCAGGCGTAGAAGGCGTTGACGGTGTCCGCGATGTTCCAGACCGCGAGCACCTTCTGCTGACCGGTCTTGTTGCCGAAGTCGACCTGATGGGTGACGGTGGCGCCGGGCTGTGCGCCGCCGTCGTCGAACTCGGCGATCTTCTCGCCGCCGACGAAGTACTGCCAGGTGCTGGTGGAGTGGCGGGCGGTGAGCTTCCACTCGAACTGCTGCGAGCGGTTCACCGGGGTGACCGCCCACCCCTTGGAGTCGTCGTCGAGCTCGGCGAATCCGCTGTTGCCGCCGCTGCAGCTGGTGAGACCCTTGGGGCCCTCGACGCTCTGCGGTTCGTAGCTGATCGAGCCGCAGCTCACCGTGCCGGCGGCACACTGGGCCTGCCTGCTGGGCGGGTTGGAGATGTAGCCGTGGGCGTTGGCGGAGCTCGCCGGGAGGCTCAGGGCGAGGACCGGGGCCAGAACGGCGCCGACGGCGAGGGCGGTCTTCCTCTTCGTGTGCATGCTTCTCCTTCACTTGAGACCGCACCGCACGGTGGCGGGCCGTGGGGGACCCGGCTTCGACGGCGAGGCCTCGTGAGTGTGGGGCCTACGAGGCGCGAAGGGCCACAAGTCCCTTGCCGGACAGGCCTGATGACCGGTGCCGGAAAGGCCTTGCACTTGGCCTAGACCATACTCACCGTCGCGTACGCGTCAAGGGATCGGTACGAGTGGCAGCACGAGGGGCGGGTGGGACGACGACCGGGCGCGGCCCGCGACGGACGGTCACCGCGCCGGTCGCCGGAGCCCATCAGCCCTGGTCGTCGCCGTAGCGGACGGTGACGCGCTCGAAGCCGAGGGAGCCGAGCAGCCCCTTCAGCATGTCCGCGGTGTTCTTCTCCGCCCGGGCGGTCAGCCCGCTCTCCTTCGCCGCCTCACCGATGTGCCGGACGGCCAGCTGGTTGACCGCCTGTTCGCTGCTCGGATTGTCGGAGAAGAGGTCGCCGAGCCGGTCCAGGATGCCGCGCTGCTTGGAGACGGCGTAGGAGCGGTCCGGGTCCAGGGCCGGCTTGCCCAGCACCGCGTGCGGCAGCCGGATCTCGGCCGTGGTGCGGTCCTCGTTGATGACGACCCCGTCCTCGGTGACCTTCCCGAGGTCGACGGAGGCGCCGACGGTGCCCGCGCCGACGAACAGGGTGCGGGTGCCGCGTACCGCGTCGGGCAGGAACTTCGCGTCCTTCTCCAGGTCGACGACGACCTGGAAGTTGCCCGAGGCAGCCTCGTACGCGCTCATGTCCTGGATCGACTTGAGGACCGCGGGGCCGGACCGGTCGTGGGTCTCCTCGCCGAAGAGGCTGTCGAGGCCCGGCAGCAGGCTGAGCTTGCCGGCGGCGAAGATCAGGGCCAGGACGGCGGCGCAGACGCCGACGGCCTTCAACAGGCCCCGCCCGGGACGGGGCGTGGGCTTCTTCCCGCTCTGCGGGGCGGTATCCGTGGTTGCGTCGCTGGACGTCATGGACTGCATGTGACCCCCAGGCGCGTTTTCAACCCATCTCCCGCGCTGAATCAGCCAGTTCGGGTAGACGGATGCAGACGACGGGCCTCAGGCCTTGATCCCCTAAGGGCGGCCGGTCAGCTCCGTCGTGTCGTCGGAGGTCGTCGTGGTGGTCACCGATGTGGTGACGTTGCCGGCGAGGCCGAGAACCAGGAAGAGCACCACGAGCCACTTGCCGGCGCTGCTCATGACCAGCGGCCGGGTGGCGGAGCGGGAGCGTTCCGGTGCCACGGCGAGGTCGTCGTCGCCGAAGAGGCCCTTGGGGTAGGCCGGGGTGAGCATCATGGCGTACGCGGAGAACCGCATCCGGTAGCGCAGGGTGGCCGCGGTCGCCTCGAACAGGGGGCGCGGCATCCGGCCGAGGACCAGCGTGATGACCCACCAGACGAAGCACAGGGCCCACCAGCCGTAGACGGCGAGGCTCTGCACGATCGCCGCCGGGATCATCAGGAAGATCCGGAAGAGGACGGCGGGCCGGTTGAGAGCGGTGGGCCGTACGTCGATCTGGACCGGATAGTCCGGCGGCGGGGTCAGGGCGAAGGGCGGGTAGCGGTCGATCAGCAGCATCTGGCTCGCCGACACGCGCATGTCGTACCCGAGGAACTGGGCGAGGAAGCGGAAGACGGGGTCGGGCAGCCGTCCCAGCACCAGAGCGGCGAACCAGCCCACGATGACGGTGAAGAAGGCGGCGATGTGCAGGAAGAACAGCACGATGAAGTGAGGGATCAGGAGCAGCAGCCGGAAGAAGACGGTCAGCCGGCGCTGGCGGCCGGGCTCGACGATGTCGAGGACGGGCCGGAACTCGTCGGCGTCGGTCTCCTTGCGGCCCGGGCTCCACCGGCCGTCGGCCATGTCGCTCCTCCTCGGCAGGGGATCCGTGCGGCAGCCGCGCGCAGGACATGCCCCCACGCTGCGGCCGCACGGGACGGCCCGCAAACGGCCGCGGCCCGAACGGGTGGAGCGGTCGGGGGCACGGGCAGCCCTTGCCTCTGCCCGTGCCCCCGCCTCTGCCTATGCCCCCGCTACGGTCAGCGCCTGCGCAGGCGGTCCATCAGGGCGCGGCCGGAGCCGGGCTGTCCGGCGTCGGCGGTGGGACGGCCGCTCGAACCCCTGGCCTTCGGCAGGCGCGTGGAGCCGGTCCGCGTCCCGGTCTCGACCGGCTCCTTCGCCTTGGTCGTACCCCGGGCAGGCGTCCCGGCCTTCGTCGCGCCTGTCTTCGTCGTCCCGGTCTTCGTCGTCCCGGTCTTCGTCTTCGCTCCGGCCTTCGTCGCGGTCTTGGCCTTGGTCCGGGAGGGTGTCTCCCTTTCCGCGGCCTTCGGCTCCGCCTGCGGCTCGACCGCCTCGGCCCGCGGAGTGTGTGCGCGCACGTGGTAGCTGTGGCTGATCCGGCGGCCCAGCAGCAGGTAGCCGAGGAGCGCACCCGACGTGTTGAGGATGACGTCGTCGATGTCGAAGGCGCGGCCGGTGACGAGGGCGCCCTGGACCAGTTCCACGAGGACCATGGCGGCCGCGGTCAGCAGCGTCATGCTGATCATCCGCAGGCGGCGCGGCACGAGGAACGGGAGCAGCAGTCCGAAGGGCACGCCCAGCAGCACATTGCCGCCCGCCTGCTTGCACGCGGCGAGGAACGTGTAGTCCTCGGCGTACTGGCGCAGCGACCGGCCCGGCTGGAGATTCGACGTGACGATGTCCTCGGAGGCCGGCGAGGGGGTGAGTGTCACCTTGGCCAGGAGGATGGAGAACGCCACCAGTCCCAGCAGCACCACGGTCAGGACGGTCACCCTCAGCAGCACGCGTGCCCATGCCCCGTGTCGCGTACGGGGGTTCGTCTCTGCAGTCATGGCGGACAGATGCCCCGGCCGGGCCGGAAAACACCCGGGTGGGCGTCCGGGCCCGAAAATCACCCGGCCACCCGGTGCCGCCTGCGACGATGGATCTCATGAGTGCACGTGAGAAGAAGGATCAGCTGGCCGAGACCGACCGGCTGCGCCAAGAGGGCCGGGCCGAGGAGGCACGTGAGCGGCTGCTCGCCCTGACCGCCGAGTTCCCCGACGACGCGGAGGTGGCCTACCGGACGGCGTGGGTCCATGACGTCCTGGGCCTGGAGACCGAGGCGGTGGCGTACTACGAGCGCAGCGTGGCGGGAACGGGGCTCGGCGCGGAGGACCGGCGGGGGGCGCTGCTGGGCCTCGGCAGTACCTATCGGGTGCTGGGGCGGTACGGGCAGGCCGTGGAGACGCTGCGCCGGGGCGTCGAGGAGTTCCCGGACGACGGGGCGCTCCAGACGTTCCTGGCGATGGCGCTGTTCAACACGGAGGAGCACCACGAGGCGATGCAGCTGCTGCTGCGGGTGGTGGCGTCGACCAGTGAGGACCGGCACGTCCAGCAGTACCGGCCGGCCATCGAGCACTACGCCAAGGACCTCCACGAGACCATGTGACCGGGCGCGCCGCATCCAGCGCGGCGCGCGGCACCGGAGCGCGTGCGTACCGAGAATGCTCGCGTGCACTCCCCTCCCCCGCCCCCGTCCCCCTCTTCCGTCGCGTCACGGGCCGACGCCTCTTCCCGGCGCGCCGGGTGGGCGCTGCTGCTCCTGTCCGCGGCTTCCGGGGCTGCGGACGCGTTCGCCTTCCTCTGTGTGGGCCAGGTCTTCGCGGGGGTGATGACCGGGAATCTGGTCCTGCTGGGTGCCTCGGCGGCCGGGGCGGGCGAGGACGGTGTGGCGCAGCGGGTGGTCACCGCCCTGGCGGCGTACGCGTGCGGGGTGGCGGCCGGGACGCTGATGGCCGGACTCCCCCTGGGTCTGACGCTGCTGACCGAGTCGGTACTGCTCGGGGTGGCGGCCGCGCTGTGGGGGTTCGGGCTGGTCGCGTCGTACGGTGACCGGCTCGGGCTGCTGGCCCTGGTGTCGCTGGCGATGGGCGTCCAGGGGCGGGTCCGGGTGACGCCGACGAACTATTTCACCGGGACCCTCACCTCGCTCGCCGGCCGTGCGGCGGCGCGCCGGCTGGAGCCGGGGGACGGCTGGGTGCTGGGCCGGCTGGGGGCGGTGGTGGCCGGGGCGGCGCTCGCGGCGCTGACGGAGCGGTGGTGGAGCCCCGGGGCCGCGCTGGGTGCGGTGGTCCTGGTGGCGGGTGCGACGGTTCTCGAGACCGGGTGGCGCGGGGGCCGGAACACGGGGAAGCCCCGGCCGGATCGGGGGAATCCAGCCGGGGCGGCCTGAGTGCGGGCGTGAAGGGCGGTCGCCTCTCGGCGAGGGGCTCCATGGGGCTTCGGCTGTGCGAACTTTCCCCATGGGCTGTGGTGAGGCCCGGGGACACTGTCCCCCTCACACCCACGTATAGATGAACGAT
Source organism: Streptomyces cyaneofuscatus (assembly GCF_033109485.1). Classification (NCBI taxonomy): domain Bacteria; kingdom Bacillati; phylum Actinomycetota; class Actinomycetes; order Kitasatosporales; family Streptomycetaceae; genus Streptomyces; species Streptomyces cyaneofuscatus. The sequence continues at coordinate 7,983,337 of NZ_CP137002.1, read as the reverse complement.
AAACCATCTCGGACTGTTCCCGGGAACCCGCCCCCGCGGATGTGATCCACGGCACGGAATCCCCGGTTCCGGCGCCGGTCGGGACCGGCGACGGTCAGCTCCGGGACGCCTCGTCGGTGCCGTAACGACGCCGGAACCGCTCCACGCGGCCGGCCGTGTCGAGCACCTGACGGCGCCCGGTGTAGAACGGGTGGCTCGCCGACGAGGTCTCCACGTCGATGACGGGGTAGGTGTTGCCGTCCTCCCAGGTCACGCGCGCGCCGGAGTCGGCGGTCGAGTGGGTCAGGAAGGCGACGTCCGCCGCTCGGTCGCGGAAGACCACGGGGCGGGAGACGGGGTGGATACGGGGCTTCATGGATGCGTTCCTTCCTCACCGACGGCGTCGGCGGCGACAGGTGCGGTGGCGGTGACGGTGACGTGCGGGTTTCCTCCGCGCGATCCGGTCAGCGGGTTTCGCGGAAGAGGACGTGCTGCCCGGCGGCGGCGTCGAACTTGCGCAGCTCCAGCCGGTCGGGGGTGTTGCGGCGGTTCTTGCGGGTCACGTAGCTGCTCCCCGTTCCGGCGGTGGACCGGAGGGTCACGACGGGCCTGAGTTCGTTGCGTGCCATGGGCGCCTCCCGTGATGCTCGACGACCCCACTCCCGTAACGGGAATGGGATTCGTTTTCGTTCTGATGGGGTAACGCGACCCGCCCCGTCTCCATTCCCGGGCCGGAGAGCCCCGCCCCCAGCGGCTCTCAGAGCCGCGTCCGACCCTCGTACGTTCCGCGCTCCACGGCCTCCGTGGCCGCCAGGAAGCGAGCTGCCTCCTTCTCCCCGGCACGCCAGGACGGGCCGACCAGTCCGCTCAGCGCGACCAGCCGGAAGATCAGGGCCCGGATCAGCATCTGGCGCCAGCGGGGGTCGGCTCCCCCGCCGACGAGGAGGCCGGGGGCGGGCTCGTACCAGAGCAGGCCGTCGCCGATGACCACGGCCTCCGCATAGAGGGGTGGGCGCCAGTAGGGGGAGAAGTCGATGACGACGGGGTCCTGGCCGGGCGCGAAGAGCACATTGCCCGTGAGGTCGCCGTGGACGATCTGCGCCGCCGCCTCCACGGGCCGCCGCAGGGACAGCAGGCGGGCGAACGGTTCGGCGAGCTCCTGGACCACGGCGGTCTCCTCCTCACCCCAGGCGATCCGGTCGGCCACCGCCCACGGGTGGGTCCGGCGGTCGAGGAAGGCGGGGCGGGGCAGCTCGCGCAGGGCGGCATGGAAGGCGCGTCCGGTGGCGACGACCCCGGGCCACTGCCTGCTGGGGCCGGGGCGGCCTTCGGTGAACTCGGCGGCCGTCCAGCCCTCGACCACGGCGTCCCCTCCGGCCGACCGCAGCGGCCGCGGCACACGGAAGCCGGCACCCCGGGGCAGCCGCTCGAAGACGGACGCGGCCCACTCCGACTCGCCCTCGGTTCCCTCCGCGGGTTTCAGGACGGCCCCGCCGACCCGCACGCTGCGCCCCTGACCGCCGGTCAGCGGCTCGGGGACGCCGCGCACGCCGAAGGCGTCGAGGACGGACCGCGGGGGAAGGATGACACTCGGCTGCTCGGGCATGCGAGGCATCCTGCCGGGCGGCCCGGTCGCGCGCACGCGCATTCCCTGTCAGCCCGCTCACCGCGGCCGCCTATGCCACGGGGAAGGGCCAACACCCCTCAACCGTACGCCCGTTCGGAGGCTCGCCCGTCGTGTGCAGCCGGTGGCATATGCCAGAAGCAACAACGCATCGAGTGTGGTCGAATCCCTTACGGGCCGCCGCAGCCTGTGCGACAGTCGAGAGCGGCCGACCCCTGAGACCCGGCCGCACCGCGCCTGTATCGGAGTACGAGATGCCGTCCCATCTGTTCGCGGACCGCCCCGCACCACAGCCCCCCGCGCACGATGCCGTCGACGCCTTGATCCACCGTGCGCGCCGACTGCGCGGAGATGTGGAAGCCGTGGGACGGAACGCGGCGGTGACCGACGAGGACGACCCCCAGGCGCGCTGGCAGCGCGCCCTGTGCGACCTGGCCGTCCAGCACCTCGACAACCTCGACCAGCATCTGGGTCAGCTCAAGGCCGGCCCGCCGGCCCAGCGCTCGGCGGACCGGGACGACCGCGTGAGCGCGGACGGCGCGTCGGCCGGCTCCTCGGCGAACCGGGTGGGCAGCGCCGAATGGAACCTCCTCACCGACGAGGTCAGCTGGTCGGAGGAGTTGTACGAGATCTTCGGCCGGCCTCCCGGTTCACCTCCCCTCTCCCTGGACGACCTGCCGTCCGTCCTGTTCCCCGACGACCAGCCGAAGCTGACCTCGATGGTGACGGGCTGTCTGGTGGACGGGCAGCCGATGGACGGGGAGTTCCGGATCGTGCGCCCCGACGGCCAGGTGCGCACGCTGCACATGACGGGCGAACCGGTCCTCGACTCCGAGGGCTGCACCGCCTCCATGTGGGCCGTGCTCCGGGACATCGGCGAGCTGCGCCGCGGCGAGGAGAGCGTCAGCCGGAACCGGGACTCGGCCCGGCGCGACGAGCCCGTCGAGCGCCCGCGGCACCGGACGGCCACCGAGGTCCAGGAGACCGTGCTGCCCCCGTGGCGCGGTTCGCTCCTCCTTCCGGCCGGGGGGCCCGGCGCCCTCGACATCGCCGCCCACCACCTCCCCTCCGCGGCCGGCGGCCTCATCGGCGGCGACTGGTACGACGCGATGGAGCTGCCGGACGGCCGGACCCTGCTGAGCGTCGGCGACCTGTCCGGGCACGGCCTCCCCGCCACCTCGGCCCTGGCCATGATGCTCGGCGCGCTGCGCGGCATGGCCGTCGCCGGTATCGAGCCGGGCGCCCTGATGGGTCACCTCGACCACCTCCTCGAAACATCGGTGCGGTCCGCCCTGGGCAGCGCGCTGTGCTGCCGCTTCGACCCGGCGACCGGCCTCCTCTCCTGGGCGCAGGCGGGACACCCCGCACCCCTGCTCTTCCGCGACGGAACGGGGCGCCGACTGCCGCTCCCCGAGGGGGCGTTGCTCGGTGCCGCCTCCCCTGTCGCCTACGAGCAGGACGAGGTGCGCCTGCTCCCCGGCGACGTGCTCGTGCTGCACACGGACGGCCTGACGCGGCGCGGCGACCGGGGTGCGGGCCCGGAGCAACTGCTCGCCCTCGCCCACCGGTTCGCCCAGGCCCGTGACGCACAGGAGTGCGTGCGGGGCGTGGTCGAGGAGTTCGGCGGGGCCGAGCGCCTGGACGACGCGTGTGTGCTGGTCGCCCGGATCGGGGCGTGAGGAAGCGCGGGACCGGTGTTCAGAGCGGCCGGGGCGTCATGACGGTGGGCGCGCACGGCGGTTACGGCCTCCGCCGGCGTGCATGTACGGGGATCAGGCCTGCGTACCCCTGGGCTTGTGGGCGACCGGGCTCTGCGGCAACGAGAGCTCGATCTGCTTGCGGAGGTCCTGGATCTTGGCGTAACCCTCGAACTGGCCGGTGAGCCGGTACATTTCGCGCAGCCGGTCCCAGGTGCGGTGCGAGGAGGTCTCCCCCATCGACACGAGGGCGAGCCGGGCGTACCGGTCGCCCTGTTCGGGGTCGTTGGCGATGAAGCAGGCCGAGGCGAGTGAGATGTGGTCGAAGAGCTTGGACCGCTGACGGCCGTTGACCCGCAACTCCAGGGCTTGCTTGGCGTGGCGCTGGGCGATGACGGCGGCGGCCGGGTCGTGCTCGGCCAGGGTGCGGAACGCCAGGGCCTGCATGCCGTGCAGATCGGCCTCGTCGAACATCTGCATCCAGCTCGGCGCCGGCACGTCGCCCTTGTCCGAGACGAAGAGCTCCTCCGCCTCGCCGAGGGTGCGCCGCATGGCCTGGCCCTTGCCCATCGCCGCCTGTGCCCAGGCCTCGATGGTGCGCAGCATCGCCTGCGTGCGGGGCAGGGTCTCGTCGCCCGAGCCGGATTTCGCCAGCTTCATCAGGTCGAGGGCGTCGTCGGGGCGCCCCAGGTGGACCATCTGGCGTGCGGCGCGGGAGAGCGCCTCACCGGCGCGGGGCCGGTCGCCGCCCTCCCTGGCCGCGTGGGCGGCGATGACGAAGTACTTCTGGGCGGTGGGTTCGAGGCCGACGTCGTGGGACATCCAGCCCGCGAGTACGGCGAGGTTGGCGGCGACGCCCCACAGACGGCGCTGGAGATGGTCGGGGTGGCGGTAGGCGAGCATGCCGCCCACCTCGTTGAGCTGGCCCACGACGGCCTTGCGCTGGAGGCCGCCGCCGCGGGAGGCGTCCCAGGCGCGGAACACCTCGACCGAGTGCTCCAGGGCCTCGATCTCCTCGGAGCCCACGGGCGCGGCCTCGTACCGGTCGAAACCGGCGGGGTCGGCGTGCTGGGGATCGTTGGCGCGTGGCGCGTCGGCCGCGGAAGCGGGGCTGCTGCGCAGCCAGTCGTACATGGGGCCGGCGATGGTTGAGCCGGCGGCGAGCGCGGCGCCCGCGCCCACCATGCCGCGTCGGTTGAGCATGAGGTCCATTCCCGTGAATTCGGTGAGGACCGCTGCCGTCCGTTCGGGCGCCCACGGCAGTTGATCGGGGTCGTGTTCCTTCCCCGCGTCACGCCGTTTCCCCACACGCCCGCGCCGGCCGAACCCGAGGTCCTCGATGGTCACGACACGGCCGAGCCGCTCGGTGAACAGGGCTGCCAGCACTTCGGGCACGGGATCACGGGGGGACTCCCCCATGTCGATCCAGCGCCTGACCCGCGAGGTGTCGGTGGCCAGCTGCGGGTGGCCCATGGCCGCCGCCTGCCGGTTCACCATTCTCGCGAGTTCGCCCTTGGACCAGCCGGCCAGGCCGAACAGGTCAGAAAGGCGGGTGTTGGGTTCTCCGGTCACGTCAAGCCCCCAGGTTCTCGGCTGACTTGACACTAACCCCCTGTCAGATGCGCTGTGACTATTCGCCAGGGTTCGCCAGGGTCCGCCAGATGGTCTGCCACCCGTGACCCGGTGTCAGGTAGGAAAGCGCCACCCCGCCCGGCAGCCCTAGGTACTCCCCAGGGTGCCGAACGGCCGTCGGCCGGGTTGGCGCACGTAACTTGTCGGCGCACGAAGGGATCTGTCTCGCCCATGTACACAGCATCGTCCTCCGTGTCCGCCCCGCCCCGGCCGCTCCGTCCCATGGGGACGGGCGGCGGGCCGTATCTCGCCCCCCACGCCGGCGCGCCGGCGCAGGGTCTGGGCCGGACCCGGCGGGCGGCGGGACCGGGTGCCGGACCTCTCAGCGGACGCATCGACCTCTCCGGGCCGCAGGGCGCGCAGGTGCGGATGGCCATCGCCTCCGTGCAGCGCATCTGCCCCGAGTTCAACCCGGTCCAGGTGCTGCGGCGCAGCGGCCGTTCGGTCCTGATCGTGGGCACCACCGGGCGGGCCACCGCCGTGGCGAAGTGTTTACTGGACCACTCCCCCGCCTGGACCGAGCGGTTCCAGCACGAAATAGCGGCATACCGCGCGTTCGTCCGGCACCGGCCCCCGGTTCGGGTGCCCCGGCTGATCGCGGCGGACCCGGAGAACTGCACGCTGGTGATCGAGCGGATGCCCGGCCGGGTGGCCGCGCTGACCCGGCACCCGGCGGAGGCGCCACCGCGGGCCGACATCCGTGCGGCGCTCGGTGCGATCGCCCGGGTGAACGCCTGGCGGCCGCCGCCCGGGCTGTTCGAGGCGCCGCTGGACTACGCCTCGCGCATCTCCCGCTACCACGAGCTCGGCCTGTTCACCGACCGTGACCTGGGCGATCTGCAGAAGCTTCTGCACGGTCTGGCCCAGGCGGGCGGCCGCCAGGGCATGGGCCAGTTCTGCCACGGTGACGCGCTGCTCTCCAACATCCTGCTGTCCCCGACCGGTCCGGTGCTGGTCGACTGGGAGCACGCGGGCTGGTATCTGCCGGGCTACGACCTGGCCACCCTGTGGGCGGTGCTCGGTGACGCCCCGGTGGCGCGACGCCAGATCAGCCAGCTGGCGCAGGCCAGGGGGCCGGCCGCGCGGGACGCGTTCCTGGTGAACCTGATGCTCGTCCTGACCCGGGAGATCCGAAACTACGAGACGGCCGTGCAGCGCACCATGCGCGAGGCGCCCGCCGTGGGCGCGGGCCAGGACCGGCCGGGGGCGCTCTCCTCGGGCGAGGAGCAGCGGCTGCTGCTGCGCAGGCTGCACGACGACTGCGCGATGGCGCGGCGGGCGGTGCGGGCGGCGGTCGGGACGCGCTGATCGCGCACGCGTGATCAGCGCCGACGACGCGGCCGCGTGGGTCTGCGGGGGAAGGCGGGTGGGCCGCCTTCCCCCGCAGACCCACGACGAAGAAACCACTGTGTAAGACGAAGAAACCACTGTGTAAAGGGAGCGCGCTGCGCGACCGGTGCCGACAAACCGGTCCCGCAGCGCGCTTTTCCGCGTTCCGCGCTGCGTGACAGGGCACTGACTCTGCGGCATCCCGATGCCCTCCCCGGGTGAGGCGCGCCACGAGACCCACGTCACCTACGAATCACGGTAGTGGGTGCGAGCTCTCCCCCACGGCGCCGTGAAACACCCAAAGCCGATATTCCCCTCATTCTCCTACCAGGAGTAGTAAATAGGGTCATTGCCTCTTGTCCAGGTGGCCGTTAACCATGGATCCCGGCAAGCACCGAGACCGAGCCTGCGACGAGCGCCCCCGGCGGTCGGCAGCCGATCCCCCTCGGTCTCTGCTCACGCGGCCACCGGCCGCAGTCCCCGTCCCCAAAAGGAAGAGCTCACGCATGCCCCGCACCATCCGCATCACCCGCTCCCACAAGCTCGCCACCGCCGTGCTCGTCGCGGCCGGTTCCGTCACGGCCATCGCCGCGACCGGCGGGCAGAGCGACGCACAGCCCGCCGCGGCCAAGACCTCCATCGCCGCGGAGAAGGTCGCCGGTGTCTCCACGGCGAAGGAAGCCGCGGCCAAGAAGGCCGCCCAGGAGACCGCCGCGAAGAAGGCCGCCGCCGACGCGGCCGCAGCGAAGAAGGCCGTGGCGGAGCGCAAGGCCGCCGCGGAGAAGGCTGTGGCCGACCGTAAGGCCGAGGCGAAGAAGTCCGCCGAGAAGGCGCGCTCCGAGAAGCAGGCCGCCAACCGCTCCACCGAGCGCAAGGCCGTCGCCGCACCCAAGCAGTACAAGAACAACCTCGACGGCTGGATACGCGAGTCGCTCGACATCATGAAGAAGAAGAACATCCCCGGCTCCTACGAGGGGCTGCACCGCAACATCATGCGTGAGTCCAGCGGCAACCCGAACGCCGTCAACGACTGGGACATCAACGCGCAGAACGGCATTCCCTCCAAGGGCCTGCTCCAGGTGATCCAGCCGACCTTCGACGCCTACCACGTCAACGGCACCCCGAAGAAGCTGACCGACCCGGTCGCCAACATCACCGCCGCCGCCAACTACGCCGCGGACAAGTACGGCTCGATCGACAACGTCGACTCCGCCTACTGAGTCGACTCCGCCCACAGAGAGCGGACCGCCACCGAGCGGGCACAGATCAGACCGCGATTATCCGACTAATCGCCCTGGCGCGTGCCCCGGTTGGCCGAAGGGTAGAGCTGGCGCGGACACCACTACTGGTCCGCGCGCTCGCCGCGCGGAGGCTTCGGAAAGGCCTGACGCACATGGCACAGCCCTTCTCACTGCCGGACTTCTATGTTCCGTATCCGGCGCGGCTCAACCCTCATGTCGAGGCGGCACGGACGCACACGCGTCAGTGGGCGCGCGGCATGGGGATGCTGGAGGGATCCGGCATCTGGGAGGAGAAGGACCTGGAGGCGCACGACTACGCCCTGCTCTGCGCCTACACCCACCCCGACTGCTCGGCCGAGGCACTGTCCCTGGTCACCGACTGGTATGTCTGGGTCTTCTTCTTCGACGACCACTTCCTGGAGCTGTTCAAGCGCACCCCCGACCGTGAGGGCGCCAAGCGGTATCTGGACCGGCTGCCCGCCTTCATGCCGATGGAGCGCGGGGCCGCGACCCCCGAGCCGGAGAACCCCGTCGAGGCGGGCCTCGCCGATCTGTGGACGCGTACGGTCCCCGCGATGTCGGACGCCTGGCGGGCCCGGTTCGCGGAGTCGACGGAGAACCTGCTCAACGAGTCGATGTGGGAGCTCTCCAACATCAACGAGGGCCGTATCGCCAACCCCGTCGAGTACATCGAGATGCGCCGCAAGGTCGGCGGCGCCCCCTGGTCGGCCGGGCTGGTGGAGTACGCGGCCGGCGCGGAGGTGCCCGCCCAGGTGGCCGGAGCCCGCCCGCTGCGGGTGCTGCGCGACGCCTTCTCCGACGGGGTGCACCTGCGCAACGACCTCTTCTCGTACCAGCGCGAGGTCGAGGAGGAGGGCGAGAACAGCAACGGGGTCCTCGTCCTGGAGAAGTTCCTCGGCTGCTCCACACAGGAGGCCGCCGAGGCCGTCAACGACCTGCTGACCTCACGGCTCCAGCAGTTCGAGAACACCGTCCTCACCGAACTGGGCCCGCTCTGCGCGGAGAAGGGCCTCGACCCGACGCAGACCGCGTCCGTCCTCGCGTACGTCAAGGGGCTCCAGGACTGGCAGTCCGGAGGCCATGAGTGGCACATGCGCTCCAGCCGGTACATGAACGGGGGCGGGGCCGGCGAGGCGGTGGCGGGCTTCGGCATGTCCGCCGCCTCGATCAAGTTCACGCCGCGTTCGGAGACGGCGCGGGCCCGCAGCCACAGCCATCTGCCGTTCCAGCACGTGGGCCCCTCCCTGATCCCCGACCTGGAGCTGCCGTTCGGGACGACGCTGAGCCCGCACCTGGAGGGTGCCCGGGTACGGCTCGTCGACTGGGCGCGCCGGATGGGCATCCTGGAGGCGCAGCCGGGGGTTCCGGGCTCGCACATCTGGGACGAGGAACGGATCGTCGCGATCGACCTCCCCCTGTGCGCGGCGGGCATCCATCCGGACGCCTCACCGGAGGAGCTGGACATCTCCTCGGCATGGCTGGCCTGGGGTACGTACGGTGACGACTGGTTCCCGGTGGTGCACGGGCGGTCCCGGGACCTGGCGGGGGCGCGGCTGGCCAATGAGCGCCTCTCGCTCTTCATGCCGCTGGACGGTGAGGCCATCCCGGAGCCGGTGAACGCGCTGGAGCGGTCGCTGGGCGACCTGTGGCGCAGGACCGCCGAACCCATGGACCTGGGCGCACGGCGCACCTTCCGGACCGCGATCGAGTCGATGACCGAGAGCTGGCTGTGGGAGCTGGCCAACCAGGCGCAGAACCGTATCCCTGATCCGGTCGACTACGTCGAGATGCGCAGGGACACCTTCGGCTCGAACCTGACGATGAGCCTGTGCAGGCTCGGGCACGGCAGGACGGTACCGGAGGCGGTCTACCGCAGCGGCCCGATGCAGTCGCTGGAGAACGCCGCGGCGGACTACGCGTGCCTGCTGAACGACCTGTTCTCGTACCAGAAGGAGATCGAGTACGAGGGGGAGGTGCACAACGGCGTCCTGGTCGTGCAGAACTTCTTCGGGGTCGACTATCCGACGGGCGTGGCGATCGTGCACGACCTGATGAAGTCGCGACTGCGGCAGTTCCTGCATGTGGCGGAGGTCGAACTTCCGGTGCTGTACGACGACTTCGGCCTGGACGCCGAGGCGCGGGAGGTGCTGGCGGGCTATGTGCAGGAGCTCAAGCACTGGCTCGCGGGCATCCTGATCTGGCACCGGGGCTGCCGCCGGTACCGCGAGGAGGACCTGCGGCGCGGGCACGGCGCTCCCTGGCACCTCAGCGGTCCCACGGGGCTCGGCACCTCGGCGGCGCAGGTGACGCGGCTGATGGCGGAGCTGGCGGGCAGCAGGGCGTAGTCCCACCGCAGCAGCAGCATCCGGCCCCGGCCCGTCGCGTGAACCTCGCGACGGGCCGGGGCCGGATGCACGGTAGACCATAGGCCTCCCGCATATGCGGGAGGCCTATGCAGTGACGTTTCAGCCCTGCTGGAACAGCTCTGCCGGAAGGGGCTTGAGGAGGGTGTACAGGTCGTCGGTGATGGGCCGGTCCCAGCTGGCGATGGTCACGAGCACCCCGTCGCTGCGGTCGAACTGGACGCAGGCGATCCGGCTCTCCGAGAGCTTCACCCGGCGGACGATCAGCAGGTTGTCGCCCTGCATCACGGGGACGTCCTCGCTGCTGACGACCTCGATCGGCTCGTCGTTCTCCAGGGCCAGCAGCAGCTGCGCGACCTCGAAGGGAACCTGGCCGTCCTCGGTCTCGCGGGCGGGCGAACCGGCCGGAAGATTACCGATGATCATGGCCGGGCCACGGCCGCCGTACAGGTCGTACCGGAGGAAGACGCCCTGACAGCTGCCGTCGGGGGCGGGGAGCAGACCGGCGCCGAGGTTGCCGGGCCAGTCCCCCGGGTCCATGGCCAGGACATCGAAGTCCGGGCCCGCGGGTGTTGCGGCGCTACGGCGGCGGAGGAAGGACATGCAGCCATGTTACGTGGCCCGGCTCACGTTGCGGAGCCGGGCCCGGGACGGAACACCGCCCCGCCCCATCGGCCCTCCGCCCGCCGGCGGGAAGCGCGGGCGGGACCCCGGCGCAGACTCTTCCGCGTGGAATCGGAGCAAGTTCGCCCGCGACCGGGCTCCATGCCGCATACCGTTGGATCACCGCCGTGCCCCGTCCGTAGCGGCGGCGGCGCGTACGGGTACGGGAACGGCGATACGCCGGACAGCACGGGTACGGCGATACGCCGGGAGAGAGGACAGGATGACGGTGGAGGGCACAGTGAGCGGGCTGGAAGAGCGGGTGGTGGGGCGCGCGTGGATGGTGCGCCTGGACCCGGCCGACCGGGGAGGTGCGGCGGTACGCGTCTCGTGCGGCCGTCCGGCCTGCGCCCCCCAGGTTCTGCCCTCCGCCGCCGTCGGCCGCACGGCCGCCGTCGCTCACCTCGCGACGCATCTGCGGGCCGCCCCGGGGCCCCGGCCCCAGGCAGCCTGCGCCTGTCGGGCCGAAGAGTGCCACACGCACGTCCGGGCCGACGGCCCACGCGACCGCGCCCCGGCCCTGCGGTGCGGAGGCCCGGTCGTCCTCGCGGTCATCAACGACCGGCAGGGCCGCTGGTGGCAGGCGCTGGAGTGCTGCGCACGCTGTGCGGCCGCCCATCCCTCGGCGAAGATCGTCGCCACCGCCCCGGCCGCCCCCGCCCGGGCCGCCGGCGGGCCGGCCCCCGCGGCAGGAGCGCGTGGAGCCGCGGGCCCGCCGCCCGCCCCGGTCGGCCCGCACTTCTCCCACGCCGCCTCGTCCCCCGCCCCCGTGCCCGTCCCCCGCGCTGCGCCCGCCCCTCGCACGAAGCCCCGGCGCAACCGCCGCACCGGGAAGATCGCCCAGCGGTTCGTGCCGCACGACCTGCACCCGATCGCCCTGCGCGACGAGCTGATCGAGCTGGGCAACCTCTTCCGCGCCTATCAGGAGCGCCCCGAACCGGACCTGGAGCAGCTCGCCGAGCTCCACTCCCGTAAGGCGAAGGCCTTCCGCACGTGGGCGGAGGTCACCGGGGAGACCGAGCTGCGGCTGGACGCGGAACGCGCCGAGCAGGCGGCCGCCGCCGCCCTCCTCCAGCACCAGCAGCGCACCGGCCAGAGCCCGGTCGGCGAGGGAGAGGTCACCAACCGCCTGCTGCCCGGTCTCACGCAGTGGGAGCACGCGCGGACGGTCCTCGCCCACGTCGCCGAGCACACCCCGCTGCCCGGTCCGGAGGCCCGTCTGATGGCGGTGATGCTGACCCTGCGCTCGGCGCTCACCGGCACCGGCAACCTGGTGGGGCAGGACGTGCGGGGCCTGCCCCTGACCGAGCCGGAGGAGCTGATCGGCCGGCTCGTGGACTCCGGCTGGCTGTCCATCCCGGGCACCGCCGACGACCTGCTCGAATCCCGGCCCGAGAGCCCCACGCCGATCACCATCCCGTCCCTGATGCCCGACGACGATGGACAGGGCCCGTTCGACTTCGGCCGCAAGACGCGCCCCAAGCTGAGTGGCTGGGCGCAGCGGGTCGTCGGGGACAAGAAGCTCCGCAAGAAGAAGACCGGCGCCGCCACCCGGCTCCTCGCCCTGGCCCTGGCCGTGAGGACCACGACCGACGGCCGGCTGGGGGCCGAGGGCGAGGGCGTCGACCTGGCGGTCCTCACCTCCTGGTGCGCCGTCGAGCCCGACGAGCTGGAGCCGCTGGTGGAGCAGTTGACGGTGGCGGACTGGCTGGAGGAGGCCGCCGTCACCGACGGCCGCCTCACGGGCCGGCTGGCCGAGCGGGTGCTTCAGGTCAGCTGCCCGCTGCCCTGAGAGGGCGCGCCCTCTCAGACGCGTCAGCCCGGCGGGGGCTGGGAGCCGACGAGCCACATGGCGAAGAACTGCGCCCCGCCCCCGTAGGCGTGGCCGACCGCCCTGGTGGCCCCGTCGATCTGGTGCTCGCCCGCCCGTCCCCGTACCTGGAGGGCCGCCTCGGCGAAGCGGATCATGCCGGACGCGCCGATGGGGTTGGTCGAGAGCACACCGCCCGACGGGTTGACCGGCAGGTCGCCGTCGAGTTCGGTGACGCCCGCCTCGGTGAGCTTCCAGCCCTCGCCCTCACCGGCGAAGCCGAGGTTCTCCAGCCACATCGGCTCGTACCAGGAGAACGGGACGTACATCTCGACGGCGTCGATCTCCCGGCGCGGGTCGGTGATCCGGGCCTGCCGGTAGACGTCGGCGGCGCAGTCCTTCCCGGCCTGCGGGGAGACGAAGTCCTTGCCGGCGAAGAGCGTCGGTTCGCTGCGCATGGCGCCGCCGTGCACCCAGGCGGGCGGGTGGGGGGCCCTGCTCGCGCCCGCGCGGTCGGTGAGGATCATCGCGCAGGCCCCGTCGGACGAGGGACAGGTCTCGGAGTAGCGGATCGGGTCCCAGAGCATGGGCGACTCCTGGACCTTCTCCAGGGTGATGTCCGCGTCGTGGATGTGCGCGTAGGGGTTCCTGAGCGCGTTGCGGCGGTCCTTGTACGCGACGAGGGAGCCGACGGTGTCGGGGGCTCCCGTACGGCGCATGTACGCGCGCACGTGCGGGGCGAAGAAGCCGCCGGCCCCGGCCAGCAGGGGCTGCTGGAAGGGGACGGGCAGGGAGAGGCCCCACATGGCGTTGGACTCGGACTGCTTCTCGAAGGCGAGGGTCAGGACGGTCCGGTGGACGCGGGCGGCGACGAGGTTGGCGGCGACGAGCGCGGTCGATCCGCCGACCGAGCCCGCCGTGTGGACGCGGAGCATCGGCTTGCCGACGGCTCCGAGCGCGTCGGCGAGATACAGCTCCGGCATCATGACGCCCTCGAAGAAGTCGGGGGCCTTGCCGATGACGACGGCGTCGATGTCGCTCCAGGTCAGTCCGGCGTCCTCCAGGGCGCGGACCGCCGCCTCGCGGACCAGTCCGGCGATGGAGACGTCGTGCCGGGCGGCGACGTGTTTGGTCTGGCCGATGCCGACGACGGCGACGGGCTCCTTAGGCATGAGCGCTCTCCCCTTCCAGGACGGCGACCAGGTTCTGCTGGAGGCAGGGCCCGGAGGTGGCGTGGGCGAGGGCCCGGTCGGACTCGCCGCGGTGGATGCGGGCGGCGGCCTCGCCGAGCCGGATGAGGCCCGCCGCCATGATCGGGTTGGCGGCGAGCGCGCCTCCGGACGGGTTGATCCGGGTGTGGTCCCCGAGCCCGAGGGCCTTGCGGAGGACGACCTCCTGCGAGGTGAACGGGGCGTGCAACTCGGCGGTGTCGAAGGGGCGTTCGAAGGCTCCGGCGTGCTGGGCGGCGAGCCGGGTGGAGGGTGAGTCGGTGAGGTCGCGGACGCCGAGGCTGTGGGCCTCGATGCGGTGGTCGATGCCGCGGATCCAGGCGGGCCGTGCGCACAGGGCGCGGGCGGTGTCCCCGGCGGCGAGGATGACGGCTGCTGCGCCGTCGCCGATGGGCGGGCAGTCGCCGGTGCGCAGCGGGTGCACGAGGTGGTCGCCTGCGGGGACGTCGCCGGTGAGCTGGGCGTACGGGTTGGCGGTGGCGTCGGTGCGGCTGCGGGCGGCGATGGAGGCCAGGGCCGCCGCGTCGGTGTCGCCCGCGTCGATGAGGGCCTGGGCCTGGAGGGCGGCGAGGGAGACGGAGTCCGGCCAGAGCGGGGCGAGGTAGTACGGGTCGAGCTGGCGGGTGAGGACGTCGCGGACCTCGCCGGGTGAGGACTTGCCGTAGGAGTAGACCAGCGCGGTGTCCGCCTCACCGGTCATGATCTTCACCCAGGCCTCGTACAGCGCCCAGGCCCCGTCCATCTCGACATGCGACTCGGAGATGGGCGGGTGGGCGCCGACGCCGTCGAGGGCCATGGTGAAGGAGAAGGCGCGTCCGGCGAGGTAGTCGGCGGAGCCGGAGCAGGTGAACCCGATCTCGTTCGCCTTCAGCCCCGTCGCCCCGAGCACCTCGTGGAGGACGGGCATCAGCAGGTCGACCTCGGAGAGTTCGTCGGTGCGCCGCCGGTGCGGGCTCTGGGCGAAGGCGACGATCGCCACGTCTCGCATCTACACCAGCTCCTTGTACGTGTCGTAGTCGGCGTCGGGCTCCCCGGTGGGCCGGTAGTGGTCGGGGTGGGCGGCGCCCTCGGCCCAGACGGGCTCGACGCGCAGGCCCATCCGGACCTGGTCGTACGGGATGCCGGCGATGCGGCCGTGGAGGGCGAGGTCGGCGCCGTCGAGGGCGATGTGGGCGTAGACGTACGGGACTTCGATGTCCAGGTTCTTCGCCTTGATGTTGACGATGCAGAAGGTGGTGACGGTCCCGCGCGGGCCGACCTCGACCTGTTCGGCGGTGGCGATGCCGCAGGTGGGGCAGGCTCCGCGCGGCGGTACGTAGACCTTGCGGCAGGCGGGGCAGCGTTCGCCGACGGTGCGGTGGCCTGCGAGCGCCTTGAGGTAGGCGCTCTGGGCGCGGCCCGGGGAGTGGACGTAGTCGAGGCGGGCCGGGGCGACGATGCCGGTGACGGGGTCGGCGAACTCCCCGTCGTGGGGCGCTGGTTCGGCGGGGCCGGGCTCACCGTCGTACGGCTCGAAGCAGGCGATGTCGGTGATGGCGCCGGTGCGGGTGGCCGCCCAGCGGATCCGGACCCGCATGCCGGTGTGTACGGCGTCCGGTCCGGGGGCGTCCAGGGCGTGCAGGAGCGCGGTGGCGGCGCCGTCGAGGCGGACGAGGACCCAGGCGAACGGGGTTTCCAGCGGCTGGTCGCGGCGCGGGGACGGGTTCCACGCCCAGGTGGTGACGGTGCCGGTGGTGGCGACCTCGACGAGTTCGCGGAGCTCGCCAGCGGTAACGGGGTCGTACTCGACGGGCGGCACGAGCACTGTGCCGTCGTCGATGCGGACGCCCAGGACAGTGCGTTCGCGCAGTCCGGTGAGGAAAGCGCTCTGGACGGGGCCGAGAGATCGGGTGAAGGGGAATTCGACCACCAGCGGGGCGCTGAGGACGTCGGTCATGGCACTCTCCAAAGGCTCAGGACTCGGGGCTCCGGGGCCCACGGCTCAGGCGCGCCGGTAGACGGGCGGGCGCTTCTCGGCGAAGGCACGGGCGCCCTCCTTGGCGTCCTCGGTGGCGAACACGGGCCAGCCGCGCTTGAGTTCGGCGGCCAGCGCCTCGCTCTCGGTCAGCTCGGCGCCCTCGTAGACCGAGGCCTTGACCGCCTCGACGGCGAGCGGCCCGCAGGCGTTGATCCGCTCGGCGACGGCGAGGGCCTCCTCCAGGGCGGTGCCGTCGGGCACGACGCGGCCGATGAGCCCGATGGAGGCAGCCTCGTCGGCGGTGTACGGGCGGCCGGTGAGGAGCATCTCCAGGGCGTGGGTGCGGGGGATCTGGCGGGGCAGCCGGACGGTGGAGCCGCCGATCGGGAACAGGCCGCGCCGGACCTCGAAGAGCCCGAAGGTGGCGCCCTCACCGGCGATGCGAATGTCCGTTCCCTGGAGGATCTCGGTGCCGCCGGCGACACAGGGCCCTTCCACGGCGGCGATCACCGGTTTGCGCGGGCGGTGGTGGCGCAGCATCGCCTTCCAGTGGAGGTCCGGGTCGGCGGTCATCCGCTCCCGGTACTCCTCGCCCTCCATCCCGCCGCCCGCGAGCGCCTTGAGGTCCATGCCGGAGCAGAACGCACCCCCCGCCCCGGTCAGGACGACCGAGCGCACCTGGTCGTCGGCGTCGGCCGCGAGCCACCCGTCGTACAGGCCGACGAGCATCGGCAGCGACAGCGCGTTCCTGGCCTGTGGTCGGTTCAAGGTGAGCACCAGCGTGGCGCCCCGGCGCTCCACGGTGAGGTGTTCCGTACCGACGTGTTCCGTACCGACGTGTTCCGTACCGAGGTCTTCCGTACCGCCCATGACGAACTCCCGTCTGCAGACCTGGAACAGGTTGCAGTAGGCGGGGTCGCAGTTCAATAGTTTTCTGACAGCTCGTCAGATTCTTTCGACGCCACCCCTTCCCACTTGTGCCGCCCGGCGCTCTAATGACGGCCGAGTCGCCAGTCACCCGGGGTCAGGAGGAACGGTGGAGTACAACCTTGCCGACCTGTTCGAGTCGGTCGTGGACGTGGTCCCCGACCGCGAGGCGCTCCTGTACGTGGACCATCCCGGTACGGGTGCCGAGCGGCGCCTCACCTACGCCGAACTGGACGCCGCCGCCAACCGGATAGCCCACCACCTCATCGGTGCGGGGCTCCGCCCGGGCGAGCACCTGGGGCTGCATCTCTACAACGGCATCGAGTACCTCCAGACGGTCCTGGGAGCGCTGAAGGCGCGCCTGGTGCCGGTGAACGTCAACTACCGCTACGTGGAGGAGGAGTTGGTCTACCTCTACCGGGACGCGGATCTGGCGGCGCTGGTCTTCGACGGCGAGTTCGACGAGCGGGTCGCGGCGGCGTCCGCACAGGCTCCGGCACTGCGTCACCTGGTCCGGGTGGGGTCCGCCGCCGCACTCCCGGGCCTGGCGGCCGTCCCCTTCACCGAGGCCGAGGCATCCGGCTCCCCAACGCGCGGCTTCGAACCACGTTCTGCCGACGACCAGTTCATCATCTACACCGGCGGCACCACCGGGATGCCGAAAGGGGTGATGTGGCGCCAGGAGGACCTGTTCTTCTCCGGCCTGGGCGGCGGCGCGCCGACCGGTGAGCCGGTGAAGAGCCCGCAGGAGCTGGCCGAGCGGGTGGCGGCGGGCGGAGACGGCATCACCTTCTTCCCCACTCCCCCACTGATGCACGGCACCTCGACGCTTACCGCGTTCATCGGGTTCAACTTCGGTCAACGGGTCGTCGTGCACCGCAAGTTCGCCCCCGAAGAAGTGCTGCGGACGATCGAGAGGGAGAAGGTCACCAGCGTGTCGCTGGTGGGGGACGCGATGCTGCGTCCGCTGATCGACGCCCTCAACGGGCCGCTGCGCGGGACGGACTGCTCGTCGCTGTTCTCCGTCTCCAGCTCCGGGGCGATCATGTCGGATTCGGTGCGGGCGGAGTTCCAGGCGCTCGTGCCGACCGTGATGCTGCTCAACAACTTCGGCTCCTCCGAGTCCGGCTTCAACGGCACGGCCACCGCCGATTCGGGCCCCGAGCGCGGCTTCCGGGTCCAGGTCAACGCCCGTACGGCCGTGGTCGATCCGGCGACGTACGAACCGGTGGCCCCCGGTGAGGTGGGCCGCATCGCCCAGCGCGGCCATGTGCCGCTCGGCTACTACAACGACCCGGCCAAGACCGCCGACACCTTCTTCCGCAAGGGCGATGAGCGGTGGGTGCTGCTGGGTGACATGGCGACCGTCGACGCGGAGGGCATCGTCACCGTGCTCGGCCGGGGCTCGCAGTGCATCAACACCGGCGGGGAGAAGGTCTATCCGGAGGAGGTGGAGCAGGCGCTCAAGTCCCACCCGGACGTGTACGACGCGCTCGTCGCGGGCGTCCCCGACGAGCGCTGGGGCAGCAGGGTCGCGGCCGTCCTCGAACTACGCGAGGGAGCAGCGGCGTTGGACCTCGACGCGGTGCAGGCCCACTGCCGGACCCGGCTCGCCGGATACAAGATCCCGCGCGCCCTGGTCCTCACCGACCGGATCCAGCGCTCGCCGAGCGGCAAGGCGGACTACCGGTGGGCGAAGGCGGTGGCGGCGGCCGCCGGCACCGGGATGTGAGGCTCACCGGTCACACCACGCCCGATCAGCCCGGGCTCCCGCTACGCGAGCCGGACGCCGCCCGCCTGCACGGTGAGGACGTCCGGGTCGAGGAACGCCGCCACCGTACGGGAGAAGGAGCCCGGGTCGTCGAGCCACGGGAAGTGCCCCGCGCCCCGCTGGACGGTGAACTCGCCGTACGGGAAGAGCGCGGCCAGCTCCGTCGCCCGGTCCGGGCTCGGGTGGCCGTCGTACTCCCCCGCGAGGACGAGCACCGGCACGGACAGCTCGCGCAGAGCGGGGAGCGTGGTGGCGGGGTCGTACGCGCCGTCGTCGTAGCGGCCGCGCGCCTCGGGGTTGGTCTGCCCGGCGGAGGCGGCGGCGTGGGCCCGGGCCGTGTCGTCCCAGCGGCCGTAGGTGAGCGGCCGGACGGCGGGCCACAGCTCGGCGAAGGGCCCGCCGGCGAGCAGCGCCTCCTGGGCGGCCCGGGCCTCGGCGTACCAGGGTTCGCCGCTGCGCAGCTCGGCTGCCTCGCGCAGATCCCGGTCGGTCACCTCGATGCCGGCGGCCCGGGTGGAGGGGGTGATGAGGGTCAGGCTGCGCAGCCGCTCCGGGTGCCGGGCGGCGTACAGCAGGGCCAGGTTCGCGCCCGCCGAGTGGGCCAGCAGGTCGATCCGGTCCAGGCCGAGGTGCTCGCGCAGCGCCTCCACGTCGGCCACGAGCCGGTCGCAGCGGTAGGTCGAGGGGTCCTCGGGTGCGGCGGACTCTCCCGTTCCGCGCAGGTCCAGCAGGACCAGCTGCCGTACGGCGGAGAGCCCGCCGAGGTCTCCGAGGTACGCGCTCGCCCGCATCGGTCCGCCGGGCAGGCAGATCAGCGGCTCGCCCTCCCCCACCAGGTGGTAGGCGAGCGGGGTGGTGTCGTACGCGGAGAAGGTCGGCATGCCGTCCATCCAAACAGGAACACGCAGACGTTCGCACCGGGCTCCGCTGCGAGTCGATCCGGAACGGGTCCGTGCGCCCCCCTTGCCAGCGCCCCCGGCCTCCTGAATTACTGCTCCCAGGAAGATCGACCGAATGATCGGTCGCCCGGTTCGGGAGAGGAAGGGCCCTGATGACAGCCATGCTGGACGCGGCGGAACAGCTGAGCCGCGCCGATCTGGAGGCCCTCCAGCTCGAACGGCTCCGTACGACCCTGCGTCACGCCTACGAGAACGTGCCGTTCTACCGGGCGGCCTTCGACGCGGCCGGGCTGCGGCCCGAGGACTGCCGTACGCTCGCCGACCTCTCCCGCTTCCCGTTCACGGCGAAGACCGACCTGCGCGACAACTACCCGTTCGGGATGTTCGCCGTGCCGGAGGCGGACGTCCGGCGCATCCACGCCTCCAGCGGCACGACCGGGCGGCCGACCGTCGTCGGGTACACCGAGCGGGACCTGGACACCTGGGCGGACGTGGTCGCCCGGTCGATCCGCGCGGCGGGCGGCCGGCCCGGCCACAAGGTCCATGTGGCGTACGGGTACGGGCTGTTCACCGGCGGGCTCGGCGCGCACTACGGGGCCGAGCGGCTCGGCTGCACGGTGATCCCGGCGTCGGGCGGGATGACGGCGCGCCAGGTGCAGCTGATCCAGGACTTCCGGCCCGAGATCATCATGATCACGCCCTCCTACATGCTGACGCTGCTGGACGAGTTCGAGCGGCAGGGCGTCGACCCGCGCACGACCTCCCTCAAGGTGGGGATCTTCGGCGCGGAGCCGTGGACAGAGGCGATGCGCCGGGAGATCGAGGACCGGTTCGCCATCGACGCCGTCGACATATACGGGCTCTCCGAGGTGATGGGCCCCGGGGTGGCGCAGGAGTGCGTGGAGACGAAGGACGGGCTGCACATCTGGGAGGACCACTTCTATCCGGAGGTCGTGGATCCGTTCACCGGTGAGGTACTGCCGGACGGGGAGGAGGGCGAACTGGTCTTCACCTCGCTCACCAAGGAGGCGATGCCGGTGATCCGCTACCGCACCCGGGACCTGACGCGGCTGCTGCCGGGGACGGCCCGGAACTTCCGCCGGATGGAGAAGGTGACGGGGCGCAGCGACGACATGGTGATCCTGCGCGGGGTGAACCTGTTCCCGTCGCAGATCGAGGAGATCGTGCTGCGTACGCCCGCCGTCGCCCCGCACTTCCAGCTCCTCCTGACCCGCCAGGGCCGATTGGACGCGCTGACGGTACGGGCGGAGGCGCGGGCGGACGCGACGGCGGCGGACCGGGAGAAGGCGGCGGCCGCGATCGCGGCTGCGGTGAAGGACGGGGTCGGGGTGTCGGTGGGGGTCGAGATCGTGGACCCGGAGTCGCTGGAGCGCTCGGTGGGCAAGATCCGGCGGATCGTGGATCTGCGGGAGTCCGGCACGAGGTGAACAGCGCAGGTGACCGGGGGGTCCGGTTGGCGTGGACGGACCCGGTGACGGGGTGGTCCCGGTGGTGCGAACGGCACGCGTGACCGGCGCGTTCACACCACCGCAACACCCGTTCCCACTATGCGGACACCTGCTCGAAAATCTCGACAGAGAGGCCCGGGCACTGCCAGTCTCCCGCTATGCATCTCGCCAACCGTTCCCTGGTCACCACGGTCACCGCCGTCTGCTCCGCCGTCGTCCTCTGCGCCGCCCTGACCGGCTGCGCCCCGCAAGCGGAGGAGAAGCCGAAGGCCTCGGGCGCCTCGGGCCAGGCCGGCGCGACGACCGGGGCGTGCGCGCCGGGCGGGCTCGCCACCGAGGTCGAGGGCAAGCTGACCGTCGGCACGGACAAGCCCGCGTACGCCCCCTGGTTCTCCGACGACGAGCCGTCGAACGGCAAGGGGTTCGAGTCGGCGGTGGCGTACGCCGTGGCGAAGCAGCTCGGTTACGGCCGCGATGCGGTGGTCTGGCAGCACGTGCCGTTCAACAGCGCGTTCGCGCCCGGTGCCAAGAAGTTCGACTTCGACATCAACCAGGTCTCCATCAGCGAGTCCCGGAAGAAGGCCGTGGCGTTCTCCTCCGGTTACTACGACGTACGCCAGGCGGTCGTCGCGCTCAAGTCGTCGAAGGCGGCCGGGGCGAAGAGTGTGGCCGACCTGAAGGACGTCAAGCTGGGCGCCCAAGTGGGCACCACCAGCCTGGAGTTCATCAACGACCTGGTGAAGCCCACCACGAAGCCCGCCGTCTACCAGCGCAACGACTTCGCCAAGTCGGCGCTGAAGACCGGCCAGGTGGACGCCATCGTGGTGGACCTGCCGACCGCCTTCTACATCACCGGGGCCGAGGTGCCGGAGGCGGAGGTCGTCGGCCAGTTCCCCAACTCCGCCGACAAGCCGGAGCAGTTCGGCCTGGTCCTCGACAAGGAGTCCACGCTCACCTCCTGCGTGAGCGGTGCCGTGGACGCCCTGCGGAAGGACGGCACGCTCGCCGCCCTGGAGAAGGAGTGGCTCTCCGACGCCGTCGACGCGCCGGTGCTCAAGTGACGCTGCACAAGACGCTCCCCGGGGAGGACACCTACGTCCCCTCCGAACGCCGGATCGCCCGTGAACGCCACCGGCGGGCCCGTACCCGGCGGGCGACGGCGATCGCCGCGACCAGCACGCTGGTGGTGGGCGTGGTGCTGTTCCTGCTGATCACGGGCTCGCCCGGCTGGGACCGTACGCAGGAGACGTTCTTCAGCCCGCACTACGCGCGCATCGCGCTGCCGCAGGTCCTGGAGGGCCTGTGGCTGAACCTGCGGCTGCTGGCGGTGTGCGGCAGCGCCGTGCTGACGTTCGGCCTGCTGCTGGCGGTGGCGCGTACGCTGCGCGGGCCGGTGTTCTTCCCGATCCGGGCGCTGGCCACCGCGTACACGGACTTCTTCCGTGGACTGCCGCTGATCATCTGCCTGTTGATGGTGGTCTTCGGGGTCCCGGCGCTGCGCCTGGAGGGGGTGACCTCCGATCCGGTGCTGCTGGGCGGCGCCGCCCTGGTGCTGACGTACTCTGCGTACGTCGCGGAGGTCTTCCGGGCGGGCATCGAGTCCGTGCACCCCTCGCAGCGGGCCGCCGCCCGGTCGCTGGGGCTCAGCAGCGGCAAGACGCTGCGGTTCGTCGTCCTGCCGCAGGCGGTACGCCGGGTGGTGCCGCCGCTCCTCAACGACCTGGTCTCCCTCCAGAAGGACACCGGGCTCGTCTCGATCGCGGGAGCCGTCGACGCCGTGTACGCGGCGCAGATCATCGCCAGCAAGGACTTCAACTACACGCCGTACGTCGTGGCGGGGCTGGTCTTCGTCGCGCTGACCATCCCGATGACCCGGCTCACCGACTGGGTGACGGCCCGGATGGACCGGCGACGGGCCCAGGGAGGACTGGTATGAGCACAGCGCCCGTGCTGCGGATGGAGGCGGTCCGCAAGTCGTTCGGTACGTCGCTGGTGCTGCGGGACGTGGACCTGGAGGTCGCCCCGCACACCGTGACCGCGCTGATCGGCGCCTCGGGATCCGGGAAATCGACGCTCCTGCGGTGCGCCAACCTCCTGGAGGAGATCGACGACGGGGCGATCTGGCTGGAGGGCGAGGAGATCACCGACCCCCGGACCGACGCGGACGCGGTGCGCCGGCGGATCGGGGTGGTCTTCCAGGCGTACAACCTCTTCCCGCACCTCACCGTCCTCCAGAACATCACCCTCGCCCCGCGGCGCGTCCACGGCCTCCCCCGCGCCGAGGCCGAGGGACAGGCCCGCGAGCTGCTGGAGCGGCTCGGGCTCGGCGCGAAGGCGGACGAGTACCCGGACCGGCTCAGCGGCGGCCAGCAGCAGCGTACGGCGATCGTCCGGGCGCTGGCGGTACGGCCCCGGCTGCTGCTCCTGGACGAGATCACCGCCGCCCTGGACCCGGAGCTGGTGGGCGAGGTGCTCGGCCTGGTCCGCGAGGTGAAGGACGAGGGCATGACGATGGTGATCGCGACCCACGAGATGGCCTTCGCCCGCGAGGTCGCCGACCAGGTCTGCTTCCTGGACGCGGGGGTGGTGCTGGAACGCGGCACACCGGCAGAGGTGTTCGGTGCGCCCCGGGAGGAGCGTACGCAGAGGTTCCTGCGGCGGATCGTGGAGGCGGGGCGGCTGTGAGGAGCACTGCGCCCGCTGGCGGGCACCACGCCCTCGGTACGCCGACCGCCTGGCGATAGCATCCCCCGGTGACGATTCCAGACCCGGAGGGCTCCAGACCCTCGCCGCTGCCCGTGATCTCCCCGCGCGGAGAGTTCGACATGGACAACACCACCTCGCTCGGAGCGGAGATCGAGACGATGGCCGCCGTCCACGGCGGAGTGGTGCTGGACGCCAGCAGCATCACGTTCGCCGACTCCTCCTTCCTGCGGATGATCCTCAACACCCACCAGCGCACCGATCTGCGCATCGCGGCCCCCTCCAAGCGGGTGGCCCGGCTGTTCGACCTCGCGGGTGTCGACACCTACCTGCGGATCTACCCGACCTTGGAGACCGCCCGCGCCCTCTGACGGCCGACCTGACACCGGGTTCCCCGCGGGGGCCGACGCGCAGGCGGTGAAAGGTAGCTGGACGGACCCGGTCGCACCACCGACCCCACCCTGAAAGGGTCAGTGGTTGGCGATGTACCTCTGCCAGGTGGCCGTGTGGGTCTTGATGTGGTCGATGTCGCGGAGGTAGAGGCCGGCGTGGCCGTCGGCGAGGTGACGGGCGAAGTTCTCGTCGCCGTCGGCTGCGGACCGGCGCATGAATGCGACCAAGGACTGCAGGCGGACGGCGACCGTGTCCATGGCGGCGATGCGCTGGTTCCGAGTGCAGCCGTAGGCGTCGAGGAACAGGCGTGCGCGGCGTGCCTGTTCCTCCGCTTTTCCGAAACCGTCGGTGTTGGCCGGGTGGGTGAGCGGCGCGAAGCGGTAGAGGGCATAGGCGAGGTCCCAGGCCCGCGGACCGGACGCCGGACGGTGTCGCCGATCCGGATGACGACGGTCGTGCCGCCGCCGGCCAGTTCGGTCCCGGACGGTTCGTCCGCGGGGTGACCGCTGCCGGGCGCCTGATCGACCGGGTCCGTCATGTCGCTCTCTCCAGTCTCTGTTCGCTGCCGGGGCGGGGGCCCGTGCCGGACGAGTAGGGCGGGATCCCCTCAACGATCTTTTGGTCCAGACCTCTTGACGATTGGTCTAGGCCTTCTTAGGGTCGCGGAGACACTGCGGGAGCCCCCAGGAGAGACACCACGTACTCAAGGCCGCGCAGGGTTTTCTTGTCAGGCCAGGGACCCACCCCTGCCCTCCGGACGTCCCCCCGAGGAGCCCCCTTGCGCACTGAACCACGATGGCACCGCACCAGATCGACGCGGAGCATCACCCCGAACAAGCGGTCCAAGGTCCTCGCCGGCGCCACCGCCCTGCTCCTCCCGCTGGCCGCCATGGTCGGCCTCGCCAGCCCCGCCGAGGCCGCGGCCTCGGCCACCGCCACCTACACGAAGGCCTCCGACTGGGGCTCCGGCTTCGAGGGCAGGTGGACGGTGAAGAACACCGGCACCACCACGCTCACCTCCTGGACCGTCGAGTGGGACTTCCCCGCGAACACCAAGGTGACCTCCGCCTGGGACGCGACCGTCACCAACTCCGCGAACCACTGGACCGCGAAGAACCTCGGCTGGAACGGCACCCTGGCCCCCGGCGCGTCCGTCGCCTTCGGCTTCAACGGCTCCGGCTCCGGCGCGCCCACCGGCTGCAAGCTCAACGGCAACCCCTGTGACGGCGGCCCCACCGTTCCCGGTGACAACGCCCCCTCCGCCCCGGGCAAGCCCACCGCGAGCGACATCACCAACACCTCGGTGAAGCTGTCCTGGGCGGCCGCCACGGACGACAAGGGCGTCAAGAACTACGACGTCAAGCGCGACGGCGCCACCGTCGCCACGGTCACCGGCACCACGTACACCAACACCGGTCTGACCGCCGGCACCGACTACAGCTACACCGTGGTCGCCCGTGACACCGCCGACCAGACCGGTCCGGCCTCGGCCGCCACCACGGTCCGCACCACCGGCGGCGGTGGCGGCGAGAACCCCGGCGGCGGCAAGATCAACCTGGGCTACTTCACCAACTGGGGCTCCTACACGGTGAAGAACCTCGTGACCTCCGGCTCCGCCGAGAAGATCACGCACATCAACTACGCCTTCGGCAACGTGCAGAACGGCAAGTGCACCATCGGCGACGCGTACGAGGACTACGAGAAGTCCTACACCGCCGCCAACTCCGTCGACGGCAAGGCCGACGTCTGGGACCAGCCGCTGCGCGGCCACTTCAACCAGCTCCGCAAGCTGAAGGCGCAGTACCCGCACATCAAGATCCTCTGGTCCTTCGGCGGCTGGACCTGGTCCGGCGGCTTCGGCCAGGCCGTCCAGAACCCGACCGCGTTCGCGCAGTCCTGCTACGACCTGGTCGAGGACCCGCGCTGGGCCGATGTCTTCGACGGCATCGACCTGGACTGGGAGTACCCCAACGCCTGCGGTCTGACCTGTGACAGCAGCGGCCCGGCGTCGATCAAGAACATGATGCAGGCCATGCGGGCCAAGTTCGGCCCGAACAACCTGCTCACCGCGGCCATCACCGCGGACGGCTCCAACGGCGGCAAGCTCGACGCGGCCGACTACGGCGGCGCCGCGCAGTACATCGACTGGTACGACGTGATGACGTACGACTACTTCGGCAGCTGGTCCGCGCAGGGTCCGACGGCCCCGCACTCCCCGCTGACCTCGTACCCCGGCATCCCGGCCCAGGGCTTCAACTCGGCGGACGCGATCGCCAAGCTGAAGGCCAAGGGCGTCCCGGCCTCCAAGCTGCTCCTCGGCATCGGCTTCTACGGCCGCGGCTGGACCGGCGTCACCCAGTCCGCCCCCGGCGGCACCGCCACCGGCCCGGCGGCCGGCGTCGAGCCGGGTAACCAGTACTACAAGGTCCTCAAGACCACCTGCCCGGCCACCGGCACGGTCGGCGGCACGGCGTACGCCCACTGCGGCAACGACTGGTGGAGCTACGACACCCCGGCGACCGTCGGCACCAAGATGGCCTGGGCGAAGAGCCAGGGCCTGGGTGGCGCGTTCTTCTGGGAGTTCAACGGCGACACCGCCAACGGTGAACTCGTGGCCGCCATCAGCAACGGTCTGAAGTAGGCACCGGTACGCGGCACTGAGCCCGCCCTCCCCCGTACGTGGGGGGGGGCGGGCTCGACGTCTGTTCCGAGGGCCGGGTCAGCGCGGCCGGTCAGGCGGCCCGTCAGGCCAGCCGGTCCCGCAGCTGCCGCTTGAGGATCTTCCCGCTGGCGTTACGCGGGAGTTCGTCCACGAAGACGACCCGCTTGGGCGCCTTGAAGTGGGCGAGCTTCTCGCGGGCGTGGCCGATCAGTTCGGTGTCGCTCGCCTCGCCGCGCAGGACCACCACGGCGGTGACGGCCTCGATCCAGCGCTCGTCGGGCAGCCCGATGACCGCGGTCTCGGCGACGGCGGGGTGGGTGTAGAGGGCGTCCTCCACCTGGCGGGAGGCGACCAGGACACCGCCGGAGTTGATGACGTCCTTCACCCGGTCGACGACGGTGAAGTAGCCCTCGGCGTCGCGGACCGCGAGGTCGCCGGAGCGGAACCAGCCGTCGCGGAAGGCGTCCGCCGTCTCCTCGGGCTTGTCCCAGTAGCCGGTGCAGAGTTGGGGCGAGCGGTAGACCACCTCGCCCGGGGTGCCGTCCGGGACCTCGCGGCCCTCCTCGTCGACCACACGGGCCTCCACGAAGAGGACGGGCCGGCCGCAGGACTCCATCCGGCCCTCGTGCTCGTCGGGGCCGAGGACGGTGGCGAGCGGGCCGATCTCGCTCTGGCCGAAGCAGTTGTAGAAGGCCAGGTGCGGGAGGCGGGCGCGCAGCCGTTCCAGGACGGGTACGGGCATGATCGACGCCCCGTAGTACGCCTTGCGGAGGGCGGAGAGGTCGCGGGAGGGGAAGTCCGGGTGGTTGGCGAGGCCGATCCAGACGGTGGGCGGGGCGAACAGGCTGTCGGCCAGGCCCGCTTCGACCAGGTCGAAGATCCGGCCGGCGTCCGGCCCGTCCAGGATGATGTTCTCCGCGCCGACCGCCAGGTACGGCAGCAGGAACACATGCATCTGGGCGGAGTGGTAGAGCGGCAGCGAGTGCACGGGCCGGTCGCCGGCCGCCAGACCGAGGGCGGTGATCGCGCTGACGTACTCGTGGACCAGGGCCCCGTGCGTCATCATCGCCCCCTTGGGGAGGGCGGTGGTCCCGGAGGTGTAGAGGAGCTGCACCAGGTCGCCGGAGCCGGGGGCGCGCTCCGGGGTGAAGGGCCGCTCGGTGTCCAGGGCGTCGAGGAGCGAGCCCGGCGCGTCGCGCAGGGCGCGTACCGGACGGCCCGCGGGGACGCGGTCCGCGAGGTCCGGGTCGGTGAGGACGAGGGCGGAACCGGACTGGTCCAGGAGGTACGCCAGGTCGTCGCCGGTCAGGTTCTGGTTGACGGGGACGTGGACGAGCCCGGCCCGGGCGCAGGCGAGGAAGGCGATCAGGTAGACGTCGGAGTTGTGGGCGTACGAGGCCACCCGGTCGCCGGGGCGCAGCGCGTGTTCGCCGGTCAGGACGGCGGCCGCGGTGGAGACCGCCGCGTCGAGCGCACCGTAGGTCCAGGCCCGGTCGGCGTACCGCACGGCGGTCCGTTCCGGGGTGCGGCGGGCGCTGCGGGTGAGGACGCCGTCGACTGTGCTGCTGCGTACACCGGTCATGGCGTGATCCTGTGCGGCCGGGCCCGGCGGGTCAAGGGGCCGGTGGGGAGTGTCGGGGCGTGCCGGGGGTGTCGGGGCGCGGCTGGATACCGACCAGACGGTTGACAGGGGGCGCGGCGCCCTGGCTGAGTGGCGCGTGGCTGCCCGGCGGGTTCTCGGGCAACCTCCTTCGTCACCCGCCTTGTTGGGAGGAACACCCTTGACCTTCCGTAACCGCCTCAGACTGTTCGCGGTCTCCGGCCTCGCCCTGTTCACCGTGTCGGCGTCGCTGCCGCCGGCCGCCGCCTCCGGAGCGACGCCGGAGGCCCGGCATCCGTCGGGCGGCGACCTCTCCGCCACCGTCCGGTACACGGAGTACGGCATTCCGCACATCGTGGCGAAGGACTACGCGAACCTGGGCTTCGGCACCGGCTGGGCGCAGGCCGCCGACCAGGTGTGCACGCTGGCGGACGGGTTCGTCACGGTACGCGGCGAGCGGTCGAAGTTCTTCGGCCCGGACGCCGCTCCGGACTTCTCCCTCTCCTCGGCGGCGAAGAACCTCTCCAGCGATCTGTATTTCCGGGGCGTCCGGGACAGCGGCACCGTGGAGAAGCTGCTGAAGGTCCCGGCCCCCGCGGGTCCGAGCCTGGACGCCAAGGAGTCGATGCGCGGCTTCGCCGCCGGGTACAACGCCTGGCTCCGGCAGAACCGCGACCGCATCACCGATCCCGCCTGCCGGGGCGCCTCCTGGGTGCGGCCGGTCACCGCGCTGGACGTGGCGGTACGGGGCTTCGCCCTGGCAGTGCTCGGCGGCCAGGGGCGCGGCATCGACGGCATCACCGCCGCCCAGCCCCCGACGGCCGCACCGCCCGCCGCCGGGGTCACCCCCAAGGAGGCGGCAGCGGCGGCCCGGCGCCTCCTCTCGACTCGACACGCCGACATGGGCTCCAACGCGGTCGCCTTCCGGGGGTCCACCACGGCGAACGGGCGCGGGCTGCTCCTCGGCAACCCGCACTACCCGTGGGACGGCGGCCGCCGCTTCTGGCAGTCGCAGCAGACGATCCCGGGCGAGCTGAACGTGGCGGGCGGGTCCCTGCTCGGCTCGACGACGGTCTCGATCGGGCACAACGCGGACGTGGCATGGAGCCACACGGTGGCGACGGGCGTCACGCTCAACCTCCATCAGCTGACCCTGGATCCGGCCGATCCCACGGTCTATCTGGTGGACGGGAAGCCGCAGCGGATGACGCAGCGCACGGTTACCGTGCCGGTGAAGGACGCCGCCCCGGTGACCCGGACCCAGTGGTGGACCCGGTACGGCCCGGTGGTCACCTCGCTGGGGGCGGCGCTGCCGCTGCCCTGGACAGCGAGCACCGCGTACGCGCTGAACGACCCGAACGCGGTGAACCTGCGCAGCGCCGACACCTCGCTCGGCTTCAGCAAGGCGCGCTCCACCGCCGGGATCCAGCGGGCGCTCCACCGTTCCCAGGGGCTGCCCTGGGTGAACACGATCGCCGCCGACCGGTCGGGGAACTCCTTCTTCTCCCAGTCGCAGGTGCTCCCGAGGATCACGGACGAGCTGGCGGCACGCTGCTCGACCCCGCTGGGCCAGGCCACCTACCCGTCGGCCGGGCTCGCGGTGCTGGACGGGTCGAAGCAGGCGTGCGCGCTCGGCAGCGACCGGGACGCGGTGCAGCCGGGGATCTTCGGGCCGGGCCGGATGCCGACGCTGAAGAACACCCCGTACGTCGAGAACTCCAACGACAGCGCCTGGCTGACCAACGCCGAGCGGCCGCTGACCGGTTACGAGCGGGTCTTCGGCACCACCGCCACCCAGCGGTCCATCCGGACCCGGGGCGCGATCGAGGATGTCGCGGCGATGGCGGAGCGCGGGCGGCTGCGCGTCACGGACCTGGAGCGCCAGCAGCTCGCCAACCGGGCGCCGACCGGGGACCTGGTCGCGGCCGACGTGGCGAAGTGGTGTGCCGCCCTGCCCGGCGGGACCGCCGTGGGCAGCGACGGTACGCCGGTCGACGTGTCGGCGGCCTGCCCCGTGCTGCGCCGGTGGGACCGGAGCGTGGACAGCGACAGCCGGGGCGCGCTGCTCTTCGACCGGTTCTGGCGCAAGGCGGCTTCCACCGTGCCTGGGACGGAGCTGTGGAAGGTGCCGTTCGACGCGGCCGATCCGGTCCGTACCCCGCGCGGCCTGAACACCGCCGCGCCCGGCGTGGGCAAGGCACTGGCCGACACGGTGACAGAGCTCAAGTCGGCGGGCATCGCGCTCAACGCGCCTTTGGGTGAGCACCAGTTCGTCGTACGGAACGGGAAGCGCATCCCGGTCGGCGGCGGTACGGAGTCGCTCGGCATCTGGAACAAGATCGAGCCGGTGTGGAACCCGGCGGCGGGCGGCTACGCCGGGGTGTCGGCCGGGTCCAGCTACATCCAGGCGGTCGGCTGGGACAAGAGCCGGTGCCCGGTGGCCCGGACGCTGCTCACGTACTCGCAGTCCTCGAACCCGAACTCGCCGCACTACAGCGACCAGACGCGGCTGTTCTCGGGTGAGCGCTGGGTGACGTCCCGGTTCTGCGAGAAGGACATCGCCCGCTCGCCGCAGCTGAAGGTGGTGCGGGTGCACGAGCGGCGGTAGAAGACGCAGAGGGGAGTTGAGCCGGGTCCGCGAGGGGGTGTCGCTCGCGGACCCGGCGTTCTACAGGGGGCGTGGGTGCCCCTCCCAGTAGGGTTCCCTCAGCCGCCGCTTGTAGAGCTTGCCGTTGGGGTCGCGTGGCATCGCGGCGATGAAGTCGACGGAACGGGGGCGTTTGTAGCCGGCGAGCCGCTCCTCGCAGTGGGCGAGGATCTCGGCGGCGAGCGCGTCCCCGGGCTCGTACCCCTCGGCCGGTTCGACGACGGCCTTGACCTCCTCGCCCCGGTCGGCGTGCGGGATACCGAAGGCGGCGGCGTCCGCGACGGCGGGGTGGGTGAGGAGGGCGGACTCGATCTCGGCGGGGTAGATGTTCACGCCACCCGCGATGATCATGTCGATCTTGCGGTCGCGGAGGAAGAGATAGCCGTCCGCGTCCAGCACACCGAGGTCGCCGACGGTGAAGAAGTCACCGATCCGATTCTTTCGGGTCTTGGTCTCGTCCTTGTGATAGCTGAAGCCACCGGTGCTCATCTTCATGTAGACCGTGCCAAGTTGACCCGCCGGCAGCCGGTTTCCGTCGTCGTCGAAGACGGCGAGTTCGCTGATCGGCCAGGCCTTGCCGACAGTACCGGGCTTCTTCAGCCAGTCCTCGGCGGTGGCGAACGCACCACCGCCCTCGCTGGCCGCGTAGTACTCCTCGACGCAGCTCCCCCACCAGTCGATCATGGCGCGTTTCACATGGCCGGGGCAGGGCGCGGCCCCGTGGATGGCGTGGCGCATCGAGGAGACGTCGTAACGGGCCTTCACCTCGTCGGGCAGCGCGAGCAGCCGGTGGAACTGGGTCGGGACCATGTGCGTGTGGGTGCAGCGGTGGGTGTCGATGAGGCGGAGCATCCCATCGGGCGACCAGCCGTCCATCAGAACGAGCGGGTGTCCTATATGGAGAGCGGCGCTCGCGAATTGGAGCACTGCCGTGTGGTAGAGCGGCGAGCAGACCAGGTGGACGTTGTCGTCGAACGGTCGGATGCCGAAGATGCCGAGGAAGCCGCCGAGGTACGTCTCCTCCGGGAGCTTGCCGGGCAGGGGGCGGCGGATGCCGCGCGGGCGGCCGGTGGTGCCCGAGGTGTAGTTCATGACCCAGCCGAGCGTGCGGTTCTCGGGCGGGGTGGCGGGGTGGCCGTCGAGCAGGTCGGCGTACGGGCGGCAGCCGGGGACGGTGCCCACGGCGTAGCGGTGGCTCTCCGGGAGTCCGGCCTCGTCGGCGGCGGCGGTCGCGGCGGCCGCGAAGCGTTCGTGGGTGATGAGGACGCGGGCGCCCGAGTCGGCGACGATCCAGGCGATCTCGGGGCCGACGAGGTGGTGGTTGACCGGCACCAGGTAGAAGCCGGCCTGGGAGGCGGCGAGGTGGGCGGTGAGCAGCTCGGTCCCGTTGGGCAGGACGACGGCGAACGCGTCGCCCTCGCTCATCCCGGCCGCCCGCAGCCCGTGGACCATGCGGTTGACGTCGGCGTGCAGCCTCCCCGCGCTCCACTCCTCACCGCCGGGCGCGACGAGCACGGTGCGGTCGGGATCGGCTGCGGCCTGGGCCCAGAAGCCGTTGGGCGGCTGGTTCACGTGGCGCTCCTTCCGGCGATGCGGTTGATGCGGGTGACGGCCCGTTCGAAGCCGCGCGTCAGGTCGTCGACGACCGCCTGGACGCTGCGTTCACTGGTCATCCGGCCGACGATCTGCCCGACGGGGGTGCCGAGCAGCTCCCCGACCTCGTACTTCTGGATCCGGGAGACGGCCTCCGCGACCAGCAGCCCCTGGAGCGGCATGGGCAGCGTGCCGGGTCCGGCCGGGTCGTCCCAGGCGTCCGTCCATGCGGTACGGAGCTGGCGTGCGGGCTTGCCCGTCAGGGCGCGGGAGCGGACGGTGTCGCCGGAGCCCGCGGCGAGGAGCTTGCGGGTGAGGGCGGCCGAGTGGAGGTCGGCCTCCTCGGTGGTGAGCCAGAGGGAGCCGAGCCAGACGCCCTGGGCGCCGAGGGCGAGCCCGGCGGCGGCCTGGTCGCCGCTGCCGATGCCTCCGGCGGCGAGCACGGGCAGCGGGGCGACGGCCTCCACGACTTCCGGGACGAGCACCATCGAGCCGATCTCGCCGGTGTGGCCGCCCGCCTCGTACCCCTGGGCGACGACGACGTCGATGCCCGCCGCCGCGTGCCGGCGGGCGTGTTCGGCGCTTCCGGCGAGGGCGGCGACGAGGACCCCGTGGGCGTGGGCACGCTCGATGACGTCGGCGGGCGGGGAGCCGAGGGCGTTGGCCAGGAGCTTGATGGGGTGGTCGAAGGCCACGTCCAGCTGGTTGCGGGCGACCTCCTCCATCCAGCCGGTGATGCGCCAGCCGGACGCCTCCCCCTCGGCGAGTTCGGGCACGCCGTAGCGGGTGAGGAGGTCCTGGACGAACCCCCGGTGCGCGTCCGGGATCATCGCCTCGACGTCGGCCTCGGTGACTCCTTCGACCTTCTTGGCCGGCATGACGACATCGAGGCCGTACGGCCTGCCGTCGGCGAGCTTGTCCAGCCGGTCGAGGTCGCGGGCCAGCTCCTGCGGGTCGGTGTAGCGGACCGCGCCGAGCACGCCGAAACCCCCGGCTCTGCTGATGGCGGCCGCGACGGCGGGGAACGGCGTGAAGCCGAAGATGGCGTGCTCGATGCCCAGTTCTCTGCTCAGCTCCGTCTCCATGGGCGGCAGGATGCCGCAGCCGGACGGACGAGGGAAGAGATTTTCTGATGCAGTGTCAGATTCTTTGCGGGCCCGGAGGCGTACGGGACGGCGGGGGCGACAGTAATCTCTGCGGCGGCAGGAACTTTCACTGCTCGGCGAGATTTCGGAAGTTACTTTCGCGCCGGGGCGCTCGCGGGCTCAGCCCTCGGGGCCGGCTCCGGGCACGGGAAGGGGTTGCGGATGACCGGGTACGCGGCGGAGAACGGGGACACGGCGGCAGGCGGGCTTCCGCAGGGCACCGGGAGCGGCATCGGCCGCCGGCGCCTCGGCGGCGGGATACTGGCACTGGGCGGCGCACTCGCCCTGGCGCCGATCCCCCTGGCCGGGGCGGCCGAACGGGGCGCGCCGGGCAGCGGCCCGGTGACGGCGGACGCGGGAGCGAGCATGGGATCAGGGGCGCACCGGCCCGGGCACCGGCCCACACTGCGGCGCGGCAGCGCGGCCCGCGCGGGGCTGCTCCAGGGGCCGCTGGACCAGCTCGTCCGGGAGGCGGAGGCGTACCTCGCCGACTCCCCCAAGCACCCCTGGTACGCGGGCGCGGTGCTGCTCGCCGGGCGGGGCGGCACGGTGGCGCTGCACCGGCCGATCGGCCAGGCGGTGCGCTACGCGGCGTACGACGAGAGCGCGGACACCGGGGTGGAGTTCCCGGCGGATCAGCAGATCGCGATGGCCGAGGACACCGTCTTCGACCTGGCCTCGATCTCCAAGCTGTTCACGTCGATCCTGGCGGTGCAGCAGATCGAGCGCGGGGCGCTGGAGCTGGAGGCCACCGTGGCCTCGTACCTCCCGGACTTCGCGGGCGGCGGCAAGCAGGCCATCACGGTCCGTCAGCTGCTCACGCACACCTCGGGATTCCGGTCCTGGATCCCGCTCTACCAGGAGCCGACCCGCGAGGGGAAGCTCCGGATGCTGTGGAACGAGGTCCCGGCGTCCACCCCCGGCAGCGCCTACCTCTACTCCGACCTGAACCTGATCTCGCTGCAACTGATCCTGGAACGGATCACCGGCCGCACTCTGGATGCCCTGCTCCGCGACGAGATCACCGCTCCGCTCGGGATGCACCGCACGCGCTACAACCCGCCCGCCTCCTGGAAGCCGAAGATCGCGGCCACCGAGGACGCCCGGCTGCCGTGGTCCGGTCTGGAACGCGGTCTGGTCTGGGGCGAGGTGCACGACGAGAACGCCTACAGCTTCGACGGGGTGGCCGGTCACGCCGGGGTGTTCTCCTGCGCCTGGGACCTGGCGGTCCTCGCCCGCACACTGCTCAACGGCGGGGTCTACGGCCGCTCCCGCATCCTCTCCGAGGACTCCGTCGACCTCCTCTTCACCGACTTCAACACCGCGTTCCCCGGCGACGAGCACGGCCTCGGCTTCGAGCTCTATCAGCACTGGTACATGGGCGCGATGGCCACCCCGCGCTCGGCGGGCCACACCGGGTTCACCGGGACCAGCCTGGTGCTCGACCCGTCGACCGACACGTTCCTGATCGTGCTGGGCAACTCGGTCCATCCGGTACGGAGCTGGCGCTCGGGCAGCGCGCCCCGGGTGGCGACCGCCAACCAGCTGGCCCGGGCCGTCCCGGTCCGGCCGGAGCGGGGGCGGACCGCCTGGTTCTCCGGGATGGCGGGCGCGTCGACCGCCACGCTCACCCTGCCCGTCCTGCGCCTGGCCTCCGCACGCTCCCGGCTGGAGTGCGCCCTGTGGTGGGACACCGAACCCGGCGCCGACCGGCTGGTGCTGGAGGTGTCGGCGGGCGGGGGGTGGCAGCCGGTGCCGTTCACCACGGTGGGCCCGGGCCCCGGCCACCACCGCCCGGACCCGCGCCCGCACCCGGAGGGCTGGGTCTCCGGCTGGTCGGGGCGGGTGTGGCACCGGCTGGAGGCGGACCTGTCGCCCTGGCGCGGCAAGGGCGTCCAGCTGCGGTGGCGGTACACCACGGACCAGCTGTACGTGGGGCGCGGCGCGTACGTGGACTCCCTGCGGGTGCGGGACGGCCACGCCACGGTCTTCGACTCCGAGCGGCCCCGGGACGCGGGGCGGATCGGGGCGACGGGCTGGGTGCTGTCGGCCGACTGAGCGGCGGGGCGGGCGGCGCGCTGTGTAATGGGCTGTCGCGCGCCGCCGGCTGCCGACAGAATGGCGGCACCGTTCCGCCCAGGGGCTGTTGGACGTCGCCGGGCCCCGTCCGGAGCGCGGCCCAGGTGCCGCCCGACGTGCGCGTCCCCCAGGGCCGACCCCAGGAGGCACACCCCATGAGCAGCATTCCGGCGGGCACCGCCCCCTCTCCCCGGCAGGCCTCCCGGTGAGCGGCCGGGTTCCCGTGCCGGCGCGGCGGGGTCTGCTGTACGCGGCGGCGGCCGGGGTCACGACGGCCCTCACCGCCCCGGACGCCCGGGCGGCCACGCACCCTGTGTCCGACCGCGCGTCCTCGGCCACCCCGTGGACCACCTCCTGGGCCACCGCGCAGACCGCGCCCACGGCGGCCGACCCGCTCGCGGCCGCCGGTCTCACCGACGGGCTCTGCACCGCCCGGCTGCGGCTCTCGGCAGGCGGGCAGGTCCGGCTGCGGTACGCACACGCCTTCGGGACCGCGCCGGTGCTGGTGGGTCCGGTGACCGCCGACGGCCGGCCGGTCACCTTCGGCGGACGGCCGCAAGGGTGGCTGGCGGCGGGCGCGACCCTCACCAGCGACCGGGTGGAAGGCCTCCGGGTGGAGGACGGGGCCCTGCTGACCGTCGAGACGCGGCTCCCGGGCCCCACCGGTCCGCTCTCCTTCCACCGCAACACCCACGCCTGGCACACCGTCGACGGCATCCGCACCCGGTCCGTCCTCCTCCTGACCGGGGTCGAGACGACCGGGGCGCGCGGCCCGGTCCTCGCCGTGCTGGGCGACTCCATCGCGGAGGGCTCCGGCACACCCGACGACGCGGACCTCCGCTGGCCCGACCAACTGGCCCGCAGACTGCCCGGCTCCGCCGTCGCCAACCTCGGCGTCAGCGGCAACCGGCTGCTGCTCGACAGCGCCCCGTACGGGCCCGGCGGCCAGGCCCGCTTCGACCGGGACGTGCTGTCGCTGCCGGGGTTGCGGACGGTCCTGGTCCACCTGGGCGTCAACGACCTTTTCCATGTGCCCGCCGAGCGCGACCCGTCGCGGCTGGTGGCCGCCTACCGCCAACTGGCCCTGCGCGCGCGGTCCGCCGGGCTGCGGGTGGTGGGCGCCACCATCGCCCCGTTCGAGGGGTGGACGCGCTGGACGCCGGAGCAGGACGCGGTGCGCGAGCAGGTCAACGAGGCCGTGCGCGCCGGGCAGATCTTCGACGCCGTCGTCGATGTCGACGCCGCGCTCCGCGACCCGGACCGCCCCTCCCGGCTGCTGCCGGCGTACGACAGCGGCGACGGCCTGCACCCCGGGCCCGCGGGCCACACCGCCATCGCCGCCGCCGTCGAACGCCGGCACCTGAGATGAGGACTAACTCAGCGCCGCCATCGCCGCGTTGTGGCCGGGGACCCCGCTGACCCCGCCACCGCGCACCGCGCCCGCACCGCAGAGCAGGACGTTGGCATGGGCGGTCTCCACGCCCCACGGCCCGGTGGTCTCGCTCTCGTACGGGAAGGAGAGGTCGCGGTGGAAGATGTGGCCGCCGGGCAGCCGCAGATCGCGTTCGAGGTCGAGGGGGGTCTTGGCCTCGATACAGGGTTCCCCGTTCCCGTCGAGGGCCAGGCAGTCGGTGATCGGCTCCTCCAGGTGGGCGTCCAGCTCAGCGAGGGTGGCCTTCAGCAGGGCGGCGCGGGCCGCCTCGTTGTCGGCGGCGAAGAGGCGGGCCGGGGTGTGGAGGCCGAAGAGGGTGAGGGTCTGGTAGCCGCGCGCGGCGAGGTCGGGGCCGAGGATCGAGGGGTCGGTCAGCGAATGGCAGTAGATCTCCGACGGCGGGGCGGCGGGCAGCCGTCCGGCCGCCGCGTCCCGGTAGGCGTCGGCCAACTGCCCGTACCCCTCGGCGATGTGGAACGTACCGGCGAAGGCCTGCCGGGGGTCCACTGACCGGTCGCGGAGTTTCGGCAGCCGGGTGAGCAGCATGTTCACCTTGAGCTGGGCGCCCTCGGCAGGCTCCGGCGGGGTCTGTCCGAGGAGGGCGGCGAGCGCCTGCGGGGAGGCGTTGACCAGCACCCGGCGGGCGGCGATGACCTGTTCGCCGTCGGGGGTGCGGACGGTGACCTCGGCGTGGGTGCCGTCGGTCTCGATCCGGGTCGCCTCGTGCCGTACGCGGATCTCGGCGCCCGCCGCACGGGCAGCACGGGCGAGGGCGTCGGTGAGGGCGCCCATGCCGCCGACGGGGACGTCCCAGTCGCCGGTTCCGCCGCCGATCACGTGGTAGAGGAAGCACCGGTTCTGGAGCAGCGAGGGGTCGTGGGCGTCGGCGAAGGTGCCGATCAGGGCGTCGGTCAGCACCACGCCGCGTACCAGGTCGTCGGTGAAGTTCCGCTCGACGGCCACCCCGATGGGCTCCTCGAACAGGGTCCGCCAGGCCTCCGCGTCGTCGATCCGGGCCCGCAGCGCATCCCGTGCGGGCAGCGGCTCGGTGAGGGTGGGGAAGACCCGTTCGGCGACGCGCTGCGTCATGGCGTAGAAGCGCTGCCACGCCTCGTACTCCCGCTCTCCCCCGGTCAGCGCGGCGAACGACTCCCGCGTCCGGTCGCCGCCGACGAGGAGTCCGGTGGGGCGTCCGTCGCGCACCGCCGGGGTGTACGAGGACACGGTCCGCTTGCGTACGGCGAAGTCGAGGCCGAGATCGCGGACGATCTTCTGCGGCAGCAGCGAGACCAGGTAGGAGTAGCGCGAGAGGCGGGCGTCGACGCCCGCGAAGGGCCGGGTCGAGACGGCCGCTCCCCCGGTGGTGTCCAGGCGTTCCAGGACAAGGACGGACTGTCCGGCACGGGCGAGGTAGGCGGCGGCGACCAGACCGTTGTGGCCGCCGCCCACGATCACGGCGTCGTAGCGGTCCCGGGCGGGCGCGGGCGGCTGGTGGGGTTCGGACGGCTGGGGTGCGGACGGCTCAGGTGCGGGCATGCACCTTCGTAACACGGGGAACCGCGTCCCGGCCAGAGGGACCGCACGGCCGCGCCCGGCCGGGGTCCCGGGCCCGTCGCCGCAGGCCGGAGCCGTGGTCAGGCAGGCCGGGGCCATGATCAGGCAGGCAGGCCCGGGGCCGTGGTCGGGCCGGTCGGGGCCGTGGTCGGGCCGGTCGGGGCCGTGGTCGGGCCGGTCGGGGCCGTGGTCAGTGCGGCGGCAGCGCGTTCTGGGCCCGGTGGGCGGCGAGGGTGCGGAACAATTCGGCGGACTCCTTCTTCCGCCCGAGCCGGTCCAGGCAGTGCGCCTCGTCGTGGCGGGCGGCCAGGGTCTCCGGGTGGTCCGGGCCGAGGCCCCGGCCGCGCGCCTCGGCGACCTCCCGGTACGCGACGAGGGCCTCGGCCCACCGGCCGAGCCAGCCCAGGGCGACGGCGACCTCGCGGCGGCTGAGCACGGTGTCCGGGTGGTCGGGGCCGAGGGTGGTCTCCCGGATCGCGCACACCTCGCGCGCCTCGGTGACCGCCTCCTCCCAGTGGCCCATCCGGCCCAGGTTGACGCCCAGACCGTGGCGGGCGCGCAGGGTCTCGGCGTCGGACGGGCCGCCCACCCGCGTACGGTCGGCGACCAGGGCCCGGAAGAGCTCCAGGGCCTCCGCGCTGCGGCCGAGCCGGCCGAGGCTGATGCCCGCCTCGTAGCGGGCGGCGAGGGTGCCGGGGTGGTCGGGGCCGAGAGTGGCGGCGCGGGCCCGGGCGACGTCCTGGTAGCTCTCCAGGGCTTCCGCCCAGCGCCCCAGCCGACCGAGGGTGTAGGCGACCTCGTACCGGGTGGCGAGCGTGTCGGGGTGGGTCGCGCCGAGCAGCCGGGCCCGGTCGTCGGCCACCTGACGGGCCAACTGCCACGACTCCTCGGGCCGGCCGAGGCGGCTGAGGTTGAGGGCGAGGTGGTGGCGGCAGCGCAGGGTCTCCGGGTGGTCGGGGCCCATGGACCGCTCACGGGCGGCGAGGACCGCCGCGTACACCTGATGGCTCTCGAAGTGGCGGCCGAGCTGCCCGAGGACGTGAGCGGTCTCCTGCCGGGCGGCGAGGGTCTGCGGGTGGTCGGGGCCCAGGGTGCGTTCGCGGCCCGCGGCGACCTGGCCGAACTCGCGCAGCGCGTCGGCGGCCCGGCCGGTGCGGCTGAGGGTGAGGCCGATCTCGTGACGGCTGGCGAGGGTGTCCGGGTGGTCCGGGCCGAGGACGCTCTCGCGCTGGGCGGCGACCGCGCGGTGCACGTCGCCCGCCTCCTCCCAGCGGCCCAGGCGGCCCAGGTCGATGCCCGAGCTGTGGCGGCCGGCGAGCGCGGCGAGCAGTTCGGGCGTGGGGGCGGGGCGGGCGGGCGGCACACCGGTGGAGCTGTCGGTGCCGGGGGGCGTGGCGGCGGTGGAGCTGTCGGTGCCGGGTGGCGTGACGGTGGTGGCACGCGCGGTGGTCCACCGGCCGGTGAGTCCCGCAGCGGGGTCGGGGAGGCCGGGCCCCCTCTTCAGGGAGCCGGCGGCCGGGTGCCCGGGCTTCATGTTCCGCGTCCAGGCGGGCAGTTCGGGGGCCGGGCGACGGACGGCGGGTTCCGGGGTCCGGTACGTGCCGGAGAGGGCCGGCGGCGACGGGGCGGGCCCCAGCGTCTCGTGCTCGCCGCTGCGGCCGAGCGTGATGCGGCGGCGCAGGTCGCCCGCGTCGGCGGGCCGCTCGTCGGGGGCCTTGGCCAGCAGGTCGAGGACGACGCGGTCGAAGAAGCCGGGGAGTTCGGCGCGGTGGGTGCGCAACGGCTCGGGCTGGGTGTCGCGGTGCCCGACGAGTACGGCCCAGGCGTCGTCCAGGTCGAACGGCGGTACGCCGGTGGCGATCTCGTACAGCACACAGCCCAGCGAGTAGAGGTCGCTGCGGTGGTCGACCTCCTTCCCGCCGATCTGCTCGGGCGACATGTAGTGCGGGGTGCCCATGGCGATGCCGGTGGTGGTGAGGCGGGAGGTGACGTTGATGTCGTGGCCGAGGCGCGCTATGCCGAAGTCGCAGATCTTCACCGTGCCGTCGGTCAGCCGCATGATGTTGGCGGGCTTCAGGTCACGGTGGACGATGCCCTGCCGGTGGGTGTAGCCGAGCGCGTCGGCGACCTGCTCGGCGATGTCGACGACATGGTCGACGGGGAGCGGGCGCTGCTGGTTCTCCTCCAGGAGCTGGCTCAGGTTGTGCCCCTCCAGCAGCTCCATGACGAGGTAGAGGACACCTTCGTGCTCGCCGAAGTCGTGGACGACGGTGACACCTCGGTGCTGGAGGGAGGCGGCGACCCGGGCCTCGCGGCGGAAGCGTTCGCGCAGGATGCGGGTGGAGGCCTGGTCGTGCTGGGGGACCATGGGCTTGAGGCACTTGACGGCGACCAGACGGCCCAGCGACTCGTCGCGCGCCCGCCACACCTCGCCCATGCCGCCGCGCCCGATCAGATCGAGCAGCCGGTACCGGCTCTGGATCAGCCTGGTGTCCGCCATCTGCCGTTTCCCGCCCCCGTCGTTCCCCGCCGCTACCGCTGCGCCCTCCCCGGCCCGTCCAGTATGGCGGCCTCCCGGCGGAGTCGGCACGCGGCTCGGCGGGAGAAGGCGGGGACGTACGGGCGGCGTATGGGCAGCGCACGGGCGGCGCACGGGTGGCGCATGGGTGGCGCATGGGTGCGCAACAAGATCAGGAACAATGGTGCGACGCGGGGTTCTTCCGCGGCAGGGGGCTGTCGCGGCACGGTGGAGCGATCGACGAACGGGGGAACTCATGCCCAGATGGGGGCTGCTGGTGGAGCAGAACCTCGGCCTCGGCGGCCAGCGCCGGGTCTGGTCGGCCGGCGTCATGGACCATGTGGACGGTACACGTGAGGAGGCGCTGGAAGCGCTGCGGCAGCGGGCCGAGGTGTACAAGCCGCTGCATCCGGCCAGCCCGAAGCGCCGGCGGCTCTACCGGGAGCGCGACGGGTTCGTGCTGGTCCTGGACGGGGCGTGGCAGAGCTTCCACTGCCGGTTCACGGTGCTGGAGGAGCTCTACGACAGCGCCGCGCCGGAGCCCGAGCCGCAGGCCGTCCCCGAGCCGGAACCGGAACCGGTGCAGCCGCCTCCGCCCGTGCGGCGCCGCGCCGTTCAGCCTCCGCCCGAACCCGAACCCGAGCGGGCGTGGGACGCGGATGTTCCCGAGGTCCCGTCGTGGCTCAACCGGGACCGGCCGCCGTCCTGAGCGGGTTTTGCGACGCCGGTCAGGACACGGTGGCGGGCAGGGAGACCCCCGTCAGCCGTTCGGCGGTGGCCCAGAGCCGGGCGTTCGCGGCGGGGTCGAGGGCACGGCGGGTGATGCGGGCCGGAGCGGTCGGGCCGACGAGCCCGAAACGGCCGCCCGGCCCGTAGTAGCCGCCGGGGACGGCCCCCGGGTCGGCCGTCGCGTACAGCAGCGGTTCCGCGCCCTGCTCGGGGAGCTGGTAGGGCAGCACGGTGAACGAGTTGAGCAGGGAGCGCTTGGGCTTGTCGCGCCCCAGACTCGCGCCCGCCGTCTGGAGGTTGGTGCGGGTGTAGCCGGGGTGGGCGCCGGTGCTGAGCAGGTTCCAGCCGCGCTCGGCGGCGATGTCCGCCAGCTGCCGGGTCAGCATGA
Organism: Streptomyces cyaneofuscatus; assembly: GCF_033109485.1. Taxonomy (NCBI): domain Bacteria; kingdom Bacillati; phylum Actinomycetota; class Actinomycetes; order Kitasatosporales; family Streptomycetaceae; genus Streptomyces; species Streptomyces cyaneofuscatus. The sequence goes on along the minus strand of NZ_CP137002.1, from coordinate 7,941,283 downwards.
GGTCGGCCAGCTTGGACTGGGCGTAGCTGAGGTTCGGGCTGTAACGGCGGCGCTCCCACTGGAGGTCGTCGAAGTGGATCCGGCCGTAGTTAGCGGTGCCGCTGCTCATGGTGGCGACCCGGGGCGCGGGGGCGGCCAGGAGCAGCGGGAGCAGGCGGACGGTGAGGGCGAACGGCCCGAGGTAGTTGCTGCCGAACTGGAGCTCGAAGCCGTCGGCGGTGGTCATCCGGGTGGGCGGGGCCATCACTCCGGCGTTGTTGAGCAGCAGGTCGAGCGGGGTGCCGTCGGCGATGAGCCCGTCCGCGAACGCCTCGACGGAGGCCAGGTCGGCGAGGTCGACGCGGCGGACCTCGACGCGGGCGCCGGGGTGGTCGGCCAGGATCTCGGTGCGCGCCTGCTCGCCCTTGGCGGGGGTGCGGACGGCCAGGACGACATGGGCGCCGGCCCCGGCGAGGCGGCGGGCGGCCTCCTTTCCGGTGCCGCTGTTGGCGCCGGTGACGACAGCGAGCTTTCCGGCCAGATCGGGCACGGTGTACATGGCGGGCTCCTTCGACGGCAGACCGGACCTCAAGACAAAGGACCGTCGGTCTTTTACCTCTCCGAAGTTAGCAGACCGCCGGTCCGATAACAACAGACCGAGGGTCTGTAGTCTGGTGGCATGACAGAGACGCCCTTCCGGCGCGCCCGCAGCGAGGAGCAGCGCGCCGTACGCCGGCAGGCGATCCTCGACACCGCGGCGACGATGCTCACCGAGCTGCCCGTGGCGCAGGTGAGCCTGAACGAACTGAGCCGCCGCGTGGGGCTGGCGAAGTCGAACGTGCTGCGTTACTTCGAATCGCGCGAGGCCGTCCTGCTGGAGCTGCTGGGCAGTGCGCAGCGCGATTGGCTGGCGGGCCTGGAGGAGGAGTTCGCGGCGGAGGTGGACGACGGGGCTCCGGTCGCCGAGCGCGCGGACCGGGTGGCCGTCGTTCTGGCCGGCTCGCTCGCCGCCCGGCCGGTGCTCTGCGACCTCATCAGCGCCCAGGCCGCGGTGCTGGAGCGGAACGTGTCGGCGGAGGTGGCGGCCGAGTACAAGCGCGCGGCCATCGCGAACGTGATGGAGCTGGGGCGCCTCATCGAGTGGCGCGTACCCGAGCTGGACGCCCACCACGCGGGCCGGGTGGCTGCCGGAACCCTGCTGGTGACGGGGGCGATCTGGACCCATGCGCAGCCGTCGGCGGCGATGCTGGCCGCCTATGAGGCCGACCCCGAACTGGCCGCGCTGCGCCTGGACTTCACCGCAACGCTGCGCGAGATGCTGCAGGTGCTGCTGGCGGGGGTGCTGGCGCGGGGGTGACCCGGCCCCCCGGACGGTGATGTGCCGCTACGAGGCCGGGGCCGGGGGAACACCCCCCGGCCCCGTACCAAGTCGCGCAACGTACGGGACGCTCCCCGTCAGCCCCCCACGTACGCCGCGAGGTGCTCGCCCGTGAGGGTGGAGCGGTCGGCGACCAGATCGGCCGGAGTGCCCTCGAAGACGATCCGGCCGCCGTCGTGCCCGGCGCCGGGGCCCAGGTCGATGATCCAGTCGGCGTGTGCCATGACCGCCTGGTGGTGCTCGATGACGATCACCGACTTGCCCGACTCCACCAGCCGGTCCAGCAGCCCGAGCAGCTGCTCCACATCGGCCAGGTGCAGACCGGTGGTCGGCTCGTCGAGGACGTACACACCGCCCTTCTCGCCCATGTGGGTGGCGAGCTTCAGCCGCTGGCGCTCGCCGCCGGAGAGCGTGGTGAGCGGCTGGCCGAGGCTGAGGTAGCCGAGCCCGACGTCCGAGAGCCGGGCGAGGATCTTGTGCGCGGCGGGGGTGCGGGCGTCCCCCTCGGCGAAGAACGTCTCCGCCTCGTCCACCGACATCGCGAGCACCTCACTGATGTCGCGGCCGCCGAGGTGGTGGTCGAGCACCGAGGCCTCGAACCGCTTGCCCTCGCACTCCTCGCAGACGGTGGCGATGCCCGCCATCATCGCCAGGTCGGTGTAGATGACCCCGGCGCCCTTGCAGGTGGGGCAGGCGCCCTCGGAGTTGGCGCTGAACAGGGCGGGTTTCACCCCGTTGGCCTTGGCGAAGGCCTTGCGGATCGGGTCGAGCAGTCCGGTGTACGTGGCCGGGTTGCTGCGCCGCGAACCGCGGATCGCGGTCTGGTCGATCGAGACCACGTCCTCCCCGGCCGGGATCGACCCATGGATGAGGGAGCTCTTGCCGGAGCCCGCGACCCCGGTGACCACGCAGAGCACCCCGAGCGGGATGTCGACATCGACGTCCCTCAGGTTGTGCGCGGAGGCGCCGCGGATCTCCAGCGTGCCGGAGGGTGTGCGGACCTGCTCCTTGAGGACGGCCCGGTCGTCGAGGTGGCGGCCGGTGAGGGTCCCGCCGGCCCGCAGCCCTTCCACGGTGCCTTCGAAGCAGACGGTGCCGCCCGCGCTGCCGGCCCCGGGGCCGAGGTCGACGACATGGTCGGCGATGGCGATCGCCTCCGGCTTGTGCTCCACGACGAGCACGGTGTTGCCCTTGTCCCGCAGCCGCAGCAGCAGGTCGTTCATCCGCTGGATGTCGTGCGGGTGCAACCCGATGGTCGGCTCGTCGAAGACGTACGTCACATCCGTCAGGCTGGACCCGAGGTGGCGGATCATCTTGACGCGCTGCGCCTCACCGCCCGACAGGGTGCCCGAGGGCCGGTCGAGCGAGAGGTAGCCGAGGCCGATCTCCACGAACGATTCGAGGGTCCCCAGCAGTGCGGTGAGCAGCGGCGCCACCGACGGCTCGTCCAGCTTGCGCACCCAGTCGGCCAGGTCGCTGATCTGCATCGCGCAGGCGTCGGCGATGGAGATCTTCTTGATCTTCGAGGACCGGGCGCTCTCGCTGAGCCGGGAGCCCTCGCACTCCGGACAGGTGGTGAAGGTGACCGCGCGTTCCACGAAGGCGCGGATGTGCGGCTGCATCGCCTCCTTGTCCTTGGAGAGGAAGGACTTCTGGATCTTGGGGATCAGCCCTTCGAAGGTGAGGTTGACGCCCTCGACCTTCACCTTGGTCGGCTCCCGGTAGAGGAAGTCCTGCATCTCCTTCTTGGTGTACCTGCGGATCGGCTTGTCCGGGTCGAGGAAGCCCGACTCGGCGTAGGTCCGCACGGTCCACCAGCTGTCCGACTTCCAGCCGGGGATGGTGAAGGCGCCCTCGGCGATCGACTTGGTGTCGTCGTACAGCTGGGTGAGGTCGATGTCGGTGACCGTGCCCCGGCCCTCGCAGCGGACGCACAGGCCGCCGGTACGGGTGTAGGTCTGCTTCTCCGTCTTCGTCGCGGCGCCCCGCTCGACGGTGATCGCGCCGCGGGCCGTGACCGAGGCGACGTTGAAGGAGAACGCGTTGGGCGAGCCGATGTGGGGCTTGCCGAGCCGGCTGAAGAGGATGCGCAGCATCGCGTTGGCGTCGGTGGCGGTGCCGACGGTGGAGCGGGGGTCGGCGCCCAGCCGCTGCTGGTCGACGATGATCGCCGTGGTCAGCCCTTCGAGTACGTCGACCTCGGGGCGCGCCTGCGTCGGCATGAAGCCCTGGACGAAGGCGCTGTAGGTCTCGTTGATCAGCCGCTGCGACTCCGCGGCGATCGTGTTGAACACCAGAGAACTCTTGCCGGAGCCGGAGACCCCGGTGAACACCGTCAGCCGGCGCTTGGGGATCTCGATGTCGACATCCTTGAGGTTGTTCTCGCGCGCCCCGTGCACACGGATCACTTCGTGGCTGTCGGCGACCGGCTGCGCGGGCGACCGCGATCCGGTTCTCTCGGCCTTGCTCATCGTCTCTCCATCTGTCGCGCGGGGCCGCCGCTCCGCACACGCCTGCTGCGGCCCCGGCCCGGTCTCACCATATTCGAACAGTGCGTTCTATTCTTGCCGCTCCGGCTCCGCACGGCAGCGGAACCGGTAGATCGGCCGGCTTCAGCCCTTGCGCGGCTGGTTGAAGCGCAGCATGTTGCCGGCCGGGTCGCGGAAGGCGCAGTCGCGGACACCGTACGGCTGGTCGATCGGCTCCTGGAGCACCTCGCCGCCCGCGGCACGGATGCGTTCGAAGGTGGCGTCGACGTCGTCGGTGGAGAAGATGACGCCGCGCAGCAGGCCCTTGGCCAGCAGCTCGGCCATGGCCTGCCGGTCGGCGGCGGGGGCGTTCGGGTCGGCGAGCGGCGGTTCGAGGACGATCTCCACGTCCGGCTGTGCCGGGGAGCCGACCGTCACCCAGCGCATCCCCTCGAACCCGACGTCGTTGCGTACCTCAAGACCGAGAACGTCCCGGTAGAAGGTGAGCGCCTTGTCGTGGTCGTCGACGGCGATGAAGGTCTGTGCGAGCTTGATGTTCATGTGCTTCACGCTACGGACGGGGCAGGGCTTTCGCTTCTCCATTCCTGACCGGTCGCGTGTGGATCTTGGCGACACACGCCGGAATGGCGGCACCCTCCTCGTGGGGGCGCGCCCGGTAGGCGCTGGGGCTCTCGCCGACCAGCTCGGTGAAGCGGGAGCTGAACGACCCCAGCGACGTACACCCGACGGCGAAGCAGACCTCCGTCACCGACAGGTCCCCACGGCGCAGCAGCGCCTTGGCGCGCTCGATCCGGCGGGTCATGAGATAGCTGTACGGGGTCTCGCCGTACGCGGCACGGAAGCTGCGGGAGAAATGCCCCGGCGACATGAGCGCGCCGCGCGCCAGCGCCGGCACGTCCAGCGGCTCCGCGTAGTCACGGTCCATCCGGTCACGGGCCCGGCGCAGCCGGACGAGGTCCTCCAGCGTCACGGGGTCATTGTCCCACGGGGGCCCGTTCCGATGAGAGCCCGAGGCGCGTGGAAGCGCCGCAGCGCGTCGGAGAGCGCCGCGCCGCTCTCGTCGGGGTCGAGGAGATCACGTACGGCCCGCCAGGCGGTCTCGTAGTCCGAGCACGCCTGCTGGGCGGCGGCCTGCTGGACGGCGGCCGGAGATGCGCCGTTCCGCCGGACCGCGGCCAGCCACTGGGTGCTGAGACGGATCGGGGAGCGGCGGTTGGCCGAGCCGTTCGCTCCCGCCGCCACGGCGAGGCTCAACGCCGCAAGGCGCTTCTCGAACGTCTCCTCGAAACTGCTGATCCTTTCCTGCACGCCGTCGACCGTGTCCCAGGCCGCTTCGTCCAGCAGGTCGTCCATCTCGGGCAGGCTCGACGGAAGCCCGCATCTGACCAGCAGCCTCGTGTCGGCGACCTCCCTGACACGTTGCAGGAGTCTCTGGCGGTCACGCCAGTTGCGCCCCTGGTTGGAGGCGATACGGTCGACACATCGCCAGAGCTCGGTCTCCCCGGCGAACCACTCGACCAGGACGTACGGCTCGGCGGGAAGCTGCCCGCGCCGCAGGCGCCACGTGTGTTCCATGACCGCGGCGCATCCGCTCAGGAGTTGTCTGCCGTAGGCCTTCATCTCCGGCCGCAGAGGGCGTTCGGGCCGGTGCCGGTCCGGTGCGGAATGGGGATACGTCTCCCGCTCGAAACGGATGAAGCGGCTCTCCTGGCGCAGCTTCTCCAGATCCGGGTCCTCGATGAGCAGCCAGGACCTCGTGACCGGGTGGAAGCCACTCACGTCGGCCTGTGCCGCGCCTTCCAGTTCGTCCACGGCCAGGTCGGCGAGGGCTCTGCGTTCCCGGCTCGCCGACTGCCCGTCGGTTCCGTTCATCGCCACCGCGTACGCGCACGCGGCGTTGTAGTTGTCCTGCGACAGACGCCAGCCTCCGGACAGGCACCGGCGCACTCCGCGGAAGGCGCCTCTGGCCGCCTTCGTCCTGCGCGCGAGGGTCTCCGCGGACGAGGGCCAGGGCAAGGGGTTCTCCAGAAGCTCCACGCGGTCCCGCCCCGCGTCCTCGTGGGCCCAGGCCAGTCGCAGGGGTGCCCATACATCCCGGTTGAGCCGCAGGGAGGTCCGGGTGAGCGTTCCGTGAGCCCGGACGAACGGGTGCCGGAGGCGGATCATGCGGGGGTAGTCCGCGGCGAGTTGTTGCATCTCCTCCCTGCAGGCGAGCTGGAAGATCTCACGGACGACCGGGTAGCGGCGCCGCTCCTCCCCGAGTTCCGTCTCCAGCCACTCCCGCACGAGCCCTTCCTGGTCCGGCCCGAACGGCTCGGCACGGCCCGGTGGCATGAGCCCCCGGAAGGCGCGCCAGTGCCGTGCGGCGAGCGCGGGGCCGAGAGCCTGCCGGATCTGCTGTCGGGCGTGTGCCCGCCGCGGGCAGGGCGGATCGTCGATCTTGCACCACTGCTCCGCGGTCCGCTCCGCCACCCCGAGGACGACGGCGTAGCGGAAGCGCGCCTCCAGGAGGCCGCTGCGCCACCATCCGTAGCGGTGGCGGAGGGTCCGGCGCGGATCCCAGGAGCGCATCCCCGTCCGTGCGTCGCGCTGCGCGCTGTTCCGGCCGTCCAGGCGGATGGCTCCGTAGTAGGTCTCCAGGGCGTCCAGGTGCAGCCAGAGCTGTTCCTGTATCCCGGCGATCTGGGTGCGGAGGTACAGGTTGGTCGGGTCGAGCCGCAGCGCCTCGTAGTAGCGGTCCAGCGCGTCGTCGAACTTCCGCTCCTGGCTGAGCTCCCGGGCCTGCTGGTACGCGGCGAACAGATCGGGCGGCAGGTCCCGGCCGCACCACCCCTGCCATGGGGGCCGCCGGCCGGCCCGGGTGACGGGCACCAGCGTCGCCATCACCCAGTATCCGGCCTCCTGTATCGCGTCCTCCCACGCCGGACCCCAGATCGATTCCGTACGGCTGCCCCGGATCGCGTACGAGGTGACCGTGACGGTGACACCGAAACCGGGCTCCTGTTCCCTCCGCCGGAGGACTCCGCGAACCGTGTACGCGATCTTCGGTCGCAGGCGGCTGAAGAGGCGGAGCAGGCTCGTGCCCAGCCTCTTGGGTTCGAGGTCCACGTCACCGAGCAGATCGAGAAAGTTGTCCGCCGGCGCTTCGGCGGGCAGGGCGGTCGGAGGGTAGAGGTACGTCTCCGAGAGCTGCTTGCGCAACTGTGCGGTCAGCCCCTCCAGTTGCTGCTCCATACCCGGAGCGGAGGAGACGAGCTTCTTCACGTCCACGGCCCCGGGCTTATGGGCGTAGTACATGAGCATCCAGCGCCGAAGCGCGACGAACAGGAGGATGAGAAGCAGCAGACAACCGAGCCTGGCGCTGAACAGGGCGCCGTCGCTGCCCCCCTTCACGAGGCGGGAAGCGCCCTCGACGAACTGCATGAACCACTCGGCGGGACCCTGGACGACGTCCATCCATCCCGTCGTCTCCCAGGAGCGTCCTTGGCCGCCGACAGCGTGGACCACGGCTGCCAGGGCGATGAGGACGGCGACCGTCAGCGCGGCTGAACGCATCACATGGGGCGCTCGTAGCGAGGACACATCCGCAGGGGATTGGTGCTCGGAACGAGAGAACATGGCTGCCTCTGATCGCGTTCGCCTTCGTAGCCAAGTCTTCTACATTCCGGCTGCCTGGCAAGCCGACCGGGAACGCGGTCCGACCCCGCCCCTCCGGTGGCAACGGGCCCGGGTCCGTGACAACCGGCATGGGCGGTCGCGCACGCTCACCGCCGCACCCGCGGCATCCCCAGTCCGATCCAGGAGATGATCTCGCGCTGGATCTCGTTGTTGCCGCCGCCGAAGGTGAAGATGACCGCCGATCGGTAGCCGCGTTCCAGTTCGCCGTGGAGTACCGCGCCGGCGGAGCCCTCCTTCAGGGGGCCCGACGAGCCGACGATCTCCATCAGCCAGGCGTAGGCGTCGCGGCGGGCCTCGGAGCCGTAGACCTTGACCGCTGAGGCGTCCTGGGGGGTGAGGGTGGCGTTCTGGAGGGCGGAGACCATCTGCCAGTTGAGCAGTTTCATGGCGTCCAGGCGGGCGTGGGTGCGGGCCAGGCGGGTGCGGACCCAGGGGAGGTCGATGACGCGGCGGCCGTCGGTGAGCTTGGTGTCGGCGGCCCAGCGCTGGACGTTGTGCAGGGCGCGGACCGCCATGGTGCCGTGGGCGGCGAGGGTGACGCGTTCGTGGTTGAGCTGGTTGGTGATGAGCCGCCAGCCCTTGTTCTCCTCGCCGACGCGGTGGGTGAGGGGGACGCGGACGTTCTCGTAGTAGCTGGCCGTGGTGTCGTGCGAGGCGAGCGTGTTGATCAGGGTGCAGGAGTAGCCGGGGTCGCTGGTGGGGACCAGGAGCATGGTGATGCCCTTGTGCGGCGGGGCGTCGGGGTCGGTGCGGACGGCGAGCCAGACCCAGTCGGCGGTGTCGCCGTTGGTGGTCCAGATCTTCTGGCCGTTCACGAGGTACGCGTCCCCGTCGCGGACCGCACGGGTCTTGAGGGCGGCGAGGTCGGTGCCGGCGTCCGGTTCGCTGTAGCCGATCGCGAAGTCGATCTCCCCGGCGAGGATCTTCGGCAGGAAGTACGTCTTCTGCTCGTCGGTGCCGAACTGCATGATCGTGGGCCCGACCGTGTTCAGCGCCATCAATGGCAGCGGCACGCCCGCCTGGGCCGCCTCGTCGAAGAAGATGAACTGTTCGATCGGGGTGAGCCCCCGGCCGCCGTACTCCTTCGGCCAGCCCACCCCCAGCCAGCCGTCGCTGCCGAGCCGGCGGACCGTCTCGCGGTAGAAGCGCTTCTGGGCTGCGGGTTCCGCGTAGCGGGCGTAGGCGTTGTCGGGGACCAGGGCGGCGAAGTAGGTACGGAGTTCGGTGCGCAACTGCTCTTGCTCAGGCGTGTATTCGAGGTGCACGGCCCCTCCAGAGTCTCGCGTCTGCGTCGCCCGTGTACGGCGGCGCACACAGTAGAACGTGTTGCAAGAATCTGGAAGGGCCGGGGAGCCCGGTCTCCGCCGTCAGCGCTTGACGGCGCGCAGGACCACGAACTTCGGGTCGCCCGCCACCGTGGTGCAGTTGCCGAAGATCCGGCGCAGGTGGGTGTGGTACGAGAGGTGCCGGTTGCCCACCACCCAGAGTTCGCCGCCCTGTCGCAGCGCGGTGCGCGCGCCGGTGAACATCGTGCGGGCGGTGGCGTCGGTGGTCGCCATGTGGGAGTGGAACGGCGGGTTGTTGAGCACCAGGTCCAGGCTGCCGGGGGCGAGGTCCGTGAGTCCGTCGCCCACCAGGAAGTCCGCCTTCGCACCCTCCGGCGCACCCAGGCGGAACGTCTCTTCGGCGGAGGCGACCGCCCCGTACGACTCGTCGACGAACGTGACGTGCGCGTCGGGGTTGGCGAGCGCCGCGGAGAGGCCGAGGACGCCGTTGCCGCAGCCCAGGTCGGCGATCTTGACGGATCCGCCGCGGGTGGGCAGGTGCTTCAGGAAGAAGCGGGTGCCGACGTCCAGGCGCTCGGCGCAGAAGATCCCGGCGTGGTTGACGGCGGTACGGCCGGAGACGGGGCCGATGTCGGCGGGGAGCTCGTAGCGGTACGGCCACGGGCTCGGCGTACGCGGCAGCTCAAGGTCCGGGGTGGCGAAGATGAGCCGCGCCTTGCGCACCGCGAGGGAGGTGCGGGTCGGGCCGACGATCCGCTCGAAGAGCTTGAGGGTCGAGGTGTGGATCTCCTTGACCATGCCGGTGCCGATGACCACCGTGCCCGCGTGCAGGGCCGGGGCGATCCGGTGCAGCTGGTCCTCCAGGAACGCCAGGGACTTCGGCACCCGGACCAGCAGCACGTCGATCCGGTCCGGCGGGGTGTCGCGCGAGGACAGCAGCGTCACGGCGTCCGGGTCGAGGCCGTTGCGGTCCAGGTTGGCCTGGGTGGCGCGCCGGGCCAGGTAGGAGTCGCTGATCTGGACGGGCCGGGGGGCGGCCAGCGCGGTGGCCAGGGCACCCCACCGGTCCCCCACGACGGCGACCGTGCCCGAGAGGTCGACAGGGCCCGTCTCGGGATCCGTCAGCCGGCGGAGCAGGTATTCGTCGGCGGCGTCCCAGGCCCGGAAGGGGTCGCTGGGGTGCTCGGGGAAGCGGGCGAGCTCGAAAGTGCCCTGTGAGGTCGTCAAACGGTTCATATGTCACTCAGGCTAACCGAGGAACCGGGGGCGCCCCACACGCTCCCCGGCCCCTCGGTCGTATCGCCCTGGCCGCCCGGCCCACCGGGCGGCCTCGCCCGGCTGCGGGCACAGCCGGGGGCTCCGTCAGGGCAGCTGCCTGTCGAGGGCGGAGCGCCCTTCGTCGGCCAGCTTGCGCCGCGCCCACTCCAGGGTCTCGGGGGTCAGGTCCCGCCCGGAGGCGAGCACCACGTCCTCCGCGCTCGGCGTGTCGCTCGCGCCCGTGTGCAGAAGCCGGTCGGGGGTGACACCCGACGCCTCGGGCACGGCCGCGGATACGGATTCGGGGTCTTCGCTCATGCCGCCTCCTCCTCGTCCTTGCGGCAATTCTCGCGCCGCGCGGCCCGGGCCGCATCCGAGGGGGCCGGGCCCGGTGGGCCACCCGGGAGAGTGAACCGGTCATTGGGCCGTACGGGGCGTGGGCAGAACCGGAATGTCGATTCTCATCTCTTGAGGCGGTGCCCATGCTCCACGGCGTCGACGTCAGCGCCTACCAGCCCTCCTACGACACGGACGGCCTCGATTTCGTCTTCATCAAGTCCACGGAGGGCCGCACCTACGTCAATCCCCGCCTCGATGCCCAGGTGAAGCGGGCCCGGGACGCCGAGTGCGTCGTCGGCTTCTACCACTTCCTGTGGCCGGGGGACATCAAGGACCAGGTGGCGTACTTCCTGAGCAAAACCCCGGAGAAGGAGGGCGATCTGCTCGCCGTCGACTGGGAGCAGACCGGCGGCGGGACGCGCGCGAGCAGCGCGGAGAAGGACCGCTTCATCCGTGAGGTGAAGCGGGAGCGGCCCGGCCACCGGGTGCTGCTCTACTGCAACCGGGCCTTCTGGCGCACCCACGACACCAGCGACTACGCGGGCGACGGGCTGTGGATCGCCGATTACGTCTCCGCCGGCAAGCCCAGGATCGAGGCGTCCTGGCGGATCCATCAGTACACCGACGACCCCCTGGACAAGAACGTCGCCGACTTCGACTCGGTCCGGGCCCTGCGCGACTGGGCCGCCGCCGGGTAACAGCCTTCCGGGCCCCGGAGCGTTGCTGCTCCAGGGGCCCGACCAGGCTCAATCTTGACCTGCACATGATAGGTACACAGCGTTCACACGCGGGCCACGGTGCGTGTGGAAGGCTCCCGCGTACCACACACCGCACGGCCGCTACGGCGAGCGCCCCCACCCAGGGCAGGAGTCGTGGTGCCCGCGTTCCGAGAGGACACCCCACATGTCCCGTCGTCATCAGTTCTACGCGCGTCCGCTGCTGGCCACCGCGGCCGCCGCCGCCGTCCTCGCGGGCACCGCGGCAGCCGCACCCGCAGCGCCCGCCGCCGACACCCCGCCCGACCGTCCCACCACCCTCGCCGCGGCGCTCGACGACACGTACTACCAGGACGCCCTCGGCAAGACCGGCACCGAGCTCAAGGCCGCGCTGCACACGATCATCAGCGACCAGACCAAGCTCTCCTACAGCCAGGTGTGGGACGCGCTCAAGGCCACCGACGAGGACCCCGCCAACTCCTCCAACGTGATCCTCCTCTACACCGGGCGCTCCCAGTCCAAGAACGACAACGGCGGCAACGCCGACCAGTGGAACCGCGAGCACGTCTGGGCCAAGTCGCACGGCGACTTCGGTACGGCCACGGGCCCGGGCACCGACATCCACCATCTGCGCCCCGAGGACGTCTCGGTCAACTCCGCCCGCGGCAACAAGGACTTCGACAACGGCGGCAGCCAGCTGGGCGAGGCGCCCGGCAACTACACCGACGGCGACTCCTTCGAACCGCGCGACGCGGTCAAGGGCGACGTCGCCCGCATGATCCTCTACATGGCGGTGCGCTACGAGGGCAACGACTCCTTCGCCGACCTCGAACCCAACGACCAGGTGAACAACGGCTCCGCCCCGAAGATGGGCAAGCTGTCCGTGCTGAAGCAGTGGAGCCAGGAGGACCCGCCGGACGCCTTCGAGAAGCGCCGTAACGACGTGATATTCGAGCAGTTCCAGCACAACCGGAACCCGTTCATCGACCACCCCGAGTGGGTCGGGGCGATCTGGTAGTCCCGGGCAGGCAGGAGATCAGCCCTCCCCGGCCAGGACCTTCGCGCAGCCCTCCACCGCGGCCTCGCGGGTCGCGTAGCGCGGCAGGTCCTGGCCGGTGCCCGCCCGTACGACGTCCGGCGGGCCCAGCAGATCGCGCGGGTCGACGACCGCCGCGCGGCGGCCGTCGGCGGAGAGCCGGCCGAGACCGATGTGCAGCATCCCCAGGGCCACCGAGTCGACGGCGGTGACGTCGTGCAGGTCCAGCACGACCGAACCCCTCCCGTCGACCCCCGACTCGTCCAGCGCGTACAGCACGCGTTCGGCCGCCGTGAAGTCGATGGCCCCCTGCGCGGCGACCACCCCGACCTTCTCGTGCAGGACCCTCTCGTGCTCGGCCGAGGGCGCGGACGGCAGGTCGTCGGCGGTGGTGACGAGGCTGACCGTGGAGCCGGGCAGCGCGGGGTTGAGCATCAGGTGGAGCCCGTACCGCTCCGAGAGCGCCCTGAGCGCCGCCTGGCCGCGCACCGAGTTGCCGGCGGTGTCCAGCGGCGGGCTGTAGGTGGCGAGGCCGAAGCGGGCGGGGCCGACCGCGATGAGGCCGCCGGAGACCCCGCTCTTGGCGGGCAGCCCGATCCGCAGGAGCCACTCCCCCGAGCCGTCGTACATCCCGCAGGTGGCCATGACGGCGAGCACCCGGGCGGCGACCTCGGGCGAGACGACCTGGTCGCGGGTGACCGGGTTGAGCCCGCCGTACGCGAGGGTCGCGGCCATCGTCGCGAGGTCGACGGCGGTGACACGTACGGCGCACTGGCGGAAGTACCGGTCCACCGCGAGGACCGGGTCGACGGGCATGGTGCCGGTGGCGCGGATCAGGTACGCGAGCGCCCGGTTGCGGTCGCCGGTCATGGACTCCGAGCTGAACACCTCCTCGTCAACGTCCAGTTCACGCCCGGCGAAGCGGCCGAGGCAGTGCAGGATGCGGTCGAAGGCGGGTTCGCCGGGGGTGTCGGGGATCAGGGCGGTGGTGACGATGGCCCCGGCGTTGACCATCGCGTTGGCGGGCCGACCGGTGCCGGGTTCCAGGCTGATGGCGTTGAACGCGTCGCCGCTCGGCTCGGCGCCCACCCACCGGCTCACCTCGTCCAGGCCGAGGACGGAGAGCGCGAGGGCGTAGATGAACGGTTTGGAGACGGACTGGATGGTGAAGGGGACATCGGCCTCGCCCGCGCTGTAGCGGTGCCCGTCCATGCTGACCAGGGCCAGCCCGAAGGCTTCCGGGTCGGCGAGGCCCAGCTGTGGGATGTAGTCGGCCGGGCGGCCACCGGGCAGGTCGCCGAATTCGGCGCGCATCCTGTTGAGCGAGTCGGTCACCGCGTCGGCGGCACTCATCCGCGCCGCCCCTCAGCCGCGCTCGGCCTGGGCGACCCGGGGGAAGGTCTTCACCCCGGCGGCCTTGCGGCTGTTGGCCTGGGCGTCGACGGTACGGCCCGGCGGGGCGTCCTCCACCCCGACGACCACCGTGTCGAGGACCTTGTCCTCCGCGTCGACGAACTCCACCTTCACCGCGTAGAAGGCCGGTTCGTCCGTGGGGTTGGTGACCCGGACGCGGGCGCTGCGGACCTCCTCCGCCGCGGCGACGGGCAGCCCGCTCACCGAAACGTCGGCGACCGCGTTGCCCCGGCCCTCGACGCCGTCGAGCCGCTTGACCGCCTCCTGCCGGACGCGTTCGGTCTCGGCGGAGACGGATGCGGCGAAGCTCTGCTGGGTGCGCGGGCTCTGCTGGGCGTCCGGGCTCTGCTGGGTGCCTGGGCTCTGCTCCTCGGACGGCGATTCCTCGTGCTCGGAATGGTCCGGCGTGAGCGTCCGCACGCTGCTCGAGGTGCCCTCGCTCGTGGTGTCGGAGTCGCAGGCCGCAGTGGTGGCGGCCAGGAGGGCGGCGGCCACGGCGGGGACCAGGACGCGGGCCCTGCGCGAGAAGGGATGCGCTTTCACGGACATTCCGTCCAATCGGGAGGGAAGAAGACGAAAACCACGAGAAGAATGATCACCAACTCGCCCATATTAGAATCAAACGGTATGAATTGACTCGTCGAAGCATCCGCTTCATACGGGAGCGGGTTCGAGCCCTGGGAGGGAACGATGGACACGGACGCCCTGACCGCCGGCCTGTTGCGGGAGCTGCGGGCGACCCGGCCCTATCCGGCCCTGTCCCTGACCATGCCGACCCACCGCACCGCCCCGGACAACAACCAGGACCCGGTGCGGCTGCGCAACCTGGTGGCGGAGGCGGGCCACCGGCTGGACGCCGATCCGCAGGTGAGCCGGGAGACGGCCGCCGCCATCAGGGCCGAACTGGAGCGGGCGGTCGACGAGGTGGACCCGCGCCGGGCCCTGGACTCGCTGGTCATCCTCGCCACGGCGGACGAGCACCAGATCTGGCAGCTGCCGCGCACCGCACCCGAACGGGTGGTGCTCAGCGACAGCTACCTCACCCGCAACCTGGTCGCCGCGAAGGCCCAGGCGCGTCCGTACTGGGCGCTCACCGTCGCCGCCGACCACGCCACCCTGTGGAACGGCACGGACGGCGGCATCGAGGTGCGGGAGACCGGCGGGTTCCCCCTGACCGCGCCGAAGGAGGCGCCCAACCCGCAGCGCGAGGAGCGGATCGGGGACACCCCCAGCACGTTCACCTACGAGGACACGCGGAACTTCTTCCGTACCGTCGACCAGAAGCTGCGCGCCGTGCTGGCCGCCGACCCGCGTCCGCTGTACGTGATGGGGCTGCCGCCCGCCCTCTCCCTGCTGGACGAGGTCGGCGAGGGCTCGAAGGCGGCCGTCGGACGCGTCGCCAAGGGCGCGCCGGCCGACCTGCCGCCCGCCGAGGTCCTCAAGGAGCTGCGGCCCGCGCTGGAGGAAGGGGCCCGGCAGGCCACGGCCGACGTAGAGCGGCGCCTCGACAACGCGCGCAGCGCCCACGCGTTCGCCGCCGGGCTCGACGAGGTGTGGGCCGCCGTCCGGGAGGGCCGGGTGGGGCTGATCGCGGTGGAGGAGCACTTCCAGGCCACCGTCCGGGTGACCGAGGGACATCTGGAGCCGGTCGCCGAGGGGACCACGCAGGCGGACGATCCGGAGGTCCGCGAGGACATCGTGGACGAGCTGATCGAGGCGGCGCTGGACGGCGGGGCGGACGTGGTGTTCGTCGAGGACGACTCGCTGGCCGGGCACGGGCGGATCGCGGCGGCGTTGCGGTTCTGAGTCTCGGTGCGCGGCCGAGGGTGCCCTGGTCGCCGCCGCCGAGGCGCCCTCAGCCGATCCGCCGCACCGGCTCCCCGTCGAGGAACGCCCGGATGTTCTCGACCGCCTGGCCGTAGTACGTCGCGTAGTTGGCGCGCGAGACGTACCCCAGGTGCGGGGTGGCCAGCAGCCGCGGGGCGGTGCGCATCGGGTGGCCGGCCGGGAGGGGTTCGGTGTCGAACACGTCGATCCCGGCGCCCGCGATGGTCCCGGCGTGCAGGGCCGCGAGCAGGGCGTCCTGGTCGACGATGGCGGCCCGGCTGGTGTTGACCAGGTAGGCGGTGGGGCGCATCCGGGCCAGCTCGGCGGAGCCGATGAGCCCCCGGGTGCGCTCGCTCAGTGCCAGGTGTACGGAGACGAAGTCGGCGGCCTCCAGCAGCTCTTCCCTGGACGCGGCGAGCGCGGTGCCGACCTCCTTCGTACGTTCCTCCGTGAGGTTCTGGCTCCAGGCCACCACCTCCATGCCGAAGGCCCGGCCCACCTGGGCGACCCGGCTGCCGATCTTGCCCAGCCCCAGCAGGCCGAGCGTCCGGCCGTGCAGGTCGGCGCCCAGTGTGGACTGCCAGGGCCCGTCCCCGCGAAGGCCGTTGGCCTCGGGGACGATGGAGCGGGCGAGGCCCAGCAGCAGGGCCCAGGTCAGTTCGACCGGCGGGGTGGAGGAGCTGGCGGTGCCGCAGACGGTGACGCCGTGGAGCTCGGCGGCGGCGAAGTCGATCACGGAGTTGCGCATGCCGGAGGCGATCAGCAGCCGGAGCCGGGGCAGGCGTGCGAACACCTCCGCCGGGAACGGGACACGTTCGCGCAGGGTGACGACGATGTCGAACTCGGCGAGGGCGGCGGCGACTTCCTCCGTACTGCCCAGGTGTTCGGTGAAGGTGACAACGTCCACGTCGGCGGTGACGGACGACCAGTCGGCGACGGTGGTGGCGGCGGACTGGAAGTCCTCGATCACGGCGCAGCGCAGCTTCATGGGGGTCTCCGGCGGGACGGGGTCAGGCGGACACCCTCATGATCACCCCGACTGCCCCGGCCGCCTCAGCCGCCCCAGCTCCACTCCTCCACCTCGGGCAGGTCGACGCCGTGCTCGCGGATCCAGGCGTGGTGGCGGGTGCGGGCGTCGGCCATCGTCTGGCGTACGGCGACGGCGCGGACGCCTAGCCCCGGCACCCGGTCGATGACGTCCATGACCAGCCGGTAGCGGTCCAGGTCGTTGCGGACCACCATGTCGAACGGCGTGGTGGTGGTGCCCTCCTCCTTGTAGCCGCGGACATGCAGGTTGGCGTGGCCGGTCCGGCGGTAGGCGAGGCGGTGGATCAGCCACGGGTAGCCGTGGTACGCGAAGATCACCGGCTTGTCGCGGGTGAACAGGGCGTCGTACTCGGCGTCCGTCATCCCGTGCGGGTGCTCCTCGTGCGGCTGCATGCGGGCGATGTCGACCACGTTGACCACCCGTACGGCCAGCTCCGGGAGGTGGCGGCGGAGCAGGTCGGCGGCGGCCAGCACCTCCTGGGTGGGGACGTCCCCGGCGCAGCCGAGTACCACGTCGGGCTCCCGGCTGCCGTCCTCGGTCCCGGCCCACTCCCACGCCCCGGCCCCGCGCGCGCAGTGGGCGCGGGCCTCCTCCATCGTGAGCCAGTCGAAGGTCGGCTGCTTGCCCGCCACGATGACGTTGACGTAGTCCCGGCTGCGGAGCGCATGGTCGGCCACGGAGAGCAGGGTGTTGGCGTCCGGCGGCAGATAGACGCGGACGACCTCGGGGCTCTTGTTGAGGATGTGGTCGACGAAGCCGGGGTCCTGGTGCGAGAAGCCGTTGTGGTCCTGGCGCCAGACGTGCGAGGTGAGCAGGTAGTTGAGGGAGGCGATGGGGCGCCGCCAGGGCAGCCGGCGTGAGGTGCGCAGCCACTTGATGTGCTGGTTGACCATCGAGTCGACGATGTGGGCGAACGCCTCGTAGCTGGAGAAGAGCCCGTGCCGTCCGGTGAGGAGGTACCCCTCCAGCCAGCCCTGGCAGAGGTGTTCGGAGAGCACCTCCATCACCCGGCCGTCGCGGGCGAGGTGTTCGTCGGTGGGCAGGGTCCGCGCCTGCCAGGCCTTGCCGGTCGCCCGGTAGAGGTCCTGGAGCCGGTTGGAGGCGGTCTCGTCCGGGCCGACCACCCGGAAGTCCCGGCGCTCGGCCGTCGCGGCCATGATGTCCGCCAGGAGTCCGCCGAGCACCTGGGTCGGCGAGTGGGAGGCGGAGCCCGGCTTGTCGACACGTACGGCGTGGTCCTCCAGGGCGGGCACCGGCAGGTCGCGCAGGAGCAGACCGCCGTTGGCGTACGGGGTCGAGCCGAGCCGCGCCGTCCCCTCGGGGACACAGGCGAGGACCTGTTCGGTGGGGCGGCCGTCGGCGTCGAACAGCTCGTCGGGGCGGTAGGAGCGCAGCCAGGCCTCCAGCTGCCGCAGATGCTCCGGGTTGTCCCGGACTCCGGAGAGCGGGACCTGGTGGGAGCGCCAGGTGTTCTCGACGGGCAGCCCGTCGACCTCCTTGGGCCCGGTCCAGCCCTTGGGGGTGCGCAGGACGATCATGGGCCAGCGGGGGCGCTCGGTCGCCCCGTGCTCGCGGGCCGCGCGCTGGTGGGCGGCGATCCGCTTAACGGCGGTGTCCATGGCGGCGGCCATCGCCCGGTGGACGGTGGCCGGGTCGTCGCCGGTGACGTACAGCGGGTCGTGTCCGTAGCCGCGCAGCAGCTGGTCGAGCTCGTCCTCGGGGAGCCGGGCCAGGACGGTGGGGTTGGCGATCTTGTAGCCGTTGAGGTGGAGGATGGGCAGGACGGCCCCGTCGTGGACCGGGTCGAGGAACTTGTTGCCGTGCCAGGACGCGGCCAGCGGTCCCGTCTCCGCCTCGCCGTCGCCGATCACGCACGTCACCAGCAGGTCCGGGTGGTCGAAGGCGGCCCCGTAGGCGTGGGTGAGGGCGTAGCCCAGTTCGCCGCCCTCGTGGATGGAGCCCGGCGTCTCCGGTGCGACATGGCTGGGCACCCCGCCAGGGAAGGAGAACTGCTTGAAGAGCCGGCCCATCCCCTCGGTGGTGCGGGGCACGTCGGGATAGGTCTCGGAGTAGCTGCCCTCCAGCCAGGAGTTGGCGAGGACGGCCGGACCGCCGTGGCCGGGGCCCCAGACGCAGAGCGCCTCGATGCCACGGTCCTTGACGACGCGGTTGAGGTGGGTGTGGACGAGGTTGAGCCCCGGTGAGGTGCCCCAGTGGCCGAGCAGCCGCGGCTTGATGTCCTCGGGGGCCAGCGGGCGGGTGAGGAGGGGGTTGGCCATCAGGTAGATCTGGCCGACGGCGAGGTAGTTGGCGGCGCGCCAGTGCGCGTCGAGCGCGGCGAGTTCCTCGTCGGAGAGGGCGGGCGGGGTCTGCGTGTCGCTCACGGAGCGGGTCTCCTCTTGGGGTGGAAGGAAACAGGGAAGGCTGCGTCAGGACTTCTCGGGGGCGTACCAGAGCGTGGTGGCGTTGCAGAACTCGCGGATGCCGTGCCCGGCGAGTTCGCGCCCGTAACCGGAGCGCTTGATCCCGCCGAAGGGGAGGGCCGGGTGCGAGGCGGTCATCCCGTTGAAGAAGACCCCGCCCGCCTCCAGGTCGCGGGCGCACCGTTCCTGCTCCCCCGGATCCCGCGTCCACACGTTGGAACTGAGCCCGAACGGCGTGTCGTTGGCCAGGTGTACGGCCTCGTCGAGGTCGGCGACCCGGTAGAGGGTGGCGACCGGGCCGAAGGTCTCCTCGCGGTGGATGCGCATGGCGGGAGTGATTCCGGCGAGCACGGTCGGGTTGTAGAACCAGCCGTTCTCCAGGCCGCCACCGAGCTTGTCGGGCCGGCCGCCGCCGCACAGGACGGTGGCGCCACGCTCCACGGCGTCGTCGACCAGCTCCTCCAGATCCGTCCGGCCCTGTTCGCTGGAGAGCGGCCCGATGTCGGTGGACTCCTCCAGCGGGTCGCCGACGGTGAGGGCCCGCATCCCGGCGGTGAAGTGCTCGGCGAACGTGTCGTACACCTCGGCGTGAACGATGAACCGCTTGGCCGCGATACAGGACTGGCCGTTGTTCTGGACCCGCGCCGTGACCGCCGTGGCCGCGGCCTTCTCGACGTCGGCCGAGGGCAGCACGACGTACGGGTCGCTGCCGCCCAGCTCCAGCACGGTCTTCTTGACCTCGTCACCGGCGGTGGAGGCGACGGCGCGGCCAGCCGGTTCGCTGCCGGTGAGGGTGGCCGCCGCGACCCGGGGGTCGCGCAGGACGGCGTCGACGGCGCCCGAGCCGATCAGCAGGGTACGGAAGCAGCCGGCCGGGAATCCGGCGCGGTGGAACAGGTCCTCCAGGTAGAGCGCGGTCTGCGGGACGTTCGACGCGTGCTTGAGGAGGCCGACGTTGCCCGCCATCAAGGCGGGCGCGGCGAACCGCACGACCTGCCAGAGGGGGAAGTTCCACGGCATCACGGCGAGGACGACACCGAGCGGGCGGTAGCGGACCAGGGCGCGCGAGGCACCGGAGTCCGTCACGTCGGCGGGGTCCGGGTGCTCGTCGGCGAGCAGGCGCTCGGCGTTGGCCGCGTACCAGCGCATCGCCTTGGCGCACTTTGCGGCCTCGGCGCGGGCCGCGGTGACCGGCTTGCCCATTTCGAGGGTCATCGTGCGGGCGATGGTGTCGCGGTCCGTCTCCAGCAGGTCGGCGGCCCGGTTCAGCCAGGCGGCGCGCTGCTCGAAGGGGGTGGTGCGGTACTGCTGGAAGGTGGTGTGGGCGGCGGCGATCCTGCGCTCGGTCTCCTCCTCGCCCAGCGCGTCGTAGGACCTGATCAGTTCGCCGTTCGCGGGGTTGACCGTCGCGATGGGCATGGCAGTGGCCTCCTTGCATCGGTACGCATCGGTACTTCGACGGTGCCGCGCCGTGCGGTCGGGCGCAACGCGGCCCCTTCCGCACGTACCCGGCCGACGCGGATCATGCGTGCCGGGTGGGGCACGTTCCGCGTCGGCCGGGGTGTGCGAGCTGTCGGAGATCTATACGAGCGCCGCGAGCGGGGCTCGGCGCGACTCGCCCGCGCCGGGCAGCGGCGGGGACGGCAGCAGTCGCGCTGCCTGCGGCGCCTGGGCGTAGCGGGTGAACCAGACCACTTTGCCGTCCGTAGTCCGGCAGGTGCCCCAGCTGTCGCTGAGGGCCATCACCCGGCTCAGTCCGCCGCCGGACGGCAGCAGCCGTGGCATCCGGGCACTGTTGTCGGCGACGGACACGGTGACGTGCCGGCCGGTCCAGCGGAGTTCGAGGACGCACGTGTTGGCGTCGCCGACATGCCGGTGGACGTTGGTCAGGAGTTCGTCCATGGCCCGGCACACCGGCCGGACCTGGAGTTCGAGACTCCAGTGACGAAGGTGCGCGGCGACGATGCGCCGCACCTGGGAAACGCGCTCTGCCGACACCTGCAGTTCGACCGAATAGTGCCGGTCGAGTGGAACGGTCATCGTCGAGGCTCCTCACCGCGAGGCCCACATGCTTCACCCCGTCGTACCAACGACCCCCGAACACGAAGCGTGAGCACCAATCACTTCTGGGTCACTCAACAGGGTGACTCGGGTGTGCCGTCCCCGCAACAGATGAGCTGTCGGCCCTGGTGAGAGGCGTCCGGCCGGTCGCTAGACCAGGTACGGCAGCAGTCGGTCCGGGGTGAGCGGGAGTTCCCGCAGCCGGGCCCCGGTGGCGTGGCGGACAGCGTTCCCGATGGCGGCGGCGGTGCCGACGATGCCGATCTCGCCGATGCCCTTGGAGCCCATGGGGTTGAGGTGGCGGTCGTCCTCGTCGATCCAGTGCGCCTGGATGTCGAGGGCGTCGGCGTGGACGGGCACGTGGTAGGCGGCGAGGTCCTTGGCCGTGAAGTCGCCGAAGACCGGGTCGATGGCGGAGCCCTCGGTCAGCGCCATGCCGATGCCCATGACCATGCCGCCGGTGAACTGGGAGCGTGCGGTGCGGGCGTTGAGGATCTTCCCGGCGGCGTAGACGCCGAGGAGCCGGCGGACCCGGACCTCGCCGGTGACGGAGTCGACGGCCGTCTCGGCGAAGTGGGCTCCGAAGGCGTGCCGGGCGTACGGGGATTCGGCGGCGGTCTCCTCCTCCGTGTCGCCGGTGGCGGTGAACCCCTCGGCGGGCAGCGGGCCCCGGTGGTCAGCGAGGTGGCCGGCCAGGGCGGTCGCCGCCTTGTGCACGGCCCAGCCCCAGGAGGCGGTACCGGAGGAGCCGCCGGCGAGCGGGGCGGTGGGCAGGTCGGTGGAGCCGATCCGCACGTCGACGCTCGCCACGTCGGTGGCGAGGGCCGAGGCGGCGATCTGGGCGAGGACGGTCCGGGCGCCGGTGCCGATGTCGGTGGCGTTGACCTCGATCCGGAAGGTGCCGTCGGCCGCCGCGTGGGCGCGTGCGGAGGACCGGGAGACGAGGACGGGGTACGTCGCCGAGGCCACGCCCGTACCGAGGAGCCAGCGGCCCTCCTGGCGGGCGGCGGGGCGGGGGTCGCGGCCGTGCCAGCCGAACCGCTGGGCGCCCTCGCGCAGGCAGGCGGCCAGGCCCCGGCTGCTGAAGGGGCGGTCGCTGTCCGGTTCGGTGACCGGGTCGTTGCGCAGCCGCAGTTCGACCGGGTCCATGCCGAGCGCCGAGGCCAGCTCGTCCATGGCCGACTCCAGCGCGTACATCCCCGAGGCCTCGCCCGGCGCGCGCATCCAGGAGGGGCTGGGGACGTCGAGGGCGGTCACCCGGTGGGTGGTGGTGCTGGCCGGGGATCCGTACATCGTGCGGGCGGGTACGGCGGCCTGCTCGACGAACTCCTTGATGGTGGAGGTCTGGGTGACGATCTCCTGGGAGAGGGCCTGGAGGGCGCCGTCGAGGTCGGCGCCGAGGCGCACCCGCTGGATGGTGGGGGCCCGGTGGCCGACGACCTCCGCGAGCTGGGCGCGGGGGAAGACCATCTTCACCGGGTGGCCGGTGTGCCGGGCGGCCATGGCGGCCATGATCGCCTGGGGGCGGGTGGTGCCCTTCGAGCCGAAGCCGCCGCCGACGTGCTCGGAGACGACGGTGATGTGTGCCGGGTCCAGGTCGAAGACCCGGGCGAGGCTCTTGCGTACGGCGTTGGAGCCCTGGCTGGAGTCGTGGACGGTGAGATGCCCGTCCTCCCACCACGCGGTGGCGGCGTGCGGCTCCATGGGGTGGTTGTGGAGCGAGACGAGGCGGTAGGTGGCGTCGACCTGGACGGGGGCGGCGGCGAAGGACCGCTCGAAGTCGCCGCGTCTGCGGACGGCGGGGAAGCCGCCGTTGGCCTCCTCGGGGGTGTAGAGGCCCGGGTGGTCCTCGGTGAGGGTCACGTCGTGCTCGTCGCTCTCGTACTCGACGAGCAGCCGCCCCGCGCCCGTCCGGGCGGCCTCCGGGGAGTCGGCGACGACGAGGGCGATCGGCCAGCCGTGGTGCGGGACCCGGTCGCTCTGGAGGACGGCGAGGATGGGGTCCTCGGGTTCGGCGAGGGCCGGCGCGTTGTCGTGGGTGAGGACGGTGTGGACGCCGGGGACGGCGAGCGCGTCGACCGCCCGTACGGCGGTGACCCGGCCGGCGGCGATGGTGGCCGGGACCGGCCAGGCGTACAGGGTGCCGGGCGGGGTGTGCTCGGCCGCGTACCGGGCGGCGCCGGTGACCTTGTCCCGGGCCTCCCTGCGGACGACGGGCGCACCGGTGAGCTGCGGGGCGTGGGACATGGCGGCGGGGCCTCCGGTCGGTGGGGTGTCAGATGGTCGGGCCGGCCTCGGGACCGTGCGGCTCGCTGAGTTCGCCGAGGACGTCCTGGGCGACGCGGCGGACGAGGTCCACCTTGAAGGCGTTGTCGCGCAGGGGCCGCGCCTCGGCCAGTTCGGCGATCAGGGCGTGCTGGAAGGCGGCGGGGGTGGCGGGGGCGCCGAGCAGTTCGGCCTCGGCCCGGCGGGCGCGCCAGGGCCGGTGGGCGACGCCGCCGAACGCGAGCGTGGCCCGCTCCACCCGGCCGGCCTCCACCTGGAGGGTGGCGGCGACCGAGACCAGGGCGAACGCGTACGAGGCCCGGTCGCGGGCCTTGCGATAGCGGGAGACCGTGCCGGGGGCGGGCGGCGGGAGCACCACCTCGGTGATCAGCTCGCCGGGCCTGATCACGGTGTCCTGGTCGGGGTTCTCCCCCGGCAGCCGGTGGAACTCGGTGACGGGGACGGCCCGTTCGCCCTCGGGCCCCAGCAGCAGCACGGTCGCGTCGAGGGCGGCGAGGGCCACGGCCATGTCGGAGGGGTTGGTGGCCACGCATTCGGCCGAGTGCCCGAGGATCGCGAGGTCGCGGTGGGAGCCTTCGCGGGCGGGGCAGCCGGAGCCGGGGAGCCGTTTGTTGCAGGGCTTGGAGACGTCCTGGAAGTAGGAGCAGCGGGTGCGCTGGAGGAGGTTGCCGCCGGTGGTGGCGGTGTTGCGGAGCTGCCCCGAGGCCCCGGCGAGCAGGGCTTGGGTGAGCACCGGGTAGTCGCGGCGTACGTCGGGGTGGGCGGCGAGGTCGCTGTTGCGGACGGTGGCGCCGATCCGCAGGCCGCCGTCGGGGGCCGGGGCCACCCGGTCCAGCGGGAGCCTGGTGACGTCGATGAGGAGGCCGGGTTCCTCGACGCCGAGTTTCATCAGGTCGACGAGGTTGGTGCCGCCGCCCAGGAACCGGGCTCCGGCTCCCTCCGCGCAGAGCCGTACGGCCTCGGCGGTGGTGGTGGGTCGCTGGTAGCCGAACGGTTTCACGGGGTCACGTCCTCGATGGCTTCGACGATCCGGGGGTAGGCCCCGCACCGGCACAGGTTGCCGCTCATCCGCTCGCGGATCTCCTCCGCGTCGAGAGGGGCGCGGTCGGCGGTCAGGGCGTCCGGCGGGGTCGCGTGCGACGGGTGGCCGTCGGCGGCCTCCTGGAGCATGCCGACGGCCGAACAGATCTGCCCGGGCGTGCAGTAGCCGCACTGCAGGGCGTCGCGCTCGACGAACGCCTGTTGCAGGGGGTGGAGGGTGTCGCCGTCGGCGAGGCCCTCCACCGTGGTGATCGCCGCACCGTCCTGGGCGACGGCGAGCAGCAGGCAGCTGTTGGCGCGGCGGCCGTCAACCAGGACCGTGCAGGCTCCGCACTGGCCGTGGTCGCAGCCCTTTTTGGCGCCGGTCAGGCCGAGCTGCTCCCGCAACAGGTCCAGGACCGTGGTGCGGTGGTCGAGGGTCACCTCGGTCTCCTCCCCGTTGATGTGGAGGGTCACGGTGGACCGTTCGACGGTGACCGGTTCCGGTGCGGTGACCGTCTCCAGGGCGAGGGAATCCATGCTCGAACACCTTTCACTTCGGGCTGCTGTCGGGGCGACGAGGGCGCGTCAGCGGTTCTCCAGGCGCAGCCGTACCTCCTGCTCCTGGTCCCCCGCCGCCGTCCCGACGACGCGTACCGCGAACGCGCCGGTGAGGTGCTCGCGGAGCCGGTCGACGGCCCAGTAGCCGCCCTGGGCGTCCACCGTGACCGGGGCGGTCAGCTTCACGGGGTGGGCGGCGGCCTTCGGCTCGGAGACGTCGACGGTGGTGACCCAGACGGTCGGGCGGGGGCCGCTCGTCGCCTCGGGTTCGTCGCCCGCGACGCGGTCGGAGTCGAAGGTGCTGCCGAGCACGCCGAACACGCTCCGCGCGTCCGCGAGGTCGCACCGGCTCAGGGAGACCAGCACTTCCTCGCCGTGGCCGGCCGTGGGCGCGTCGCCGCTTCGTTCGGGGGTGTTGTTCACGAAGGTTCCTTCCGTCGGACGCCGGCCCTGGGGTCCACTCCAGCCTCACCCCGCACCGGGCCGACGGCGACACGGGAGGGCCGAAGAGGGCTACAGCTCCCGCAGAGCGGGCAGGAGGGACTTCTCCGCCCACGAGATGAAGGACTGCTGGTGTTCCCCGCCCACCTGGACCAGTGCGATCTCGGTGAATCCCGCGTCGCTGTAGGCGCGCACCGCGTCGACGAACGTGTCGACGTCCTGTCCGCACGGGATGGCGGAGGCGATGTCCTCCTTGCGGACGAGTTCGGTCGCCTGGGCGAAACTCTCCGGTCCGGGGAGTTCGGAGTTGACCTTCCAGCCGCCGACCGACCAGCGGAACTGTTCGTGGGCGCGGGCGACGGCGGCGTCGCGGTCGGGGTCGTAGCAGACGGGCAGCTGGCCCACCCGGGGCTTCCCGGTGCCTCCGTGCCGGTCGAAATCGTCCAGCAGGCCGCTCTTCGCCTCGGTCGCGATCACCAGGTCGGCGCTGCGGCCCGCGAGGGCGCAGGAGGCCGGGCCGGAGACCGCGACGCCGATCGGCACCCGGGTCCCGGGCAGATCCCAGAGCCGGGCGTTCTCGACGTCGAAGTGGGTGCCGTGGTGGTTGACGTTCCCGCCGTCGAAGAGGGCGCCGATGATCTCCACGGCCTCTTCGAGCATCTCCAGCCGCACATGGGCGGCGGGCCATCCCCCGCCGACGACGTGTTCGTTGAGGTTCTCGCCGGAGCCGAGGCCCAGCCGGAAGCGGCCCTCGGCGAGGATCTGGAGCGTCGCGGCCTTCTGAGCGACGACGGCCGGGTGGTAGCGGGTGGTCGGACAGGTCACGTACGTCATCAGGCCGATGCGCTCGGTGGCCTGCGCGGCCGCGCCGAGGACCGCCCAGGCGTACGGGGCGTGGCCCTGCTCCCGGAGCCAGGGGAAGTAGTGGTCGGAGGTGACGGAGAAGTCGAATCCCGCGTTTTCCGCAGCCACCACGTCCCGTACGAGCTCTCGGGGTCCGGTCTGTTCGGTCATCATCGTGTAGCCGATTCGCACCATGCGAAACGCTTTTCCCCTGAGATACTCATAAAACATGAATTGATGTGAACAGCCGACTGACACCCTCCTCCCGGGGTATGCGGCAACCATGGACGTATCGAACGGAGCCTCGCAGGCACTGGCCGCCCCACTCGCCGACGGGACGGGCGCGCTGGCGGCCGTCCTCTTCCCCATCGCCGCGCTCGCCGTGGTGGGTCTGCTGATCGGCGGTTTCCTGCTCGGCAAGCGGAAGAAGGACGCCGAGCTGCCGCCGCCGCTCCCCCATGAGCAGCCCCCGAAGCCGGAGGGGCGTACGCACATCGACGCGCACGACCCGCACGCCTCCGACCGCTTCCCCACCGACGGCAGGGCCCTCAACCCGCACCAGCTGGACGACCACGGCAACGCGCCGCTCCCGCCCCACCAGGACGATCCGCGCACCGATACGGATCCTCCGCGCAGCTGATCCGTTCCCCTACGGGGGACGGATCCGCCGGCCCCCTCGTCACCGGAGGTAGTGATGAGCCGGTCGGCCCTCGACCGACAGACCCGCCTCACCGTTCTGGTCGCGCTCGCGGCCAACCTGGTGATCGCGGCGGCCAAGACCGTGGGCGGGCTCATTTCGGGCTCGCCCGCGCTGCTGTCCGAGGCGGCCCACTCGGTCGCCGACAGCCTCAACGAGATCTTCCTGCTCGCCGCCCTCCGGCGCAGCCGCCGCCCCGCCGATGCCCGTCACCCGTTCGGCTACGGCAAGGAACGCTACTTCTGGGCGCTCCTCGCGGCGGTCGGCATCTTCGTGATGGGCGGCTGTTTCTCGTTCTACCAGGGTCTCCACGCACTGCGGCGCGACGACGACGAGTCCCCCACCGGCTACACCGCCGGGCTGATCGTGCTCGGCGTCGCCTTCGTCGCCGAGAGCACCTCCCTGACCCGCGCCCTGCACCAGGCGCGCGGCAAGAAGGGCGCGGCCATCGACCCGGCGCTGCGGACCGTCATCGCGGAGGACAGCACGGCGGCGCTCGGCGTCAGCCTGGCCATCGCCGGCATGTCGCTGCACCTGGCCACCGGAAGCGTGGTCTGGGAGGCGGCGGCCTCCCTGGGCATCGGGCTGCTCCTCGTCTACGTCGCCTTCCGGCTCGGCCGGAACGCCCGGGACCAGCTGATCGGCGAGTCCGTCGATCCGGAGCTGCAACGGGAACTCGTGGGCTTCCTGATGCGCCAGAGGGAGATCGACAACGTGGCCGAACTCCTCACCATGCGCCTGGGCATGCACTCCGTCCTGGTGGCGGCCCGCATCGACCTGGCCCCCGGCATCGACAGCGAGCGGGTGGAGGAGGTCTCGATGCGCATCCGGCACGCGATGGGCGAGCGGTGGCCGCAGGCCGACCAGGTCTTCCTGGACATCACCAACGCCCCGCCGCGCATCGGGCTCTGAGCGCGTCCCGCGTTGCGCCGCCGCACGGGCCGTCCGAGGGTGGGTGCTGGACCGCAAGCGGCCGCTCCCGCGCCGCACACCCGTGAGAAGGCAGTGGACCATGACCGGAAGCGATCCCCGTACAGCCCCCTCGGCAGCGCCCCTGACGGGGTCCGCCGCGCCGTGCTGGGTCACCCTGATGACGCGGGACCTTCCATCCGCCCAGCGGTTCTACTCCGAGGTGCTGGGCTGGTCGTTCCGCCCGGGGCATCTCGGCGCGGAGTTCTCCGTGGCCCGGCGCGGCGACATCCCGGTGGCGGGCATCTTCGCCGTGTCGACCGCGTACCAGGTCGCGGTGGCGTGGACGCCGTACTTCGCGGTGGAGGACGCCGATGTGGCCGCCGGCCGGGTCCGGGAGCGCAGCGGCACGGTGGCGGTGGGGCCGCTGACGCTCGGCAAGGGGCGCGGTGTCCTGGCCTCGGACCGGGACGGTGCCGCGTTCGGCCTCTGGGAACGCATCGAGCCCTCCGCCTCCCCGCCGGCCCCCGACGGCCACGCGCACGCCTGGCTGCGCCTGCGGACCCGCAACGCGTTCGACGCGGCCATCTTCTACGGCGAGGTACTCGACTGGGCGAGCGGCCGTCCCGGATGCTGCGACGTCGCCTACGAGGGTGACGAGGTCATCGTGCGGTGCGAGGGGCGGCCGCTGGCCCGGATCAGCTCCGGGGCGGTGGAGGCCGCCGTCGATCCGGTGGTGCGCCCGCACTGGCAGGTGCAGTTCCCGGTGGACGACGTCCCCGTGACGGTCGCGGCGGCCGAACGGCAGGGCGGCTCCCTGGTCGAGGAGCGGTCCGCCCTCGGCGGCAGGGAGGCCACCCTGCGGGACCCCGACGGCGCGCTGTTCACGGTCACCGACCTGCGCGGCCCGGTGGGCCCGGAGAGCTGAAGCGCTCAGCCCTGCTTCCCGGCGGACGAGCCCTTGGTCAACGGGTCGTCCTCGCGCAGCCCGGAGCGGCCGCGGGCCAGCGCCCAGAGCGGGAAGATGAACCAGCAGGCGAGGAACCACAGCGCTATCCCGCCGACCAGCCAGAGAGCGAAGGTGTTGTGGAGGGCGACCCGCATGATCAGCAGCAGGGTCGAGCACATCGTCAGGAACAGCAGCACCAGCCCGAGCACGGTCATGCGAGAGGCCCAGATGACCGTCTCCGGCTTCATCCGGCGGCCGGTGAGCAGCCGGTGGTAGGTGACAGGGCCGATGAGCGCGGCAACGGTCGCCGAGCCCAGCACCACCGTGATGACGTAGATGTCGCGGTCCAGTTCCGAAAGGTCGCCGAACCTCGGCTGGAACACCACGGCGAGGAGAAAGCCGAAGAGGATCTGCACCCCGGTCTGGGCCACGCGCAGTTCCTGGAGCAGTTCGGACCACTGCCGGTCCGCTCTCTCGTCCTCGGTCTCCTCGCGGCCTCTGCCATTGGCCTCCGACACGGGACCCCCTCTGTTCGATATGACCGGGCGCTGACACGCCCGTTCGATCCGGGACTACAGATGCCCCGGTCGTACAGAACCAATCCACCGGGCTCGACGCCCGCTTCCCACTCGACCGGGTCGCGCCATGTCGTTAAGATCTCTGCCACGGCATCGCGCGTCGGTCACCGTCCGGGTGAGACGTGGAGGTAGCCCGTGAGATGCCCGTTGGAGGCATTCCACCGTGTCGGTCGAGTTGAACCACACCATCATTCATTCCCGCGACAACCGCGAGTCCGCCGAATTCTTCGCGGATCTGCTGGGCCTGGAAGTCGGAGAGGAATGGGGCCCGTTCATCCCCGTCGTCCTCGCGAACGGCGTCACCCTGGATTTCGCGACGATCCCCGAGGCGTCCATCACCCCGCAGCATTACGCCTTCCTCATCTCGGAGGCGGAGTTCGACGCGGCGTTCGGCCGGATCCAGGAGCTGGGGATCGCGTACCACGCCGATCCGCATCAGAAGCTCCCGGGCGAGATCAACCACAACGACGGCGGCCGGGGTGTCTACTTCCCCGACCCGAGCGGTCACGGCCTGGAGATCATCACCCGCCCGTACGGCGGCTGAGCGCAGGCCTTCAGGGCCCCACGGGGAGCAGGAGTTCGGGGCGGTCCCACATCACCGCGGGCGGGTTCGCCCGGACGGTGCCGACGGGTTCGGCGCCCACGGTGCGGTAGAAGTCCTCGGCGGGCGGGTGCGCCACGATCCGTACAGCGGTCAGGCCCGCCCGCCGTGCCTCCTCGCACAGATGGCCGATGAGCAGCCGCCCGATGCCGAGCCCCTGCGCCTCGTCGGCGACGAACATCAGGTCGAGCTCGGACGGCTGGAGGAGCAGCGCGTAGAAGCCGAGGACCCGGTCGTCGGCGCGGTCGGCGGCGACGAAGACCCGGTGCGCCTCGATGTAGTCCGGTCCCACGCGGTATCCGGCGACCATCGGGGCGTACGGGCCCTCGTAGGCGCGTGACGTCCGGACCAGCCGGGTGAGCCTGCGGGCGTCACGCGCCGTGGCCCGGCGGATCACGGGGTCCGGGCGGTGCGGGCCGCGCCCGGAGTGCGTAACGCCTGATCTCATGCGTCGAGTATTACGCACGCGCTCCTTCGGCGATCCACGGCAATCCGGCGGGGCTTGCCCGCATGAACGGCTGTTCGGGGGTACACGGTCAGCACGTCGCCCGGTGGTCGTTCCGCCGGGCCGGGACCGAGAGGGGTTGACGACTGTGCGACAAGAGAGTCGCGTGCCGGCCGGCGAACGGTGGGGGCGACAGCCGTGACAACAGCGATCATCATCATCGTCGCGGTCCTCGTCGTGGCCGCCGCCGTCTACTTCTTCGTCATCCGTCGCGGTCCGGTCGGCGGCCGGAGTCTGCAGAGCCGGTTCGGCCCCGAGTACGACCGGGTGGTCGCCCGGCACGGCGGAGACACCAAGGCCGCGGAGCAGGAGCTCGGCGAGCGGGTGAAGCTCCACGGAGACCTGGAGAAGCGGCCGCTGACCGAGGCGGCCCGCGCGGACTACACCGCCCGCTGGGCCCGCACCCAGGAGCAGTTCGTGGACTCGCCGCAGCAGGCGCTGCACGAGGCCGACTCGCTGCTGGCAGATCTCTCCCGCGACCGGGGCTTCCCCTCCGGAGAGAGTTTCGAGGAACGGGCCGACGCCCTCTCGGTCCACCACCCCCGCCACGTCGACGGCTATCGCAGGGTGCACACCGCGCGGAACGACGGCACCGGCACCGAGGAGATGCGCGAGGCGTTCGTCGACGCCCGGAACCTCTTCGACGCCCTCCTCGCGGACGGCCCGGCCCCGCGCCGAAACGACAACCGACAGCTCACCAAGGGACAGGGCACCTCATGACGCAGACTCCGAACGACAACGACCGCACCGGCAGCACCGCGAACCGGGCCACCCCCTCGACCGGGGCCGAGCGCGTCCCGCCGGTCACGCCTCCCGGCGACCCGCTCGGCACCCCCGTACCGGCATCGGCGGCGAAGCCGGCCACCTCCCCGGAAACGACCCCCGGCAACCGCCCCGACGGCGCTCCCGTCCCGGCGTCCGGAACGCCCCACGCCGCCAAGACGCATGCCGACCCCGCCCGTACGGAAGCGGCCCGGGAGACCGGTCGCACGACGGACACCGCCTCCGGCTCCCGCACCGGTGCCACCGCCTCCAGCTCCCGCACCGGCACCGGCACCGGCACCGGCACCGGAGCAACGACGGACACCGGTAGGGACGCGGCGACGGGCAAGGACCGTCCGCTGTTCAGCGCCGACGAGCGGGAGAAGTTCGACGCGCGCATCCACCAGGCGGTGGCCGGCTTCGTGGAGAACCCGCGTCAGGCGGTACAGGAGGCCGATGCGGCCTTCGACGAGGTCGTCGCCGGGCTCACGAAGGCCCTCGCCGACCGGTCACGCCTCCTGCGTGCCGACCGCGACGGTGAGCGGTCGGACGCGGAGACGGAGGATCTGCGCATCGCCCTCCAGCAGTACCGCGATCTGACGGAACGCCTCGTCCGCCTCTGAGAGGCGACCGCGCGAAGGCCGAATGGGCGGGTTGCACCGGGTACGTACCCGGCGTGACCCGCCCATTCGGCGTGCGGCGGGGCACTCAGCGTTCGTGGCTCTCCCCCTGATGGACGGAGGGCTGATGGATGGAAGGCCCGGGAGTGGGGTCCGAGTCCGGGTCCGGCCCCGCGACCCTGCCGACACCGAAGGCGATGGCGAAGACGGCGGCGACCGCGGCGACGAAGGCCGCGATCCTCAGTCCGGTGTTCATGGCTGTCCCCCAGCGGACGATGACGTTCTCCGATCCCGCCAACATACCCCCTGGGGGTATAACTGTCACGCCGGTACCCTGCCCGCACCGGGGCTCAGCCGGTGATCACCAGCCCCTCGCGCAGCCGCTCCAGCACGGCTTCGGGGATGCGCAGGCCGGTGCGTACGTACCCGTCGAGGCCGCCCCACCGCTCGTCCATCGCGTCGAGCGCCACCTCCAGATAGCGGGGGCGCACCTCGACGATCGCCGCCGCAACGGCCGGATCACCGCCGCCGTCCAGGAACTTCTGGACGTACGGGGCGAACGCGGCGCGCACCGCGGGGTTCACCGCGAGGAAGTCCTGCCGCACGGTCTCCCGGGAGGCCCCCAGGATCATCAGCAGGACGGCCGCCGCCCAGCCGGTGCGGTCCTTGCCGGCCGTGCAGTGGAAGAGCACCGGCCGCGCGGCGGGGTCCGCGGCGGTCTCCAGGAAGGCCCGGTAGGCGGCCGCCGCGCCGGGCGAGAGCACCATCTTGCGGTAGGTCTCGGCGAACAGCTCCTCGGCCCGGCCGCCGCCCAGCGCGCGGTCCGCCTCGGCCGGATCGGCGAGCAGCGCCTTGAGCCGGGCCGGCGCCACGCCCGGGTGGTCGCCGAGGACGTCGGCGACGAAGAGCCGGGCCCGGTCCGGGAGCCGGTCCGGGGACCACTGCCGTTCGTCGGCGGTGCGCAGGTCGACGACCGTACGGATGCCGAGCGCGGCCACCGCCCGGTCGCGGCCCGGGTCCAGGTCGCTCAGCTGTCCCGAGCGAAACAGGACACCTTGCCGAACCCGGCGGTCACGGCCCAGGGCGATGCCCCCCAGGTCGCGCAGATTGACAACGGTGGCGGCCGGAACGGTCCGGGCGGTCTGCACGATGAACTGCCTCTTTCCCTGATGAGAACGCCTGGGGCTCCATCGGCCCAACGACCCACCGGCCCACCGGCCGGAACTCAGTCCGCCAGCAGATTGGCCTTCTGCTCCGCGAACTCGGCGTCCGTGAGCACGTCCCGCCCCCACAACTCGGCGAGCCGCTCCAGCCGGGTGATGATGTCGTCCCCCTCCGCCGCCTCGTCCGCGTCGGCGTCGGACCCGGTCACACCGAAGCGCTCATGGGTGATGAACGCGCCGCCCGCCTCCCGGAAGGTGCGGGCGAGCTGCGAGGTCCACAGGTCCTCCCGGACGACGAGGGCGACCGTCTCGCCCTGCGGCACACTCCGCTCCAGCACCTCCACGTTCCCGGCGCTCAGCGCCACGGCCGCCCCGCCCTCCGCCCCGTCGGCCGGAACCGTCCCCTCCGGGTCGAGCTCCGCCAGCTCCACCGGGGTCAGCGCACCGCCTTCGGCGCGACGGACGAAGGCCAGATCTCCGGCGCGCACGGCACCGGACGCCACGGCATCGGCGAGGACGGGCACGACGGCCCCGGTGAAGCCGCTGCCAGGGAAGGCGATGACGAGGTGTTCCACAGGTCCGACGGCCACGGTCGCGTCCTCTCCGCATCCCGGCGGCCACGAGGGCTCCGGGGTGGATACGGGCATGCAAGGGATGACACAAGAAAACGGAAAACTTCGCACATAATATGCATCAACCGTCTCATTCCCCCCTTTTTTGAGCATGGCCGTGTTGCGCCCGGCCCGTTCCGGCTTCCCCGCCGCTCGGCGCCGTCGCGCCGGTAACGCGACGGTATGTAAAGGATCAAGTGCGGACCGGAGAGGGCAAGGTCACAGCACGTGCCCCTGCTGCTCGTTCCCCGCGCTGGCCTAGCATCTGAGCATGACGGTCCAGCCTGCTGACGGGCTCTCTCCGGCCGCCGCGTTCCCCGACCCCTCCCATGACCAGTGGCAGAGCCTCGTCGAAGGCGTTCTGCGCAAGTCGGGCAAGGAAGTCTCGGGCTCGGCCGCCGAGGAAGCGCTGTCCACCACACTGGAGGACGGGCTCACCACCCGGCCCCTCTACACCGCGCACGACACCTCGCCGGACACCGGTTTCCCCGGCTTCGCGCCCTTCACCCGGGGCAGCAGGGCCGAGGGGAACGCGGCGGGCGGCTGGGACGTGCGCCAACGCCACGCCCTGAGCGACCCGGTCCGGCTCAACGAGGCGGTGCTCGGCGATCTGGAGAACGGGGTCACCTCGCTCTGGCTCACCGTGGGCGGCCCCGCGGGCGTCCCCGTGGAGTCGCTGGCCCGCTCGCTGGACGGCGTCTACCTCGACCTGGCGCCGATCGTGCTCGACGCCCCGGCCGACCTGGACGCCGCCGCAACCGAACTGCTGCGGCTGTACGAGGAGCGGGGCGTCGCCAAGGGCGAGGCGCGCGGCACTCTGGGCGCCGACCCGCTCGGCCACGAGGCCAGGACCGGCATCGAGGCCGACCTCACCGCCGCCGTCCGCTGGGCGAAGGTCTGCGGTGCGGAGTACCCGGGGCTGCGGGCGATCGCCGTGGACGCGCTCCCGTACCACGAGGCCGGCGGTTCGGCCGCCGAGGAGCTGGGGCTCTCCCTGGCGACCGGTGTCGCCTATCTGCGGGCGCTGACGGCGGCCGGGCTCGGGGTGGAAGAAGCCTGCGCGCAGCTGGAGTTCCGTTACGCGGCCACCGCCGACCAGTTCCTGACGATCGCGAAGCTGCGGGCCGCGCGCCGGCTGTGGGCGCGGGTCGCCGAGGTGTCGGGGGCGCCCGGGGCGGGCGGCCAGCGCCAGCACGCCGTGACGTCACCGGTGATGATGACGCGCCGCGACCCGTGGGTGAACATGCTGCGCACCACGCTCGCCACGCTGGGCGCGGGGGTCGGCGGCGCCGACTCCGTCACCGTCCTGCCGTTCGACCACGCGCTGGGGCTGCCCGACGCGTTCGCCCGGCGCATCGCCCGTAACACCTCCACGATCCTGATGGAGGAGTCGCATCTGGCCCGGGTCATCGACCCGGCGGGCGGCTCCTGGTACGTGGAGCGGCTCACCGACGAACTCGCGGTGGCCGCCTGGGCGTTCTTCCAGGAGACCGAGCGGGCGGACGGACTGCCCGCGGCCCTGCGCTCGGGGATGGTCGCGGAGCGGCTCGCCGCCACCTGGGCGGCGCGCAGCGCGAAGCTGGCCCGCCGCAAGGAGCCGATCACCGGGGTCAGCGAGTTCCCGATGCCCTCCGAGCGGCCGGTGGAGCGCGAGCCTTCGCCCGATCCGTACGCCGGCGCCCCGGGCGGTCTGCCCCGGGTGCGGCGCGACGAGGCGTTCGAGGCGCTGCGCGCCCGTTCGGACGCGCACCTCGCGGCGACGGGTGAGCGGCCCAAGGTGTTCATCGCCGCGCTCGGACCGGCCGCCGCGCACACCGCGCGGGCCTCCTTCGCCGTCAACCTCTTCGGGGCGGGCGGGATCGAGGCGGTGCACCAGCCGGTGTCGGTGGACGCGGCGACGGCGGGCGAGGCGCTGACCGCATCCGGTGCGAGCGTGACCTGTCTCTGCTCCTCGGATGCCCTGTACGCCGAGCAGGCGGCCGAGGTGGCCGGGGCGCTGAAGTCGGCGGGCGCGGCCCAGGTGTTCCTCGCGGGGCGCCCCGGCGAGTACGCCGATGTCGACTCCTACGTCTTCGCGGGCTGCGACACGGTCGCCGTTCTCACCTCCGTACTCGACCGCATGGGAGTGGCGTGATGCAGACATCGCCCACGGAACAGAAATCCTCCGGGACGTCCGCCGGGACACCCTCCGGGAAATCCTCCGTTCCGGACTTTTCCGAGGTCGCGCTGGAGTCCTCCGCTCCCCTGGCCGCCTCAGCCGAGGAGTGGCAGGCGGCCGTGGCCAAGGAGGCCGACGGCGCCGAGGCCCCGCTCTGGGAGACCCCCGAAGGCATCACGGTCAAGCCGCTCTACACCGGGGACGACCTGGAGGGCCTGGACGCGCTGCACAGCTACCCGGGGATCGCCCCGTATCTGCGCGGGCCTTACCCGACGATGTACGTCAACCAGCCCTGGACGATCCGTCAGTACGCCGGGTTCTCCACGGCCGAGGAGTCCAACGCCTTCTACCGGCGCAACCTCGCGGCCGGGCAGAAGGGTCTGTCGGTCGCCTTCGACCTGCCGACCCACCGGGGGTACGACAGCGACCACCCGCGCGTCACCGGTGACGTCGGTATGGCGGGCGTGGCGATCGACTCGATCTACGACATGCGCCAGCTGTTCGACGGCATTCCGCTGGACCGGATGTCGGTGTCGATGACGATGAACGGTGCGGTCCTCCCCGTACTGGCGCTGTACATCGTGGCCGCCGAGGAACAGGGCGTACCGCCCGAGAAGTTGGCCGGGACCATTCAGAACGACATTCTGAAGGAGTTCATGGTCCGCAACACCTACATCTATCCGCCGACCCCGTCGATGCGGATCATCTCGGACATCTTCGCGTTCACCTCGCAGAAGATGCCGCGCTACAACTCCATCTCGATCTCCGGGTATCACATCCAGGAGGCCGGGGCGACGGCCGACCTGGAGCTGGCGTACACGCTGGCCGACGGCGTGGAGTATCTGCGCGCCGGGCAGGAAGCGGGCCTGGACGTCGACGCGTTCGCGCCCCGGCTATCGTTCTTCTGGGCGATCGGCATGAACTTCTTCATGGAGGTCGCCAAACTGCGGGCGGCCCGGCTGCTCTGGGCGCGCCTGGTCAAGCAGTTCGACCCCAAGAACGCCAAGTCCCTTTCGCTGCGCACCCATTCGCAGACCTCGGGCTGGTCGCTGACCGCGCAGGACGTGTTCAACAATGTGACGCGTACGTGTGTGGAGGCGATGGCCGCGACGCAGGGGCACACCCAGTCGCTGCACACCAACGCGCTGGACGAGGCGCTGGCGCTGCCCACCGACTTCTCGGCGCGGATCGCCCGTAACACGCAGCTCCTGCTCCAGCAGGAGTCGGGCACCTGCCGGGTCATCGACCCGTGGGGCGGCAGCGCGTACGTGGAGAAGCTGACCCGCGACCTGGCGGACCGGGCCTGGCAGCACATCGAGGAGGTCGAGGCGGCCGGCGGGATGGCGAAGGCCATCGACGCGGGCATCCCCAAGCTCCGGGTGGAGGAGGCGGCCGCCCGTACGCAGGCGCGGATCGACTCCGGGCGGCAGCCGGTGATCGGGGTGAACAAGTACCGGGTGGAGACCGACGAGAAGATCGACGTGCTCAAGGTCGACAACTCCTCGGTGCGCACCCAGCAGATCGAGAAGCTGCGCCGGCTGCGCGAGGAGCGCGACGAGGTGGCGTGCCAGGAGGCGCTGCGGGCGCTGACGGCGGCCGCCGAGCGCAGCCCGGGCCCGGGCCTTGAGGGCAACCTGCTGGCGCTCGCGGTGGACGCGGCGCGGGCGATGGCCACGGTCGGGGAGATCTCGGACGCGCTGGAGAAGGTGTACGGGCGGCACGCCGGGCAGATCCGTACGATCTCCGGTGTGTACCGCAAAGAGGCAGGGGATTCCCCTTCGGTGGACCGCACCCGCGCGCTGGTCGACGCGTTCGAGGAGGCGGAGGGGCGCCGTCCGCGCATCCTGGTCGCCAAGATGGGCCAGGACGGCCACGACCGGGGCCAGAAGGTGATCGCCACGGCCTTCGCCGACCTGGGCTTCGACGTGGACGTCGGCCCGCTGTTCCAGACGCCGGGCGAGGTCGCGCGGCAGGCCGTCGAGGCCGACGTGCACATCGTGGGCGTCTCTTCGCTGGCGGCCGGGCACCTCACCCTGGTGCCGGCGCTGCGGGAGGAGCTGGCCGCCGAGGGCCGGGAGGACATCATGATCGTGGTGGGCGGGGTGATCCCGCCGCAGGACATCGAGGCCCTGCACGAGGCCGGCGCGGCCTCGGTCTTCCCGCCGGGGACGGTGATCCCGGACGCGGCCCACGATCTGGTGACGCGGCTCGGTGCCGCGCTCGGCCACGAGCTGTGAGCCGCTGACCGGATGGCTGCCAAGATCGACATCGACAGTTATGTGCAGGGAGTGCTCGACGGCAAGCGGGCGTTCGTGGCGCGCGCCATCACGCTCGTCGAGTCGACGCGGGCCGAACACCGGGTGCTGGCGCAGGAGTTGCTGAGCCGGCTGCTGCCGCACGCCGGGAAGGCCCGGCGGATCGGGATCAGCGGGGTGCCGGGGGTGGGCAAGTCCACCTTCATCGACGCGCTCGGCACGATGCTCACCGGGCTCGGGCACCGGGTGGCGGTGCTGGCCGTCGACCCGTCCTCCAGTCGTACGGGCGGTTCCATCCTGGGCGACAAGACCCGGATGGAACGGCTCGCGGTGGACCCGGCCGCCTTCGTACGCCCCTCCCCCACGGCGGGCACGCTGGGCGGGGTGGCGAAGGCGACCCGGGAGTCCATCGTGGTGATGGAGGCGGCCGGGTACGACGTGGTGCTCGTGGAGACGGTGGGGGTCGGGCAGTCGGAGACGGCGGTCGCCAACATGGTCGACACGTTCCTGCTGCTGACCCTGGCCCGGACCGGTGACCAGTTGCAGGGCATCAAGAAGGGTGTCCTGGAGCTGGCGGACGCCATCGCGGTGAACAAGGCGGACGGCCCGCACGAGCGCGACGCCCGGTCGGCGGCGCGCGAACTGGCGGGCGCGCTCAGGCTGATGCACCCGGTGGACGCGGCCTGGACCCCGCCGGTCCTCACGTGCAGCGCCCGCGAGTCGACCGGGCTCGACACGCTGTGGGAGCGGCTGGAGCAGCACCGTACGGTCCTGGAGTCCACCGGCCGGCTGGCGGCCAAGCGCCGCGACCAGCAGGTGGACTGGACGTGGACGATGGTCCGGGACGAGCTGCTGGACAGTCTGCGCAACCACCCTGCCGTGCGGAAGCTGGCGCCCGAGCTCGAACAGCGGGTCCGCGAGGGGACGTTGACGGCAACGCTGGCCGCCGAGGAGATTCTCGGCGTGTTCCGGGGCGACGAGCACGCCTGAGCCGTACCCACAGCTGAACAGACCGATGGGCCCCTGGACGGAGGGGCCCATCGGCGTTTCAGGGGGTTGCGCTCGACGCTCGTCAGGCGGCGACCGGGGGCGCGCTCACGGTCGGTACGACGACGGGGGTGCCGTCGGAGGTGGCGGTGAGGATCTCCGCCTCGATGCCGTACAACTCCCGTACGAGATCGGCGTCGACGATCTCGCGCGGCGGGCCGGAGGCGACGATGCGCCCGGCGCGCATGGCGACCAGGGTGTCGGCGTACCGGGCGGCCCCGGCCAGGTCGTGGACGACCATGACGATGGTCCGGCCCTGGGCCGCGACCTCGCGTACCAGGTCCAGGACCTCCACGGCGTGGCCGATGTCGAGGGCGCTGGTGGGCTCGTCGAGCAGGACGATCGGGGTCTCCTGGGCGAGGGCCATGGCGAGCCAGCATCGCTGGCGCTGGCCGCCGGAGAGCTGGTCGAGCCGGCGGTCGGCGAGGCCCGTCGTGCCGGTCGCCTCCAGGGCGCGGGTGACCGCCTCCTCGTCCTCGTGCGACCACTGGCGGAACAGCCCCTGGTGCGGGTGGCGTCCGTACCGTACGAGTCCGGCGACGGTCACCGCCTCGGGAGCCTGCGGGGCCTGGGGCAGCAGGGCGATGCGGTGCGCGGCGTCCCGCTGGCGCAGCTGCCAGACATCGGCGTCGCCGGCGAACACCTTGCCCGAGCGCGGCTGGTGGAGGCGGGCCACGCAACGCAGCAAGGTCGACTTGCCGCAGCCGTTGGGGCCGACGATCGCCACCACCTGGCCGGAGCCGACGGTCAGGTCGACACGGTCCACGGCGGTATGACCGGCGTATCCAGCGGTGAGCTGTTCAACACGGATGTCCACGAGGACCGGCCTTTCCGAAGAAATGGGGCATCACCTTGCCCGATGCCACTAAAGTAAGGCTAACCTTAGCCCGCCGAGCGGTCGACGGTCGCCCTTGTGCTGCCGTTGGACCCTCGTCGCTTCATGTCCCGTTGATCCCGGAGCCCTTGATGAACCTGCACCGCCCCGCCCGCACCGCTTCCCGAAGAGCCGCTCAGGCCGTCGCCACGCTCGGCACCGCCGTCCTGCTCCTGACGGCCTGCGGAGGGGGCTCCGACTCGGCCGAGTCCAAGCCGTCCGGCGAGAAGTCCGCCGAGGCGGACTCCGCCTCGGCCAAGACGCGGACCGTCAAGGACGCCACGGGGACGGCCGTGGAGATACCCGCCGAGCCGAAGCGCATCGTCACGCTCACCCAGGAGGACCTGGACGCGGTGCTCGCGCTCGACATCAAGCCGGTCGGCATCACCAACGGGCAGGGCCTGGACAAGCCGCCGGCCTACCTGGCGGACAAGGTCGAGGGCATCAACATCGTCGGCAACCTGCTCCAGCCGGTCATGGACAAGGTCGTCGCCGCCAAGCCCGACCTGATCCTCGCCGGTGACATGCAGGACGAGCAGGTACTCAAGCAGCTCCGCGAGATCACCCCGGCCACGCTGGTGACGATGGCCCCGACCGACGACTGGAAGCTGTTCTTCCGGGGTGTCGGCAACGCCGTCAACAAGCTGGACGCGGCCAACAAGTTCATCACCGACCACGAGGCCGCCGCGAAGGCCGCCGGTGAGAAGCTCGGCAAGAACAAGGGCGCCGAGGTCTCCATCGTCCGCTGGAACCCGGACGGGCCGAGCTGGATGGAGAACAAGCAGTTCGCCAGCGGTGTCGCGCTGGAGATGGGGCTGAAGCGGCCCAAGTCCCAGAACAAGGACGGCAACGCGCACACGCCGTCGCTGAGCCTGGAGAAGATCAACGAGATCGACGGTGACTGGCTGTTCCTGTCGACGCTGACCTCGGACGGCGCCAAGGCGCTCAAGGACGTACAGGGCAAGCCGGCCTACAAGGAGCTCGGCGCCGTCAAGAACAAGCAGGTCGTGACGGTCGACGGCTCGGTGTGGTCGACGCGCGGCGGGCCGCTGGCGGCCGACGTCGTGATGGAGGACTACGTCAAGGCGCTCTCCGCCAAGTAGTCGTCGCAGTCACCGGCGCAGTCACAAACGCAGTCGCAGGCGCACGCCGGAACGCCGTTCGGCCCGGCCCGGGATCTCCTCCGGGCCGGGCCGCGGGGCGGTTTCCGCCGGGTCAGGCGGATTCTGCGGCTGCCTTACGGGCCGCCGCGAAGTCCGCCGCCGTCCACGCCATGCCCACCGCACCGTCCAGCAGGGCCTGTTCGGCCGCCGGAGACACCGCGGCGGCGACGAACTCCGGCTCGTGCGGGCCGCAGGCACCCCCGCTGATGTCCAGCACCGGATGGATGGACGGCACCGCGTGCGAGACGTTGCCCATGTCCGTACAGGCGAAGGGCGGGCGCTCCACGGACTCGGCCCGGCCGAGCACGCGGGCGTTGGCGGTCCAGAGCCGGAGCAGCTCCGCGTCGCCCCGGAAGTCGAGGTAGTCGGGTTCGGGCTGCTCCAGGGTCACTTCGCATCCCGTGGCGAGCGCGCCGGCGCGGAAGCAGTCCTCGACGCGCAGCCGCAGCTCCCGCAGGTCCTCGGCGGCGAGCGCGCGGATCTCGTACGTGGCGGTGGCCCGGTCGGGTATCACGTTGGGCGAGGTCCCGGCCGCCGTGGTGATGCCGTGCACCCGCCACTGGGGCGGCAGTTGCTGGCGCAGGAGGCCCAGGGCGACCTGGGCGACCGTCAGCGCGTCGGCGGCGTTGCGGCCCTCGTGCGGGTTGAGGCTGGGGTGGGCGGAGCGGCCGGTGTAGGTGAC
Organism: Streptomyces cyaneofuscatus; assembly: GCF_033109485.1. Lineage (NCBI taxonomy): Bacteria > Bacillati > Actinomycetota > Actinomycetes > Kitasatosporales > Streptomycetaceae > Streptomyces > Streptomyces cyaneofuscatus. The sequence continues at coordinate 7,899,628 of NZ_CP137002.1, read as the reverse complement.
GTCGAGGGTGCCGAGGGCGAACGAGCGGAAGTCGGCCAGCTCGAAGGGGCAGGGGTGGACCATCATCGCGGCGTCCACCCCGTCGAACGCCCCGGCCTCCAGGAGGAGTGCCTTGCCCGCACCGCGCTCCTCGGCGGGGGTGCCGATCACCCTTACGGTCAGGCCGAGTTCGTCCGCGTACGGGGCGAGGCCGAGCGCCGCGCCGACCCCGGCGGCGGCGATCAGGTTATGGCCGCAGGCGTGGCCAAGACCGGGCAGCGCGTCGTACTCGCAGGCGATGGCCACGGTGACGGGTCCCGAGCCGATCGTGGCCCGGAACGCCGTCTCCAGGCCGTGGGCGGGGGCGGTGACGTCGAAGCCGTGTGCGGCCAGGAGTTCGGCGCAGAGGGCGGCGGAGCGGTGCTCCTCGAAGGCGGTCTCGGGGTCGGCGTGGATGCGCCGGCTGAGGTCGAACAGGGCTTCCGCGTGGATCGTGACCGTGTCCCGGACGGCGGCCTTGAGGGCGCCGAGCCGCTCGTCGGCCACCTCGCCGTCCTGTGTAGCGGCGTGTTCGGTTCCGGGGACGGTCATGGGTCTCTCCTGGCGTTCCGGGACCGCCCGGGGACGGTCGCCTGCACTGTCGGAAATAGGTTAACTTAGCCTTACCTAAGTGCGTGCCGGGGAGCCTGGTGGCCCGGTGTCCGTTGTCCTTCAGGGGAGTCGTCACACACATGCATGAGCGTCCGAACCGCCCGACCAGCTCTTCGGCAGCGCACCCCGGCGGCCCTCCCTCCCGAGCGCTGCCCCTCCTGACCGCCCAGTCGGGCATCTACTACGCGCACCAGCTGGCGCCGCTCGGCACGGAGCTGAACACGGCCGACTATGTGGAGATCGACGGGCCGCTCGACGCGGACCTGTTCACCGAGGCGCTCGGGCGAGCCGTGGGCGAGGCGGACACGCTGGCCGTACGGGTCTCCGAGACCGACGGCACACCGGTGCAGCACGTCGTTCACGGGGAAGTCGTCGTCCACCGGCTGGAACTGACGCCGGAGCAGGCCGAGGCGTGGATGCGGGAGGATCTGGCCCGGCCGGTGGACCTCGCCTCCGCCGACGGGCTGATGACGCAGGCGCTGATCCGCGTCGGTGAGGGCCGCCACTGGTGGTACCAGCGCGTCCACCACATAGCCGTCGACGCCTACGCGCTCTCGCTGATCGGACGCCGGGTCGCCGAGCTCTACTCGGCCGCCGTCGCCGACGAGCCCGCGCCCGAAGGCCGGTTCGCCCCGCTGAGCGAGCTGACCGACGACGAGACGGCGTATCTGGCCGGTGCGGAGTATGCCGAGGACCGCGCCTTCTGGGCGGAGCGGATGGCCGGGTACGTCCCCGAGGCCGCACCCACCACGCCCGACGCCTCGGCCGGTGGCGACCTCCTGCACCGGATCACCGACCTCCCCGCCAGCACCCTGGACCGGCTCTCCCGGGCGGCGCACGCCGCCAAGGCGACCTGGGCCGAGCTCGTGGTCGCCGCGACCGCCGGTCATCTGCACCGGCTCACCGGCACCGAGGACGTGGTGCTGGGCCTGCCGCTGACCAACCGGCGCGGGCCGGCCGCCCTGCGCACGCCCGCCATGACGGTGAACGTGCTGCCGCTGCGCATCGCCGTACGCCCGCAGGACACCGGGGCGGAGCTGCTGCGCCGGGTGGTGCTGGAGATCCGCGCGGTCCGCCGCCACCAGCGCTACCCGCAGGCCGACCTCCGCCGCGATCTGGCCCTGGAGTCGGCCGACGCGCCGCTGACCGGCCCCATGGTCAACATCAAGGCCTTCGACACCGCCCTGGACTTCGCCGGTCTTCCCGGCACCGTGCGCAACCTCGCCGCCGGACCCGTGGAGAGCCTCGCGGCCGGCGCGGCGCCGGGACCGGACGGCGGGCTGCGGCTCACGCTGGACGCCCACCCCGCCGCGTACGGGGAGGCGGGGCTCGCCGCCCACGGGGAGACCTGGCTGCGCTATCTCGACGGCCTGACCGAGCTGTTGCTCACCGCCCCGGACCGGCCCGTCGCCACGCTGGACCTGCTCACCGACGACCAGGTGCGCGAGGCCACGGCGGGCCGCTCCGAACCGGCCGTCGCCCCGACCGTCCCCCAGGCGTTCACGGCCCAGGCCGCGCTGACGCCCGAGGCCGTCGCCGTACGCTCCACCCTCGCGGGAACGTTCCGGGGGGCCGGGGCCGGGACGACGGAAGGCGCTGAGGAGGCGGAAGGCACCGGTGCCACCCTCACCTTCGCCGAGCTGGACGCCGCCTCCGACCGGCTGGCCCACCTCCTGGCCGGGACCGGGACCGGGAGCGGGACCGAGACCGGGTCCGGGGCCCCGGCGCAGACCGGTGCCACGGTGGCGCTGGCGCTGCCCCGGACCGCCGACATGGTGGTGGCCCTGCTCGCCGTGCTCAAGGCGGGCCTGGTCTGCCAGCCGCTGGACCTCGGCCACCCCGCCGCCCGGACCCTGGCCGTCCTGGAGGACGCCCGGCCCGTCGCCGTCATCGGCACCACCGCGACGCTGGCCGCGCTCCCGCCGCACGGCCTCGCCACCGTCGCGCTCGACGAGCCCGCGACGGCCGACGCCCTCGCCGGCTGCCCCGCCGGGCCGCTCACCACCGCTCCCGCGCCCGGTGACCCCGCCTATCTCATCCACACCTCCGGTTCGACCGGGCGCCCCAAGGGCGTCCTCGTCAGCCACGCCTCGCTGGCCAATCTCGGCGCGGGCCACCTCACCGACCACATCGCACCCGCCGTCGCCCGCACCGGCCGGGAGCGGCTCCGGGTCGGCCACAGCGCCTCGTTCGCCTTCGACGCGTCCTGGGACCCGCTGCTGTGGATGGTCCACGGCCATGAGCTGCATCTGCTGGACGACGCCGCCTACCGGGACCCCGCGGTCCTGTCCGCGTACGTCGACACCCACCGCGTCGACTATCTCGATGTCACTCCTTCCTACGCCGAAGCGCTCATCGCCGAAGGCCTGCTGGACGCGGGCCGCCACCACCCGGCCCACCTGGTCGTCGGCGGCGAGGCCGTGCCCCCGGCCCTCTGGGAGCGGCTGACCACCGCCAACGCGGTGCACCCGGTCAACCTCTACGGGCCGACCGAGACGACCGTCGACGCCTACTACTGGCTCCCCGGCCCCTCGGCGGACCGGCCCGAGGGCAGACCCGTGCGGGGATCGCGGGTCTATGTCCTGGACTCCTCCCTGCGTCCCGTGCCCGCCGGGGTGACCGGTGAGCTGTACGTCGCCGGGCCCTGCCTGGCCCTCGGCTACCTGGGCCGTCCCGACCTGACCTCCGAGCGGTTCGTCGCCGACCCGTTCGGCGCGCTCCACGGCAGCCCCGGCGGCCGGATGTACCGCACCGGGGACCTGGTGCGCCGCCGCGAGGACCACACCCTGGAGTTCCTGGGCCGCAGCGACGATCAGGTGAAGATCCGCGGCTTCCGCATCGAACTCGGCGAGATCCAGGCCCGGCTGGCAACCCACCCGCAGGTCGCGGCGGCCGCCGTCATCGCCCGGGAGACCGGGCACGGCAAGCGCCTCCTCGCCTACGCCGTCGCGGAGAAGGGCGGGACGGCCCCCACCCCGAACGCCCTCCGGGACCACCTGGCCGCCGCCCTGCCCGAGCACATGGTCCCCGCGACCGTGACGCTGCTGGACGCCCTCCCCCGTACCGCCAACGACAAGCTGGACCACCGCGCCCTGCCCGACCCCGAACCGCTCGCCCCCGCCATCGGGGCCGAGGTCGTCGGCGAGAGCGGCCCGCACACCGAGATCGTGCGGGGGCTCTACGCCGACGTGCTCGGTATCGCGGAGCCCCCGGCCGCCGAGGCGGGCTTCCTCGACCTCGGCGGGCACTCCCTGCTCGCCGCCCGGCTGGCCGCCCGCGTCCGCGAGCACTTCGGCGTCCCGTTCTCCATCGCCGACGTCTTCCGCCACTCCACCGCGGCCGCCATCGCCGCCCAGGTCCGCACCCGCAGCGGCGCGGCCACCGCGTCCGTACCGCTCTCCCCGCTCCCCCGCACCGGTCCCCTCCCCCTCTCTCCGGCCCAGCAGCGGCTCTGGTTCCTCCACCGCCTCGAAGGCCCCAGCCCGACCTACAACATCCCGCTCGTCCTCAGCGTCAACGGCCCCCTCGACCAGGACGCACTCCAGCTCGCCCTGCACGATCTGGTGGACCGTCACGAGACACTGAGAACGGTATATCCGCCCACTGACAACGCCCCCGGAGCGGATGGCGACGACGCCCCCCACCAGGTCATTCTTCCGCCGGGTCATGAGGCGGCCCGTCCGGTGCTGCGCCTCGCGGAGCCCGGCAGCGACCTCACCGAGGCGGTGCGGTACTGCTTCGACCTGGCCGCCGAGCCGCCCCTGCGCACGGTGCTGTTCAGCGACTCCCCGGACCACCACACCCTGCTCCTGCTGCTCCACCACATCGCGGGCGACGGCGCGTCCACCACTCCCCTGGCCCGCGACCTCGCCACGGCCTACACCGCTCGCGTAGCGGGCACCGCCCCGGAGTTCACGCCGCTGGCCGGCCAGTACGTCGACCACGCCGCCCGGCTCCAGCAGCTCCTGGGCACCCCCGCCGACCCGACCCCGCTCGCCGAGACCCAGCTCGCCCACTGGCGCGAGGCGCTGGCCGGGCTGCCGGACCAGCTGGAGCTGCCCACCGACCGGCCCCGCCCGCCCGTCGCCACCTCGGCCGGTGACACCGTGCCCTTCGCGCTCGACGCGGCCACCCACGAGGCGCTGCGCCGGCTGGCCAGGGCGCACGGCGCGACGGTCTTCATGACCGTGCAGGCGGGCCTCGCCGCCCTGCTGACCCGCAACGGCTGCGGGACCGACATCCCGCTCGGCACCCCCGTGGCGGGCCGCGACGACGACACCACGGCCGGGCTCGTCGGCTTCTTCACCAACACCGTGGTCCTGCGCACCGACACCTCCGGCGACCCCGGCTTCGGCGCCCTGCTGGACCGGGTGCGGGCGACGACGCTCGCCGCGTACGAGCACGACGCGCTGCCCTTCGACCACCTCGTGGAGGCGCTGAACCCGCCGCGCTCGCTGGCCCGGCACCCGCTGTTCCAGGTGATGCTGGCCTGGCAGTCGATCGCGGACGGCCCCGCCGCCTTCGGTCCGGACGCCACCGCGCGGCTCGCCGCCGTACCGTCGGGCACGGCCAAGTTCGACCTGACCCTCAACGCGGGCGAGCTGGCCGACGGCGGGATCGCCGGGTTCCTGGAGTTCCGCACGGACCTCTTCGACCGGGCGACCGCCCAGGCGCTCGCGGACCGGCTGGCCCGGCTGCTGACCGCCGCGGCCACGGAGCCGGAGACCCCGGTCGGGCTGCTGCCCGTGCTCGGTGCGGACGAGGTGCACCGCGCTCTGGTCGAGGCCAACGGCGTGCCGGCCGACCGGCCGGTGCCGCTCACGCTCGCGGAGGTCTACGAGGTGGCGGCGCGCCGTCACCCGGACCGGGTGGCTGTGAGCTGCGCGGGCGAGTCGCTCACGTACGCGCAACTCTCCTCCCGTGCGCAGTCGTTGGCACGGCTGCTCGCGGCCCGCGACATCGGTCCCGGCTCCATCGTGGCCCTCGCGCTGCCGCGCTCGCTGGACCTGGTGGCCGGGCTGCTCGCGGTGTCGCTGTCGGGCGCCGCGTATCTGCCGATGGACCCGGACTACCCGGCGGACCGGCTGGCGTACATGCTGGAGGACGCCCGTCCGGCCGCGCTGATCACGGACACGGCGACGGCGGACAAGCTGCCCGCGCACCAGCTGCCGCTGATCACGGTGGACGAGGCGGCGGGCTTCCCCGACGGGCCGCTGAGCCAGTCGGACCGGACGCGGCCGCTGAGCCCGCAGGACCCGGCGTACGTCATCTACACCTCGGGATCCACCGGCCGTCCCAAGGGAGTTGTGGTCACGCAGCACAATGTGACGCGGCTGATGACGGCGACCGAGCACTGGTTCGCGTTCGGCCCTGAGGACGTGTGGACGCTGTTCCACTCCTACGCCTTCGACTTCTCGGTGTGGGAGCTGTGGGGCGCGCTGCTCTACGGCGGCCGGGTCGTCGTCGTACCGCATCTGACGAGCCGTGACCCGCAGGCGTTCCTCCGGCTGTTGGCCGATGAGCAGGTGACCGTCCTCAACCAGACGCCGTCCGCGTTCTACCAGTTGGCCGCCGCCGACCGGGAGGCCCCGGGGCACAACCTGGCGCTGCGGTATGTGGTGTTCGGCGGTGAGGCGCTGGAGCTGGGGCGGCTCGCGGACTGGTACACGCGCCACCACGAGAACGCGCCGACGCTGGTCAACATGTACGGCATAACCGAGACCACGGTCCATGTCTCCTACCTGGCGCTCGACCGCGAGACGGCCGCCTCCGCGGTCTCCAGCACCATCGGGGTCAACATCCCGGACCTGCGGGTCTATGTGCTGGACGACCGGCTCCAGCCGGTGCCGCCCGGGGTGACCGGTGAGATGTACGTCGCCGGTCAGGGTGTGGCTCTCGGCTATCTGGGGCGGCCCGACCTGACGGCGGGGCGTTTCGTCGCGGACCCGTTCGCGCATCTCTTCGGGGAGAGCGGGACCCGGATGTACCGCTCGGGCGACCTCGCCCGGCGGCGTACCGACGGGGCGCTCGAATACTTCGGGCGCGGCGACCAGCAGGTGAAGATCCGCGGGTTCCGTATCGAACTGGGCGAAATCGAGGCCGTGTTGGCCGCACATCCGGAGGTCGCGGATGTGGCGGTCGTCGTGCGCGAGGACGTGCCGGGTGACAAGCGGCTGGTCGGGTACGTGGTTCCCGCGCCCGGCACCGACCCGGTCCCGGGTGAGCTGCGCGAGCACGCGGCGGCCACGCTGCCGGTGCACATGGTGCCCTCCGCGGTGGTGGTGCTGGACCGGCTGCCACTGACCGGCAACGGCAAGCTGGACCGCAAGGCGCTGCCCGCTCCGGGCGCTCCTGTGGGCGGCGGGGGCCGGGCGCCGCGCACGGTGCGCGAGGAGCAGCTCTGCTCGATCTTCGCGGAGGTGCTGGGGCTGCCGGCGGCCGGGGTGGAGGACAACTTCTTCGACCTGGGCGGCCATTCGCTGCTCGCCGTGCGCCTCGCGGGGCGGATCAAGTCCGCGTTCGGCATCGAGGTGTCGATCGGCACGGTCTTCCAGGCGCCGACGCCCGCCTCGCTGGATTCGGCGCTGGACGTCTCGCGTGAGGAGGATCCGCTCGATGTCCTCCTGCCGCTGCGGCCGGCCCGCCCCGGCGACCGCTCCCCCGTCCACTGTGTGCACCCGGCGGGTGGTCTGAGCTGGTGCTACGCCGGTCTGATCCGCCACCTCCCGGCCGATGTGCCGATCTACGGGCTCCAGGCCCAGGGCGTCGGCGAGGCGACGGCGGACGAACCGCTGCCGACCACGCTGGAGGAGCTGGCCGCCCACTACGCGTCCCGTATCCGCGAGGTCCAGCCGGAGGGGCCCTACCGGCTGCTCGGCTGGTCGACCGGCGGGATCATCGCCCACGCGATCGCGGCGGTGCTCCAGGAGGCGGGCCACGAGGTCGAGTTGCTGGCGATCCTGGACGCGTACCCCGCCGAGGGTTTCCGCGACCTGCCGGTGCCCGACCAGGCCGAGGCGCTCGAATCGCTGCTCACCATGGGCGGTTACGGCCCCGAGAGCCTCGGCGACAAGGAGCTGACGACGGCGAACGTGGTGGAGGTGCTGCGCCGCGAGGGCTCCCCGCTGGCCGCGCTCTCCGCCGCGAAGATCGAGGCCCTCGGCGAGGTCTACCTCAACACCAACGACCTCGTACGCGCCTACGACCACCGGGTGTTCCGGGGCGATGTGCTGTTCTTCCGGGCCACGGTGGACACCATCGACGACACCCTGACACCGGAGACGTGGACGCCGTACGTGAGCGGGCGCATCGACAACACGAACGTGGCCTGCTCGCACAAGGACATGACCCTGCCCGAACCGATCGCGCACATCGCCCGCGTGGTCGCCGACCGACTCACCGAGCTGGAGAAGTGACACCGATGAGTGACGCATCCGCCAACCCCTTCGACGCGGACGGGGAGTTCCTCGTCCTGACCAACGAAGAGGGCCAGCACTCGCTGTGGCCGCTGTTCGCGGCGGTGCCCGCCGGCTGGTCGACGGCTCACGGTCCGTGCGCCCGCCAGGAGGCGCTGGACTGGATCAGCGCGCACTGGGCCGGCCCCGTCGCCGTCACCGCCCGGTGAGCGGGCTGCTGATCCGGCCCCGGATACGTCCCCGGGTCGCCGTCGTCCTCGTCTACACGGCCGCCATGTGCATGAACGGCCTGGACTCGACGATCGTGAACCCGGCGCTCTACACGATCGCGGGCGACTTCGGCCGCCCCCTGTCCGCTGCCAACACCGTCGAGACGGCCTTCCTGGTCGCCCTCGCGGTGGGGCTGCCGGTGGCGGGATGGCTGGGCGACCGGTTCGGGACGAAGCGGGTGTTCCTCGGAGCGCTGACCGCGTTCACGATCGCCTCGGCGGTCTGCGGTCTGGCGCCCGACCTCAACACGCTCGTCGTCGCCCGGGCCGTACAGGGCCTGGCCGGTGGGCTGTTGACGCCGGTCGGGATGACGCTGCTGTTCCGGGCGTTCCCGCCGCACGAGCGGATGAAGCTGGCCAAGGTGCTGATCGTGCCGACGGCTCTGATGCCCGCGCTCGGCCCGCCGCTGGGCGGTCTGCTGACCGAACACCTCTCCTGGCACTGGCTGTTCTTCGTGAACGTGCCGATCGGTACGGCGGCGGTGCTGCTCGGCGTCTTCGGTCTGCGCGAGCATGTGGAGGGCCCGGAGGGGAAGTTCGACACGGTCGGCTTCTGGCTGGCCACTCCGGCGCTGGGGCTGCTGACGTACGCGCTCGGCTTCGGCCCGTCCCAGGGCTGGACCCGGCCCGCCGTCGCCGTCAGCGCGGCGCTGGGCTCCGTCCTGCTGGTGGCCGCCGTCCTACATCAGGTGCGGGCGCAGACGCCGTTGCTGAAGCTGCGGCTGCTCGCCGACCGGGTGTACGGGTCGGCCTCGGCGCTCGCCGGAGTCACCGCGGCCGGGCTGATGGGCGTGCTGTTCGTCTTCCCGCTGCTTTACCAGGCGAGCCTGGGCGCCTCGGCACTCGATGCGGGGCTGAGCGTCTTCCCGGAGGCGGTGGGGCTGATGCTGGCCTCGCAGGTGGTGGACCGGCTGCTGCCGAAGCTCGGCCCCCGGCTGCTGACCGTACCGGCGCTGCTGGTCGCCGCGGCGGTCTTCGCGACGCTCGCGATTCCGGGCGTGGCGGAGAACGCGTGGAGCGTGCGCGGGCTGATGTTCCTGATCGGTCTGGTGCTCGGGACGGCGGTGCTCACCGTGCAGATCTCCGGGTTCGAGTCGATCGGGCCCGCCGACATGGGCCAGGCCATGGGCCTGTTCCAGATCGTCCGCACGCTCGGCGGTGCGCTGGGCATCGCCGCTTGTGCGGCGGTGATCGGGGGCGGCCATGTGACGGAGGCCGCCGCCGACCCGGGCCCGTACCGCACGGCGGTCTGGGTGACGGCGGCGCTCGTCGCGGTCGGGGCGCTCATCGCGCTGCGGCTGCCGCGTGAGGCTCCGCAGCCGCCGCCGTTCGACGACGAGGACGCGCCGCCGCCGGGTGAAGACCTGGCGGCGGACGAGGCTCCGGCCGTCAAGGGCTGAGAGCGGAGAGCGCGAGGCCCGGAGGGGCCGAGCGGGTACGACAAAGGGGCGGGGCGGCATCCGGAGGGGGATGCCGCCCCGCCCCTTTCGGCGTTCCGGGCGGAGGGTGGGGAGATGTTACGGGCGGCCGAGCAGCCCCGCCAGGCCGTCCGCGAGGCCGCCGCGCCAGCACGCGTAGTCGTGGCCGCCGTTGAACTCCTGGTAGCGCACGTCGTATCCGCGGGCCCGCAGGGTGTTGCGGAAGCGGCGGTTCTCCTCCAGCAGCATCCACTCCTGGTGGCCCACCTCCACGTGGAGGCTGATGGGCCGGCGCTCGCCCCAGGCGTACTGGCCGGTGAGCCACTCGCCCTCGCGGTCGTCGTCCGGCCACCAGAAGGAGCCTGACTGGGAGAGCGCGAGGCCGAAGCGGTCGGGCCGCTGGAACGCGGCGAAGGCGGCGGTGAGGCCGCCCGCGCTCTGGCCGGCGACGACCGTGCGTGCCGCGTCCGCCCCGGCCCCGTACTCCTGCTCCACCCAGGGCAGCAGGGTGTCCGCGAGCCAGTCGACGAACGGGGCGCTGCACGCGAGGTCCTCCATACGGCGCCCCATGGTGTCGATCAACACCGCGACGGTGGGCGGGATTTCGCCGTCCGCGTGCAGGTTGTCGAAGATGTCGCCGACGCCGAGCACCGGTCCCCACATCTCGCCGTCCAGGAGCACGGCGAGCGCGTACGGGCCTGCCTCCGGGCGGTGTCCGGGCGGGAGGTGGACCGTGATCCGGCGGCCGTCCACCTCGGTGTCGAGGCTCTCGCCCCGGTCCACCTCGTCGCGGCGCCGGATGCGCGACTGGTCGGGCGCTTCGGGGAGTTCGAGTACGGAGGCGGGGTTGCGGCCGTCGCGGGAGGGCAGCGGGACCCCGGTGTTGAGCGGGTCGGGCTCGGCCTGGTCGAGGACCCGGCGCCAGGAGGGGCGGTCGGCGCGCAGGGCGTCCTCGCGGGTGCCGCAGGTGGCGTGGAACTGGTACGAGGCGCGGTGGTCGGTGCGCAGCCGGTGGCTGATGGCCCAGACCCCGGTGCCCTCGACCCGTTCCATCAGGTGCGGGGCGAGGTCGCCGGCGTGCCGGTCCTTGTCGGTGACCGTGTGGACCAGGGCCAGGACGTGGGTGGCGGGGCGGGCGGGGTCCTCGCGGCGGACGAAGGTGACCAGCCGGTGGTCGGCCTCGCCCTCGGGGTCGGGTTCCACGAGGGGGGCGCCGGTTTCGGAGACGTACCGCCAGAACGCCTCCTCGGCGTCCGGCTTGCCCTCGCGTACGTCCTCAAGAAGCGTACGCAGCAAGGGGCTTCGCACGGTGGGTACCTCGGATCGGTTCGGTCCCGCGGACACGGGCGGGGCGGGCGGGTTGCGGCGCGGTGGGTAGGTCATGTGCGGGCCGCCTTTCAGACGCGGGTGGCGGCGGAGCGGCCGAGGAGGACCCAGAGCAGGAACGGGCCGCCGAGGACGGTGGTGACGATGCCGACGGGGAGTTCGACGCCGTCGAAGACGATCCGGCCGAGGGTGTCGGCGGCGACGACGAGGACGGCCCCGGTGAGCATCGAGCCGACCAGCGGGACCCGCAGCGGGCCGGCCAGCCGGGAGGCGATGACGGGTGAGGCGAGGGCCACGAAGCCGACCGGGCCGCAGATGCCGACCGCGAGGCCCGCGAGGCCGACGGCCAGCAGCAGAGCCAGAGCGCGGACCCGGCCGGGGGCGGAGCCGAGGGAGGAGGCGGTGGCGTCGTCGAAGCGCAGGACGCCCAGGTGGCGGGCGACGGCGAGGCTGATGGGGACGAGGACCGCGAGGCCGATGAGAACGGGGACGGCTACGGAGTAGCTGCGTCCGTTGAGGCTGCCGGAGGTCCACACGTAGAGCGAGCTGGCGGAGCTGAGGGACCGGCGGGAGAGGACGACCTGGGTGATGGCGGAGGCCAGGGCGGACATCGCGAGGCCGACGACGAGGACGCGGTAGCCGCGCTGGCCGAGGCCGCCGGAGACCGTGGTGACGACGATGACGGCGACCAGGGCGCCGATCGGCCCGGCCCACCAGGCGCCGAACGTTCCGGTGGCGCTGAGGGTGACGGAGAGCAGGACGGCGGCGGTGGCCCCGTCGTTGACACCGAGGAGTTCGGGGGTGGCCAGGCGGTTGCGGGCCAGGGTCTGGGTGAGGCAGCCCGCGAGGCCGAGGGCGGCGCCCGCGGTGAGTCCGGCGACGATGCGGCCGAGGCGGAAGTTCTGGACGAGCAGGACGTCGAAGCGGTCGCCCTGGCCGAAGACGGCACGGAAGGTGCGGGCCACGCCCATGTCGCTCTGGCCCGCGTAGGCGGAGAGGACGACGGCGAGCAGAAGGGCCGCGGCGAGGGCGATGGCGGCGAGGGCCGCGCGCCGGGTGACCAGCAGGGAGAGGGGGCCGCGGCGGACGACGAGGGTGTCCGGCGGGCGGACGCGAACAGCCTTGGGCGTACGGGGCTTGGGGCGCGGCAGCGTGAGCTTGAAGCGGCGCGGGCGGTCCGGGGCGCGCTCCTCGGTGGCCGGTTCCGTCATGCCCATCGAGGCCAGCTGCTGGGCGCGGACGATGGCGATGAGGACGGGGGCGCCGATGAGGGCGACGATCACGGAGACGGGGGCCTCGAAGGGCCGGGAGACCACGCGGGCGGCGACGTCGGAGACGGCCAGCACGCAGGCGCCGATGAGTCCGGCGAGCAGGAGGCGGGCGGCCAGCCGGGTGCCCGCGATGGCGCGGGCGAGGAATCCGGCGAGCAGGCCGAGGAAGGAGATGGGCCCGGCCAGCGCGACGGCGGAGGCGGTGAGGAGGGTGACGCCGATGGCGACGACCGTGCGGATGACGGGCGGCCGGTGGCCGAGGCTGCGGGCCAGGTCGTCGCCGAGCGCCAGGGCGGAGAGCGGGCGGGCGACGAGGAGGGCGACGAGGAATCCGATGGCGAGGACGGGGGCCAGGCGGCCGAGTTCGCCGAAGCCCTCGACTCCGGCGAGGGAGCCGAGGACCCAGAAGCGGAATCTGTCGTAGGTCTCGGCGGAGTTGACGACGATGACGCTGGTGAGTCCGCCGAAGGTGGCGCCGAGCGCCGCCCCCGCGAGCACCAGGCGCATGGGAGAGCCGCCGCCGCGCCGTCCGGAGATGAGGAGGACCAGGCCGCTGGCGACCACCGCGCCGACGAACGCGCAGACCAGGTAGGCGTAACCGGAATCGAAGCCGAGGAGCGCGATGCCCGCGACGACGCCGAGAGAGGCACCGGCGTTGACGCCGAGCAGTCCGGTCTCGGCGAGCGGGTTGCGGGTGACCGCCTGGAGGAGGCATCCGGCCACACCGAGGGCCGCGCCGACGAGCAGCGCGGTGAAGGTGCGCGGGAGGCGCAGGTCGCCGACGACGAGGGAGAGGCGGGCGTTGTCGCGGGCCCCGTCCCGGTTCAGCAGATAGTCGAGCACCCCTCCGACGCCGACCTCGCCCGCGCCGATGGAGAGGGAGAGGCCGCTGAGCAGCAGGACGGCCACCGTGAGACCGGCGACGGCGAGCGCCACGGTGCGGCCACCGGCCGAGGGCGCGCGCGAGGCGGCCGCCTCCGCACCCGGGGATGACTCCTTACCCGGGGATATCTCCGTAGCGGGTACGGCACCGGGTCTGGAGCCCGCGGCCGGAGCGGGTTCCTCCGCTGCGGCGGGCGGCGTCTTGGCCGTCCGTTCGCTCTCCCCTCCGTCCAACTGGGCGGTCGAGGAGTCATGTTCGGGGGCCGAGGCCGTGGTCCCCGTGTGCGGCGTTTGCATAAGGTGAGGCTAACCTAACCGTATATCGACGGCTCGACACCCTTCTGGGCGGTCGAATCAATTTAGGTTACCCTTACCTAACACCCAGGGGGAGGTTGTTTTCATGCCTGAGCACATACCGGGCACAAGTGGCGAGTTCGAGGGCCGAACGGCCCTGGTGACCGGCGCCGGACAAGGCATCGGAGCCGCTGTCGCCGAACTTCTCGCCGACCTCGGCGTCCAGGTGGCCGCCACCGACCGGGCCGGCCACACCATCGAGGCGCTGGCCGCCGACTGGCCCCGGCGGCAGGAGAAACTGCCGGCGGGCGAGCGGTCGGCGGGCTGCCTGGATTCGTATGTGCTGGACGTCACGGACCGGGTCGCGGTGGAGAACACCGTGGCCCGCGTCGAACGCGAACTGGGCCCGGTGGACATCCTGGTGAACGTCGCGGGCATCCTGCGTACCGGCCCGGCGACCACGCTCTCCGCGCAGGACTGGGCGGACACCTTCGCGGTGAACACCACCGGTGTCTTCCACGTCTCCCAGGCCGTCGCCCCCCTGATGGCGGCCCGCAGAAGAGGCTGCATCGTCACCGTCGGCTCCAACGCCGCCGGGATCCCGCGCACCGGCATGGCCGCCTACGCCGCCTCCAAGGCCGCCGCCGCCATGTTCACCAAGTGTCTGGGCCTCGAACTCGCCCGCAGCGGCGTACGCTGCAACGTCGTCGCCCCCGGCTCCACCGACACCGCCATGCAGCGTGCCCTGTGGACCGACCCGGGCGCCGAGGCGCGGGTGATCGACGGGGACCCGTCGACGTACCGCACCGGCATTCCGCTCGGCCGGATCGCCGAACCCTCCGACATCGCCGACGCGGTGGCGTTCCTCGCCTCGGACCGCGCCCGCCACATCACGCTCCAGGAGCTGTACGTCGACGGCGGCGCGACCCTGCGCTGACCGGCGGCCTCCCGCACGACCCTCCGTACCACTTCACCTTCCCAGCCAGCCCCCCGCACCCGCTGACGGGACCATCGAGAATGGAGTCCCCGTGTCGACGGCATCCCAGGTCGCCACGCACGTCCCCCCGGCCGACCCGGCCCACCCCTCCGTCGGAGCGGCCACATCGCTCCTGGACGGCTACACACCGGGCGACCACTTCCTCGCCACGCCCGGACGCACCCTGCTCGCACGCGGTCCGGGGCGCGAAGTCCCGCACGACGAGAGACCTTTGACCGAGCGGGTGGACGCCGCCCTGGCCGAGGCCGTCGCCGACGGACAGGAATCGCCCCTGGTGATCGGCGCCATCCCGTTCGACCACACGGCACCGGCCGCGCTCCACGTGCCGGCGTCGGTGCGCACCGCCCCGCCGCTCGCCTCCGACCCGATGATCGCCCTGCCCGCCGGACCGTCCGCCACGACCGACTGGCAGATCCGGCCGGTGCCCGCGCCCGAGGTCTACGGCGAGGGCGTCGCCGCCGCCGTGGCCCGCATGTGGCGCGGCGAGTTCAGCAAGGTGGTGCTGGCCCGCACCCTGGAACTCACCTCCGACGCCCCGCTCGACCTGCCCGCGATGCTCCAGCGGCTGGCCCGCCGCGACCCCTCCGGCTACACCTTCGCGCTGCCGACCGGCCCGGACCGTACCCTGATCGGCGCCAGCCCCGAGCTGCTCGTCTCCCGCCACGGCAACCAGGTCGTCGCCAACCCGCTCGCCGGGTCCACCCCGCGCAGCGACGACCTCGCCGAGGACGTCCGCCGCGCCGCGACGCTGCTGGAGTCGGTCAAGGACCTCCACGAGCACGCCGTCGTCGTGGACGCCGTCCACCAGGCGCTCGCCCCGCACTGCACCGGGATGACCGTTCCGGCCCGGCCGACGCTGATCCGTACCGCCACCATGTGGCACCTGTCGACCACGGTCACCGGCACCCTCTCCTCCGCCTCCACCTCGGCGCTGGACCTGGCGATGGCACTGCACCCGACGCCCGCCGTGTGCGGGACGCCGACGCGGACGGCCCGTCAGGTCATCGCGGAGACCGAGCCGTTCGACCGCGGCTTCTTCACCGGTGTCGTCGGCTGGGGGAACGCCGACGGAGACGGTGAATGGGTCGTCACGATCCGCTGCGCCGAGGCCGAGGAGCGCACACTCCGCCTCTACGCGGGCGCGGGTATCGTCGCCGCCTCCGAGCCCGAGGCGGAGACCGCCGAGACCGGCGCCAAGTTCCGCACCTTCCTGAGCGCCGTGGGAGCCGAGCTGTGAGTACGCAAGCGGCGCCGACCTGGCCCGCCGAGTTCGCCGAGAGGTACCGGGCGGCCGGCTGGTGGCGCGGGGAGACCTTCGGCGAGATGCTGCGGCAGCGCGCGGAGGAGCACCCGGACCGGATCGCGATCGTCGACCCGGTGGCCGGGAGCCGGTGGACCTACGCCGACCTCGACCGGCGCGCCGACCGGCTGGCCGCGGGGTTCCTCGCCCGGGGGATCGCCAAGGACGACAAGGTGGTGGTGCAACTCCCCAACATCGCCGAGTTCTTCGAGGTGATCTTCGCGCTGTTCCGGATCGGCGCGCTGCCCGTCTTCGCCCTGCCCGCCCACCGTGAGACCGAGATCGCCTACTTCTGCGAGTTCACCGAGGCGGTCGCCTACGTCATCGCGGCCGAGAGCGGCGGCTACGACTACCGGGAGCTTGCGGCGAAGACCCGCGCCCAAGTGCCCACGCTGAAGCACGTGTTCGTCGCCCAGGGGGACCCGGGCGACTTCGAGGCGCTGGCCGAGGTGGCCGAGGAGCCGGTCGGCTACGGCGGTCCGCGCCCGGACGACCTGGCCTTCCTCCAGCTCTCCGGCGGCAGCACCGGCGTACCGAAACTGATCCCGCGCACCCACGACGACTACATCTACTCGCTGTGGGGCTCCAACGAGATCTGCGGGGTCGACGAGAACAGCGTCTACCTGGTGGCGCTGCCCGCCGCCCACAACTTCCCGCTCTCCTCCCCCGGTTCGCTCGGTGTGCTGTACGCCGGGGGGCGCGTGGTGCTCTGCCCGCAGCCCTCGCCCGAGGTGGCCTTCCCGCTGATCGAGCGCGAGGGCGTGACCATCACCGGCCTGGTGCCGCCGCTGGCCCTGCTGTGGACCGAGGCCGCGCCCGGCAGCGCGCACGACCTCAGCAGCCTGGACGTCCTGCTGGTGGGCGGCGCCAAGTTCAGCGAGGAGGCGGCCCGCAGGGTGCGTCCCGCGCTCGGCTGCACGCTCCAGCAGGTCTTCGGGATGGCGGAGGGTCTGGTCAACTACACGCGTCTGGACGACCCGGTGGAGACCATCGTCACCACACAGGGGCGGCCCATCTCGCCGGACGACGAGATCCTGGTCGTCGACGACGAGGACCGGGAGGTGGCGCCCGGTGAGACGGGCCACCTGCTGACCCGGGGCCCGTACACGATCCGCGGTTACTGGAAAGCCCCCGAGCACAACGCCCGCTCCTTCACCGAGGACGGCTTCTACCGCACCGGCGATGTCGTCCGGGTGACGGAGAGCGGGCACATCGTCGTGGAGGGGCGCGCCAAGGACCAGATCAACCGGGGTGGTGAGAAGGTCGCCGCCGAGGAGGTGGAGAACCACATCCTCGCCCACCCGGCCGTGCACGACGCGAACGTGGTGGCGGAGCCGGACCCGTATCTGGGTGAGCGCGTCTGCGCGTACGTGATCCTGCGCTCGGGCGCCGGTCCGCTGAAGGCGGTGGCGATCAAACGGTTCGTACGGGAACGGGGTCTGGCCGCCTACAAGGTGCCGGACCGGGTCGAGTTCGTGGACGCGTTCCCGCAGACCGGGGTCGGCAAGGTCTCCAAGAAGGACCTGCGCAACGCGGCCGCCCGCACCGCCGACCCCGCCCCTGCTCCCGCCCCCGCCCTCTGACGTTACCGCCGTACGTCCCCGCACACGTCCCCGCACCTTTCGAACGGAACCCTCTCCACCATGGCCCTGCCCGCCATCACCCCCTATCCCATGCCGGCCGCCGACGAGCTGCCCGCCAACCGGGTCGACTGGACCGTCGACCCGGCGCGCGCCGTGCTCCTCGTCCACGACCTGCAGAACTACTTCCTGTCGGCGTACGACCGGCAAGCCGCGCCCGTGCCCGAACTCCTCGCGCATGTGGCCGAGTTGAAGAAGGAGGCGGCGCGCCTGGGCGTGCCCGTCCTCTACACCGCGCAGCCCGGCGGCCAGAGCGCCGAGGAGCGCGGGCTCCAGCAGGACTTCTGGGGCCCCGGCCTGCCCGCCGACGAGCACGCGGCGGCCATCGCCGACGAGGTCGCGCCCGACGACGGCGACACCGTCATCACCAAGTGGAAGTACAGCGGTTTCGTCCGCACCGATCTGCTAGAGCGGCTGCGCGAACAGGGCCGCGACCAGATCGTCCTCACCGGCGTCTACGCCCACATCGGCGTCCTGATGACGGCGTGCGACGCGTGGATGCAGGACATCCAGGCGTTCGTGGTGGCCGACGCGGTGGCGGACTTCTCGGCCGACGACCACGCGATGGCGCTGCGCTGGGCGGCCGGAAAGTGTGCCGTCGTCACCACCGCCCGAGCCGTCTTCGAAGGGAAGTGACCGCTGTGGCCCTGACACTCGACCAGCTGCGTGCCGATGTCGCCGACATCCTCGGCGAGGAGCCGGAGGAGATCCCGCTCGACGAGAACCTCGTGGACTACGGGCTCGACTCCGTCCGTCTGATGTCCCTGGCGGCGGCCTGGCGCCGCGACCACGGGATCGAGGTGGCCTTCGCCGACCTGGCCGAGAAGCCGGCGCTGGAGGCCTGGGCGCCGCTGCTCGGGGTGACCGGCTGAGCGAAGGCGGCGGCGAACAGTCTTTCCGAGGGTGGTGCGGACCCGGCAGTACCGGGTCCGCACCACCCTCGACCCGTTTTCCCGGTGGACCGTGCTACAGTGCGATGAGCACACGTTGATGCCCCTTCGTCGGGCACCGGTGCTGAGTTTCTCTCTCCATCGCTGTTGCGCCCGTCCTCGTACGACCGGCGATCCAGCTTCTTCCTCAGCGTTTCTCTCTCGCTGTCTCTCCTTCCGGCTGCCGGGCTTCCGTGCCCCGGTGCGGGCGTGACGATGCCGCCCCTCCGTACGCCGGTCCTTCATTCGCCATGTCCGCGAAAGGACCCCTCCCATGACCACCACTCTCGAACGCCCCGTCACCCCCGAGCCGCGCCCCGTCCGGGCCGCCGGGCTCTTCGACACCGTCGCGGGCGGCCACGGCCTCCTCCGCGTCCAGGGCGGCCACCCCTCCCCCGACGACATCAAGGTCTCCCCCGCACTGATCCGCCGCTACGGCCTGCGCAAGGGCGACGCCGTCGAGGGGAGCTGCGAGCGGCCGCGCGTCCTCGCCACCGTCGACCGGGTCAACGGCCTCGCGCCGCAGTCCCCGGCCGGCCGCGCCCACTTCCGCGACCTCACCCCGGTCCACCCCACCGAACGGCTGCGGCTGGAGACGGAGAAGGGCGGCGCGGCACCCCGGATCGTCGATCTGGTCTCCCCCGTCGGCAAGGGCCAGCGCGGCCTGCTCGTCGCACCGCCCCGGACCGGCAAGACGGTCCTGCTCCAGCAGTTCGCCGCCGCCGTCGCCACCAACCACCCCGAGTGCCACCTGATGGTGGTCCTCCTGGACGAACGCCCCGAGGAGGTCACCGACATGCGTCGCTCGGTGCGCGGCGAGGTGTACGCCTCCACCTTCGACCGGCCTGCCAAGGAGCACATCGCCCTCGCCGACCTGGCCGTCGAACGCGCCAAGCGCCTCGTCGAGCAGGGGCAGGACGTGGTGATCCTGCTGGACTCCCTCACCCGGCTGTGCCGCGCCCACAACAACGCGGCCGGATCGGGCGGCCGCACTCTGAGCGGCGGTGTCGACGCGGCGGCCCTGGCCGGCCCCAAGAAGCTGTTCGGGGCGGCCCGCTCCGCCGAGGAGGGCGGCTCGCTCACCATCCTGGCGACGGCCCTCGTCGAGACGGGCTCCCGCGCCGACGAGTTCTTCTTCGAGGAGCTGAAGGGGACCGGCAACATGGAGCTGCGCCTGGACCGCTCGCTCGCGGACCGGCGGGTCTTCCCGGCCGTCGACATCGCCCGCTCCGGGACCCGCCGCGAGGAGCTGCTGACAGGCCCCGCCGAGCTCTCCACCGTACGGGCGCTGCGCCGCGCCCTGCACGCCCGGGACGGTCAGGGCGCGCTGGAGGCGCTGCTGGACAAGGTCCGCCGCACCCCGGACAACGCCACGTTCCTGCGTCAGGTGCAGCCCACCGTGCCGGGGGCCTGCTGAGCCCTCCCCTGGGCCGTGCCCGGCCGCCTCTGATCCTCTCCCTGTCCGGCCCCCGCCGGTCCGGCCGACGTCTCCGCGGAGAACGCTTCGGCCGGGCCCGGCCGGTCCGCGGTCTCCACCCCCCTGTGAGCTGCCTCATGGCGCTCGACGGCTGCCTTGACCAGACCGGCGAAGAGCGGGTGCGGGCGGGTGGGGCGGGAGCGGAGTTCGGGGTGGGCCTGGGTGGCGACGAGATAGGGGTGCACCTCGCGCGGGTACTCCACGTACTCGACGAGCTTGTTGTCCGGCGAAGTGCCCGAGAACACCAGCCCGGCCTTCTTCTCCAGCTCACCACGGTAGGCGTTGTTCACCTCGTAGCGGTGCCGGTGCCGCTCCTCCACATACGGCTCACCCGCATACGCCTCCCGCACCAGGGAACCCTCCGCCAGCTTGGCCGGATAAAGACCCAGCCGCATCGTCCCGCCCAGGTCACCCGCACCCTCGACGTAGGCGACCTGCTCCTCCATCGTCGAGATCACCGGATGAGAGGTCGCTGCATCGAACTCGGTGGAGTTGGCATCCGGGATCCCGGCCAGCGAACGCGCCGCCTCGATCACGATGCACTGCAACCCCAGACACAACCCCAGCAGCGGAATCCTGTTCTCCCGCGCATAGCGGATGGCACCGACCTTGCCATCCACCCCACGCTCACCGAAACCGCCCGGGATCAGAATGCCGTCCACATCCCCCAGACGCTCGGCCGCACCAGCGGCGGTACGGCAGTCGTCGGAAGTCACCCACTTGACCCTGACCCGGGCCTTGTTGGCGAAACCGCCCGCCCGCATGGCCTCGGTCACCGAGAGATAAGCGTCCGGCAGATCGATGTACTTACCGACCAACGCGACCGTGACCTCATGATCAGGATGGTGGACACGGTCCAGCAGATCGTCCCAGGTGGCCCAGTCCACATCCCGGAACGGCAGGTCCAGCTTGCGCACCACATAGGCGTCCAGACCCTCGGTGTGCAGCACCTTGGGAATGTCGTAGATCGACTTCGCGTCGATCGCCGCCACCACCGCCGCCTCGTCCACATCACACATCAGCGAGATCTTCCGCTTGATGGAGATCGGCACCTCACGATCGGCACGCAGCACGATCGCATCCGGCTGGATACCGATATTGCGCAACGCGGCCACCGAGTGCTGCGTCGGCTTGGTCTTCAGCTCACCCGACGGGCCGATGTAGGGCAGCAGCGAGATGTGCACGACGAACACATTGTCCCGCCCCACCTCGTGCCGCACCTGACGCACGGTCTCCAGGAACGGCAACGACTCGATGTCACCCACCGTCCCGCCCACCTCGGTGATCACCACATCCACGTCATCCGTCGCCATCCGGCGGATACGGTGCTTGATCTCGTTGGTGATGTGCGGGATCACCTGCACGGTGTCACCCAGATACTCCCCGCGCCGCTCCTTGGCGATGACCTGCGAGTACACCTGGCCGGTCGTCACGTTGGCGGAGCCGTCGAGGTCCACGTCGAGGAAGCGCTCGTAGTGCCCGATGTCCAGATCGGTCTCGGCGCCGTCGTTGGTGACGAACACCTCACCGTGCTGGAACGGATTCATCGTGCCCGGATCGACATTCAGATACGGGTCGAGCTTCTGCATCGTGACCCGCAGGCCACGCGCCTTGAGCAGAGCACCCAGGCTGGAGGCAGTCAGACCCTTGCCGAGGGAGGAGGCGACACCCCCGGTGACGAAGATGTGCTTGGTCGGTTCGGTGCTGCGCATGTCTGGTCAGCTCCTGTGGAAACGATGGCGGGAAACACATGGAGGTCGAGCGGTCCCGGCCGCCGGCCCTGCCGCCTTCCACCGGCCACCGCGCTCCCGGCCGGGGGGTGGGGCCGGGCGCGGCCATCCTGGGCAGCCGCACCCGCCCAGGATGGGCGGAGCCGTCGGGGCAGGCCGCGGCCGTGCTCGGAGGTGGGTCGGTGCTCGGGCAGAGGTTACCGGGCGGGCGGACGCCGGTACGGAGAAATCCGGCCCCTTTCCCTTCGGCCTTCCTGTCCTTTCGGGCATTGCCACCGGTTCTGACGGTCCGGGGCCGGAGTGGCCAGATCACGACCGGCGAGACGATGCCGCACATGACAACCGTATGAAGGTGTCCGAACAATCCCCACAGTCCTCGGAACGGCGTTCCGGAGCACTGCACCAGGAATTACCACACTGCGGGAAGCCCTGGACCCGACCCCGGGCAAGGGTCCGTTCCCGGCCTCATGGCGCAATAGGTCCGGCAGGATTCTCGCCATCAAAAAGGAGATGGTTGGCATAACCGCTCGACAGGTGCATGCTTGATCTCGCTCGGACCGGGGGTGACCGGGCAGAACCGTTTCGGCTCCCTGAAAAACAGACGGCCCGATATTCCTTCACAACGCCAGCGAACGCTTCATCGCCAGTTCATGTACGGGAAACCTTTGCGAGCCCTCACCCCTGGGTGATGGCCGCATGCCTGACGAGCGGGGGGTCACCTACCGATGAGCAACGCACGCCCGGCCTTGGACGAGCACGCCTCGGCGTCCTTCCGGTCCACACTCGGAAACTTCTGCTCCGGCGTCACCGTGGTGACAGCCCTGGGCGACGACGGGCTGTTCGGGTTCACTTGTCAGGCATTCTCCTCCCTTTCCCTGGATCCCCCACAGGTCGTTCTGTGCGTCAGCCGCGCATCGACCACCTGGCCCACCATCAGCCGGCTGCGCCGTTTCTGCATCAATGTTCTCGGCGAGGACCAGCAGCAGCTCAGCGACAGGTTCGCCCGCTCCGGAACGGACAAGTTCGCAGGTGTTGTCTGGAATTACTCACCAGGCGGAAACCCCCTGCTTGTCGGCGCATCGGCATGGATCGAATGCGAGATCAATACCGAGTACCCCGGTGGTGACCACCTGATCGTGGTCGCGGACGTCCGCTGGCTCGATGCCGGTCCGGCCGAGAGGCCTCTGGTGTACCACCGCGGCCGCT
Source organism: Streptomyces cyaneofuscatus (assembly GCF_033109485.1). Taxonomy (NCBI): domain Bacteria; kingdom Bacillati; phylum Actinomycetota; class Actinomycetes; order Kitasatosporales; family Streptomycetaceae; genus Streptomyces; species Streptomyces cyaneofuscatus. The sequence goes on along the minus strand of NZ_CP137002.1, from coordinate 7,876,844 downwards.
ACACCGCCCTGCGCGACAGCGCCTCCATCTGACCATTCGTCACACCTGCGAGGGACGCGCACCGTCCCTTCACCGCGCCCACCTCGGCGCGCTTCTCTGCGTGGGACGGCTTTCGCCCCTACGTTCCCCATCCTGCCGAATTGGAGAATCCCATGCCGAAAACAACGCCTCCGTCCGGACTGCTGACCGGACTCGATGTCTTCGTAGGGGGCCCGATCCAGCACGCCATCCTGCCGAACGGATTCGTTCCCGAACTGCAGGACGCCATTCAGACGGCGATATCCGTCGCGGAGGAGAACGGCGCGAACACCTTCTCCGCCCACCGGGTGGAGGAGTTCGGCGAGCAGACCGCGGCGTTCACCCCGGAGCAGGTCTCCGTCCGGGACTTCCGCTGGATGCGCAAGTGCGACGTCTTCGTCCCGGTACTGCCCGTGCTGGAGGACCTGACACTGCGCCGGACCGACGGCACCCACGTGGAGCTGGGCTGGGCGACCGCACTCGGCCGGCCGGTCGTCCTCATCACCAAGCAGCCGTTCGTGGAGTCGGCGAGCCATCTCCTCAAGGGGCTGCACAGGGTCGGCACCGTACGGACCATCGACTTCGACCAGTTCCTCGACAAGCCGAGCCTGCTGACCGAGGCCGTCCTCGGCGTCACCGAGCGGCAGCGCGAGGCCGTCGACGCCGGCATCGCGGCCTGATCATGCCTCCCCGGTCATCGATCGCCCCTCGGAGGAGCGCATGTCCGATCTGTCCATCTTAGGCATCCCCGTAGCCAATCCCGTCCTCGTCGGTTCCGGGCTCCTGACCGACCAGGAGCGCAACATCCGCAAGCTCATCGCGAAGGGCGCGGGGGCCGTCGTCACCAAGACCATCCATCCGAGCCCGCCCATGGGCCTGGACGAGCGCATTCTCCGGCTCCCGGTCGGCATGCTGAACAGCACCACCTACTCCAAGCGTTCGGTCGGCCACTGGCTGGAGGTGCTGCGTTCGTTCGCCGCCGACGGGCTGCCGGTGATCGCCTCGGTCCACGCCGACACCCCGGCCGAGCTCGGTCTCCTGGCCGCCCAGGTCCAGAGCACCGGCTGCCGCGCGCTCGAACTCGGCATCTCCTGCCTCAACGAGGAGTCCGGGCTGCCTGAGGACACCCCGGAGCGGGTGCACGCGTACACCGCCGAGGTCCGTGCCCGCGTCTCCGTGCCCATATCCGTGAAACTGGCCATCGGGGAAGGGCTGGAGGACCGGGTACGCGCCGCCATCGACGCGGGCGCGGACGCCGTCACCATCAGCGACACCATCTCGGGGGCCGCCGTGGCTCCGGAGAGCGGTGAACTCGAACTCGGCGGTGTGTACGGCTATTCGGGCCCCGGGATCAAACCTCTGGTGCTCGCGGCGATATGGCGCCTGCGCCGGCGGGGGTTCACCCTGCCGGTCATGGGGTGCGGGGGTATCGCCTCCGGCCGCGACGTGGCCGACTATCTGCGGGTCGGCGCGGACGTGACCCAGGTGTACACCGCCCTGCACACCGACATGTACGCCACCCTGGACCGGATCGTCGACGAGACCGCGCAGCTCACGGCCGCTCCGATGGAGGCGCTGCAATGAGCGGACCGTACCCCGGGCCGCGCTCGTACGCGGACCTGACCAGCGCGGAGGTTCTGGAAGCCCTGCACGGCCAGACCCTCGTGTGGCCGGTGGGAGCCACCGAGCAGCACGGCCCGCATCTGCCGCTGTCCGTCGACACGGTGCTCGCCGAGGAGTTCGCGAGGGCCGTCGCGGCGGAGCTCGACGCTTTCGTCCTCCCCGCGCAGCCGGTGGCGGCCCGTTCCCTGCCGCAGAGCGGTGGGGGGCTGTCGTTCCCGGGCACGCTGCACGTCAACGGCGACACGCTCATCCGGTTCCTCCGCGAGGAGCTGCTGTCGCTCGCCCGGCTGCCGTTCGCCCGGCTGCTGGTGGTGAACGGTCACTTCGAGAACGAGCCCTTCCTCTTCGAGTCCCTCGACCAGGTGCGCCAGTCGGAGGCTCTCGGCGACCGGCAGGTGCTCGCCTTCAGCTGGTGGAGCCTGGTCCAGGAGTCCTGGCTGCGGGCGGAGTTCCCGGAGTTCCCCGGCTGGCACGCGGAACACGCCGGGCTCACCGAGACCAGCCTGATGCTGCATCTGCGGCCCGATCTGGTGCGTGAGGCCAGGCCGGGACACGACAGGCCGCCGCGCAGCGGCGTCTACCTGCACCCGATCGACGTCACCCGGACCACCAACGACGGCGTGCTCTCCTCCACCCACGGTTCGAGCGCGGCCCTCGGGGAGAAGCTCTTCCGCTATGTCGTCGCCGAGGCGGTCGAACTGGTCCGCAGCGGTGAGGGACTGCTGCCCGTCCGGGCCGTATCCACCGGGACCGCCACGACCGAGCAGACGGAGACTTCATGAGCAGCCCGTTCCATCTCGCCTTCATCTTCAACTTCACCCCGGACGACTGGCAGGGCCCGTTCGGCTCGGGGGGCAGGCCGTGGGACGGGAAGTTCCACACGGAGGTCGCCCAGGCGCTCGAACGTGCCTGCTTCGACTACGTCATCATCGAGGACAAGCTGATGGTGCCGGAGAGCTACGGCGGCTCCGCGGAGGCCGTGCTCAAGCAGGCCATGGTGGCGCCCAAGCACGACCCGGTGCCCCTGGCGGTCGCCATGGGGCTGGCGACCCGGAGCCTGGGCATCGTCGCGACACTGTCCACGATGGCGTACCCGCCGTTCATGACGGCCCGGCTCTCCTCCACGATGGACAGCATGCTGGGCGGGCGGTTCGGCTGGAACATCGTCACCAGCGCGGAGGACCTGGCCGCACAGAACTTCGGCCTGGACGTCCTGCCGCCGCGCGAAGTGCGGTACGAGATGGCCGACGAGTACGTGGACGTCGTCAAGCAGCTCTTCGAGTCCTGGGACAAGGACGCGGTCGTCATCGACCGTGACGAGGGTGTCTACGCCGACCACACCAAGGTCCGCCCGGTCCACTTCAAGGGCAAGCACTTCTCGGTGCGCGGCCCGCTGAACACGGTCCCGTCGCCGCAACACCGGCCGGCGTTCGTCCAGGCGGGTGCCTCACCGCGCGGCCGGCGGTTCGCGGCCCGCAACGCCGACTCGATCATCGCGATCGGCAGCGGCGTCGAGAGCATGCGGGAGTTCCGTGACGACGTACGGCGGCACGCGGCCGAGGCGGGGCGGGACCCCGACGAGATCAAGGTGCTGTTCTGTGTCACGCCCACCCTGGGCGAGACCCTGGAGGAGGCGGAGGCCAAGCAGGCCAGGATGGTCGCCTCACCCCGGTTCACCCAGAACATCCTGGCGCAGATCTCCTCCCTGACCGAGATCGACTTCATGCAGTTCGCGCTGGACGAGCCCCTGCCGCGCAAGCTCGTCACCAATGGCGAGCAGGGCTCGCTGGACAAGTTCCAGCAGTGGGGCAGCGGCAAGACCCTGCGCCAGCTGGCGGTGGACGGGGCGGGCGGCCTGGTCTCCTCGGTCGAGCTGATCGGTACACCGGACCAGGTCGCCGACCGGATGGGCGAGATCATGGAGGAGGTGGGCGGCGACGGCTTCATGATCACGACTCCGCTCCTACGGCTGAACCGGCGGTACATCGCCGAAGTCACCGACGGGCTCGTACCAGCGCTCCAGCGCCGGGGCCTGACGCGGTCGGTGTACACACCGGGCGCGACGCTGCGCGAGAACCTCCGGGAGTTCTGACCGCCAGACACCCCCTACGGCACGGCCCCCTCGACCGGGTGGCCGTCCGTGCGTGCGGGCATCCGGGGCGGGCCGTTCAACGACCCGCCCCGCGTTGCCAGGTACCAGCGACCCCAGTCGTCGAGCATGCCCGCTATCTCGTCGAGACCCCGGCCGGTCTCGGTGAGCGTGTACTCGACCCGCGGCGGCACCTCGCGGTACACGGTGCGCTCCACCAGCCCGTCCTCCTCCATCGCGCGCAGCTGCCGGGTGAGCATCCGCGCGGTGATCTGCGGCATGGCCCGCTTGAGCTCGCTGAAGCGCTGCTTGCCTCCCAGGAGTTGTTTGAGGATGACGAGCTTCCAGCGGCCGCCGAGCACCTCCATCGCCACCTCGATCGCACAGTAGTCCGGCGTCCGCCCTGTCGTGCTCCGCATCAACAGCCTCCATGGGTATACAGATTGGCACTATGACACATGAATGACCGTACTTGTCCTGGGGATACCGCGCGCACGATAGTGCTGCCATGACCCAAAGCGCAGCATCGTTACGCACCTCTCCCCCACCGGGCGAACTGCCCGCACAGCGGCGGTGGCTGGTGCTCGCCGTGCTCTCCACCAGCCTTCTGCTGTGCGGCATCGACCTGACCGTCCTGCACGCGGCGGTCCCCAGCATGAGCCTGGACCTGCGTCCGAGCAGCGCGGGACTGCTGTGGATCGTCGATGTCTACTCGCTCACCCTCGCCGCACTCCTGGTGACCTGCGGCACCCTGGGGGACCGGATCGGACGCAAGCGCATGGTCCTCGGCGGCTTCGCGCTCTTCGGGCTCGCCTCCGCCGCCGCCGGCCTGTCCTCCTCCACCGCGCAGCTGATCGCCTCCCGGGTGGTCCTGGGCATCGGCGCCGCCATGATCATGGCGTCCACCGTCGCCATCATCCGGGTGGTGTTCTCCGACAGCCGGGAGCGGGCGGTGGCCATCGGCATCTGGACCGCCGCGCACAGCGTCGGAGCCACCATCGGACCGCTCGTGGGCGGGCTGGTCACCGAGCAGTGGGGCTGGGGGGCCGCGTTCCTCATCAACGTACCCATCGCCCTGGCCATCTTCGTGGTCGGCGCCTGGATCATCCCCGAATCGCGCAACCCGCGGCCCCGACGATGGGACCTGGCCAGTGTGGCGCTGTCCGTAACGGGCCTGGCCGCTGTGGTGTACGCGCTCAAGCGAGCCGGCGAACACGTCGGCCTCAGCACCGTGATCGTCGTGACCGCGGTCGCCGGAGTGGCCCTGCTGTACCTCTTCGTCCGCCGCCAGCGCCGTCTCACCGAACCGCTGCTGGATTTCTCGCTCTTCTCCGACCGCGTCTTCTACACCGCCACCGTGTGCGTCATCGGCTGCTTCGGCAGTTATGTCGCCCTGCTCTTCTTCCTCACCCAGTGGCTCCAGCAGGTCGGCGGCTTCACTCCGGTCCACGCGGGCCTGGCCCTGATGCCGCTGGCGGCGGCCAACGCCGCCGGAGCGACCACGGCCCCATGGGTCTCGGCCCGCCTGGGGAACCGGTGGGCGCTGACGGGGGCCCTCGGCGCCTTCGCGGTCGCCATGGCCCTGCTGGCCCTGCTGGGCGACACCGGCGCCTACCCGGCGCTGGTCGCGCCGCTCCTGCTGGCGGGGTACGGGGCGGGAGTCGTGATGACGCTGGGCGCGGACTCCATCATGGCGGCAGCCGACCCGGACCGCTCGGGCGAGGCGGCCGCCATCCAGGAGACGTCCTTCGAGCTGGGGGCCGGTCTCGGCGTCGCGGTGCTGGGCACGGTGCTGACCGTTACCTACCGCATCGGATTCCCCGACACCCCGGAGCTGGTGGCGTCCGCCCGGGAGGCGGCGAAGGAGTCGTTCTCCTCCGCCGAGGCCGCCGCCTCCTCGCTCGACCCGTCCGCAGCCGGCCAGGTGCTCGACGCGGCCAGAGCGGCGTACGACCAGGGCTTCACCACCGTGGCCCTGTGCACCGCGGCCGTACTGGCGCTGACGGCCTCCCTGGCCGCTACGCTGCTGCGACCCCGGCCCGCCAAGGTCTGAGAGCCGTACCGCCCGTGCGTGTCCGGTGGCCGGCCCCCGACGAGTGGCCGGCCACCGGACATGTGAGCAGGGCTCAGGCGCTGCCCAGCGCCTCCGAGACCAGGGCGCGCGCCTCCTCCTGGACCTGGCCGAGGTGTTCGGGTCCCTGGAAGCTCTCCGCGTACACCTTGTAGACGTCCTCCGTGCCCGACGGGCGGGCGGCGAACCAGGCGCTGTCGGTGCAGACCTTGAGGCCGCCGATCGCCGCCCCGTTGCCCGGTGCCTCGGTGAGGACCGCGGTGATGGGCTCCCCGGCCAGGGTGTCGGCCTTGACCTGCTGCGGGGAGAGCCTGGCCAGGACCGCCTTCTCCTCGCGGGTCGCGGGCGCGTCCACGCGGGCGTACGCCGGGTCGCCGAAGCGGGCGGTGAGCTGGGCGTACCGCTGGGAGGGGGTGGAGCCGGTGACGGCGGTGATCTCGGAGGCGAGCAGGGCCAGCAGGATGCCGTCCTTGTCCGTGGTCCAGACCCGGCCGTCGCGCCGCAGGAACGAGGCGCCGGCCGACTCCTCGCCGCCGAACCCGAGGCTGCCGTCGTACAGCCCGTCGACGAACCACTTGAAGCCGACCGGGACCTCCACCAGATTGCGGCCGAGGTCGTGGGCGACCCGGTCGATCATCGAGGAGGAGACCAGCGTCTTGCCGATGCCCGTTCCGGCGGGCCAGGCCTCGCGGTGGGTGTAGAGGTAGTCGATGGCCGTGGCCAGGTAGTGGTTGGGGTTCATCAGGCCGCCGTCGGGGGTGACGATGCCGTGCCGGTCGGCGTCGGCGTCGTTCCCGGTGGCGATGGCGTACGCGTCGCGCTGTTCGATCAGCGAGGCCATGGCGTGCGGGGACGAGCAGTCCATGCGGATCTTGCCGTCCCAGTCCAGCGTCATGAACCGCCAGGTCGGGTCGGCGAGCGGGTTGACCACCGTGAGGTCGATCCGGTGCCGTTCCCCGATGCGCCCCCAGTACGCGACGGAGGCGCCGCCGAGCGGGTCGGCGCCGATCCGGATGCCCGCGTCCCGTACGGCGTCCAGGTCCAGGACGGACGGCAGGTCGTCGACGTACGCGGTCAGGAAGTCGTACCGGCCCGTGGTGTCGGCGGCCAGCGCGCGGGCGTACGGGATGCGGCGGACCTCGCCAAGTCCGGCCTCGATCAGGGCGTTGGCCCGGTCCTGGATCCAGGACGTGGCGTCGGACGCGGCCGGTCCTCCGTTGGGCGGGTTGTACTTGAAGCCGCCGTCGGCGGGCGGGTTGTGCGACGGGGTGACCACGATGCCGTCGGCCAGGTGCTCGGTGCGCCCGTGGTTGTACGTGAGGATGGCGTGCGAGACGGCGGGCGTCGGGGTGTAGCCGTCGTCGCTGTCGATGAGGGCGGTGACGCCGTTGGCGGCCAGCACCTCCAGGGCGGTGACCCGGGCGGGTTCGGAGAGGGCGTGGGTGTCGGCGCCGAGGAAGAGCGGCCCGTCGGTGCCCTGGCGGGCCCGGTAGTCGCAGATCGCCTGGGTGGTGGCGGCGATGTGGTCGTCGTTGAACGCGGCCGTGAGGGCGGAGCCGCGGTGGCCCGAGGTACCGAAGGCCACCCGCTGGGCGGGCTCGGCCGGATCGGGGTGGAGGGCGTAATAGGCCGTCACCAGCCGTGCCACGTCGACCAGGTCCGCTGACTGCGCCGGCTGCCCGGCCCGTGCGTGCACCATCGGGTCTCCTCTTGCCTCTTCGTCATCACCGGCCCGGGGGAACGGGCCGCCGTCCCGGGGCGGACGATCACCCCGATCCGTACCCGATTCTGTCCCCTTGCCTCGCCTCGGCGGGTGATGGGTTCACGCCGTCCTCGCAGCGCCGCCCGCCCGGCCGGGACGGCACCGCGCCCCCGGTCCGGGGCGGGACCGGGGGCGCGGTGGGTCCGGGGGGGCGAGGGAGTCAGCGGCCCTGGAGACGCTTCACGTTGTCGCCGAAGGTCCAGCCCTTGGAGCCGTCCCAGTTCAGGGACCAGGTCATCAGCCCCTTCAGGGAGCCGTTGTAGTGGTTCCAGGCCTGGGAGACGAGCGAGGGTGACATATGGCCGCCGCCGGCGCCGGGCTGTGCGGGGAGGCCCGGGACCTGCTTGTCGTAGGGCACCTTGATGGTGGTGCCCTGGATGACGAGCCCCCGGTTCAGGCAGTCCGTCTGGGCCGTGAAGCCCGCGACCGTACCGGCGGAGTACGAGTCTCCGGAGCAGCCGTACATGCTGCCGTTGTAGTACTGCATGTTCAGCCACCAGAGCCGGCCGTTGTCCGCGTACTTCTTGATGACGGGCAGATACGCGCCCCAGATCGAGCCGTAGACCACGCTGCCCCCGGTGACGTACGCCGTCTCGGGCGCCATGGTGAGGCCGAAGTTCGGCGGCATGGCGGCGAGGACGCCGTCGATGATGCGGATGAGGTTGGCCTGGGACGGGGAGAGCTGGCTGATGGTGCCGGTGCCGACGAGGCCGGTCTCGATGTCGATGTCGATGCCGTCGAAGTTGTACTTCTTCAGGATCGGGACCACGGTCGCGACGAAGCGGTCCGCGACCTTGCTGGAGCTGAGGTCGATACCGGCGGTCGCGCCGCCGATCGACATGAGGAGGGTGAGCCCGGAGGCCTTGGCCTGACACATCTCCGCCGGGGTGGCGACCTTCACGGTGTTGTCCATGCCGTCCTCCCACAGCACGGTGCCGTCGGAACGGATGACGGGGAAGGCGGCGTTGACGACGTTGTAGCCGTGCTGGGTGATACGGGAGTCCGTGATGGGGATCCAGCCGAGCGGCGGGTGCACGCCGTTGGCGGCGCCGTCCCAGTTCTCCCAGTACCCCTGGAGCACCTTGCCGGTGGGCTTCGACTTGACCGCGCAGGTTTCGGCGGCCGTGGTCTTCGGGGAGTCGGCGGTCTTCGGCGGGGCGGCGCCGACCAGCATCGGTACGACGAGCGCCGCGGCCAGGCCGAGGCCCAGCAGTCGTGATGTACGGCCCATGGTCCGTAGGTCCTTCCTGCCCGGGTCGGCCGCCGACGGTGCGAAGGGTTCGCCCCGACCCGCCCAGTGTCGTGACCCTGCCAAAACCGTAGAATGGTCCAGACCTTCGGTCAAGAGGTCTGGACCAGAGTGCCCGGCTTGGGGCCGGAAAACACCGCGGCGGGGTGGGAAGCAGCACAGTCAACTGCTCCGCACCCCGCTCGGCACCGGCCGCGGTCCCTCAACCGCGGCCCGACCAGGGGGTGTCCGGTGGATCAGGGCCGGACACCCCCTAAGGGCCCCTCAGCCCCGGTCGTACGTGTGGAACCCGCGGCCGGTCTTCCGGCCGAGCAGCCCCGCCTCCACCATCCGCTGGAGCAGCGGCGGCGGGGCGTAGAGCGGTTCCTTGAACTCCTCGTAGAGCGATGCGGCAATGGAGGCCACCGTGTCCAGGCCGATCAGGTCGGCGAGCTTCAGCGGGCCCATCGGGTGGGCGCAGCCCAGCTCCATCCCGGCGTCGACATCGGCGGCGGTCGCGAACCCGGACTCGGCCATCCGGATCGCGGAGAGCAGGTACGGGATGAGGAGCGCGTTGACGACGAAGCCGGACCGGTCCTGGGAGCGGACCACGGTCTTGCCGAGCACGCCGGTCACGAACTCCTCGGCCGCCGTGACCGTGGCGGGCGCCGTGTGCAGGGAGGGGACGACCTCCACCAGCGGCAGCACGGGCACCGGGTTGAAGAAGTGCAGGCCGAGGACGTGGTCGGCGCGGTGGGTGGCCATGCCGAGGCGCATCACCGGGATGGCGGAGGTGTTGGTGGCCAGAATGGCCCCCGGATCCTCGACGATCTTGTCGAGGACGGTGAAGACCTCCGTCTTGGCCTCGGCGTTCTCGACGACGGCCTCGACCACGAGCTGACGGTCGGCCAGGGCGTCGAGATCGCCGGTGAAGACCAGCCGGCCGAGGGCGTCCTCGGCGGTGAGGCGGTCCAGCTTGCCGCGCTGGACGGCTCGTTCCAGGGAGATCGCGACCCGTTCGCGGGCCCGGTCGGCGGCGGTGGCGTCCGCCTCGCAGACGATGGTGTGCACGCCGGCCCGGGCGCAGACCTCGGCGATCCCGGCGCCCATCTGGCCGCCGCCGACGACTCCCGCCTTGGTGATGCGCGCGCTCATGCCTGCACCGCCGGGCGGCCGACGAGGTGGCGTGCGTACGCCTCCGTGGTGAAGAAGGCGGGCAGCTCCTTGGCGAGGGCGGTGCGTTCGAAGAGGTCGCGGACCTGGTCGAGGCGGGCCCAGGGATAGGTGGCGCCGAGCGTGGCCAGCTCCTCCTCGAAGAGGCGCTCCACCGTCTCGCGGTCGACTGTCCTGTGCTTGAGCCACTGCCAGATCTGGACCCGGGCGATCTCGGCGGTCGCCGCGTCCTCCATGAGGCCGTTGAGGGCGACGGCTCCCTGGCCGTTGAGCCAGGCGTCGTAGTACCGCAGGGTGATGGCGATGTTGTCGCGCACGCCGTCCGGGGTCGGACGCCCCGCGGTACGTCGTACGGCGACGAGCTCCTCGGCGGTGACGTGGACGTCGTCGCGGGTGCGTTCCAGCTGGTGCGGCCGGTCGCCGAGCACCTCGTCGAAGACGGTCCGGCAGACCGGGACCAGACCCGGGTGCGCGACCCAGGAGCCGTCGAAGCCGTCCTCGGCCTCGCGCTCCTTGTCGAGCCGGACCTTGGCCAGCGCCGCTTCCACGGCCTCCGGGGAGCCGCCGGGGATCTGGGCGGCCATGCCGCCGATGGCGTGGGCGCCGCGCTTGTGGCAGGTGCGGACGAGGAGTTCGGTGTAGGCGCGCAGGAAGGGGGCGGTCATGGTGACGGTCGACCGGTCGGGCAGGACGAAGTCGGGGCGGTGCGCGAAGTTCTTGATCAGGCTGAAGAGGTAGTCCCAGCGGCCCGCGTTGAGGCCGGCGCTGTGTTCGCGCAGCTCGTAGAGGATCTCCTCCATCTCGAACGCGGCGGTGATCGTCTCGATGAGGACGGTGGCGCGGATCGTGCCCCGGGGGATGTCCAGCAGGTCCTGGGCCAGGAGGAAGACGTCGTTCCAGAGGCGGGCCTCGTACCGGTTCTCCAGCTTGGGGAGGTAGAAGTACGGTCCGCTGCCCGCGTCGATCTGCCGCTGCGCGCAGTGGAAGAAGTAGAGGCCGAAGTCGACCAGGGCGGCGGGGATGGGCCGCTCGTCGATGACGAGGTGCTTCTCCGTGAGGTGCCAGCCGCGCGGCCTGACCATGATGGTGGCGGGCCGGTCGGTGAGCCGGTACTCCTTGCCGCTCGTGGTGGTGAAGTCGATGCGGCGGTCGATGGCGTCGATCAGGGTCAGCTGGCCCCCGACGATGTTCTCCCAGGTGGGCGAGGTGGCGTCCTCGAAGTCGGCCATCCACACCTGGGCGCCGGAGTTGAGGGCGTTGACCGCCATGGAGCGCTGGGGCGGCCCGGTGATCTCCACCCGCCGGTCGGTGAGGCCGGGGGCGGGGCGGGCGACGCGCCAGTCGGGGTCGCTGCGGATCGGCTTGGTGGCGCGGGAGAAGTCCAGCGGGGTGCCGCCGCGCAGCAGAGCGGAGCGGCGGCGGCGCTCGGTCAGCAGGTCGAAGCGGCGGGCGGCGAAGGCCGCGTCGAGCCGGGCGATGAAGTCGAGGGCCTCGGGGGTGAGGACCTCCTCGTGCCGGTCGCCCGGTACGCCGAGGACCTGGACGCGGCCGGTCGTGACAAGGGTGGTCATGCGGGTCTCCTCAGCGGGGCGTGGGCGGGGGGGCGGACCCCGGGCGCGGGGGCGGTGGAGCCCCCGCGCCCGGTGGGGGCTGCTAGTGGAACTGCTCCTCCTCCGTGGACCCGGTCAGCGCCGTGGTCGAGGAGGCGGGGTTGATGGCGGTGGAGACCTGGTCGAAGTAGCCGGTGCCGACCTCGCGCTGGTGCTTGACGGCGGTGAAGCCCTGCGCCTGGGCGGCGAACTCCCGCTCCTGGAGGTCGACATAGGCGGTCATGCCCTGCTCGGCGTAACCGCGCGCCAGGTCGAACATGGCGTGGTTGAGGGAGTGGAAGCCGGCCAGGGTGATGAACTGGAAGCGGTAGCCCATCGCGCCCAGCTCCCGCTGGAACTTGGCGATCTGGTCGTCGTCCAGCGCGGCCCGCCAGTTGAAGGAGGGCGAGCAGTTGTACGCGAGCATCTGGTCCGGGTGCTCGGCGTGGACGGCCTCGGCGAACTCGCGGGCCTGGGCGAGGTCCGGGGTGCCGGTCTCGACCCAGATGAGGTCGGCGTACGGGGCGTAGGCGAGGCCGCGCGAGATGACCGGCGCCATGCCGTTCTGCACCCGGTAGAAGCCCTCGGCGGTCCGCTCACCCGTGATGAACTGGGCGTCGCGCTCGTCCACGTCGCTGGTGATGAGGTTGGCGGCGAGCGCGTCGGTGCGGGCCACGATCAGGGTCGGGACGTCCGCGATGTCGGCGGCGAGGCGGGCCGCATTGAGGGTCCGCACGTGCTGGGCGGTGGGGACGAGGACCTTGCCGCCGAGGTGGCCGCACTTCTTCTCGGAGGCGAGCTGGTCCTCGTAGTGGATACCGGCCGCACCGGCCTCGATCATCGCCTTGGTCAGCTCGAAGGCGTTGAGCGGTCCGCCGAAGCCGGCCTCGGCGTCGGCGACGATGGGGGCCAGGTAATCGGTGGTGTCGCCCGCGTCCTCGGCGGTGGCGATCTGGTCGGCGCGCAGCAGGGCGTTGTTGATCCGGCGGACCACGCTCGGCACCGAGTTGGCCGGGTAGAGGCTCTGGTCCGGGTAGGTGTGGCCGGCCAGGTTGGCGTCGGCGGCGACCTGCCAGCCGGAGAGGTAGATGGCCTGGAGGCCGGCCTTGACCTGCTGGACGGCCTGGCCGCCGGTCAGGGCGCCGAGCGCGTGGATGTAGTCCTGCTCGTGCAGCTGGCGCCAGAGCCGCTCGGCGCCGCGCCGGGCGAGGGTGTGCTCCTCGCGGACGCTGCCGGAGAGCCGGACCACGTCCTCGGCGCTGTAGGTGCGCTCGATGCCCTTCCAGCGGGGGTCGCTCGCCCACCGCTGCGCCAGCTCTTCCGCCGTCGTCCTTGCCTGCGCCATGGCGTTACTCCCGAAGTCGTGTGGGTCGATCGTGTGAACGGTGCGAAGTCCTCGTCACTGAGTGACGTGGGGTCCGGGTGCGGCCCACCGGACCTCCGAGGTGGAACGGTAAGCAATGCGCCCGGCGGATCGGTCCGGGATGCCGAGGAGTACGACGTCAGGGCGTGAAATCGTGCTCGGTACCCCGGTCCGGAGCCGGTGTCCGGTGGGCCGCAGGAACAACTCTGGCAGTGGCACTGAGTGCCATCAACCGGGGACGTCTGCCAAGTTCTGCGAATCTTTCCGCGCACTTTGCCAAGGTTGCGAAGGCCTCCTACGGCGTCGTCGCAGCTAGGGTTGTCGATATGTTGACCAAGGTGCGAAGGGTCCCGGCATGAGCAAGACCTACGCGGGCGCACGGCTGCGCAGGCTGCGTGAGGAGCGCGGGCTGAGCCAGGCGGAGCTGGCGCGGATGCTGGCGATCTCGCCGAGCTACCTGAACCAGATGGAGCACGATTCGCGCCCCCTGACGGTCCCGGTGCTGCTGCGGCTGACCGAGGCGTTCGGGGTGGACCCCGGCTTCTTCTCGGAGCGGGACACCACCCGGGTCCTGGCGGATCTGCGGGAGGCGCTCGCCGACGAGGTCGGCGCGGCACGCGTCTCGGCCACCGAGCTGTCCGAGCTCGCCTCCCGGCTGCCGGGGGTCGCCTCCGTCCTCCTCGACCTGGGGCGGCGCAACCAGGCGCTGACGGGACGGCTCGCGGAGGCCGCCGAGCTGCGGGGCGGCGGCGGGCCCGACCTGCCGCGCTCCCCGCACGAGGAGATCCGCGAGTTCTTCTACCGGCGGCAGAACTATCTGCACGAGGCGGACCTGGCCGCGGAGGGGCTGGCGGCGGAGATCGGGGTGCGCCCCGGCGCGGTCGTCTCCGCGCTCTCGGCCCGGCTCACCGAACGGCACGGCATCCGCCTGGCCACCGCCGACGACCGGCAGGACCGGGCCGGGGGCGGCCGGGCCGGGGGCGGCCGGGCCGGGGGCGCACCAGGGGGCCGCCGACCGGCGCGGCACGGCAGCGGTGAAAGCGGCAGGGAGGCGGACACCGGCCGACTGCACCACTACGACCCGGACGCGCGGGTGCTGTACCTCTCCAGCCGGCTCCGCCCCGGACAGCAGGCGTTCCGGATGGCCACCCAGCTGGCGCTGCTCGAGTACGGCCGGGAGATCTCGCAGCTGGCGTCGGAGGACTACGACGAGGGGTCGGCGGTCTGGCCGCTGGCCCGGATCGGGGTCGCCAACTACTTCGCGGGCGCGCTGATCCTCCCGTACCGCGCCTTCCACACGGCGGCGGAGGAGGTCCGGTACGACATCGAGCGCCTCACCGACCACTTCGGGCTCGGTTACGAGACGGTCTGCCACCGGCTCTCCACGCTCCAGCGGCCCCGGCTGCGCGGCGTCCCGTTCTCCTTCGTGCGGGTCGACCGGGCCGGGAACATGTCGAAGCGGCAGTCCGCGACCGGCTTCCACTTCTCCCGCGCGGGCGGCACCTGCCCCCTGTGGAACGTGTACGAGGCGTTCGCCGCCCCGGGGCGCATCCACGTACAGATCGCGTCCATGCCCGACGGGCAGCGCTACTTGTGGACCGCGCGGGCCGTGACGCGCCACCGGGGCGGCTGGGGTGAGCCCGGCAAGACGTTCGCGATCGGGCTCGGCTGCGAGATCCGGCACGCGGGGCGGCTCGTCTACTCCGACGGCCTCGACCTGGACAACGCCTCGGCGGCGACGCCGATCGGAATGGGGTGCCGGATCTGCGAGCGGCTGGACTGCCCGCAGCGGGCGGTGCCGCCGCTGGGGCAGCCGCTGGCCATCGACGAGAACAGCAGCACGTTCGTGCCGTACCCGGTGAAGGGGGCGCCGCCCGCGTAGGCGATGCGCGGTGTGCGGTATGCGCCCCCTTCACCAGACCGGGTCAGGAGAAGCGCAGGGCGATCGTGTCGCCGACGCCGATCACCTTGTTACGGGTGGCCCCGGCGAACGCCGAGCCGTCGGTGGACACCTTCCAGGTCGCCGAGCCGGTGTTGGCCTTGCCGTTGATGGACGTGATGGTGCCCGTCCCGGAGGCGGGGACCACGGAGGTGACGCAGCCGGCCGGGGTGGACGCGGTCGACGCGGCGGCCAGGACGGTGCCGAGGTCGGTCGTGGTGCCGGTGGGGGTGAAGGCGACGTTGCAGACCTTCAGGGTGCCGGTGCCGTCGTCCACGGTGAGCGCCAGCTGCGTCGCCGTACCGGAGGTGAAGCCGGCCGCCGCGACCCACTTGGGTGCGCCCACCGTGACCGGGGTGGGCGGAGCGGCGGTGAAGCCGCCCCCGGCGACGGCGCGCAGGGCGTCGGTGGAGGAGTAGGCGGACGGGGTGGTGTCCGAGGGCTGGTACTTGAAGCCGCCGGCCGGGTTGAACTGGTTGGCGATCAGGAAGTCGATCGGGGTCTTGCCCGCCGGGGTGAGGAAGTCGCCGGTCTGCGGGTTGATGCCGCAGGCGTTGAGGCCGGAGACCGCCCAGCCGTTGGAGCTGGTGTTGATGCCGTACAGGGCGTTGAACGCGCCGGAGCCGTTGACCAGCTTGCTCTTGAGGAACGCCTTGGCCTGGACGATGTCGGGGTCGGTGTTCGGGACGCCGGAGACACAGAGCGCGGCCATGGAGGCGCCCGTCATGTCGATGTCGCCCGGCTTGGCCAGCTCGGTCGCGTTGCCCTCGGCCTTGGCGTAGGTCCAGCCGCCGTCGTTGTGCTGGTTGGCCCGGATGCGGGTGACGATCTTGTCGACGAGCGCCTGCGGTACGCGCTGGGCGCCCGCCTGGGTTCTGGCGCCGCCCAGCGCGAGGGCGGCGAAGACCGTGCCGTTGTAGTTGGCGGACGGGCCGAAGTAGCCGGCCTCGGCGTTCTGCCAGTAGCCGTAGATGTCGGCGATCAGGTTGCGCGAGGCGGAGACGCGGGCCGGGTCGATCCCGGCGGCGTACGCGTTGAGCGTGCCGCGCTGGTAGTCGGTGACGACGGGGGTGGCGGACGGCCAGCCGGGGGTGGAGAGCAGATTGCGGTAGACGGTACGGGCGTTCTTCGTGGCGTCTCCGCCGGGCGTCACGTCCACGGCGGCCGTTCCGGCGGCGGCGAACGCGCTGAAGGCCCACTCGTTGGAGAGCCCGGAGCCCGCGTACGAACCGTCCGCGGCCTGAAGGGTCTTGAGGTACGTCACCCCGTTGGTCTTCGAGGTGGCGATCTGGGCGGGGGTGGAGGTCGCGGCGGCGGGCAGCGCCGTGAGGACGAAGGCCCCCAGGGCAGCTGGGACGACGAGCGCGAGACGGCGAGAGGTGCGTGAGGTGACAGAACGGGGCATGTGCCTGCTCCTGGGATGAGGGGCGCACGGCACCGCACGCCCCCGGATACGCACAGGGCAGAGGTGGGTGGCCGGCGCCCGGACGCGTGGGTACGGCTTGGCTGGTACAGCTGCCAGCAGGGCATTCGGGCTCGGGAACGGCCCCCTGCCGTCCCACACCGCTGCGCGTCAGCCCCGGATTCGCACCGGGTTCCCCCTCGTGGCAGGCCAGGACGCTACCCGAGGCGGCAGGGGCGCGCCAGGGACGGCCGGGGCGCACGGGGGCGCGAAACCAACGAGACTTACACCACCTTGACGGTCTCTTCGAGAGCGTGTTCCAATCCGCCTGATAAGCACTCAGCCTCAGGGGAAGCCGGTCGGAATCCGGCGCTGACCCGCAACCGTAGGCCCGCCACCGCGCGGGCGAGCCGGAATGCCTGGGGCCTGGAATTTCAGCGAGAAGCGCCGTCGCGGACTACGGCGTGGTTCGAACAGCTCCCTGCGGGCGGCCCTTACACGGCCGTGTCTCCGGGGAGCCGTCTACCACGCATGGCCCGCTCGGACGACACGAGGGGCCGTGGTGGGGACCGCACAGCAACATGACCGGCGCGCGTCCGGCAGAAGACTCCTCTCGCTGTTCTCGGCGGCAGCGGTGACCTTCGCCGCGAGCGTGGCCTTCGTCACCGGCGCCGCCCCGGCGGCCGCCGACCCGATCGAGAAATGCACGCCCACCGTCGGCGCCGTCGTGGCCGTGGACTTCGGCCCGTTCGGCGGCGGTGTGGTGCGCGGCTGCGACACCACCCCGACCACCGGGTACGAGCTCCTGCGCGACGGCGGGTTCACCACCCAAGGCACCCAGCACGACGGACCCGGCTTCATCTGCCGTATCGGCAACGCCGCTTTCAACTCCGGTAAGCAGTACCCGACCCCGGCCAAGGAATCCTGCGTCCGCACCCCGCAGGCCACCGCCTACTGGTCGTACTGGATCGCCTCGCCCGGCCAGGCGAGCTGGTCCTACAGCCCGCTCGGTGCCATGAGCCGCACGCCGAAGGCGGGCGACGTGGACGCCTGGGTGTACGGCGGCACGGACGTCGGCGGCACCACCGGCCGGCCCGCCTTCACCCCTGACGACGTCCGCGCGAAAGGGGGCACGCCGGACCCGTCGGAGACCCCGACGGACGGCCCGAGCGTGCCGGTCGGCAAGATCGACGTGCCGGCCGCCGCCCGCTGGGTGACCCAGCAGCTGCACGACGGCAGCCATGTCGTGGACGAGGGCTCCGAGACCCCGAACTACTTCCTCACCACCGAGGCCGCGTACGCGCTCGCCGCCGCCGGCGGCAGGAGCCCGGCCCTGGACAAGGTGGTGGCCCGCCTCGCCGCCGGCACCGGGGAGTACGCCTACGCGGCGGGCCCGAAGGAGGCGCCCGACGCCACCGCGGCGGCCCGGCTGGCGCTGGTCGCGTCGATCACCGAGGGCAACCCGCGCGACTTCGGCGGGCACGACCTGCTCGGTGACCTGGAGAAGAACGTCTGCCGGTCCGGGCCTGCCCCGGGGTGCACGGCCAAGGGCGACTTCGCGGGTGTCTCGTACGGTGACGGCCAAGCGCTGGCCGTCCTGGCGCTGCTGCGCGGCGGCATCGTGCCGCCCGCCGACACCGTGACCCGGCTGACCCAACTGGTCTGCGAGGACGGCTCGGTGACCAGCATCCTCATCGGCCCCGGTGAGAACTGCGACGGCGACCCGATGACCACCGGCCTGGTGGCCCTGGTCCTGGACGAGGCGGGCGGTCACGACGCCACCGTCGCCAAGTCCGTCGCGTATCTGAAGAAGGCTCAGCTCAGGAGCGGCGCGTTCCCCGCGTTCAACGGGTCCACCGTCGGCTCCGTCCCGGCCACCGCCTATGCCGCGCAGGCGTTGCGCGCGCTCGGTCAGGTCCGTGCGGCCGATACGGCGGTCTGGTGGTTGTCGCGGGAGCAGCTCGCCGAGGGAGGCTTCGGGTTCGACGAGGGGGCCGAGGAGGCCGGGCTCTACGCGACGGCCCCCGCCGTGCTGGCGGGCAGCGGCACCGACCTGGTCACCCTGACCACGAAGGTGCCCGAGCCCACGAAGCCGCCGACCACTCCCCCGACGACGACACCGCCGCCCACCACGACGCCCCCGCCGCCCGGTGAGGGCCCCGACCTCAAGAAGGGCGTCGCCTACATCACCAGCCCCGCCAACCTCCGCCAGGGCCGGTTCTACCTGGCGGACGGGTCCACCACCCGGGCCGACTTCGGCCTCACCATCGACGGCGCCTTCGCGTTGGCGGCGACGGGCCACGACAACAACGCGCTCCGTACGGTCGTCGACTTCCTGGACCAGGGCGGGAGGGACTTCGAAGCCCGTACGGTGCACGACTGGACCAACGCGGGCTCCGCGCACGCCATGGGCGGCTCGATGGGCAAGGCGGCGGTGCTCGCGCAGGTCGTCGAGCGCGACCCGCGCGACTTCGGCGGCAAGGACCTGATCGCCGGTCTCGCCGACGCGGTCTGCACCGCCAAGAGCCCGTTGCCGGACCGCAGTTGCACCGACAAGGGTGCCTACACCTACGCGATGTCCGTCTTCGGCCAGTCCCTCGGCGTCATCGCCCAGGTGCGGGCGGGCCAGACGAAGGCGGCCGAGGCCCCGATCGGCTATCTGGCCGGTCTCCAGCACCCCTCGTCGGGCGCCTGGCCGAGCCTGATCCCGCCGACGGGGGACGCGGACGTCGACTCCACCGCGATGGCGGCGATGGCTTTGGACCTGGTCCCCGGCGACGCCCACGCGGCGGCCGTGGACAAGGCGCTGGCCTGGATCGCCTCGCGGCAGCTCAAGGGCGGCGGCTTCCCGGGCGCGTCGGGCACCTCGGTGAACTCGGCGGCGCTCGCCGTGCAGGGCCTCTCCCTGGACGCCGAGAAGTACGGCGAGCAGATCGCGAAGGCCCGGAAGTTCCTCGCCTCGCAGCAGAACGCGGACGGCGGCTTCAACGTGGCCGAGAAGGGGCAGCGAGGCTCCAATGTGCGCGCCTCGACGCAGGCGGTGGGCGGCGCGACGGGCATCTCGTTCGGCGTGCTGACCCGCAGCCTGGACGGTACGACACCGAATCCGCTGCCGTCCTCTTCCACCGCCCCGGTCATCGTCACGCCCGGGGACAGCACGGGCTCCACCGGCGGTCCGGGCATCGTGAACACGGACGGTCCGGGCGGCGGCGGGGGCAGCCTCGCGTCGACCGGCGGGCAGGCGCTCGGCCTGGCGGGAGCGGCCGCCGCACTCGTCCTGGCGGGCTGGGGCACGGTCGTGGCCGCGCGCCACCGTCGTACGGCCATGGGCGGTGACCTGTGAGAACCCGCTTCCGCCGGGCCGTCGGCCACGCCCTGGCCGTACTCGGCCTGACCGGCGCGGCGCTCCTCGCGCCCGCCTCCCCGGCGACGGCCGCCCCGCAGCCGATCGGCCGGTGCACGACCTCGTCGGGCGTCGTCCTGGCCGTCGACTTCAGCCACTGGGGCGGTCCCGTCTACCGCTCCTGCGGTACGACGCCGACCACGGGCTACGAGCTGCTCAACCAGGGCGGCTGGCAGACCACCGGCACCGGCCACGACGGGCCGGCGTTCATCTGCCGGATCGGCTACAGCGGCCACCAGGGTGGCAAGCAGTACCCGACGCCCCAGCAGGAGGACTGCGTCCTCACCCCGCCCGCCTCCGCCTACTGGTCGTACTGGCATGCGAACCCCGGGGAGAACACCTGGGAGTACAGCCAGCTCGGCGCCATGAGCTACCGGCCCCGGCCGGGCAGCGTGGACCTGTGGATCTTCGGCGGGACGGACATCGGGGGCACGAAGGGCCGCCCGACGCTCACGCCGAACCAGCTGCGCGCCCACAACTCCCGCCCCACGGGCGGTGATCCGGCACCCCAGCCGAAGCCCAAGCCCGATCCCGTACGGACGGATCCGCAGCAGCCGGGCGGCGGCGTCCCGGCCCCGCCGCCACCCGCGGCGGCCCCGTCCAAGACGGCGACGGCCTCCCCTTCGCCGTCTCCCTCCGCGAGCGCGACCCCGTCCGCCTCTCCCTCCCCCTCCCCCAGTGCGTCGGCCTCCTCCTCCGCATCCGCCTCGCCGAGTGAGGCGGTGGCGGCACCGGACAAGGGCGCGAAGGTGGTGGACGCGGCCCCGGCGGCGGACGCGGAGCACGACTCCGGCTCGGTGGTGCCCATCGCGGCGACGGCCGGTCTCGTGGCGGTGATCGGCGGCGCGGCCGTGTTCGCCGCGAAGCGCCGCCGCCGTGCGGAGTAGCGCCCGCGTGACCCGTACCGCTGCTGCCGAGCCCGGTCCGCCGGTGTCCCCCGCCCCTGGGCCGGACACCGGCGGACGGCGGCTCCCGCGTACCCTGCATCCGCTCGCCTGGTGGATCTGGGCGCTCGCGCTGGCCACGGCCGTGAGCCGGACCAACAACCCGCTGCTGCTCTTCCTGGTGCTGGCGGTGCTCGGTTACGTCATCACGATGCGGCGCACCGAGGCCCCGTGGGCGCGCGGCTTCAAGTACTACCTGTATCTGGCGCTGACGGTCGTCGCGATCAGGGTGGTCTTCCGAGCAATCTTCGCCACCGGTATGCGACCGACGGACCACCACCTCTTCTCCCTCCCGCACATCCCGACCCCCGACTGGTACGCGGGCATCCAGCTCGGCGGCCCGGTCTCCCTGGAGGCACTGCTGTCGGCCGCCACGGACGGACTCCGGCTCGCCTGCATGCTGTGCTGCATCGGCGCGGCGAACACCCTCGCCAACCCGAAACGGGCGCTGCGGGTGCTGCCGGGCGCGCTGTACGAACTCGGCGTCGCCGTAACGGTTTCGATCAGCGTCGCCCCTCAACTGGTGCAGAGCGTCCAGCGGGTGGCGCGCGCCCGTCGCCTGCGGGCCGGGCGGAACAAGGGGTTGAAGGCGCTGCGCGGCATCGTCGTGCCGGTCCTGGAGGACGCGTTGGAGCGGTCGCTGCGGCTGGCCGCGGCGATGGATTCGCGTGGTTACGGGCGGGCGGGTTCAGCGACGCCCGGCTCGCGGCGCCTGACCGGGGCGCTGATGCTGCTGGGCATGTGCGGGCTCTGCGCCGGGGCGTACGGGCTCCTCGACCCGACCGCGCCCAAGCTGCTCGGGCTGCCCGCGCTGGCGGCCGGTTCGGTGCTCTGCCTGGCCGGGCTGCGGCTCGGCGGGCGCCGGGTGACGCGGACGACGTACCGGCCCGATCCGTGGCGGTCCGCGGAGTGGGCGGTGGCGTCCTGCGGGGTGCTGTCGGCGGTGCTGCTGTTCGTCAACGTGGGTTACGACCCTGCTGAGTTGAACCCGTCCATCTATCCGCTCAGCTGGCCGACGCTGCCGCTCGTCCCGGCCGCGGCCATCCTGCTCGCCGGGGCGGCCGGGTTCCTGGCTCCGCCGCCGAGCGCGCCCGTCCCGTACGTCTCCGCACCGCGCACAAGCACCCCCACAGGCACAAGCACAAGCACACGCACACGCACACGCACACGCACCGAGGACGCCGCATGATCACCTTCGATCAGGTCACCGTCGAGTACGACGGGGCCGCCGAGCCGGTCCTGCGGGAGGTGAACCTGGAGGTCGAGGAGGGCGAGCTCTGCCTCGTGGTGGGCCATACAGGTGTCGGCAAGTCGACACTGCTGGGTGCGGTCAACGGGCTCGTGCCGCACTTCACGGGCGGCACGCTGTACGGCACGGTCACCGTCGACGGCCGCTCCACCGCCGACCACCCGCCCCGCGAGCTCGCCGATGTCGTCGGCGTGGTGGGCCAGGACCCGCTGGACGGTTTCGTCACGGACACGGTCGAGGAGGAACTCGCCTACGCGATGGAGCAGTTGGCGATCTCCCCGGCGGTGATGCGCAAGCGGGTGGAGGAGACCCTCGATCTGCTCGGGCTCGCCGATCTGCGTCACCGGGCGCTGTACGAGCTCTCCGGCGGGCAGCAGCAGCGGGTGGCCATCGGCTCGGTGCTGACCGCGCACCCCCGGGTCCTGGTGCTGGACGAGCCGACGTCCGCGCTCGACCCGACGGCGGCGGAGGAGGTGCTGGCCGCGGTGACCCGGCTCGTCCACGACCTGGGGGTCACGGTGCTGCTGGCCGAGCACCGTCTGGAGCGGGTGGTGCAGTACGCGGACCGGGTCATCCACCTTCCGGGCGACGGGCGCGTGGTCTCCGGCGCACCGGCGGACATCTTCACCACGTCGTCGATCGCGCCGCCCATCGTGGAGCTGGGCCGCGCCGCGCGCTGGTCACCGCTGCCGCTGTCGGTCCGGGACGCCCGCCGGGCCGCCGCCCCGCTGCGCACCGCCCTGGCGGCCACCCCGCCCCCGCCGGTCCGCCCGGTGCCACAGGAGCCGGGGGCGGCCCTGCTCACGGCGCGCGGGGTCACGGTGGCGTACCGGGGTGTCGCGGCGGTCCGCGAGGTGGACCTCGATCTGCGGGGCGGAGAGATCACCGCGCTGATGGGCCGCAACGGCTCGGGCAAGTCGTCGCTGCTGTGGGCGCTCCAGGGCTCGGGGCCGCGCAAGTCCGGTACGGTACGCGTCGATCGTGGATCCGCGGATAACTCGCGGGACCCCAAGTCGCTCCCCGCCGCCGAGGCCAGACAACTCGTCGGTCTGGTCCCGCAGACCCCGACCGACCTGCTCTACCTGGAGAGTGTCAAGCAGGAACTCGACCAGGCGGACACCGAGTCGGCTGTACGGGAGGGCCCCGGGCCCTCCGCCCGCGCGATCCTGGACCGGCTGGCCCCCGGCATCGACGGGGCCACGCACCCGCGCGACCTGTCCGAGGGCCAGAAGCTGGCGCTGGTCCTCGCCATCCAGCTGACGGCGGCACCCCGGGTCCTGCTGCTGGACGAGCCCACCCGGGGACTCGACTACCGGGCGAAGACCCAGCTCATCGCCATGGTCGACGAACTGGCCGCCGAGGGGCGGTCGGTGGTGATCTCGACTCACGACGTCGAGTTCGCGGCCCGGGCGGCGGACCGGGTGGTCGTGATGGCGGAGGGGGACATCGTCGCGGACGGCCCGACCACCGAAGTGATCGTCGCCTCCCCCGTCTTCGCCCCCCAGGTGGCGAAGATCCTCTCACCCCTCCCATACCTGACGGTCGATCAAGTCGTCTCCGTGCTTCCGGCCGAGGAGGCGGGCACGTGACAGAACTTCCACCCCTCACCGACCGCTCGGCCGGCGCCATCCGCATCGGCCCGCGCGCCGGAATCGTCATCGCCCTGGCCGCCTTCCTCGGCCTGGTCGCCTTCTTCTGGCCGTTCCTGGTCGCCCCGGGGCGCCTGGGGGCCAACTACGCCCCGCCCCTGATCTTCGGCGTCCTGCTCGTCCTCGTCCTGTGTGTGGTGATCTCCGAGATCGCCGAGGGCGGCATCAACTCCAAGGCCCTGGCGATGCTCGGGGTGCTCTCCGCCGTCAACGCGGCGCTGCGACCGCTCGGGGCGGGTACGGCGGGCATCGAGACGGTGTTCTTCGTCCTGGTCCTGGCGGGCCGTGTCTACGGTCCGGGCTTCGGCTTCACCCTGGGCTGCACGTCCCTCTTCGCCTCGGCCCTGATCACCGGCGGGGTCGGCCCGTGGATGCCGTACCAGATGTTCGGCTGCGCGTTCGTCGGCATGCTCGCGGGCCTGCTGCCCCGCGCCACGGGCCGCCGCGAGGTGATGATGCTGGCGGTCTACGGATCGCTCTCCGGCTATCTCTTCGGCTTCCTCCTGAACCTGTCCTTCTGGCCGTTCTCGGTGGACCCGAACAGCTCCATCGCCTATCTCCCCGGCCTACCCTTCACCGAACAGTGGCAGCGCTACCTCGCCTTCGACGTGGCGACCTCCCTCGGCTGGGACACCGGACGGGCCGTCACGAACTTCATCTGCATCACCCTGGCCGGCCCCGCCGTGCTCACCACGTTCCGCCGGGCTGCCCGCAAGGCCCGCTTCCGGGCCCCGGTGCGGTTCGCGGAGCCGAAGGCGGAGGGCCCACGGTAGATTCGGGGACACCGCAGGAACGGGGATCACTTCTTTGGGGGAAGTCGTGGACTGGGGAACGCTCGTCGCGACGGTCAGCGGTGGCTTCATCGCCATCTCGGGGACCGTACTGGCCGACCATCTGCGTCGGCGCCACGAGAACGACCGCGAGGCGGCGGAACGACGGCGCGCGGTGTACATCGAGTTCATCTCGGCCGTCGGGGACTGCCACTCCCGGCTGCGCCAGATCGCCCAGGACCAGGACGCCGCCACCGACCCGGACGGGGCCGCCCGCGCGGCCCTGAGCGAGACGGCCGTCCATGAGGTGCGGGAGCGGTTCTTCATCGACGCGTCAGCCGATGTGGCCGGCGCGGGCCAGGCTATGTTCGCGCAACTGCGTGCGGTCCAGCGTGTGGTGGGCACGGGCGCCGGGCACACGTCCGCAGCCTTCCACGAGGCCTACCACCCCTACCTGGACCGGGTCTGGGCCTACCGGGTCGCGGTGCGCGAGGAGTTGCAGGACCGGACGTTCTCGCCCGCTTCCTTCGGATGGGACGACTGGGACGGCAAGGATCGCTGCCCGATCTGCCGGGATGAGCTGACGATGGGGGCGTGAGCGACGATGACCGTACAAGACGACCGCCACTTTTCCGCCCGATCCCGAAACGGTTGCAGCGCAACTTGAGATGCGATAAGCCGACAATAGCCGCGAGTGGGCGGTGTGCCCGTAGCTTCTCGGGGTGGCCATGCACGCTAGCCAGCCTCTCCGCGTTCCCGTCGGGACCGACGCCGAGCGGTGGAGCACCTTTCACGGCGAGAAGACCCCTGGTTGTAGCGGCCCGTACGGTGACCTCGACCGTCCGGGTCCTCGAATGCCTGCCCGCACTCCTCCGCGGGGACGGCCGGGTCACCGTCGTCTTCGCCCATGACCCCACCTCCGCGTTCAACGACGGGGTGCTGGACCTCCCGCACGACGCGGGCTGCCGGGTCATCCCCTGGGAGCAGGTGGGCCACGCCGAGCCCGACCTGATCCTCACCGCCAGCGAGAACATCGACGTACCCGAAGGCCACTGCCCCGTCCTCGTACTGCCCCACGGCATCGGCTTGCAGAAGCAGGTGCCGGACTCCCGTGCGTCCGGTGACCGGCTGTCGGGAGTCGTGCCGGACAGCCTGCTGGAGTCCGGCAGGGCCTGGCTGGCCATCTCGCACCCGGGGCAGGAGGAGCAGCTGCTCTCCACCCATCCGAAGGCGGCCGGACGCACGCTGCTGGTGGGCGACCCGTGCTACGACGAACTGCTGGGCAGCGCGGACCGGGCGGCCTCCTACCGCCGGGCGCTCGGCGTGCCGACCGGCACCGGCTGGTGGTGCTCAGCTCGACGTGGGGGCCGACATCGCTGATCGGTCAGGACCCGGGGCTGGCGGCCCGGGTGCTCGCCGCGCTGCCGTACGACGAGTTCCGGGTCGCGGCGATCGTCCATCCCCATGTCTGGTCGGGGCACGGTTCCTGGCAGATCCGCAATCTTCTGGCGCCCGCGCTGGACGCCGGGCTGATGCTCGTCCCCCATATCCACGCCTGGCGGTCGGCCCTGGTCGCGGCGGATGTGGTCGTGGGCGACCACGGGTCGGTGACCTTGTACGGTGCGGCGCTCGGCAAACCGGTCCTGCTGGGGGCCTACGGGAGCGAGGCCGTCCCCGGCACGGCGGTGGCCGCGCTCGGGCGGGCGGCCCCCCGCCTCGACGTCCACGGTGATGTGCGCGAACAGATCGTGTCCGCCCTCGCCACGCAGCGGCCGGAGCGCTTCGCCACCGTCGCCGAGGGCGCCTTGGACCGGCCCGGACAGGCGCTGCCCCGACTCCGTACCGCGCTCTACGACCTGCTGGGCCTGGCCGAGCCGGTGCCCGCTCCCCCGCAGGAGCGGTTCCTCGCCGAGCCCGAGGAGACGGGCACGCGGGTCACCTCCTGGACGGTCACCACGACCGCCGCACCCGATGCGGTCACCGTGCGCAGGCAGCCGGCGGCGGTGTCGCGGCACGGGGAGGACGGCCCGGGCGGGATCGGTCCGGGCGAGGACGTGGCCGCCGGACGCTTCCGTCATCTCGCCTGCGATGAGCGGGAGCCGGACCGGCGGGTGCTGGAGAGCGCCTCGGTGCTTCTGCGCGGCGCGCCGCCCCTTCCGCCCCGGTGGGGCTCGGGTGGGTCTCCTCCAGCAGGCTGGCACCGGTCAGCGCCTCCAGGGCTTCGGCGGTACGTCGCGGGTCCAGGCCCGCCGCTACCGCGGCGACCCCGGCGTCAAAGGTGGGGCCCGGGTGCCAGCCCATCAGGCGGTAGGGGCGGGCCGGTTCCGGGGCGAGTTCGCGGTAGACGAGATCGAATGCGGCGGCCACGGACCGTTCCTTTCCGAGGGACATTCCTGCCAGTCGGCGCGGCTCCGCGGCCAGCTCCGCCGCGAGCGCCGCCAGGGTGAGGCGCGGCCGGGCCACCAGCCGCCCGGCGACCACGTGCAGCGCCACCGGCAGCCCCGCGCAGAGCTCCACCAGGCGCTCGGCCGACGCCGGGTCGGCGGCGGCCTTCTCCGCCCCGCACCGGTCGGCGAGCAACTCCAGGGCGCTGTCCCGGTCCAGCGGCTCCACGGCCATCAACCGGGCGCCGTCATCGACGAGTTCCCCGAGCCCGCTGCCGCCGGCCACCACGAGGAAGCTGCCCTGCCCTTCGGGATCAGCGCGGCGGCCTGGCCGGGCTGGGAGACGTCGTCCAGGAAGATCAGCAGTCGCCGGTCGGCGGACAGGCTCCGCAGGAGCCGGACCCGGTCCACGAACGAGGCCGGAATGCAGGCGTCATCGACGCCGAGGGACCGCAGGCAGCACCGGGCGGCCTCGGAGACATCGGCCCCCGCCGTCTCTCCCCGCAGACTCGCGAAGTCCACGTAGATCTGTCCGCCCGGGAACCGCTCCCGCCCCTGTTCCGCCCAGCGGGCCACCAGCGCGGTCTTGCCGACGCCGGGCGGACCGTGCAGCACGGCGAAACCGACGCCGACGCCGTGCTCCTGGGGTGCCTGCCTCCTCCAGGGCCGCGAGGCTCTCGGTCCGGTTGATGAACCGCACCATCAGTGGCGGGATCTCGTCGGGGGTGACCCGCACACCGGTCGGGGGCGCCTGCTGGACGGTGTACGTGATGCCGCCGTGGATCGTGGCGGCCTGGACGACCGGGCCGTGGATGGTGCCGGACAGGTCGTTGCGCGCGTCGATGTGCCTGGGCCGGTGGCCGCCGGCGCCCGGGGTGGTCACGTGGTGCCCGGTTCCGGCCGGGGCGCTGCCGTACCTCCGCTGTGGAAGGTCAGCCCGGAGATGTCGTGCCCCTGGATCACCTGGCTGTAATAGGTGCCCCCGTTGGTGCTGTTGTTGACCGTGACGGTGGGTCCTGGGGCCTGGTGGGGGGCCAGTTCGTCCAGCAGGTCCCTGAGCTCCCCCGCTGCCTCCGGGTTGTCGCGCAGGGCCCTGCGGAGCCTGACCCGCCAGGCGGCCGCGATGTCCTCGGCGCTCTCCTCGTCGCCGCTGCGGCGGGCCGCGATCAGCTCATCGCGGGACTCCTCCAGCTCGGCGTCGACCGCCTCGCTGTCCTCGCCCCGCGCCAGGAACCGGGCCAGCCGCCCGCGCACCTGCGACCAGGCCTCGGTCGCCATCAGCCCCACGAACGTCGTCGCGCCCGATGCCGCCAGTGCCGTCAACTCGGCTTCCATCGGCCCCCCTCTGTCTCACCCGTCACCGTACGGGCACGTAACCCGCCACTGGTGCAACCGTAGAGAGCGAACACTCCCGTCGGAAGCCGAATCGGGGGCGCGGCGCGGTGCAGTTCCAGCCATGTCGGCCGAGGCCGGGGCGCGTCGCGGCGTGCGGGGCACCCGCCGCTCTGTCATACCGCGAACACGTGGAGTGACCACTCGCTCCGTCGACGGGCCCACCCCGGCGCCTGACGCAACCGCGTCCTGCGCCTGACGCAACCGCGAACCGGCCGGACGCGTGATGATGGATGAGGGGCAGCGACGCGGCAGCGCTCCGCCGGGACGGCCGGACGGTGCCCCGGAAGGGCGGTCGCCATGTCCGTAGCCCGATCGAAGGCACCAGCCCGACCTGAGGCGCCGGCCCGCCCCAAGGCGTCATCCCGCTCGAAAACATCCGTCGCCGCGCTGGTCACCGCGCTCCTCCTGGCCCTCCTCGCGGCCGGATGTACGGGCGGCGGGGACGGCTCGGAGCCCGAGAGCCGGAGCAGCAGCCCGTCGGGGACGGCGACCGATGCGAAAGTGCTCGCCGTGAAGATCGACAACGTGGCGCCGGCCAGGCCGCAGACCGGGCTGGAGCGGGCGGACATCGTCTACGTGGAGCAGGTGGAGGCCGGGCTCAGCCGGCTCCTCGCGGTCTACTCCTCCGACGTTCCGCCGGTCGTCGGCCCGGTCCGCAGCGCCCGGGAGACCGATCTGGAGCTGCTGCGCCAGTTCGACCGGCCGGTGCTCGCCTTCTCGGGGGCCCAGAGCAGGCTCCTGCCGGCCATCGAACGGGCGCCGCTCGACGCCGTACCGCCGTCGGCCGCGCCCCGGGCGTACTTCCGGGGTGCGGAGCGGCCGGCGCCGCACAATCTGTATCTGCGGCCGGAGCGGATCCCGTACACCGCTTCCGGGATCGAGGCCGTGGAGGCGCTGGGGCTGAGGTTCGGCCCGGCGCCGCCCGGCGGGAGCGCCGAGGACAGCCGTACGGTCCGCTTCCCGGCCGCGCGGACCACGTTCACCTGGTCCGCCGAGCGCGAGCGGTGGCTGGTCTCCATGGACGGGTCCCCCGCCCGGACGAGCGAGGGGGAGCCGCTGGGGGCCGCCACGGTGATCGTGCAGGACGTGACCGTACGCCCCTCGGCCTTCGGCGACCGGTCCGGGAACAACACCCCGTTCACCGAGACCGTCGGCTCGGGCACCGCGAGCGTGCTCCGCGACGGCAAGGCGTACGAGGCACGGTGGGCGCGGACCGCCGCGGACGCGGACACCCGGTTCAGCACACCGGACGGCGAGCGGATCGACCTGGCCGAGGGGCCGCTCTGGATCGTGTACGCGGCACGGTGAGGCTCCGGCGGGGGACGCCCGTGCCCTCCCCCGCCGGAGGTGGGACTACTGCCAGACCTTGATGTAGTCGACGCTCAGCTTCTGCGGGAAGCGGGTGGTGCTGTCCGGCGGGCCCGGCCAGTCGCCCCCGACCGCGTTGTTGAGGATCAGGAAGAAGTCGTGGTCGAACACCCAGGGTCCGCGGGTGCGCTCCAGCTCCTCCCGGTCCACCCGGAAGGACACCTGGCCGTCGACCCGGAACGTCATGCCCTTGCTGTTCCAGTCCACGGCGAAGGTGTGGAAGTCGTCGGCGTAGTTCGCGCCCCCGGGCAGGGAATGGGGGCCTCCGTAGCCCGCCGCGCCGTTGTAGGCGGGGGCGTGCAGGGTGGAGTAGGCGGTCTTCGGCTCCTTGCCGACGTGCTCCATGATGTCGATCTCACCGGTGTAGGGCCACGGGCGCCCCTTGTCGAAGTAGTCCGCGCCCAGCATCCAGAACGCGGGCCAGAGCCCCTGCGTGCCGGAGACCTTGATGCGTGCCTCGACCCGGCCGTAGGTGAACTGGAACTTCCCGTAGGTGTTGAGCCGCGCGGAGGTGTACTGGCAGGTGGTGCTGCCGCTCAGCGGGTCACGCGGGCAGGAGGAGCCCGGCGTCGCCTCGCGACGGGCTTCCAGGACGAGGTTGCCGTTGCCGTCCTGGGCGGCGTTCTTGTTGTTCGTGTAGTACTCCAGCTCGTTGTTGGGGCCGGTGCCCGTCTCCGGGACCCACTTGGCCGGGTCGGGTGCGGCGCCGGCGGGGCCGTTGAACTCGTCGCTGAAGACGAGGCGGTCGTACGTGGGGTCGGCGGGCAGCGGCGGTGCCGGTATCGGTGCTCCGCCGGTGCCCCAGACCTGGAACTCCCAGAGTGAGTAGCCGTACTGGCCGCTGCGCTGGGTGGCGTACAGGCGGACGTGCCGGCCGGTACCGGTGACGTTCAGGGTCTCCTTGAAGCCGGTGCCGGTGGTGGTCTGGTGGATCGTCCGCCAGTCGGTTCCGTTGTCGGAGACCTCGATCCGGTAGGCGCGGGCGTAGGCCGGGTCCCACTGGAGGACCACCCGGCGGATCTCGGCGCGGGCGCCGAGATCGACCGCGATCCAGCCGGGGTCGGTCCAGCCGCCTTCGGGGCTGGTGGCCCAGCGGCTCGCGGGGTCGCGGTCGAAGGCCTTGTCCGGGCCGCACTCCCAGCAGGTGCCGTCGTGCTGGGAGGTGGAGGCGGAGCCGGGCTTGCCGTAGGAGAGCAGGACGTCGCCGCCGGGTTCGTTGCCGCCGGTGGCGGAGTAGACCTGGAACTCGTGGAGGGAGTAGCCCCACGGGGTGGCGCGCTGGGTGCCGAGCAGCCGGATGTAGCGGCCGGTGCCCGAGACGGCGAGGGTCTCGACGCCTCCGGTGCCGGTGGTGGTGGAGTGGATCGTCGTCCACTGCTGGCCGTCGGCGGAGAGCTGGATCCGGTAGCCCTTGGCGTACGCGGCCTCCCAGTCGAGCACGACCTGGCCGACCGCTGTGCTCGTACCGAGGTCGATACGGATCCACTGGTCGTCGGTGAACTCGCTGGACCAGCGGGTACCGCGGTTGCCGTCCACGGCGTTGGGAGCGGTGAACGGCCCCTCGGCGCTGGAGGCGGTGGCCGGTTTCCCCTGGGAGACGAGGACGGGGGCGGCGACGGCCCGTTCGGGGGCGAGGGCCACCGAGAGGGTGAACAGGAGGGCCACCGCGGCCATGACGGCCAGGGCGCCTCGAAGCCGTGGTGTTCCACGGGCATTCATGTGAACTCCTTGCTCTGTAGCGGGTTCGGGCCGAGAGAGCGCTCCCCCCGCAGTGGGGAGCGTGGCGGCAGCGGCGCCAACCGTCAAGGGTCTGCGGGGCAGTTGACGCGATCGCCGACAGAACCCCGCCGCCCCGTGCCACCCTGCCCCCCCCCGCCAACTCCCCTTCTGCTTTCAGGAGATGAAACATCAGAGGCCCCTGGGGGCCGATCCCGGCGATCCTGTGCACAACTCTTGACGCGGCCGAAACGCGGGAGAATCATTCGCATACCGAGAGAGCGCTCTCTCCTCTGAGGGAGCCTGTGCCCGCCCCCCGCCTCGACCCTCGCGACCCCCGCGCACATGACACTCAGGAGCTCAGGACATGTCTGCTGCCCTCGTCAGACCCTCGCGGCCCCCGCTGGCCGCACTCCACCGATGGCGCGCCCTAGGCTTCGCGCTGGTGACCGCCCTGGTCGCGGCCCTGCTCGGAGTGGTGCAGGCCGCTCCGGCGCAGGCCGCGCCCGTCCTGCTCTCCCAGGGCAGCCCGGCGACCGCCTCCAGCACCGAAGGCCCCTTCGCCGCCTCCAACGCGGTGGACGGGAACGCCGGAACCCGCTGGTCGAGCGCGTTCTCCGACCCGCAGTGGATACGGATCGACCTCGGCTCCCCGGCGGCCCTCAGCCGGGTCGAGCTCGCCTGGGAGGCCGCGTACGCCAAGAGCTACCGGATCGAGCTCTCCACCAACGGCACCACCTGGACCAACGCCTACAGCACCACCACCGGCCAGGGCGGCAACGAGACGCTCACCGTCTCGGGCGAGGCCCGCTACGTACGCCTCACCGGCACCCAGCGCGCCACCGGATACGGCTACTCCCTCTGGGAGTTCAAGGTCTTCGGTACGCGGGACGGGGGCGGCGGCCCGCAGATTCCCGGCGGCGGCGACCTCGGCCCGAACGTCCATGTCTTCGACCCGTCCACGCCGAACATCCAGGGCAAGGTCGACGAGATCTTCCGGCAGCAGGAGTCCGCGCAGTTCGGCAACGGCCGGCACGCGCTGCTCTTCAAGCCCGGTACGTACAACAACATCAACGCGCAGATCGGGTTCTACACCCAGATCGCCGGTCTCGGCCTCAACCCGAACTCCACCACCTTCAACGGTGATGTGACCGTGGACGCGGGCTGGTTCAACGGGAACGCCACGCAGAACTTCTGGCGCGCGGCGGAGAACCTCACCCTCAACCCGGTCAACGGCACCAACCGCTGGGCGGTCTCCCAGGCCGCGCCCTTCCGCCGGATGCACATCAAGGGCGGGCTCAACCTGGCGCCCGACGGGTACGGCTGGGCCAGCGGCGGCTACATCGCCGACAGCAAGATCGACGGCACCGTCGGCCCGTACTCCCAGCAGCAGTGGTACACCCGCGACAGCTCGGTCGGCGGCTGGACCAACGCGGTCTGGAACATGACCTTCTCCGGTGTCCAGGGCGCGCCCGCGTCCAGCTACCCGAACCCGCCGTACACCACGCTGGACACGACGCCGATCTCGCGCGAGAAGCCGTTCCTCTACCTCGACGGCAACGAGTACAAGGTGTTCGTCCCGGCAAAGCGGGTCAACGCGCGCGGCGTCTCCTGGGAGGGCGGGAACCAGCAGGGTGAGTCCATCCCGCTGAACCGCTTCTACGTCGTCAAGCAGGGCGCCACCGCGGCGACCATCAACGCGGCGCTCGCCCAGGGCCTCAACCTGCTGTTCACGCCCGGCGTCTACCACATCGACCAGACGATCAACGTGAACCGCGCCAACACCGTCGTGCTGGGGCTCGGCCTCGCCACGATCATCCCGGACAACGGCATCACCGCGATGAAGGTCGCCGATGTCGACGGCGTCAAGCTGGCCGGCTTCCTCATCGACGCCGGTCCGGTCAACTCGCCCACGCTGCTGGAGGTCGGCCCGCAGGGCGCCTCCGCCGACCACTCGGTCAACCCCACCACCGTGCAGGACGTGTTCATCCGCATCGGCGGCGCGGGCCCCGGCAAGGCGACCACCAGCCTGGTGGTCAACAGCGACGACGTGATCATCGACCACACCTGGGTGTGGCGCGCGGACCACGGTGAGGGCTGGGGCTGGGAGACCAACCGGGCCGACTACGGCGTCCGCGTCAACGGTGACGACGTGCTGGCGACCGGGCTGTTCGTCGAACACTTCAACAAGTACGACGTGGAGTGGTACGGCGAACGCGGCCGCACGATCTTCTTCCAGAACGAGAAGGCGTACGACGCCCCCAACCAGGCGGCCATCCAGAACGGCAGCACGAAGGGCTACGCGGCCTACCGGGTCGACGACTCGGTGAACCAGCACGAGGGCTGGGGGCTGGGGAGCTACTGCTACTACAACGTCGACCCGACGATCATCCAGGAACACGGCTTCAAGGCCCCGGTCAAGCCGGGCGTGAAGTTCCACAACCTGCTGGTCGTCTCCCTCGGCGGCAACGGGCAGTACCAGCACGTGATCAACAACATCGGCTCCCCGACCTCGGGAACGTCGACGATCCCTTCGACGGTCGTCAACTTCCCCTGATCCTCGCCCGATCACACCGCAGGAGCCTTCCGGCAGACGCGACCGTCCGCCGGAGGGCTCCTTGCCTGTGGGCTCAGCTACGGAGCCGGTGCTCGATGAGGACGATGGCGTCGTCCACGTACCGTTCGAAGTACGCGTCGCTGGTGAG
Source organism: Streptomyces cyaneofuscatus (assembly GCF_033109485.1). Taxonomy (NCBI): domain Bacteria; kingdom Bacillati; phylum Actinomycetota; class Actinomycetes; order Kitasatosporales; family Streptomycetaceae; genus Streptomyces; species Streptomyces cyaneofuscatus. Next base: position 7,843,004 of record NZ_CP137002.1, on the reverse strand, counting down.
CGCGGGAAGTCCGGCGGCGGCGCGGGCGTGGGGCACGTCCAGGTCGGGGTGGGCGGCGAGCCAGGGCGCGGGCACGGGCTGCTGCATCAGCGCCCGGACGGTCTCGTCGCTGCGGTCGTAGCGGTAGTCGATCAGCAGCGTGAACGCGAAGACGTCCTGGAGGAAGCGGCCACGGATGTGCACCGCGTCCTCCAGCCCGAGCCCGATCGCACAGAGGAACGCCAGCATCTCCTCGGTGTGCAGGAGCCGGGCCGGGTGGATCTCGGCCGGGGTGACCTGCTCGTCCAGGGAGATCAGGGTCGCGCGGGGCACGGCGCGGTACTGCTCGCGAGCCGCGCGGTAGATCCGGCGGACCGTGGAGCGCCAGTCGTCGACGTCGTACACATGGCGGGGCAGCCGCTCCATCATCAGTCGGGCGGTGAGGTCGACGACTTCCTGCCGGTCCTTGACGCAGTTGTACAACGCTCTTGGCGTGACGGCGAGTTCCTCGGCGAGCCGCCGCATGGTCAGAGCGCCGAACCCCTCCTCGCCGGCGACCCGGAGCGCGGCCCTCGCGATCCGGTCCCGGTCGAGCGGAGGCCGCTCGGCTGCGGGCGGGCGGCCGCGGCGGGGCCGGGGGCCGGGTGACGTCATGGCGGGTCGGCTTCCGGTCTGGGGGGGGCGGGGCGCAGCCGATTCTAGGGGGTGTGGCGGCGGGCCCGCCCCCGGAGGTTCCGGAGGCGGGCCCGGGTCGGCGGGCGGCCGGTGAGTACGCGGACCGCCGCCGGGGAGAGAGTGGCTCAGCAGCGGTCCGCGCTGACGGAACCCCAGCTCAGGGCCACCGCGCCGCCGGGCCGGTATCCGGTGTCGATCGGCTTGTCGCTGTCACATATGGTCCACTGCCGGTTGTAGGTGCCGACGCGCACGGTCAGGACCGTGGCTCCGTTGCTCAGCGTGGTGTCACGCAAGGTGCCGACGACTCGGACGCGCCCGTCGGACTCGGTGCACTTCTTGAGAGTGCCGGTGACGGCGGTGTGCACGGCGGTCACGGTGCAGGTGGCCGCCCGGGGCTCCGCGGCGACGGCGGTGCCGGCGCCGGTGATGGCGGCGGTGCCGAGCAGCAGGCACGTGGCACCGGCCAGGGCGGTGGTCCGAGGAAGTCTCATGGGATTCTCCGATTCGATGGGGGCAAGTCGCCACTCACCCGCGGATCATGGACATCGCCACCGCGAGTAGCCGGACAGTAATCCGCGCCCGAGCCCGCGACCACCGGACCGTCGGCTCTCGGCCGAGAGCCCTCGAACACCGGGAACAGACAAAGAGGATCTTGCGGATTTCCAGCAAGGCGCAAAGTGTGCACATCTCCAGAAAAGGGTCACCACCGTCAACACCCACGAAAAGCGGAATGACCGATACCCCCCTTATGTGAATCTCAGATTCCGCTCAAGTTTCCGCAGGTCAGAGGCGTAGCACCCGGCAGCTCGACACGAGCGCCAACGCTCGGAAGCGCCAGTCGGCCGACGCGTGACCGAATTAATTACACACAGCGTTGATTTAATGCGCCCCGGCTGTCAAGGTGAGGCAACCCTTACTCCACAGACGAGGCAGAGTCGATGACACCGCCCGAACACAGCCATGCCCTCACGCAATCACCCACCCTCCGCTCGGTCATCACCGAGCACCGCCGGGGCCTGGTCGTCTCGGCCCTGCTGTCCGTTCTGGCGGCCGCCTGTTCCATGGCCCCCTACGTCGCCGTGTACCTGACCGCGGCCGAGCTGTTCACCCCGGGCCCGGAGGGCGTGGGCCAGGGCCGGATCGGGTGGATCGCCGCCTTCACCGCACTCGCCGTCATCCTGCGCTCGGTCCTGGCCGGGGCCTCCTCGCACCTCGCGCATGTGACCGCGTACAGGATCCTGGCCCGGCTGCGGCTCGCGCTCGCAGACCGGCTCCAGCGCATCCCGCTCGGCCGGGTGCAGCGGCGCTCGTCCGGCGAGATGAAGAAGCTGCTGCACGACGACGTCGAGCAGTTGGAGGAGGCCCTCGCCCATGGCGTACCGGATCTCGCGGCGGCCGCGGCCGTACCGCTGGCCACCACCGCGCTGCTGATGGCCGTCGACTGGCGGCTCGGCCTGGTGGCGCTCGTGGCGCTGGTGCTGCTGCTGGCCGTGTCCGCCACCGGCATGGCGCTGGCGAACAAGAACAACGCGGCCCTCGCGGCCCACACATCGGTGCTCAACACGGCGATCCTCACCTACCTCCAGGGCATCAAGGTCATCCGGGGCTATCTGCGCCACGATTCGGGCTACGACCAGGCCCGTGCGGCGGTCATCGAGGGCGCCGAGCTGAACGACCGCACGCTGCACAGCCCGGTGCGCTGGCTGGTGGGGGTGATGACCGTCGCGACCGGTTTCGCCGTGGCGCTGCTGGTGCCGGTCGCCGGGCACGGGTTCGTCGATGGCCGGACGGGGCTGGACACCCTCGCCCTCTTCCTGGTGGTGGCGCTGGGCTATCTGACGCCGGTCATCGGGTTGGTCGGGGTCCTCGCGACCGTACTGGTACGGATCCAGTTCTCCGCGACGGCGGTACGGGAGATGCTCGCCGAGGAGGAACTGCCCCTGCCCGCACGGCCGCAGGTGCCCGACCGCTTCGATGTCGCCCTAAAGGAGGTCGAGTTCGCGTACGAGGCCGGGCGCGCGGTGCTGCACGGGGTCGCCCTGGAGGTCCCCGACGGCACCACGTGCGCGCTCGTCGGGGCCACCGGCTCCGGCAAGACCACCATCGCCCGGCTGATCGCCCGCTTCTGGGAGACCGGCGGCGGGCGGGTGACCATCGGCGGGGTCGACGTACGGGACATCGAACCGGCCCTGCTCGCCCGGCTGGTGGCCTTCGTGCAGCAGGACGAGTACGTCTTCGCCACCACGCTGCTGGAGAACATCCGCATCGCCCGCCCCGGTGCCACCGATGCCGAGGTGATCGCCGCCGCCGAGGCCGCCCAGCTCGGCGAACTCGTGGCCGGGCTCCCGGACGGCTGGGCCACCGCGCTCGGTGCCGGGGGCGGCAACCTCTCCGGCGGCCAGCGGCAGCGGATCTCCGTCGCCCGCGCCCTGCTCAAGGACGCGCCCGTCGTCATCCTCGACGAGGCGACCGCTTCCCTGGACGCGCTCACCGAACGCCGCACGCTCCAGGCCGTCCGGGCGCTCACCCGGGGCCGTACGGTCATCGCCATCGCCCACCGTCTGGACACCGTCCGCTCCGCCGACCGCATCGCCGTCGTCGAGGACGGGCGCATCCGGGCGACCGGCAGCCACGACGAGCTGCTGGCCGCCGACCTCGGGTACCAGGAGCTGTGGAACGCCTACCGCGAGGCGACGGGCTGGCATCTGAGCGGCGAGGGGGCGGGCGGCCCGGTCGCGGTCTCACCTCCCCCGCCCGCCCCGGCCCAGAACGCCGACGGCTGGGCCCGGGCGGCGCGCGAGGTGGTCCGGCCCGGCGTCGGTGAGCTGGGGTTCCTCGCCCAGTGGCGCGCGCTGCTCGGCCGGGGGCGGCGCGACCTGCTGCTCCGTGGCCTCCCCCGGCTCCTGCTGGAGGGCACGGTCCGCTCGGTCCCGCTCGCGGCGGTGTTCCTGCTGCTGGACGCGGCGATCCGCCGGCAGAGCGGCGGCCCGGACCTGACGCACGGCTACGTCTGGGGCGTCACCGGCTTCCTCGCCGCCGGGCTGGTCCTGCGGCTGATCGCCGTCGACCGGACCAACACGGTCGTCTGGTCGATCGCCACCCGGGCCAAGGCCGATCTCCAGCTCTCCGTCGTCGAACGGCTGCGCCGGGTCCCGCTCGGCTTCTTCTCCCGGGTCGACAACGGCAGGATCTCCACCCTCGTCACCAACGACACCGTCATGATCGACTTCCAGAACCTGCCGCAGATGCTCACCGGAGCCTTTCTCCAGCCGGTGTACGTCTCGGTCGCGCTGCTGGTGATCGACTGGCGCCTCGCGCTCGCCGCCCTGGTGGGGATGCCGGCCTTCTTCCTGCTCACCGCCTGGAGCGACCGGATCTACCACCGGGTCTTCGCCGATGTCCACCGCACCCGGGCGGAGACCTCCCTGATCCTCATCGAGCAGGCCCGCGGCGCCGCCGCCCTGCGCGCCCACCCCGACTCGGCGCTCGCGGGCCGCTACCGGGACGCGGTGGAGCGGCTGCGCGCGGCGAGCGTACGGATGTCGGTGCGGGCCGCCCCGGTGACCGCGCTCGCCGCGATCGCCGTCGAACTCGGCCTGGTGGTCCTGATCGTGGTGGGCGCCGCGCTGTACGCCGCCGGGTCGGTCTCGGCGACCGTCCTGCTGATGTTCCTGCTGCTGTCGCTGGTCCTCTACCAGCCGGTGCAGGAGCTGACCGCGCTGGCCGGGTACCGGCGCAACCAGGAGCAGATCGCCCGCAAGATCGGTGAGGTGTGGGACGCCCCCGTCCTCACCGAACCCGCCCGCCCAGCCGAGCCGGCCGACGCCGAACTCCGCTTCGAAAAGGTCCGGTTCACCTATACGGGCGCGGAGAGCGACCTCGTACTGGACGGAGTGGACTTCAGCTGCCGGCCGGGCACGATCACCGCGCTCGTCGGGGCCTCCGGCTCGGGCAAGACCACGGTGGCCAACCTCGCCGCCCGGCTCTGGGACGTGGACTCCGGCGCGGTCCGCATCGGCGGCGCCGACCTGCGGGAGCTCGGCAGCGACCGGGTGATGGGGCTGGTCACCACCGTCCACCAGGACGTATACCTCTTCGACGGCACCGTCCGCTTCAACGTGACGCTCGGCCGGCCGGAGGCGGGCGACGACGAGGTGTGGGCGGCGCTGGCGGCGGCCCAGTGCGACGACGTGGTCCGGGCGCTTCCCGGCGGCCTCGATCACCATCTGGCCGACGGGGGCTCGGGGCTCTCCGGCGGGCAGCGCCAACGGCTCTCCATAGCAAGGGCGTTGCTCAAGGACTCGCCGGTCCTCATCCTCGACGAGGCGGTCGCCGCCGTCGACCCGCAGACCGAGGCCAGGATCCAGGAGGCGCTGGCCCGGCTGGTGGCGGGGCGGACGACGGTCGTCATCGCCCACCGCCTGGACACGGTCCGCGAGGTGGACCGGATCGTGGTGCTCGCGGACGGCTCGGTGGAAGCGGCCGGAACCCATGAGGAGTTGCGCGCCACCAGCCCGACGTACCGCGCGCTGCTGGCAGCCCACAGCGCCGAGGAGATTCCCTCGATATCATCGCGGCATGGACTCCGGGCGGAAACAACGCCTGCGCCCGAGGAACTGCGGTGAAGGAGGGAAATGCTCCCCGAAACGGTTCTCCGAACGGACGACGTGGCACCGGACATCAGATTCGACGTATGGCGGGAGGCCATGGCGGCCACGATGTCCCCGATGCATATCAGCAGCCAGCACTCTTCCGACTTCTGGGGTCATACACGGCTGTTGACCTTGGACGACGTTCTGCTATGGCCGGTGGCCATGCAGGCATCACGCTATCGCCGGACAACCGAACTGGCCCGCCGGGGCGATCCCGAGCTCTACCACATCACTCTCGTACTGCCGGGAAGCGGCCGGCTCCGGGTGGACCACAGCGACCGGAGACACCTCTCCACGGTCAAAGACCTTTACATACTGGACAGTTCACAGCCGTGCGACGTCGAGGTCGAAGAGAATGAACTGGCCGTGGGGATCGGTGTCGAAATCCCCCGGAGCAACTTTCCGTCAACGGCCGAAAAGGGCATCGGGCGGATACTCGGCCATCGGATCTCGGGACAGGAGGGATTCGGATCGGTCCTCTCCCCTTTCCTGTCGCATCTCATCTCCCGGAACTCCGCGCATCAGCCGTCCGACATACCCCGGCTCAAGCAGATTCTGCTGGATCTCGTCACCGCACCAGCAGCTCGCGAACTGGACGCGGAGGCCTCTCTCTACGGAGACGAGACGAAGAAGCACCTTCCTCCTCATCCGTTCCTACATCCAGCGGAACTGTCACGATCCGGCGCTGACCCCGCGAAATGTCGCCGCCGCGCAATTCATTTCCCCGCGCCAGCTGCACCGGTCGCCGACCCTGCCGCCCGCAGCCGGACGTGACCCGATTCCGGCGTAGCAGCCCCTGTTGGGACGATGGCGCTACGGGTCAACAGGCTGGCGCCGATGGTCAAGGACGGCTCGCCGCCGGTCGGCCAGAGTGGTCGTGGGCCCCGGGAGAACCGCACGACGACCGGGTCGCCCACAGGGGGCAGGGGGAATCGCCCTGTGCTCGACACCTATCGCCTTTGCCATTCGGCACGCCGGCCGTCCGGGCTGCCGCGTCACGACCCGGAAGGGAACAGCATGCGATCGAACGTCTTGCTCAAGACGCTCGTCAGTGTCACCACCGCCGTCGGGATCGCCGCCGGGGGGATGGCGGTCGCGGGCACGGCCGCCGCGGCACCCGCGCCGGCCGGGAAGAGCTCGGTGAGCGCCGAGGTCACCCCGTTCGCGGTGGTCAACCTGGGTCTGAGCACCACGCAGGCCCGGAACGTGCAGTGCCTCCTCAAGAGCGCCTGGGGCTACACCGGAGCACTCGACGGACAGCTGGGCACCAACAGCTGGAAGGCGATGCAGCGGCGCCTGGCGTGGAACCAGGGCTGCACCGGCGCCATCGACGGGACCGTCGGGCCCGGTACGATCTCGGCGCTCCAGCGTCTGCTCAGGGGCTGGCAGTACACCGGTGCGATCGACGGAGTCGCCGGCCCCGCTACCCAGGCCGCCTTCAAGAGGTACGCCAACGGCCAGGCCCCGTACTGCTGACGCCGACGACCGCCCTGTAGCGCGGAGCGAATCCGCCCGCGCCCACCGTCGAGCGGCGAGCCCTCACCGGCTCGCCGCTCGACCGCGCTTCGGCCGGGGCTACGGCTGCACCACGATCTTGCGCCCCACCCCCGCCTTGAACTGGTCGATCGCCTGCGGGTACTGCTCCAGCGGCAGCCGGTCGCTGATGAAGACGGCCGGGTCCAGCACCCCGCTCGCGAAGAGCGCGGCGGCCCGCTCGTAGCTGTGCAGGACCGCCATCGAGCCGGTGATGGTGATCTCCTGGTTGTAGATCCGGTACGGCTCGATGACCGCCGTGGTGGCGTAGTCGGCCACGCCGAACTGGAGGAAGGTGCCCCCCTTGGCGACCCGGCCGAGGCCGTCCTGGATGGCACCCGCGTTGCCGGTGGCGTCGATGACGACGTCCCAGCCGCCGGGCCGGTCGAGCTCCTCGGCGCGGGCGGCCGCTCCCGTGCAGCCGAGGAGCTTCGCGGTCTCCAGGCGCTGCGCGTTGATGTCCAGGACTTCCACCGAGGCGGCGCCCGTGCGCTTGGCCAGCTCCAGCATCATCAGGCCCATCGTCCCGGAGCCGTAGATGAGGACCTCGGCCCCGAGGTTGCCCTTCAGGACGTCGTAGCCGCGGACCGCGCAGGAGAGCGGTTCGATCAGGGCCGCGTCGGTGACGTCGACGTGTTCGGGCAGCTTGACGCAGTTGGCGACCGGGGCGACGGCGAACTCGGCCGCTCCGCCGGGGACGGTGACGCCGATCGCGGCCCAGTTGTCGCAGAGGTTGCCGCGGCCGGAACGGCAGTAGCGGCACTCGTGGCAGTGCAGCGAGGGGTCGACGGCCACCCTGTCGCCGACGGCCAGTTCGGTGACGTCGGTGCCGACGGCGACGATCTCGCCGGCGAACTCGTGGCCGGGGACGATCGGCAGGGTGGGGGCGAACTCCCCCTGGAGGATGTGCAGATCGGTGCCGCAGAGCCCGCAGGACGCCACCTTCACGACCACGTCACGCCGGCCGGGCGTGGGGTCGTCGACCGTGGTGACGAACACCTTGCCGGGGGCTTCGACGATGGCTGCCCTCATTTGACTGCTCCCAGAGAAAGGCCCTGGACGAGTTTGTCCTGGGCGGCGTAGCCGGCGATGAGCACCGGCAGGGACACGACCACGGACGCCGCGCACAGCTGGGCGAGGAAGAGCCCCTGGCTGGTGACGAAGGTAGTCAGGTGGACGGGCGCCGTCCCGGCGACCACGCCGGTCAGCACCCGGGCGAACAACAGCTCGTTCCAGCTGAAGATGAAGCAGATCAGGGCCGTGGCGGCGATGCCGGGGGCGGCCACGGGGGCGACGACCCGGCCCAGCACGGTGGGCAGTTTCGCCCCGTCGACCTGGGCCGCCTCGATGATGGAGACGGGGACGTCGGCGAGGAAGGACTGCATCATCCACACCGCGATCGGCAGGTTCATCGAGGTGTAGAGCAGGACGAGCAGCCAGATGTTGTCCAGGAGCCCGGTGTTCTTGGCGAACAGGTAGATGGGCAGCAGACCGGCGACCACCGGCAGCATCTTGGTGGAGAGGAAGAAGAACATCACGTCGGTCCACTTGCGCACCCGACGGATGGAGAGCGCGTACGCGGCGGGCAGCGCCAGCAGGAGCACCAGGAGGGTGGAGAACAGCGACGCCGTGAGGGAGTTGACCAACGGGGGCCAGGGGGTCGGGCCGCCTCCGCCGCCGAAGAAGGTGCGGTAGCCGTCGAGCGTCAACGCGGCCGCCAGGGACGGCGGGTTGGTCGCCGCGTCGGCCTCCGAGTGGAAGGAGGTCAGCACCATCCACAGGGCGGGCAGGCAGAAGACGATGCCCACGGCCCAGGCGGTCAGGCCGAGGACGGTGGAGCGCCGGCGGGCGCGGGCCGTCGGCGCGGTGGCCTTGGATGTGGCGCGGGTGCGGTGCGGTGCTGCGGTCGAGGCGCTCATGCGCGGCTCGCCTCCTCACGGAAGAGGGAGGAGACCACCCGGAGCGCGAAGGTCGCGATGATCACGGTGCCGATCACCACGACCACGCCCACGGCGGACGCCAGTCCGTACTCATGGGCCCGGTAGAAGGTCTCGTAGACGGTGTACGGGAGGTTGGCGGTGCCGAGGCCGCCCGCGGTGATGGTGAACACGGCGTCGAAGTTCTGCACGATGTACACCGAGCCCAGCAGGACGCCGAGTTCGAGGTAGCGGCGCAGGTGGGGCAGGGTCAGGAAGCGGAACATCTGCCAGGGTCCGGCGCCGTCGAGGCGGGCGGCCTCCATCATCTCGGCGGGGCGGCTCTGCAGCCCGGCCAGCAGGATCAGCATCATGAAGGGGGTCCACTGCCAGACCAGGGCCGCGGCGACGGCCATCAGCGGCATCTCGGAGGTCCACTCCGGCTGGGCGATGGACTCGATGCCGAAGAGGTTCCCGAACCAGGTCAGCACGCCGTTGAAGAGCCCGTACTCGGGGTTGTAGAGCGCGTGTTTCCAGAGCAGCGCCGCCGAGACCGGCACGATCAGGAACGGGGTGATGAGCAGGGTGCGGACGAAGCCCCGGCCGAAGAAGGTGCGGTCCAGGAGCAGGGCGAAGGCGAGGCCGAGGACGACGCTGACGATCACGACCGTCGCGGTGAGCAGGACGGTGGTGAGGACCGATTCGCGCAGGGCGGGGTCGGTGAAGACGGAGCCGTAGTTGGCGAATCCGGTGAAGTGGCGCTGGTCCGGCTTGAGCGAGTTCCAGTCGAAGAAGGAGATCACCAGGGTTGCGACGAAGGGCAGTTGGGTGACCACGATCAGGAAGACGAGGGCGGGGAGCAGGGGCGCCCGGGTCGCCCAGGCGCGGGCTCTGCTGCCGGTGGGGCGCTTGCCGGGCGGGGCCGGCCGGGGTGGGGTCGGCCGTACGGCGGTGGTCGTGGTCATCGGTACTCCTCCGCGACCTTCTCGGCCAGCTTCTGGGAGGTGGCGAGTGCGGCGTCCACCGACTGGCGGCCCGCGATGGCGGCGCTGATCTCCTGCGCGACCTTGGTGCCCAGGTCGGTGAACTCCGGTACGCCGACGAACTGGATGCCCGCCGTGGGGCGCGGCTGGGTGCCGGGGTTGTTGGGGTCGGCCTCGGAGATGGCCTGCTGGGTGACGTCGGCGAACGCCCCCGCTTCCTTGCGGTAGTCGGGGTGGGCGTAGGTCGAAGCGCGTTTGCCCGCCGGGACGTTGGACCAGCCGCTGGTGGCGCCGACGAGTTCTTCGTACTCCTTGCCGGAGGCCCAGGAGATGAACTTCCAGGCGTCGTCGGCCTTCTTGGAAGCGTTCTGCATGCCCCAGGCCCAGGTGTAGAGCCAGCCGGAGCTCTTGGTCTGCTCGACGGGGGCCGGTACGTAGCCGATCTTGCCCTTCACCGGGGAGTTCTTGGCCTCCAGCGAACCGGCGCCGGCGGTGGCGTCGTACCACATGGCGGTCTTGCCCTGGGTCATGTTGTTGAGGCATTCGGCGTACCCGGACTGCGGGGCGCCGAGCTCTCCGTGCTGGCGCACCAGGTCGACGTAGAACTTCGTCGCCTTCTTGAACTCCGCTGAGTTCAGCTGCGGTTGCCAGTCCTCGGTGAACCAGGTGCCGCCCATGGTGTTGACGACGGTGGTGAGCGGGGCGATGACCTCGCCCCAGCCGGGCAGACCGCGCAGGCAGATGCCCTTCATCCCGCGCTGCGATCCGTCGGTCTTCGCGGCGAGTTCGGCGACCTCCTTCCAGGTCGGCTTGGCGGGCATGGTGAGCCCTTCCTTCTCGAAGACGTCCTTGCGGTACATCAGGAAGGAGGACTCGCCGTAGAAGGGCTGGGCGTAGAGCTTGCCGTCCTTGTGGGTCAGCGACTCGCGCAGCGGCGGGAGGATGTCCTGCTGGTCGAAGCCCGGGTCGGCGTCGACGTATTCGTCCAGCGGGCGCAGCCAGCCGTTCTCGGCGAAGAACGGCAGCTCGAAGTTGGAGATGGTGGCGATGTCGTACTGACCGGCCTGGTTGGAGTAGTCCTGGCTGATCTTGTCGCGGACGTCGTTCTCGGGCAGCACCGTGAAGTGGACGGTGATGCCGGTCTCCTTGGTGAAATGCTCCTCGGTCAGCTTCTGCAGTTCGACCATCTGCGGGTTGTTCACCATCAGGACGTTGAGGGCGTCACCTCCCCCGAAGGAGGTCCCGCCGGCCCCGGCGCAGCCGGTGGCGAGGAGGGCGAGTGCCGCGGCCGTGGCCGCCGTGCGCGGGAGGCGGCGGCGTGGTCCGTGTCGTCGGCGGGGGTGAGGGCGCATGGGGACTCCTGATCAGTCGTAGCGGCTCGGTGATCGGGTCGTACGGGGATGGCGCGGGCAGGGCGAACCGCGCCCCGACGGGGGGCGGGGCGCGGTGGTCTCAGGGGTGGTGCGGCCGGTCGACGGGACCGGGGGCGGCCGGTCAGACGCGGATGACCTGGGGGCCCATGAGGGAGTAGCGCTGGGCCTCGGCCGAGGAGAGCCCCGCGTCGGTGACGATCGCCTCGAAGTCGCCGACACCGGCGAACCGGCAGAAGCTCACCGCGCCGAACTTGGAGTGGATCCCGGCGAAGATCCGGCGCCGGGAGCTGCGCATCGCCTGGGCCTTGACCTCGCTGACGGCCGGGTCGGGGGTGGTGAGGCCGTACTCGCGGGAGATGCCGTTGGCGCCGACGTACGCCAGGTCGATGACGAAGCCGGCGAGCATCTTGGAGGCCCAGTGGTCGACGGTGGCCATCGTGGAGCCGCGCACCCGGCCGCCGAGCAGCAGGACGGAGATCTTCTCGGCGTCCGCGAGGACGGTGGCGACGGCCAGGGACGCCGTGACCACGGTCAGCGGACGGTCCCGGGGGAACGCCTCGGCGACGAGCTGGGGGGTGAAGCCCTCGTCGACGAAGACGGTCTCGGCGTCCCCGAGCAGATCGGCGGCGGCGGCCGCGATCCGCGACTTCTGCGGGACGTTGCGGGTGGTGCGGACCGCGAGCGTGGTCTCGTAGCCCGCCGACTCCACGGGGTAGGCGCCGCCGTGGGTCCGGCGGAGGAGACCGTGCTCCTCCAGTACGTGCAGATCGCGGCGGACGGTCTCCTTGGCCACCTTGAACACCACCGCCAGGGCGTTCACCTCGACCGATCCGTCCCGTCGGGCGGTGTCGAGAATTCCCCTGCGGCGTTCGTCGGTGTCCACGACACACATCCCTGGCTCTTGCGGTGGCGCTGTTCAGGCGGGCGACCCGGTCCGTTCGGGCCCATGTGACGTTTTTACAAGCAGGGTCACCCGCTCGACCAGGCTCTTCGCGGGATTCCCTCTGCCCGTTCCTGCCCGTTTCCCCCGGTGGACCGCCGCTGGTCACACCCGTACCACCGGGCTTTCCGGGCGCTCCCGGGGTCCGCTCCGCCGGGTGACGCGCCCGATCAGTGCCCGATCTCGCGGAACGGTGCCCGTTCTCCCGGGGAGCGTCAGGAGACGGGCTCCTCCTCCAGGCCTTCGAGGCTGTCCATGAAGGAGCTGACCGAGAACACCGCGCGGCCGGGTCCGGCGGGGCCGTAGCCGGGCGGGGAGTTGAGGCCGAATTCCTCCAGCGTCGCCCGGTAGGCCTGGAGCAGGCGGATGTGGTACTCCAGCGGCGCGCCCAGCGGGTTGGCCTTGCCGAGCGGGGTGGTCGGCTCGGGGCACCACGTGGTGAAGCGCGGCACGACCCCGTTCGACATGAAGAACCGCAGGCCCTCGGTGGTCGAGTCGATGGCCTCGCTCACCTTGGTGAAGCCGAAGGGCTCGGCCATCTCGATGCCGGCGACGAAGTTGGGGATGACGTTGCGCGGCCCGAACACCTCGGCGGACTCCAGGATCCGGCGGTGCCACTCGTCACGGCCGACGTACCGCTCCTTGCCGGGGCAGTGCAGCTGGAACAGCCGGCGGTCCCACACCTCGAAGTTGGGGTGGTAGATGCGGATGCCGTAGTCGTGGAAGCGCTGCACGTCCTCGCGGGGCAGCGCCTGGGCCACCACCTTGCCGGTCCAGCGGCCGGGGAAGCGCTCCTCGATGGCCTTGGCGTAGTGCCCGTAGAAGTCGGCCTCGTCGCGGCCGGCGACCTGGGAGGTGATCGAGCCGCCGGTGAGGGTGTAGGCGCGGGAGACGCCGGCGGTGTCGTACCGGTCGATGATCTCCAGGGCCTCCAGCACCTCCTCGACCGGCTTGACCCCGGTGTACGGGCGGCCGGCCGCCTTGTGCTGGCGCCAGTTGTGGTTGATGTCGCAGAACTGGCACTCCTCCTTGGCGCCGAAGTACTGGCACACCCGGAAGACCGTCAGATAGATGAGGTAGCCCCACTGGATGGTGGGGGCGACCTCCATCACCGACTTGCCGTTGGACAGCTGGTGGCGGTAGTACTCCGGCATCGGCGGCAGCCCGACGTCCGCGATCCGCGCCCCGTCGAGGTAGAGGCCGAGCGTGCCGTCCTCGCCGCCGCGCACGGCGTACGGGGAGTCGGGGTTGACGCGCACCGACACGACGGTGCGGCGCAGCCCGTAGGGGCCGCCGGTGAGGACGACCTCCTCCGGCGGCCGGTTGAGCGCGGCGGCGCCGAGCTCGGGCAGCGTGCGGTGGTCGAAGGAGAAGATGAAGTACGACTTCGGCTTCACCTCACCGGTGGCGCCGCCGATGGAGCCGCTGAGCGCGGACTCGTCGAAGGCCATGCCGCCGCGCAGCAGGTCCTCCTTGATGACGGCTTCCCGGGGTACCTCGGGGAAACGCCCCATCAGGTCCTCGACCAGTGCCGTACGACTGCTGCTCGGCATGTACGCGAACCTCCGTAGTCACCCCACCGCAACGGCGCGCGCACGGGTGGGCAGGTCTTGTCCAGTCAGGCTGGCAAGCCTACGCCAACGCCTTCCGCCACCCGCACTGACCAGCGGAGAACGGATCCAGGGGGCCCTTCGGCGCCGCCCCTGGGACAATGCGGGGAGAACGGGGCCGCCGGGGCCCCACCCCGACGGAGGCCCTGGCCGAACGCCCGACGAGCCGACCACCGGGGGCCGCACATGTCCGGCACACCGACCGCCGCAGCCGGAGCCCCGATCCGGGTCTTCCTGCTGGACGACCACGAAGTCGTACGCCGGGGGCTGCACGACCTGCTGGGGGCCGAGCCGGGGCTGGAGGTCGTCGGGGAGGCGTCCACGGCCGAGCAGGCACTGGCCCGCGGCCCCGCGCTCCGGCCCGATGTGGCGGTGCTCGACGTCCGGTTGCCCGACGGGGACGGCATCACGGTCTGCCGGGAGCTGCGCTCGCGGATGCCGGAGCTGGCCTGTCTGATGCTGACGTCCTTCGACGACGAGGACGCCCTGCTGGACGCGATCATGGCCGGTGCGGCCGGATACGTGCTCAAGCAGATCAACGGGTCGGACCTGGTGTCGGCCGTACGGACCGTGGCGACGGGCCAGTCGATGCTGGACCCGGCGACCACGGCCCGGCTCATGCGAACCCTGCGCGCCCCCGAGCCGTCCGGTCCCGTGGAGGACGAGCGGCTTTCGGTCCTGTCCGAGCGGGAGCGGTCCGTGCTCGACCTCATCGGCGAGGGACTGACCAACCGGCAGATCGCCGGGCGGCTCTACCTCTCCGAGAAGACCGTGAAGAACCACATCTCCCGGCTGCTCGGGAAGCTCGGGGTGGAGCGGCGGGTCCAGGCGGCCGTCATCGCGACGGAGGTACGGGAGCACGGGCAGCAGGAGGGGTGAGACGGGCGCCCGGGTGTCCGGGCGGGGTGGAACGCGGTCCCCGGCGCCCGGCCCGGGCTGCGGCAGAGGTCGCGGTCACCCAGGCATCCCGTACGCCCCTCCCCCGCGCCCCGTCGGCAGCGGGACCCGCCACTCCAGTACGGTGCCGCCGCGCGGGGCCGGGCCCCGCTCGACGGACAGGGTGCCGCCCAGCCGCTCGGCCCGTTCGGTCAGGTTCCGCAGGCCGCTGCCGCGGGCACCCTCCGGGAGGCCGGTGCCGTCGTCGGTCGCGGTCACCGTCAGCACACCGCCCTCGGCGACGACCGACACCTCCACCGCCCGCGCCCCCGCGTGTCGGGCGATGTTGCTCAGGGCCTCCACGATCACCGCGATCACCTGGTCCGCCATGTCCTGGGGCACGTCCGTGTCGATCAGCCCCTCCATCCGCAGCGCCGGAGTGAACCCGAGGGCGGGCACGGCGGTGTCCACCGCCTGGACGACCCGGGTCCGGAGCCCCGGGGCGTCTCCGGTCGGCCCGTGCTCGCGGAGCCCGAAGATGGTGGAGCGGATGATCTTGATGGTGGTGTCGAGGTCGTCGACGGCACGGCCGAGCCGCTCGGCCGCTTCCGGGTGCTCGACGAAGCGGCGGGCGCTCTGCAGGGTCATCCCGGTGGCGAACAGCCGCTGGATCGCGAGGTCGTGCAGGTCACGGGCGATCCGGTCCCGGTCCTCCAGGAGGCTCACCTGCTCGGCGGCACGGCGGCGCTCGGCCAGTTCGAGCGCCAGCGCGGCCTGTCCGGCGAAGCCCGGCAGCGAGGCGATCTCCGGTCCGGCGAACGGCGGACCGCCCTGGAGCCGGGCGAGGATGAGCACCCCGCTCAGCTTCTCCTTGGTCCCCACGACGACGGCCACCGCGGGACCGAATCCGTCCCAGCGCTCCGGCCGTACGGTGATCCGGGGATCGTTCCCCACATCGGGGACGGTGATGAGGGCGTCGGCGGCGAGCGTGGCCCCGGCGAGGGTGCCGCGGGTGGTCGGCAGCACCAGGCCGCGGTGGGCCCCGGCGCTCTCCCCGTGGGCGATCGAGCCGCTCAGTTCGCCGTCCGGCTCCACCAGGTGGAAGACGCCCAGGTCGGCGCCGGCGATGTCCACGGCCCGGGCCAGCATTCCCTCCAGCACCTCCGACTCCGCCGAGCCGGAGAGCAGCGCGCTGGTGAAGTCGGAGCTAGCGGCGAGCCACCGCTCCCGCTGCCGCCCCTCCTCGTAGAGGCGGGCGTTCTCGATGGCGATGCCCGCCGCGACCGCCAGGGTGGAGACGACGGCCTCGTCCTCCGCGTCGAAGTCGGTGCCGCCGCGCTTCTCGGTGAGGTAGAGGTTGCCGAACACCTCCTCGCGGACCCTGATGGGCACGCCGAGGAAGGTGTGCATCGGCGGGTGGTGGGGCGGGAAGCCGTACGAGGTCGGGTGGGCCGAGAGCTCGGCCAGCCGCAGGGGCTCCGGGTGCCGGATCAGCTCGCCGAGGAGCCCGTGGCCGGAGGGGAGGCCGCCGATCTGTTCCCGTACCTCGTCGCTGATGCCGATGGGCAGGAACTCGGCGAGCTTCTGGTCGTCGCCGATCACACCCAGCGCCCCGTACTCGGCGTCGACGAGCACGACCGCCGCCTCGATGATCCCCCGGAGCACCTGGGGCAGGGCGAGCTCCTTTCCCACGGACATGACGGCCTCCAGCAGGCCGTTGAGCCGGTCGCGGGTGCCCCGGGCCTCGTCGATGCGGCCCTGGAGCTCATCGAGCAGCTCGTCGAGTCTCAAGCGCGGGAGCCTGGCCCGTGGGGCCTCGCGGTCGTCCCCGCCCATGGATACCTCCGACGGCGTCGAGGGGCGGACCGCTCGCGTCCGCATGCTCCCAACGTAGCCGCCGCACCGCGCCGCCTCATGTCGAGCCGTGCGTGGTCACCGCGAGCGGGGACGGAGAGGGCCCCGTTCGGACCGTGGGCAGGGCCGTTCGGCCCCTGCTGCGCCGGGCGTGCCGGGCGGGAAGCTGGAGCCGAGGGAGCACCGGAGAGGAAGCCATGCCAACCACCGACCATCTCGTGGAGACCGTGACCTCGCTGGTCGAGGACGCCGTCACCGCACCGTCCATGCACAACGCCCAGCCCTGGAGGTTCGTCCATCGCGCGGGCACCAGGGTCCTCGCCCTGTACGGCGACCCGTCGCGCGCGCTGCCGGCCGGTGACCCGGACGGGCGCGGGCTGCACCTGGGGTGCGGGGCCGCCCTGTTCAATCTGCGGGTGTCCGCCGCCCACCGCGGGTGGGACACCGCGATCGAGCTGCTCCCCGACCCCCGAGACCCCTGGCATCTGGCCGATGTCGTGCTCCAGGAGCCCGGTCCGGCGGAGCCGGGACCGGGACCGGCGGACCTCTACCCCGCCGTGCGGCAGCGGCACACCAGCCGCTTCCCCTTCTCCGACGAGCGGATCCCGGCGGAGATCGTCGACGGGCTCCGCGGTGCCGCCCTTCTGGAGGGGTGCCGGCTGATCGTGCCGGGGTCCTGGCACTCGGACGCGGTCCTGGACCTGGTGCGCGACGCCGCTCTCTTCGAGTCGGCCGACGCAGCGCTGCGCGAGGAGATCGCCTCCTGGACGCATACGGGCAGGCCCGGGGAGGGGCCGGCCACCGAGGGCATCCCGTCGTACGCCCTCGGCCCCCGGCAGTACGGGGTGAGCGCCCCCGCCCGGGACTTCGACGCACCGCGCGACCTGCCCGGCCGGGCCGTCGCCGCCTTCGAGACGCGTCCGCAGATCGCGCTCCTGGGCACCATGGACGACTCCCCGGCCGACTGGCTGCGAGCGGGGCAGGCCATGGAGCGCGTACTCCTGCAGGCCACCCTCGACGGGCTGTCGACCTCGCTGATGTCGCAGCCCCTCGAATGGCCCGAGCTCCGCGCGCTGACCCGCGAGCCCGGCTCCCTGACCGGCTTCGTCCACATGGTGTTCCGGTTCGGCTACGGCCCCCGGGGAGTGGCCACGCCGCGACGGCCGGTCGGTGAGGTGCTGAGCGTCGTGGAATGAGGTCGTGGGCCGTGGAGTGCTGAGCGTCGTGGGGTGAGACAGCCCTGCGGTCAGCTTCCGTCGTCCGTCGCCGCGTAGCCGGGCGGGACGATCTGGACGGGGCAGTGCCCGTGGTGCAGCAGCGCGTGGGTCACCCGGCCCAGCGCGGAACCGCCCCCGATCAGCCGGTGCCTGGCGCCCATGACCAGCAGGTCCGTGATGGACGTGGCCTCGACCAGGATGCCGGGCACGCTGGTCCCGGTCTCGACGTCGTGGGTGACGGTGAGGCCGGGGTAGCTCTTGCGTATCCGGTCGGCCATGGCGGCCGTCTCGTGCACCTTCTCCTCGGTGATCTCCCCGACGCTGTCGAGCATGGTGGTGAACCGGCCGACGTACGTCAGCACGTTGCTGACGCTCAGCAGCCGCAGCGACGCGTTGCGGACGTGCGCCTCGGCGGCGGCGATCAGCAGCCAGTCGAGGTCGGACGTGCCGTGCACGGCCGCCGTGACCACCCCGGTGGCCGCCCGGTCGGGCTCGCCCCGTACGACGATCACCGGCACCTCGGTGCGTGCGGCCACGCCCAGTCCGACGGAGCCGAGCGTCAGTGAGGCGAAGCCGCCGAGCCCCCTGCTGCCCACCACGATCGTGCCCCGGTCGTCGGCCGCCGCGTGCAGTGAGGCCACCGCGTCGCCACGGCTGAGCTCCTTCGTGACGGTCAGGTCCGGGTACTTCTCCCGTACGGCGTCGACGGTCTCGGCCAGCACGTCGCTCGCCGCGCCCCAGAGGGCCTGGAGGGTCTCGGCCGACGTGAGAACGGAACGCCCCTCGATGTCGGCGGCGTGGACGATCGTGAGCGGCTGCCCACGGAGGTCCGCCTCGGCGGCGGCCCAGAGGGCGGCTGCCCGGGCCGGCGGGGACGCGTCGACTCCGACGACGACGGCGCCGAGTTCCGCGGGGTCGGGAAGGTCGCTGGTCATGGCTCCTCCTCAGGGGTGGCCCGGGGCTCGGGACGGCCGGGCGCTCCGGGTGGCCCGAGGGCCCAGGTTCGCCCGGGACTACTCCTCCACCGTCGCACCGCGGCGCCGCCCCCGTGCATGGGTCCTTCGGCCCCGATCCGGCCCTCTCGGCCCCTCGCCCGGCGGGCTCCGCCGCGGGGAGGCTGGACGCAGGGTTCCGCACCCGGAGCCCCGCGTACCGAGGAGGCCCTGGCCATGACCCCCCACGTCACCGTCGGAATGGACGAGTCCCCCGAGAGCCTGGCGGCCGCGCTGTGGGCCGCTGAGGAGGCCTCCCTGCTCGACGTCCCGCTCCACCTGATCCATGTGGAGGAGTGGCCGGTCACCGCAGAGGTGCCGGTGCTCTCCGCCGAATCACTGGTCGAGCGGTACGAGACCCTGCTGCGCGCGACCGCCGACCGGGTGAGGGACGTCCGGCCGGGCCTCGATGTGACCACCGAGATGGCGCGCGGCCGTGCGCCCGCCGAACTGACCGCCGCCGCGAACGAGGCCGAGGTGACCGTGCTGGGGTCGCGCGGGCTCGGCGGTGTCGTCGGCTTCCTGATCGGCTCGGTGTCGCTCGCCGTCGTCGGCCGGGCGCGTCGGCCGGTGGTGCTCGTACGGTCGGGTTCGGCCTCGTCCGGGGCGGGCTCGGGCGACGCCGGCTCGGGCATCGTCCTGGGCGTCGACATCGAGCAGCCCTGCGACCCGCTGCTCGCCTTCGCCTTCGGTGAGGCCGCGCGCAGGGACGAGGAGCTGCGGATCGTCCACAGCTGGTCCCCGTCCCCGGCCTACGGGTACACCGCCATCCTGGACCCGGGCGTCGGCAGCGGTCTCGGCCGGAAGGCCACCGAGGGGCTGGCCGAGATGGTGCGGCCCTGGCGGTCCAAGTTCCCGGCCGTCCGGGTGACGGAGCAGGCGGTGGTCGGGCCCGCGGCGGCCGCGCTCGTCGACGCGTCCCGGAGCGCCGGTCTGCTGGTCGTGGGGCGGCGCAGCCGGCGCTCCCCGGTGGGCCCGCATCTCGGCCATGTCGCACACGCCGTGATCCACCACAGCCCGGCCCCGGTCGCCGTCGTCCCCTTCGAGTGACCCGCGCCCGCCGTCCCGTCCGTCGCAGCCGCCCCGCCCCGCCCGGTGTCACCGGGTTCAGCCCGCGTCCCCCGGGGCGTCGTCCACGATGATCCTGCGCCCGGTGATCCGGCGGGGCACCAGGACCATGACGTGCTCACGCCCCTCCCCCGCCCAGGGGGCCGAGTACGCCGTCTCCCTGAGCCGGCGCGCCTCGTCCTCGTCCTCCACGACGCGGACGGTTCCGACCAGCAGGACGCTCCAGCCCTTGCTGAAGGCGTCGTCGATGTGGTCGGTCTCGAACGCGATCCGCGTGCCGGCCGCTCCGGCGAGCGGGGAGGTCTCTCCCGTGCCGAACATGACCTCGCCGTCCACCACCTGGTAGTTCACCGGCAGGACGACCGGCCCGTCGCCGTCGTTCAGCGCCACCCGCCCCACCCCGTGGTCACCGAGCAGGGCCCGGCATTCGGTCTCGTCGAGTTCGGCCATCCGGGCACCCCGGGCCGCCCGGCCGAGCCCGCCCGGCAGGTCCACGGTCCCGCCGGTGAGCTCCTGGACCGTCGTCTCCAGGGCGTCGGCGAGCCGGAGCAGAAAGCCTATGCCGGGCGTCGCGGACTGCTCCTCCACGTACTGGATGTAGCCGGGTGCGGCACCCGCCCTCAGGGCCACGTCCTGCCGGGACAGGTCGAGCTGGAGGCGACGCGCCGCGACGCGTCGGCCGATGTCGCCTCTCGCCGTGTGCGGTGGTCGGTCCATCGTGAGGCCCTTCTGCTCGTGGGGGCGGGGCTCCGCACGCCCACGCTAGCGAGAGCCGGTACGGCTCGCAGCGCGGAACGTCCCTGGGCCGGAGGGCCCCTGGAGCGGAGAGGATCTCCGGGTTAGGCTCGCCTTACTCGGAGCGAACCCCCTCCCCTCCCACCAGGAGACGTTCATGCGCCTGCTCATCCGGCTCCCGGCCCACGGTCTCCCTGGTCAGGCATGACCGCCCCCGCGGCCGACGCGGAGAGCCCCTTCGCCGCCTTCGGCCTTCCCGGCAAGCCCGGCACCGACGCGTTCTGGGCCGCGGCGCGGACGCCCCTGGCGGTCCCCGCCGACGACGGCTGGCTGACGCTGTTCCTGTGGCGCGGGTCTGCGGCCGAGCTCGACTTCGAGAGCTGGTCGGGGCCCCTCCCCCTGCGGCGGTGGGCCGCCACGGACTGCTGGTACGCCGAGGTCCCCATGCCCAAGCGGCTGCGGGTGACCTACCGCTTCCTCGTGGACGGCGAGGGCCACCCCGATCCCCTCAACCCGGCCGGGGCGGGCGGCGACCGCTCCATCGCCGCGACCCCGGACGCCCCGCCCCAGCCGCACTGGCCCGCCCTCGGCCCGGACGCCGTCCTGCCCCTCCCCGACACCCGGCTGCGCTGGAGCAGCGAGCGGCTCGGCGGGCGGCGGACCGTGCGCGTCCACCCGGTCGCGGGCGGCGGGCCGGTGGTCCTGCTGCTCGACGGGGACGACTGGCTGTACCTCCAC
This sequence comes from Streptomyces cyaneofuscatus, assembly GCF_033109485.1. Taxonomy (NCBI): domain Bacteria; kingdom Bacillati; phylum Actinomycetota; class Actinomycetes; order Kitasatosporales; family Streptomycetaceae; genus Streptomyces; species Streptomyces cyaneofuscatus. The sequence continues at coordinate 7,821,863 of NZ_CP137002.1, read as the reverse complement.
CCGGCGATGACCGCGTTCGAGTCCGCCGTGGCCGCCGGCGAGCTGGAACCCGTCACGCTGGTCTTCCTCCCGGCCAAGGACCGGGAGGCCGAGTTCGCCTGCCGCCCCGAGCTGTGGGAGGCGGTCCGGGACGAACTGCTGCCCCTGGTGGCCGGATCCGGTGTACGGGCCGATCTGAACCGGCTGGTGGTCGCCGGGCAGAGCCTTGGCGGGCTGAGCGCGCTCTACGCGGCGCTGGAGTTCCCGGAGCTGGTCTCCCGTATCGCCTGCCAGTCGGGGTCGTTCTGGTGGGCGCCCGGCGCCGAGGGGTCGGCGGACCCGCTGGGCGGTCCTGTCGGCGGGACCGTCGCCGAACTCCTTCACCAGGGGCCGGACTTGTCCTCCCTGCGCTGCGCGTTCGACGTGGGGGAGCACGAGACACGGATGCTGCCCCACTGCGAGCTGACCGAGTCGCTCACCGAGCGGGCCGGGGCGACCGTACGGGTCTCGCGGTCCGCATCGGACCACGACCGGGCGGGCTGGCGGCAGGCCCTCCTGAGGGATGTCGCCTGGGCGCTGGGCTGAGCACCGGCGGGGGCGGCGACCCGCCCCCGGCGGTGGCTCACCGGGCCACGGCCAGGCAGTACTCCTCATCGCCCGCGAGCAGGTTGCGGTGGGTGTCCTCCGCGGTGATGACGCCCTCGTCGAGGACGAGCACCCGGTCCGCCGCGTCCAGCAGCGCCGGGCTGCTGGTGATCACGAGGGTGGTGCGGCCCCGGCGCAGCTTCGCGATGTTGCGGGCGATGAGCTGCTCGGTGACCGCGTCGACGGCGGTGGTCGGGTTGTGCAGGACCAGTACGTCGGTGTCGGCGGCCAACGCCCGTGCCAGGGAGAGCCGTTGGCGCTGCCCGCCGGAGAGGTTCGCCCCGCGGTCGCGGACCGCGTAGTCGAGCCCGTCGCGGTGGAGGGCGACGACATCGGTCAGCATGGACGCCTCGACGGCCTCGGGGAGCGTACGGCTGCTGCCCGACGGGTCGATGTTCGTCCGGAGGGTGCCGCCGAAGATCTCCGCGTCGTACGGGTTGACCAGCATGTGCTCGCGGACCGCCTCGACCGACAGCTCCGCGAGCTCCTGCCCGCCGAGCCGGACCACTCCCTCGTACGCGGGTGGCGCGGCGTTCACGGCGAGCACGGCGACGAGGTCCGCCGCCGCGCGCGGCTGGTAGGGGGCGATCGCCACGAACTCCCCGGCGGCCACGGTGAACTTGAGCCCCCGCAGGGTGCCGTGGCGGACGCCGTCGACCTCCAGGTCACCACCCGGGGCCGGTCGTTCGGGACCCGGAACCGTCACCGGCGGGGCGGAGAGCACCAGCGCCATGCGCTCGGCGGAGGCGCGGGCGATCATCACGTACTTGGGCATCTCCGAGAACATCTTCAGCGGTTCCATGATGAACTGCGCGAGGCCCACGGCCATGACCAGTTCACCGATGGAGATCCGGCCTTCGAACGCCAGCCAGCCCGCCGTCAGCGAGACGGCGGCGGCGAGGACCGCGTTGAGGGCCAGTGCGGTGCCCGCGTACGCCCCGTTCACCCGGGCGACGGTGATCGCCTGCCGCTTGGCGTCGGTGCTGACCCTGCGGTAGGAGCCGAACGCCGCGTGGTTGCCGCCGAAGCCGTGCAGCGGGCGCAGGCCGATGATGAGGTCGGCGACCTTGGCCCCGGCCCGCGCCACCTTGGCCTGCTGCTCCTGGGTGCTGGAGCCGATCCGCTTGGACATCACCGCGAGGATCGACAGGATGCCGACGGTGCCCACGATCACCAGCAGGCCGAGCCGTATGTCGGCCAGGCTCAGCGCGACCGCGGCGACGACCACCGCGACCAGGGAGCTGACCAGCAGCGGCACCACCTCGATGATGTCGGCGGTCTGGTCGGCGTCCTCGGTGGCGATGGTGAGGATTTCGCCGGACTTCAGCCCGTCCACATCATCCCTGGCCACCGGCTGGAGCCCGCAGGCGGCCACCTGGACCCGCCAGCGGTGCGCCTCGGTCGTGTTGGCCTTCTGGAGCACCCGCATGCCGAACCGCCACGACAGCGAGACCGTCGTGATGATCACGGCGAGCGAGCCGATCGACGCCCCGAGCGAGCCGAGGCTGCGGTCCTGCATCGTGTGCTCGACAATCAGCCCGAGCGCGATGGGGAACGCGGTCTCCGCCGCCTGGTACAGGCCCATGAGGACGGTGCCCGCGATCATGGCGCCGATGTTGCGGCGCAGAGCGGTCCGCAGGATGGCGGCTCCCGGGCGGGGCCGCTGCGTGTCAGATGTCATCAGGCGTGCCAGTTTTCCTCAGGCGTGTCAGTTTTCATCAAGGTGGCGGGGTTCATCAAGGTGGCGGGCAATCGCTTCCGGGGTTCGCAGGGTGAACAGATCACGGATCGTGATCACTGGACCGTACTCGCGGCGGAGCAGCCCGATCAGCCGCACCGCCAGCATGGAGTGCCCTCCGAGGGACACGAAGTCGCTCACCGCGCTCACCTCGTCGTCGTCCAGGTCCAGTGCCTCGGCGAAGAACTCGCAGACCACGGTCTCGGTCTCGGTGTCCGGTCCGCGCTCCCCCGCCGTGGTCAGCGCGCCGAGCGGCCGTGCCTCGGGCAGCGCCTTGGTGTCAGCCTTCCCGTTCACGGTCAGCGGGATGCTGTCGACCTGGGCGAAGTGGGTCGGGCGCAGGAAGTCCGGTAGTCCGGAGCTGACTTCACTGGCCACGTCCGCCAACTCGGCCCCTTCCAGGACCAGATAGGCGGCCAGTCGGTAGGCGCCGTCGACCTGCGGGTCGGGCTGGGCGACGGCGGCGACGAACCGCACCGCCGGATGGGCCGCGAACACGGCCTCCACCTCACCCAGTTCGACCCGGTGGCCGCGGATCTTGACCTGCTGGTCGGTACGGCCCAGGTAGACGATGTTGCCGTCGGGCCGGCGGATCACCAGGTCCCCGGTGCGGTACATGCGCTCGCCGGGCGCGCCGAACGGGCAGGCGACGAAGCGGTGCGCGGTCTGGGCGCTCTGGCCCAGATAGCCGCGGGCGATACCGACGCCCGCCACGTACAGCTCGCCGGGGGCCCCGTCGGGCAGCGGCCGCAGCCAGGGGTCGAGGACGTACACCTCGGTGTTGTCGATGGCCACGCCCACCACCGGGTCGAGGCATTCGAAGGTGCCGACGCCGAGGGTGTTGATGGTGTACTCGGTGGGACCGTACAGGTTGTAGCCGACCGTGCCCTCGGTCTCGGCGAGCCGCTGCCACAGGGTCGGGGTGACGGCCTCACCGCCCAGCAGCACGAGCGGGGGCCGCTGGTGCGGGTTGTCCAGCAGCCCTTCGGCGATGAGCTGCTGCGCGTAGGTCGGGGTCACGTTGATGACGTCGATCGCGTGCTCGCCGCAGTATGCGACGAGCCGGGGTGCGTCACGGCGCAACTCCTCGTCGCAGATGTGGACTTCATGGCCGTCGGCGAGCCAGAGCAGCTCCTCCCATGACATGTCGAAGGCGAACGACACGGTGTGCGCGATGCGGAAGGTCCGGTGGCCGTGCTCGGCGAGGACCGGCTCGAAGATGCGGCGCTGATGGTTGATCAGCATGTTGGTGAGACCGGCGTACTCGGTCACCACGCCCTTGGGCTTCCCGGTCGACCCGGAGGTGTAGATCGTGTACGCGGGGTGGCGCAGCCGGTCCGGATCGTCGGGGGCGAACGTCACGTACGGCTCGGCGGCCGGCAGCGGGCGGTCCAGCTCGATCAGCTCGCCGGTCAGCCGGGGCGAGACGCTGCTCACGGTGAGAATCACCTCAGGTTGCGCGTCCTCGACGATGGTCGCGATCCGCTCGTCCGGGTGGTCCAGCTCCAGCGGAACGTACGCGGCACCGACCCGCAGGACGGCGAAGAGCGCCGCGATCCAGTCGGGCGAGCGCGGGATCGCCAGGCCCACGGCCGTCTCCGGGCCGATGCCCCGTCCGGCCAGCACACCCGCCACGGCCCGGCTGCGGTCGCGGAGCTGGGCGAAGGTCATGGTCGCGCCGTCGGCGACGAGGGCGATCCGGTCGGGGTGACGGTCGGCCGCGAGGTCGAAGCGGTCGACGACGGTGTCCGTACCGATGTCCGTGCGTTCGGCGGGCTCGGGGTCCGGTCCCAGTCCGCGCAGCGCGCCCATCCGCCCCGTCGTCGAGCGGGCCACGTCCTCCAGCACCCGCAGGTAGTCGTCCAGGAGGCGACGGGCGGAGCCGGGGTCGCCGTGGCGGTGTTCCAGCTTGACGGTGAGCCGGTCGCCGGGGGTGACGACCCAGGTGTACGGGTAGTGCGTGGAGTCGTCCGCCCGGACCGAGGTGATGCCGTGGCGGGCGTTCATCGCGGCGAAGGCGTCCAGGTCCAGGAAGTTCTGTAGCACGAAGAGGTTGTCGAACAGGGTGTCGTGCCCGCTGGCCCGCTGGATCTCGCCGAGTCCGAGGTGCTCGTGGTCCATCGCCGCCACCCGGGCCGCCTGCACGGCCGACAGGTAGGCGCCGACCGTCTCCTCGGGCCGGGCCCGGGTCCACATGGGCACGGTGTTCAGCAGGACGCCGACGATGTCGCCGTGCCCTTCGCCCTCCCGGCCCGAGACGGTGACGCCGAAGACGGCGTCGGCGCGCCCGGTACGGGCCCCGAGCAGGAGGCCGAAGGCGCCGGTCAGCACCGAGTTCAGGGTGACGCCGTGGACGCGGGCGGCCTCCCGCAGCAGCTCCGTCAGCTCGGCCGAGAGCGTGTGCACGAGCGGCTCGGGCAGCTCCTCACTGAGGTCCGGGGCCGGTCCGGCGAGCAACGTAGGACCGGAGAGACCGGTCAGGTGGTCCGCCCAGAAGCGTTCCGATACGGCGGGGTCCTTGGCGGCGAGCGCCCGGGCGTACTCCTCGAAGCCCGGCACCGCCGGGGCCGCGTCCCACGGCTCGCCGGCGACGACGGCCTCGTACGCGTCGAACAGGTCGCGCAGCACGATCTCGCGGGACCAGCCGTCCCAGAGCAGCAGGTGGTAGCTGAGCAGCAGCCCGTCCCGGCCGTCCGGCAGCCGCACGACGGTCACCCGGATGAGCGGCGGCTCCCCCGGGTCGAAGCCGCGCTCCCGGTCCCGGGTGCACAGGTCGTCCACCTCGGTGTCCGTGGTCAGCTCGACCGTGCGGACGCCGACCCGGCGGCCCGCCTTGAGGAGTTGGACCGGGTTGCCGTCGTCGTCGGAGGTGAAGCCCGCGCCGACGACCGGGTGGCGGCCGATGACGTACGCCATCGCCTCGGCCAGGGCGTCGGGGTCCAGGCGCCGGTCGAAGGTGAAGTAGCTCTGCGCGACGTAGTGTCCGGCCGCGCCCGCCAACTGGGCCTGGAAGAAGAGGCCGCGCTGGAGGGGGGTGACCGGTGCGGTGCGTTCGGCGGTGGCGGAGGCGTTCCCGATCTGGGTCAGGGCTGTGAGCCAGTGGTCGGTGAGCGCGTCGGGGATGCCCGCGGCGAGGGTGAAGGCGGCGTGCAGGCTGCCGGTGGCGTCGTCGGTCCAGGCGTTGACCTCGACGGCGTACGGGCTGTTCTGCTCGCCGCCGTTGACCTGGAGGGCCTGCGACTCGCCGCCCCGGCCGAGGTAGTTGAAGAGGACCTGGGGGCGGGCGGTGAGGAGGGGGGCCGTCTGCGGGTTGAGGTAGCGGAGCCTGCCGTACGCGACGTGCCCCTCCTCGTCCGGCTGGCGGTCGGCGATCTCGCGGGCCGCCGCCACCGGGTCGGTGTGCGGGGTGAGCCGTACGGGGGCGATGGAGGTGAACCAGCCGACGGTACGGGTGTAGTCGTGGTGCTCCTGGGCCGGGACGCGGCCGTGGCGCTCCAGGTCGATCGCCAGGTCGGTGGGGGTGGGCTGGATGTGCGTCAGGGCGGTACGCAGGGCGCCGCAGAGCAGCTCGGTGAGGCCGACGCCCAGGGCGGCGGGGGCGGTGCGCGTCACGAGGTCGCTGACGTGGGGCGGGAGGACGACGGTGGTCTCGCGGAGGTCGGTGGGGCTGGGGGCCAGGGGCGGCGCCTGGAGGGTGGTGATCCAGTGTCCGAGACCGTCGGCCGACTCCGCCGACCGTACGGCGAGGGCTTCGGCGTACTCGGCGTACGGCGTCGTCGGCGGCGGGAGGGCGGATCCGCTCAGGGCAGTGGTCAGGTCGTCCAGGAGGATCAGCCAGGACACCGCGTCGACGGCGAGGTGGTGCACGGTGACGACCAGGGTGCGGCTCGCCGCCGGCCAGGAGAACGCGATGAGGTCTCCGGCCTCGGGGTCGAGCCGCCCGGCCGCCTCGTTCGCGGCGGCCGTCGGGTCGGCGGTGTCCGTGGTGACCACGGTGGCCTCGCGGGCGGGTTCGGTGCGCAGAGCCCAGACGCCGTGTTCGACGTGCAGCCGCAGCCGGAGGGCCGGGTGGGCGGCCACGACGGCGTTCGCGGCCCGCCGGATGTCGGCGAGGCCGGTTCCCTCGGCCACCACCAGCGTCCTGGCCTGGGCGAACCGGGTCAGCGTGCCGCCCAGCTCTCGTTGCCGCAGGATGATCGGCGTGAGCGGCAGCGGGCCGTCCTCGCGCCGGGTGGGCGGTGTCGGCGCGGCCTGGGGGGTACGGGTGGACAGGTGGTCGGCGAGGGCGCGCGGGGTCTTGAGGAGGAAGACGTCCCGGGGCGCGATCGGCAGGCCGAGGGCGCGGGCCCGGTTGATCAGGGTGATGGCGACGATGCTGTCGCCTCCGGCGCCGAAGAAGTCGGTGTCGGCGTCCACGGCGGTCCTGGGCAGTGTCTCGGCGAAGATGCCGACGAGGGCGGCGAGTTGGGATCCGGTGGTGGCTGCCGGGCCGTCCTGCTGCGCGTCCTCCAGCTGTGCGGCGCGCTCGGTGAGGGCCTTGCGGTCCAGCTTGCCGTTGACCGTCAGCGGCAGCACGTCGAGCGGCAGGACGCGGCCCGGGACCATGTGGACGGGCAGCTTGGCGGAGAGCAGGGCGGTGAGGTCGGCGGGCGCCTCGCCCACGATATGCGCGACGAGGTGGTCGCCGCTGTCCGCCACGGTGACGGCCACATCGACGACACCGGCCAACCCCCTGATGGCACCCTCGACTTCGCCGAGCTCAACCCGGAACCCCTTCAGCTGCACCTGGTCGTCGGCGCGGCCCGCGAACTCCAGCTCGCCGTCGAGCGTCCGGCGGGCGAGGTCCCCCGTGTGGTACATCCGGGAGCCGTCACCGGCGAACGGGTTCGCCACGAAGCGGCTCGCGGTGAGGCCGGGGCGCCCCAGGTAGCCGAGGGAGACCTGGTCGCCCGCGACGTAGATGGCACCCACCCGGCCCGGCGGCACCGGTCGGAGCCGGTCGTCGAGCAGATAGGTGGCCAGACCGGGAATCGGGCCACCTATCGGACTGATGTCGCTGGAGCGGGCGAAGTCCTCGCCCGTCAGCACCCGGTGGGTGACATGGACGGTGGTCTCGGTGATGCCGTACATGTTGACCAGCTCGGGCGCACCGGTCCCGTGCCGCTCGACCCAGCCGCGCAGCCGCCCGAGGTCCAGCGCCTCGCCGCCGAAGATGACGCGGCGCAGCTCCGGGAGCGGTTCGCCGGCGTGCAGGTCGGCCTCGATGAACTGGTGGAAGGCGGACGGGGTCTGGTTGAGAACCGTCACCCCGCGCTCACGGACCAGCCGGTGGAAGTCGACGGGCGAGCGGGTCAACGCGTAGTCGGGTACGAGCAGTTCGCCGCCGTGCACGAGGGCGCCCCACAGCTCCCAGACGGCGAAGTCGAAGGAGAAGGAGTGGAACTGGACCCAGACGTCGAGCGGCCCGAAGCCCATGTCCCGGCGGGTGTTGGCGAGGAGCGTGGCCACCGCGGAGTGCGGGACGACGACGCCCTTGGGCCGTCCGGTGGAGCCGGAGGTGTAGATGACGTACGCCGGGTCCTGCGGGCTCACCACGGGTGCGGCGGTCTGGTCGGCGGCAGGCGGGTTCTCCTCCCCCTGGACGAGGACCCGCGCCGCCACGCCCGCGCTCTCCAGCAGTCGGGTGAAGCGGTCGCGCTGGTCCCGGTCCACGAGGACGACCTGTGGGGCGGAGTCGGCGAGGATGTACTCCAGCCGTTCGTCCGGGTAGGCGAGGTCGAGCGGTACGTACGCGCCTCCGGCGGTGACGACGGCGACCAGGGCGACGACCTGCTCCAGGGAGCGCGGGACGGCGACGGCGACCCGCTGCCCGGGGCCTACGCCAGCCACGCGCAGGACGGCGGCCGACGCGTCCTTGGCGGCGGCCAGTTCGCCGTAGGTCAGGGACCGTTCGGTGCCGTCCAGGGCGCACTGGGTCACGGCCGTGGCCGCCGGGTCGCGGTGCGCGGCGGCGTCGAACAGCTCGCCCAGGGTCGTCGGCGCGTCCCGCTCCGGAAGCGGGTCCACCGCACGGGCCAGCTCGTCGACCGGGGCGTCCGGGCGGCTCAGCAGCTCGGTGAGGGTCCGGGTGAACGTGTGCAGGATGGTCTCGGCGCTCTCCCGGCGCAGCAGCTCCCCGTCGTAGATCAGGTTGAAGCGGGGGCGGCCGTCGCCGGCCCGCTCAACGACCAGCGTCAACGGGTAGTGCGGGGCACCCTCGTTGACGATGGCGGTGATGGCGAGGGTGTCGTCGGGGCCGCGCAGGGCGGCCACGTCGGTCGCGACGTCGAACACCACCAGGGTGTCGAAGAGCGAGCCCGCGCCGGCCTGCCGGCCGATCCTGGCCAGCGACACGTGCTGGTGCGCGAGCACCGCGCTCTGGTGTTCCTTCACCGCCGTGAGCAGGTCGTACGCGGTGTCGGTGGCGGCCCAACGGGCCCGCACGGGAATGGTGTTGATGAACAGGCCCACCATGTCCCGGATGCCGGGGACCTCGGCGTCGCGGCCGGAGACGGTGGAGCCGAAGACGACGTCCCGGCCGTGCAGGAGGGAGCCCAGGGTCACCGCCCACGCGCTGTGCACGGCCACGCTCACGGGGACGCCCGCCGACCGTGCGGCGATGTCGATGTCGTCGGCGGGGTCGGCCGCGATGTCGGCGAAGTGCTCGGAGGGGGTGTGGCCTTCGGCGACCAGGGAGGGGCCGGGCAGCTCCGCGAGCTCGTCGCGCCACACCCGGTCGCTCTCGTCCTGGTCCTGTTCGGCCAGCCATCGGACGTAGTCGCGGTAGCCGCCGAGCGGGTACACGGAGCCCGGCGTGTGGTACTCGGCCAGCAGAGCACGGAGCATCGACGGGACGGACCAGCCGTCGGCGATGATGTGGTGCACGGTCTGCACCAGGACGGTGCGGCCGGCTCCGGCGCGGATGAGGGTGTAGCGCATCAGGGGGCCGGTGGCGAGGTCGAACCCGGTGCGGCGGTCCCGTTCGGCGAGGTCGCGGATCTCTTCGTCGGTGATGCCGGGGCGGTCCAGTGTGGTGAAGGGCGCCCGGGTGCCGCTCTCGACGACGGAGACGACCCGGCCGTCGGCGAGCGCCGTGAAGCGGGCGGCCAGGTTGGGGTAGAGCGTGAGCAGCCGGGTGGCGGCCGCCGCGAGCCGGTCGGCGTCCACCTCGCCCTCCAGCGTGAGCAGTTGCTGCTCGACATAGCTGCCGGTGGCATCGTCGTCGAAGACCGAGTGGAAGTAGAGGCCCTCCTGCAACGGCGTCAGCGGCAGGATGTCCCGCAGCTCCGCGCTGTCCAGGTCGTCGACGTCGGCCTGGGTGAGGGGCACCAGCGGGAAGTCGCTGGGGGTGTGGCCGCCCTCCTCCAGCGCGGCGAGGGCGGACAGGGCCGTGCCGTAGTACGCACCGAGGGTGGCGATGTCCTCCTCGGTGAACACGCCTTCGGGCCAGGAGAGGGTGGTGACCAGCTCGTACGCGCCGTCGGCGCCGGGCTCGGCGATCGCGTTGAACTCCAGGGCACGCGGCAGGCGCATCCTGGGGTCGCGCTTCTCACCCAACTGGCCGGTGGCGCCCGCGAGCTGCCAGTGCCCGGCGGCGCCCGCGCCGAAGCGGCCCAGGTAGTTGAAGAGCACCTGGGGTGCGGGCGCGGTGAGTCCGGTGTCGCCGAGGTAGCGCAGGGGGCCGTAGGAGAGGCCGTTGCCCGGGACCCGGGCCAGGTCCTCCTTGACCGCCTTGAGGGCGGCGGCCAGGTAGCCGGGGTCGGTGAGGTCGGGGGCAGCGCCGGGGTCCACGGTCACCGGGAACAGGGTGGTGAACCAGCCGACCGTACGTGACAGTTCGGGTTCGAACCCGGCCGCTTCCGCCACGAACCGCCCCTCGCGGCCGTGCCCTTCCAGCTCGATGTGGGCGAAGGTCTGTTCCTGCCCCCGGTCGCGGCGCCACCGGGCGAGGGCGACGGCCAGGGCGGTGAGCAGGACGTCGTTGACGCCCGCGTGGAACTTGGCGGGGATCTCCCCGAGCAGGGCGGCCGTCTCCTCGGGGCCGGCGGAGAAGGTCCGGGCCCGCTCCCGGGCCACGGTGTCGGCCTCGGTGAGGGCGCGCCTGCCGATCGGTGCGTCCTCGCCGGGCAGGGCGCGCTGGAAGTACGTACGGTCCCCAGTGAAGGGGGCGCGCTCGAGCAGCTGGGTCCAGCGCCTGAACGACGTACCGACGGGCGGGAGTTCGACGGGGGCGCCGGTCACGTACAGCCGCCAGGCCGTGGCCAGGTCGTCCATGAGGATCCGCCAGGACACGCCGTCGATCACCACATGGTGGGCGACCAGGACGAGTTGGTGTGCGGCGCGGCGCCAGACGGCGCGGAGCATGACCCCGTTGTCGGGGTCGAGCCCTTCGGTGGCACGTTCGACGCACTCCTCCGGCGGCCCGTCGCTCTCCTGCCACCCCACGACGGACTGCCCGGCGACGGCCTGCCCGGCCTGCGGGATGTCGAAGCTCCAGCGCTCGCCGCGCACCAGCCGGGCGCGGAGCATGTCGTGGCGGTCGAGCAGGGCGGCGAGGACGGCGTCGAGCGCGTCGGGGGTCAGCTCCGGCGGGGTGTTCAGGACGACCGACTGGACGAAGCCGTCGATCGCGCCGGTGGTCTCGCCGAGCCACTGCACGATGGGCGATCCGACGACGGAGCCGGTCGGGGTGTCGGCGTGGTCGACGGTGGAGACGTCGTCGCGGCTCGCCACCGCCGCCAGCGCCCCGACGGTGCTGTGGGTGAAGATCTGGCGTGCCGTCACATGGAGGCCCGCGTCCCGCAGGGCGCTGAGCAGGGAGATCGCCAGGATGCTGTCGCCGCCGAGCTGGAAGAAATCCTGGTCGACGCCGACGCCGTCCACCCGCAGCACGGCCGCGACCGCCGCGCAGACCAGGCGCTCGTTCTCGGTGGCGGGGGCCACGAGGCCGCCGGTGGGCCGGGTGGGTTCGGGCAGGGCGGCGCGGTCGATCTTGCCGTTGGCGGTGAGCGGGAACTCCGTGAGGACGACGAGGTGGGCGGGGACCATGTACTCGACCATGTGGGCGGTGGCCCAGGCCGTGACCTCGTCGGCCGTGAGCTCCTCACCGCCGCCCGAGGGGATGACGTAACCCACCAGGTAGGTGCCGCCCGCGCTGTTCTTCCGGGCGACGACGCAGGTGTGCCGGACGCGGGGGTGCTCGGCGAGGGAGGCCTCGACGTCCTCGATCTCCAGGCGCATCCCGCGGATCTTGATCTGGTTGTCCGCCCGGCCGAGGAAGTCCAGCGACCCGTCCGGGGCGTACCGGGCCAGGTCGCCGGTCCGGTACAGCCGGGAGCCGTCGGAGGCGAAGGGGTTGGCGACGAACCGGGAGGCGGTGAGGCCGGGGGCCCCGACGTATCCGCGTCCCAGGAGGAGTCCGCCCACGTACAGTTCGCCGCCGACGCCGACCGGGACCGGGCGCAGTTCGTCGTCCAGTACGTAGAGCTGGGTGTTGGGGTTGGCCTTGCCGATCGAGGTCGACAGGCGCTCGGCCTCGCCCCGGTAGATGACGTGGGAGACGCCGATGGTCGTCTCGGCGGGGCCGTAGCCGTGGTACATGGGGATGTCGAGCCGGGTGCGGAACCGCTCGTACAGCTCCGGGGTCAGCACCTCGCCGCCGCACCAGACGTGGCGCAGGCTGTCGAGGCGGCCGGAGCCGGCCTCGATCTCCAGGAGGACGTCCAGCATGGAGGAGACCAGATAGGTGAAGGTGACGCGCTGCTCGGCGATGACGCTGAGCAGGTGGTGCGGGTCGCGTTCACCGCCGGGCCGCAGGATCACCAGCCGGCCGCCGGAGACCAGCGGCAGGAAGATCTCGTTGATGGAGATGTCGAAGGAGAGCGGCGCCTTGAACAGCGACGCGTCGTCGTGGCCGAACCGCAGGATCTCCTCCCGCTGCCACAGCAGGCGCTCGCTGATCGCCTCGTGGCGGATCATGGCGCCCTTGGGCCGGCCGGTGGAGCCGGAGGTGAAGATGACGTACGCCAGTGAGGTGGCGTGGACGTCCGCCTCGGGCGCCTCGGCCGGGTAGGAGCCGAACCCCCAGTCGCCGAGGTCGACGGCGACGGCGTCCGGCTCGGCGGCGTCGGACCCGCCCGAGCTGTTGAGCTGGAGCACGACCCCCGCGTCCTCGATGACGACGGCCCTGCGGGCGGCGGGCCACTGCGGATCGAGCGGGACGAACGCGCACCCGGCCTGGAGTACGGCGAGGAGGCCGATGACCATGTCGGCGGAGCGGCCGAGGGAGATCCCGACGACCTGTTCGGAACCGAGGCCACGTCCGGTCAGGTGGTGGGCCAACTGGGCTGATCGCTCAGATGCCTGACGGTAGGTCAGGGTGCGGTGCTCGTCGACGATCGCGACGGCGTCCGGCCGGGCGCGGGCCTGCTCACGGAACAGCTCCATGAGGGTCGGGCGGACGCGGTCGGCCCGGTTGTCGTTCCAGCGGGCCAGGGTCTCGATCCGTGCCGCGATGCTGGAGGGGCCGATCGTGCCGACGGGCCGGTCCGGGAAGCCGGCCAGGTCGTCCAGGGCGAGCTGCGCCTCGTCCGGCCGGACGCCGTCGGGGAGCGTGATGCTCAGGCCGTCGGCGCCGACCTCCCAGCCCGGGCTTCCGCCACCGCCGTTGTCGACCCAGCCGAGGACATCGGCGAACGAGGTGCCGGGGGTGAGGTCGATGCCGTCGGGGCCGGCCCCGGTCGCCCAGTACGCCAGCCCGATGGCGGACGCCTCGGCGACGGTCCGGTCGCCGTAGTCGCCGACGCGCCGGCGTACATCGGTGAAGTGGGCGGGAGAGAGCAGTACACGCGGAGCGGTCGGTTCCGTCATCGAGAACTCAGCACCCTTCCAGGCGATCAAGCCAGCCGAACCTTACTGAGGTTGCCCTAACTTCCCTCGCGCCAAGCGCGCCACAGGCGTGCGTACATGCCCCCCAGGGCCACGAGTTCCTCGTGTGTCCCCTCCTCCACCACGCGCCCCGCGTCGAGCACGGCGATCCGGTCCGCCGCCATCGCCTGGGTCAGCCGGTGGGCCACGAAGAGCGTGGTACGGCCCGCGCAGGCGGCCAGGACGGCACGCTCCAGCTCGGCGGCGCCCTCACTGCCCGCCTCGGCGGTCGACTCGTCGAGGACGACCACCGGGGAGCGGCTCAACACCAACCGCGCCAGAGCGACTTGAGCGACCTTGGTCACATCCAGGCGCTCGCCGCCCTCGCCGACCGGGGCGTGCAGTCCGCCGGGCAGCAGCTCGACCCACCCGTCGGCGCCCACGGTCCGCAGCGCGTCCATCAGCTCCTCGTCGCTCGCCTCGGGTGCGGCGAGGCGCAGATCGTCGGCGAGCGGCCCGGAGAACACGTGCGTCTCCTGGGTCAGGATGCTCACCAGGGACCGCGCCGCTGCCTCGTCGAGCCCGGCGAGGTCCCAGGAGCCGATGCGTACGGTTCCGGACTGCGGGGTCCCTGTACCGGCGATCAGCGCGGCCAGGGTCGACTTTCCGGCACCGGTCGCGCCCACCAGCGCCAGCGAACCGCCGGCCGGGATGGCCAGGTTCACGTTCCGCAGGACGGGTTCCTCGGTGTCCGGATAGCTGAACGTCAGCTCCTCCACGGTCACCGCGTACGGCACAGCCTCGGCGCGGGCGACGGACGCGTCACCCACCAGCCGCTCCTCGGCCGGCTCCCCCAGCACCCCGACCAGACGGGTGAGGCTGGCGCCGGACTTCTGCGCCTCGTCGAAGGTGAACATGATGGCGCCCAGCGGGGTGAACAGCCGGTGGAACATCAGCGGGGCGGCCGACACCTCGCCGAGCGTGGCGGCGTCGGCCTCCAGCAGGGCGTATCCCACCACCAGGATCAGGACGAGGCCGATGAACTCGGCCCGGTTCTCCCGGCCGACGAACCGGCCGAAGAACCGGAAGACCTCGATGCCGAGGTTGCGCACCCGCCACGACTCGGCGGTGACCTTCTCCCGGACGTCGCCCTCCAGGCGGTACGCCCGTACGGTGTCGATCCCGTTGAGGCCGCTGATCAGCGCCTGCGCGCGGTCGGCCTGGGCGATGCGCTGCTTGCGGTAGAGGGGGGCGGACCGGGGCAGGTACCAGCGCAGCGCGAGCGCGTACGCGGGCAGGGCGCAGGCACCCGCCAGGCCGAGCCGCCAGTCCAGGCCGAACATGCCGAGCGTGGCGATGGCCACCAGCACCCCGGCCGAGAACACCGTGGGGATGGCCTGCCGGATGCCCTTGGAGAGGACGGCCACGTCGTCACCGACCCGGGAGAGCACATCGCCCCGGCCGACCTGCTCGACGCGCGCGCTCGGCATCCCCAGCACGGCCCGTACGGCGCTCTCCCGCAGCTGCGCCAGCAGCTCCGCCCCCAGCCGCCCGATCAGGTACGTGGAGGCGGCGGTGGCCGCCGCGCCGAACAGCGCGGCCGCCCCCATCAGGACCCCGACCGTGACGAGCACCGAGCGCGATTCGCCACCGACCACCCCGTCGACCACCCGGCCCAGCAGGAGCACGGGGACCACTTGGAGGGCCGCCCCGGCCACGGTGGTGAGCACGGTGGAGAAGGTCAGCCACGGGGCGCGGCGGCAGTGTGCCGCCACCCACCCGGTGGCCTCCCTCCCCGTCGCCGTACGCAACTTCGCCGGGGCCGGGGCGGTGTCGGTGACAGTCACGCAATCGCCAGTTCTCGGTGGGGGGAGGGCGGTTCGGCCGTCATCGCTACTTGGCCGCCTTGACCAGCTCGTCGATCGCGTACGGCAGGGAGAGCAGCGTGCCCTGGGACATGGCGGCACCGATGGCCGGGCCCTCGCTGTCCAGGAGGTAGGAGACCTTGCCGTCCTTGACGGCGGGCAGGTTGGCGAAGAGCTTGAACTTCTTGAGCGCCTCCGTGTCCGCCTTGTCGTTGATGACGAAGATGCGGTCGACGTCGATCAGGTCGATGCGCTCGGGCGACAGCTCGGTGGAGAACTTGCCGTCGGCGATCTTGTCGATCTCGGTCTGGTAGCCGAAGCCGGAACCGGTGACCAGCTGCCCGCGCACATCGGTGGAGGTGAAGGGGTACACCGCGCCCTTGTACCAGGAGAGCGCGACGGCCTTCTGCTCGGCGAAGGCGGGGTTGTCCTTCTTGGCCGCGTCGAGCTTGTCCTGGATGCCCTTCACCAGCTCCTCGCCCTCGGACTCCTTGCCGAGCGCCTTGGCGATGTGGACCGCGTTGTCCTGCCACGGAGCGCTGAAGGGCTCCTTCTCAGCCTTGGTGCGGCCGACGGTGGGCGCGATCTTGGAGAGCTTGTCGTAGGCGGCCTGGTCGACCTCGGAGTAGACCGCGATGATCAGGTCCGGGCGCAGGGAGGCGATCTTCTCGTAGTTGGGGCCAGCGTCACCGTTGTTCATGATGACCTCGGGACGGGTGTCGCCCCACTTGTCCTTCACCCAGGGCCACTGGGTGTTGATGTCGGGGGTCTGGCCGACCGGGTTCGGGTACTGGTCGACCATGCCGACGGGCTTGATGCCGAAGGCCAGGATGGCCTGGTCGTCCGTGTAGCCCACCGAGACGACCCGCTTGGGGGCCTTCTCGACCTTCGTGGATCCGAACGCGTGCTCCACCGTGACCGGGAACGCGCCGGCTTCGGCGGCCGGGGCGTCGTCGTTCTTCTTCGCCTCCGTGTCGGAACCGCATCCCGCCAGAAGGCCGACGCCGAGGGTCGCGACGGAGAGTGCCGCGGCCAGCCGCCGCCACGGCCGAGCGGGCGTCGTTCGATGGAGAAGCATCCGGAATCCCTTGCTTTCGCGCTGTCCACTGCGCCCCTGAATGAGGGCGAGCAAACCCTATCTCGCCCAAGTGAGGCGAGCCTAGCCTTACTTGGAACTTTCCCGCGTTCGGATCATGTTGAGACAATCACCAAGTGCCCCTGGGCTACACCTACTTCACCCGGGCGTCGCTCACGGGTTCGAGCCGGACGTGCGTACGTCCGATCGGGACGATGAGCGGGCGGTCGCCCACCGGATCGTCGATCACCTTGGCCTGGAGCCCGAAGGCCTCGTGCAGCAGCTCGGCGTTGATCACGTCACGCGGGTGCCCCTGCGCCAGGACCGAGCCCGCCCGCATCACGATGAGGTTGTCGCTGTAGCGCGTGGCCAGGTTGAGATCGTGCAGCACCATGACCACGGTGCACCCCGACTCGTGCAGGTCGTCCACCAGGTCGAGCACGTCGATCGCGTGCGCGAGGTCCAGATAGGTGGTCGGCTCGTCCAGGAGCAGCAGGTCGGTGCCCTGGGCCAGGGTCATCGAGATCCAGACACGCTGACGCTGACCGCCGGAGAGCGAGTCGACGGGACGGTCGGCCAGGTCGGCCACTCCGGTCATGGCCAGGGCGCGCTCCACGACCTCGGCGTCGTCCGAGGACCACTGCCGCAGCCAGCTCTGGTGCGGATGGCGCCCCCGGGCGACCAGATCCCCCACGGTCAGGCCCTCGGGCGCCACGGGCGCCTGCGGCAGCAGGCCGAGCTTCTTCGCCACATCCCGGGTCCTGAGCCTGTCGATGTCCTCGCCGTCCAGCACCACCGTCCCGCTGGACGGTTTCAGCAGACGGGTCAGAGTGCGCAACAGCGTCGACTTCCCACAGCCGTTGGGGCCGATGATCGTGGTGACCACCCCCGAGGGGATCACCACGTCCAGGTCGTCGATGACCGCCCGGCCGCCGTAGCCGACCGTGACGCCCCTCGCCGCCAGCCGTGGGACGTCCTCGGCCTCGGACCGGGTCTCGGTGATGAACTGCGCGACCACAAGCACCCCTTGGGTTTAGGCTCACCTAACCTTATTACGCACGGCGGGAGTTCGCCTCAGGGCGTCACGGTCCGGTCCGGCGGAGATTCGCCCGTACCAGCAGGTAGACGAGGAACGGGCCGCCGATCGCGGCGGTGACCACCCCGACCGGCAGGGTGACCGGCAGCGCTGTCCGCGCGATGAGGTCCGAACCGATCAGCAGCAGCGCCCCCAGCAGGCCGGAGGCGACCATCGGCGGCGTCGGGAACCTCGCCAGCCGCATCGCCACCTGGGGCGCCACCAGCGCGACGAACGGGACAGGGCCCGCCGCGCTCACCGCGACGGCGGCCAGCAGCACCGCGCACAGCAGGAGGACGGCCCGCACCCTGGTGTACCGGACACCCAGGCCGGCGGCCACGTCGTCGCCGAGGTGCATCGGCTTGAACGAGAACGCGGCGGCGGCCACCACGACGAGCAGGACCAGCGCCCCCCAGAACCCGATGTGGACCTCGCCCCACGACCGGCCGTCCAGCGAGCCGACCAGCCACGCCTGGGCCCGGGCCACGTCCCTGATGTCGGCGGACACCAGCAGCCAGGTCGTGAGCGCCTGCATCACGGCGCTCACCGAGATGCCGATGAGGATGAGCCGGAAGCCGTCGATCCCGCGCCGCCACGCCAGGAAGTAGACCAGCAGCCCCGTACCGAGGCCGCCCAGGAGCGCCGCCGCCGACAGCCCCACCGAGCCGACGACCGCCGCGGCGGCCCCGCCCGACACCGTCACCAGGAAGACCGCGACCGCGCTGGCCCCGCTGGTGATCCCGAGGATGTCGGGGCTGGCGAGCGGATTGCGGGCGACGGACTGGGTGATCGCCCCGGACACCCCCAGGGCGATGCCCACGACGAGACCGGCCAGGGCGCGCGGCATCCGCAGGTCCATCACGACGAACTCGTCGACCTGTTCGCCCTGGCCCAGCAGCGTGGCGATCACCCGCGACAGGCCGATGGGGAAGTCCCCGACGGCGATGGAGAGGCAGAACACCAGGAAGGCGGAGGCCGCCAGCACCAGCGTGACCAGGACGAGCCAGGGCCGCCAGACGAACGACACCTGACCGAACCGCACACCGGGCGAGAGGGGCGGCGTCACACTTGCCGACTTGGCGTCCGTAGGGTTCATCTCTGTTTTCCTCATGCGCTCTTGAACTTCCCTCGCCACACCAGGACCGCGAAGAACGGCGCGCCGATGAGGGCGACCACGACCCCCGGCTCCAGCTCACCGGGCCGCACCACCAGGCGCCCGACGATGTCGCAGGCCAGCAGGATGACGGCCCCGAGCAGACCGGCGTACGGCACCAGCCAGCGGTAGTCGGGCCCCGTCATGTACCGGGCCACGTGGGCGACCATGAGCCCGAGGAAGGCGATGGGGCCGCACGCCGCCGTGGCCGCGCCCGCCAGCAGGGTGATGGCGACGATGCCGACGGCCCGGCTCAGGACGATGTTCACGCCCAGTCCGCGCGCCACGTCGTCGCCCAGGTTGAGCAGGTTGAGGGAGGGCAGGGCGCTCAGGGCCAGGAGGAGCCCGACGCCGATGAACCCGGTCACCGGCCAGATGACGTCGAATCCCACCCCGGCCACGGAACCCGCGTTCCAGAACCGGAGCGCGTTCAGGGACTTCTGGTCGGTCAGCGCGACCGCGGTGGTCATCGCCATGAGGAAGACCGTGATCCCCTGCCCGGCCAGCGCGAGTGTCAGCGGGTTGCCCGCTCCCCTGCCGATGCTCGCCAGACCGAAGACGACGACGCCGGCCACGGCCGCTCCCACGAAGGCGAACCAGACGTAGTGGAACGGGTTGGTGAGGCCGAACACGGCGATCGCCGACACCACGGCGAACGAGGCGCCGCTGTTCACGCCCAACAGGCCGGTGTCGGCGATGGGGTTGCGTGTGTACCCCTGGATCAGCGCACCGCCGACGCCAAGGGCGATGCCCGCCACGATCGCGAGGACGGTCCGGGGCACCCGGACGGTCTGCACGATGAGGCGGATCTCGGTGAGCCGTTGGTCGGAGTCCGGCGCCGCGAACAGCCCGTGCCAGACCTCGGCGGGGCTGAGCGCACGGGCTCCCACGGCCAGCGACAGGGCCGCGACGAGCGCGAGGAACGCCACCAGCGTGCCCAAGCCCCCAACCCGCCCGCGGCGGACCTCTGTTGCACCCCTGGGCACGGGGCGCTCAACTGCAGTCGTGCTCATATGGACGTACGTTATCCCCACTGATCAACCGGACGTGCTGGTACGCCGCTGAGGGCGCACCCGCGTCCGGGTGCGCCTTCAGGGCTGTTACGCGATGGCGCTGCCGGTGCCGTCGGTGACCGGGCGGGCCTCGTCGGAGGTGGATTTGACGCTCCGGTCCAGCAGCGAGTCCAGGATCTCCCCGACGCGTATCGCGGTGTTGGAGAGCAGGGACGTCGTGATGCCGTGCGTGTGCTCCGTACCGCCCTGGAGATAGATTCCGCAGTTCAGGGCGGGGTCGGTGGCGATGCGGTAGTCGCGCTCGACCCGGACGCGGCCCTCGTCGTCCAGCAGGCAGCGGTCGGAGACCTCACCGAGGAGGCCGAGCGGGTCGGCGGGGCTGTAGCCGGTGGCGAAGACAACGATATCGGCGTCCAGAGGTGTCTCCTCGCCTGTGACGAGGGATTTCACCGTGGTACGTACGCTGTCGGGCCGCTCCTCGACGGCGGTGACCCGGGAGACGTTGAGGAAGCGGAGGCGCTCGGTGCCGAGGACCTTCTCGCGGTACATCTGCCGGTACAGGTCGTCGATCAGGTCGATGTCCACCACGGAGTAGTTGGTGTTCCCGTGATAAGCCATCAGCTGGCTCTTGACGCTGTCGGGGGCGGCGAAGTAGTCGTCGACGGCCCCGGGGTCGAAGATCCGGTTGGCGAAGCTGCTGTCGTCGGCGGGGCTGTAGCCGTAGCGGGAGAAGACCGCGCAGACCTCGGCCTCGGGGAAGCGGCGGTGCAGATAGGCGACGTTCTCCGCGGCGCTCTGCCCGGCTCCCACGACCACGAACCGCGAGGGCGAGGTGCCCTCCAGACCGTCGACCTTGCGCAGCAGATCCGAGTTGTGCCAGACGCGGTCGCCGCGCCGCACGCCTTCCGGCAGGATCGGGCGCAGCCCGGTGCCGATGACGAGGTTGCGGGCCCGGTGCACTTCGAGGCCACCTCCGGACCGGACGGTGACGTCCAGGTACTCCACGGTCCCGTCGTGGACGAAGGGCGTCACGGCGACGACCTCGTGTCCGTAGGAGACCATGTCGTCGACCTTGGCCGCCGCCCACTCGAAGTAGTCGTGGAACTCGACGCGCAGCGGGAAGAGGTTTTTGTGGTTGATGAAGTCGATCAGCCGGTTCTTGCTCTGGAGGTAGCAGAGGAAGCTGTATTCGCTGGCCGGGTTACGGAGTGTCACCAGGTCCTTGAGGAACGACACTTGCATCGTGGCGTCGTCGATCAGCATGCCGCGGTGCCAGCCGAAGCTCTGCTGCTGCTCGAAGAAGTGAGCGGTGACCGGCTCCTGCCCGCCGACGCGTGTGTTGTGCTCTCTGAGCGCGATCGCCATGGCCACGTTGGAGGGGCCGAAGCCGATTCCGATGAGGTCATGGATCAGTGGTGCGTCGCCAGGATGAACCTGTGACATGTCACTCCCATCGTGCGGGAAAGCCGCCTGTCAGGCGCCGGGGAAGGTACGCGAGATGGGCACGCCGACAGAGCAGCCCAGCCCGACTTAGGTGAGCCTAAGTTAATCGGAACGAGGCTGTCGATAGGGCAAAGCGGATATCGAGAACTTGATGGACCATCAACTAGCGTCCTGAAATGCCCTGTTGACAGCAGAGGTGAGCCATGCGT
Organism: Streptomyces cyaneofuscatus; assembly: GCF_033109485.1. Classification (NCBI taxonomy): domain Bacteria; kingdom Bacillati; phylum Actinomycetota; class Actinomycetes; order Kitasatosporales; family Streptomycetaceae; genus Streptomyces; species Streptomyces cyaneofuscatus. Next base: position 7,800,763 of record NZ_CP137002.1, on the reverse strand, counting down.
CACGTGGCGTGACCACGGCGCCGACGCCGTTGGCCTAGAGTGCGCAGGTGCCTTCGTACAGCATTGGCCAGGCCGCAGAGCTGCTGGCCGTGAGCCCGGAAACCGTCCGCCGATGGGCGGACGGCGGTCACCTCGCGATGGACCGCGGCAGCTCGGGGAACCGGCTGATCGACGGCGTCAGCCTGGCGGCCTTCGCCACCGAGCGCGCCGCCGGCCTCCATCCGGTGCCCGGCGGCGGGGCTCTGACGTCGGTGCGGAATGCGTTCGCCGGAATCGTCACCGCAGTCACCATGGACGACATCGTGGCCCAGGTGGAGATCCAGTCGGGCCCGCACCGGCTGGTGTCCCTGATCAGTCGCGAGTCCGTGGACGAACTCGGCCTCGAAGTGGGCGTCCTGGCGACGGCCCGGGTGAAGTCGACCAACGTGCACATCGACCGCCCGGGAAGCCAGTCCCGGGAGCGCTGACGCGGCCGCCCACTCATCGGTGGATGTGAACACGAACCCCAGGACGGCTTCACAGAAGCGAGTCGGGAGGCGGACACGGCCTCGCAGGCACGGTTCGGTGGGCCGTCCGCTGGGCATACCTTCCTGGCAGCCGCCCCGCGGGCCGTCCGGATGGGGGATCACCATGAGCCGACTCGGTGCGCCACGCCGCGCCCCCGCCGCACAGCTCGCGTCGCTGGCCCTGCTCGGCGATGTCGGCAGCCCCGCCACTCTGACGGTGGGTGACCTGCGCGACGGATGGAGACAGCACCGGGCGGAGGTCGTCTTCGACTGCGCCACCGGCGGACCGCAGCGCCACGTGTTCGAGGGCCCGCTGCTGCGCGAGGTCGCCCTCGCCTCGCAGCCCCTCTTCGACGCCCTTCACCGCAAGGACCGCTCCCGGTTCGCCCTGGCGGTGTCCGGCGGCGACGGCCACCACACCGTGCTGGCCTGGGCGGAGATCGACGCCGATTTCGGCAACGCCCCCGTCCTCCTGGCGACCCGGCTGGACGGTGAGGACCTGGACGTGGCAGGCAGCCAGCTGGTGGTGCCCGTCGACCGGTGCGGGGCGCGCTACATCAGCGCCATCAACCGGGTCTGGGTCGGCGCCTGGCCGGGGGCGCGGTAGCCGGCGCGGTCTGATCCGGACCGGGATCACCGGCCTCGCCGCCGGGCTGAAGTGATGACGCGATGCCTCTACCCGGCCAGGAACTCGGCGAGGCCGTAGTTACGGCACATGCTGCGGCCGCCGAAGGTGTTCTCGGCGAGGCCGGGCCCGAGGACCTCGGTGACCCGCTCCGGTGAGTCGGCGGGGCCCACGCCGAGCAGGGTGCCGGTGGTGACGACGTCCGTCCACGTAGAACGCCAGGGAATGCGGAGTCAAGGGGCTGGTCCTCGGTGCGGAGGTGCGGAGTTCAGGGTGGGCTGGGTCGGTTTCGCCAGGGCCGGGTGTCAGGCGAGGTCGAGCAACTGCTCGTAGAAGCCGCCGAACCCGCGCCGATGTCATGCCCCCCGTCCTCCATGTGCTGGCATCTGCCGCATCTGCCGCCTTAGACAATCAGGAGGCTCACATCTGCGGGTCTCTTCGCTACGTGACGGCGGACGTCATCGGCCGGGAGGCGGGGCGGCGTGGTCCTCGTCCTGGTAGCTGTAGCGCTTCCCGGTCCAGACGTCTCCGACGTTGTGGTAGCCGCGCTCCTCCCAGAATCCGAGGCGGTCGGCGGTGAGGTATTCGATGCCCCGGAGCCATTTGGCGCTCTTGTACCCGTAGAGGTGCGGCACGACCAGGCGCAGCGGGGAACCGTGCTCGGCGGTGAGGGGTTCGCCGCCGCGGTGCGTGGCCAGGAGCGTCGTGGGGGCGGTGAAGTCGGACAGGCGCAGGTTGGCGCTGTAGCCGTACTCGGCCCAGGCCATCACATGCGTGACCCCGGCGGCCGGTGGTGCCAGGCGGAGGAGCGTTGCGGCGGGGATGCCGAACCACTCGTGGTCGGTCGAGGTGGTCCCCTGCGCGCAGTGCAGGTCGGCGACGACGGTGGTGCGCGGGAGGGCGGTGATCTCGTCCCAGGACCAGCTGTGGGTGACTTCCTCGGCCGTGGCGCCGAAGATCTTCAGGTCCCACCGTTCGGGCCGGAACCGGGGAACCGGACCGTAGTGGGAGACCGGCCAGCCGGCCACCCCCTGCTGCCCGGGCGGCAGCTGCCGGGGCGCCCGCGGCCGGGGAGGCGGCGGGGCCAGGTGGTTGCTGCCCACGGACGACCATCTCCCTGCGTGGTCGGCACGGCGAGAAGCGGGAACGCCCTCGCACAAACATTCTCCCGCAGAGTGGCCGGGTTCCTCAGCAGGTCCAATCCGGTGATCGTCCCGCACCGAATAGTTGAGTAGAGGGCTGCTGAGTGTGCCGCTCTCCCTGCGAGAGGCGGTACGTCATGATCACGCTGGTGCTCATCGGGGTGCTGGGCGGGCTGATCACCGCCGTATCGCCGTGCATCCTGCCCGTCCTGCCCGTGGTGTTCCTGGCCGGCGGTACCGGGCAAGGGGACGACGCCGCCACGTCGGCCCCGGGTGCGAAGGGCGCCGGAGCCGGGGGCGGCGGCGGAGTGGCCACCGCCCCGGCCCCGGCGGCTCCCGTGCGCGCGCCCCGCAACCGGCGCCCGTACGCCGTGGTCGCCGGTCTCGTCGTCAGCTTCGCCTTCTTCACCCTGCTCGGCGTGACGATCATCTCCGCCCTCGGCCTGCCGCAGGACATCCTGCGGTACGTGGGCCTGGCGCTGCTCGTCCTGATCGGGCTCGGCCTGATCCTCCCGCCCGTCGAACGCCTGCTGGAGAAGCCCTTCGCCCGTATCCCGCAGCGCCAGGTCAACAAGGAGGGCAGCGCGTTCGCCCTCGGTCTTGGCCTCGGCCTGCTGTACGTGCCATGCGCCGGGCCCGTCCTGGCGGCGATCACCATCGCGGGCGCCCGGGGCGAGATCAGCACCGACATCGTGGTGCTGACCCTCTCCTTCGCCGTCGGCACCGCCGTACCGCTGCTCGTGTTCGCCCTCGCCGGGCGCCGGGTCGCCGCCCGGGTCACCGCGTTCCGCAGGCGGGCGCGGGGGCTGCGGATCGCCGCCGGGTCCCTGATGATCGTGCTGGCGCTGGGCCTGGCCTTCGACGTCACCGCGGCCATCCAGCGGGCCCTGCCCGACTACACCTCCGGCGTCCAGAAGAAGATCGAGGACAGCGATGCCGCGCGGCAGCAGCTGTCCGGTCTGTACGACGACTCCAACAAGGAGCTGTCCCGGTGCGAGGACGGCGCCGACGAACTGCGCTCGTGCGGGAAGGCCCCGGCGCTGGAGGGCATCGACTCCTGGTTCAACACCCCCGGCGAGCTGCCCGTCGACCTCAAGAGCCTGCGCGGCAAGGTCACCCTGGTCGACTTCTGGACGTACTCCTGCATCAACTGCCAGCGCGCCGTGCCCCATCTGCGCGACTGGGAGCGCGCCTACAAGGACGCCGGACTGCGCATCATCGGGGTGCACTCCCCCGAGTTCGCCTTCGAGAAGAAGCGGAGCAACGTCGTCTCCGGTGCCGAGAAGCTCGGTGTGACCTGGCCCGTCGCCCTCGACAACGACCTCACCACCTGGGACAACTACCGCAACCGCTTCTGGCCCGCCAAGTATCTGATCGACGCCGAGGGCACCGTCCGGTACTTCAAGTTCGGTGAGGGCCAGTACGACCGGACGGAGAAGATGATCCGCGAGCTGCTGCGGCAGGCGGACCCGGCCGTCGTCCTGCCGGAGCCCACGGACCGCGCCATGGACGATCTGGCCGCCGACCGGACGCCCGAGACCTATCTGAGCAACCTGCGCATCCGCGGATACACCGGCACTCCCCTGGTGGACGACAAGCCGACCGCGTACCGCTTCCCGAAGGGCACGCTGCCCGTCGACAAGCTGTCGCTGGACGGGACGTGGACGGCCGGGTACGAGAACTTCACCGCCGGACGTGACGCCCGCCTGGCCTTCACCTACCGCGCGAAGAACGCCAACGTCGTCCTCGCCGGCACCGGAAAGGTCACCGTCCTGGTGAACGGCGAGGCCACCAAGACGATCACGGTCACCGGGTCGCCGACGCTGTACCGCCTGACCGACGACCGGGACGCGCGCACCGCACGCCTCGAACTGCGCGTCGACGAAGGGCTCCAGGCCTACGTCTTCACCTTCGGGTAGACCGGTCATCACCCTCGGATGGGCCGTCGCCTCATCCGGGCGGGCCGACGGTCTCACACGCTGCTCCCAGGTCGTGTGCGTGAGGTGTAATCCCCCGCGTTCCCGGAGCGTGACGAGGCGGAAACCCGGCCTTTCTACCGTGTCGGTCGGAGGGCCGCCCGCCGCCGACCGCGCGGGTCGGCCCCAGGTGGTTCGCGGGGCGGAAAGTGGGGGTTCGGTGCCGGTTGGCTCGGAGAAGGACAGCGTCCGTACGGTCTGTTCGTACTGCGGGGTCGGCTGCGGCATCGTCCTCGACATCACGCGCGACCCCGCCGACGGCCGCCGTCGCGCGGCCAGAGCCTCCGGCGACAAGGAGCACCCCAGCAACTTCGGCCGCCTCTGCACCAAAGGGGCGACGAGCGCGGACCTGATGGCCGCACCCGGACGCATGTCGCGGGCGCTGGTACGTGAGGAGCGCGGCGCCGAGCCCGCCGGGGCCGACGTGGACGAGGCGATCACGGCGGTGGCGGGAAGGCTGCGGGCGCTCCTGGACGAGCACGGCCCGGACGCGCTCTCCTTCTACGTGTCCGGGCAGATGTCGCTGGAGGCGCAGTACCTGGCCAACAAGCTGGCCAAGGGGTTCGTCCGGACCAACCAGATCGAGTCGAACTCCCGGCTGTGCATGGCCAGCGCGGGCACCGGTTACAAGCTGTCGCTGGGTGCGGACGGTCCGCCCGGCTCATACCAGGACTTCGACCGCGCGGACGCGTTCTTCGTCGTCGGGGCCAACATGGCCGACTGCCACCCCATCCTGTTCCTGCGCATGATGGACCGGATCAAGTCGGCCGGGGCCAAGCTGATCGTCGTCGACCCGCGCCGCAACGCCACCGCCGACAAGGCCGACCTCTTCCTCCAGATCAGGCCCGGCACCGACCTCGCCCTCCTCAACGGTCTCCTGCACCTCCTTGTCGCGAACGGCCACACGGACGAGGCATTCATCGCCGAGTTCACCGAGGGCTGGGAGGAAATGCCCGCCTTCCTCAAGGACTATCCGCCGGCGAAGGTCGCGGCAATCACCGGGATCCCGGAGGCCGACATCCGGCAGGCCGCGCGGTGGATCGGCGAGGCCGGGGAGTGGATGAGCTGCTGGACCATGGGCCTGAACCAGTCCACGCACGGCACCTGGAACACCAACGCCCTGGTCAACCTGCACCTGGCCACCGGGGCCCTCTGCCGCCCGGGATCCGGGCCCTTCTCGCTGACCGGCCAGCCCAACGCCATGGGCGGCCGGGAGATGGGCTACATGGGCCCGGGGCTGCCCGGCCAGCGATCGGTCCTGGTCGAGGACGAACGTGGATTCATCGAGGACCTGTGGAACATCCCCGCAGGCTCGCTGCGGACCGAGGTCGGGCGCGGCACGGTGGAGATGTTCGAGCGGATGGCGGCCGGGGACATCAAGGCGTGCTGGATCATCTGCACCAACCCCGTCGCCTCGGTCGCCAACCGCAGGACCGTCGTCGCCGGTCTGGAGGCCGCCGAACTCGTCATCACCCAGGACGTCTTCGCCGGGACCGAGACCAACGCGTACGCCGATGTCGTCCTGCCCGCCACGCTGTGGGCCGAGTCCGACGGCGTCATGGTCAACTCCGAGCGGAACCTCACCCTCGTGCAAGGTGTCCTCGACCCTCCGGGGCAGGCGCTGCCGGACTGGGAGCTGATCGCCCGGGTGGCCTGCGCGATGGGCTTCGCGGAGGGGTTCACGTACGCCTCGGCCGAGGAGGTGTTCGAGGAGCTCAAGCAGGCGTGGAACCCGAAGACCGGCTGGGATGTGCGCGGTGTGAGTTACGAGCGGCTGCGGACCACGCCCGTGCAGTGGCCGGCGCCGACGGCCGACGGCCCGGACCGCAACCCGGTCCGCTACCTCAACGACGGCGTCAGCCAGCGCCTCCTGGAACGCCCCGACGGCACCCGCCCCCGTCTGGCCTTCCCCACCGCGAGCGGACGGGCGCGGTTCTTCGCCCGGCCCCACCTGCCGGCGGTGGAACTCCCCGACGACGACTACCCGTTCGTCCTCAACACCGGGCGCCTGCAGCACCAGTGGCACACCCTGACCAAGACCGGCAAGGTCGCCAAGCTCAACAGGCTGGACCCCGGTCCGTTCGTGGAGGTCCACCCCGAGGACGCGGCGACGCTGGGCGTCGTCGAGGGCGATCATCTGGAGGTCGCCTCCCGGCGCGGCCGGGCCGTCCTGCCCGCCCTGGTCACCGACCGGGTCCGGCCCGGCACCTGCTTCGCCCCCTTCCACTGGAACGACCTGTTCGGCGAGTACCTCAGCATCAACGCCGTCACCAACGACGCGGTCGACCCTCTCTCCTTCCAGCCCGAGTTCAAGGTCTGTGCCGTCACGCTCGCCAGGACGGTCGCGCCCGTACCGGCCGGCCGCCCGGACACCCGGCCGGAGACCGCTCCCGGCTCCCCTGCCGCCTCCCCTGCCTCGTCCCCTGTCTCCTCCCCTGCGCCGGAGCCGCCCGCCGCGGCAGCCTCCACCGACTCGCCCGTGCACGCGCTGGCCGCCCTCTTCGGGATCGCCGACCTCACCCCCGTACCGCTGGCGGAGCCGCAACGCCGCTACCTCTCCGGCTATCTCTCCGGTCTCGCCGCGAACCCGCCCGACGGGCGCGTGCCCGTTCTGCCGCCGGACGCGCCCTTCGACCCAGGTCACGCCCTGTGGGTGGACGGTGTCCTCGCCGGGATCTTCTCCCGTACGGCACCGGGGGCGGCGCCCGCCCCCGCGCCCGGGCGGAACGGCGTTGAGGCGGCCGGGCCAACCGTTGCGCCCCGGCGCCTGCTCGTCCTGTGGGCCTCGCAGACCGGCAACGCCGAGGAGTTCGCCGCGGGCGCCGCCGCCCGGCTCACCGGGGCGGGCCGTACCCCCGAGCTGCTCCCCATGGCCGACGTGTACCCGGCGGACCTCGGCGGCGACACCGACGTACTCCTCGTCACCAGTACGTTCGGGGACGGCGAAGCCCCCGACAACGGGGCCGGCTTCTGGCAGTCGCTGTGCGCCCCGGACGCCGGGCGGATGGAGGGGATCCGGTACGCCGTCCTCGCCTTCGGTGACTCCAGCTACGACGACTTCTGCGGCCACGGCCGACGCCTCGACGAACGGCTCGACGCCCTCGGTGCCACCCGCCTGGTGCCCCGTACCGACTGCGAGCCCGACTTCGAGGAGCCGGCCGAGCAGTGGCTCGGGCAGGTCGTCACCGCCCTGACCAGCACCGCGGCAACCTCCCCGGCCCCCACGCCCGCCTCCGTGCCCGCCGTCGCGGCCGCACCGGCGGGCTACACCAAGGCCTCCCCGTTCGCCACCCTCCTCGTCGGCAACAGGCTGCTGACTCTGCCCGGTTCGCAGAAGGAGGTCCGGCAGTTCGCCTTCGACACCCGGGGCGGCGAACTCGCCTACGAGGCCGGAGACGCCCTCGGCGTCTGGCCGGCCAACGGCGCCCCGCTCGTCGCCGAGTGGCTCGCCCTCACCGGACTCGACCCCGACGAGCCCGTCGACCTGGGCGACGGCGCCGCCGTCCCTCTCGAAGAGGCGCTGCGCATCCGCCTGGACATCGCCCGCATCTCCCCCGACCTGCTCAGATTCACCGCCGAGCGGACCGGCAGCCACGAGCTGAAGCGGCTGCTGCGCTCCGACAACAAGGACGCGCTGGCGAAATGGAGTTGGGGTCGCCAGGCCGCCGACGTCGTCGCCGCGTACCCCGTCCGCGGATCGGCGGCGGAGTGGGCGGGCGTCCTCAAGCGCCTCCAGCCGCGCCTGTACTCCATCTCCTCCAGCCCGCTCGCCCACCCCGGCGAGGTGCGGCTGACGGTCTCCGTCGTCCGGTACGCGGGCGACCTCGGCCGGGACCGTACGGGCGTCTGCTCGGCCTACCTGGCCGACCACGCCGACGACGGCCCGGTCCAGGTCTTCGTACAGCGCTCACCGCACTTCCGCCCGCCCGCCGATCCGGCCACACCCATGGTCATGGTCGGCCCCGGAACCGGCGTGGCTCCCTTCGTCGGCTTCCTGGAGGAGCGCCGGGCCCGCGGCCATACCGGACCCAACTGGCTCTTCTTCGGCGAGCAGCGCCGCGCCACCGACTTCTACTACCGCGAGGAGCTGGAGGCGTACCGGGCATCCGGCCACCTCAACCGGCTCGACCTCGCGTTCTCCCGCGACCAGCGGAACAAGGTCTACGTCCAGGACCGCATGCGCGAACACGGCCCCCGGCTGTGGGAATGGCTCCAGGACGGCGCCCACTTCTACGTCTGCGGTGACGCCTCCCGGATGGCGAAGGACGTCGACCAGGCCCTCAAGGACATCGCCGTCACCCACGGCGGCATGGACGCCGACGAGGCGTCCGCGTATGTGCGTCGCCTGGCCTCGGACCGGCGCTACGTCCGCGACGTCTACTGATCACCACGCGGGGGTTTCCGGACAGCTTCGGGATGTGAGTGAGGCCACGACTTTCGGCGTTTGACGGGAAATTCTTCACGAAGTTGACGCTTCTTCCTCAGAAACTTCTGCTGCGATCCCGTTTCATCACCCGAACAGCAAGATCAACTTGGTTGAACCCTGCACTGCCCACTTCACCCTGTCCGTATGGCGGCCAACCGCCCCGGCACGACTACTGCCTCCCGCGCATGAGGCTGTAGGCATATTCCGCAACGGCCTGCCGGACGCGCCGACCCTGACCGAGTCGATCGCCCTTCCGGCGATGCGCCGTCATTCAAGGGGGTTCGGGGAGCAGCTGCCTTCGATTCCCGCTCACCACTGCCACTCTTGGGGGACTTTCCCATGTCTCAACTCACCCGTCGTCGCGCCCTCGGGGCTACCGCGACCGTTGTCACCGGCCTCGTCCTGACCAGCTTCGCGCGGACGGCAGGGGCATCGTCCGAACCTCGGACCGCCGACCCGAAGCACAACGCGGGGCACGAGGGGCACACGGGCCACGCCGGGCACGAGGGCCCGCAGCCGTTCAGCGAGACCTACCGGGGGCGCCGCATCGAGGGCGCGCCGTCGCACGGCGACGGGCATCACGGGGGCTACGCCGTGCAGATCGACGGCGAAGAACTGCACGTGATGCAGAACGCGGACAGCACCTGGGTCAGCGTCATCAACCACTACGAGACGTTCGCCACCCCGCGCGCGGTCGCCCGGGCGGCCGTGATCGAGCTCCAGGGCTCCGAACTCGTACCCCTGACCTAGACCCGCCCCCCGCCCGCGCGATTCCGCCGACCTGACCTTTTCCTGAACCGGGGAGCACTCTCATGACCGTACGCAAGAACCAGGCGAGCCTCACCGCCGCCGAGAAGCGCAGCTTCGTCGACGCGCTGCTGGAGCTCAAGCGCACCGGCCAGTACGACACGTTCGTCACCACGCACAACGCCTTCATCATGAGCGACACCGACAGCGGTGACCGGGTGGGTCACCGGTCGCCGTCCTTCCTGCCCTGGCACCGCAGATTCCTCATACAGTTCGAGCAGGCGCTCCAGGCCATCGACCCCGCTGTCGCCCTGCCCTACTGGGACTGGACGGCGGACCGTACCGCCTCGGCGTCCCTGTGGGCGCCCGGCTTCCTCGGAGGCACCGGCCGGAGCAGGGACGGGCAGGTCACCGAGGGGCCGTTCGCCGTCAGCGGCGGCAGATGGCCGGTCACGGTGACGGTCGACGGGCGCGGCTTCCTGCGCCGCGCCCTCGGGTCCGGCGTACCGCAGTTGCCGACCCGCGCCGAGGTCGACTCGGTCCTCGCCATGCCCACGTACGACAACGCGCCCTGGAACAGCGCCTCGGACGGTTTCCGCAACCACCTCGAAGGCTGGCGCGGCGTCAATCTCCACAACCGCGTGCATGTGTGGGTGGGCGGCCAGATGGCCACCGGCGCCTCACCCAACGACCCGGTCTTCTGGCTGCACCACGCGTTCATCGACCGGCTCTGGGCGCAGTGGCAGGCGCGCCACCCCCGCTCCGCCTACCTGCCCGCCGGGGCGACCCGGAACGTCGTGAGCCTCAACGACGTCATGCGCCCGTGGAACGACGTGACGCCTGCCGAGATGCTGGATCACACGAAGTTCTACACCTTCGACACGCTGGCGTAGCACTCGCCACCCGGGGAGGGGAGGGGGTCAGCGGGGGGACCGTGGGACCAGGCCGGCCTCGTACGCGGAGATGGCCGCCTCCACCCGGTTGCGTGCGCCGAGCTTCGCGAGAACCGCGCTGACGTGCGCTTTCACTGTGCCCTCCACGAGGTGCAGCCGGCTCGCGATCTCGGCGTTGGACAGGCCCGTCCCGAGTCCGGCCAGCACCTCGCGCTCCCGTTCCGTCAGGCGCTCCAGTGAGCGGTGCGGGTGTGCTGCCCGGTGCGCGCGCATCCCGGCGATGACCCGGCCGGCGACCCGTGGGGACAGGTAGGCACCTCCGGCGCCCACCGCCCGCACCCCGTAGAGGAGTTCTCTCGGGTCGTCGGCCTTCAGCAGGAAGCCGTCGGCGCCCTCTTCCAGGGCGCGGGTGACGTACTCGTCCTGCCCGAAGGTCGTCAGCATGATCACACCCACCGCCGCCGATTCCCGGTGGAGCCGCGCCGCCGCCGTCAGCCCGTCCAGGCCGGGCATCTGGATGTCCAGCAGGACCACGTCCGGCCGGAGCCGGCGGGTGAGGGCGATGGCCTCGTGCCCGTCGCCCGCCTCGGCGACCACGTCGACGTGCGGGTCCCGGGCGAGGATGGCCCGTACCCCCGCCCGGATCATCGCTTCGTCGTCGGCTATCAGCACCCGTACCGGGCGGCTGTCCGGTGTCGTCTCTTCCACGTGGTGAGCCTACGGCCGGGGCACCGCCGTACCGACGGCCGGCTTCAGGGATCAGCCCCGGGACGGGGTGCACCCCTGACGAAGGGCAGAACGCCGCTGCCGTTCGACCGATGGGCGCCGGGACCCCGGACTTCTAGCGTCGCTCCCGTACGGAAATCGCGGCGGCCCGCTCCGGAGCTGAGCACCCTGTGCCGGCAGTCCGGTGGGCGCGCCGCCGGCTTCCGCGTTCCGCGACCGGCACCGAGGAGTTCTGTGATCACCCTTCGAGAACTGACCAAGCGTTACGGCGAGACCGTCGCCGTGGACGGTCTGACCCTGGACATCAAAGGGGGGCGGGTGACCGGCTTCCTCGGCCCGAACGGCGCCGGCAAGTCCACCACGATGCGCATGATCCTCGGCCTGGACCATCCCTCGGCGGGCGAAGCCCTCATCGGCGGCAGGCCGTACGCCTCGATGCGCCACCCGATCCGCGAGGTCGGCGCGCTGCTGGACGCCAAGGCCCTGCATCCGGCCCGCTCCGCACGCAGCCACCTGGTGGCACAGGCGCGCAGCAACGGCATCGCGCGGCGCCGGGTGGACGAGGTGCTGGAGATGGTCGGCCTGGCGAAGGTGGCGCGGCGCTCCGCCGGGGCGTTCTCCCTTGGCATGCACCAACGGCTGGGCGTGGCGGGCGCGTTGCTCGGCGACCCCCAGGTGCTCATCTTCGACGAGCCGGTCAACGGCCTCGATCCCGACGGGGTCCGCTGGGTGCGTGAGCTCGTGCGGTCCCTGGCGGCAGAGGGGCGGACGGTCTTCCTGTCGAGTCACCTGATGAGCGAGATGCAGCTGACCGCCGACCAGTTGGTCATCATCGGACGGGGGAAGCTCCTGGCCGACCTGCCGATGGCCGACCTGCTGGCCAACAGCTCCCTGTCGTCGGTGCGCCTGCGCACACCGGACGTGGCGGACCTGCCCACGCTGATCGGCCGTCTCCGGAGGGACGGCGACATGAGCGTGGAGTCACCCGCGGCCGGCGAGCTCGTCGTGAAGGGGCGCACGGTCGAGCAGGTGGGTGACTCGGCGCACCGGCTGGGAGTGCGGCTGCACGAACTGCGGGCCGTCTCCGCCTCGTTGGAACAGGTCTACATGGAACTGACCGCGCAGAGCGTGGAGTACGGAACGGGCGAGGCGGTGTCCGGCGCCACGGTGTCCAGCGGCATCGACAATCAGCGGACACAGGGGGCGGAAGCATGAGCATGAGCACCGTATCGACCGACGTGAGTGACGGCCGCCGTGGCCATGTGGACTCCGGCCCTGCCGGGGGCGGGTTCGTCGGCGCGTTCACCTCGGAGTGGACCAAGCTATGGACCCTTCGCACGCCGTACGTCTGCCTGCTGGCCGGTGTCATCGTGACGGCGGTCTTCACCTTCTACTACGGGTCGATCGCCCGGATCAACGACAAGCCGGTCCAGCCTGTCGGCAACGCCTCGGTCTCCTCGGTCATCCTCACCCAGTTCGCCCTGGTGATTCTCGCGATGACGACGGTGACGAGCGAATACTCCACGAGCAGCGTGCGCGCCTCGCTGCTGTGGGTGCCGGTCAGAGCCCGCGTGCAGCTGGCCAAGGCGCTGCTGAGCGCCCTGGTGGGCTTCGTCACCGGGGTGGTGTGGGCCGTGCTGGGCATCGCCCTGGCCTGGGGCCCCTTCCAGGGGCACGCCGGCTTCGAGCTGTCGACGGTCGCGTACCAGACCGTCGCCATGGGCGTGTACTGCGCCCTCGTCTGCGTGCTGACCGTGGGGGTGTCGTTCGCTCTGCGGACGGCGGCCGGCGCCATGGCCGTGGTCTTCTTCGTGGTGTCCGCCCTGCCCGGCATGCTGGTCGGCCTGGGGGGTCCGGTGCTGCTGGCCATCAACGACTACCTGCCGCAGACCGTGGGTGGCTACCTCATGCTGGGTGACGGGAAGGCGCCGTTCCCGGACGCCGTGAGCCTGTTGATCCTGCTGGTGTGGGCCGTCGCCGCCCATGCGGCCGGTCTCTTCGTGCTGCGACGCCGGGACGCCTGAGGGGGCGGGGGTCCGGGCTCGTCCGCCAGAATCTCCCCTGACAGGTGAGCACAACCAGCGGATATCCAGCAGACACCCGGCAGATATCCGGCAGACACCCAGCGGAAGGAGAGCCGACCCACCATGCTGCGCACGCTCATTCCCTCAGCCCGGCCGGCGTGCGGCGACGCGGCCCTGTGGGTCGTGCTCGCCGCCGCCACCGGCTACGGATTCCGGGACGCGGCCACTGCCTCCTTGACGCTGGACCTGCTCCTCCCGCTGGCCGTCCTGGCGGTGGCCGTGCCGTGGTCCCGGAGCCGCCCGGGAGCCGCCGTCATCCTGGTCAACGGGCTGTGCGCAGGGGGCCTGGCCGACACCGCGACCCCCGGCAACGCCCACGTCCTGTCGCTGGCCGCCATGAGCTGTCTGCTCGGCGCCCGGGTGGCCGAGGCACGGCGGCCGCTCCTGGTGCTCGCGGGATGTGCTGCGGTCGACCTCGCGGTGTGCGCCGTGCTGCGGGCGCAGCCGGTGTGGTGGTTCTACGCGTTGACCGTGCTGCCCGCAGCTCTGCTGCTCCCCTGGCTCGCGGGACGGCACTGGCGTGGCCGACGCCAACTCGTACGGGAGGGCTGGCGGTTGGCACGCGGCCTGGAGGAGCGGCAACATCTGGTCGCGGAGCGGGCGCGGCTGACCGAACGCGCGGAGATCGCCGCCGACATGCACGATTCCCTCGGCCACGCCCTGAGCCTGGTCGCCCTGCGCGCCGGGGCCCTGGAGCTCTCGCCCGACCTCACCGTCCGCGACCGGGCGGACCTCGCCGATCTGCGCGGGACGATCGCGGACGCGGTGGAGCAACTGCGGGAGACCGTCGCCGTTCTGCGGGACCCGCCCGGCGGGAACACGGGGACGGGCCTGCCGGTCGACGACACCGTCGAGGCCCTCCTCTCACGGGCGGTCGCCTCCGGAGTGCCGGTGCGCTGGGAGCGGCACGGGGCGTCGCCTCCGCTGTCCTCCCTGGTCGAACGCGGGATGTACCGGGTGGTGCAGGAGGCACTCACCAACGCGACGAAGCACGCGCCGGACTGCTCGATCAGCGTGCGCATCACCCACGAGGAGGGCCGCACCCGCGTGAGCGTGATGAACGCCGTCCCGTCGGCCGGCGGACCGGCGCAAGCAAACCGCGTCGGCCGGGGACTGACAGGACTTCAGGAGCGCGTGACGGTCCTCGGTGGTTCCCTGCGGACGGGACCGTACAAAGACGGGTTCGGTGTCACCGCCGTCCTCCCGCACCAGGCAACCGCCCGTACCGGGATACCGTCGCCGGGACCGGTGACGGCACCCGCAACGCCGACCGGTCCCCCGGGGCCCGCGCTGCCGTCCGGCACCGCTCCCCACCCGGCCCCGGACCTGGTCCCGGGCGCCGACCTACCGGAGTCCGCCCAGCGCCTCGCCACCGTACGGAGCGACGCCCGTCGCCGCTCCGCCGTCGCCTTCGTGGCACCCGTGGTCGCAGCCCTCTTCTTCGTACCGTCCGCCGTCTACCTGGCCTGGCAGCTGACGACGAGCGTGCTGCCTCCGTCCCGGTTCGACCAGTTGGTCACCGGCCGGCCGCGCGCCGAACTGGCCCCTCTGCTGCCGGACCGTGCCTACCCCTACCCGTCCGACCACGCCCGTTCCGGTCCCCGGCCACCCGGCGCCCGTTGCGAGTTCTACCGTTCCGGCCGCGACCTGCTGGACGAAGTCGACCTCTACCGGCTCTGCTGGTCCGGCGACACGCTGCTGACCAAGGACACCGTGCCCGCAAGCCGCCCGTGACACCCGTGACACCTGTGACACCTGTGACACCTGTGACACCTGTGACACCTGTGACACCTGTGACACCTGTGACACCTGTGATGCGCGTGACGCCCGTGACGCCCTTCCGCTTCACTCGTCGCTCTTCAGCGCCTCCATGATCGCGTTCACGGCCTCCTGCACCGTCTGTCCGCGCGGCAGGGACGGCGGGCTCCCGATGACGGCCCGGTCGGCGAAACCCGACTCGACGTGGTCCAGCCGCAGATCCAGTACGTGCACGCCCTTGCGGCGTTGCTCGCGACGTACGCAGGTCAGCCAGAGCGCCAGGGCCGCCTTGGACGCGGTGTAGTCGGCCATGCCGACCGGGGCCAGGTCGACCACCACTCCGGTGACAGCGGCCACGACACCTCCGCGCGGCATCAGCGGGAGGGCGGCGCGGAGGAACGCCATGGGCGCCAGCGCGTTCACCGTGATCAGGTGCTCGGCGATGGCGTCCCCGACGGCTTCGGCCCGTCCGAAGCCGGCGACCCCTACGCATACGACGACGGCGTCAAGGCCGCCCAGCACCTCGTGCGCCCAGGTGACTGTGCCCGCGCAGGAGTCGAGGTCGTAGGCGTCGAAGCGCCGGGACGGCGCGCCGGAGCAGGTGTCGGCCAGCCTTGTCAGAGCGGCCGCGTCCCGTCCGGCGATCGCGATGTGCGCCCCCTGCTGGTGCAGCTGCTCGGCCAGAGCGCTGCCGATGGCGCCCGTGGCGCCCGGGATGAGGATGCGCGCGCCTGAGATCTTCACTTCGGCCCTCCTGTCGGATGATCCCCGGAGAGGCATTCTCGGCTCGGGTCGGCGGCGGATGCGGCGGACTCGCCCGATGACCTGACCGGCTCTGCCGGGCTGCCCGACGGCCCGGCCGCCACCGACGGCTCGAGAACGCGCATCAGTACAGGCCGGGAAAGCCAGGTGTCGGTGAACAGGACCACCTTGCCGCCCTTCTCCTGGACGAGCGTGGCTTCCGGTCAGCGACGGCCGGCGGTGAGGGTGACGAGGAACTGGCCGCCGCCCGCTTGGACATCGGCGGTCACCGGCAGTTCCGGCACCAGTCGGGAGAACCGGTCCACGAGCCAGTCCGCCGCCTCCTGGGCATCCTGCCTGCTCGGGCAGCGGCCCACCATCTCACGGCCCCCCTTGCGCTCCAGCCGGGAGGCGACGGCGATCAGCGGCGCGGGTTCGACCACGTACAGGCTGTCCGGCCAGGCGATGACCACCTTGACCGCTCCCTTGCGGGAGTTGCACCCACGGTGCGCGAGCCGCTCGGCGACCTTGGCCTTCCGGTCGGCGGTACGGCTGTCGACGCTGGCCCCTTGCGGGTCGTTCACCGACTTGTCGGGGTCGACCGGTTCGTCGCACACCCAGCATCGCCAGCCGTCGCGCTCGGCCACATCATGGAGAAGGCTCATCCGAGCAAGGTAGCCCCCTTCGGTCGCCGCCCGCGCACGAGGGCCACGGTGAACCCCCGGCCGGCGGACACGGCATACCGGGAACATCCCCGCGAAGACGGAAGCGAAGGGGGTGAACCAGGGGGTGAAGACGTCCGCCCCGGCGTCGCAGCACAGCGTGCGCGTCAGGCGGCCAGCGGTGCGAGCCGGGTGCCCAGGGCCATGATCCGCATCGCGCGCTCCGTGGCGTCGGCCAGGAACTCGCCGCTCCTCCCGATCGCCTCCACCAGCGTCATCGGCGCGGGCAGGATCGAGCTGTACGCGTCCACCCCCACCGCCCGCACGTCCTGGGCGCCCGGCCCGATCGTCCCCGCCAGCACCAGAACCGGCACCTCGCACGCGTGCGCCCGCCGGGCGACCTCCGCCGGGATCTTCCCGCGTACGGTCTGGCTGTCGAGCGCCCCCTCCGCCGTGATCACGAAGTCGGCGCGGGCGAGGCGCGCGTCGAGGTCGAGACCGTCGAGCAGGACGTCGTACCGCGGGAGCAGACGCGCGCCCACGGCGGCGAGGCCGGCCCCGAGACCGCCGGACGCCCCCGTGCCGGGAGCCGTACGCAGGTCGACCGGGGCGCCGGTCGCCGGGGTGAAGGCCGGGGCGAGGTCCCGGGTGAGGACGTCGGCCAGCCGCTCCAGGCCCGCGGACAGCAGCTCCACCTCCGCCGGGGTCGCTCCCTTCTGCGGCCCGAACACCCGGGCCACCCCGCGCTTCCCGCACAGCACGTTGTACGGGTTGCAGGCCACGAGCAGTTCCGTGCGGGCCAGCCGCGGGTCGAGGCCGGAGGCGTCGATGCGCTCCAGCTCGTGCAACGCCCCGCCGCCCCGGTGCAGTTCACGGCCGTGCCGGTCGGCCAGCCGGGCCCCGAGGGCCTGGAGGGCGCCCGCTCCCCCGTCCGACGTGCCGGAGTCGCCGCAGCCGATCAGGATGCGCCGGGCGCCCGAGTCCAGGGCCGCACGGATCAGTTCGCCGACGCCGTACGTGGTGGTCGCGCCCGGGTGGCGCAGGCCCGGCGGCACCAGGGCAAGGCCCGCGACGGCCGCCATCTCGACGACGGCGGTGAGCGGCCCCGGTGCTGTGCCGCCGCCCAGCAGCGCGAAGTGCGAGGCGACCGGCTCGCCCACCGGCCCCGTCGCCGTGCACGGGACCAGCCGGCCGCCGCCCGCCAGGGCCAGCGCCTCGGCGGTGCCCTCGCCGCCGTCCACCAGCGGGATGAGGTCGAGTTCGGCGTCGGGGATCACGCGCCGTACGCCGACGGCGATGGCCTCGGCCACCCGGGCGGCCGAAAGGGACTCCTTGAAGCCGCTGGGGGCGATGGCGATGCGGTGGGTCATGGCTGGGTCTCCAGGAGGACGGGCACGCCGAGCAGCGGCCAGACGGCGAGGGCGAAAGCAAGGACGAGGGCCGCGCTGAGGGGCGCGAGGAACGCGGACAGCCGCAGCAGGTCGCGCGGGGTGTAGGTCGGGGTACCGGGCACGTCGGCGAAGAGCGCGACCGGCTTGGCCGAGGAGGGCAGGGTGTGGCAGAACCCGGCGGCGGCCGTGGAGGCCAGCGCCGCCGCGACCGGGTTGACCCCGGCCCCGATCGCCGCCGCGACCACCAGCGGGACGAGGACGGAGGACCGGGCGGAGCGCGACTGGAGCGCGAGGTGGGCGGCCGTGCTGACCACGACCACGCCGGTCAGGAACGCCCAGGGGGGTGTGGACGCCCCGAGGGGTACCCAGCCCACCAGCCAGTCGGCCGCGCCCGAGTCGGAGAGGGCGACGCCCATGGCCATGGTGGCGGCCATGAACAGCAGCAGCGGCCAGGGAACCGTCCGCAGACCGTCCTTGAAACGCACGGTCCCCAGCGCCGGAGAGGTCGCCACCAGCGCGCCGATGAGCGCGACCACGGCGGGCGACACCCCGTGCAGGGGCTCACTGCACCACAGCACGACGACCGTCGCCAGCAGGAGCAGGCACCGGGACTCCTCCGGGGTGAACGGTCCTTCGACGGCCGTTTCGGAGTGTTCCTGGATCTGTGCCGCCGTGATGGTGACCGGACCCTTGCGGTCCGCCCGCCGGGTCGTCGTCAGCAGCACCAGTTCGGCGGCGAGATGGGAGGAGACGATGGCCAGCGGCAGCCCGAGGACGAGC
Source organism: Streptomyces cyaneofuscatus (assembly GCF_033109485.1). Lineage (NCBI taxonomy): Bacteria > Bacillati > Actinomycetota > Actinomycetes > Kitasatosporales > Streptomycetaceae > Streptomyces > Streptomyces cyaneofuscatus. Next base: position 7,782,306 of record NZ_CP137002.1, on the reverse strand, counting down.
CACCGCACGAAGCTCAGCTGCTCCCCGGTCTGCTCCAGGAGCACCCCGACGGTGATCAGGTGCGCCCCGGCGCCGATCAGGGTCGCGACGGCCGACAGCAGGATGACGGTGGGGAAGAGCAGCGCCAGCATCACCACCAGCCGGGCGCGCTCGCGCAGGGCGGCGGCCAGCGCCAGGAACACCGGGAGGGCGAGGGCGGCGCGCCCCGAGGTGGCCGGCACGGCGAACGCGGTGACGACCAGTCCGGCCGTCGTCAGGTGCACCAGCTGGCGTACGGTCCTGGCCCCGCCGACCAGGAAGACGGCGGCCCGGCCGGCCAGACCGGTCCGGGTCACGGCCGCCGCCAGGACGAAGGCACAGATCAGCAGCCACACCGTCTCGTCGCCCAGGGTGGCGAACAGGGTCTCGCTGCTGATCACCCCCGTGACCGTCAGCGCCAGGCCCGCGCCGAGCGCGATGTAGGCGTCGTCCACCGGAGTGGCGATCCAGGCGGCGGTGGCCAGGGCGAAGACGGCGAGGCAGAGCCGGCCGTCGGCACCGAGGCCGGGGGCGGCGCCGGGGACGGCGAGGAGAGCGCAGAGTCCGAGGACGGCACAGAGGCCGACGGTCTGCCGGAGTGGTAGAGGCACGCTGTACAGACTCCGAAGGCGGGGTGAGTATCCGATGAGCGGCCGATGAAGGCCCTTTCATCGAATGCGCCGAGCCGCTCCCACCCCGCCCGCACCCTGCTTCCACCCCAGCCCCGGGCGTGCCCGGGGCCAGGCTCAGGGCAGGCGGTACCCCATGCCCCGGATCGTCTCAAGACGCTCCGCGCCCAGCTTCCGGCGCAGCGCGCGCACATAGACGTCCACGATGTTGGATCCGGGATCGAAGTCATACCCCCACACATGGGAGAGGATCTGCTCGCGCGACAGCACCTGGCCGGGGTGGCGCAGGAACATCTCCAGGAGCACGAACTCGCGCGCCGTCAGATCCACCGTCCGTTCGCCCGCGCGGGCCCGCCGCGTCCGCAGGTCCAGGGCGAGGCTCCCGCTGCGCAACATGGTGACCTCGGGCGCGCGGGCGGCGGTGCGCTGCCGCAGCCGTACCCGGGCGAGCAGCTCCTCGAAGCGGAACGGCTTGGTCATCCAGTCGTCGGCCCCGCCTTCCAGCCCGGCCACCGTGTCCCGTACGGAGTCGCGGGCGGTCAGCACGATGACCGGCAGCGTGACACGGGCCTCGCGCAGCTCCCGCAGCACGGTGAAACCGTCCCGTCCGGGCAGGCCGATGTCGAGCACCATCAGGTCGAACCCGCCGGTCAGGGCGTGGCCCAGCGCCAGGTCCCCGTCCTCGGCGACGACCGTGGTGAAGCCGTTGGCCCGCAGGCCCTTCTGGACGAACGAGGCGATGCGCTCCTCGTCCTCGGCGATCAGTATGCGGTTCATGAATCGGTCTCCAGCGTGAGTACGAAGGTGGCTCCGCCGCCCTCGGTCGGGCGTAGTTCGACGCGGCCGTGGTGGCCCTCCGCGATGGCCTTGACGATGGCGAGGCCCAGCCCCGCGCCGCTGGTGCGGGTGCCGCGCCGGGATGTCCCCCGGCGGAACCGCTCGAAGATCACCTCGGCGTCCTCCGGCGGGATCCCGGGCCCGTGGTCGGCGACGTACAGCTCGACGCGGTCCGTCCCGTCCCGGCCCGCCTCGGCCCGCGAGCCGATACGGATGCGCTGGCCGGGCACGGTGTGCTGGACGGCGTTCTGCGCGAGCTGCACCATCGCCTGCGTCATCCGCTGCGGGTCCAGGCGCACTTCGAGGTCAGCGACGCCGTCGAGCTGCCACTCCCGGTCTCCGAGGGTCCGCACCTTGACGAACACGTCGGCGGTCAGCTCGGCGAGCTGGACGGGTTCGGGGCGTACGAAGTCGGGGCGCTCGGCCCCTGCGAGCAGGAGCAGGTCCTCGACGATGCGGCTCATCCGGTCCAGCTCGTCCGTGACCAGCCGCACCGTCTCCTCCCGGTCCGCCGGGTCGTCGCCCATCAGCTCCAGGTGGCCCCGGACGATGGTGATGGGGGTGCGCAGCTCGTGCCCGGCGTCGTCGACGAAGACCCGCTGCGCGGCGAACGCCCGCTCCAGGCGGTCGAGCATCGCGTTGAACGTCTCGGCGAGGGCCGCGATGTCGTCCCGGCCCTCCACCGGGATACGCCGGGTGAGGTCCTGCTCGGTCAGTTCCGCCGCCGTCGTACGGACGATCCGGACGGGTGCGAGGATGCGTCCGGCGACGGCCCAGCCGATCCCGGTCGTCATCAGCAGCGCGACCCCGGACAGGGCGAGCAGCGTCCAGAACGTCTTGTCGGCGACGGCCCGTTCGCGCTCCGGGTGGAAGGCGACGACGAACGCGCCGGGCTGCTCGCCCGTGGACGGCTCGATGGCGACCTTGGCCCAGCGCAACTCTCCCTGCGGGCGGTCCAGGGTCCCGAAGGAGTCTGGGGAGGCATGGATCCGGGTGAGCGAGGCGTTGTCCTGCCACAGGGCGATGTCCCGCGGCAGTTCGCGGCGCTGCCGGACGACACCGGGGCGGTCGCCGGGCCGTCCGGTCAGCCCCAGCAGCTCCTCGTCGGGGTCCGCGTACTGCCGTTGCAGATAGACGCGGAGCAGCTTGTCCGCGGTGTCGAACCGGCCGCCGGTGTCCGGGTCCACCCCCTGCGGCACGAAGTTCGCGAACTCGCCGGTCTCCTGGGTGAGCAGCTGGCCGATGCGGTGGTCCACGTCCCGCTGGAGGAGCGAGCGTACGGTGATGGCGACCGCGCCCAGCGCGACGGCCATCACCACCAGCAGCCACAGCAGGATCCGTACCCGGGCGGAGATTCTGGGGAAGCTAACCGTCATCACCGAAGTCGTCGTCGTCATCGTCGTCGGCCGCCGAGGGGCCGGGGACGACGGAGCTGTCCGGTGTACGGGCCGGGGTGGAGGAGCCGCTCGGCGACGGGGCGTCGGTCGGCGAGGTGACCCCGCTCGGCGGCGGTGTGCCGCGCGGAGTCTCCTCCAGCCGGACGGTGGGAGGCACCTTCGGTGCCTCCGGGGTGTCGGTCATGGCATAGCTGGTGGCCGCTATGCCGAGGGGCACGGCGACGACGGCTGCCAGGGCCGCCAGACGAGGTGAGAAAGCCATGCGTTCACCCTGACTGTCCCGGGCGGTACGAAGATGAAGCGAAAATGAACAATCCTTCATCTTGGATGCACTTCCCGTCCATCCGGGGCTGCCGGTGGCAACTCGGCAAGGGTAGGAGACGTGCTGGTGGATCATGACCCACCCGCCGTTCCGCCGCTGGAGCACCCGGGTGCCCCGTGACCAGGACGCAGCCGTCGTGCCGTCGGCCTCCCCGGCGGTCATGCGGTTCAGGCCCCGGACGACGGCGATGTCGTCGCGGACAAATACGCGCATGTCAGGAACGTCCCAGGTCACGGTTCCCGGTGCCCCGCGATGCGCCGCATCACGCCTTCCAGATCCTTCGCCGCGGTCCTGTCGAACCAGTGATCGTGCACGGCGCGGATCTCGGCCTCGGCGCCGGGAGTGCTGAGGTCGGGGAAGGAGTGGTGCTCGTGCGCGATCACCCAGCGGCCCGCCTCCTTGCGCAGCCCGAGGGTGAGCCGCAGCCGGAGCCCGGGGTGAGCCGTGAGTTCCTCCTCCGTGCCGCATCGCACGAGGGCGTGGGCGAAGGTGACGTCCGCACCCGCGGTGACCTCCAGCTCCTCGATGTCGCGACGACCGTGTCGATACGGCCCTCGTGCACCGCTTCGGCCCAGCCCTCGATGAGCGCTCGGATCTGCTCGGCGTTGTCCCTCATGGTCCTTCAGTCCTCTCGGTCTCCGTCTGCGTGTGCGCAGGGAAGGTCCGGCATCGGGGGGTGAAGCCTCTTCCACAGGAGACGTCGAAGCTGACGGCGATCGCTCGACACGCGGCGGATCGCGGCGCGAGGATCACGCAGAGCTCTCGCCGATGCCCCTTACGGTGACGAGTGCCCTGGCATCATGTCCGCCTGGCGCCGCGGCCCGCTCCTCGCTGTCGCGTGCCGGTCAGTGCTGTCGCGTGCCGGTCAGTTCTGGGTGAGCATCTCCTTGCGGAGCTTGGTGAGCAGCCGGGCCAGCAGCCGGGAGACATGCATCTGCGAGATGCCGAGGTGTTCGCCGATCTGAGCCTGTGTCATCTCCTGGCCGAAGCGCATCGCGACGAGCTCCCGATCTCGGTCGTCCAACCGGTCCAGCAGCGGCGCCAGCGCGTGCAGGTCTTCGACCAGTTCCATGGCCGGGTCGACGTCACCCTTGATGTCTCCGTAGGTGACCGTCTCGGCGCTGTTCTGCTCGGCGCCGATGGGCAGATCCAGGGAGCCCGCGGTGTAACCGTTGGCGGCTATGAGCCCCTCGATGACCTCCTCCTCGCTCATGCTCAGGTGATCGGCGAGTTCGGCGACGCCGGGGTCACGGCCCAGGACGGAGGTGAGACTCTCCTTGGCCTTGGCCAGGGCCACGCGCAGTTCCTGCAGACGGCGCGGTACGTGGACGGCCCACGTCGAGTCGCGGAAGAACCGCTTGATCTCGCCGACGATGTAAGGGATCGCGAAGGAGGTGAACTCGACCTCGCGCGACAGCTCGAAGCGGTCGATCGCCTTGATCAGCCCGATCGTGCCGACCTGGACGATGTCCTCCATCTCTCCGCTGCCACGGTTGCGGAAGCGCTTCGCCGCGAAATGCACCAGCGACAGGTTCATCTCGATCAGCGTGTTCCGCGCGTACTGATACTCCTGCGTGCCTTCTTCCAGTACCTGCAACTGCTCGAAGAACAACGACCCCAGTGCTCGTGCGTCCTTCGGAGCGACCTTCCCGGGATCCTCGATCCGCGGAAGCGCGGTGGGAGTGGCAGTGGCGGTTGCACCGTGGTCCAAGGCGGCGGTGGGCCGAAGACGTTGGGTTGTGGTGGTCATGCGCGTCTCCCGATGACTGCTGTTCACGGACAACACGGGAGGGCACCGACAAGGAACACCTCACGGCGGCCGGATGCCGCTCCCGCGAGTGTGTGCCTGTCTGCCCAAGCACGTCGAGCCGACGTATGTCCCCGATCGACGTTCCCAAACACGGTCGCCTGTCTGCTCTGCGCGCCGGGAGCCGACAGACCCTCGGTTCATGGGGTGGGCGGGATGCGGATGGCGAGCAGGGCGACGTCGTCGTCGTTGTCGGCGGGACGTGACCGTACGAGCAACTCGTCGACGAAGTCGTCCAGCTGACGCCGACGCAGGTCGGCGGCGGCTTCCCGCAGCCGCTTGAGGCCGGCGTCCAAGGGCCGGCCGCGCGACTCGATGAGGCCGTCGGTGTAGAACAGGAGCGTCGAGCCCGGCGGCAGGTGGACCCGGGCCTCGGGCCGTGAGCGGTCGGCGGAGGCTCCGAGGAGGATCCCTCTGCCCTCGCCGAGGAAGCGCGTCCTGCCGGTGGAGTCGAGGAGCAGCGGAGCCGGGTGGCCCGCGTTGGTCCAGCGGAGGGCTCGGTGTCCGGATGGTTCGATGGTGAGCCTGGCCAGGACCAAGGTGGCCATGGAGACGTCGGTGATGTGGCCCATGGCCCGGTCCAGGCGTTCGACGGTGTGGTGCGGCGGATCGTCCTGGGCCCAGGTGTAGGCGCGGAGCATGTTGCGGAGCTGGGCCATGCCGGCGGCGGCTTCCAGGTCGTGCCCGACGACGTCGCCGATGACCAGGGCGGTGTCGCCGTTGGGGAGGGGGAAGGCGTCGTACCAGTCGCCGCCCACGTGGGAGGCGTCCGGCGAGGGGAGGTAGCGCGCGGTCATCTCCACCCCGGCCGGCCGGGGAAGCTGGGGCAGAAGGTAGCGCTGCATGGTCGCGGCGACCTGCCGTTGGCGCTGGTAGTGGCGGGCGTTCTCCAGGGCGATGCCGATGCGCCGGCCGATGTTCTCCAGCAGGTCCAGGTCGGCCTGGTTGAACGGCTCCTCACCCGCGGTACGGCCCAGCGTGATGGCTCCGAGGACCTCGCTCGGCCCCTTGACGGGTGCGAGGGCCGCCGTCTTGATGCCGGTCGCGGTGAACAGCTTCCGCTGCTCGACCGCCACCGCGCTGTCAGGTGGTACGTCGTAGGTCTCCGGGCCGGCGAGGGTGAAGGCCACACCGCGCAGGGCCTTGGACAGCGGCATGGGTGAGGATGCGGGCACGGGCGGCATGGGCCCTTGCAGGTCCTCCCGTATCTTCAGGCCGCCGGAGTGGGCGTGGACCACGAGCGACCGGTTCACCTCGTCGGTCTCCGTGATCAGGTCGATGACCGCCCAGTCGGCGATCCGTGGCAGCAGCAGGTCCACCACTCTGCGCAGTGACTCGTCCACGTCGATGTTGTAGATCAGCTGGGCCGTGGTGTCGGCGAGCAGAGCCAGACGGTCCCGCTCCGAAAGGGTTCGCGAGGACGAGGACGGGCAGGCGCCCCGGCGTCTCGCGTCGCCGTCCGCCCGGACATCCGGGTGGAGCAGCGTCTGGAGGTCCACGCGATCGAGGCCGGAGCGTTCCCGCAGTGGGAGCTGGGCATACAGACGTTCCCGGACACCCCGGAGCAGAACTTCGCGGGAATCGACCTCCTCGACCCGACGAAGATCGTGCCCGAGGAGATGGCGCCGGTCCAGCCGATCGGGCTGCTCACCCTCAACGCGAACCCGTCGAACTACTTCGCCGAGACCGAGCAGGTCGCCTTCCACCTCGGCCACCTCGTCCCCGGCATCGACGTCACCGACGACCCGCTGCTCCAGGGTCGCCTGTTCTCCTACCTCGACACCCAGCTCACCCGGCTAGGGGGTCCCAACTTCGGCCAGCTGCCGATCAACCGCACCCACGCCCCGGTGAACGACATGCTCCGCGACGGCATGCACCAGGCCGCCGTCCACCGCGGTGTCGCCCCCTACCGCCCCAACAGCCTCGACGGCGGCTGCCCCTTCCTCGCCGGCGAGGACACCGGCGCGTTCGTCGAAGTGCCCGCCGAGGTCGCCGCGAGCGTCAAGGAACGCAAGGCGCCGGCCTCCTTCGACGACCACTACAGCCAGCCGCGGCTGTTCTGGCTCAGCATGACGCCCACCGAGCGCGAGCACATCATCGCCGCCTACACCTTCGAGCTCGGCAAGTGCTACGAGCAGGCTGTCAAGGAACGGGCCCTGACCGTACTGGCCAACATCGACAGCGAACTGTGCGCCCAGGTCGCCGCGGGCCTGGGCCTTCCCGCGCCGGCGGCCGACACCCCGCTCACCGACCCGGCCCCCAGCCCCGCGCTCTCCCAGCTCGGCCAGGCATGGCCGCTGGACGGCCGGATCGTCGGCATCGTCGCCGACGCGCACGCCGACCTGGACGGCGTCAGGTCCGTACGGCAGGCAGTCCTGGACGCCAGGATGGTCCCCCTGGTCATCGCCCCGGCCGACGGCACCATCGGACCCGACGACGACCCGGTCACCGTCCAGCGCACCTTCACCACCGCGCGCTCCATCGAGTTCGACGCCCTCCTCCTCGCCGGCGCACCCGCTCCCGGAGCCGACGCCTACGGAGCCCGCGACGCCAAGGTCGACGACGGCGTTGCGGCTGCCGCCGGCATCGATCCCCGGGTCCTGCTGCTGATCGCCGAGGCGTTCCGGCACGGGAAGGCCATCGGCGCCTGGGCGGACGGCCTGGAAACCCTGGAGGCCGCCGGCCTCACCTCCGACGTACCCGGCGTGGTGACCGCCGACGGCGCGGCCACGGCCCTGGACGGCCTGACCGATCTGCTGGCCCGTCACCGGGCCTGGGAGCGGTTCACTCCGGCCGTCTGACACCGGTCCCGGCGGCCCCGGGCTCGGACTGTCCCGGGGCCGCCGGTCGTCAGCGGTGCCGCGCCGCACGTAAGCGGTCCGGCCGACGATGCGAGGCGGCGCGCCGGCGAGGAGCGAATGCCCGTACGGTCATCGGAGGGATTCACCGACTGGTGGATGGTGGGCTGGGTACCCGGCGCAACGTGAAACCACTTCGCACGACTCCCCCGGCCTCGGCCCCTCCGACCCCGCTGAAGAAGGCTCTCACCACTCCGCTGCTCTACTTCTTCATCCTGGGGGACGTCCTCGGAGCGGGGGTGTACGTCCTGGTGGGCGAGGTCGCCGCCGAGTCCGGCGGTGCCGTATGGGCTCCGCTGGTCGCGGCCCTGTGTCTGGCCCTGCTGACGGCCGCCTCCTACGCCGAGCTGGTCACCAAGTATCCGCGCGCCGGTGGCGCATCGCACTACGCGACCCTGGCTTACGGACCCTTCCTCGGGTTCTTCGCCGGCTTCTGTATGCTCGCCGCCGGTGTGGTGTCGGTGGCCGCCCTGGCCCGGGGGTTCGGCGGGGACTACCTCTCCGAGTTCATCACCCTGCCCGTCGTGCTCGTGACCGTCGTCTTCCTGGCCGTCTTGGCGCTGCTGAACGCGCGGGGCATCAGCGAGTCGACCCGGGCCAACGTCGTCGCCACGGTCATCGAGGTCGGCGGGCTGCTCCTGGTGATCGGTCTCGGCGCCTGGATCGTGCTCCGCGGGGACGGAGACCTGAAGCGCCTCACCGACCTGGGCACCTCACGCGAGGGGCCGGTGGCCGCCGTGCTCAGTGGCGCGGTGCTGGCCTACTACTCGTTCGTCGGGTTCGAGACGTCCGTCAACGTGGCCGAAGAGACGCGTGACCCCCGGCGCTCGTACCCTCGTGCGCTCTTCGGCGCACTGCTGACGGCGGGCGCGGTGTACGCGCTGGTCGGCGTAGCCGCGTCCGCCGCTGTGCCGACGGAGACGCTGTCGGAATCGAGCGGCCCGCTGCTCGAAGTGGTCCGGGCGGCCGGAGGCGTCCCTACCGAGCTGTTCGGCGCCGTCGCCCTGGTGGCCGTCGCGAACGGCGCCCTGCTGACGGGCATCATGTCCTCACGCCTGGCCTACGGCATGGCGCGGGACGGCCTCCTCCCCGGCTTCCTGGCGAAAGTCCTTCCCGTCCGCCGCACCCCATGGGCCGCCATCGCCACGACCACCGCGCTCTCGCTGCTCCTCGCACTGACCGGCGATGTGTCGACGCTGGCCTCCACGCTGGTCCTGCTGCTTCTGGTGGTCTTCTTCCTGGTCAACACCTCGCTCCTCCTCCTGCGCCGCGACCCCACGTCCCAAGACCACTTCCGGGCACCGACGATCGTCCCTGTGCTCGGCGCCCTTTCCTGCGTGCTTCTCGCCACCCAGATCGAACGGGACGTCTGGCTGCGGGGATCGATCGTTCTCGCCGTCGGCGCGGGCCTGGCCACCATCGCGTCGGTCAGGTCACGCCGGGCTTCCTGACCGGCCCGTACATGCAGGCCCCACCGCGGGCGGAGTAAGCGCGGCGTGCACGTGGCCGGCGACATCTGCGGAAAGGCACGCCCGGGTCGAGGCACTCGGAGGACGACATTTCTGAGCGTTCCGAGATTCGTCCTTCGGCTCGGTCTGTCCGCGATCGGCGGAGGATACGTGCCCCTGGCGCCCGGGCGTGAAGGCTCCTTCAGTCGGCACCGACATCGTGCAGGGACACACGAATGGTGGCCAAAGTGGGGTCGGCCGCATCGGGAACAAGCATTCCTGCGTCCACACCGGTCCTGAGGTACTCCACCACGGCCCGGTCAAGAACTTCGCCGGGAAGGACGGCGGGGATGCCGGGCGGGTAAGGCGTGAGCATTTCGGCGCAGATCCGGCCGACCGCCTGTCCTGCGGGCACCTGCTCGACGTCACCGAAGAAGGCGTCGCGTGGCAGCGTCGCCTGCCGTAGACGGAGTTCACCCGGGTCCGGAACGTGGATGTCCGGAGCGGGAGGAAGCTCGTCGGCGTGCGCAACGAGATCACGCAGACCATCAAGGAGGCGTGCCGTGGTCGTGTCATCGTCGGCATGAGTGAGCTGGGCGTTGATACGCCGGTGATCGGACGTGTGCAGGTTGATCCGATGGTTCCGTCGAAGCCAGTCGGCCGCGTCGTAGCCGCTGAGCTTGAGTCCGCTCAGATCGATGAAGACCTGCAGCGGGTCCATGTCGAAGGCCCTCCCAGGCGCGCAGAAGTCTGCGCGGTCATTGACGTGCAGGCCCTCCATGTTCTCGATCTCCGCACGCACGCTGCGGGCCCTGGAAAGAGCGTCGTCCAGAAGCCCACGGCCGTGTTCCACCATCTGACGGCGCCATCCGTCCAGAGCCGCGTAGATGAGGACCGAGGGGCTGGTCGTGTCCAGCAGGTCGGCTCGGGAGGCGAGCGTGCTCGCGGAGATCAGGTCTCCCTGCAGGTGGAAGACCGACCCCTGCTCAAGACCTGAACCCATTTTGTGGACTGATGTCACGCACACGTCCGCCCCGGCGTCCATGGCCCACGTCGGCAAGTCGGGGTGAAAAGGCAGATGCGCACCCCAGGCTTCGTCCACGATCAGCGGCACGCCCCGCTCATGGCACAGCGTCGCCATGGCCTGCAGGTCGGCGCAGGTGCCGTAGGGGGTCGGACTGGTGATCAAGGCCCCCTGCGCGTCCGGATGTTCCGCGAACGCCGACCTGAGTGCCTCAGGAGTGGGCGGGTGTGCCAGGTGCAGGTCAGGATCCCATCGAGGCTCCACCCATACCGGTCGGATGCCCGCGAGAATCAGGCCCGAGACAACGGATTTATGCGCGTCTCGACTGACCAGCAGCTTCTCGTGCGGTCCGGCGGCAGCGAGCATGGCGGCCTTCACGGACAGTGAGCTGCCGCAGGTGGAGAAGAACGTGTGCTCGGCACCGACCGCGTCGGCCATCAGCTCCTGTGCCTGCCTCAGGATCCGCTGTGACGAGGTGCGGTCGTCCAGGCCGGACACGGCCAGCATGTCCGCGTCGAAGACCGGATCTCCCAAGACCGCTCGAACTCTGGGGTCGGCTCCGCGGCCCTGCTTGTGGCCAGGCGGTGTGAAAGGCAGGAGATTTCGCGCGTGGTACGCCTTCAGAGCGTCAAGTACAGGAACTTGCGAGTGGTCCATGAACGGCAGCTTCCCATTGAAGGAGCGGGGAAACGACGAAGGAGGGCGCGGGAGAGGGAAAGCGCCTGCACCCGGGCGCGCATCCCCGGGGTCGTCGGCCGCGTCAACGCTGCCGCCTCCCATCCTCGACCCGGTCCGGAAGTCCGGATGCCACTCGTCCGCTATCTGCCGATCAGGGCACTTCTGGAATATCCCCGTGTCTTATCTGACTTTTACGACGATTCATGACATCCCTTAGGCGATCAGGTGATCAGTACGACAATCATCTCGGCTTGAAGGAGCCTTCATGCGCATCCCCAGTTCCGTCCGATCCCGCAATGTCCGCACGGGCGCCAAGGTGGCCCTCGCAGTCGCAGTAGCCGGTGCCACCCTGGCCGGGGCTCCCGCCGCCTATGCCGTCCCCGGCGACAGCGGTGACATCGACATCCGCTCGGTCAGCTGGCACTCGAGCGGTGACCGCGAAGGGGTCGAGGTCTGCAAGTTCGTACTGGCGGCGAGCAACTTCGAGTCGTTCCCCTCGGTCCCCTGGACGATCACCGAGCAGCCCCCGACCGTGCCGCCGGGCACCACCCTGCTGGACACCCTTCCGCTCATCAACGGCAGTGCGCGCAGTGAGACGTACCGGCTCCCGGAGGGCACGTACCAGCTGGTGTGGGTCGTCCCGGCAGGCCCGAAGCAGAAGAGCTTCAAGGTCGAGTGCCCCGACCGCGGTCACGGCGGCGGCAAGCCTCACAAGCCGCCCATCGGCGCGGTCCCCGCGGGCGGCGGCGGCGTCCCGGACATGGAGCCCATCAGCTCCGAGAGCGACTCGAACGCCGGAACCGCCGCCGCCGCGCTGGTCGCCGGCGCCGCAGGAGCCGCGGGGCTGATCATGATGCGCCGTCGCCGTGCCCGTGGCGAGGCGTAACGTCCACTGCCGACGGCGACGACGAGGACCGACACGCGCGTGCCGTCTCACCATGACGCTGTGCGTGACGTTCTCTCTGGTGGCCGGCATCGTCTGGGTGTCCTCGGACTCCTCCGAGGACACCCAGACGGTCACCGCCGCCCGCGGCAGCGACGCCGCGGGCGGCGCGCCCGAGCCGTTCCGGCGGGCACCGCACACACCGGAGAAGCACGTGCCCGCCTCGCACGCCCCCCTGGTGCCCTCCCGCCCGCTCAAGGTCGCCATTCCCGCCATCTTCATCGAGGCGCCGGTCACCGGACTCGGCCTCGACACGAAAGGCCGGCTGGAAGCACCGCCGTTGAGCAAGCCCAAGCTGACGGGCTGGTACGAGAAGGGGCCGTCGCCCGGTGAGGACGGCACAGCCCTGCTCGTGGGCCACCGCGACACCAGGACCGGCCCCGCCATCTTCCTCAACCTCAACGCACTGCGCCGGGGCGACAAGGTCAACGTGGTGCGCGCAGACCGCAAAACCGCAGTGTTCACCGTGGACGCGGTGAAGACGTACACAAAGGAGAAGTTCCCCGACGACAAGGTGTACGGGGAGACCGGGCGGCCCGAACTCCGCCTGCTGACCTGCGGCGGGCGGTTCGACGAGAAGGCGGGCTACTCGGCGAACGTGGTGGTCTTCGCCCATCTCACGTCACTGAAGAAGGCAGCGGCCTGAACGCCGCCCGGATTCGGCCGGTACCTCGGGGGCGAGGTGCCGGCCCCCTCCCCTTTCACAACCGGGAGTCAGGGAGCGGTGGACCGGAAGTCCTGCCGGCGGCCATTCAGGAGTGACGGCCCTTCTTGCGGAGGGCGCTGGGCTTGTGGACGGCGGAGCGGCCGGACTTGTCGCTCTCCACCTCATACTGCGGTTCATCGGGGGAAGCGTCGACGGTGCGGCCGGCCGCCTCGGTGCGATCGGTGATCTTCTTCTTCACCTTGCCGGTCACTTCCTGGCCATGGCTCTTCCACGACACTTCATCACCCTTGCCGAGTTTGCCCTGTCGAGGCATGGCGATTCCTTTCCCTACGGACGGTTCACACGCACTCCAGGCTCGCCCCAGCAGCCCGGCTGCGCATCCGCTGGGAAAGCCCATCCGCGGGAAAAGCCGAAAGTCATCGCCTGCTGAGCCGAACCGACGGCCCCGGAGCAGAACGGGCCGGTTTCGCGCGGACAAGGCGCCTGTGGGGCCCGTCGGCCCTCAGCCTCGTTTCAGGTGGTGCGGGGCCGCCCTTCCGCGCATGCGTCCGCCTTCACGGTGTGGGGCATGGGTATAGGCCCACGCCGATGCGGCGGCCGCGCTGATCCAGGGACTGGGCCCGTTGAGCGCCCAGTCCACCTTGAACGTGGCGGAGTCCCACTGGAACCGCCGCATGTCGTCCAACAGCCGGCCGGGCGAGAATGGCCTCCCCGGCGGCCCTGCAACCGCCGTACCAGCGCGTTGGTGAGCGCCCCGGCGCCGTCGACCGGAACGGGAAAGCCGAGCGACTGCCCCAGCATGGACATCAGCCAGCTGAACAGGTCGTTGACGTATTCCGGGTGGACCGCGCGGTCGCCCCCACCAGCCCGTTCGGTCCGCTGCCGATCACCACTGCGTCGACCATGGGCGTCATCCTCTGTGCGGGAAGCGGGCTGTTCTCAGCATCGGTCGGCTCGGGCGCCGTCGCGCGCGTCGGCGGCCGCAGGCGCGGGCGTGACGCACCGCGAGCGGTGACCGCGCTGTGCGGGAGCCGTCTCCACCGGAGGGGTACCTGCTGGGATGCCTCGGAGGTGTTCCACATGATGCGTCTGCAGGATCATGGGGCGCGAGGACCGCCGAGGACCTCCGAGATCAATAATCCGCCGTACCTGCTTTCACCAGGGAAAACGCAGGCCGACAAGCCCTCCGCCACACCGACGAGGAGACAGACGTGAAAATGCTCATCAATGAGCCCTTCTCGGTAACGTCTCGTGACGTTTCGTGATTTTCGGCCAGGTGGTGCGGCCGTGCTCCGTCTGGAGCAGGACGAGGGCGGCCTTGTTGAACGTCTGCTGTTTGGGGGCGAGTTGGCTGCCTTGCGGCGCGAGTCGACTCTTCCGCTTCGAGATGAGTACGTGTACTCATGGCGGTGCCAGCGCGCGACTCTAAGTTGACGTCATGTCCCGAATAGCACACACCGCAACCGCCCTCGCTCTGGGCGCGTTCGCCCTCACCGCCTGCTCCAGCACTCCCTCGGCCGCAACCATTGAGACGGACAAGGTCGTCTCCGTACCCGAGGGCGGGGACGCCGGCGATCCGCAGCTTGACTTCATGAAGCTGTCCCTCGAGATCATCGACGGCTGCCCGCCGCTGGACGGCACCAAGACCGGCAAGCCCCTCGGCCCCAGCGACATTCCCACCGTCGCCCAAGACCCCTCCGTCAAGCCCGCCGGCAAGCCCGGCGACCGCCTTCCCCTGCCTGCCGATCCGCCCCCCACCGATGAACCCGTACCGGCCGTGCCCGACGGGAACCTCCTGGATCCGGTTCCGCTCACCAAGCCCGAGGTTTGCTACGCGGACAAGTTCGCCGCGCACATCACCACGGCCCTCAAGGGCACGGGCGAGAGCGCCGCCGAAGTGCGAGCCGCACTCAAGCGGGCCGGATACTTCGACGAGCAGATCGTGGATATGAAGCCCGAAAGCGGGTCCCCCCGCGTGCGGATCGACCTGCGCGAATGGGACACCCGCGTCGCCCTCCAGGTCGTGCACGTCGGCACCAGCGGCACCGTCGTGGAAAAGTTCGGCGCACAGCCCACAGCGCCTCTCAAGGACGTCCGGTACATCCCGGAGCCAACCGAACCCCGGAGCTGAGCCCCCGTGAACGAACTGATCGTCGGAGACGGATCGGAATCGGCGAAGTGACGTGCACAGCCAGGACCTAGATCATGTTCAGGACACCAACAGGCTCCACACGAGCGCGCGGCCGCAGCCGGCTCCACCCACCTCAACCTGCACGGCACCGTCATCCGCACCGACCGCGTCGCCGCCCCAGGACCGAACGGGGCCGACCTCTGGTGATCCGGAAAGCACAAGCACCACGGCGGGAACGTACAGGTCGTCCCCGCCCCCGACGGTTGGCCGTTGTGGGTCTCTCCGGTCCGCCCTGGCCCGTGAGCACGACACCACCTGCGCCCGCACCCACGGCCTGAACGCCACCCTCGATCGACTCTCGACCACCTTGGGCGTGCCCACCCTGACGGACCTGGGCCATGAAGACGCCGGGGGGGCTTCCGTCACCCGGTCAAGAAGCCGCACGGCGGCCAGCTCTCCACCGAGCAGCAGACGTTCAACAAGGTGATCCGTGGCACCCACGGTGCCTCCGAGCGGGCCAACGCCCTGCTCAAGGTCACCTTCAAGGCCCTGCGCCGGGTCAGCCTCGACCCCGGCCGCATCACCCGGATCGCCCGAGCCGCCCTCGTCCTGCTCCAGCTGGAGCACGGCCGCACCACTTAACCCAAGATCACGAACCGTCACGAGACGTTACCGAGAAGGGCTCACTGCCGGACTACACCTCCGGCGTGCAGAAGAAGATCGAGGACAACGAAACGGCCCGGCAGCAGTTGTCCGGGCTCTACGACGACTCCAACAAGGAACTCTCCCGCTGCCAGGACGGCGCCGACGAACTCCGCTCCTGCGGGAAGGCCCCGGCGCTGGAGGGCATCGACTCCTGGTTCAACACCCCCGGCGACCAACCCGTCGACCTCAAGAGCCTGCGCGGCAAGGTCACCCTGATCGACTTCTGGACCTACTCCTGCATCAACTGCCAGCGCGCCGTGCCCCATCTGCGCGACTGGGAGCGCGCCTACAAGGACGCCGGACTGCGCATCATCGGGGTGCACTCCCCCGAGTTCGCCTTCGAGAAGAAGCGCTCCAACGTCATCTCCGGTGCCGAGAAGCTCGGCGTGACCTGGCCCGTCGCGCTCGACAACAAGCTCACCACCTGGGACAACTACCGCAACGGCTTCTGGCCCGCCAAGTACACCTGACCGCCGACCGCACACCCGAGACCTACCTCAGCAACCTGCGTATCCGCGGCTACGTCGGAACCCCCCTCACGGGCGGCAAGCCCGCCGTGTACCGCTTCCCCAACGAACCGCTGCCGGTGAACAGGCTCTCCCTGGCCGGCACCTGGACAGCGGGGTACGAGCACTTCACCGCCGGAGCCGAGGCCCGCCTCGCCTTCACTTACCGGGCCAAGAACGCGAACCTCGTCCTCGCCGGCACCGGGGGGGGTCACCGTCCTGGTGGACGGGAAGGTGACAAAGACGATCAGCGTGTCCCGCTCGCCCACCCTGCACCGACTCACCGACGATGAGGACCCACGCACCGCGCGCCTCGAAATCCGTTTCGACCAGGGCCTTGAGGCGTACGCCTTCACCTTCGGATAGATCAAGGGCCGCGCCGGCCGATGCCTGGCAGCAGCCGGTGCGACGCAGCCAGCCCCGTGATCGCACAGCGTCTTCGGGCTCTCAACGTGCGTCCACGTCGGGCTGGATGGCGCCCCGCGACTCGGTCGCCCTTTCTCCAGCTCGGGGTGTGCCGGGCTCCTACGGCACAGCAATCGTGTTCAGGCGACCAACTGCCTTGCGCGCAGGGCGAGGTCTCCGTCAGGGCTGGGAGGGCACGTCGCCCCAGTCGAGACGGAGGACGGCCAGGTCGTCGGAATGGCGTCCGGCGTTCAGCCGGTGGGTCTCCTGGATGAGCCAGTCGACGTGGACGGCCGGGTCGGCCGGGGGGAGGTTTTCGATCAGTGTGAGGAGTCCTTCGACGCCGAGGCGGTCGTTGTCCGCGCCGCTGTGGCCTTCGGTGAGGCCGTCGGTGTAGAGGGTCAGGGCTCCGGCGGCGGGGAGGGGGACGGTGGTGGAGGGCCAGGAGCGAAGTCCGGGGACGATCCCGAGCGCCACGCCGTGCGCCGCCGTCACTTCGTGGGTGCCCTCCGCTGTGGTCAACAGGGGCTCGTGGTGGCCGGCGAGGTGGAGGGTGACGGTGCCGGCGCGCTGGTCCAGGGTGAGAAGGGTGCAGGTGGCGAACAGGGAGTGGCTGCCTCGCTCGGCGATCAGGATGCGTTCCATCAGGTGGAGCAGGGCCTCGCCACGGTGTCCGCCGAGGACGAGGGAGCGCCAGGCGATGCGCAGGAAGACGCCGAGGGCGGCGGCGTCGGGGCCGTGGCCGCTGACGTCGCCGACGACGGCGTGGAGGAGGCCGTCGTCGCCTTCGACGACGTCGAGGAAGTCTCCGCCGAGCAGGGCCAGTGCGGCGCCGGGTAGGTAGCGGGAGGTGACCCGGACGGTGGACGTGTCGAGGATGGGCTGCGGAAGGAGGCCACGTTCCAGTCGGGCGTTCTCCTCCGCGCGCTGTCGGGCTGCCTGGGCCTCGGCGTTCGCGCGTTCGGTCCGGCTGCGGTAGACGGCGTAGCGCACGGTTCGGTGCAGGAGATCTGGCTCGACCTTGCCCTTGACGAGGTAATCCTGGGCACCGGCGGCCATCGCCTCGGTGCCCGCCTGGGCCTCCGAGAGCCCGGTCAGGACGATGACAGCGGTGTGCGGTGCCAGCGTCCGTACGGCGGTGAGGGCGTCAATGCCCGATACGTCCGGCAGATGCAGGTCAAGGAGAACGCAGTCGGCCCGATTTGAGGCCAGTTCGGTACGAGCTTCGGCCAGGCTGGTGCGGGTCGTCAACTCGAAGGTCAGACCCGTGTCGTGGAGGAGTTCCTCGACGAGCACGGCATCGCCCAGGTCGTCCTCGATCAGGAGGATGCGGTACAGGGGCAGAGCCGAGGGCGCGCCCGGAACCTGTTCCCCAGCGGTGGTCATCGTGCCTGCTCCGCCTCTGGCCGCGTGGCTTCCGGCGCGGCCGACGGGCCGGGGATCTGCGGTGGTTCGGGTGCCAGGGTGAAGACGATGCGAGCACCGTCGCGGTAGTCCGGATCGATGGTGATGGTGCCGCCGTGGAATTCGACGATCTTCTTGCACATGGCCAGACCTATGCCGCTGCCGCTGTAGGTGTCCTTGGTGTGCAGCCGCTGGAAGATGACGAAGATCTTCTCGGCGTACTCCGGCGGGATCCCGATGCCGTTGTCGGTCACGGTGAATCGCCACAGCCCGGCCTCCGGGGCCGCCGTGATGTGGATCTTCGGAGCTGTCTCGGGACGGCGGAACTTGACGGCGTTGCCGATCAGATTCTGCCAGAGCATGGCCATCTGGCTGGGATCGGCGACCAGGTCGGGCAGGGGATCGTGCGTGATCGTCGCCCCGGTCTCCTCGACGACCACGCTCAGTGCCGACAGAGTCTCCTCGAGCGTCTTGTTCAGGTCGATGCTCTGTTGGGCGTTGTGGACCCGGCCCACGCGGGAGAAGTTGAGCAGGTCGCTGATGAGAGTCTGCATACGGTTCGCCCCGTCGACCGCGAAGTCGATGTACTGGTCGGCTCGCTCGTCGAGCTGGCCGCCGTAGCGGCGCTGCAGGAGCTGGGTGAAGCTGGACACCTTGCGCAACGGTTCCTGCAGATCGTGGGAGGCCACGTACGCGAACTGCTCCAGCTCGGCGTTGGAGCGCTGCAGATCCGCAGCCTGCGCGTCCAGCCGCAGCCGCGCCTCCTCAGCGAAGGCCAGCTCCCGTACCAGGCGCCGGCGCATGGACTCGATCTCACCGCTCAGGCGCCGCAGGTCGGCCGGGCCGGTCGGGGTGATGGGATGGTCAAAGTCGCCTGCGGAGATGATGCGGGCGTCGGCACCCAGCTGGTCCAAGGGCCGGTTGATGCCGCGGCGCAGCCCTTCGAAGATGAGGGCGGCGAGGACGACGATGAGCAGCGCGATGGTGCCGAACACCCAGTTCCGCAAGGTCACCGTGGACTGCAGATCCGCCCGGGCCTGGACACGGTCCGCGCGCAGCCTCTCCTGCTGGTTCGCCAGAGCTGTGCGGACTTCGTCAAAGGCCGCTTTGCCGTTGGCCAGCCGCTCCGCTGCCAGCGGTGAGGGTGATCCGGGCGGAGCGGCGGCAACGGGCTCGGCGATCCCCCTCTGCCACGCGTCCACGGCGTCCTGGACCGACTTCAAGTCGTTC
The DNA here is from genome assembly GCF_033109485.1 of Streptomyces cyaneofuscatus. NCBI lineage: Bacteria > Bacillati > Actinomycetota > Actinomycetes > Kitasatosporales > Streptomycetaceae > Streptomyces > Streptomyces cyaneofuscatus. The sequence continues at coordinate 7,763,297 of NZ_CP137002.1, read as the reverse complement.
GTCCGGGCCGGATCGCCATGGAGCAGCTCTCCGAGCGACCGGGTGTACGTTCTCTGATCAGCGATTCCCTGGCGGTAGGGGGCCAGGAACTCCGCCGTACCGGTCAGGCCGTAGCCGCGGATCCCGGTCTCCTGATTGACCAGGGCCGTCTCCAGGCGGAACGCGGTCGAGAGGGAAGGCGACCGTACGTCGGTGAGGTTGTTGCTGATCGCCTGGCTGCGTCCCATCACCCAGGCGCCCGTCGCTCCCAGCAGGGTCAGCACGACCAGCGACGCGGCCACTCCCACGCGGAGCCAGCGCCGGGTCGTCCAGGAGGACAGTCTTCGTCCACGCGCTTGCTGTACGTCGCCGGTCATCCTGAGCGCTCCTCGCTGGGGAAGCCGCTCGGTGGAGTGCGGCCAGCACACTCTAAACCCATCCGACAACGCATGTTGTCGCCGCAGTGCTCGGGGGCCTACAGTGCCGGGTATGCCAGGCAAGGACTTCGTACTGCGGACCACTCCTGAGGAGACTGCCGCGATCGCGGACGCGAGGATCGGCGATCTCGCGCATCGTCTTGCCCGCCAGCTGCAGCAGAGCACGGCACCTCCCGCGTCCGGTGATGCGGCGTACCCGCTGACACTGCTCCACGTGCTGGACCAGTTGCAGCAGGCCACGGAACGCCTTCAGCGGCAGGCGGCCACGGACGCCGCCCGCGCGGGTGCCGGCTACCCACAGATCGGCGCCGCCTGCGACATGACCCGCCAAGGCGCCCGGCGCCGCTGGCCGGGACTCTTCCACCACTCGAACGAAAAGCCCACGGAGCACCCGACGATGACCACTCCCGCCCGCCCCTTCGACGTCCTGCTCGTCGAGGACGACATCGCCGACGCCATGCTCATCGAAGAAGCACTCTCCGAGCGCGGAGCCCGCAACCTGGTCCAGGTCACCGACGGAGTTGCCGCTCTGGAGCACCTCCGTACCCCCGGCACGGTCCGGCCCGACCTCATCGTCCTCGACCTCAACATGCCCCGCATGAACGGCCACGATCTTTTGAAGATCCTGAAGACCGACGAGAAACTGCAGGCCATCCCGGTCGTCGTCCTCACCACGTCCACCGCCCCGGACGACGTCACCGGCGCCTACACCAGCCACGCCAACGCCTACGTGACCAAGCCCGTCAACCTGGACGCCTTCGAGCAAGCCGTCCAGAGCATCGACGCGTTCTACCTCGACACCGCCACCCGGCCGCACCCGTAAGCCCGCCGGCTGCCGCGAAGTGCGGAAGACGGCATCGCGGCGTGACGTCGTTGCACGGCGAGCAGAACGAGATCGTCCAACGCCTCGGCCCGTGAGCCTGGGCTGTCGGTCATGGGCTGATCGAAGTCAGTCACCATGTCCGCATGCCGGCACGAGCCTCTTAGGGCCTCTGAAGCCGCAGGCGCGGCTCTCCGGTGTGCGGGCACGAGCCGGTCGCACCGGTTGCAGGGATGGACATGCGGCGCAGGAGATCACGTGTCGCGCGCAGGTTCAGGGTGCTGCGCCATTTCACGCGCGGGTGACGGGAGCGCAGATGCGACAGGGCGCGGGTTCCCAGCCCGGTGCTACGGAAGCGCTCTTCCAGAGTTACGCCGGTGATGACACCTTGTTCGCAATGATCACAGAGCCGGTAGCGGACTTGGCCGACGACCTTGCGGATATGGACCAGGAGGAGGCATTCCTCGTCCGGATGGGGGCCGCCGGGGACGCGGGAGGACAGGAACTCGATCGATCGGTAGACGAGGAGCCGACGCCGCAAGCGGACCAGGGGTCGGCCACGGCGAGAGTGCCGGGGACCTTCCTGGCTGTTCGCCATTTCCTGAGTTGGAGACATCGGGCCGAACAGAGTGCTCGTAGGACGCGCATGTTGTCCGTGCATGCGAGCCCGTCTACCCCGAGACGCGTCACAAATGTCCCTTCTTGCCGTGGATCCCGGTGCGGCGCCCGGGGACACAGCGTTCGGGTATCGGTCACGATGGCCGATCCCCGAATGTGGCCAGCCACGTGGTGCGGGCGGCATCGCCGTGAGGGTGTCGTGCTGGGCTACTGTTGCCGCGCCTCAAATGTCTTGACGCCTGGGTGCGATTGCAGGAGTGCGTGATGGCGGGATCTGGCAGAGACGTTCCGCTGTCGCTGCTGAGCGATGAGGGCCGGGTCGGTGCGCTGCGGGAAACGGGGCTGAGCGCGGCGTCAGACGCAGGCATGGAGCGGTTCGCTCGGCTCGCCGCTGAGCTGGTGGGCGTGCCGGTGGCGCTGGTGTCGTTGGTGGAGCCGGCACGGCAGGTGTTTCCGGGCATGGTGGGGCTGAACGATCCGTGGGCGGAGAGCCGGCAGACGCCGTTGACGCACTCGCTGTGCCAACATGTGGTCGCCGAAGAGAAGCCCCTGGTGCTGACCGATGCCCGTGAGGACGCTCGCACCTGTGCGTCCTTGGCCATTCCGAATTTGGGTGTGGTCGGCTACGCGGGGATGCCCCTGACCGACGGTGACGGGCACGTCCTGGGGTCGTTGTGCGCGATCGACACCGAACCCCGGCAGTGGAGCGAGCGGGAACTGGCGCTGCTGGAGGACCTGGCCGCCGCGTGCAGTGCCGAGCTGCGGCTGCGGATCGTCTCGCGCCAGCGTCAGCACGCCTTCGGCGAAGCCGAGACGAGCGCCCGCCGCTACCAGAGCGCGCTGGACCGCTCGCAGCTGTTGCTGAGCGCGGCCGACGCCCTGGCCGACACCACGGGTCTGGGCGAGGTCCGCCGACGGTGCGGGATCTGGTCACCAGCGACCTGAAGCCCGTCTACGTCGGCCTCGTCCTGGTCGACAACGCCCGCAAGGGCCGGTTGCGGCGGCTGATCGACGAGACCGGCAGCGCGCCTATGGAGAGCGCCCACGAGACCTACGACCTGGATTCCGGGTGGCCCACCGCGCGGGCGGCGAAGGAGAACCGCACCATCGTCGTCACCGACGAGGCGGAGCTGCGCCGGGACTACGCCCCCGAGGCGGTCGCGGCGTTCCACAGCCTCGGATTGTCCAGCGCGGTGTGCGTGCCGCTGCCCGGCACGGTGATCCCGCTGGGCACCCTGGTGCTGGGCTGGGACGAGGCCCACGAGGTCGACATCGTGGAGCAGGCCCTGCTGGCGGTCTCGATCGGGGACATCACCGGCCACGACCTGCGGGCCGCGACCCTGATGGGACAGGTCCGCAGCATGCTCCGCCAGGCCGACCTCGACCACCCCGGCGCCGGCCCCGCCCGCGCCCTCGCCGCGTTCGAGCACGCCAACACCCGCCTGGACATCGGAGCCAGCGGCACCCTCATCCACGCCCACCTGCGCCCCTGCCCCGCACCCCAGGAATCGAGCTGGGAGCTGACCTGGACCAACGCCGGCCACCCCCCGCCCCTGACGCTTTGAGCCCTGGATCTTCGCGAGCCGCCTTTGCGGTGGCATCGCACACGCCACGTTGGCATCATCACGTTGAAGCGCCCAGAAGCCATCCCTCAAGATCAAAAGCACCGCGCCAACAAACTGACGACTGGTCAGGAAACTCAGCGAGCAGGCAGCATCAGTACCGCCACAACGCGCGGCAAGCCGCCACGGACCGCCAAGATCCACAACTGGCCACACCCTTGCTGACCTGGAAAAACGCAGGTCACGAAGCCCTCTGCTACGCTCACCAGGAGATTGGCATGAAAATGCTCATCAACGTCCCCGAGACCGTCGTCGCCGACGCCCTGCGGGGCATGGCCGCCGCGCACCCGGAGCTGACCGTCGACGTGGAGAACCGGGTCGTCGTACGGCGGGACGCGCCGGTGGCCGGGAAGGTGGCGCTCGTCTCGGGGGGCGGGTCGGGGCACGAGCCGTTGCATGCCGGGTTCGTCGGGCCCGGGATGCTGTCGGCCGCCTGTCCCGGGGAGGTGTTCACCTCGCCCGTGCCGGACCAGATGGTGCGGGCGGCAGCGGCGGTGGACAGCGGGGCGGGGGTGCTCTTCGTCGTCAAGAACTACACCGGTGACGTACTGAACTTCGAGATGGCCGCCGAGCTCGCCGAGGACGAGGGCATCCAGGTCACCCAGGTCGTGGTGGACGACGACGTGGCGGTGAGCGACAGCACCTTCACGGCCGGGCGGCGCGGTACGGGGGCAACGCTCTTCGTCGAGAAGATCGCCGGGGCGGCCGCGGACGAGGGCGCGCCCCTGGAGCGGGTGGCCTCGGTGGCCCGGCAGGTGAACGGGTCCTCGCGGAGCTTCGGGGTGGCGCTCAGCGCGGTCACCACTCCGGCGAAGGGCAGCCCCACCTTCGATCTGCCCTCCGGTGAGCTGGAGTTGGGCATCGGGATCCACGGTGAGCCGGGGCGGGAGCGGCGGCCGATGATGACCTCGGGCGAGATCGCCGATTTCGCGGTGGACGCGGTGCTGGAGGACCTCCGGCCGGACGGCCCCGTGCTGGCGCTGGTCAACGGGATGGGGGCGACGCCCCTGCTGGAGCTGTACGGGTTCAACGCCGAGGTCCAGCGGGTGCTCACCGAACGGGGTGTGCCGGTGGCTCGTACGCTCGTGGGGAACTACGTGACCTCGCTCGACATGGCAGGCTGCTCGGTGACGCTGTGCCAGGTCGACGAGGAGCTGCTGCGGCTGTGGGACGCGCCCGTGGCAACGCCCGCGCTCCGCTGGGGCCGGTGAGCCCCGCGCCGGACCCGGCCGTGCTCGTCACCCGTACCGACCGTGCCGGACAGGCCCGGGGAACAGGAGATCATGTGCTCGACGCCGACTTCTTCCGCCGCTGGATGGCGGCCACCGCGACCGCCGTGGACCGTGAGGCGGACCGACTGACCGAACTGGACTCGGCGATCGGCGACGCCGACCACGGCAGCAACCTCCAGCGCGGCTTCACGGCGGTGGCGGCCGTCCTGGAGAAGGACGCGCCCGCGACTCCGGGTGCGGTGCTGACCCTGGCGGGGCGGCAGCTGATCTCGACCGTCGGCGGGGCGTCCGGACCGTTGTACGGGACGCTGCTGCGCCGTACGGGCAAGGCGCTCGGCGAGGACGCCGAGGTGACGCGGGACCAGCTCGCCCAGGCGTTCGCCGCGGGTGTGGCGGCGGTGGGGCAGCTCGGCGGGGCGCAGGCCGGGGACAAGACGATGCTGGACGCGCTGCTGCCGGCGGCGGAGGCCCTGGCCTCGTCGTTCCAGGGGGCTGCGGACGCGGCCCGCGCGGGCGCCGAGGCCACGGTGCCGTTGCAGGCGCGCAAGGGGCGGGCGAGCTATCTCGGCGAGCGCAGCATCGGCCACCAGGACCCGGGGGCGACGTCGGCGGCCCTGCTGGTCGAGGCGTTGGCGGAGACCGCGCGGGACGGGGGTGCGGAGGCATGAGCGGCGCACCGCAGGTGGGCATCGTGCTCGTCTCGCACAGCGGTCCGGTCGCGGAATCGGTCGCCGAGCTGGCCCGGGGCCTTGCCGCCGGCGGCGTGACGGCCCCCGTCGCGGCGGCGGGCGGGCTGCCGAACGGCGGGCTCGGCACCAGCGCCGAGCTGATCGGCCGGGCCGCCGCCTCGGTGGACCGGGGCGCCGGGGTCGCGGTTCTCGTGGATCTCGGGAGCGCCGTCCTCACGGTGAAGGCGATGCTCGCCGAGGGCGACGAGCTGCCGGAGAACACGCGGCTGGTCGACGCGCCGTTCGTGGAGGGCGCGGTCGCCGCCGTGGTGACCGCGTCGTCGGGCGGGGACATCGGCGCGGTGGAGGCGGCGGCCTCGGAGGCGTACGGCTACCGCAAGACGTAGTCGTACGACGGGTGGGGGCGGGGTCCGCCATGCGGCTCCGCCCCCTTCCGCCTGTGCAGCGCCCGTCGGTTGGCGTGCCGCACACCGTGCTTGCAGACTTGACGACATGTCGGCAGGCAAGCGCAGTGCGGGGCTTCTTCTCTTCCGGACCACGGGTACGGGGGGCGAGCGGGATGTCGAGGTGCTGATCGGGCACATGGGCGGGCCGTTCTGGGCGGGGCGGGAGGAGGCCGCCTGGTCGGTGCCGAAGGGTGAGTACGGCCCCGACGAGGAGCCGGCGGCGGCCGCGCGGCGGGAGTTTGAGGAGGAGCTGGGGGTGCCGGTGCCGGACGGGGTCTGGCTGCCGCTCGGCGAGGCGCGTCAGCGCAGCGGCAAGACGGTGACCGTGTGGGCGGTTCAGGCCGAGCTGGAGGTGGCCTCCGTGGTGCCGGGGACGTTCACGATGGAGTGGCCGCGCGGCTCCGGCGTGCAGCAGGAGTTCCCGGAGATGGACCGGTTCGCCTGGTGCACGCCGGAGCAGGCCGCCGAACTGCTGATCGTCGGCCAGCGCGTCTTCGTGAAGCGGCTGCGCGCTCAGGTGCGCGGGGAGGCCGCCGCTTCCCCGGAGGCGTAGGCCGGTTCGGGCGGGAGACCGGGTGGCCGGACCGCAGCTCCAGGACGTCACCGGTGAAGCGGGCCCGGAAGCTTCGGTCGTGCGAGACGACGACCACCGCTCCCGGGTACGCCGCGAGCGCCGCCTCCACCTCCTCCACCAGGCTCAGCGCGATGTGGTTCGTCGGCTCGTCCAGCACCAGCAGATCGGCCGGACGGGTGACCAGCCGTGCCAGGGCCAGCCTGCGCTGCTGGCCGATGGAGAGCGACGCGACCGGCACGCCGAGGTCCTCGGGGCGGAACAGGCCGAGGCCGAGGAGCTCGTCCGCGTACTCGTCGGGGAAGCCCGGGCGCCCGGCGGCAAAGGTGGCGAGCAGGGTGCGCCGGGTCGGCCGGGCGGGCAGCTCCTGCGGGAGGTAGCCGACCCGGGCGCGGCGGAGGACCGTCCCGGTGTCGGGCGCCAGGTCCCCTGCGAGGACGCGCAACAGCGTGGTCTTCCCGGCCCCGTTGTCCCCGGTGACCAGCAGACGCGCCCCGGCCGCCACGCGCAGGGCGGGGAGGTGGAGCCGCTCCCCCACGGAGACGTCCTCCAGCTCGACCAGGGGGCCGGACGGGGTCTCCCCCGCCAGGGCCGGGCAGCCGGTGAAGGCGAGCGGCTTCGGCGGGGCCGGTACGGGTGTGCGCCGCAGCGCCTCCAGCCGGGTGCGCGCCGCCCTGACCTGGCCGGAGAGTTTGGCCTCGTGGGAGCGGCGGTGCTTGCCGAACCCCTGCTGCGGGTCCTTGCCGGTGGCAGCGAGCCGCTGTCCGGCCGCGTCCACCAGCTCCGCCGTACGGGCCAGGTCGCACAGGTACTCCTGATGCTCCTGCGCCCAGCGGCGGCGGGCGGCGGCCTTGGCGGTGCGGTAGCCGTCCCAGCCGTCCCCGTACCGGGTGACCGTGCGCAGGTCGCGGTCGACCTCCAGGATCACCGAGGTGACCCGCTCCAGGAACGCCCGGTCGTGGGTGATGGCGACGACGGTGCCCCGGTGGGCGCGCAGGTGGTCCTCCAGCCAGTTCACCGCCCGTACGTCGAGGTGGTTGGTCGGCTCGTCCAGGAGCAGCAGTTCGGGGGCGGCCGCCAGGACGCAGGCGAGGGCGAGGCGGGACTGTTCGCCACCGGAGAGGGTGGAGAGCGTACGGTCGCGGGTGAGGTGGGCGAGGCCCAGGCCGTGGAGAGCGGCCTCGGTACGGGCGTCGGCGCGGTAGCCGTCGCGTTCCTCGTAGGCGGTGAGGAGGTCTCCGTACGCGGCGAGTTCCGCCTCCGTGGCCTCGCGCCCCGCCGAGAGTGACTCCTCCGCCTCGCGGATGGCCGCCTCCAGGGCGCGGAGTTCGGCCAGGGCCGCGTCGACGGCGTCCTGCACGGTGTCGGCCGGATCGAGGGCGAGGGTCTGGGCGAGATAGCCGGTGGAGCCGGGGAAGCGGACGGTGATCTCGCCGCTGTCGGGGCGCTCGGTCCCGGCGAGCAGACGCAGGAGGGTGGACTTGCCGGAGCCGTTCTCGCCGATGACGGCGGCCTTCTCGCCGGGGCGGACGGTGAGCGTCACCTGGTCGAGTACGGAGCGGTCCCCGTACGCCTTGGAGACGTCCTTCATGGTCAGTTGGGCGCGGTCGCGCTGGGGGTGCATGGGTGCCTGTTCCCTGATTCCTGGGGTGACGGCCCGCGGCGGCGCGTACGGAGACGCGCCGGGGCGGGGCGTGACACGTGGGTGTCCGGACGGCGGAGGGACAGCGGCACACCGGGGACCGATACGGCCGAACCCCGCCCGGTGCGGTCACGGGCGGTGCTCGGCGGTCGGCCGGTGTGCGTCAGCCGGTGACGTCAGGCGTCACACGGCGGCTGTCCGGGCCGGGAATCAGCGGAAGTAGTAGTACGAACGCATGGCATCGAGTGTAACGGCGGGTGGGGAGCGGGGCCGGGGATTTTTCGCCGGCCCCGCGATCGGCGTACGGGAACGGGCTCAGCCGTTCGGCAGGATCACCGCGCGGCCGTTGATCCGGCCGTCGTGCAGCCGCTCGTAGGCGAGCGGGGCCTCGTCGATGGAGTACGTCTCCACGTGGACGTCGACGGCCCCCGCGTGCGCCAGGTCGAGCACCTCGGCGAGCTCCTTGCGCGAGCCCCAGTAGGGGGCGCTGACGCTCGTGCCGTACGGGAGCGAACCGAAGCCGACCGGGAGCGCGCCGCCGCCGATGCCGACGATCGTGACGTCGCCGTCGACCCGGGCGACGGCCCCGGCGGTCTCGACGGTGGGCGGGGCTCCGACGAAGTCCAGCACGACGTGCGCGCCGAGTCCGCCGGTCAGCTCCTTGACGCGGGCCGCCGCCTTCTCGTCGGAGAGGACGGCCTCGTGCGCGCCGACGGCCCTGGCCAGGTCGAGCTTCTCCTCGGTGACGTCGAGGGCGATGACCCGGGCGGCCGTCATGGCGCGCAGGAGCTGGATCGCGACGTGCCCGAGGCCACCGGTGCCGATGACGACGGCCGTCGAGCCGGGCACGAGCTTCGGCAGGGAGCGCTTGATCGCGTGGTACGGGGTGAGTCCGGCGTCCGTGAGCGACACCGTCTTCACCGGGTCCAGGTCGCCGATCGGCACGAGGTGGCGGGGGTCGTCGACGATCATGTACTCGGCCATGGCGCCGGGGGCGCCGAGTCCGGGCGGCATGATGCCGAGCACCTTGGCGCGCAGGCAGTAGTTCTCCTTGCCCTCGGCGCAGTTCACGCAGATGCCGCAGCCCCAGGGCCCGTACACCGCGACGGAGTCGCCCACGGAGAGGCCGTCCACGCCGTCGCCGAGGGCGGCGACCGTGCCGACGCCCTCGTGGCCGAGGGTGAGGGGCAGCGGGAAGGGGATCTGGTCGGCGGGCCAGCTCATCACCGCGATGTCGGAGTGGCAGACACCGGCGGCGGTGACCTTCAGCAGGACCTGGCCGGGGCCGGGCTCGGGGTCCGGCACGGTGACGACCTCGGGGGCCGCACCGACGGCCCGGTACTGGACGGCTTTCATGGGTCTCCTCGCTTCTTCGCTGCGCTGTGCTCTCTTTGTCGCCCGCGGATCCCCCGCCCGCCACCCGGGCGCCGTTACGGGGCGGAGTAGCCGCCGTCCACCAGGTGGTAGCTGCCGTGGATGAAGGAGGCCTTGTCGGAGAGGAGGAAGACGGTGAGTTCGGCGACCTCCTCCGCCGTGCCGAGGCGTCCGGCCGGGTGCAGGGAGACCAGGTGCTCGCGGGCCTGCGGGTCGGCGTTCCGCAGGAGCGGGGTGTCGATGAAGCCAGGGCCGACCGCGTTGATCCGCACGCCCTGTGCCGCGTATTCGAGCGCCGCCGCTTTTGTCAGGCCGACGACTCCGTGCTTGGCGGCGACATAGGCGGGCGAGCCCGCGAAGCCGTTGGTGCCGAGGATCGAGGACATGTTGACGACCGCCCCGCCGCCCGACGCGACGATGGCGGGCAGCTCGTGGCGCATCGAGTAGAAGACACCGCTGAGGTTGGTGGCGACGACGCGGTCCCAGTCCTCGACGGGGTATGCCCCGGTGGGCGCGGCCGGACCGGCGATGCCCGCGTTGTTCACGGCCAGGTGGAGGGCGCCGAAGGTCTCCACGGTGAACCGCACACCGGCTTCGACGGAGGCCGGGTCGGTGACGTCCATGCGTACGGCGGCCGCCCGCGCTCCCGTGCTCTCCAGCTGGGCGGCGGCCTTGCGGGCGCTCTCCTCGTCGTAGTCGGCGACGACGACGGCCGCGCCGGCGGTGGCGAGCAGCCGGGCCACGGCGAGACCGATTCCGGAGGCGCCGCCGGTGACGAGGGCGGTCCGGCCGGCGAACTCGGCCGAGGGGGTGGTGGGGCTGGTGCTGGTGGTGCTCATGAGGTTGCCTCTTCTGCTGTGTGTTCTGTGGTGCTGTCCCGGCCCTGCGACGCGCTCGGTGCCGTGAGCAGGTCCGCCGCCAGGGCGTCGAACGCCTCGGTGACCAGCGCGGGCAGAGCGTCCGGGCGGCCTCCGCGCACCCAGGCGGCCTGGGCGGCGAGCAGGGCGCCCGCTCCCGCCGCCACCGTGACGGCGGGGCGGATGTCCTGGCGCGGGTCGACGCCGAGCCGGTCCGCGACGATGGCGATCGAGTCCTCCTGGGCGTCCACCCGGATGTGGTGGAAGGCCGCGTAGAGCGTCGGCTCCTCCTCGGCGACGGTCAGGAGGTCGAAGATCCGGGGGCGGCGGTGCCAGGGCTCCGCCTCGGGGTCGGCGAGCCAGGCGAGGACGGCGCGCCGGTAGGCGAGGAGCGGGGGCTCCCCGGCCGGGCGGGACCGCAGGGCCTCGTTGATCCGGTCGCCGTCGCCGCGCAGGGAATCGAGGGCGGCGGCTTCCTTGCTCGCGAAGTACCGGCTGAAGGTGCGACGGTCGACGTCGGCGGCCTCCGCGATCTCCTCGACCGTGACGTGCCGCAGCCCCCGGTCCAGCACCAGCTCGAACGCGGCCTGCGCCAGGGTGTCGCGGGTGCGGCGGGCCTTGCGGCTGCGCCGCTCCGGCGTCCTCCGGTCCGGCGTCGGACGCTCCGGGACCTTCTCTTCCGGGCTCATATGTGCACCGTACACCTGAAAATGTCCCCGCGCGACATTCGTCTCGTGGGGACATTCACCTGGTCCGTACGGGGCCGCTCAGTCGCTCACGGCCCCCGCGACCGGTCGGACCTCATCGGCGACGGCCGCGGGCAGCGGTCCGCCGTCGCCCGGTGCCCTGCCCAGGGCGAGCGCGGCGACGTCGTCGCGCCGGATGCCTCCGGTGAAGGTCTCCAGGTCGACGCGGAGCGCGTCCAGCAGCTCGCGCGGACCGTGTCCGGCCCAGCCGGCCAGCCGCCGGTCCAGCGGGTAGAAGGCGCGGGCCGCGTCGCGGGCCTCCGTCACCCCGTCGGTGACGACGAGGAGGGTGGCGCCGGGCGGGAGGGCGAACGACTCCGCCATGCGGGTCTCCCGGCTGAGGCCGGCGAGGCCGAGGGGCACGTAGGTCCGCTCCAGCCGTACGGCGGAGGCGCGGCCATCGTGCAGCAGCCGCGGCGGCAGATGGCCGCAGTTCACCGCCTGTACGCGGTCCTCCTCGTCGAACCCGAGGACCAGCGCGGTCACGAAGCGTTCGGCCTCGCCGGTCTGGGCGGAGAACGCGTTGTGCCGGACGACGGCGGCTTCCAGCGCCTCCACCACCCCGGTCAGCGTGGGCTCCCGGACCGCCGCCTCACGGAACGCGGCGATCGCGGCGAACCCGGCCCCTATGGCCGCGATCCCCTTGCCCTGGACGTCCCCGATGATGACGCGGGTCCCGTACGGCGACTGGACGACCTCGTAGATGTCACCGCCGACGAAGCGGTCCTCCTCGATCGGCTCGTAGATGCCGTACGCGAAGACCTGGTCGGTGATGACGGGCAGGGGGCGCAGGATCTGGCGTTGCAGGGCGACGGCGGCGGAGCGGAGCCGGTCCATCTCGGTGGCGTGGCGTATGCGGGCCGCGCAGGCGGCGACGCCGAGGGCGCAGGCCAGCACGGTGAAGCCGATGCCGAACACGAAGTCCCAGAAGGTGCCGTCCCCGCCGAGCCCGGAGCCGACGACGACCGCCGTGATCCAGACCGCGACCCACACGGTCTGCCGGAGGCTGCAGAAGACGGAGGCCAGGGCGGGGACGACCACGAGGAGGGGGACGACCCGGAGGTCCTCACCCGTGACCACGTCGAGGAGGACGATCAGCGCGCTCAGCAGCAGCACCAGGCCGGCCAGCGCCCAGTTCCCGATCCGGCCCGTGGCCGCCGTGGCGCCCGCGTCCGTGCCGGGAAGGACCGTCTTCCGGCCCGGTGCCCTGCGCGCTTTCCCCAGGGACACGCCCGCTCCTCCTGTTCGCCGCTCGCTGCCGCCCGTGGTCCGGACGGTCCCTTCCAGTTGACCGGCATCCGGGCCCCGGCGCAGGGGGGCATAGGGCCCGGAGGCGGGGCCGAACGTCCCGACCGGGACGTCCGGCCCGGGACCTTCGGCCCCCTGTACGGGTGCCCGTCGGCCCCGGTCACCGCTGCGGAGAACTCACCGGGGCCAGGACGGAGAGGAACTCGGTGTGGGCACGGAGCTGGAAGCCGAGCGATTCGTAGAGCCGGATCGCCACCGCGTTGGCGGCGGAGGTGTGCAGGAACGGCGTCTCGCCCCGCTCACGGATCCCGTACGCGACCGCCCGGACCAGGCGGCTCGCCAGACCCTGACCCCGTACGGACGCGTCGGTGCAGACCCCGCTGATCTCGGTCCAGCCCGGCGGGTGCAGCCGCTCCCCCGCCATGGCGACCAGGGCGCCGCCCCGGCGGATGCCCAGATAGGTGCCGAGTTCCACGGTGCGCGGCAGGAAGGGGCCGGGGCGGGTGCGCGCCACCAGGTCCAGCATCTCCGGCACATCCGCCGGGCCGAGCCGTACGGCCTCCGCGTCGGGCTCCGGGACCACCGACACATCGACGAGCTGGACTCCGCCGATCCGGTGAAGGATCTCCCAGCCCTGCGGCGGCTCCCCCCTCAGCGTGTTCATGCCGATGGTTCCGCCCGGACCGGCGAGCGCCGCGAGATCGGCCCAGTCCCGCGCGTCCGGGACGGCGGGGTGAGCGGTCCAGGGGGTGACGTCGACGGGGTAGCGCAGGATCCGGCCGCGGCGCTCGGCGAAGTGGGCGTGCGGGCCCGTGAGCGAGGCGAGCGCGGGGTTGTCCAGCGGGTGGGGTGCCGCGGGGGCGGCGGACGGGGCGGAGAGCGGGGCGGCGGCCTGCTCCCGTGTCGCGGGGTCGACGGTGCTCACGGGCCCACCTCGGCGATCGGATCGGGCCTTTCGGCTGCACCCCGTGCCACCCCTCCGCGGCACTCTTCGTACGCGTACGGCTTGCGCATGTTCTCCCTCGATCCGGTCCATCGCGCGGTTCCTTCCGGCGGGCACCCCGGTGCCCTGGCGCCGCGCGCCCGCCACCCGCGAAAAGCTGAGGGACGCAGGGCGTATTCCGTGCCGGGGAACTGTTCACGATGCCGCAATCAACCGGGGTGCCCGGCCGGCTCCGCGACCCCGGAGGGAGAGGTTCCGGAGCACGCCGACGACCGGCGTGCGCCCGCCCGGAGGAGCGGCGAATTCGACTCATCCGTCGGCCAATCCGCGCCGGTCCGGTCCCAACTGCCTGCCGGTTGTGGCACTCTGGTGGCGACCGCCCCACCGGGCTCCCCCGTACCGGTGGGGCGGTTCTGTGCGCCCCCTGTGGCTCTGCCTCTCCCCATGACGGTGTTTCAGGGCCGAACGGGGCCCGTTTCGGGCGCTCTCCAGCCGTTTTCGGCCAACTCGTGACGCCTGGCGAGATCGAACCCCTTCCCGCACGCATGAGGACCGGACGGCCGGGCAGGCGAGTAAACCTCATGGCCTACGACCAGGGGAGGGTGACGAGATGACGGCGCACACCGCGCAGACCACCGGTACCGAGCAGCGGACGGGCACCACGGAGGAACTTCCGTGGATCGAGGATGCCGGAAAGATCGCCCCCATGGACGCACGGGCCCTGTCGAAGGTCTTCTTCGACCGCCTCCAGGTCCTGGAGGAGGGCACGCACGAGTACCAGTACGCGCGCAACACGCTCATCGAGATGAACCTGTCGCTGGTCCGGTTCGCCGCCAACCGCTTCCGCAACCGGGGCAGCGGCGACATGGAGGACATCATCCAGGTCGGCACGATCGGGCTGATCAAGGCGATCGACCGCTTCGACCTGTCCCGCGAGGTCGAGTTCACCTCGTTCGCCGTCCCGTACATCGTCGGTGAGATCAAGCGGTTCTTCCGGGACACCAGCTGGGCCGTCCACGTGCCGCGGCGCCTCCAGGAACTCCGGGTCGACCTCGCCAAGGCGAAGGAGGCCCTCGCCGCCGACCTCGACCGGGACCCGACCGTGCAGGAACTGGCCGAGCACCTCGGGATGGACGAGGCGGAGATCACCGAGGGGATCGTCGCGTCCAACGGCTACACCGCAGGCTCGCTGGACATGCCGACCGACTCCTCGGAATCCGGTCCCCAGAACACCGGCGGGCGGACCTTCGCCGACGTCCTGGGCGAGCCGGATCCCGCCATCGAGACCGTGGAGAACCTGCACACCCTCGCTCCCCTGCTGGGCGAACTGGACGAGCGGGAGCGCCGGATCATCGACATGCGGTTCGGCCAGGAGCTGACGCAGGCCCAGATCGGTGCGGAGCTGGGGATCTCCCAGATGCATGTCTCGCGGCTGCTGAGCCGGATGCTGGGCAAGCTGCGCAGCGGGATGCTCACACAGGAGTGATGCGATCTGACTGATGCACCAGTCAGATCCTCAATTTCCCTGACGTAGAGCTTTAGCTCTGAGTTCTGCGTTGAGATTTTCTCACCAGCTCGTTACGGTTGCCGCCATGCAGCAGTACGAGGTGGCCGCGCGGGTCCGTCAGGTGATCGACGCGGCGGGAGTCAGCGCACGTGAGTTCGCCCGGCGGATCGTCATCGACCCGTCGAAGCTGTCGCGTTCCCTGAACGGTTCCCGTCGTTTCACCGCCGCGGAGCTGGCCCGGATCGCCGACATCGGCGGCGTGGACGCCAACTGGCTGCTGGGCGCCGTGTCCACGCCCGCGGTGCCGCCCACTTCGCCACCCGCACCCCCGTCGGAGCCCGCTCCGGCACCCGAGGGCGGCAGACCCCTGCAGATCGTGCGGGAGACCGTCCGACTGATCGCCGAACGCGGGTTCCACGCCGTCCGGGTCGCGGACATCGCCACCGCCTGCCGCACGAGCACCGCCGCGATCCACTACCACTTCCCCGGCCGCGACGAGCTGCTCGAAGCGGCGGTGCGGTGGTGCATGGACGAGGACACCCGCCGCCGGGCAGCGGCCACCGAAGGAACCGTCCACGCGGGTGACGAGCTGCGCCTCCTGCTCGACCTCCAGACGCCGCGCACCGAGCAGCAGCGCCGCCAGTGGTGTGTCTGGCTCGACCTCTGGGCCGAGGCGGCGCGCTCCACCACCGTCGGGCAGCTCCACCGCGAGTACTACCGGCAGTGGCGGACGACCGTCTCCGACGTGATCCGGCGCGGGGTCGAGCAGGGGGTGTTCCGTCCCGTCGACCCGGACGGCGCGGCCCTCACCCTCACCGCCCTGATCGACGGTCTGGCCTCCCAGGTCCTGGCCACCGCGCCCGACAGCCCCGGCACGGGCACCGGCGCCCAGGCCATGCACGACGCCCTCACCGCCCACGTGGACGCCTGCCTGACCGCGCCGGCTGCCTGACCCCGTACGTCAGTGCCGTGCCCATCGCGTAACCGCTCCCCCTCCGAAACCCCGCTCCCCCCACGCCGAGGAGACACCCCCGCATGCCCGTGAACCAGGACGTCATCATCACCTGCGCCCTCACCGGAGCCGGTGACACCGTCGGCCGCAGTCCCCACGTCCCCGTGACACCCGAGCAGATCGCCGCGTCCGCCGTGGAGGCCGCCGGAGCCGGTGCCGCCGTGGTGCACATCCACGTCCGCGACCCGGAGTCCGGCGCTCCCTCCCGCGACCCCCGTCTCTACCGCGAGGTCGTGGAGCGGATCCGGGAGACCGGCACCGATGTCGTCATCAATCTGACCGCCGGGATGGGCGGGGACCTGGTCATCGACCCGGCGGCCCCGCTGAAGCAGCTGCCGGGCACCGACCTGGTCGGCGGTCTGGAGCGGCTGCCGCACGTGGAGGACCTGCTGCCCGACATCTGCACCCTGGACTGCGGTTCGCTGAACTTCGGCGACGGCAGCAACCTCTACGTCTCGACCCCCGACATGCTCCGCACCGGCGCGAAGCGCATCCAGGAGCTCGGGGTCCGGCCCGAGCTGGAGATCTTCGACACCGGGCAGCTGTGGTTCGCCAAGCAGCTCCTCGCCGAGGGGCTGCTCGACGATCCCACGGTCTTCCAGCTCTGCATGGGCATTCCGTGGGGCGCGCCCGCCGATCCGGGGGTGCTCCAGTCGATGGTCAACATGCTGCCCGAGGGCGCCCGTTGGGCGAGCTTCGCGCTCGGCCGGATGCAGATGCCCTGGGTCGCCCAGTCGATCCTGCTCGGCGGGCACGTCCGGGTGGGTCTGGAGGACAACCTCTATCTGGGCAAGGGCATCAAGGCCACCAACGGCCAGCTGGTGGAGCGCGCAGTGCGGATCACCGAGGCTCTGGGCTCCCGGGTCGCCTCGCCCGACGAGGCGCGGCAGCAGCTCGGCCTCCGCCCGCGCATATGACCGCCCGCCGCTCCCTTCTTGACCTTCCTGACGTTGCTGGAGTCCCGCCCGTGCCTTCCCCCATGCCTTCTCCCACTCCCCCTGTCCTCGCTCCCTGCGCCCCGGAGGACGTACGCCGTGTCGCGTGCGTCGGGGCCGGAGTGATCGGCGGCGGCTGGGCCGCCCACTTCCTCGCGCGCGGCTACGACGTCACCGCCTGGGACCCCGCCCCCGACGCGGAGGCCCGGCTGCGCCGGCTGGTCGCGGCGGCCTGGCCCGCGCTCGAACAGCTCGGGCTCGCCGAAGGCGCCTCGCAGGACCGGCTGACCGTGACCGCGAGCCTCGAAGAGGCGTCGGCCGGCGCCGAGTTCGTCCAGGAGAGCGCGCCGGAGAAGCTGGAGCTCAAGCGGGACCTGCTGGCCCGGCTGGACGCGGCCGCCCCCGCCGGTACGGTGATCGCCTCCTCGACCTCCGGCTATCCGATGACCGACATGCAGACGGGGACCCCCGGCGCCGCACGGCTCGTGGTCGGGCACCCCTTCAACCCGCCTTATCTGATCCCCCTGGTGGAGGTCGTCGGCGGCGAACTGACCGCGCCCGGCGCGGTGGAGTGGGCCTCACGCTTCTACGAGGTGGCGGGCAAGTCCGTCATCACCATGGACCGCGAGGTCCCCGGCTTCATCGCCAACCGGCTCCAGGAGGCGCTGTGGCGCGAGGCCCTGCACATGGTGGCGAACGGTGAGGCGACCGTACGGGAGATAGACGCGTCGATCATCGAGGGGCCCGGGCTGCGGTGGGCGGTCATGGGGCCGATGCTGACGTTCGCGCTGGCGGGCGGCGAAGGCGGCATGGCCCATATGCTCGACCACTTCGGCCCCTCGCTGAAGTCCCCCTGGACCCGGCTTGGGGCACCCGAACTGGACCGCGCGCTGTACGAGGCGGTGGTGGCGGGCTGCGACGAGGCCGCCGCGGGCCGGACCATCGCGGATCTGGTCGCCGAGCGCGACCGGGGCGTCATCGACGTGCTGCGGGCGACCGGCCGGCTGCCCGGCGCCACCGCCACCGGGGAGGCCGCCCGATGACCGAGAACGACTCCTCGACCCTCCCCCTCTTTCGCAGGACCGTACGGCCCGAGTGGATCGACTACAACGGCCATATGAGCGAGGCGTTCTACGTCCTCGTCTTCGGGTACGCCACCGACTCGATGATGATCGAGACCGGTCTGCACGCCGGCTACCGGGAATCCACCGGCTGCTCGCTCTACACCGTCGAGTCGCACCTGCGCTACCTCCGCGACGTGGCCGTGGACGCCCATCTCGTCGTCCGCACCCGACTGTTGGGCGCGGACGCGAAGAAGCTGCGCTTCGTCCACGAGATGTACGTGGTCGGCGCGGCCGACGACGTACCGGAGCCGGAGGCCGGACCGGTGGCGACCGGTGAGCTGCTGGCCCTCCATGTGGACCAGCGGGCGGGCCGCGCGGTGCCCTTCCCCGATGCCGTACGCGAGCGGCTGGACGGGCTCACCGAAGAGGCGCCGGAGTGGGCGGGCCGCTCCATCGCCGAGGTCCCTGCGCGGCGCTGATCCTCCACCCGCGCAGGGCCGGTCCGGACCCCCGGGCCGGCCTCTGCGTTGCCGCCGTATTGCAGGTTCGTGGCCAAGGGGGCGACACGCTTCCGGGCCGGTCCGGCACGTCCTACGGTCCGTGAACAGCCCGTCGCCACCCGGGCCTCCGCCGACCGGCGGACGTACGCCGTACGGCGACCGAACCACGTGCGAGGAACCACATGAGCCAGCCCCTCGACTCCGTCACCGCAGGCCACACCCCCGAGGACGTCAACCGGCAGGATCCCGGCGCCGCGTGGTCGTTCGAGACCAAGCAGATCCACTCGGGCGCCGCCCCGGACCCGACGACGGGTGCCCGCGCGGTGCCGATCTACCAGACGTCGTCCTTCGTCTTCCGTGACACCCAGCACGCGGCCGACGTGTTCTCCCTCGCCGAGCCGGGCAACATCTACACCCGCATCCACAACCCCACGCAGGACGTCCTGGAGCAGCGCATCGCCGCGCTGGAGGGCGGTGTCGCCGCCGTGGCGCTCGCCTCCGGGCAGGCGGCCGAGACCCTCGCCCTGCTGACGCTGGCCGGTTCGGGCGACCACATCGTCTCCTCGCCCTCGCTCTACGGCGGCACCTACAACCTCTTCCGTCACACGCTGCCCCGGTTCGGCATCGAGGTGACGTTCGTCGACGACCCCGAGGACCTCGACGCCTGGCAGGCCGCCGTCCGCCCCAACACGAAGGCGTTCTTCGCCGAGACGCTCGGCAATCCGCGCGGCGACGTGCTGGACATCCGGGCGGTCGCCGACACCGCGCACGCCGCCGGTGTCCCGCTGATCGTGGACAACACCGTGCCGACGCCCTTTCTGCTGCGGCCCATCGAGCACGGCGCCGACATCGTCATCCACTCCGCGACCAAGTTCCTCGGCGGCCACGGCACCACCATCGGCGGGGTCGTCGTGGACGCCGGCACCTTCGACTTCGGCGCGCACGCCGAGCGCTTCCCCGAGTTCCACGAGCCCGACCCCAGCTACCACGGACTCCAGTACTGGCCGGCGCTCGGCCCGGGCGCCTTCGCCATCAAGCTCCGCGTCCAGCTGCTCCGCGACCTGGGCCCGGCGCTCTCCCCGCACTCGGCGTTCCTGCTGCTCCAGGGCGTCGAGACGCTGAGCCTGCGGCTGGAGCGGCACACCTCCAACGCGCTGGAGCTGGCCCGCTGGCTGGAACAGCGCGACGAGGTGGAGACCGTGCACTACGCGGGTCTGCCGTCCAGCCGCTGGTACGAGGCGGGGCAGCGCTATCTGCCCCGGGGAGCGGGAGCGGTGCTGGCCTTCGAGCTGAAGGGCGGCGCCGAGGCGGGCAAGCAGTTCGTGGACGCGGTAGAGCTGTTCAGCCACCTCGCCAACATCGGTGACGTACGGAGCCTGATCATCCACCCGGCCTCCACCACGCACAGCCAGCTCACCGAGGAGCAGCTCGTCGCCACCGGGGCCACGCCCGGACTGGTGCGGCTCTCGGTCGGTCTGGAGAACGTGGACGACCTGAAGGCCGACCTGGAGGCAGGGTTCCGGGCCGCGAAGGCGGCGTCCTGAACCGTAGCGCCGCGTCCGCCACGCTTCCCCTCCCTCCGGCCTCCGGTGGCCGGAGGGAGGGGGACCCGCCCGGTCGTCGCCGCTGGGTGACGATCGAGGACCCGCTGCCCCTGGAGTCCGGCGTCCGGCTACCGGGGGTCCGCCTGGCGTACGAGACCTGGGGGCAGCGGGCGGCGGACTCCTCCAACGCCGTCCTGGTCCTGCACGCCCTGACGGGCGACAGCCATGCCGCTGGTCCTGCGGGTCCCGGCCACCCCACTCCCGGCTGGTGGGACGCGCTGGTCGGCCCGGGCCGGGCGCTGGACACCGACCGGTGGTTCGTCGTCGCGCCGAACGTGCTGGGCGGCTGCCAGGGCAGTACGGGCCCCTCTTCCCCGGGGCCCGACGGTCTGCCCTGGGGGTCCCGGTTCCCGTATCTGACGGTACGGGACCAGGTGGCGGCCGAGGCGGCGCTGGCCGACGCCCTGGGCATCGGCCGGTGGGCGGCCGTGGTCGGCGGCTCGATGGGCGGCATGCGGGCCCTGGAGTGGGCGGTGAGCAGGCCGGAGCGTACGGGTTCGCTGCTGGTGCTCGCCGCCCCGGCCGCCGCCGCACCGAGGCGATGAACGGGCACGACATCGGCCGGGGCCGGGGCGGCACCGCCCGGGCGCTGCGCCGGGCGGCGATGCCCGCGCTGGTCGTGGGCGTCGACTCGGACCGGCTCTATCCGCCGCCCCAGCAGGAGGAGTTGGCGGCCCTGCTGCCGGGGTCCGACGGCCTGCGGCTCGTCAACTCCCCTTACGGCCATGACGGTTTCCTCATCGAGACCAGTCAGGTGGGCTCCTTCGTACGGGAGTTGCTTCCGCCACCATCCCCACTCACCCCGTCCCCCCTTCTCCACGAGGAGCTTCCATGAGCCCGCTTCCCCCACCGTCCGAGGACGCCTACGACCGGATACGGCTGCGGCAGTGGTCCGCCGGAACAGCGCGTTCCGCCGGGATCGACCGCCGCGATCTGCTGAAGCTCGTCGCCGCCGCCTCGGCGGCCGTACCGCTGGCCTCGGTCGCCGCCCCGGCACAGGCGGCAGCCGCCCCGGGCAGCCCGGCAGCCGCACAGGCGGCCGCCGGGCTGCCCGGTGTGGTCAAACCGCTGCCGCCGGAACTGTTCACGCTGCGCGGCACCAACGCCGAGACCAACTTCGCCGCGCTGAAAGGCACCGGGCTCCTCACCCCGGCCGACCGGTTCTTCGTCCGCAACCACACCGCCACCCCGCAGATCGACCGGGACACCTGGAAGCTGACGGTCTGGGGCGACGGGCTCAACGGCGGTCCGGTGGACTTCAGTTACGCGGACCTCCTGCGGCTGCCCTCGGTGTCCCGCACCGGGTTCGTGGAGTGCGCGGGCAACGGGCGCAGCTTCTTCGCCTCGCAGCAGGGGCAGGCGGTCAGCGGTACCGCGTGGACGCTCGGGGCGATCGGGGCGGCCCGCTGGCGCGGGGTGCGGCTGGGGGATGTGCTGCGGCGGGCCGGGATCGGGCGGCACGCGGTGGACGTGCTGCCGCGCGGTCTGGACGCGGAGGTCGTCACGGACGGGGTGAACCTGGGTCGGGTGCGCCGGCCGCTGCCGGTGGCGAAGGCGCTGGACGACGTCCTGCTCGCGTACGAGATGAACGGCGAGCCGCTGCCGCCCGACCACGGGTACCCGGTCCGCGTCATCGCGCCGTCGTGGGTGGGCATCGCCAACATCAAGTGGGTCGGGGACATCGAGGTGAGCGCCGATCCGCTGCTCACCCCGTGGAACACGGGCCTCTACCGGCTGTTCGGTCCCGGGTATCCGCCGGAGGGCAGCGCCCCGCTGACCCGCCAGACCTTGAAGAGCGCTTTCGAGCTGGTGCAGGGCGCCTCGTTCCCCGCCCATCGCCGCACCGTGCTGACCGGCCGTTCCTGGTCGGGCGGGGCGCCGGTGAAGTCGGTGGAGGTCAGCACCGACGGCGGGCAGCACTGGCGGCGGGCCCGGCTGCACGACGTGCCCCGGGCCGGGAGCTGGGTGCGGTGGTCGGTGGACTGGGTGCCGACGGTCAAGGGCGCGACGGAGCTGCTGGCCCGGGCCACGGACCGGTCGGGGCGTACGCAGCCCAAAGCGACGGCCCACAACACGCAGGGGTATCTGTTCGACGCGGTGGTGCGGCACCCGGTGACCGTCAGCTGAGGTCCCGGGCCGGGCGGGCGCCCGCCAGTACGGCCGTGTGCACGGCGCGCGCGATCCGCGCGCCCCAGGTGGAGCGGGGTCCGGCGAAGGGTTCGCCGCCGTCGGGCCCCGGTTCGGGGGCGGCGACGCACACGGCGTCCGTGGGGGTGCCCGAGCAGTCGAGTCCGGCGTCCAGGAGGGCCTGCACCTTGGCCTCGGTGGCGGTGGCGACGGCGTTGACCAGGGCGGCGTCGGAGAGTGCGGCGGGGAGCGTGAGGACGATGTTGACCGTGCCCGGCCGGTGCGGGAGACAGTCCACGTCAGGAGCGGCCGCCCAGCCCCGTACGCCGAGGCCTGTGGTGACGGTCGCGGTGACGCCGCCGTCGTGGCCGGTCGTGTACGCAGCGACGTCGGCGGCGGTCATCAGCCCGGCGCCGGAGCCGGTGAGCCCCTCGGAGGCGGCGATCTCGGCGAGGTGGCGGTCCGGGTCGAGGCGCGGGTAACCGCCGGGGACCTGGGCGTTGAGGATCCAGGCCCGGGGGCCGATGCCGCCGCCGAGCACCGCGCTGCTGCACACCCGCACGCCCGGGCCCAGCCGCCACACGAGGTGGTGGAGGTGGTGGCCGTCCTCGTGCCGGTCGCGCAGTTCGCCGCGCTGGGCGGGCAGGTGGACGCGTACGGAACGGATGGCGCACCCCTGGTGGCTCGGCGGGACCGGCGGTGGCCCGTCCTCCCGGGGCTGCCGTGCTCCGCCGATCATATGCGCGCCCCGCACCCCCTCACCCGATTGGCCTAACTGATCCGGGGGCCGCCCAGCGGCGTCGTGCGGGGCCAGCAGGGACCCCGGGGCCTCCGGGGCCCCTCCGGCCGGGTGGCCGGGCGGTTGCAGCGTCCAACCGGGTGAGGCGCGATGGAAGCCGGACGTGCCACATCTGGTGGAGCCACCCACAGGGCGCGCCCAGCGAGGAGGGTTCGGTTATGGGAGCCGCTGACGGTTTCACGGATTCCGGAGAGCTCGACGGTCTGACCGTGTACGACAACGACGGCGAGAAGGTCGGCAGCGTGGGCCGGGTGTACGTCGACGACGACACCGGCAAGCCCGACTGGGTCACGGTCAAGACCGGCATGTTCGGCATGAAGGAGAGCTTCGTACCGCTCGCCGGAGCCCGTCGAGTGGGCTCCGACCTGCATGTCTCGCACTCCAAGGACACGGTCAAGGAAGCGCCTCGCGTGGACGCGGACGCGCACCTGTCCGTCGCCGAGGAGGAGGAGCTCTACCGGCACTACGGCCTGACCAGGAAGTCCGGCAACCTCGGTGACACCGGCAAGGGCACCGGCACCGGTGCCGACGCCCGGACCGTCGCCGGAACCGGCGCCATGGGCGCGGCCGGAGCTGGTGCTGCGGGCGCCGGTGCGGCGGGCGCGGCCCGTGGCACGGGCACACCGCCGAACGCCAAGGCGACCGGCAGGACCACCACGAGCGCCGGGGCCGCGGGCACGACCGGAGCGGCCGGCATGGCCGGCACCGGCAAGCACCGCGACACCGACACCTCCGCCACGTCCCGCCCGCTGGCGGGCGCGGGGGCGGGCACCCGGGCCGCCGACATGAGCGGCACGGAGGAGATGATCCGCTCCGAGGAGCAGCTGCACGTCGGTACGGAGGAGTACGAGAGCGGCCGGGCGAGGCTGCACAAGTACGTGGTGACCGAGGAGGTCACCCGGTCCGTGCCCGTCTCCCACGAGGAGGTGCGGGTGGTCCGCGAGCCGCTGCGGCCCGGTGAGAAGGTGACCGGGACGACGGACTTCGGCGAGCAGGACGTGGAGGTCACGCTGCACGCGGAGCGCGCCACGGTCCGCAAGGAGGCCGTCCCGGTGGAGCGGGTCCGCCTGGAGACCGAACGGGTCACCGAGCAGAAGGAAGTCTCCGCCGAGGTCCGCAAGGAGAAGATCGACTACGGCGACGGCAAGGACATGGACACCGGCAAGGACACCGGTGGCGAGTTCGGCCAGGGGCGCCGCCGCTGACGGCGCATCCCCTCCGGCGGCCGGAAGGCCGCTCCCATGTCCTCGGCCTCCGGGCGGGCCCGTGCCAACGGGTCCGCCCGGAGGGCTGTCCGATACGCGACCGCCCGGAGGGTGTCCGATACGGGACCGGGGCGCCGACGGTCAGCGGCGCGGCAGGAACCGTACCGAAGGACGTCCCTCCGGCCCGTCCGGGGTGACCACCGCCCGGACCCCGTAGACGTCCTCGATGAGCTCCTCGGTGATGACCTCGGCCGGGGTGCCGCCCGCGATCACCCGGCCAGCCTTCATCACGGTGATCCGGTCGCAGAACATCGCCGCGAGGTTGAGGTCGTGCAGGGCGATGACGCTGGTGAGGGGCAGTGCGGCGACCAGGGCGAGCAGGTCCAGCTGGTGCTGGATGTCCAGGTGGTTGGTCGGCTCGTCCAGGAGGAGTTCGCGGGGCTGCTGGGCGAGGGCCCGGGCGATCTGGACGCGCTGGCGTTCGCCGCCGGAGAGGGTGTGCCAGGACTGTGCGGCCCGGTCGGTGAGGCCGGTGCGCCGCAGGGCGTCGGTGACGGCTTCCTCGTCGCCACGGTCCGGGGCGGACCAGGCGCGGCGGTGCGGGATGCGGCCGAGGCGGACGACGTCCAGGACGCTGAGGTCGACCTGGGTGACGGCGTGCTGGTCGACGACGGCGATCCGGCGGGCCACGGTACGGCGGCCGAGGTCGGCGAGGGGGTCGCCGTCCAGGGTGACGGTGCCGGTGTCCGGGGCGAGGAGGCCCGCGAGGATCCGCAGCAGGGTGGACTTGCCGGAGCCGTTGGGGCCGAGCAGCCCGACGGTGGCGCCGGGCGGCGGGGTGATGTCGACCCCGTCGAGGATGAGGCGGTCCCCGGCCTCCCGGCCGACCCGCTCGGCGCGCAGGCCGCCGTTCTCGGTGAGGCTCATGGCGTGCTCCGGGTGCGGTACAGGACGGCGACGAACGCGGGCACGCCGATCAGTGCGGTGACCACACCGACCGGCACCTCCTGCGGGTCCAGCACCGTGCGGGCGAGCGTGTCGACCCAGACGAGGAAGATCGCCCCGGCGAGCGCGGTGACCGGCAGGAGGCGCCGGTGCCCGGAGCCGGTGAGCGCGCGAGCGGCGTGCGGCAGGACCAGGCCGACGAAGCCGATCGCCCCGGCCGAGCTGACGAGGGCGGCAGTCAGCAGGGCGGTGGTGCACAGCAGCACGATCCGGGTGCGGGCGACGTTCACGCCGAGCGCGGCGGCAGCGTCCTGCCCGAAGGCGAAGGCGTCGAGCGTACGAGCGTGGGCCAGGCAGACGACCAGGCATACGGCGAGAACGGCGGTGCACAGGGCGACCTCGCTCCAGCCGACGCCGCTGAGCGAGCCGAGCAGCCAGAACAGCACCCCTCGGGTCTGCTCGGCGTCGGCCGAGGTCATCACGACGAACGAGGTCAGGGCGGAGAAGAGCTGCATCGCGGCGACCCCGGAGAGCACCACCCGGTCGGTGGTGGAGCCGAGGGTGTGGCTGAGCAGCAGGACCAGGGCGAACGAGCAGATGGCCCCGACGAAGGCCCCGGCCGACAGCGACACCGCTCCCCCGCCGACGCCGAGGACGACCACCACGACCGCCCCGGTGGAGGCCCCGGAGGAGACGCCGAGCACGAAGGGGTCGGCGAGCGGGTTGCGTAGCAGCGACTGCATCACCGTGCCGCACACCGCGAGCCCGGCACCGCACACGGCGGCGAGCAGGGTGCGGGGCATGCGCAGGTTCCAGATGATGCCGTCGCGGATCGGGCTCAGCTCCGAGGCGCCGAAGCCGAGGTGGGAGGCGACGGCGGACCAGACGTCGGGGACCGAGATCCGGGCGGGCCCGATCGTGACGGCGACGGCGATGGAGAGCAGCAGGAGCAGGAGTCCGCCGGTCCAGAGGAGCACCGCGAGCGGGCCGCCGCTCCAGACCGGGCCCACCGCGGCCGACGCCTTCCGGTCCGCGGTCTTGTCCGAGTCCGCGGCCTCCTTCGGGTCCGTGGCCTCCTTCGGGTCCGTGGCCTCCTTCAGTGCCGGGTCACCGCTGCTCACCCCGCGAGCCCGAAGTCGCGCAGCCCCGCGGCGACGCGCTCCAGCCCCTCGACCGTCCGGATGGTCGGGTTCATCGCCTGGCCGCTGAGCAGCACGTACCGCCGGTTCTTGACGGCGTCCATGGTCCTGGTGACCGGGTTGGACTCCAGGAACTCGATCTTCTTCTCGGCGCTCTCGGCGGTCTGCATGGTGCGGCTCAGGTCGCCGATGACCAGGACGTCGGGGTTGCGGTCGGCGACGGTCTCCCAGCTGATCTGGGGCCATTCGTCGTGGGTGTCGTCGAAGACGTTCTTCGCGCCGAGCTCCCGGGTGATGACGCCGGGGGCGCCGCAGCAGCCCGCGAGGTAGGGGGCCTTGGAGTCGGAGAACCAGTAGAGGAGGGATGCCTTGGATCCGTCGATGCCGTCGGTGGCCTTCGCCACCCGCGCCTGGAGCTTCTTCACCAGGGCGTCGCCGCGCTCGGGGACGCCGAACACCTGGGAGAGCTCCCGGACTTCGGTGTAGACGCTGTCCATGGTGAGGGGTGCGGTACGGGCTCCGTCGCCGCCGCCGCTGTTGTCCTTGCCGATGCAGTCGGCGGGCGAGATGTAGGTGGGGACGCCCAGCTTCTCGAACTGTTCGCGGGGTGCGACGCCGCCCTTGGCGAGGGTGGAGGCGAAGGAGGCGGAGAGGAAGTCGGGCTCCTTGTCGAGGACCTTCTCCGACGAGGGCCGGTTCTCCGATATGCGCTCGACGCCCTTGTTGGCCTTCTCCAGGCCCTTCATCACCGGGTCGCTCCAGGTCGCGGTGCCCGCGAGCCGGTCGGCGAGGCCGAGCGAGAGGAGGATCTCCGTCGATCCCTGGTCGACCGAGACGGCCCGCTGGGGCGGCGCCTTCACGGTGACGGTGCGCCCGCAGTTCTTCAGCGTGAGCGGGAAGCCGTCGGCCTTGTCGCCGCCGCCGTCGGCGGAGGAGTCGGTGGTCCCGCCGCCGCAGGCGGTGAGCAGGACGACGCCCGCCGCGAACAGGGCGGCGGTGCGTATCGGGGCAGGGGTGGCCTTGGACAGCACGGAGGACCTCGGTGTCTCTGGGCCCAGCCGCGGAGCCCGTCGTACGGTTCCCGTGCCCCGGTGCGGGGCGCGGGTGCCAGCAGGTCTTCGGACTCGGGTTCGTCCGGGCGGGACGCCTTCCCGGAGCACGTGTGCGCTCCAGTGGCCGTGGCCCCGCCCGTCCCCCTCACCGCTGCGCGTCAGTTCCGGTCTCGCACCGGATTCCCTGACCCCGTCGCTGGGGTTCGACTGGCCCCGGCAAGCTATCACGGGTCTTCGCGCAGCTCAGAGCCGGTGCGCGGACCGCTCCCCCGGTGGGCCGGTGCGGCGCGGGATCGTCCCGCCGCACCGGCCCGGCAGCTGGCGAGGCGGCTTACGGAGCCTGGAGCGCGATCACCGCGTTCTGTCCGCCGAACCCGAAGGAGTGGCTGACGGCCCGTCGTACGGGCACCTCGCGCGGGGCCTTGGTGACGCAGTCGATGGCGAACCCGGGGTCGGGGGCGTCCAGGTTGGCGATCGGCGGGACGATGCCGTGCTGGAGCGTCAGGACGGTCAGCCCCGCCTCGATGGCTCCGGCCGCCCCCATGCAGTGGCCCAGGACGCCCTTGGGGGCGGTGACGGGCGGACGGTGCGGGTAGGCCCGGCCGATGAGGGCGGCTTCGGTCGCGTCGTTCAGGGGGGTCGAGGTCCCGTGCGCGTTGACATGGCCGACCTCCTCGGCCCGCCACCCCGCGTCGGCCAGCGCCGCGTCGACGGCGGCCTCGGCGACCGCCCCGGAGGGGTGCGGGGAGGTCGGGTGGTGGGCGTCGGTCGTGGCGCCCGTACCGGCCAGCAGCGCCCGGGGGGCGGCTCCCCTGGCCCGGGCGTCCGCCGCCCGCTCCAGTACCATGATCGCGGCGCCTTCGCCCATGACGAGCCCGGCCCGGTCGGCGGCGAAGGGGCGGCAGAGGCGGGCGGGGTCCCCGTCCCGCAGGGCCGCCGCGCCGGAGCGGGCGAAGCCGGTCATGGCGACCGGGAAGACGATCGACTCGGTGGCTCCGGCGATCGCGATGTCGCACTGCCCGAGCGCCAGCATGTCGCGGGCCGCCGAGAGGGCGGTCACCCCGGAGGAACAGGCCGTGCAGGGGGCGAGGCTGGGGCCCGTGGCCTTCATCTGGATGGCGATCTCGGCCGCGGGCATGCTCGGGATGGTGAGCAGGATGCCCGAGGGCGAGGTGGCCTCGGGGCCGCGCCGCTCCAGGGCGACGGCCTGTTCGGTGAGTCCGGCGGATCCGCCGCTGCTGGTGCCGACGACGACGGCGACGCGGGCGCCGTCCCAGTGGGCGGGGTCGAGCCCGGCGTCGGTCACCGCCTCCCGTGCGGCGAGGACGGCGAACTTCACGTACCGGCCCATACGGAAGGCGGTCCGGCCGCCGACCGCGTCGTCCAGGTCGATGCCGGAGACCGTACAGGCGAAGTCGACGGCGCAGCCGTGCAGTTCGGGGACGGTGCGCGCGAAGGACTCCCCGCGGCAGACCCCGTCCCAGGTGGTGTCGGTGGTGTGGCCGGCCGGGGTGATCATCCCCAGGCCGGTGACGGCGATGGCGGGTCGGTTCATCGGGTGTTGCTCACCGGCACCGCACTGCCTGCCGCCTCGCCGCCGACGGCCGCGTCGATGAACGCGGAGATGTCGGCGAGCGTGGCGTCCTTGTAGAGCTTCTCGGAGTCGGCGGCGACCCCCAGGGTCTCCTTGATGATGACGGCGAACTCGGCGACCGCCAGGGAGTCCATCTCCAGGCTGTCCATCGTGGACTCCGGCAGGATTTCGGCTGCGGGCACCTTGAACGTCTCGGTCAGCACCTCGGTGATCTTCGGGTGGATGCTCTGGCTCTTCACGGTGTTTCCTCTCATCGGCGGCCTCATGGACGGCGGGTGGTGATACGCACAGGCCCACCGCCGAAATAACTGGAGTATGCCCCTCCGGTTACGCCCTGGGGCGAACCGATTCGTCTGCGCTCACCTGCGGCTTCTCGAACCACCGGGAGAGCATCGACGTGGTTCCCCAGTACGCCAGCAGCACCCCGCGGGTGCCGAGCGCCGCCACCTTCTCGCGCAGCGGGCGCCGCCGCTTGCTGCCGCAGGCGGGCCGCCGGAAATCCGCCGTGCGGAGCCCGGTCGCGCCCGCCTTGCGCCCCACCGCTCCCCCCGGCCTGCGGCGCTGGTGCCAGGAGCCGTCCGGATCGTCGTACGCGTCCGCGTAGCCGGGTCCGGCGATCGGCCAGTCCGACATCAGGCGCTCCGGCAGCGCGAACGACTTGACCAGGTCGGGGGCGTGGAGGGCCACGGTCGCGATGAGCCGCTCCACCGCGTCGGGCAGCGAGGACACCTGTTCGGCAGTCAGCCGTCCGGCTGCCAGCAGGTCACCGCTGTTGCGGGCGATCCAACGGAGGGCGAAGAGCCGGTGCAGCTCGGTCAGCCGCTCGCGGGCCGCACCTGCGGGCAGGGCTGCGGCAGCCTGCTCGTACGCCTCGCTCGCCTGGCGGTAGCCGTACGCCTCCACCCCGCGCAGCGCCGGACCCGAGGCCGCGTTCCACCGGCCGAGCGGGTCGCCGGGCGGGGCGGCGCTGATCCGCTCCCGGGCGCGGTCGAACCAGATGTCCTCCACGGCCGCGAGCAGCCGGCCCAGGAAGCGGGGGTCGTCCAGGTCGCCGGGGCCCTCCGCCTCCTCCTCGTCCCGGACCGTGACGCTGAACAGCATCTCGGCGGCGGCCTTGGCGTGGACGGCGAGGTTGTCGCCCTCGGCGGTGATGGCGCCCTCGATGCCGGTGAACAGCTCGGTCATGCCGTTGTTCTCCAGCAGCCCTTGCGCGCCGCACCGCTCCCGGCACTCGACGATGACGCCGCGCGCCTGCCAGGTGATCCACCCCTTGGCGACGGCGACCAGGCGCTCGGCCTCGTCCCGGTCGGCGGCGGGGGCGGACTCCCAGCGGTCCAGGGCCCTGCGGTGGAGGAGGCTCATCGCGAAGACGGTGGCCATCGCCGCGGCGAGGGGGCCGTGGTGGGTGCGGTGCGCGTAGACGGGCACCCGTCGCGATCCCCGCGATCCGGAGACCAGTCGGTGCCCCGCATACCGGATGGCGAGGGCGAGGGTGACCCGGGCGGAGCCCACCGCGCAGGCGCTCATGGAGAGCTTGCCGGGGGTGACCCGCCCGATGGAGAGGAGGAACCGCCTTCTGCGGTTGGCCAGTTCGCTGGTGAACCGCCCGTCGGCACCGATCCGTCCCTGCTCCCCGGCGAGCAGGGCCTTGCGCGGGACGAAGTACCGGTCGAAGGAGGTGAGGCAGTGGTCGACCGGGGAGCCCATGCGGGCGGGCAGCCGCCGTACCCGTACGCCGGGCAGGGCGCTGACGGCGTCGGTGAGCGGGGCGAGGAAGAGGAAGACGCCGTGGTCGGTCCCGTCGGCGAGGAGGCGGGCGGCCACCACTCCGGTCTTGGGGCCGCCTGCGGGGCTGGTGTTGGGCATGAACTTCTGGGCGCCGGAGTTCGGGGTGTGCAGGACGAAGCCGTCGCGTTCGCGGTCGTACGTCGCGGTCGTCTCGACGGCCGCCGCGTCGTTGCCGTGCGCCACCTCCGTACAGAGGAAGGTGCCGATACTCCGCAGCTCCAGGAAGTCCGAGAGGTCGCGCAGCGTGCCCGGATCGTGGTCCAGGAGACTGCCGAGGAAGAGGTTGTAGTGGATGCCCGCGACGGTGGTCAGCGCCGGGTCGACCGGGCCGAGCCATTCGTGCAGCGCGGCCAGGGCGCGGGGGTCGGCGGCCAGCCTCGCGCCGCTGTCCAGTGCGTCGTTGAGGATGCGGAGCCGGTGGTAGGAGAGGGCGAGCCGTTCGTCGGGAGTGCCGCCACCGGATCGACGAAACGGTTCTGTTGTGAGCAGCCGTCGCCAGAAGCCGTGCTCCTGGCGGAAGTTGTCGCCGTAGAGCACTCGGGTGAGCAGATCGTTCGTGGAGGGCTGTTGTGGTTTATGCGTGGATACGGTCACGACAGAGTAACGATCAAGGAACGGCGAGGACACCCCTCGCCGTTCCCGAACGGCCCTGCGGGGTCAGGTGCGTTGGAAGGCGAGCGCCACGTTGTGTCCGCCGAAGCCGAAGGAGTGGCTCACCGCGCGCTCGACCCGCTGGTGGCGGGGCTCCTTCACCACGCAGTCGAGCGGGAACGCGTCGGGGAGGGCGTCCAGGTTGGCGATCGGCGGGATGAGGGAACGTTCCAGCGTCAGGACGGTGGCGACCGCCTCGATCGCGCCCGCCGCCGCGAGGGTGTGCCCGATGACGCCCTTGGGTGCGGTGACCGGGGGGCGGTGCGGGAAGAGCCGGGAGATGAGGGTGGTCTCCATGGCGTCGTTGAGGGGGGTGGAGGTGCCGTGGGCGTTGACGTGGTCGACATCGCCCGGCGCCCAGCCCGCCTGGTCGAGAGCAGCCTGGACCGCGCGCTGGGCGCCGCGTCCGTCGGGGGCCGGGGCGGTGGGGTGGTGGGCGTCCGTGCTGGAACCGGCCCCGGTGAGCAGGGCGCGGGCCCGGCCGCCCCGGGCGCGGGCCGCCTCCTCGCGCTCCAGGACGAGCATGGCGGCGCCCTCGCCGATCACGAATCCGTCCCGGTCGTCGGCG
Source organism: Streptomyces cyaneofuscatus (assembly GCF_033109485.1). Classification (NCBI taxonomy): domain Bacteria; kingdom Bacillati; phylum Actinomycetota; class Actinomycetes; order Kitasatosporales; family Streptomycetaceae; genus Streptomyces; species Streptomyces cyaneofuscatus. The sequence goes on along the minus strand of NZ_CP137002.1, from coordinate 7,731,583 downwards.
AACGGCCGGGATGCGCCCGCCGGATCGGCGGTACGGGTGGAGAGCGCGCCCATCCGCGCGAAAGCGGTCACCACCAGTGGCGTCAGCACCGACTCGGCGCCCCCGGCCACCACCACGTCGCAGGACCCGCCGAGCAGCAGATCGCGGGCGACGGCGATCGCGGTGGCCCCGGAGGCGCAGGCGGTGGCGGGGGCGAGGGACGGGCCGCCCGCCTTGAGGGCGATGGCGACCTCGCCCGCCGCCGCGTTGGGGATCATCATCGGGACGAGCAGCGGCGAGACCGCCTCAGGCCCCGAGGCGGCCAGCCTGGCGGCGTTGTCGACGAGGACGGAGACACCGCCGACGCCGACGCCGAGCACGACCCCGACCCGGCCGCCGTCCCACACCGCCGGGTCGAGACCGGCGTCGGCGACGGCCTGCCGGGCCGCGACGACGGCCAGTTTCACGAACCGGGCCATCCGCCACACCGAGCGGCCGCCCACCGCCTCGTCCAGGTCGACGGAGTCGACCGGGCAGGCGAAGTCGACCGGGAGACCGGCCAGTTCCTCGCAGTGCCGGGCGGTGGAGTGCCCGGAGCACAGCCCCTCCCAGAAGCTGTGCTCGTCAGCCCCTGCGGGTGTCACCAGGCCGACCCCCGTCACCGCGATGGCGGTGCCGGTGGCGGCTCCGGGGCCCTGATCAGCGGACTGCGACATGCTGTGTTCCTTCCGTAGAAATCGTCGAGTTGGTCTGCGGGGTCCCCGGCCACCGAAGTGCCGCCGAACCCCAGGTCAATCCGCCCCCGAACGCGGTGAGCAGCACCCGGTCCCCGCCCCGGAGCACGCCGCGCCCCGCCGCGTCGGCCAGGGCGAGGGGGATGGAGGCGGCGCCGGTGTTGCCGACCCGCTCCAGATGGGTGACGCAGCGCTGCGGCGCGATGCCGACCCGGTCCGCGACGGCGCGCAGGATCCGGGCGTTGGCCTGGTGCGGCACGAAGTGGTCGACCTCGGCCGGGTCCCAGCCCACCCGGTCGAGCAGCACGCGGCAGGAGCCGGTCATCCGCTCCACGGCATGCTGGTAGACGGTCTGGCCCTGCATCCGGAAGTACGCGTCCGACAGCGCGGGCGGTTTCCCGTCCGCGCGGGCCCGGGCGCCGCCGCCGGGGACGGTGATCAGGTCGCGGCCGGTGCCGTCGCTGCCCAGGTCGAAGGCGAGCAGCTCACCGGGGTCACCGGTGCGCCCGGCCGCCACCAGGGCAGCGCCCGCCCCGTCGCCGAAGACAACGCCGGCCGAGCGGTCGTCGGGGTCGAGCCAGGTCGAGTAGACGTCGGCGCCGACCAGCAGGATGCGCTCGTAGAGCCCGGAGGCGACGAGGCCGTGGCTCAGGGCGAGCCCGTAGACGAAGCCGCTGCACACGGCGGCGATGTCCAGCGCCGGTACGGTGCCGAGCCCGAGCCGGGCCGCGAGGGCGGGGGCGGTGGCGGGGCAGAGGTGGTCGGGGGTGGCGGTGGCGAGGACCACCGCGTCGACCGGGCCCGCCGCCGGGGAGCCCGCGAGCAGCCGGGAGGCCGCCTCGTAGGCGAGGTCACCGGTGGCGGTCCCGGGCGCGGCGCGGTGCCGGCTGCCGATCCCCGTACGGCGGCGGACCCAGGCGTCGTCGACGCCCCAGCCGGCGGGCAGCCGGTCGTTGGGGACCGGCTCGCCCGGCACCCAGCCCGCCACGCTCTCCAGCACCGCCGTGCGCCCGCCGCCACCGCCCGCTAAGGCACGCTCCCGCGCCTGCGGCCCCGCCCCGCTGCCCACTGCCCGTCTGCTCGCCACCCGCTACCCCGATCCCGTTGTCATACTGCGAACGGTTGACGAACGGCGGGACGCCTGGCGAGGGTGCGTTCGACTGGGCCGAACGGGTCATGACGGTTTGTCAGTTCTGGGCGAGCGCCTCCGGAAGCCCCCTGAGCCCCGTCACGGGCGAGCGCCTCCGGAAACTCCGTGAGCCCCGCTACGGGCCAGCGCCTCCCGGAGCTCCGCCGCGTCGGGCGGGTTGGCGCCGGCCCGGGAGACGGTGACGGCGGCGGAGGCCACCGCGTGGCGCAGTACGTCGGTGACGGTGTCCCGGTCCACGGCGTGCAGGGCGCCCCTGGCTCCGGCGCCGAGGAGGCCGTGCGCGGCCAGCGCGTGCAGGGTGCCCGACATGAACGCGTCGCCCGCGCCCACGGTGTCCACCACCTCGACCGGCGCGGCCTCCACCGTGATCCGCCCGCCGGGCAGCACGGCCAGGGCCCCGTCACCGCCCCGGGTGACGAGGACGGCGGCGGGTCCGCCCTCCAGCCAGCGGGCGGCGACCTTCTCCGGCTCCTCCCCCGGGTACAGCCACGCCAGGTCCTCGTCGCTCGCCTTGACCAGATCGCTCAGCGCGACGCACTCCTCGACCCGGGCCACGGCCGCCGCGTGGTCGCCCATGAGGGCGGGCCGCACATTGGGGTCGTAGCTGACGGTCGCGGTGGCCCGGGCTCCCCGCACGATGTCCAGGACCGTGGCCGACCCCGGCTCCACCACGGCACCGATCGACCCGGTGTGCACATGGCCCGGGGCGGGTTCCACAGTGACCGGGGCGAGGGTCCAGGCGATGTCGAACGCGTACGAGGCCTGCCCGGCCCCGTCCAGGGTGACGACGGCCGACGGGGTGGCGGCCGCGGAGCCGTCGGTACGGACGGTGACGCCGGCGGAGGCCAGGTGGTCCCGGATGAGCCGCCCGTTCGGGTCGGGGCCGAGCTGGGTGAGGAGAGTCGCGCGGCGGCCGAGACGGGCCAGGCCGTAGGCGACGTTGGCGGGGCTGCCGCCGGGGTGGACCCTGTCCTCCTGGTCCGGCTGCCGGACGATGTCGGCGACGCATTCGCCGACGACCAGCAGTTCGCTGTGGTCGAGCATGGGGGTGGATCTCCTCAGCTGCTGTCGCGTGGGTGCTCTCAGGTCCTCCGCACCCATTCAGCCCGATCCTGCCCCTTCGGCGGAAGCCACCCGGTCCATCGGGCACCGGCCGGTCACCGTTCGGGCGCCGATCCGGCCGGAACGGGCTGCGCGGAAGGCAGGGGCACCTGCGGACCTGGGGCGGCCCGGCGGGCCCAGAGCAGGACCACGGCCAGCACGACCCCGGCGGCCATCAGGCGGACCGCGCCCGCAGGACGTCGATGACCTCCCGGCACCAGTCCCGGTTGGCCCGCTCGAAGGCGAGCCCGCGCCGGCATGTCAGATAGGGCCCGATCCGCTCCCCGTACCGCAGGAACTCCCCCTCCGGCCGGTCGCCGCGCATCCCCTTCAGCAGCGCCTCGAACTGCGCGGCCTTGGCCTCGGCGAATTCCGCCCGCTCGGTGAGCCGGGCGATCAGCTCGGCGGCGTCGAGATGGTCCGCCACCTGGACCTTGACGAGCAGATCGTCCCGGATGAACGAGGGCTTGGCGGCGACCGCCGCGAAGCGCTCCAGCTCGGCGAGGCCGTCGTCGGTGACCCGGAAGAGGCGCTTGTTGGGCCGGGTGTCCTGCACGACCTCGCGCCCGGCGACCAGGCCTTCCTTCTCCAGCTTGGCGAGCTCGGCGTACAGCTGCTGGGGCAGTGCGTGCCAGAAGTTGGCGACGCCCATGTCGAACGCCTTGGCGAGCTGGTACCCGCTCAGCTCCTCGTCGAGCAACGCCGCCAGCACGGCGTGACGCAGGGCCATCGGACCGCCCCCTCTCCTGTCCACCCACCCCTGTCCAGGAGTGCGCGGCCCATGATAGTCATGGAAGTGACTACTCATATTTATGACTAGTCACTTTCCCAAGCAACAGCCTTCGAGGAGACGCCATGACCAGCGCAGTGGACCGCTTCCGCACGGCCGTGAACACCCGCGACCTCAGCGCCCTGGACGATCTCTTCACCGAGGACATCCGGTTCTACAGCCCGGTGAAGTTCACCCCGTTCGAGGGGCGGCCCATGGTGCTGGGACTCTTCGGGGTGCTGCTGCGCACCTTCGAGGACTTCCGTTACGTCGGAGAGTTCGCGGGCACAGCGCAGACCAGCGTGGACGGCGCCGAGGCCCCGGCCGCGGTCCTGCTCTTCCGGACCACCGTGAACGGCAAGGAGATCCACGGCATCGACATGGTCCACCTCGCCGAGGACGGGCGGATCAAGGAGTTCACCGTGATGGTCCGCCCCCAGTCCGCCGTCCACGCGCTCGGCGAGGCGGTCCTCGCCGGGCTCGTGGCCGACGGGCTGGTCCCGACGGAGTAGGTGGCCGCGCGCCTACCCCTCCAGCGCGTCCGCGACCAGGCCGAGGAAGCGGGCGTGGTCGCGGGGCCCGTACAGGGGCTCCGGGTTCCACGGCACGACGGGCGCCGCGCCGTACTCGTCTCCGCGCAGTTCGTCGAGCGGGGCGGCGTGGGCGCGGATGTCGGTGAGGATCACGTCGGGGCGCAGCGCGAAGGTGTCCGCCCGGTCGAGGGTGGACCAGTTGGCCCCGGGGCCCGGGGCCGGCTCCACCAGGTGAACGCCGAGCTCGGTCAGGACGCGCAGCTCGGGCCACATCTTGGGGCGGGCGACATGGGCCTGGTCGGGTCCGGCCGGGGAGAGGGCGAGCACGCGGGGCGTTCCGGCGGCGGCGATCGTCCGCAGCCGCTCCCGGGCGGCGTCGAGGTCGGCGTCCGCGTCGGCGCGGTCCTCGGCGCCGAGCGAGCGGGCCAGTTCGGCGAACCGGTCGCCGATCTCCTCGAACGTCCGGGCCTGGCTGACATCGATGACGACGACCGGGACCCGCTCCTCCAGCGGCTTGGCGGTCTCCGGCGCCAGCCCGTACACATGGCCGTTGCCGTAGCTCACCGCGACCACCAGATCCGGCCGGCCGCTCAGCAGCCGCTCCACGTCCAGCCCGCTGCCCGCGCCGACGTACGCGACCTCGTCCAGCGGGAGCGTCCCGGTCTTGGCGCGGTCGGGGTCGGGGCCGTCGTGGTCGGAGCCGAAGATCGCCTGCGGCCGTATGCCGAGGCCCCACAGCGTCGCCCCGGCCTGGACGTAGGCGAGCACCCGCTCGGGCCGCCGGGGTGCCGTCGACAGCTGACCCCGGTCGTCGGAGAAACGCCATTCGCTCTGTTCCGTCACGCCACACACGCCCCTCTGCCACCGACTGCCGTACCGCTTGTGCGAGTTCGTACAGGTGTACCTGCCCACCTCTTCACCTCGACACCCCTCGGCCCGGCACCAACCTTCGTACCACCCGGTATCCGGCGCGACAGGCGGCCGGGGTCACTGAGTGTTAGAAAGAGGCACGTTCAGCGACCAGGGCAACCCCCTCCGCCCGCCCTCTCCGGATGGAGCCAACTCCCCATGCGCGCACCTCTCCTGAAAGCGGTTCTGGCTGTCGGCATCGCGGCGTCCCTCTGTGCCGCCCCGTTCCTCACCGATACGTCGGCGAGCGCCCCGGCCACTCCGGCGGCGGCTTCGGGAGCGATGAGATGTCCCGTCGTCGACGTCCTGGTGGTCCACACGCCCAAGGCCGCGGAGCGGCTCGGCGGCGAGCACCGGGTTCCGGCGTCGGCCCAGCGGATCGCGACCCGGATGAACCGCTCGCTGGCCGCGGACGGGCTCTGCGGGATCATCCGGGTCGTCCATCCGTACACGGCGAAGGGCTACGACGGCTCGGAGGAGTTCCGCGCCGCGTACGCCGTACTGAAGGACCACACCTCCGGGCTCGGGCGCCAGGTGCACGAGCAGCGTGAGCGGTACGGCGCCGATCTGGTGACGCTCGTCGTGGAGCGGGCCGAGCGCGGCGGCGGCACGGCGGACTACACGTCCGCTCTCGACAGCTCGTCCGACGAGTACGCGTACGCCGTCGTCGAGGTCGACGGGATCGAGCTGGACTCGGCGAGCCACGAGATCGGGCACAACCTGGGCCTGGCCCACGACCGCACGACGCTGGCGACGGACGGCGGCGGGTCGATGAATGTGAGCCGCACCCGCCCGTACAACACCGGCTGGATCACCGAGGACGGGCGGCACTACACCCTCATGGCGTACCGCGCCGCGTGCGGCACCCACTGCAAGCGCATCAGCCGGTTCTCCAGCGCCGAGGGGCTCTGGAAGGGTCACCGGCTCGGCGACGCGTCGAACGACAGTGTGCGGGTGCTGCGCGAGACGATGCCGATCGTGGCCGGATACCGTTCGAAGGCCTGACCGGCCGGGTCCCGTGGCCCGTGACCGGATCGAACCGTCACGCCGTCACGAGAAGGACCCCGCCATGGACCGCATGCGCGCCGTGCGCCTGCACCTGCCCACCCGCACGCTCTCCGTCGAGGAGGTGCCGAAGCCGGTGCCGGGGCCCGGCGAGGTGCTGGTGAAGGTGGCGGCGGCCGGGGTCTGTCTCTCCGATGTGCATCTTGTCGACGGCACGCTCACGCCCCTGTATCTCGAAGCAGAATCGGTCACTCTGGGCCATGAGGTGGCCGGGACGGTCGAGGCGCTGGGACCGGGGGTCGACGGCTGGAGCGCCGGGCAGCGGGTGGTCCTCCAGGCGGGCGAGCGGCGCGGAGGCCGGACCCACACGCGGGGTGTCGACTACGACGGCGGCTGGGCCGAGTACGCCCTCGCCTCCGTCGCCACCCTGGTCGCCCTGCCCCTCACGCTCCCCCTCGACCAGGCGGCGATCATCCCGGACGCGGTCTCCACCCCCTGGGCGGCGGTCACCGCCACCGGTGAGGTGCGCCCGGCGCAGGCCGTCGGGGTGTGGGGCGCGGGCGGGCTCGGGGCGCACGCCGTGCAACTCCTGCGGGCGGTGGGCGCGTACCCGGTGATCGCGGTGGACCCGGCCCCCGCCGCCCGCGACCGGGCCCTGCACTTCGGGGCCGATCTGGCGCTGGACTCCGGCGACCCGCTGCTGCGGGAGCAGGTGCTCGGGGCGACGGGCGGCGCGGGCCTGGAGGCGGCCTTCGACTTCGCGGGCGCACCCGCCGTCCGGGAGCAGGCGTTGGGCGTGCTGGCACCGAAGGGGCGCCTGGTGCTGGTGGGGCTGAGCGACCAGCCGCTGACGGTCGCCCACTCCACCCGGTTCAGCTATCTCCAGCACCGGATCCTGGGGCACTACGGCTCCGAGGAGCACCATGTGGCGCAGCTCGTCCGGCTCGCCGAGGGCGGGCGGCTGGACTTCTCCCGGTCGATCACCGACGTACTGCCGCTGGAGGAGGCGGCGACGGCGGTGCGGCGGATGGAGACCAAGGAGGGCGACCCGGTCCGCCTCATCCTGCGGCCGTAGCGGGGTCCTCCTTCGGCTCCGGCGCCTTCACCGGCTGCGGGCGGTCCAGCTCCACGTTGAACTGGGCCCCGGCGAGCAGCGAGAGGTTGGCGAACCAGACCCAGATCAGGAAGACGACCAGGCCGGCGAGGGAGCCGTAGAGCCTGCTGTAGCTGCCGACCTGGGTCGCGTACAGGGCGAACAGGGCCGACGCGGTCAACCAGAGGAACGCGGCCAGCACGCCGCCGGGCAGGCCCCGGCGGACACCGCGCGCGGAGCGGGGGCCGGTGCTGAAGAGGACCATGATCAGGCAGGCGACGAGGCAGAGCAGCACCGGCCACTTCAGGACCACCCACAGGGTCTCGCCCTCGTGGGGCAGGCCGACGCGGCGGCCGAGCCAGCGGGCCAGGGGGCCGGTCATCACGAGGGCGAAGGCGCTGGTCATCAGAAGAATGAGCAGACCGATCGCCGAGACGACGATGATGTGCGCCTGCCGCAGGGGCGGGCGGTTGTCCCGCACACCGTGCATGGCGTGCATCGCGCGGCGGAAGACCGCGAGATAGCTGCACGCGGACCACACGGCGCTGACGGATCCGGTCGCGACGAGCAGCCAGACGGCGGAGCGCTTCTCGGTGGCGGCCTCCAGCGGGCGGCGCAGGGCCTCCCCGGACTCGGCGGGGGCGAAGGCGGTGATGTCGGCGATCAGGGCGGTGGTCGCGTCGGGGTTGGCGAGGCCGATCACGGAGACGGTGACGAGGAGGGCCGGGAGCAGCGCGAGGATCGCGTAGTAGGTGAGGGCGGCGGCCCAGTCGGTGATGTCGTCGTTCCACAGCGAGAGGGGGGTGCGGCGCAGGGCGGTCAGCCAGTGGCGCGGCGTGCGGGGGCGCCCGGCGGCGGGGGCGGTGCGTTCCGCGGCTGCGGCGGTCTGGGTGGTCAAGCTGGTTCTCCGGGGACGTGGTCGGACGCGGCGGGCGGGGTGCTCGTCCGACGGACGCCCCGGCTTCCCTCGATCCTCTCCTGCCACGTCCCGGCCCGGACACACCTGCCCGGGCCGTACGGCCTTCCCGGATGCTCCGTGGGTCGTCTGTTCCGTGCCTCGTCGGCGCGCGGTGAGCCGTCGACGGGCGGTCAGTCGTTCACGGCCGTGAGCAGGACCACCGCGTCCTGGAGGGCCAGCAGCCCGTGCCGCTCCTGCGGGACCGGGTGGAGCGTGCCGGCCGGGAGCTCGGCGTCGCCGGAGCCGGCGGTGAGGCGGACCGTGCCGCGCAGCACCAGGAGGGAGGCGGCGGGCGGGGCGTTGTGTTCGTCGAGCGCCGAGCCGGAGGTGAGGGCGATCACCGTCTGGCGCAGGGGCGGTTCCTGGATGAGGAGATGCGCGCTGCGGCCGTGTGCGGACGCGCGGGCGGCGGTCAGGTGCTCCTCGGCGAGTGCGTTGAGGTCGTCCATGCTGCCCACTCTGCCGCAGCGCCTGCCGCCCCGCGATCGTGCCGGACGCGGGGTGACCGGGCGGATCGCGGAGCCTGGAGCGGGGCCGTCGGATGAACGCAGAATTTCCCGCATGTTACGCAAGTGGGCGACAGCTGTACGCACAAGTCGGCGGCCACGGGGGCACCGTGCCTCAGCGGGGCGCTTTCGCGGTCGAGCCGCGTACCACCAGCTCCGGCTCGAACAGCAGCTCCCCGGGCGGCACCGCACCGCCCTGGATGCCCGCGCAGAGCAGCTCCACGGCCGCTCGGCCCATGGCCTCGATGGGCTGGCGGATCGTGGTGAGCGGGGGTTCGGTGCAGTTCATGAAGGCCGAGTCGTCGAAGCCCACGACCGAGACGTCCGACGGCACCCCGAGGCCGCGCCTGCGGGCCGCCCGGACCGCGCCCAGCGCCAGTGGGTCGCTGGCGCAGATGATGCCGGTGACGCCGCGCTCCAGCAGCCGGGAGGCGGCGGCCTGCCCGCCCTCCAGCGAGAACATCGACCGTTCGATGTCCTCCTCCGCCAGCTGCCCTCCGGTGGCCTCGGCGACCGAACGGGCCGCCGCCAGCTTGCGGCGGGAGGGCACATGGTCGGACGGGCCGATCACCACGCCGATGCGCTCGTGGCCGAGGGAGGCCAGGTGGCGCCAGGCGCGCTCGATGGCGACGGCGTCGTCGCAGGAGACGCAGGGGAAGTCGAGGCCTTCTATCGGGGCGTTGATCAGCACGACGGGGATGCGCCGCTCGGCGAGCCGGTGGTAGTGCTCGTGCGCCTCGTCCGCCTGCGCGAAGAGGCCGCCGGCGAAGACCACCCCGGAGACCTGCTGCTGGAGCAGGAGGTCCACGTAATCCGCCTCCGAGACGCCGCCCTTGGTCTGGGTGCAGAGGACCGGGGTGAGTCCCTGCTGGGCGAGGGCGCCGCCGATGACCTCGGCGAAGGCCGGGAAGATCGGGTTCTGGAGCTCGGGCAGGACGAGGCCGACCAGCCGGGCCCGTTCCCCCCGCAGCTGGGTGGGCCGCTCGTAGCCGAGGACGTCCAGCGCCGTGAGCACGGACTGCCGGGTGGCGCGGGACACCCCGGGCTTGCCGTTGAGCACCCGGCTCACCGTGGCCTCGCTGACCCCAACCTTCTTGGCAACCTGAGCAAGTCGTCGCGTCATGACCGCAAGGCTAACGTAAACTATGCAATTCTCAGACTTCTTGATGCAAGGAATGTACGCGGAAGGGGCGCCTCCCAGCCAACGGGAGGCGCCCCTTCGTACGGTCTGCCGACTCCTCCCTACGGGTTGAGGTTGATCTTGAAGGTGGAGGTGGTGTTCCTGATGTCCTGGGCGTTGTTGCTGAGCTTCAGACGGTTGAAGGTGACCTCACCGACCGCCGGACCCTGGCCCGCCTCCGGCATCTCGTTCGCCCAGAGCCCGAAGCCGGACTTGGCGTCGAAGGCGTCACCGCTCTTGCGCGCACCGGAGATCGAGACATCGGTGAGCACGGTGTCCTTGATCGGGAACTGCGGTTGTCCGCCGACGTAGTTCGTCTGGAACATGATGCCGCTGTACGTCGGATCGACGATGTCCACGTTCGAGATCCGGATGCCCTGGAACACCTTGGAGGCGGAGAAGAGCCAGATCCCGGGGAAGGTCTGCGAGCCCCAGAAGTGGCCGCCGGACCGGACGATCGAGACGTTCTCGATCTTCGTCGGCTGGGTCCCGAAACCGTTCATCGGGTAGCCGAAGTCCAGCGAGCTGACCGTGATCCCGGAGTAGACCAGGGTGTCGGCGATGTGGATGTTGCGGAAGGTGTTGTCGTAGCCGCCGTAGACGGCCACGCCTGCCGCCCGCCAGGTGAGGATCGAGGTCAGGTTCTCGTAGATGTTGTTCTTCATGTCCGCTCCCCCGGCGTCGATCGCCGAGAAGAGCGCGAAGCTGTCGTCACCGGTGGCGCGGGCCTCGTTGTTGGTCACGAGGTTGTCCGTGGACCCGTTGGTCATGTTGATGCCGTCGGCGAACATGTTGCGGATCCGGGAGTTCTTGATGGTGATGTTGTCGGTGTTGGCGCCCCAGTAGAGGCACACCATGTGCTCGTTCCAGATGTTGTCGATGACGATGTCCGACACGTTGGAGAAGTCGAACACCTTGCCAGGACCGTCGATGCGGGAGGTGTAGTTGCCGAAGTAGGCGAAGTTCGCGAACGAGGACCCCTTGGCACTGGCCTCGGCCCGGAAGCCGATGTCGGTGTTGTCCTGGGTGGCGGGGGCGTTGAACCGGGTGTACCAGGGCCCGGCGCCGACCACCTTGACGGCCTTGCCGTACACCTGGAACTTGCTGGCCGTGCTGTACTCACCCGGCGGGAGGTAGACACCGGTCAGGGTGCCGGTGGTGTCCATGCGGACCCGGTCCAGGGCGTTCTGGACGTCCTGGTGGGTGAACCCGGCCGGCACGGTGTACGTGGCGGGATTCGGGTTGGCGACCGGGGCGACCTGCTCCAGGCTGACGAAGTCGATGGCGTACCGGGAGGAGTTGGCGGCGTCCTTCTGGAGCCGGATCTTCGACCCGGCCGGGACGGTCTTCCCCAGCATGACGTTGGCCTCGTCATAGATGTGGCGGGGCGCTCCGGCGCCCGGGGAGTTGCCGGGTGCGGCCTCGTTCCCGTACAGCCAGGCGTACTTGGAGGTGAGGTCGATCGCCTTGAGGAAGGTGCCGTCGACGTAGACGTTCAGCGTGGAGTCGATGCCCCCGCCGCCCGCGGAGTCCGGGATGGAGAACCGGGTGACCAGGGTGTTGGTGGCCGCCCTGGTGGTGAACTCCACGTAGTTGCCGTTGTTGTTGAGGGTGACGGCCTTGCGTCCCGAGGCCTCGCCCGCGATGTCGCCGACGGTCCTGTTGGGGCCGACGACCTGGGCGCCGCCGCCCGTGGTGCCGTCCTCCGCCTCGTACATGTCGTACGGCATGTTGGCGCCGCGTCCGACGAAGAGGGACTCGGTGGAGGTGTTGTTCTCGCGCTTGACCGGGAGCTCGTTGGCGTCGGCCGCGAGGACCGTGCGCAGGGTGTACGAGCCGTTGGCGGCGGGCCAGGTGCCGAGGGTGACGGGTGCGGTGGTGGCGCCGGCCGCGATGACCCCGTTGTGCGCGCCGGTGAAGGTCTTCACCGTGGCGCCCTGGGAGTTCAGCAGCGTGAGCGTGATGCCGTGGCTGCCGGCGGCGGAGGCGATGGTGCCCTGGTTCTTGATGGCGACGGAGAAGGTGACCGTGTTGCCGGCCGCCGGGGCGGAGGGTGAGGTGGTGACGGAGCTCGCGACCAGGTCGGAGCTGGAGACCGGCTGCACGACCAGCGGGGAGGCGGCCGTGTAGGTGTTGTTGGTCTCGTTCTGCTCGATGACCTCGTTGTCCGGGTCCGCGACCGCGCTCAGGACGTAACTGCCCGCGCCCCGGGCGCCGATGGACGCGCTGACCTGGGTGGAGGCGCCGGCGGCCAGGGCGCCGACGTTGCCGGTGGCGGTCTTGGAGTCGCCGAGCCGGAACTCGACCTTGCTCGCCGGGGCGGCGAGCGCGCCCGCGTTGCGGACGGTGGCGGTCAGGGTGATGGTGTCGGACTCCACCGGGGTGGCGGGCGACGCGGTGATGCCGGTGACCTGGAGGTCGGGGTTGGCCGCCGGGGCGCCCAGCACCTGGAACTCGGCGACCTGGCCGGCGCCGGAGCCGCTGTTCGCGGTGAACTTCAGCTGGACGTCGGCGACGCGGGCGGAGACCGGGATGGTCACCGTGTTGCCGCTCGCCGGACTGAAGGCGTAATCCTTCGCGGCGACCAGGGAGTTGAGGGACGAGGAGCTCTGCTCGCGGCCCAGGACCTCGATGCGCTGGGTGCGCGGGCCCCAGCTGCTGTCCGGGTTGAGCTTGACGACGACGCTCTGGGTGTCGGCGTTGGAGCCGAGCTGGACGGTGAGGGTGTTGGGGTAACTGCCGCCCGCGCCTTCCCAGTAGGTGGAGGTGCTGTTGTCGTTGGCGTTGGCGGCGACGAAGGTGTGCACCACCGAGGAGGCCGTGATCGGCTTGTTGACCGCGAGGTTGGAGGCGGCGCCCGTGGAGCCGTTGCGGGTCACGGTGTTGCTGTCGGTGGAGACGTTGCCCGCCGCGTCCTTGGCCCGGACGACGTAGCTGACCGTGGTGGTGGCCGGCTGGGTGTCGGTGTACGTCAGGACGTTGCCCGCGACGGAGCCGCGCAGCACGTTGTTGGCGTAGATGTCGTAGCCGGTGACGCCCTTGTTGTCGGTGGACGCCTGCCAGGTGAGCCGGATCTGGCCGGCGGCCGGTTCGGTGAAGGCCAGTGCGGTGGGGGCGGTGGGGGCCTGGGTGTCGCCCGTGTCACCGGTGCGGGTGACGGTGTTGCTGTTGGGCGAGACGTTGCCCGCCGCGTCCTTGGCGCGCACGTAGTAGGAGACCGTCTGCCCGGCGGGCCGGGTGTCGGTGTAGGTGGTGACGTTGCCCGCGACGGAGGCCAGCAGGGTGTTGTTCGCGTAGACGTCGTAGCCGGTGACGCCGGTGTTGTCCGTGGCGGCCTTCCAGGTCAGCCGGATCTGGCCGGTGGCGGGCTCGGTGAACGCCAGGTCGGCCGGTGCGGTCGGGGCCTGGGTGTCGCCGGTCGCGGGGCCGTAGACCTCCAGCTCGGCCAACTGGGCCGAGGTGCTGCCCGAGTTGGCGGTGACCAGGACGCGTACGTACCGGGTGGTCGTGGGATCGAAGGAGATCGTCGCCGACTGTCCGCCCGCCGCGTCGAAGCGGTAGTCCTTGGAGGCGGTGAGGTCGGTGAACTCCGTGCCGTTGGTGGATGCCTGGAGCTTCAGCGTCTGGCTGCGGGCCGCCCAGCCGTCGGGGAGGCGCAGGACGACCCGGTCCACCCGGACCGACGATCCGAGGTCGGCCTCGATCCACTGCGGAAAGTCGTTCTCGCGGCTCGCCCAGTAGCTGGCCCGATTGCCGTCGTTGGCGTTGGCGGCGAAGTAACTTCCGTTGCTGCTACTGGCCTTGAGCGTCTTTCCGGCGGCGAGGTTGCCCGACGATGCGGCTGCCGCCCGGACCTCCAGCTCGGAGAGCTGGGCGGCCTGCCAGCCGGTGTTGGCGGTGATGTGGACCCGGACGAAGCGGGTCAGCGTGGCCGGGAAGGTCACCTTCACCGCGTTGGCGGAGCCCGGGCTGAAGGAGTAGGCCGCCGAGCTCTTCAGGGTGGCGAAGCTGGTGCCGTCGGCGCTGCCCTGGAGGGAGAGGGTCTGCGTGCGGCTCTCCCAGGACGGCGGGAGCTTCAGCGTCACCTCGTCGACCCGGGCGGCCGAGCCGAGGTCGGTCTGCACCCACTGGGGCAGGTTGCCGCCCGCGCTCTCCCAGTACGTCGACGCGTTGCCGTCGGTGATGTTGGGTGCGGGGTACTCGGCATGAGCGCTGCTCGCGGCCGCGGCCCGGCCCGCGGCGAGGTTGGGGCCGTCGGCCGCCGAAGCGGTGAGCGACGGCCAGCCGATCATCAGAAGACTGGTCGTGACCAAGGCGGATATCGCCCGCCATCTCCAGCGTTGGGCTCTCATAGCTCCCCGATCTTCGGCCTCGGCGCACGGCGCGACGAGGGCGCGGCTCTGGATCCGTAGTCAGGAAACACGCGATTCTGCACGCACTACGGCTCGGTTTTGCGTTGTGCGGTCAGAGAGTTGCAGAGAAATGAGAGACCGTCCACTGTTCCGGCAACAGCCGGACGCAGAAGGGGCCGGTGAGCGGAAGGCCCCTCGGCCGTCGCTCACCGGCCCCGGCCGGCGGTGTGTCAGAGGCCGCCGGTGTACAGCAGCAGATCCGGCGAGCCCTGGCCGAGGCCGGAGAGCACGTCGGGGGTGGCGGTGTCGGTCAGCCAGCGCGTGACAGCTGCCGGCGTGGCCGAGGGGTTGTCCTGCTTGTACAGGGCGGCGACTCCCGCGACGTGCGGGCTGGCCATGGACGTGCCGTTCAGGGAGACGGTGCCACCGCCGAGCTTCGCGGAGACGATGTCGGCGCCGGGAGCGTAGAGCGAGACACACGAGCCCCAGTTGCTGAACGCGGTCTCCCGGTCCTGGCGGTCGCTCGCGCCCACCGTGACCACGCCGTCGGCCGCGGCCGGGGAGACGTCACAGGCATCCTGGTCCTCGTTGCCCGCCGCCACGACGGGCAGGACGCCCGCGTCCGCGACGGCTTCGACGGCCGCGTCGACGGCCCGGGAGCGGGCCCCGCCGAGCGAGGCGTTCAGGACGGCGGGGGTCGAGCTGCCCGCCGCGTCCTTGGCCACCCAGTCGAACCCGGCGATGATGCCGGCCCAGGTGCCGCGCCCCTGGCAGTTCAGGACCCGCACGCCGACCAGGGAGGCGTCCTTCGCCACCCCGGAGACGGAACCCCCGACGGTGCCGGCGACATGGGTGCCGTGGCCGTTGCAGTCCTGCCCGTCACGGCCGTCGCCGACCGCGTCGTAGCCCTTGACGACCCGGCTGCCGAACTCGGCGTGACCGGCCTCGATCCCGGTGTCGACGACGTACACCTTCACGCCGTCACCCGTGGCGGTGGTGGTGAAGGTGTCGTCCAGCGGCAGGGCGCGCTGGTCGATCCGGTCGGTGCCCCAGGTGGCCGCGGGGGCCCGGAAGAGGCCGCCAGCCCGGGGCGTCTCCACGGCCACTTCGGCGTTCTCCTCGACGGCGAGAACACCGGGGACGGCCCGGACAGCCTCCAGTTCGGTGGCGGTGAGGGTGACGGCGAACCCGTGCAGGACATTCCCGTACGTGAACAACGGGCGGAGCCCGAACTCCTCCAGGACGGTGTCCGGGGAGAGTTCGGGCTCCAGGGTGACGATGTACTGCCCGGGGACGGCCCGGGCGGACCGCTCCACCGGGACCCCTTCCGGTCCGGTGTCGGCGGTGGCCGGGGTGGTGCCGATCAGCGGGGCGATCAGCAGCAGGGCGGCCGGGGCCCATCGGGCGCGCAGGCGCATGCAGGTCTCCTTGGGTGGGGTTACGTCCGCGGTGCGGGTGTGCGGCCGCGAAGCGCGAATACCCGGTCCTTCGTCCCCGCCGCCTGCGGCGCCTTAACACGGGTTCAGCCGGACAGCGCAACGCCCGCGTCGAGCTCCAGGTCCGCCAGCTCCCGGTCGGGGTCGACGGCCGGGTCGTGGTGCGTCCAGCTGCCGACCGCGACCTCGGCGGTGATGCCGGGTCCGAATCCGGCGATCAGGCCCTGCGCCGACTCGGCCGCACCGCCGTCGTCGAAGAGGCGGGCGAGCGCGTCGAAGACGACGGAGCTGGCGATGTTGCCGCGTTCGGTGAGGGTGGCCCGGCTGTAGCGGAACATCTCCATCGGCAGGTCGAGGAAGTGGCAGAGGTCGTCCAGGATGCGCGGGCCGCCGGCGTGGACGATGAAGAAGTCCATGGCGGGCACCGACCAGCCGTGCAGGTCGACCAGGTCCTTCAGGACCGGCGCGAGCATCTCCATGGTGCCGGGCACCCGCTTGTCCAGCAGGAAGTGGAATCCGGTGTCGCGGACGGCGTAGGAGATCCAGTCCTCGGTGTCGGGCACCAGGTGGGAGCCGTTGCGCTCCAGCTTCATGCCGGTGCCGCCCTGCCCCCGTACGACGGCGGCGGAGACGGCGTCCCCGAACAGGCCGTTGGAGAGCAGCGATCCGACGCCGATGTCGGTGGGCTGGTAGCAGAGCGAGCAGAACTCGCAGGAGACGATGAGGACGTTGGAGTCGGGGTAGGCGCGGCAGAAGTCGTGCGCCCGGTTGATCGCCGCGCCGCCGGCCGCGCAGCCGAGCTGGGCGATGGGCAGCTGTCTGGTCTCGGGTCTGAACCCCATGGTGTTGATGAGCCAGGCGGTCAGCGAGGGCATCATGAAGCCCGTGCAGGAGACGTAGACGATCAGATCGATGTCGGCCGGTTCGGTCCCGGCGTTGGCCAGGGCCTGCCGCACCACTTCGGGGACCCGGGTCTTGGCCTCGGCCTCGTACACCTGGTTGCGGAGTTCGAAGCCGGGGTGCTTGAGGGTCTCCTCGATCGGCTGGACCAGGTGCCGGGTCTGGACTCCGGTGTTCCGGATGAGCCTCAGGACGAGGTCGCGCTGGGGGTGCCCGTGGTGGGTCTCCCGGGCCAGCTCCAGGGTCTGCTGCATCGTGATGACGTGTTCGGGCACAGCGATGGCCGGTCGGCACAGGGTCGCCATGGGTTCTCCTCGTATCTGGGAGCGGAGGCTCTCGTCACCAGGTGACGGGCAGAGCCAGTGGGTAACGCCAGATGGACGTCGTGTTCCACCGGATGTCCTCCGGCTCCGCGTCGAGACGCAGGGCCGGGAAGCGGGCCAGGAGCGTGGCGAAGGCCACCTCCATTTCCATGGTGGCGAGCGGCGCGCCCAGGCAGTGGTGGGCGCCCCAGCCGAACGTCATGTGCGGGACGGACGGCCGGTCGGGGTCCAGCTCGTCGGGGCGGTCGAACTTGGCGGAGTCCCGGTTGGCCGTCAGGTACGACACATGGACCACGTCGCCGGCCTTGATGGCGACCCCGCCGAGCTCCACGTCCTCCAGGGCGATCCGGGGGATGCCGACGCCCTTGCGGAACGGGATGTACCGCAGCAGCTCCTCGATGGTGCGGGGCAGCCGCTCCGGTTCCGCCTGGAGCGTCTTCAGCAGCTGGGGCCGGGTGAGCAGGGTGTAGGCGATGTTGCCGAGTTCGTAGGTGGTGGTGTCCTGGCCGGTGATGAGCAGGACCATCGCCATGACGGCGAGTTCCTTGTCGTCGAGCAGTTCGTCGCCGTCGCGGGCGGTGGCCAGGGTGGAGATGAGGTCCTCGCCCGGGGAGCGGCGGCGCTCGGCGGTCAGCTCGGTGAAGTAGCCGCGCAGTTCGGCCTTGGCCCGTACGGCGTCCTCCTTGCCCGCCGCGCCGACGTTCATCATGGTCATGGCGTGGGCGCGGAGCCACGGGCGGTCGGCCTCGGGGATGTCGAGGGCCTCGCAGATGGTGATCAGCGGCAGCGGCGAGGAGACCCGGGCGACGAAGTCGGCGGGTGAGCCCTCGTCCTCCATCCCGTCCAGCAGCCGGTCCACGACCCGCTGGGTGCCCTCGCGCATCTGCTCGACGCGGCGCGGGGTGAAGCTCTTGGCGACCAGGCTGCGCAGCCGGCTGCTGGCGGGCGGGTCCATGAGGTTGATGGACTCGGCCTGGACGATCGGCTCCGGGGTCATCCGGGGGAAGTCCCGGCCGAGTACGGCGCTGCGGCTGAAGCGCCGGTCGGTGGTGACCGTCCGGACGTCCTCGTAGCGGGTGACGAGCCACGCCTCGCCCTCTCCGTACGCCATACGGATACGGGAGACGGGCTCCTCGGTCAGCAGTTCCTTGAGCTGGGGGTCGAACTCCAGTTGCTGTGCGAAGTCGAACGGACAGCTCCGTACGGTTTCCGTGTCCTGCGCCGAGGCGTGCTGCACCGAGGTGTTCTCCACCGAGGTTCTCCCAATGGCCGGTTCGGGGTGTGAGGCCGTCCCGGCTCCGGGCCGGGGAACAGACCTCCCCTGTGTCCCCCGCCGGGCCGCGAAACATGTCACTCACCCTCCGCAGTCAGCCGATCAGGGGGGCGTACGCCCCGGCGCTCAGCCGCCCGGCCCAAGCGACCCGCCATGCCCGGGGAAACCGTGCTGAGCTGGCGTTCCGCGCGGTAGGGCCGAGGAGCCGGAGCAGACCGCCGCGATCCCGGAAGGAGAACGGCCATGACGGAAAGTGACCAACGCCGGGATACGCGTCCCGGCCGACGGGTCTTCGTGCGGGGAGCCGCGAGTGTCGTGGGGGCCGCGGGCCTGACCGGCACGGTGGCGGTGGGGGCCGCTTCCGGCGCGCCGGCGGCCGTCGCCGGCGCCGACGACGGGCGGGTGCCGTTCCACGGGGCGCACCAGGCGGGGATCCTCACCCGGCAGCAGCGGTTCGGTGGTTTCGCCGCCTTCGACGTGCTCGCGCGCGACCGGGCCGAACTGGCGGCGCTCCTGAAGAAGCTGACCGCGCGGTGCCGCACCCTGACGGCCGGGGTCACCCCGCTGGACCCGGACGTGGCGGCGGTGCGGGGCCCGGAGGACCGGCTGACCATCACCGTCGGGGTGGGTGCCTCCCTGTTCGACGGACGGTACGGGCTGGCGGGGGCACGGCCGCCCGGACTCGTCCCGATGCCGGAGTTCCCCGGGGACCGGCTGGAGCCGGGGAGCTGCCACGGCGATCTCTCGGTGCAGGTCTGCGCCCAGCACCCGGACGCCGTCCTCCATGTCGTACGGGATCTGGCGCGGGAGACCTCGGGGCTGCTGCGGACGCGGTGGCGGACCGACGGCTTCCTCAACCCGCCGCGCCCCGAGGGCGCGCCGCGGTCGTTCGTCGGCTTCAAGGACGGCACCGCGCACCCGGACACGGCGTCCGCGCGGGAGATGAACCGGCTGGTCTGGGTCGGGCCGGAGGGGCCGGGCTGGGCGCGCGGCGGGAGCTACCAGGTGCTGCGCACCATCCGGTTGCGGGCCGAGGCGTGGGACCGGGTCCCCCTCGGCGAGCAGGAGCGGATCTTCGGCCGGCGCAAGTCGACCGGGGCGCCGCTCGACGGACGCAAGGAGAGCGACCTGCCCGACTACGGGCGGGACCCGGAGGGCCGGGTGACCCCGCTGGACTCGCACATCCGCCGGGCCAATCCGCGGACCGCCGGGAGCGAGGACTCGGTGCTGCTGCGCCGGAGCTACAACATCGACCGGGGCCTCGCGCCCGACGGCACCCTCGATGTGGGGCTGGTCTTCTGCTGCTACCAGCGGGACATCGCCCGGCAGTTCGCGACCGTGCAGAAGCGGCTGGAGGGCGAGCGGTTCGCCGACTTCAGCACCACGACGGGCGGCGGCTACTTCCTCGCGCTGCCGGGGGTGACCGGCTCCTCGGACTGGTACGGCTCCGCGCTGCTCGGCTCCTGAGGGCCCGGCCGCTCCCGCACGTGGTGGCGGCCGATCGGCAGCATCAGGGGGCGGCCGGAGACCGGGTCCTCGACGACGCGGCTCTCCAGGCCGAAGACCGCGCGGACTGTCGCCTCGGTGAGCACGTCGGCCGGGGAGCCTGCGGCGTGCAGCGTGCCGTCGGCGAGGGCGATGAGGTGGTCGGCGTACCGGGCGGCGAGGTTGAGGTCGTGGAGCACCATCACGATGGTGGTGCCGCGCGAGCGGTTGAGGTCGGTCAGCAGGTCGAGGACCTCGATCTGGTGGCTGGCGTCGAGGAACGTGGTGGGCTCGTCGAGCAGGAGCAGGTCGGTCTGCTGGGCCAGGGCCATGGCGATCCAGACGCGCTGGCGCTGGCCGCCGGAGAGTTCGTCGACCGCGCGGTCGGCGAGGGGTTCGGTCGCCGTCGCCTCCAGGGCCGAGGCCACGGCCGCGTCGTCCTTCTCGTTCCAGCGGGAGAACATGGACTGGTGCGGGTGGCGGCCCCGGCCCACTAGGTCGGAGACGGTGATGCCTTCGGGCGCCACCGGTGACTGCGGCAACAGGCCGAGCGTACGGGCCAGTTCCTTGGCGGGGAGGCGGTGCACCTCCTTGCCGTCCAGGACGACGCGGCCCTCGCGGGGGGCGAGGAGGCGGGACATCGAGCGCAGCAGGGTGGACTTGCCGCAGGCGTTGGCGCCGACGATGACGGTGATCGCGCCAGGCGGTACGGCCAGGTCGAGGGAGGAGACGACCGTACGGTCGCCGTAGCCGAGGGTGAGGTCTTCGGCGGTCAGTTGGTGGTCGGTGGTCATAGCGAGCCTCCCGCCCGGTTGGTGCGGATGATCAGGTAGACGAGGTAGGGGGCGCCGAGGACGCCGGTGACGACGCCCACCGGGTAGCGCTCGCCGAAGGCGAACTGGCCGGTGAAGTCGGCGACGAGGACCAGCAGCGAGCCGACGAGCCCGGCGGGCACCAGCAGGGAGCCGCCCGCGCCGACGATCCGGGCCGCGATGGGTCCGGAGAGGAACGCCACGAACGCGATGGGTCCGGCGGCCGCCGTGGCGAAGGCGATGAGCCCGACGGCGGCCACGATGACGGTGATCCGGGTGCGTTCGACCCGTACGCCGAGGGCGGAGGCGGTGTCGTCGCCGAGCTGCATCGCGGAGAGGCTGCGGGCCTGGCCGAGGAGGAGCGGGGTGAGGACGGCGGCCGCGGCGAGGGCGGGGAGGACCTGGTCCCAGGTGGCGCCGTTGAGGCTGCCGGTCAGCCAGCGCATCGCCTCCTGGAGGTCCCATTCGGCGGCCTGGGACAGGACGTAGGAGGTGATGCTGTCGAGCATGGCGGAGATGCCGATGCCGATGAGGATGAGCCGGGTGCCGACGACCCCGCCCCGGAACGCCAGGGAGTAGACGAGCAGGGCGACGCCGAGTCCGGCGGCGATGGCGAGGACCGAGACCTGCACCTCGCCGAGGGAGAGCGTGACGATGGCGATGGCCGCGGCGGCGCTCGCCCCGGAGCTGATGCCGATGATGTCGGGGCTGGCGAGGGGGTTGCGGAGCATCGTCTGGAAGGTGACACCGGCCAGGCCGAAGCTGAACCCGGCCACCAGGGCGAGGACCGCGCGCGGCAGCCGCAGCCGGCCGACGGTGAAGGAGGCGCCCGGCACCTGCTCGCCGAGGATGACGCGCCAGACGTCGCCGGGCGGGTAGAACGTACGGCCCGCCATCAGGGTCACGGCGAACGCGGCGACGACGAGGACGGCCAGGACGAGGATCACCAGGCGCCTGCGCGAGGCGCCGCGGATCCGGCGGCGGGTGGCGGCCGCGACGGACGCGGGCGACGCCTCCTGGGGGGCCGGCCGGGTGAGGGCGGGGGCGCTCACAGGGCACGCACCTTCTGTCGGCGGACGATGTAGATGAAGAAGGGGGCGCCGATCAGCGCGGTCACGATGCCCACGTCGATCTCCGCCGGGCGCGCGACGATCCGCCCGGCCACATCGGCGGCGGTGAGCAGGACGGCGCCGAGCAGCGCCGAGAGCGGCAGCAGCCAACGGTGGTCGACGCCGACGAGCAGCCGGCAGGTGTGCGGGACGACGAGGCCGACGAAGCCGATGGGCCCGGCGACGGCGGTCGCCGCTCCGCACAGCAGTACGGCGCCGAGCGCGGCCACCGCCCGGGCGACGGCGACCCGTTCACCCAGCCCGGCCGCCAACTCATCGCCCAAGGCGAGGGAGTTGAGGGCGCGGGCGGAGAGCAGGCAGATGGCGAAGCCGACCGCGAGGAACGGCGCCACCTGCCCGATGCGCTCGAAGGAGGCGCCGCCGACGCCGCCGATCTGCCAGAGCTTGAAGGATCCGGCGATGTCGTTACGGGGCAGGATGACGGCGCTCACGAGCGAGGCGAACGCGGCCGAGGTGGCGGCCCCGGCGAGCGCCAGCTTGAGCGGGGTGGCCCCGCCCCGCCCGAGCGTCCCGACGGTGTACACGAACAGGGCGGACAGGGCAGCCCCCGCGATGGCGACCCAGATGTAGCCGGTCGGCGAGGAGAGCCCGAAGAACGCGACGGCGGTGACGACGGCGAGCGAAGCGCCCATGTTGACGCCGAGGATGCCGGGGTCGGCCAGCGGGTTACGGGTCACGCCCTGCATCACCCCACCGGCCAGGCCCAGCGCCGCGCCGATGACGACCGCGAGAACCGTACGGGGGATCCGCTTCGTGGCCGCCGCCTGCCCGAGGGTCTCCTCGGCGCCGCCGAGCGCCGCCTGGACGTCGGCCCACGGCACATCGCGTGAGCCGAAGGCGATCGACGCCACCATGACGGCGGCCAGCGCGAGGACGGCGGCGAGGAGCCAGAGCGTGCGGACGCCCGCCGGACGCCGGGCCATGGTGGCGTCCGGCGGGCGCCGGTCGGTGGAAGCGGTCACTTGACCTTGTCCGCGGCCTTGGCGAGGGCGGCGGCGTAGTCGTCGAGCACGTAACTGATCGACAGGGGCGTCGGGTTGGCGGCGGTGGCCAGGGGCGAGCTGCCGGGCAGGAGATAGGTGGAGCCGCGCTTGACGGCCGGGATCTTGGAGAGCAGCGGGTCCTTGCTGATGGTCTTCAGCAGCTCGCCCGTGTCGTCCCCGTACCCGGTGATGATGTCGACGTCGTCGAACGCGTCGATCTGCTCGGCGCTCTTGGTGAGGGCGAACTTGTCGGTGCCCTCGGACGCCTTCGCGATGCTGCCCGGCGTCGTCATGCCCAGGTCCTTGAAGAACTGGGTCCGGGTGTCGTGCGTGGTGTAGAAGCCGATCTCGCTGACGTCGTTGGGGTCGACGTGCGTCATGAACATCGCCGACTTGCCCTTGAGCTGCGGGTACTTGGCGGCGGTCTTCGCTATGTCGCCGTCGAGCTTCGTGATCAGCTTCTCGCCCTCGTCGGCGAGGCCGATCGCCTTGCTGTTGGTGCGGATGATCTCGCGCCACGGGGTGGCCCAGGCGGCGTCCGGGTAGGCGACGACGGGGGCGATCTCGCTGAGGGTCTCGTAGTCCTTCTTGGTCAGTCCGGAGTACGCGGCCAGGATGACGTCGGGCTTCGTGTCGGCCACGGCCTCGAAGTCGATGCCGTCGGTCTCGTCGAACAGCACCGGGGTCTTGGCCTTGAGCTCCTTCAGCCGGTCCTCGACCCAGGGCAGCACCCCGTCGCCGTCGTCGTCGCCGAAGTTGGCGGAGGCCATGCCGACGGGCACGACGCCCAGCGCCAGCGGCACCTCGTGGTTGGCCCAGTTGACCGTGGCGACGCGCTTCGGCTCGGCGGGGATGGTGGTCGTGCCCAGGGCGTGCTCGACCTTGAGCGGGAAGCCGCCGGCAGCGCTCCCCTCGCTCTTCTTGTTCTCGGCGTCACCGCTCCCGCTCCCGCCGCAGGCGGCGACGGAGACGAGGGCGGCTGCCACGGCGAGCAGGCGGAGGCGGTGTGAGGACATGGGTGAGTACCCGGCTTTCCGGAGGGTCGGGGTGCCGCTTCCCGCACGTCCGGGCAGGGGCCGCCGTCGTGGGAGGGGTGCACTGCGGAGGCAGAGCGGCTTAGGTAAGGCTTGCCTTCGCACTTTATGAGAGGAGGTACGACTGTCGCAATCAACTGTTTGAGACAGGTGTTGTAGCGATAAGGACATGCGATGGGCGGTGAGGAAGGCTCTTGACCCTCACGTGGCGTCAGGCCGCATAGTCGGTGCCGTGGAAGAACACTGGACCGTGGGACGCGTGGCCGAGCTGGCCGGTGTGAGCGTCCGCACGCTGCATCACTACGACGACATCGGGCTGGTCCGGCCGTCCGCACGGACCGCCGCCGGGTACCGGGCCTATGCGGCGGGCGATGTGGAACGGCTGCGTGAGGTGCTGGCCTACCGGCGGCTGGGCTTCGGACTGCGGGAGATCGCGGAGCTGGTCGACGACCCGTCGGCCGACGCGGTCGCGCACCTGCACCGGCTGCGCGGCCTGCTGGTGAAGCGGCGTGATCGCGCCGACGCGATGGTGACGGCCATCGACAGGGAACTCAGGACAAGGGCTAGGGGGCTCAAGGTGACACCGGAAGAGCAGCTGGAAGTGCTCGGTGCACAGCTGTACGACACGATCGGCGACGCCTACACGGCGACCCGGCGGACCGATCCCAGGATCGCCGCGCAGATCTGGGACGCGCTCGGGGACGCGCGGACGGTACTGAACGTCGGGGCCGGCACCGGCTCCTACGAGCCCGCCGACCGCCAGGTGACCGCGGTGGAGCCGTCGGCGGTCATGCGGGGGCAGCGGCCCCCCGGCTCGGCGCCGTGCGTCGACGCCGCGGCGGAGAGCCTGCCGTTCGCGGACGGTTCCTTCGATGTCGCGATGGCCGTCTCCACCGTTCACCACTGGGAGGATCCGATCGCGGGGCTGCGCGAGATGCGGCGGGTGGCCCGCCGCGTGGTGGTGCTCACCTTCGACACCGACGAGCCCGGATGGCAGGACCGGTTCTGGCTCACCCGCGACTATCTGCCCGAGTTCACCGGCGTCCTCGCGGAGTTCCCCTCGCTCGCCGGGATGGCCGACGCGATCGGCGGCCGCGCCGCGCCGGTACCCGTCCCGTGGGACTGCACCGACGGCCTGTTCGAGGCGTACTGGCGCCGGCCGGGGGCGTATCTGGAGGAGCGGGTGCGCCGTGCGATGTCGGTGTGGACGAGAGTCGGGCCGGAGGCGGAGGAGCGTGCGGTGCGCAGCCTCGGCGACGACCTCGCCTCCGGCCGGTGGGCCGAACGCAACGGCGACCTGGCCGGGCTCGACGAGGCGGATCTCGGCCTCCGCCTGCTCAGGGCGTGAGCTCGGGACGTGAGTTCCGGGCGTGGACTCAGGGCGTGAGCTCCGGCCGGAACGTGCCCGGGGTCAGCCCGGTGGTCCGCCGGAAGGCCACGCCGAAGGCGCTCGCGGAGCGGTAGCCGACCTGTTCGGCGACCGACTCGACGTCCCAGCCCCGGGTGAGCAGGCCGATCGCGTGCTGGGCGCGGACCGTCGCGACCCAGCGTACGAAGCTCGTGCCCGTCTCGGCGCTGAAAGCGCGCGTGACCGTACGGGTGCTGACCCCCAGCTCGGACGCCCAGTCCGCCAGCGTCCGCTGGTCGCCCGGATCCTCGCGGACCGCGTCCGCGATGGGGCGCAGGAGGGCGGAGGTGGGGACCTGGACGAGCAGCTCGCGGGGCGACGGCGCGAGGACGTCGAGCACGAGCGCCTCGGTCGCGGCCCGGGAGGAGGGGGCCAGGCCGGGTTCGCCGAGCCGTTCCAGCAGGAGGCGCAGCAAGGGGGTGATCTCGACGGCGACCGGGGTGTCGGAGATCGACGACGTCGTACGGAAGCCGAAGAAGCTCGCCCGGAACCAGGTCCCCGCCGTCGCCGACCCGGAGTGCAGGGTCCCGGCGGGCATCCACAGGCCGAGGGCGGGGGTGATCGTCCAGATGCGTTCGCCGACCACCGCCGAGGAGGCGCCCCGCTCGTTCCAGAGCAGTTCGTGGAAGGGGTGGGAGTGCGCGTCCCAGAGGGTGTCGTGGGAGACGACCTCGTCGTAGCCCTTGATGACGAAGGGGGTGTCGACCGCACCGGGCGCGTGCGCGGGCAGCGACCGGGTCTCCCTGGTCGCGGACGGTCCGGCCTCCCCGGCGGTGGGCCTCACGCGCATCCGCCCAGCTTAGAAGGTGGGCGCGGGAACAGGTTCCCCCGCTCCCCCGCTACGACGCGGCCGCCGACGGCCCGGACCGAGGCGTGCGGGGGCGCTGCGCCTCGCCGTCTGCCTCAACTCGACGTTTACGCGAGGGTGGTTACGTCCTTCAGGTGAAAGGGATACGGCTTTCGCCGTGCCAGTCGCGCTCCGGCCGGAGAGTGGGTGGGCCGACCGGGGCTCCGGTCGGCGGGACCGTACGGCGAAAGGTGACGGATTCATGACCACTGAGGCCACCCGGCGGGTCGCGCTCGTCTTCTCCCTGTTCGATGCCAACGCCAACGGGGTCCTGGAGGCCGACGACTTCGAGATCATGGCCGACCGCGTCGTACGTGAGGCGCACGCCTCGGACCAGGCGGCCAAGGACGCGATGCGGGGAGCGTTCCGGCGGTACTGGACGACCCTGCTCACCGAGCTGGACGAGAACGGCGACGGCGAGATCAGCTTCGAGGAGTTCACCGCCTGTGTGCTGTCGCCGGAGCGGTTCGACGCGACGATCGCCGTGTTCGCCGAGGCGCTCGCGGCGCTCGGCGACCCGGACGGCGACGGTCTGATCGAGCGGCCGCTGTTCATGGCGCTGATGACGGCGATCGGGTTCGAGCCCGCCAACATCGACGCGCTCTTCGACGCGTTCGAGCCGACCGACGGGGACCGCATCCGGGTGGAGACGTGGGTCGCCGGGATCAAGGACTACTACGCCCCCGGCAAGGCCGGTATCCCGGGCGACCACCTGGTCGTCGGCACGCCCGTCTGACCTTCCCCGCCCTCGATGCACCGTGGACGCCCCCGCCTACCGGGCAAGGGGCGTCCACTCCATTTCGGCGGCTCAGCCGGTCAGCAGGTCCGGGTTACCCGCCAGTGCGGCCAGGCGGCCCTGCGGGTCCGGGACGAGGCGGCGTTCGGTCAGGTCGAGGACGCCGGCCACCCCGGTGATCTCGGCGGCCACCGTGCCGTCCTCGTTGATGACCTGCTGGGCCAGGGTGAACGTCTTCCCCGTGCCGTAGTCGAAACGGCAGGTGACCCGTACCTTCTCGCCGCCCCGCAGCTCCCGGCGGTACTTCACGGTGACCTCCAGCTGCACCGGGCCGATGCCGTCCGCCAGCAGCTTCTCCTGGGGGAGCCCGGCGGCCCGCAGCAGCTCCCAGCGGGCGTGCTCCGCGTACTGGAGGTAGACGGCCTGGTTCAGATGGCCCTGGGTGTCGAGCTCGTAGCCGCGCACGGTCACATCAACGGAGAAGGTCATGACCGTGCGAACGCCCCCGCCCGGTGGTCCATTCCGGTGAGCCGGTTCTGCCGCACCCCTTTACGGGCCTGTCATGCACCGGTAACTTCCACGGCGCAAGAGATTGCAGCAACATTCCGGCAGAGCTTGCCGCCGGACCGTGTTCCCCCTCGCCGAACCCCGAGGCGCGTCAGGGTTCTCCCCTCCCCTGGAGACACGTATGAGACGCACCTCCCGCCGACTGCCCGGCCGCCCGCTCGCGGCGGCCGTTGCGGCAGCCGGACTGCTGGGACTCCTCACCGCCGTACCGGAAGCCGCTCCCCCTCCGGTCGCCGAACCGGCCACCGCACCCGTCGCCGCCGCCGAGACCACGGCGACCGTCTTCTACTCCACGAAGACCCGCAACTGGTCGGCGTACCACCTGCATTACGCCCCCGACGGCGGCTCCTGGACCGCCGTGCCCGGCACCCGTATGGCCTCCGCCTGCACCGACTGGGTCAAGCTGACCGTTCCCCTGGGCGGTGCGAGCGGGCTGAAGGCCACCTTCAACAACGGCTCGGGCACCTGGGACAACAACGCGGGCAAGAACTACGACCTGGGCACCGGGAACATCACCGTCAAGGACGGGGTCGTGGCGCACAGCGACCCGTGTGCGGGCACGGACCCGGAGGAGCCTGATCCCGGCGGGCCGAACACCGCGTCCGTCTACTACGCGACGTCCACCGTCGGCTGGTCCACCGTCAACCTGCACTACCGCCCGCACGGCGGAGCCTGGACGGCGGTTCCGGGTGTCGGCATGGAGGCGGCTTGCACCGGCTGGGTGCGGCGGACCGTGGACCTGGGCAGCGCCACCGGCCTCCAGGCCACGTTCAACAACGGCAACGGGGTCTGGGACAACAACAACGGCAGCGACTACACCCTCCCGGCCGGGCTCACCACCGTGAAGGACCGCAAGGTGACCGCCACGGCGAAGGACCCCTGCGCCGCCGAGGAGCCGGACACCGAGGCGCCCTCCGTGCCCACCGCGGTGAAGGCCGCGGCCGACGGGGTGTCCGTCCTGGTGAGCTGGGAACCCTCCACCGACGACCGGGGCGTGACGAAGTATCAGGTCACCCGGACGGGCGGCACGAAGGGCACCTTCGTCACCGATGTCGGCTCCACCGTCTTTGCCGACACCGGACTTGAGGCGAAGACCGCCTACCGCTACACCGTGCGGGCCGTCGACGCCGCCGGGAACGTGTCGGCCGAGTCCGCGGCGGCCACCGCCACCACCGGCGAGAAGCCCACCGCCCCGGCGACCGGCACACCGCTGGGCACCGATCCCCGCAAGGACCCGATCTACTTCGTGCTGACCGCCCGCTTCAACGACGGCGACCCCACGAACAACCGGGGCGGCAGCCAGCACGAGAAGTCCGGCAACGCGGCCAACAACGACCCCATGTTCCGGGGGGACTTCAAAGGGCTGGTGCAGAAGCTCGACTACATCAAGGGGCTCGGCTTCTCCGCGATCTGGGTCACCCCGGTCGTCCTCAACCGCTCGGACTACGACTACCACGGTTACCACGGCTACGACTTCTACAGGGTCGACCCACGCCTGGAGTCCGCCGGCGCCTCGTACCAGGACCTCATCAACGCCGCCCACGCCAAGGGCATGAAGATCTACCAGGACGTCATCCACAACCACTCCTCGCGCTGGGGCGCCAAGGGCCTGTTCACCCCGAAGGCCTACGGCGTCCGCGACACCCAGTGGAGCTGGTACTACGACGAGAGGAACGACGGCTTCACCTACGACGGGCTCACCGTCGAGCCCAAGTCGGGGAAGTCGTACTACAACGGCGACCTGTGGTCCACGGCCGAGCCCACCGGCAACACCTGCGTGGGCTGGGGCACACCCACCGGGCACACCTCACCGGAGGGCTACCGGATCTACAACTGCCAGTGGCCGAGCCCCACTTCGGGTATGTTCCCCAAGGCGCTCTACCACAACTGCTGGATCGGCAACTGGGAGGGCGAGGACTCCCGCTCCTGCTGGCTCCACGACGACCTCGCCGACTTCAACACCGAGAACGCCCAGGTGCAGAACTATCTGATCGGCGCCTACAACAAGTACATCGACATGGGCGTCGACGGCTTCCGGCTCGACACGGCGGTGCACATCCCCCGCACCACCTGGAACCGCCGTTTCCTGCCCGCGATCCAGGAACGGGTCACGCAGAAGTTCGGCGCCGAGGCGGCCAAGAACTTCTTCGTCTTCGGCGAGGTCGCCGCCTTCGTCAACGACAAGTGGAACCGCGGTTCGGTCAACCACTCCGCGCAGTTCTTCACCTGGAAGGAGCGCAAGGAGTACAGCGCGGACGACGAGAAGGCCGCCCTGGAGATGTACGACTACGAGCAGCAGCAGGGCACGGGGTCCCAGCCCGTCTCCGACAACGCGTTCCTCAAGGGCAACGCCTACCACGCACCGGACCGCAGCCGGTTCTCCGGGATGAACGTCATCGACATGCGGATGCACATGAACTTCGGTGACGCGAACAACGCCTTCCACAACGGCAAGGACTCCGACGACAGCTACAACGACGCCACCTACAACGTGGTGTACGTCGACAGCCACGACTACGGGCCCAACAAGAGCAGCGAGCGGTACACGGGCGGAACAGACGCGTGGGCGGAGAACATGTCGCTGATGTGGACCTTCCGGGGCATCCCGACGCTCTACTACGGCTCCGAGATCGAGTTCCAGAAGGGGAAGCAGATCGACTGCGGGCCCCGCTGCCCGCTGGCCTCGACCGGGCGGGCCTACTTCGGGGACCAGCTGGCCGGCGAGGTGACGGCATCGGACTTCGGGAAGGTGTCCTCGGCCACCGGCAAGGTCGCCGACACCCTGGCCGCGCCGCTGGCCCGGCACCTCCAGCGGCTCAACGAGATCCGGCGGGCGGTACCCGCCCTCCAGCTGGGCCAGTACTCCACGGAGGGCATCAGCGGCTCCATGGCGTACAAGCGGCGCTACACCGACGCGGCGAGCGGCACCGACAGCTTCGCCCTGGTGACGGTCTCCGGGAGTGCCACGTACACCGGCATCCCGAACGGCACCTACAAGGACGCCGTGACCGGTGACACCAAGGTGGTGAGCGGGGGCACGCTCGCGGTCCCGGCGCCCGGGAAGGGGAACCTGCGCGTGTACGTCCTGGACCTCGGCGGGAAGAACGCCGCGCCCGGGAAGATCGGCGCGGCGGGCCCGTACCTGAAGTAGCGGCCTCAACCGGCGACCCGCCGCACCGTGCGCAGCAGGTACTCCTTGCGGTGCAGCGGGTCGTGGTCGGTGCGCGGCCGTTCCGGGACCGGGCCGGTCACCGGGCGGTGGCCGTCGAAAGCCGACTCCAGCATCCCCTCGCCCCGGGTCAACCCCGGGAGCAGCTGCTGGAGTTCGTGGACCCGGGCCGCCGGGAGCTCACCCTCCAGGGTGCAGAGCGGCCCGCGCATCCCGGGCGGCCCGGGCACGGCGCGCAGCCGGGCGAGGACCGGGACCAGGGCGCCGAAGGTGTCGGTGGGCAGCTCCAGGCGGAAGCGGTGCATCGGCTCGTACACCTGGGTCCCGGCCCGGCGCAGCGCGTCCATCAGGACCAGCGGGGTCAGATGGCGGAAATCGCCCGCCGTGCTCGACATGCTTTTGTCGAACGTGCCGTGGGAATGGCTCTGCCGGGGCCAGTAGCCGGAATGCGTCTGGGTGACGACGCAATCGGTCACCTGCCAGCCGTGAATTCCCTGGGTCAGAGTTGACAGCACGGTTTCCTCCACCGCCCGCATCAAGGAATAGGGCATGGAGCCGAGTTCCACTTCTCGGCGGAATTCCACCCCGCTGCCGTACGGGGCCGGGTCGACGCGCAGGCCGACGGTGGCGAGGAAGGGGTTGGGGTCCGTGTCGATGATCTCGACGGCCGCCCCCGTACCGGCCGGCCGTTCCAGGCAGATCGTCGTGGTCCCACGGAAGGTGACGTCGACCCCGAACTCATCGGCCAGGGTCGCCTGGATGACCTCCTTCTGCACCTCCCCGTAGAGCGAGAGGGACACCTCCTGACGGAGGTCGTCGCGGCGGACGGCGATCAGCGGGTCCTGTTCGGCGAGGCGGCCGAGGGCGATGTGCAGGGCGCCGCGGTCCTCCGGCCGCACGGGGACGACGACCGTCTCCAGGGTCGGCGGGGCGAAGTGGCGGCGCCCGGCCTCCGCCCGCGCCTCCCCCACGCTGTCGCCGATGCGGATGCCGGCCAGCCCCTTCAGCCTGGCGATCCGGCCGGCGCCGACAGCGGGGGCCGGCACTTCACCGCCGTCCTCGAAGACGGTGACCGCCGAGACCTTGCCCTCTCCCTCCCGGCCGTCCGGGCTGCGGAAGCGCAGCACCTCGCGGGCGCGCACGGTGCCTTCGACCATGCGGACGTACGCGGTCCGCTCGCCGTTGGCGGTCCGGTCGACCTTGAACACCGTGCCCCGGGCCGGCGCCTCCGCGTCCCCCGCGGCGGCGGGCAGCAGGGCGGTGATGCCGTCGGCCAGGGCGTCGATGCCCGCGCCGGTGGCGGCGGATCCGAAGAAGACCGGGTGGACGCGGCACCGGGCGGTCTGCTCGGCCAGGGCTTCCAGGAGCCGGGCGTGGGTGAGGGCCGCCGGGTCGTCGACGTACGCGGTCAGCAGTTCGTCGTCGTGGCGGGTCAGCAGGTCGGTGAGCGCGCCGGTGAAGCCGGGGTCGGACCCGGTGAACGGCGTGGTGGAAGCGGACCGGGTGCCGAGGTGCCGGGTCGAGCCCATGGCCACGGTGTCCGGGGAGAGCCGTTCGGTGATGCTCGTCAGCAGCGAGTCGTAGCGTGCGCCCGGG
Organism: Streptomyces cyaneofuscatus; assembly: GCF_033109485.1. NCBI lineage: Bacteria > Bacillati > Actinomycetota > Actinomycetes > Kitasatosporales > Streptomycetaceae > Streptomyces > Streptomyces cyaneofuscatus. The sequence goes on along the minus strand of NZ_CP137002.1, from coordinate 7,699,615 downwards.
CGGTCGGTCTTGTTGACGAACAGCAGGGTCGGGATGCGCAGCCGTCGCAGGGTCCGCAGCAGGACCCGGGTCTGGGCCTGGACGCCCTCCACCGCGGAGACGACGAGGACGGCCCCGTCGAGGACGCCGAGGACCCGTTCCACCTCGGCGATGAAGTCCGGGTGGCCGGGGGTGTCGATCAGATTGACCGTGGTGGCGCCGAGGGCGAAGGAGACGACGGCCGACTTGATGGTGATGCCGCGTCGGCGCTCCAGCGCGAGGGAGTCCGTCCGTGTGCTGCCGTCGTCGACGCTGCCGAGGGTGTCGATGGCTCCGGCGGTGTGGAGGAGCCGCTCGGTCAGGCTTGTCTTACCGGCGTCGACATGCGCCAGAATTCCCAGGTTCAACGTATGCAAGAAGCTTCATGTCCTTGAGAGAAAGGTCAGTTTCTGTCGGGAGGAACACGAAAGCTCGGCGCATGGTCAGAGAACTCCTGGGTCGTCCTGGTGGCTTGCGGGGAGTAGATCAGGGGGCGGTGGAAGGCCGCAACCGGTTTTCTTGGGAGCCCAGGTGCGGAAAGCGCCATTCGGTACGGCTGCGCAGGGTTTCACCGGGGCGGAGCACCGTGCTGGGGTGGGCGGGGCGGTTGGGTGAGTCGGGGAGGTGCTGGGTCTCCAGGCAGAGCGATCCGTGGCGCTCGTGGCGGCGGCCGGTGCCGTCGGTGAACGCGCCGTCGAGCTGGTTGGCGGTGTAGACCTGGACCCCCGGTTCGGTGGTCCAGAGCTCCAGGGTGCGCCGGTCGCCGGGGGCGGTGAGGCGGGCGGCGCGGCGGAGGGTGCCGGGGGCCGGGTCGCGGAGCACCCAGCAGTGGTCGAAGCCGCCGGCCAGGGCGAGTTGGGGGTGGGAGCGGGAGAGGGCGCTCCGGATCGGCTGCGGGGTGGTGAGGTCGAACGGCGTGCCGGCCACCTGGGCCGGAGGGCCCTCCGGGATGGAGGTGGCGTCGACGGGGAGGTAGTGGTCGGCGTCGACCTGGAGGGTGTGGCCGAGGATGTCGTCGGCGCCGAGGTTGAGGTAGGCGTGGTTGGTGAGGTTGACGACGGTGGGCCGGTCGGTGACGGCCGTGTACTCCAGGGCGAGCGTGCCGGTGGTGTCCAGGGTGTAGGTGGCGGTGATGTCGAGCGCTCCGGGGAAACCCATGTCGCCGTCGGGGCTGTGCAGGGTGAGGCGGAGGACGGCGGCGGAGTCCGTACGGTCGGCCTCCGCCTCCCAGACCCGGGTGTGGAAGCCGTCCGGGCCGCCGTGCAGGGCGTGGCCCCGGTCGTTGGCGGGGATGTGGTGCGTGGTGCCGTCGAGGGTGAAGCGGCCGTGGGCGATGCGGTTGGCGTACCGGCCGACGATGGCCCCGAAGTAGGGGTTCTTGTCGGTGTAGTCGTCGAGGGCGGGCAGCGAGCGGACGACGGGCCCCGGGGTGCCGGCGGTGTCCGGCACGGTGAGGCTGTGCAGGACACCGCCGTAGGTGAGGATCTCGGCCCGTACCCCGGTGCCCGATTCGAGGGTCCAGAGGTCGGTCTCGCCCTGCCCGGGGGCGTGGCCGAACGGTTTGCGGTGCACGGTGGGCATGAGGAGTCCTTGGGGGGGTGCGGACGACGGCTGGCGGGACGGGCGGGTCTAGGGGGTGTCTTGTCGGTCAGGCCGGATCAGGGAGCGGGGTCTGGTGCCGTGCATCGCAAGGCGGAGGAGGGAGTCGACGCGGAGCGTCGGTGACCGACGACAACGCCGCGAGGTGCGGTGCCAGGCCCCGCGAGCCCGGCGTGATCGGCAAGACACCCCCTAGCGGGACGGGCGGGGCGCGGTGGATTCGCGGACGACGAGGCGGTAGCCGGGGCGGGGCCGCCGGGGTTCGGCGACCGGGGTTCCGGCGAGGCGTTCGACGAGGCTGTCGACGGCGAGCCGGGCGATGGCCGCCTTGTCCGGGGCGATGGTGGTGAGGGTGGTGGTCCCGTATCGGCTCTCCTCGATGTCGTCGAAGCCGACGACGGCGATGTCGCCCGGGATGGTGAGGCCGCGCTCGGTGATGGTGCGCATGGCGCCGATGGCGATCATGTCGTTGTACGCGAAGACGGCGTCGGGTTGCTCGCCCCGGTCGAGGAGCGAGGCCATGGCGGCGGCGCCGTCGTCCCTCCCGTACCCGTCGGTGACGACGACGAGGGACTCGTCGGGGGTGATGCCGGAGGCAACCAGCTCCTCGCGCCAGCCGCGCAGCCGCAGGTGGGCGGGCTGGCGTTCCTGGCCGGTACGGGAGCCGAGGAAGGCGATCCGGCGGTGGCCGAGGGCGATGAGGTGGGCGACGGCCTCGCGGGCGGCGGCCACGTTGTCGATGGCGATGTGGTCGTAGGGGGCCTCGTACTCCCGCTCCCCCAGCAGCACCAGCGGTGCCGTCTCCGTACGGGCCATCAGGTCCTCGGTCTCCAGGTGGATGGGGCTGAGGATGAGCCCGTCGATGACATGGGACCGGAACCCCTGGCTGACCAGCAGCTCCTTCTCGCGCAGGCCCCCGGTGTGGTCGACCAGCACCGTGTAGTCGTGCCGGGCGGCGGCGTCGACGACCTCACCGGCGAGCTCCGCGAAGTACGGGTTGCCGAACTCGGGGACGGCCAGCGCGATGATGCCGGTGCGGCCCTTGCGGAGGTGGCGGGCGGTGAGGTTCGGCCGGTAGCCGAGCTCGTCGATGGCCTGCTGCACCTTGGCGCGCATCTTGGGGGTGACGTGCTGGTAGTTGTTGACCACGTTCGACACGGTCTTGATGGACACGCCCGCCCGTTGAGCCACGTCCTTGAGGCTGACGCCCACGGCACTCCTTGTACTCGGTTCGACTCGTCCCTGCCCCGGTCCGTACGGTCCCGTCCAGTTCAGGTGGTTCTCCGGCTGCGCGCGAGGTAACGCTGCGCCACCACGACAACGATAAGGAAGCCGCCGCTGACCACCGACTGGTACGAGGAGTTGAGCGAGCCGATCTGGTTGATGAGGTTCTGGATCACGGCGAGCAGCAGGACGCCCCAGAGGGTGCCGCTGATCGATCCGGCGCCGCCGATGAGGAGCGTGCCGCCGATGACGACGGCGGAGATCGCGTCCAGCTCCATGCCGACGCCGACGATGGTGACGCCGGAGGAGAGGCGAGCGGCGTTGAGCGCACCGGCGAGTCCGGCGAGCAGACCGCTGAGCGTGTAGACGAGGATCTTCGTACGGGCGACGGGCAGGCCCATCAGGGTGGCCGCGTCGCTGCTGCCGCCGACGGCGAACAGGGTCTGCCCGAACGAGGTCCGCTGGAGCAGCAGTCCGCCGGCCCCGAAGAGGACGAGGGCGATGAGGATCGGGTAGCCGAAGCCCCAGACGCTGCCCTGACCGAGTTCGGCGAAGGCGGAGTCCTTGGGGACCAGGTAGGTGGTGGCGCCCTCGTCGGTGAAGGCGAGCAGGATGCCGCGCGCCGCGAGGAGTGAGGCGAGCGTGACGATGAAGGGCGCCATGTTCGCGCGGGCGATGAGGAGGCCGTTGACCAGGCCGATCGCCCCGCAGACCACCAGGGGGACGAGCAGGGCGGCGAGGAAGCCCCACTGCGAGGCCCAGGCGGCAAGAACACCCCCGAGCGCGAAGACGGAGCCGACGGACAGGTCGATGCCGCCGGTGATGATGACCAGGGTCATACCGAGGGCGACGATCGCGAGGAAGGAGGCCTGGACGGTGACGCCCCGGGCGTTGTCGAGGCTGGCGAAGGTCGGATAGACGAACGAGGCGATGAGGATCACGGTCAGCAGGACCGCGAGGACGCCCTGGCGCTGGACGAGTTCGCCGATACGGGAGCCGGTGGAGCGCTCGGGCCGGGGTTCGGTGCGCGAGGGGGCGTTCTTGAGCGGCGCCGGCACCTGGGGGGCCGGGGCGGCGGAGGTGGAGTTCTTCATCGGGACCGACGCTCCCGGGCGACGTAGACAGCGGCGATGATGATGGCCGCCTGGGCGATCTGTGCGGTGGAGTCGGGCAGGTCGTGCTTGACGAGGGTGGCGCGCAGCAGCTGCATCAGCAGGGCGCCCGCGACGGTGCCGAGCACCCGGATGGAGCCGCCGTTGAGCGGGGTGCCGCCGACGACGACGGCGGTGATGGCGGAGAGCTCCATGAGGGTGCCGAGCGAGGACGGGTCGCTGGCGGTGAGCCGGGCGGTGGCGAGGATCCCGGCGAGCGCGGCCATCGTGCCGCAGAGGATGTAGACGCCGATCAGGACACGCTTGACGGGCAGCCCGGACAGGGCGGCTGCCGGTCGGTTGCCACCGATGGCGACGATCTGGCGGCCGAAGGTGGTGCGCTGCACCAGGAAGGCGACGGCCAGGGCGAGCACGCCCGCGATGAGGACGACGAGCGGGATGCCGAGGAAGGAGCCGGTGCCGAGCGCCAGGATGTCGGGGTTGACGATCTGCTTGAGCTGACCGTCCGCCATCACCAGGGCCAGGCCCCGGCCGCCGACGAACAGGGCGAGGGTCGCAACGATGGGTTGCAGCCCGACGAGCGAGACGAGCGTCCCGTTGACCGCGCCGACGACCGCTCCGGCCAGCAGGGCGATCAGGAGCGCGGGCACCAGTCCGTAACCGAGGTAGAGCGGCAGCAGGGCGGCGGCGAGCGCCATCGTGGAGCCGACGGAGAGGTCGATGCCCTCGGTGCCGATGACCAGGGCCATGCCGAGCGCGACGATCACGATGGGGGCGACCTGGACGAGCTGGGTGCGCAGGTTGTCGGCCGTCAGGAAGTGCTCGGTGAAGAGGGCGTTGAAGAGCAGGACGACGGCGACGGCCGCGTACACGCCGTACTCCTGGTACCAGGCGGGGTCGCGCAGCCGGGCCAGCGGCTTCGCGGGGCGTGGCAGGGTGGCCTGGGTGGTCATCGGGGGTCCTCCTGGCCGGCCGCCGGGGCCTTCCGGCCGGTTTCGGGCGTGTGGTCGGCAGGCTTGGCGGCGGGCGTGTGGTCCGGGAGCACGGACGCGGGCCTGTTGTCCGGGAGCACGGCGGCGGGCGTGTGGTCGGCGAGCACTTCGAGGAGGCGGCTCTCCGCCACCTCGTCACCGGCGAGTTCACCGGCGACGGAACCGCCGCGCAGGACGACGATGCGGTCCGCGCCCTCGATCAGCTCCTCGATGTCGGAGGAGATCAGCAGGACGGCGAGGCCTTCGCGCGCGAGGTCGTCGATGAGGCCCTGCACCTCGGCCTTGGCGCCGACGTCGATGCCCCGGGTCGGCTCGTCCAGGAGCAGCACCTTGGGTTCCAGGCAGAGCCAGCGGGCGAGCAGCACCTTCTGCTGGTTGCCGCCGGAGAGTTCGCCGACCTTCTGCTCGGGGCTGGAGGCCTTGATGCGCAGCCGCTCCATGAAGATGTCGACGATGCGGTCCTGCCGTTCGCGGGAGACGATCCCGGCCCGGGAGAGCCGGGGCATCGCGGCGAGCACGATGTTCTCGCGTACGGAGAGCTGCGGGATGATCCCCTCCGCCTTGCGGTCCTCGGGCAGCATGCTGATGCCCGCGCGGATCGCGGCGGCCGGGGTGGGGCGGCCGATGCGCTCGCCGTCGACGGTGATCTCGCCACCGTCCAGGGGCAGCGCGCCGGTCAGCGCCTTGGCGGTCTCGCTGCGGCCGGAGCCCAGCAGCCCGCCGAGTCCCAGCACCTCACCCCCGTACAACTGGAGTGATATGTCGTGTAGTTGGTGGCGGCGGTCGAGGCCGGTGGCGGTGAGGACGGGCGTACGGGCCACCTCGTGGCCGGCGGCGTCGAAGCTGGTGAGGCCCTCGCGGCGGACCTCGGCGAGGTCGCGGCCGAGCATCATCGAGACGAGCCGCATCCGGTCCAGGTCGGCCAGGTCGCCGGTGTGGATGTGGCGGCCGTCGCGCAGGACGGTGACCCGGTCGCAGATGCGGTAGAGCTCGTCCATGCGGTGGCTGACGTAGAGGACGGCGATGCCTTGGCCGCGGAGGTTCTCGATGACCCGGAAGAGGGTCTCGACCTCGCGGGGCTCCAGGGACGAGGTGGGTTCGTCCATGATGACGACCTGGGCCTGCACGGAGACGGCGCGGGCGAGGGCGACCATCTGCTGGGTGCCGATGCCGAGAGTGTGCAGGGGGCGTTTGGGGTCGACGCGGACGCCGAAGCCGTCGAGGAGTTCGGTGGTCTCGCGGTTCATCCGGCCGAAGTCGATGAGGCCGAAACGGTTCTTCGGCTCGCGGCCCAGGAAGATGTTCCGCGCCACGCTCATCAGCGGGACGAGGTTGACCTCCTGGTAGATGGTGGAGATCCCGGCCTGCTGTGCCTCGAAGGGCCGGGAGAAGCTGACGGGCGCGCCCGCCACCCGTACCTCGCCGTCGTCGCTCCGGTAGACGCCGGTCAGCACCTTGATGAGGGTGGACTTGCCGGCCCCGTTCTCGCCGACGAGCGCGTGGGTCTCCCCGGCGCGCAGCGAGAAGGAGACGTCGTCCAGGGCGACGACGCCGGGGAACCGCTTGCTGACCGAGCGGGCTTCGAGCACGGCATCCGCCACGGCGGTCTCCGCGTGCTGGGGTGTCGCTTCGGTGGGTGCCATGGATCCTGGCCTTCCGGTGTTACGGGAATGGGGCCGGGCCGCCGTGAGCGCGAAGGGCTTCACAGCGGCCGGCCGTCCGGTCGGGTCAGTACGCTCCGCCGAGCGAGTCCTTGGCGTTGGCCTCGTCGTACTCCCGGTCGGTGATGATCACGTTCTCCGGGATCTCCTCACCGGCGTAGAACTTCTGCGCGGTGGCGAAGGCGAGCGGGCCGAAGCGCGGGTTGGACTCGATGACCGCGTTGTACTCGCCGTTGACCAGGGCCTGGACGGCGTTGCGGGTGCCGTCGACCGAGACGATCTTGACGTCCTTGCCGGGCTTCTTCCCGGCGGCCTTGATCGCGGTGAGGGCGCCGAGGCCCATCTCGTCGTTCTCCGCGTAGACGGCGGTGATGTCGGGCTTGGACTGAATGAGCTGCTCCATGACCTGCTGGCCCTTGTCGCGGGCGAACTCGCCGGTCTGCTGGGCGACGATCTCCAGGCCGGGCGCCTCGGCCTTCACCTGGTCGACGAAGCCCTTGGTGCGGTCGGTGGTGACGTTGTTGCCGGAGGCACCGAGCAGGATCGCCACCTTGCCCTTGCCGCCGGTGACCTTGATCATCGCGTCGGCGGCGCGCTTGCCCTGCTCGACGAAGTCGGAGCCGAGGAAGGCCACATAGTCCTTGCAGGCGGTGGAGTTGACCTTGCGGTCGATGGTGAGGACGGGGACCTTCTTGGCCGCCGCCGCCTTCAACGCGGGCTCCAGACCGTCGGAGTTGAGCGGCGCGACGATGAGGAACTGGGCACCCTGCGACAGCATGTCCTGGATGTCGCTGATCTGCTTGGACAGCTGGGACTGGGCGTTGGTGGTGAGGAGCTTCTTGACGCCGATCTTCTTCGCCTCGTCCTTGATGGACTGGGTCTCGGCGATGCGGAACGGGTTGGCCTCCTTCTCCGACTGGGAGAAGCCGACCACGGCGTTCTTCAGGTCCAGCTTCGGCGCGCCGTAGGTCTCCAGCGAGCAGCCCGAACCGGAGGTGGAGTCGGGGGACTTGGCTTCCTGGGCACCCTGGCTGCTGTCGCCGCCCGCGGTGTTCGAGGTCTCCGACTTGGCACAGCCGGCGGCGGCCAGCGTGGCGGTGGCGGCGAGGAGGCAGGCCACGGCGAGGGTACGGGGTCGACGCTGGATCATCATGCGCGGAACGCTCCTTGGCGGGTTGACGGCACGCGCATCGGCGTGCGGTCGGGCATGGCGGGACGAGGCATGGGCCGCTCGGCGGCTGATGCCACTGCACTCCTCAGAGCCCTGCTCCGACGTGCGGGAACAGTGGTCACGAGGGCCTGCTCGGGCTGTCGGCGGCTCGGTTTACAACGTTATATATGCGGTGCGGCACGGGCGGCAAGAGCAGGGTCGATGCGTTTCCAAAATGTGTCGGCGACCGGATGGAGTGCGGGTGCGCGCAGCGGCCCGCCGTACGGCAACGACTCCTGCGCACCCTCTGGACAGCCGCCCGGCGCCGTGCTGTCATACCGCCGGACGCCGCATTTCCAACGTTGCAAGAACGGAGCCGTTCGCCGGGAAGCCCGGGCGACGGCGATCTTCAGCATGCGCCCGACCGGCCGCCCCGCCGCTCCCCCGGCCGGGCGGCCTCCGCACCAGGCCCCCGCACCAGGCTCGCGCACCAGCCCGCGCATTCGCACCACGCCCTGCACCAGCCCGCGCACCCGCACCACGCCCTGCACCAGCCACGCGCGCCGCACCGCGCGTGGCCACCACCCCCACCGAGCCGGTCCGCAGCTCAGGCGGTCCCCGGCTCAGAGCAGGAGCCGTACCGATGCCCCTGAACCGCAGGCAGCTCATCACCACCGCCGTGGCCACCGCCGTCGCCACCGGCGCATCGAGCCGGTGGGCGACCGCCGCGACGCCCCACCGTCACCGGGTGGCGGCCGAGCCCGGCGGCCACTACTCCCCCAACGCCGCGCCGCTGCACCCCACCGCTTTCCTCAAGCTCCCGCCGGGCAAGGTGAAGGCGCGCGGCTGGCTGGCCGGTCAGTTGAAGCTCCAGCTGGAGGGGCTGTGCGGCCGGTACGAGGAGCTCTCGCACTTCCTGGACTTCACGGCGACCGGCTGGGTCCGCCCCGACCGTGGCGGCTGGGAGGAAGTCCCGTACTGGCTGCGCGGATACGCCGATCTCGCGATCGTCACCGGGGACGCGGCCGCGCTGGCCACCACCCGCCGCTGGATGGACGCGATCCTCGCCACCGGGCAGAGCGACGGCTTCTTCGGCCCCAAGGCGCTGCGGACCTCGCTCAACGGCGGCCCCGACTTCTGGCCGTTCCTGCCGCTGATCCAGGCGATGCGCTCCTGGCAGGAGTACAGCGGAGACACCCGGATCATCCCGTTCCTCAGCCGCTTCTTCCGCTATATGAACGCGCAGGGCCCCGGCGCCTTCAACACCAGCTGGATCGCTCTGCGTTGGGGAGACGGCCTGGACAGCGCCATGTGGCTCTACAACCGCACGGGCGACGCCTTCCTCATGGACCTCGTCGACAAGATCCACCGTTACGGGGCGAATTGGGGCGACAACCTGGTCAACCCGCACAACGTCAACATCGCCCAGGGCTTTCGCGAACCGGCCCAGTTCGCGCTGCGCAGCGGCTCGGCCACCGACACCCGCAACACCTACGGCACGTACGCGAAGGCCATGGACGCCTACGGGCAGTTCCCCGGCGGCGGGTTCGCCGGGGACGAGAACGCCCGGCCCGGCCACGGCGACCCCCGCCAGGGGTTCGAGACCTGCGGGATCGTCGAGTTCATGGCGAGCCACCAGCTGCTCACCCGGATCACCGGGGACCCGCTCTGGGCGGACCGGTGCGAGGAGCTGGCGTTCAACTCGCTTCCCGCGTCGCTCGACCCCTCGGGCAAGGCGGTCCACTACATCACCTGCGCCAACAGCGTGGACCTGGACGACGAGCCCAAGCGCGACCGCCAGTTCCAGAACCCGTTCGCGATGCTGGCGTACCTACCGGGCGTGGACCAGTACCGCTGCTGCCCGCACAACTACGGTATGGGCTGGCCCTACTTCACCGAGGAGCTGTGGCTCGCCACCCCGGACGGCGGGCTCGCGGCGGCGATGTACGCGCCGAGCCAGGTGACGGCGAAGGTCGCGGACGGCACCGAGGTGACGTTCACCGAGGAGACCGGCTACCCCTTCACGGACACGGTCACACTCTCCCTCACCACCCCGAAACCCCTGCGCTTCCCGCTCGTCCTGCGCGTCCCCGCCTGGTGCACGGACCCCGAGATCCGGGTCAACGGCCGACGGGTCACCGCCCCCGCCGGCCCGGCCTTCACCCGGATCGACCGGGCCTGGGCGAGCGGCGACCGGGTCACCCTGCGACTGCCGCAGCGGACCGCCGTACGGACCTGGGCGGAGAACCACCGCTCCGTCAGCGTGGACCACGGGCCGCTGACGTACTCGCTCCGGATCGGGGAGCGGTACGAACGGATCGGCGGCAGCGATACGTTCCCGGAGTACGCGGTCCACGCCACGAGCCCCTGGAACTACGGCCTCGTCCTGGATCCCGCCCGCCCCACCGCGGACCTGCGCCCCCGCTCCACGGGCCGCGCCCCCGGCGACAACCCGTTCACCCATACCGGAACCCCGCTCACGATGACCGCCCGGGCCCGCCGCATCCCGGAGTGGACGGCGGACGACGAGCACGTGGTCGCGCCCCTCCAGCCGAGCCCGGCGCGCTCCACCGAGCCGGTCGAGGAGGTCACGCTCATCCCGATGGGTGCGGCGCGGCTGCGGATCACGTCCTTCCCGATGGCCGCCCCGGAAGCGGAACCATGGCTGGCGGACCGCTGGTACCGGATCGCCAACCGGCACTCCGGCAAGGTGCTCGCCGTCGACGGCATGTCCACCGCCAACAGCGCCCACGTCGTCCAGTTCGGCGACACGGGGACGGCCGACCACCTCTGGCGGCTGGTGGCCAACGGCGACGGCTGGTACCGGATCCGCAACCGGCACTCCGGCAAGGTCCTGGGCGTCGACCTGATGTCCACCGCGAACAGCGCGCACGTCGTGCAGTTCGACGACAACGACACCGCCGACCACCTCTGGCAGCTCGTCCCGGACGGGGGCGGCTGGTACCGCGTCCGCAACCGGAATTCGGACAAGGTGCTCGGCGTGGACCGGATGTCCACGGCCGACAGCGCCCATGTCGTCCAGTACGACGACAACGGAACGGCCGACCATCTGTGGCGGCTGCTCTGACGTCGCCGCTCACCCCACCCCGTACAACCGAGAAAGGGACGGACCAACCATGCACCCAGCACCCCGCACCTGGTGGCGGAGATTAACGGCCACCACCGGCCTCCTCGCCCTGGTGGCCACCGCACTCGTCGGCAGCGGCACCTCCCCGGCGGCCGCCGCGCCCGCCGCCTGGACGCCGAAGCCGGCGCCCATGACGACGCCGTGGACGAACCAGGTCCCGGTCGACAAGCCGCTGCCGGAGTACCCGCGCCCGCAGCTGACCCGCCCCGACTGGACGAACCTCAACGGCATCTGGGACTTCGCCGTCACCGGCCGTGACGCCGGGCAGCCCGCCACGTTCCCCGAGCAGATCCGCGTCCCGTTCGTCGCCGAGTCGGCGCTCTCCGGCATCCAGCGCCGGATCACCGAGAACGACAAGCTCTGGTACAAGCGGACCTTCACCGTCCCCGCCAACTGGAACAACCGCCGGGTAAAACTCCACTTCGGGGCCTCCGACTGGCAGACCACGGTCTGGGTCAACGGCACCCAGGTCGGCGCGCACAAGGGCGGCTTCGACTCGTTCGCATACGACATCACGCCCCAGCTGAGCGGCGGTACGAACACGGTCGTGGTCTCCGTCTACGACCCGAGCCAGACCGGCGGCCAGGCGGTCGGCAAGCAGCGCATCAACGATGTGAAGCCGCATCCGGGCGGCGGGATCTTCTACACCGCAGCCTCCGGCATCTGGCAGACGGTCTGGCTGGAACCGGTCGCCTCCGCCCACATCACCCGCCTCGACATGACGCCGAACCTCGGCAACAGCACCCTGCGGGTGCGGGTCCAGACGGCCGGCGCGGCAGGCAGGAGCGCCCGGATCACCGTGTCGACCGGCGGTACGGTGGTGGGCTCGGCGACCGGTGGGGTGGGCGGGGAGATCTCCGTACCCGTTCCGAATCCGCGGCTGTGGAGCCCGGAGGACCCGTTCCTGTACGACGTACGGGCCGACCTCCTCGACGGCTCGGCGGTCACCGACACCGTGGGCAGCTACACCGGTATGCGATCCGTGGGCCTGGCGAAGGTCGACAACATCCTGCGGCCGGTGCTCAACGGGAAGTTCGTGTTCCAGACGGGCACGCTGGACCAGGGCTACTGGCCGGACGGCATCTACACCGCGCCGACCGACGAGGCCCTGAAGTACGACCTCCAGGCCCACAAGGACCTCGGGTTCAACATGGTCCGCAAGCACATCAAGGTGGAGCCGCAGCGGTGGTTCTACTGGGCGGACCGGCTGGGGCTGCTGGTCTGGCAGGACATGCCGTCGATGGACACCGGAAAGGTCCCGGACGGGCCGTCGCGTACGCAGTGGGAGGCGGAGTACCGGGCCATCATCGACCAGCACCGCAGCTCGCCGTCGGTCGTCATGTGGGTGAACCAGAACGAGGGCTGGGGCCAGTACGACCAGGCCAGGATCGCCGACGAGGTCAAGGCCCAGGACCCCTCGCGTCTCGTCAACAACATGAGCGGGGTCAACTGCTGCGGCTCGGTCGACGGCGGCAACGGTGACGTGGTCGACAACCACATCTACGTCGGCCCCGGCAACACCGCGCCGACCGCGACCCGGGCCGCCGTGCTGGGCGAGTTCGGCGGGCTCGGCTACAAGGTGCCGGGCCATGAGTGGTACCCGGGTGGCGGGTTCAGCTACGAGGACCAGCCGAGCATCGCGGCCCTCAACAACCGTTTCGTCGGCCTGCTCGACGCCATCCGGATCGGCCAGCTCCCCGCCGGGCTCTCCGCGTCGGTCTACACGGAGATCACGGACGTGGAGAACGAGGCGAACGGGCTGCTGACCTACGACCGCCAGGTCGTCAAGGTCGACACCGCCCGGGTGAAGGCCGCCAACCAGGCCCTCATCCAGGCGTCCCGCAACCCCGCTCCCCCGGTGACGCTGCCCACCGGCCAGTTCAAGTCGCTGCGGGTCACCACCCCCGGGCACACGACGAAGCACCTGCGCCACTACGACGCGCAGGCCTTCACCGAGGTGGTGAACAGCGGGAGCCCGGCCGTGCTGAAGGCGGACGCCACCTGGAAGATCGTCACCGGCCTCGCCAACAGCAACTGCTACTCCTTCGAGTCCCGGAACTACCCCGGCCAGTTCCTCCGCCACCGGGACTTCCGGGTCCACCGCGACGCCAACGACAACTCCGCGCTGTTCAAGGCGGATGCGACCTGGTGCGCGGTGGCGGGGAACGGCGGGGTGCGGTTCACCAGCGCCAACCTGCCGGGCAGCTATCTGCGCCACATCGACTCGGAGGTGTGGCTGGCCACCCCGGGCGGCGGACGGGCCTTCGACAGCCCCGCTCTCTTCGCCGAGGACACGACGTGGGCGGTGGACGCTCCCTGGGCTCCGTGATCCTTGGGAGCCGATGAGCTGAGAGCCGATGAGCTGAGAGCCGATTTGCGCTCGGAGCGGATGAGCTCGGAGCCCGATGAGCGATAACCGGCCGGTCCGGCAGCGACGGGAAGCGCCCGTCGCTGTCGGGCCGGTCTGGTGTTCACGGCACCGGCCTCATCTGAGTAGCTGAGCGGTGTTGCCGGGCGGCCCTCACCTGCTGACATGGGCGCATGACGACAGCCACGCCCACCGGACGCCCCCTCACCCCCGCTCCGCTCCCCGACACCGCGCCCGGGCCCTGATCGCGAGCGGTGTGGCCCTGCTCCTCGGGGCGCTCACGCAAGGGTGCGCGAGTGGGCGGGTGATGGCGGAGTCGGAGTTCCGCGAGCACATGCGGCTCACGGAGGAGGCGGGCGAGGAGGCGGTACGGCGGCTGGGAATGGACCCCTCCTCCATCGTGGACGGCCACGAGATGGCCAACGCCTCCTGCAAGGACGAGTTCGGGTCGGACGGTGACGACGTCACCCGCGACCAGCCGCGCGTCACGTGGGCACCCCGCTTCGAGAGCGGCGCCGAGTACCGGGCTGCCGTCGCTACCCTCCGCGCGGCATGGTCGGCGCAGGGCCTGACGGTCGAGGACATCCCCGCGCCCGGCAAGGGTGAACGGGGAGCGGGCCTGCCGGGGGTGCGGGCGGAGGGTGAGCACGATGTCGACTTGTCGCTGAAGCCCGACCGGTACTCGGGGGAGCCGACCCTGACCGCGGACCGCGGATGCGTCCGGCACCGCGGATATCTGATCGGCTGGGAGTAGGCGAGACCCCTGACACCGCAGGCCCCTCATGCGCGAGGGTGGCCCCGGCGTGCCCATCACGGCGAAGGTCCGCTCCCGGTGCCGGGAGCGGACCGACTTCACTTACCGCTAAGGCTTCCGGCTGCCGTACAGGGCGGTCACCTCATCGGCGGTCAGGGCCTTGTCGTACACCCCGACCTGGTCGACGGACCCGTTCCAGAAGTCGCCCTTCGCCCCGGCGTACTGGGCCCGGCCGACGGAGAGCGGGCCGGTGCTCACATCGGCGGGCCCGGCCTCGGTCGTGGCGGCGAGCTTCCCGTCGACGTACAGCTTCGCCTCGCCGCCCTGCCGGACGCCGACCAGGTGGTACCACTTCCCGGTCTCCGGCGTGATCTCCAGGCGGGCGCGCTTGCCGCCCGGGGTGGAGAAGGCGAACGCGCCCTGCCCGTACTGGAGATAGAAGGGGTTCTCGGTGCGCCGGCCGTCCTGGCTGACGACGGTGGCGTAGTTGCCGGGCAGGGCGTCCAGCGAGGCCCACGCGGAGACGGTGTAGTCCTTCGTGGTGTCCACGACGGGGCCGGTGCTCTGCGCGTACTGGCCTTCGCCGTTGAACTTCAGCGCCGAGCCCGTGACGCCCGGGGCCCAGGACGCGCCGCCCTCCAGGGCGAGATGGGCCTTGTTGGGGCCGCTGTCGCGGGCCGTGGTGCCCTTGTTCTCGTCGAGCGACCAGGAACCGCCGCCCTTCAGCTCGTCGCGCTGACCGGCGTTGGCCCCGGCGGCGATGACCTGGCGGTTGATCTCGCGGACCTTCTTGGGGTCGACCTTGATCTCTCGACGGTCGTACGTCCAGAGCCCGTTGAGCTCGTTCTCCAGGTCGCTGACCTGGGTGTAGACGGAGCCGGACAGCTCGGCGCCGGCGGCGGCGAGGTAGTACGTACGGGTGTTGTCGACGTACTTCGCGGTGAGAGCGGCCTTGTCAGCCACCCCGGAGTAGATGTTGGCAGGTGCGCCCGGCCACATGTGCCCCGGCGTCCGGAGCGT
The DNA here is from genome assembly GCF_033109485.1 of Streptomyces cyaneofuscatus. Taxonomy (NCBI): domain Bacteria; kingdom Bacillati; phylum Actinomycetota; class Actinomycetes; order Kitasatosporales; family Streptomycetaceae; genus Streptomyces; species Streptomyces cyaneofuscatus. Next base: position 7,684,569 of record NZ_CP137002.1, on the reverse strand, counting down.
GAAGCCGCCGTGCTCGCCGTCCATCGCGGCGCGGCGGTCGTCCGGGAAGGCCGGGTCGTTGTTCACGTAGTCGTGGTGGTCGATGATCTCGCCCTTGCCGGAATCACCCTTGGACGCGCAGCAGTTGACCCCGCTGTGCGCGTTGACCACGCGGGACGGGTCCAGCGCCTTGACGTCCTCGGCGATCTTGCCGGTCTCCGTGCGGTCCCACTCGCCCCAGCCCTCGTTGAAGACGATCCAGCCGCTGATCGAGGGGTAGTTGTGGAACTGCTTCATCAACTCCTTGCTCTGGGTGAGGAAGGCGTTCTTGCCCGCGTCGTTGTCGATGTCGGCGTTGACGAAGTCCTGCCACACCAGCAGGCCGAGCCGGTCGGCGTGGTAGTACCAGCGCGGCGACTCCACCTTGATGTGCTTGCGTACGGCGTTGAAGCCGAGGTCCTTCTGCGCCTTCAGGTCGAAGGTGAGGGCCGCGTCGCTGGGCTGGGTGTACAGCCCGTCGGGCCAGAAGCCCTGGTCGAGCATGGCGAGGGAGAAGAACGGCTTCCCGTTGAGGACGAGCTTCTGGTAGCCGCCGACCTTGTCGATCTTCAGCTGGCGCATCCCGAAGTAGCTTTCGACGCTGTCCTTGGAGCGGCCGTCGGTGAGGGAGACGTCGAGGTCGTACAGGTAGGGGTCGTCCGGGGACCAGAGGCGCGGGTTCTTGAGCTGGAGGTTCAGCTCGCGGTTGGCGGGTCCGGTGACCGTGCCGACGGCCTTGCCCTTGCGGTCGCGGGCGACGGCGGTGACACGGGCGTTGCCGGACGCCTTCGCGGAGTTGACGGTGACCGCGAGGCGGCCGGTGTCGATGTTCGGGGTGGTCGTCAGGGAGTCGATGGCGGCGGGCGCGACCGGCTCCATCCAGACGGTCTGCCAGATGCCGGAGGACGGGGTGTAGACGATGCCGCCGGGGTTGGTGGACTGCTTGCCCTTGGGCTGGTTCGGCCCGGTCTTGTCCGTGACGGCGACGACGATCTCCTGAGCGCCGGTGCCCTTCAGCGCGTCGGTGATGTCGGCGCTGAACCCGGTGTAACCGCCGGTGTGTTCGGCGACCTTGGTGCCGTTGACCCAGACGGTGGACTGGTAGTCGACGGCGTCGAAGTTGAGCTTCAGCCGCTTGTCCTGGCCGTTCTTGTCCTTGCCGTTCCTCTCCTTGCCGACCGACCAGTTCTTCGGCACGGTGACGAGCTTGCGGTAGAACATGTGGTCCTCGTCGCGCTCCAGCCCGGAGAGCTGGGACTCGACCGGGAACGGCACGATGATCCGCTCGCCGAGCTTCTTGCCGAAGACCGGCTTCTCGCCCTCGGTGGCCCCGGCGAACTCCCAGGGGCCGTTGAGGTTCTTCCACTGGTCACGGACCTGCTGCGGCCGGGGGTACTCGGGCAGCGGGTGGTTCTTGTCCAGCTTGTCGCCCCAGGTGGTGGTGAGGCGGTGCGTGGAGAGGTTCTTCGCCGTGCGGCCGATCTCCGGCACGGTCTCGGTCCCCGACGTCAGTCCGCTCTTGCCGTCGTAGACGACCTTGACCCGCTGGTCCTTGAGTACGGGGGCGGCGAGATCGATGATCAGCGCCCGGGGGTTGTCCGAGGCCCGGGTCACCGACTTCACCGGCATCGGGGAGGTGTCGACCTCGATCTTGAGGTGGTCCTTGACCTTGCCGTAGTTCGCGACCCGGTCCTTGAAGGTGGCCTGGAGGCGCTTGCCGTTCTTCGCGATGCTCAGGGCGACCGGGTAGACCTCGAAGTCCGCGGGCGGGGTGAAGGCGGACTCGGGCACGATCTGCTTCTTGAGCGTGTCGCTCTGCCAGCGCAGGAACATGCTGGCGCCGCCGACATCCTGGAACATCTCCAGCTTGAAGTCGTGCTTCTCGCCCGCCTTCAGGGCGATCGGCGCGCTGTGCTGCTCCTTGTCCCAGTCGGGCTCCCAGTGGTCGATGACAACGTTGCCGTCGAGGAAGAGCCGGAAGCCGTTGTCGCCGATGGCGGAGAAGGTGTACGAACCCGTCTCGGGCGCTTCGAGCTGCCCGGTCCAGCGGGCGGTGGTGTGCTCGGTTCTGCCGGTCGCCGACTCGAACGTCCCGGTGAGGCCGGGGAAGTTGATCTCGGGGTCCAGGGAGGTGGCGCCGAGCTCCGCGAAGTCCCGGGCGCCCGGGGCGGACATGCTGAAGTACTCGCCCTTCAGCCCGTGCACATCGGTGACCGGGTCGTCGGCCGTGAAGGTGGTGGCGGTGGCCGGCGCCAGGGCGGCGGGTGCGGCGGCGGCCGTCGGGACCAGGGTGGCGCCGACCGGTATCAGAAGCGCGGCGGCGCAGGTGAGGGCCCTGAACAGGGCACGGGGGCGCGGGTGTTGTCGTCTCAAGGCGTCGTCCTCGTCGAAGAGCCGGGAGTACCTCGAACCACTGAGGCACTGCACATAGTCGAACATTGAGCCACAACACCAAACACTGCACAACGGTCGTGCACGGAGAATTTTCAACGATAGAAAAGTGCGGCACAGCCTAACGAGCTCGTGCACGGTAGGCCCTTCCGGGGGTCGGGATGTCAACCGGGCAGCAGCGGCCGCATGAAGGTCCTCTCGAAGCGGAGCACGCAACCGCTCTCGTCCCGGATGCGGTCGGCCTCGATGAAATCGGGGTCCTTGCCGAACAGTTCGCGATACCGCTCGTACTCGGCGAGGCCGGGGAAGCTGAAGAGCGCCAGCGCCTCGTCGCTGGCGCCTTCGGCAGGGAGGAAGTAGCCGTGATGGATGCCGCCGTGCGCTCCGACCAGCTCGATCCAGCGACGGCCGAAGCGTTCGAACGCCTCGGCCTTCGCCGGATCGATGACGTACCTCACTACACAGGTGATCATGGGCCGAGCGTAGACGCGCCCCCGTCCCGGGCAGCGCCGAATCTCCGGGCGGTCACCGGGCCGGGGGACGCCCGACGCGGTAGCCTCCCTGGCGCGTGCCGTCCGCCCCCGGCGCGAGGCGGTCGTGGACGAGGCCGACGCATCCGGGGTCGCCCAGCAGCTCGGAGTGGCCGCCGGCGAACGTGTGCCGGACGACATCGCCGTCGCTGAACCGCCGCCACGCCTCCACCGACGCGTCACTCGTCAGCGGGTCCCGCGCGCCGCGCAGGGCCAGAACGGAACACGGCACCCGGTCGGGCGGGGAGGGCACGTCCATCTCCGCGAGCACCCGGAGGTCCGCGAGCGCCGTCTCGGCGACCGCCTCCCGCCACTCCGGCGCCGCGGCGGCCAGCCGCTCCGGGTCGGCGGCATCGAGATAGTCCAGCGCCGCCTCGGCCGAAGCCGTCACCTCCGCCGGGACGCGGGCGAGATCGGGGGCCGAGGCCCCCACCACCACGAGCAGCGCGACCTCCACCGACCGGCGGTGGAGCGACAGGGCCGTCGCGTAGGCGAGGTAGGCGCCGTAGCTGTGCCCGAGAAGGACCGGGGGCGGGCCGGTCGGCAGGCGCGCGATCTGGTCGTGGCACGCGGCCACGACCGTGGCGAAGGAGACCGCGTCCGCCGGGTCCTCGCTCCGGCCCGGGTAGCGCATCATCCTGGTGTCAGGGCCGGCCGCCGCCCGCAGCGGCTGGAACTCGCTGCCGAACGATCCGGCACCCGGGAAGAGGACGAGTCGGTGTCCGTCACCCGTCATGTCTGCTGCCTCCTGCTGTTCGGATCCGGCAGTACCCGGTCACACCCGGGTCCGTTCGGGTTCGGCCGTGCGCGGGCCGCTCCGGCGCGTCAGCACGACGACGACGGCGAGGACCGCGAACAGGCCCCAGCACAACCACATGGACGGGCCCGCGAGCAGAGTGACCCCGATGACGGTCACCGCGCACAGCAGCGTGACGGCCCGGGCCACGCCGCCGGTCGCGAGCCGGGCGAAGGCCGCCGCCCCGACCCCGTACAGGACGAAGTAGACGCCTCCCGAGAAGGTGAACAGGTGCTCCAGTGGGACGAGACCGCTCGTGCTCAGCAGGGCGATCAGGATGAGCAGCGCCCCCACGGCCAGGACCGCGGTGACGGGGTTGGCGTCCCGTTCGCGCAGCCGTACCAGGGCGGAGGGGAGGTGGCCGCTGCGCGCCATGCCGAAGACGAGACGGGACAGGGCCAGGACGGAGGCCAGGACGTTCGCCGTGATGACCCCGGTCACCAGGACCACGGCCACCGGTCGGCCCAGATCGCCCAGGGCCCGTTCGGCGAGCAGCATCAGGGGCGCCGAGTTCAGCCCCTCCTCGCCGGGGTCGACGGTGGCGAAGAGACTGAGGAGCAGCAGTCCGTAGAGGGCGACGACGATGATGTACGAGGCGGCGAAGACCCGCGGGATGATGTCGGGGCGCTTGTGCTCCTCGAAGGTGAAGGCGACCGTCTCCCAGCCGGTGAAGGCGACGAAGACGGCGGTGAGCACCATGCCGAAGGAGCCGGCCGGCGGCAGGCGGGTGCTGGGCGCCTCGAAGCCGCTGGAGCCGAGCGCCACGAGGGCGACGGTGACGACCATCGCGAAGAGGGCCAGCACGAGGGCGACCTGGAGCCTCCCCGACAATCCGGTGCCCGCGTAGGCGACGGCGGTGGCGGCGCACAGGACGAGCAGCGGGAACAGCCACGTGAGGGGCGCCGAGCCGGTGAACTCGGCCAGGTAGCGGCCGCCGGTGAGTGCGGTGGCCGGGATGCCGGCCATCAGGGCGAACGTCGCGGCGGTCCCGGACGTCCGCGCCAGCGACGGGTTGAAGGCCACTTCGGCGTAGTGCGCCACGCCGGCCGCGGACGGGTGGCGCCGTCCGAGCCAGGCGTAGCAGTAGAGCAGGGGAACCACCGCGAGCGCGGCCACCGCCCAGGGCATCCAGGCGGACCGGGCCAGGGTGTGGTAGCTGGTTCCGGGCAGGATCATCATCCCGCTGCCCAGGATCGTGGACAGGGCCAGGAAGGTCCCGACCCCACCGCCCAGCGACTTGTGCAGGTCTTTCACGCAATCTCCGTCGGATTCGGTGCCAGAGCGGCGTCGACACAGCGCTCGAGCAGTCCGGCCAGGGGGGCGTCGATGGCGTGGCCGCCGTCGGCGACCGTCAGGTGGACCTCGCCGGGGACGCGTTCGTGCCAGGTGACGCAGTACCGGGGCGGGATGAAGAAGTCGCCGCGGGTGGACAGGATGTGCAGGACGTCCGGCACGGTGCCGCCGGTGTGCAGCCACCGGACGAGGCCGTCGGCGACCTTGGCCTCCGCCCGCAGCCGCCCGGCGATCTCCTCCCGTACGTCCTCGTCGTCCAGGAGGTCCTGCGGAAACCCCTCGTGGGCCAGGATCTCGGCGATCTCGTCGTCCGTCAGGACGGACATGGTCGGGATGCGGCCCTCCCCGTCCGGGCAGGGGGTGTTGAGGAGCAGCACCGGGGCAGGCCGTCCGGTGTGCGCGGTGAGCTCGTCGCGCAGCCGCAGCGCGGAGAAGCCGCCCATGCAGTGCCCGGCGAGCAGCGTCGGGCCGCCGCCGTCCGCCTGGAGTGCTCCGGACACCCGGGCCAGGCAGTCGCGCTGCCAGTTGCCGGACTCGACGGCCTCGTCCGACGGCGGGTTCGGCAGGGCCAGGAAGCCCATGCCACGCAGGGCGGCGAGCTTCTCCAGCTGCTCCATCGTGGTGCCGCCGGAGCCGGCGGCGGGAAAGGCGATCAGGAGGCTGTCCTCCTCCGTCCCGCTCATGCGCCCAGTTCCTTGGCGTCGACCACTTCGACCCGCAGTTCGGTCATGCCGAGCATGAAGTTCGAGCGTAGCCGCTGCGGCTCCTTGACGACGACGAACGCCTTGTCCCAGGCGGCGAGTTCCTCGACGAAGGTCTGGATCTCCAGCGTGGCCACCGGTGCGCCGATGCAGCGGTGGACGCCGGCGCCGAAGGCGAGCTGTTTGTTGTCCTGACGGTCGATCATGAACGTGTCGGGCTGGTCGAAGACGGCGGGGTCGCGGTTGGCGGCCATGTTCCACAGGGTCACGAAGCTGCCCGAGGGGATCACCTCGCCGCCCACCTCGAAGTCCTCGACCGTCAGCCGTTGCACATAGCTGTTGGTGGAGGTCCAGCGCAGGAACTCCTGGGTGGCCACGTCCGCGGGGACGTCCCCGGCGACCACCTTCAGCCACTGGGCCCGCTCCTGATGGATGGCATCGACGGTGAGACTGGCGGTGTGCGGGGTGGTCTCGTTCCCTCCGACGGCGACGTTGAGTCCGTTGAGGAGCGCGACATCGCGCGGCATGTCGCCGGAGGCGACGAGCTGGGCGAGGAAGCCGATCATGTCGTCACTCGCCCCGGACTCGATACGCTGCCCGATGAGGCCGTCGATGAAGTCCAGCACCTCCATCTGGGCGTCGACCAGGGACTCCAGGGGCGAGGCGCCGGTATAGGCCTCGTCCCGGTAGCCGATCATCATGCGGGTGGCTTCGAGCAGGGTGTGGGCGTCGGCGGGGCCGATGCCGAAGAGGACTTCCAGGACGCCCTTGGGGAGTTCGGGTGCCACGACCTTGTCGAAGTCGATGACGTCGCCGACCGAGAGCTGGTCCAGAGAGGCGCGGAGGTTGCGCCGCACGGTCCGGCCGACCTTCTCCAGCATCTCGCGGTTGAACCCGCTGTGCTTGATCGGGCGGCGCAGCGCGGTGTGCTCGGGCCGGTCGGCGACGATGAGCATCCGGCCGGAGGCCGAGTCCTTCTCGGGGCGGTAGGAGCCGTCGACCATCGTGCCGTAGGCCGAGCTGAGCCGCGTGTGGTCGACGTAGGCCTCGTAGACGTCGGCGTAGCGGGTCAGGGCGTAGAACTCGTAGCCGTCGGCCCGCCGGTGGATGGAGATCGGGTGGTTCTCCCGCAGGTCGTTGAGGTAGGACCAGGGGTCGTCGGCGGCGAAGAACTCGGCCGAGTAGAGCGGGCTGTTCTCAACCACCAACATGGAGCGCTCCCGCCTTCCGGGCGATGAGGGCCGGCGTACGGCCCTCGAAGAACACGTGTCCCGGCACCTTGAGGCCGGTCTGCTGCTTGATCAGGGCACGGACGCGCAGCACGACGAGGGAGTCGACGCCGGCTTCGAAGATGTCGGTGTCCTCGTCGAGTTCGCGGTGGAACACCTTGGAGATGCATTCGAGGATCAGGTCGGGGGTTATCTCGGTCATCGGTTGCCGGCCCTTTCGGTGTGGGCGTCGTCCAGGAGTGAGGGGAAGTCGATCTTTCCGCCCGCCTTCGTCGGGAACGCGTGGACGAGGTGGAGCCGTATCGCGTCGGAGAAGGAGCGGACGAGCGGTTCGAGGCGGCCCCGCAGAGCCTCCTCGTCCGGGGCATCGGGGGCGAGATGGACGAAGGCCACGGTGCCCCGGACGTCCTGGGCGACCCGGCAGTCCAGTACGCCGGCCAGGCCCGTCGCGGCGGTCTGGAGCGCCACGGTGTCCACGCGGGAGCCGTTGACCTTGATCTGGCTGTCCAGGCGGCCCGCGTAGACCAGTGCGCCGGAGGGTTCCTGCTGGACCAGGTCGCCGGTGCTGTAGGTGGTCCGTGCCGCCCGGGTGGGGAACGGCTCGGTGAGACGCCCCTCGTCGAGGTAGCCGGCGCAGACCAGGGGGCCGGAGACCACGAGGTGGCGCAGGTGGTCCGGGGAGTCGCCGGCCGGGAGGAGGGTCTGTTCGCAGCCGTCCAGCGGGAAGCCGATGGGGATGGCGTCGGCCGCGAAGCCGTCCGGGAGGTCGTACCGGTGGGTGGCGAAGGTCGCCTCGGTGGGGCCGTAGAGATTGACGAAGCGGTTCGCCAGTCCGGCGTCTCGGGCCTGCCGGTAGGTGGCGGTGTGGAACTGCTCGCCACCGCTGAAGATCCAGGGGATGCCCGCGAGGCATTCGGGCATGGCGCCGACCACCGTGGTGATGACGGCGGCGGGCAGCAGGACCCGGTCGATGCGGTAGCGCTCGGCCAGCTCGGGCCAGGCGAACACGTCCTCGTTGACGTGCGGAAGCCGTACGACCCGTCCGCCGGCGGCCACCGCCTTCCAGGTGTCGAACCACCAGCCGTCGAAGGCCGGGGCCGCGAAGCCGCCCGCCGTCGGTGGTCCGTCGGTGGGGACGTCCAGTCCGCGGCAGCCGAACAGGGCGAGCAGGTTGCCCCGGGTGACCGCGACTGCCTTGCGCCGCCCGGTGGAGCCGGAGGTGAAGTTGACCGCCACCACGTCGGCGGGGATGCGGTCGGCCGGCAGCCGGTCGGGGGCTCGGTGGACCTCCTGGACCGGTTCGCCCTCCCCCGCGTCCGTGCCCCGGACGGAGAGGGTGAGGTCCGGGCGTACGCGGTCGAGCGCGTCGGCGGCCAGGCTCCCGTCGTCGGCCACCGCGACGCACCCGGCGCGCCACACCCCGAGCTGGCCGGCGAAGAAGCCGAGCCGGGTGTCCGCGCGCAGGCACACCACGCGGGCGCCTTCGCACCGGCCGACCGCCCGTTCGACTGCCGCCGCAAGGGCACCGACCTGTTCCCGGCTGTACTCCACCTCCTCCTCCACCCAGACCGTCCCGGCGGAGCGCCAGCGGTGCTCGCCGATCACCTCCTGCCAGGCGTCCGCCTCGGCTCCGGTCACAGCGTCAGTCCTAACTCGTCGATGATCGCGCTGATGCTGATGAGGCTCAGCCGTACGTCCCACTTGTCGGGTACCGGATCGGCCGTCAGCCGGTCGAGCGCGTCCGGTGCGAAGATGCCGCTGGCCGCGACGAGGTCGCGCCAGCGCGCCGTCAGGCGGTCGTCGGCGACGGCGTCCAGGCCGTAGGCGGTGAAGCCCTGTTTGGCGCGGTTCACCACCCGGGCGGGCACGATGTCGGCGTAGGCGGCCTTGAGGCAGGCCTTGCCCTCGAAATCGGCCACCTTCCGCTCGTCGGCGGTCCGCAGGGACAGCTCCACCACCTCGTTGCCGAGGAAGGGGTAGCGGCCCTCGATGGAGTTGGCCATGAGCATCAGATCGCCGTGGTCGCCGAGGAGGTGGCCGCCGAGCTGCACGTACACGTCGGCGATGGAGCGCAGTTGCATGGGGGTGAGGGCGGCGGCTTCCTTGTCGCTGTAGGGGATGAGCCGGTCCCGCCAGAACTCCGCTCCCGCCAAGGCCTCTTCGGTGCGCGGGGTGAAGCAGTGGGCGCGCCGGCGGGCGGCCCGGTCCCAGTCGACCTCCCAGCCGAAGTCGGCCCGGCCCCAGGCGTGGGCGTTCTCCTCCCGGGTGGCGGGCGGCCTGCGCCGCGCGGCGTCGAAGACGTAGGAGTCGTAACCGAAGAACAGTTCGTCGGCGCCCTCCCCCGAGATGACGCCCTTGACCCCGGCCCGGCGCACCTCGTCGGAGAGCATGCGGGCGGCGACGTTGTACGTCTCGCGCTGCGGGTAGCAGCAGTGCCGCACCATGTCCTCGAACCCGGCGGCGATGTCCCGGGGCCCGCAGGGGATCTCCCGGTGCTCGCTGCCCACGGCCCCGGAGACCTCGCGCTGGAAGCGCCCTTCGTCCAGGGCCGCGTCCTCGAAGAGTACGGAGAAGGTGCGGGGTGCCCGGCCGAGCGTGCGGGTCGCCTCCATCACCAGGGTCGAGGAGTCGAACCCTCCGCTGAGGTAGGCGCCGATCTCGACGTCCGCGCGCAGCCGGTCGTGGACCGCGCCGCCCAGCGTGGAGCGGATCTCCTCGCCGGAGGCGGGTGGGGCGGAGGTGTCGAACTCGCCGTAGCGCCAGTAGCGAACCACCTGCGGTTCGCCGTCGCCGAAGGTGACGACGCAGCCGGGCGGTACGGCGTGGATGTCGCGGACCAGGGTTCTCGGCGCGACGATGTTGCCGAGGGAGAGGTACTGGTCGACGGCGGTGAGGTCGGTCCTCCACGGGCCGGGGACCGAGGTGACCAGGGTCCGGAGTTCGGAGGCGAAGTGGGTGTGGGTGCCGGCGACGGTGTAGAAGAGCGGGCAGATGCCGAACCGGTCCCGGCCCAGGTGCAGGGTGTCCCGGTGGCGGTCGTAGATCGCGGTGGCGAACTGGCCGTCGATGAGCTTCAGTCCGTCGGTGCCGTGCCGGGCGAACAGTTCGGGTACGAGGGCCACGTCGACCCGGTTCGCGCTGTCGATGCTCAGGCGGCGGGTCAGTTCGGAGGCGTTGTAGATCTCGCCGTTGGTCACCGCCGCGTAGCGGCCGGTGGCGTCCTCGGCGGGCTGCCAGCCGTCGCGCAGCCCGGTCATGCCGAGCCGGCCGAGCTTCATGGAGAGCGTGGGTGTGCTGAGCGAATAGCTCTCGTCGGGTCCGCGGTGGACGAGCCGGGCGTGCATGGTGGCGGAGACGGTCCGGTCGAGGGTGCCGTCGGGGGCGAAGGTGCCGCACAGGCCGCACATGGCGCTACACGCCCCGTTCCTGGAGCTGGTCCGCGAGGACCCGGAGACTGTCCGCGCGCAGGACGTCGCGGACACCGGCGTCCACCCAGCCGAGCCCGCGCATCTGAGTGACCAGGACCACGGCGGTGGCGGAGTCCCCGCCGACCTCGAAGAAGTTGTCCTCCAGGGCGATGTCCTCCACTCCGGTGAGATTGCGGACGAGGTGCAGGATGCGCTCGTCCGCTCCCGCCGTCTCCGGAGCCTCCTGACGGGCGAGCTGTTCGCGCCGGCCCGCGCCGAGGGCGTCCCGGTCGATCTTGCCGTTCGGGGTGTGCGGGAAGACGTCGACGTGTTCGAAGACGGAGGGGATCTTGTAGGGGTCGAGGACCCCTTCCAGGTTCTTCCGCAGCAGGCGGGGGTCGCCGTCGCCGCGGTAGTAGCAGACGAGTACGTCGGCTCCGCCGCCTCGGGCGCCGTCGTGGGCCTCGGCGGCCACCACCGCGTCGAGCACCCCGTCCTGGCGGCAGACGGCGTTCTCGATCTCGCCCGGGTCCAGCCGGTAGCCGCGGACCTTGACCTGGCGGTCCACCCGTTCCACGAAGTGGAGCGCGCCGTCGCGTACTTCGACGATGTCGCCGGTGGCGTACGCGGCCTCGCCGCCAGGTTCCCCGAACGGGGTCAGGCCGTCCTCGGCCAGGTAGCCGAGTGCGACGCTCTCCCCGGTGATGACGAGTTCGCCCCGGTCCGCGGAGGCCTCCTCGCCGGCCACCGGGCGCAGGTGGTAGTCGCAGTCGCCGACGATGGTGCCGAGCGGCACCGCCTGCCGTTCCGCCTCCGCGTCCAGGGGGTCGCTGAGGAGGTTGCAGACGGTGGTCTCGGTGAGACCGTAGGCGTTGTGGAAGGCGGCCGCCGTGGACCAGGTGCGGATGACCGAGGGCCGGCACGGGCCGCCGCCGTTGATCACGTGGCGCAGCCGCATCCCGGGAGTGGGCTCGGTGACGGTCAGGGCGAACGGCGTCGTCTTGAGGTGGGTGATGCCGAACTCCTCCAGGGTCTCGGCAAGGATCGTGCCGGGCGTCAGCCGGGCCTCCTCCAGCACCACCAGGCAGGCGCCGGCGGTGAGCGTCCAGAGGATCTCGGTGAGGCAGCCGTCGAAGGTGAGCCGGGCGAACTGGAGGGTCCGGGCACCCGGTCCGACCTCCAGCCGGTCCACGTGATCGCTCACCACGTGGGCCAGCGGGTCGGCTCGCACCAGGACGCACTTGGGCCGGCCGGTGGAGCCGGAGGTGTGGATGGCGTAACCGATGCCGTCGGGCAGTGCGGCCCGGGCCGGCCGGTCCGGGTGTTCCGCGGGCAGCCACTCGGCCGGTACGTCGTCGAGGGTGACCCGGCCGTCAGGCGACGTGGTGTCCGCGACCGACCGCAGCCCCAGCAGACCGGCCTTGGCGCTGTTGGAGGCCGGGCTGTCCCGGCCGTCGACGACGACGAAGGGGCGCCGGGCCTTGAGCGCTCCGACGATCGCCACGATCGCCCCGATGTCGCGGTGGCTCCGGATGCCGACGAACTCACCGGGCCGGGTGCGTTCGGCGACGAGCCGGGCGAAATCGTCCGTCAGGGCGCCGAACTCACGGTAGGTCAGCTCGTGCCTGGCGTTCCGCAAGGCCGCGGCGTCGGGGTGACGCCGTACTGTCTGGTCGATCCGGTCGACGACCGTTCTGCGGTGGTCGAACACCTCGCCCTCCTTCGCGTCGGGTGTGTGGGTGGTGGACGGGGCGGTCACCGCACGGGGTGGGTGAGGGTGCCGACACCCTCGACGACCGACCGGACCGAGTCACCGGCGCTGATCACGGTGGCGCCCGGCGTTCCGGTGCACAGGATGGTTCCGGGGGCGAGGGTGCGGCCCGCGGTGAAGTACTCGACCAGGTAGCCCACGTCGTACTTCATGGAAGTCGGGGTGGCGGAGGCGACGGTCTCGCCGTTGAGGACGGTGGAGATCTGGATCCCGTCGAGGCCGTCGGGGAACTCGTCCATGGTGATCAGGACCGGTCCGACGCTGCAGAAGGTGTCGAACCCCTTGGCCCACGGGATGTAACGGGGGTTCTCCCGGATGGCGTCCTCGGCCGTCATGTCCAAGACCCCGGTCACCCCGGCGATCACGGACCGCCAGTCTTGCCGCTTCACGTTCTTGCAGGCGGTTCCGATGACCAGGCCGAGTTCGGCCTCGGCGGTGACGCGCCCGGACTGCTCGGGCAGCTCGATGTGTGCGTTGTTGCCGATGAGGCAGTTGCCGGGCCGGAGGTAGGAGCCGGGCCCGGAGGCGGGCTGCTGGGCCGCCAGGTCCTCGCTGTGCCGAAGGTAGTTGAGCCCGGCCCCCCAGATGTCGGCTTCGTGGTCGGGGAGCGGGGCGGCCCGCGTCGGATCGAAGTCGACCGGTGCCACCTGTGCGCCGTGCCGCTCGACGGTCTCGGCGAGCGCGCGCAACTCCTGCTCGCCGAGGAGTCCGGCGAGCCGCCCGGCCTCGGCGTATCCCGGAAGCGCCCTCACCGGAAGGTAGTCGCCACCAAGGCTCACCACGATCTCGGCGGAGCCGTCGGAGAGGGAGGTCCTGGCCAGTTTCACTGCTGCTCCTTGAGGTGCTCGATGGTCATCGCGCGTACGGCGCGGAGGCCGGGGCTCAACTGGACGCCCCGGCCGTGGCGCGGTGGTGCGGGAGCGGGGCCGGCGGTTGTGGTGGAGGTCCGCCGGACACCCCCTAGGCGGCGCAGCAGCGTGCCGCGGCGCTCTGGAAGTCGTTCTTGCGGGGGCTGTGGTCGGCGATCTCCACCGCGGTCTCCATGAGCCGCGCGGGGTCGGTGCAGAATTCGGCGGCGAGCCGCTCCACCAGCGGGAAGAAGCCGGAGTGGATGCCGATCACCGCACCGAGCACCTGCATGGTGCGGTCCTCGCGGACGGCTTCCATGTTGACGTGGGCGTACTCGGCGATCCGGGCGATCTCCTGGTAGTCGAACAGGTCGCCGCGGGTGAGCTTGATGATGCCGGCGATCGCCTCCAGGGAGGCGTTGCCGGACCCCCGTCCGATGCCGTTGAGGGTGGCGTCGACGATGCTCGCGCCGGCTTCGTACGCCGTGACGCTGTTGAAGTTGGCCAGTCCCAGGTTGTCGTGGCCGTGGAAGCCGACGACATCGAAGTGGCGGCGGACGGCGCTCACGTACTCGGTGACCGCGTCGGGCAGCATGGCACCGTAGGAGTCCACGACGTAGACGCCGGTGACCGCGTCGGGAAGGCCGTCGAGAGAGTCCACGAGCTGGTCGACCGGGGTGGCGCTGGACTTCATGAGGTTCACGTAGACCTCGTCGCACAACTCGGTGGCCTGCCGGATGTACGGGAGGTGGGCGGCCACCCGGTCGGGTTCGACACCGACCCGGAGGAAGGTCATGCCCTTTCTCACCAGGTCTTCCACGGTCTCCAGCCGGGTGAAGTCGGGTTGGGCGAACATGCCCCAGGGCTTGGCGGAGAGGGTCGCGCCCGCCAGTTCGCTCCAGCGCTGGTGGTCGATGTTGCATGCCGTGATGCCCGTCCGCTCCGCTTCGAGGCCCAGGCCGTGGCCGACTTCGACCTTGGTGACGGGCGTCTCGTTCATGCGGGTGAGGAGCTCGGCAACGAATTCCTCGTCGAGCTGGAAATCCACGGCGTACATTCCGTCGCGGAGCGTGCAGTCGAGCAGGTCGATCTCTTGTACTTCTGCGGGCCGGCCGTCCGTTAAAGACATACCGCTACTCCTTACGAGCGAGAACCGATTGACACGAGATGTGCTTCTGTCGTGCGGGACATGGTCACTACGTGTCGACGGAAGGCCGGTCTGAACTTCCACCAGAACACGTGGGGAATTCGACATATGCGAATTCTTCGAAGAAATGACCACCACTTGAAGTGGGGTACGAGCAGGGCAAAATCACTGCGGCCGGCACACCACGAGGGGCGGCACCTTCAGCAATTCCTGCGCTTTCTCGAATGATATTACGGTCCACTCTCCCTCATGAGCAAGCGTGCTGCAGGATTCCTTGGGAATATTTGCTTCCGGGCGGAACGATGAAGAATTCAATCGACTTCGAGCCGTGCCGGACCGCTCAGAGCGGACCGCACATGGGCGGCGAGCTGCTGGAGGCTGTCGCCCTGCCAGACCGTGTGATGGTCGCCCGGCACCTGGCGCTCGGTGAGGTCGGGCAGCAGCTCCGCCCAACGTCCGTCCTGAGGAGGGGACTTCTCGGCCAGCAGATGCCAGGCCGGTCCTCGGTACGGGCCGGAGGGCTCATAGGAGTGGGCGGCCTCGGCATGCGCGCGGAAGACCGTGTAGCGCTCGCTCAGCAGCTCGGCGTCCAGCTCGGGCGGCCACGAACGCAGCCGGCCGAGCTCCTCGAACACGGCGGACACGTCCTCGCCCGCGGCAGCGACCAGGGTGTCGATCTCCGCGGGGACGTCCAGGCCGAGCGAGGCGGCGATCTCATGGAGGAACCGGCGCACGGTCTCCGACTCCGGTGGCATTGGAACCACGTACGGCGGGCTGGCGTCGACCAGGATCACCCGGCCCACCTCGGCGCCGGCCTCCGCCATGCGCCGGGCCATGTCGAAGGCGATCAGGCCGCCCAGCGACCAGCCCAGCAGATGGACCGGGCCGGCGGGCAGTGCCTCAGGGAGTGCGGCTGTGTAGCGGGCCGCGAGTCCGGGCACGGAGGAGACGGGTTCCTGGCTGCCGTCGAATCCCGGTGCCTCGACGCCCCACACCGGCTGGTCCGGGCCGAGGAGTCGGGCCAGCGGGAGGTAGGAGAAGGCCGATCCGGCGCTGGCGTGCAGGCAGACGAGTGGAGTCGCGGTGCCCTGGGGATCGAGCGGGACGAAGAGTTCCACGTCCGCGAGCGGTGCGGGTGAAGGGGTCATGACCGCGCCTCCTGGAGTTTGCCGTCGACCAGCTCGGCGATCGCCCGCACGGTGACGTTCCCGTACATGACCCGGACACTGAGCTTGATACCGAAGGCGGCATTGACCCGGCTGATGGCTCGCATGGCCTGGAGGGAATTGCCACCCGCCGAGAAGAAGCTCTCGTCCGCGCCGAGTTCGGCGACATCCAGCACCTCGCGGAAGACCTCGGCAACCGATTCCTCGGTCGGGGTGAGGGCGGAAATGCCGTCCGGGCCGGTCGGATCCGCTGCGGCCGTGTCGCGCAGGGCTTCGCGGTCCGTCTCCCAGTCGGCACGCACGGGCAGTTCGGGAACCATCACCCACCGCCCCGGGATCAGCCGTTCGGAAAGGTGAGCGCCGAGGTGGTCGGCGAGGCCGCCGGGTTCCGCGGTGCGCCCGTCCGCGGGACGGATGTAGGCAGTCACCGCACCGGTGCCGTCCTGGACCACCAGGGCCGCCGACACGTCGGGATGCCCGGACAGCATTGCCTCCACCCGGGCCGCCGGCAGGACCACGCCTCCCGACGCGATCCGGTCACCGGGCCCGCCGAGCAGTTCCAGGCGCAGCTCGTGGTCCCACCGCGCGCGCTCGTCGGTGAGGAAGGCCGCCTGCCCCGGCCGGAAGGGGTCCGCCCCAATCTGTGCGCTCCCGCCCTCGGGCCGGCCGAGCGCGCCGTCGGCGAGAGTGCCGGGTGCGCCGCCGACCAGGAGGCGCCCTTCGACGCCGCGCGGGACCGGGTTCAGGGCGTCGTCGACGACGTACAGCGAACGGTTCCGGTACGGAACGAGGTCTCCGTCCCCGGTCCGCGCGCCGGCCACCGGGGCACCGGGCAGATCCAGCAGGGTGACGAAGTGCCGCCCGCCCTGTGCCCACGCCCCGGACACGGCGGTGCGCACCTCGTGGTCCGAGCCGCGTACGCAGACCAGATCGGACAGTGCCGTCGGGTCGAGCGCCCCGCGCAGCGCCGGGGGCAGGTGGGCGTGGGTGACGTGGTGTTCCACGAGCGCCGTGGTCACCGCGGCGGCGTCCCAGGCGTCCTCGGGAGCCACGGCGACGACGGTGGCCCCGCAGGTCAGCGCCGCCCACAGGTCCCCGTGCCGGGGGCCGGTGGCGATCGGAGGGAGGAACAGGCGGCTGTCGGCGTCCAGCCGGAGCAGCAGGCGGCGGCTCTCCGCGTCGAAGGACAGAGCGCTGTGCGGGAGGCTGAGACCTGCTGGGGCGCCGGCCTCGCCATGCGCGTGACGCACCAGGGCAGGGAACCGCACCTCGGGCTCGTGCCACGCCGTGGGGAGGTGGTCCGGGAGCGACTCCCCCGCCTCCGGGGCGTCCACCGAGATCAGGGCCCAGCCGGAGGGTTCCGGTAGGCGGGGCCGCGCCCGGTCGTCGGTCAGCACCACCGTCGCACCGGTCTCGACCGCGACGAAGGCGAGCCGTTCGACGGCCTCGGCCACGCAGAGGTGGGTCAGTACTCCCCCGGCGCGCCACACCGCCGTGGCGGCGACAGCGGTGTGGTCCCAGCGGTCGCTCACCAGGACGACGTGCCCGCCCTGCCGGACACCGGCGGCGCCGAGTTCCGCGGCGAGCACGCCGGACCGGCGGTCGAGTTCTGCGTAGGTGAGGGACGTCGCGCCGCTGATGACCGCCGCTGTCCCGGGCCGGTCCCGCGCCGTACGCGCCACCGCCTGGGGGACGGTCCCGCTGCCCTCCCCCGCCTCGCCGCCGCGGCCCGCCTCCAGGAGCAGGTCCTGCTCCCCCTCATCGGCCAGCGGGATGGTGGACACCGGCAGGTCCGGGTTCTCCGCGGCGGCGCGGAGGACCGTTTCGAGTTGGGTGAGGAGGGCCTCGGTGCGCCAGGCGTCGAACAGATCGGTGGAGAACTCCACGCTCGCGTCAAGTGCCTGGCCGTCGTCCACGAGCGTGATCGCGAGATCGAACCGGGCGCCTTCGGCGGCCTGCGGAAGCAGCCGGGCCGTGACACCCTCCAGGTTCAGGTTCTCTCCGGAGGTGCCGCCGCCCAGCACCTGGAAGCTGACCTGGAAGAGCGGGTTGCGGCCCGGCTCCCGAACCGGCCGCACGGCGTCGACGACCTGGTTGAACGGGGCTTCCTGGTGATCGTACAGCTCGAAGGTGCCGTCCATCACCCGGTCCACGACGTCCCGGAAGGACGGGTCGTCGGAGAGGTCGCAGCGCAGGACCGCCATGTTCACGAACATGCCGACGACGGATTCCAGCTGTGGCTGAGGACGGCCCAGCATGGGCACGCCGATGGGGATGTCGCTCTGTCCGGTGGCGCGGCTCAGCACCACGTTCAGCGCGGCGGCGAGCACCATGAACGGCGAGGCTCCGCCATCGCCGAGCCGGGCCACCAGCTCCCGTACATCGGGCGACAGCGTGCGGTGCAAGGTCGCGCCACGGCCTGATCCGCCCACCGTCCCGGTCCGGTCGGCGGGCAGCTGGAGCACCGGCACGCCGTCCAGTTTCGCCTTCCAGAAGTCGAGGTCCTCCTTGAGCCCGGCGCCGTCCAGCCGCTCGCGCTGCGCGCGTGCGAAGTCGGTGTAGTCGAGGGAGACGTCCGCGAGCGACGGGGCTGTCCCCGCGCACAGGTCCCGGTAGGCCGCGGATATCTCGGCGTTGATCAGGCCGGTGGACCAGCCGTCGGTGACGATGTGGTGGTAGCCCTGGCAGAACACGTGCTCGTCGGGGCCCAGGCGGAAGAGGGCGAAGCGGTGCAGCGGGCCCTGGCCGAGGTCGTAGGGGCGCGCGTTCAGGGTGTCGATCTCCGCGTCGAGCTTCTTCTCACGGTCCGCCGCGGGCAGGTCCGACAGATCGATGACCGGCAGGGTGAACGACTCGGGCGGGGCCACCGCCTGATGGATGCCCTCGTCCGTGCGGCGGATGGTGGTGCGCAAGGCCTGGTGGCGGGAGACGACCAGTTCGAGGGCGTCCTCAAGAGCGTCGATCCGCAGGGGGCCGCTCAGCCGCCACACCATGAGGATGTTGTAGACCGCGTTGCCCGAGGCCAGCTCGTCGAGGAAGAACAGCTGCTCCTGGGCGTAGGAGGCGGGGTGAACCGCCGGGACGGGTGAGGTCTGGCGTTCTTCGCTGGCGGGCATGTCACTTCATCTCCGGCGTTAGGGGCGGCTGCGGTGCGGGCAACGAGATCGTCCTGGGAGGAGGCGGGCCTAAGGGGCCACGGTGGCGGTCTCCTTCGCGGGATCGGGCATGGCGCGCAGTCGGAGGACGGGAGACAGGAGCAGCGGGACGACCATCGCCGCCGAGCAGATCACCAGGACGACCAGGCCGTTGCGGAGCCCGAGGGCTCCGCCCAGCAGCCCGCCGCAGAGCCCGCCCAGTGCTCCACCGCCGAACAGCAGGGTGCGGAAGGCCGCGTTCATCCTGCCCATCAAGGACTGCGGGGTGAGCGTCTGACGCAATGTCAGCTGAACGACGTTCGAGAGGCCGCTGCCGAAGTAGCTGATGAGCAGCGAGAGGATGAAGGTGGCGATCATCAGGGGCCTCGGCCCGCCGGCGAAGATCAGCAGGAGCGGGCCGGCGTAGATGCCGGTCAGGGCGGCACCGTAGATCAGTCCGGTGGGGTAGCGGCGGATGATCGCGGCCGAGCCGAGCGCCCCCAGGAGGGCTCCGACGGAGGAGACCGAGTAGACCAGGCCGATGACCTGCGGGCTCAGGCCCTTCTCACGGACACCGTAGAGGAGGAAGAGCGTGGAGACGCTGGTCAGCGAGAAGTTGGTGAAGGGGGCGAGCAGAGCCAGGGGACGCAGGAGACGGTGCCCGAACACCCAGTTCACCCCCTCCTTGAGCTCGCGGCCCAGGTGCCGTTCGGCACGCGTACGGGCCGGACGCGGTTCCTTGATCCGGATCGCCAGGAGGCTGACCAGCGAGGCCAGGTAGGAGACGGCGTCCAGGATCAGCGCGGTGGGCGGCCCGAGCCAGCCGACCAGGAGGCCTGCCGCGCCGGGACCGGCCACGTCCGAGGTGGACTGGGTGACGCCGAGCTTCTGGTTCGCCTCGACGTAGAGCCGCCGGTCCTTGACGAGTGTCGGTACGAAGGACATCCAGCTGACGTCGAAGAGCACGGAGCAGGTGCCCACCAGACAGGCGATGATCAGCAGCCCCTCGATGGAGAGCAGGTGCAGGGCCGACAGCAAGGGGACCGAGGCGATCAGAACCATCCGGATCGCGTTGGCCGTGAGCATCAGCGGCTTGCGCCGGTTCCGGTCGACCAGGACCCCGAAGACGAGGGAGAGGAAGAGATAGGGGGACAGCTGGAGAAAGCTGAGGAGCCCCATCTGCTGAGGTGTGGCGTCATACACGAGCAGCGCCGTCAGTGGCAGCGCCAGATTGGTGATCTGCGCGCCGAACAGGGAGAACGCCTCACCGGACCAGAAGGTCAGGAAGTCACGACTGCGCCACAGGCTTCTCGGCGCTTCCTCCGCCTGACCGGGGGATGCCTTTTCGGTCTCTTCCGACATCAGCCGTCACCCCGGCCGAGGTCGCTGCGGGCGCGGAAGACGGATAAGCCGACGGCGTGCGGCTGAAGCCGGTGAACACGCTGGAACATTTCTCGTCTCCCACAGGTCCGGATTCACCGCAAGGAAAACAACGGCAAAGAAGCAAATTCTTCTGCACTCGCTGGTGGTGTGCCGGGCTTCGTCTGCCCGAGCAGTCCCGCGCCACACGAGGCAATCTCCTTATGGCCGAAAGAAGCCATCAATGCCTCTCTGCCATACGGGAGTCGATCACTTCCGCTACCGTCCGAAACGGAACGGAGGACCAGCTCAACGACCCTGCCCGACCTCACCCCTTCGGATCGAGGAGAGAAAGGATCATCGACGTTGATCACCGCCGAAGGAACATTTTCGGAACCGCTCTCGATCTTTCGCCTGATGCTTCATCCGGCCCTCAAAATTCCAGCCATATGTATTCTCGCCATCAGGGCGGCTCACGACCGTCGTGAAATGGGACCGGATAGCGGCTCATGCCTCCCATGGGCCGGCATGTCGCACCTGACGGGACCAGAAGGTACGGAGCGGACCGGCCGCTCGTCCTCACATGACCGGCACTGAGCGGCAACGGGCTGACGAATCTGCGGCCGCCGGCCTCCCACGGCTCCTCCTCATGAAAGACGGATCCGGGGGTACGTGAGCTGACACAGAAAGCTCACGCGACGGGGTGACCGCCATGAACGACCGCATGCTGATGACACTTTCGCCGGACGGGGAGACCCGCACGGACTACGTCTGCCGGCCGGAGAGGGCCGCCGACGCACGGGACGCGGTCAGCAGCTTCATCGCACGGCTCCACCCGGCGCCGGCCGCGCACGTGGTGCAGAACCTGCTGCTCCTCGTGACCGAGCTGGTCACCAACGCCGTACGGCACGCCGGAGCCGTCACCGCGCTCCGGCTGACCGCGGACCGTACGGGCGTCCATGTCCGGGTCGCCGATCCGAGCCCCGCCCACCCGCAGGACCGCACGCCCGACCTGACGGGCCGCACCGGCGGCTTCGGCTGGCCGATGGTCCAGCGGCTGTCCCAGGAGCTCACGGTCCGCGAGTCGGCGGACGGCGGGAAGGTCATCCTCGCCACCGTGCTCCGCTGACCCCTGCCTCTGCCTCCACCCCTCCGGGACCCTCTCCCCTCCGGCTGCGACGGCCCCCCGGCCGCAACGGGCGCCCATCGTGACGTCTCGATAGAATTCGAACATGGCAGAGCGGCCCGCAGCGCCGACAGCGCCCGAGCTCGTCCTGGAGACCGATATCGGCTCCACGGTGATGAGTCCGAGCCGGGACTACCATGTCGGGCGCGACCCCGAGAGCGACATCGTCATCGACGACGCCCGGGTCTCCTGGCACCACGCGGTCCTCCACCCCGAGGACGGTCACTGGATGCTCCAGGACGAGGACAGCACCAACGGCACGTACACCGGCGGTCACCGCATCCACGAGTCGGACGTCGGCGCCGGCAGCGTCATCCACTTCGGCAACCCGAGCGACGGCCCACGCGCCGTCCTCCAAGGCCGGGAGCCTCCCGGACGTCCCGCCGCAGCCGACCGGCCCTCCGCCGTCTCGATGCCCGCCGCCACCGGCACCTTCCGGCAGCCGACCACCGTACGGCCGCTGCCCGCGAAGACCGTGCGCATCGGCCGCGACGCCGGCAACGACCTCGTCATCGACGACCTCGCGGTCTCCCGGCACCATGCCGAGCTGCGGGCGCTCCCCGACGGCCGGCACGAGATCGTCGACCTCGGCAGCCACAACGGCACCTTCCTCAACGGACAACCCGTCGCCCGGGCCGTCGTCGGCGCCGGTGACATCGTCGGTATCGGCCACTCCGCGTTCAGCCTCGTCGGCGAGGTGCTCCAGGAGTTCGTGGACACCGGTGAGGTGTCGCTGGACGTCCAGGACCTGGAGGTCACCGTCGGCAAGGCGGGCAAGGGCGGCAAGACGCTGCTGGACGGAGTCTCCTTCCCCGTCGGCGAGAAGTGCCTGCTCGGCGTCGTCGGGCCCAGCGGCGCCGGGAAGTCGACACTGCTCAACGCCCTCACCGGACTGCGCCCGGCCGACACCGGCACCGTCCTGTACGACGGCCGTGACCTCTACCGCGACTTCGCCGAGCTGCGCCAGCGCATCGGCCTCGTCCCGCAGGACGACATCCTCCACTCCCAGCTGACCGTACGCAAAGCCCTCGGGTACGCCGCCGAGCTCCGCTTCCCGCAGGACACGGCGAAGGAGGAGCGGCAGGCCCGCGTCTCCGAAGTCATCCATGAACTCGGCCTGGAACAACGGGCGAACCAGCCCATCCACAGTCTCTCCGGCGGTCAGCGCAAGCGCGTGAGCGTGGCCCTGGAGCTGCTGACGAAGCCCTCGCTGCTCTTCCTGGACGAACCGACCTCGGGGCTCGACCCGGGGATGGACCGCTCCGTCATGCACATGCTGCGCGGCCTCGCCGACGACGGCCGTACGGTCGTCGTCGTCACACACAGCGTGCTGAGCCTGGAGGTCTGCGACCGGCTCCTCGTCCTCGCGCCCGGCGGCCGCATCGCCTACTACGGACCGCCCGAGGACGCCCTCGCGTTCTTCGGTTTCTCCGAGTGGCCCGAGGCGTTCGAGGCCTTCGAGAACGACCGGGACCGGGACTGGGCGGCCACCTACGCGGACTCGCCGTTCCACCGGCAGTACATCGTGAACGCCTCGGCGCAGCCCCAGCTCCCCCAGGCCTCGCCCGGGGCGTCCGTCGCCCCGCCGCCGAAGACCCGTAACTGGGGTGCGCAGCTGGGCACTCTGGTCCGCCGGTACGCCTCCGCGCTCGCCGCCGACCGCACGTTCCTGATCATCATGATCGCGCTGCCCTTCGTCATGGGCGCGATGGCCCGCGCCCTGGCGGGCAGCAGGCTCACCCAGGAGACGGCGATGAACGCGCTGCTCATCCTGTGTGTGGGCGGCGTGCTGACCGGGGCTGCCAACGCCGTACGGGAACTGGTCAAGGAGCGGGTGATCTACCAGCGCGAGAGAGCCGTCGGCCTCTCCAGATCCGCGTACCTGATGTCGAAGATCGTGGTGCTCGGCACCATCACCATCCTCCAGGCCATCGTGCTGACCCTGGTGGGGCTGGTGGGCGTCGACCTCAACGCACCAGGTGGCGAAGGTGTGTTCCTGCCACCGCTCGTCGAAATCACCCTGGCCGTCGCCCTGTTGTCCTTCACCGCGATGATGCTCGGCCTGCTGGTCTCCGCCCTGGTGCGCAAGGAGGAGGTCACGATGCCGCTGCTCGTCCTCCTCGCCATCGTCCAAGTGGTGTTCTGCGGGGCCCTGCTGAAGCTGAACGGGGTGCCCGGGCTTGAGCAGCTGTCCTGGCTGGTCCCGTCGCGGTGGGCGCTGGGTGCGATGGCCGGCACGATCGATCTGGCCCGGATCGTGCCGGGCGAGCTCACGTCCGACCCGCTCTTCGGCCACTCCGCGGGGGTCTGGCTGCTCAACATGGGCATGCTGGTCGTCCTCTCCGCCCTCTTCGGCTACGTCGTCGCGAAGCTGCTGCGGCGCCATGAGCCCGCGGTCATGCGGAAGTAAGGCGGTCCCATGGCGACCCCGGCCCCGGAATTCCGCCCCACCCATGTCATCCCCCCGGACGGCCTGCCCGCCTGGGAGGCGCCCGATGTCGCCCGGCCCACCGACCCGCTCGACGCCCTGCTGCCGGTGCAGCTGGCCGAGCGGCGCGGGGACTGGGCGTATGTGATCTGCTCCAACGGCTGGGCGGCCTGGGTCGACGGGCGGCTCCTCGTCTCCGTACCGCGCACTCCCCCGGCCCCCGGTCAGCCGCTCGCCCGCACGGCGGACCCGCGCCCCCTGCTGGCCCGGGCGGAGGAGGCCCTCAACCAGTACCGGCGCGCCGCCCAGGATCTGGCCGAGGGCCGCAGCGACGGGGAGGGCTTCCAGCAGCGGACGCGGGGGATGCGGGTGGGGATGGTCGTGGACGGGGAGTCGGTGTGGCTGTACGACGCCGAGCACGAGCGGTGGGTCTTCTGCGACGGGAAACAGCTCAGTACGTACGCGGCGGAGTCGGGGCCGGGGTCGGGGACGGCGGTGCCCCCCGACGGACCCGAACCGACTCAGGTGGTGACGCCCGACGGACCCGAGCCCACCCAGGTCGTGACCCCCGACGGACCCGAACCCACCCGGCTGATGGCGCCCGAGCCGACGCGCGTCGTCACTCCCGACGATGCGCGGGACGGCGGGGGGTGACGGGCCGTGGCACCTCCGCCGCCTCCCCCGTCGCACAACGCCGGGCTGCCGGCCGGCCGGGACGACGAGCTGATCGGCAAGCGGATCGCGGGCTATCTGGTGGAGGCCGAGGTCGGCCGCGGAGGCATGGCGGTCGTCTACCGGGCCAAGGACCTGCGGCTGGACCGGACCGTCGCGCTCAAGCTGCTCGCCCCGGAACTGGCCCGCAACGACACCTTCCGCCAGCGGTTCACCCATGAGTCGCGGGTGGCGGCCGCGATCGACCACCCCCACATCGTGCCGGTCTTCGAGGCCGGTGAGACGGACGGGCTCCTCTACATCGCCATGCGCTACGTGGCGGGCGCCGACCTGCGCGTGCTGATCGACCGGCGCGGGCCGCTCGATCTCACCGCCGCCGTCCGGATCGGCGGGCAGGTCGCGTCCGCGCTGGACGCGGCGCACGACCACGATCTGGTGCACCGCGATGTGAAGCCGGGCAACATCCTGGTGGCGGCGGGGACCGACAGCGACCACCCGGAGCATGTGTATCTGACGGACTTCGGGCTGACGAAGAAGTCGCTGTCGCTGACGGGGTTCACCACGGTCGGCCAGTTCGTCGGGACGCTCGACTACGTGGCGCCGGAGCAGATCTCGGGGAAGCCCGTGGACGGCCGGTGCGATGTGTACAGCCTGGCGTGCGTGGTGCAGGAGACCCTCACCGGGGCGCCGCCCTTCCAGCGGGACGACGACATGGCCCTGCTCTGGGCCCACCAGTACGATCCGCCGCCTCCGCCGACCGGGCAGCGGCCGGACCTGCCGGGCGCGGTGGACGGCGTACTGGCGAAGGCGCTGTCCAAGTCGCCGGACGACCGTTATGACACCTGTCTGCGGTTCGTGGCGGCGTTGCGGGCCGCGTCGTCGGGGGTTCCGGCCGGGCACCATGCGCCGACCCGGGTGGACGCGCGGGCCGGTTCCTGGTCGGCGACGCCCGAGCCGCCGCCCCGGCCGCCGCGCTGGGCCCGCCCGGTGTTTCCGGAGGCCTAGGTCTCGTCCGGCGGTACCTCGCCGTGGCGCCGGTGCACCCGGGAGGCGGCCAGCCCGCCCAGGAATCCGGCGACCAGGCCCCACAGGAAGGCGATGCCGAGCGCGGTCAACAGCTTCGGACGCAGCGAGACCTCGCCGCCGAGACCGCCGCCGAGGTCCCCGATGCCCAGGAGGGACAGACCGTACCGGGCGGAGACTGCCGCGGTCAGGCCGATGAGCAGCACGGTCAGGGTGAGCGCGACCGCCAGGTGCAGGGCGTGCTGCCAGGGCCGCATGCGGGCGGGCGACCGGACGGCCATGAGGAACGCGGCGCCGAGCACGAGGAGGGCGGTGACGACGAGCAGCCACCACACGCGCCCGTCCTGGTCGGCCAGGGTGCGCAGGTTGACCGTGGACAGGTCCGGCGTACGGAGTACGGAGTCGAGCACCTGGGGCATCGGCAGGCCGAAGGGGCCCTGCACCTTGCCCTCCCAGGAGGCGCCGAGGCCCAGGGTGAGCGCGAGCCAGACCAGGTTGGGCAGGCCGAGGAGGATCACCGCGAGGGTCTGGGCGGGATGTCCGCGCACCACCATCACGACGAGTCCGGCGACGACGCCGAGGGCGACGGAGGCCAGGAGCAGCGCCACCATGGCGGACGCCGCCGGGCGCACGGTCTCCTGGAAGCGCACCAGCCGGGCCGGGAGGGGCGCCCGGCGCGAGACGAGGAGCGCCAGCACGAGGACACCCGCCAGCCACACCAGGCCGATGACGACGGTCAACGGGATGTCGGCCCGGAATCCGACCCGCGCCGAGTCACCCAGTACGTCTCCGAAGGCGTCCCCGGTGCCGTCGCCGCTGCCGTCACCGGTGAGGCTTTCGGCCGGGAGGGTGAACGTGTGCCGGGCCAGGAGCGAGAGGACGATCAGCACCACGGCCCAGAGGGCGGCGACCCGGCCCGCCCAGCCCGCCAGTTCGCGGCCTCCGGCGACGGCCCGGTGGCGCAGGGGGCGGAGGAACCCGTAGGCGATGGGCAGCGCGCCGGCCAGGGTCACCGAGAGCGGGAGCACCGAGAGGCCCGCCTGCGCCCCCACGAGGGAACCGGCGTCGCCCGCCAGCCCGACGGAACCGCCCACCGCCATCACGACGACGGCCGCGACCACACGGGGGAAGGCACCGCCGGGCAGCCCGGCAGCGCCGGCGGCCCACAGGCCGAGGGCGGCCGTCACCAGCATGGCCAGGGTTCCGGCCAGCACCGCCACGAGGGCGTCGCGCCAGCCGTGCGGTGCGCGTGTCGCGCTGTTCCTGTCGTTGCTCGCCCGGACGTTCACGCTGCCACGCTAAGCAGTGGTCCGGCGCCGCGCTCCCCGGGGAATCGGTCCCTCCCTCCGCTTGCGGGGAGCACGCGGGCGGTACACACAATGAGTGCGACAAGGCCCGGATTGCCCAGATCTGCCCCAGTTGGGGAAGCGGGGATCCGAGGCGGGTCCCGACCTCGGGGAGCAGAGCCCGTGAGTGATCAACCGCCGTCGTCCGGCCGCCCCACAGGACCGCCCTCGGGTCCGCTCTCGGGCCCCTCCCAGTCGGGCCCGACGCCCCCGCCTCCCACCACGGTGTCCGGCACACCGCCCGGTCCGCCGAGCGGCGCGGACCGGGGCGGTTCGGGCAGCTCCGGGGATTCCGGCGGCGGCCGGGGCGGGCCGGGAGACTCCGGCGGTGCGGGAGGCGGTCCGGGGAGCGGTCCGGGCGGCGGAGCAGGCGGCGGCTCCGGTTCGGGTAGCGGTGCGGGAGGCGGCTCCGGTGCCGCCCCCGGCTCCGGTCCCGGGCGCCCCTGGTGGCGGCCCGTACCCCGGATCGCCGCGATCACGGCGGCCGTGGTCGTGGCGGTGGCGCTGGTCGTGTTCCTGACCCGTCCGGACTACGGCGGCGGCAGCGGCTCGAAGGCGGGCGGCGAGGTGTTCCTCCAGGCGGCGGGCTCCTCAGGACCGGACCCGTTCACGGAGTCCACGGCGCGCAAGAGTGACACGGAGCCGGGGACCGCCTCCTCGTCCGCGGTCCCGAGCGCCTCGGCCACGGGGGCGCAGGTGACGCGCGGGGTGGACGGCGCGGCGCCCGGCCTCTACGGGGGCACCCGCAAGGTCGCGAGCTGCGATGTGGAGAAGCAGATCAGCACGTTGCGGGCGGCTCCGGACAAGAACCGGGCGTTCGCCTCGGTCCAGGACATCGAGCCGTCCGCCGTACCGGACTATCTGCGCTCCCTCACCCCCGTACAGCTGCGTATGGACACCCGCGTGACCAACCACGGCTTCCGGGACGGGAAGGCGACGCCCTATCAGGCGGTGCTCCAGGCCGGTACGGCGGTGCTCGTCGACGGCCGCGGGGTGCCCCGGGTGCGGTGCGCCTGCGGCAATCCGCTGCTGCCGCCCGTCGCCCAGGAGGACCCCAAGCAGACGGGGAAGGCCTGGCCGGGATACTGGGCGTCGGACGTGGTCGTCGTGCAGCCGGCGTCGAAGCCGGTGGACGAGTTCGTGATGGTCGATCCCGCGAACGGTGACTGGTTCACCCGTCCGGCGGGAGACACCGGCGACAAGGACAAGAAGAGCGATCCGCCCGAGTCCTGCCCGCCGGGGTCCGGCGACGACGGGAACCGGTCCTGCCCTCCGAGCCCGGGTGAGGTCCCGCCCCCGCGCGACGATACGCCCAAGCCGGACGACGGCACCACGACTCCCCCTGACGACGAGGTGACGACGCCGCCCGAGCCCGAGGCCGACACCCCGCCCCCGGACGACCCGCCCCAGCCCGAGCCGGACACCCAGCCCGCGCCGCAGGAGGAGCAGCCTCAGGAACAGCAGCCGCAGGAGCAGCAACAACCCCAGGAGCAACAGCCCAGCTCCTAGCGCACACGAACGCCTAACGCACCGCGTCCGGCCGGGGCTTCACCGTCTTGTCCAGGTTCGGAATCTCCACCGGGGCACCGGCCCCCTTGGCCCGTCCCAGGCCGGCCGCCGATGCGGCGGAGTGCAGCGAGCGCAGGGCCAGCAGCAGGAACCCGATGTCGTCGAGGTAGACGGGGTCGGGCAGCAGGTCCACCGGGGAGACGGTGTAGACGACGGCCGCCCAGACGAGGGCCTTGTTGCGCAGTGGGATCCCGGCGTCGACCAGGAGCTTCCTGGCCTTGAAGACGCGCACCAGCAGTACGGCGGCCAGGGCCAGCATGATCAGTGCGGCGACGGCGGCGACAACGAGCCAAACGGTGGTGTCCATGGCTCATCGTCTACCCAATCGGCCGCCGCTGACGGCGTTACGGGCAAGTCAGCGGGCGGTGTTCCCGGTACGCCGGCGGTTCCGGCGCTTCAGCGCGCGCCGTTCGTCCTCGGCGAGACCTCCCCAGACGCCGGAGTCCTGCCCGTTCTCCAGGGCCCATTCCAGGCACTGGGCCTGGACCGGGCAGGTCCGGCAGACGGCCTTGGCCTCCGCGGCCTGGACGACGGCGGGGCCGGACGTCCCGATGGGGAAGAACAGGTCCGGGTCCTCCTCGCGGCAGGCCGCGTGCGTGCGCCAGTTCTCCATGCTGCTCACTCCCGGTCTCGGATGGGTGCCGTAGGCGCCTGCCGTACGGCCGTAACGTCCGGGTGACCGACGATCGGCACCTCAAACACGTGGCCGCCGGAGAACCGCTGTGGCTTCCGGGGCGGGGCGGTGCAGGGCGAGGAGGGCCTGGTCGTCCTGGACCCGGCCGCCGGTGTGCCGCCCGACGTCCTCGATCAGCAGCTGGAGGATCTGCGCGGGGGCCGGCGGGTCGCCGACGAGGGAGCGGTGGCGCAGGAGGCGGGGCAGCCGTACGGCCGCGTCGTAGAAGACCCCGGCCTCGTCGCGGGCCTCGGTGACGCCGTCGGTGTAGCACAGGAGCGTGGAGCCGGGCGGGAAGGGGAACGTGTCGACCGGGAACGCATAGGTGCCCAGGGCCGCCATCCCGAGCGGGGGCGCCTCCTGGGACGGTTCGAGGACGGTGGCCGTGCCCGCGGCGTCCAGCAGCACCGGTGGCGGATGGCCGCGGTTGACGATCCGTACGGCGTCCAGGCCCGCGGTGAACTCGGCGATCAGCGCCGTGGTGAACCCCTCGTCCTCCTCCTGGCCGCCCCGCCGCCCGCCCTCGCGCAGCAGGGCCCCCTCCAGCGCGGTCACCAGGCCGGGCAGGTCCTCCGCCTGGTCGGCGGCGAACCGGAAGGCCCCCAGGTCCGCGCAGACCGCGCGGACCGCGCCCAGCCCCTTGCCCCGGACGTCCCCGACCATGACGCGCACCCCGTGCGGGGTCTCCTGGACGACGTAGAGGTCGCCGCCGATCATGGCCTCGTCCTCGGCGGGGATGTACCGGGCCGCGATCCTGAGGTCACCCAGCCGGGACGGCGGGAGGGGCAGGACGGCGGCCTGGGCCACGGCGGCGACCTGGCGGGCCCGCCGCGTCCGGGCACTCTGGCCCTCCAGGGCGCGGTTGATGAGAACGGCGAGGACGGTTACGGCCAGAAGGGTGAGCTGGTTGGCCACCCCCTGTTTCCAGCCGAAGGTGCCGTCGAACCAGGCGAGGGCCGTGTGGACGGCCATCGACAGGGCTCCGATCGCGATGATGCCGGGCAGCGGCAGCAGGGGTGCGGAGGCGACGGGCGCGGCCAGCAGCAGGGGCGCGAAGGTCACGTCCCTCGGGGTCGCCAGATCGAGGACGACGGCCAGCACGATGACCCCGACCGGGATCCACTGGGCCCTGCGCGGCTGCACCACTCCCCCACGCTGTACGGCCGGGGCACGCGCCGCATCCCGGCGGGGCGCGTCCGGGCCCCGGGGCCGGGTGTCAGAGCGGCAGCGGGGTCCCCGGCGGCGGGGCGGCGGCACACGCGGCGTCGAGCCGGATGCGGTGGGCCATCACGGCGTCCGGGTCGTCGATGAGGTCGACGCGGACCCCGGGCGTCTCCAGGACCGCCTGGTCGCCGATCTCCGGGGCGGGCACGCGCAGCAGGTGCAGGGGCGGCATGGCGGTCAGGGCGTGCGGCGGGTGGTCCAGCGGCACCACCTGGACGGTGATGTGCTGCTGCTCCATCGCCTCGGCCAGCGCTCGGCGCTGCCCGGCCATGGTCTCCGCGTCGCCCACCCGGGTGTGCAGGGCTGCGGCCGGGAGCAGGGCCCACAAGGCCGCACCGCGCTCGCTCAGCCGGCGCCGGCGCTCCCTCAGCAGCTCCAGGCGGCGCTCACGGCGGGCGGGGGTGTCGTCGGGGTACCGGATCCGGTACAGCCCGGCGGCGTAGGCGGAGGTGCGCAGCAGCTCGGGCACGAGGGCGGGGTGCCAGGTGCGCACCAGGCTGGCCGAGGACTCGACCCCGATGACGTCCTGCTGCCAGCTCTCCATGGCGTCCCGCCACTGGTGCCACCAGCCGGGCAGGTTCGCGGCTCCGAGCCCGGTCAGGATGGGTTCGGCGACGTCGGGCGGAGCCCCGTAGCGGCGCAGCAGTTCGGCGACCTGCCGGGCGTCGAGCCCGGTCTCTGCCCGCTCGATCCGCCGTACGGTCGCGGGATGCGCGTCCAGCGCGTCGGCGGCGGCCCGGAGGGAGACGCCCGCCTGTTCCCGCAGGATCCGCAGCCGGGCGGCCAGGACGCGGTGCTGCACCGTGGGGCCGGAGCGGGGTCGCATGCTCGTACCTCGTTCGTCGAGCCCCGGGGCGGAGCCGTGGACACTCTGTCGCTTGCAAAGTATGCACTTTGCGCCGAGAGTACATACATGTCGGAAATAGTCAGTTGCGCGCAACGCGCTCCGGAAAACGGGGGAGTCAGAGGTGCACACAGCTGGTGGGTCCCCCGGTTGCCCGGGGGCGTTCCCGAAGCCCGTCACCGGGTGCAGGAGGCGATGCACGCGTGGGGAGAACCCGCGGAACGCATCGAGGCGGCGGCGCTGATAGTGACCGAACTGGTCACCAACGCAGTCCAGCACACCAGCACCCACCGGATCCGCTGTCGGCTTCTCCGCTCGGCCGAGGGGGTCCGGATCTGCGTGTGGAACCGCGGCCGGGCCCGTATTCCGGCGCCGGCGTCCCCGGCCGACGCGGCGGGGCTGCCCGTCGAGGCGGCTCCACCGGCGGACGGCCCGGACGGCGACGATTCACTCGACTGTCTGGCCGAGGACGGCAGAGGCCTCCTGCTCGTGGACGCGCTGGCGGCCCGCTGGGGCACGCGCGCGGCGCTGGCCGGCCGGCTCGTCTGGGCCGACGTCTGATGCTCCCCTCGTGAGCAGGGGCCGGGACTCACCCCACCACTCCCCCGGACGATCAGCCTCCCCCAGGTGATCAGGTCTCTCCGGGCGAGAGAACCTCTCCGGACGATCAGGTCTCTCCAGGTGATCAGGCAGGGGCGGTACGGCACTCCGGGTGACCCCAGCCGTTCGGGTTCTTCGCGATCGGCTCCTTCGCCGCGTACGTCCTCCCGCAGTGACACCGCCCTGCGAACCGCGCCTTGATCGTGCCGTCGGACCGCCCGGTCCGGGACGCACTCTTCGCCCCCTTCGCCTCCCCCGCGCCGTCCCCCGCCTCCCTACGCCCCTTCGTGGCGCGAGTCTGGGCGGGTACGGGCAGCGCGGTCGCACCGTGCGCCGTACCCGCCGGGCGCTGCGCCACCGCCGCCTCGCTGGCGGCCTGGTCGGCGAGCGCGTTGAGCGGGTCGCCGTCCACCTGGTGGGCGGGCACATAGCGGAACGTCACCGTACGGGCGGTGAGCAGGGCGTCGATGCGGGTGACCAGCTCACGGTTGGCGACCGGCTTGCCCGCCGAGGTCTTCCAGCCGTTGCGCTTCCAGCCGGGCAGCCACTTGGTCACGGCGTTCATCGCGTACTGCGAGTCCATCCGCACCTCGACGCGCACCGCCGGATCGGTGGACTCCAGCAGTTCGGCCAGGGCGGTGAGCTCGGCGACGTTGTTCGTCGCGGCGCCCAGCGGGCCCGCCTCCCAGCGCTGCGGGCTCCCCTGCGCGTCGGCGACGACCCAGGCCCAGGCGGCCGGTCCGGGATTTCCCTTGGACGCCCCGTCACACGCGGCGATGATGCTCTCGTTCATCCCCTGATCATGCCAGCCCGGCATCACCGCCCGGACCGGCGGCCGAGGCGCCCTCACCCCACGGCGGAGGCGGTCTCAAGGACCGGCCGAGCCGGTCTCAGGGCACGATCGAGTCGATGTACCCGCCGTCGACCCGTACCGCCGCCCCGGTCGTCGCCGACGCCTGGGCGGAGCTGAGGTAGACCACCAGGTCGGCGATCTCCTCGGGCTCGATGAGCCGCTGGAGCAGTGACTGCGGCCGGTGCAGCCGCATGAACTCGCGCTGCGCCTCCTCCCAGGGGAGCGCCTTGTCGACCAGCTCGTAGACGAAGTCCTCGACGCCGCCGGTGTGGGTGGGGCCCGCGATCACGGAGTTCACGGTCACGCCCGTACCGGCCGCCTCCTTCGCGAAACCGCGGGAGACGGCGAGGAGCGCGGTCTTGGACATGCCGTAGTGGATCATCTCGGCGGGGATGACGATCGCGGAGTCGCTGGCGATGTTCAGCACCCGGCCCCATCCCCGGCCGGTCATCGACGGCAGGTAGTGGCGGATGAGGCGTACCGCGCTGAGCACGTTGGTGTCGAAGTACGTACGCCACTCCTCGTCGGTGATCTCCAGGGGCGGGCGGGAGCCGAAGATGCCGAGGTTGTTGACGAGGACGTCGGTCTCCGGGACGGCCGCGTACAGCTCGGCCGCCCCCTCCTCCGTGGTCAGGTCGCAGGCCACCGTCGTGACGGCCGCCTCCGCCACGTCGGCGCGCAGCGACCGCGCCGCCGCGTCCAGCCGTTCCCGGCCGCGTCCGGTGAGGACGACCTCGGCGCCGGCCGCGGCCAGCCCGGTGGCGATGGCCAGGCCGATGCCCTGCGAGGAACCGGTCACCACCGCGTTCTTGCCCGTCAGATCGATGCGCACGCCACTTCTCCCCTTGCTCGCTCTCTCCGTGGCCACCTCTTCGTGGCCGCCTCTTCGTCCGGCCGGAGGCCGGCGCCCGGCGGAGTGCCGCGCGCCCTGTTGACCTCAACCAAACTTGAGGTCCTAGCGTTCTGAGCAGTCCGCACACCCAGGTCAGCAGAGTTCGGAGCGCCCCATGGACATGGAAGTCACCGCATGGACATCACTGCACAGTGCGATGAACGCCGAGCAGGACCGGCGGCCCTTCTCCAAGGCGACGCTACGCCGCATCCTGGTCTTCGCCAGGCCGCACAGGGCCCGCATCTACCGGTTCCTCCTGCTCAGCACCGTCACCGCGCTGCTCGCGGTGGCCACCCCGGTCCTCGCCGGGCGCGTCGTCGACGCCATCGTGCGGGGCGCGGACTCCGGGACGGTCACCCGGCTCGCCCTGCTGATCGCCCTGATCGCGGTCGCCGAGGCCGGGCTGGGACTGCTCACCCGGTGGCTGTCGGCCAACCTCGGTGAGGGGCTGATCCTCGATCTGCGGACCGCGGTCTTCGACCATGTGCAGCGGATGCCGGTCGCCTTCTTCACCCGCACCCGGACCGGCGCCCTGGTCAGCCGGCTCAACAACGACGTGATCGGCGCCCAGCGCGCGTTCAGCAACACGCTCTCCGGGGTGGTCTCCAACCTCGTCACCCTGCTGCTGACGCTCGCCGTGATGCTCACGATCTCCTGGCAGATCACGCTGCTCTCGCTGGTCCTGCTCCCGGTGTTCGTCGTGCCGGCCCGCCGGATGGGGGCCAGGATGGCCGGACTCCAGCGGGAGGCGGCCAACCACAACGCCTCGATGGGCACCCAGATGACCGAGCGGTTCTCCGCTCCCGGCGCCACCCTCGTCAAGCTCTTCGGCCGCCCGTCGCTGGAGTCCGCCGAATTCGCCGAGCGGGCCCGCCGGGTGCGGGACATCGGGGTCCGCTCCGCCATGGCCCAGTCCGCGTTCATCACCGCCCTCACCCTGGTCTCCGCCCTGGCGCTCGCCCTGGTCTACGGGCTCGGCGGCTACTACGCGCTGCGCGGCACGCTGGAGCCGGGGGCCGTGGTGGCGCTGGCCCTGCTGCTGACCCGGCTGTACGCCCCGCTGACCGCGCTGGCCGGGGCCCGGGTCGAGGTGATGAGCGCGCTCGTCAGCTTCGAGCGGGTCTTCGAGGTGCTGGACCTGAAGCCGCTGATCGGACAGAAGCCGGACGCCCGTCAGGTGCCGGAGGGTCAGGTCTCGGTCGAGTTCGAGAAGGTCTCGTTCGGCTACCCGTCCGCGGACAAGGTCTCCCTCGCCTCGCTGGAGGAGGTCGCGACGCTGGACAACCGGGGCGGCACCCCCGTCCTGCACGACGTGTCCTTCCGCGCCGAACCCGGCCAGATGATCGCCCTGGTGGGCTCCTCGGGCGCGGGCAAGTCGACCATCGCGCAGCTGTTGCCGAGGCTGTACGACGCGGACGCGGGTTCCGTACGGCTGAACGGGATCGACGTACGCGATCTGAGCGCCGGCTCCATCCGCGACACGCTGGGCATGGTCACCCAGGACGGGCACCTCTTCCACGAGTCCGTACGCGCCAATCTGCTGCTGGCCCGGCCCGACGCCTCCGAGGAGGACATCTGGGACGCCCTGCGCCGCTCCCGGCTGGAGGGGCTGATCGCCTCGCTGCCGGAGGGCCTGGACACGGTGGTCGGCGAGCGCGGGTACCGGCTCTCCGGGGGTGAGCGTCAGCGGCTCACCATCGCACGGCTGCTGCTGGCCCGTCAGCGGGTCGTCATCCTGGACGAGGCGACCGCGCACCTGGACTCCACCTCCGAGGCCGCCGTCCAGGAGGCCCTGGCCGAGGCGCTGGAGGGGCGGACCGCCGTGGTGATCGCCCACCGGCTCTCCACCGTACGGGCTGCCGATCAGATCCTGGTCGTCGAGGCGGGCCGGATCGTGGAGCGCGGCACGCACGGTGAACTGCTCGCGGCCGGCGGGCGTTACGAGGAGCTGTACCGCACCCAGTTCGACCGGCCGTCGGCGGACGAGGCGCAGCCGGTGGGCTGAGCCGGGCCCGCCGTGCGTCAGCGGCGGACGAGGCGGAGACGTTCCGTGGTGCGCAGGCGCCGCAGGGCGTCCCCGCCGCAGCTGCGCCACTGCTTCGGCGAGACCCGGGGGCGGTTGGTGCCGTTGGTGACGAGCGCGTTCACCGAGGTCATCGGATCCGCCGCCATGGACTTGGCGAGCAGCACACCGACCACCAGCGGCAGCAGCGTGACCGCGAGGGCGGTGCCTGCGGTGGTGACGTGCTGGATGTGGGGGCGGCGCTGCGCTGCGGAGTCCATGACCCCATTCGAACAGCGGGCGGGCGGCGGAACATCGGGGCAGGTACTCAGCGGTGACGGCCGCGCATACTCAGGCGTGCGTACGGGGACGCTGGGGACGCGGCCCCGGACCGCGGGGCCACGGCCGCGGGGCGGCCGCCGGACCACCGGAAGGACCACGCCGATGAGCGAGCACCAGGGACAGCCGGCGGAGCGCCCGGACGGGGACCCGGCCCCGCATCAGGCCTCCGCACTCCCCGCCGCGACGGTGTTCGACGCGCTGGGCGCGGAGTACGAGCGGGCGTTCGCAGGTTCGGCCGCCCACCACGCCTCGCTGGACCGACTCCTTGAGCACCTCGCGCCGGGCAGCCGGGTCCTGGACGTGGGCAGCGGGACGGGCGTCCCGACCGCGCGACGGCTGGCCGCGGCCGGACACCGGGTGGTGGGCGTCGACGTCTCCCCGGTGATGACCGCCCTGGCGGCGCGGCAGGTGCCGGACGCCGAGTTCCGGTGCGCCGACATCCGGGAGCTGCCGTGGGCGGACGGGGAGTTCGACGCCGTCTGCGTCTACTTCTCGCTGCTGCAGATGTCGCGCGGTGAGCAGAGCGGGCTGCTGGGCCGGCTGGGCCGGGCGGTGAAACCGGGGGGCCGGCTGGCGGTGGCCACCGTGCCGGTGGACGTAGCGGACGTGAGCGCCGTCTTCATGGGGCAGCCGGTGGTGGTGTCGAGCTTCGGCGAGGAGGAGTTCGCCTCCGTGGTGGCCGGGGCGGGGTTCACGGTGGAGGAGCGGCACAGCGTGCTGTTCACCCCGGACCACCCGGCGGGCGCACCCGAGCCGCACCTCTTCCTGCACGGCCGTCGCATCTGACGCCCCCGCCCCAAAGCCTTTC
Organism: Streptomyces cyaneofuscatus; assembly: GCF_033109485.1. Classification (NCBI taxonomy): domain Bacteria; kingdom Bacillati; phylum Actinomycetota; class Actinomycetes; order Kitasatosporales; family Streptomycetaceae; genus Streptomyces; species Streptomyces cyaneofuscatus. Next base: position 7,648,317 of record NZ_CP137002.1, on the reverse strand, counting down.
GCAATCACAAAGAACAAGCCGAATGAATGACAAGAATGGCGCATTCGCGTTCCTTCACAAGAAGGTAATGCGATAGCAAAGTTCTGGCCTATATGCTGAGCTGTAGTTGTATCCGTCCGGACGTCGATCGCGCATCCGGGCGGGTCATATGTTCGGAAGAACACGAGGTGGAACACACTCTCTTCTCCGAACATTCATACGGATTCCATCCGCGCATTCGTCACCATGACCCGACCACACCGCTCCCCGGCCCCCGCCGGATGCAGGAGGCAGGCCACCCATGAAGTCCCTTTCCCCACCCGCCCGGACTTTCACCGAGCACGGCACCGCGAACGCAAAGGAGGCCGGGCTCCCCACCTACGCCCGGCCCCCGAGACCTTTCCGTACGAGCCGCGGCGTAGTGCACCCCGGCTCGATCAGCGTTCACCGGCCGGAGAGCGGCCCGTCGTGCGGCCGCCTCTGACGGCTTCCCGCCCCCCACTCGTCCGCGCCCCGGCCCCGCCCGGGCGCGGACCTCACCCTCAAGGGAATCGTCACCCGTGATCTCCATGAAGGAACTCAAGAACCCCCACGTCGCACGACGTGACCTGCTGGCGTCACTCGTCGTCTTCCTCGTCGCCCTCCCCCTCTGCCTCGGCGTCGCCGTCGCCTCCGGCGTACCGGCCGAACTCGGTCTGGTCACCGGCATCGTCGGCGGCCTGGTCGTCGGCATGCTGCCGGGCAGCAAGCTCCAGGTCAGCGGACCCGCCGCCGGCCTCACCGTCCTGGTCTACGAGGCGGTCACGGAGTTCGGCCTCGCGACCCTCGGCCCGATCGTCCTGGCCGCCGGTCTGCTCCAGGTGGTGCTGGGCGTGGCGCGCTTCGGCCGCTGGTTCCGCGCCATCTCCGTCTCCGTGGTGCAGGGCATGCTCGCGGGCATCGGCCTGGTCATCGTGCTGGGCCAGCTGTACGCCATGGCCGACACCGAACAGCCGGGCACCGCCCTCGCCAAGCTGGCCGGGCTTCCCGGTCTCGCCGCCGAGATCGTCACGGACAACGAGGCCATGACCGCCTTCGGCCTCGGCGCCGGGACCGTCGCCGTCCTGCTCATCTGGCCGAAGCTCCCCGCGCGCGTACGGCTCGTGCCCGCGCCGCTCGCCGCGGTCGGCCTGGCCACCGCCGTCGCCGCCCTCGCCGAGCTGCGGCCCCTGGTGGCCGATGTGAACGGGCTGCTGCACGCCATCGACCTGCCCGGTGCGGCGGAGTTCGGCAACCTGGCCAACGTGGCCGTCATCGGTACGGTCCTCGCCTTCGCCCTCATCGCCTCGGCCGAAAGCCTGTTCAGCGCGGCGGCCATCGACCGGATGCACGACGGCCCCCGTACCGACTACGACAAGGAGCTGGTCGCGCAGGGCGTCGGCAACACGATCTGCGGGGCGCTCGGCGCACTCCCGATGACCGCCGTCATCGTCCGCAGCGCGGCCAACGTCCAGGCCGGGGCCACGACCGCGCTCTCCCGGGTCGCCCACGGGCTGTGGCTGCTGCTCTTCGCGGCGCTGCTGCCCGCCGCCATCGGCATCATCCCGCTCGCCTCGCTCGCCGGGATCCTGGTGCACGCCGGATGCAAGCTGGTGCCCTGGAAGGAGTTCGGCCCGCTGTGGCGCGAACACCGCGGAGAGGCCGTGCTGTTGGCGGTCACCGCACTGGCCATCGTGGTGACCAACCTGTTCGAGGGTGTGGTGCTGGGGCTGCTGCTGGCCGTGGTCAAGTCGGCCTGGGAGACCTCCCACGTACAGCTCTCCACCCGCGAACTCACCGGCGGCCGGGTCGTGGTGACCCTCACCGGCAACGCGACCTTCCTCCGGCTGCCCCGCATCCTGGAGCAGTTGGAGCAGCTGCCGCAGGACCAGCCCATAGAGCTGGACCTCAGCGGCCTGCGCCATCTCGACCACGCCTGCCGGGTGGCGCTGGAGAACTGGGCGCGCCGGCACAACGACGCGGAGACCGATCCGGTGACGATCCGCCGGTAGGGCGGTGGATCAAGCGGCTGTACGAGTCGCCGAGCGCTTCACATAGGCGCCCGGCGTCTCGCCGAAGTAGCGGCGGAAGGCCAGGATGTAGCCGTTGGTGGAGACGAAGCCGACCCTGGCGGCGACCGTGCTCACCATGTGCCCGGCGGCGAGCAGCTGGAGCGAGTGGTTCAGGCGCAGCCGGGTCCGCCACTCGGAGAAGGCCAGGCCCGTCTCGGCGCGGAACGCCCGGCGCAGACTGGTGGAGCTGGTGTAAAGGCTCTCGGCCCACTCGGAGGCGGTACGCGGGTCCCCCGGGTTGCGCATCAGCTCACCGGCCACGGTCGCGGCGGACCGCCCGGTGGGCTGGGGCAGCGGCAGTACGTCACGGTGGCCGGCGCACAGGACTGCGAAGACGGCCGGGTCCTCCTCGCTCACCTCAGAGGCGCGCATCCGGCTGAGGAGCAGCTGCCGCTGGGCGTCGGAGACGTTGACGCTGGTCACCTCGGAGTACGGCAGGCGGTGCAGCTCCGGCTCGAAGGTCTCGGGGACCACCAGGGAGTCGGGGTCGAATCGGGCGCTGTGCGGGATGCCCGCGGGGATCCAGAGCGCCACCGACGGGGAGAGCTCGTGGTCGCGGCCCAGCGCAGTGACCACGATCCGGCCCAGCGGTACGTAGAGGAACTGGTGGAAGGCGTGCACATGCGTCGGGTGTCCCCCGGCCGCGATGAACTCGTCGTCGAACAGGGCCTCGGGCGCCGGCTCGGCTCCGGTCAGGGCCTCGGGCGCGGGCACGTCTCCGGTGGGGGCCACAGTCCGCAGGGCAGCTTCCGCCACACCGTCCTCCAAGCAGCGCGGGGCCGGTTCTGTTGACCCCTGATTGTGAGTGGAACGGCTCCGGCATTGGACCGTCCCAAAGCTGGATAAGGGTAACCTAACCTGCCGCTTGCCCAGGTGAGGAGCCCAGGAATCCCCATGTACGCCACGTCCCCGCCGGTGACGCCGACGCCACCGCCACCACCGGCGAGGACCTCCTCCTCGCGCGGTACGGCGCTGACGCTGGCCGCCTGCGCCGTTCTCGCCGTCGCGGTCGTCGCGAGCATCGCGCTCGGTGCCCGCGACATCTCCCCGCCGGAGGTCGTGCGCATTCTGCTGCACCCCGACGGCACCGGCTACAACAGCCACGTCCTGTGGACCGAACGCATCCCGCGCACCCTGCTCGGGCTGACCGTGGGCGCCGCGCTGGGCGCCTCGGGGCTGATGATGCAGGCGCTCACGATGAACCCGCTGGCCGATCCCGGCATCCTGGGCATCGAGCAGGGGGCCGCGATGTTCGTCGTCCTCGGCATCCTGTTCCTGGACATCACCGGGGCGACCGGCTACTTCTGGCTGGCGCTGGCGGGGGCCGCGTTCACCTCGGCGCTCGTCTATCTGATCGGGACCCGGACCAACGCGGGCAGCTCCACCCTCGGGCTGGTGCTGGCCGGGGTGGCGCTCGCCGCCGTGATGTCGTCGCTGATCACCCTGCTGGTCGTCCGGGACGAGGCGGTCTACGCGCACCTGCGGTTCTGGTCGATGGGACAGCTCACCGGCCGGGGCAAGGTCCTCGACGAGATCCTGCCGTTCGCGGTCGCCGGACTGCTGCTGGCGCTGCCGTTCGGGCGCACGCTCAACGTGCTCAGCATGGGCGAGGACGCCGCGCGCGGGCTCGGTGTCCGCGTCGAGCGCGCGCAACTCCTCGGTGCGGCGGTCGCGGTGCTGCTCTGCGCGGCCGCGACCGCCGCCGTGGGCCCGGTGGCGTTCGTGGGTCTGGTGGCGGCCCACTGCGCCCGGATGCTGGCGGGGGCCGACCACCGCTGGTCGCTGCCGCTGTCGATGGCGTGCGGGGCGATCCTGCTGATCGGCGCGGACATCGCGGGCCGGCTGGTGCTGGACCACGGCGAGATCCAGGTGGGCGTGATGACGGCGGTCGTCGGCACCCCGTTCTTCGTCTGGCTGGCCCGCCGCCGGAATCTGGTGCGTGTGTGATGGAGCTGCTGATACGTCACCCCGCGCCCGATTCCGCGCTGCGGGAGGCGACCCTGGCGCGGCTGCTGGCGGACCGGCGGGCCCGGTCGCGCCGTACGGTCCTCGCCGTCGCCGTCCTCACCGTGCTGCTGACCGGGCTGCTCGTCGCGTCGGTGCTGCTCGGCGGGGTGGGGCGGGTCGACCCGGCCGATGTGCTGCCCGCCGCGTTCGGACTGCGTACCGGACTCGCCGACTACATGATCTTCCGCATCCGGGTGCCGCGCGCCCTGGCCGCCCTGCTCTCCGGTGCGTTGTTCGGCCTGGCCGGGGCGCTGTACCAGCGGCTGATCCGTAACCCGCTGGCCACACCGGACATCGTCGGGATCTCGGCGGGGGCGGGCGCCGGTGCCACCACCGTGCTGCTGTTCGCCCCGGCCCTCCCCCTCGGGGCGCCGCTCGCCGCCGTCACCGGGTCGCTCGTGCTGCTGGGCGCGGTGTACGCGCTGAGTCTGCGCGGCGGGCTGAACACCTACCGGCTGGTGCTGGTGGGCATCGGGCTCAGCGGCGTCTGCACCGCGTACACCAACTACCTGTTCAGCGTGGCCGACCAGCACAGCATCGCCGTCGCGATGCGCTGGCTGATCGGCAGCGTCAACGGCGTCGACTGGACCGGGGTGACCACCCTCGCCGTCGGGCTCGCCGTCTGCGTCCTGTGCGCCGCGCGGCTCGGCCGCCCGCTGAGCTCGATGTCGCTCGGCGACGAACTGGCCACCGGCCTCGGCACGTCCGTGACCCGCGCCCGGGTCGCCGTCCTCGCGCTCGGCGCGGGGGCGGCGGCGCTCGCCACGAGTGTCGTCGGGCCGATCGGGTTCGTCTCGCTGATCAGCGGGCCGATCGCGGCCCGGCTGGTCGGCGCGGACCGGGCCTTCGGCCTCGCCCCGTTCGTCGGGGCGGCCCTGGTGCTGGGCGCGGACGTCCTCGCCCAGAACGCCCCTCTGATCAGCCCGGTGCCCACCGGGGTCCTCACCGCGCTGCTCGGCGCGCCCTACTTCGTCTGGCTGATCCTTCGGCGCAGACCCGGAGCCACGTCGTGACCCACCACATCGAAGCCCGCTCCATCACCGCCGGGTACGGCAAGGCGCCGGTCATCGACGGCCTCTCGGTCGCCGTCCCGGCCGGGGAGATCACGGCGCTCGTCGGACCGAACGCCTGCGGCAAGTCCACCCTGCTCAAGTCCATCGCCCGGCTGCTGCCGATCGCGGCGGGTTCGGTGCTCCTGGAGGGCTCCGACATCCACGCCATGCCGACCCGCGAGGTGGCCCGGAAGCTGGGCATCCTGCCGCAGTCCCCGATCGCCCCGGAGTCGATCACGGTCGGCGACCTGGTCTGGCGCGGCCGTCACCCGCACCGCAGGTTCGGCCAGCGTCGCACGGCGGCCGACGACGAGCTGATCACCGACGCCCTCCTGGCCACCGGCACCGCCGAGCTGATCGACCGACCGGTGGACGAACTCTCCGGCGGACAGCGCCAGCGCGTCTGGATCGCCCTCGCACTCGCCCAGGACACCCCGGCGCTCCTGCTCGACGAGCCCACCACCTACCTGGACATCGCCCACCAGTTCGAGGTCATGGACCTGCTGGGCGATCTCAACGAGAAGACCGGCAAGACGATCGTGCTGGTCTCCCACGACCTCAACCAGGCCGCCCTCTACGCCTCGACCATCGTCGCCATGCGCGGCGGCCGGATCGTGCACCAGGGGCCGCCCGAGCATGTGCTCACCGAGGAAACCGTCGCCGACGTGTTCGGTCTGAACTGCGTCGTCGTCCCCCATCCCCGTACCGCGAAGCCCCAGATCTTCCCCCTGGGCCGCCGCACCCTCACGCTGGAGAACTGAACCGATGTCCCTTTCCGTACGCCGCCGGTCGCTCACCGCCGCCCTGCTCGCCTCCACCACCTGCCTCGGCCTCCTCACCGCCTGCGGGTTCTCCTCCGAGACCGGGACCGGCACCGGCTCCTCCGGCTCCAAGGCTTCCGCCGGGGGTGGCTCCTTCCCCGTCGCCCTGACCAACGCCTGGGGCCGTACGGAGGTGAAGGAGAAGCCCGTCAGAGTCGCCACCGTCTCCGATGGCGACACCGCCATCGCCCTGGCCCTCGGGCTGGTCCCGGTGATCACCCCGGACGTGGAGGACGGCGACCAGGTCGCCGAGTACAAGCAGCGGGCGATCACGAAGCTGGGCGAGAAGAAGCTCAAGACCTACGACGACACGGACGGCACCGACTACGAGGCGATCGCCGCCGAGGAGCCGGACGTGATCCTCGGGGTGAACACGTGGGACATGGACACCGACTACGCCAAGCTCAGCCCGATCGCCCCGGTCGTCACCTTCGCCGACAAGAAGCAGTCCGACACGCTGACCTGGCAGGAGCGGCTCAAGACGGCTGCCAAGGCGCTCGGTCTGACGGAGAAGGCGGACGCGGTGATCGCGGCCAACGAGAAGACGCTCAAGGACGCGGCGGCGGCGCACCCGGAGTTCCAGGGGAAGACGTACACCTACTCCGTCGTCCACCCCGAGCAGATCACCTACATGTCCTACGCCGACCAGGACCCGGGCGTCTTCGAGCAGTTGGGTCTGGTCAAGCACCCCCGGTCGAAGGACTACTCCGCGAACAAGAACGGAGTCAGCCTGGAGAACCTGGACGAGCTGGAGTCCGACGTCCTGCTGATGACCTACCCGTTCGGCGACGAAGGCCTGCTCTCCGCCTCGGAGTTGGAGACCAACAAGCTCTTCCGGTCCCTTGACGTCGTGAAGAACAAGCACTTCGCCGTGGTCCCCTCGGAGAACACCCTGGCCTCCGCCATCGCCTACCCGGACGCGCTGAGCGCCCCGTGGGTGGTGGAGAACCTGACGCCGATCCTGGCGAAGGCGGTCGCCGGTAAGTGACCTTCTCCTAGCCCCTGTCGGCCGTCTCCCGCACGATGTCGGTGAGGCGGCCTTCGGGCATGGTCAGCAGGCGGCGGCCCCGGGCGACGGTGTCCGCGCGGTGGGCGATCACGATGAGCGTCCGGTCGGCGGCGAGCGCGGAGAGCGCCTCCTCGATCCGGGCGGCAGTGGCGTGGTCGACCCCGGCGGTCGCCTCGTCCAGGATCAGCACCGCCGGGTCGGCGAGCGCGGCCCGTGCGATGGCGACGAGCTGGCGCTCCCCGGCGGAGAGGGTACGGGTGGAGACGGCGGTGTCGAGGCCGTACGGAAGCGAGTCCACCCACTCCGCGAGCCCGAGCAGGCCGATGGTACGGGACACGGCGGCCCGGTCCGGACGGCCCGCGGTCATGGCCAGGTTCTCCGCGAGGGTGCCGTCGACGAGGGACACCTCCTGCGGTACGAGGACGATCCGGGAGCGGAGCGCCTTCGGGTCCACCGTGGCGAGGTCATGGCCGGCGAAGCGGACGGTGCCCCGGTCGGGGGCGTAGAGGCCCGCCAGGAGCTTGCCCAGGGTGGACTTGCCGGAGCCGGTCTCCCCGGCGATGACGAGCCGTTCGCCGCCGGCGACGGTGAGCGTGAGCCCGTCGAGGACGTCGCGCCCCGCGCGGTAGCCGAACCCGACGCCGGTCAGGGCGAGTTCACCCCGGGCGGGCAGGTCGGGACCTGCGATTGCGCGGGTTTCCCCTCCGGTCGCCCGGAGGAGGTCCAGGAGCCGGGCCAGCCGTACGTGGGCCTCGCGGGCGTCCCCGATGGCTCCCGCGAGATCCTCGAAGCGGTGGAAGATGTCCCGCGTCGCGAGGACGAACACCACCGCCACCCCGACGCTCAGCGCCCCTCGGCCCACCATGACCGCGCTGACCACCAGCAGCCCCGCCACGCAGCCCGCCTGGAGCAACGCCAGCTGATTCAGGCGCAGTTCGGTGCGGACCTCGGCGCTCTGCGCGTCCTGGAGCCGGGCGTTGTCCCGGGCGAACCGGCCCAGCCAGCGCGGCACGGACCCGCTGATCCTCAACTGCTCCTGTGCGGGCAGTGATTCGGCGAACCCGGAGACCACCGCCGCCTCGGCGGAGGCCACTTCGGCGTAGACGGCTCCGGCCCGGCGGTGGAACGCGCGCACGATCAGCAGGGCGGGAGGGACGAAGGCGAGCAGCAGGAGGGCGGTCAGCGGCCAGGAGTACAGGGCCAGCATGACGACGGTGAGCAGCAGAACCGTGGCGGCGGTCGCCAGGTCGGGCAGGGTGGCGGCGGCGAAGGAGGCGAGGCCGTTGATCTCCCCGGTCAGCCTGCGGAGCAGCTCCCCGCTGCGGTGGGCCTCCAGGAATCGCAGCGGGGCCGCGCCCACGGCGGCCGCCGCCCGCTCGCGGAGTCCGGCGAGGACGTGTTCGCCGGTCCGGATCAGCCAGTAGCGGGAGAGCCAGGTGAGGACCCCGCTGCCGGCGACGAGCAGCAGCAGGACCAGCACCCGGCGGAGCAGCCCCGGCCGGTCGCCGCCGCCCGCCGCGTCGACGACCCGCCCGATCGCGGCGGTGACACCGACCGCGGCCGCGGCTCCGGCGAGGTTGAGGAGGACGGTGGCGGCGAGGGCGAGGCGGTGTCCGGCCAGGAAGGGGGCGGCCCGGCGGAACACGGCGCGCTGGTCGGGGAGGTCGGTGAGCAGCGTGGGGTCAGCCATGGAGCGGTTCCTGTTCACGGGCGGGTGCGGTGCCTCGCGCGCCGGGCACCGGAGGTTCGGTACCCGGCGTACCGGGCGTCGCCGCGACGGTGATCTCCCGGTCGGCGCGGGCCCGGACGGCGGGTGCGTGGGTGGCGAAGAGGACGATGCGGTCGGCGGTGGCGGCGCGGAGCCGGTCCAGCACCTCGGCCTCGGTCCCGGCGTCCAGGGCCGAGGTCACGTCGTCGAGCAGCAGGACGGGAGAGTCGCGCAGCAGCGCCCGGGCCAGGGTGACCAGTTGGCGCTGTCCGCCGGAGAGCGCACCGCCGCGCTCCCCCACCTGCGTGTCCAGGCCGTCGGGCAGCTGCGCGAGGGCCAGGTCGAGTCCGGCGGTGTGCGCGGCGGCGGCGACCTCGGCGGGCGGGCGGTCGCCGGGGAGGAGGAGGTTCTCGGTGACGGTGCCGTTGAGCAGGAGGGGCCCTTCGGGGACGAAGCCCACGAGGCGGTGGAGCTGCTCCGGGTCCAGGGTGTCCAGGGGTACGGCCCCGAAGGCGGCGGTGCCGGAGGAGGGGACGAGCTGGGCGATCGCGCGCAGCAGGGTGCTCTTGCCGGAGCCGGTGGGTCCGGTGAGCGCGATCCACTCGCCGGGGGTGGTGGTCAGGGTCAGCGGTCCGATGGGCGCGCGGTCGGGGCGCGTTACGGTCAGACCATTGATCCGTAGGACATCGCGCTCGGGCAGACCGACGTACGGACGTGGCGGGCCGGGCAGGTCCAGGACGCGGGCGATCCGGCCCGCCGCGATCCGGGCCTCGGCCAGGTCACCGAGCCGGGCGATCATCGCGTTGACGGCGAGCGAGACCGTCCCCATCCAGAGCACGAAGGTGGTCAGCGCCCCCACGGTGATCCGCCCGTCGGCCACGGCGAGGCCGCCGACGAGCAGCCCGGCGGTGACGGCCAGCAGCGGGACGGCGAACGCGACGGCCTCCCACACCGACCCGACCGTGGCGAGCCGCAGTGTGGAGCGGGTCACCTCGGCGCTGTGCCGGTGGTGCCGCTCCACCAGGACGTGGTCGGCGCCGACGCCCCGGAGCGGGAGGAGGGCGGTGAGGAGTTCGTCGGCGGCGGAGCCGCGGGCCCCGTGGGCGGCCGCGAGGTGCTCGGCGCGGCGGCCGAAGACCGGCGGGAACACCCGGTTGACGACGAGGAGTACGGGGACGGTGGCGGCGGCGACCAGCAGGAGCAGCGGGTCGAGCCGGCCGATGGCCGGGACCAGGACAAGTGCGGTCAGACCGATGACCACCCATGTGGTCAGACCATGGATCCAGACAAGGACGGTGTCCACATCACGGGTGGCGCGGGTGGTGAGGTCGCCGAAGGTTCCGGTGCGGCGCTGGAGGGTGTCGGTGTCGACGGCGAGGATCGCCTTGAGCAGCCGGGTGCGCAGCCAGGTCCCGGCCCGGTTGTCGGCGAGCGTGGCCCACAACTGCCAGCCCCGCATCCCGGCGTACTCGACGCAGGCGGCGGCCAGGAACCCGCCCCCGTACAGCAGGGCGCCGCCGGGCGATCCGGTCTGGACTCCCTCGTCGACGGCCCGGCCCAGCAGCCAGGGCATGGCCAGGAAGGCGCTCTGCCGCAGGGCGGCCCAGGCCACCGAGCGCAGGAAGTGGCCCCGCACCTGGGTCAGGGCGCGGCGGAGCAGCCGTACGGAGGGGTCGGCGGGGCTGCGGGAGAAGATCACGGGCGGCTGCTGTCCTCGGTCACGGGCGGTGGTGCGGGCGGGTCCGGTCACCGTAGGAGCGGGGCTCCGGCCGTGGTCCAAGGCAGAGAGCGGCCGGTCGAAGCCGCGGGCCCGGGAGGGGGAGACACCGCCCGGGACGGGGCGCGCAGTGGCACCGGCTGGACGGCTGGTTGGATCGCCGCCCACCCGTGCGGCCTAGGGTGTGTCCGGTGGATCAGGGCCGGATAGGCCGCGGCGTCTGGTGCGGTGCATCGCAAGGCGCTGGAACGTCCTCATCGCGGAGCGATTCGGGCGTTTCGGCAACGCCGCGAGGGATGGGGTCTCCCCTGCTCGAGCGAAGCCGAGAGCTTGGGGAAGTGCCAGACGCCGCGGACCCGGTCAAGATCCGCCGGACACGCCCCAGCCTGGGGCGTACCGGATCCGAAGGAGCAGCAGCTGTGTCCACCCGCAACCCCCGTCCCGTCGTGACGTTCCCCATCGTGCTGAGGGAGCTGACGGTGCTGCGCGTCGCGGACGTCACCCCGGGCATGCGGCGGGTCACCCTCGGCGGCCCGCAGCTGCACGCGTTCCACCGGGACGGGCTGGATCTTCCGGCGCTGCGCACGGAGGGGTTCGACGACCATGTGAAGTTCTTCTTCGCGGAGGGCGACGAGCCGCCGGTGCTGCCGGGGCAGAACGTCAGCAGCCTGGACTGGCCGGCGGACGCGCGGCCGCTCGCCAAGGACTACACGCCGGTGCGGTTCGATCCCGAGGCCGGGGAGATCGACTTCGACTTCGTCCGGCACCAAGGTGGCGTCGCCTCCTCCTGGGCGCAGCGGGTGAAGCCGGGTGAGGTGACCTGGATCGCCGGGCCGAAGATGTCGCACGGACACCCCGAGGGCGCGGACTGGCTGCTGGTCATCGGCGACGAGACGGCGCTGCCCGCGATCGCCCGGTGGCTGGCGGAGATGCCTGCGGGCACCCGGGCCCGGGTCTTCGTCGAGGTCGGCGAGGAGAGCCACCGACAGGAGTTGCCGACGGCGGCGGACGCGGTCGTCACCTGGCTGTCGCGGGACGGCGCCCCGGCGGGCACCACCGACCTCCTGGAGCAGGCCGTCCGGTCGCTGGAGTGGCTGCCGGGCACGGTCTACGTGTGGGCGGCGGGCGAGGCGGTCACCCTGAAGGGCATCCGCCGCCATATCGCCGTCGAGCGTCAGGTTCCGCGCGAGCAGTGCCACTTCACGGGCTACTGGCGGCGCACCGAACCGGCCCCGGGCGCGGCCGGGGAAGCGGCGCCGGAGGACGAGGAGGCGCACGAGCGGCTGCATGAACTCACCGACCTGGCCCCGGGTTTCGCGATCCGGACCGCCGTGACGCTCGGCCTCTTCGACCTCGTACGCGGCGGGGTCTCCGACTCCGCCGAGCTGGCCCGCCGCACGGGCACCGACCCGTCGCTGCTCGGCGCGCTGCTGGACTACCTGGTGGCGATCGGGCTGCTGGAGGCGGACGGCGAGGGCCACCGGCTGACCCCGGTCAGCGAGGAGCTGGTGGAGGACGACCACTCGTCGGACGAGTACCACCTGGGCGGCGCGCAGGCGGCCATGGACCTCTCGCTCTCGGGTCTGCTGCACACGCTCCGGACCGGTGAGCCCGGTTACCGGACCGCGGGCGGCGACTGGGTGGCCACGGCCATGCACACCGACGAGCGGCTGGCCGGCAGCGCCCGCGCGGCCGTGGAGGAGGAGGCCCGCTGGGTGGCGCCCGGGGTCTTGGGGGCGTACGACTGGGCCTCGGTCTCCACGCTGACCGCCGGCGGCCATGGTGTCGGCACGCTGGTGAACGCCCTGGTCAAGGCGTACCCCGCGCTGCGGGTGCGGATCGCGGCGCTGCCCTCCGAACTCCGGGTGCTGGACGAGCAGATCCTCGACACCGACGTCTCCCCGAACGTCGAACTGATCCCGCAGACCGGGCCGGTGCCGCATGGGGGCAGCACCGTCCTGGTCTCGCGTCTTCTGGAGCGGCTGGCCGACGAGGACGCCGTCCTCGCGCTCACCGAGGCGGCCGCCGCCCTCCCCTCCGACGGGACCCTGCTCCTGGTGGAGCAGATCCGCCCCACCGCCCCGGACGACATCGACGCCACGCTCCAACACCTGCGGCTGGCCTGCCTGTTCGGCTCGGGGCTGCGCTCGCAGGACGAGCTGGACGCGCTGGCGGTACGGGCCGGACTGCGGGTGCGCCGCCGCGACGACATCGGCTGGGACCACCGGCTGTGGGTGCTGGAGCGCCCGGCGGAGGGGTGACACCGGGACACGACCGGAACAGGTGTACGAAAGGGAGTAATGCGGGCACATTGCGGTCTCGTGGCGGGCCCGGCGACGGGCTTCCGCCCCGCCCGCGGGGCTGCGTAGGTTCGGGACTCCCCCCGCGCCGAGCACCTGGAGCAGCCATGAGCGTGACCGAGGAGTTCCTCGCCCACAACGAGGTGTACGCGTCGACGTTCGACGGTCCCCTTCCGCTTCCCCCCGCCCGTAGGACGGCCGTCGTCGCCTGCATGGACGCGCGGCTGAATCCGTACGGCATCCTCGGTCTCGCCGAGGGCGACGCACATGTCATCAGGAACGCCGGGGGCGTGGTCACCGAGGACGTGGTGCGGTCCCTGGCGATCAGTCAGCGGCTCCTGGGTACGCGGGAGATCGTGCTGATCCACCACACCGACTGCGGCATGGTGACCTTCTCCGACGACGCGTTCCGCCAGGGCATCGAGAAGGAGACCGGTATCCGGCCGCCGTGGTCCGCCGAGGCGTTCCCGGACGCGGCCGACGACGTACGGCAGTCCCTGCGGCGGGTGACGAGCAGTCCGTTCATCCCGCACACCGGCCAGGTCCGCGGCTTCGTCTTCGACGTCGCCACCGGCCGCCTCGACGAGGTCGTCTGACGGCCGGTGGGGCTGCCGCCGCCCGTGGAGAGAGCCACGGACCGGGCCGGCTGCGCTCAGGCCGCCGTGGTGAGCTGCGCGCGGCCGAAGAGCAGGGCGTAGCCGGTCGGCAGGGCCTCGATGATCCGGGTGACCAGCGCCGGGTCCATCAGCGTGCCGACCGCGGCCAGTACGGTGCCCGCGTCCCAGCGGGCGGTCGCCGCGGTGCCGCCGGTCCGCGCGGCCAGGTCGTCCACGAACCGGGCGGCCGGGGCCGGGGCGATACCGGGAGCCTCGGCGGTGAACACCAGGGCGGCCTCCCTGGGGAGCGCGGCGGCGAACGCGACCCGCTCCTCGCCGGTGATCTGGGCGCCGAGCCCGCCCAGAACGGCACGGAGGGCTTCCTCGGCCCGCTCCCGGGTGGGGTAGGCGCCCTCGTATCTGATCTTCTCCAGCAGCCGGTCGAACGTCATGGCCTTCGGGGCGGCGATGGTCCGAGGCTCAGGAATCATGGCGGCGGCAGCCCTTCTCGTGGTCGTGCGGTGTCGGTTGCCTCTGGCTTCTACTCCAAAAACGCCGCCGTACACCCCCTGGGGGGTATTCGGCCGTCCCAAGGACCCCGGATGGCCGAAGAGCGGCGGAGGCCCCGGGGGCCTCCGCCGCTCAGCTCACCGCACCGTCCCGCGCACGGCCTACGGCTTGCGGGCCACCAGACCCCACTGGTCGACCAGCACCGGGTCGTCCTCCTCGGGGCGCCACAGCGCGATCGAGAGGAAGCCCGGCTCGATGATCTCCAGGCCCTCGGCGCAGCCGGTGATCTCCTCCGGCTCCCGGACCAGGTACGGCGGGTTCTCGCCGGAGTCGTACGCCTCCTGCGCGGCGAGCGTCTGCGGTGTCTTCACCGTGTCGCAGAGCACCAGGTAGCTGCCCGAGGGCATCCGGGCCATGTACCGCTGCACGACATCGATGCCGTCGGCCGGGGTCAGGTGCCCCAGCGTCGAGAGCAGCAGGACGGCGACGGGCTCGGACAGGTCGAGCGTCTTGGCCGCCGCGTCCACCACCGTGTCGGTGTCGGACAGGTCGGCGTCCACGTAGTCCGTCCGGCCCTCCGGGGCGCTGGTCAGCAGGGCCTGGGCGTGGGCGAGGACGATGGGGTCGTTGTCCACGTAGACGATCCGGGCGTCGGGCGCGATGCCCTGGGCCACCTCGTGGGTGCTGTTCGCCACCGGCAGGCCGGTGCCCACGTCCAGGAACTGACGGATGCCCAGCGAGGCGAGGTGCCGGATCGCGCGGGCCTGGAACGCGCGGGAGGCGCGCGCGATGTCGACCATCTGCGGATAGGCCGCGCTGACCGCGTCGGCCAGTTCGCGGTCCACGGGGTAGTTGTCCTTGCCACCCAGCCAGGCGTTCCACACCCTCGCCGAGTGCGGGACATCGGAGCGGATCCTGCGGCGGAACTCGACGTCGTCGACGCTCATGTCTCTCCTCTACTCACTGTCCGTACAAGGCCGTTGACCGAATAACCGCCGGTGAGAGCCTTGAGCTGACCGTACATCGCCATCCCGCCTCCCGCTGACCGCCCCTCCCTCAGACGAGGTCCGGATCCAGGCCCGTCAGGCGCGCCGACTCCTCCCACAGCGCCCGCGCCATGCCCATGTCCCGCGCCCGGGCGGACCTGCGCGCCGGGCCCGGGGCTCCCCGGGTCTCACCCAGGTGCCGGGGGCCGTAGTACGAGGCGCCGGGCGCGTCCGGAAGCGTCGCCGCGTACAGCGTGGGCAGGGCACCGGCCGAGGCGGGCTGGGTGTACAGGCGCGAGGCCCGCTCCAGCTTCGCCGCCCAGTTCCGCCCCGACAGCTTCGGGCCCGCCTGCCCCAGCTCCGTCGCGGCGAGGCCGGGGTGCGCGGCGAGGGCGAGCAGGTCGCGGCCGGAGGCCCGGGCGCGGCGGTCGAGTTCGGCGGTGAAGAGCAGGTTGGCGAGCTTGGACTGCGCGTAGGCGCCCCACTTGCTGTACCCGCGCTCGGCGTTGAGATCGTCGAGGTCGATGCGGCCGATGCGGTGGCCCAGCGAGGACAGGGTCACCACCCGGGCCGGTCCCGCCACGCCGAGCACCGGCAGCAGCCGGAGGGTCAGGGCGAAGTGGCCGAGGTGGTTGGTGCCGAACTGCATCTCGAAGCCGTCCGCCGTGCGCAGGAGCGGCAGGGCCATCACCCCGGCGTTGTTCACCAGGAGGTCGAGGCGGCCGTCCACCTCCTTGGCGATGGCGTCGGCCGCCTCGGCCACGGAGGCCAGATCCGCGAGGTCCAGACGGACGAGGCGGGTGTCGGAGCGCGGTGCGGCGCGGCGTACGGCCTCCAGTGCGCGCCGGCCCCGCTCGGCGTCGCGGCAGGCGAGGACGGTACGGGCGCCGGAGCGGGCGAGGGCGAGCGCGGTGACGGCCCCGATGCCGCTGTTGGCGCCGGTGACCACGGCGGTCCTGCCGGAGAGGTCGGGCATGTCGTGCAGATTCCAGGAGTGCATGCCGCACACCTCCCCGGCCGGGGCCGGGTCACACACCGGTCAGCCGAACTGGCCCACCTTGTAGTCGCCCGCCGGCTGCTGGACGATCACGTTCAGCCGGTTGAAGGCGTTGATGAGGGCGATCAGGGAGACCAGCGCGACGAGCTGGTCCTCGTCGTAGTGCTCGGCGGCCCGCGCCCAGACCCCGTCCGGGACCCCGCCGGCCGCGTCCGCGATGCGGGTGCCCTGCTCGGTCAGCTCCAGGGCGGCGCGCTCGGCGTCGGTGAAGACCGTGGCCTCCCGCCACACCGCGATCAGGTTGAGGCGCAGGGACGTCTCCCCGGCAGCCTCGGCCTCCTTGGTGTGCATGTCGGTGCAGAACCCGCAGCCGTTGATCTGGCTGGCCCGGATCTTCACCAGCTCCTGCGTGATGGTGGACAGCCCCGCCTCCGAGACCGCCCGCCCCGCCGCCGTCAGGTGCTTGAGGATCGTGGCCGTGGTCGGGCTGCCCAGGACGTTCAAACGGGCGTTCATCTTGTCGGCTCCTTCGCCGTTGTCGGTCGCTACACCCCTACGACGGACGGGCTCGCCGCGATGTGACACGCGGCCTGTCACACGCACGGCCGGGTCACCCGTGCGGGCCGCCCCGGAGGCCGGACACGGACGGCGACCCAAGAATCGAAAGGTGCCGCGCCGAGGGAACGACAACGCCGCAGTGGAGCGGATGGTCCGTACGGTCATCCGCCGACGGAAGAGGTCCCTGCGCGAGCAGGACGTCACCGTCACCGACCCGCCGAAGGTGCGCCGGGCCGTCACGGCCGCCGCCCTCGGCAACACCATGGAGTGGTTCGACTTCGGCGTCTACGCCTACCTGGCCGGAACGCTCGGCAAGGTGTTCTTCCCCTCCAGCTCCCCCGGCGCCCAGGTCGTCTCCACCTTCGCGACCTTCGCCGCCGCCTTCCTGGTGCGCCCGCTCGGCGGACTGGTCTTCGGGCCGCTGGGCGACCGCGTGGGACGCCAGAAAGTGCTGGCACTCACCATGATCATGATGGCGGCCAGTACGTTCGCCGTCGGCTTCCTCCCCACGTACGCCGCGATCGGCTTCGCCGCCCCGCTCCTGCTGCTGGTCTGCCGTCTGGTGCAGGGCTTCTCGACCGGCGGGGAGTACGCGGGCGCCACCACGTACATCGCCGAGTACGCCCCCGACAAGCGGCGCGGCTTCCTCGGCAGCTGGCTCGACTTCGGCACGTTCGTCGGCTACTCGCTCGGCTCCGGCCTGGTCACCGTGCTCACCGCCGTCCTCGGCACCGACGGGATGACCGACTGGGGCTGGCGCATCCCGTTCTTCGTGGCGGGCCCGATGGGCCTGATCGGGCTCTACATGCGGCTCAAGCTGGAGGAGACCCCGGCGTTCCAGCGCGAGGAGGAGGCCCAGGCGAAGGCGCGCACGGAGAACGATCCGGTGGAGGAGGCGCGCCAGTCCGGGAAGGGGCGGCTCAAGGAGATCTTCACCCGGCACTGGCAGGCGGTGCTCATCTGCATGGGCCTGGTGCTGCTCTACAACGTCACCAACTACATGGTCACGTCCTATCTGCCGACCTACATGTCCCAGACCCTCGGCGAACCGGAGACCACGTCCCAGCTGCTGGTCCTCGGCACGATGCTGCTGGTGGTGCTGATGATCACGACGGTCGGCCGCACCTCGGACCGCTGGGGCCGCAGACCGGTGTTCATGGCGGGCAGCGTGGCCCTGATCGTGCTGGCCGCACCGGCGTTCCTGCTGATCCGGCAGGGCGGGATCCTGCTGCCCGCCCTCGGCTGCGCGGTGCTGGGGCTGCTCCTGGTCTGCTTCGCGGGTACGGCGGCCTCGACGCTGCCCGCCCTGTTCCCGACCCGGCTGCGGTACGGGGCGCTGTCGATCGCCTTCAACATCTCGGTCTCACTCTTCGGCGGTACCACCCCCCTGTTCGCCTCCGCCCTCGTGGAGGCGACCGGCGACGAGATGGTGCCCGCGTACTACCTGATGGTGGCCGGGGTGATCGGCCTGGTGGCCACCTTCTTCCTCCACGAGACGGCGGGGCGGCCGCTGCGCGGTTCGGGGCCGATGGTGGAGACGCCCGAGCAGGCCCGGCAGCTGGTGGCGCGGAGCCGTACGACGGCGGGGCGGCAGGCGCGGGACGTCTGGCTGCGGGTGCGCCACCTGTGGCGGGGGCCGGACAAGTGAGGGTCAGGCGTCGACCTGCGTCGGCTGGAACCAGGCCGGCCCCTCCGTCAGTGCCTGCTTGATCCGGAAGAGGGCGAACTCGGCGAGCGGCGGCAGCCCGTCCAGCGGGAACCAGCCCACCTCCAGCGACTCGTCGTCGTTGACCCGGGCCTCGCCGCCGGTCGAGCGGCAGCGGAAGGTGATGTCGACGTACTGGCAGCGGTCGCCGTTGGCGTACTGCACGGGCTGGAGCGCCTGGGTGAGCACCAGCCGTTCGGCCACGCAGTGCACGCCGGTCTCCTCCAGCACCTCGCGCTCCGCCGTCCGGGCGGGCTCCTCCCCCGGGTCCGAGATGCCGCCGATCACCGACCACTTCCCGGTGTCCGCCCGGCGCCCCAGCAGGACCCGGCCCTCGTCGTCGAAGACGATGGCGGTCACCCCGGGCAGCAGGAGCAGCTGGTGTCCGGCGGTGGCGCGGATGGTGCGGATGAAGTCGGGAGTCGCCATGGATCCGAGCCTACGTGGCCGGGCCGGCTCTACCGCGTGGTCCCCCGCTCCCGCCGCGCCCGTGCCGCCGACATGCCCGACCAGGCCAGGCCCGCCACGGCCAGCAGGGCGATGACGGCCTCCGGCAGCGGGCCCATCCGGGTGGCGGGGGTGAGCGAGGAGCGCAGCGGGACCTCGGCGACCAGGGCGTCGGGGGTGAACATGCCGCTCCGGTCGGCGATCGTGCCGTCGGGGCGGATGACCGCGCTGACCCCGCTCGTGACGGGGACGACGACGGACCGCCCGTGCTCGACGGCCCGGACCTGGGACATGGCGAGCTGCTGGTAGGTCATCTCGCTGCGGCCGAAGGTGGCGTTGTTGCTGGGCACGGCGATCATCTGGCCGCCGTGGAGGACGGTGTCGCGGGCGGCGTCGTCGAAGGCGGCCTCGTAGCAGGTGACCATCCCCACCTTCGTACCGGCAAGGTCGAAGACGCCGACCTTGCTGCCGGGGACAAACTCGCGCTGGACGCGGTCGACGTCCTCGCTGAAGAAGCGGGCGACCGTCCGCATCGGCATGTACTCGCCGAACGGCTGGATGTGCCGCTTGTCGTAGGTGTCGACGGGGCCCTGGTCCGGGTCCCACTCGATCAGGGTGTTGCGCAGGCTGTCGGAGCCCTTCTCGACCACCGAGCCGACGACGGTGGGGACCCCGATGGCCTTCACCGCGTCGTCGATGACCTGGCGGGCGTCGGCGTTGAGGTACGGGTCGAGGTCGGAGGAGTTCTCCGGCCAGAGGACGAAGTCCGGCTGCTTCGCCTTGCCCGCCTTCACCTCGTCGGCGAGCTGGGTGGTGCGCCCCGCGTGGTTGTCCAGGACGGCGCGGCGCTGGGCGTTGAAGTCGAGGCCGAGGCGGGGCACGTTGCCCTGGATCGCGGCGACGGTGGCGGTGCCGTCCTCGGCGGAGTCGTCGACGAGCGGGAGCGAGGCGAGCGCGGCCACGACGGGTACGAGGACGCAGGCGGCGGCTCCGGCGACGGCGGCGCGGGGGATCTCGCCGGTGGAGCGGTACGTACGGAAGCGGCGCACGGCCTCGTAAAGCCCGAAGCCGCACAGCACGACGGCGAAGGAGAGCAGCGGGGTGCCGCCGAGCGCGGCGAGCGGCAGGAACAGGCTCTCCGCCTGGCCGAAGGCGATCTTGCCCCAGGGGAAGCCGCCGAACGGGATCCGGGCCCGGACCGCCTCGTCCAGGGTCCAGACCGCGGCCGCCCAGAAGGGCCAGTACGCCAGCCGGGTCACGGCGGCGATCCCGAGGCAGCCCACCGCGATGAAGAGCGCCTCGGCGGCGGCGAGGGCGAGCCACGGCACCGGGCCGACGTCCTCGCCGGTCCAGTGCAGCAGCGGGAGCATGAAGCCGAGCCCGGACAGCAGGCCGAGGCCGAAGGCGGCGCGCAGCCTGCGCCCGTGCAGGACCCAGCCGAGCAGGGCGAAGCCGGGCAGGACGAGCCACCAGAGCGGCCGGGGCGGGAAGCTCGCGTAGAGCAGCACGCCGGAGAGGGCTGCGGCGGCCGGGCGCAGGAGTCGCCGGAGGATTCCGGCGGTACGGGGCGTCGGCGCGGGCGGCGGGTCGGCGACTGGGGTCATAGTGGCGCTCACCTGGCGGAGTCTACGGTGGGCGGCTGTGGGCCGGGGGGACGGCCTGGGGCCGCGAGGGGCCGCCGCGTGCCCGTTCTCCGCGGCGTCCGCGTGGTCAGTCCCGGTCCCGCTCCGCGCCGGCGGCCAGGTGGAGGCGCTGGCGGATGAACCGTACGGCGCTCTCCGCGTCGTCCACCGTGACGGTGAAGGTGCGGCCGTCACCGAGCCGGAGGGCCATGCCCTCGCCCTTGCGCACCACGACGGCGGTGCCCTGCTCGGGGCGCCAGCGGTAGCCCCAGCCGCCCCACTGGCGCGGGTTGACCTTGGCCACGTACTCCGCGCCGACCACATGGGTGAGCAGGATCCTGCGGCGCGGCAGCCCGGCGTGGCCGCAGCGGACCTCCAGGGCGTCCCCGTCGACCTTCACGGCCACATGGACGAAGGCGAGCGTCCCGAAGAGGACGAGCAGTCCGACGGCGAGGCAGCCGATGACCGACATCAGCAGCGGGGCGATCCCGGACGACCAGGGCGAGACGACGGCGAGCTCGATGCCCAGAGCCATGCAGCCCGCGCCCACCAGGGCCAGGAGCCACTGGAAGTGGTTGGTCGCGCGGCCGGTCCAGACGGTGGACGGGGCCTGCGACGAGCCGTGGTGCGCGCTCTCGGGGTGGTCCGTCATATTCGCAGCGTACCCACGATCAAGCCGCCCGGCCCGGGGGCCGCGGGGTCAGCGGGCGGGGGCCGCGGCCTGGAGGGTGCGGCCCTCCGCGTAGGCCAGAGCGGGCTCCGGCAGGGTGCCGGGGCGGCCGGCGAGGAGGACGGTGAGCGTGCCGGACGGTTCGGCCGTCGGGGCGGCCTCGGCACCGATCCGGCGCAGCGCCTGGGCGGCGACGGCCCCGGCGGAGCCGTGCAGGACCAGCGGCGGGAGGCCGGGCTGCTGGACGGCGGCGCGGATGCGGTCGGCGACCAGCTCGTAGTGGGTGCAGCCGAGGACCACGGCCCGTACGCCCGGTGGGGTGAGGGCGGCGGCAGCGGCGACGGCGCGGTCGATACCGGCCTCGTCGCCGTGCTCGATGGCGTCGGCGAGTCCGGGGCAGGGGACCTCGGTGACGTCGACGGCCCCGGCGAACTCGGCGATCAGCCCGCGCTGGTAGGGGCTGCCCGTGGTGGCCGGGGTGGCCCAGATGGCGACCGGGCCGCCGCCCGCGGCGGCGGGCTTGATGGCGGGGACCGTGCCGATGACCGGCAGCGCGGGCTCCAGTGCGGCACGGAGCGCGGGCAGGGCGTGGACGGAGGCGGTGTTGCACGCGACGATCAGGGCGTCCGGCCGGAGGGCGGCGGCAGCGCGGGCCACGGCCAGCGCGCGGGCGGTGACGTCCTCGGGGGTGCGCGGACCCCAGGGCATGGAACCGGGGTCGGAGGAGACGACCAGCTCGGCGTCGGGCCGCAGTCGGCGAACGGCGGCCGCTGCCGCCAGCAGGCCGATTCCGGAGTCCATGAGCGCGATCTTCACCCGGTCACCCTAGCCGACAGCCCTTGCGGACCGGGCTCCGTGGGGCAGACTGCGGCGAATGAGCGCCGTTGCCTGGATCGCCGTGGGTTCACTGATCGCGTGGGTGTGGCTGCTGCTGGGGCAGGGCTTCTACTGGCGGACCGACCAGCGGCTGCCCCGGCTCACCGACCCGGTGCGCTGGCCGTCGGTGGCGGTGGTCGTACCGGCCCGTGACGAGGCGGACATGCTGCCGGTGAGCCTGCCCTCGCTGCTGGTCCAGGACTACCCGGGCGAGGCCCGGATCATCCTGGTCGACGACTGCTCCGGCGACGGCACCGGGCAGCTGGCCCGGGAGCTGGCCGCCCGGTTCGGCGGACTGCCGTTGACGGTGGCGGAGCCCGGGGAGCCGGAGCCCGGGTGGACGGGCAAGCTCTGGGCGCTGCGGCACGGCATCGCGCTGGCCCGGCTCCACAAACCGGACTTCCTGCTGCTGACCGACGCGGACATCGCGCACGAGCCGGACAGCCTGCGGGACCTGGTGGCGGCGGCCGGGGCCGAGGGGCCGGACGGCTACGACCTGGTGTCGCAGATGGCGCGGCTGCGGGTGGAGAGCTTCTGGGAGCGTCTGGTGGTGCCGGCGTTCGTCTACTTCTTCGGGCAGCTCTACCCGTTCCGCCGGGTGAACCGGGGCGGGTCGCGTACGGCCGCGGCGGCGGGCGGCTGTGTGCTGTTGCGGACGGAGGCGGCCGAGCGGGCGCGGATCCCGGAGTCGATCCGGCAGGCGGTGATCGACGACGTGTCGCTGGCGCGGGAGGTGCGGCGCGGCGGCGGCCGGATCTGGCTGGGGCTCGCGGACCGGGTGGACAGCGTGCGGCCGTATCCGGGGCTGCGGGACCTGTGGCGGATGGTGGCGCGGAGCGCGTACGCGCAGTTGCGGCACAGTCCGCTGCTGCTGGCGGGGACGGTCCCGGGGCTGGCGCTGGTCTACCTGGGGCCGCCCGTGACGCTGGTGGCGGGGCTGGCGGCCGGCGACGGGGTGGCGGCCTGGGCAGGTGGCGCGGCCTGGGCGGTGATGACGGCGACGTACCTGCCGATGCTGGCGTACTACCGGCAGTCGCCGTGGCTCGGGCCGCTGCTGCCGTTCACGGCGGTGCTGTACCTGCTGATGACGGTGGACTCGGCGGTCCAGCACTACCGGGGGCGGGGGGCCGCCTGGAAGGGCCGTACCTACGCCCGGCCCGATCCAGACGGGACGGCCGGGGCCGCGCCCGGCCGGTGACGCCGTGGGGGCGCCGGGTCCGGCCGGGCGGCGGGGTGGGTCACGTGGGGCTCACTTGCGACCGGGGGTCCAGTTCATGCCCCAGCCGTAGGCGGCGTCGATGGTGCGCTGCGGGCTGACGCCGCGGTCGGGCACCAGGTAGCGGGCCTCGCGCTGCACGGTGAGGTCACCGCCGTTGTTGGTGATCAGCGCGAGCGCGCAGACCGTGGAGGGGACGGTGCACTCGTCGAGGGAGAAGTCGATCGCCGCGCCGTTCTGCGGCTGAAGGGTGACCGTGGCGTGCAGATCGGCGAAGCTCCGGGCGCCCTCGTAGATGGTGACGAAGATCAGGACGCGGCGGAGCAGGTCCTTGCGGTCGAGGTTGACGGTCATGTTCTCGCCGGTGGAGAGCGCGCCGGTGCGGTCGTCGCCGTCGAGGTGGATGAAGGGCGGCTGGGCCAGCGAGCCGAAGGCGTTGCCGAGAGCCTGCACGACGCCCTTGCGGCCGTCGGTGAGTTCGTACAGCGCGCAGAGGTCGAGGTCGAGGTCCCCGTGCATCGCGACGGCCCTGCCGAGCTTGGCTCCCCAGCCCTTGAACTGCTTGCGCACCTCCCAGTTGAGGTTGACGCGGAGCGCGCCGGAGGTGCCGCCCTGCTTGGCGAGGGAGACGGACGGGGCGTCCTTGGTCAGCGTGACCTTGGACAGCCGCACGGGCTGCGGCGCCGGGGCGGGAGGGGCCGGCGGGGCGGGTGGGGCGACGTGGAGCGTCGGGGTGGGGGCTGGAGGCGTGGGCTGTACGGGAGCGGGGGCCGGAGGCGTGGGCTGTACGGGGGTGGGGGCCGGAGGCGTGGGCTGTACGGGGGTGGGGGCGGCGGGCCTGGCCGGTGCGGGCGCCGCGGCCTGCTGCGGTTCGTCGACGGAGATGCCGAAGTCCGTCGCCAGGCCTTCCAGTCCGCTGCTGTACCCCTGCCCGACCGCGCGGAACTTCCAGGCGCCCTGGCGCCGGTACAGCTCACCGAGGATGAACGCGGTCTCGATCGTGGCGTCCGTGGAGTCGAAGCGGGCCAGCTCGGCGCCGCCGGCCGCGTCGACGACCCGTACGTACAGTCCGCTCACCCGCCCGAAGGTGCCGCCGTCCGCCGAGGCCGCGACGATGACGCGGTCGATCGCGGGCTCGACCCTGCCGAAGTCGACGAGGAGGGTGTCGGTGACTCCGTCACCGGCGGTCCGCTTGCCCTCGTGGCGGACGGCGCC
The DNA here is from genome assembly GCF_033109485.1 of Streptomyces cyaneofuscatus. Classification (NCBI taxonomy): domain Bacteria; kingdom Bacillati; phylum Actinomycetota; class Actinomycetes; order Kitasatosporales; family Streptomycetaceae; genus Streptomyces; species Streptomyces cyaneofuscatus. Next base: position 7,624,236 of record NZ_CP137002.1, on the reverse strand, counting down.
GGAGGCGTGGGCCGGCTGGTTGTAGAAGACGAAGTCGGCGTCGTCACGTACCTTGCCCGACACCAACAGGAGTGCGGAACCGTCGACATCAGGGGTGCCCGCGGCGGCCCGCCACCCCAGTTCGACGCGCACGGTGCCCGCAGGCACCGGAACGTTGGCTCCCTTTTGCATGGTCATGCTCGCCCCCATCACGGTTCCGGCTGCCCGCAGGCCTTTCCGCACAACCTAATCCCTCCGCCGGGCGGCCACCGGAAGGGTTCGGCGACTACGCGTGGCCCGGGTGGGGACGCAGGACCATGAGGGAGTCCTCCGAGGTCGCCACCATGGCGAAGGGGAACCGGTCGAGTTCGAGACAGAGGGCGATGTCATCGGGGTGGACGCCTTGGCGCACGCCCTCCGCCAGCTCGCGGGCGGCGCGCGACGCACCGGCGCGGCGGAGGAAGCCGTCCGCGTCCGTCACGTCCTCGGTGACCCTCCGGGCGATGTACTGGGCGCACGCCAGGTCCTCATCGGCGCGCCCGTCCTCGCCCGTGACCACGAACGTGACGCTGTCACCGCCGCGTCCGCGCAGGAACCGGGCCGTGGCCTCCGCGACGACGAAGCCCGCGCACAGCACCAGCGACGCGTCCTTCACCGCGAGTGCGCCGACCGTCCCCGCCGTGGTCTTCTGCACGACGGTCCGTCCGCCGAGGTCCAGGGAGCGCAGCAGGCCCGGCGAGTTGACGGCGTCGAAGCCGGGCGCGGGAGGGCCGTCCTTGAGCGCCACCCAGTCCGGGTGGCGGGCCTTGAGCGCCAGGGCCTCGTCCAGGGACTCGGCCAGAACGATCTTCTCCGCCCCCTGGGCGAAGGCCCAGGCGGCCACGGTGCAGGCGCGCATGACGTCGACCACGACCGCCACGGGCGGGGTTTCGACCAGTTCGGGGATGCCGAGGAATCGAGCTTTCATCCGATCATGATCGCGGAGACCCGGCCCGCAGCACCAGGACGGCGACGCGGCCGTTCACCGGCCGGGCATTCCATCGGGCCGAAATTCCACGAAACCGAGCGTGCCGACGTCGGCGCCGTCCTGTAGTTGTTTTACCGGGCGGACCCGGCAATGTGCGGCGAACAGGCCCTCATAGGAAGCCGCGTGACTGTCTATGAGTTCGGCGATCGCAACCCGGGAAGAGGGGCAGGGGCCGCTGTCGCAGGAGCGTGCCGCCGAGGCGCTCGGTGACCGGGGACGCGGGGACGTGGCCGAACCCGAGCAGGCCACCGCGGGCGGCCGGCCGCGATGAGGTCGTCGCCTCGGCCGAGGGGAGCGCACCCCCGAGAGGCAGAAGACGTGGCGTGGCCCCGGCCACCGGCCACAGGCCGAAACCGCCGGGTGCGGGTACCCCCGGGACGGGCTCCCCCCGAAAGCAGCGTCCGCCCGAACGGGCGTGACCCGCCGCCGAACCGGACCGCTCCCGCCCGAAGCGGGCCCGCTGTCGCCCTTTGTAACCCGCCCGCCACTTCTCGTCGACAATGGCCCGCCAAGAGGAATGCCTCTGATAGGCGAGGGATTAGCGGTGTTTTGGTGGTCCCGGCCGACAGAACAAGCGTAAAAACGGATGACCCTAAGATTGGGGCTCCCCAACCGGCACATCGTGGGCTTAACTTAGGTGCCATGACCTCCCCTCGCTCCGCCTTCGGCGGCGGCTACTACGCCGCGTCGTTCCCCGACACTCCGATCTACGACTCCCTGGTCGCGGAGCGGGGCACCCCGCAGATCGCTCCGATCCGCGTCCCTGCCGCGTACGACACGTCCAGCAGCTATCTGCCGGCCCTGCCGTCGGCGCTGCCGGCCCTGCCCGCCGCCCCCTCGCAGCCCGTCGGCTCCTACGGCTATCCGCAGCAGCACCAGCCGATGCCGCAGTACCAGCAGGCCCCGGCGCAGAGCGCGCCGATGTACGGCGGCGGGCTGCAGAGCGCCCCGGCGCCGTACATCCCGCAGCAGCCCTCGGCGGTCCGCGGCTACCCGCAGCAGCCCCAGCCGCAGCGCCCCGCGCCCGGCACCGGGTACGAGTCGATGCGTCCGGCCTCGCCGCGGCCCGCACCGGCCCCGTCGCCGTACGAGGACCCGTACAACCGGCCGTACCAGAGCCGGGGATACTGACCCTCCGGACCGCCGCGGGCTCCGCGAACAAACCGTGCGTAGGTATGGATAGGTGACTGGCAGGATGGGGCGTATGGCCTCTCCCGTGCTCCGGTCCGTCCACCTGTATCCGGTCAAATCGCTGGGCGCCCAGACATCCGACGAGATCGCCGTCGAGCCATGGGGACTCGACGGCGACCGCCGTTGGATGCTGGTCGACAAGGCGCCGCGGGTGATCACCCAACGACAGCAGCCGTTTCTGGCGCGGATCTCCGCGGTGCCGCTGTCCGGTGGGGGGATCGCCCTCTCCGCCCCGGGCGCTCCGCCCCTGCGGGTGGAGGTGCCGGGGCCGGAGCGCCTTATCGATGTGGAGCTGCACCGGGACACCGTCACGGTCGCCGAGGCCTCGGACGAGGCGCACGCCTGGTTCAGCGAGATCCTCGGCTCGGAGGCCCGGCTCGTGCATCTCGACGATCCGGCGCGCCGCAGAGCCGTCGACCCCGCGTTCGCGCGCCCCGGGGACATGGTCTCCTTCGCCGACGGCTATCCGCTGCTGCTGACCACCACCGCTTCGCTCGACGCCCTCAACGCGCTGATCGCGGCGGGCGACCGGCCGCACGAGGGGCCGTTGCCGATGGACCGCTTCCGGCCGAACGTCGTGGTCGGCTCCACCGAGGCATGGGCCGAGGACGGCTGGCGGCGGATCGCGATCGGCGATGTGCCCTTCTCCGTGGTGAAGCCCTGCGGCCGCTGCGTGATCACCACCACCGACCAGCGGACCGCCGAGCGCGGCAAGGAGCCGCTGCTCACGCTGGCCCGCCACCGCAGGGTCGGCAATCAGCTGCTCTTCGGCCAGAATCTGATTCCGGACGGGACCGGGGTGATCCGGGTCGGGGACCCCGTCAAGATCCTCGACTGAGGAAACGGGGGCGGGGCCCGGGACCCAAGGCCCCGGGGGGATCATGGGAACGACCGGGGGGAAAAGCATGGGAGTGGGAGTCCTCAAGTGGCGGCACAGTCCGCTGTGGCGCGCCACCGACCGCCGCGAGGCGTGGGTGACGCTCGGCGCGCTGGTGCTCCTGGCGCTGGGGGCGCCGGCGGCCGGTTGGGCGGGCGGTGCGCTCGCCGACGCCTCGCTCCAGCAGGAGATACGGGCCCAGCACGAGGAGCGGCGGCCCGTCACCGCGGTCGTGGTCGGACCGGCGCCTCAGGCGCGTCGGTTCGCCGGTGACCCGGGTGCCGAGTCGGGGCGGACCTCGGTGATGGCGGCCTGGCGGGCGCCGGACGGCACCCGGCACACCGGAGAGGTCACCACGTCGAAGTCCCGGGAGCCCGGGGCGCCGGTGCGGGTCTGGACGGACGCGGCGGGCCTCCCCGTACCGCCGCCGATGGACGCGGACGCGGCCCGTACGCACGCGGTGCTCGGCGGGGTCGGTGTCTTCCTGCTCGCCGCCGGGTGCGTCGAGGCGGGCAGGCGGCTGGTCGTAGGGCGCCTCGTGCGGCAGCGGTACGCGCTCTGGGACCGGGAGTGGGCCGAGGCGGGCCCGGACTGGGGCCGGGCCGGAACGGGCAGCTGACGGCGGGCGGCCACCTCGACGACGTACGGCGGGCGGCGACAGCACCCCGGCGGCCCGAGTCGTCAACTCCCGCCCCTCCCGCGCGCTACGGTGGTCCGACCGCGTCCGCCTCCTCGACAGGCGGGCGGCCGGAGAGACCCGGGCCATCACGGCCCCAGGGCTTCACAGCACGACCCGAGGCAGCACAGCACGAGGTGGGGGCAGAGCAACTCCATGGCACAGGGCACGGTCCAGGTGACGCACACCGGCACATCGCGATGGCGCCGCCGCACGGGCGAGTACGCCTCCCTCTCCGCGGCCCTGGAAGCGGCGGCCGACGGTGACGTCCTCACCGTCGCGCCCGGAACCTACCGGGAGAACCTCGTCCTCCACCGCGCGGTGACCCTGCGCGGCCCCGAGGGGTCGGTCGGCTCCGTGCGGATCGCGCCGGTCGACGGCGTACCACTGACGGTGCGCGCCTCCGCGATCGTCCAGGATCTGCACATCGAGGGTCAGGACTCCGCCGCCCCGGCCGTGCTGGTGGAGGACGGCACCCCCGAGTTCTCGGATCTGCGGATCGTGACGCGGTCGGCCGCCGGCATCGAGGTACGGGGAGCGGCCCGGCCCACCGTGCGGCGCTGCACCGTCGACAATCCGGCCGGCGTCGGCATCGCCGTACTCGACGGGGCGGGCGGGGTCTTCGAGGAGTGCGAGATCGTCTCGGCCGGGCAGTCCGGTGTCTCGGTCCGCGACGGCGGCCACCCGCGCCTGGACCGCTGCCGGATCCACCACTCCTCCGGCGCGGGCATCGGCGTCACCGGTGAGGGCAGCGGTCTGGAGGCGATCGGCTGCGAGGTGTACGAGGTCAAGGGCAGCGGCGTCCAGGTCACCGCCCGCGCCACCGCGCACCTCACCGACTGCACCGTGCACCGTACGTCGGGCGACGGGGTCACACTGGACACCGACGCGGTGCTGACGCTCGCCGACTGCGACATCCACGACATTCCGGAGAACGCGATCGACCTGCGGTCGCGTTCGGTGCTCACGCTGACCCGTTCCACGGTCCGCCGCTTCGGCCGCAACGGCCTCTCGGTCTGGGACCCGGGCACCCGCGTGGACGCCAACCAGTGCGAGATCCACGACAGTACGGGCGACTATCCGGCGGTCTGGGTCAGCGACGGGGCGACGGTGATACTGGACGCCTGCCGGGTCCACGACGTGCCGGACGCCCTCTTCGTCCTCGACCGGGGATCGCGCGCCGATGTGGTGGACAGCGACCTCTCGCAGATCCGCAACACCGCCGTCTCCGTGAGCGACGGCGCCACCGCCCAGCTGGACGACTGCCGGATCCGGGAGGCTTCCACCGGCGCCTGGTTCCGCGACCACGGCAGTGGCGGCACGCTGAACAACTGCACCGTCGACGCGGCCCAGACCGGGGTCATCGTCACCAAGGGCGCCGACCCCGTCATCGAGCGGTGCACGGTCACCAACCCCGCCGAGGCCGGGTTCTACGTCTCCGCCGAGGGGCGCGGCACCTTCGACAGCTGCCGGGTGACGGGCAGCGAGGGATACGGCTTCCATGTCATGGACGGCTGCCGCACCACGCTGACCCGCTGCCGCACCGAGCGGTGCGCGCGCGGCGGTTACGAGTTCCCCGAGGGCTTCGCCGGGCCGACCGGCGACGGGTCCGGGGGCTCCGGCCCGGTGGTCACGGACTGCACGAGCGACGAGAGCGGTCTGCGTACGGCACCGGCTCCGGCCCCCGCCGTGCTGACGGCCACGCAGTCGACCCCCGGCCTGCTGAACACGATGCCCGGGCAGCGGGCCGTGGAGCCCGAACCGGTGGCTCCGGCGGCCGAGCCCGCCCGGGACTCCGCGGCGGTCCTCGGTGAACTGGACGCGCTGGTGGGCCTGGAGAGCGTCAAGCGTGAGGTGCGGGCGCTGACCGACATGATCGAGGTGGGCCGCCGCCGCGCGGAGGCCGGGCTCAAGGCCGCCTCCGTCCGCCGCCACCTCGTCTTCACCGGCTCCCCCGGTACGGGAAAGACCACGGTCGCCCGGCTGTACGGAGAGATCCTGGCCTCGCTCGGGGTGCTGGAGCGCGGCCACCTGGTCGAGGTCTCCCGGGTGGACCTGGTCGGGGAGCACATCGGCTCGACGGCGATCAGGACCCAGGAGGCGTTCGACCGGGCGCGCGGCGGGGTGCTCTTCGTGGACGAGGCGTACGCGCTCTCCCCGGAGGACTCCGGGCGCGACTTCGGCCGTGAGGCCATCGACACGCTGGTGAAGCTGATGGAGGACCACCGGGACGCGGTGGTGGTGATCGTCGCCGGGTACACCCACGAGATGGAGCGGTTCCTCACCGTCAACCCCGGTGTGGCGTCCCGTTTCTCGCGGACCATCACCTTCCACGACTACGTCCCCGAGGAGCTGCTGCGGATCGTCGAGCAGCAGGCCGAGGAGCACGAGTACAGCCTCGCGGAGGGGACCGGCGAGGCGCTGCTGAAGTACTTCACCGCGCTCCCCAAGGGCCCCGCCTTCGGCAACGGCCGCACCGCCCGGCAGACCTTCGAGTCGATGGTGGAGCGGCACGCGGGCCGGGTCGCCCAGCTCGCCGAGACGAGCACGGACGACCTGACCCTGCTCTATCCGGAGGATCTGCCGGAGCTCTTCTGACTCGCGTGGCCCTCCTGCCCCTTCTCCAGCACGTCCCCGCCCTCCGCCTGCCGGGGCAGCCGTGGTCCGAGCTCTTCGAGGAGCGCGGCCCGTTCCTTCGCGAAGACCGGGTCGGCCTGGTAGTCGGAGTGGCCGAGGATCGGTTCGGGCAGCGGAAGCGCGGTGGTACGCCCGTACGCCAGCGGGTCCTTCAGCGGTCCCCGGTCGACGCCGGGGTGGGGGTCGGTGGACAGCCGGACGGGCCCGCCGATCGGGTCGGTGGCCCGGAAGAGGTTGCGCCAGCAGTGCACCGAACGGTTCAGCCCGAGCAGGGGTACGGCTCCGAAGTAGGCCGGGAACCAGCGCCCGTACAGCCGCTCGATCGGGGAGCCGTAGGTGAGCAGCCCGACCCGGCGGCGGGCCGTGTCGGGGAGCTGCCAGACCGCGGCGGCCGCGAGGACGCTGCCCTGCGAGTGGCCCGAGATGATGAGCCGGCCCTTGGTCGTCGCCGTCCAGGCACACATCCGCGACGCCAGGTCGGGGACGGCACGCTCGGCGTAGCAGGGGGGCGCGAAGGGGTGGGCGGCGCGCGGCCAGAAGGTGCCCACGTCCCAGAGGATGCCGATGGTGCGCCGGGCGGAGGCGTCCCGGTAGGCGCGGCGCCCGCCCGCGACGAACAGGATGAAGCCGAAGCCGATGAGCCAGGAGCCGGTCGACTGGGCGGCCTCGGCGAGCGATTCGACGGGGGCGGCAGCCCCGTCCGTCGCGAGGCCGGGCACCTCACCGCTGGCCCAGGAGCCCGCGACCGCCGCCGCGCCGAGGAGCAGGGTGGCGGCGGAGACCACGCCGACGATCCAGGGGGCCGAGTCGGTGAGGGCCGCCGTGGCGCGGATGCGGGCGATCCGCCGGGTGCGGGCGCGGTCGGGCGGCTCGGGGGCGTACTCCGCCTCGATGTCCGGGCCCATGCGGCGGGCCCGGCGCGCGGTGCGGACGACGAGGAAGACGACCGGGACGAGCAGCAGGAGCAGGAGCACCGGGATGACGGAGGCCTGCCAGCTGAGCAGGACGGGCGGGCCCTCGATGATGGAGCCGCGCCCCGTGCCCGGGGTGCCGGGGCCGTCCAGCCAGTCGGCGACGCGCTGGGCCACGCCGCCGGTCATCACGCCGCCCAGGGCGCAGGCGAGCATGGCGACGGACGGGCCGCCGAGGCCGTACAGCGTGGTGCGGGGTTCGAGGGTGCGCCGGTAGAGGCTGCGGGCGACCAGCGCCATGATCACGACGAGGAGGCCCTGGCCGAGGGCGAGGAGCCGGAAGGCGGTCTCGCCGGACAGGCTGCCGGAGGAGACCCACTCCGGGCGCGACCAGGCGGCGTGCACGACGGCGAGGCCGAGCAGGGCGAGCGCGGAGCCGGGCAGGTACGTGATGAGGGCACCGTCGACCCGGTTGTCCCGGACGCTCTCGCTGCGGCCCCGGCGGCAGATGACCCACACGACGACCATGGCGCAGAGGACGAGCGCCCCCTGTATCACCACCCCGAACACCGGCGGCACCGAGCTGCCGACGGTCCGGTCGTGGAGGGCCGCGGCCCCCATGACGAAGGCCGCGACGGTGAGGAAGCCCGCGGCGGTGTGCGCGGCGCGGAGCCGGGAGACGAGCCGGCGGCCGTACCAGAAGCCGGGCCTGCTGAGCGCGGGCGGCACCGGGCGCGCGGACTCCGGGTCGTCGGCGTTGTCCGCGCCCGGCCCGTGGGCTTCCTCCGTCCCGTCCGGGTCGCAGGCGTCGTCGTCCGTGGCGTCCAGGGGGCTCTGGGACTCGTAGGCGCTCCAGGTCCGGTTGGAGAGGTACCACAGGAGCCCCACCAGGGCGGCGGGCACGACGGCCGCCAGGGCGAGCCGCCGTCCGGGCTGGGACCACCAGCCGCCCTGATGGCTCGACAGGAAGCCGAGCCAGGAACGGCGTTCGGAGCAGGCGGAGGTGCCCGCGCACTGCCAGGCCACCAGGTCGAGCGCTACTTCGCAGGCGGCCGCGGTGAGCAGCACGGTGAGGCTGAGCGCGACGAGCCGCACCACCACGCCGTAGAGCCGGACCGCGCGGCGGCGGCCGGACGCGGTGGGGCGCATCCAGTGGGCGAGGTTGACCACCATGAACGGCAGGAGCAGCAGCCACAGGGCGCGGGAGCCGTTGCCGGAGGTGAGCCCGGACCAGCAGTACGCCTCGGCGACGGGTTCGTCCCGGTAGCGCTCGGGGTGCTTCTCGCCGTGGGCGTCCTCGGTGCGCCGGTAGACGGCGGCGGTCGCGTCCCCGGTGACCCGGACGGTACGGGGATCGCCGAGCATCTCCTGCGGGGTGGCGCCTCCGACGCCGTGGACCAGCAGTTCCAGCGCCGCCCCGGTGTTCTGCGGGGGTCGCGACGGGGGCGGGATGGCAGGAGCCAAGGCGGCACTCTCTCTCGGGCGCACCGGCCGCGCGGGGCCGGCGAAGACATGACAGGGGTCGGGCAGGACATGACGGAGGTCGGGCGAAGGTGGGCGGGGAGCCGAGGGCTCCGGCCCGGCCCCAGAATCCCGGAGGCGGGGCGGGTGCGTGAGCGGTCTCACGGAATCTCCCCAGGTGGTACGCCGGACATGCCTGCGTGGCAGGATGAGCCTGTCCCGCAGGCCGCTGCGGACCGTGGGAGCAGAGGGAAGGACCGGGCGACGGCGTTGAGCGAGAATCAGAACCTGCTCGCGGAGCAGCGGCGTGCCCTGATCCTCGACGAGGTGCGCAGGCGCGGCGGGGTCAGGGTCAACGAGCTGACCCGCAGGCTGAATGTGTCCGACATGACGATCCGTCGGGACCTGGACGCGCTGGCCCGGCAGGGGGTCATCGAGAAGGTCCACGGCGGTGCCGTCCCGGTGGTCGAGGCGAGCACCCACGAGCCCGGCTTCGAGGTGAAGTCGGCGCTGGAGCTGAGCGCCAAGGAGGACATCGCGCGGACGGCGGCGGCGATGGCCCAGCCTGGCAGCGCGATCGCCCTCTCGGGCGGTACGACGACCTACGCTCTGGCCCGGCACCTGCTGGACGTACCGGATCTGACGGTGGTGACCAACTCGGTGCGGGTCGCCGACGTGTTCCACGACGCGCAGCGTCCGGTGGCCGGACGGGGTGCGCGGCCGGGGACGGCGACGGTGGTGCTGACGGGCGGGGTGCGGACGCCTTCGGACTCGCTGGTGGGGCCGGTCGCGGACCGGGCCATCGACTCCCTCCACTTCGACCTGCTCTTCCTCGGGGTGCACGGCATCTCGGCGGAGGCCGGTCTGTCGACCCCCAACCTCGCGGAGGCGGAGACCAATCGGCGCTTCGTCCGGTCGGCCCGCCGGGTCGTGGTGGTGGCCGACCACACCAAGTGGGGCACGGTGGGGCTGAGCTCCTTCGCCACGCTGGACGAGGTGGACACCTTCGTGACGGACGCGGGGCTGGCTCCCGGGGCACGCGAGGAGATCGGCGAGCATCTGCCGGGCCTGGTGGTGGCGGGCGATTCGTACGAACCGCCCGAGGAGACCGTCTTCCCCGGCTGATCCCCGGGGAGACCGTTTCCCCCGGCTGATCAACCGGGGCGCGGTCCGCCGGATTCCGCTCGGGTCGCCGTCCGGCCGTGACGTCCTAGGATCGGGGAATGGCCGTCTTCCGGATCGAGCGCTTCTCCCCTCTCCCCGCAGCCGAGGCCTGGCGCCGGGTGACCGACTGGGAACGGCACGCCGAGCATGTCCCGTTGACCGCCATCTCGGTGGCGGGCGGGCCGCCGACCAGGGTCGGCACGGTGTTCACGGCGCGTACGGGGGTGGGCCCGCTGGCCTTCGACGATCCGATGGAAGTGGTCCGCTGGACGCCGCCGGCCGCTGGCCGGGCCGGGATCTGCCTGCTGGAGAAGCGCGGCTCCGTGGTGCTGGGCCGGGCCTCGATCGACGTGCTGCCGACGCATTCCGGTTCCCATGTGGTGTGGGTGGAGGAGCTGCGGGTGCGGCTGGTGCCGCGGTGGGGTGATCCGCTGCTGGCCTCGGCCGGGCGGCGGCTGTTCGGCGGGGTGCTGGACGAGCTGCTGGCCTAGGGCCTGTCGTCAAACTGCCGTCGTCGCCCGGAGGGCGGCCGGGCGGCGTCTGGTGCGTGCGATCGCAAGGCGCCGGAATGGTCTTGTAGCGGAGCTACCAGGGCATTGCGGCAACGCCGGAGGGGGTCCCTCCCTGCTCGAGCGAAGCCGAGAGCTTGGGGGAGGGCGTGCCAGGCGTCGCCCGGCAGGCGGCAGTTTGACGACAGGCCCTAGAGGGCGTCCGGCGCTAGGACCGATCCGGCGCCGGTGACCGGTGCGGGTGATGTGACCGTCACACGATTGACTCGTTTGTCGGTATGACACTCCCCGCCACGGCCCCGGAAGGCACCGAACTCATGCCGATCCATCAACCGCAGCAACGCTCCGCCGCCGCATCCAGCGAGTCCCTGGGCGTCCAGCAGGCCGAGGCCGCCCTCGTGGAGCACTACCCGCGTCTGGTCCGGCTCGCCTATGTCGTGCTGCCGCCCTCCCTGGGCCGGCACCGCCGGGTCCTGGCCGCGCACGGTGCCGTGCAGCGGGCGCTGCCCGTGACCAGGACCGCCCCGGCCCGCATGGCCCAGGTGCCCGCGCAGTCCCGGCGCTCCCCGGAGGCGGGGCAGGCCGAGGCTCCGGCGAACGCCCCGTACGCCTCGATGCGGCTACGGGTGCTGCGGACGGCGCTGGCGTACGAGCGCAGGCCCCGCTGGTGGCCTGGCCGGCTCCCGGCACCCTCCGCGCTGCGGCCGACGCTGCCCGTGGTGTGGGGGCTGCGGCTCTTCCCCCGGGCGGGCGGCGTCGACGAACTGGCCCTGGACCGGTCGCTGTCGGAGGTCACGGGTGCCGTACGGGCCGCGTTCGCGCTCCAGTTGCTGGACGGGCTGCCGGAGACTGCGGTGCGGGCGCTGCTGGCCGAGGCGGGGGTGGACGATCCGGCGGGGGCGGTGCGCCGGGCGGCCCGGCTGGGGAGGCCGGACCGGGCGGCGGCCCAAGTGCTGCTGCGGTCCGGGGAGTTCGACCCGTGCACCGTGCAGACCCGGCCGAGCGATCTGCTGCGGCGCAGGCACCGGGTGCGGGCGGCGGCCCTCGCGGCGGCGCTCTGCGTGGTGGCGGGCACGCTCGCGGTGGCCGCCGGGAACGACGTACGGGACGAGGCGCCGGGAGCCGGTGTGACGGTCCCGTCCCTCGACCCGGCGGCCCTGCTGCGTACGGCGGCGGAGCAGTGGGCGGACACCTCCCGCATCGACTTCACCGCCTGGCCCGTACGCGGTGACCGGCGGGGTGACGGGGAGCTGCTGGGGCGGGCGCTGCGGGCCTGGTCCGAGCCCCCGGGGAACGTTCCGGTGTCGACCACGCCGGGCACGGTCGACGTGCCGCCCGCGCAGCCGCCCCGACTGCTTTTCGCGGGTGAGGTGGACGGGGCGGCCGTGGTGCTGTTCCACGACGGCGGGGTCCGCATCGTGCGGTACGCGGAGCCGCTGGCGGGCGGTGGCGGGGCGGCGCTGGACTTCGCCCGGACCGATGACGCGGACGTGACGACGGGGGCCGCCGTGGTCGTCAGCCGTACGGGCGAGAAGGCGCGGTTCCTGCTCGCCCCCTGGATCTCCGAGACCACCACCCGGGACCTGCTCGCACCGGACACCCCTGGCCGGCCGCTGGAGGTGGGCCCGGACGGGATCACCGCCCCGGTGGAGCGCCCGGCGGCGGGCGGTGGCTGCGATGCCTGGCCGGTGCTCCAGCTGCGCTCCTCCGAGCGGATCGTGGAGAACCACGCGTTCCTGGTGACCGACCTGGGCGACCTGGCCCCGGCGCATCTGACGTACACGCCGAAGCCGGGCCGTGGCGCACCCGCCCGGCAGCCCCGCGAGGCGACCGGACCGGAGGCGCTCCTCGCCTGGGCGCGGACGGCGTGTTCGCTGCGGGCGCTGTCGGGCTCGGGGGTGCGGGCGGTGAACAACTGGGCCTTCGCCGAGCAGCGGCTGCCCGAGGGCGGGGCGTCGGCCGAGTGGCTCTGCACCCGCGCCGACACCTGGCGCGGCCCCGGCCGGGTGCTGGTGCAGTTCCTCCAGCCCGCCGCCTCCCCCACCGCCCCGGCGGCGGTGGTCGCCGACCGGAACGACACCGCCCTGTGCAGCCGGTTCGGGCAGCACATCCTGGCGGGCACGCACTGGAAGGCCGCCTCCGGCCGGTGGTACGTCCTGGCGGCGGGCAGCCGGGCGGTCAACCGGATCGAGGCCACCGGCCAGGTGCGGGGTGCGGCGGGCGGCCCGACGCTGGCGGTACGGGCGCCGCGCGACGCCTCCGTCGAGCTGACGGCGAGGCTGCCCGAGGGCGGGACGCTGGCGGCGGTGCGCTGAGCCCCCGGCAGCGCGCGCTCCGCCGTACGGAGTCCTCGTCCCGACCTCGTGCGCCGTCGGGTGCGAGACTCGGACAGGTGACGGATCTTCCTGAGGAACCCGACGTACGTAAGGCCCCCGACGAGACCCCGCTGCGCTGCCTGGTCACCGGCGCCACCGGCTACATCGGCGGCAGACTGGTGCCCGCGCTCCTCGACGCCGGCCACCAGGTCCGCGCGCTGGCCCGGACGCCGCAGAAGCTGCGCGACTACCCCTGGGCGGACCGGGTCGAGGTGGTGCGCGGCGATGTCACCGACGCCGACTCGCTGACCGAGGCGATGCGGGACGTCGACGTGGCGTACTACCTGGTGCACGCGCTGGGCTCCGGCTCCGACTTCGAGGAGACCGACCGGCAGGCCGCCCGCAACTTCGGCGAGAAGGCCCGCGCGGCCGGGGTGCGGCGGATCGTCTACCTGGGCGGGCTGACCCCGGCCGGGGTGGACGAGAAGGAGCTGTCGCCGCACCTGCGGTCGCGGGCCGAGGTGGGGCGGATCCTGCTGGACTCCCAGGTGCCGACGGCGGTGCTGCGGGCGGCGATCGTGATCGGTTCGGGGTCGGCCTCGTTCGAGATGCTGCGCTATCTGACCGAGCGGCTGCCGGTGATGGTGACCCCGAGCTGGGTCTCCACCCGGATCCAGCCCATCGCCGTACGGGATGTGATCCGGTACCTGGTGGGGAGCGCCACGCTGCCGCCCGACGTGAACCGGACCTTCGACATCGGCGGGCCGGACATCACGACGTACCGGGAGATGATGCAGGGCTACGCCCGGGTGGCGGGGCTGCCGCGGCGGGTGATCGTGCCGGTCCCGGTGCTCACCCCGACGCTCTCCAGCCACTGGATCGGGCTGGTCACCCCGGTCCCCCGGTCGATCGCCCGGCCGCTCGCGGAGTCGCTGCGCCATGAGGTGGTCTGCCGGGAGCACGACATCGTGCGGTACGTCCCCGATCCGCCGGAGGGGGCGATCGGCTTCGACCGGGCGCTGAGCCTCGCCCTCCAGCGGATCAAGGAGGCCCGGGTGGACACCCGCTGGTCCTCCGCCTCGCTGCCGGGCGCGCCGAGCGACCCGCTGCCCACCGACCCCGACTGGGCGGGCGGCAGTCTCTACCGGGACGAACGGGAGCTGGCCGTGCCGGTGGACCGGGCGGACCTGTGGCGGGTGATCGAGGGCATCGGCGGCGAGAACGGCTGGTACTCCTTCCCGCTCGCCTGGGCGGTGCGCGGCTGGATCGACCGGATCGTCGGCGGGGTCGGGCTGCGGCGCGGACGGCGGGACGCGCACCGGCTGCGGGTCGGGGACTCGCTGGACTTCTGGCGGGTGGAGGAGATCGTGCCGGGCGAACTGCTGCGGCTGCGGGCGGAGATGCGGCTGCCGGGCCTGGCCTGGCTGGAACTGTCGGTGGCCACCGACGACCAGGGGCGCACGCTCTACCGCCAGCGCGCCCTGTACCACCCGCAGGGGCTGCTCGGCCATGCGTACTGGTGGGGCGTGTCACCCTTCCACGCGGTGGTCTTCGGCGGGATGGCCCGCAACATCGCCGCGGCCGCCCAGGCAGCCGCCCGGGCGCGGCAGCAGGACAGGGAACCGGTGGCCGGCAGTGGTACAGACAACTGACGCCCCGGCCGCTATGGTGTCCCTCCCCATGAGCGCCCCATAAGGCGCAGACCGCCGGGAGGTGCACACGATGGCACGCCGACTCCGTACCGTAGGACTGGAGTTCACCGAATCCGCGCCGATTCGTCTGGTGTTCGCCGCCGAGGTGTCCGCACCCCCGGACGTGGTCTACCGGGCGCTCGCCGAGGACGTCGCCTCCTGGCCCGCCTGGTTCACCGCCGTCACCCGGGCCACGCCCACCGACGGGGGCGCGGGCCGGGAGGTGCGGCTGCGCGGCGGGGTCCGGTTCCGCGAGACGATCGTGGCCGCCGAGCCGGGCGAGCGGTACGCCTACCGGGTCGACGAAACGAACGCGCCGGGGCTGCGGGCCCTGGTGGAGGAGTGGCGGCTCACCGCGGACGGGACCGGGACCCGGGTGCAGTGGACCTTCGCCGCCGACGGAACGGGCCCGTTCCGCTCGGTGCTGGGGGTCGCGCGGCTGGGGATGGGCCGGTCCTTCCGGGACGCGGTGCGCCGGCTCGACGGGCGGCTGACGGCATCGGCTGCCTGAGCGCTCAGGCAGCCTGAGCGCTCCTGGGTCTCAGTCGGTCAGGGTTCCGGTGGCGAGGAAGTTGCCGATCGCCGTGGTGTACGGGGCGATGTCAAGCCCCTGCTCCTCCAGCCAGGAGTCGGAGTAGTACTTGTCCAGGTAGCGGTCGCCCGGGTCGCACAGCAGCGTGACGACGCTGCCCCGCTCCCCCTGCTCCACCATCTCGGCGATCAGCTTGAAGGCGCTCCACAGCCCGGTGCCCGTGGAGCCGCCCGCCTTGCGGCCGATGGCCCGCTCCAGGGCGCGTACGGCGGCGACGCTCGCCGCGTCGGGCACCTTCATCATCCGGTCGATGGCGCCGGGCACGAAGCTCGGCTCCATACGGGGGCGGCCGATGCCCTCGATCCGGGAGCCGCAATCGCTGCTCGCGTACGGGTCGTGCCGCGTCCAGCCGTCGAAGAAACAGGAGTTCTCCGGGTCGGGCACGCAGACCCGGGTGTCGTGCTGGAGGTAGTGCACATAGCGGGCGATGGTGGCCGAGGTGCCGCCGGTCCCGGCGGTGGCGACGATCCAGGCGGGTTCCGGATAGCGCTCCAGGCGGAGCTGCTGGTAGATCGACTCGGCGATGTTGTTGTTGCCGCGCCAGTCGGTGGCGCGCTCCGCGTAGGTGAACTGGTCCATGTAGTGCCCGCCGCTCTCGGCGGCGAGGGACGCGGACTCCTCGTACATCTTGCGGGAGTCGTCGACGAAGTGGCACTGCCCGCCGTGGAATTCGATGAGCCGGCACTTCTCCGGGCTGGTGGTGCGCGGCATCACGGCGATGAACGGCACGCCGATCAGCTTGGCGAAGTACGCCTCCGAGACGGCGGTCGATCCGCTGGACGCCTCGATGACCGGCTTGCCCGGCCGGATCCAGCCGTTGCAGAGCCCGTAGAGGAAGAGCGAGCGGGCGAGCCGGTGCTTGAGGCTGCCGGTGGGGTGCGTCGACTCGTCCTTGAGGTAGAGGTCGATGCCCCACTCCTCGGGCAGCGGGAAGCGCAGCAGGTGGGTGTCGGCCGAACGGTTGGCGTCGGCCTGGACCTTGCGGACGGCCTCCTTCAGCCAGGCCCGGTACTCCGGGTCGCTGCGGTCGACGTCCACCGTCCCCATGACCGCCCCCGTGGCCCCGCGGTCCTGTCCCAGCTCATGGGTGTCCATCGCCGTGCTCCTGTTCGTGCGCTGTTCGCCGCTGTTCTGTTCGTGCGTTGTTCGCCGCTGTTCGTCAGCCCGGTGCTCCGGTCTCCACGATATGCCCCCGACCTGCACAAACGTTGACTTTGATGGTCCATAGCCCTGGCTTTGAGCAGGCCTTGCGGGAGCAGTTGGGGCGGGCGGTGCGAGGAGCGCGCGGCGGGCTCCCGTGCCCTCTGGCGGCCGGGCGCGCGGCCGGGCACACTGCAACAGGAGAAGTGGTGACGAAGGGGGGCGAAGCCGCGATGGCGGACGCCGAGTTCAGTGCGTCGGGGGTCAGGATCGAGCGGTTCACCCGGTCGCTGACCAGGGCCGGTCAGGTGGTCGTCAAGGACGGCCGGCTGTCCTTGCTGACGAGCAACGGGCGGGAGATCGACAGCGCCCCGGTGGGCACGGTGAGTGCGGGCAAGCGGTGGTTCTTCGCGGCGGATTCGGCCATCGCCCGGGTGAACGGCGTGCGCTACCGGTTGACGATGGGGCAGCGCAACCGCAGACGCGACGGAGCGGCCCCACTGCGCCGCTTCCTGGAGGCGCTGCGCAGCGCGGGCGGCCGCAGGGGCTGAGCCCCGGGCCCGGTTCCTCAGGTGCCGTACGCGGCTCCGCGAGTTGCGGAGCCGCTCGGGCTGGGCCACGCTGGACCCACGTCACTGAAGGTGCACCGTCGGTGACAGAGCGATTCGCTCCCACGGGACACCGCGGGACCGGATCGTGCGACACGAGCAGACACGACAAGAGCAGAGCGGATTCGGCAGTCAGCCCAGTCGTCCGCCGGCTCCGTTCGTCCGTCTTCTTCTTCCGGACCTATTTCGGGGAGTCGCAGCCGTGATCAGCGAGCCAAGCAGGCACTGCACGGTGGAGCTCCAAGCCCTGCCGTCGCGGATCGGTCAGGTCCGCAGAATCATCTCGGCCCAACTGCGCTACTGGCATCTCGATCCTCTGATCGACCAGGCAGCCCTGGGCGTCACCGAACTCCTGACCAATGTCCACCGGCACGCACAGCCGGACAAGTCATGCACCGTCGACATCGAGCTGCTGCTCGACCGGTTGACGGTCTCCGTCCACGACCACGACCCCCGTGTCCCCACGGTGAACGAGGCGGACTCCTTCGCCACCTCGGGACGGGGTCTGGCCCTGATCGCCGCGGTCAGCGAGAGCTGGGGCGTACGGCCGAGCGGCGCGGCCGGAAAGGCCGTCTGGTTCACCTTGCCGGCGGTCTGCAACACCTCGACCCTGCCGCCGCTCGCGGTCTACGGGTCGATCACCGACGGGCCGTTCGGGTCCGTCCCCATCAGCCCCGAGGCCGTCGCGGCGGCCCCGGCCCGGTCGGCCGTGGTCGGCTGAGGTGAAGTACCTGGGTGCGGCGGTGCGGCGAGCCTGATGCCGTACCGCCGTTTCCGGCTTCCGGCTTCCGGCTTCCGGCTTCCGGCTTCCGGCTCAGGCGAGTACCGCGAGCGGGTCGTCCAGGACCGGTTGCCAGGCCAGTTCGGCCGCGCCGACCAGGCTGTTGTGGGTCAGGGTGCAGGGCAGGATCGGCACACTGCCGCTACGGCCCCAGAGGCTGCGGTCGGCGACCACGGCCCGCAGCCGCTCCGGGTCCGCCTCCAGCAGGTCGCGGTGGAGCCCGCCGAGGATGATCCGGTCCGGGTTGAGGATGTTGACGAGCCCGGCGAGGCCAAGGCCCAGACGGTCGATCAGCGCCTCGGCGGCGTTACGTACGTCGGCGTCCTCGTACTCCGTACGCAGCAGGTCCCCGGCCTGCTTGAGGAGCGACTCCTCCGGGCCCGGGTCGCGGCGCGCGGTGGTGAGGAAGGCGAGCGGGTCGGTCTCCACGTCGAGGCAGCCGCGGCCGCCGCAGTGGCAGGGCCGCCCCTCGGGGTTCACGGTGAGGTGGCCCACCTCCAGCGCCAGCCCTGAACTCCCGCTGTGCAGGCGACCGTCGAGCACCAGAGCCCCGCCGACGCCCCGGTGGCCGGTGGCGACGCAGAGGAGGTGCTGGGCGCCGCGTCCGGCGCCGTGCCGGTGCTCGGCCAGCGCGGTGAGGTTGACGTCGTTGCCGGTGAAGGCGGGTCCGGTGATGCCCGCGTCCCGGACGCAGGCGGCGAAGATGTCGCGGACCGGCGAGCCGGCGGGCCAGGCGAGGTGCAGCGGGTTGAGCGCGGTGCCCTCGGGTTCGGCGACCGCCGACGGTACGGCGAGCCCGGCGCCGACGCAGCGCAGGCCGCTCGCGCCGAGCAGTTCCGCTCCCGCGCCGACGACCTCGCCGAGCACCTGCGCGGGGTCGGCCATCACCGCGACGCAGCCCGGCGATGTGGCGACGATCCGGCCGCCCAGCCCGACGAGCGCGGCCCGGAAGCCGTCGGCGTGGACCTGGGCGGCGAGGACGACTGGCCCGTCCTCCAGGACGGAGAGCCGGTGCGAGGGGCGGCCCTGCGAACCGGCCGCGGAACCGGGGCTGGAGTCGACCCGGATCAGCCCGAGCGCCTCCAGCTCAGCGGCGACCGCCCCGGCGGTGGCCCGGGTGACACCGAGCTCGGAGGTGAGGACGGCGCGCGTGGGGGCGCGCCCGGTGTGGACCAGTTCCAGTGCGGGCCCGAGCGCACTGCGGCCCCTCTCCAACTTCGTCCGGGTGGTGGTCGCCTTGCCGTTCATGAGGGCGAGTCTCCCATGATCCGGAGGTGTCACGGACGCCGAGGGAACCCGCCGGGACGGGGAGAACCCGCCTCCGTCAGCCATGTTGCGTCCGCCCTCCACCCACCCCTATGCTGAGTTTGTGCCGCAACTAAACAAACTGCGGACGGCCCTACCGGGGGGACCTGGCGGAGACACCGCCCCACCCTCGTCGGCCCGCCTCCGTACCGCGCTGACCGTGTTCTTCGCCCTCGATGGCTTCCTCTTCGCCGGCTGGGTGGTCCGTATCCCGGCCATCAAGCAGCAGACCGGCGCCTCCGCCTCCACCCTCGGCCTCGCCCTGCTCGGCGTCTCCGCGGGCGCCGTGATCACCATGATGCTCACCGGCCGGCTCTGCCGCCGCTACGGCAGCCACGCCGTGACCGTGGCCTGCGGGGTACTGCTCCCGCTGAGCATCGCCCTGCCCGCGCAGACCCATTCGGCGCTCTCGCTCGGCCTCGTCCTGCTGGTCTTCGGAGCGGCGTACGGCGGGATGAACGTGGCGATGAACAGCGCCGCCGTCGACCTGGTCGCCGAGCTGCGCCGGCCGGTGATGCCGAGCTTCCACGCCGCGTTCAGCCTCGGCGGCATGGTCGGTGCCGGACTCGGCGGGCTGGTCGCGGGCGGTCTCTCCGCCTCGACGCACCTGTTCCTGCTGGCCGGCATCGGCCTGCTCGTCACGGCGTTCGCGGGGCCCGCGCTGCTGCGCCACCGCCCGGCCCGTACGGCTCCCGCAGCGCACACGCCCCAGCGGCAGCCCCAGCGGAAACTCGACCCGCGGGCCCGCCGGATCGTCGTGCTGTTCGGCGTGATCGCCCTGTGCACGGCGTACGGGGAAGGCGCGCTCGCCGACTGGGGCGCGCTCCACCTGGAGCAGGACCTCGACGCCCATCCGGGCCTCGCCGCCGCCGGGTACGCGCTGTTCGCCCTGACGATGACCATCGGCAGACTCACCGGGACGCTGCTGCTGGAACGGCTCGGCCAGACCCGCACCCTGGTCCTCGGCGGTGCGGTCGCCGCGGCCGGAATGCTGCTGGGCGCGCTGGCGCCGACCGCCTGGCTCGCGCTGGCCGGGTTCGCGGTCACCGGCCTGGGGCTGGCCAACATCTTCCCCGTAGCCGTGGGCCGGGCCGGCGAACTGGCCGGACCGAGCGGGGTGGCCGCCGCCTCGACGCTGGGCTACGGCGGCATGCTGCTGGGCCCGCCCGCGATCGGCTTCCTGGCCGACTGGTTCTCGCTGCCGATCGCCCTGACGACCGTGGCCCTGCTGGCCGCGGCGGCTGCCGCCCTGGGGTACGGGGCCCGCAACGCGACGCACGCCTGAGCGGTCCGATCCACCCGGCCCGTCCGCGCACCCCCGGGGCCTGCTCCACCCTCGGGCCGCGTCCACCCTCAGGCCGCCTCAACCCCCTGTCACAATCCGGCCATGGAGATCACCGAGTACATCGCGTCCCTGTCCGAGGAAGGGCGGCTCCTCGCGGCGGCCGCCGAACAGGCGGGTCCCGGGGCCTCGGTCCCGACCTGTCCCGGCTGGCAGATACGCCACCTGCTGCGCCACACCGGCATGGTGCACCGCTGGGCGGCAGAGCTCATCACCGCGGGCCACACCACACCCCAGCCCGACGGCGGAGAGCCGGACCTCGACGGCGAGGAACTCCTCGACTGGTTCCGGACGGGCCACCGCCATCTGGTCCGGTCGCTGGAGGCCGCCCCCGCCGACCTGGACTGCTGGACCTTCATGCCCGCCCCCTCCCCGCTCGCGTTCTGGTCCCGCCGCCAGCTGCACGAGACGACCGTGCACCGGGTGGACGCGGAGTCGGCGCTCGGCGGCCCCCTGACGACGATCGGCGCGGACCGGGCGGCCGACGGCATCGACGAACTCCTGGCCGGCTTCCACGCCCGCCCCAAGAGCCGGGTGCGCTCCTCGGTCCCGCGCACGCTGCGGGTGCGGGCCGTGGACACGGACGCGGTGTGGACCGTACGGATCTCGGACGAGCCGCCGCAGACCGTACGTACGCCCGCCGGGGCGGGGGCCGGGTCGGCCGCCAACCAGGACGGCGGCGGCGACCGCGTGGACTGCGAGCTGAGCGGGACGGCGGAGGGGCTCTACCTCACGCTCTGGAACCGCCTGCCGCTCGCCGCCGTGACTCTGCGCGGCGACCGCTCGGTGGCGAGGCTCTGGACGGACAACTCCGCGGTCACCTGGTGAACTCGGACGGCGGACGCGGGGCTTGCGGCCCGGGGGCCGACGCGGGGTCCGGGCGTGGGGGCTGAGCACGGTTGCCGGACGCGGCCGCGCGCTTGCCGGGAGTGCGACGGGCCTGTGACACTGCGGCCATGGGGGAACGGCGGACGCAGGCGGAGCGGGACGCGATGACGGTCGAGATCGGCTACGCGCTGGTCAGTTCCGCCGTACTGGCCGCCCTCACCTTCGCGGCCACCTCCGCACCCGCCCTCCTCCTCTTCGACCTCGGCCGGACAGCGCGGACGGTGGTCCTCGGCCTCGCCACCGCGGCCGCCGTACTGGCCTTCGTTGCCCGGGTCGTCCACGTCCTGTGGCGCTTTCCGCGGCGGGAGGGCCGCCGCCTGGACGGCCCGGCCCCAGCCCCGGACCGGGCGGGCCGGTCCGGCTCCGCGGACTCCGCAACGTAGAGCGGGCGTCCCGCGATTCAGCCTGCGGCCGGGCTCCCGCGCAGACCGACCGAGCGGGCGAGCTCCCCGGCCGCCTGCCGGAAGAGCTGCTCGCGCGCCTCGACCATCCGGTTGAACTGGCCGAATATCTCGAACGAGATCAGGCCGAAGAGCTGGGCCCACGCGGCCACGAGGGCGGGGGCGACGGCGGGCGGCAGGTCCGGAGTGATGTCGGCGGCGATCCGCTCGGCCTCGGCGCGCAGCTCCGCCGCGAGTGGCGGCACCGCCAGCCCGTCATCCCGGAACGCGTCGCGGATGAGGCCGATGAGGACCATGCCGACCCGGGAAGCGGGGCCCACCGTATCCATGGGGGCGCTGTAGCCGGGGACGGGTGAGCCGTAGATCAGGGCGTACTCGTGGGGGTGGGCGAGCGCCCACTCCCGTACGGCACCGGCCACGGCGACCCAGCGGTCGGCGTACGGCGCGGGGCGCGGGCGGGCCCGGTCGGCGGTGGCGCGGGCGGTCTCCGCGGCCTCACCGATGGCGTCGTACGCCCTGGGAGTCACCATGTCGCAGCAGCCGCAGCCGTACTACCTCCGGGCCGGCGCAACCGCCACCCGCCTCAACAACGTCATCGGCCGACTCGCCCGGCACGGCATCAGCCTCATGGGCTCCGCCGAGATGTCGGTACGGGGACGCACGAGCGGCCGGATGCAGCGCATCCCCGTCAACCCGCACTCCTACGAAGGCGCCCAGTACCTCGTCTCCGCCCGGGGCCACTCCCAGTGGGTGCGCAACATGCGCGTCGCGGGCGGCGGCGAGCTGCGGGTGGGACGCAGAACCCGGGTCTTCACCGCCGTGGAGATCGCCGACGACGCGCAGAAGGCCCGCATCCTCCGCGCCTACCTGAAGCGGTGGGGCTGGGAGGTCAACCAGTACTTCCAGGGAGTCACCGCAAAATCCACGGACGCCGAACTTCTCGCCGCCGGCCCGGACCACCCGGTCTTCCACATCACGTTCGAGAGCTGACCGTGCCGAGCAGCTCAGCCACCAGATCCACCACGCGCGCGGGCCGGGACACGAACGGCGAATGGCCCGAAGGCCACTCCCGTACAGCGGTGCAGCGGGCGGAGAGCGTCCGTTGCAGGGCGGGGTCGATCGCCCGGTCCCCGGCGCAGACCACATAGGTCGAGGGGATCAGCTTCCAGCTGTGGTGCTCGGGGATCCCCCGCCCGCACCCCGGGGCCTGCGGCCGCAACAGGCCGGCCGCGCGGGCGGCGAGAGGCCCGGGGCAGTCGTCGTAGAGGACATCGGCCGCCCGGCCGGGATCCAGGCGTGTCGTACCGTCGGGCCCCTCCCCCGGCACGACCGCGTCACGCAGCCGCGGGGAGGCCCCGCCGAGAGTGGCCGCGCTCTCGCCCACGTCCGGTACGAAGGCCGCGAGGTAGACGAGATGGCGCGCTCCCCGTACGCCGGTGATCACCGACCCGCCGTAGGAGTGGCTGAGCAGGAGCGGAGGCCGGTCCAGCGCGTCGACGGCGGCCTGGACCGCTGCGGTGACGGCGGCCAGGGAGCCCCGGTGGAGCTCGGGGACGACCACTTCGAACCCCGCCGCCCGCAGGCCGTCCGCGACCGGGCCGAAGTGCTCGGGCCGGTGGTAGAGGCCATGGACGAGCACCGCCGCGGCCCGGCCGCCCATCCCCCGCGCCCCGTCGCTCAGCGGTCCATCGCGCTCAACGCCCGCTGCGCCAGCGGGTGCGTACGGACCAGCTCGGCCAGCGACGTCGTGCCCCGGGTGATCCCCGCGAACGCCTTCCAGGCCGGCCGGAAGCCGGTCAGCACCGCGTGCAGCACCCCCGGGCGGCGCTCGAACAACTTGAGCATGCGGCGGCCGACGCCCATCTCCACGCCGAGACCGGCCTTGATGGCGAAGGCGTAGTTGAGGGCCTGGCGGCGGGCGTCCACCGCGTCGTGCGCCTCGGCGATCCTGACGGCCCATTCGCCCGCGAGCCGGCCGGAGCGCAGCGCGAAGGAGATGCCCTCCCGCGTCCACGGCTCCAGGAGCCCGGCGGCGTCGCCGCAGACCACGACCCGGCCGCGCGAGAGCGGCGAGTCGTCGCTGCGGCAGCGGGTCAGATGGCCCGAGGAGATGGACGGCTCGAACCC
The DNA here is from genome assembly GCF_033109485.1 of Streptomyces cyaneofuscatus. Taxonomy (NCBI): domain Bacteria; kingdom Bacillati; phylum Actinomycetota; class Actinomycetes; order Kitasatosporales; family Streptomycetaceae; genus Streptomyces; species Streptomyces cyaneofuscatus. Next base: position 7,600,614 of record NZ_CP137002.1, on the reverse strand, counting down.
GGCGAGGCCGAGACGGGCGATGAAGTCCTCCAGATACCGCTTGGTGCCCGCGCCGTCGCCGCGCGCCGAGATCACCCCGACGGTCAGCGTGTCGCCCTTGGGGAAGACCCAGCCGTAACTGCCGGGCATCGGGCCCCAGTCGATGAGCACCCGGCCCGCCCAGTCCTCCGCCACCGTCGCCGGAACGGGGATCTCCGCCTCCAGGCCGAGGTCCACCTGGTCGAGCTTCACCCCGACATGTGCTCCTATACGGCCCGCGCTGCCGTCCGCCCCGACGACCGCCCGCGCCAGCACCGTCTCCCCGCCGGCCAGCACCACGGCGACCGTACGCCGGTCGGGGACGGCGGGCCCGTGCTGCTCCACCCGCACCACCGAGACACCGGTGCGCAGTTCGGCACCGGCCTTCTGCGCCTCCTCCACCAGACCGGCGTCGAACTCCGGGCGGTTGATGAGCCCGAAGAGCATGCGCCGGGACCGGCGGGTGCGGGCGAACTTCCCGTCGAGGGAGAAGGTCACCGCGTGGATACGGTCCTTCAGGGGAAGTTCGAACCCCGGCGGCAGGGCGTCCCGGGAGAACCCGATGATGCCGCCGCCACAGGTCTTGTAGCGCGGCAGTTCCGCCTTCTCCAGCAGGAGGACCCGCCGGCCCGCCACGGCTGCCGCGTACGCCGCCGATGCGCCGGCCGGTCCGGCGCCGACGACGACGACGTCCCACACCGCCGACGACTCTTCGTTTTCCCGCCCGGCGTCTGCGTTCTCGCTGCTCACGATGTGCTTCTGCTCCCGATCCGACCAGTGGCCCCAAGCTGCTCACGGCATCCTACGGCGCGTCCCGGCCGAGCCCCCCTGTGGGAGGATCGGCCATGATCTGTTCCTGTACGCGACACCGCATCCACGGTGTCGCCGACGGGCGCGTACACACCGTGCCCTCCCCATAACGTCGCACCCACGAGGAGCGTGCCCATGACCGCCCGCCCGATTTCCGAGACCGTCGCCTCGCTGATGCCCCGTGCGCGGGCGGAGCTCGCCGAGCTGGTCGCGTTCCCGTCGGTGGCGGACCCCGCGCAGTTCCCGAAGAGCGGGTGCGAGGCCGCGGCGAACTGGGTCGCGGACGCCCTGCGCGCCGAGGACTTCACGGACGTCGCCCTCCTCGACACCCCCGACGGCACCCAGTCGGTCTACGGCTACCTGCCCGGCCCTGCGGGTGCTCCGACCGTACTGCTCTACGCCCACTACGACGTACAGCCGCCGCTGGACGAGTCGGCGTGGCTCTCCCCGCCGTTCGAGCTGACCGAGCGCGACGGGCGCTGGTACGGCCGGGGTGCGGCGGACTGCAAGGGCGGGTTCATCATGCACCTGCTCGCGCTGCGCGCCCTCAAGGCGAACGGCGGCGTGCCGGTCTCGGTGAAGGTGATCGCCGAGGGCTCCGAGGAGCAGGGCACCGGCGGTCTGGAGCGGTACGCGGAGGCGCACCCGGAGCTGCTGGCGGCCGACACGATCGTCATCGGCGACACCGGGAACTTCCGGGTCGGGCTGCCGACGGTCACGGCGACGCTGCGCGGGATGACGATGCTGCGGGTGCAGCTCGACACCCTCGAAGGGAACCTGCACTCCGGGCAGTTCGGCGGTGCCGCCCCCGACGCACTGGCCGCGATGATCCAGCTGCTCGCCTCCCTGCGCGACGAGAACGGCACGACGACGGTCGACGGCCTGACCGGTGACGCGGACTGGGACGGCATCCAGTACCCGGAGGCGGAGTTCCGGCAGGACGCCAAGGTGCTGGACGGTGTCGAGCTGATCGGTACGGGCACGGTCGCCGACCGGATCTGGGCGCGCCCCGCCGTCACCGTCATCGGCATCGACTGCCCGCCGGTCGTCGGCGCCACGCCGTCCGTGCAGGCGAGCGCCCGGGCCCAGATCAGCCTGCGGGTACCGCCCGGCCACGACGCCGCCGAGGCGACGAAGCTGCTCACCGCCCACCTGGAGTCGCACGCCCCCTGGGGCGCACGGGTCGCGGTGGAGCAGGTGGGCCAGGGCCAGCCGTTCCGCGCCGACATGAGCAGCCCGGCGTACACGGCGATGGCGGCCGCGATGCGGGACGCCTACCCGGGCCAGGAGATGCAGTCCTCCGGCATGGGCGGCTCGATCCCGCTCTGCAACACCCTCGCGTCGCTCTACCCGCAGGCGGAGATCCTGCTCATCGGCCTGAGCGAGCCCGAGGCGCAGATCCACGCGGTGAACGAGAGCGTGTCGCCGGAGGAGCTGGAGCGGATGTCGGTCACCGAGGCGCTGTTCCTGCGCAACTACGCGGAGTCCAAGAAGGCCTGACCCTCGCGAACGCCCCCGGCGGCGGCCTCTCCCGGCCGCCGCGGGGGCAACCGCACCGGCCACTACGCCCTCGGCGAAGTCGCCGGAAGCGTAGTTCCGCAGGGCGGGTGCCGGTGTCTGCGTACGTTCGCCGCATGGATCTCATCGAGGTACTCACCGGGCGCCTGCACATGTTCCGCTTCCGGATCGGCCAGGCCTATCTCTGGCGCGATGGCGCGGACCTGACGCTGATCGACGCCGGGGACATCGAGGCGGCGTCCGCGATCGAGGAGGCGGTACGGGGTCTGGGGCCGGCCCCCGGCCGGATCGGGCGCATCGTCCTCACCCATGGCCACCGTGACCACTACGGCGCGGCTCAGGAGCTGGCGGACCGCCACGGCGCCGAGATCCTCGCCCACCCGCTGGACGCGCCGGTGATCCGGGGCGAGCTCCCCGTACCGGAGCCGGACCTGCTGGACTGGGAACGGCCGCTGTACGAGCACGGGCTGACGGTCCCCGAGGCGCCGCCCACCCGGGTCGACCGCGAGGTGGCCGACGGGGAGGTGCTGCCGTTCGGCGGCGGGGCCCGGGTGGTCCATGCCCCGGGCCATACGCCGGGCTCCATCGCGCTCCATCTGCCGCACCACGGGGTCCTGTTCACCGGGGACTGTGTGGTGGGCGTCGAGGGGGTGATGCTCGGCGTGTTCAACGTGGACCGGGGGCAGGCCCAGGAGACGTTCCGGCGGCTGGCCGCCCTGGAGGCCCGTACGGTCTGCTTCGGGCACGGCGACCCTCTCACCGAGGACGCGGCGGAGGCCATGCGGGCGGCGGGGCTCTCGGCGGCCTAGGGGGTGTCCTTAAGCGGCGCCACCACCTCGATCACCCTGCCGGTACCGGCGACAGGCCGGGCCTCGTACATCGTGATCGCGTCGCCGCACCTCAGATGAGCCCACCGTTCGGGGGTCAGAGGTGCCAGCCGGACCTCGGCGGTCTCTCCCGGGCCGAGTTCCGCCGCGTTCTCCACCCACAGCGTCGCGATGTCCAGGTCGCGTTCTCCGTCGGCACGGCGGTTGCCGATGTCCCACACCGGCCGGAGCCGGCCGTCGCCGGAGAAGGCAGTCCGGCGCAGCCCCTCCTCCGCAGCCACCAGGGTGAGGGTGGCCCGGATGGTGCCGTGCCGGACTTCCCAGGCCCGCCACTCGCACCACCGGCGGCTGCGGTCGAGCATCATCTGGCGGGCGGCTTCGGCGAGGCGTTCCCAGAAGTCGACGGACACGGGGTGGGCATCCCCGATCTCGGTGAGAGCGTCGAGCGCCCGCTCCCACTCGTAGCGCCCGATGTCCTCGCGCACGTCCTCGGCCGTCCAGCCGCTCTCCGCCGCGGCCTCCTCCGGCAGGAGATCGGCGGCCAGCCGAAGAAGTGTGAACGCGTCATCCATGGGGTGCATTGAACCCCGTCCCGGACGCCCAGGCGTGAGCGGGGCGCCGAGCGCGGGGCGTCCGTCAGCCCACCGGCACGCCCGCCTCCAGGTTGAGCACCGTGGACCGCTCCCGCGCCCGCAGGGCCCAGCGCAGCCGTTCGTAGCGGGTGGGAGGCAGCATTCCGGCCGCCTCCTGCTCCGTGAAGAAGCGCCAGCCGCGCAGCTCGGAGCCGGGGAGCAGCAGTCGGCCTGCGTCCTCGGAACGCAGCAGTCCCCCGTCGAAGAGGAAGCGCAGTCCGCCGTAGCCGGGCGGGGAGGGCGGCTCCCAGTCGACGAGGAGCAGCGTGGGCAGCCTGTCGAGGCGGAGCCCTATCTCCTCGGCCACCTCCCGTATCCCGGCCTGCGCCGGGGCCTCGCCCTCCTCCACGACCCCGCCGGGGAACTCCCAGCCGGGCTTGTACGTGGGGTCGACGAGGAGCACCCGGTCCGCTTCGTCGAAGAGCAGCACCCCGGCGGCCACGGTCGCGGCGGTCGGCTCGGGGCTCTGGACGATCTCGCACGCCCCGGCGGCACCGCTGCGGACGGCGTCCGCGATTCGTTCGGCGGTCTCGCGCGGGGTGAGGGCGCCGTTGTCGATCACATGGGCGTCAGCGGCGATCCAGCCGAGGGCGTCCCGGTAGGGGCCGATGTGGTCGTACGCCCACCGGTTGACCCGCTCGCTCTGCTCACGGTCACCGGGGTACTCCACCCGGCCCGCTATCCGGCTACGCAGGATCGTTTCCTCAGGTGAGAGCAGTACATGACGGACCGGGATGCGCCGCGAGGCGAGGCCGCCGAAGATCTCGTCCCGGTACTCCTGTCTCAGCAGCGTCATCGGCACCACCAGCACCCCGGGCATCTCGGCCAGCAGCGCGGCCGCCGTGTCCACCACGAGCCGCCGCCAGATCCTCAGGTCCTGGAAGTCGCCCACCTCGGCCAGCTTCTTCTGGGGCAGCAGTCCGCGCAGCCCTGCTCCGGTGAGCTCCGGGTCGTACAAGGTGCTGTTCGGGATCAGATCGATCAGTTCGCCCGCGACGCTGGTTTTGCCAGCGCCGAACGCACCGTTGATCCATAGAACAAACACTGGTACTCCAGGGTGGGAAGGCCGCTGAACAGCGGCGAAGCGGATTTCGCGGGATCATCTGGGAGACGGATGGGAAAGGCGGCGTCCACAGCCCGGCTCCCACCACCTCCTTCGCCCAGACTCCCTGGAGATACCCAACGATCCGCTCTTCCATCGCGATCGTCACCTCGCTGTAGGTGCCCTCCACTGCCGGCAGCCCATGGGTCCCCGACGACCTCGTGCATGGCCGGCAGTGGGACATCGAAGAGGTGGAGGCCCCGACGACGTCGGGGCCTCCGTGCTCAGCGACTCGGCCCGATCAGGAGGCGGAGGACGGGGACGGCGGCCCCGGCTCCGGTCAGTCCCGCGATCACGGCGCCGGCGACGGGGGCACCGCTGAGGAACGTCAGGCCCCCCATCACCACACCGATCACGAACGCGACGAGCAGAACGACGGTGGTGTGCAGGGGCAGGAAGGGAACGTCGGGCGACGTACCGGGGGTGGAGTCGGAGGACGCTCGGCGGACGGATCCTGACATCGGATGTTCTCCCTTTCCGAGTGCGCCCTCGGCCTGAACAGCTCCGGTGCGCCTGGTCATTGCCCCGCGTTCGGGGGCTTTCCGGCGAGTCATCGCCGGTGGGGGAGGCTCGATTGCGCAGGAGGTGGTTGTCGTCCGGGTTTTCCGGGAACTTTCCCGTCCGGACGAAGCGTCCGTACAGAGGGGGATTGCTGTGAAAGGCACCGCTACCGCAGAGTTTCATCGGGAACTGGCGAATCTCTACCGGGCGGCCAACAGCCCCACGTACAAATCGCTGGTCAGGCTCGCCCATGACCAGCGCCCGCCGCTGAGGGCGTCCACCACGAGCGTCAGCTCCTGGCTGACGGGCGCCACCGTGCCCGCACCTGCCTCTCGGAAGGTCTATCTGTTACTCGTCTCGCATCTTCAGAAGCGGGCCGTCAGCGAGTCGCGCACCTACCAGCCCAGGGCGGAGCGCTACTGGAGCACGCTGCTCGACAACGCGCGACGTGAGAAGGACAGTCGGCGCGGCGGGCGGCCGCGTTCCGAGCCGGCCGCGGACACCCTGCCGGATCCCCGTCGTGACGCGGCGCTGGACAGCTATCTGGCCTGGGTGATCGACGTGACGCGCCGGATGCCGGTACAAGGTCTGCATGCGGCTTCGGGCCTGGTGGAGTTGGAACTGGAGCGGGTGTACGTGGCCCTGAAGGTCGACACGAGCAGCCCGCGCGAGCGAGCCGCCGCAGTCGAAGCGCTACGACAGGAACTCGACGCCCGCCTGGGCAATCTGGACCTGCCGCCCGAGGAAGTCGAGCGGCGCCGTTGGTACTTGTACAGCGACCTTCCGGCGGCCGACTACCTGGGTACCGCCGACCGGCTCTCGGAGCTCCTGGTCGAGCCGACGACCATCCTGACGGTTGACGAACTCTACCGGCGCGAGGCCGCCGCAGTGATACTCGGCGACCCTGGCAGTGGCAAGACGACCGTCATGCGCTGGCTGGCCCTGGTGCACGCGACCGCTCTACGCAATCGCGAAACGCGGGTGCGTGTGGCCTCCACGCGGGTCGACACCACCAGGCTGACCGATGAAGAGGTTGTGCTGGGCCGCCCGCTCATTCCCGTCCTGGTGCGCGTCGGAGAATACGCGGCGGACCGACAGCACCGGGCAGCACAGGGACTGCCGCCGCGCGGGCTCACCGAGTTCCTCGGCCACCACACCTGGAACGGGCAGCGCCCGGTCTGGCTCGCCGACAGCGGGGACTACCGGGCCAACGAGCAGCTTCCGCAGGAAGTGGTGGCGGACCTGCTGACCACCGCCCTGCGCCGGGGACAAGCTCTGGTGGTGCTCGACGGGCTGGACGAGGTCGCGGCAGAGGTGCGAGAAGAGACTGCGGCCGCCGTCAGCGAGTTCGTCCGTGCCTGGACGGGCGACGGTCGAGTGCCCGAGGAGAAGGGCAATCGAACCTTCGTGACCAGCCGGATCGCCGGGTACCACCTGGCCCCTCTGCCCCTGCATCTGCCGCAGGTCACCGTCGAGCGGATGACCGGCCAAGCCCTGAAAGTCTTCGTGAAAAGCTGGATCGCCGAAATCGCCGGTGCCGTCCGCGAACCGTTGTCACCACTGACCGATCCCGTCGCGGCGGCGGACAGCCTGCTGACGCTGCTGGCGGCTCCTGCCAACCGTCATGCTCGCGACCTGGCCAGCAACCCACTGCTGGCCAGCGTGATCGTCAGCGTTTTCCTCAACGGCGGCGGCAGCCTGCCACCGCAGCGCGTCGAGCTGTTCGACGAGGCGGCGGGCGCGCTGATGCAAGCCTGGAAACGCCGCCTGGGAGGCGGTTTCTCCAGTACGGCATACCAGTCGATGCTCGCCACCCTGCCCGCCGTCGCCACCTACATCCACGCCACGAAACCGAACGGCGTGATCACCTGGGCAGAGTTCCGCGCCAAGGTTCTGCGCGAGATGGCCCGGATCGACCGCACCGACCCGGAGCACCCCAATCCGCTGCTGCAGGCCCGCGTCGACTCTTTGCTGGAGACCATGCGCACCGAGGTCGGCCTCCTCGTGGAGAGCGGGCCCGACGCCTTCCGTTTCTCACACCAGACGTTCCAGGAGTTCTTCGCCGCGCGCCACCTGGTAGCCGAACCTGCCTGTCGGCTGGAGCGGCTCACCGCCCGACTGGCCGATCCACGCTGGCGCGAGCCGATTCTGATGGGGCTCGCGCTGGTCAACTGGGAATCCGCGGACCTGGTCGTCGTGGTGCGGGAACTGCTGGCCGTGGACGGCAGGCTGTCCGAGTTCTTTCCTGACACGGGGCTGCTTCTGGCGGCTGCCGTACTGCAGATGACCGACGTGCCGGCGGATGCGGTGCGGGCGATCGTCACCACCCTGGTGGCCGGTTACGGGTCGGCGATGGGCCGTCAACGCCTGTCGAGGACTCGCGAGCTGATCAACACCAGCATCGCCGCGCTGCGTGAGGACGGCTACGCGGAGGCAGTTGACGAGGCGCTCGTGGAGGCGTTGGCGGAGCGAGCCGAGTCCCGTCTCCCCGGCGCGGCGGCCGCGATCGTCGCCGGGGTCGGGGCGGTTTCGTCACGCCTCGCGGAGGCGCTCGCCGCTGCTGCCGACCGGGACGACCCCGATCTCGGCCATCCGATCACGGCCGCGCTCGGTGGCATGGTGCCGACCGGGGCAAGCCATCAGCCGGGCCGGTTGCCGGCGGACTGGCGTTCTGGTCGGCTCAAGATGCGAGACCTCCTCCGTCGCTCGCCCGAAGAAGCACAACGAGTGGCGGCCGACCCGCTCTGGCAGTCGCTGGTGCTGTGTCTGTACGGTGGTCAGCCCGACCTGGGTGCCGCCAGTGCGCTCGACGAGTACCACCGGATAGCCAACTTCCTGCAGCAGAGCGACTTCCGGCGCTCGGGATTCACGGACTACTTCGGTGAGATGTGGAGCTCCGACGACCCGATCTACACCATGGCTGTCCACCTGGACACCCACGGGCACAAGAGGCGCTGGTCTCAGCAGCCACGGTTCGTGGTCGAGGCGATCTGGCGCGACACGCGGCTGACCCGTTGGATCCAGTCGGCTCTGCAACGTGACGACCTGCCCGGGCTGACCGACTTCCTGGCCGGCCGTCAGTACTCCACCGACCCGCGCGAAGCCGCCGATGCCACGCTGGCGCTGTGGGCGCTGGGCCACGAGCAGGACGAGTTCCTCTCGAATGGCACCCCTGCGGCCTTGTTGGCCTCGGTCCGGATCTCCGCGCTGGCCGTCCAACTACGCGACGCCACTGTGCGGGCCGCGCCGGCGGCGGTGCGGGCGCTGGTCGAGGCCGCCGACCGGCTGCCGACCGCGGAGTGGGACGAACTGCGTCAAGTTGTGACGTCGACGCTGATCGAGGCCGGTGCTCCGCCGATCGAGTTCCCGGATCCTGCGCTCCTCCCCGACCATGCTCAGATCTCGGTCCTGGCTGACGAGATCACTCAGCATGTTCTCGGGTACGGCGATGACTCTCTCTACAACGCGGTGGAGTTCGCCGACCGGATAGATGGGCACCGTTTCCCGGCAGACCGGCTGGTCGCCGCGCTGCACGGTCGTGGTGCCAACCGCGTCGACGGCTATCCGCTCTTCCAGTACTGGTGGCCGGCAGACCCGCTCTGTTTCACGGACGACGACGACCCGGTGCCGTCCGCGGTCCTCGACCAGATCCTGCGGCTACCCGCGCCTCTCTCCTTCTCTCCGGGCTGGCTGTTCCGTGACGTGCTCGCTCCACTGATCGCTGACCACCCCGTGCTGCCGGAGGCCCTCGCCGTGGCGTGGAGCAGTACCCGACGGCGCGGTGGGGACGCCGCGGGGACGCTGTCCTCGTTCGACGCGGAGCTGGCGGTGACCGCAGACGCGTACGGACATCTGCGCCGACTGGCTGACGATGTGGCGGACCCGTGGTATCAGGCACGAGCGTGGCTGCGCCTGGCCGAACTGTTTCCCGCCCGCCGGCCGGCGTTGTTGGCTCTGGTGAGGAGCGCCATCGCCGAGGTCTCCGAGGGAAACCGCGGCACGGTCCGGGCCTTTCAGCTGGCCGAGCGGGTCGCCCTGCTGACCACCACGGCGGAAAGGGCGAGCGCGCTCGACGAGTGCCGGCGCCGCGCCGAGGCGATAGCTGAGGACCACGACGCGGCGACAGCTCTGCTGAGGCTCGCCCGGTTCCTGCCCTCACCGGACTGCGATCCGGTGGCTCTGAAGGCGATCGACCGGGCTGCCCGGTCCGACGACCAGATCGGCCGGACGCTCCTTGCACGGGCGATGGCCGAATTCGAGGACCGTCCTGCGGTCCGCACCGCCGTGGAACGGGCCGCCGGTGGGGCCGCGGCGGTGGGACCGGACAGTATCCTGGGGCGCCGCCTACCGGCTCTGATCGGCGCCGATCCGCATGCCGCTCAGGTCTGGACACCGGTAGCGCTCCACGCCCGGGCCAGGGAAGTGGGCAGACGCAGGAGAACGGCGGAGGCAGAGGCTGCCTGGGCCCGACTGGCGGCGTCCCCGGACACGGAGGCGGTCGCCGCGGTGCTCGCCGTCCACGACTACGGCCTGATCGAGTGCCGGGCTCCTGTGGTCCGAGCCGTCACCGCCGCGGCCGAGGCCCGTGGTGTGGACCTCGACCCCGTCCTGTCCCGACTGGTTCGGCTCGACTGCGCGGCCGAGCCCCTGGTGACCGGCTGGCTGGCGCACGGCCGGCCTCGGCTACGCCAATCGGCCGCCCTCCTGCTGACCGAGTACCACCGTTTGAACGCCACAACTGTCGGGCCGATCACCGAACTCCTCACCGACGATGACGACCTGCTGCGCGGCCGGGCCCTCGATGTGCTGGACAGGGAGGCCGAACGCAAGACCACCCATGACTCGGTTGCCCGCCTGGAACCGACCACGCTGGAGCATCTGGCCAAGTTCGCCATCGCCCAGCGTGGTTACGAGCCTTCGGGTGCTCTGGTCATCACCTGGCATCTGTCCTCTGTACTGCAGGACGACCCAGCGGCGTTCCGGCGGTGGTGCGCGGCTGTGGACGCCGGCGGTCCTGACGCCGATGTGGCCGCCTGCCTGCTGGAGCACCTCTTGCCCACAGACGACCGGGTGTTCGACGAACTGTTGACACAGCTGTCCGCGGCGAGTCCGCCGCTGCTGGCCGTGCTGGTCAAAAGCTGCCTCAAGTCGATCCACACCGACGCGCGAAACGAGGACGGGGCAACCCTGGAGTACGACTCACAGCGCTGGGCGCGGCTGTACGCCACCCTGTCAGCACTGGACGTCGACCGGCTGCGCCAGCAGCGCTTCCTGGTCGCCCACCCGGGCGACGTAGTGGCTGCGATCCATTCCGCCTTGAAGGAGACCGGCGGAGCCCTCGACGAACAGTCGGTCGATCGCGCCTCGGCCGCGTTGTGGCAATCCTGCGGGACCGATCTGGGCACCTCACTCACCGACGCTGTCGATCCGGCGGCCGCCCACGCCCAACTGGCCCGCATCGGAGCTCAGTTCTTCTACGCCGAGAAGACGATCCAAGAGGTATTGGCGGCCTACCGCGAGCTGAACACCTCGGCATCCGATGAGCACTGGCCGTGGGCCGACTTGCTGGTGCGCTGGGTCTGTCGACTGCTCGACGAGTCGGTGGTGGACGAACCAGGCCGATGGGAACGCAGCCACGCCCTGGTCGCACTCCAGGCAGTGGCCGTCACGGACGCCGACATCCTGCGCCAACTGCCGGAAGCCGAAGAACTCGGACAGCATTTGGCTGATGCGCTGATGTACCACAATTCCTTTCCCGGTCGTGCCGCCGCCGCCGAGCTGCTGGGTGTGCTGCGGGCCGGATCCAGTCCGACACTGCGGGCGCTGGAAAGCGGGCTGCGGGACGTGACTGCCGTGCGTTCGGCGGCCCTGCGCGCGTACGGGGCGCTGCGCCTGGTCGACGAGGACCTGGTCGACGACTTGGCCACCGCACTGACCGGGCCGAGCTCCGTCACCGCCTGGGCGGCAGCCCGGCTGCTGTCGATCATTGGTGAACGCGCTTCCACTCCGGCGAGAGTGCGTGACCGCATCATCGATCTGCTGGCCGACACCGCCCGTGATCCCCGTTCTCGGCGCACCGTCTACTTCTCCTACATGGCGACCCCGATCCCTCTGCTGCCGGAACTCGACGACGCCGTGGTCGAGGCCCTGCAGCGCGTCTTCCGCATCGAGTGAGAAAGGGGTGTCGGTGGTAAGGGGGATGACGTACTGCACGTGCTCCCGCTCCGTCGCTTCGGATGCGACGCGCGCTCGCGCCACCTGCCGTTCGTCGACGCCGTCGTAGAGGTAGCTGTCGTGCCGGAGCGGGTGATGGCGCCGGCGTCCGGCCCCGGCGAGTCCGCTGCGACGCGCCCCTTGGAACTCACCGCGGTCGCCCACTCGATGCACGAAGCGGGTCAGTTGTGGAGCCCCGCAACAGGTTCGGCCGACAGCCCGCGCCGCAACCAGGCCTCTGATCAGCGCGCGGCAGCGGCCGGGACAGCTGCGGAGGGAGGGGCGTGGCGCCAGCCCACACGCAGGTGCTCGACGTGGTTCGGAAAGGTCTCCGACCGAGCAGGGCGCCTCCTGGAGACGGGCAAGCTCGAGTCCCCCTCGACGGCGATGGCCCACGGCGGCGACAGCGGCGCGTGCGTTGCCGGGATGCGGAGATCCGGGACGTATCGGAGGAGCCGACGGTACGAAGCCGGCTTCGGGGGCAGCCGTATCCCTGACGGGCGAAACTCGTTGAGCAGGTAATAGCCAGGCCTACGGCATGGGCCGGCGGCACAGGACAACTGGGGGTGCGCCATGCGGCGGACGATTCTCGAACGGTTTCCGGCCGGAGATCCTCGCGGGAGCTGGGCGGCCGAGGAGTTCGCGGCGGCGCGCCGCGGGGAGGGCCTGGCGGCGGAGGTCGTGATGAACCTGGACCAGGACGTCTTCCTCGTGGTCGTCCCGCAGCAGTCGGCGGACGCGGGTCGCTGAGGGGACGTCGTACGGCCCCGTGGGGTGCCCGGCCTGACGAACCGGGCACCCTACGGAGAGCTCGGCGCTAGCGCAGCGCGATCGCCGCGGCCGCCGCGCCGACCAGTCCCGCGTCGGTGCCCATCACGGCGGGCGCGACGGTGAGGCCGCGGACGAACGAGAGCGTGGCGTAGTCGCGCAGGCTGCGGCGCAGCGGTGCGAAGAGCACCTCGCCGGCGCCTGCCACTCCCCCGCCGATCACCGCGATGTCGATCTCGACCAGGGTGGCGGTGGCCGCGATCCCGGCCGCGAGCGCCTGGGCCGCACGCTCGTACGAGGCGAGGGCGACCGGGTCCCCGGCGCGCGCGGCGGCGGCCACCGCGGCGGCCGTGGTGTCGCCGTCCGGTCCGGGGAGCCAGCCGCCGTCCAGGGCGCGGCGGGCGATGTTCGGGCCGCTGGCGATGCGCTCGACGCAGCCGCGCGCGCCGCAGGGGCACAGGTCGCCGTCCAGGTCGACGCTGATGTGGCCGATGTGGCCGGCGTTGCCGGAGGGGCCCGGGTGGAGCGTGCCGCCGAGGACGAGGCCGCCGCCGACGCCCGTCGACACGACGAGGCAGAGCGCGTTGTCGTAGCCGCGCGCCGCCCCGAGCCAGTGCTCGGCCGCCGTCATCGCGACCCCGTCGCCGACCAGGGCGACCGGCAGCCCGCCGATGGTCTTCTGCACCCGCTCCACCAGCGGGAAGTCGCGCCAGCCGGGGACGTTGACCGGGCTGACCGTGCCCGCGGCCGCGTCGACCGGCCCCGCGCTGCCGATCCCGGCGGAGCCCGCGCGCTCCCACAGCGCAGAGGCCGTCAGCTCGCCGAGCACCTCGTCCACGGCGCCCATCACCGCCTCGGCACCCTCCCGGGCGGGCGTCGGCCGCTGCGCCCGTACGAGGAGGTTCCCATCGCCGTCGACCAGCGCGCCGGCGATCTTGGTGCCGCCGATGTCGAGCGCGGCGACGAGGTCGGTATGCATCGGTGTGGCTTCTCCGGATGGGTGAAGGGCGGGACCTGCGGGTTCAGTCAATAGTCTGCACAGTCTCCATGGCGTTGACAACGTTGTCCAGGGCCTATGCTCGACGCCACAGCCTCCGTTCGTCTCCGCAGCAGGCTCCGCGGGCCGTCCGGAGGTGCCCGTATGCCGCCCGAATCGCCGACGTCACCGCTCTCCCCCCGCCCGCTCACCCCGCCCGTTTATGACGACAGGACAGCGCACCGTGGACCGGACCACCCGTCATTCCGAGACCCGCTACGGCAACCGGCCGACCATGAAGGACGTGGCGGCCCGCGCCGGAGTGGGCCTCAAGACGGTCTCCCGGGTGGTGAACAGCGAGCCCGGCGTCACGCCCGACACCGAGCGCCGCGTGCAGGAGGCGATCGACGCGCTGGGCTTCCGCCGCAACGACAGCGCCCGGGTGCTGCGCAAGGGGCGTACGGCCTCGATCGGCCTGGTCCTGGAGGATCTGGCCGACCCCTTCTACGGCCCGCTGAGCCGCGCCGTGGAGGAGGTCGCCCGCGCGCACGGGGCCCTGCTCATCAACGGCTCCAGCGCCGAGGACCCCGAGCGCGAGCAGGAGCTCGTGCTGGCCCTGTGCGCCCGACGGGTGGACGGCCTCATCGTGATCCCGGCGGGCGACGACCACCGGTATCTGGAGCCCGAGATCAAGGCGGGCATCGCCACGGTCTTCGTGGACCGCCCGGCGGGCCGGGTCGACGCGGACATGGTGCTCTCCGACAGCTTCGGCGGCTCCCGGGAGGGCGTGGCCCACCTGATCGCGCACGGCCACCGCCGGATCGGGTTCATCGGCGACCAGCCCCGGATCCACACCGCCACCGAGCGCCTGCGCGGCTACCACGCGGCGATGACGGACGCGGGGATCACCGTGGAGGACGGCTGGGTCTCGCTCGGCACCACCGACCCGGGCCGGGTCCGGGCGGCGGCCGAGGCGATGCTCGGCGGGCCCGAGCCGGTCACCGCGCTCTTCGCGGGGAACAACCGGGTGACGGTGACGGCGGTCCGGGTGATCGCGGAGCGGGAACGGCCCGTCGCCCTGGTCGGGTTCGACGACATCGAGCTGGCGGACCTGCTCGGCATCACCGTCATCTCGCAGGACGCGGCGGCCGTCGGCAGGACCGCCGCCGAGCACCTCTTCCGCCGGCTCGACGGCGCGGACCACGCCCCGGCGCGGGTGGAGCTGCCGACGACGCTGATCCCGCGCGGCTCGGGCGAACTGCCGCCCGCCTGAGCCCACCCGGTCCTGGTCAAACCCCCGCCCGGAACTCCCGCGTCAGCAGCGCCAGGAGCCGTGCGGGCGCGTCCTCGGGGGTCGCGTGGCCCGCTCCCTCCACCCAGTGCAGCTCGGAGTGCGGGATCAGCGCGTGCAGCTGCTCGGCGAAGGGCGGCGGCAGGAACCCGTCCTCACGCCCCCAGATGATCCGGACCGGCACCGGCACGGACCCCAGCAGGTGCTGGAACTCGTCGGTGGCGGCCTGCTCCAGCTGCCGGTACTGGCGGTAGTACGCCGCCCTGCCCTCTTCACCGCGCCACGGGTCGAGATGGGCGGCCAGGACGTCCGGCCGGTAGCCGGAGTGGCTCGCGAACCGCAAGTGGCTCTCGGCCAGCGCCTCGTGCGCGTAGACCGGCAGCTGCTCGAAGAGGTGCGCGTTCTCCCGTACGAGCCGGAACAGCCCGGTCCCCCAGTCGCCGCAGCCCACCGCGTCCACCAGGGTGAGGTCGGCGTACCGGGCCCCCTCCAGCAGCAGCGCCCGCAGCGCCACGGCCCCGCCGATGTCGTGGGCGATCACCCGCGGGCTCTCCAGCCCCCAGTGGTCCAGGAGCCCGGTGAACACCCGCGTGTGCGCGGCCAGACGGAGATCCTGCCCCTCACGCCGCTCCGACTGCCCGAAGCCGAGCAGGTCGAAGACGTAGACCTGGTGGTCCTGGGCGAGCGCGGGAGCGATCTCGCGCCAGATGCGGGACGAGAACGGGGTGCCGTGGAGCAGGACGACCGGGTCGCCCTCCCCCAGCACGTCCCAGCGGACCGTCCCGTCCGGGGTCTCGAATGTCCTGGTCAGATCGCCGTTCATGACACGCCTCCTGAAGTCGGGTGCGGAACCCCTGCCGGGCTTTCGACGTTACCAGAGCTTTCCCCCTGCCGGTAACGTTGATAAAGTGGGGATCATGCGACGGAACCCGGCACCCGCGGAGCTCGAACCGGTCGAGGCGTTCTGCAACACGGCGACCCTTCTCCAGGGCGCGGACGAGCTCGCCCGGCCGGATACGGCGGGCGGGTGGCTGCGGGCGCACGGCTATCCGGAAGCGGTCTCCCCGGCCGAGCTGGCGGCGCTCGCGGAAGCCCGGGAGACCGTGCGGGCGTTCCTCGTCGAGCGGTCCTCGCCCGCGACGCTCGACGCCCTCAACCGGCTGATCCGCTCCGTGGCGGGCGCCCCGGTGGTCCGCCCCGACGGCACCTTCGCCCTGCGCCCGGCCGGTGACGGGCCGGCGGCGGAGATCGTACGAACGGTGCTCGAAGCCCTGCTGCGGGACGGCCTGACCGGGCGTCACGCGACCCGGCTCAAGGCCTGCGCGGCGCCGGAGTGCCGCTGGGTCTTCTACGACCGGGCGCCGTCGTCGAACGGGCTGTGGTGCGACATGGACGTGTGCGGCGCCCGGCACAAGATGCGGGCCTACCGCGCCCGTACGGGTGCTGCCGCCCGCAAGGACACCTGAGGGACCCGGGGCCGCGCGGCCCACGCCCGGGGCCGTTGGGGTGGCCGGTGGGCGCATCGGGGCGTGGTGCCACCGGATCGGCGGGGGCGGTTCCTAACGTCGGCCGCTGACGGCCCCGGGCCCGTACGGCACGCCACGGCTCGCTCCGGCTAGCTCGTTCGCCGGGTGGCCGGTCCGGACGGAGGGGGCCGTCGCCACCGTGGCGTCACGCGTTCCGCCCGCCCCGCCCCCGGTGCCGCGCGGACCGCGATTGCGCCGTCCCTCTCCCCTCCCCGGGCCGGTAGGGCAACGGGCAGGGCGTCCAGAACAGGTGCGTACCCATGACTCATACGGCAACAGCCGTCACCCCGCCCCTTGGTCCCGTCGAGCCGGGAAGGAGACGTCTGCGGTGGCGGTCCGCGGCGATGGCGGCGGTGATGCTGCTGTGCGCGGCCCCGCTCGCCTCGGCGACCGGCGGCGCGACGGACGGGGCGGCGGACGGACACCCGCCGGTGCTCGGTGCGGCGCCCCTGTACGTCTCCGACTACGCGGACAACGACGTGCTGCGTGTGCCGCCCGGCGGCGGCGAGCCGACCACGGTCGCGGCGACCGGCCTGACCCGGCCGACCGGGATGGTGCTCGACGCCTCGGGCGACCTCTACATCGCCGACACCGGCAACAACCGGGTCGTACGGGTGCCCGGGGACGGCGGCCCGCAGACCGTCGTCCCGACCACCGATCTCTCCCGGCCGATCGGTCTGGCGCTGGACACGGCCGGGACGCTCTACATCGCCGACAGCTTCAACGACCGCGTGGTGAAGATCCCCGCCGACGGGAGCGGGCAGGTCACCGTGCCCACCACCGGACTGCTCCACCCCAACGGGCTGGCGCTGGACGAGGCGGGGAACCTGTTCATCGCGGACTTCGTCAACGACCGCGTGGTACGGATCCCGGCCGGCGGCGGTCCGCAGACGACCGTGCCCACCACCGGCCTCTCCCAGCCCACCGGACTAGCCTTCGACCGGCACGGGGACCTGTACGTCTCCGACAGCGGGAACGACCGTGTGGTGGTTCTGCCGGCGGGCGGCGGGCCGCAGCGGACCGCTCCGGTGACCGGGCTCAACTCCCCGTACGGTCTCGCCTTCGACCCGGAGGGCACGCTGTACGTCGCGGACTTCGACAACGACCGGGTGGTGAAGCTGCCGATGCGCGGCGGCCAGCGGACCCTGCCCGTGGCGGGCCTGCACACCCCGGCCGGGCTTGCCGTACCGCAGCCGGGGCGCGACGCCTACTGAGGGGCTCTACGGGGCGGTGACCGTCAGATCGCCCCGGCGCGGTGAGGCGAACGCGTCCAGGTCGGCGCGGGTCAGGCCGGTCAGCCGGGCGACCTCGGCGGTGTCGAGCGCGCCGCAGTCGATGCCGCGCAGCAGATAGCCGCTGAGGGCCTTGGCGGTGGCGGGCTCGTCCATGACGTCACCGCCGGCCTTGGCGACGTACGCGGCGAGCCGGGCGGCGGCGGGCTCCAGCCCCTCGCGGTAGAAGGCGTAGACGGCCGCGTAACGCGTCGGCAGGTGCCCGGGGTGCATGTCCCAGCCCTGGTAGTACGCGCGGGCCAGAGCACGGCGCGTGAGGCCGTAGTGCAGCCGCCAGGCCTCGTGGACCTGGGCGGTGGGGCCGACGGGCAGGACGTTGGTCGAGCCGTCGGAGACCCGTACGCCGGTGCCCGCGGCGGCGACCTGCATGACGGCCTTGGCGTGGTCGGCGGCCGGGTGGTCGCTGGCCTGGTAGGCGGCGCTGACGCCGACGCAGGCGCTGTAGTCGAAGGTGCCGTAGTGCAGCCCGGTCGCCCGGCCCTGGGCCGCGTCGATCATGCGGGCGACGGCGGCGGTCCCGTCGGCGGCGAGGATGGACTGGCTGGTCTCGATCTGGATCTCGAAGCCGATGCGCCCGGCGTCGAGGCCGTGGGCCTTCTCGAAGGCTTCGAGGAGCTGGACGAAGGCGGTGACCTGCTCGGGGTACGTCACCTTCGGCAGGGTCAGCACGAGGCCTTCGGGGAGCCCGCCCGCCTCCATCAGCCCGGTGAGGAAGACGTCGGTGGTGCGGATGCCACGGTCGCGTACGCCGGCCTCCATGCACTTCATCCGGATGCCCATGTACGGGGCGGCCGTGCCGTTCGCGTACGCCTCGGAGACCAGGCGCGCGGCGCGGGCGGCGGCCTCGTCCTCCTCGGCGTCCGTGCGGGGGCCGTAGCCGTCCTCGAAGTCGATGCGGAGGTCCTCGACCGGCTCGCGCTCCAGCTTGGCGCGTACGCGGTCGTGGACGGGGCCCGCCAGCTCCTCGGGGATGCCGAGGACGGCGGCGAAGGAGGCGGCGTCGGGGGCGTGTTCGTCGAGGGCGGCCAGCGCCTGGTCGCCCCAGGAGCGGAGGGTGCCGGGCTCGAAGACATCACCGGGTACGTAGACGGTGTGCACGGGCTGGCGGGTGCCGGGGTCTCCTGGGTAGCGGCGGGCGAGCTCCGCGTCGACCGCCGTGAGGGAGGCGCTGATCTCCTCGCTGACCGTGCCGGCGAGGCTCGTTGCCACCTTCTCCTGCTGACCCATGACCGTACCCTCCACGCTCTCGCTGTTTCCGCTTCCCGGAATCAACAATCCGTATAGTGAAGTTATAAGGCCGCTCGACCTGCGTCAATGGTCGCCTGGAACGGCGCTGGGCCGCGCGGTGGGGTGCACCGTGCGGCCCAGGCGGGTGTTGTTCGTGTGTTTGCTTGGGTGTGTCAGCCCTTGCGGGTGTTGATCTCTTCGGTGAGCTGGGGGACGACGGTGAAGAGGTCGCCGACGACGCCGTAGTCGACGAGGTCGAAGATCGGGGCCTCGGCGTCCTTGTTGACCGCGACGATGGTCTTCGAGGTCTGCATCCCGGCCCGGTGCTGGATCGCGCCGGAGATACCGGAGGCGATGTAGAGCTGGGGGGAGACGGACTTGCCGGTCTGGCCGACCTGGGAGGTGTGCGGGTACCAGCCCGCGTCCACCGCGGCCCGCGAGGCACCCACCGCGGCACCGAGGGAGTCGGCGAGGGCCTCGATGAGGGGGAAGTTCTCCGCACCGTTGACGCCACGGCCGCCGGAGACGACGATCGCGGCCTCGGTCAGCTCCGGGCGCCCGGTCGACTCACGCGGCGTACGGGAGGTCACCTTCGTCCCCGTGGCGCCGTCACTGAACGACACCG
The DNA here is from genome assembly GCF_033109485.1 of Streptomyces cyaneofuscatus. NCBI lineage: Bacteria > Bacillati > Actinomycetota > Actinomycetes > Kitasatosporales > Streptomycetaceae > Streptomyces > Streptomyces cyaneofuscatus. The sequence goes on along the minus strand of NZ_CP137002.1, from coordinate 7,581,288 downwards.
ACAGGGCCTCGACGGTGCCGGCGGCGGCGGCGGGCTCGACGGGGGCGGAGTTCGGCTTGACCGTGATGACCGGAACCCCCTTGGAGACCCGGGACTTCGTCGTGTAGGAGGCGGCGAACGCGGCCTGCGTCGCGACCGGACCCTGCTCACCGGCCTCCAGATCGGTGGCGTCGGTGATGATCCCGGAGCCGGTCCGCAGCGCGAGACGGGCGGCGATCTCCTTGCCCTCGGCCGAGGACACCACCAGCACCGCCACCGGGCCCACCGCGTCGAACGCGGCCTGCAGCGCGTCGACCTTCGGCACCACCAGATAGTCCGCGAACTCCGGGGCATCCGCGGTCAGCACCTTCACCGCACCGTGCTCACCCAGCACACCCGCGGTGCCCTCCGCGCCGGCACCGAGAGCGACGGCTACGGGGTCACCGATCCGGCGGGCCAGCGTCAGCAGCTCCAGGGTGGGCTTGCGGACCGCACCGTCCACGTGATCGACCAGAACAAGAACTTCAGCCATGACAACGCACTCCAGACGAGAGAAGAGAAGAAGGAGGGGACAGACAGGGGGCCGGGGCCTAGATGAACTTCTGGCCCGCGAGGAACTCGGCGAGCTGCTTGCCGCCCTCGCCCTCGTCCTTCACGATCGTGCCCGCCGTCCGCGCCGGACGCTCGGTCGCCGAATCGACCGCGGTCCACGCACCCGCCAGACCCACCTCGTCCGCGTCCAGGCCCAGATCGTCCAGATCCAGCGACTCGACCGGCTTCTTCTTCGCCGCCATGATCCCCTTGAACGACGGGTAGCGGGCCTCGCCGGACTGGTCGGTCACCGACACCACCGCCGGGAGCGAGGCCTCAAGCTGCTCGGAAGCGGTGTCACCGTCACGCCGCCCGGTCACCACACCACCGTCCACCGCGACCTCGGAGAGCAGCGTCACCTGCGGCACGCCCAGACGCTCCGCCAGCAGCGCCGGCAGCACACCCATCACACCGTCGGTGGAAGCCATCCCGCAGATCACCAGGTCAAAGCCGGTCTTCTCGACCGCCTTCGCCAGAACCAGCGACGTACCCATCACATCCGTGCCGTGGAGATCGTCGTCCTCGACGTGCACAGCCTTGTCCGCACCCATCGACAACGCCTTGCGCAACGCGTCCTTGGCATCCTCCGGACCCACCGTCACCACGGTGATCTCCGCATCGTCCGCCGCATCCGCGATCTGCAACGCCTGCTCGACCGCGTACTCGTCCAGCTCCGACAGCAGACCGTCGACATCATCACGGTCCAGCGTCAGGTCATCGGCGAAATGCCGGTCACCGGTCGCGTCGGGCACGTACTTCACACAGACAACGATCCTCAAGCTCACGCCGGCTCTCCTACTGCATCGTCATTTCCGGGCTGCCTTGCTGCACGCAGCATAGGCGCCTTACCGGGCCGTTTCCGGTCGGGCCGACCGGGCTCCCGGCCGATATTACTCGCCAGTACACCCAGACTCTTACCCCTGAGCAAGCGCTCCGCACTGTGACCTTGCCAACGGAGGAAACGTCCCTGCAAGCCCTGCAGGCCCCCGACCTGCCCGCTCCTCAGTCTCGCAGAGCCGTGAACCGCCCCTGGTGGTAGACCAGCGGCCGCCCGGCCCCCGACGGGTCGCCGGCCACGGCCTCGGCGATCACGATGCGGTGGTCGCCCGCCGGGACACGGGTCACGACCCGGCAGACCAGCCAGGCGGAGACACCGGCGAGCAGCGGGACGCCCTCGGGGCCGCTGCTCCAGTCGGTGGACGGGCCGAAGCGGTCGGCGCCGCTGCGGGCGAAGGTGGCGGCCAGCTCCTGCTGGTGCTCACCGAGTATGTGGACGCCGACATGCTCCGCCTCGGCCAGCACCGGCCAGCTGGAGGAGGACGTCCCGATGCCGAAGGAGACGAGCGGGGGCTCGGCCGCGACGGAGTTGAGCGAGGTGGCGGTGAATCCGACCGGCCGCTCCCCGGCGGCGGTGATCACCGCGACGCCCGCGGCATGGCGGCGGAAGACGGAGCGCAGGAGCTCGGGCGATGCCGTGAGGGAGGGGGCGAGTTCGGGTGAGGCCGTCATGGAGGTGTCCTTCTGCGGGAGAGGCGTACGGGGCCGTGGTCGCTCAGGCACCCGGACAGCGCGCACTCGCGTGGCGTACGAGGTCCACGTGGACCCGGCCGTAGAGAAGGAGTTCTGGCGGCATAGCGTCAGACTGACGATGCGTGGTGGGTGCAGTCAAGGGCGTTCCGCCATGTGGGAGATGCGTCACGGTCCGTCATATGGCCCGTCCCAGCGCCGCGACGACATCGGCGGTGCGGGGCTGGCCCGACGCACGGCGGACCACCTGGCCCGCGCCGTCGAGCACCAGCACCGTGGGCGTCTTGGTGATGTCGAGCTGCCGGACGAGCGTGAGATGCGCCTCGGCGTCGATCTCGATGTGCGCGACCCCGTCGACCATGGCGGCCACCTCGGAGAGCGTGCGGCGGGTGGCCCGGCACGGCTGGCAGAAGGCGGTGGAGAACTGGACGAGTGTCGCCCGTTTCCCCAGTTCCGCGCCGAGTTGGGCCGCGTCGAGCCGCTGCCCGGGTGTTCCGCCGTCCACTGTCGCCTCCTGATTCAGAGCTCTTCGCAAGGAGTCAGCACCGGCCGGCCGCAGGACATTCCCGCAGCTTGGAGGGGGCGCGCACGTGACGAGAATCTCGCGGCCCGGGCCCCCCGGGACTGGTCACGGGCCCGCGCATGGGGCACCATCGCCACAATGCCGAATACCTACGGCTGCGTAACTTCCGCCGGGAGAACCCTCCCCAGGCACTGAAGAAGGGTCTTCCCCAGATGGCAGAACTCGTCTATCGACCGGTCGTCGGCGCCGCTCGCACCATGTTCAAGGCGCTCGACCTGAAGATCGACACTCAGGGTTCGGAGCACATCCCGAAGACCGGCGGTGCGGTGCTGGTCAGCAACCACATCAGCTATCTCGACTTCATCTTCACCGGCCTCGGCGCTCTGCCGCAGAAGCGGCTCGTCCGCTTCATGGCGAAGGAATCGGTCTTCCGGCACAAGATCTCCGGTCCGCTGATGCGCGGGATGAAGCACATCCCGGTCGACCGGAACCAGGGCGAGCACGCGTACGCGCACGCGCTGGAGTCGCTGCGCTCCGGCGAGATCGTCGGCGTCTTCCCCGAGGCCACCATCTCGCAGTCGTTCACGCTGAAGAGCTTCAAGTCGGGTGCCGCGCGTCTCGCCCAGGAGGCCGGGGTCCCGCTGATCCCGATGGCGCTGTGGGGCACGCAGCGGATCTGGACCAAGGGGCGGCCGCGCAACTTCAAGCGCAGCCACATCCCGATCACCATCCGCGTCGGCGAGCCCGTGGAGGCGCCCGCCGACCAGTACGCGGGTGCGATCACCCGGCGGCTGCGGGAGCGCGTGCAGGAGCTGCTGGAGGCCGCCCAGCGGGCCTACCCGGTGCGCCCGAAGGACGCGAGTGACACGTGGTGGGTCCCGGCCCATCTCGGCGGTACGGCCCCGACCCCGGCCCAGGTACGCGAGCTCGGCTGACCGGCACCGCCGCGAGCACCCCCGAACATCCCCGAGCACCCTGAAGCACCCCTGAGCCCTCCGGCGCGCACCGCCGGGGGGCTCAGAGCCGGGTGGGGAGGTTCCGCCAGAGCTCGGCGCGGTCCCGGGCGCTCCGCAGGGCGTGGAGGACCTCGGCGGGCGGCGTGGCGTGGAGCGCCGGATAGTCGACCTCGCCGATCTCCTCGCGTACCGCCCAGGCCAGCCGCTCGACCCCGAGGGAGAACTGCGCGTCGACGCCCTGTTTGTTGCCCCGGGGGTCCACCCGGGCCCAGCGGTCGTGGCCCGGCAGCCGCAGCGCCACCAGGCCGTGCACGACCGGGTTCGTCCCGTCGTCGTCGGTGAGCCGCTGGTAGCAGAGCCCGGCCGGGATGGCGCGGGCCCGGAGCAGCGCGGTGAGCGCGATGGACTTGGCGTAGCAGATGCCGTTGCGGGTGGCGAGGACGTCGGAGGCGCGCCAGGTGACGCGCGGATCACCGGAATCCGCGGAGTGCGGGATGGTGTCGCGTACGTACTCGAAGGCGGTACGGGCGTATGTGTATGCGTCGTCGCCCTCATGCGTCAGGGCGGCCACGGTCTCCATCACGACGGGGTGCTCGTGGTCGATGGCCTCGTCGGCTGCCAGATAGGCGGCGATGTCCGGGTGCTGCTGGATCAGTTTCATGGCCCTGGAGCGTACGAAGCGGCCGACCGGAGATCAATTGATTTCCGGTCAGCCGCATACTCATGCAAACAGAGGTTCTGCGCTACCGCGCCATTTCTTCCTTCAGCGCCTGGAGGAAGGCGTCGACGTCGTCCTCCCGGGTGTCGAACGCGCACATCCAGCGGACGTCACCGGCACTCTCGTCCCAGAAGTAGAAGCGGAAGCGCTTCTGCAGCCGCTCGCTGACGGCGTGCGGCAGCCGGGCGAAGACGGCGTTGGCCTGGACCGGGTAGAGGATTTCCACGCCGTCGATGGCGCGGACGCCCTCGGCGAGCCGCTGGGCCATGGCGTTGGCGTGCCGGGCGTTGCGCAGCCAGAGGTCCTTGGCGAGCAGCGCCTCCAGCTGGACGGAGACGAAGCGCATCTTGGAGGCGAGCTGCATGGAGAGCTTGCGCAGATGCTTCATCGCCCGGACCGCGTCCGGGTTCAGCACGACGACGGCCTCGCCGAACAGGGCGCCGTTCTTCGTGCCGCCGAAGGACAGGACGTCGACGCCGACCGTGTTGGTGAACGTCCGCATCGGCACGTCCAGGGAGGCGGCCGCGTTGGCTATCCGGGCCCCGTCGAGGTGCACCTTCATGCCGCGCTCGTGGGCGTGGTCGCAGATGGCGCGGATCTCGTCGGGGGTGTAGACGGTGCCGAGCTCGGTGTTCTGGGTGATCGAGACGACCTGCGGCATGGCCCGGTGCTCGTCGTCCCAGCCGTACGCCTGCCGGTCGATGAGCTCAGGGGTGAGCTTGCCGTCCGGCGTGGGTACGGTGAGCAGCTTGAGGCCGCCCATCCGCTCGGGCGCGCCGCCCTCGTCCACGTTGATGTGGGCGGACTCGGCGCAGATGACCGCGCCCCAGCGGTCGGTGAGCGCCTGGAGGGCGACCACGTTGGCTCCCGTGCCGTTGAAGACCGGGAAGGCCTCGGCGGTGGGGCCGAAGTGGCTGTGCATGACGCGCTGGAGGTGGCCGGTGTAGTCGTCCTCGCCGTAGGCGACCTGGTGGCCGCCGTTGGCGAGGGCGATGGCCGCGAGGACCTCGGGGTGCGCGCCCGCGTAGTTGTCGCTGGCGAACCCGCGCACCTGCGGGTCGTGGTGGCGTCGCGCGTCGGTCCTCACGTTTGCGGGGTCAGCCACAGGCGCTTTCCGTTCACTTCGGGGGCGGGCTTGTCCCAGACGCCGGCGATGGCCTCGGCCAGCTCCTTGACGTCGGTGAAGCCCGCGAACTTCGCATTCGGGCGCTCGGCGCGCATGGCGTCGTTCACCAGTGCCTTGACCACCAGGATCGCAGCCGCCGCCGCGGGCCCGTCCTCGCCCCCCGCCTTGCGGAAGGCGTCCCCGAGCGCCAGGGTCCAGGCCTCGGCCGCGGCCTTGGAGGCGGAGTAGGCGGCGTTGCCCGCGGTGGGCTTGCCGGCGCCGGCGGCGCTGATCAGGAGGTAGCGGCCCTTGTCGCTGCGCTGGAGGGGTTCCTGGAAGGCCAGCGAGGTGGACTGGACGGTGCGGATCAGCAGCTTCTCCAGGGTGTCCCAGTCCGCGAGGCTGGTCTCCTGGAAGCTGGGGCTGCCGCGCCAGCCGCCGACGAGGTGGACCAGGCCGTCGATCCGGCCGAATTCGGCCTCGGTCCGCTTGGCCCAGTCCCGGGCCGCGTCCAGGTCGAAGAGGTCGACGGTCTCGCCGGTGACGGTCGCACCGCCGTGGGCATAGCGGGCGGCGTCCACCGCCTCGGCGAGCCGCTCCGGGTTGGCGTCGCAGCCGACGACGGTCGCACCGGCCTCCGCGAGCCGCAGCAGCGTCGCGCGGCCCGCGGGCCCCGCCGCTCCGGCGACGGCGATCACAGCACCTTCGAGCACGCCCGTCCCCTCGCCCTTACCGATTCCGTTCATGGCCACCGTCTCCTCGGGAGATGCGTTCACGCGGCTGCCTGCTCGGCGCTCGCGGCGGTAATTCCCTTGGCGGAGGCAATCACGTGCTTCAGCTTCTTGGCGAGCGCCTCATAGAACATGCTCAGGGGAAACTCGTCCGGAAGCACGTCGTCGACGAGCTTGCGAGGGGGCTGAGTGAGGTCCAGGGCGTCGGGACCCTTGGCCCAGGTGGATCCGGGGTGCGGAGCGAGGTACTCGGAGACCAGGTCGTAGGCGGCGAACCAGTGCACCAGCTTGGGGCGGTCGATGCCGTCGCGGTAGAGCTTCTCGATCTCGGCGCAGAGCTGGTTGGTGACCTGCGGGGCACGCTCCCAGTCGATCTTCAGCGTGTTGTCGGTCCAGCGGACGACATCGTGCTTGTGGAGGTAGGCGAAGAGCAGCTGGCCGCCGAGACCGTCGTAGTTGCGGACGCGGTCGCCGGTGACCGGGAAGCGGAACATCCGGTCGAAGAGGACGGCGTACTGGACGTCGCGGCCGTGCGTGTTGCCCTCGGCCTCCAGCTTCACGGCCTCCTTGAAGGCGGTGAGGTCGCAGCGCAGCTCCTCCAGGCCGTACATCCAGAACGGCTGGCGCTGTTTGATCATGAACGGGTCGAACGGCAGGTCGCCGTGGCTGTGGGTGCGGTCGTGGACCATGTCCCACAGGACGAAGGCCTGCTCGCACCGGGTCTGGTCGCCGATCATCTCGCGGATGTCCTCGGGCAGCTCCAGGCCGAGCAGCTCGACGGAGGCCTCGGTGACGCGGCGGAAGCGGGCGGCCTCGCGGTCGCAGAAGATGCCGCCCCAGCTGAAGCGCTCGGGGGCCTCGCGCACGGCGATGGTCTCGGGGAAGAGGACCGCGGAGTTGGTGTCGTAGCCGGCGGTGAAGTCCTCGAAGGTGATCCCGCAGAAGAGCGGGTTGTCGTAGCGGGTGGCTTCGAGGTCGGCGAGCCACTCGGGCCAGACCATCTTCAGCACGACGGCTTCGAAGTTGCGGTCCGGGTTGCCGTTCTGCGTGTACATGGGGAAGAGGACCAGGTGCTGGAGGCCGTCGACCCGGTTCTGCGCGGGCTGGAAGGCGAGCAGCGCGTCCAGGAAGTCGGGTACGCGGAAGCCGTCGGCGGCCCAGCGGCGCAGGTCGGTGACGAGCGCGCGGTGGTAGGCGGCGTCGTGCGGCAGCAGCGGGGAGAGCTCCTCCACCGCGCCGATCACGCGCTCGACGACGCGCTCGACGGTCGCCGGGGAGGGGGCGCCCTCGGCCTCGAAGTCGATGGAGCCGTCCTTGGACTGCCAGGGGCGGATCTCCTCGACGGCATCCCTGAGCGCGGGCCATGCCGGGTGCTCGACCACCCGCGGGGCAGTAGCTATCGCGCCTTCGGCGGCACCGTGCACAAGAATTTCCGTCATAACACTTCCTCCACGGGAGAACCTCGCGTGGAGCCACCGTAGCCGCGCAGGGTTACTTCACACAAGTGAAGTCCTGAAAATTATCCTGCCGACCCCCTATGGTCACCGCTGTTTTTCCTGCCGTACGCCGGGTAGGCGCACAGTTGCGTCAGTCCTTGCACCGTCCGGCCTACCGGGCCCGCACGGCGGCAGACATCCGCGGCCCCGGCCGTTACCCTCACCGGTGCCGTCATGCCGGATCCGCGCCCGTATCTCCGTACGGGCAGGAGCAGTTGGCGGGCAGCCGCCGACGGGAACGAGGTCGCCTTGTCCTTTCTCACCCTGGGTCATCGTGGAGTGATGGGCGTCGAGCCCGAGAACACCCTGCGCTCCTTCGTCCGCGCGGAGGAGGCGGGGATGGACGCCATCGAGCTGGATCTCCACCTCAGCAAGGACGGCGCGCTCGCCGTGATGCACGACGCCGATGTGGACCGTACGACCGACGGCACCGGGCCGATCGCCGGCAAGACCCTGGCGGAGCTGCGTGAGCTCGACGCCGGGAAGGGCGAGCGGATCCCGGTCTTCGAGGAGGTCCTGGACGCGGTGAAGGCCCCGCTCCAGGCCGAGATCAAGGACGTGGCGGCGGCCCGGGCGCTGGCGGAGGTGATGCTGGCCCGTGATCTGGTGGGGCGGGTGGAGGTCTCCTCGTTCCATGACGAGGCCGTCACCGAGATCGCCCGGCTGGTGCCGGGGGTACGGACGGTCCTCATCGCCAGCCGCTGGGGCGGGGACATCGTGGACCGGGCCAGGGTGGCGGGCGCGCCGACGCTGGCGCTGAACATCCGCCGGCTCACGCTGGAGGTGGTGGAGCAGGCGCACGCGGAGAGGGTGAAGGTGCTCGGCTGGGTGGTGAACACCCAGGACCACCTGAGGCTGGCCCGGGCGCTGAACCTGGACGGGGCGACCACCGACTTCCCCGAGATCCGCCGCACGGGCCGCTTCACCGCCTGAAGCCCCTTGGTGGCTGGGAGTGACACCGGAACTCAGGCGGCGGTTGCGACGCCGATGCCGATGGCGATGAACAGCCAGCCGGTGGTCAGCTCCCAGCGGTGCTGGATCTTCGGACGGGCCAGTAGTGCACGAAGCCGCGAGGCGACGGCGACCACAGCGAACCAGTAGGGGATCCCGATCAGGACGTCCAGAATGCCGAGGAAGAAGATCTGCCCCGTCATCGAACCGGCGTCGTCGACGAACTGCGGCAGGATGCTGAGAAAGAACAGCGCTGCCTTGGGATTGAGCACATTGGTGAGAAACCCCTGGGCGAAGCCGGAGCGCCACCGCGCACCTGCGGACTGGGGCTCTCCCAGCGGCGGGCTGTCGTCCTTCGTCTCCCGCACGGTGGCGCGCTCCCGGGCGGCCCGCCGGGCTGCGAGCACAGCCCGAACCCCGAGATAGATCAGGTAGAGGGCGCCCAGGAGTTTGATGGTGTCGTAGACCACCGGGGAGCGGGCGGCGATCACGGCCAGCCCGATGGCGGCGGCGAGCATGTGCACGCACAGTCCTGCCTGGGCGCCCAGCCCCGCTGCCCGACCCTTGGCCGGATGCTCGATCGCCGACCGGAACACCACCAGGAAGTCCGGGCCGGGGACCACGTAGGCGACCAACACCACCCCGAGGAAGCCCATGAGGTCGACCGACATCCGCTCTCCGTTCATCCACCCCCGGCGTTCGAGCCGGGGGGCGCGCGCTTCTTCGGACAGGTTTCGGTCAGGCCGCGAGGGCTCGAGAACTGACTACGGTGGCGACGGTTTCGTCGAGTATCGCGAGGCCCCGCTCCAGCTCCCCGTCCGTCACCGTGAGCGGTGGCAGGAGTTTGACCACTTCGTCCCGGGGACCCGCCGTTTCCAGCAGCAGTCCCGCGCGGTAGGCGGCGTCGCACACCGCACGGGCCGCGGCCGGGCGTTCGAGCGGCAGCCCCCAGGCCAGGCCACGTCCCCGCGGACCGGGGAGCCCGTGGCGGTCGGCCGTCCCGGTGAGCGAGCGGCGCACCCGTTCGCCCAGCGTGACGGTCCTGGACTGGAGCGTGTGGTCGGACCAGAAGACTTCCAGCGCCCGGGCGGCGGTGACGAACGCCGGGTTGTAGCCCCGGAAGGTGCCGTTGTGCTCGCCGGGCTGCCATACGTCGTACTCGGGGCGCATCAGGGTGAGGGCCATGGGCATCCCGTACCCGCTGATCGACTTGGACAGGCAGATGATGTCGGGCGTGATCCCGGCTGATTCGAAGGAGAAGAACGGGCCTGTGCGCCCGCAGCCCATCTGGATGTCGTCGACCACCAGCAGGGTGCCACGAACGCCGGTCCAGGAGGCGAGGGCCTTCAGCCAGGCCGGACGGGCCGGGTTGATCCCGCCTTCGCCCTGCACGGTCTCCACCACGACGGCGGCGAGCGGCCCGTCGGCGGAGGCCTCCTCCAGGGACCGTAGGAGCCGGGTGACGGCACGCTCGTCGTCGTCGGCGAGGTGGTCGAAGGGCATCGGCACGGCATGGGGCAGCGGGACGCCCGCCGCGGCGCGTTTCACCGGGTTGGCTGTGACGGCGAGCGCGCCCAGTGTCATCCCGTGGAAGCCGCGTTCGAAGTAGCCGACCTTGTGCCGCCCCGTGACCTTGCGGGCGAGCTTGAGCGCTGCCTCGACCGCGTTGGTGCCACCGGGCCCGGGGAATTGGACACGGTGGTCCAGGCCGCGTGGGGCGAGCACAAGGTCGCGCAGGTGTTCCAGGAAGGCGCCCTTGGCGGCTGTGTGCATGTCAAGCCCGTGCGTGATCCCGTCGTCGGCGAGGTACTCCAGGAGGGCCGGCTTCAGCTCGGGCGGGTTGTGACCGTAATTGAGGGCGCCGGCGCCCGCGAAGAAGTCGAGGTAGGTACGGCCGGTCTCGTCGCGCAGCTCGGAGCCGCGGGCGACGGTGAAGACGGTGGGCCAGGCCCGGCTGTAGCTGCGGACCTCGGATTCCATGTCGGTGAAGACGCTCATGGTTCGTCCTGTCCGGGGTGGGGGCGGGTGGGTTGGCGTGTCGGCGCGTGGGAGGGGTCAGCCGGACACGGCGTGCTGACCGCGCTGGTAGAGGACGAGCGCCGGCGCGGCAGGGTCCTCCCGCGTCCAGAGGGCGCGGCCGATCAGCAGGGTGTGGTCGAGCGCGGTGGGGGCCTGGTCGAGTCGGCAGACCACGGCGGCGGCCGTGCCCTCCAACACCGGGCAGCCCTCCTCCATACGGAAGTCGACGCCTTGGAAGCGTTCGGGGCCGGGCAGCCGGGCGAAACGGTCCATCAGTTCCCGCCGGCGCCAGCTCAGGATGTTGACGGCGAAGGCCCCGTGGTCGCGGGCGTGGGCCACGGTGCGGCCCGCGCTGGCGAGGGAGACCAGGAGCGAGGGCGGTTCGGTGGAGAGCGAGAGCACCGCGTTGGCGGTGCAGCCCACCGGGCCGTCGGGGCCCGCGGTGGTGATGACGGCGACGCCGGTGGCCAGATGGGCCATGGCGGAGCAGAACTCGTCCCGGCCGGGCAGCCGGGCGGGGGTGTCGGTGGTCGATGTCGCGGTCACGTCAACGGGTTCCTTCCGTGAGGGGTGTGCGGCGGGCGTCGACGGCGTCGGCAGGGCCGGGGCGGTCGGCGGGCGGGACGGCGGGCCGGTCGGTGTCCACGGCGGCGAGCACGGCGGCGCGGTCGGTCTTGCCGTTGGGGTTGAGGGGCAGTTCGGGCAGGTGCACCAGGGTGCGCGGCACCATGTATCCGGGCAGCCGCTGCTGCAGGGCCCTGAGCAGAGGCCCGGGGTCGAGGGCGCCGCCGGTGTAGGCGGCCTGGAGGACGGGGGTCGGCCGGTCGGTGCGGGCCACCACGACGGCGTCGGTGACGCCGGGGCAGGAGCGCAGTGCCTCCTCGACCTCTCCCAGCTCGACCCGGTAGCCATTGATCTTGATCTGGCTGTCCAGACGCCCCAGATGGACCAGGTCCTCGCCGCGACGCTCGACACGGTCTCCGGTGCGGTACCAGGCGGAACCGGTCGGCGTTCCGCCCTGGTAGGCGGTGAGCCGGGTGGCGGGTTCGCCGGTGGCGAAGCGGCCCGGGTCGTCGGCCGGGTCGAGGTAGCCGGGGAACCGCTGAGGGCCGCGCACAAGGAGTTCCCCCCGGTCGGCGGCGTTCAGATGCTCGTCCACCACCAGGATCTCGGCGCCGGGGTGGGCGGTGCCGATGGGGACCGTGCCGTTCGGTGTGCGACGCCAGTCGGCGGGGTCTGCGGGAAGGCGGTGGCCGGTGCAGGTGACGGTCAGTTCGGTGGGACCGTACAGGTTGTCCAGCCTGGCTCCGGGAGCGGCGGCGGCGAACGCCCCGGCCTGCTGGAAAGTGAGCGGTTCGCCGGCGAAGGCCGCGTAGCGCAGGGTCGGCATGGAGCCGGGTGCCAGCCGCCGCAGGCGAGCGGCGAGCGAAACCACGGACGGTACGGAGAACCAATGGGTCAGCCGGTGCTCCGTCACGAATCCGGCCGGGTCCATCAGTTCGTCGCGGGTGGGCACGACGAGGGCCGCTCCGCTGCTCCAGGCGACGAACATGTCGAAGACGGACGGATCGAAGGTGAGGTCGAAGGTCTGCGACAGGCGGCTGTCCGGGCCGACGCCCGTGCGTTCGACGGCGTGTCGTAGGTAGGCGTCGGTGTTGGCATGGCGGATGACCACGCCCTTGGGACGCCCGGTGGACCCGGAGGTGAAGAGGATGTAGGCGGTGTCCTGGTGGCCCGGGCCGGGAATGCCGGTCAGGTCCGCCCCATCGGGGGTCCCGGTGAGGGCGACGGGTGCCAGGGGCGCGGCCCGGCCGGCCGGACCGGCGTCGGCAGCCGCGTCGGCCAGTACCAGCGTGGCACCGGCCTGGCGCACCACGGTCTCGTTGCGGCCGGGCGGAGCGGCTGGGCTGATCGGTATCACCGCGGCACCCAGCCGCTGCACCGCCAGGTAGGCGGCGTAGGTCACGGGGGTGCGCCGGGCGAGGAGAGCGACCCGGCGCGGCGGCGTGCCGCCCGCGCCCAGCCGGGCGGCCAGCGCCTCGGAGTGCCTCCGCAGCGCGCCGTAGGTGAGGGTGGTGGAGTCGACGACGAGGGCGACGCGGTCGGGGTGACGGTCGGCCGTTCCGGCGAACCGGTCCCAGAGGGTGAGTGGCGAGGCGGGCACCGGGGTCATCCTCCCTGCAGGGTGTGGGAGCGGGTTCGGACGGGCCGGGAGGCAGGGGCGCCGTGACCGTGGACGGCGTGCAGCGGTGCTGCGGCGGCTTCCAGTTCGGCCAGAGTGGCGAACGCTCCGGTGACCAGCGAGGGCCTTGGGCGTCCGCGACGGGCGGAGTTGGCGGCGAACCGCAGCACTCGAGGCAGTTCGCGCCACTTGGCCGTGGTGGAGCGGACAGTCTGCAGTTCAGCCGAGGACAGTTCGGTGCCCGCTGTCAGCAGGTGGGCGTCGCGAAAGATGTGGTGCTGCGCTGCGGCCCAGACGTCCTCCAGCAAGCCGCGGGAACCGTCACCGTCCATGTCGGCCAGCACCAGTCGCGCGGATTCCTCCAGAGCGGCGACGCCGGTCAGCCAGGGGCCACCGGGCAGTTCCTCCTTCGTCGTGCCCCGCTCCTCCGCCAGCCACTGGTAGGTCTCGTACGCCGGTGGTGCCACCGGGAAGCCGAAAGCCAGCGCGTTGCGGGTGCGGTGGACCGGCGACAGGCCGTGGGGAAAAGCCAGCATGCCCTTGAGCTCTTCGTCGGACACCGTGCCGGCGAAGGGGTCCTGGGAGCCGTTGCTGAACAGGGCGGTGAACCCGTCGACGACGTGCCGGTGACCGTCCGGGCCGAGGCCGTCCACCATGAGCAGGTGCGGTGCGTGGTCGTCGGCCGATCCGGTCAGCCAGGGAAGCGACCCGCTGTCGGCGATCACCAGGACCCGGCCGTGTTCGGCCAGTTCGGCGTCGATGCCCGCCAGTGCGCTCTCGGCGTCGATGGCGCCCCGGTAGGCGAGCCGGCGCCCGCCGGGCAGGTTGTTCAGGGCCCGGTCGTGGTGTGAGAAGGCGCCGGCGCCGCGCCATCACTCCGCTCCGCGCACCCGGCCCCGGACACCAGCGCCCCAGGAGGACTCCGTGCCCCATCCACCGCGCCCACGTCCGCGGCCGCGCCTCGCGCTGGTCCGCGGCCTCGCCCCGCGTTTCGCTCTCATCATCACCGACAAGCGCCTCGATCCGGCAGAGCACATCTCGTGCACGGACGACACCGTCGAGGTCCACTACCCCGAGACCCACATACGCTGCCGTCTGCGGCAACTGATGAGCGACCGCCTGCTGTGCTCGCTGCACGTCACCCACATCGCCCCTGATGGATCGGTGCAGACGCCCCATCACATGGACCTGATCCTGGTAGGCGCCCCAGGCACTCCCGCCCAGCGCGAAACCCTTGTCCAGCACTTCCATGCCTACCGTTGCGCCGCAGCCGCCTCACGTATCCGGGCCGCCACCCGGGTCCCGCGCCAGGAACGCCGTCCGGATCCTGGAGGCCATCGTGTGGAAGTAGCGCACCTGCTCGCCTTGGCATGACCTGCCAACGGAGCTCGGACCATTTCGGACCGCCCCAGATCGCCCACCGTCCGCGGCGCGGCCGCGCCGGAGGTCGGCCAGGACGCAGACCTCCCGCCGGCCCTAGGCAGTGTCTTCAAATGATCATCGCTGGTGGATCATGGTGTCGTGATACGTCGCCATGAACTGTCCGATGCTGAGTGGGAGTTCGTCCGGCCGTTGCTGCCCGTGTCGTTGCGGGGGCGGAAGCGGCTGGACGACCGCAGGGTCCTGAACGGGATCGTGTGGAAGTTCCGGACCGGGACAGCCCTGGCGGGACGTGCCCGAGCGCTATGGTCCGTGGGCCACGCTGCATACCCGTTTCCGCAGGTGGGCGGCGGACGGGACGTTCGACCGAATGCTGCGGGCCGCCCAGGCGAAAGCGGACGCGGCGGGCGACATCGAGTGGCTGGTGTCGGTCGATTCCACGATCGTCCGGGCCCACCAGCATGGGGCGGGGGCTCGAAAAGGGGGCTCCGCGACCCGGCCCCCGGGCGGTCCAGGGGTGGCCTGACCAGCAAGATTCATCTTGCCTGTGACGGCAGAGGCCGTCCGCTCGGCTTCGTCGTCACGGGCGGCAACACCAACGACTGCACCCGGTTCACCGCCGTGATGGAAGCGATCCGGGTGCCCCGGATCGGACCGGGGCGACCCCGCACCCGGCCCGATCACGTCCTGGGCGACAAGGGCTACAGCTCGAAAGCGATCCGCGCCTGGCTCCGCCGCCGCGGCATCCCTCACACGATTCCCGAGCGTGCCGACCAGGTCGGCAACCGGGCCAGGCGGGGCAGTCGCGGTGGCCGCCCGCCGGCCTTCGACCGCGAGGCCTACAGGCACCGCAACGTCGTGGAACGGTGCTTCAACCGCCTGAAGCAGTGGCGCGGCATCGCCACCCGCTACGACAAAACCGCCCAGTCCTACAAAGCGGCCGTCACGCTCGCGTCACTCCTGATGTGGGCGTGACATTTGACGACAGAACCTAGCGGCCTTCGATGTTCTTCACCAGGAGCTCGAAGGCCAGGTCGTCGCGTTGCGGGATGCCGAAGCGCTCGTCGCCGTACGGGAACGGCGTGAACTGCCCCGTACGCCGGTAGCCGCGCCGCTCGTACCAGGCGATCAGGTCCTCGCGCGCCGAGATCACCGTCATGTGCATCTCGGCCACGCCCCAGCTCTCCCGGGCCGTGCGCTCCGCCTCGGCGATGATCACCTTGCCCAGGCCGCTGCCCTGGGAGTCGGGGCGGACCGCGAACATCCCGAAGTACGCCGCGTCACCGCGGTGTTCGAGCTGGCAGCAGGCGATCAGCCCGCCGTCGCGCTCGACCGCCAGCAGCCGGCCCGCCGGAGCGTTGATGACCGCGCGCACCCCCTCCTCGTCGGTCCGCTGCCCCTCCAGGAGATCGGCCTCGGTGGTCCAGCCGGTGCGGCTGGAGTCGCCGCGGTAGGCGGACTCGATGAGGGCCACCAGCGCCGGCGCGTCCGCGTCGGTCGCGTCGCGGAAGGTCAGGCGGGCCGAGCCGGGGGGCGTGGCGGTGTCCATGGTCGCTCCGTTCTGTGCTGCTGCTCTGCAGGTCTGTGCTGCTGCTCCGCATGCTTTTCTGCTGCGCTCCGCGGGCCGTGCACACGTGCGGGTCGAGAGTAACGCGACCCGGAGAGCCCCTTCCGGGCCCCGGCGCACCCCCTTCACGCCCCCGCGCGCCGGGTTCGGCGACCCGGGCCTGGGCATCGACTACAGCGGTGCCGTACGCCGCTGTACGCCACGCACCGGCCGTACGTCCGAGGGGGAGGTCCGCCGTGCACGGAGGGGCCCTGGCCGGCTGGCTGCTGATGGCGTTGTGCGCGGTGAGCGGTGCCTACTGCCTGCTGCGCACCCGCACCGGCACCCCTCAGGAGCGCAGCACCGCGCGCGGCGAGGCGCTGATGGGTTTCGGCATGGCGGCGATGGCCGTACCGGCCGCGGTGCTGACGCTCCCGGAGTGGACCTGGGCGGTGTACGGAGCCGTGTTCGGCGCCGCCGCTCTGCGGGCGCTCTGGTCGGCGCGGCGCGGCGCCCACCATCTGCACCATCTGGTCGGCTCGCTGGCCATGGTCT
This sequence comes from Streptomyces cyaneofuscatus, assembly GCF_033109485.1. Taxonomy (NCBI): domain Bacteria; kingdom Bacillati; phylum Actinomycetota; class Actinomycetes; order Kitasatosporales; family Streptomycetaceae; genus Streptomyces; species Streptomyces cyaneofuscatus. The sequence continues at coordinate 7,565,029 of NZ_CP137002.1, read as the reverse complement.
ACATGGCGGTGGCGATGGCTCCGGGGGCGGCGGGCGCGGGCGGGCACGCCGGGCACGGAGCGGCGGGAGGCGCCGGGGGCGTCCCGCTGCTGACGGGGGTGCTGCTCCTCTACTACGCGCTGTACGTGCTGCGCTCTGCCGGGCACCTCATACCGGCGGGGACAGGCGTCGCGAGCTTCGCGGGCGGCAGCGCGGAGGGCGTCGTACGGGGCGGTGGGGGCGGCCTCCGGGGTGGCGGCGCGGGCGGCGCGGCGGGCGGGGGGACCGAGCTGACGATGGCCTGCCGGCTGACGATGGGCATCGCCATGTTCGCCATGCTTCTCACTCTGTGAGACAGATCGCGAGACAGAGGCCCTCCAAACCGTGGTCTGCGTCACTTGCCGGGCGCAGCCATACCCCCGGATCGCCCGTCCCTCATAGGCTGGCGCCATGCTGGTCTCCCTCGCGCTGCTGCTGCTCGGTGCACTGACCGCTCTGGTGACCCCGCGCCTGATGGCCCGGGCCCGGTGGCCGGAGCGCGAACCGGTGGTGGCGCTGTGGGTGTGGCAGTGCGTGGTCGCCGGGGTGCTCGTGTCGTTCGCGCTCTCCATGACGTTCAGCGCGGCCGCCGCCTGGCAGGCGGTGCGCGGCCATGTCTTCGCCCCCGCCCCGCACGCCGTGGTCGAGGCGTACGCCCTGGCCGCGTACGGGCCCTGGTCGGCGGTCATCGCGGTGCTGCTGGCGCTGGGCGGCCTGTGGAGCGGCGCGATGCTCCTGCGGGAGATCCGGCGCGCGCGGCGGCGGCGCAAGCAGCGCCGGGCGGAACTGCTGGTCCGCTCCCCGCTGCTGCCGGGCGAGGAGCCCGGCGCCGACCGCCTCGTGGTGCTGGAGGGTGAGCGCCCGGACGCCTGGTGGCTGCCGGGTTCGGCGCCCCAGCTGGTCATCACCACCGCCGCCCTCGGACGGCTGAAGGGCCGTCAGCTGGATGCCGTACTCGCCCATGAGCAGGGCCACGCGCAGGCCCGGCACGACTGGCTGCTGCACTGCTCCTCGGCGCTGGCCATCGGCTTCCCGCAGATCCCGGTGTTCGCCGCGTTCCGCGACGAGATGCACCGGCTCGTCGAGCTGGCGGCCGACGACGTGGCCTCACGCCGCTTCGGCCGGCTGACGACCGCGCTCGCCCTCGTCGGGCTGAACGAGGACCGTGGGGTCTTCGGCCCCTGCCCCACCCCGGACGCCCAAGTCCCGTTGCGCGTCAACCGGTTGCTGGCCCCGGTCGACCGGCTGACGGCGGGCCGTCGGCTGCGTCTGACGGCGGCGGCCGCACTGGTCCCGGTCGTCCCGCTCGTGGTGGCCTTCGTTCCGGGACTTCGCGCCCTGGGTTAGCCACCCGGCGGTGGTGTCCGCGAGGATCACCCCATGCACTCCCCCCACATCATCAGGACGGACGACCGCTCCCCCCGCCCCGCGGCCGCCCTGGCAGCGGGCACCGCGGTTCTCACGCTGTTCGTGGTGCTCCTCGCCCTGGTCGCGGCGCAGTGGTCACCCCTGATGTCCCTGGACCGTAAGGTCGCCGATGCCCTGCACCGGCACGCGGTGGCCGATCCGGGACTGGTCCACGTCAACCGGGTGCTGACGGACTGGTTCTGGGACCCGTGGACGATGCGTGCGCTGATCGCGGTGGCCGTGGTGGCCCTGTGGTGGCGCGGCGCGCGGCTGCTCGCCCTGTGGGTGGCCGCCGCCAGTCTGCTCGGCTCCCTCCTCTCGCAGGGGGTGAAGGCCGCCGTGGACCGCGAGCGCCCCCGCTGGCCGGACCCGGTGGACTCGGCCCACTTCGCGGCCTTCCCCTCCGGGCACGCCATGACGGCGGTGGTGAGCTGCGGGCTGCTCCTGTGGCTGCTGCGGCTGTACGGAGCGGGGCCGGCGCTGTGGGCCGGTGCGGTGGCCGTGGCGGTGGTCTCGGTGATCGGGGTGGCGGTGACCCGGGTGTACCTGGGGGTGCACTGGCTGACCGATGTGGTGGGCGGGACGCTGCTGGGGGTGGCGGTGGTGGCGTTCACCGCCGCCGGATACGCCCGGAGCGTGTCCCGCAGGGCGCCGGAGCCCGGAGTGTGACCGAAATCCCGCCCCGAACCCCCGCCGTGTGAGGGATATCCCGTCCCGCATGGGGTCGGATCATCGGATCGGGGCCGTAGCCTTGTATGCATGTCCCCGATGTCGTCGTCGTCCGTTTCCACGCGCTCCGCCACAGAGGTCAACGCGGACATCCGCGGCCTGTGGCAGCGCTCGGGCGGCTACCTGTCCCCGCAGGACGAGGCGGAGTACCAGCGTCTGCTCGTGGAGTGGGCCGCCGCGACCGGCGGCAACGCCCGTACCGCCGTCTGAGCCCGGGACCGGAGCCGCTCCCCCGGGGGAAACACACCTGACTCCGGCGATCCCCCGCGTCGCCGGATCCAGGCGCGGCATACAGCATGTCCCGGCCCGGCTCATCGGTCAATGAATAATCTGCGGCGCCCGCGTCCACGCGCGGGGCCGGCGTGCGCCGGGCGGGAAGAACCGCCCGGCGCACGCCGGCCCTGTGAGTGCGGGACGAACCGGAGAACGCTGCCCGCCGACGGATCAGCGGGCGAAGTAGTCCGGCTGCGTCTGCACGTTGAGCTCGTCCAGCTTGACCCGGTCCGCCGGGTCGGTGCGCCGGTCGTTCAGCTTCAGCACGTCGAAGCCCTTGGCGATGTCGCTGGAGTAGATGTGGCCGTTGTAGTAGTACGCCGACCAGGGGCCTGCCGTGGTGACCTGGTCGAGCGTCACCGGGCCGCGCTCGAAGAAGGCGATCTCCTTCGGCTTGGCCGAGTCGGTGAAGTCCCAGACGGAGATGCCGCCCTGGTACCAGGCCTGGACCATCAGGTCCTTGCCCTTCACCGGGATGATCGAGCCGTTGTGGGCGACGCAGACCTCGACGTCGGCCTGGTGGCGGTCGATCTTGAAGTAGCTGCGGAAGACCAGCTTGCGATGGTCGCCCTTGCCGACGATGTCGTAGATGCCGTTGGCACCGCGCTTGGGCCCGATCTCCTCGTTGCAGGTGGCCGCGCCGCCGCCGCCGAGCTCGTCGGTGAAGACGACCTTCTTGGCGCCCTGGTTGAAGGTGGCCGAGTGCCAGAACGCGAAGTTCACGTTGTCCTGGACCCGGTCGATGATCTTCGGGCGTGCCGGGTCCTTGATGGAGAACAGGATGCCGTCACCCATGCAGGCACCGGCGGCCAGGTCCTGGGAGGGCAGGACCGTGATGTCGTGGCAGCCCGACGTCTTGGTGACGCCCGGGTTCGTGGGCGCTCCCGGGTTACCGCCGTCCGGGAAGAGCACCGGGAAGTCCACGATCTTGGCCTTCTGCGGCTTCTTGACCGGAACCTTGATGATGGAGATGCCGTCGTGCGGCGGCTGGCAGTCGGGGAACGTCTCGTTCGGCGAGTACGAGGAGACGTAGATGTAGATGTTCTTCTTGCCGTCCGGCACGAGGGTGTGGGTGTGCGAGCCGCAGGCGGTCTCGACAGCCGCGATGTACCGGGGGTTGCGCTTGTTGCTGATGTCGAAGATCTTCATGCCCTCCCAGGAGGACTTCTCCGTGGCGGGCTGGGTGGTGCTGGAGCAGGAGTCGTCGCTGCGCGAGGAGTCGGTGGACAGGAACAGCAGGTTCCCGGAGACCGAGATGTCGTTCTGCCCGCCCGGGCAGAGGACCTCGGAGACCGTCTTCGGCTTCTTCGGGTTGCTGATGTCGTAGATGACGAAGCCGTCGTAGTTGCCGACGTAGGCGTACTTGCCCTGGAACGCGAGGTCGGTGTTGGTGCCCTTCAGGGCGCCCTTCGGGACGCTCGTCAGGTGCTTGATGTTCGAGCTGTGGACGATCTCGTCCACGCCGGGTATGTCACCGCCGCGGATGGCGGCGCGGGCCTCGGCCTGCTGACTGGTGGTCACGGAGCCGCGGTCGACCGGAGCGTCGCCCGGGTCGGGCGTCGCCGCTGCGGGTGCGGCTGTCAGCAGCGCGGCGAAGAGCCCGGCCGCGGCTGCTGCCACGCCCAGACGTCTGCGCCGCACGCGGGTGGTGTGCAACGAGATCACTGCGTCCTCCCTTGTATCCGTTCGGGGTTCGAACGGTTCACGGACCCCGGCAGTATCGTCCCTCCCATGTACACATCAACAGATGGCAACAGAGACGTAATGAAGTTTTTGATCTTTGGGCCCGCGGAAGCGTGCTAGGAACGGTCTGCAACACCCCCATGTGGCACAGGAGGTCCCCGTGTTGATCCACCGTCCGTCCGCCCGTCTGCGCGCAACCGTCCTCGCGGCAGCGGTGACCGCCGCCGTTCTCGCCCTGGGCGGCTGCGACGGTGACGGCGGCGACACGAAGCCCGCCGCGGGCAAGGACGCAGGTCCGGGGGTGGTGGCCCCCGGCAGACCGGGCGAGCCCGCCCGGACGCTCACCGCCGAGGAGGCGGCGAAGGAGGCGAGCAGGGACACCGCGAACTCCGCCGACTTCCGCTATGCGCAGATGATGATCGAGCACCACTCCCAGGCCCTCGTGATGACCGAACTCGCCCCGGAACGAGCCTCCGCCGCAGTCGTGAAGAGGCTGGCCGAGCGCATATCCGCAGGCCAGAAACCGGAGATCGGCGCCATGGAAGGTTGGCTGAAAAGGAACGGTGGCGAGGACCGCAAACAGCCCCACGACCATGCCGGGATGCCCGGTATGGCCACCGAAGCGCAGCTGAAGGAGTTGCGCGCGGCGAAGGGCAAGGCCTTCGACCAGCTCTTCCTGGAGCTGATGATCACCCACCACCAGGGGGCGATCACCATGGCCACGGAGGCGCTCTCCGAGGGGAATGACGTGTTCGTCGAAGAGATGGCGAGCGATGTCGCCGCCCAGCAGACGGTGGAGATCAACCGGATGCGCACGCTGATGACGTGAGCGACGCGCCGCGGTCCGGAGTGGTCCGGACCGGTCCGGTGCGGTGCGGCTTGGTGCGGTCCGGGTGACACGGCCGCGGACCTCCCGTGTTCCGGCCGTCGGTGCGATGCTGGAAAGCACCCCTCCGGGAAGAGGTGCGCCGTGCTCCGTGTCGCCGTCGTCGGTTCCGGTCCCAGCGGGGTCTACACGGCCCAGGCCCTGCTGAACCAGTCGCTCGTGCCCGAGGTGCGCGTGCACGTCCTGGACCGGCTGCCCACCCCGTACGGCCTGGTGCGGTACGGGGTCGCCCCCGACCACGAGAAGATCAAGTCGCTCCAGAACAGCCTGCGGGCGGTCCTGGAGGACGAGCGGGTCACGTTCGTCGGCCATGTGCAGATCGGCGGGGCGGGCGGTGTCCCCCCGGCCCGTCTGGCGGAGCTGTACCACGCGGTCGTCTACTGCGTCGGGGCCGCCGCCGACCGCCCGCTGGCGGTGCCGGGCGAGGATCTGCCGGGGAGCTGGTCCGCCACCCGGTTCGTCTCCTGGTACAGCGCCCACCCGGACATCGCCCCCGACGGCTTCGCCCTGGAAGCCCGCTCGGCCGTGGTGATCGGGGTCGGCAACGTGGCGGTCGACGTGGCCCGGATCCTGGCGCGCGGCGCGGACGAACTGCGCGCCACCGATGTGCCGAGGGCCGCGCTCGGGGCGCTCGCCGGCAGCCGGGTGCGCGAGGTTCACATCGCGGGGAGGCGCGGCCCCTCCCAGGCCCGGTTCACCACCAAGGAGCTGCGCGAGCTGGGGGCGCTGCCCGGGGCGCGGGTCGTCGTCGACCCGGCGGAGCTGGCCATGGACCCGGCGTACGCGGCCCAGGAGGGGCTGCCGTTGCCCGCGGTGGTGCGGCGGAACCTGGACGTGCTGCGCGGCTGGTCGGCGCTGGGAGAGCCCGCGGCGGCCGATGCCGCACGCCGGATCCGGCTGCGGTTCTTCCTGCGGCCGGTGGAGCTGCTGGAGCGCGGCGGGCGGGTGGCGGGGGTGCGGTTCGCGCGTACGGCTCCGGACGGTGCCGGGGGCGTCCAGGACACAGGTGCGTACGAGGACGTCGAGGCGCAGCTCGTGCTGCGGGCCGTCGGCTACCGCGGGGTGGAGCTGCCCGGCCTGCCCTTCGACCCGGTGCGCGGGACGGTGCCGCACGCGGCGGGGCGGGTCCTGCGGGACGGGGTGCCCTCGCCCGGGGAGTACGTGGCGGGGTGGATCAAGCGGGGGCCGACCGGGGTGATCGGTTCCAACCGGTCCTGCGCCAAGGAGACCGTCGCCTCGCTGATCGAGGACGCGCCCCTGCTCGCCCGCCGGCCGGCCGCACAGGACCCGCTGGCCGTGCTGCGGGCGTGGGGGCTGCGGCCGGTGGAGTGGGACGGCTGGCTGTCGATCGAGCGCGCGGAGGCGGCCCTTGGGCGTTCGCTGGGGCGGGGGCCGGTGAAGATCCCCGACTGGCAGGGGCTGCTGGCGGCGGCGCGGGGCGAGGAGGGGTGAGAGCCTGGCACCGGGGCGCCCGCGTCACTCCCGGGTGGCCACCACCAGGCGGGCGCGCGGGGAGCCGTCGGGGCGCTGCCCCAGGTCGGTCAGGGCCATCAGCCGCACGCTGAATCCGGCGTCGGTCAGGTCGTCGAGCACGTCGGAGAGCCGGAACGTGCGGTAGTACATGATGAACTTCGGGCGCCACAGGGCGTTGCGCACCCGCATCGCCGCGTCGAAGCCGAGGAGCGACCAGTAGGCGCGCGACCCCACGGCCGGCGGGGCGCCGATCGGGAAGACGAAGCGGCCGCCCGGCCGGAGCGACCCGTACACCTCGGCGAAGAGCCCGAAGCGGTCAGCGGGCAGGAAATGGCCGAACGCACCGATGCTCAGGGCCAGATCGAAGGCCGGGGCGAACGGGAGCGCCAGGGCGTCGGCCCGTACCCAGTCGACCGCCGGTCCGCCGTCCATCGGCGGGAGCGCCGTACGGGCCTCCGCGAGCATGCCCGCGCTGAAGTCGACCCCGGCGACCCTCTCCCGGCACACCTGCCGCAGCACGCCCACGCCCGCGCCGGTGCCGCAGCAGACGTCGAGGCCGGTATCGAAGGGGCCGAGCGGCTCCAGCGCCCGGGTGACGCTGTCGAGGACCCGGTCCGGGGTCCGGTAGGGCGTGTGGTCGAACTTCGGGGCGAGGAGGTCGTAGCCGCGCTCGGTCGACGAGAGCGCCTGGACGGCCAGTTCGCGGAGGGTGGGTCCCTGGTCGGTGAACATCACGGCCAGCCTAGCGAGGCGGAGGGCGGGCCGGAGACCGAAGTGGCCGCTCCTGGCGGCAGGATGGGCGGCCGGACGGCCACCGGACCTGCGGGCGAAGGCTTCAGCGGTCGCCGGGCAGCCGACGCCTGAGGGTGATCGCGGTGTTGACGTCGTAACTCTGGTTCCAGGTACGGCCCGCGCCGGACCTCCAGGTGACGTGGGCCGTGGAGCCGTCGGTCCGTACGCCGTCCACGGTCATGGAACGGTCACCGTCCCGTACGTCACCGCGCCGCAGCTCGCCCGCCGGGACCGTGACCGGCCCCTCGTCGGACGCGTTCTCCGTCTCCTCGGCCGCCCGGACCAGCGCGGCGGCCAGCTCCCGGGCTGCGGCCGGGGTGCACGACCAGCGCAGCTCGCCCGCCGGGGGCGTCAGCGTCACGGAGACACGGGGATCGGGTCCGGCCTCCCCCGGAGCCACCGCCACCGGCACGTCGTGACCGTCGGCGTCCGTGATCCCGCTGCGCATCGTCTGCTCCTCGTGCCCGGTCGTGCGGTGCCTGCCGCTGCGGGTGCCTGCCGCTGTGGTGTGTGCCGCTGTGGTGTGTGCCGCTCCAGCATCTCAGCTGAGCCGCGCACCACTGACCAGCGGAATTCGGTTGTGCCGGGAATCCGGCCGCACGTAGCTTCACCCCCTGTGAATCCTTTGCTGCGCACCGACCGCCTGTTGCTGACCCCGTACACGCCCGCCGACGAGGAGGAGTTCGTCGCCCTGTTCCAGGACGCCTCGGTCTCCCGGTGGATGGGCGACGGGCCGTCCACGGAGGCCGAGGACCGGGCGCTCTTCGGCCGGATCTTCACCAAGGTCTATGCCGAGAACCGTTTCGAGGTCTGGGCGGTCAAGGTCGGCGGCGAGCTCGTGGGGCACGCCGAGATCAAGCCGACCGAGGCCTCCGGCGGGCACGAGATCATCTACGCGCTCGCCCCCGGAGCCTGGGGCCGTGGCCTCGGTACGGAGCTGGCGCTCGCTCTCGTCGGGCACGGGTTCGACACCCTCGGACTGGCGGAGGTGCACGCGACCGTGGCCGCCGAGAACGCCGCCTCGCTGGCCGTGCTGGGCCGGATCGGCTTCGTCCACGTCCGGGACATCCAGGAGGACGACGGCAGCACCACGCGGCTGCTGACCTGCCCGCGTGACTCCACCCCCGCCGTGCGGGCTCCGGGCTCCCCGGAGACCGCTCAGACCCGGTAGACGTCCAGGCGGCCGCACATCCCGAACCGCCCCCGCTCCACGGGCCTTTGCCCGTGCACCCGTGCCTCCGCCAGATAGCCCCCGGCGCCGCGCCCCAGCGCGTCGAGCTGGGCGGCCGTCGCGGCGGCGGCCACGGCGGCACCCTGCTCCCAGCGGGCGCGCCACTCCCCCACCCGGGGCCGGACGAGCGCGGCGGCGGCGCGGTGGAACGCGGCGAGGGGCTCCGGGTCGCCCGCCTCCGCCGCCTCGCGCAGGGCGAGGAATCCCTCCACGGCGAGGTCACGCCGGGCGCGGGCGGCGTGCTCCCGCTCGGCCTCCGTACCGTCCGGGGGCAGCGCCGCGGCGGCGCCGTAGACGTCCGGGCCGGCGAGGAGGGCGGGCGGGAGCGTGAGGACGGCGTCGCCGGCCTCGGGCAGCCCGCTGTTCTGCATGAGCACGACGACGCGCAGCCCGTCCTCGTTGACCAGCCGGTGGATGGTGCCCGGGGTGAACCAGACGAGCGCCCCGGGCGCCAGGGGCGTCTGCCGGAATCCGGTGGCGGTGAGGGTCTGTACGGAGCCGGTGCCGCCGACCACCACGTACCCCTCGGAGCAGGTGAGGTGCAGGTGCGGGGTGCCGCCGCGCAGGCCGTCGGCGGCGGGCCAGTCGTAGACGGTCAGGTGCGAGACGGCGACGGCGCCGGGCAGTCCTTCGAAGGTCACCACGGGTGCTCCAGGGTCTCGGGGCTCGCCAGGGGACTGCAAGCGCTTTCTACGCCGCGCCAACGCTAGGTCCGCCGCCGGACGGCGGTCAAGGGAGCGGTCGCCGTGGGGGACGCGGGAGCTACGTACGAGGGCCGATGACCTGACCCGCCGGGAGCGTCCGCGGGCCACTGTCAGTGGTCGGGTGCAGACTGGCTCACATCCGGTACAACGGCGTAATCGGGAGGTCTCCACCATGACCGACGTACTCCTCACCGTGGGCACCCGCAAAGGTCTCTTCATCGGCCGCAGGCGCGAGGGGAACTGGAAGATCGAGGGGCCGCACTTCAACGCGCAGGCGATCTATTCAGTAGCCATCGACACCCGTGGGACCACGCCCCGGCTGCTGGCGGGCGGTGACAGCGCGCACTGGGGGCCGTCCGTCTTCCACTCCGACGACCTGGGCGAGAGCTGGGTCGAGCCGCAGCGTCCGGCGGTGAAGTTCCCCGAGTTCACCGGGGCGTCGCTGGAGCGGGTCTGGCAGTTGCAGCCGGCCGGCCCCGAGGCCCCGGACGTGGTCTACGCGGGCACCGAGCCGGCCGCCCTGTTCCGATCCGAGGACCGGGGCGAGTCCTTCGAGCTGGTCCGCCCGCTCTGGGAGCACCCGACGCGCTCCAAGTGGGAGCCGGGCGGCGGCGGGGAGGGGCTGCACACCATCCTCACCGACCGCCGGGACCCGCGTGCGGTGACGGTCGCGGTCTCGACGGCGGGCGTGTTCCGGACGAAGGACGGCGGGGAGAGCTGGGAGCCGGCGAACAAGGGCGTCTCGGCGGTCTTCCTGCCGGATCCGGACCCGGAGTTCGGCCAGTGCGTCCACAAGGTCACCCGGGACGCGGCCGACCCGGACCGGCTCTACCTCCAGAACCACTGGGGCGTCTTCCGCAGCGACGACGCGGGCGACAGCTGGAGCGACATCGGCGCGGGCCTGCCCTCCGACTTCGGGTTCGCCGCCGTGGCGCACCCGCACCGCGGCGACACGGCGTACGTCTTCCCGATCAACGCCGACGCCGACCGGGTCCCGGCGGAGCACCGCTGCCGGGTCTTCCGGACGCCCGACGCGGGGCGCACCTGGGAGCCGCTGACGGTGGGGCTGCCGGGCGGGGAGCACTACGGCACGGTGCTGCGCGACGCGCTCTGCACGGACGACGCGGATCCCGCCGGGATCTACTTCGGCAACCGCAACGGCGAGTTGTACGCGAGCGCGGACGACGGCGACAGCTGGCAGCAGCTCGCCTCACATCTGCCGGACGTGCTCTGCGTCCGGGCGGTGGCTCTCGGCTGAGTGACGGGGCCCGGGGGGGAGAGCGGCCCCCGGCTGACGGCAGTTGATCGGAGTGGTCGTATCACCAGTAGAGTGCGGCGCGTGGCAGCACGACCGTTGAAAGAGATCATCGAGCCGGGGTGGGCCGACGCCCTCGAACCCGTCGCCGAACGCATCGCCGCTATGGGCGACTTCCTCCGCGCGGAGATCGCCGCGGGCCGTACGTATCTGCCCTCCGGGGCCAACGTACTGCGGGCGTTCCAGCAGCCGTTCGAGGAGGTGCGGGTCCTCGTCGTCGGCCAGGACCCGTATCCGACCCCGGGGCACGCGATCGGGCTGAGCTTCGCCGTGGCGCCCGATGTCCGGCCGCTGCCGGGCAGCCTGGAGAACATCTTCCGGGAGCTGCACGCGGACCTCGGCCTGCCGAGGCCGTCCAACGGCGACCTCACGCCGTGGACCCGGCAGGGGGTGCTGCTGCTGAACAGGGCGCTGACCACCGCGCCCCGGCGGCCCGCCGCGCACCGGGGCAAGGGCTGGGAAGAGGTGACCGAGCAGGCGATCAAGGCGCTGGTGGGCCGGGGCACGCCGCTGGTGTCGGTCCTGTGGGGGCGGGACGCCCGCAACCTCCGCCCGCAGCTGGGCGACTTCCCCGCGATCGAGTCCTCGCACCCCTCGCCCATGTCGGCCGACCGCGGGTTCTTCGGCTCGCGCCCGTTCAGCCGGGTCAACGAACTGCTGGAGCGCCAGGGGGCGCAGCCGGTCGACTGGCGCCTGCCGTGACCGACGCCCCGTCCCCCGCACCCACCCCTGAGGCGTATGTCCTCGGGGTCGACTCCGGCGGGTCGGGGCTGCGGGTGGCGCTCGGCCGGGTGGACACGGACGGACCGCCGTTCACGGCTGTCTGCGCCGAGCCGGTGCGGACGGGGGCCGGGGGGATCGACGCGGCCCATCTGCTGGAACAACTGCTGCCCGCGGTGACGGAGTTGCTGGAGCGGGCCGGTGCCGGTGGCGCGGCCGACCCCTCTGGGCAGGTCGCCCTCGGACAGATCGCCGCGTTCGCGATCGGGGCCGCCGGAATGGCCACGCTCGGCGGGCGGTTGCGGGCGGAGCTGCCCGGTGCGCTCGCGGAAGCGCTGGGCGTACGCCGGATGGCGCTGGCCGCCGACGCGGTGACGGCGTACGCGGGCGCGGTGGGACAGCGTCCCGGGGCGGTCGTCGCGGGCGGCACGGGCATGATCGCCCTCGGCACGGACCTCACGGAGTGGCACCGGGCCGACGGCTGGGGTCATCTTCTGGGTGACAGCGGCGGCGGTGCGTGGATCGGCCGGGCGGGGCTCGACGCGGCGATGCGCGCCCACGACGGGCGGCGCGGCGGCTCCCCCGCCCTGCTGGCCCGGCTGCACGCCGTGTTCGGACCCGCCGAGGGGCTGCCGGGGCTGCTCTACCCGCGCTCCGACCGCCCGGCCGTGCTCGCCTCGTTCGCCCCCGAGGTGGCGGCGTGCGCCGGAGCGGACGAGGTCGCGGCGGGCATTCTGCGGGAGGCGGCCGCGCATATCGCCGAAGCGGCGGCGGCCGTCTGCCCGACGGCCGGCCCCGAGGGCGGCGACGTCTGCGAAGTGGCCCTGACGGGCGGGCTGTTCCGGATGGGCGAGCCTCTGCTCGGACCGGTGCGTGAGGAGCTGGCGCGGCTGGTTCCGCAGGCCCGCGTGACCACCGGGACGGGCGATCCGCTGACCGGCGCACTCCGGATCGCGCGCGCTCTGGCCCTGGACGGTCTGCGGCTGCCGCACCACCCGACGATGCTGTTCGTCCCGGCCGGGGACGGACCCTCAGGACCTTCCGGAGGCGTGGGAGCGGAGGTACGGAACGGGGAGCCGGAAAGCGACGGCGTACCGGCGGACGGGCCGGTGAGCGGGGCGGCGGACAGACTGACAGACAGGGACACTTCACCGGTACGCCACTCATCGGACATAAGCGGATAGTTAACGCTCGACCGGACCCTCCCCGAACAGAGGAGCATCCAAAACCAGTAGCATGCGGCGCCATGAGCACCCCCACTGGGCCCGCTTCCGGCCTGCCTGTACGAATGCCGCGACCTCGCCAGTCCGGACGGCACCGCCGCCCGGAGCCCGTGGTCGCACCTGAGGGCGCTGCCGCGCTCGTTCTCGCCGTTCCCGGTACCCCCTCCTCGGCCACGCGCAGTCTGGCCGAAGAGGTGATCAGCATCGCCCGTTCCGAGCTTCCCGGCCTCAACGCCCGGATCGGCTATCTCGACGGTGACGATGCCGAGTACCCGACTCTGGCCACCGTTCTCGCCCACTCCGCCGCCGAGCGCGTCCAGCGCTACGAGCAGGCCGTCGCCGTCGGCCGCGAGGCCACCGAGCCCGCCGGTCCGTCCGCCGTCGTGGTCCCGCTGCTCGCGGGTCCCGACAGCGCGCTGATCCGGCGGATACGGCAGGCCGTGATGGACAGCGGTACGCAGGTGGAGCTGACCGACGTGCTCGGTCCGCACCCGCTGCTCGCCGAGGCCCTGCACGTCCGGCTCTCGGAGGCCGGGCTGGCGCGGGCCGACCGCGCCAGGCTGTTCACCGTCGCCACCGCCGCCGACGGCATCGTGCTGGCCACGGTGGGCGGCGAGGAGGCCGTGCAGGCCGCCGGGATCACCGGCATGCTGCTGGCCGCCCGGCTCGCCGTGCCGGTGATGGCCGCCGCGCTGGACGTCGAGGGTTCGGTCGCCTCGATCGCGCAGCAGCTCCAGGGCTCCGGCTCGGCGCAGCTCGCGCTGGCGCCGTACCTGGTGGGCCCGGAGGTCGACCCCGGTCTGCTGGACGCCGCCGCCAAGGAGGCCGGCTGCGCGACCGCCGAGCCGCTGGGCGCCTACCCGGCGATCGGCAAGCTCGTGCTGTCGCTGTACGCCACGGCGCTGGGCATCACGCCCGCGACCCCGCAGGGCGCCCAGGCGCACTGACCCGGGTCGACGGAAGCGGCACGGACGCACGGAGAGCCGCGGCCCGGACCGGTCGGACCTTCAGGGGTCCTCCGGTCCGGGCCGCGGCTTTCCGGCTTTCCGGCCGTCTGTCTTTCCGGCTTTCCTGCTGCCTGTACGGCCCCGGGTCAGCCGAGGACGACGCAGGAGACCGCCGGGACCTCGACGGAGCCCGCGTGCTGCGGGATGCCCGTCTCCGCGTCCACGGCGAACCAGCTGACGTTCCCGGAGCGCTCGTTCGCCGCGTACAGCCACTGGCCGCTGGGGTCGAGGGTGAGGTCGCGGGGCCAGCGGCCGCCGCAGCCGACGGTGGCCACCAGGGCGGCCTTCTCGCCGGTCTCGTCCAGCGTCAGGACCGAGATGCTGTCGTGGCCCCGGTTGGCGGTCCACAGGAAGCGGCCGTCGTGCGCGACGACCACCTCGGACGGGTAGGCGCGTACGGAGCCGTCGGAGTCGCCCGCGGGCTCGGTCTCGGGCAGCACCGGGACCTCCCCCAGCGGCTCCGGACGGCCCGCCTCGGCGTCCCAGCGGCAGACGGTGAGGGTCGTCACCAGCTCGTTCAGGACGTAGACGTAGCGGCCCGAGGGGTGGAAGGCCAGGTGGCGCGGTCCGGTGCCCGGACGCAGCGGTGTCTCGCCGTGCGGCTCCAGGGCTCCGGTGGCCGGGTCCAGGGCGCTGACCCGTACGGAGTCGGTACCGAGGTCCACGCTGACCACCCAGCGGCCGGAGGGGTCGGGCAGCACCTGGTGGGCGTGCGGGCCCTCCTGGCGCTCGCTGTCGGGGCCGCTGCCCTCGTGCCGGACGACCGAGGAGACCTCGCCGAGCGATCCGTCGGCGAGCACGGGCAGGGCGGTGACGCTGCCGGATCCGTAGTTGGCGGTGACCAGGTGGCCCGCGGCGAGCGCGAGGTGGGTGGGGCCGTCGGCGTCGACCGGCCGTACAGGGCCCAGGAGGGCCGGTACGTCGCCGCTGACGTCGAAGGCGGCCGCCGAGCCCGGTGCGCTCTCGCCGACGGCGTACAGGGCCTCTCCGCCCGGTCCGAGTGCGAGGAACGAGGGGTCGGGCAGGGCGTCCGAGGACCCGAGCAGGGTCAGCGCCCCGGTGTTCCGGTCCACCTCCGCGACGGTGACGCCGAGGCCGCCCGCCGAGGTGAACGACCCCATGAATGCCCGTCCGGTGCTGCTGCCGCCCATCGCACTACCCCACTTCACCGTCGCCGTGATCTTCCGGCCGACGGTAGCAGGCACACCACATCAGGTCTGGACCAATCCGCAGGACGGCGGGAAAGGGGTGGGCTCAGGCGGCGACCGGGGCCCGGGGCGGGCTGTGCAGGGGCGTGGCGAGGTCGGCCAGTGCCCGCTCCAGGCCGTGCAGATGGGCCAGGGCGGGGTGATCCACAGCGGCGCCGGACTGCACGCCCGCGCGCACGGCTCCCCGCTCCTCCCGGCTCTCCTGGCGCAGCAGCTCCTCCACCGCCTCCTCCACCCGGGAGCAGGCGGCCGAGAGCCGGGCGTCGTGCGAGGCGGCCGGGTCCGCGGCGATGGAGGCCAGGCCGCGCACCTCCCGTACGCAGTCGTCCAGCAGGGCCAGCACCTGGCGCGCCCGCACCTTGCGGGCCTTCAGCGGGCTCAGGGGGTGCACCAGCGGGGCGAGCGAGAGCCGGACCCGGCCGAGCAGCACCTCCAGCTCGGCGACCCGGGGGCCGGGGTCGGCGCTCGGGGAGCCGGCGAGGCGCTCGGCGGCCTCGGCGGCGCAGGCGTGGACGCACCGCAGGGCCTTGCGGATCCACGCGTCGGTGATGGCGTGGGTCGTGACGGGCAGGACCACCAGCACGGCGAGCACCGCGCCGAGCGCGCCGACGGCCGTCTCCGCGACCCGCAGCCAGAGCAGAAAGGCGTCCAGGACGCCCAGGACCCCGTAGAGCACGCCGACCATGACGGTGACGAAGAACATCATCCAGCTGTACGAGACCGCCGCGGTGTAGAAGATCCCGAAGACGCAGACCGCGACGATGGCGGCGGTCGGCGCCCCGGCGCCCTCCAGCGGGATGGCGACGAAGAAGCCGGCGGCGATACCGATCACGGTTCCCAGGACCCGGCGGAAGCCGCGTACGAGGGTCTCGCCGCGCGAGGTGGTGTTGACGAATACCCACCAGGTGGCGCCGACCGCCCAGTACCAGCGCTGGTCGGAGAGGACCTGCCCGAGGCCCAGCGCGAAGGCGCCGCCCAGGGTGGCCTGGACCGCCTGCCGGGTGGTGATGCGGGCCAGTCCGTGCCCCTCCGGAGGGACGGGCACGGCCACGGCGGGCAGTCGTCGCTCGTAGCACCAGAAGCCGAAGCGGACGGTGGAGGAGACGGCGAGGGACAGCAGGACGGCGGCGTACAGCTCGGGCAGCTGGCTCACCTCCGTGTGCAGGAACTGGGCGGCGAAGAAGGTCATGAAGGCGAAGACGCCCAGCGAGTGCCCGCGCGGCCCCCAGCGCCGGGCGTAGACGCCCGCGCCCATGACAGCGAGGAAGGTGAGGTCGCGGGCGACGGGCTGGTCGTGCAGCACGGCGGCGACGGCGAGGACCGGGAGCCCGGCGACGGGAAGCAGCGCGGTCGTGACGGCCTGCTGCCGCACCGTGGCGTCCATGACCGTGAAGAGGGCCAGCAGCGCCGCGAGACCGCCGGTGATAGCGGCGACGAGCGAGTGCCCGACGAGCCCGCACAGCGCGACCGCGAGCCCGATCCCGATGACGGCCCGGCTCGCGAACCGCAGCCGCACCCTCCCCGGGTCCGGTGCCACGAACACCCTCTTCAGCACACTGCTCCCCTTCCGCGTCTCCCGTGGGCCCCGCGCGCTCGGCATGAAAAAGGCGCCACGGAAGTCCGCGGCGCCATCGACAGCACCATCAGAGCATCCTGGGGGCCTATGGATCAAACGACGGCGAATCTCCTGGACCAATGGCATAGTTACGGACCGGATCCGTGGGCCAGGAGGAGGCCAACGGACCACCGCACCAGAAGGAGGTCGGCGGACCATGGCCGTGGACGCTCTCGACACCCGGATCCTGCGCCTGCTGATCGAGCAGCCGCGCACCAGCGTGCGGGAGTACGCGCGCATCCTCGGGGTGGCCCGCGGCACCCTCCAGGCCCGGCTGGACCGGCTGGAGCGGGACGGGGTCATCACCGGTACCGGGCCGGCCCTCTCCCCCGCCGCCCTCGGCCACCCCGTCCTCGCCTTCGTCCACCTGGAGGTCACCCAGGGGCATCTGGTCGAGGTCGGTGACGCGCTGGCGGCCGTTCCCGAGATCATCGAGGCGTTCTCGACCACGGGGGGCGGGGATCTGCTGACCCGGGTCGTGGCCCGGGACAACGGGCACCTGGAGGACGTGATCCAGCGGCTGATCCAGCTGCCGGGCGTGGTCAGGACCCGGACGGACGTGGCGCTGCGCGAGCGGGTGGCGCACCGGGTGCTGCCGCTGGTCGAGTCCGTGGGGCGGGCGGCGGCCGGCCAGACCGGCTGAGGCGGCCGGGGCGCCCGGGCCCGGAGCGGGGCCGTTGCGGCACGCTGGAGGCCGGGTCCGTTGCGGCATGCTGGAGGCCATGATTCCGCGACCCGGCCTCCATGTGATCTTCGACCTCGACGGCACGCTGGTGGACAGCGAACCGAACTACTACGAGGCGGGGCGCCGGCTCCTCGCCCGGTACGGGGTGAGCGACTTCAGCTGGGAGGACCACACCCGCTTCATCGGGATCGGCACCCGGGAGACCCTGACCGCCCTGAGGGGCGAGTACGGGATCGACGCCCCGGTCGACGAGCTGCTCGCCGGGAAGAACGCGCTCTACCTGGAGCTGGCGGGGGCCTCCACCGAGGTGTTCGGGCAGATGCGGGCCTTCGTGGAGCTCCTGCACGCCGCCGGGGTGCCGATGGCGGTGGCCTCCGGCTCCTCCCGGGCCGCGATCGGGGCGGTGCTCGCGGTCACGGGGCTGGAGGCGTACATCCCGCTGTACGTCTCCGCCGAGGAGGTCGCGCACGGGAAGCCGGAGCCCGACGTCTTCCTGGAGACGGCCCGGCGGATGGGGGCGGAGCCGGCCGACTGTGTGGTGCTGGAGGACGCGCCGCCGGGGGCCGCGGCCGCGCACGCGGCGGGGATGCGGTGCATCGCCGTCCCCTATGTGCCCGCGACCGCCTCCGACCCGGCGTTCAAGGCCGCCGATCTGCTGTTCGCGGGCGGGCAGTCGGCTTTTACGGCGGCGGCCGCGTACGGCTGGCTGCGGGGCGAGGCCCGGCCGGGCGGCCGTTCCTGAAGGTGCCGGGCCGTCAGCCGCGCCTCGGCGGAGGGCCGTCGGGACATCGGCGGCTCCGCGGACCGATATCCTGATCATGTCGTTCACTCCGCCGTGCAGGGTCCCTCAGGGGGCAGGCCGCCGCGCGGTGGACCGGCAGTCGGAGCGGGCCACGATTCGAGTTAGGTGAACAGGTGCTGGTAGCTGGTCGGTACCGGTTGATATCCCCCATCGGCCGTGGCGGTATGGGCGAGGTGTGGCGCGCCGCGGACGAGGTGCTGGGCCGTGCCGTGGCCGTGAAGCTGCTGCTGGGGGACCAGGCGGACGCCTCGTCGACCGCCCGGTTCCGGCTGGAGGCCCAGACCGCCGCCCGGCTGAGCCACCCGCACCTGGTGGCCGTCTTCGACTTCGGGGCCTGGGAGGACCGCTTCTTCCTGGTGATGGAGCTGGTCGAGGGGCAGAGCCTCGGTGATCTGCTCGCCGCCCAGGAGCGCGTCCGTCCCGAGCAGGTCGCGCGGATCGCCGGGGAGGCGGCGGCCGGTCTCGCCGCCGCGCACCGCCAGGGCATCGTCCACCGGGACATCAAGCCGGGCAACCTCATGCTGGACGCGGACGGTTCGGTGAAGATCGGCGACTTCGGCATCGCCCAGTTCGTCGACGACCCCTCGACGGCGCTGACGACGGCCGGTCACATCGTGGGCACCAGCCTGTATCTGGCGCCCGAGCGGGCTCTGGGGCGTACGGCGGACTCCGCGTCCGACATGTACTCACTGGGCTGCGTCGTCTACCAACTGCTGCTCGGACAGCCGCCGTTCAAGTCCGACACCGCGACCGCCACGCTGTACCAGCATGTCGACACCCCGCCGGTCCCGCTGCGGCAGCGCGGTGTGGACATCTCGGCCGCGTTCGACTCGTACCTCCTGGGCCTGCTGGCCAAGAAGCCCGAGGAGCGGCCCACGGCGCAGCAGGTCTCCGACTGGTTCCGCACCGACGCCTGGCGCGGCCGTCCGGAGCCGCTCCCTATGCCGAAGCCCGCGTCGCGCCGGGCCGCCCCCTCCCCCGCCCCTTCGCCGTCGGCCCCGGCCGCTCCCGCGGGCCCTGCGACGTACCGGCTGCCGCAGCCCACGGGGCGAAGACGCTCCACCACGTCCCGGGCGGTCCCGGCCCGCCGCCGCAGTACGCGGGAGGCGATCCGCCGGCGTCCGAGGGTGGCGAGCGCCATCGCGGGGACGGCGACGTTCCTGGCAGCCGTCTATCTGGGGATGATCCTGTTCTCGCCGGACTCCAGCTCGGCCGACACCCCGGCCCCCGGCCCCTCCTCCGGCCCGGCCTCGCAGGAGGTCCAGGACGGCGGAGGGCAGCCGGGGGAACAGGGGCAGCAGCAGGGGCAGGGGCAGCAGCAGAATCAGGAAGAGGACGACGAGCAGGACGACTGAGTCCCGCTCGCCTGACCACCGGTCACCAGCGGCCGTGGACCTCCGCGCGGATGGAGCGGTCGTACAGCTCCCGTACGGCGTCCAGCGTGGACTGGGGCAGCGGCGGCAGGGCGGCGGCGGCCGCGTTGGCGCGGGCCTGTTCCACCGAGCGTGCGCCGGGGATCACGCTGGTCACGCCCGGCTGCTGGATGATCCAGCGCAGCGCGGTCTGCGCGGGGGTGGCGCCCTCGGGGGCCAGTTCGGCGAACTCGGCGGCGGCCTCGATCCCGGTCGTGTAGTCGATGCCGGAGAACGTCTCGCCCTGGTCGAACGCCTCGCCGTGCCGGTTGTACGTACGGTGGTCGTCGGGGCCGAAGACCGTGTCCTTGGTGTACTTGCCGGCGAGCAGCCCGGAGGCGAGCGGGACGCGCGCGATGATGCCGACGCCCGCCGCTGCCGCCGCCGGAAGGACCTCGTCCAGGGGCTTGAGGCGGAACGGGTTGAGGATGATCTGCACGCTCGCGACGCCCGGGCGGGCGATGGCGGTCAGCGCCTCGGCACAGGTCTCGACGCTCACCGCATAGGCCGCGATCCGCTGCTCGTCGACCAGGGTGTCCAGGGCGTCGTAGACGGCGTCGGAGGAGTAGACGCTGGTGGGCGGGCAGTGCAGTTGTACGAGGTCGAGGGTGTCGGTGCCGAGGTTGACGCGGGAACGGTCGTTCCAGGTACGGAAGTTGTCCAGGGTGTAGTTCTCCGGCAGCTGGTCCGCGCGGCGGCCCATCTTGGTGGCGACGAAGATGTCCGCGTCGGGGCGGTTCTTGAGGTAGCGGCCGATGAGCTGTTCGCTGCGGCCGTCGCCGTACACGTCCGCGGTGTCGAAGAAGGTGACGCCGGAGTCGACGGCCGCGTCGAGGACGTCGAAGGCGTCGCTCTCCTCAACCTCTCCCCAGTCACCGCCGAGCTGCCAGGTGCCCTGTCCGACGACCGAGACGTCACGGCCGGTCCTGCCGAGTGTGCGCTGTTCCATGAGGATCATGCTATTCCGCTTCTCCCGTCGAAAGGATCGGACAGGGTGGGTGGGCGGCGGCAGGAGCACCTCTGCCGCCGTCCACCGTTCTGGGCCGCCCTCCGACGGGCGGGCCGGGGTCAGCCCCGGTACTGCGCGAGGACTCTGGTGAAGTCCCACGGCTGCTGGCCGACACCGGAGCAGGTGTCGGCGCCGCCCCCGGTGCAGGGACGGTCGCGGTTGACGGACCAGAAAGTCAGCCGGGCCAGGTGCCGCTGCTGGGCGTAGGCGAGGATCGTGCGGAAGTCGGTGACGGTGATGGTCTCGCCGACGTCGGTGGTGCCGTTCATCGAGGAGATGCCGGTGTGCCGGTAGGCCTGGTCGTCGCTGTAGCCGTAGGCGTCTCTGACGGCCGTCTTGAGGCCTTCGGCGGCGCGGACGCTGAGCATGCCCATGTTCTGGCCGTTGCCGCCGAAGTTGAACGGCATGATCGTCCAGCTGTCGATGGTGAGTCCGGCCCGGGCGGCGCGGTTGATGAGGCTGGTGTCGGGGCCGTTCTGGCCGGTACCGAAGGTGATGTAGAGCTTGATGCCCGGGTTGTCGGCGCGGATGGTCCGCAGGGCGTCGACCGTGCGCTGCTGGACGGTCGGGGAGTCGTACGCGGCCGCCTCGATGTCGATGTCGATGGCCTTGAGCCCGTACGCGTTGATCACCTTCTGGTAGGCGGCGGCGAGTTCGCCGGCGCTGCCGCAGGAGCTCTCCAGCTTGTTGCCGCTCCAGCCGCCGAACGACGGGATCACGTCACCGCCGGCGGCCCGTACGGTGTTGATCGTCTGCTGGTCGACGCCGCCGGTGAGCGGGCGGCCGCCGTCCCACTGGGGGTTGCAGTAGCCGTTGCTGAGGACGAAGGCGAGGGTGAACCACTTGACGCCGGTCGCGTTCATGACGGTCGTCGGGGAGGGCGGGCTGCCCCAGCCGTTGTAGAGGTAGGGCGCGACGGCCATCGAGGGGCCGCCCGGGTCGGGGTCGGAGCCGCCCGCGGGGGCGGTCCACTTCTGGTTGGCGGCGCCGGTGCAGGTCCACAGCTGGAGGCGGGTGCCGTTGGCGGAGCTGTTGCCGGTGGCGTCGAGGCACTTGTCGGCCGGGACGGAGACGATGTCGCGGGCGGCGGAGATGCCCCATCGCTGGGCGGCGGTGCCGTTGCAGTCCCAGAGCTGGGCGACCGTGCCGTTGGCGGTGGCCCCGTCCTTGGCGTCCAGGCACTTGCCGAGGGCGCGGACGGTGCCGTCGGAGCGTACGTCCCACTGCTGGGCGCCCGTCCCGTTGCAGTCGTAGAGCTGCACGGCGGTGCCGTTGGCCGAGGAGGCGCCCGCCACGTCGACGCACTTGCCGCCGACGCCGGTGATCTGCCCGACCGCGGCGATCTCGACGGCGTTCGCGGGTGCGCCCGGGCTCAGGAACGCGGCCATGGCGATGAGCGACAGGCCCGGCAGGGCGAGCCGACGGAGCCTGTGGAGCCTGTGGAGCCGCCCGAGGATTCCGGGTCTCGGGGGCGGGGTGTCGGTCATGGGGTCTCCGTCCGGTCGGGGTCGAGCGGGGTGGGGGCCGGCGCCTGTGCGTGGAGGACCCCGCGCACAGGCACCGGGGCTGCTGATTCACCTGGTTCAGCGCAGCGTTCACCGCGGCCGGCGGATCGCGTCCCTCGTCCGTGAAGACCGCCAACAGTCGTCCGGCGGTCAGTCGTTGGTGGTCACGCGGACGTAGTCGACGACGAGCTGCGACGGGAAGGGTGTGGAGCCGTCGGGGTCGCCGGGCCAGTAGCCGCCGACCGCGAGATTGAGGATGAGGAAGAAGGGCTTGTTGAACACCCACTCCTTGCCGCCCAGGTCGGCGGGGGTGCGCCGCTGGAAGACGTTGCCGTCGACGGACCAGGTGATGGAGTCCGGCGCCCAGTCGACGGCGAAGGTGTGGAAGTCGTCGGCGAACGCGGCCCCGTTCGGCAGCGTGTAGCCGGCGCCGATGCCGTCGGCGCCGGAGTAGCCGGGGCCGTGCAGGGTGCCGTGGACGGTGCCCGGTTCGAAGCCGACGTTCTCCATCACGTCGATCTCGCCGCTCTGCGGCCAGCCGACGTTGCCGAAGTCGTCGCCCAGCATCCAGAACGCGGGCCACATGCCCTGGCCGCGCGGGACCTTGACGCGGGCCTCGACGTGTCCGTAGGCGGCGGCGAACTTGCCGGCCGTGTTGAGCCGGGCCGAGGTGTACTCGCAGGTTCCGTACCAGCACTGGTAGTTGCCGGGGTTCTCCTTGCGGGCGGTGATCACCAGGTTGCCCTGGCCGTCGAGGGCGGCGTTGCCGTTGCCCCCGGTGTAGAACTGCCGCTCGTGGTTGTTGACGTTGTCGCCGGTCTCCAGCTGCCACTTGGAGCCGTCGACCGCCGCGCCGGCCGGGCCGTCGAAGTTGTCCTCGAAGGAGACGGCCGCCGGGCCGGGGGCGGGGGCGGATCCGGGGGCCGCGGAGGCTCCGCCGGGCAGGGTGGCGAGGAGGGCGGAGCAGCAGAGCAGGGAGGCCGCGTAGAGCGCGGTGCGGCGGCGCCGGGAGCGGGTGGGTACGGCGTTGTGCGGGAGGTGCACGGTCATCACTTCGCTTCGTGGGGGGACATGTGCATGACAGATTGACACCGAGAGGTGAACGGTGGGGGCGATCACCTCGGGTGCATATTTCAATTCTTGATTTAAGGGAGTGCCGCAGGAGCCGTCAATAACCTGGTCCAGACCGGAGAGCGAACGGACCATGCCGCAGGCATATGCGACTGAACGCGGCGAGGCCCGCCGTGCGGTTCCCTCCAAGCAGCGGCAGAGTAGGAGTGACCGACCCGGCGGCGCGGCCGAGCTGCACCGGACAGCGCGGCGGGACCGGGCGGTGCGGGCGGAGGGAGCACGGCATGCGGAACGACGGCGTACCGCGGCCCCGTTTCGACGGCGTACCGCGGCCTCATTTCGTCGTGCAGATCCATGACGCGCGGCGCATGCACTTCGACTTCCGCCTGGAGGTCGACGGCGTACTCAAGTCCTGGGCGGTCCCCCGCGGCCCCTCTGAGAACCCGAGCGACCGGCGCCTGGCCGTCGAGACGGAGGACCACCCGCTGGAGTACCGCGAGTTCGAGGGGGTCATCCCGCAGGGCGAGTCCGGCAGCGGCACGGTGATCGTCTGGGACCAGGGCACGTACGAGCCGCTCGGCCACGACGGGGAGGGCGACGCGGTGCCCTTCGCGGAGTCGCTCGCTCTCGGCCATGCCACGTTCTGGCTCCACGGGTCCAAGCTGCACGGCGAGTTCGCGCTCACCCGCTTCCGGGTGGGCGACGAGCCGGAGAGCGGCGGCCAGGAGGCGTGGCTGCTGATCAAGGCCAACGACCGCCTCGCCGTGCGCGACCGGCCCGGCTCGCCGGACCCGTACCACGCCCGCTCCGCCCGTACCGGACGGACACTGCACCAGGTCGCGGTGGCGGCGGCCCGGGAGGACGGGGACTGAACCACCCCCTAGGGCCTGTCGTCAAACTGCCGTCGTCGCCCGGAGGGCGGCCGGGCGGCGTCTGGTGCGTGCGATCGCAAGGCGCCGGAATGGTCTTGTAGCGGAGCTACCAGGGCATTGCGGCAACGCCGCGAGCGGGCGTGCCAGGCGTCGCCCGGCAGGCGGCAGTTTGACGACAGGCCCTAGGTGCTCCTGCCGGTCTCCGCCACCTGGGCGAGGAGGTCCGTGTAGAGCGACCGCCGGTCGGGGCGCGCGTGGGCCGCCGCCCGGCGCAGTGCCGGGGCGGCCGCCGGGCCGAAGCCGGTGACCGCCTCCCGCGCGGCGCGGCGGACGACGGGCTTCGGGTGCTGGAGGAGGCGGACGAGCTCCGGCAGGGCGGGCTCCCACGAGGCCCGGCCGAGGGTCCGCACCGCCATCCGCACCACGTCCGGCAGCGGGTCGGAGAGCAGGATCACCGTGGACCGGGCGTGGCCGGCCCGGTCGAAGAGGGCGCGCGAGGCCCGGTGGGCGTGCAGGCGCACCCCGGCTCGCGGATGGCGCAGCAGCTCCTCGATCACGGCGTGGAGGGCCGGGTCCGGCTCGCCGCCGGGTGTCGGCGTGTGCTCCTCGACGAGGCGGCCGAGGGCGCGGCGGGTCTGTTCCGGCGTCCCCTTGCGGGCCAGGTCCAGCAGCTCCGGCAGGGCCGGGAGGTGGGCCCGTGCCGCCGGAACGCCCGGGGCGGGGGCGCGCAGGGCGTCCAGCGCGGCGGCGTCCTCGGCCTCGGCGTCCGGGCCGCGCAGGGGGCCTGCCACGAGGACGAGGCGGTCGGCCAGGGCGTCGCGGCCCTCGTCGCGCAACCGGCGCCGTACGCGGTCCAGTTCGGGCGTACGGAGCAGGGGGCGGCCCGTCAGCAGCTCCAGCAGACCGTGGGCGCCCGCCTCGACGCGCGGGCCCAGCAGGTGCGCCAGTACGTCGGCGGGGACCCGGTCCAGCACCGTACGGGCGGCCGCGTGCACGGCGGGCGGGCCGTGCTGCCAGCGGTCGAGCAGCATCGGGACGAGGGGCGGCAGGTCCCAGGGGCGCAGGCGCTCCGCACAGCGCAACGCCCTTTCCGGCAGCACCCCTTGGGCGTCCAGCTCCGCCGCTCCGAGGCCCGCCGGCGTACGGGCGAGGCGGTCGACCCCGGCGTCGGGCAGCTGGTCGACGCGGCCGCGCAGGTACGCCCGGACGACGGCGAGCGCCACCTCCGGCTCGGGCCGTCCGCCGAGCGCCCGGGCGGCGGCGTTCCGGTCGTCCGGGTCGTCGGCCTCCAGCAGGGCCAGGAGCCGGGCCTGCCAAGCGGCGGAGTGCGGCCCGTCCGGATGGGCGGGCCGAACCCGGTCCTGTGTGCGGGGAGTTGAGGCCGACCGGGTCTCGGCGACGGTCCACGGCGGTGCGCCGAGCGGCTGGAGCGCGGTCATCCAGTCGAGGAGCGGAGCGCGTACGTCGGGTCCGGCTGCCGGGTAGGCGTCGATGACCGCGTGCAGCAGCTGCCGGGAGCGGGGAGCGCCGGGGGCATTCTTGAAGGCCCCGTCGATGCCGCCGCGCCGGAACTCCGCCAGCGCGGCGGGAGTCCGTACCGCCTCCCTCAACACGTCACGCACGTCGGCGGATACGTCGAGCGTCTCCCCGTCCCGTACACCGAAGGCCTCGCGCAGGACGTCCGGTGCGGTCCGCCAGGGGTCGGGGCCCAGGTGGGCGGCGGCGAGCGCCCGGTCGACGTCGGTGAGGACCAGCACGGCCCCGCAGCGCCGGAGCAGGGAGAGCGTCAGGGCCGGGGAGGCAGGGAACACCCGCCGGAGCGCGCGCAGTTGCTCCACGACGGTGAAGCGCCGCACGGCGGACAGCGCCGGGACCACCGCGTCCAGGACGTCCAGCAGCTCCCCCGCGAGCTCCGCCGGCCCTCCCCCGCTCGCGGCCTCCTCGAACGCGTCGGTCACCGCCCCCGTGTACCGGCCGAACACCGCCACCTCGTCCGCCGACCACGGCGCCGGGCACAGCCGCAGCGCGCACCACAGCAGGCGGGCCCGGAGCGCTGCCGGTCCGGAGCTGTCGGCGAGGGCGAGCCAGCGGTCCAACTGGATGCGGAGCGAGGTGAGTTCGCGGGCCAGGGCGGGGTCCGGCGGCTCGGGGCGGCGTGCGATGCGCAGGGCGAGCGACGGATCCCAGCCGCCGCGCTCCAGCGCCTCCACCTCCCGGTCGGCCGCGTCCGGCCGCCCGGCCGGGGTGTGCGGCAGAACCGGGAGTCCCAGCCCGGCCAGCGGTTCCGCCAGGTCCTGGACGGAGCCCGAGGAGAGGCGGACACGGCCGTCGGCGACGAGCGTCAGCAGAGCGGGCGCGACCGGTGATCCCTGGGTGTGCAGGGCGAGCACCGAACGCGCCGACGGTATGCCGTCGAGGCCCGCCAGCAGCAGCCGGCGGGCCCGCTCGTCCCGGCTCTCCTCGGCGGCCGCGAGGAGGGTGGCCGCGTACGCCTCCCCGAGCACGGCCCGCAGCGCCCGCGTCAGCGCGTCCCGCAGGCCCGGGTTGTCGTCGCGGCCGAGCCGCCGCAGGAGGTGCGGCACGGCCTCCGGTCCGCCCGCGTGGGCCAGGGCCTCGGCGGCGGTCTTCCGGATGTTCATGTTCGGGTGGGCGAGGCAGGCGGCGACCGGCCCGGCCGCCCAGTCGGCCCGTGCCGCCCCGAGCGCCAGGAGCGCCTGCCGTACGGTCCGGATGTCCGGCGACGCGGTGAGCGGGAGCAGCGTCGCCGACAGGGCCCGTGCGTCGGTCCCCGAGGTGTCGTGGGCCAGCAGGGCGATGACGTGCTTGCGTACCTGCGGGTCGCGGCTGCGCAGCAGGCGGTGCACGCGGGGCCGGGTGTGCGCGGTGGCGGGGATCCGGAGCAACGCCTTGAGCAGCACGGACTGTTCGGCGCCGGTCGTTCCTGGCCGGTCCAGCAGGTCGAGCAGCGTCGTGGCGAGGAGCGCGTGGCCCGCGCCGGGGGCGTCCGGGGCGTCCAGCAGGCAGACGGGCCGGATCCGCCGGCGCGCGTACAGGCGGCGTCCGAGGTCCTGGACCGCGTCCAGTACGGCGTCGGGAAGCTCCGGCTCCCCGTCGGGGCGCGGTCCGTCCTCGCGTGACCTGTGGCGCCGGTCCGGGGCGGGAGCGGGTTCCCGGTCCGCGGCGAGGTCGCGCACGACGCGCAGGAGGAGGTCGGCGACGAGGGGCGACGCGCCCGCGCCCGCGTGTTCGGTGATCCGGCGGAGCGCGGCCACGGGGTCGGCCTCGTCCGGGCGGGAGCGCAGGACGGCGAGCTCCTGTTCGTCGGGGGCGCCGAGGTCGGCCGCGATGCGGGGCGGCAGGTCGGTGGGGTCGAGCCGGGCGAGGAGGCGCCGGCGCAGGTCGGGGTGGGTGGTGAGGTGCCACAGGAGTTCCAGCGCCCGGCCGCGTGCGGCACGCAGGGCGGGCGCGATGCCCGCGCCGGGTACAGCCATCGCGGAGGTCGGCGCGGCTCCCGGCCCACCCTCCGCCGCCCAGGGGGCGTACCGGGTCACGTCGCTCCCGTACTCCCCCACGCCCGTGCCGAGCCCCAGGGCGAGCGCCGCCTCCGTACGCTCGCCGCCGATCGCCTCCAGCGCGGCCAGTGCCTCGACGGGGGCCGTGGGCAGCAGGGCCAGCACCGCTTCCTCGGCGTCCACGGGGCGCAGGACCCGGATCGCGTCGAGGAACGGGCCCGGGGTGGGAGCGGCCGGCAGGAGCCGGGCCACGGCCTCGCCGACCGGGATGTCGGCCGCGCCCTGACCGGCCAGCGCGACCAGGAGGTCCAGGCGGCGCGGCCAGTCGGGAGCGGTGAGCGGTGCGTCGAGGAGGGCGTCGAAGAACGGGCGGCGGCAGGTGTGGAGGATGGTGGCGACGTTCTCTGCGGGCTGTGTGTGGTCGGCCAAGGCGAGGCCGAGGACCGGTACGACGTCCGGCGCCGACGGGAAGTGGCCGCGCCGGTGCAGACCGCCCAGGCAGGTGAGGACGGGCCCGGCGAACAGCAGCGGGTCGCGGGCGGCCAGGGCCAGGAGGCGGCCGATGTCGGTACGTTCCGCGAGACCGCCGAGGAGTTCCACGGCCCGCCGCCGCAGGTCGGGGTCGGCCGCCTCGTCCTCGGCGGTGCGCAGGAGCAGGTCGCGGTGGCCGTGCCGGGCTGCGGTGGTGAGGGCGGCTCCGGAGAGGGAGGCGGCGAACTCGGACGGCGCGTCACCGTACTCTCCACCGGAGAGGTGCTCACCCATCACCGACGCGTCCAGCGGAACCACCACCGCCCAGGGCTCGGCCAGCTCGCGCAGCGCGGCCCCCACCACCCCGGCGTCGGGGGCGCCGAGCAGCCGGACCAGCAGCCCGCGCACGACAGCCGGGGCGAGGAGGCCGGCGTGCAGTCCGGCACGGGCCAGGCGCAGCGCCTCGTCCTGGAGGACGGGGTCCCCGGTGGCGGCGAGCCCGGCGACGAGCCGCTCGGGGTGGTGCGCGTCCAGGACCGCGGTGGCACGGACGGCCTGGTAGAGGAGCTCTCCGGCCGGTTCTGTGGCGACGACGGCGGGATCGGCGAGCAGTTCGGCCCGCAGCCAGTCGATTTTTACGCGAGCGGGCCACCCGGCCGCACGCCAGTCGGGCAGCGCCCGGCGGGGCCGGTCCGGCTCGGGCCGCAGCCGCCCGTGGAGCTCCGCCAGAGCGAGGGACTCCTCAGGCGTCGCCCCCGAGGAGTCGGGCAACAGGCCGACGAGCAGCTCCTGTTGACCAGAACCGAAGCCAAAGCGGGAACAGGCGCCGGAGTCGGAACCGGCGTCGGCCGGGGCGCTCGTGCGCTCGGTGAGGAGGGCGAGGCCGAGATGGCGTACGCGGGGGTCGGGGTGGCGGACCAGCCGGCCGAGCAGCTCCGGGGCGCAGGTCCGGGCGTCGAGGTGCCGGGCGAGGAGTCCGACGTCGGCGCGGGCGAGGGCGGCCTCGATGAGCTCCTGCGGAGGTGTGGTCACCCGGGGATCGTAGACACAGGGCAGGTCGGGCGGCCCGGGCAGGTCAGGCAGCCCGGGCAGGTCCGAGGCCTGGTTCCGCCGCGGCTCCTCCTGGCCGATGATGTTCGTCCACCGGGGCCACCATCCACGGCGGAGCACCGGCCGTCCGTGAACAGGCGAGAAGGGAAGAAGGGTTGTGATGCGGGAGATGTCAGCGGATCCGACGGCGGCGGACGGGCGCGCGGGCGAGGACGCCCAGGTGATCGTGGTGGGGGCGGGACCGGCCGGCTCGTCGGCCGCGTACCACCTGGCCCGGGCGGGTGTGGACGTGATCCTGCTGGAGAAGGCCCGCTTCCCCCGGGAGAAGGTGTGCGGCGACGGCCTCACCCCGCGCGCGGTGCACCAGCTGATCCGGATGGGCGTCGACATCTCCGCGCCGGGGTGGACGCGTTCGCGTGGGATGCGCTGGGTGGCCGGGAAGCACCGGGTGCACATCGACTGGCCCGCGCTGGGCCGCTACCCGGACTTCGGGCTCTCCCGCAGCCGCCACGACTTCGACGACATCCTGGCGCACCACGCGGTGGCGGCCGGGGCGCGGCTGTACAGCGGCTGGAAGGCGGAGGGGCCGCTGACGGACCGGGCGGGCCGGGTCTCTGGGGTCAGCGCGACCTCGGACGCGCCCGACGCCCCGGGGCCGGTGGATTTCCGCGCGCCGGTCGTCGTCGCCGCCGACGGGGCCTCGGCCCGGCTCGCCCTGGCGCTCGGTCTGGAGCGGGACCCCGGTCGGCAGATCGCCACGGCGGCCCGCCGCTACTACCGCAGCCCGGAGCGCTCGCGGGAGGAGTACCTGGAGCTCTGGGCCGACCTCCGCTTCCCCGACGGGGGACCGTACCTCCCCGGGTACGGCTGGATCTTCCCGATGGGCGACGGCCGGGTCAACGTAGGGCTCGGGGCGCTCCCCCACCGCCGGCACGGCAAGGCGGACCTGCGGGCCACCCTGGACCAGTGGCTGGCCCGGACGCCGGAGGAGTGGGGGCTGCGCGAGGAGAACGCCGAGGGCCCGGTCCGCAGCGCCGCACTGCCCCTCGGCTTCAACCGCCATCCGCTGTACGCCCGGGGGCTTCTGCTGGTCGGCGACTCCGGCGGCATGGTCAGCCCGTGGAACGGCGAGGGCATCGGCCAGGCCCTGGAGGCGGGCGAGGTCGCCGCGGAGACGGCCGCACTCGCCCTGGCCCACCCCGAGGGCGCTCGCCGCGAACAGGTGCTGCGCGGCTACCCGGTGGAGATGAACCGCCGCTGGGGCCGTCACTACCGCCTGGGCAACGCGGCCGCCGACGTGGTCTTCAGCCGCTCGGGATTCCAGCCCGTGCTCAACCGGTACGTCATGAACTCGCCGTTCCTCCTGAACACCCTGGCCCGGCTGCTCACCGACCTCACGGACAAGCCCTCGCGCGATGTGATCGACCATGTCCTCAACACGGCATTCCGCATCGTCCCGGCGCCCCGGCCGGGACGCGCCCCCGGGCGGCTCAGGAGAGGAACGCACCGATGACGCGCGCCAGGATCACCGCGCGGGGACTCAACCGCGCCACGCTGGCCCGGCAGTTGCTGCTGCGGCGCGAGCCGCTGGACGCCGCCGAGGGCGTACGTCGTGTGGTCGCGCTCCAGGCCCAGCAGCCGGCCTCGCCGTACGTCGCGCTGTGGAACCGGCTCACCGCCTTCGACCCGGCAGGACTCGACACCGCGTTCACGGACCACCGCGTGGTCAAGGCGACCCTGATGCGGCTCACTCTCCACGCCGTGCACGCCGACGACCACCCTGCCTTCCGGGAGGCCGTGCACCCGGTGGTGCGCACCTCCCGGCTGGGGAGCCGCTTCACCGCGTCCGGGCTGACGGCGGCGGACGCCGACGCGCTGGTCCCCCGGCTGCTGGAGTTCGCGGACCGGCCCCGGACCACCGCCGAGTGCGAGGCCTGGCTGGGCGAGCAGCTGGGGGCGCCGCCGCAGGACGGGGCGTGGTGGGGGCTGCGGCAGTACACGCCGCTGCTCCACGCACCCACCGCCCCGCCCTGGTCGTTCGGCCACCGCCCCTCCTACATCGCGCCCCGCACCGGTCCCGTACGGACCGATCCGGAGGCGTCGGCCGCGTCCCTGCGCACGCTGGTCCTGCGCTACCTCTCGGGGTTCGGGCCCGCCTCGGTCGCGGACGTGGCGCAGTTCGCCATGGTCACGCGGGCCCGGGCGCGGGCGGCGCTGGTGGACCTCGCCGAGGGGCTGGAGCGGCTGGAGGGGCCGGAGGGCGTGGAGTTGTTCGACCTGCCGGGGGCGCTGCGGCCGGACGGGGCCGAGCCGGCGCCGCCCCGGCTGATGGCGATGTGGGACAGCGTCCTGCTGGCGTACGCGAACCGCGGCCGGGTCCTCCCGGAGGCGTACCGCAGGACCGTGATCCGCGCGAACGGCGATGTGCTGCCGACGCTGCTGGTCGACGGGTACGTGGCCGGGGTCTGGCGCCCGGTCGCCGGGGGCATCGAGGCAACCGCGTTCCACCCCCTGGCCGAGGAGGTCTGGGAGGGGCTCGCGACCGAGGCCCGGTCGCTGGTGGGGTTCCTCGCCGGCCGTGAACCGGAGGTCTACCGGCGCTACGGCCACTGGTGGAACCGCCTCCCGGACGCCACCGTGCGGGTGTTGCCCGGGGCCGGCTGATTCGGGAACCCGGAGAAGCCGGCTGATTCGGGAACCCGGGGAACGAGTGCTCTACAGCCCTGTAGATTGCACTCTGCCGGCCGCCCGTCAGGGGTCCGGATGACTTCTCGTCACGTCCGCCCCAGAGAAAGCAGCAGCCATGTTCGGGATCGGCGAGCTCACCATCCTTCTCCTGGTCATCGTGGCGGTGCTGGCCGTGAAACGGCTCCCCGATCTCGTGCGGTCAGCAGGGAAGGCCGCGCGCATCCTCAAGAGCGAGAAGCAGGCGCTCAAGGACGAGGGCAAGAGCGAGAGTGAGGGCGGCGGCCCGTCCCAGCCCGCTCCCCGCGTGATCCGCGGGGAGACGACCGAGCGGGACACCACTCCCTGAGGCTCCCCTCCGCCCAGGTCTACAGCGGCGTCGTCGCCGCCTCCAGTACGAGGAAGAGCGCGACGGCCGCGTTGAGCGCGGAGAGCGCGGAGACGGTCGTCCCGGCGGCGGCGACGAACGCGGCGGCGCCGGCCGGGGTGAGCGCCGGCGGCCAGCCCCGGTCCGGTGGCACCGGGCCCAGCAGCGCGGCCACCCGGCGCGGCACCGGCCCCGCGGCGGCGAAGCCCGCCACGGCGGCGGCCCGGGGGCCCGGAGCGGAGATCAGCGCCGCCTTGCCGACCGCACGGGCCGTCAGCCGGCGGTCGCCCGTGACCCGGGCCGCCTCCTCGTCCGCCCAGCGCTCGGTGGAGTAGACGAGGGCCGCCTGGAGGGGCCGCAGCAGCGGGTTGACGCACCCGGCCAGCCGGGTCGCGAGCAGCAGCCGGTGATGGCGGCCGTCCAGATGGGCCCGTTCGTGGGCGAGCAGCGCCCGGCGCTCCGCCGGGTCCAGGGCGGCGAGCATGGCGGTGGAGACCATCACCCGGCCCGGCGAACCAGGCAGCGCGTAGGCGTACGGCACCTCG
Source organism: Streptomyces cyaneofuscatus (assembly GCF_033109485.1). NCBI lineage: Bacteria > Bacillati > Actinomycetota > Actinomycetes > Kitasatosporales > Streptomycetaceae > Streptomyces > Streptomyces cyaneofuscatus. Next base: position 7,532,759 of record NZ_CP137002.1, on the reverse strand, counting down.
TCGGGGAGTACGGCGAGGTCGCCGCCGCCCGGCAGACCGGCGAGGGTGCGGTGGGCGCGGGCACGGAAGCGGTAGTGGCGGTGGACGGTGAACCCGCAGGCCATCGTGACCGCGACGAGCGCCAGGATGGACGCCTTGCCGGCGAAGGCGTCGTGCGGGACGGCCTCCCGTACCTCCTCGTCGGACCAGCCGTCGGGCAGCGGGTTGCCGGGCAGCTGCGCGGTGCCGACCACCACCAGCAGACCGAGACAGACCAGGCTGCAGGAGGCGAGGATCACGGCGACGGTGGTCAGCAGGCGTGCGGCTCTCCGTGGATGCAGGTGCTGCTCGGCCAGCCGCGCGATCGGCAGCGCGGTGAGGGGCAGGACCAGGGGCAGATACACGAAGACGCCCATCGTCAGCCCTCCGGCCGGTCCGTGGGCGCTGCGCCAGGTCCACCAGGCCCATCGGGTCCAGGGCCGGGGCCGCTTTCCGGCGCGCCGCCGCCCCCGGGCTCGCTCTCCGCGAGCAGCGAGCGCAGCAGCTCCTCGTCGTCCGCCGACAGGACGGAGACGAAGCCGGCGAGCACCGCGTCACGGTCCCTCTGCTTGTCGAGAAGGCTGCGCATCCGCAGCGCGGCGAGGCCGGCTTCGTTCGCCACGGGCTGCCACAGGACCGGGCGCCCCCGCCCGGTCCGGGTGACGGCCTGCTTGGCGTGCAGGCGGGTGAGGATCGTGATGACGGTGCTGTACGACAGGCCGCTGCCGAGCCGTTCCAGCACCCACGCGGCGGTCACCGGTTCGGTCGCCTCGCCCAGCACGGACAGCACCTGGGCCTCCAGCTCGCCCTGGCCCCGCCTGCGGGCGGGCGCTTCCCGCTCGCCACCGGCTCCTTCGTTGTCCACCGTCCGGCCCCCCTCTCGTCCTGCTTCGCTCAGCCGCCCGGTCCCTGCCGTTCATCTGCCGGGCGACCGGGGAATCGTATCCAGCCACCGGCCCTCCGACGACACCTCCGGCCGCTTCCCACCCGACCTATAAAATCTACAGTGTTGTAGATTTACAGCGGTGCCGCAGAGTGTCCGCACCGTCACCACACAGAGGGAGAACACCATGGGCGTGAGTCTGGCCAAGGGCGGAAATGTCTCGCTGACCAAGGAGGCTCCGGGGCTGACCGCGATCCTCGTCGGCCTCGGCTGGGACGTCCGTACGACCACCGGCGCCGACTACGACCTCGACGCGAGCGCACTGCTCTGCGACGAGTCGGGCAAGGTCCTCTCCAACGACCACTTCGTCTTCTACAACAACCTCAAGAGCCCGGACGGTTCGGTCGAGCACACCGGCGACAACCTGACCGGTGAGGGCGAGGGGGACGACGAGATCGTCAAGGTCGACCTCTCCGCCGTGCCCGGCACCGTCGCCAAGATCGTGTTCCCCGTCTCGATCCACGAGGCGGAGGGGCGCGGTCAGAGCTTCGGCCAGGTCCGCAACGCCTACATCCGTGTGGTCAACCAGGCGGGCGGCGCGGAGATCGCCCGTTACGACCTCAGCGAGGACGCCTCCACCGAGACGGCGATGGTCTTCGGCGAGCTGTACCGGCACGGCGCCGAGTGGAAGTTCCGTGCGGTCGGGCAGGGTTACGCATCGGGGCTGAGCGGCATCGTCGCCGACTTCGGCGTGGGTCTCTGACCCCGCCCCGCCGCCCGGACACACTCATCTCACCCGACCTCACCTCACCGCAACAGCGAAGGCGGAAGCCATGACGATCAACCTCTCCAAGGGCCAGCAGGTCAGCCTCACCAAGTCCGGCGGCGGCGAACTCGGCGTCGTACGGATGGGGCTGGGCTGGAAGTCCGCGCCCCGCAAGGGTTTCCTGGCCCGGCTGACCGCCCGTGACATCGACCTGGACGCCTCGGCCGTGCTCTTCGCGGGCAAGGACCCGCAGGACGTGGTCTTCTTCCAGCACCTCACCAGCGACGACGGTTCGGTCCAGCACACCGGTGACAACCGGGTCGGCGGTGCGGGTGAGGGCGGCGACGACGAGTCGATCGTCGTCGACCTGCGGCGGGTGCCCGTCCACGTCGACCAGATCATCTTCACGGTCAACTCGTTCACCGGCCAGACCTTCGAGGAGGTCGAGGCCGCCTTCTGCCGTCTGGTCGACGAGAGCACCGGCCAGGAGCTCGCGCGGTACACGCTGACCGGCGGCGGGCGGCACACCGCGCAGATCATGGCCAAGGTCCAGCGGGCCGGTTCGGGGTGGCAGATGACCGCGATCGGCGCCGCGGCCGACGGGCGTACGTTCCAGGACCTCATGCCCGCCGTCGCCCAGCACCTGTAGCCACGACGGATCCGGGGCCGCAGGAAGCCCACGGCTACCTGCGGCCTCCGCAGCGAAACAGCGACATATCGACAGAGGGACAGTATGGGCAGGCCTTCCCCGCTGGGGGACGAGGACAGATCCGTCTACGCGGAGGTGGTCGACGAGGTGCTCGCCTCGGCGGAGTTCCAGCGGCTGCTGGAGGAATCCGGCGTCAGCGGCGGCCGGTTGCGGATCCGGGCCCTGGCCGCGGTGGGGCGTACGGCTCCGGCCGCCGCTGCGGAGTACCGGGCGTACGCAGCCCTGCGGCGCGCGGCGCACGGCCGGCGCGGCGACGGCGGCCCCGCTGCTCCCCTGTCGGGGCCGGGGCACCAGGAGCGGCCGGGCGCAGGTGCCCTGGCGGTCCTCGGGGTGCTGACCCCGATCCTGGCCGCCGTCGCGGGGGCGACCTTCCTCCTGCTGGGGTACGGGCTCCGCCTGACCGACAGCATGGCGGCCCTGGCCGACACCCTCGTCCGGGTCGGCTGGATCAGTGTGGCCATCGCGGCCGCCACCTCCCTGATCAGCCTCGTCGCCGTCTACCGCACCGCCGCCCGCCGACCGGCGCCCGGCTCACCCCAGGGGGTGGACCGTTCGGCCGATCTGGACCGCGCCCGGGAGACCTGGCGCACCGCCCTGCGGGACAAGGCGATCCGCCCGTTCCTGCTCGGCGAACTCGCCGAGGCGGGACGGGCGGCGGCGGCACCCGGCGGCCCGCGCTTCACCCCGCCGGCCTTCGCGGGCCCTGACTACACCCGGCCTGACTACACCACCAGGCCCGACTTCGCCGGCCCTGACTTCACCCGCCCCGACTTCACCGGCCCGGGTTTCTCCGGACCCGGTCACGGGAGTCCCGGCACCGGATCACCCCAGCTGCCCGACACCCGGCGCTGATACGCGCGAGCGGTGGCGGGCCGCGTCGACCAGGGCGGCCATGACGCGGGGGTCGTCGCCCATCTCCGGGTGCCACTGGACCCCGAGCACCAGGCTCTCGTGGTCGGGGAGTTCCAGCGCCTCCACCGTTCCGTCGGGGGCGTGGGCGGAGGCGATCAGGCCGGTGCCCAGGCGGTCGACGGCCTGGTGGTGGTAGGCGGGCACCGTGGTCTGCTCGGGGACGGCCGCCGCGTACGCCGTACCGGGCACGGGGTCCACCGGGTGGCCGCCGAAGACGGCGTGGCCGCCGGTGTGGCCGTCCAGGTGCTGGTGCAGGGTGCCGCCGAGGGCGACGTTCAGCAGCTGCATGCCCCGGCAGATGCCCAGCAGGGGGACGCGCAGCTCGATCGCCGCCTCGATCAGGGCGAGTTCCCAGGCGTCCCGCTCGCGGGCCGGAGGCCCCGTACGGGGGTCGGGAGCGGCGCCGTAGCGGGACGGCTCGACGTCCGCTCCCCCGGCGATCACCACCCCGTCCAGGGCGGCCACGGTCTCCCGGGCCGCGTCCGCGGCCTCGTCCGGCGGCAGCAGCACCGCCAGTCCGCCCGCCGCCCGGACCAGGCGGGGGTAGGCGGCGGGCAGGAGCACCGCGGGCATCTCCCAGACACCCCAACGGGCCGGGTCCTGGTAGGTGCTGATGCCGATGACGGGCCGGGACATGGAACGGCTCCTTCGGTTGTCTCGTTGACGAGTCGCGGGACGGGGACGTGTACGCCGGTCAGTCGCGCTTGAGCTCCGCCTCCGCCGCGGCCAGTGCGGCGAACTCCTCCTCCGGGGCCGCCGCGACCAGCCGGTGGCGGCTGTAGAAGGCGAAATAGGCGAGCGCCACCGCGTACACACCGAGCGCGATGAACGCCGCGTCCCGGTCCACCAGGAAGGTCGCCACCAGCGCCGAGCATGCCAGAACGAAAGCGACACCCGAGGTGCCCGCGCCGCCGGGGGTGCGGTAGGGCCGGGGCAGGTCCGGCTCGCGGCGGCGCAGCACGATGTGGGACAGGGCCATCAGGGCGTAGCTGATGGTGGCCCCGAAGACGGCGACGTTGAGCATCCGGCCGCCGTTGCCGCTCCAGGCGGCCAGGGTGAAGCCGATGACGCCGGGGATCAGCAGGCCGAGGTAGGGGGACTTGCGGCGGTTGGTGAGGGAGAGGAAGCGCGGCAGATAGCCCGCCCGGGAGAGGGCGAACAGCTGGCGGGAGCCGGCGAAGATGAGCGAGAAGAAGGAGGCCACCAAGCCCGCGAGGCCCGCGTAGTTGACGAAGCGGCTCAGGGCGGTCGGCTCGCCGGTGCCCTGGAGGGCGACCACGAGCGGGTTCCCGGCCTCCTTGATGGCGTTGGCGCCCTGGGCCCCGGTGGCGGAGACGAAGGTGATGAGCGCCAGGAAGACCAGCACGGCGAGCGAGATGGCCAGCGCCTTCGGCATCGAGCGGACCGGGTCCTTGGCCTCCTCGGCGGCGAGCGGTACGCCCTCCACCCCGAGGAAGAACCACATGCCGAACGGGAACGCCGCCCAGATGCCGAGGAGCCCGTACGGCAGCCAGGAGTTGGAGCCGAAGGCGCTGGGGTCGGCCGGGATGTCGTTGAGGCGGCCCGCGTCGAACTCGGTGAACGCGCCGACGGCGAAGATCAGCAGGGCGGCGACCGCGATCGCCGTCACGACCAGGCTGAAGCGGAGGGCCTCGCCGACGCCCCAGAGGTGGATGCCGATGAAGATCGCGAAGCAGGCGAGGTAGACCGGCCAGCCGGAGGTCAGCCCGAACAGGCCGAGCGATTCGACGTAGTCGCCGATGAAGAGGGAGATGGCGGCGGGGGCGAGGATGTACTCGATGAGGATGGCCGTGCCGGTGAGAAAGCCGCCCCAGGTGCCGAGCGCGCGCCGGGCGAAGCCGTAACCGCCGCCCGCGGTCGGCAGGATGGCGGAGAGTTCGGCCAGTGCGAAGACCAGACAGGCGTACATGACGCCCATCAGGACCATGGCCACGGCGAGTCCGCCGAAGCCGCCCTTGGAGAGGCCGATGTTCCAGCCCGAGAAGTCGCCGGAGACGACGTAGGCGACGCCGAGTCCGGTCAGCAGCAGCCAGCCCGCGCTGCCGCGCCTCAGGGTCCGGCGGCGCAGGTACGCGGCCGAGCCGGTCGCCCCCGGGCTCGTGGAATCGGATGGTCCGGCGGGTGTTTCGGTTCCCTGAGCCATGAGGCGCTCCAGATGTCTGTCGACGTCGTCGATGGAACTGCTGCGATGCTTCGATCAAAGGTTCGTCGGCACACCTTTGTGGAACGTCGGCGCGAAAGGCAAGGGGCCTGCGTTAAAGAGTGGTTAACGGATGCGCTGCGGGACCGCTCGGGCCGGCCGGCAGACCTCAGGCCAGGAAGCCCCGCAGCAGCGCCGCCGTACCGGCGCAGTGTTCGCGCATCATCTCGCGCGCCGCCTCCGCGTCCCGGTCGAGCACGGCCTCGACGACGGCCGCGTGCTGCTGCTGGGAGTGCTCCAGGTTGCGCACCAGCAGCGGGATGCAGTCCAGGAGTTCGTTGAGGGTGGCCCGTACGGAGGCGTACTGCGCCGCGAGCGAGCGGGAGCCGGAGAGTTCGGCGAGGGTGAGGTGGAGCAGGGTGTCCTGGCGGCGGTAGTCCTCCAGGCGGGCGCCCTGGGTGGCTTCGAGGGCCGCCCGCAGCCGGGCCGCACCGCCGTCCGCGAGCCCGTCGGCGCAGAGCCCGGCGGCCCCGGTCTCCAGCACCTCGCGGAAGCGCAGGGTGTCCTCCACGTCGACGGCCGCCACCCGGCGCCGCAGCTCGTCACTGCCGTCGGCGGCGGCGGCGCGCGGCAGGACGAACGTTCCGCCGTAGCGGCCGCGCCGGCTCTCCACCATGCCCTGGTCCTGGAGGACCTTGAGCACCTCGCGCAGAGCCACCCGGCTGACGCCCAGGTGCTGGGCGAGTTCACGCTCGGCGGGCAGCCGGTCGCCGGGCGGGACCAGGCCGAGGCGGAGCAGTTGCAGGACCTGCTCCAGGGTCTCCTCGAAGCCGTTGCCCGCGCGGACGGGGCGCAGGACGGAGACCGGCGGCGCGGAGGCGGACTCGGGGGCCTCCCCGCCCGTCGCATCTTCGCGGGCGACGTCCGGGGCACCGTCCGCCGCCACCGGACGGGTGCCGTCGGTTCTCCTTTTGGTGACCACTCGCGGATTCCCTTCCCAATCAATGGTTCTCTGTCATACCTTAAGCCTCCCGGTTCACCCAAGGAGGAATCCCGTGGCAGACCGCACACCCCCGCTCACCGTCGACGAGCTCCGCTCACGCGTCGCGGACGGGTCGATAGACACCGTGGTGCTGGCCTTCCCCGATATGCAGGGCCGGCTCCAGGGGAAGCGGTTCGCAGCCGGTTTCTTCCTCGACGAGGTGCTGGAGCACGGTACCGAGGGCTGCAACTACCTGCTGGCCGTGGACACCGAGATGCGGACCGTCGACGGTTACGCGATGTCGTCGTGGGAGAACGGCTACGGCGACTTCGGCATGGTCCCCGACCCCGCCACGCTCCGCCCGGTCCCCTGGCACGAGGGCACCGCGCTCCTGATCGCCGACCTCGCCTGGCACGACGGCAGCCCGGTCGTGGCCGCGCCGCGCCAGATCCTCCGCCGCCAGCTGGACCGGCTGGCCGCGCTCGGTTACACGGCGCAGGTCGGCACGGAGCTGGAGTTCATCGTCTTCCGGGACAGTTACGAGGAGGCCTGGGACCGCGACTACCGCGGGCTGACCCCGGCCAACCAGTACAACATCGACTACTCCATCCTCGGCACCGGCCGCATCGAACCGCTGCTGCGCCGCGTCCGCAACGAGATGCAGCAGGCCGGGCTGACCGTCGAGTCCGCCAAGGGCGAGTGCAATCCCGGGCAGCACGAGATCGTCTTCCGTTACGACGAGGCGCTGACCACCTGCGACCAGCACGCCGTCTACAAGACGGGCGCCAAGGAGATCGCGGCCCAGGAGGGTGTCTCGCTGACCTTCATGGCCAAGTACGACCAGAACGAAGGCAACTCCTGCCACATCCACCTCTCGCTCACCGACGAGAACGGCGAGAACGTGATGGCCGGCGACGGGCCGGACGGCATGTCCGAGCTGATGCGCCACTTCCTGGCCGGCCAGCTCGCCGCCCTGCGCGACTTCTCCCTCCTCTACGCGCCGAACATCAACTCCTACAAGCGCTTCCAGCCGGGCTCCTTCGCGCCCACCGCCGTCGCCTGGGGCGTCGACAACCGCACCTGCGCCCTGCGGGTCGTCGGCCACGGCCGCTCGATGCGCTTCGAGAACCGGCTCCCCGGCGGCGACGTCAACCCTCACCTCGCCGTCGCCGGACTGGTCGCGGCCGGCCTGTACGGGGTCGAGCACCAACTCCCGTTGCCCGAGGCGTGTACGGGCAACGCCTACACCTCCGCGTACGACCAGGTGCCGACGACCCTGCGCGAGGCGGCCGAGCTGTGGGAGGCCAGCCCCATCGCGAAGGAGGCGTTCGGCGAGGAGGTCGTGGCGCACTACCTGAACATGGCGAAGGTCGAACTGGCCGCCTACGACTCCGCGGTGACGGACTGGGAGCTGCGCCGCTCCTTCGAACGCCTCTGACGCCTCCGACCATCCCCTGCTTCCTGCTTCCCTGATCGAGGTCCGTACGTGTCACAGCACACCGCAGCGTCCGCCCTGGACGTCCTGAACCCGGCGACCGCCGAGGTCATCGCCACCGTGCCCGCCGCCTCCGTCGCCGACGTGGACGCGGCTGTCCACCGCGCCGCCGCCGCGCAGCGCCCCTGGGCCGCCGCCGCGCCCGCCGACCGGGCCAGGCTGCTGCGCCGCTTCGCCGCCGTGGTCGACGAACACATCGAGGAACTGGCCCAGTTGGAGGTCCGGGAGGCCGGGCACACCATCGGCAACGCCCGCTGGGAGGCGGGCAACGTCCGCGACCTCCTCGACTACAGCGCGGGCGGCGCGGAGCGGCTGCTCGGCCGGCAGATCCCGGTGGCGGGCGGCATCGACTTCACGATCCTGGAGCCGCTCGGCGTCATCGGGGTCATCGCGCCCTGGAACTTCCCGATGCCCATCGCCGCCTGGGGTCTGGCCCCCGCGCTCGCCGCGGGCAACGCCGTCCTCCTCAAGCCGGCCGAGACCACCCCGCTGACCGCTCTGCGGCTGGCCGAACTCGCCCTGGAGGCAGGCCTTCCCGAGGGGCTGTTCCAGGTGCTGCCCGGCGAGGGCCCGGTGGCCGGGAGCGCCCTGGTGGAGCACCCGGGCGTCGCGAAGATCGTGTTCACCGGCTCCACCCGGACCGGGAAGCACATCATGACCCGGTGCGCGGAGCGCGTGAAGCGCCTCACCCTCGAACTCGGCGGCAAGAGCCCGAACATCGTCTTCGCCGACGCCGACGTGGAGGCAGCGGCGGCGGCCACCCCGATGTCGTTCCTCGACAACGCGGGCCAGGACTGCTGCGCCCGGACCCGGATCCTGGTGGAACGGTCCGTGTACGACCGGTTCCTCGACCTGCTCGTCCCGGCGGTCGCCGCCGTGGTGGTGGGCGACCCGGCCGACGAGAAGACACAGATGGGCCCGCTGATCTCGGCCGCCCAGCTGGACCGGGTGCGGGGCTTCGCCGACGGTGTACGGGAAGCCGACGGCGTACGGGCCATGCTCGGCAACTCCCCGGAGGGGCCCGGGTTCTGGTATCCGCCGACCGTGCTCGCCGGGGTGGCGGCCGACGCTCCGGTGGCCGTCGAGGAGGTCTTCGGGCCAGTAGCGGTGGTCCTGCCGTTCGACGGCGAGGAGGGTGCCCTGCGCCTGGCGAACGCCACCGACTACGGGCTGGCGGGGTCCGTCTGGTCCCGGGACATCGGGCGCGCCCTCCGCGTCGGCCAAGGCCTGCGCGCGGGCAACCTCTCCGTCAACTCGCACTCCAGCGTGCGCTATTCGACGCCCTTCGGCGGCTACAAGCAGTCGGGTCTGGGCCGTGAGCTCGGGCCCGACGCCCTGGCCGCCTTCACCGAAACCAAGAACATCTTCATCAGCACGGAGGCCTGAGCACCATGACCGACACTTCCCCTGTCTGCCGCCGCCTGGTCGGCCGCACCGCCGTCGTCACCGGAGCCGGCAGCGGCATCGGACTGGCCACCGTACGGCGGCTGGCCGCCGAGGGCGCCCATGTCGTCTGCGCCGATGTGGACGAGGTGAGCGGCAAGGCCGCCGCCGAGGAGGCGGGCGGGCTCTTCGTCCGTACCGACGTCACCGACGCCGAGGAGGTCGAGGCGCTCTTCAAGGCGGCGATCGACACCTACGGTTCGGTCGACATCGCGTTCAACAACGCGGGGATCTCGCCGCCCGACGACGACTCGATCCTGGACACCGGCCTGGAGGCCTGGCGACGGGTGCAGGAGGTCAACCTGACGTCGGTCTTCCTGTGCTGCAAGGCCGCCATCCCGTACATGCGCGCCCAGGGCCGGGGCTCCATCATCAACACGGCGTCGTTCGTGGCCCGGATGGGGGCGGCGACCTCGCAGATCTCGTACACCGCGTCCAAGGGCGGGGTGCTGGCGATGTCGCGTGAGCTGGGGGTGCAGTTCGCGCGCGACGGCATCCGCGTCAACGCGCTCTGCCCGGGGCCGGTCAACACCCCGCTGCTCCAGGAGCTGTTCGCCAAGGACCCGGAGCGGGCGGCGCGGCGTCTTGTGCACATCCCGGTCGGCCGGTTCGCCGAGCCGACCGAGATCGCCGCCGCCGTGGCGTTCCTGGCGAGCGACGACTCCTCGTTCGTCAACGCGACGGACTTCCTGGTGGACGGCGGGATCGCCGGGGCGTACGTCACCCCGGTCTGAGCCCGTACGCGCAGGGGGCGCGCTACTCCGCCCCCTGCGCCGGTGCTCCCCGCAGCCGCTGCGAGCGGAGGACGAGGAGCATCTCGAAGCGCTGGTCGGGGTCGTCGATCGCGTCGCCCCACAGCTCGCGGATCTGGCGCAGCCGGTAGCGCGCCGTCTGCGGGTGGATGCCGAGCCGCTGGGCCACCTCGGGCGCGCCGCCGGGCGTCTCGATCCAGGCGAGCAGGGTCTCGGCCAGCCGCTTCGCCGCGGTCTGGCCGAGGCCGTCCAGCGGGGCGAGGCAGCGGCGGGCGGCCGCGTCGATCAGCTCCCGGGACGGCAGGAGCACCAACTCCTCCGTGCGCTCGGTGCAGTGCAGCACCTCGCCCTGCGGCAGCAGGTTCTTCTTGATCAGCTGGACCGCGGTCTCCGCCCAGCGCAGGGAGGTCGCCGCCGCGGCCAGCGGCACCGACGGGCCGATCGCGCCGGACCAGCCGGCGGTGGCCCGGCGCAGGGTGTCCGCCCGGCCCGCCGTCTCCGGGTCGGGGATGACGATGCGCGGCTGCTCGCTCTCCATCTCCAGCAGGATCCCCTGGCCCACCGCCGGGGCCACGGCCTCCCGGGCGGGGCGCATCAGCACGCCCACCGCGATGGTCTCCGGCAGCTCCCAGCCGACCCGGGCGGCCCGCTCGGCGAGCGTCCTGGCCGAATCGCCGCGGGGCTCCATCAGGAGCAGGTCGATGAGCTGACGCTGGAGGCGGAGCCGCTCACTGGCGCGGCGGGCCGCCGCCTCGGCGTAGCCCAGAACCGACTGTTCCACGAGGCCGTCCAGATACTCGAAACCCGATTCGGCCAGCTCGTACATGGCGGGCGCGGCGATGTCGACCTGCTGGCCGATCTCGGCGAACCGGCGCCAGGTGAGGCGGACCCCGAGCCGGTAGACGGCCTGGAGCGAGTCGAGGCTGCGGCCGTGCAGCCCCTCGCCCCGGCCGAACTCCTGGAACACCTCCGGCGGCACCCGGGGGTCGGCGGCGCCGGAGGCGAGGTGGCGGACGAAGCCCTCGATGGCGCGGCGGATGCCGACCAGGGCCATCGGCTCACCGGACTCGTCCTCGACGAGCTGGAGGTAGGGGTAGTCCTGCCGGATCTCGGTGAGGATCTTCTGGGCGATCTCCGGCGCTTCGGCCAGGGCGATGGAGGCGAACCGCTCGACCTTCGACCGGGGCACCTCCTGCCAGGCGTGAGACTTCACGAGCCCGCCGGTGCGGTGTCGTAACTGATCAAGGGTGTGTTCGGCTGCTCGGGTGTGGCGCCGAGCAGGGCCACGATGCCGAAGGCGGCACCGAAGGCGAGCGCTGCGGCCACCAGGCTGGTGGCGGCGGCGGCGATGAGTCTGCGCATGATCGGGTCAGCTCCTTGCTGGAGTCGATCCCTACTCCGTGATGGCCGGGCCCCTCCGGCTGGCACACAGTGTCGACAGTCCATTGACATGCCGTCAAGGCCTTGCTTACTGTTCACGCCAATCAAGGGCTGACCGGCCCGGGGCCCGTGCACCTCCCGCGAAGAGATTCGACCCAGGAGTGCCCGGATGCGCCGCAATGCTTCACCTCTGTCACTATTTCTACTGGGTGCAGGGGTCTTTCTGCTCGTTCTCGCGCCGCTGCTTGTCTGGTATGTCCAGCCGCAGGCGAAGCGCACCCCCATAGATATCGATACGACCACGGTCTTCACCGGGACCGGCAGCTACTTCGACACCTCGAAGGTCGAGACGGTCGAGGGCAAGGAGATCACGATCACCCGCCAGGTGCGCGGGGACGTGGCCGACAGCGTCAAGAGCGGCAACGCCGTGTGGGACGTCTCCACCTCTGTCGACCACGAGGGCACCCTGCCCGCCTCCGACCCGCGCGACGCCCTCCAGTGGACCATGGAGCGCTGGGTGACCGACCGGACCACCAATGAGCCGGTCCACTGCTGCGAGGAGAAGCCGACCTTCGACGGGGAGGCGTATCTGAAGTTCCCCTTCGATGTCGAAAGACGTGCTTACCGCTGGTGGGACGGCACCCTCGGCGGCGTCGTCCGGCTCGACTACGCCGGCAAGAAGAAGGTCCAGGGGTACGAGGGGTACCTGTTCAAGGGCACGGTCGAGCCGACCCGCACCGGCGTGCGCCAGGTGCCCGGCGTGCTCGTGGGCAGGCCCCGTACGCCGCAGATCCTCGCCGAGGAGTGGTACTCCAACAGCGGCATCGAGCTCGTCGTGGACCGGCGCACCGGCCGCATCATGAACGCGGCGATCGGCCCGAAGAAGACGCTGCGCGCACCGGGCTCGAAGAAGGACGCCGTCACCCTGCTGGAGAGCAAGCGCGTCGAGTTCACCAAGGAGACCCAGCTCAAGCAGGTCGAGCTGGCTTCCGCGGACAGCGACCGGCTGGCCCTGCTCTCCGGGACCGCGCCGGCCGGAGCGGTCGGACTGGGGCTCGTGCTCGCGACCGTGGGCATCGTGCTCGTCATTCGGGGCCGCAGAACGGAGCCGGAAGCCCCGAATACTCACATGATGACGAACTCGCCCACCTGAGTTACCGGCAAGTTGTCGCATCGGTGAGTAGCCGGGGGCGTAGCCGTACCGAAAACTGTCTATCCCCACCACAGCACGGCCCCCGGTCTCTCATCCCTTGTTCGCGCGCCCCACAGCCGCGTTCTCCGTTTCCGTACCCGAATCCGCTCGTCCCGCTCCCGTAGTGCCCCAGCCCCTCCCGTTTTCTTCCATCCCTTCTCCACGCTTCCTCCGTCCCTCTCCCTCCCTTCTCCGTGTTCTTCAAGCCCCGCCCCTAGTCCCCCGCTCCCCGAGCCGAGTTGGAGCACCGATGCCCCAGCACGTACCTCCCCCGCTGCTTTCCGCAGCCGCGCCGCAGGGTCAGGGCCAGGTCTCCCCCAGGGTTTCCGCCTCCCCGAGACGCATCGTCTTCCTCGCCCACCGCGACCTGGGCAACCCGGCCGCGGGCGGCTCCGAGCTGCTCATCGACCAGCTCGCCCTTGGCCTCACCGAACGGGGCCACGACGTCACCCTCCTCTGCGGCGGACAGGCCGCGCGCCGGCCCTACCGGGTCGTCTCCGCCGGTTCGCAGCTGGGGCACTACCTCGGCGCGCGTTCCGCGTTCGCCCGGCAGGTCGGCAGCTGCGACCTGCTGATCGAGGTGTGCAACGGCATGCCGTACCTGGCGCCCCTGTGGCACCGCGGTCCGACCGTGTGCCTGGTCAACCACGTCCACACCGATCTGTGGGAGATGCGGTTCCCGGCGCCGGTGGCCCGCGCCGGGCGTCAGCTCGAACACTGGGCCCTGTCCCGGGCCTACCGGGACCATCTGATGATCGCCGTATCGCCGTCCACCGCGGGCGCCCTGCGTGAGCTGGGTGTTCCGGACGACCGCATCCGGCTGGTGAACAACGGCGTCCAGGATCCGCTGCCGCAGAGCGAACGGTCCGCGACCCCGCTCTTCCTGGCGCTCGGCCGGCTGGTCGACTACAAGCGCATCGATCTGCTGCTCCAGCTCTGGGAGCGGGTACGGCCCGTCACCGGCGGCCGGCTCGTGATCGTCGGTGACGGTCCCGAGCGGGAGAAGCTGGAGAAGCTCGCCGGCCCCGATGTGGAGTTCGCCGGGCATGTGTCCGAGGCGGAGAAGCACCGGCTGCTCTGCGCGTCCTGGATGCTGCTGCACCCGGCGGCCGTGGAGGGGTGGGGGCTGGTCGTCACGGAGGCCGGGACCCGGTCGACCCCGACGCTCGGCTTCGACGTCCCCGGACTGCGCGACTCCGTCGAGGACGGCGTCACGGGCATCCTCGCCCGGGGCGAGTCGTCCTTCGCCGCGGCCTGGTGCGCGCTGGCGCTCGACGAGGAGCGCCGCGAGGCGATGGGCAAGGCCGCGCGCGAGCGGGCCGCCGCCTACCGGTGGAGCAGCAGCGTGACCCAGCTGGAGGCCGTGGCCGCCGAGGCGATCAGCGGTACGCGGTCCTGGCCGGCGGGTGCCCGCTCGTGAAAGACCCGTCCTTCCGCCGCTCCCTCACCCTCTTCCGCGCCTTCATGCGCGAGGAGGAGGACCCGGCCACCGTCTACACCCTGCTGGCCAGGGACGCGGCGGACCAGGTCGAGCGGTACGTACCGCTCGACGGGAAGGTCGTCGTCGACGTCGGTGGCGGCGACGGCTACTTCACCCGTGAGTTCCGGCGGCGCGGCGCGCAGAGCTATCTCTTCGAGCCGGACCGCGGTGCGCTGCGCACCAGGCCCGAACAGGGGCCGCGGGACACGGTCGTCGCCGACGGCTATCTGCTGCCCCTGGCGGACGGGGCGGCCGATGTCGCCTTCTCCTCCAACGTGCTGGAGCACGTCGCGGACCCGCACACCTTCATCAGCGAGATGGCGCGCGTCACCCGCCCCGGCGGGCTGATCTACGTCTCGTTCACCAACTGGTACTCGCCGTGGGGCGGCCACGAGTGGGCCCCCTGGCACTACGCCGGCGCCGAGCGCGCCCGCGCCCGCTACGAGCGGCGCACGGGCCACCCGGCCAAGCACCGCCTCGGCGAGAACCTCTTCAGGATCGATGTCGGCCCGACACTGCGCCATGTGCGGGGCCGCACCGACGTGGACCTCGTGTCCGCGCGGTCGCGGTACTGGCCGGTCCTGCCCGAACTTGTTACCCGGGTGCCCGGACTGCGGGAATTCGCCACCTGGAACCTCCTTCTCATTCTCCGGCGGTGTTCATGACCAGCGCAGTCCACCTCCCACCCCACCAGTCCCCGGACGGCGGCGACCCGCTGCCCGGCAGACCGGTCGACGAACCGGCGGCGCCCCGTTCACGGCGCTGGCTGCTGGGGTTCTGGGCCACGGTGTTCGTGGCGTTCCTGGCGGTGTCGCCGGGACGCATGACGTTCGACACCAAGCTCGGGGTCGTCGTGGATCCCGGGCGGTTCCTCGGCGACCTGGGCGAGCTGTGGCACAGCCGGTCCGGCTTCGGCGGGATCACCGACCAGTACATCGGCTACCTCGTGCCGATGCTGCCGTACTACGGCCTGGCCGACCTGCTGCGGGTGCCGACGTGGCTCGCGGAGCGGCTCTGGCTCTCGCTGATCGTGGCGGCCGCCTTCTGGGGTGCGCTGCGGCTGGCGGAGCGGCTGCGGGTGGGCTCCTCGGCCACCCGGCTGCTCGGCGCTCTCGTGTACGCGCTGTGGCCGACGTACACCATCGTCGTCGGCTCGACCTCGGCCGCCGCCCTGCCGGGCGCGCTGCTGCCGTGGGTGGTGCTGCCGCTGACGAACCCGCGCCTCGCGCCGCGGATCGCCGCCGCCCGTTCCGCGCTGCTGATCCCGCTGATGGGCGGGGTGAACGCGGCGTCCACGCTGGCGTCGCTGCTGCCGGTCGGCCTCTATCTGCTGTCCCGGCCGGGCGGCCCCCGCAAGCGGGCGCTGCTGCTCTGGTGGATCCCGGGCGTGATCCTCGCGACCGCCTGGTGGATCGTTCCGCTGCTGCTGCTGGGCACCTTCGGTGAGAACTTCATGCCGTACGTGGAGTCGTCGTACACCACGACGACGACCATGTCGGCGACCGAGGTGCTGCGCGGCGCGGGCAACTGGGTCGGCTATCTGAACTTCGGCGAGCCGTGGCTGCCCGCCGGGTGGACCGTCGCCACGGCGGCCGTCACCATCCTGGGCTCGGCGCTGGCCGCCGCCCTGGGTCTGGCCGGTCTGGCCCGGCGCGATCTGCCGGAGCGCCGCTGGCTGGTGCTGACGGTGCTGTCCGTCGCGCTGATCACGCTCGCCGGGTACGGCGGTGCGCTGGGCGGTCTCTTCCACGGGACCGTGCAGGAGTGGCTGGACACCTGGCTGGTGCCGTTCCGGAACATCTACAAGTTCCAGACGGGTCTGGGCCTCGCCCTGGCGCTCGGTGTGGCGCACATCGCCGCCGTCGCCTCGCTGCGGGCGGAGCGCGACGAGCGGGTGCCGGTGCGGGCGCGCCGGCTGGCTCCGGTGATCGCCGCGGTGCTCGTGGTGCCGGGTCTGGCCTGGCCGTACGTCAACGGGTCGATCCTGCAGCCGGGTTCGTTCAAGGAGATCCCGGACCACTGGTCGAAGGCCGCGGGCTGGCTGAAGGAGAACTCGGCGAACGACCGGGCCCTGGTCGTCCCCGCCACCGCGCACGGCATCTACACCTGGGGCTCCACCATCGACCAGCCGCTCGACGTGCTGGCCGACACGCCGTACGCCCAGCGCGACTACGTCCCCTTCGGCACGCCGGGCAACCGGCGGGCGATGGACGCCGTCGAGCAGGCGCTGACGTCCGGGGGGCAGGTGCCCGGGCTGAGCGAGTACCTCAACCGGGCGGGGCTGCACTACGTCGTGGTCCGCAACGACCTGGACCCGGACCAGCTGGGGTACGTCCCCACCACCACGGTCAAGCGCACGCTGGAGGCGTCCGGCTACAAGCGGGTCACCGGCTTCGGCCCCGTCATGACCGGTGGCCGCATAGCCAACGACACCCCGGTGCAGATCGAGGGCCTCTACCCGCGCCAGGAGGCGGTGGAGATCTACGAGCCGCCGACCGGCACCGAGCGTCCCGGCCGGGCGAGCATCGCCCCCGTCTCCTCGACCGCCGTCGTCAGCGGCGGACCGGAGTCCCTGCTGCCGCTCTCCGCGAACGGCGCCCTGGACGGCCGGCCTACCGTGCTCGCCGGTGACGCCCACCCGGGCGTGGGCAAGCCGTCGCTCTACGCGGCGGGCGACGGACTGCGCCGCGCCGACACCCGGTTCGGGCTGGTCAACACCAACACGTCCCACACCTACACGGCCGACGAGCGCAACGCGCCGGAGTCGGAGCAGGACCCGGGCGCGGCTCCGCGCCAGATCCTGCCGACCGAGGGCAAGGAGCACCAGACCACGGCGGTGCTGCGCGGCGCCAAGTCGGTGAGCGCGTCGTCCATCGGCAACTGGCTGTTCCACCTGCCGCAGTACGACCCGGTCAACGCCTTCGACGGCAACCCGGACACCGCCTGGGCGGAGGGCTCCGCCGCCTCCCCCAAGGACGAGTGGGTACGGATCGACTTCTCCGGTACGCAGGAGATCCCGGGCTCGTTGCAGCTCACCCCGCTGCCCAGCAACGGGGTGCGGGCCGCGGCGACCGAGGTGCGCGTCGAGACGGACCGCGGCTTCAAGGACAGCCCGATCCGCCCCGACGGCTCCCCGCAGGAGGTGGCCGCGCCCGCCGGGCCGGCCGCGTGGCTGAAGGTGACGATCCTCAAGTCCCAGCAGGGGAACCCCGGTCTCACCGGCGCCGGGTTCACCGACATCGCCATCCCCGGGGTGCAGGTGACCCGGATGCTGGAGCTGCCCTCCGACGCACCGCGTGAGGGCGCCGACGCGACGGTCTTCTCGCTGAAGCGCGGCAGCGACCCGGGCGGGCTCTCCGCCGTGGCCGCGGAGACCGGGCTGCACCGCCAGTTCACGGCCGGCCAGGCCGGTTCGTACAAGGTGGCCGCGAGCGCGGTGCCCGTGCCGGGCGAGGCGCTGGACAAGCTGCTGTTCGACCTGACGGGGAAGCGCGACAAGATCCTGGTCAGCGCCGACTCGACGGCCCGTCTCGGCACCAACCTCAGCGCGCGCAACCTGACGGACGGCGACCTCACCACCGCGTGGATCGCGGGCGACCGTCCCGTACTGCGGCTTTCCTGGCCGGAGAAGACCCAGATCGGCGAGATCGTGTTCGCGGCGGCCGGCGGCATCTCCACCCGGCCCGAGCAGGTCCAGATCAGCTCGCCGGACGGCACGGCGGTGGCGGCGGTGGACGAGAACGGCATGGCCCGCTTCTCGCCCATCACCACCGACAAGATGGACATCACCATCTCCCGTCAGGCACCGCTCACCGTGCACAACCCGTTCGCCGGCGGCCAGTTGCAGCTGCCGGTCGGACTGAGCGAGGTCTACATCCCGGCGCTGGACAAGTTCCGCTCGCCGCAGCCCGCACCGGAGAAGAAGTTCAGCCTGCCCTGCGGTCAGGGGCCGGTCCTCTCCATCGGCGGCACGCTGATGGAGACCAAGGCCGAGGGCCGGGTCAGGGACCTCACCCAGCGCCGTCCCATCGCCGTCTCGCTCTGCTCCGAGCGGTCCGAGGTGGAGCTGGGCGCGTCGACCCACACCGTGGAGGCCGGCGACGCCGGTCCGCTCGCCATCACCGACGTCACGCTCTCCACGGGCGAGACAAAGGCTCCGGCGGCCACCGCACGGACCGTCGACGTCAAGACGGGCGAGGGCGACCGCCGCACGCTGACGGTCGGCGCCGGCGAGGCCTCGTACCTCCAGCTCCACGAGAACCACAACAAGGGCTGGAAGGCCACGCTGGACGGCAAGGAGCTGACGCCGCTGCGGATCGACGGCTGGCAGCAGGCGTGGCTGGTCCCCGAGGGCGAGGGCGGCACGGTCACCCTGGAGTACGAGCCCTCGCTGATCTACCGGGCCGGGCTGATCGGGGCCGGGGTGCTGTTCCTGGTCCTGGTGGGTCTTGCCGTCTTCCGGCGGAAGGGCTCCGGCCCGGCGGAGGAGGCGTACGAGCGTGAGGAGCAGGCACTTCCGCCGGCTCCCGGGCTGATCCTGGGCACCGTGGCGCTGACCCTGGTGGGCATCGTCATCGCGGGACCGGTCGCCCTGGTGGTGCCCGTGCTCGCCGTACTCGCCCACTTCCGCCCGTCGTTGCTGTCGCCGATCGCCTTCGCGGCGATGGCCGCGGCCGGGGTGATCGTGGCCCTCAGCACCGGGGAGTACACCTCCGTCGGCGAGGGCGCCTTCGGGGCGACGCCTCAACTCCTCGCGCTGATCGCACTGTTCGCCGCACTGGTCACGGTCGGGTCCGCCCCGAGCCGGGGCAGGCGACGGGCCGGCCGGTCCACGGAACCCTCGGCCGTCACGGCCGACGGGGGCGACGGGGACGCGACGATCCCGCAGCAGCAGGTGGGGCCGCCGTCCGGCCGGACCCTCTCCGCCGACGCCAAGCGGCCGCACACCGACCCGCGCGCCAGCGGTCCGGGCGGCCCGGCCGCTCCGCCCGGCAGCGGAGGACCCACCGGATGACCGCCACGCATCCCGCCCGGCCGTACGCGGCCGGGCGGCTGCCCCGGGTACCTTTCCCCGTCGTCGACGAGGTGGACCGGCACTGCGCGCAGGACGCCGAGCCGAGCACGATCCACATCGAGGTCCATCTGCCCGGCCGTCTGGACGAGGACCGGCTGCGCACCGCGTTCACCGCGTCGCTGGCGCGGTTCCCGCGGGCGCTGATGCGGGAGCGGCCGCGCGGCCCGCTCGCGCGGCGGTACGAGTGGGAGCTGACGGACGGTCCCGACCGGGACCCGGTCACCTTCCTGCCGCACGCGCCCGGGGCGCTCGACCGGGCGCGGGCGGCGTCCCTCGCCGTCGCCCCGCCGCTCACCCTCTCGCCTCCGCTGCGGGTCGAGGTGGTCGAGGAGCCGGACCGGGAGGGGTGTGTGCTGGTGTTCACCGTGCACCACACCGCGCTGGACGGGCCCGCCTGTCTGCGGCTGGCGGCGACGGCCGCCGAGATCTACAGCGGACGGTCCCTTACCGCGCCGTCCGCCCCGGCCCGCCCGGCCGCCGAGCCACTGCCCCGGCACTCCGGTCCTTCCGCCCTCACCCGGCCCGCCCGGGTGGCGGCGGGCAGCCCGGGGGCAGTGCCCGGCAACGGGCAGCTGCTGGCCGAACTGCCGGTGCCCCGGCGGGAGCGGGGCGCGCCCTACACGGTGAACGACCAGCTGATGGTGGCCACCGCCCTGACGGTGGCCGAGTGGAACCGGCGGCAGGGGGCCACCGAGCGGCCGCTGCGGATCACCATGCCGGTCGACGACCGCACCCGGGGTCCGGAGATGCCGATCGGCAACGGCACCCGGCTGGTCGAGGTCGGCTTCGACGCGGCGGAGGTGGCGGCCGACCGGGACATCGCCGGGCTGCTGCGCCTGACCGCCGAGCGGACCCGCGCCCTCAAGGGGCAGCCGCGTCCGCAACTGGGCCGCTCGACCTCGCTGTTGACCACCCCGCTGCTGCCGGTCGCCGTGCGGGCCGCGTACACCCGGGGGCTGCGGGTGCTGGCGGGGCCGTGGACCTCGACGACGCTGCTCAGCAACGTCGGCCGGATCCCGTACCCGTTGGACTTCGGCGACGCGGGGAGCTCCCAGGCCCTGTGGATCTCCGCGCCCGCCCGGATGCCCAGGGGGCTGACGTTCACCACCGCGTCCACGAACGGCCGGCTGCACCTGGCCCTGCGCTGGTCGCGGACCCTGCTGGGGGACGAGGACGGCGAGGCGCTGCTCGCCCTGTTCACCCGCCATCTGGCCGCGACATCCTCGGAGGCTCCGTGACCGGCACCGCCCCCCTCCCGCTGGGGGCCGACGACCCTGTCTCCGCTCCCCCGCCCGGGCTGCGGGACTTCTACGAGAACCCCGCCGTCCCCGTGGCGTCCGGCGACGGGCGCAGCCGGCGCCAGGCGCGGCTGCTGGCCGACGCCCTGCGCGGGCGGACCGGCCAGGTCATCGTGGACGTCGGATGCGGTGACGGGACGGCCGCCGCCACCGCCGCGCCTATCCTCACCGGCCACCGGCTGATCGGCGTCGACTGGTCGCAGGACGCGCTGCGCCGGGCCCGTCCCCGGATGGGTTCGGTGGTCCGGGGCGAGCTGGAGCACGGCGGGCTGCCGCTCGCCGACGGGTGCGCGGACGCGGTGCTGTTCAGCGAGATCCTGGAGCACCTCGTCGACCCGGACCAGGCGCTGGACGAGCTGCGGCGCATCCTGAAGCCGGGCGGCCACCTGATGCTGTCCACCCCGAACCTGGCCGCCTGGTACAACCGGGCGCTGCTGCTGGCCGGGGTGCAGCCGGTGTTCTCCGAGGTCAGTCTGCGCGGGATCCACGGCCGCCCCGGCTCGGAGGTGGTGGGCCATCTGCGGCTCTACACCGCCCGGGCGCTGCGCTCCTTCCTGACGGCCTCCGGCTTCGAGGACGTGAAGATCACGGGCGCCCCCTTCCACGGGGTGCCGCGTCCGCTGCGGCTGGTGGACCGGGCCGCGTGCGCGGTGCCGGGGGCGGCGTCCATCCTGCTGGCCCACGCGCGGCGGCGATAGCGCGATGTGGTGGGGTGTGGGGGCCGCGCTGGTGGCCAACCTGCTGTACAGCGTGGGGTTCGTGGTGGAGAAGCGGGCCCTGGGCAACCTGCCCGCGCTCTCCGCGGGCAAACCGCTGCGCCTGGTCCTCGTCCTGCTCACCAGCCCGCTGTGGATGCTGGGCGCGCTGTCGCTGGGGGCCGGTTTCGCGGCCCAGCTGATCGTCTACCGGGCGCTGCCGATCGCGGCGGCGCAGGGCATCTTCGTCTCCGGTCTGGTGCTGCTGCTCCTGCTCTCCTCGGCCGTCCTCGGCGAGGAGTCGACCGGGCGCGAACGGTACGCCCTCGGCGGTGTCCTGGTGGCGCTGCTGATGGTCGTCGCCTCGGTGCGCGAGGGCGAGGACGTGGTGAGTTCCGGTGCCCCGTAGATGCTGGTGCTGCTGGTCTGCGTCCCGGCGCTGGCGGCGGGCGTCTGGCTCTACGTACGGGTGGAGAGCCTGGCGACCAAGCGCCACCGGGTCCCGACCAGCGGCATCGGCTACGGGGTGGCGGTCGGGCTGCTGTACGGCGTCAGCTCCCTGGCCGTGAAGGGCACCTCCAGCCGGCTGACCACCACCGACATCGGGGAGGCCGCCCGTTCGCTGTTCGGCTCGCCCTACCCGTATCTGCTGCTCTTCACCGCCGTGGCCGGGCTCATCATGTCCCAGACGGCGCTCCAGCGCTGCCGGGCCTCCCTCATCGTGCCCGTGTGCACCACGGTGACCTGCGTGTTCACCGCGGTCCTCGGGAGCATCGCGTTCGGGGAGTCCCTCCCCGACGATCCGCTGCTGCTGACCCTGCGGCTGGCCGGCACCGCGCTGGCCCTCACCGTCCTGCTGGCCATGCCCCGCCATGACCCTCCTGCCGCGGCGGCCCCGTCCTGACCCCGACCACCACCGGCCCTGTGCCCTCCCGTCCCGTCCCCACCACCGAGGGAGTCCCCATGAACCTCCCCACCACCGAGGGAGTCTCCATGAACCCCGACGATCCGCTGCTCGCCATCCTGGTCTGCCCGCTCGACAAGGGCCGCCTGGCCCTGCTGACCGATGAGGAGGCGCTCTACAACCCCCGGCTGCGCCTGAGTTACCCCATCCTGGACGGCATCCCGCAACTGCTGCCCTCCTCGGGCCGCAAGGTCGACGCGGACGCCCATGAGAGATACCTGGCGCACCTGAAAGCCTCGGCCGCATGACCACGTTGGCGGCGGCGGTGGCGTCCCGGCTGCCCACCGGCCTGGTCGGCTCCGCCGCCGTCGCCCTCTACCCGCGCTTCGAACCGGAGCTGCGCCGGCTCGCCGACTTCTGCCCGCCAGGCTCCACCGCCGTGGACATCGGCGGCTGGTACGGGCCCTGGTCGCGGCGGCTCGCCCGGCGCTGCGACCAGGTCGTCACCATCGAGCCCGTACCGCATCTCGCCGCGCATCTGCGCCGTACGCTGCCGTCGAACGTCCGGGTGGTGCAGGGCGCGGCGACGGACCGCGACGGCTCCACGGTCCGGCTCTGGCTGCCGGAGGGCGACGACGGCGACCGCGGGGTCTCCTCGCTGGAGCGCCGTGACATCCACGCGCACTGCGTCGAGGTGGAGTCTCTCACCATCGACGGCCTGGGCCTGGAAGGCGTCGGCTTCGTCAAGATGGACGTCGACGGTGCGGAGGTGGCCGCCCTGCGGGGTGCGGCGGAGCTGCTGCGGCGGGACCGTCCGGCGCTCCTCGTCGAGCTGGAGAGCCGGCTCGGCCCGATCGCTCCGGCGGTCGACCTGCTCACCGGCCAGGGGTACGCGGGGTGGATCCTGACCGGACGGCGCTGGATGCCGCTGGCCGGCTTCGACCTGCCGGCCCACCAGGCGCGGACGGAACACCTCGTCCATCAGGGGCTGCTGCGCAGGGCGTTCGTGCCGCACCGCACCCGGTACATCAACTCGGTCCTGTTCCTTCCCGAGGGACGGGTGCCGGGCGCCTCGGCGGCCTGAGCCCGATCCACCGGGGCGGGCCGCGCTGACGGGGGCATTGCTGGGCAGGTGGAGGGGAGAACAGGTGGCCGTCCTCGCGGGGGCGGCCACCCGTCCGACCCGCCGAGACCGCCGCGTACGACCTGGCCGACCCCGAGGAGTTCCACCGTGATCGAGAGCGCAGACATCCGTGAGTGGCGTACGCGTGACGTCGTCGACCCCGACGGGCGCAGGATCGGGTCCCTGGAGTCCGTCTACGTCGACACGGCGACGGACCAGCCGGCGTTCGCCACCGTGACCGTGGGCCTGCCGACCCGTCACCGGCTGGTCTTCGTGCCGCTGGCGGGGACCGTCGTCGGCCCGGACTACGTGCGGGTCGCCCATGCCAAGGCGAAGGTGAAGGACGGCCCGTCGATCGGGACGGACGACGTGCTGCCGGCCGAGGACGAGCCGGCGCTCTTCGCGTACTTCGGTCTGGAGTACCTGCC
Source organism: Streptomyces cyaneofuscatus (assembly GCF_033109485.1). Taxonomy (NCBI): domain Bacteria; kingdom Bacillati; phylum Actinomycetota; class Actinomycetes; order Kitasatosporales; family Streptomycetaceae; genus Streptomyces; species Streptomyces cyaneofuscatus. The sequence continues at coordinate 7,509,064 of NZ_CP137002.1, read as the reverse complement.
GCCGGCCGACGGCGTACGGGTCCTGGCCCGCCGCTGACGACCTGACCGGCCGGTCGTGGGTGGGGTCAGGTGTGCGGTCAGGGCAGGAGCTCGACGTACCCGTCCGTCCCGTGCACGCGGATCCGCTGCCCGTCCCGGATCAGCCGGGTGGCCCCCTCCACGCCGACGACGGCGGGCAGTCCGTACTCCCGGGCGATCACCGCGCCATGGGTCATCAGGCCGCCCACCTCGGTGACCAGGCCCGCGACGCCGACGAACAGCGGCGACCAGCTGGGATCGGTGAACCGCGTGACCAGGATGTCGCCCGCTCCGAGGTCGGCGTCCGCCAGGTCCAGGACGACGCGGGCCCTTCCCTCGACGGTCCCGGTGGAGACGGCCAGCCCGGCCAGGGCCCCGGCCGGTACGTCCTCCCGCCGGTAGGCCCCGGTGAGGGCCTCGCCGTCCGATGTGAGCACCCGGGGCGGGGTGAGCGTCTCGTACGACCGGAACGCCTCCTTACGCTGCCGGATCAGCCGGTCGTCCGCCTGCTGCGAGCGCACGACGTCGTGGAGCTCGTCGAACGTGAGGTAGAAGATGTCCTCCTTCTCGGACAGCACATCGGCCTGGACGAGCCGCCCGGCCTCCGCCAGGAGGGCCCGCTTGTAGAGGGAGGAGCGGCTGACGATGCCGTACTTCGGGTACTCCCGGTATCCGGCGAAGGCCCTGACCTGGTCGATCATCCGCTTGGTCTGCTCGGCCCTGCGGTCCCCGTCCGGCAGGGCGCGCAGGCGCGACAGTACGTCCTGCTCCTTCTGCCGTGCCTTCGCCCGGCCCTGCGCGAAGCGGTGCGCGGCGGCGCCCGGCCCGAAGTTCCTGACGTTGTCGAGGATCAGGGGGACGAGCGTGGTGGGGCGTTCGCGCCAGCGCGGCCTGGTGATGTCGATCTCGCCCACACAGCGCATGCCGTACCGGTCGAGGTAGGCGTCGATCGCCTCGCGCGCCTCGGCGCCGCCGGGCAGCTTCGTCAGTTCGTCCAGGAAGCCCTCGTCCTCCGCGCCCATCTCGACGCCCTTGAGGAACGCCACCACCTCGGGGTGCGGGCGGATCACGTCCGCCACGTCGAGCAGGTCCAGTCCCATCTCCGACGTGATGTTGCCGGGGGCGGAGAGCGTGAGCGTGTCGGCCGCGTTCTTCTCGCCCAGCCACTCCCCCAGCTGGTCGTTGAGCCACCAGGTGGCCTCCATGCCCGCCGTGATCGCCCGCATGCTCAGCGGATCGCCGAGGACCCGCTTGTGCTCCTCGAAGGCTTCGAGGAGGAAGTCGAACAGCGCCGGTCCGCGCTTCGCCCGGAGGTCGCGCTCCAAGGCGGCGACGGACGCACGGCTGCGCTCGACCAGCTCCGGGACGATCGCCGGATCGGCCTCGGCCGGCGGCGCGGACGCACCCCCGGCCGGGGGCCCACCGGGGCCGCCCGTGTCCGGGAGCGGGAGGACGGGATCGTCCCGGTCGAGGACGGTCTCCAGAGCGTCCCTGACCAGCGGATCGCCTCTTCCCACCAGGTCCAGAAGTGCGGCCCGGGAGGCGGGCGATGCCAGTCGGAGCGTGACGTCGACGAACAGCCGTCCGCCGGCCTCGTGCATCGGCACCATGGCCGTCCGCTGCCACAGGGAGAGACCCAGTGGCTTCATGGCGTCGGTCATCATCTGCTGATGGCCGACGGACACATAGATGTGACGCTCCTGGTCATCGGCGTCGGGGATGGGATAGACGGTCGTGATCGGGCGGCTCTGGACGATCCGGAAGCCGTCGTCGGCCAGGCACCATTCGATGTCCTGCGGACGGCCGAAGTGCGCCTCGATCCGCCGCCCGAGCTCCACGAGCCGGAGCACCTGCGCCTCCGTCAGCGCCGGGCGCCCCTGCCGCTGCGGGTCGACCTCCACCTCCCGCGTACCGCCGCCCGGCAGGGCGTGCACGGCGCGCTGTTTGGCGGCGATCGCCCGGGCGACGACCGCGCCGTCCCGCACGGTGTACACGTCCGGGTTCACCAGCCCGGAGACCAGGGCCTCACCGAGGCCGAAGCCGGCGTCCACGGTGGCGGTCCGCCGGTTGCCCGTGAGGGGGTCGGCCGTGAACAGGACGCCGGCCGCTTCGGGGAAGACCATCCGCTGGACGACCACGGACATCTGGACCGTGCGGTGGTCGATGCCGTTCCGCCGACGGTAGGCGACGGCCCGCTCGGTGAACAGCGAGGCCCAGCACCGGCTGACGTGCCGGAGGACCTCGGCCGGCCCGACGACGTTCAGATAGGTGTCCTGCTGGCCGGCGAAGGAGGCCGTCGGCAGGTCCTCCGCCGTCGCGCTGGACCGGACGGCAACGGCGGTCCCCGCACCGAGCCGGGCGAGCGCGCCGGTGATCTCCGCCGCGAGGTCGCCGGGGATCGCGGTCTCCTCAATGGTCCGGCGGATGTCCGCGCTGAGCGTGCGGAGCGCCTCCCGGTCGTCGGGGTGCGAGCGCGACAGCCTCTCGAGCCGGTCGTCGAAGGACGGTACCCGCGCCACCACCCGCCGGAAGGCGTCCGTCGTCACGCAGAAGCCGTCCGGCACACGGATGCCGTCGATCCGGGACAGCGCGCCCAGCTGGGCTCCCTTGCCGCCGACGAGGGCGAGCTGCGTCGCGTCGGCCTCATGGAGGTCCAGTAGGTCGGTCCTGCGCATCGTCATTCCTGTTTCCTTCGTGGTTCGGGGCACGGCGGACGATTCTGCGCGCTGACCCGGGCCTTGTGGCAAGCCCCCCGGTGCGCTATATGTTGAACACGGCAAGGAGAGGGCTCTCCTTGCCTTTCCTTTTGTGCCACGCCCTTTTCCGCCACGCCCTTTGTTGCCACGTTGTACGCCCCCCCCGACTCCGTACGGCGGGCTGTCGGACGGCGCGTTCGGGTCGTGTGCGGGCGAGCAGCGTGTTGCGGCGTGCGGATGATACGACCAGGTGGTGTTCTGCACGCCCTGGCAATTCCCGGCCGATGGCGCGATGGCGAATCCTTGGCCGCGCTGCTCCGAAGGTGCGCTCCATGGAATTCAGCACGGCATTCGTGCTCGGCGGACTGGCGATGCTGCTGATGCTGATCGGCGGCACGATCTGTACGGTCCATGCCGACAACGCTGTGAAGGCCGACGCGGACGACGACGCCGGCCCGGGCGAGGAGTTCTCCGTGTGAGGCCCCCGGCGCGACGTCGGTGTGCAGGTCCTAGGGTGTCGACGTGAGAGTGCTGCTGGTCGAGGACGACGCCAACCTCCGGTTCGGGGTGGCCGCCGCGCTACGGGCCGCCGGTCTCGCCGTCGACGAGGCGGTCGATCTGCCGCAGGCGGACGAGGCCCTGTTCGTCACCGCGTACGACTGCGCGGTCTTCGACCGGATGCTGCCCTCGGGGGACGCCGCCGACTATGTGGAGGAGCTCCGGCGGGGCGGACGGGCCGTTCCGGTGCTGTTCCTCACCGCACGGGACACCGTCGCCGACCGGGTGGAGGGGTTCGCCCGGGGCGGTGACGACTATCTGGTCAAGCCGTTCGCCGTGCCGGAGCTGGTCGCCCGGGTGCGCAGCCTGTGCCGCCGCGCTCCGGCGGTGAGCCCGCCGGTGCTGCGGGTCGGGGACGTGGAGATCGACACCGCGCGACGCCAGGTGCGCCGGGCGGGCGTCCTGCTGACCTTCACCCGCCGGGAGTTCGCGGTCCTGGAGGTGCTGGCCACACGCGCCGACCAGGCCGTGGGACGGGCGGAGCTGATCGAGAGCTGCTGGGACGAGATGGCGGAGCCGCAGTCCAACGTGCTTGAGGTGCTGATCTCGCAGCTGCGGCGGAAGCTCGGCGGCCCCCCGCTCGTCCACACCGTGCGCGGCGTCGGCTACCGCCTGGCCGACGAGTCCACCCGGTGAGGCCCGTACGCCGTCCGTTCCGCTCCGCCCGCGCGCTGACGCCGACGGCGCGCGTACGGAGACTGCGCCGGCGCATCACCGTGCTGTTCGCGCTGACCAGTGCGGCGGGACTGGTCGCGATGGCCGTCCTGGCGGTGCGCGGCGACGGCGTGCGCTGGCGCGAACAGCTGGACCAGGGCATGAGCGCCGACACCAACTGGGCGCTGGGGCTGCTGGAGACCGACGAGGACGGCCGGCTGGACACCGAGGTGCTGCTCGACAACGCGGGGACCGCGTGCCCGCCGCTCTTCCTGCTCTCGGTACCGGCGGCGTCCGGGGAGCCGTCCGCCACGCCTGCTCCCGAGGAGCTGGTCCTCGAGCACGCCCCTCGCCGCCCCTGTCTCACCCTGCCCGCCGGAGCTGTACGGCAGGCCGCCGCCACCGCCGTACGGGCCGACGAGCCCCGGTCCCGGGACGCGCGGACGGCGGACGGCGAGCCGGTGCGGATGTTCGCCCTGCCCTTCTATCCGCCGGACGCGGAGGAGGACGCGGCGCCTCAGGGGGCTCTGGTCACCGTGGCGGACGCGTCGGCCCAGCGGGCCGACCACCGGCGGCTGACCTGGGTGGTGAGCGGCGGGTGCGCCCTGCTGGTCCTCCTGTCGGCCGGGGTCGGGCACCTGCTCTCGGGGCGGGCGGTCCGGCCGGCGCTGGAGGCGCTGGACCGGCAGGAGTCGTTCCTGGCGGACGCCGCGCACGACCTGCGTACGCCGGCGGCCTCGCTGCGGACGCTCGCCGAGACCGCGCTGCGCGGTGAGACGGACAGCACCGATGTGCACCGGCGCACGCTGCGGCTCGCGGAGGGCATGGGCACGCTGGTCGACGGGCTGCTCACCCGGGCCCGGCTGATGGCGGGGACGGCCGTGCTCGCGGTGGAGCCGTTGCGGCTGGACCAGTTGGTGGAGGCCGTCGTGGAAGACGCGGCGGGCGAGGGGCAGCGGGTGGCGGTGCGGGCGGAGCAGGCCGTGGTGGTGGTCGCCGACCCCGATCTCGTACGCCGTGCGGTGGTCAATCTGGTCGGCAACGCGCTCGTCCACGGCCACCTGCCGGGTGAGCCGGCCGAGGTGGAGGTGACCGTCGACGGCGAGGGGGCCACCACGGCCGTCACGGTGGAGGACGCGGGGCCGGGGCTGCCGCCCGAGGTCGCGGGCGCGCTCTTCGACCGGTTCCGCAGCGGTTCGGGGTCGACCGGGCTGGGCCTGTCGATCGCCTCCTGGGTCGCCCACGCCCACGGCGGCAGCCTCAGGGCGGAGGCCGGGCGGCGCGGCGGGGCCCGGTTCGTGCTGCGCCTGCCCGCCGGGGGCCCGGCCACCGAGGGCTGACCGTACGGCGCCTCATCAAAACCTCAGCATCGCCCAGGAATGCTTCGGGTCGGAACCCCACCACCCCCTCCAGGGAGCACTCCGTTGAACCGCGCCGTCCGTCGCCGCCCCGCCCTCGCCACCACCGCCCTGGCCCTCCTCTGCGCCCTCTCCCTCACCGCCTGCACGGGCGGCCCGGTCCCCGCCACGGGCAAGGCGCGGGCCGCCGACCCGGCCTCCCGCCCCGACCTGAAACCGTTCTACGGCCAGCGGCTCCAGTGGACGGACTGCGTGACGGACGGGTACGAGTGCGCGCGGCTGACGGTCCCCCGGGACTACGCCCGCCCCGGGAACGGCAGGACGTTCGTGCTCCCGGTGGCGCGCGCGGCCACGACGGGCCCGGCGCGGCGCATCGGCTCGCTCGTCTACAACCCGGGCGGGCCCGGCGCGGGCGGGGCCAGCTCGCTGGAGGAGGGGATGGACGAGTCGTTCGGCGCGGCGGTGCGGGCCCGCTTCGACATCGTCAGCTTCGACCCGCGCGGGGTCGGGGGCAGCGTCCCGGCCCTCACCTGCGAACCGGCTGAAGCGGAGGCGGAGGAGGCCGAGGCGGAGGAGGCCGAGGCGGAGGAGGCCGAGGCGGAGGCGGAGGAGATCTCGGAAGAAGCCTCCGACGCCGTCGCGCCCCTGTACCCCCGCACGGAGGCCGACCGCTCGGCCGCCGCCTCGGGCGCCCGCACCGCCGCCGAGGACTGCGAGGAGCACAGCGGCCCGATCCTCCGGCACGTCGGCACCGAGGACGCGGCCCGCGACCTGGACGTCCTGCGCGCGGCCCTCGGCGAACGTGAACTCACCTACCTCGGCTGGTCGTACGGGACGAGCCTGGGCACCTCGTACGCCGAGCAGTTCCCGCGCCGGGTCCGCGCCATGGTTCTGGACGGTGCGATCGATCCGTCGCTGGACTGGCGGCAGCGGGTGATCAGCCAGTCGGCCGGCTTCCGCCGGAGTGTGGACGACTACGCCGAGCAGTGCGCGGAGATCGCCGGGGACAGCTGCCCCGGCGCGAGCCCGCAGGAGATACGGGCGCTGATCGAGCGCCTCTTCCAGCGGGCGGAGCGTGAGCCGCTGCCGGTCGCGGAGGACAGTACGTACGCGGAGTACGGCGGCATGGACGCGACCGCCGTCCTCGACGCGGTCTCCATGGCGATGTACACGCCGGAGGACCAGTGGGAGCCGCTGTCGGAGGCGCTGCGGGAGGCGGACCAGGGGGACGCGACGAAGCTGGGCGCGCTGGACGACGAAGAGGAGACCGAAGAGGAGACCGAGGAGGGAACCGAGGACCCCGGCACCGCTGAGGAGGAGCAGGAGGAGCAGAAGGAGCAGGAGGAGGACGAAGCCCCCGAGCCCCCCGCCGACAACAGCGGCGCCGCGCTCACCGCCGTCAACTGCCTCGACGTCCCCCACCCCCGCTCCCTGCGCCCCTACTGGGACGCCCTGGCCCCCGCCGACCAGGCCGCCGGGGTCTACGGCACCGCCGGGGTGACCGCCGAACTCACCTGCCGCGACTGGCCGTCCGGCGGCCGGAGCCCGCACCGGGTGGACGCGGAGGGCGTACCGCCGGTCCTGGTCGTGGGCACGACGGGCGACCCGTCCACGCCGTACGCGGAGGCGGTGAGCCTCGCGGAGCAGTTCCCGCAAGGGATGCTGCTGACGTACGAGGGGCTCGGCCACACCGCGTACGGGCGGGGCGGCACCTGCGTCACCGCGAAGGTCGACGCCTATCTGGTGAAGCGGGAACGGGTCCGCCCCGGGGCCACCTGCTGACCCGGTCCTGACCCGGTCCTGGTCCTGGCGGCGGGGCGCCGGTCAGCCCGTGACGATCCCGGTGACGAGGTTGATGGTGGTGGCGAGGATGCTGGCGCCGAACACGTACGACAGCAGGCAGTGCCGGAGGGTGACCGCGCGGATCTCGGTGGTGGAGACGTTGGTGTCGGAGACCTGGTAGGTCATGCCGAGGTTGTAGCTGAAGTAGAGGAAGTCGACGTACTTCGGGCTGTCCTGGGAGTTGAAGTCGATGCCGCCCTCGGTGGGCAGGTAGTAGAGGTACGCGTACCGGGTGGCGTACATCAGGTGGAGCGAGGCCCAGGCGGTGAAGACGCCGCCCAGCGCGATGGCCGCGGCGGCGTGGCTGAGGTCGGAGTCGCTGGTCAGGAGCAGGACGACAATGCCGACGAGCCCGCAGACGGCGGCCGAGACGACGACCAGCTCTTCAAGGACGGGCCGGAACTCCTCGCGGCGGACGTTGTGGTGGGTGGTGGCCGCGTCCATGGGCCAGAGAGCGATCCACCCGGCCACGACGAAGATCGTCTCGGCGGCGGCGATCCCGGCGAGCACTCCGAGCGGCGCGTGGGTCAGCAGACCGGTGATCACGCCGGCGACGACCCCGAGGACCGCCGCGACGACGAGCCGGGGGACGGCGGAGAGCGCGGGGCGGTGGGGCAGGGGGCTCAAGCGGGATCACCTCGGCGGATCGGTGGTTCGACTCCCGTACGAGCGTCATCCCACGCCGCCGGGCCGCTGGCCGCACCCGCCACGGTCCGAGTGGCGTACGGAGGCACCTCTGCATAGCCTGCCGGGAGTCCGTTTTGTCACCCTGTGCACCGCATGGTCGAAGGGCCGAGAACCGTGAGCACCCACCACCACGAGCAGGACCGCCCGAACCCCCGCGACGAGCAGGAAGACGCCCTGGGGCACAGTGTCGGCCCCGTCCCCGAGGGCGATCCGCGGTTCCGCCCCTATCACCACCCGGCCGCCGGCTGGGGCGCGGCGGAGAGTGTGACCCGGTTCCTGGCGCGCGAGCGCTCCCCGGTGGACGGTCCGCGGGCCATCCTGAAGATGAACCACGAGGACGGCGGCTTCGACTGCCCCGGGTGCGCCTGGCCGGACGACCTCAAGGGCCTGCACCTGGACATCTGTGAGAACGGGATCAAGCACGTCACCTGGGAGATGACCCGCAAGCGGGTCGGGCGGGAGTTCTTCGCCGCGCACTCGGTGACCGAGCTGTCCGGGTGGAGCGACTACGACCTGGAGAACCAGGGCCGCCTCACCGAGCCGATGGTCTACGATCCCGCGTCCGACCACTACGTACCGATCAGCTGGAAGGACGCGTTCGAGGTCGTCGGCTCCGCCCTGCGCGGCTTGGACGACCCGAACCAGGCGGCGTTCTACACCTCCGGCCGGCTCGGCAACGAGGCCACGTTCCTCTACCAGCTGATGGCCCGCGAACTGGGCACAAACAACCTGCCGGACTGCTCCAACATGTGCCACGAGGCCAGCGGCCGGGCACTCACCGCCTCCCTCGGTACGGGAAAGGGGACGGTCGACCTCAAGGACTGGGAGAGCGCCGACGCGCTGTTCATCCTCGGGGTCAACGCGGCCTCCAACGCGCCTCGGATGCTCACCGCCCTCTCGGAGGCCCACCGGCGGGGCGCGCAGATCGTGCACATCAACCCGCTCGTGGAGGCGGCCGCCACCCGCACCATCGTCCCGCACGACTTCACGGACATGGCGCTCTTCAAGTCGACGCCGACCAGCACGCTCAATCTCCAGCCGCGCATCGGCGGGGACATGGCGCTGCTGCGGGGCATGGCGAAGGCGGTCCTGGAGCAGTCGGCGTCCGATCCCAGGGCCCTGGACCAGGAGTTCATCGACCGGTACACCACGGGCTTCGCGGAGTACCGGGCGCTGTGCGAGGCGACGCCGTGGGAGGAGATCGAGACCCAGTCGGGGCTGAGCCGCGCCGACGTCCTCAAGGCGGCACGGGTGTACGGCGAGGCGGACCGCTCCATCGTGAGCTGGTGCCTGGGCCTCACCCAGCACGAGCACGGCGTCGACACCGTACGGGAGATCGTCAATCTGCTGCTGCTCCGCGGCAACCTCGGCCGCGAGGGCGCCGGCCCCTCCCCCGTACGCGGACACAGCAACGTCCAGGGGAACCGGACCTGCGGCATCGACCACCGCCCCACCGACGCGTTCCTGGACCGGCTCGCCGAGGCCTGCGGAATCGACCCGCCCCGCGCGCACGGGCTGGACACCGTCGGCACGATCAAGGCGATGCAACGCGGCGAGATCAAGGTGTTCGTGGCGATGGGCGGCAACTTCGCCATGGCGGCGCCCGACACCCCGGCCACCTTCGCGGCGCTGCGCTCCTGCGACCTCACCGTCCAGGTGAGCACGAAACTGAACCGGAGCCACCTCGTCCACGGCGGCCGGGCCCTGATCCTGCCGTGTCTCGGCCGGACCGAGAAGGACCATCAGCGCAAGGGCGTGCAGTCCACCTCCGTCGAGGACTCGATGAGCATGGTCCACCTGTCGATCGGCATGAAGCGCCCGGCGTCGCCGCGCCTGCTCTCGGAGCCGGCCATCGTCGCCGGGATGGCCCGTGCCGCCCTGCCGGACAGCGCGACGCCCTGGCACTGGTACATCGAGGACTACGACCGCATCCGCGACACCATGGCCAAGGCCCTGGACGGCTTCGAGGACTTCAACCGCCGGGTGCGCCTGCCGCTCGGCTTCCGCATCCGCCAGCCCGCCCGTGAGCTGGTGTTCCTCACCCCGTCCGGGCGCGCCGAGTTCTCCACCGCCGCCCTGCCGGACGTGGTGCCCGCCGCCGGCACGCTGGCGCTGGGCACGATGCGCTCGCACGACCAGTGGAACACCACCATCTACTCGGACAACGACCGCTACCGGGGCATCAAGAACCTGCGCACGCTCGTCTTCATGAACCGGGCCGACATGCGCGACCGCGGGATCGCCGACCTCGGCCCGGTCGACATCACGAGCACGGCGAAGGACGGCAGCCGACGCCACCTGAACGGCTATCTGGCCATCCCGTACGACATTCCGCGCGGCTGCGCGGCCGGGTACATGCCCGAGCGCGCGGCTGCGCGGCCGGGTACATGCCCGAGATGAACGTGCTGTGCGCGCTCGGCGACTACAGCACGCAGAGCGACCAGCCGATCATGAAGCACGTCAAGGTGACGATCGCGCCTGCGGCCTGAGCGACGCGCATTCCCGGCCTTCAGGGGCACAACACACCAGTCCGGGCACGGTTTCTGAGGAATCCTCATTTACCGGTGGGTAGAGATCTAGGCGACGCAGGTCGCCCGCCTCTACCGTCGGGGCAGCGCTCCGGGTCCCGCCGATGTCGGTGAGCTGCCGACCGGGCCCCGGGGTCCCGCACGTCTCCCGCCCCAGGAGGTCCGATGCACCTACCCCCCAGCCTCTCCCCCCGCAAGCTCTCCGCCCTCGCCCTCGCCGCCGCCCTGGGAGCCGTGGCTCTCGGCGCCCCCTCCCCCGCATCGGCCGCGCCGGCCGCCGCAGCCGAACCGGACTACCTGATCGGGCGCGGCATCGCCGACGTCACCGGGGAGGCCGCCGAGACCGGGATGATGGGCTACTCCAGCTTCGACCAGAAGACCTCCGGCATCCACCAGCGGCAGCGGTCACGCGCGTACGTCGTGGCCGACCGGGCGACCGGCAAGCGCGTGGTCTACGTCAACGCGGACCTCGCGATGATCTTCCAGTCCGTACGGCAGGGCGTCCTCGCCCGCCTCCAGGAGAAGTACGGCAGCCTGTACGGCGAGGAGAACGTCCTCCTCTCCGCCACCCACACCCACTCGGGCCCCGGCGGCTACTCGCACCACGTGGCGTACAACCTCTCCGTGCTCGGCTTCCAGAACGGCACCTACCGGGCGATCGTCGACGGCATCGCCGAGTCCGTCGCCAAGGCCCACGACGACCTGAAGCCCGGCACGATCAGCCTGGGCACCGGCACCCTCACCAACGCCAGCGTCAACCGCTCCCGCGCGGCCTTCGACCGCAATCCGGCGGCCGACAAGGCGGCCTTCCCCGACGGGATCGACCCGGCGATGACCGTGCTGCGGTTCTGGCAGGGCGACAGGGACGCGGGCGCGATCAGCTGGTTCGCCACCCACAACACCTCGATCACCAACAAGAACACCCTCATCAGCCCCGACAACAAGGGCTATGCCGCCTACGCCTGGGAGCACGACCACGAGGGTGTGCGCTATCTCGACAACACCCCGGGATTCGTCGCCGCGTTCCCGAACACCAACGCGGGCGACATGTCCCCGAACCTCAACCTGAAGCCCGGATCGGGGCCCACGGAGGACGAGTTCGAGAACACCCGCATCATCGGTGAGCGCCAGCTCGACAAGGCCCGCGAGGTCTACGCCGGTGCGCGGCCGGTGACGGGCGGGGTGGACGCCCGCCTCACCTACGTGGACATGGAGAACGTCACCGTACGCGGGGAGTACACGACGGACGGGAAGGAGCAGCGGACCTGTCCCGCCGTCGTGGGCGCCTCCACCCTGGCGGGCAGTGTGGAGGACGGCCCGGCGATCCCCGGCTTCGAGGAGGGCATGCGCACCCCGGTCGCCTCCATCATCGACGCGCTGCGGATCGACACCCCGTCCTGGCTCGCGACCTGCCAGTACCCGAAGGCGAGCCTGGTCCCCACGGGCCTGCTGAGCAACGTCCACCCGGTGACCCCGAAGATCCTCCCGCTCCAGATCATGCGGATCGGGGAGCTGTACCTGGTGGCGGGCCCGGGCGAGTTCACGATCACGGCCGGGCTCCGGGTCCGCCGGACCGTGGCCCAGGAGCTCGGGGTCCCGCTGGAGCGGGTGCTGCTCCAGGGGTACGCCAACGCGTACAGCCAGTACGTGACGACACCGGAGGAGTACGACACGCAGAACTACGAGGGCGGCTCCACGCTCTACGGCCGCAACACGCTCCCCGCCTACCAGCAGGAGTACGCCAAGGTCGCGGCCTCCCTGCGCCAGGGCACCCCGATCGGCCGGGGCACGGCACCGCCGGACGAGTCGGCCCGGCAGTTCACCTTCCAGACGGGCGTGGTGTACGACAACCCGCCGCTCGGCAGGTCTTTCGGCTCGGTCCTGACCGCACCGGCCTCCTCGTACGGACGCGGCTCCACGGCGACCGTCGAGTTCGCCACCGGACACCCGAAGAACAATGTGCGCCGGGGCGGAACCTTCCTGGAGGTCCAGCGGCTGGAGGCCGGGAAGTGGGTGCGGGTGCTGGACGACGGTGACTGGGAGACCACGTACCGCTGGACCCGGATCAACGGTCTGACCGGTACGTCGAAGGCCACGGTCACCTGGGACATCGGGCCGGACACCGCCCCCGGCACGTACCGGATCGTGCACCACGGGGACGCGAAGAACCTGCTGGGGAAGATCACCCCGTTCACGGGCACGTCCCCGACGTTCACCGTAAACGGCTGACCGGCTGACCGGCTGACCAGCCGACCGACGGGTGGGAGGGGCCCTGGGCCCGGCCACAAGGGGGCCTCTGGGCCCCTCCCACCACGGGTTTCCGTACACGAGATGCCGGGCCCCCGCCCCAGGTCCATGCTGGTGGCATGGGTGACCAGGCCGGCCCCGAGCCCACCGAGTCCGTCCAGCGGGACCTCCGGTTGCTGGAGGCCGCCGGGGCGCATCCGACGGGCGCCCCCGCCGAGCAGCTGGCCCGGGAGGCCGAGCTGCCCGAAGCCGTGGCCGAGGACCATCTGCACGCCCTGGCCGAGGACGGCTACCTCGACGAGCTGGACGACGGCGCCTTCACCCTCGCCGACCGGGGCCCGTCGCCGGGCGCCGGATTCGGTGACGGGACGTGGACCCAGAGCATCCGCCCGCTCCTGACCTCCCTGCGCGACGGCCTCTCCGCCGCCGCCTACCTGACGCTGTACGACGAGGGGGAGATCCGGGTCCTCCAGATCGTCGACAGCCCCCGGGCCCCCCGCGTCGACCTCTGGGTGGGCTTCGAGGACGCCGGGCACGCCACCGCGCTGGGCAAGAGCGTGCTGGGCGGGCTCGACGAGGAGGCCCGCGCCAACTACCTCTCCCGCCACCCCCTGGCCGACCTGACGTCCCACACCATCACGCGCCGCGAGGAGCTGTTCCGGGAGCTCGACGCGTCGCCGATGGCACCGCTCTCCCTGGACCGGGAGGAGTACCGGCGCGGCACGACGTGCGTCGCCGTACGGGTGTACAGCGGCAACCAGGTCGGCTCGCTCGGCATCTCCTTCCGCTCGGACCGGATGTACCGGACCAGCGAGGTCAAGGCCCAGCTGCTCTCCTCGGCGCTGCGCGTCACCCGCAGACTGACGCTCCCGGAGTGACCCGGGCCGGCTCCTACTCGGCCATCTCGTACGCCCCCGACAGCTCTGCCACGCGCTCCCAGATCCGCGCCGAGCGCTCGGCGTCCACGACCGGACGCCGTACGGCCCCGAGCGCCCACTCCTGCTGCGCCTCGGTGGCGGAGTCCTTGCCGTGGAGTTCGACGGCGTGCGCGGAGAAGTCGCGGACGAGGACGGCGAACAGCTCGTCCAGCAGGTCCTCGTCCAGGCCGGTCAGCCGGGCCTGCTCCAGGATCAGCTGGCCGTGGACGACGAGGGCGAAGAGCTGGCCGACGGCGAGGAGGAGGTCGAGGTCGCGGCTCTGCTCCTCGTCGGGGGCGGCGGTCTCGACGAACGTGCACAGCGCGTCGGCCTGCTCGCGGAAGCGGGCGACGTTCGCCACCTCGGCGTACGCGTCGAAGGCCGGGCGCCAGTCGTGGAACCGTACGGCGCCGAGACCGCGCGCCGGTCCCTGCCGGAAGAGGAAGTCGTCGTCGGCCGCGTCGAGGCGGGACGGAACGGCCGGGTACTCCGCCGGGTTCAGCAGGTGGTTCCGCATGAACTTCAGGATCAGGGCGAGGTTGACGTGGACCGTGCCCTCCAGCTTCGGCAGGCCCCGGATCTCGATGGCGGCCTGGGCGAAGTAGTTGTCCTTCTCGAAGCCCTTGGCGGCGATGACGTCCCACATCAGGTCGATGACCTTCTCGCCCTCCGTGGTGACCTTCATCTTCGTCATCGGGTTGAAGAGGAGGTAGCGGCGGTCGTCGGGTCCGGCCGAGCGGAAGTAGTCGACGGCGCGGTCGCTGAACAGCTTCATCCCGACGAGCCGGACGTACGCGTCGGTCAGCTCGCGGCGCACGTGCGGGAAGGCGGTGACGGGGCGGCCGTAGAGGATGCGGTTGCTGGCGTGGGTGACGGCCTCGTACATCGCGTGCTCGCAGATGCCGATCGAGGCGGTGCAGAGGTTGAACTTGCCGACGTTGACGGTGTTGAGCGCGGCGTCGAAGGCGGCGCGGCCGGTGTGCAGGATGTCGGCGGCCGCCACCGGGTAGTCCTCCAGGCGGAATTCGCTGACGAACTTGGAGGAGTCGACGACGTTCTTGACGAGCTGATACGCCTCGTGGCGGCTGTCGGCGGCGAAGAAGACATAGCCGTCGGGGCCCTCGACATCGGTGCGGCGGCCGAAGACGGAGACGAGACCGGCGGCGTTGCCGTTGCCGATGTAGTACTTGGAGCCGGAGGCCAGGAAGCCGCCGTCGCCGGAGGGCTCCAGCAGCATGTCGGTGGAGTAGATGTCGGCGCCGTGCGTCTTCTCGGAGAGTCCGAACGCGAACACCTCACCCTGGGAGAGGAGTTCGGCGGCCCGCGCGCGGGCGTCGGCGTTCTCGCTCTGCCAGACCGGGCCGAGGCCGAGGATGGTCACCTGCCAGGCGTACCAGTAGTCGAGCCCGTAGAACCCGAAGATCTCGTTGAGCGCGGCGATCCGGGCGGTGTCCCAGCGCTGGTCCTCGTTCCCGGCGGCGGAGGCCGGGGTGAGGAACGTGGCGAAGAGCCCCTCCTTCGCCGAGAAGGCGAGGAAGTCGCCCAGCCAGGCGCGCGAGCGGTAGTCCTCGATCAGCCGGCGCTTGCCGCGCTCCTCGAACCAGTCGACGGTGGCGCGCAGCAGCCTGCGGGTCTCCGGGTCGAAGTGCTGGGGGTCGTAGGTGCGCGGGTTGAAGAGCAGGGACGCGGACTCAGCCATGGAGGTTGCCTTCCGGGAGGGTCGAGGGTGTGTTCGGTGGTGCTCAGGCGGTGGTTACGGAGGTGGCGGCCGGGGCCGTCAGGCGTCGGGGCCCGTCGGTGGGCCGGCCAGCCGGTGGAGGGTGTCGAGTACGTCGTCGAGCCAGGCGATCGTCATGCGCTCGTACGCGATCCCGCCGCGCAGCACGACGTGCTGGAGCTCCTGGCCCGGGTCGAGTGGCGCGGGCGCCTCGGGCCCGGTGAAGTCCCGCGCCTCCCCCGCCCGATAGTGGGCGAGGCGGTCCCGGTGGACCTGGCGGTGGCGCTCGACCTCGCGGACCAGGGCGGCCGGGTCGTCGAAGGCGGCGCCCCGGATCTTGACGGCGAGGTCGTGGCGGAGGCTCTCGGGCTCGATCGGCTTGTGCAGCCACTCGGCGAGGGCGGCGCGGCCCGGGCCGGCGACGGAGTACTCCTTCTTGTCCGGCCGGCCCTGCTGCTCGACCTCGCGGACGACGAGCCGGCCGTCGGCCTCCATACGGCTCAGCACGCGGTAGATCTGCTGGTGGCTGGCGGTCCAGAAGTGGCCGATGGACCGCTCGAACCGGCGGGCCAGCTCATAGCCGGAGCCGGGTTTCTCCAGCAGGGAGA
The DNA here is from genome assembly GCF_033109485.1 of Streptomyces cyaneofuscatus. Taxonomy (NCBI): domain Bacteria; kingdom Bacillati; phylum Actinomycetota; class Actinomycetes; order Kitasatosporales; family Streptomycetaceae; genus Streptomyces; species Streptomyces cyaneofuscatus. Next base: position 7,493,234 of record NZ_CP137002.1, on the reverse strand, counting down.
CGAGAATCGCGTGTTCGAGCGCCATACCGCGATCCTTCTATGCAACTCGTTGCATAGACAAGTCGCCGGGGCCTGGTGAGACACGGCTCACCCGGGCTCCGCCGCGCTCGGGCCCCTGGAGCCCCCTGGAACAATGGGTCGCGCGCCCACCACCCACCTGCCGCACCAGGAGAACCACCGCCTTGTCCCAGCCCACCGCGCCCACCGCCCACGCCGACCACCCCGACCTCCAGGCCGACTGCGGGAACTGCTTCGGTCTGTGCTGCGTGGCGCTGCCCTTCGCCCGCTCGGCGGACTTCGCCGCGGACAAGGCCGCCGGGACCCCCTGCGGCAACCTCCAGGAGGACTTCGGCTGCGGGATCCACGAGCGGCTGCGCGGGAGCGGCTACCAGGGCTGCACGGTGTTCGACTGCTTCGGGGCGGGCCAGAAGGTCTCCCAGGTCACCTTCGGCGGCCGCAGCTGGCGTGCGGAGCCGGACTCCGCCCGCACGATGTACGAGGTCTTCCCCGTGGTGCGGCAGCTGCACGAGCTGCTGCGGTACACGGCCGAGGCCCTGGACCTGGCGGGCGCCGGGCCGGCCCACCGCGACCTGCGCGGCGCCTACGACCGGCTCGACGCGCTGACCCGGGACACCGCCGACACGCTCCTCGCCGTCGACGTACCGGCCCTCCGCGCCGAGGTGAACACCCATCTCCTGCGCGCCAGTGAGCTGGCCCGCGCCACCGTCCCCGGCAGGAAGAAGAACCACCGCGGCGCCGACCTCTTCGGCGCCCGGCTGCGCGGCGCGAAGCTGCGCGGGGCCACCCTGCGCGGCGCATGCCTGATCGCCGCAGACCTCTCCGGTGCCGACCTGCGCGACGCCGACCTGATCGGCGCGGACATGCGCGACGCGAATTTGTCCGGCGCCGACCTGACCGGCGCCCTCTTCCTCACCCAGCCGCAGCTGAACGCGGCCCGGGGCGACGCGGCGACCAGGATCCCGGGCGCCCTGCGGCGGCCGGGGCACTGGGGTTCCTGAGCGACGGCACCACCCGGCCACCCAGGAAAAAGGGGGCGTTTCGCCCCTGAACGGCGGGGCACCCAGCTGCCATGACAAGCAGCGAACAGCCGCAGGACCCCACCCGTCTCCACCCCCGCCCCGACTTCCCGCAGCAGGACCAGGAACACCCCGGCTGGACCGGCCCCATGGATCCGCCGCCCGATCACGGCGAGGACTCCTACCGGGGCTCGGGCCTCCTCACCGACCGGAAGACGGTGGTCACCGGGGGCGACTCCGGTATCGGCCGCGCGGTCGCCCTGGCCTTCGCGCGCGAGGGCGCGGACGTGCTGCTCACCCACCTCCCCGAAGAGGAGGAGGAAGCCCGGGAGACCGCCCGCCTGGTGGAAGCGGCGGGGCGGACGGCCGTGACCGTCATCTGTGACATCCGGGACGAGAAGCAGTGCCGTGCCCTCGTCGAGCGGGCCGTCTCCGACTTCGGCCGCATCGATGTGCTGGTCAACAACGCGGCGTACCAGATGTCCCAGCCCGACGGCATCTCCGCGATCTCGACCGAGCAGTTCGACCGGGTGATGCGGACCAACCTGTACGGGTTGTTCTGGCTGTGCAAGTCCGCCCTGCCGCACATCCCCGCGGGCGGCTCCATCATCAACACCACCTCGGTGCAGGCGTACAAGCCCAGCCCCCACCTGCTGGACTACGCCATGACCAAGGGCGCGATCGTCACGTTCACGCAGGGGCTCGCGCAGATGCTGGCCTCCGACGGGATCCGCGTCAACGCGGTGGCCCCGGGCCCCGTCTGGACACCGCTCATCCCGGCGACCCTGCCGGACACCACGGAGTTCGGCAAGCAGAGCCCGCTGGGCCGCCCCGCGCAGCCCGCCGAGATGGCGCCCGCCTACGTCTTCCTCGCCTCCGCGAACGCCTCGTTCATCACGGGCGAGATCATGAACGCCACCGGCGGCACACCGCTTCCCTAGGAGGCCTCCTCCCCGGCCTCTTTCCCGGCCGCGGCCTTGGCCGCGCGCCGGTCGAGGTACGCGGTCACCGGGGTCGCCGCCACCCCGTGGACGACCACGGAGATCAGGACGGCGAAGACCACCACCGCCCACATCTCCCGTTCGTACCGCCCGAAGCCGCCCTCCCCCAAGGCGTAGGCGAGGTAGAAGAACGAGCCGATGCCCCGAATCCCGAAGAAGGCGGTGGCCGCCCGCTCGGTCGGAAGCCCGGGGCCCCGCAGCTGGGCGAGCCAGCCGATGGCCGGGCGGATGAGGACATGCAGGAGTACGCCTATGGCCACGCCCCGCCAGGTGAGTGCGGCCAGGCCGCCCGAGGCGACGAACGCGCCCACGGCGAAGAGGAGCAGGGCCATCAGCAAGCGTTCGACCTGCTCGACGAAGCCGTGCATCACCTTGTTGTAGCCGTGGTCGCGCTCGGACCTGCGCAGGGCGCACGCGGTGGCGAAGACCGCGAGGAAGCCGTATCCGTGCAGGGCCTCGGTGACGCCGTACGACAGGAACATCGCGGCCAGCGCGACGAACCCCTCGCCGTGTTCGGCGAGCCGCAGGGACGTCGCCCGGGCCCGGAAGAGCACCCGGCCCAGGAGGAGCCCGATGGCGACGCCCGCCGCCACCCCCACCCCGATCCGGACGAGCACGTCACTCCACGCCCAGTGCGTCAGCCAGCCGCCGGTCCAGCTCTCCCCGGCGGCCGCGAGAGCGACCGCCGCGAGGACGAAGGGGAAGGCCAGTCCGTCGTTGAGGCCGGCCTCGCTGGTCAGCGCGAAGCGGACCTCGTCCTCGTCGTCCTCGTCGTCGGACGGCTCCCCCACCCGCACCTCGGAGGCGAGGACGGGGTCCGTCGGTGCGAGGGCCGCGGCCACCAGGAGCGCGGCGGAGACCGGCCAGCCCAGCAGCCACCAGGCGGCGAGTGCCGTCGCCCCGATCGTCAGCGGCATCGCCACCCCGAGCAGCCTCCAGGTGGCGGCCCAGGACCGCCACCCGAAGGGGCGGTTGATGGCGAGGCCCGCCCCCATCAGCGAGGTGATCACGCAGAGCTCGGTGAGGTGCTGCGTCCAGACACGGTCGGCGACCGGGTCGGCCTCGGGAAGCGGCAGCGGCGTGAGGTAGAGGAGTGCGCCGGCGGCGAGGAACACCATCGGGACGGAGACCGGCAGGCGGGAGAGCAACCGGGGCAGGGCGGCGGCGAGGAAGGCTCCTATGCCGAGGCACCCGTACACCGCACCGACGGTGGTGATCGACACGTAAGGCCTCAACTTCTCTTCATGTCCGGCCGGACCGCCGGTGCGGTCCGGTCCGGGGGCGGGCCCGTGCGGCCGTCCGCGGGGGCGGCTTCCGGGTCAGGCCAGATTCCGCGGCACGGTCTCGTTCCAGGTCCGGGAGAAGACCCGGCGGCCGTCCTCGTAACCGTCCAGCGTCGCGTCGACGGTGAACGTGTCCGCGTTGGACGTGAGAACGGTGCTCGTCTCGACCCGTACGTCCCAGCCGGGCCGGGAGAAGGTCATCGTCCACGCCGCACGACCGCTCAGGGAAGCGAAGTCGTCGGCCACGGAGGCGTACCTCTCGCAGGCACGCAGCCCGACCTCGATGCCGTTCTCCTCGTACCGCTGGCGGCCCCGGTCCTTCACGATGTCGAGGGCGGAGTGGTAGTCCACCAGGCTCCTGGACACGTTCCAGGCCTGCTCGGGCTCGGTGAGCCGGGTGACCGGGGGCGGTCGGCAGCCCTCCGGCTCGCCGAAGGACGCCTGGGGCATGCCGTCCGGCTCCTCGGTGGGGCGTACCGGCAGGGTCAGGGCGGCGCCGTCCTCATGGACGGTGAGCAGGACCGGCTCCGGGGCCGGCCAGACCAGGGGCCAGTACGAGGTGGAGAGGGAGAGCCGGATGCGGTGCCCGGGCGGGAACGCCTGCGCGACCCCGTTCAGCGTGACCCGGGCGCGGTAGCGGTGGCCGGGCTCCAGCGGCTCGGGGTGCTCGTCGCTCTCCCGGTGGGTCAGGTTCAGCACACCGTACGTGACCCGGGTGGCGCGGCCGTCCGGGGCCACGTCGGAGATCCTGGCGGTGACCTGGGCGACCGGGGCAGAGGCGGAGACCTCCAGGTCCACGGAGGGCGAGCCGAGGATCTCCATCCGCTCGGTCAGCGGTTCGGTCTCGAAGACCAGGGAGCCGCCGTCCTCCTCGCGCTGGTCGTAGGGCAGGTCGGGCGGGGCGTTGTAGGAGGCCCACTTGCCCGCGAACTGGCCGACGGAGAGCGGTGACTGGACCGTACGCGTACGGCCGCGCGGGAGACCCTCCTCCTCGTCCGCCGTCACGATGGTGGCGCCGCGCAGCGGGTGCACGACCTCCTTGACGTGCGGTGACGGCCAGGAGGGTTCCGCGACCCAGCGGCCGGGGCGCTCCTCGTACGAGGTGGAGGGCGGGACGCTCTCCTGCATCCAGGTGCGGAGCATCGGCCCGTCCATGACGCCGTTGTCGACGCCCTTGAGCCAGTGGTCCCACCACTTGACGACCTCCTGGAGGTAGCCGATGGCGGGGCCGGGCTCGCCGAGGTGCGGCAACTTGTGCGACCAGGGGCCGATCAGGCCCTTGCGGGGCACGTCGACGCCGGCGAGAAGGCGGGTGACCGCGTTGGAGTAGCCGTCCGCCCAGCCGCTGGAGGCGAGGACGGGGGTCTGGAGCTGTCCGTAGTCCTCGCTGAGCGAGGCGTGCTGCCAGTACGCGTCGCGGTGCGGATGGCGCAGCCACTCCAGGACCCAGGGGCGGGCGGCCTCCAGCCGCTCCCGCCACATGTCCCGCCACCGCTCCCCCACCACTTCCGGGTCGGGCGGGCAGGTGGCGTACGCGAACATCGTGCCGGCCTCGGCGAGGTTGTCGGAGAGCATGGCACCGCCGAGGTAGTGCATGTCGTCCGCGTACCGGTTGTCGGTGAACGAGGCGATGACGATGGCCTTGAGGCTCTCCGGCCGGCGCGCCGCCGTCTGGAGCGCGGCGAAGGCGCCCCAGGAGATGCCCATCATGCCGGTGTTCCCGTCGCACCAGGGCTGGGCGGCGACCCAGGCCAGCACCTCTTCGGCGTCGCGCTGCTCCTGCTCCAGGTACTCGTCCAGGAGGACGCCCTCCGACTCCCCGGTCCCGCGCAGGTCCACCCGTACACAGGCGTAGCCGTGGCCCGCGATGTACGGGTGGTGGATGGCGTCCCGGGTGGAGGTGAGGTCGTTCTTGCGGTACGGGATGGTCTCGACGACCGCCGGGACCGGCTCCGTGCCGGAGGAGGCGGGCCGCCAGATCCTGGCCGAGAGGCGTACCCCGTCCGCCATGGGGATGGTGACGTGGTCCTCGACCTCGATCGCGTACGGGAGCTGTTCGACGAATCGCATACGGGTGACAGGGTCCTTCCTGACGTCGGGTCCGGTGGGGGCGGGTACCCGGGACATCACGAAGAATTCCGGCCCCGCCCGCCCGGTTCGGTCTCGTCGAAGCTCAGACCGAGGGCGGCGACGCAGGCGTCGAACTTGCGGCGCATGTCGTCCTCGTCGTCCCCGCCGGTGAAGATGTGGGCGACTTCGTAGCTGTAGCTGTCCTGACCGTGGACGGTGGAGAGCTTCTGGCCCTCGTCGGGGACCATGTCGATGTGGACCCCGGGGATGTCCCGCTCGATGGCGGCGATGTCCTCGGCGGTCGGCACCTGGTGGACGCGGCCCTCACCGAACCAGCGGTAGTACCACTTGGCGGCCACCTTGTACCGGCCACCGCCGGCCGGCAGGGCCGGGTCGCCGCCCAGGGCGAGGCGGAACATGCGGTGGTGGTTGGGCACGCCGTCGACGAAGTGGAACATCTCCGCGTGCGACTGGGAGTGCCGGGGGTTGATCTCCAGCAGACTGACGTCGCCGGTCTTCGGGTCGTAGAAGTACTCGATGCTGAAGGTGGCGTTGTCCATGCCGATCTGCCGCATGGTGCGTTCGCTGACCTCGTGCAGCTGCCGGATCACCGGGGCCGGGAGGGCGCTCGGGTACTGGTGGCGCAGGAAGGACGAGGAGTCGGGGTAGTTGATCGAGTCGAGCACGCCGTAGACGGTGACCTCGCCGTTGTGCGCATATCCTTCGACGGCAACCTGGATTCCGGTCATGGCCTCTTCGGCGAGACAGACCTGGCCGCCCACGCCCGCCATCTCCGGCGGGAGTTCGAGGAGATCGAGTATCGCCTCGAAAGGCTTTCCGACCCGGGCCATGCCTCCGCGTATCTCCGCGACGGCGGTGCGGAATTCGTCCATGTCCGCCACGCCGAAGGCCAGCTCGGAGGAGTAGGCCAGGGCGGGCTTCACCCACAGGGGGAAGTTCATGCCCTCCGGCGGCCGGGGATCGTCGCTGTCCAGGTCGACGATGCCGAAGCGCGGATGGGCGTCGCTCACCTTCTGCTGCTCCAGCCGGCTCCAGTACTTGTGCTCGCACTTGACGACGGATTCGAGGCTGGTGCTGACCGTCCCGTACTCCTTGCTGAGGAGGGGGACGAGGGTGCTCACCGGGAAGTCCCAGTAGCCGACGATCGCGTCGATGGAGCCGTCGTGCGCGTCGAGCACGGCGCGTGCCCTGGCCAGCAGCTCGTCGACGGTGGTGGCGTCCTCCTGCAACTCCTTGACGGTGAGGAGCGGGTGGAGGCACAGGTTTTCCGCGTCCGGCACGGCTTGGAGCGTGCGCAGGTTGGCCTCGTCCATTCCGATGATGAAAACGTTCTTGCACTGGTCCCGGGACACAGGAATTCCTCTCAGGGAGGGGGCAGGGTTCTGCGCCGTCTACCCGTGCACGGAGCTTCAAACGGGAAAGGTCCCACGTCCCGGAATGCCCCGTCACTTCCGTTCGGGGCATTTGCCGCCTCCCGTGCGTACGGCGGGGGCTGACGGGGCACCAGTGTCGCCGTGCCCACCGCGCGGCGCCCCTCCCCCCCGTCACTCCGAAGGAGACACCCCGTCATGCGCGCACTCGCCCTGGTCTGTACGTTGAACCCCTCGCCGGCCCGCTCCAGCAGCCAGCACCTCGCCGAACAGGTCATGAGGGAGTTCGAGCGCCACGGGGTGCGGGGCGAGACCGTCCGGATCGCCGACCACGACGTCCGCGCGGGGGTCGAGGTGGACATGGGCGACGGCGACGCCTGGCCCGCCATCCGGGAGAAGATGCTGGCCGCCGACATCCTGCTGATCGCCACACCCATCTGGCTGGGCCACCCCTCCAGCCTCTGCCAGCGCATCCTGGAGCGGCTGGACGGGGAGCTGTCGGAGTCCGACGACCAGGGCCGCCCCCTCGTCTACGGCAAGGTCGCGACCGTGGCGGTCGTGGGCAACGAGGACGGGGCCCACAAGGTGAGCGCCGACCTCTTCCAGGGACTCGACGACGTCGGCTTCTCCCTGGCGCCCGGGGCGGTCACGTACTGGGTCGGCGAAGCCATGCAGGGCACCGACTACCAGGATCTGGACGAGACGCCCGAGACCGTCGCGTCGACGACCCGTACGCTCGCCGCCAACGCCGTGCACCTGGCCCGGCTGCTCGCCGACGCCCCCTACCCGGCGTCCTGACCAGGCGCCTGTGACCCGGTGTGCCGTCGGCCGAGGGCACCCTCACCCCCGGGGCTGGATCCTGGCCTCGGGGGGCGTCTCGCCCGTGATGCTGGCGATCAGCTCGGCGCAGAGCGCCCGGAGCTTGATGTTGCGGTGCTGGGACGCCGTACGCAGGACGTCGAAGGCCTTCTCCGGGGTGCAGCGCTGCTGGCCGACGACCACGCCGATCGCCTGGTCGATGACCGTACGCGACTGGAGGGCGGCCTCCAGGTCGGCGGCGAACTCCTCGGTGTCGGCGATGCGCTGGGCCAGGGCGATGGCCCCGGTGGCCTGGGCGGTGAGCAGCCGCAGGGCCGTCAGGTCGGCGTCGTCGAAGGCATGGGGGAGCGGCGCGTAGAGGTTGAGGGCGCCGGCGGTGTGGCTGTGCGGGGCGATGGGCAGCGACAGTGAGGACCGGGCGCCGCAGACCGCGGCGTAGGCGGGGTAGTCGGCCCAGCGGCTCTCCCGGAGCGTGTCGGGCACGCTGACCTCCAGGCCGGTGCGCATCGCCTGGAGGCACGGGCCGTCGTCCTGCCCGTACTGGGCCTCGTCCAGCTTGGTGGCGGAGGCTCCCACGCTGGAGACGGTGACCGGCCGCCCCTGCCGCTCCAACGTGACGCCGCATCCGTCGGCCGCCTGCACCAGGTCCAGGGCGCTGCGGGCGAGTGCGTGGAGGAACTCGTCCAGCGATTTTGTCTCCAGGAGCAGCGCCGTCGTGTCCGGCGCCGCGGCCACGGGCCTGTCAGTCATGATCATCTCGTTCTGGGCGGTGACCCGCTTCCCGAAAGGGCGGGGCAGAGCTGGCGCGGCGCAGTCCGGGGCCGCTGGGACAGGACAACCTCCACCGACGCACCAGCACCTGGGACAGGCTCCGGGCGTGCGGCGGGTTGTCAGACGTGGGTGAGAGAAGGCCCTACGAGGGCGGGCGCGCCACCGGCCGCTGTCACGGGACTGCTGATGGTTCTGCGGCGCCGGATCGCGGGTGGGCGACTTGGGGCGGCGTCCGGGGCGGGCGTACGCGCGGTGCGGAGAGCACCGGCGGCGGGGGCCACGGCGGCAGGGCTACGACGGAGAGAGCGGTTCACGGAAACTCCACGGAGGCAGGAAGAAATCTCAAGGGCCGCTTCCTGACCTCCAGCCCTTCATTATGCCCTCTCGGCCACCACGGTCGGCTCGGTGGTGGCGGCACCCGGCCCGACGCGGCCGGAAAGTGCCGCCGGGCGCCCGGGGGCCGACGCAGTGTGCCGTGGGTGCCGCCTGCCGTCAGCGGCTGCCGGGGAAGCGTGGGACGGAGGTGTCGGCGTACGGTCCGACCGCGCGGGCCATGGGCGGGGCCGAGTCCGACGGAATGATGCGCCGCTCCAGCCGCTCCCGCAGCCCTTCCTTACGGGGCGCCTCGGCGCCCGGCCGGCATCCACGGCTGCGGAGCTCGGCGCCTTGGAGGCTGTACGCCACGCGCAGGACCCGGTTGAGCGAGGCCGCGCTCAGAACCTCGCGCGTCGTCTCGTATCGGGCGACCACCGCGATCGACACGCCGCGCTGCTCGGCGTCGCCGCGCACGCGGAGCAGCACACCGAGGGCGCGCGGCGTGAGCAGCGGGGTGGCGACGTCCACGATGACCGTGCTCGGACCGCAGCAGGGCAGGAGCGTCAGCAGTTCCTGTTCGATCGCGGCCTCGTTGTCGGGGTCGACGACATCGCACAACTCGACCACGAGGTGGGACTCGTCCAGGCGGTAGCTCAGCAAAGGCATCGTGTACTCCGTGGCGGCAGGCCAAAAAGGAGGCCGCTTCCTGACCCATGGTTCTGCGCCTGCCCCGGCTCGCGCCTTCGACACCCCTGGGTACCCGGTTCTTCGTCGCGCACGGGGCCGGGCACCTCTCCGGTGGGCCGGGACGCCTCTTCCCGTATCGTGCCATGCTGGCTGCAAGGGCTCCGGCCCGGAAGGGAGCACCATGACCGACGGCCTCACGCCCGGGACGCCCGACCTCGTCTCCCTCCTTCTGGACAGCGACACACTGGACGAGTTCCTCCAGGCGCTTGCGGAGAGCGCCCTCGCCCAGGCGCCGGGGGCCGATGGCTGCGGCATCACCCTGGAGCGGCAGCACCGGCCCCTGACCGTGGTCAGCGCGGGGATCAGCGCGCCGCCGCTGGACGAGGCGCAGTACGCACAGGACGACGGCCCCTGCCTCGAAGCCCTGCGCGAGGGACACGAGGTCAGCGTGGGTGAGATGCAGCTGGAGAGCCGGTGGAACGGTTATCCGGCCTTCGCCGTCGCCGCCGGGACGAGGTCGTCCTTCTCGCTGCCGATCGCCGCGCACTCCCACACCGCCGGCGCGCTCAACCTGTATTCGCCCAAGGTGGACGGCTTCGAGCAGGCCGATGTCGGAGCGCTGCGCGACCTGGCCGCCCAGGCGACCGGTGCGATCGCCCTGGCTCAACGGCTCTCCGACACGCAGACCTTCACCGCGGACCTCCAGGCCGCCCTGAAGTCACGCACGGTGATCGACCAGGCGGCGGGCATCGTCATGAACCAGCGCCGCTGCAGCGCCGAGGAGGCGCTGGCGACTCTGCGCAGAGCGTCGCAGCACCGCAACGTCAAGCTGCGCGACCTCTGCGCGCAGCTCGTCGGATCGATCTCGGGGAGCATGCCGCCGGGCGGACCGCGGGTGCGTCCGCGCCCCTGAACGCTTCCCCGCCCATGTGCCGCCTCTCCCGCACGGGGGTCTCAGACCGGCACCGAGGTGGGGGCGACGGGGGTCTCCCGTGTGGGGGCCGAGCGTCTCAGCTGCTCGCGGGCGGCGACGAGCGCGGCGGCGATCTCGCGGGTGCCGGTGGAGACGCAGAGCGTGTAGCTCACGTCCTCCAGCCTTCGGGCCACCCCGTCGACGCCCTGTCCGTGCTGTGCCCGGAGCTCCTCGTAGCGGCGCAGGAGTTCCTCGAGTACCGCGGGGTGTGCCATCAGCATCGCGCTCTGCCTTTCTCTCCCTACCAAGGGCACCCGTGGGGGTCGAACGGGCGCGGAAAAACATTCCTGGGGCGGACCAGCGAGGACCTACGACAGGACGCCGTCAGCGGCGCATCGCGCAGGCCCGGGGTAATGCCGAATACGGATACAGAAGAGAGAGGTGGCGGGTGACCCGGTAACAGCACGGTTCACTTGGAGGAACGCGGACGGATGAGAGCCGGCCGCTTGCTGACCTCTGTCCTATAACTGTGCCCCTCCGCACGCGATTCATGCAAGCGTGAGGGCTGTGTCGGCACTCATGTTTACCTTCCGGGCCATGGGTACTCCTCCTAGAAGGTATCCGGCGTACGCGGAACTGAGGCGCCGACGGGTTGGGAAAACAGCCCTCGGCGCCGTTCGGGGCAACGGCGTCTGCCCCTCAGCCGATGCCTCTTCTTCGACGAACCGCCGTCACTCCATTGGACGCTGAACCCTGGGGCGGGAGTGCCTCCCGCTCTCCCGCGTTGTTTATTGGGGCTCGTACGGGAAACGCGGGTGGGCGTCCCTCGGGGAAATCAGATGGATGAGGAGTACTTCATGCCTGCTGGATCCAATGCGAAGCGTGAACGCCAGTACGAGCACATCAAGGAGAGTCAGGAGGAGCGTGGCAGCTCCGAGAAGCGCGCCAAGGAGATCGCCGCCAGGACGGTGAACAAGGAGCGGGCCCGGTCCGGCGAGTCGCGGACGGCGAGCAGGACGTCGACGAAGGACAAGAAGTCCGCCTACGAGCGCGGTGGTGAACGCTCCCACCAGGGCGCGCAGGGTCCGACCAAGGACCAGCTCTACGCCGAGGCGAAGAAGAAGAACATCGACGGGCGCTCCTCGATGAACAAGGCGGAGCTGCGGAAGGCCCTCGGACGCTGACCTTCCGTGCAGCCGGTGAGCCCTACGCCAAGGAGGACGCATGAGCGATGAAGCACGCGGCGACGATGTGTACCAGCCGCAGAACGACGACGGCCAGGACCCGCCCAACGACGAGCTGGACCTGGAGAACACGCTCGGCGAACGCGATCTGGACGACCAGATGGAAGAGGGCTACTCCCCGCCCGAACGTCCGCTGGGCGTGGACAAGTTCGGCACCACGGGCGAGGAGGAGCAGGAGGGCGAATCGCTCGACCAGCGGCTCGCCCAGGAGGTACCGGACGTCCAGCCGCCCGACGGTGACGGCATCGGCGATGTGGCGGAGGGCGAGGGGGAGCCCGAGGAGCGGATCGACGGTGACGCCCGGGCCGGACGGCTCACCGCGGCGGACGACGCGACCGGCCGGAACACCGATGTCTTCGCCGAGGACGTCGGCATCGACGGCGGGGCCGCGTCGGCCGAGGAAGCGGCCGTGCACGTGGCGGACGAGGAGGACGGCGGAGGGCGGGAGGCCTGACCCGCCCCTACGGGGACACGGCGGCGGACCGCCCGTACGGGACCGGCAGCGAAGGAACAGGGGCAGGCGGACATGGCACCAGGCGCGGCGATCTTCGACGTGGACGGCACGCTCACCGACACCAACCATCTGCACGTGGTGGCCTGGTGGGAGGCGTTCCGGCAGGCGGGGCACACCGTGCCGATGCCGGACATCCACCGGGCGGTCGGCCTCGGCTCGGACGACCTGATCGAGCGGCTGCTCGGCCCGGACCGGGACCGCGACCAGGACTCCGCCATCAGCTCGGCGCACAAGGTGCTCTACGGGACGTACGTCGACCGGCTCCCGGCCTTCGCGGGCGCGGGCGATCTGCTGCGCGCCCTGGCCGGGCGCGGCTGGCGGGTCGTCCTGGCCACCTCGGCCAGCGGGCCGGAGCTGGCGGCCCTGCGGCGGGCGGTGGACGCGGACGAGGCCATCCGGGATACGGCGAGCTCGGACGACGTGGACGAGGGCAAGCCTTCGCCGGAGCCCGTGGAACTGGCCCTGGAGCTGGCCGGGACCGACGCCGGGCAGGGGGTGTTCGTGGGGGACACGGTGTGGGACATGGAGGCGGCGAGCCGGGCCGGGGTGCGCGCGGTGGCGCTGCTGTCGGGTGGCATTCCGCGGGCGGACCTGGAGGCGGCGGGAGCGGACGCGGTCTTCCGGGACGTCGCCGACCTGCTCGCCCACCTGGACGACAGCCCGTTCGCGCCTGAGCGGGACTGAGGCTCGAACGAACGGGACGAGGTCAGGCGCCGGTCTCCTCCGCCACGCCGCCGGGCTCCTCCGCCACCGTGAACAGGGCTCCTTCGGGGTCCTGGACGACGTACTCGGAGCTTCGTACACCAGGCGCCGGAAAGGTCTCTCCGCCCGCCCGGTCCGCCTGCGCGGCCGCCCGGGCGGCGTCGTCCACCGGGAAGTGGACGATCCAGCGCGGCCGGATCCTCGGGTCCGGGGCGCTGCCGACGGCGCCGCCGGAAAGTACGGCCATGGGATGGCCGGCCACCCGGGCGACGACCTGCTCCTCCTCGTACGCGACATCGATGGCGTCCGGTCCGGGGCGCGGCCAGGAGAAGACCTCGCCGTAGAAGAGGGCGGCCTCGAAGGCGTCCCGGGTCCACAGCTCCAGCCACGGCGTGGCGCCGGCCGTGCCGGGCGACCAGACGGGCGCGGCGCCCTCCCAGATCCCGAAGACGGCACCGTCCCGGTCGGAGGCGATCGCCGCCCGGCCCTCCCCCACCGCGAGCGGGCCGACCGCGACCGTCGCGCCACGTTCGCGGATCCGGTCGGCGGACGCGTTCACATCGGCGGACGCGAAGTACGGCATCCACACCGTCGGCGCGGCCAGGAACGGGGATCGGGCTCCGATACCAGCGACCGGCCGTCCGTCCGCGAGCGCGATCGAGAAGCCCTCCCCCAGCATTCCGGAGCTGTCGAACGTCCAGCCGAGCACGGCGGAGTAGAAGGCCTGGGCGGCGGACAGGTCGCGCACCAGCAGATTGACCCAGCAGGGTGCACCGCGCACCGGCGGGGCCACGGTCGTGATCGGCATGGTCATCCTCTCCTCGACCGAGGTGGGTACCCCTCTCGGCCGGGCCCATACGCGAGAAACGCCGCGCATGCCGCAGCCGCTCCGACCTTTCAGTGTTTTTCACACGTTTGGTCACGTTTGATGCGGGTATGAAACCTTCGTGCTTCGGACATGAGGCGCCCGTGGGAGTGACCGGGCGGCCTCGGCGTCCGTATGCGTGTGCTCCCGCGGCCACCGGACATCGCCGTCGAGGAGTGACCACCATGCAGGCTGCACCTACCCCCGGATTCCCTTCGGATGCGGGCGTTCCGTCGACCGACGGGGCGTTCGAGAGGCTGAGCGCCCTTCCGCCGGGTCCCGAGCGGGAGGCCCTGCGGGACGAGACGATCTGCACCTGGCTGCCGATGGCGTACCGGCTGGCCGCCCGGTTCCGCGGCCGGGGTGAGTCGATGGACGATCTGCGCCAGGTGGCCGCGATGGGGCTCGTGAAGGCGGTCGACCGCTACGACCCGGCGCGCGGCAAGGCCTTCGAGACGTACGCCGTTCCGACGGTGACCGGCGAGATCAAGCGGCACTTCCGCGACCACACGTGGGACGTCCACGTGCCCCGCCGGGTCCAGGACCTCCGTAACCGGGTCCGCACCGCGCGGCGCGACCTCGCTCAGCGGCTCGGCGGACGCGCGCCCACCTGCGCCGAGATAGCGGCGGAGTCAGGGCTCGCCGAGGAGGACGTGCTGCTCGGCCTGGAGGCGCTGGAGAGTTACAGCGCGCTGTCCCTGGACGCCGAACCGGCGGGCGGCGAGGGCAGTGGGGCCACCTTGGCCGACCGGCTGGGCTCCAGCGATCACGCTCTGGACGTCGCCGTGGACCGCGAGGCCGTCAAGCCGGAGCTGCGCCGGCTGCCGGAGCGCGAGCGGACCATCCTCTACCTGCGGTATTTCCGCGACATGACCCAGCTCGGGATCGCGGAGCGCCTCGGCATCTCCCAGATGCACGTCTCCCGTCTGATCAGCCGGTCCTGCGAGCGCGTGCGGGCCGGGGCTCTCAAGGGAGTCGGCTGAGCACCTCCGCCGCCGGCCGTCAGCCGATCTTCCGGCCGGCCAGCGGCGCGGTGCCCTCGCCCCGGCCCTCCCGTACCCCGCGCAGAAAGGCGGTCAGCGCCTCCTGCGCCGTACGAGTGGGCTGCCAGCCGAGCACCTCGTGGGCCCTGGTGGAGTCCAGCACGGGCAGCCGCAGCACCGCGTCGAAGAGGTGCGGCGAGGCCGGTACGGCGTGGGCCCGCCAGGCGCCCGCGAGCGCCGTACGCACCAGTGCCCGGGGAATCCGTACGACGCGGGCGTCGAGGAGCTCCGCCAGCGCGCGGGCGTCGATCACCGGGTCCGCCGCCAGGTTGAAGGGGCCGGTCACGTCCTTGAGCACGGCCAGCCGGTACGCCTCGGCGGCGTCGTCGGTGTGCAGCACCTGGAACCGCAGCCCCTCCAGGTCGGGTACGAAGGGCAGCAGGTCGGGGCGGAGGAGATTGCCCGGGACGTGACGGCCGGCGAAGATGCGCCGCTGTTCGGGCGCGGCCGTCTCCTTGAAGAGGAAGCCGGGGCGCATCCGGACCACCCGGATCTGCGGGTGCCGCAGCTCGAAGGTGTCGAGAACGCGTTCCAGGTAGGCCTTCTCCCGGCAGTACGCCGCGTCCGGCCAGCCATGGGTCGGCCACTCCTCGTCCACGCCGGGCTCGTCCTTGGGGCCCGGGGAGTAGGCGCCGACCGACGAGGCGTGCACCAGGGCGGGCGTCCCGCTCCGCTCCACCGCGCGGAAGACCCGCTGGGAGCCGAGCACGTTGCTCCGCCAGGTGGTGACCGGGTCGTGGGTGGGCTGGAAGCGCCACGCCAGGTGGACGACGGCGTACGCGCCGCGCAGCAGGCCGGTGAGCCGCTCCTCGCTGTCGTCGCGCGAGAGGTCGACGGTGTCCCACTCCACCCCCGGAATGTCCAGGGTGGGCCGCCTGCGGGCCAGGCCGAGGACCGAGCCGACCTCAGGGTCCTGGGCCAGCGCGCGGACCACGCTCGTCCCCACGTTGCCGGTGGCGCCGGTGACCACGACCCGCTTGCCGCCGGACCGTCCGGTGGTCTCCATGAAAGCTTCCTTCCGTAGTGAATCGAGGTCTGGACGTCGAGGTCTGGAGGTCAGGAGATCTGGAGGTCAGGGGACGAGCAGGGTCTTGATCATCCCGTCGGCCTTCTTCTGGAACGTCTCGTACGCCTGGGGCCCCTCCTCCAGCGGCAGGTGGTGGGTGGCGAAGGAGTCCACGCCCAGCGGGTCCCCGTCGACCAGGAGCGGCAGCAGGTCGTCGACCCAGCGCTTGACGTTGGCCTGGCCCATGCGGAGCTGGATCTGCTTGTCAAACATGGTGAGCAGCGGCATCGGGTCGGCGGAGCCGCCGTAGACCCCGGAGACGGAGATCGTCCCGCCCCTGCGTACCAGGTCGATCGCGGTGTGGAGAGCGGTGAGGCGGTCGATGCCCGCCGTCTCCATGAGGCGCTGTGCGACCGTGTCGGGGAGCAGGCCGACCGCCGCGTGCGCGGCCTTGGCGACGGGCGCGCCATGGGCCTCCATGCCGACGGCATCGATCACCGCGTCGGTGCCGCGCCCGTCGGTGAGATCCCGGACGGCGTCGCCGAGGTCCTTGCCCTTGGCGTACCGGCGCAGGTCGAGGCAGGTGGCCCCGTACGCGCTGACCCGGTCGAGGCGTTCGGGGACGCGGTCCACGCCGATGACGAGGCCGGCGCCGCGGTGGAGGGCGATGCGGGCGGCCATCGCGCCGATGGGACCGAGGCCGAGGACGGTGACACTGCCACCGGGCGGGATGTCCGCGTACTCCACGGCCTGCCAGGCGGTCGGCAGGACGTCCGACAGATAGACGAACCGGTCGTCCGAGGGTCCGTGCGGGACCTTGATGGGCAGGTCGTTTCCGAAGGGCACTCGCAGGTACTCGGCCTGGCCGCCGGGCACCTGCCCGTAGAGCTTGGTGTATCCGAAGAGGGCGGCGCCCGAGCCGCGCTCGCGCACCTGGGTGGTCTCACACTGCGAGTGCAGCCCGGAGCCGCACATGTAGCAGTGGCCGCAGGACACGTTGAACGGGATGACCACCCGGTCCCCCGGCGCGACGGAGTGCACCTCGGGGCCCACCTCCTCCACGATGCCCATCGGTTCGTGGCCGAGGATGTCTCCCGGGTCGAGATAGGGGCCCAGCACCTCGTAGAGATGCAGATCGGAGCCGCAGATCCCGGTGGAGGTGATCTTGACGATGATGTCCGTGGGGTCCTGGATCCGCGGGTCCGGAACGGTCTCCACCCGGACGTCCCGCTTTCCCTGGTAGGTCAGTGCGCGCACGATGCCACTCCCTGATTCGCGTCGGATTTCACGGCCTTTCCCCCGGTCGGTGAACGAGTGCCGAGTTCCCACGGGGCTCCTGGTGAAACACAGCCGTGTGACACCGCGCACGTAATGCGAGGATGGCGTCATGGGAAAGAGCGCTCTCATCGTCATCGACATGATCAATGCCTACGACCATCCCGACGCCGCACTGCTCGTCCCCTCCGTCCGCTCAGCTCTTCCGCAGCTCACCCGGCTGATCGACCAGGCTCGCGGCGAAGGTGTTCCGGTCATCTACGCGAACGACAATTTCGGTGAATGGCGTTCGCACCACGGAGAGATCATTGAGACGACGCTCGCCGGGAAGAACGCGGAACTGGTCGAACCGGTGCTGCCGGACGACGACTCGCTTTTCGTCGTGAAGGCGCGGCACTCCATCTTCTACGAGACACCGCTCAGCTATCTGCTGGCGCAGCTGGGGGTGGACCATGTGGTGCTCTGCGGTCAGGTGACCGAGCAGTGCGTCCTGTATTCGGCGCTGGACGCACATATCCGGCAGTTGCGCGTCACCGTGCCGCAGGACGCGGTAGCCCATATCCACGAGGATCTCGCCGAGGCCGCGCTGCGCATGATGGAGCGGAACATGAGCGCCGCGATCCGGACGGCGGACACCGTCGCGTTCTGACGGTCGTGCGCATGTCCGTACGGGCGCCGGACGGCCCGTCCACCCGCTCCTGACGGTCGCTGTCAGACGATGGTGCGCCGCTCCGTTGCGTGCTCGTGAGCGCTCTCGCGGATACGGCGGCAGGACTCGGTGATCAGCCGGGAGACGTGCATCTGCGAGAGGCCCAGTTCGGCGGCGATGGCGCTCTGGGTCATCCCGGCGAAGAAGCGCAGGTAGAGCACCCGTTTCTCGCGCTCGGCGAGCCGGCGGATGCCCGGTTTCGCCGCCTCGCGGTCCAGCACCCGGTCGTACGCCTCGTCCAGCGCCCCCAAGCGGTCACCGAGGAGCAGCTCACCGCAGTCGGGCGCGGTCTCGGCATCGATGGACAGGGCGCTGAAGCCGTGCAGCGCCTCGCTCCCCTGCCGTACGTCCTCCTCACTCAGCCCGGTGTGCTCGGCGATCCGGGCGGACGAGGGCGAGGCGCCCGAAGCAGCCAGTTCGGCGTGGGCGAGGCGGACGACGTTGCGGAGGTTCTGGATCCGGCGGGGCACGTGCACCGACCACATGCGGTCCCGGAAGTGCCGTTTGATCTCCCCCGTGATGGTGGGGACGGCGAAGGGCGCGAAGGCGCGGCCGATCTCGGGGTCGTAGCGGTCGACGGCGTTGACGAGGCCGATCGCAGCGACCTGCCGCAGATCCTCCAGTGTCTCGCCGCGGTTGCGGTAGCGGGCGGCCAGCCGGTGGGTCATGGGCAGCCAGGCACAGATGATCTCCCCGCGCAGCCGCTCCCTCGTGGCCCCGTCCGGCAGCTCCAGGAGGCGCCGGAAGTCCGCCGCCGTGTCGGGGTCGTCGGCGTACCGGCTGTCCTCGGCCATGGGGGTGGCTCAACTCCTCGCCGTACAAGATCGCTGTAACCGGAAGTGAGATCTGCCGGAGCGGGTCGTACGTCGACGAGAGCGGCCCGCACGGCATCCGTCGCCGGGGCGTACCTCACCTCCGAAGCACCTCGTGGCCTTGCCACGCCGGGACGGCCGCGAAAACCGGGGGCCGGTGCATTCACCCGAGCGGCCGTCCGCCGCTCGGCGTCCCCGCCCCTGCCCGGTGCGCGCTCGCCGAGCGGCGGGATCGCCCGGCCCGGGGCAGAATGGCACGCGAGAAGAGATCGTCCCCCGCGCGAAGCGTCCGCTGTGCGAAGCGAGGAAGATCATGGCCGTACGGCACCACCTCATCGGCCGGCCGCCGGCCGCGGTCTGGTCGGTCCTGGAGGACGAGACCTTGTACGGGGAGTGGGTGGTCGGCACCTCCGATTCCCGCCCTGAGAACGGCCGTTGGCCCGAGAGCGGCGCCTCCATCACCTACCACGTCCACGTGGGGCCCAAGCGGTTCGCCGGGCGCACCGTCGTCCGGTGCATCGACCGGCCGGGCAGGCTGGAGCTGGAGGCTGAGGGCGGCCCCTGGGGTACGGCCAGGATCGCCTTCGACATCCGGCCGTGGGGCGAGCAGACCCTCGTGATCGTCGACGAGCATCCGCTGCGCGGCCTCGGCGGCACGCTGCACAACCCCCTGCTGGACACCTTGCTCCAGCTCCGCCACCGCACCATGCTGGCGCGCCTCGCCCGGCTGGTGGAACGGATGACGGCCCCGGAGCCGCACGGGGGCGGGCGTGCCACCGCACCGGCCGGCTGATCCGGGGCCTCCGTCCCGTGCGCGTGCTCCTGGGCGAAAGGCGGTGCCATGGTCGACGCGGTGGTGATCGGTAGCGGGCCCAACGGACTGGTGGCGGCCAATGTGCTGGCCGACGCGGGCTGGTCCGTGGAGGTCCTGGAGGAGCAGGACGAGCCGGGGGGCGCGGTCCGCAGCGACCAAGGGGTGCACCCCGCCTATGTCAACGACCTGTTCAGCTCGTTCTACCCGCTGGCGGCGGTCTCCCCCGTGCTGGCGGCGCTGGACCTCGACCGGGAGGGACTCCGCTGGAGCCGTGCTCCCCGGGTGCTCGCCCACCCTCTCCTGGACGGCAGGTGTGCCGTCCTGGACCGCGACCGGGCGGCCACCGCCGAGGCCCTCGACGGCTTCGCCCCCGGCGACGGGCAGGGCTGGCTGGACCTGTGCGCTGTCTGGGACCGGCTGGGCGACGACATCGTCGCCTCGCTCTTCTCCCCGTTCCCGCCGGTCCTCGCCGGCGGGAAGCTGCTCGCCCGGCTGCGGGCGGCGGGCGGGCTGCGGCTGGCCCGCAGCCTTCTCCTTCCCGTACGGAGGCTCGGCGAGGAGGAGTTCACCGGCGAGGGCGGCCGGCTGCTGCTCGCCGGCAACGCGCTGCACGCGGATCTGGCTCCCGAGGCGGCGGGCAGCGGCGGCTTCGGCTGGCTGATGTCCATGCTGGGGCAGGTCCACGGCTTTCCGGTCCCGGTCGGGGGCGCCGGTGCCCTCACCGCGGCCCTGGTCAGGCGGTTGGAGGCACGCGGGGGAAAGGTGAGGTGCGGACAGCGGGTGAGCGAGGTCGTCGTACGGCAGGGCCGGGCCGTGGGGATCCGTACCGCGTCCGGGGACGCGCTCCCGGCCCGCCGGGCGGTGCTCGCCGATGTGTCCGCCCCCAGTCTGTACGGGTCGCTGGTCGCCGCGGAGCATCTGCCGGACCGGCTCCTCGACGACATGCGGCGGTTCCAGTGGGACTTCGCCACGTTCAAGGTGGACTGGGCGCTGAACGCCCCCGTCCCGTGGGACAGCCCGGCAGCGGCCACGGCGGGGACCGTGCACCTGGCGGAGGGCGTCGACGAACTCAGCCGGTGGGCCTCCCAGATCGCGCGCGGACTCATCCCGGACCGCCCCTTCCTCCTCTTCGGGCAGATGACCACGGCGGACGCGACCCGTTCGCCCCGGGGCACCGAGTCGGCCTGGGCCTACACCCATGTCCCCCACAGCGTGAAGGCGGACGCCGGGGCGGACGGCCTGTCCGGCACGTGGGACCGGGCGGAGCAGCAGAGGATGGCGGACCGGGTGGAGGAGCAGGTGGAGCGGTACGCTCCCGGCTTCCGCGGCCGCGTCCTGGCCCGGCGGATCCTGGCACCACCCACACTTCAGGCGGCCGACCGCAACCTCCACCACGGCGCGATCAACGGGGGCACGGCGGCGATGCACCAGCAGCTGGTGTTCCGCCCGGTGCCGGGCACGGGCCGTCCCGAGACCCCGGTGAAGGGGCTGTACCTGGCCTCGGCCGCCGCCCACCCGGGCGGCGGCGTCCACGGCGCCCCGGGCGCCAACGCGGCCCGGGCCGCCCTGCGTTCGACCCGCGCGACCGCCACCGTACTGAGCACCGCACAGCGGATGATGAGCCGGCGCGGGCGGGGCGGGGAGACCTGAGGTGAGGGCGGGTCGGAAGGTCAGCCGAGCCGGCGGGCCTCCGTGGCGAGGACCGCGGCCTGGACGCGGCGTTCGACGCCGAGCTTGGCCAGGATGCGGGAGATGTTGTTCTTGACCGTCTTCTCGGCGAGGTGGAGCCGCAGGCCGATCTCGCGGTTGGTGAGTCCTTCGCCGATGAGCGCGAGGATGTCCTGCTCCCGGGCGGTCAGCGCCGCCACCCCCGAGGGCCGGTCGTCCTGGGCGGCGTCGTCGCGGAGGCGGGCCATCACGCGTGCGGTGGCCCCCGGGTCGAGCATCGACCGGCCGGAGGCGACCGTCCGTACGGCCTGGACGAGGTCGGTGCCGGTGATCTGCTTCAGTACGTAGCCGGAGGCGCCCGCCACGATGGCGTCGAGCAGCGCCTCCTCGTCGTCGAAGGACGTCAGCATCAGGCAGGCCAGGCCGGGCATCCGGGAGCGCAGTTCGCGGCAGACGCTGACGCCGTCCCCGTCGGGCAGGCGGATGTCCAGGACCGCGACCTGGGGGCGCAGGGCCGGGATGCGGGCGAGGGCCTGGGCGGCGGTGCCCGCCTCGCCGACGACGGTCAGGTCGGGTTCGGCGTCCAGCAGGTCGTGCACGCCCCGGCGCACCACTTCGTGGTCGTCGAGGAGGAAGACCGTCACCGGCGCCTTCCCGTCGGCGCCCGTACCGCTGTCCGTCATCACACGCTCCGTCATCTCTCGTCCGTGCCCACCGCGGCGGGCTGTGACGATCGTGCCCTACCGCCGATGCCCGCGAACAGGGCCGGTCGGCCCTCATCCGCCGCCGGCCTAACGGCTCAGCGGGGCGCGCCAGACCAGCCGGCTGCCGCCGCCGTCGGGCGTCGACAGCTCCAGGGCCCCGCCCGCCTGGCGGGCGCGCTCGGCGAGGTTGTCCAGGCCGCTGCGGCGGCTCTGTTCCGGGATGCCCGTGCCGTTGTCGGAGACCGTCAGGCGCACCTCGTCCGCCGTCGCCTTCAGGCTGACCTCGACCCGGCTGGCGTGCGCGTGGCGGGCCGTGTTGCTGAGGAGTTCGCCGAGCGCCGCCACCACGTGCTCGGCCACATCGAGGGGTACGTCGGTGTCGAGGAGGCCCTCCATGCTGAGCCGGGGCGGGAACCCGAGTGAGGTGACGGCGTCCCCCACCGTGCGCGAGGCCCGGGCGCGCAGGCTGGCGGCGGGGCCGTCGTCGCGGGCCCGCAGGCCGAAGATGGTGGACCGGATGATCTTGATGGTCTCGTCCAGATCGTCGACGGCCCGGGCCACCCGCTCGGCCGCTCCGGTGTGCTCGATCAGCCGGGCGGTGCTCTGGAGCGTCATCCCGGTCGCGAAGAGGCGCTGGATCGCCAGGTCGTGGAGGTCGCGGGCGATGCGGTCCCGGTCCTCCAGGAGCGCGACGTGCTCGGCGTCCCGTCTGCGTACGGCCAGTTCCAGGGCGAGCGCCGCCTGCCCCGCGAAGGCCAGCAGCGGCTCCAGGTCCGCCTCCGTGAAGACGGGTTCGCCGACCGCGCGGACCAGCAGCAGGACATCCGCTCCGGCCGCCCCCAGCGGAACGGCGACCGCGGGACCCGGGCCTGCGGCCAGGTGGGGGTCGGCGAGGAAGCGGGGGTCCTTTCCCAGGCAGGCGGAGACCACCTGGGCGCCCTCCGCCGAGGCGGCACCGGCCAGCGTGCCGTCGACCGGTAGGACGCGGCCCTGAAGGCCGTCGTTGCCCTCGCCGTCTCCCCCGTCCTCGACGTCTGACAGCGCGACGGACAGCTCCACGATCAGGTCGCCGGTGCCGGGGACGGGCGAGGACACCTCCGCCAGGCGGGCGCCGGTGATCTCCCCGGCCCGTCGCGCGATCAGTTCCAGCACGTCCTGGCGGGCGTCGCCCGACAGCAGGTGGTTGGTGACCTCGGCGCCGGCCCGCAGCCAGCGGTGCCGGCGCTGCGCGCTCTCGTACAGGCGGGCGTTGTCGATCGCCACCCCGGCCGCCACCGCCAGGGTGGTGATCACGGACTCGTCCTCCGCGTCGAAGTCAAGGCCGTCGCGCTTGTCGGTGAGGTAGAGGTTCCCGAAGACCTCGTCGCGTACCCGGATCGGCACGCCGAGGAACGTACGCATCGGCGGATGGTGTTCGGGAAAGCCGAACGAGGCCTCGTGCGTGCCCAGTTCGCTCAGCCGCAGGGGTTCCGGGTGCCGGATCAGCTCACCGAGGAGGCCGTGCCCGGCCGGAAGCGGTCCGATCCGCCGCCGCTGCTCCGCCGTCATCCCCGAGGTGAGGAACTGGGACAGGCTCCGCCCATCGGGTCCGATCACGCCGAGCGCCCCGTACTGCGCGTCCACGAGGTGCGCGCCGGCCTCGACGATGCGGCGGAGCACCTGGGAGAGGTCCAGTTCGCGGCCCACGGAGACGACGGCCTCCAGCAGGCTGTGCACCCGGTCGCGGGTCCCCCGGGCGGCGTTGATCCTCGCCTGCAACTCCTCCAGCAGCTCGTCCAGCCGCATCTGAGGCATCCGCGACAGCGGCTGCTCATCCCCCACAGCGCCCTCTTCCCCTCCGCCCCGTCCGTCTACCTCGCCACTCTAGAGGGCCGCCCCGGCCGTCAGCGTCGGAGCCCGCCCCGCGGGGAGGCAGGGCGGGCTCGTCGCGCGGGGACGGGGGTGGTCGGGCGTGCGGGACGACCGGGGGGCGTGAGGCGTGCGGGACGGACCGGCGTCAGGCGTGCGGGCCCGGGGGAGGCGTCAGGCGTGCGGGACGGACCGGCGTCAGGCGTGCGGGCCCGGGGGAGGCGTCAGGCGTGCGGGACCACGGCGACGGGGCAGCGGGCGTGGTGCAGGACCGCGTGGGCGGCCGAGCCGATCCGGGTGCCGATCGGTGCCCGGCGGGCGCGCCGCCCGACCACCATCAGCTGCGCCTCGGCGGACTCCTCCACCAGCACCTGCCCGGCGCTGCCCATCTCGACGTGCTCCGTGACCTGGACCTCGGGGTACTTCTCGCGCCACGGGGCCAGGGCCTCCTGGAGCGCCTTGCGCTCGAAGGGCTCCAGCCCTCCCGAGGCGTCGGCGAGGGCCAGGGAGGCGCTCCAGGTGTAGACGGGCGGCAGGCTCCAGGCGCGGACCGCGCGCAGCGGGACTCCCCGTACGGAAGCGGCCTCGAAGGCGAAGCCGAGCACGTCCGCGCTGTCGTCGGGGGTGCCCTGCTGGCCGACGACGACCTCGCCGTTCTCGCGGACCGGGTACTCACCGTCGTAGGCGCGTACGGAGACGACCGGACCGTTCGCCCCGGCGATCACCTGCTGCCCGTAGGAGCCGAGGAGGAAGCCGAGCAGGGCCCCGTGTCCCCGGGTCCCCAGGCAGAGCAGCGCGGACCGCTCGGCCTCGGCCAGCAGCGCCACGACCGCCGTCTCGGGCAGCACCCGGCTGGAGACGGACAGTTCGGGGTACCGCCCGGCCACCTGGTCCTCGGCCTCCCGCAGCACCGCACGGGCGGCCTGGGCCTCCGTCTCCCGGTTCTGTACGAGGGGGATGTCCAGCGGCTGCCAGAGCCAGGCGTGCACGATGCGCAGCGGCAGGCCGCGCAGGGACGCCTCGCGCGCCGCCCAGTCGGCCGCCGCCAGACTCTCCGGCGAACCGTCCACCCCTACGACCACGGCCTTCTTCACGAGTCTGCCTCCGTACGTCCGTGCGATCCGGCCCCTCGGCCGGCCGCTGGAACCAGCATCACGGGCGGGGCTGGTCCGGGGGGAGGGCCGATCGGCCCTGCTCGCGGGCCCGTTGGGCACCGGAATGCGGCAGGCGGCGTACCGGTGGCCCGAAGCTGACAATTCCCTGGGACTGACCCGGGACTGAAACGTGTGGCGGCGGGTAGGCGGGTTGCGTTTGAGAGCTTTGAGAGCTGTGTGGTGCAGCTGGCCGACGGGGGACACGACGTGGAACTGCTGATGACGGACCGAGAGACCGGACAGGACGGGCAGGCGGCGGGTACGGGCACCGTGCTGGGCAGTGCCGCGTACGACATGGATTCGGGAGAGATCGCCCGGGCCCGGGCCTTCGTCCGGGATTTCCTGACGGATGCGCAGGCGCTGCACGGCATGCCCGTGTCGGAGCGGGCGATGGATGTCACGCAGCTGGTGGTGAGCGAGCTGGCCACGAACGTCTGCAAGTACGCGCCCGGCCCGTGTCTCCTCGACCTCGAAGCGGGCGACGGCATGTTGAGCATCACGATGTGGGACACGGGTTCGGTGCTGCCCACCAGCCGGGAGGCCGACCCGACGCGCATGGGGCAGCACGGGCTGGAGATCGTTCTCGCGGTCTGCGAGAGCTTCGAGGTGCGCCGCGAGCCCGTGGGGAAGCGCGTCCGCGTGGAGATCTCGCTGCTCGACGGCCCGCAGGGTGATCCGGCGGGGCTCGCGGCCTGGTAGGGCTACCGACAGCCGGCCTGGTCCTGGTATGGCTGGTATGGACAGAACCCCCACAGCGGGCCGCTGTGGGGGTTCCTTCTTCGACCTTCGACCGGGTTCCGGCTCAGTTCTGGGTGAGCATGCCTTCCCGCAACGTGGCGAGGAGCCGCGAGAGCAGCCGGGAGACATGCATCTGGGAGATGCCCAGATGTTCGCCGATCTGGGCCTGGGTCATCTCCTGGCCGAAGCGCATCCGGACGATCTCGCGGTCGCGGGGCTCCAGCGTCTCCAGGAGCGGGGCCAGTGCGTGGAGGTTCTCGACCAGTTCCATGCCCGGGTCGCAGTCGCCGGTGATGTCGGCGTAGCTGGTGCCGCTGTCGGAGGCGCCCTGCTCGGTCCCGCCGAGCGGGAGGTCGATGGAGCCCGCGGTGTAGCCGTTGGAGGCGATGAGGCCGTCGATGACCTCCTCCTCGGAGATGTCCAGGTGCGCGGCGAGCTCCGCGACGCCGGGGTCGTGCCCCAGGGTGGAGGTGAGCTCCTCCTTGGCCTTGGCCAGGGTGACCCGCAGCTCCTGCAGGCGCCGGGGGACGTGGACGGACCACGTGGAGTCGCGGAAGAAGCGCTTGATCTCACCGACGATGTAGGGGATCGCGAAGGAGGTGAACTCGACCTCGCGCGACAGCTCGAAGCGGTCGATCGCCTTGATCAGGCCGATGGTGCCGACCTGGATGATGTCTTCCATCTGGCCGTCGCCGCGGTTGCGGTACCTCTTCGCGGCGAACTGGACCAACGACAGGTTCATCTCGATGAGGGTGTTGCGCGCGTACTGGTACTCGTGCGTGCCTTCTTCGAGGACCTGCAACTGCTGGAAGAAGAGCGCGCTCAGCGACCGGGCGTCCTTCGGGGCGATCTTCTGCGGATCGTCG
The DNA here is from genome assembly GCF_033109485.1 of Streptomyces cyaneofuscatus. Taxonomy (NCBI): domain Bacteria; kingdom Bacillati; phylum Actinomycetota; class Actinomycetes; order Kitasatosporales; family Streptomycetaceae; genus Streptomyces; species Streptomyces cyaneofuscatus. Next base: position 7,466,985 of record NZ_CP137002.1, on the reverse strand, counting down.
ATCTGCGGGAGTACCGCAGGCGCGAGTGCCGCCGACGCGGCGACCCCGGTCGTGGCCTCCATGGATATCGACATTACGGACCTTCCCTGTGCCGGACGCTGCCGCGGAATCCCGCCTGCATGTGGCTGCGTGTACCCGGGACGGTGCGGAACACGCGTACGGAGCGGAGGTAATCGGAAGTCCGCCGGGGCCGGCGTCTCAGGGACATGAAGCACCGCCGTGGTGGACACCCGCTGGGGATGACAGACACACCGAAGCCGGCACCCGGCGATGAACACGCGGGCGGGAACGTACGCCGTGACGGCCGAGCGGGACCTGATGAACAGGTGGAGGAGCGGGCACCGGACCGTCCGACCGAGCTGCCCCGGCGCTCCTGGACGGCGGTGCTGCGCGGCACCCTGAAGGAGTTCAAGGACGACGAACTCGCGGACCGGGCCGCTGCTCTGACGTACTACGGGGTGCTGGCGCTGTTCCCCGCCCTGCTGGTGCTGGTGTCCCTGCTGGGCCTCGATCTATGACATGCCCGAGGGTCGGCCGGTGTGGAAGGTCCTGCCGCTGCGCCTCGCCCTGACGGTGACGTTGATGATCCTGGCGTGTGCCAGCGCGCTCATCGTGGTCTTCTCCGGCGGTCTGGCACGGCAGGCCGGTGCCGCGCTGGGGATCGGGGACACTCCCCTGGCCATCTGGTCGATCGCGAAGTGGCCGGTCCTGGTCCTGCTCGTCACCGTCATGATCGCGATCCTCTACTGGGCCGCGCCGAACGCCAAGGGCCGCGGCTTCACGTGGGTGACGCCGGGCAGCTTCCTGGCCCTGGTGATCTGGCTGGCCGCGTCGGTCGGCTTCGCGTTCTACGTCGCGAACTTCGCCTCGTACAACAAGACCTACGGCGCCCTCGCCGGCGTGGTCGTCTTCCTGGTGTGGCTGTGGATCACCAACCTGGCCATCCTCCTGGGGCTGGAGTTCGACGCGGAGATGGTCCGCCAGCGTGCGATCGCCGGAGGCCACCCGAAGGACGAGGAGCCGTACGTGGAACCCCGTGACACCCGGGCCTGGAGCGACGGGGACCGCCGACGTATGGAGCAGTGAGCGGAGTCCGCGTGATGCGGGACGGGTGCCGCCGCCGTTGCCGGGTAGCCGGACGACGAGGGCGTACACATCCGGACGGGGGCGTTCCGATCCAACCACCCCCGTCCCCGTGACGATTCCGACCGATCGAGGAGAGCAAGGTGACCCCATCATGAGCACAGCAGAGCGGCAGGCCGACTCCGATGGCGACCAGGTGGGTGTGCTGGTCTCGCGTGCCTCGCGGCAGATCTCGGAGCTGGTCCGCGAGGAAATGCAGCTGGCACGTTCGGAGATGACGCAGAAGGGCAAGCGGTTCGGGAAGGGCGGCGGTCTTTTCGGCGCCGCGGGTCTCGTCGGCATCCTGGCGGCCCAAGCACTGGTGGTGACCTGCATCGCCGCACTCGCACTGGCACTGCCGGTGTGGGCGGCGGCGCTCATCGTCACGGCGGTGCTGGCGGCGGTGGCCGGCGTGGCCGCCCTGGCCGGGAAGAAGCAGATCGCCCGGGCAGGCACCCCCGCACCCGAACAGACCATCGACAGCGTCAAGGCCGATCTGGCCGAGGTCAAGGAGAAGGCTCACCGATGAACGACGAATCACAGAACAAGATGGGCACCCCCACCCCCGAGGAGCTGCGCGAGCAGGTCGAGCGGACGCGCGACGAACTCGGGCAGACCGTCGAGGCGCTGGCGGCCAAGGCCGACATCAAGGCGCAGGCGAAGGAGAAGACGGCGGCCGTGAAGGAACAGGCCGCGGAGAAGGCCGCGGTGGTCAAGGAACAGGCCGCCGAGAAGACCGCCGTGGTCAGGGAGCAGGCCGCGGAGAAGGCGGCTGCGGCCTCCGGCCAGATCCGGGAGAAGACGGAGCAGGCCGCGCAGTTGGTGAAGGACCAGACGCCGGACGCCGTGCTGGAGAAGACGGCACAGGCCGCCGCGCAGGTGCGTGAGAGCGCGGCCCAGGCCAAGCGGTACGCGGCGGAGAAGACCCCCGACCCGCTGCTGGAGAAGGCGGACCGGGCCGCGACGGCCGCCCGCGCCAACCGCACCCCGCTCATCGCGGGCGGTGCGCTGGTGGTCGCCTTCCTGCTGATCCGCCGCAGCCGGGGACGTAACCGATGAAGGCGTCCAAGATCGCCTACAAGCCGGTCGGTCTCGCCCTGGGCGCGGTCAGCGGCATGATCGCGGGCGCCGCGTTCAAGCAGGCGTGGAAGCTCATAGAGGGTGAGGGCGACGCCCCCGACGCCCTGGACGAGGAGCGCCCGTGGGGGCAGATCCTCCTCGCCGCCGCCGTACAGGGCGCGATCTTCGCCGTGGTCAAGGCCGCGGTCGAACGCTCGGGCGCCCAGGCGACCCGCCGCGTCACGGGCACCTGGCCGGCCTGACCCGCCGCGGTGCCGGCCCTCGGACGAGAGGGCCGGGGCCCCGTCGGCCGGTGGCGTACCGGTGGCAGAATGGCCGCCATGTCCAACTCATATGCGCAGCCCATCCTGAGGACGGCCGACCTCTCAGAGGGTTTGCGAGTGGTCGAACGGTTGCTGGGGATCGCCGATCTCCGGGACCTGGAAGTCGATTTCGAGGCGATCATCTCCTCGGCGCATGTCCTGACACCTCTGCTGACATTGTTCCCGAAGGCGGAGTGGTGGGGCGAAGGAGGCGGGAACGCCTCATCGGCCGAGGGCGACGACCCGTTGACGCACCTGCCCCTCCGGCTGAGGGGCTGGGCCGCTTCCCCGGAGCCCGTCGGGCCGTTTCTCGACGCGCTGGACGGCAGCCCGGCCACCGTACGGTGGGACTTCATGGGCTGGCCCGAGGCCCCCGAAATCGGCTTGGGTGTCGGTGGGGCCAGGGGGGCGTTCGTGACGCTGTGCGTCAACGTCCGCGACCTCGAACTGGAGGAGCCCGCGGCCGACCACACCGTCTTCGTCCATGTGAAGCAGGTCGAGGCCGAGCGCGCACCGTGGCTGGCCGAGCAGGTCGGCCGGCAGGTGATCGGCGATCTGGTGATGGCTCCGAACTGAGGGACCGGTCTCCAAGACCCGCGTGGGTCTTGGAGACCGGAGCCGAACGGATGGTGCGATGCCGTCAACTCAGGCGCACAGGCTCGGATCGCAGGAACCGTTGTAGTCCGGTGTCTCCACGGCCTCGTGGAAACCGAACGGATCGAAGAAGTCCTTGCCCATCTCCTGGATGCCGCCCCAGAGTCCGAAGCTGCGTACATAGCTGTTGGACTGGGCGAGCGGCATCAATGATCCCGCGACGCCCAGGACTCGGCCGCGGATTCTGGGGCTGACGCGTGTGGAGTTCACCTTTCCGGTCGCTCCGTTGAAGACTCTGGCCGAGTCGAACCCCGAGTCGGGGTGGATCACGCGGACCCGGGAGTCGCCGCTGTAGCTGTTGGCCACCTCACTGGCCTGTCCGGCGGTCGCGGCGACGTACACCACGTTGTTCGCCTGCCGCTTCTTGCCGTTGGGATCCATCTTCCCGTTGATGTCACCCCGGATGAGACCGAGGGCCTTGTCCGCGTTCTTGGTACCCGTCGCGTCGAAGTCGATCACATCGACGATCTTCCCGTCCTGATAGGAGACCTTGATGAAGTCGGACGTGGTGCCGTTCAGCCTGGTCTTTCCGTCCTTGTCGGTGAACGAGCCCTTGCCCACCAGGGGCTTGGTGTCGTCCTGCGGCAGGTAGATCTCACCGGTCCCCTTGTTGGAGCCGTCGGTGTAGAGCCCCGCCGCCCTGAGATCCTCGTTCAGGACGTCGATGGCTCGCCTCGACGCCTCGTTGTCGGGTGAGCCGCCGACAACGTGTCCGATCCCGTACTCGTCGTAGATCGCCCTGCGGCCGTCGGGCGTTTTGGTGTCCGTGAGCTTGGGAGCGGGCGGGGTGCCGCCGCCTCCGCCGGCGCCGCCCAGGACCATGCCGGGGATCAGGATGAGCATCAGCCCGCTCGGGTCGCTCTTGCTGATCGGGCTGTTGTTGCTGTAGGCGTACCCGTTCATCTGGAGCGGGTCCGCGATGTCGATCAGCGGATCGGCCGAGAGGAACCGGCCGGACGTCTGGTCGTACTCGCGGGCACCGATGTGCGTCAGGCCTGTCTCCGCGTCGTCGATGCCCACACCGAGGTATCCGCGCCTGTTGGGCCAGCTGGAGGGCTTGGTGCCACGCAACTCGCCGTACGGCTTGTAGGCGCGACGTGTCACCGGCTGGGTACCGGACAGCTCGACCGCGGTGTTGGAGGTGCCGAGGTGGTCGGCGAGCAGAACGTTGATCTTGTGGCCGGTGGTCGCGCCGTTGGCCGTGGTGCGGATGACGGTCGGGGCACCTTGCTGGGCGTAGGCCCGAGCGGCCTTGATGATGGTCCCGCTCGCGTTGGTCGTCACCTCGGTCTCGCCCAGATACAGGGTCGAACCCGCCTCGGACTTCTCCAGCAGGCGGTTGCCCTCGGCGTCGTACACGTACGACGTGCTGCTGCCGTCGGCCGTGATCGTGTCGAGGCGGTTCTCCTGGGTCCAGGTCAGACCCTGCGTGGTGTCGAACAGGTCGCGGACCTCGGTGTTGCCGGCCAGGTCGTAGGTGTAGGAGCTTCCCCTGCCGGACGGGCTGGAGCTGATCCAGTCGACGGCGTGGGGCTGCTTGGTGTCGTAGCCGTAGCCGTAGGTGACGCTCTTCGTGGCGTCGGCCGGGTCGTGCTCCTTCAGCGAGGCGCGGTTGCCGAGCCAGTCGAAGGTGAAGGACTGGCGGTAGGCGGTGGCCCCCGTCGCGACCGATGCTGTATCAGGTGCGGCGGCGGCCAGGGTCGACGTCAGTGAGGCGTCGGGGGCGGACGTGTCCGTCGCCGCGTCGGGAGCGTCCGCCACCGGCCCGGTCGAGGCCTCGTAGTCGGTGCGGGGGCCCCAGGCCGCGCCGTTCGACGCCTTGCAGCCGGTGCCCTTGCCGTTCGGGACGATGCTGGACGTCCAGGCGTTCACGAGCTCGCCCATGGCGTCGTAGGTGAAGCACTGGGTGTCCCAGGTCGTGCCTGATGCTCCGGAAAGGCTGCGTGCGTTGGAGGTGATGGTGCCGGAGGCGTCGTACGCGTAGTAGTTGTCGGCGATGCGGTGCGGGCCAGCGGTCTCACGGTCGGCGACGGTGCGCTGGAGGCGGCCGGTGTGCGGATCCATGAAGTTGGTCGTCCACACGCGGGCCGGCTGGGAGCCGGAGACCGTGCGAAGGGGCTCACCGAACGGCGAGTACGTGACGCCGGAGGTGTACCAGGCGCTTCCGGAGGTGGACTCGGCCAGATCGTCGCTGTTGTAGCGCGTGATGACCTTCTCGGCGGCCAGGCCGCCCACGGCGGGCATGGTGGCCGACTGCGGCTTTCCGCTGACCGGTGTGTAGGTGAACGCGTAGGCGTAGGTGCCGGCGACCCCCTTCGTCATGGCGTTGGACGGGATGACCGTCTCGCGGCCTGTGGGCCGGTACTCGGTGTCGTAGCCCGTGACCCGGTTGACGTAGTTGCCGGTCGTGGTGTTCCGGGCGGATGACACCGGCTTGCCGAGGCCGCCAGGGAGCGTGTCGTAGGTGAACTCCTTGACGGGGGTGGCGGTCTCGGACCCCTCACGGATCTTGGTGACCCGGCCCAGTACGTCGTACTCGGTGTAGGTCGTCCTCCCCTTGGAGTCGGTCACCTTGTTGGGGCGGTCAGCGGCGTCGTACCAGGTCTCGGTCGTGCCGGTGTCCGGGTCCGTCGCGGAGGTCACCCGGCCGCGTGCGTCGTAGGTGTACGACCAGCTGTTGCCGGCGGGGTCGATGACCTTGGTGCGGTTGCCGCGGGCGTCGTACTCGTACGTGGTCGAGCGTCCGGCGTCGGAGGAGGCCGTGCGGCTGTGGTGGAGCACCGAGGTGACCCGGCCCAGGGCGTCGGTGTGGGTCCGGGTCCGGGGTGCGGTTCCGCCCGCGGGGTCCACGTAGGTGCTGGTGTCGCTGTAGTAGGTGTACGTCGCGTACCGGTAGTCACCGTCGAAGTAGGCCGACTGGCGGACCGGCCGCTCCAGTCCGTCGTAGCGGTTCTTGGTCCAGCTCGGGATCGACCGGGTCGACTTCGGGACGAACAGTGCGGGAGCGGGGTCGCCCTTGGCCAGGTAGCCGGCGGTCTGCTCGTCGACCAGCCCGTGGTCGTCGTACGAGGTGTCCGTGACGATCCGGCCGGGGCCGTGGGCGTCCTCCTGGGTCTGGACCTTGCGCGTCAGGCCGTCGTAGACCGTGACGTGTCTGCCGTAGGTGCCGTCGTCCTTGAGAGTCCTGACGGTGACCGCGGCGGGGCGCGTCGTCACGGAGGTTGCGATGGCGCTCTGGTACTCGATCAGGACGTCCGCGGAATTGCCGCCGGAGGAGCGGGACGCCGACCAGCCCTTGACCGAGCGCCCGAGGGCGTCGTACTCGGTCCTCGTCATCCGTCCGTTGGGGTCGGTGACGGTGAGAGCCAGGCTGCGTCCCGGGTCGAAGGTCGTGACGCTGGCGTGGCCCTTGGCGTTGATCGCCTTGATCGAGGTGACCGGGCCGCCCTCCGGCGGCGTGTACTGCGTCTCGGTCGTTCCCTTGCCGGGCTCGGTGACGGTGCGCTTGCGGCCCAGCGTGTCGTAGGTCATCTCGGTGACCCTCGCGTACGAGGTGCCCGCGCCGTCGGTCTCGGCCCTGGTGGTGATCTCACCGCGGGTCGGAGCCACCCCGTACGCCTGCTTGTCGTAGGTGTAGCGCACCGCGGACTTGAGCAGCTTGGCCGGGTCGGCGGTGTCGTGGTTTGCGCAGGAGGTGGCTGTGGTGCGCTGCTCCTTGGTCAGGCCGATCAGCCACGCCGAGGTGTTGTGAAGGTAGGACGTCCTGGTGCAGCTCTGGTTGGAGAGGGTCTCGCCCCCTGTGCCGCCGGGCCTCACCACTGCCGTCTCGATCTGGTACGGGAGGCCGTAGGTGCCCTCGAAGGAGGTCAGTGTGCGTACCGAGCGCCAGCTCGTGTCGGCCGTCTGTATCTCGTCGGTACGTCTGATCGCGGCGCGATGGGCGAGGAGCGGCTCCAGATCCGCGCCGGTCTCCGCCTCACGGGCGCGGGAGGCCGTCTCCTTCGACCAGGGGTGGTTCAGTGTGCGCTTCTGGACCCGTTTGTCGGAGTTGAGGTAGGTGATGCTCTCCGCAGTCAGGCCCGCGTACTGCGGCGCGTCCTCCTCCACCAGCGTGTAGGCGCCGGTGGAGTCCTGGACCGTACCGCCGACCCCTTGGAAGTAGCGTGTCACGGAGTACGACTGGGACTGCGGATCACCCTGTTGCGAGCTGGATTTGCTCCCCTTGGTGACAGCCACCTGACGGAAGCCGCGCCAGTCGCTGTAGGTCTGAAGGGCGGGCCGGGTGAACTCGTCGACGCTCTTGGCCCAGGCGGGTCCGGTGTAGGCGTACGTCGTGTGGATGGGCTTGCCGTGGGAGGTGACCTTGTCGGTCTCGGTCACCGAGTGGACGACGTACTTGTTGAACCAGGACTTCGCGGGCGTCCTCTCGTCATCGTCGGGGGACCAGCGCACGGGGAAGCACGTGCTGTTGTTCCTGCCCTTGTCCTCGGCCGGTTCGCTGGTGCAGCCGCCCTTGTACTCGACCTCGATGTCGCCTCCGTACTCGGTGGCGACGGTGCCGATGCGGGGCCGGGTGAAGCCGGGGCGCTGGTCGTTCCCGCCCTTCGGGACCAGGTTGGCGAGCTGACGGTCCAGCAGGCGGGCGCGCAGCGGTGACGTGGGGCCGACGGAGTATTCCGAGAAGCTGACACCGTCCTTGTGCTGGAGGATTCCGGTGGTGTCGCCGGGGGCGAACCCGCGGCGCGTGATCGAGTTGAGCCAGAGGCCCGGGGAGGTGTCGTACCAGTCCTCGGGGAAGGACTGGTGGAGTTGGTACGTGTCCACCTTGCCTAGGCCGGTCTGGCCGGGCCGGGCGCCCTTCGTCGTGACCGTGTCCAGACGCATCTGCGTCCAGAAGGACGGGAAGGGCGGGCAGAGCTTCGATCCCGACTTGCAGTTGAGGTTGCCGGGGGTGTCCCACCAGGGGCGGTACGCGCCGGGGTCGTCGGTCTTGGCGAAGTTCGCCGGGTCACAGGCCGCCTCCGACTTCAGGCAGCGCTGCTTCACCCCGAACTCGACGGTCGCCGAAGGCTTGGTGAGGTCCGAGCGCATGCCGTACTCGATCGACGTCGGGTAGGCGAAGCGGTCGTACTGTTCGGGAGACTTGAACTTCTTCTTGACCGAGTAGTGGTTCGTCTCCTGCTTCCAGTTGATGACCATCACATTGCCGTGAACGTCGACGACCTTGTCCAGGCCCCAGCGCCATGCCTGCTTCTTGCCGGCCCCGCAACGGGAGTCGGCGAACGCCGTGGCGTGGCAGGGCTCGCTCGGGTGGTTGCCGAAGACGGGGACGGTGGAGACCGACCGGGTGTCGGCGTGACCCCCGCCGACCTGGTTGAGGCCGTAGTAGTAGGTGGTGCCGTCCACGGTGGTGACGACCCAGTACTCACCGTTGTTGTCACCGTTGCTGCCGCCGGTCCGGTGCTCGACGCGGGTGCCGTCGTCCTGCTGGGGGCGGTAGACCTCGGTGTCCTTCTCGGGATCGCTGCCGGCAGCCGCGTCCCGTACCAGTTCCGTGGTCTTGCCCGCCAAGGACATCACCGCGTTGTAGGAGGTCCAGCACAGGTCGGACGTCTTGTCCTTCTTGGCGGTGTTGTTGGGCGTGCCGGACTTCAGCGGTTTGCGATCGTCCTTGCAGGTCCGGTAGCGGCGTTCGATGTGGCCGGGGTCGTACTCCCAGCCTTCACCGATCCAGGAGGACTGCGGTGAGGCGATCGCGGTACGGCCGTCCACGCTCTGGGAGTTGTAGGTGAAGGAGACACCGGGCACGGGCCCTGCGGGCGCGGCTGGTATCGCCAGTGGATAGGACCACATGAAGGCGCCCGAGGAGCCGCCCGCCTGCCACTTCCCGTTGGATGCCAGGGGTGTGGCCTTGAAGGTCCCGCCCACGCCCCCACCGGAGTCGACCGCGCCGATCACGGCGGAGTCGCCGCTCGCCGCCGCGGGGACGGCCGACGTGCTCCTCGACGTGCGGTAGGCGGCCTGGACGGTCGATGGACCGTGGGAGGCGGCCTCCTCCGTGGCCGAAGTCTGGGTGACCGTCCCGTCGGCCGCCGTGTCCACCGTCGCCGTGATCGACTGCGTCCTGGTGTCGTTACGGGTCTCCAGCTCCTCGTACTCCTGGCACGCCTCGACCTCCGGCGTCGTCAAGTAGCACTCGGGGAACTGTACGAAGCGCAGCCGGGAGGCCCAGTCCGCGCCGTAGAGGTTCTTGAATCCGGTGTAGTCGAGCTCGACGGAGACCGGCACGGAACCGGCGGCCGGCGCCTGGACCCTGACCACGGCGCCGTCGACGCCCTGGGAGACGGAGGCGCCGCGGGCGTAGAGCTGCACGTTCCAGGTGCCGGTGGGCGCGGCCTGGTCGGGGGCCTGTCCGAGGCTGACGGGGAGGTTGTCGACGGGGGTGAGGCCGGTCTGGCGGACCGAGGAGACAGTCCGCGCCGCGGTTGTCCTCGAACCGAAGGTCACCGTGCCGGTGTCGGGTGCCGGTGCCGTGGCCGTACCGGTCGGGGCCTGCTCCAGGTCGGCGGGGACCTTTGCCTTCAGTGATTCCAGGTCACGCTCGAAGGTCTCGCCCGTGATGGTCCTCTCCTGTCCGAGCGACTCCAGGACGAGAGTTTCGCGCCCCTTCTCGGCCACCGAGGGATCGGGGGGCAGGGCCAGTGACGGGGACGGCAGGAGGGTGACGAGCAGGGCAGCGCCGAGGGCGGGTACAGCGACCGCGCGTAGGCGGCGCACACGGCGACGACGGGCATGCGAAGAGCGACCGAACACGACGGGGTCCCCCGGACCACTTGAGGCGGGACCAGGAAAGGACCACGCGTGATGGCACATCAGATGCGGTGATTCTGTGGGTACTTCGTGAAGTTCCGCTAGATCGACAGGGCCGTTGTGATCATCACCACGGCCCTTAGTGGGACATGTCAGGTGATGAGCAACAAGGGCGACATATACGGCCTACAGGCAGGCATGGACATGATCATCGCTTACCGCGTACTTCTGGAATTTCTTCCGTAAACACCCGATGAGAAGGGGAAGTTTGGGGCTCTATACAGCTTTTGCCCGGCAGGCGACCGTCCCGCGATGATGTGGGCGACTGCTCACCTTCACCGCTCCCGCCCGCCGCCCGGCCGAACCGCTGCCTCTCTCGCCAGGAAGCGAAGCGTGACGGCAGCCCGCTCATAGGTCATCATCGGCACGCCCGGCCGAGGCCTGACCTGCGCCGGTTCTCAGGGGGAAGGGAAACTCGCCCGATGACGCGCAAGGAGCGCAACCGGCTTGGCGTGCCCGCAAGACGGACAGCCGCCGCCGTACTGACCGCGGCAGTCGCCGCCACCGGTCTCACCTTCATCGGCTTCGGCCTGGACGACTCCGGTGCGGGCAACGCTCCGGGCGGCGCCCGGACACCCGGTCCGGTCACCGAGGCCACGGCCCTGACTCGAGCGGCGAGGACGGGCGAAGCCGTCGAAGTCACCGGCATGCGCACCGCCAGGTCGACCACCTGGGCGCGGCCCGACGGGTTCCTGGCGAAGAGGCTCTACTCCTCACCGGTCCAGGCCAAGGTGGATGGCGAGTGGAAGCCCATCGACTACGACCTCCGGCGCACGGAAGCGGGCTGGGAGCCGAAGGCGACGAACACCCGGATGGTGTTCTCGGCAGGCTCGGCGGCGGGCAGCGGCAGTGGCAAAGCCGCTGGCACGACAGCCGACGGCAGTCCTGAAGGCCGCGCCTCACGCTCCGACGTCCGCCGGATCTCCCTGGTCAAGGGCGTCCGTTCCGCCGCAGGGACCGAGACCCCTCTGGTCACCCTCACCGTCGGCGGCTACACCATCCAGCTGTCCTGGCCGGGCCCGGTACCCACCCCGGTCATCGACGGCTCGCGCGCGCTGTATCCGGAGGTCTTCCCCGGTGCCGACCTCGTCCTGACCGCCGACGACGACGGCTTCGCCCAACTGCTCGTGCTCAAGAACCGCGCGGCCGCCTCCGACCCGCGGGCCCAGCAGTTGTCGTACGGACTCGCCTCCCCCGACCTGACGTTCCGGCTCGACCCGGTGACCAGCGTGCTCAGCGCGCAGAACGCCTACGGGAACGAGGTCGCCGTCTCGCCGACCCCGCTGATGTGGGACAGCTCCGGCTCACCGGCGGTCACCGACGGGAGTGTGGGAGCCACGGCTCAGCCGACCGCCGAGGAGAGCCCGCAGCCCAGCGCACCGGCCACCGATGAGCCGACGGCCGGCCCGAGTCCGTCCGAGGAGTCGATCGAGACCGATGAGCAGGGGGACACCGCCCCCGAGGCCCTGCCGGAGGCCACCGACGGCACGCCGCCACCGGTGGTGGAGCCCCCGCTGCCGACCGTGCCCCCGGAACCGACACCCGCCCCCTCGCAGACCGATTCCTCCGCCACGCTCGGCCTGCCCGGACTCGACGGGCCCTCGCCGGAATCGCGCGGCGAGCTCGTCGAGGTCGATCTGTCCGGCGCGAACTGGGTGCTCTCCCCCGCCCTGGACTTCCTCTCCGACCCGGCCACCAAGTACCCGGTGTTCATCGACCCGTCGGTGAAGAAGCACACCCAGAGCTGGACCACCGCGTACAGCCGTCATCCCAACGCCACGTTCTACAACGGCAAGGGATTCAACAAGGGTGGCACCCATGAGGCACGGGTCGGCTTCGAGTCGGACACCTGGGGCACGTCGCGCTCGTACTTCAACATCGCTTTCGACAAGGACCTCAAGGGCACCAGCATCACGAGCGCGAAGCTGCGCCTGCTGGAGACGTACGCCTGGTCGTGCAGCGCCCGGTCGATGAGTGTGCATCTCACGGGGGCGGTCAACGGGCACACCAACTGGAAGAACGCACCCAAACTGCACGACGGCAACAAGTTCGCGTCCCGGAGCTTCGCGCACGGCTACAAGTCCGGGTGCCGGGACGCGTACGAGACCTTCGATGTCCGCAAGGCCGCTCAGAAGCGGGCCGACGAGGGCAGGGATTCCATCACCTTCGGTCTGCGGGCCGCCGACGAGGACTCGCAGTACGCGTGGAAGAAGTTCCGGGCGAACGGCGACAGCGCCCCGGTTCTGGAGCTGGTCTACAACCGCAAGCCGACCATCGACTCCAAGTCGCTCGACCTGGGCCCGGACGCCAAGTGCACCACCACCGAGCCCTACGTCCGGATGGGCTCGGGGAACCTGACGTTCACCGCGCGAGGTGCCGACAAGGACAAGAACCTCGACCATCTCGACTTCGACCTGTGGCCGCACGGCAAGTGGGACACCACAGGTGACCTGCTGGGCTCCACGGGCAAGGTCTCGGTGGGCGGCGACAAGACCACCGCCCTGCGCACCACCAGCGGCTTTCCCACGAGCAAGCTCACCAACGGCACCCTGTACTCCTGGCGGGTACGCGCCGTGGACGACGCGAACGCCAGCTCCGCGTACACGCCGGCCAAGACTCCGTGCCGGTTCGTCCTCGACACCACCGCGCCCAAGCCCCCGAAGGTGAGCAGCACCGACTTCCCGAACGCCGACGGCGCCGACAACGGCTTCGGCAACGACGCCGAGGACGCCAACTGGTCCACGAAGAAGTTCGGCACGCCCGGCTCCTTCACCGTGCGCGCGCTCAGCACGGATGTCGTCCGCTACGAGTACGGCTTCAATTCGGCGAGCTACCCCTTCTCCCTGAGCCGGACCTCGGGTACGGCCACGAGCGTGAGTGCCACTCTCGCGAACACGAAGCCGCCCACGGCGGGACCCAATGTGCTGTACGTGCGAGCCGTGGACGCTGCGGGCAACCCCTCGCAGCCGACGAAGTACTTCTTCTACGTCACCCCGCGCGACCAGGCCGATGCCCCCGGCGACTTCACCGGCGACAAGCTGCCCGACCTGATGGTGGTCACGGAGGCGGGCAACTTGGCCATGTACCCCTCCCAGGCCACCACCGATCTCACCAAGGGCACGGGCGACCTGGACTACTCGATGTCCGGCGCCTACCGGGCGAACCCCGCCAAGGACCCGAACGGCGACGACCTGCCGCCTTTCGTCGGAGCGCCGTCCGGCCACTTCAAGGGGGCGCTGATCACGCACAACGGTGACATCTACGGCGGTGACGGCCTTCAGGACCTGGTCGTCCGGCTCGGCGAGAAGCTGTGGGTGTACCCGGGTGACGGCTACGGTGCGCTCGACATCGACCGCCGTGTCGAGATCCTCCTCCCGTCCAACGCGCCCAACCCCGCCTCCATCACCCAGATCGTCTCGGCAGGCGACGCCACGGGGGACGGCCGCACGGACTTCTTCGCCACCGTGGGCGACGCGCTGTGGGCCTTCACGGGTTACCACGGCGCCACGATCGACCAGGCGATCCGGCTCTCCTCCACCGCCTGGACCGATCGGGACATCGTCACAGTGGCGGATATCAGCGGCGACGGCGTGACGGACCTGGTGTACCGCACCGATGTCTCCGGTCGGCTCCTCCTGCGCAAGGGCATCAAGGCGAGCAGCGGCGGCGTCGATCTGACATCCCTGGCCTCCGCCGCGAACTCCGCAGGAGGTGAGGACACCGTCTACGGCGCCTCGGGCTGGGGCAGCAGCAGCATCTACCTGCTCATCGGCACGCCGGACGCCAACAGCGACGCCATCCCGGACATCTGGACCGTCCGGACCAACGGCACCGTACGGTTCTACCCCGGTAGTCGCACAGCCCTCTCAGGTTCGGGTACGGAGGTCATCGGAACGGCGAGCTACTGGAAGACGCGGATCGCCATCGGCTGAGCGGTGGCCACCCTCAGCACAGGAAAGGACACAGGATCATGGCTCTACGGGTTCTCGTCGTCGGTGGCGGGCTGATGGGGGCGGCCGCCGCCTGGCGCCTCTCGGTACGCGGCCACCAGGTCACCGTGCTGGAACGTTTCGGCCCGGGCCATGACCGCGGCAGCTCGTACGGCACCTCCCGGATCTTCCGGCTGGCGTACGCGGAGCCCTCGTACACGGAGCTGGCACTGCGGGCGCTGCCCCTGTGGCGGCGGCTGGAGGAGGAGAGCCGGCAGTCGGTGCTGACGCTCACCGGGGCCGTCGACCACGGTCTGCCCGAGGCGGTGGAGCGGCTGGCCGGCGTGCTCGCCGGGGCGGGGCGGACCGCGCAGCGTCTGTCCCCCGGGGAGGTGGCCGACCGGTGGCCGGGGCTGCGGGCCGACACCACCGCGCTGTTCCACCCGGACGCCGGGCGGGTGCACGCCGACGACGCCGTAGCCGCACTGCTCAAGGCGGCCGGGCAGCGCGGCGCCGAGGTGCGGCACGGGGTGCGCGTCACGGAGATCCGGGACACCGGGCGTACCGGGGGCGGCGTCACCGTCGTCACGGACGCCGACGAGGCGCTGACGGCGGACGCGGTCGTGGTCGCCGTGGGCGGCTGGGCGCCGGGTTTCCTGCCGGACCTGGTGAATGGCCTGCCGCCGATGCGGGTCACCCAGGAGCAGCCGGTGCACTTCCCGGTCCCGGACGCGCTGGAGTGGCCGTCGTTCATCCACCACCCGGGGGCCGGGTGGCACGTGCCGGGCGGGCTGTACGGGCTCGGCAGCGTGGACGGCGTCAAGATCGGGCTGCACGGCGTCGGACCGGTCGTGGACCCCGACCACCGCGACCGTACGCCGGACCCGGCGGCGGTGGAACGCCTCCGCGCCTACGCCGAGGAGTGGCTGCCCGGCGTGGCCGGCACCGAGCCGGCCCCCCTCACCTGCCTCTACACCACGACGCCCGACGAGGACTTCGTCATCGACCGGCAGGGCCCGGTCACCGTGCTGGCCGGCTTCTCCGGGCACGGCTTCAAGTTCGGACCCGCCATCGGCGAACTCGCCGCCGACCTGGTCGAAGGGCGGCCGGGCATCGCCCGGTTCGCCCTCGGCCGGACGGCACGGGGGCGCTGAAGCCGCTCCCAGTGCCCGCTAGTCGGCCCGGCCGTCCTCCTCCGGAGGACGGCGTACCTCCTCGCGGTCCTTCTCCAGGCGCTCGTCGAGTTTCTTCTCGTCCGGTCGGCGGGGCATGCCACGGCTGTGGCCGGTGTCGGGGTCGCCCTCGACCTCTTCGTTCGACTTGTGGTGGTGGTGAGCCATCGGTCACTCCTTGTCGTCGCTACGGATCGTGCAGTGGAGGGAGTCGTCCTTCACATCGGCGACGATCGTGTCGCCCGGTTCGGCCTCGCCGCCGAGGAGCAAGGAGGCGATGCGGTTGTCGAGTTCGGTCTGGATCGTGCGGCGCAGCGGGCGGGCGCCGAACTCCGGCTGGTAGCCGTGGGCAACGAGGAGCTTCTTCGCCGCCTCGGTGACGTCCAGCGTCAGGCCCTGCGCGTGGACGCGGTGCTTGCTGCGGTCCAGCAGGTGCTCGACGATCTCGGACAGGTCGTCCTCCGTGAGGCTGTGGAAGACGATGATGTCGTCGATGCGGTTGAGGAACTCGGGCAGGAACCGGCCGCGCAGATCCTCCATCAGCTCGTCCTTGAGCTCGGCGGCATCGCCCTGATGGGCGAGGATGCGGTGGGCGCCGATGTTGGACGTCATGATGACGACGCAGTGGCGGAAGTCGACCGTGCGGCCCTGGCCGTCCGTCAGCCGGCCGTCGTCGAGGATCTGGAGCAGCGTGTTGAAGACATCGGGGTGCGCCTTCTCGACCTCGTCGAACAGCACCACGCTGTACGGATTGCGCCGCACCTTCTCGGTGAGCTGGCCGGCCTCGTCGTAGCCGACGTATCCGGGAGGCGCTCCGACGAGCCGGGCGACCGTGTGCTTCTCCTGGAACTCGCTCATGTCGAACCGGATCATGCGGTCGTCGGCGCCGAACAGCAGCTCGGCCAGCGTCTTGGCCAGCTCGGTCTTGCCGACGCCGGTGGGACCGAGGAAGAGGAACGAGCCGACGGGCCGGTTGGGGTCGCCCATGCCCGCCCGGTTACGGCGTACAGCCTGGGAGACCGCGGTGACCGCCTCGTCCTGGCCGACGATCCGGGCGTGCATCTCCTCCTCCAGCCTGAGGAGCTTCTCCTTCTCGCCCGCGGTGAGCTGGGAGACCGGAATTCCGGTACGGCGGGAGACGATGTCGGCGATGTCGGAGGCCGTCACGGAGACGACGCCCTCCCTCCGCTCCTCGATGCCCGCGAGCTCGCCCTCCACCTCGGCGATCTGCTCCTTCAGCTCCTTGGCCCGCTCGAACTCCTCCGCCGCCACGGCCTGGTCCTTCTCCCGGCGCAGCTTCGCGAGGCGGTCCTCCCGGCTGACGACCTCGGTGGAGCGGTTCGCGCTGCGCAGCCGTACGCGGGCACCGGCCTGGTCCATCAGGTCGATGGCCTTGTCGGGGAGGAAGCGGTCGCTGATGTAGCGGTCCGACAGCTCGGCGGCCGCCGTCAGCGCCCCGTCGGCGAAGCGGACCTGATGGTGGGCCTCGTAGGCGTCCCGCAGCCCTTCGAGGATCTGTACGGTCTCCTCGACGGTGGGCTCCGGGATCAGGACGGGCTGGAAGCGGCGCTCCAGGGCGGCGTCCTTCTCGATGTGCTTGCGGTACTCGTCGATCGTCGTCGCGCCGACCACATGGAGCTCGCCACGGGCGAGGGCGGGCTTGAGCATGTTGCCCGCGTCCATCGAACCCTCGCCCGTCGCGCCCGCTCCGACGACGGTGTGGAGTTCGTCGATGAAGAGGATGATCTCCCCTTCCGCCTTCTGCACGTCCTCGATGACCTTCTTCAGCCGCTCCTCGAACTGGCCGCGGTACTGGGCTCCGGCCACCATGCCGGACAGGTCCAGCGAGACGACCCGCTTGTCCTTGAGGGTGTCGGGGACCTCGCCCGCGACGATGCGCTGGGCGAGCCCCTCCACGATGGCGGTCTTGCCGACGCCCGGCTCACCGATGAGCACGGGGTTGTTCTTGGAGCGCCGCGACAGGATCTCGATGGTCTGCTCGATCTCCTCGGCCCTGCCCACCACCGGGTCGAGCCTGCCCGCCCTGGCCTCCTCCGTCAGGTCCCTGCCGAACTCGTCCAGCGTCTCGGACGGCTGCCCGCCACCGGCCGGGGCCCCGTTCGCGCCGGACGCCCGGCTCGTCGCTCCGCGCAGCTCCCCTACGTCCAGGTCCTCGGCGCGCAGGAACCGGGAGGCGCCGGAGTCGGCGTCGGCGAGGAGCGCGCCGAGGATGTGCTCGGGCCCGATGTACGAGACCTCCGCCGCCTGCGACCTGGCGTGGGCGAGGGCGAGGGTCCGCTTGGCGGCCGGGGTGAGGCCGGGCTCGGAGGACGGTTCCTGGGACTCCCGGGGCAGCACCTCGGCGATCCGGTCGCCGAGCCGCCCGGGGTCGACCCCGGCCTGGGCGAGCAGCCTCCGGGTGGGCTCGACCTGGGTGGCGGCCCACAGCAGGTGCTCCGTGTCGAGGTCGGACGTGCCGTCCTGGACCGCTCTGCGGGCCGCCGCGTCCAGGAGCTCGCGCGAGGACTCCGTGAGGAGGCGGCCGATGGGGACGCGCTGCACAGCCGGGGGCGACGATGCCGGCGACATCCCGAAGAAACGATTCAGCAGGTCACTGAAGGGGTCCGGCGAACCGGAGGGAGAACCGAATGCCATCGACATGCCAGCTCCAGATGAGCGGATGGGGGGTCCCATCCACTCAAACCTGATGTCCCCGGGTCCGCAAACGGTACGGCGGGGCAGGCCCGGGCGGCACCCTGGCCACCCGCCCGGCGGAGTGCTGGTGGCCGCGTACGCGCTCCGCAAGGGCGTCGTGGTGCAGTGTCGCACCGGCCGGCCGGCACGGCGGGCGCACGGACACCATGACCCTCCCGGTCCCGGCGGCGCCACCGAGCGACCGCGCCCCGTCAGGCCCGCGGTTCACCCGAATGCAGCATTCCCCCCGCAGGAAGAGATCGTTGTGCGGGGTGCAACGACGGAAAGCCTATTCCGTTTCGATTTTGACGACTTTCGAGGCCGTACCGCGCGGGACGACGCAGGAACAGACGACGCGGGAAAAGAGGAGCAGATGTACGAAGGAAGCATTCCGCTCGAGGACTTCCTCGACACCATGAACCGGCTCCAGGCCGACTTCGAACGACGCCTGGGAGGCATCGAACGCAAGGCGCTGCCGACGCCCTTGACGCATGTTCATTCGCAGGAACGTTCCAGCTCCTCGCCACGGACACCGGACGACGGCTACCGTCCGCTCGGCATCGAGGCCATCTGGACCGCCTCCCGCAAGCCGTCGGACGACCGCCCGGGCAGTCCCGGCAGTCCCAGCAGTCCCAGCAGCCCGAGCAGCCCGAGCAGCCCGAGCAGCCCGAGCAGCCCGCAGAGACGTTCCTCCCCTCACGCCTGGGGCGCTCCCGCCGACTGACCACCCCCGGAAGAAACGTTCATCTCGCCCCCCGCCGCGACTCCCGCACCAGCAGCACCAGCAGATACGCCCCGCCCACGCACACGGTGACCGCGCCCGTCGGCAGCGACACACCCGGTATCGCGTGCTGCGCCACGAGGTCGGCGCCGAGCAGCAGGAGCGCGCCGACGAGCGCGGCACCGGTGAGGTCGACCGTTCCGCGTCCGGTGAGGCGGCGGGCGATCTGCGGCGCCGCCAGCGCGACGAAGGCGATGGGGCCCGCCGCGGCGGTCACCGCGGCGGTCGCGGCCACGCCGAGGACGACCAGCAGCAGCTTCGTACGCTCGACGGGCACCCCCAGCATCGCCGCCGTGTCGTCGCCCAGTTCGAGCCACCGCATCCGGCGCTGCGCCACCGGGGCCGCCGTCGCGACCACCGCCGTCAGGACGGCGGCCATCGTGACGGCGGGCCAGCCGATGGCGCTCAGCGAACCGGCGCCCCACACCGCCGCCCGCAGCGCGGTGTCCACATCGGCCTTCACCAGGAACCACGTGTTGACCGAGGACAGCAGCGCGCCGACCGCGATGCCGACGATGATGAGCCGGAAGCCCCGCACGCCCCGCCGGAACGCCAGCAGGTACACGGCGAACGCGGTGATGAGCCCGCCGCCGAGCGCACCCGCCGCGAGGACCGAGTAACTGCTCGCGCCCGCCAGCAGCGTGAGGACGACGCCGGTGTAGGAGCCGGTGGTGAAGCCGATGACGTCGGGGCTGCCGAGCGGGTTGCGGGTCAGCGACTGGAAGATCGCGCCGCCCACGGCGAGCGCGGCCCCGAACAGGACGGCGGCGACGATGCGCGGCGCCCGCCACTCCAGGACCACGGTGCGGACCCCGTTCCCCGCCGTGCCCGACATGACCGCGGCCAGGTCGCCGAGGCTCAGCGGGTAGCTGCCGAGGGTGAAGGCCCACAGGGCCAGCGCGACCAGCGCCGCCCCCAGCAGCGCGCACACGACGACCGAGCGGCGCGCCGCTCTCAGGCTCAGGGACCCCGCCCTGAGGACGAACACCCCGTTCACAGCTCCCTCACCCGGCTTCCGCGGACGAGCAGGATCAGGACGGGCGCGCCGATGACCGGCATCATGACGCCGACCGGCAGCTCGGCCGGGATCACGATCAGCCGGCCCAGGACGTCGGCGACCAGCACGATCGCCGGGGCGAGGACGGCGGAGTAGGCGAGGATCCAGCGCCAGTCGGGCCCGGTGAGCCATCGCACGGCGTGCGGCACCATGAGGCCGACGAACATCAGCGGGCCCGCCGCGGCCGTCGCCGCACCGCACAGCAGGGCCACCGCGACCACCACACCGCCCCGGGTCGCGCCGACCCGCAGACCGACCGCCCGTCCCGCGTCGTCGCCGAGGGCGATCGCGTTGAGCGGGCGCGCACAGCAGACGGCGACCACCAGACCGGCCAGGACGAACGGCACGATGTCACCGGCGGTGCCCGTCGGGCGGTCGGTGACGGTGCCCGCTCCCCAGAACCTCATGCGGTCGAAGGTCTCCGTGTCGATCAGCGCCAGGGTCTGGGAGATGCCGTTCAGCACCGCCGTGAAGGCGACCCCGACGAGGGTGAGCCTGAGCGGCGAGGGCCCGGCCCGGCCGCCGCTCGCGGCGAGGTAGACCACCGCCGCCCCGGCGACGGCACCGACGAAGGCGAAGGGCAGGTACTGCTCGATGCGCGTGACGCCGAAGACGGCCACGCCGAGAGTGACGGCGAAACCCGCGCCGGCGTTGACGCCGAGGACCCCCGGATCGGCGAGCGGATTGCGGGTGAGGGCCTGCATGAGCGCCCCCGCGACGCCCAGGGACATGCCGACGACGATGCCGAGCAGCGTACGGTCCACGCGGGCGCCGCTGACCGTGGCGTGCGAGGCGGAGCCGTCGGGAGCGGTCAGCGCCTGCCACACCACGTCGAGGGGGAGCATCGCCGAGCCGATCGCGACGCTGAGCAGCACCGCCACGAGCAGCGTGGCGACGGCGGCGGCCAGGCCGAGGAGCCGGCGTGTCCTGCGGCGCGAGGACCGCGACGGCGCGGCCGGGGGTGGCTCGGTTGGTGGTGGCTCGGTCGTCTTCGCGAACACCTGTGGCATCGAACCTCCCTGAGCGACCAGCTACCCGGGGAGCCCGAAGTGCCGTGCATGACCGACGTACGTGTACTGCTTGAGCTACGTGAACTGCATGAACTGCTTGAACCGCCTGGACTACCCGAGCGCCCCCACCGCGTCCGCCGTGAGCGCGCTCACCGGCACCCCGGACTCGCGGCTCAGCGCGCGCAGCAGTCCAGCCCGGGTCGCGTAGCCGGCCGCCCTGGCCGCCGCCGTCAGCTCACCCCCGCCGCGGAGGTGTTCGACGGCGGCGTTCATCCTGGCCCGGTTGCGCCACCGTGTGAAGGGCAGTCCGGTCTCGTCGAGGACGACGCGCTGCACCTGGCGAGCGCTCATCCGGTGCCGTTCGGCGAGCTGCTCCAGCGTCGCGGCGGGGGTGCGCAGCGCCTCGCGGGCGAGGGCGCGCACCGCCGGATGGGTGGGCAGCACGACGGGAAAGTACGGCCGGGAGATGCCGCTCAGCACCCGCCCCAGCGCCTGCCGGAACGGCTGGACCTGCTCCGCCGTGGTCGGTGCCGCGCCGAGTGTGGTGGTCATGACCTCGACGATCGCGGGGACCACCCCGAGCGGCTGGACACGGCATCGTGGCTGGTCGGAGGGGTTGAGGAAGGGTCCGAGTGCCATGCCTCCCGGCTCGATCCGCAGCGCGTGCGGGACTCGGGAGGCGAGCCAGAGGGCCTCGTTACGGCCGAGCCGCCACTCCTCGCCGTCGGCGGTCAGCAGGGCGCTGCCGCTGACCACGTAGACGAGGTGCGGCTCGTCGTGCTCGTGCGTGTCGTGGCCGAGGAAGCGGATGGCGTTCTCGGCGACCACGGTGCCGAGGGATGTCACCGGCAAGCGTGCCTCCCGTTGTGTGCGATGCGTCGTGTCCGTCACCAGCGATGTCGTACGCGGATCGGCGCAGCGGAACCAGCGAGGTTAGCCTCACCTTACCAACGGCTCGAACGTTCGAGCCTGCCCAGTCACATGAGGTCCCATGTCTGCTCCCGCCCGCCTGCTCGCCTGCGCGCTCGTCGCCGCGCTGGCCCTCACCGGCTGCTCGGCCTCCTCCTCGTCGTCGGTCGACGGGGACAAGGCGACCGCCGCGAAGACCCGTACCGTCACGACCGACTACGGCAAGGTCGAGGTGCCGACCGAGCCCAAGCGCGTCGTCGTCCTGAACCACGCCCTCGCCGGGTACCTCTACGACCTCGACGTACCGGTGCACGCCACGATCCCCGAGGACGCCGACGGCAAGGGCGAGTTCTCCCCGTACTGGGAGAAGGAGGCCAAGGAGGACGGCACGACGTTCCTGCCGTGGAGCGTCGACGGCTTCGACCTGGAGGCGATCCTCGCCCTCGACCCCGACCTCATCGTCGGCGGCGGCATCGGCTTCCCGCTGTTCCAGGCGGAGAAGGTGTACGACGAGCTCTCCGGCATCGCTCCCACCGTGCTCGTCGGCAAGAAGCTGGGCGACTGGCGGAGCCAGTTCTCCTTCCTGGCCGACGACGTGTTCGGCAAGCCCGGCGTGTACAAGCAGCACGTGGCCGCGTACGACAAGCGCATCAATGAGGTGAAGGGCGCCATCAAGCCGCCGCCCGGCCCCGTGTCGTTCCTCGCGCTCACCGGCGACGGCACCGCCTACGGCCTGGTGGAGAGCGTGGGCCTGCCCACCGAGCTGGAGAAGGTCGGGATCGAACCGGCGCCGGTCTTCGCGGACGGCGGCTTCAAGGTGTACGGACAGGGCGGTGACATGTTCGAGCTGTCGACCGAGAAGGTGGGCCAGACGATCACCCAGCCGTCCGTCTTCGTCATGGGCTTCAACGCCGACACGACCGACGTCGCCACCCTGAAGAAGAACCCCGTCTACGGCGCGCTGCCCGCCTTCAAGGCGAACCACGCCTATGACCTGCCGTACTGGGTGCTGCGCGGTGACTACGACGAGTCGATGGCCCTGCTCGACATCATCGAGAAGCAGTTCTCCTGATGGCGGCCCAGCGCGCCTACACGACGCACCCGCTCGTCCTGCGCCGGGTCACCGTGCGCGGCGTCCACCAGGTGACCCCCAAGATGCGGCGGGTCGTCCTCGGCGGCGAGGAGCTCGCCGCGTTCACCCGTGACGGAACCGGCCATCCCGCCTTCGCCGCACCCGGGTTCGACGACCACATCAAGCTGATCCTGGCCGCGGACGGCGACGTCCACGCGGCGCTGCCCGCCCAGTTGCCGCACGGCATCGAGTGGACCCCGGCCGAGCACCGGCTGACCCGCGACTACACGCCCCGGCGGGTGGACGCGCAGGCCGGAGAGCTCCACCTCGACTTCGTCGTACACGGCGACGGACCTGCGGAGGCCTGGTCCGCGGCGGCCCGGGAGGGCGACGAGCTGTGGTTCGTCGGACCCAAGTCGTCGCTCCGGCTGCCGGAACGGCTGGACTGGATCCAGCTCGTCGGCGACGAGACGGCCCTGCCCGCGATCGGCCGCTTCCTGGACGAGCGCCCGCTCGACGCGCCGGCGCACGTCCTGGTGACCGTCTCGGACGAGTCGGCCCGCCAGGAACTGGCCCTGCGCGAGGGCGACACGGTCACCTGGGTGGTCGCGGAGCCGGGTGACGCGGCCGCACTGGAGGCCGCCGTGCGCGCGCTGCCGGTGGAGGCGGGTGAGGGGTACGTCTGGGCGGCGGCGGAGAGCCGGGCGCTGCTTCCCGTACGCCGGTATCTCCAGCGGGAACGGAAGCTGCCGAAGGACCGCCTGAACGTCACGGGGTACTGGCACCGCGAGGAGGCACCCGCGTCCGCACCGGAGGCGGAGGCCTCGGCCGGCACCGTCGCCGCCCCGGGCCCCGCCCGGATCCCGTCGCCGCTGCCGTGGCTGGTCGCCCGGGCCGCGTTGCGGCTCGGTGTCGTGGACGCGGTGGCCGACGCGCCGGGGCTGTCGGCCGAGGCACTCGCGACCCGACTGGGCGTGAGCGGGCCGGGGATCGGCGTACTGCTGCCGCTGCTCGCCACGTACGGCGTGGTCGTCGCCGCCGGTGACGGCGCGTCCGGGCTGCGGCTCGGGACCGGACTGCGTCTCGGGCCGGCGGGCGAGGAGCTGCTGGACGAGCACGAGCGCGAGGAGTACACCGGGCACGAAGCCGAGCTGCTGCTCGCCCTCACCCACCTCGCTCCAGCGCTCCGGGACGGCGGGTCCCCCTGGCGGCTCGCCTCCGGTGGCACCCTGCACGAGACGGTGGCCCAGGACTCGGAGCGCTACGGCGAACTGGTCGAGGAGTGCGAGCAGTTGGTCTTCCTGCTGGGCGGTCTGACGGCCGATCCCCTCTGGGAGTCCATCGGGACCTGCCTCCTGACCGGGCCCGGCAGTGCGTCGGTGGCCGCCGCGCTCGACGACGCCGGGCGGCGGCCGCGACTGCGCGTCGCGGAGGACGCCGTACCGGTCACGGTCCTGCGCGGGTACGTTCCCGCGCCGGACCGGATCGACTGGACGGCCGGCCCCGCCGATGTCGCCGTCGCCGCGAAGGCCCTCGCCCACCGCACCGACGAGGAGGCCGCCGTGCTCCTCACCCGGCTCGCCGGATGGACCAGGACGGCGGTCCTCGTCGAGGCCTCCCGCCCCGACGGCCTGAGCCCGCACGCGGCCGAGGCGGCGCTCCACGCGTACGCCGCCACCGGAAGCCCCCTGCGCGACTCGGCCGCCATCGCGGCCCTGGCACACCGGTCGGGGTGGGAGGTCGAGCGGACCATCGCGCTCGGCTGGGGCACGGAGGCCACGGTTCTGCGCCGGGCCTGAGCGGGACGGCCTGAGCTGGGCGGGCCCGACCTGAACAGGCTTCTACGGCACGTAGTGCTGCGGAAGCCCGCGCTGCTCCTCCGGCGGCAGGTTCCTGGCGGGCGTCTCCACCGGGCCCGCCGCCGGCCGGCCCCGCTCACGGTCCCAGCCCGCACGGGCGCGCGGGTGGAAGCGGTGACGCTCGGGGACGCACTGCCAGGCGTGGTGGACCAGTCGTCCCAGCAGGCGCAGCAGCCGTTCGTCGTGGGGCGTCCAGCGCAGTCCGAGGCGTTCGCGTACGGCCTGCGGATACAGGCCGATCGTCATCCACAGGGTCAGCCGGACGAGCGGGATGCGGGCGACGGCCCACAGCGGTGCGGGCAGCAGCCGCAGGAGAGGCGGTTTGGCGATCCGCCGCATGTTCAGCACGTCCCGGGTCGGCCGGTTGTCCTCCAGGACGTCGGCGCACATGTGGTCCCAGTACCGCTGGAACTCCTCCCAACTGCGGGGAACGGGCTTCATGGACAGGCCGTACAGCGCGTACCAGCGGACGTGCTCGTCGAAGAGCGTGTGCCGCTGGGCTTCGGTGAGGCCGCCGCCGAAGCGCTCGGCGACCTGCACGGTGAGCATGAAGAACGTGGCGTGCGCCCAGTAGAACGTGCCCGGGTTGAGCGCGTGGTACGGGCGGCCGCGCTCGTCGACCCCGCTGATCGAGGCGTGGTAGCCGCGCACTTCGCGGGCCGTACGGGCGGCGAGCGGGCCGTCGTACACCACTCCCCCGATCGGGTACAGCGAGCGGAAGAGGCGCTCCCAGCGCTCCTCGAAGAAGCGGGAGTGCTCGGCGACGCCCGCACCCAGCTCGGGGTGCATGTTCTGCATCGACCCGGCCCAGGGGGCGAGGAGGAGGCCCCTCCAGTCGCCGAACCAGCGCCAGGTGAGGGAGTCGGGGCCGAGGGGTTCGACGGGTTCGACGGTTCTCGGGCCGGTCGGGCCCCGGCCTCTCGGGCCCCGACTGCTCGGGTACGGGCCGCTAGGGGACGGGTCATGAGCTGATGGTTCCATGTGCGCCTCCATTCTGAGGACACCTGTCATCACATCGAAAGGTAAAATGTGAGGACGGCTGTCGTCAATGGGCCGTAGGGCAACAGAGCGGAGGGGAAGGCGAGTTGGCCGAGCGGAGCTGGGGCGGGACCAAACTCGCCGATCGTCGCGCGGCCCGCCGGACGATCCTGCTGGACACCGCCGAGCGCCTGGCCGGCGAGGAGGGGTGCGCGGCCGTCACGGTCCGGTCCGTCTGCCGGCAGGCGCGCCTCACCGACCGCTACTTCTACGAGAGTTTCGCCGGCCGCGACGACCTCCTCCTCGCCGCCTTCGAGCGGGTCGCGGACGAGGCCAGGAGGGCTCTGGAGCAGGCCGTGGCGCTCAGCGACCCTCAGCCCGAGGTCCGGGCCCGGGCCGCTGTCGCCGCCTTCGTCGCCCTGGTCCTGGACGCGCCGCACAAGGGCCGTCTGCTGCTCCTGGAGCCCTTCGCGGACCCGGTGCTCGGCGCGCACAGCCACCGGCTCATGCCGGTGTTCACCGACCTCGTCGGCGGCCAGCTCGCCGCCACGGGGGACGCCGTCGACCGCCGGATGGCCGCGCACGCGCTGGTCGGCGGTCTGGCGAGCCTCTTCGCGGGGTGGCTGCACGGCACGCTCGACGTGCCACGCGAGCGGCTGGAGGCGCATTGCGTGGAGCTGGTGCTCGCGGCGACGTCGTCCCAGGGCCAGGGCCGGCGGTAAGGGCGCCTCACCGTCACAGAAAACGAACAGAGTGAAAGAACGTTCAACAACCTTCTCAACCACTTTCCCACTCAGTACGGTTGGGGACCCATGAGTCCCCCCATCGCCCCCGTGGGCTGGAGTCGCTGGCTGGTGCCCCCCGCCGCCCTCGCGATCCACCTCTCCATCGGCCAGGCCTACGCCTGGTCCGTGTTCAAACCACCGCTGGAGGACGCGCTCGGCCTCAGCGGAACACAGAGCGCGCTGCCCTTCCAGCTCGGCATCGTCATGCTCGGCCTCTCCGCCGCCTTCGGCGGCACCCTGGTGGAGCGCCGAGGTCCGCGCTGGGCCATGACGGTCGCCCTCGTCTGCTTCTCCTCCGGCTTCCTGCTCTCCGCGCTCGGCGCCGCGACCGAACAGTTCTGGCTGATCGTGTTCGGGTACGGCTTCGTCGGCGGCATCGGCCTCGGGATCGGCTACATCTCGCCCGTCTCGACGCTGATCAAGTGGTTCCCCGACCGTCCCGGCATGGCCACGGGCATCGCCATCATGGGCTTCGGCGGCGGCGCGCTGATCGCCTCGCCCTGGTCGGCCCAGATGCTGGAGTCCTTCGGCAGCGACAGCTCCGGCATCGCGCTGGCCTTCCTCGTCCACGGCCTGTCCTACGCCGTCTTCATGCTGCTCGGCGTCCTGCTGGTACGGGTGCCGCGCCCGCGCGCCGAGGAACGGACGGCCGGTCGCACCACGGCCGTGGACGGCCCCCGGGTCTCGGCGCGCCAGGCGCTGCGTACGCCGCAGTTCTGGCTGTTGTGGGTGGTGCTCTGCACGAATGTGACGGCCGGTATCGGGATCCTGGAGAAGGCCGCGCCGATGATCTCGGACTTCTTCGCGGACACCTCCGCGCCCGTGTCGGCGACCGCCGCCGCCGGTTTCGTGGCGCTGCTCTCGGCGGCCAACATGGCCGGCCGCATCGGCTGGTCCTCCACCTCCGACCTCATCGGACGGAAGAACATCTACCGCGTCTACCTCGGCGCGGGCGTGCTCATGTACGCGCTCATCGCCCTGGTCGGAAGCTCCTCCAAGCCGCTGTTCGTCCTGTGCGCGCTGGTCATCCTCTCCTTCTACGGAGGCGGCTTCGCCACGATCCCCGCCTACCTGAAGGACCTGTTCGGCACCTACCAGGTCGGGGCGATCCACGGACGGCTGCTCACCGCCTGGTCCGCCGCCGGGGTCCTGGGGCCGCTGATCGTGAACTGGATCGCCGACCGGCAGGAGGAGGCCGGGAAGCACGGCGCGGAGCTGTACGGGACGTCGCTGCTCATCATGATGGCCCTGCTCGCGATCGGCTTCGTGGCCAATGAACTGGTCCGGCCGGTCCACCCGTCCCACCACCTCGACGCCGTACCGGCGCAGAAGGGAGCGTCCGATGTCCGGCAGCAGCAGTCCGAATCCGCCTGAGGTGAGGGACCGGCGGCCGCTGATCGTCTTCACCTGGCTGTGGGTGGGCACCCCGCTCGCGTACGGGCTGTACGAGCTGTTCCGCAAGGCCACCCAGCTGTTCACCGGCTGACCCGGGACCGGCGCCCGTCCCTGGGCTCAGGGGCGGGCGCCGTCGGATCAGCCCACCAGGTCCGGGGCGCGCAGCATGGCGGCCGGGACGCCCCACGCGTCCACGAGACCGCCCGCGAGCGGCCGGACCTTGCGGCAGAGGTCGGTCACCTCGCGGGTGATCGCCTTGGAGCGCTGGACGGTCAGCCGGCCGTGCTCCATGAACCACGCCCGGTCCGCCTCGATCGTCGACAGGGCGTACAGGTCGCAGAGCAGGCCCAGTGCGACCTTGTTGCCGTCCTCGGGCAGCGTACGCATCTTCTCGACGAACGCCTCCAGCACCAGCCTCTCGACGTGGGCGTGGGCGACGGCGATGACGTGGTCCTGCACCTCCGAGAAGACGGCGCCCGGGTCGCGCTTGCGGTCGACCCCGGCCTTGAGCCTGCGGGCCACTCCGGCGAGCATGTGCTCCTCGCGGTAGCGGAGCATGGCGAGCTGGTACTCGGAGTCCAGCAGCCCTGCTTCCTGGTCCCACTCGTCGCCGCCCGGCAGCAGGTCACGTACGCGTTCGAGCAGCTTGTGGGCCGAGGTCTTCTCGATGACCGTCTCGACGGCGAGGCCGGTGACGTAGCGGACCATGCCGAGCTGGTCAAGGTCCTCGAACTCGCTGGCGTAGTCGGTGAGCAGGCCCTTGGCGACGAGTTGCAGCAGGACGTGGTTGTCGCCCTCGAAGGTGGTGAAGATGTCGCTGTCGGCCTTGAGGGCGGCGAACCGGTTGACGGCGAGATAGCCGGCGCCGCCGCACGCCTCACGGCACTCCTGGATCACCCGGGTGGCGTGCCAGGTGCCGAGCGCCTTGGTTCCGGCGGCCCGGGCCTCCAGCCGGCGGCGGGCCTGCGGGTCGTCCTCCAGGCCGGAGAAGACGTTGTGCAGCTGCGCACGCAGGACGTCCTGGGCGAAGTGCAGCGCGTACGTCTGCGCGATGAGCGGCAGCAGACGGCGCTGGTGCAGGCCGTAGTCGAGGAGGAGCTGCTCCTCCTCCTGGGAGCCCGCCGCGAACTGCCGCCGCCGCAGGGCGTACTTCGTCGCGATGGCGAGGGCCACCTTGGCGGTGTTGACCCCGGCGCCGCCGACGCTGACCCGGCCCTGGACCAGGGTGCCGAGCATGGTGAAGAAGCGGCGGTCGGGGTTGTCGATCGTGCTCTTGTAGACGCCTTCGGGGGTGACGTCGGCGAACCGGTTGAGCAGCGCCTCGCGGGGAACCCGCACGCCGTCGAACCGGATGCGGCCGTTGTCCACGCCGTTGAGGCCCATCTTGCGGCCGTCGTCCTCGATGTCGACGCCGGGCACCGCCTCGCCGCCGGACCGGATCGGTACGACGAACGCGTGCACGCCCTCGGATTCGCCGCCCACCTCCAGCTGGGCGAAGACGACGGCCAGCTCGCCGTGGCGGGCCGCGTTGCCGATGTAGTCCTTGCGGGCCTGGTCGCCCTCGGTGGTGATGACGAATTCCTGGGCGGCGGCGTCGTACCGCGCGATCGTGCCGAGCGCCTGCACGTTGGAGCCGTGCCCGGTCTCGGTCATCGCGAAGCAGCCCATCAGCTTCCCGGTGATCAGGTCCGGCAGGTAGGCGTCGTGGTGGCGTTCGGTGCCCAGGTGGAGGATCGCGCCGCCGAAGAGCCCGAACTGCACGCCGGTCTTCACCAGCACCGACAGATCACCGAAGGCGGCCGTCTCGAACGCGGCGATCGAGGCCCCGACGTCACCGCCCCCGCCGTACCGCTTCGGAAAGCCCATGCCGGTCTGGCCCGTCGCCGCCATCTCGACCACGATGTCGCGCACCCGCTCGCGGTACGCGTCGAAGCCGAGCTCCTCGGCCTCCTCAAGGACCGAGGCGTACGTCACCAGGTTGGTGCGGACCAGGTCGCGGATCTCGGCGTACTCGCCGTCCAGGACCTCGGTGAGGGCCCGGACGTCGAGTTCCGGCTGCACATATCCGGCGGGAGCGGTGGGTGTTCTGTCAGTGCTCATAGCCTTTCGCTACCCCGACCGGCAGCGATCACGCTGGACCTCACGCGGCGCCGTCGAGTACCTCACGCAGACGGCGGGCGAACTCGTCCGGCTTCCCCGGGTAGCCGAACTCGCCGTCGAGGAATCCGCCGTGATGGCTCGGGAACACGGTGACCGGCAGCCCGAGCAGCTCGGCGGTCGCGGCGGAGGTGCGCCCGGTGAGGACGGCCTCCGACTCCTCCCCCACGGCGATCACGACGCGGGTGGGCGCGCCGGTGATCGCGTCGACGTCCGGCCGGTGGCCGCTGATCGCCCAGGACCGGTCGGACAGCAGCGGATCGTCCCGTGATCCGTCGTCCTCGGTGGGCATCCCGAACGCTGCGGGATCGGGCTCCGGCTGTGCGAAGTACGCCTCGGTGAACTCGCCCTCCCAGGAGGTCATGGCCACGAAGGCGGCCATTCCGGCCCCCCACCCCCGCTTCTGGTACGCCTCCCGGACGGCGGCACGGGCCCGCACGGCCGCCGGGCCGTCCGGGGTGAGGGTGATGAGCGGCGGCTCGTGGGCGACCAGGACGGTCACATCGCCGGGGTGGCGGGCTACGACGGCGAGCGCGGTGACCGCTCCCCCGCTGCTGGCGAACATCTCGACCGGACCGGCGCCGAGCTCCTGGATCAGGGCGTGCACGTCGTCGGCCTGGGTCTCGGGGGTGTGGTCGTCCCGCCCGTCCCTGCGGACGCTGCGGCCGAGTCCGCGCGGGTCATAGGTGACCACCGTGCGCTCGGCGGAACGGGCCGCGAGCGCGGCGAACCCGGTGGCGTCCATGGGCTGCCCGATCATGAACAGCGGCGGGCGGCCGTCAGCGGTGGGCAGCGGCCCGTGCACGTCGTAAACGAGGTCGGCGTCGGCGGTCTTGAGCGTGTGCGTCTTCTTCATACCTGGGCAGACCGTCCCCGCCCGGGAAAGTCATCGGTCCGGGCGGACATGCACGCTGACGGCGTAGCCGCAGCCCGGGACGTAGGGGTCGCCGCTCCAGGTGGCGTAGCGCTGCCGCAGGGTCAGTCCGGCCCGGTCGCACCACGCGTCGAAGTCCGCGAGGCCGAAGGGCGCTTCGGGCAGCGGCAGGTGTGCGGCGTCCAGCCCCATCCCCGTGACCAGCAGGCCGCCGGGCCGCAGCACGGCGGCCAGCTGCCCGATGACGGCCGCTTCGGTGCCCGGGGCCAGGAGGGGGATGACGTTTCCGGCGGCCAGGACCAGGTCGAAATCGGGTCGCAGGCCGAGGGTGTCCGTACGGGCCAGATCCCCGAGGAGCCACTCCTGTCCGGGGGCCTGGCGGCGGGCCACGGCGAGCATCGAGGCGTCGACGTCCACCCCGGTGCAGCGATGCCCCAGTTCGGCGAGGCGGACGGCGATCCGCCCGGTGCCGCAGCCGGCGTCGAGCACCCGGGCGGCGGGCTCCACCAACGCGGCGCAGAACGTGGCCTCGCCGTGGACGTCGTGGCCCGACTCGGCGAGCCGCGCGAAACGCCGGGCGTACTCCTCTCCGGCCTGTCCGCCGGTGAGTTCCGCCCAGCGATCGCGTTTCTGGGTCATGTCAGCGTGCCTCTTCCGGTCCTGTCGGCGTGCCCGTGGATTAGCCCCACCGGGGGACGTCTTCGAGGGCGATGCGGTGCCCCCGTATCGTCGCAGGCGTGGGCACCGCCGACGCCGCGGGGCTCACCGGGGCGTACTCACCGGGCCGCACTCACCGCCGTCTGCACCAGCGCCCGTACCTGGCGCACGATGTCCGAGCGGTTGCGCTCGAAGCCGGGGTCGGTGATCTCCCCCGTCGCCGGGTTCTCGTTCCCCGCGCCGAACTGCAGGACCGGCGTGTGCAGATGGCCGCCCGGCAGCGTCGACAGCCCCATCCGGTCGCGGAGCAGGGTGGCCCGGTAGGCGATCTCGTTGGAGAGGTAGTCGCCGCCGCCCCCGGCCCGCGCGGTGGAGCCCGGGGTCGGCCCGTCGGGCCTGGTCACGGGCTGGGTGGCACCCGCCGGGATCTCGGTGACCTGGGTGTTGTCGTACACGGGGAAGGGACCCGTCTCCGCTTCGGTGAGCTGACGGTACGGGAGGGTCGTGGAGGTCCACTGCGGCTGCGACGCGGGGTCGGTGACGGGGACGGTCCCGGTGCGGGCGAGGTTCTCGTTGTCGGGGAAGCCGCCGCGCCAGGCGCCGTTGGTGCGCTCCACGTCGAAGCGGCCCTGGCGGCCCTGGCTTATGGTGGTGAACAGGTCCAGGTGCGGCAGCTGCCGGGCGAGGGCCCGCTCGACGGCCCCTTCGGCGAAGTCCGTCCACCGCACGGGGAAGACGACCGCCTCTATTCGGGCGGGCCCCTGGGCGGTGCGCACCAGGGTGCCGTCCAGGGCGAGCGCGCTCGCGCCCGAGGGGTTGCCGATCCGGGCGTCCCGGTCCAGGGTGAACGGATCGAAGCCGGTGACGAGGACGCGCTTCACCTGACGGCCCGGGTGGCGGATGTCCTGCTGGCCGCGCGAGGAGGTCTCCAGAGCGGTGTGCAGAGCCTTGCGTCGCTGGTCGTCCAGCGCGAACCGAGGTGTCCACGCCCGTAGTTCACGGCTGAGTGCGAGCCGGGCCCAGTACAGCGGACGGTCGTCGCCGCGGCTCAGGTCGCCCGTGGCGGGGCCACGGCCCTGGGCGCGGTCCACGGCGCGCCGCCACAGCGCCGAGCCGTGGCGGTTCACCACCCGCTCCGCCTGCGCATAGCCGCGGGCGCCCTCCAGGGCGTGGGCGAAGCCCGGGGCGAGGGCGTCGAACCCGCTGCGCCGCAGGATCTCCCGCGGGACGGCCCGGTCCAGGCGCTGCTCCTCGGCGGTGGGCGGCGCGGTACTGCGGGCGGTATCGGCAGGCGACGCCACGGCAGGCAGGGCGGAGCCCGCCAGGACGAGCAGGAGCGCGACCCCACCCAGGCCGAGCCGGGTCATTGCGGGGAACTGGTGCGTCACGAGGGCCCTTTCGACGGAACGGCTTCGACAGAACGGTTACGACGGAACGATCGGTCGCAGTATCGCGGCACTGCGGGAGGTGACGCCATCGGGCATCGACCCTGCCGGCATGCCGCTCATGGGCTCGCCCCTCCGCCGAGTCCGGTGACCGGGGCGACCTGCTGCGGGGAGAACGCGAGGAGGAGGCCGCCGGTGACCGGATGGGTCAGGCGGGTGCAGGTGACCCCGAAGACGGTCCGGACGAGCTCGGGGTGGAGCACGTCCGCGGGCGGGCCGTCCGCGACGATCCGCCCGCCGTGCAGGACGTAGATCCGGTCGCAGTAGGTGGCCGCGAGATTGAGGTCGTGCAGCACACACAGCGTCGCTCGCCCCAGATCACGTACGAGCTCCAGAAGTTCGAGGGCCGCGTACACGTCGAGATGGTTGGTCGGTTCGTCCAGCAGAAGCAGCGGGCTGCCCTGAGCCAGCGCGCGAGCCACCAGGACGCGCTGCCGCTCGCCCCCGGACAGGGTGGAGAGCCTGCGGGTGCGGTGGTCCGCCAGCCGGACCCGCTCCAGTGCGGCGGCGATCGGCGCGTCCCCGGGGCCGGTGAGCGACTCGAAGGTCCCGAGCCACGGGCCGCGCCCCATGGCCACGACGTCCTCCACGGTGAAGTCGAAGTCCGGCGTGCTGTCCTGGGCCACCAGCGCGGCACGCCGTGCGACCTCGCGCTGACCGAGCGTACGTACGTCGTCCCCGGACAGCGCGACCCTGCCGGCGAAGGGGTCGAGCGCGCGGTAGACCGTACGCAGCAGCGAGGTCTTTCCGCTGCCGTTGGGGCCGACGAGGCCGACGCGTTCGCCGTCCTCGACGGTGAGGTCGCACCCCGCGAGGACCGGGGAGGAACCGATCCGGACGCTCACGCCGGACAGATGGAGTCTCATGACACCTCCGAGCGTCGCAGCAGCCACAGGAAGACCGGCGCGCCGAGCACGGCGGTGACGATCCCGATGGGGAGTTCCTCGGGGCGGACGAGCACACGGCAGAGCACATCGACGACGACGAGGTAGATCGCGCCGACGAGCATGGCGACGGGGAGGAGTCGGCGGTGGTCCGGGCCCACGACCAGGCGCACGAGATGGGGAACGATGAGTCCCACGAAGCCGATCCCGCCGGACACGGCGACGAGCACGCCGGTCAGGAGGGAGGCGAGGACCAGGAGGCGGATGCGGACGCGGTGCACGGAGACGCCGAGCGAGAGAGCCGCGTCGTCACCGGCCGCCAGTGCGTTGAGCGTCCGGGTCCGCAGCGTCAGACAGGCGCCGACGACCAGCACGGCAGCCGTAGGCAGCGCCAGGTTCGACCACGACGACTCCGACAGGGAGCCCAGCAGCCAGAACAGCACCGAATGCGCCGCGTCCGCGTTGCCGCTGCGGAAGATGACGAAGCTGGTGGCTCCGCTGAACAGGTAGGAGAGCGTCACCCCGGCGAGGATCAGGCGGCTCGGGACGACCCGGCCGGCGCGGCGCGACAGTCCGAGGACCGCGATCATCGCGACGAGCGCTCCGACGAAGGCCGCGGCCGAGGTCGACAGGCCGGCGACCGCCACCGACCCGAGGGTGATCGCGACGGAGGCCGTCAGTCCGGCGCCGGCGGAGACACCGAGCACGTAGGGGTCGGCGAGCGGATTGCGGACGGTCGCCTGCAACGTGACACCGACGGCGGCGAGCCCCGCGCCGACGACGGCGGCCAGCAGGACCCGAGGCAGCCTCAGGTGCCACACGATCTGGTCGCCCATGACCCCGGCGGACGTCCCGGTGCCGAACAGGTGATCGGCGATGACCTGGGTGACGGTCCCCAGCCGCACACCGACGGATCCCACCGACACGGCCACGCAGACCGTGCCGAGGAGGAGGACGAACAGCAGCGGCACGGCGACGGCGAGGGGCGCCGGCCGGCCACCGCGGCTCAGGGTCGGCCGTCGGCCGCCTTGCGAGCGCTCTTCGGCAGCGGTGGCGAGGGGGGTGGGTGTCTGCTGGTGCATCGCGAGCCCTACCGGGTACCGGAGGTGCTGGGGTGCAGGAAGCGCGCTATCTCGGTGACGCCCTCCACCGGCCTGGTGCTGCCGCGCGCCCCGGTCTTGGCCGCGTCGATGACGAGGAATCGTCCCTTCTTGACCGCGTCCACGGTGGGGAACGTCCGCTTCAGGAACGCGATCGCGTCCTTCCGGCCTTTCGTCGTCGCCGTGAAGTCGTCGACGATGATGGCCTGGGGGTTGCGTGCGACGATCTGCTCGGCGCTGACCGGGGCGAACTGACCCGGCAGGTCGGCGAAGACGTTCTTCCCGCCCGCCCGTTCGAGCACGTCGTCGGCGAGACCGCCGGTGGTCACATAGAGCTGGCCGGCGACCTGGGAGATCTCGGCGACCTCGCGTCCGGGCTCCCGGGCGATCCGCCGGCGTACCTCGTCGAGGCTGCCGCGCAGCGTGCCGGCCAGCGCCCGGGCACGTGTCTCCACACCGAAGATCGCGCCGAGTTGGCGGAGGTCGGCGTCCAGCGCTTCGAGACCTGAGGTGTCCGCGCTCAGGTCCGCCGCGCACCCGCCACCGACCACATAGGTGGCGACGCCCAGCCGCTTCAGTTCGGCGACGCTCGGGCTTCCCCCCTTGCCGGAGACCTTCTCGACCTGATCGGTGATCAGGAGATCGGGCCTGGCGGCGATCAGCGCCTCGGTGTTCGGGTTGCGCGTCCCGAGACCGGGCAGAGCCGCCAGGCGCTCCTTCAACTCGGGCGCGGGAGCGGACTCGCCGCGTGTCTTGGCGACGATCCGGTCGCCGACGCCGAGCGCGAACAGGGTGTCGGCGATGGCGTCCGTGGTGATCGCCACCCGCTTCGGGGCCCGGTCGAGCTCGACGGTACGACCGCAGGATTCGAAGGTCGTTCCGCTCGCTCGGCCTTCCTGGCGCGAGCCGGTGTCGGCGCCTGCGCACCCGGTCGCTCCGACGGCCGTGAGCGCGAGGAGGGCGCCGAGTGCGGCGAGACGGGTCCGGTACGGAGCAGTACGTAATCCGCGGCTCGGTGACGGGTGGTCGAGGTTCGGCTGGGACATGGGGAGACGTTCCCTTCGGTAGCGGCCCGGAAGGTGTCGCGAGGGCGGTGCGCACATTATTGAATGAGGTTCAGTCGTCCTGTTAGGGTACCCTAATGAAATCACCGACACCGCAGTCTCCGAGGCTGGCCGGACCCGGCGCCTTACTGCGCTTGCTCACTCCGATCCGGACCTCTCTCGCCCTCTGCGCGGCCCTGTCGTGCCTGAGTGCGGCGGCGGGCATCGTGCCCTACATCGCCGTGGCCGAGATCGCGCGGCTCATGCTCGACAACCCCGCGGAGTCGCACACCGCCATCTGGACCTGGGTCGGCATCGGGGCCGCCGGCGCGGGTGTCTGGCTCGTCCTGTTCGTGCAGTCCTCCCGTGTGGGGCACTACGCCGACGCGGCGATCCTGCACGACGTGCGCGTACGGATCGTGACCCACCTCGGCAAGCTGCCGCTCGGCTGGTTCCGCGCCACGGGCTCGGGCAAGGTCAAGCGGGCGATGACGGGTGACCTGGAGGAGATGCACGAGGTCATCGCACACGCCCTGGGGCAGTTGACCGGGGCGGCCACCGTGATGGTCGTCGCCACGGGCTATCTGTTCCTCGTCGATGTCCGCATGGCGTTCGTGGTGCTGGGCGTCCTTCTCCTGATGGGGATCTTCTTCCGCGTCTCGATGCGGTCCATGACGACCCATATGGACCGGCTGGTCGCCGCCGACGCCCGTATCAGCGCCGCCGGCGTCGAGTACGCCGACGGGATCCAGGTGGTCAAGACGTTCGGCACCGGAGGCCGCGTCCTGAGCCGCTTCGACGACGCCGTGGACGAGCACACCGAGGCCTTCGCCGTCTGGGTCGCCGAGGTGCGCCACAGCTCCGCGGCCTCGCGGCTGTTCGGCTCGGAGATGGCCGTCCTCACCGCCGTGGCGGCCGCCGGGCTGGCCTTCGTCGACCGCGGCTCGCTCGCCGTCGCGGACCTGGTGGCGTTCCTGGTCGTCGCCATCGGGCTGCCCAACTCCGTCCTCCCCGCCGTGACCGCCGCCCAGGGGGTGCGCAAGGGCCGGATGGGTGCGGCCAACATCGAGCGGCTGCTGTCCCGTCCACCTCTGCCCGAGCCCGCCGACCCGCAGACGCCCGGTGACCACGGCGTCGAGTTCGACCGGGTCTCCTTCTCCTACGACGGTGTGACCAACGCGGTCGAGGAGATCAGCGCCGTCTGTCCGCCGGGCCGGGTGACCGCGATCGTCGGTCCGTCGGGCGCCGGCAAGACGACCCTCGCCGGCCTGCTGCCGCGCTTCCACGAGGTTTCGGAGGGGTCGCTCAGGATCGGCGGGGTCGATGTGCGCTCGATCCCGTCCGCGAAACTGCTGGCATCGATGTCCCTGGTCTTCCAGGACGTCGTCCTGCTGCGCGACAGCGTGGCGGAGAACATCCGCATCGGCCGGCCCGGCGCGAGCGACGCCGAGGTCCACGAGGCGGCCGCCGCCGCGCACATCCACGACGTGATCGAGAGCATGCCCGACGGGTACGGCACACTGCTCGACGCGGGCGGCGGCAGTCTGTCCGGCGGTGAACGGCAACGGCTGACGATCGCGCGGGCGATCCTCTCCGGGGCGCCGATCGTCGTCCTGGACGAGGCGACGGCCGCACTGGACGCCGACAGCGAGTCGGCGGTTCAGGAGGCACTGGCCAACCTGGCCGTGGGCAAGACGGTGATCGTGATCGCCCACCGGCTGCACACCATCGCGGGCGCCGCCCAGATCCTCGTACTCGACAAGGGACGGCTGGTCGAGCAAGGCAACCACGAAGAACTGCTCGCGCGCGACGGGCTGTACGCCCGGATGTGGGCCGCACAGGAAGGCGTGCTCGCGTGATCCGCCGCTTGTACCGACTCTGGCCGAATCCGCGACTGCTGGCCCGACTGTGGCTGCTCACAGCGGCGCAGGCGGTCCTGCAGGGTCTGCTGCTCGCTCTGCTCATCCCGATCCTGAATGCCGTCGTGCGACCCGAACCGGACATCGGCGCAGTCACACCCTGGCTCGTGCTCGGCGCGGTCGGCGCGGTGCTGTACGCGGTGCTGAGCATCGTCGCCACCCCGGTGGGCTTCACGGCGGCGGGCACGCTCGCGGCGCAGCTGCGCCGGCGGTTGATGCACCATGTGAGCACGCTGACGCTGGGCTGGTTCACCGCCGAGCACAAGGCCCGGCTCGCGCGGGCGGTGACCGCGGATGTCGGCAGCGCCGCCCACCTCGCCGTGACGATCGGCGGGCCCGTGGTCACCTCGACCCTGCTGCCCGCGACGGTCGTCGTCGTGACGTTCACGGTCGACTGGCGGATGGCGCTGCTGTTGTGCGCCATCGCCCTGGTCGCCTACCTGGCCCTGCGCCGTGCCGCGCGGATCGCCGAGGCCTCCGAGACCGAGCTGGAGCGGGCGGCGGCCGGGGTCGCCGGTCGGGCGATCGAGTTCGGCCAGGCCCAGCCGGTCCTGCGTGCCGCCGGCCATGCCGAGGGGACGCCGCAGATGCGCGCCGCGCTCGAGGACCACCGTGAGGCCTATCGGGAGGGCATGCGCCGCGCGCGGCAGCCGTTCTTCGTCTACACCGGTGTGATCATGGCCGGATTCATCGCGGTCCTCGCCCTGGCCGCCGAGCTCATGCTCAGCGGACGCGTCGAAGTCGCCGAGGCGATCGTGCTCCTCGTGCTGGCCGCTCGTTTCCTGGAACCGCTCGGCAACCTCATCGAACTCATCGGTGCCCTGCGTGCGTTGCGGAACCAGATCGGACGCATCGAGGAACTGCTGTCCACTCCCCCGCTGCCGGTTCCGGACGAGCCGGTGCGCGAGATCGCCGAGGCCGAGGTCGAGTTCTCGAACGTCACCTTCACCTATCCGGGCGGCGACACACCTGCTCTCAAGGACGTATCCCTGCGCTGCCGGCCGGGCACGACCACCGCCCTGGTCGGACCGTCGGGATCCGGGAAGACGACGGTGACCCGGCTCATCGCCCGATTCTTCGACATCGACTCGGGAGAACTGCGCGTCGGTGGCGTCAATGTGCGCGAACTCGACCCGAGCACCTTGCTCGACGAAATCGCCATCGTCTTCCAGGACGTCTATCTGTTCGATGACACCATCGAGGACAATCTGCGACTGGCGCGCCCCGGGGCGAGCTGGGACGAGTTGAGGGAGGCGGCCACCGCGGCACGGCTCGACGAAGTGGTCGACCGTCTGCCCGCCGGCTGGCGGACCCGGGTGGGTGAGGGCGGCGCGCAGCTGTCGGGCGGCGAACGTCAGCGCGTCGCGATCGCCCGGGCGATGCTCAAGCGGGCGCGCATCGTCCTCGTCGACGAGGCCACGTCCGCTCTCGACCCCGAGAACGAGGCGGCGATCACCGGCGCCATCGCCAACCTCGGCGCCGACCCCGGCCGCACGGTGATCGTGATCGCCCATCGCCCCGCCACCCTGGCCGCCGCGGACCACGTGGTCTCGCTCGACGGCGGCCGGGTCGTGGAGACCGGCACACCGGCGGAACTGCTGCTCACGGGTGGGACGTTCGCGCGTCTGAGCTCACAGTACGAGCGGGCACGTCACTGGCGCATCGCCGATGTGAGTCGCTGACCGGCGACACGTGGCCCGGAACCGTTCCGCTGCCGGCGATCCGCACCCAGGGGTCGTCGGCAGCCCGGCTCAGGCTCAGCCCCGCTCAGGCTCAGCCCGGCTCAGGCTTCGGCGCGCAGATAGCGGTGTGCGAGGTCGGTGATGTCGGCGATGAGCTCATCGGCCAGTCGGTCGATGTCCTCGGCTTCGTGATGCAGCAGCGCGTGGGTGGCGCCGTACCAGGCGCTGTAGATCAGATTCGCCGCCATGGCCGGGTTCGGGGCGTCCGCCGGCGGGTTCGGACGCTCGGTGATGAGTCGCCGGAACGCCTCGACGTGCGCGTTCTCGGGGCTGACCTGAATCTCCGTCGTGGCGTTGATCGGCGTGTGGCCGTACAGCACATCGTGCAGTTCGGCATGGTCCACATAGGCGCGGACCGCGTCGCTGAGCCAGGCGTCCAGGCGTCCGGTCCAGTCATCGGCGGGCAGGCGCTCCACCGCCGCCTGCTGCCGCTCGACCAGCCGGTCGATGAAGCGGGCCTGTACCGCGAGCATGAGGTCCCGCTTGGAGCCGAAATGGAGATAGAAGGTGCCGATCGCGACGCCCGCGCGCTCCGTGATCTCATCGATCCGAGCGGCGTCGATCCCGCGCTCGACGAACACCCTCTCGGCCGCGTCCATGAGGTCGGCGCGCCGCTCCTCGGCGGGTTTGGTCCGCGGGCGGCCAGGGGTGGATCGGCGCACACTCATTCCACGGATTCTAGGTGCTGGTCAGGGGTGATGTACGGGCGGGTGGTCGCCGGTGCCGCCGGTGCGCGACCGCGTTCCGGCAGGCGGGGCGTGGCTCCCACCGC
This sequence comes from Streptomyces cyaneofuscatus, assembly GCF_033109485.1. NCBI lineage: Bacteria > Bacillati > Actinomycetota > Actinomycetes > Kitasatosporales > Streptomycetaceae > Streptomyces > Streptomyces cyaneofuscatus. Next base: position 7,426,723 of record NZ_CP137002.1, on the reverse strand, counting down.
GGCCAGGAGTCAGGCGCAGGCCGGACACAAACCCCGATAGGTGATCTCCACCGACCCGACGGCGAACCCGAACCGCTCGGAGTCGGGCAGATCACCCAGCGCGTCGCCGACCGGGTGGACGTCGCGGATCGTTCCGCAGCCGGAGCACACCAGGTGCTGATGAGGGCGGCGCGCGTTCGGGTCGTAGCGCTTGGCCCGCCCCACGGTGGAGACCTCCAGCACCTCGCCGATCGCGACGAGTTCCCCCAGCGTGTTGTACACGGTCGCGCGGGATATCTCGGGCAGTCGCGCGGCGGCCCGCAGATGCACCTCGTCCGCCGTCAGGTGCACATGGTCGCCGTCGAGGACCTCTGCGACGACACGCCGCTGCGAGGTCAAGCGCCAGCCACGGCTCCGCAGCCGCTGGAGGAGGTCGCTCATCCCGTCCCACCTGTTCCGGTCCGCCGCGGCGTGCGACCCCCGGAGGCCGACACGCCGCGCTTTCACCGTTATCGTTTTAGCGCACTTCTTGACTTGGACGAAGTCCATCGTAGGATCGAACCAGGCGACATCCAAGAGACAGGAAGACTCCGGTACGGCAGCAGAGACACGTGACGGGACACCGCCGGTCGAGAGCGCATCGCCGCCCGCCGTCCGAGCACCGTCCTCGTCGCACCGCCCGGGACCGTCCGGCCGGGTGGTCCGCACGACGTTCGGGCCACCCGCGACGACCCCGTGGCTACACAGGTGCCCCTTCTGCACGGCCCGAATCCTCCTCCCCCGTACAGCGCCCCCACGACCCGCCGGGGCCGGAAGGATCACCCATGACCGAGAACAACGAGTCGCACGTCTTCGACCCCGTCGTCCCGGATTCGCCTGAGACGGCCATTCCCGAGGTACCCGAGGCGCAGGCGAGCGGCTGCCCGGTGGCCCACGGCCGCGCGCCGCACCCCACCCAGGGCGGCGGGAACCGCCAGTGGTGGCCGGACCGCCTCAACCTGAAGATCCTCGCCAAGAACCCCGCGGTGGCGAACCCGCTCGGCGAGGAATTCGACTACGCGGCCGCGTTCCAGGCCCTCGACCTGCCCGCGGTGAAACGGGACATCGCCGAGGTGCTCACCACCTCGCAGGACTGGTGGCCGGCCGACTTCGGCAACTACGGGCCGCTGATGATCCGGATGGCCTGGCACAGCGCGGGCACGTACCGCATCAGCGACGGCCGCGGTGGCGCGGGCGCCGGTCAGCAGCGCTTCGCCCCGCTGAACAGCTGGCCGGACAACGGCAACCTGGACAAGGCCCGCCGTCTGCTGTGGCCGGTCAAGAAGAAGTACGGCCAGGCGCTCTCCTGGGCCGACCTGCTGATCCTCACCGGCAACGTCGCCCTGGAGACCATGGGCTTCAAGACCTTCGGCTTCGCCGGCGGCCGCGAGGACGTCTGGGAGTCGGAGGAGGACGTCTACTGGGGCCCGGAGACCACCTGGCTGGACGACGAGCGCTACACGGGCGACCGTGAGCTGGAGAACCCGCTCGGCGCGGTCCAGATGGGCCTGATCTACGTCAACCCCGAGGGCCCCAACGGCAACCCGGACCCGATCGCGGCCGCCCGCGACATCCGTGAGACCTTCCGCCGGATGGCGATGAACGACGAGGAGACCGTCGCCCTCATCGCCGGTGGCCACACCTTCGGCAAGACCCACGGCGCGGGCCCGGCCGAGAGCGTCGGCGCGGACCCCGAGGGCGCCCCGCTGGAGGAGCAGGGCCTCGGCTGGCGCAGCTCGTACAAGTCGGGCAAGGGCGGCGACGCCATCACCAGCGGTCTGGAGGTGACCTGGACCAGCACGCCGACGCAGTGGGGCAACGAGTTCTTCCACAACCTCTTCGCGTACGAGTACGAGCTGACCAAGTCCCCGGCCGGCGCGCACCAGTGGATCGCCAAGGACGCGGAGGCGACCATCCCGGACGCGCACGACGCGTCGAAGAAGCAGAAGCCGCAGATGCTCACCACCGACCTGTCGCTGCGCTTCGACCCGGCGTACGAGCAGATCTCGCGCCGCTTCCACGAGAACCCGGAAGAGTTCGCGGACGCCTTCGCCCGCGCCTGGTACAAGCTGACGCACCGTGACATGGGCCCGATCCAGCGCTACCTGGGCCCCGAGGTCCCCTCCGAGGTGCTGCTGTGGCAGGACCCGCTGCCCGCGCGCACGGGTGAGCCGCTGGACGCCGCGGAGATCGCCGCGCTCAAGGAGCAGGTGCTCGCAACGGACCTGACGGTGGCGCAGCTGGTCTCGGCCGCCTGGGCCTCGGCCGCGTCCTTCCGCGGCAGCGACAAGCGCGGCGGCGCCAACGGCGCCCGGGTCCGCCTGGAGCCGCAGCGCGGCTGGGAGGCGAACGACCCGGACGAGCTCGCCCAGGTCCTGCGTGCCCTGGAAAGCATCAAGGAGTCCTTCGACGCCAATGGCGGCAAGCAGGTCTCGCTGGCCGACCTGATCATCCTCGCGGGCAACGCGGCCGTCGAGCAGGCGGCCAAGGACGCCGGCGTCGAGGTCGAGGTGCCGTTCACCGGCGGCCGGGTCGACGCCACGCAGGACCAGACGGACGTCGAGTCCTTCGCCGCCCTGGAGCCCGCGTACGACGGCTTCCGCAACTACGTCGGCAAGGGCACCCGCCTGCCGGCCGAGTACCTGCTCCTCGACCGGGCCAACCTGCTGACGCTGAGCGCTCCCGAGGCCACCGTCCTGGTGGGCGGTCTGCGCGTGCTGGGCGCCAACTCCGGCGGCTCGACCCACGGCGTCCTCACCGACCGCCCGGGCACGCTGACCAACGACTTCTTCGTGAACCTGCTCGACCTGGGCACCACCTGGAAGTCGACGTCGTCGGCGCAGGACGAGTTCGAGGCCCGCGACGCGTCCGGCAAGGTCAAGTGGACCGGCACCCGCGCCGACCTGGTCTTCGGCTCCAACTCCGAGCTCCGCGCCCTCGCCGAGGTCTACGCGAGCGACGACGCCCGGCAGAAGTTCGTGACGGACTTCGTGGCCGCCTGGACCAAGGTCACGAACCTGGACCGCTTCGACCTGGTCTGATCACAGCGACCGCGGGGCCGGTGCGTACGCGCACCGGCCCCCGCGGCCCGTTGTCGGGGCGTTCGAGCGCCTACGCCGGTACCGCCGGGAACACGACCAGCGAGCCGTCCCGGTCACGGGCCATCTCGATCGCCACGTCGGTGGCACGGCCCCCGGCCGTGACGTCGTCGCCCAGCCGGTGGATCCGGTGCATGGCCCGCATCAGGCGATCGACTTCACCCGGTGTGAACACGGGCGGCCGCAGACCGCCCGGCCGGGCCAGCTCCAGCACCGACAGGCGCATCAGGACCCCGGCGATACCCGACTCCAGTTCGTCGAGGCGCTGCTGATCGCGCTTGAGAGCTCGGGTGAAGCTCTCGAACAGGTTGTCAGGGTTGCTCTGGGCGTGCTCGACAGCCTGGAGGACGTTGACCCGCCGCTTCAACGCGGTCGCGAGGGTGGCGAGTTCGAGGTGCGCCCGGAACCGGCCGCCGTCCTCGTCGATGCCGGGGAACGACTTGGTCAGCGTGGCGATCTCGACGCCCTCGCCGGCGGGAAGCTTGTCCAGTGCGCTCTGCCACCGGGCGAGGCGGCGGTCCGCGGCGCCCAGTGCCGTGTTGATGGAGTGCACCGCCGAGTCCAGCCCGAGCGAGATGCCGAGCTTGCCCTGGTCGAGGAGGATGGCCGTGGCCTTGTCGATGGCATCGCGGCAACCGTCGAGTGCGCTGTGCTCGTCATCGAGCTTGTCTTCGTGCAGCTGCTCCAGCAGCTCCGTTATGTGTTCGATGGCTTGCTGGCGCTTCTGGTCGGCGTGCGCGCTCACCCCCACCGCCACGGCCATGAGCACGAGGGGCGCGGCCACGGTGAGCGCGGCGCTGCCTGCTGCCGCTTTACCGACCGGCACGAACGTCGCGCCTCCGACGATCTTGCCGTTGGGGCCCACGAGCGGGCCACGGATGCCACCGGGCACACCCCTGGCTCCCATCGAGCAGATGATGCCCTGGTCGACCTGAGCGGCGAACTTCGCCGGGACCACTATCCGGTACAGGTTCTCGCCGGCAGCGGTCGCCTTGGCCGCCGTAGAGGAATTCCGGGCCGTATCCGTGATGAGCTGCGACAGGTGTTGCGCCAAAGGGCTCGCGGCATCGAGCGGGATGCCCCGGCTGCGGTCGAGCTTGTCGGGCAGCGGGTGTGCTTCCAGCGTGGCGATCGGCGCGTCGGCCAAGGCGGCCAGCACGCCGCGCAGTTCACCCAGGCGCTCGGCCGTCATCGGCCCGTCCCCCGCCACCGACGGCACCCGGACATCACCCGTCGCGAGCGTCCACACCGGAACGGTCGCCTTGCGGTAGTCGATCATCGTCTCCCCTTGATTTTCCCGGCACAGCCTACGGCCGGCGGGCGAGGGGAGCAGTCGGTTCCCGTTCTTCGGGATCGGATCGCAGGCCTCGGACATCCGAGGATCTCCGAGGCCGGGCGGGGTCAGGGCAGACGGACGGTCAGCCCCCGTCCACGACCAGGTGGTCGTAGCCGTAAGGCCGCGGGATCAGCCAGGCGTCCTCGGCCGGGGTCAGGTCCACGACCAGACGCGCGCCTACACCCGAGGCCGAGGCCGTGGTGGCGTCCGGAGTCAGGTAGCCGAGGCTCCGCAGCTCACCGGCCGCCTTACGGAAGGCCTCGCGGCCCTCGGCGGCCAGGCGCTCGTCTCGGGTGAGGGCGACCAGGTCACCGATCGCGGGCGCCTCCCCGGGGGCGTAGCCGGCGGCGAGTTCGGCCAGGATCCCGCGGGCACGCCACGTCAGGCGCATGTCCCGCATCGCCCGTGCGAACAGGACGGGGTCATGGGCGGGCGGGGCGGGAGGTACGGGCCAACGCGGGGGGACAGTGTCGGGGGTGCTCATGGGATGAGGGTCCTTCGGTGAGGCGGGACATCCGCACCGGTGCCTGAGCGGCTGGGCGGTGTCCAGCAGGTGTCGGGGGCGGCTTCGATCAGCTCGGGCCGTGCCCTTCAGGTCCGGCCCCGCTCCGGCGGGCCGCCCACCACCGTGAGCAGGTCCACGACGAAGATCAGCGTCGAGCCCGCCGGGATCAGCGGAGAAGGTGACTGCTTGCCGTAGCCGAGCCGCGGGGGAACGATGATCTCACGTCGGCCGCCGGCCTTCATGCCCCTCACTCCCCGGTCCCAGCCCTTGATGGCCCGGCCGCCGCCCAGGGCGAACTTGAACGGCCGGTCCTGCTCCCAGGAGGAGTCGAACTCCCTCCCGGACGCGAACGTCACCCCTACGTAGTGGAGCTGGACGACCCTGCCCGGCTGCGCCTCGGGTCCGTCCCCCACCACGAGGTCCCGGATCGTCAGCTCGGTGGGCGCGTCGCCCTCCGGAACCTCGATCACGGGCTTCGTCCGTTCGCTCATCGACTTCCCATCCCTTTGTTCGGGGGCGTCATCACGTACTCCTGGTCACCGTGTCACAGCCGGTGCGGTGGTCCGCCGCCGGACCGGCGGGCCACCGCACCATTGTTTCCTGCCGGCCGTTGCTACGACACGGGCTGCTGCTGGGTGACGCAGTGGATGCCGCCGCCTCCCGTGCCGAGCCGGTCGATGTCCAGCTGTTCGATGGTGCGGTCGGGGTAGAGCCGGGCCAGCGTGGTCTTCGCCGCCGTGTCCGCGCGGGAGTCGCCGAAGTGGGCGCAGATGACGGCGCCGTTGCACAGGTAGTAGTTGGCGTACGAGGCGAGGAAGTCGGGGTTGCGGGAGCGGATCCTGTCGTAGTCCGGTCCCTGGAGCTGCGTCACGTCCATCGGGCCGCCGTCGGCGGTCGTCGAGCCGGTGAGGATGCGGTGCTGCTGTCGGGCGTCCTTGGCGTAGGCGTCGTTGTCCGTCGCGCGGGGCATCTGGACGAGGGCCTCGCCGGGGGCGAGGAAGCGTGATGTGGCGTCGACGTGGTTGTCGGTGATGTCCTGCCCGTAGACCCCGTCGAACCAGATGACCTTGGAGGCGCCGTACGCCTCGCACATCTCGGCCGTCAGCGTCCGCTCGGACATACCGGGGTTGCGGTTGCGGTTGAGCAGGCTGCTGCGGGTCGCCATCAGGGTGCCCGCGCCGTCCTGTTCGATGGCGCCTCCCTCGCCGACGAACTCGGCGTAGGTGAACGGCACCCCGGTGTACGCGGCGATCCGTTCGGCGACCAGGGCGTCCTTGGCGTGGGCCTGCTTCCTGCCCCAGCCGTTGAAGTTGAGGCCCACCGCGTCGAGGCCGCCGGCTCCGTCGGTGCGGAAGACCGGGCCGGTGTCCCGCATCCAGCAGTCGTCGACGGGGATGGAGGTGATGACGGTGACCGATGTGCCGCACTGGGAGCGTGCCTTGGCCGCGCTCGCGGAGTTGGCCAGCATGATGACCGGCTCGTACCGGGCGATCGTACGGGCGATCAGCGCGATGTCGGCCTGGATGCCGGCGAGTGCTCCCCGGCCCCAGATCGCGGTGCTGTCGGGCCAGGCCATCCACGTACGGGTGTGGCGGACGTCCTCGACGGGGACGCGGAAGGCGCCGGCGGCGGGCCGGGGCGCCGGTTCCGCGCCTGCCCGGCTCTGGACGGCGGCCAGGGCCGCGCCCGCGGCGGTCAGCCCGGCGGCCGTCAGGAATCTGCGCCGGTTCGGCCCGGGTGTCGAGGGCGTGCGGGGGGAGTTGGTGCTCACGTGATGCCTCCTGTGGTCGGCCCGCTAAGAACGCGGGCCGTTACGGGGAAAGCTCGGTGACCGGCTGTCACAGAGCCTTTCGGGCAGCGGCGATCTGTTCCGGATCCCAGCCGGGGTGCGGCACGGAGTCCAGGAGCAGTCGTGTGTAGGGGTGTCGGGGCGCGGTGAGCACGTCGGCGGTGGCGCCCGCCTCGATGATCCGGCCGTGGCGCATCACGATGACGTCGTCGGTGACGCAGCGGACCACCCCCAGGTCATGGGTGATGAAGAGGTAGCTGACACCGGTCTGTTCGCGGATGTCGGCGAGGAGGTTGAGGATCTGCGCCTGCACGGACACGTCGAGGGCGGCGACGGCCTCGTCCAGGACCAGGACGGCGGGCTCCACCGCGAGGGCGCGTGCGATGGCGACCCGTTGGCGCTGACCGCCGGACAGCTGGCCGGGCCGCGCGTCGGCCGCCAGCGCGGGCAGGCCGACGTGGTCGAGGAGTTCGCGTACGCGGGGCGCGGGGTTCCGGTCGGGGAAGTGCAGGCGCAGGGTCTCGCGCAGGACCGATTCGACGGAGGTTCGCGGGTCGAGGGAGAGGTAGGGGTCCTGGAAGACCATCTGTACCTCGCGGGCGCGGGCCAGTCGTCCGGCCCGTCCGCGGACCGCTGTCGGGCGGCGCCTTCCGCCCACCACGACCTCGCCGGAGTCGGCCTGTTCGAGGCCCACGACGATCCGTGCGGTGGTGGTCTTGCCGGAGCCGGACTCGCCCACGATGCCGAGGGACCCGCCCCTGGGCAGGGCGAAGGACACGCCGTCCACGGCGCGTACGGCTCCGTAGGCGCGGGTGAGGTTCACCGCCTGGAGCGCGGGCTCAGACATCGGCGGCGCTCCCTTCGAGGTGGTCGCTGTGGTGGCAGGCGGCCCGGTGTCCGGGCCGGTCCGGGGCCGACCGGAGATCCGGCTCCTCCCGGTCGCAGGCTTCGGTGGCCAGCCGGCAGCGCGGGGCGAAGGGACAGCCGGTCAGGGCCGTCCGCAGATCGGGCGGGAGGCCGTCGATGGCGGCGAGCCGGCCGGCGGGCGCGTCGAGGCGGGGTGTGGAGGCGAGCAGCGCCGCCGTGTAGGGGTGGCGGGGGTGGGTGAACAGCCCGTGTGCGGGGCCGCTCTCGACGATCCGTCCGGCGTACATGACGTAGACGCGGTCGCTGAGGGTGGCGGCCAGGTCGAGGTCGTGGGTGACGAACAGCAGCCCCGTCCCGAATCGCTGCTGGAGTCGGGCGAGGAGGGCGACGACCTCGGCCTGGGTGGTGACGTCGAGCGCCGTGGTCGGCTCGTCCGCGAGCAGCAGCGAGGGGTCGCCCATGAGGGCCGCGGCGATCATGACGCGCTGGAGCATGCCGCCGGACACCTGGCCCGGGTACTTGTCCAGGACGGCGTTGTCGACGCCCACGGCACGGAGGAGTTCGGTCGCCCGGGCGATCGCGTCGGCCCGGCTCATGACCTTGGGCAGGACGACGCCTTCAGTGAGGAAGTCGCCGATGCGACGGAGCGGGTTGATGGCCGCTCGCGGGTCCTGGAAGATCATGGCGGCCTCTCCCGTGCGCAGGGCGGTCACCCGCTCGGCCTTCATGGCGAGGACGTCGTCGCCGGCGACCGCGACCGTGCCCCGCACGAGCGCGCCGGGCGGGAGCAGGCGCAGGGCGCTGCGGGAGGTGAGGGTCTTCCCGGAGCCGGACTCGCCGACGAGGGCCACGGTCTCGCCCGCCGCGACGGTCAGGTCCACGCCGTCGAGCACGGGCCGTGCGGTGCCGGGGAGGGTGATGCGCAGCCCTTGGATGTCGAGTGCGTACGTCGTTGTCATGCGGTTCTCCTGGCGACACGGTCGGCCCAGTGCTCGCCGACCACGTTGAACGCGACGACGGTCAGCACGATCAGGACGCACGGCAGGACGGCGGACAGGGGGTACCCGTGCTGGATGGCCGTCTGCCCGTCGAAGACCATGCGGCCCCAGTCGGGCGTGAGCGGAGGCACGCCGAGTCCGAGGAAGGAGAGACCGGCGAGGTCCATCAGCGCGTAGCCGAAGTTGATGGTGGCCTGGGCGAGGACGACCGGGGCGATGTTGGGCAGGATGTGGCGCACGCAGATGGAGAGCGGGGCGTGGCCCTGGACCTGGTAGGCGCTGACGTAGGGGCGCGTCCGTTCGGCGAGGACGAGGGAGCGGGTGAGCCGGCTGACGTAGGGCAGGTAGGCCACGGCCAGGGCGATGACGGGGGCGAGCAGGCCCTCCCCGTACACGGAGACGATGAGGATCGCCAGCAGCAGTCCGGGGAAGGCGAAGACGAGTTCCGTACTGCGGGAGAGGACGGAGTCGAGCCAGCCGCCTCGCCAGGCCGCGGCCATGCCGACCGCGACACCGAGGACGGTGGAGAACACGACGACACCGAGCGGGCCCAGCAGCGAGGCGCGGGCGCCGATGAGGAGGCGGGACAGGGTGTCGCGGCCCGCGGTGTCGGCGCCCAGGAGGTGGTCGGAGCCGGTGCCGGCGAGGGCGTCGCCGAGGTCGACCGCGTTGGGGTCGTAGGGGGCCAGCCAGGGGGCGAACAGGGCGGCGAGGACGACGAGGGCGACCACGCCCAGACAGAGCGCGTGGAGCGGTGAACGGGCGGAGCCGGAGCGGACCTTGGCCATTCCGGGTCTGCGCGTGAGGGTGGCGGTCATGCCGATGCTCCCCTCGCGCCGAGGGTGATCCTCGGGTCGACCACCGGGAGCAGCAGGTCGACGACGAGGTTCACCGTCATGAACAGCGCCACGATGATCAGGGAGATGGCCTGCACGGTGGGGAAGTCCTTCGTGCTGGTGGCGAGTTCGAGCAGCTGGCCGATGCCGCCGATGCTGAACGCGGTTTCCACGAGGATCGTGCAGACGAGCAGGGTCGAGACGATCAGGCCGCCGGTGGTGAGCACGGTGCCGAGGGCGTTGCGCAGCACATGGCGGCGGATCACGTGCCGTTCGGGGACCCCGCGGCTGCGGGCGACGGTGACGTGCTCGGCGCCGAGGGCTTCGACCATGGCGGAGCGGGTGACCCGGGCCAGCATGCCGATCAGGTAGAGGGCGAGGGCCACTGCCGGGAGGGTGAGATGCCACAGCGTGTCGAGGAAGCCGTCGCCGGCTCCGCTGCTGGGGAACCAGCCCAGCTTGACGGAGAACAAGCCCTGCAGCAGAACGGCGGCCACGAACGACGGTGTGCCGACGGCGATGGCGGTGCTGATCAGGACGGTCGTGTCGGTGGCGCCGCCGCGTACGGCGGCGATCCGGCCGAGGAACAGGCCGACGCCGACGACCACGGTCAGTGCCATGGCGATCAGCAGCAAGGTGGTGGGGAGGCGGTCGACGATCAGGCGGGAGACGTCGGTGCGGTACGTGAGGGAGCGACCGAAGTCGCCCTGCAGCATGTCGCCGAGCCATCGGAGGTAGCGCACGGCGAAGGGGTCGTTCAGGTGGTACTGCGCGTTGATCGCGGCGACGGCTTCGGGCGAGGCCGACCTGCCCGTGAGCAGGAAGCTCGCCGGGCTCCCGGGGGCCAGGTACATCGCACCGAACACGACGAACGAGGCGGCGAGGAGGGTGGCGGCCATTTCCGCCACCCGTCGTACGGCGAATCTCAGGAGGTTCATGGCGCGGCCCCCACATCGGCGGCCCACGGGTGGTACAGGTACGCGATGGTGGTGGGGGCGCCGGTGATCCGCCGGTTGAGGAAGACGGAGGTGGGCCACTCGGCGACCGGGATCCACAGCAGGCGGTCGGCGGCGTGGTGCTGCAGCTTCGTCTCGATCTCCCTGCGCCGCTCGGGGTCCTGGGCGGCGGTGGCCCGGTCGACGAGTTCGTCGTAGCCCTTGTCGCTGTATCCGGCGAAGTTGAGGTAGGCACCGGTCCTGAAGTTGGCCAGCAGGTCCAGCGGGTCGGTGATGGACTGGTAGTAGGTGAGCGGGAACATGTCGATGCCCTCGCGTGCGCCCGGGTCGGTGAACAGGGCGGTGAAGGCGTTGGGGGCGATGGACCTGAGCCGGATGTCGAGACCGATCTGCGTGCCCGCCGCCTGGACGGCGGTCGCCAGGAGGGAGACGTCCTGGCCGATGGAGCTGGTCGCCACGGTCAGGGTCGCGCCGGAGGCACCGGCCTCCTTGATCAGCGCCCTGGCCCGGTCGAGGTCCGGCTCCGTCGGCGCCAGTCCGTCGAACGCCGCCTTCCGCGTGCCGTCCGCCGCGCGGGCCCAGGCGGCGCGCGTGGTGAGCGAGGTGGTGGCACTGCCGCCCCCTCCCAGGCCGGCCTTGACGAACCCGGACCGGTCCAGCGCGAGGGAGAGCGCCCGGCGTACGCGGACGTCGCCGAGCGGACCTTTCAGGTTGGTGATGCTGACGTTGACCGTGCTCAGGCCCTCGCCGAAGGAGAGGGTGCCCGTGGCGCTCCTGCTGAGGCGGGCGTAGCTCTCGGTGGGGATCAGGTATCCGCCGTCGACCTCTCCGCTGAGCAGGGCGTTGGTCCGGGCGGACGGATCGGTCAGGAAGCGGAATTCCACGGTGCGCGCCTTCGCCTTGGCACCCCAGTAGGCGTCGAACCGGTCGAGTTCGATCGACTGGCCCTTGTGCCAGGTGCCGAGTTCGAACGGCCCGGAGCAGGCGAGGCCGCCGGTGGTTCCGTAGTCCCTGCCCGCCTTCTCCACGCCTGCCTTCGAGGCGACGACGCCCGCCGCCGTCGCCATGTACTGCGGGAACTGGGAGTCGGGCTTCCTCAGCTTCACCGTGACCTGGAGCGGGCCGGTTTTGGTGACGGCGGTGACGTTCTGGAACACCTGGGCCCAGGCGGCGGCGTTGTCCGGGTCGCGTTGACGCCCGAGGCTGTGGACCACGTCGTCGGCCGACATCGTCCGGCCGTCATGGAAGCGCACGCCTTCGCGGAGGTCGTAGACCCAGGTGGTCGGGTCGGGGTGCGACTCCTTACGGGCCAGGCCCGGCTCGACCGTGAGGCCCGGGGTCCAGCGCATCAGGCTCTCGCAGACGTTGGACAGGATCGTGTTCTGCGGGTAGTCGAAGGCCACGGTGTAGTCCAACGTGGGCGGTTCGGCGTACACGGCCCAGCTGAACGAGTCGATCGGGCCGGCGGCCCCGGGCGTGCCGGGCGACAGGGCGAAGAAGCTGCCGGAGGCGTCCGACGGGCCGTTCGGGGGCCCGGAACAGGCCGCCAGTACGGCGAGAGCGGACAGGGCGCCGGTCACCGCGGTGAGCCGGCCGTACCGGCCTCGGCGGTGTCCGCCGGCGCGGAGCCGGGGTGGATGCGTCATCGTGGCACTCTTTCCGCGCGGCGCAGGGAGGGGTGGGACGGCCGGCCCGGCGGCCGGACGGTGGAGGGGTTCACGCCGTGGGGCCGGCTGCGGGGATCTGCTGGGTGATGCAGTGGACACCGCCGCCGCCGTACGCGATCGCGGGCGCCGTCACTCCGACGACCTTGCGGCCGGGATACGCCCCGGCGATCACCTGGAGGGCGGCCTCGTCCTGCGCGTCGCCGGCCACCGGGACGACCACACCACCGTTGGCGAGGTAGAAGTTCAGGTACGACACCTCGACCTCGACTCCGGCGATGTCGGCACCCGCGGTCTGCGGGATGTCGATGATCGTCAGCGGCCGGCCCTGGGCGTCGGTCGTGGCCTCCAGTACGGCCCGGTTGGCCCGCATCCGGGCGTAGTCGGGGTGGGCGGGGTCCTCGGGAAGCGAGACGACGACGGTGCCGGGGGCCGCGAAGGCACAGACGCCGTCGACATGACCGTCGGTCTCGGTGTCGAGGAGTCCTCCGTACGGAAGCCAGATCACCTTGGTGACGCCGAGCCGGGCCTTCAGCTCGGCCTCGATCTCCGCCCGGCTCATCCCGGGGTTCCGGTTCGGGTGGAGCAGGCACTGTTCGGTGGTGATCAGCGTCCCCTCACCGTCCACGGTGATCGCTCCGCCTTCGAGGATCATGTCGGAGTGGATGCGCTCGACCGCCAGGTGGTCGAGCAGCAGGGCGCTGATGCGGTCGTCGGCGTCGAAGGGTGCGTGCTTCCCTCCCCAGGCGTTGAACCGGAAGTCGACGCCCGCCCGGCGGCCGCTGCCGTCGAGGACGAACAGCGGGGCGCTGTCGCGGAACCACGAGTCGTCGACGGGCAGTTCGATGACGGTGACGCCGTCTCCGCACCACGTACGGGCGTCGTCACCGCAGCCCGGGGGCGCGACCATGGTGACGGGCTCGAATGCGGCGACCGCCCGGGCGACTGCCGCGTACTCGCCCTTCACGGTGGTGAGGACGTCGCCCCACAGGTCGGTGCGTGTGGGCCAGGCCATCAGGCACCCCTCGTGCTCGGACCACTCGGCGGGCATACGGAACGGTGCGGTCATGGCGGACTCATTTCTGTGGTGATCAACATCGAGGCATTAACTGAAGATTCAGTCAGGCACGGAGGCAGGGGTGTGCGGGGGTGAGGCAGGTGGGAAAGGACCGAAGGAAGATCAGAGGAAATAGAGGCGGTTGAGGGAGACGCTCTCGGCCGGTTCCGAGCGCAGGGGCTCCCCGTCCAGGCTGACCAGTCCGTCGCGCGCGTCGACCTCGACCTTCCCCGTACGCCGGTTGGCGATCATGTCCGCCGGGCCGATCCCGCGCGTACCGCGCACGGCAACCCGCCGACGGCGCGTCACCAGTGCGTCGCGAGGCCCGCCGAACGATTCCGCCTCGGCTGCGGCACGGCTCACGAACGCCACCGAGAGATCCGCCGGCGCGGCCCCGTGCCCGCCGAACAGCGGCCCGAGTACGAGCGGTTCGCAGCCGTCGGTGGCGGCGTTGGGGTCGCCGGTGACGCCGTAGGCGGGGAAGCCGTTCTTCAGGACCATCTGCGGTTTCGCGCCGAAGAACGGCGGGCGCCAGAGCACGATGTCGGCCATCTTGCCGACCTCGATGGAGCCGATCTCGTGGGCGAGCCCGTGGGCGATGGCCGGGTTGATGGTCAGCTTGGCGATGTAGCGGAGCACCCGGGCGTTGTCGTCGTGGGGGCCGTCGCCGTCCATGGGGCCCAGTTCGGCCTTCATCTTGCCCGCCATGGCGAAGGTGCGCCGGATGGTCTCACCGGCCCGGCCCATGCCCTGCGCGTCGGAGGAGGTGATGGCGATCGCGCCGAGGTCGTGCAGGACGTCCTCCGCACCCATGGTCCCGGCCCGGATCCGGTCACGGGCCAGGGCCGCGTCCCCGGGGAGATCCGTCTTCAGCGCGTGGACGGAGACGATCATGCCGTAGTGCTCGTCGATCGCGTCCCGCCCGAACGGCAGCGTCGGGTTGGTCGAGGAGCCGATGACGTTCGGCACGCCGGCCATCTTGAGGACGTTCGGTACGTGTCCACCGCCGCAGCCCTCGATGTGGAAGGCGTGGATCGTCCGGCCGTCCAGCACGCTGAGGGTGTCCTCGACGGTGAGGCACTCGTTGAGGCCGTCGCTGTGCAGGGCGACCTGGACATCGTGCTCGTCGGCGACGCGCAGGGCCGTGTCCAGGGCCCGGGTGTGGGCGCCCATGTCCTCGTGGACCTTGAAGCCGCACGCTCCGCCTTCGGCCAGCGCCTCCACCAGGGGGGCGGGGTCGGAGGACGAACCCCGCGCCAGGAAGCCGATGTTGACCGGCCAGGCGTCGAAGGCGTTGAAGGCGTGCCCCAGCGCCCAGGGCGAGTTGACCCCGACGCCCCAGGCGGGCCCGATCTCCTGGCCGATGATCGTCGTCACGCCGGACGCAAGGGACGCCTCCATGATCCGCGGCGAGAGCAGATGCACGTGGGTGTCGACGGCGCCGGCGGTGGCGATCAGCCCCTCCCCCGGGACGATCGTCGTGCCGGTGCCGACGACGATGTCCACGCCGTCGAGCGTGTCCGGGTTCCCGGCGCGGCCGATCGCGTGGATACGGCCCCGGCGGATGCCGATGGACACCTTGCGTATGCCTTGTACGGCATCGATGACCAGGACATTGCTGATCACCACGTCGCAGGTCTCGGAAACGGAGGCGGCCTTGAGGTGCAGTCCGTCGCGCGCGGTCTTCCCGAATCCGGCGAGGAACTCGTCACCCGGCTTCTGGCTGTCGGACTCGACCCGCACCACGAGCCCGGAGTCGCCGAGCCGCACCCGGTCGCCGGCCCGGGGGCCGTGTACGGCCGCGTACTCCTGCGGATCGATATGCCGGCTGGCCGGCGCACAGTGTTCGCTGTGCCGGGAAGGCCTGCTCATCCGGTCGCTCCTGACGGGCCACCAGGTACGGACGCGCCGAGATATCCGCGGGCGGCGGCGCGGCGCAGGGCCTCCTCCTTGGCGCCGGGGGCGTCGAGGAGCCCGTCGACCAGGCCGGCGAAGCCGATGGCCGTCCGCGCGCCGCCGATCGGGACGAGGCCGACCTCGGCGGCGCACCCCGGGTCGAACCGGGTCGAGGCGCCGGCCGGAGCGGCCAGCCGCATGCCGTAGGCGGCGGCCCGGTCGAAGCTGAGCCGCGGGTTCGCCTCGAAGAAGTGGAAGTGGGACGTGACGCTGATCGGCACCGGCGCGGTGTTCCGTACGGTGAGCAGCAGGCCCGGCTCGCAGGCGGCCTCGGCCGGACCGGGCAGCAGGGCTCCCGGGGCCAGGTCCCCCAGATGGCCCCCGCCGAACGGATCGCTGACGACGGCCAGCCGGGAGCCGTCCTCGAAGACGGCTTCGACATGGATCTCGGTGACCACGTCCGCGACCCCGGGCAGCAGGTCGTCGGGGGTCAGGACGGACCGGCCGGACTCGACCGCCACGGCCAGCCGGTGCCCGTCACGGGCTGCCTCGCACACCGTGTCGGCGATCAGCGCGGTCGCCTCGGGGACATTGAGGCGGAGCCCTCGCGCCCGGCGGGCGCGGGCCAGTTCCGCCGCGGTGAACATCAGCAACCGGTCCCGCTCGGTGGGTGTCAGCGGCATGACAGCCCCTGACGGGCGGCGTGGGCCCGCACCCGGATCACAGCTATGAGAAGCACGCTCTTCCTCCGAAACGTCGTTCGAGGTGGCTGAGGGGAGGAGACCCGTCGGACCCTCAGGGGCATCACTGTGGCACTGCCTGAAAATTCAGTCAATAGTGATGGCGCGCAAACAATGTGCCGGTGAACGGCTGAGGAAGAACAGGTCCGCTACCCCGGTTCCAGGCCGGACAGCTCCGCCTCGATACCGCCCCGCAGGAGGGTCCTGGCATGGTCGATACCGAGCCCGCCACTGAGCCAGCGCATGCTCAGCCCCTCCAGCAACGCCGTGAGCCTTTCGGCCGCGGCTGCGAGCTTCGCGGCAGGCGCCATGGGCCGCACCTGGCCCAGCAGGGCCGCCACCTCCTGCACCCACACCAGGGTCGCCCGGGCGAGATCCTCACGGAGAGCCGGGTCGAAGACGGCACTCGCCCGCAGCTCCCCCCACGCCGCGCTGTTCTCCCGGACCTCCGCGGTGTCCTGCAGTTCCAGCAGAAGAATCTGTTCGAGTTCCTCGCGCGGGCCGAGAGGCGGTGCGTCCGGGTCGCGGACCGTTGTGTAGCGCTCCGCCCGGTCGTTGATGAACTCCAGCGTGTGGCGGAGGATCCCGGTGCGGTCCTTGAAGTGGTAGTAGATCAATCCGGTGGACACACCCGCCTCTGCGGCGAGTTCCTCCACGCGCAGGCCGCGGACACCGCGCCGGGCGATCACCCGTGCGGCCGCTTCGAGAATCCGGGTATTACGGGACGCCATGGCGACCAACCTACCGGTCCGGCCCCCGCCGCCGGCACCCGGCCGCCGCCGCCCCGAGGGGGGGTCCGGCCCCGGGCGGCCGGCCCGGGCCACCACCGTACGGACACGGGTCCCTACGGGCGGAAGGAGAGCCGGACAGCCGGGTCATCCCGCCTTCGTGTAGCGGCTCAGGACCACCGTGACCGGCCCGTCCTCCGCCTCCGCGTGGACGAGCCGGACGATCACGATCTCCCTCCCGTCGGAGCGGCGGACGCAGAACGGGCGCTCGTCGGCGAGATCGTCGAACCACAGGCCGGTCACCGGCTCCGTCGCGAGGCCCTTCTCGCAGTCCGCCGGGCTGAGGACGTACCCGGCCGCGACGAAGGCGTCGGTGTCCTCCGGCGGCACGAACTCGTCCCCGCTCCGCGCCAGATACCAGGACGAGGTCTCGGCGGGGACCACTTCCCCGGCCTGGAGATCGAACTCGTAACTCTCGTCCGGTGCGGTCAGCTCGGCGTCCGCGTAGGCCGGCGCATAGCGGGCGGAGGGCGGCGGCGGTGCGGCGGAGGACGTGGGCGGATCCGGTACGGGGGTCTGCGGGGCCGGTCGCCGTGGAGCGTCCGGGGTGTGCGCCCCGGCCCGGCCCGGACGGTCCGAGAGGTGCAGTGCGCCGGCGGCCGCCACCAGGACGACGGCGACAGCCGCCCCTACGAGGACACCCCGCGTCCACCGCCTCCCGCCAGGACGCCGCCGGTTTCTGGAGGCGCCGGCACCCTGGTCCCGCTCCCCCGGTCCGGCGGCGCCTCCGGTGCCGCCCGGGAAGTCCGGGAAGCCCGGGGTCCGCCCCCTGTCCGCCTCCGGGCCGGGCTGCGCCCGGGTGGGCGTCGGCCCGTCCTGCGTGGGCGCCATGTGCAGCGGGGAGGGCGGACCGTGCTCACCACCGGGCCCGATCTCGCCGCCCGGCCCGATCTCGCCACCCGGTCCGATCTCGCCGCGCAGGCCGGGCGGAAGCCAGCCGTGGGTGAATTCGAGCGAGGGGGCGACGCGCGCGTGAGCGTGCACGGCCGCGATGATCTCGTCGGGCGCCGGGCGGAGCCCCGGCTCCTTGGCCAGGCAGCTCCCGAACAGATCGCGCAGGTCGTAGGGCACCCGCGACAGGGCGGGCGGCTCGTGCACCACCCGGTACAAGGTGGCCGACTCGGGCCCGGGCCCGAAGGGCGGCGTACCACCGGCCACGTACACGGCGAGCGCGCCGAGCGCGAAGACGTCGGCGGCGGGGGTCACAGGCAGACCCATGGCCTGCTCGGGTGCCATGTACGCGGCGGTGCCGATACGCAGACCGGTACCGGTGAGGCCGGTGGCGTCGGCCGCGCGGGCGATGCCGAAGTCGATGACGCGCGGGCCGTCCCCGGCGATCAGGACGTTGGCGGGCTTGAGGTCCCGGTGGACGACCCCCGCGCCGTGGATGGCCTGCAGCGCCTCGGCGATTCCGGCGACGAGCAGCAGCACCGTGCGCGGTGGCAGCGGACCGTGGCGCTGGACCGCCTGGGCGAGGGAGGGGCCGGGAACGTAGGCGGTGGCGAGCCAGGGAACCGGATCGTCCACCCCGGAATCGATCACCTGGGCGGTGAACAGACCGTGGATACGCCGAGCGCTGGCGACCTCGTCGGCGAACCGCAGACGGAATCCGGGGTCCGCCGCCAAGTCCTCCCTCACCACCTTGAGGGCGATGGGCCGCCCGCCCCGGGTGTGGGCGAGGTACACCACGCCCATGCCCCCGGAGCCCAGCCGGGCGTGGAGGCGGTAGCCCCCGATCTCCTGGGGATCATCGGCTGACAGTGCCGGGCGGACGGGGGGTGTCCCGGGGGACGGAGTGGACATGCGCTGGCTCTTTCGGCGATGCGGAACGGGCGGGGGGCGGACGGCGGGGCGGGCCGGAGGCGTCCGTCGGGAACCTGAGCACACCTGGCCGGTCGGATGATCGTGCACTTGACTAAAGTTTCAGTCAACACGCCATCGGCATAGCCATCGGCATCGACCAGGTGTCCCGGGAGGACACCCCATGAGGAGGAGCACGCGATGAGCGACCGCAGAACGGCCATCCTGGAAGCAGCGGCCACCGTCATCGCACGGCGCGGCGTACGGGGACTGCGGGTGGAGGAGCTGGCGGTCGAGGCCGGCGTCTCCAAGGCCCTGATCTACTACCACTTCGAGGACCGCACCGGCCTGCTCCGGAGGACGCTGGCCTTCGTCAACAACCGCGCCGAGCGGTACACCGCCGAGCAGTCGGCCGTCGACGCGGCGACCGGCCCCGACGCCACGGCCTGGCCCGACGCCGCAGACGGCCCCGACGCGGCGACCGGTGCCGCCCCGGCCTCCGGGCCGCTCCGCCGGCTGGAGCAGGCGCTCCTGCTGGAGCTCCAGGACCTCCCCCACGTACGGGAGAACAGCACCGCCTGGGGCGAGCTCCGCGCGAGCGCCGTGTTCGACCCCGAGCTGCGGGGCGAGCTGGCCCTCGCAAGCGTGATCTGGGTCCGGGAGGTGGCCGACCAGCTGGGCGAGGTCCGGCCGACGGCGCCGGAATCCGCACTCGTCGCCTCCGCCGAACGCCTGACCGCCCTGCTCGAGGGCCTCAGCGCCCGGTGGCTCAGCGGCATTCTGCCCCTGACGGACGCCCGCACCCGGATGCGCGAGGCGATCGGGGTGGAGGTGGCCCACCTGGCCGGGCACACGGCCGACCGGTCGGCCGACGGCACGCCGACGAGCTCGAACAAACTTGACTGAAATTTCAGTCAATGCCACAGTGCCGTCAGTGCCGACCCGGCGCTCGCGCCGGGGCTGCGGACCAACGCGGTCCACCGCGCCGTGCCCCGCGCCCCCGGATAGCCTGTGAACGACCACGATCGGAGCACATCGTGTCCTACCGTCCCCCCACGCGTCGTACGGTCCTCCGCACCCTCGGCGGACTCGGCGCACTCGCCTTCGGGGCCGCGGCCTGCGGTCCGGACGACTACGCATCCGGCGCCGTCGGCACCGGCTCGGACCGCGCGCCCGAGGGGGAACGGCGGTTCGGCGCGGAGTGGGACAGCCACGCACGCACCTTCATGTCCTGGCCCGCGCTGGAGTCGGTCTGGGCGGAGGACCTCCCGTACGTCCGCGAGGACATCGCCCGCATCGCCCGCGCCATCGCGGAGTACGAGTACGTCGTCATGATGGCCAGGCCCGACCAGCAGAAGGCCGCCCAGCGCGCCTGCGGATCACAGGTCGAGGTCATCCCTCTCGCCGTGGACGACATGTGGGCCCGCGACACGGTCCCGGTCTTCGTCGAAGAGGGGGGCGAGGTCATCGGGGTCGACTTCAACTTCAACGGCTGGGGCGACAAGCAGGAGCACACGAACGACGCCCGCGTCGGCCGCACGCTGCTCACCAAGTACGGGATCCCGCGTGTCGAAGCCCCCCTCGTCGCCGAAGGCGGCTCCTTCGAGACCGACGGCGAGGGCACCCTGCTGATCACCGAGAGCTCGATCGTCAACGAGAACCGCAACCCGGGCCTGAGCCGGGACGACATCGAGGCCGACCTCATCGAGACCCTGGGGGTCGACAAGGTGGTGTGGCTGAAGGGGGTGCGCGGCCAGGACATCACCGACGCCCACGTGGACAGCCTCGTCCGCTTCACGGCGCCGGGCGTGGTCCTGCTCGACCAGGCGTTCCCCGGTACGCCCCCGGACTCCTGGTCGCGCGCCGCCGACCAGGCCAGAGAGGTGCTGAGCAAGGCGACCGATGCCCGGGGCCGGCGCTTCGAGGTGATCGACCTCCCGCAGCCCGACCTCGACAGGATCACCGGCGAGGGCGACGACTTCGTGTCGACCTACGCCAACTTCTACGTGGCCAACGACTCGGTCTTCATGCCCCGGTTCGGCGACCGCAAGGCCGACGACCGGGCCCGGGGAATCCTCCAGGAACAGTTCCCGGACCGCGACATCGTGCCGGTCGTGATCGACACCGTCGCCTCCGGAGGCGGCGGCATCCACTGCGCCACGCACGACCAGCCCGGCAAGCCGGTCAGCTGATCCCCGTCCACCGCACGGAACGGTCGTGACCACGACGGGCACGCCTGTCCCCCGCGCGCGGCCGACCCGCTTCGGCGGGCCGGCCGGTCACCCCGTCGGGTCGGACCTCAGTAGCGCTCCGGCAGGTCGCGCTCGGCGGGCCGTGGTGCGTGGGCGGAGAGGCCGGAGGGTGTCGTGGAGCGCGCGGTCGGGGCAGGTACCGACGGCTTCCCGCAGAAGGCCGCCTCCAGAGTGCCGCCCAGCGCGGTGTTCGCGGCGCCGCGGTTGGAGGTGTTGGCCAGGGCCGAAAGGCTGCGGCGGCCGTCGCGGGTGGAGAAGGCGTAGGTGTAGTAGCCCTGGACGGTGCCTGTGTGCCCGTACACCCGGGTGCCGCAGGACAGGTCGTAGCGGCGCAGACCGAGCCCGTAGAACCGGGTGTTGGTGCCGTCCGTCGGCGTGAGCGTGGTCATCGCCTCCAGCGTCGCCGGGGAGAGCAGCCGGCCGCGCATCAGGGCGCTGGTGAAGGTGTTGAGGTCGGCGGGGCTGGAGATGACGGCGCCCGCGGACTGCGCCCAGGACACGGTCTGCTCGGTGGAGTCGACGAGCGGCGCCCCGGCCTCGTCAGAGTGCAGATAGCCGCGTACATGCGTGCCCTTGATGCGTGTGTCGGGGTGGACGTACGCGGTCTGGCGCAGCCCCAGCGGCTTGATGATGCGCCGCTGGTAGGCGTCGGCCACCGGGCGTCCCGTCAGCTTCTCGATGAGCATGCCGACGACGACGAAGTTGGTGTTCGAGTACGCGTACGCTCCACCGGGCTCGGTGGTCCGGGGTTCGGCAAGGGAGAGGTCGAGCAGCTCTCGGTAGCTGAACACCCGGTTGCGCACGGCCTCGAAGCCCGGCACGGTCTCGTTGAACATGGCGTCGGTGTAGTCGGCCAGGCCGCTGCGATGGCTGAGGAGATGCCGGACCGTGATCCGGTCGTCGGGCAACAGCCCTTCGAGATACGTGTTGACGGGCGCGTCCAGCTTCAGCCTGCGCTCCTCCACCAGTTGGAGCAGCACGACACCGGAGAACGTCTTGCTGACGCTGCCGACCCGGAACCGTGCCCGGGTGTCCATGGCCGCGCCCGTTTCCCGGTCTCGTACGCCGACGGCTCTTGTCCTGACCCCGTCCGGGCCGGAGTAGCGGGCCATCGCTCCCGGCGCCCCGTTGGCCAACGCGGATTCGAGTGCGGCGACGATGCCGGCCATGTCGGGTGCGGGTGTCTGGGTTCGGATGGTGGCGGGGGCTGCGGACGCGCTGGTGGCGGGAGCGAGAGCACCGGCGAGAGCGGCGATCAGGGCTGTGCTCACGGCCAGACGCCGGTGTGAAAACAGGGGCAACGGTAGTCCTCGGTTCTTCTTCTCGGAGAGGGCAGGGTCCCAGGGGTACCGGCAGGTCACCACCAGTCGACGCCGTTCTTGGTGGCACAGCGGACCACGCCGTTGGTGGCGAGCGAACCGCAGACCCGGAACTGGTAGTCGGGGTCGGTGCTGGTGCGCTTGAAGGGAGTGGTCAGGCTCTGGCCATGGCTCTGCACGGTGAACGGTCCGCACTGGAGCCAGGGGCGGATCGGCCATTCGGGCCTGCCTCCGTCGTCCCACCCGTTGGCCCGCCAGTCCATCCACACCTTGTCGCCCGGACGGGTGGGGCCGCTGATCTTCCCGAAACCGATCTGCTGGCCCCCGTACACCCCCTTCTCCAGGGTGATGACGACGCCTCCGCCGAGGTCCAGGCGCCGAGGCTTGTCGGTGTCGCCGGAGGCGTTGTCCGGGTGGTCGCGGAAGCCCCGGGCGCCGCCCGTACAGTCCGAGGCGGCGGCCTGCGCCGGGGCGACCGGCCCCGTGACGGCCAGGCCGGCCGCGAGGGCGCACACCGCAGTGAGGGAGGTGAGCACGGAACGCGGTGAACTCATGTCGCAGATGTCCTTTCGGTGGCTGGGGGTCGCGACGTCAGCCTCGCCGGACCTTCATGTACGTCAACGAGCCGTTGCCGCGGACGTTTTGCGTACATGTGTGGTCACCCCGTGGGTGCGGACGGGCCCCGTGGTCCGCCCGGAACCGATCGTGGCGGGAGCACGCTGTGCCGGGCTATGGGGAGAAGTGCGTATGGACAGCGGCGGGTTACGGTGAAGAGGCACAGTCACGGGGACCTCGGGGGAAGTCGTCATGCCGGATCGGTACGCACGCATGCTGGACCTGGCGGTCGAGGTGATGGGCGCCGAGGCCCCTGAGTTGGTCTGGCCCCTGCTCACCGCGGAGCTGCTCACGGCGCTCGACGGGGAGCTGATCGTGGTCAAGGAGGTGCCCTGGACCCGTGATCAGGGCAGCGTGGTGATCCGGTCCCCGGAACCCCTGCCGGAAGTCGGCGGCGGTGACGGATCGGTGCAGGCCTACATCCGTTCGGGGTACCCCTTCATCGACCGCTACGGGGCCACATCCGACTGGACGCCGCAGAGCGCCGCACAGGTGGTGGGGGCGCGGACCTGGCGGAACAGTCCGACCGCCGACGCACTCCGTCAGGCGTTCGGGACACGGCACGTGTTCGGCCTGCCGCTGCCGGAGAGGGGACCGCACGTCAGCGGGTTCCTGGTGCACCGGTCCGGGGGCGACTTCTCCCGGCACGACGAGCGCTACGCGGCACGCGTGCAGCCACTGCTCAAGGCCGCGACGGCCCACCGGTCCCTCCTGATGGCGCTGCGCGCGTCATCCGGCAGCGCGCGCAGGCGGCAGGCCAACCAGGCCTTGGCGGCGCCGCTGACCCCGCGCGAGACGAACGTACTGCACCTGCTGGCGACGGGGCTGACCGCCGAGGGGATCGGACGCAGGCTGGGCATTTCGCCGCGCACCGTCCACAAGCACCTGAACGCGCTGTACCGAAAGCTCGGGGCCGCGGACCGGCTGAGCGCGGTGCTGCGCGCCCAGGGCGCGGGCCTGCTTCCCGGGTCGGCCGAGCCGACCGGCGCGCACCCTTCTCCGGCGGGCGGGAACCTGCCGCATCCCCCTCAGCCCAGGAAGCTCAGCCGCACCTGACGTTCCGCGTTGTCGACATTCGTGTCCGCGAAACTCCGTTAGGCAACCCGAGGATAGATCCAGTCACCGGGCCCGGCTACTTCGGGTCGCGGTTGAACTGTGCTGTCGACCAGCGGTACCCGAGTGCGGTCAGGCCGGCGCACCAGGCGATCGTGAGCCAGCCGTTGTTGCCGATCTCGGTGCCGAGGAGGAGACCGCGGAGGGTTTCGATGGCGGGCGTGAACGGCTGGTACTCGGCGATCGGCTGGAACCATCCCGGCATGGTCGCCGCGGGGATGAAGGCGCTGGAGATGAGGGGCAGGAGGATCAGGGGCATGGCCATGTTTCCGGCCGCCTCGGGGTTGGGGCTCGCCGCGCCCATCCCGACCGCGATCCAGGTCAGTGCCAGGGCGAACAGCGTTACCAGCCCGAGTGCCGCGGCCCACTCCAGTGCGGTGGCGTCCGTGGTGCGGAAACCGATCGCCACCCCGACCGCGCCGACCAGGACCACGCTCATCACGCACTGCAACACGCCGCCGACGACATGCCCCACCAGCAGAGAGCCCCGATAGATCGACATCGTACGGAAGCGGGCGGTGAGGCCCTCGGTCATGTCCGAGCAGACGGACACCGCTGCTCCGATCACGGTGCTGCCCACGGTCATCAACAGCAGACCGGGGACGATATAAGCAATGTAGTCGGAGCGGTCCGCGCCACCGCCACCGATGCCCGCGCTCATCACGTCGCCGAAGATGTAGACGAAGAGCAGCAGCATCATGATGGGCGTGAGCAGCAGGTTCAGGGTCCCGGACGGGTAGCGCCAGGCGTGCAGGAGATTGCGGCGCAGCATCGTTCTCGAGTCGCGTGCAGCAAGGTAGAGGCTGCTCATCGGGCGTTCTCCTTGGGCTGGTTGTGCTGGGCCGGGACGGTGGAGGCGGTGAGGGCGAAGAACACGTCGTCGAGGTCGGGGGTGTGGACGGTGAGTTCGTCGGCTTCGACACCGGCCGAGTCCAGCCAGTCGAGGACGGAGCGCAGTTCGCGCTGGCTGCCGTCGCTGGGGATCTGCAGCGCCAGCGCCTCGTCGTCGCGGACGGCCTCGCGCAGGGCGGAGGCGGCGGAGCGGTAGGCGTCCGGGTCGGTGAAGCGGAGCTTGACGTGTCCGCCGGGGACGATCCGCTTGAGTTCTTCGGCGGTGCCCTCGGCGGCGATCTTCCCGTTGTTGAGGACGGCGATACGGTCGGCGAGTTCGTCGGCCTCTTCCAGGTACTGGGTCGTGAGGAAGACCGTCACACCGTCGGCGACCAGCTCGCGGATGATGCCCCACATGGTGTGGCGGGAGCGGGGGTCGAGTCCGGTGGTCGGCTCGTCGAGGAAGATGATGCGGGGCCCGCCGACCAGGGTCATGGCGATGTCGAGGCGGCGTTTCATGCCACCGGAGTAGCCCGCGGCGGGCTTCTTGGCGGCGTCCACCAGGTCGAAACGCTCCAGCAGTTCGGCGGTGACGCGTCGCCCCTCACGCTTCGGCAGGTGGTGCAGGTCGGCCATGAGGAGCATGTTCTCCTCGCCGGTGATCAGCCCGTCGACGGCGGAGAACTGCCCGGTGACACCGATCGCCGCGCGCACGGCCTGCGGATCGGCGGCCAGATCGTGGCCGCCGACGCTCAGTTCACCGGCGTCGGCGGTGATGAGGGTGGAGAGGATCTTGACGGCGGTGGTCTTGCCCGCGCCGTTCGGGCCCAGCAGCGCGAAGACCGTGCCTGCCGGGACGGTCAGGTCGATACCGTCCAGGACGGCCTTGTCGCCGTAGGACTTCCGGAGCCCGACGGCGGAGAGGGCGGCCGGCGACGGGTGACCGTCGCCCTTTCTGGATGTGGGCATGACAGATGAAGGCATGTGGTTTCCTGATCGGTCAGGAGAATCGGCTACGTCGGCGCGCAGGATTGCGGCACCACGTGGTGGGGCTCGGACCGTGTCTGATCGCGTTGTTCCGAGGCTGAGGAATCACGTGCGGGGCAGGCCCGCCGGAGCGAGGCGGGGCCTACTTCTCAGTGGTGCCGGATGCCCTACTGGCGGACTCCTGATAGATGTCCGCGTAGGTACGCGAGTCCTTGATCAGGCCGTCACAGAAGGCGGCGACATCCGTGCCGATCAGTTCCAGGACCCCCTTGCCCGCGGCGACGCCCTCCTCGAAGAAATCGACGATCCCGGGGAGCAGGGGTCCGTCGGGCAGGTCGACCGGTCCGACTTTGAAGAAGTACTTCTGCATTTCCTGGTAGACGATCCGGTAGTCGGGCGGGAGCGCCTTGACGCGAGCCGTGTGCGCGCGCCACTGCTTCTTGCCTTCGATGATGTCCTGGATGCCCACGTCAGCCTCCCAGCCGGTTCAGTTTCCTTGCGACGTTCCGGTTCAACTGCTCACGCCACCGGTCGCGGTAGGTTCGCGCGCCTTCACCGCCGGCCAGCGCCGCGCAGAAGCTCTGGATATCGTCGCCGAGCACTTCCTTGGCGCCCTGCCCGTCCGCCGCTGCTTCTTCGAGAAGCCCCAGCGCGGAATCCAGGATCGGCATGACATTGCGGCCGGTGAAGTTACCGTGGGGCAAGAGGTGGACCTTGATCTGCCCCCACGCCTCCCGGTGGTCGTCCGGCAGAGCCGCAGCCCTGACTTCGAACGACTTCCACTCCCTCGTGAGATCGCTGCCGGTGATGGTCTCCCAGAAGTTCATCTCCCGCCCTCCTTGAGCTTGTCGATGCGTGTTGAGACGTACTGCCACTTCGCCCAGAACGTCGCGAGTTCCTCGCGACCGGCGTCGTTGAGCGCGTAGAACTTGCGCGGCGGACCGACCCCGGACGGCCGTTTCGTCACCTGGACGAGCTTGTTCCTCTCCAGCCGCAGCAGGATGGTGTACACCGTCCCCTCGATGACGTCACCGAAGCCGAGGTCGTTCAGCTGGCGAGTGATGGCGTACCCGTAGGTTTCCTCGCGGTCGATGATTTCGAGCACGCATCCTTCGAGCGTGCCCTTCAGCATCTCCGTCAGGCCGTCCATGGCGGAGCCCTCCTCACTCGCCCGGTACTCCGTAGTACCGAGTACCACTACACAGTATCACCGAGTACCGGTGACACGAAGGACTCGTCTGCATCAGGGGTACTCCCGGGGGCCAATCGGGCGGGGACGGCGCGCGGGCAGGACCGGGCCGACGCCGTGAAGATCGACGCCTGCTTCATCGCGGGCGTCATGGGCCTGTCGCCGCTGCCCCGCCTCGCCCGGGACTTCGAACATCGCGTCACCGATACCGAAGTGGAGAAATTGCGCGACGGTTCCTCCGTGACACCGCCAACCGCACCATCCGGTTCGTCGCCGACGAATCCGGCAGCAGCGCCCAAACATCCAGTTCGATTGGACCCGACGTGTCAAAGGCCACCGTGTACCGGTACATGGGGCTACTGGCCGACGGCAGCGCGCTGGAGGTCGAAGGCGAGCAGCGGGTGCCGGGAGGCTGTTGAGCGGCTCTGTCGGCTGCGGCGCGAGCGGGCCGTGACCGGCGCCGCCACAGCTGCCCCGGTTCCGGCCGAAGGGCACCGGCAGGTGTTCGCCGTGGCGATGGCGACCCTGCTGGCCGAGTTCATTGCCCACCTCGACCGACCTGGTGCCGATCCGGACGCCGGTCTGGTGGGCTGTCGCCGGCACCCGATGTGGCTCAGCCGGGACGAACTCACGTCGTTGATCGGCGAGATGCGTGACGTCTTGGTGCGCCGGATCACCAACGAGCCCTCGCCCGAGCGCAGCCGCTATCTGATCAGCCCGGCCCCTTTCCCCGCCGAGGAGTCCCCCGTCGCGAACAGCGAGGGACAAGGCAGGCCCTTCGCATGCGAGCGGGCGGAATGAGAAACGCTGCGACGGCAGATCCTAGAGGTCCGGGAGGTCCGCGGGCGCCTTCAGCAGCCGGTCCAGCTCCTGCCCGGCCCCGTCGTAACCGGCGTCCGAGATCCGCTGCAGTTCGCGCAGATCACCGCCGGCCACCGCGCGTCGGGTGAGCAGGAGACCGGCGCGCGGGGACCCCTCGTCCAGGAGTTCGCTCAGCTCATCGAGCTCGTCGGCTGCGTCGGCGAGGTCGGCCAGACGGTCCAGGGCGGTTTCGTTGCCCTCGTCGGCCAGCTCGCGCAGGGTGTCCCGGTCGAAGTTCGTGTTCGGCATGACGCCATGCTGCACCCCTGCCCCAGGGGAAGGGTCAAGTGGGACGATGGCCTGGTGATCACCATTGGACAGCTGGCCAGGTCCGTCGGGGTGTCGGTGAAGACCGTCCGCGTCTATCACGACAAGGGACTGCTCCCCGAGCCGGAGCGCGACGCGTCCGGCTACAGGCGGTACGGCGCGGACGACGCCATCGACCTGATCAAGATCCGTACGCTCGCCGAGGCAGGTGTCCCACTGGCCCGCATCCGGGACCTGCGAGCAGCGGACGACGCGTCCTTCCAGCAGGCTCTCGGGCAGATCGACGACGAGCTCACCGACCGCATCCGTGACCTGCGGGCCACGCAGGACCGTCTGCGCCGGCTCGCCGACGGACGTCTGGCACCGCTGCCGGAGGATGTCGGCGGATACCTGGAGCGATTGGCCCGGTGGGGGTTCACCCCGGACTGGGTGGAGCTGCAACGCGACTTGTGGATTCTCGCGTTCGCCACCCACCCGGACCATGCGATCACACTGTTCCGCGACCAGGCCGAGATGCTGGCGTTCCCCGCGCTGCGGCAGCTCTTCCTCGCCTACGACCAGGTGCGCGACCTCGACGCCGACAACCCCCGCGTCGACGACCTCGCCGACCGCATCATCGAGGCGACCCTGGAACGCTACGGGCCCGGCCGGCTGCCCGAGCTGGACGACGGGACCTCCGAGATCCCCGCCCTCATCCAGGGCACGGTCAACGCTTCGTCCCCGGCATGGCGGCGGCTCGACTCGCTCATCCGGGCAAGGCTGGGCCGATGACTCGGCTCGGGGCCGCGGACGGAGTACGGGACACCTAACGACGCCCGGACGGCGTCGAGATCCGGTCAGGCTTCGAGCCGGGCCGCCAGTCCGTCGAGGACCCGTTTGACCCCGTACGCGAAGTCGGCGTCGCGGATCTGCCGCGGGTGCGAGTCCTGTCGGGAGGAGCTCGCTTCCCGCAGCGGGGGGGGGTGAGTCCGCGCGGCCTCGTCGAAAGCCGGGCGCACCTCCGCCACCCACTCCTGCTCGGTTCTGCCGCTGCGGGCGATGAGTGAGAGGTACGCGGCCTCGGAGGTCGCCCGACGACGTAAGCCATGAGTGTCCCCAGAGCCCGTTCCGTCTCGTCCGCCGGGAAGCCCGCGGCCTCGAACCGGGCGAGCAGCCCCGACGCCATCCGCAGGGCGTTCGGCCCGATGTGGACGAGGCCGACCTGGCTCAGCTCGGGGGAGATCCAGGGGTGGCGCGGGACCATGGCGCGCAGGTCCGCGGTCTTCGCCGGTACGGGAGTCGGCGCGGCGTTCAGCGAAGACTACATGCCGGTGGTCTTCTCCCGCCTGGAGGAAGGCACGGGGTGCGTCTACATCGGTATGCGCTGCGGACCCAGGGTCGCGTGACGCGGTCCGGCCCCGGGCCCGGGGCTCCGGGGCCCTGGGGCCCTGGGGCCCTGGGGCCCCGGAGCCCCCTACGCGCCCACGTCCCGCCGGCTGAGGTCCTCATGCGTCTCGCGCCGGATCAGCAGCCGTGCCGTGCCGCGGTGCACCGCGACGACCGGCGGCCTGCCGACGAGGTTGTAGGCGGAGGCCATGGACGCCTGGTAGGCGCCCGCCACCGGCACCGCGATGAGGTCGCCGGGGCGTACGTCGGCGGGCAGCGGGACATCGCTCGCGATGACGTCTCCGGCCTCGCAGTGCCGGCCCACCACCGTGGCCGGGACCGGTCCGGCCGTGGTGGCGCGGCCGATTGGGCGGGGCGCGTAGCGGGCGCCGTACAGGGCGGGCCGGGGATTGTCGCTCATGCCGCCGTCGACGGCGACGAACAGCGTCGGGCCGGTGTGCTTGACGGCAAGCACGCGGTACAGCGCCACTCCGGCCGGGGCCGCGATCGCCCGGCCCGGTTCGATGAGCAGCCTCGGGACGGGCAGACCCGCCGCCGCACAGCTCGCGGCGAGTTCCGCGTACAGGCGGCGGGCGAGGGCCGTCGGGTCGAGTGCGCGTTCTCCCGGCCGGTAGGCGACCGCGTGCCCACCGCCGAGGTCGAGTTCGGGGAGGGTGACGCCGTGGCTCTCCTTGATCCGGGCCATCAGTCCGACCATGCGGCGCACCGCCACCAGGTACGGCTTGACGTCGGTGATCTGGGAGCCGATGTGGCAGTGCAGCCCGGTCAGTTCGAGCTGCGGCTGGCCGAGCACCCGCGCGATGGCGTGCTGGGCGGACCCGTCGGTGAGGGACAGGCCGAACTTCTGGCCGTCCGTACCGGTACGGATCTTCGCGTGGCCCCCGGCCGACACCCCGGGCACGACCCGCACCATGACCTTCTGCCGCCCGGCGGGGCCGGTGAGCGCGGCGATCCGGGCGATCTCCGAGGGGCTGTCGACGACGATCCGCCCGACCCCGACCAGCAGGGCCAGTTCGATGTCGCGCGGGGACTTCGCGTTGCCGTGCAGCACCATGCGCTCCGGCGGGAACCCGGCGGCGTGGGCGAGTTCGAGTTCCCCGGCGGAGCAGACGTCCAGCCCGAGCCCCTCCTCCTCGATCCACCGCACCATCGCCCGGGACAGGAACGCCTTGGCCGCGTAGACCACGTCGGCCTGCGGGAAGGCCGCCCGGTACGTCCGGCACCGGGCGCGTATCTCGTCCTCGTCCAGGACGTAGGCGGGGGTGCCGAAGCGGTCGGCCAGCTCGGCGAGGGAGACCCCGCCGACGCTCAGATGCCCCTGCGGCAGACGGGCGGTGGAAGCCGGCCAGACTGTCAGGTCGTCCGGGCCGGCGGACAGGGCGGTGAGCAGGGATGCGGGCATGGGGGTGTCTCCTCGGGAGGCGTGGGCAAGGAGCGCGGTCACAGCGCGCGGGCGGGCGCGTCGGCCGCGTTCACCGGCCCGGTGGCGACGGCCGGGGCCGTCAGGACCGGGTCGACGACGAGCCGGTCGATGCCGAGGGGTTCGGTGAGCGCGCGCAGAGCCGGTTCGGCGAGCGGGATCGCGGGCTGACCGGCGCCCAGCGTCGCGGTCACCAGGTCCCGGCGGCTGAAGCCGACGGCGGTGCGCTCCCCCAGCGGCGTACGGAACACCCGCAGCACGGGGCCCGCCGCTTGGGTCCGGACGGGCACGAACAGCAGCCCGGCCGGGGCCTGTTCATCGGGGTCGGGGTCCTCGGCGTACGAGAAGAGGCACATGGGATTCCTCCGGGTCGGTCGCGGCCGGCCCTCGCCGGGCCGCGTGACGTCGAAGCTATGCCCGCCCCGGACCGCCCAGCCCTGCCGCCTGACGCGACCCTGACGGACACCGGCCGATTCATACGGATCGCTGATGCTCCCGGCCCCCGGCTCGCCCTTCAATGGAACTGTGGAACACGATGAGACGGGGGCGGGGAGAGTGCGGCAGAGAATCGTGGTCGGCGTGGACGGCTCCCCGGGGAGCCTGGCAGCTCTGCACCGGGCCGCCGCCGAGGCGCGGGAACGCCATGCGGACCTGCACGTCGTGCTGGCCTGGCAGCTGCCCGGCGGCGGACTGGGCGGCCGGACCACCTACGGTCCCGCCGTGCTCCGGGAGTGCCGGGAGGCCGCCGCCGACGACCTCCGCGCCATCCTCGACTGCGCGTTCGCCGTGGAGCGGCCGGGCGTCCCCCTGTCCGGGCTGACCGTGCGCGGCGAACCCGGGGCGGTGCTGGTCGAGGCGGCCGGCTCGGCCGACGACCTCCTGGTCGTCGGCTCGGGCCCGCGGGGCAGACGGCTCCCCCGGCTGAGGCCTTCGGTGACCCGCTACTGCCTGGCCCACGCCCGCTGCCCCGTCCTCGCGGTCCCCCCGAACCCCCTCGAAGCCGAACTCGCCGCACTGCACAACACCCCCTGGTCCTTGTCGCACCTGCCCAGGGCACGCAAGCGGTGAGCATCGCACGGCATCGGGGCGCCGAGGCGGGGAGTGACCGAGCGAAGTCCGCTCTGCAGGGGCATCACCACACCGTTCTCGATGCTCTTGGTGGGAATCGACGCCGCCGCAGGCCAAGCGAGCTTGCCCGAGTACTGCTCTGGACCGCACTGGGTCTGATCCTGCTGCATTCGCCCCCGCTCTGGGGTCCTGGCTGAGCGACAGAACGCGGGAAGCGATCGCCCCACACCTGGCCGACGAGTCATCACTCGACCGAACGCGGCCCATCCGCTCGTATCGAGACCGTGACTCAGCCCTCCGGACACAGAAATCCCGGCCTGTGCCGGAAACGAGGTCGCACGCCCCCCAGGCTGGCGCTGATTCTCCTTCGCCGAGCGAACCGGAGCCGCGGTCCAGGCCTCAAGGCCGGTAGACGAGCTCGGTCAGGAACGCGACGATCATGGCCCAGACCCCGACACCGACAATCCACATGGTGCTCGACAGCGCACCGGCTGTGATGGCTGCCAGGCCGACGAGACCCGACACCCGTACGGCTGCAAGAACGCCGCGATCCGGACCCCAGGTATCCCTCATGTGACCAGCTTGTCGGGCGCCCCCGGCAAATGCCACGGAGCACGCGCATCACGGTCAGCTCCGCGAGCAGCATGCGCAGCGCTGCCTCCGGGCGCCGTTCGAGCAACCACCGGGTCAGCCGCCAGACCGCGCCTTCGGACCGGGGCGAGAACACGACACGTCCGAGCCTTCTCGTTCCCGCTCCCGGCCAGGAGAGCGGTCCGACAGCGATTCCAGCACCAGCCGGCGGACCAGGTCGGGATGCCGGGCAGCCAGGGCCACGGCGGTCGGACCCCCCGCCGACACCCCGGCGCAGGCCTCGACCTGGTCGATCCCCAGAAGCCCGCAGAGGACGGCCGAGGCGTCGGCGAAGCCCTCGGAAGCCGCCCCGACCGACAGGTCCGTGGCGCCGTAGCCGGGCCGCAAGGGAACCAGCAGCGAGTATCCCGCCGCACGGTAGACCTCTCCCCCAGTGACAGCCCGGCCCGCATATGGCCACCGGCCAGCACGACGATCACCGGACCATCGCGCGGCTCCCACCGGTATCCCAAGGAACCCGATGCGGTCCTGATGACTTCCGTCGGAAAATCCGCAGCCGTGCCGTCGCCTCGTACAGCCACTGTGAGCCCCCTAGTCGATCCCGGACGACCGGAAGACCGACCGCGCCGCTTCCTCGTCCATCCGGCGTGCGAGCCGGTCCAGACAGGCCGTACCCCGCACGAGGCTGCCACACCGGCGTGACTCGCGGGCATCGGCCTCCAGATGGAGCCAGAGGGACGGGTTGGCGCGCAGCAGGCAGAAGTCCAGTTGGGCCCGGGTGCCGCGGACATCGGTCAGGACCACGCGCTCGGACACGTCGGCAGGCCATTGGAGAGCGGACAGCTGGTCCGTGAGGACGACTCTCGTGGTGAACAGGTCCCGGACGACCAGTCGTCCGGGAGTCAGACTGATCCTCGGCGGGAGGAGAACCAGGAGCAGCACCGCCGCCAGACAGCCCCAGCCCGCCGTACGGGCCATGGTCACACCGGGGCCGACCGCGTCGACGAGCAGCGCGGCCACGAAGAACGCCGTCCCGATGACGACGGCCGCGCGCGCTTCCGGACGCCACAGAACGTCCTCGTGCCCGTCGGCCCCTGCGGGCGCGGGAGTTGGATCGTGCATCCCGGTCACGTTAGGGGGCACCGGGATGGGCGCGGCACCCCCATACGCAAGTCATACGCGCTCACGCCGGGTTCTGACGCATGCCTGATGGCCGGCCCACGCCGTACTCGACGAATTCACGCTCCAGGCGGAGTCCCGCGTTCCATGCCAGCAGGCGTCCTGGGCGGTCGTGCGACGCACAGGACAGGATGGCTCGGTGCCCGCGGGCGCTGACATCAGCCGTGTGGGCGATGAGACACGCGAGGGTCAGACGCCAGAGCCGCTCGTCGCGGAGGGGCGTGACGATCAGGTCCTCGTAGCGGCGTCCGAGGAAGCCGGTGCCGACGAGAGCCTGGACGCGTCCGTGCCGGAACGCGCCCCAGCCGAGCCCGGATGCGGCGAGGGCGTGCGCGCCCTCCCACGGTCCGTCAGCGGTCGCGCCGTCCGGCCCGCATGCGTCGAGCTGGGAGGCATCGGCGGCGGTGAGGCGCCGGACCTCGATTCCGTGCGGTACGTGGGGAGCTCCGGCCTGCGGCGCGGCCTGGAGGTAGAGCATTCTCTCGTCGGCGCACACGTCGTCGAACGCCTCGGCCAGCAAAGGCAGAAAGCGTTCCGGGGCTTCGACGCGGTGGTTCGCGAGTGGGGCCAGTTCCGCAGGGGGAAGTGCCCCGGGGTCACCCGCCAGGGTGGCACGCCCGCCGCAGGCGGCGGCGATGGCACGAGGCCGGGTCGGGTGGTCGCCCCACGACCACCCGGTTCGTGCGGCGAAGACGTGCTCCACCAGCGTGGCGGGCCCTGGGGCGCCGGGCAGGAGCAGCGGTTGACGGGCTGGGGCGAGCGGGACTGTGCGCGAGGTCATGCGAACTCCGGGGATGTGCGGGTGAAGCAGGTGCGGCCCCGGGGAGGGGGCCGCACCTGGTGTCAGCGCTGACCGGCCTTCCGGCCGTGGTTCGCCTCCTTCTTCCTGCGCGCCCTCTTTCTTACGGGCGCGTCGGGACATGGTGGGGCCGCCTTTCAGACGGTCTGGCCGACCAGTGAGTCGGCGAGTTTGGTGAGGCGCTTGACCGAGCGGGGCTCCTCGGCGACGGCGGCCGGGGGGACACGCTGATCGCGGTCGTAGTAGGCACCGTTGACGATCTCCACCGCCGGGTCGCAGAGCCGGACGACATGGGCCGCTCCTTCGGCCGGCGCTCCGCCCTCGTGGGCGTAGAGCGGCAGCAGGCTGGTGACGCAGACCCCGGGGTGTACGGAGACCGCGGTGACCCGGGGGTCCGCGGCGAAGACGGTCAGTGCCAGCTGGGACTGGGCGTAGGCCGCGAGCCGGGAGTAGCGCTTGGTCCTGTTGACGTCGTTCCACTGGATGGAACCCGTGCGGTGGAGCGAGGAGGACACGTTCACGACGCGGCCCCCGGGGTCGGCCGTGAGGGCCGGTTCCAGGAGGTGTGTCAGGAGGTAGTGGGCGAGGAAGTTCACCTGGAACGCGATCTCGTGCCCGTCCCCGGTGGTCGTGTGCCGCTCGGGGGCGGCCATTCCGGCATTGTTGACGAGCACGTCCAGGCGCGGGTGCTTCGCGAGGATCTGCTGAGCCAGCTGCTCGACCTCTTCCAGTCGGGCGAAGTCGGCCCCATGGGCGCAGAGTCGCTCGGCGGGCACGTCGGAGAGGGTGATCAGCCGGTCGGCGGCGGCGTGCGCCTCCTCGGCGGTCCGCCCGTGCAGGAGCACCGTCGCTCCGCGTTCGGCGAGCAGCCGAGCGGTCTGATGGCCGATACCGGTCGTGGCTCCGGTGACGAGGACGGTGCGTCCGGACAGTGAAGAAGACATGCGTCATCCAAGGTTCTGGGAACGATGAGAACGAAGAGGCCCCGCGGCACGATGCTCGCGGGGCCGGAAGGTCGGGTGGCGGGGCGTCAGCCCTCGACACGCTCACTTTCCGAACAGCAGGCCGCGCGGCCGGACGGCGCCTGATGAGGCGGCCGGTCGAGCAGGAGCCAGGTGCT
The DNA here is from genome assembly GCF_033109485.1 of Streptomyces cyaneofuscatus. Lineage (NCBI taxonomy): Bacteria > Bacillati > Actinomycetota > Actinomycetes > Kitasatosporales > Streptomycetaceae > Streptomyces > Streptomyces cyaneofuscatus. The sequence goes on along the minus strand of NZ_CP137002.1, from coordinate 7,391,378 downwards.
GTTCACCCCTCCATGGAATCCCTTGCCGCTGCCGGAGACAAGCACGGCAGCACTCCTCTTACGCCCCTCTGACGGTGTGGGCCGGGAGCGCGGACCGCGGCCGGCTCACCACGCTCTCAGGAGTGACCGGCGTGACGGTCGTCGCCCGGCCTCGAGGTGTTTCCGCGGGGCAGCGTCAGGACCATGGTCAGCCCGCCGCCCGGGGTGTCTTCGGCAGTGAGGGTGGCCTGGATGGCTTCGGTGAAGCCTCGTGCGACGGCCAGGCCGAGCCCGACGCCCGCACCCCGCGGGGCGTCGCCGAGTCGCTGGAAGGGTTCGAAGATGTGCTCCTTGGCCGTGTCGGGGACGCCGGGCCCGCGGTCGACGACGCGGAGTTCGACGCGGTCGCGCAGACTGCTGGCGGAGACGAGTACGCGCCGGTCTTCCGGGCTGTACTTGACGGCGTTCTCGACGATGTTGGCGACGATGCGTTCCAGCAGGCCGCGGTCGACGGCGACCATCGGGAGGGTTTCCGGGATGTCCAGTTCCACACTGCCGTCGGGGACGCCGCGCAGCGCCATGGGTACGACCTCGTCGAGGTCCGTCTCCCGGATCAGCGGGACGACGGTGCCGGTGTTGAGGCGGGACATGTCCAGGAGGTTGCCGATGAGCGCCGAGAGGCGGTCGGCTCCGTCCTCGATGCCTTCGAGGAGCGCCTCGCGATCGGTCTCCGACCAGTCGACGTCGTCGGAGCGCAGTGAGGTGACCGAGGCCTTGATGCCGGCGAGGGGGGTGCGGAGATCGTGGCTGACGGCCGCGAGCAGTGCGGTGCGGAAGCGGTCGCTCTCGGCGAGTTTGCGCGCCTCCTCGGCCTGTCCGACCAGTCGTTGGCGGTCCAGTGCCACCGCTGCCTGGGCGGCGAAGGCACCCAGGACCCTGCGGTCCTCGGCCGGAAGAGCCCGGCCGCTCAGGACCAGGGCCAGGTTCTCCCCCACCGGTATGTCGACGTCGGCGGCCTCCGGGCGGTCGACCGGAGGCGCGCCGACAGCCGCCGTGCACGTCCACGGCTCGACCTCGCTGGTCCGTTCCAGGAGGGCGACGGAGTCCATGGCGAAGGTTTCCCGGAGTCGTTCCAGCAAGGCGTCGAGGGAGTTCTCACCCCGCAGGATGCTGCCGGCGAGGAAGGAGAGGATCTCCGACTCGGCGCGCAGCCGGGCGGCCTGGTGGGTACGGCGGGCCGCGAGGTCGACGACCGAGGCGACGGAGACGGCCACCGCGACGAAGATGACGATGGCGACGATGTTCTTGGGGTCGGAGACGGTGAACCGGTGCAGCGGGGTGGTGAAGAAGTAGTTCAGCAGCAGAGACCCGAACGCGGCTGACGCGAGGGCCGGGAGCATTCCGCCGAGGAGGGCGGCCGCGACGGTGGCGGTGAGGAACAGCAGCATGTCGTTGGCGAGCCCGATGTCGGGCACGACGGTGCTGAGCAGCAGGGTGAGGAGGGCGGGACCGGCGACCCCGGCCAGCCAGCCCCAGATGATCCGGGCCTTCCCCAGCCTGGCGCCTCGGGCGATGGGCAGACCGCGGCCCTTGGCGACGGAGTCGTGCGTGACGATGTGTACGTCGAGGTCGGGGCCGGACTCCCGGGCCACGGTGGCGCTGACGCCGGGGCCGAGCATGTACTGCCAGGTCCTGCGACGGCTGACGCCGAGGACGATCTGGGTGGCGTTGACGCCCCGGGCGAACTCCAGCAGGGCTGCGGACACGTCGTCGCCGATGACATGGTGGAAGGTGCCGCCGAGGTCCTCGACCAGGGTCCGCTGAAGGGCCAGCTCCTTGGGGGAAACCGCCTTGAGTCCGTCGCTGGCCGCGATGTAGACGGCCAGCACCTCGCCGCCGGCGCCCTTTTCGGCGAGGCGGGCCGCCCGGCGGATGAGGGTGCGGCCCTCGGGCCCGCCGGTCAGCCCGACGACGATGCGTTCGCGGGCCTGCCAGGTGGTGCGGATGTTGTGCTCGCCCCGGTACTGCTGGAGGTACTCGTCGACCCGGTCGGCGACCCAGAGCAGGGCCAGCTCGCGCAGGGCGGTGAGGTTGCCGGGGCGGAAGTAGTTCGAGAGGGCGGCGTCCATCTTGTCGGGCTGGTAGATGTTGCCGTGCGCCATCCGGCGGCGCAGCGCCTGGGGCGACATGTCGACCAGCTCGATCTGGTCGGCCCGGCGCACCACCTCGTCGGGGACGGTCTCGCGCTGCCGGACTCCGGTGATGGACTCGACGACGTCGCCGAGGGACTCCAGGTGCTGGATGTTGACCGTGGATATGACGTCGATCCCGGCCTTGAGCAGCTCCTCGACGTCCTGCCAGCGCTTGGCGTTGCGGGAACCCGGGACATTGGTGTGGGCCAGCTCGTCCACCAGCGCCACGGCCGGGGCCCGCTGAAGGACCGCGTCGACGTCCATCTCGGTGAACGTGCTGCCCCGGTACTCCAGCTCCTGGCGCGGGAGGAGTTCCAGTCCGTGGAGCATCACCTCGGTGCGCGGCCTGCTGTGGTGCTCCACAAAGGCGATGACCGCGTCGGTCCCGCGCTCGACCCTGCGGTGCGCCTCGGACAGCATCGCGTACGTCTTGCCGACACCCGGTGCGGCCCCGAGGTAGATGCGCAGCTTTCCGCGTCCCATGATGACTTCTCGTTCTTCCGTGGTGGATGGGCCGTCAGAGCTCGAACCGGTAGCCCATACCGGGTTCGGTGATCAGATAGCGGGGATGGGCCGGGTCTGCTTCGAGCTTGCGTCGCAGCTGGGCCATGTAGACCCGCAGATAGTTGGTGTTCTCCGCATGAGCGGGTCCCCAGACCTCCCGCAGGAGGGCGCGCTGGGAGACCAGACGGCCAGGACTGACGACCAGCATTTCGAGGATGTGCCACTCGGTCGGAGTCAGCCGGACGTTGACGCCGTCCCGGTAGACCTTCTTCGACACCAGGTCGATGGTGAAGCCGTCCGTCGTGACGACGGGCGAGGTTTCCGTCCCGGTTCCCGTCCGGCGTCGCCGGGTGGCCGCTCGCAGCCGCGCCAGCAGCTCGTCCATGCTGAACGGCTTGGTCACGTAGTCGTCGGCGCCCGCGTCCAGCGCACGGACCTTGTCCTCGGACAGATGCCGGGCGGACAGGACCAGGATGGGTACCTGGCTCCACACCCGGATGGCCTTGATGACCTCGACACCGTCCATGTCCGGCAGCCCGAGGTCCATCAGGATGGCGTCGGGCATGAGGGATGCGGTCAGCCGCAGCGCCGCATCGCCGTCGAGGGCCTCCTCGACCTCGTACGCACGTGCCTGGAGGTTGATCCTGAGGGCGCGCACCAGTTGTACGTCGTCCTCCACCACGAGCACCCGGGACATGGGCTGTGCACTTTCCCCTTGGTTGTGGACAGCTAAGGAGCCGGTGGGATGCGGACTCTCCGTATCCCACCGGCTCACGTTCTGTCGGCTCGGTTCCATCAGTCCTGGGCGAGATCTCGGAGCGCGGTGTTCAGCTCAAGGACGTTCACCCGGGGCTCGCCCATGAAGCCGAGGAGCCGGCCGGTCGTGTGGTCCTGGACGAGGTCCTCGACCTTCTTGACGTCGAGGCCGTTCTTCTCGGCGACCCGGTGGACCTGGAGCTTCGCGTACGCCGGTGAGATGTCCGGGTCCAGGCCAGAGCCGGAGGACGTGACGGCGTCGGCCGGGACATCGGCGGGCTTCACCTTGTAGGTGGGGGTGGAGTTGTCCTTCACCACGGCTGCCTTGGCGTCCTTCACCCACTGGATGAGCTCCTCGTTGTCTCCGGCGCGGTTGGTGGCGCCGGAGAGGATCAGGGAGTACTGGGTGTTGACGCTGTTGGTGCCGAGGCCGTTGGACGGGCGGGGCTGGAACCACTTCAGGTCCGGGGCGGGTGACTCCTCCCCCTCCTTCAGCGGGAGGTCGTAGCGCTGGCCGATGAGGGACGAGCCGACGACCTGCCCTTCCTTGTCCTTGATCTCGGAACCGTTGGCCTTGTCGTTGAACAGGGCCTGGGCCACGCCGGTCACGGCGAGCGGGTAGATCACCCCGCAGACGAGGGTCAGGACGAGCAGGGCGCGGAGCCCCGCACCGAGTACGCGCGCGGTGCTGCTGACGGCGTTGTTGGTCATGGCGGATCAGCCGATTCCGGGGATGAGGGAGAGGAGCAGGTCGATGATCTTGATGCCGATGAACGGGGCGATCAGGCCGCCGAGTCCGTACAGGGCGAGGTTGCGGCGCAGCATCTTGTCCGCACTGGCGGGCCGGTAACGGACACCCTTGAGGGCGAGCGGCACCAGCGCGACGATGACCAGGGCGTTGAAGATGACCGCGGACAGGATCGCGGACTCCGGCGAGGCGAGTCCCATGATGTTGAGCTTGTCCAGCGACGGGTACGCCACGGCGAACATGGCCGGGATGATCGCGAAGTACTTCGCGACATCGTTGGCGATCGAGAAGGTGGTGAGGGCTCCTCGGGTGATGAGGAGTTGTTTGCCGATCTCGACGATCTCGATGAGTTTGGTGGGGTTGGAGTCGAGGTCCACCATGTTCCCGGCCTCCTTGGCGGCCGAGGTTCCGGTGTTCATCGCGACGCCGACGTCGGCCTGGGCCAGGGCGGGGGCGTCGTTGGTACCGTCGCCGGTCATCGCGACGAGCTTGCCGCCGGCCTGCTCGCGCTTGATGAGGGCCATCTTGTCCTCAGGCGTGGCCTCGGCCAGGAAGTCGTCGACCCCCGCCTCCTCGGCGATCGCCTTCGCGGTCAGCGGGTTGTCACCCGTGATCATGACCGTCTTGATCCCCATCCGACGCAGCTCGTCGAACCGCTCCCGCATGCCCTCCTTCACCACGTCCTTGAGATGGATCACCCCGAGCACGCGTGCCCCGCGGGCGTCCTCCGTCGCCACCAGCAGCGGCGTGCCACCGGCCTGGGAGATCTGTTCGGTGATGGCCTGCGCGTCCTCGGATTCGCTCCCTCCCCGCTCCTTGACCCAGGCCGCGACCGAGCCGGTCGCGCCCTTGCGGACCTTGACCTCGGCCAGGTCGACGCCCGACATCCGGGTCTGCGCAGTGAACGCGATCCACTCGGCGTCGGTCAGTTCCCCCTGGTCCCGCCCGCGCAGCCCGTGCTTCTCCTTGGCCAGCACGACGATCGACCGGCCTTCGGGCGTCTCGTCGGCCAGGGAGGAGAGCTGCGCGGCATCCGCGAGTTCCGTCTCCTCCACGCCCTGGACCGGGACGAACTCGGCCGCCTGACGGTTGCCCAGGGTGATGGTGCCGGTCTTGTCGAGGAGCAGGGTCGACACGTCGCCGGCTGCTTCGACCGCGCGCCCGGACATGGCCAGGACGTTGCGCTGGACGAGGCGGTCCATGCCGGCGATGCCGATCGCGGACAGCAGGGCCCCGATGGTGGTGGGGATCAGGCAGACGAGCAGCGCCGCGAGCACGATGAGTGAGGTCTGGTCGTCGGCGCCCGCGTAGATCGCGAACGGCTTCAGGGTGACCACGGCGAGCAGAAAGACGATCGTGAGGGACGCCAGCAGGATGTTCAGGGCGATCTCGTTGGGCGTCTTCTGCCGGGCGGCGCCCTCGACCAGGTTGATCATCCGGTCGATGAAGGTCTCGCCCGGCTTGGTGGTGATCCTGATGACGACGCGGTCGGACAGCACCTTCGTACCGCCGGTCACCGCACTGCGGTCACCGCCGGACTCCCGGATGACCGGCGCCGACTCACCGGTGATCGCGGACTCGTCGACGGAGGCGACCCCCTCGACCACGTCCCCGTCGCCGGGGATGACGTCTCCGGCCTCGCAGACCACCAGGTCCCCGATCCGCAGATCGGCCCCCGGGACCTGCTCCTCGTCCGCACCGGCCAGCCGGCGGGCGACGGTGTCGGTCTTGGCCTTGCGCAACGTGTCGGCCTGCGCCTTGCCCCGGCCCTCGGCGACCGCCTCGGCGAGGTTGGCGAAGATCGTGGTCAGCCAGAGCCAGGCGGTGATCGCCCAGCCGAACCAGTCGGTCGGATCGGTGAGCGCGAGCACGGTGGTGACGACCGAGCCGACCAGTACGACGAACATCACCGGCGACTTGATCATCACGCGTGGGTCGAGCTTGCGCAGCGCGTCCGGGAACGACTTCAGCAACTGCTTCGGGTCGAACAGTCCCCCGCCGACACCGCCCCCGGAAGGCGACAGGTCTCCGTGCGGAGCTCGGGTGGGAGTGGGAGTGACGGTGCTCATGAGGCGAGCCCTTCGGCGAGCGGGCCCAGCGCGAGGGCGGGGAAGTAGGTGAGTCCGGTGATGATGAGGATCGTGCCGACCAACAGCCCCACGTAGAGCGGCTTGTCGGTGCGCAAGGTGCCCGCGGTCTCGGGCACCGGCTTCTGCTCGGCGAGCGAACCGGCCAGGGCCAGGACGAACACGATCGGCAGGAACCGGCCGAGCAGCATCGCGATGCCGATGGTCGTGTTGAACCACTGGGTGTCGGCGTTGAGCCCGGCGAAGGCGGAGCCGTTGTTGTTGGCGCCGGAGGTGTAGGCGTACAGGATCTCGGAGAAGCCGTGCGCGCCCGTGTTGGTCATCGAGTTGCCGGGCGTGGGCAGGGCCATCGCGACGGCGGTGAAGCCGAGTACGAGCGCCGGGGTGACGAGGATGTAGCAGGCGGCGAACTTGATCTGCCGGGTGCCGATCTTCTTGCCGAGGTATTCGGGTGTGCGTCCGACCATGAGACCGGCGATGAACACGGCGATGATCGCCATGATCAGCATGCCGTAGAGGCCGGAGCCGACGCCGCCGGGAGCGATCTCGCCGAGCTGCATGCCCAGCATCGTGATGCCGCCGCCGAACCCGGTGTACGACGAGTGGAACGAGTTCACGGCACCCGTCGACGTCAGCGTCGTACTCACCGCGAACAACGACGAGCCGGCGATCCCGAAGCGGGTCTCCTTGCCCTCCATGGCCCCGCCCGCGATCTCGAAGGCGGGCCCGCGGTGCGCGAACTCCGTCCACATCATCAGCGCGACGAAACCGACCCAGATCACCGCCATCGTGCCGAGGATGGCGTACCCCTGCTTCAGCGAACCGACCATCCGGCCGAAGGTCCGCGTCAGCGCGAACGGGATCAGCAGGATGAGGAAGATCTCGAACAGGTTGGAGAGGGGGTTCGGGTTCTCGAAGGGGTGGGCGGAGTTGGCGTTGAAGTAACCGCCACCGTTCGTACCCAGCTCCTTGATGGCCTCCTGCGAGGCGACCGCCCCGCCGTTCCACTCCTGCGTACCGCCCATGAACTGGCCGACCTGGTGGATGCCCGAGAAGTTCTGGATCGCCCCGCAGGCGACCAGGACGATCGCACCGATCACGGAGATCGGAAGCAGGATGCGGACCGTGCCGCGCACCAGGTCGGCCCAGAAGTTGCCGAGCTCGCCGGAACGGGACCGGGCGAAACCCCGCACGAGCGCCACCGCCACGGCCATGCCGACCGCGGCGGACACGAAGTTCTGCACCGCCAGGCCACCGGTCTGCACGACGTGGCCCATGGCCTGCTCGCCGTAGTACGACTGCCAGTTGGTATTGGCGACGAAGGAAGCGGCGGTGTTGAACGCCTGGTCCGGGTCGATCGAGGAAAAGCCGAGCGAACCGGGCAGCGATCCCTGCACCCGTTGCATCAGGTACAGGAACAGGACGCTCACCGCCGAGAACGCGAGCACCCCGCGCAGATAGGCGGGCCAGCGCATTTCGGCGGCCGGATTGGCGCCGATGGCCTTGTATATCCACTTCTCCGGCTTGTAGTGCTTCTCGGAGGAGTAGACCTTGGCCATGTAGTCGCCCAGCGGACGGTAGGCCAGTCCAAGGGCAGCGATAAGAACGGTGAGCTGGAGCACACCAGCGATCTGGGAACTCATATCAGAACTCAGAACCTCTCCGGGTAAAGGAGAGCCAGCACCAAGTACCCGACCAGGGAGACGGCCACGACGAGGCCGACGACATTCTCGATACTCACAGCTTGGTCACCCCCCGGGCGACGAAAGCCACCAGCGCGAACACCGCGACTATGGTGACGACGAAGGCCAGATCGGCCATCGCGAGCTCCTGATTGACGTGGGAATGGAAACCGGCCGTCTGGCCGGATACGAGCAAACCTCGACTTCAGCTCATCGATGCGCCATTTTTACGGGCTTCATACGAACACCGGTCATCCTTTGACGCCAATCTGACAACCTTGAGCAGAGACCGGTTACGGAGCGTGCCCATCGGTGACAGAGGGGCGCCCTGCAGCAGCGTGCGACGGGGCCGCTCCCCGCGATAGGAGCCTCTCCGGCTCAGAACCTGTCCGGCTTCACCAGCGCCACGACGAGATACCCGAGCAGGCACAGGGCGACGATCAGCCCGACCACGTTCTCCGCATCCATGAGCGTTCCCTTTCGTCATGTATGGGCCCGGCGGGATCCACAGGCCCATCGTTACCCGCCACCGGGCCGTGCGCGCTCCGCGTACCGGCTCATTGGCGCAGCCCTAGCGCCGGTCGCGCAGGAGCGGCGTATCGAAAGCGTGAAAAGCAGCCGGGCCGCGCGTACGGATCGCGCCAAGCCCCGTCGACGGTGGCGCGGAGAGGTCCGACGCTTTCCTCATCCTCACCCGTCTCTCGTCAGAAGGCACTGCCATGTCCGTACATCCAAGTGACCCGATAGCGGCCGTCCGGCCGACGCCCAGCTCGAACAAGCCGCCCGACACCCGCCACGGGGCAGCCGGCGAACGTCACCGGCTGACGGCTCTCCAAGGGCTGTCCGCCCTGTCGCTGGACGCGATGGCGTCGGTCGCCTACGGCCCCGAGTCGATCGTGCTCGTCCTGGCCGCGGCCGGCGCGTACGGACTGGGCTTCACCCTTCCCGTCACCCTCGCGATCGCGGTCCTGCTCGCCGTGCTCGTCGCCTCCTACCGGCAGGTGATCGCCGCGTTCCCGGACGGTGGCGGCTCCTACGCGGTCGCCAAAAGGCACCTGGGCCGCCGGACCGGTCTGGTGGCGGCGGCCTCGCTGATCCTGGACTACGTGCTGAACGTGGCCGTTTCCGTCACGGCCGGTGTGGCCGCTCTGACGTCGGCGTTCCCTCAGCTGTACGGGGAGCGGACGTGGATCTGCCTCGGTGTCCTGGTGCTCGTCACGGCGGTCAATCTGTTCGGGGTGGTGAGCTCCGCGAGGGCGTTCATCGTGCCGACCGCCGTTTTCGTCGGCTCGATCCTGGTGATGATCGCGGTCGGTCTCTTCCGGGACGGTCCGGCGAGCACCGCATCCGCCGCGGGTCACGCCTCGGCACTCGGGGAGGGCGCCACCACGGTCGGTGCCCTGCTGCTGCTCAAGGCCTTCGCGGCCGGCTGCTCGGCCCTCACCGGCGTCGAGGCCGTGGCCAACGCCGTCCCCTCGTTCCGCGCCCCGGCGGCACGACGGGCCCAGCACACCGAGGTCGCGCTCGGCGCTCTGCTCGGGGTGATGCTCATCGGGCTGTCCGTGCTGATCGGCCGCTTCCACCTCCAGCCGGTCGAGGGCGTCACCGTGCTGGCCCAGCTGGCGGACGCCTCCTTCGGGCACAACGCGGCCTTCTACGTGGTCCAGTTCGCCACCATGGTGTTGCTGGCGCTGGCCGCGAACACCTCGTTCGGCGGACTGCCGGTGCTCATGAGCCTGCTCGCCCGCGACAACTACCTGCCGCACGTCTTCGCGCTGAAGGCCGATCGGCAGGTGCACCGGCACGGCGTGATGTGGCTCGCCGCCGTCTCCGGTGTTCTGCTGGTCCTCTCCGGAGGGGACACGAACACCCTTGTTCCGCTCTTCGCCATCGGGGTGTTCGTCGGCTTCACCATCTGCCAGGCCGGCATGGTGCGCCACTGGTACGTGCTGCGGCCCGGCGGCTGGCGGGTCAAGGCCGCCCTCAACGCCTTCGGGGCATCGCTCACCGGTGTCTCCGCCGTCGTGGTCACCGCCGTGAAGTTCACCGAGGGCGCCTGGCTGATCGTCCTGGCTCTGCCTCTGCTGGTGCTCACCTTCGGCAGGATCCACCGCGCCTACGAACGGATCGGCGCCCGTCTGGAACTGGGCCGGATACCCGAGCCTCCGCACCGGTCCCCGTCACTGGTCGTGGTCCCCGTCTCCGGCCTGTCGAAGCTCACCTGCCAGGCGCTCACCGCTGCCCGGTCCTTGGGCGACAGCGTCCTCGCGGTCACCGTCACCCACCCGGGCGACGAGGACCGTCGGTCGGCGGAGACCCTGCGGCGCGACTGGGAACTGTGGAAACCCGGGGTGGAACTGGTCGAAGTCCACTCCGAACGCCGGGAGCTGGGCAGCCCCTTCTCCGCGTACATACGAACGCTGGGCGATTCGCATCCGGGATTCCACGTCACCGTGCTCATTCCGGAAACAGAACCGGCCCACGTCTGGCAGCGGCTGCTGCAGAATCAGCGAGGATCCGTCATCGCCCACGCCGTTCGCCGGGACACGGCGGCGGTCATCTGCCGATTGCGTTTCCGGGTCACCACCGAATCGCCCTGACGTATTCCTGACGGCATCCTTACGTCATTCCCGTCCAGCCGTCAGAGGAGCGCCAATTCCCCGTCGCGGCCATGCAATTGCCTGGGCGGAGGCGATAGGTTTTCTTCGGCCGCCGGTGACCCGGAGCATTCTCCGCGAAGGGCACTTCGCCCACTGAGCCCTTTCGGTAACGTTTCGTGACGGTTCGTGATCTTGGGTTAAGTGGTGCGGCCGTGCTCCAGCTGGAGCAGGACGAGGGCGGCTCGGGCGATCCGGGTGATGCTGCCGGGGTCGAGGCTGACCCGGCGCAGGGCCTTGAAGGTGACCTTGAGCAGGGCGTTGGCCCGCTCGGAGACACCGTGGATGCCACGGATCACCTTGTTGAACGTCTCTGCTCGGTGGAGAGCTGGCCGCCGTGCGGCTTCTTGACCGGGTGACGGAAGCCCCCCCCCGGCGTCTTCATAGCCCAGGTCCGTCAGGGTGGGCACGCCCAAGGTGGTCGAGAGTCGATCGAGGGTGGCGTTCAGGCCGTGGGTGCGGGCGCAGGTGGTGTCGTGCTCACGGCCAGGGCGGGCCGGAGAGACCCACAACGGCCAACCGTCGGGGGCGGGGACGACGTGTACGTTCCTGCCGTGGTGCTTGTGCTTTCCGGCGGTCTGCCCTTCGTGCAGGTAGCGGTAGGCGGTGGGGACCGAGATACCGTTGTCGCGGGCGAGTTGGGCCAGCTGGGTCCCGTCGACGAACCACCGCAGCACCAGCACCGCCTGCTTGAAGGCGCCCAGGGCGCGGGTGTTCTTGCGGGTGCCGAGCCGGTTGCGATGTGCTCGCAGGAGTCGGGCCAGGGTCTCAGCGGTCCCCCGGCGGACATCGAGCACAGCGGTGTAGGTGATGGTCAACGTGTGGAGCCTGTTGGTGTCCTGAACATGATCTAGGTCCTGGCTGTGCACGTCACTTCGCCGATTCCGATCCGTCTCCGACGATCAGTTCGTTCACGGGGGCTCAGCTCAGGGGTTCGGTTGGCTCCGGGATGTACCGGACGTCCTTGAGAGGCGCTGTGGGCTGTGCGCCGAACTTTTCCACGACGGTGCCGCTGGTGCCGACGTGCACGACCTGGAGGGCGACGCGGGTGTCCCATTCGCGCAGGTCGATCCGCACGCGGGGGGACCCGCTTTCGGGCTTCATATCCACGATCTGCTCGTCGAAGTATCCGGCCCGCTTGAGTGCGGCTCGCACTTCGGCGGCGCTCTCGCCCGTGCCCTTGAGGGCCGTGGTGATGTGCGCGGCGAACTTGTCCGCGTAGCAGACCTCGGGCTTGGTGAGCGGAACCGGATCCAGGAGGTTCCCGTCGGGCACGGCCGGTACGGGTTCATCGGTGGGGGGCGGATCGGCAGGCAGGGGAAGGCGGTCGCCGGGCTTGCCGGCGGGCTTGACGGAGGGGTCTTGGGCGACGGTGGGAATGTCGCTGGGGCCGAGGGGCTTGCCGGTCTTGGTGCCGTCCAGCGGCGGGCAGCCGTCGATGATCTCGAGGGACAGCTTCATGAAGTCAAGCTGCGGATCGCCGGCGTCCCCGCCCTCGGGTACGGAGACGACCTTGTCCGTCTCAATGGTTGCGGCCGAGGGAGTGCTGGAGCAGGCGGTGAGGGCGAACGCGCCCAGAGCGAGGGCGGTTGCGGTGTGTGCTATTCGGGACATGACGTCAACTTAGAGTCGCGCGCTGGCACCGCCATGAGTACACGTACTCATCTCGAAGCGGAAGAGTCGACTCGCGCCGCAAGGCAGCCAACTCGCCCCCGAACAGCAGACGTTCAACAAGCCCGCCCTCGTCCTGCTCCAGACGGAGCACGGCCGCACCACCTGGCCGAAGATCACGAACCGTCACGAGACGTTACCGAGAAGGGCTCACTGTCCACCCGTGAGACGCACTACTGATTCCGGACGAGTGATGTCGGGTCGGCCTGCCTGACGGGTGCTGTCCGGCGCCGCTAGCCATCTGGCCGTGAGGTAAGCGCAGGGCGGCGGGTTGGCCAACGCAGCGAGGACGAGGACTGTCCGGGAGCGGGGCGGACTTCATCACGGGCGAACCGAGTGTCCTCAGCTGTACGCCGTAATCGGCGGGACCTTGCCGGTGAGAAAGGACGTACCAAGTTCCTGAGCCTTGTACACGAGGGGATCGTGCAGGGTGAGCGTTCGGGCGTCGCGCCAGAACCGGTCGAGGCCCGATGAGCGTGCCGTCGCCCGAGCTCCGGTGAGTTCGAAGATGCGGCTGGTCGCCTCCGTCGCCGTGCGGGAGGACACAACCTTGGCAGCGGAGACCGCCAGTGCGGCCTGGCCGCGTTCGGCCGGGGTCAAGGCGAAACCGGCTGTGTCTGCCTGCGCGAAGGCGTGGGTCGCCTCGTCGGCCAGGAGGCGTGCCGCACGGAGGTTGGCGTCCAGGTCACCGTAAGCGGCAAGGATGTGTGGGTCCTCAATGGCACTTTCCAGGCCACTTGCCGGCCAAGGACGTGACAACTCGCGCGTGTACTGGGCGGCTTCGGCGAGGGCGCCCTCGCTGATGCCGACGAGGACCTGCGTGAGCACCGCCTGGAAGGCCAGGGAGACGAGTGACAGGCGAAGCCAGCGCGGACTCGAATCGTCCTCGTCGGCCGGGAACGTGCCCAGCACGTCACCGGGGTCGGCCCGGACGTCCTCGAAGGCGATGCTCCCGCTCGCGGTCAGACGCTGGCCCAGGTTGTCCCAGTCCGACGGGTGTGAGATGCCGCCTGCTCCGCGTCGGGCTACGACCACGAGCCGCGCCGCGCGATCGGCGCGGGTCGTGCTGACGAAGAGGCGGTCGGCGACGGCGCAGCCGGTGGCGAACGCGCCTCGGCCGGAGATCGAGAGCGCGTCGCCGGTCTCGGTGGCGACGATCGTGTCGCGCGGGTTGCTCACGGCGGCCACGAACAACTGGTCGGCCGCGACATCCTGCCGCAGTGAGCGGGCCAGTTCGCCGTTGTCGTAGAGCGAGGCACGCCACAGGTGCAGGTAGTGATAGCCGAGGAGGTGTCCGATCGAGGCGTCGCCGGCGGACACGAGCCGGGTGACGGCGTGCGTCGTGCGGTGGTCGTCGGGGTCGACGGCGAGCAGCCCGCTTTCGCGCAGCATCTGGATCTCGGCCAGCGGCGTCTGGTTGGCGTGCTGCCTCTCGACCGCGTCCTTTCGCAGCCGCTCGGCGACGGCGCGGGCGGTGGTGACGGCGTCTGCGGGGTTCATCACGAGCCTGTCCTTTCACGCTGGGGGCGCCGGAACCGGCGGTACATGAGAAGCAGGGCCGGGGGGATCAGCACGCACTGGGCGGCGACGACCACCCAGAATCCGGGCAGTTGTCCGGCGGTCTCGAACTGGTAGTAGAGCCCGCCGCCGACCAGCCCGCTGAGGAAGGCGCCAACGCCTTCGGCCAGCCGCTGGTGGCTGAAGACCACGGCTGGGGAGCGTTTCGAGCGGGCGAGTGCTTCGAGGACGTTCTTCAGAAGCAGTACGGAGTTTCCGGCGCCGATGGCGAGGATGCCGACGGCGAACGCCACCCCGTTGCCACCGGTGAACGCGATCATTCCGACTGCCAGGCCCCCGAAGCCGAGCGCCATCGCTCTGGTGTAGCGCATCTGCTCGACACGGTCGGCGATCAGGGGCTGCAGCACGGCCAGCACCAGCGAGTAGCCCATCATGGCCGCGCCGTAGAACACGGTAGGGACCCGGTCCTCGGCGTAGGACGACAGGTACTGGTAGAAGTGCATGTGCAGGTAGAGCGTCAGAGCCGTTACGGCAAAGGGCAGGACGGCGAGCCCCCGGAGGGCCCGGCGCAGCGGCTCGACCACTTCGTGCTCGTCCCTGCTCTCCCGGGGCAGGAACACGTGGCCGACCATCATGAGCGCGTGCAGCAGGGTGGCGACGACGAACATCCCGCCGGGTTCGTGGATGAACAGGGAACCGATCACCGGGCCGAGCGCGACGCCGACGTTGCCCGTGGCGTAGCTCGCGGCCACCAGGCGTGGCCGTTCGGTCTCGCTGGCGCCGTGGACGGTATAGCCTCTGACGCTCGGCGAGTAGAGAGCCGTGGCAGCCGATCGCAGGAACAGCGCGGCGATGGTCACCGCCGGCCATGCGCCGCCGACGACGAATCCGAGCGATCCCAATGTCTGCAGGGCCATCGAGATCAGAAGGCAGCGCTGGAACCCGATGCGCTCGGCGAGGGCAGCGCCCGGCACACCGCCGGCGAACTGCACGAAGGTGGCCAGTCCGAGGACGACTCCCACCTGGCCCATGCTGAGTGACATGCGGTCACGCAGGAGGATGGCCAGATACGGGTAGACGGAGAAGCTGATCAGGTTGACGAGGAAGCCGCTGCCGAGCAGCGCTCGCTGCGTGCCGGTGAACGAGCGGACGCCGGACAGTACGGAACCGCCCGGCGTCTCACGTCGAGTGAACGTCACGCCGTCCGTGCCTTCTTCCCTCGCATGATCAGGCGCGTGGCTCCGCCGTCGTACGGTCGGCCATCCCAGTCACCGAAGCACTCGATCTCCTCGAAGCCGGCCTGGTGGAACATATCCCGCAGTTCCCTGGCGCTGTAGACGTAGCAGGTGAGGGAGGAGTGCTCGGCCGTGTTGCCCCGCACCATCGTCCAGTCGGTCCGGTACCGGGTCCAGTCGTCCAGGATGGTGTCGCGCATGACGACCATGCCGCCTGGTATGTCGACGATCTTCGGAGGGCCGACCCAGGACGCGTACGTCTCCTTGCTGAGCAGGTCCACGATCAGCTGTCCGTCCGGTGCCAGTGACTCGTAGGCGTTGCGCAGGACTTGGAGGTTCTCCTCAGGGTCCTCGAAGTAGCCGAAGGAGGTGTACATGTTCAGCACGACGTCGAATGCGCCCGGTGCCACGTACTCGCGCACGTCCGCCTCAACGAGTGCGGCTTCGACCTTGGCGTCCGCGCAGACGGCGGCAGCTCGTTCGAGCAGTTCGCTGTGGAGATCCACACCAGTGGTCCGGTAGCCCTGAGCGGCCAGGGGCACGGTGTACACCCCGACGCCGCAGCACTGGTCGAGCACGCGACTGCCCGCCGTAAAAGCCAGTAGCGGGGACGTGGTCACCACCTCGGCGGCCTGCCGCTCCCTCTCGGGCGAGAAGAGCACCGCAGAGAAGCCGGACCACAGGTTCAGGTCCTCGTACCAGTCCATCGTTCCCCTCCCGTCGTGCGACGCAACGCGCGTCCCTTCTACATGTCGTGCCGGGAGCGGGAGAAGTTCCCGCTGCCCGTGCGGCGGTCAGCGTGACGGGCGGACGCCCAGGCCCGGTTCATCGCCCAGGACGATACTGCGGTCATGGAGGCGGAGTCCTCGGAACGGGGGGTCGCTGAGGTAGAGGTGTCCGTCCATATCGATGTGGTCGGCGAGCGGAGCGAGCTGCGCGGCCTGGCTGATGGCGAGCTCGGACTCGCACATGCAGCTGAGCATGGTCCGGAGCCCGGCTTCCCTACCGGCCTCCATCACCCTACGGGCCCCCCGGATTCCGCCGGCCTTGCACAGCTTGACGACAATGCCGTCGGCGTACGAGCGTGCGGCGAGGACACTGGCGACGTCGGTGCACCCTTCGTCGAGGAAGACCGGCAGCCTGTCCGGGAGCTCCCGGTAGCGGTGGTAGTCGTCGACGGCCGTGGTGGGGAACGGCTGCTCGATGAGCTGGATGCCCAGTTGGCGCAGGCGCGGTGTGAGGGCGCGTGCGGTGTCGAGGTCCCACGCCTCGTTCGCGTCGATACGGACGGGCAGCGCCGTCACTGCCCGAATCGCCTCCAGCGCTTCCAGGTCGTCCGGCCCGCCGACCTTCACCTTGAGCGCACCCACATCCGGTGCTTTGCGGACCGCGCTCACGGCTTCGTCCGGGCTCGCCATGCTGATGGTGTAAACCGTCGGGCCCAGGGTTCTGGACATCTTGAACAGCTCCCAGGTCGGCCGGCCCGCGGCCTTGCCGATCCAGTCGTGCACCGCGCCGTCCAGAGCCATCCGTGCGCCGGCCGGCGCGTCCCACTTCTCGATGCGATCGAGGGCGAGCTGCGGGTTGTTCAGGTTCGGCCCGAGGATCTGCAAGCCCTCGGCTTCCACCGCGTCCACGACGTCGTCGGCGGTCACTCCGCTGTACTCGGTCGGTGTGCCCTCGCCGAAGGCGGTTATCCCGTCGTACGTGAGGGCGACCATGCAGGTGTCGACGGAGTTGATCTCGCCACGGGAGCTCTTCACCGTCTCGATGAGCCGCAAGGACTGGCGGCGCACAGCGAGTGCGATTCTGCTGGAATCATGATCCATGAGTGAGCCTCTCTCGGTCGTTCAGGTCTTCTGGAACTTGGCGGGTCTCTGTGCCGACTTGTTTCACAAGGGATACGCGTGACGAGTGAAGGAGACGGCCATGGAATGGTTCGAGGACGAGACGTTGTGGGTCGATTTCTCGGATGTGTTGTTCTCCGCCGGACGTGCCGAGGAGGCTCGGGCCCGGGTCGGCTCGTCCCCGCTGCTGCGGCTGCCTGCCGGTGCCGCGGTGCTCGATCTCGGTTGCGGGCCGGGGGCGTACGCGATTCCGCTGGCCGGGAGCGGGGCCGCGGTCACCGGTGTGGACCTCAGTGCGGCACTGCTCCAACGCGCGAAGGCGAGGGCGTCGGAAGCCGGCGTGGAACTGCGGCTCGTCCGGGCGGACATGCGCGAGTTCATCGAGCCTGACCGGTTCGACCTGGCCATCAGCATGTACACCTCTTTCGGCCTCTTCGCCGATCACGACGAGAACATGCGGGTCCTGCGGAACGTGCGGGCGAGTCTCAAGCCGGGAGGTCACTTCCTGATCGACCTGTACGGGAAGGAAATCCTGGCTCGTGACGGCGGTCTGCCGCACATCTTGGATGTCGAGGGCGGCACGATGATCGTCCGTGGCACGATCATCGGTGACTGGGAACGGTTCCGGGACGACTTCATCCTGGTCCAGGGCGAGCGGGCCCGGACGGCGTTCGTCGAGCACACCCTCTACAGCGCGTTCGAGCTGAAGACGATGCTCGTCGAGGCGGGGTTCACCGACGTCGAGTGCTTCGGTGGCTTCGATGCCGAGCCCTTCGACAACCACGCCCGACGGCTGATCGTGCGAGGCAGTCGCGGGTCGGAAGCCGCCTAGCACCGCAGGCGCGTCTCGGCGTGCACGGCTCCCGCCGCGGTGACCGCACGGTGCGTGGCGATCTCCGCGGTGGGGCCCTCGGCGAGCACGATGCCCACATAGCCCCGCCCGTCGGTCAGTTGGTCGATGTTCGTCCCGATCGCCTTCGTGGGATACCACGTGGGCTTCCCCGGGTAGCGGGCGATGTCTTGAAGGCCGTGCACGGCGACGAGTTCGCCCGCCTGTGTCGGGTAGGCGAGGACGAACGCGACAGCCGGGCCTCCGGACAAAGGGGCGTCGAGCAGCCGTGGCCGGACGCCGAGTGCGAGATCGACCAGGCCGCCGTACACGTTCACGTCGAGCGCGCGGCACATGGATTCCCCGACCAGCGCCCCGCCGATGCGGGGATTCACCTCGATCAGCCGTGGCCCGTCGGCCGTCATCGACAGTTCGATATGGGCGAAACGGTCGGTGTATCCGAGAGCCGCGAGAACCTCTCCGAGCCACGCTTCGATCTCCCCCAGCTCCGTCGGCGGCAGCGCCACGGGAAACGCCGTCACGTCCTCCCGGAAGAAGGGCTGCGCGGACATGAGGCGGCTGGAAAGGCCCAGCAGCCTCGTCTCCCCCGCCCAGGTCACCGTCTCCGCGCTGTAGACCGGTCCGGCGAGGAACGGCTCGGCGAACAGTCCTCCGAAAAGGGAGGCGCCCTCGGCCTCCCGGTGGAAGCGCGAGAGGTCCTGGGCGTCGCGGACGAGCCACACGTTCTGGCTGCTGGTGCCTGCCGTGTCCTTGACGATGGCGGGCAGCCCGACGGTCGCGGCAAGCCGTTCCAGATCCACCGCGGCCGACTCCTCCACCGGCATGGCTCCGAACGGGCTGAGTCCCTTGCCGTGCAGGAGGTCG
The DNA here is from genome assembly GCF_033109485.1 of Streptomyces cyaneofuscatus. Lineage (NCBI taxonomy): Bacteria > Bacillati > Actinomycetota > Actinomycetes > Kitasatosporales > Streptomycetaceae > Streptomyces > Streptomyces cyaneofuscatus. The sequence continues at coordinate 7,372,788 of NZ_CP137002.1, read as the reverse complement.
CGGACGCGGGCCTTGTCGCGTGCCAGCCGGATAACGGCCGGGTCGATGCCGGGCAGGCCGAATTCGGCGGCGAGTTCGGCGCCGGCCACGCCCCAGGTATCCGTCGAGCTGATGAGCCCGCGAAGGTCCTCGATCGATGCGAGAGCCTTGGCAACCGCCTTTCGGTCACTGGTGTCGACCGCGACGACTTCGACGGATCCAGCGGGCAGGGTGGCGAGTTCGTGCAGGTACAGCGGCTCCACACCGGTCAGCAGCACCAGTCGCTCGCCCGACTCGTGTGCGGCGCGGGCGAGGTGGGCGAGGCCGAAGGAGAGCATCTCAAGACAGGCGATGGTCATACCTACATGTCGGTCCCATGTCCCGGAAAGTTCCCGCTATAAGCGGATCCGAAGGCAGTTCCCGCCCGTGTGAACCGGGCTGCCCGGAATCGTCCGTGATCAGCTCCGGACGGCGTCCTCGGCCGCTCGTATCTCCAGGGTGGGGATGGCCGCGAGGAGACTGCGGGTGTAGTCGTGGCGGGGGCGCGTGGTGAGGTCCTCGGTACGGCCCTGCTCGACGATACGGCCGTCCTGCATGACGGCGATCCGGTCCGCCAACTGCGAAACGACGGCCAGGTCATGGGTGATGAACAGGCAACCGAGGTCGAGTCGCTCCCGCAGATCGCACAGGAGGTTGAGGACCTTCGCCTGGACAGATACGTCCAGTGCCGTGACCGGTTCGTCGCAGATGAGCAGCCGTGGCTCCAGAGCCAGCGCCCGGGCGATCGCCACACGTTGCTGCTGTCCTCCGGACAACTGCCGGGGGCGGCGGTCCCCCACTTCCGGGTTCAGCCCGACGAGGTCGAGGAGTTCACCGACGCGCGCCGACCGGAACCGTGCGTCGCCCAGCCGGTGGATGCGCAGGGGTTCTTCGATGGCCTGCCGTACCGTCTGGCGCGGGCTGAGCGTCAGGGAAGGGTCCTGGAACACCATCTGGACCTGCCTCCGGTGCGTGCGAAGAGCGCGCCGCCCCCGGATCCGGTGCACGTCCACCTCTCCCACGCGCACCACTCCTGTGTCGGGGCGGTGCAGCCCGGTCACGACACGCGCCAGGGTCGTCTTGCCGCAGCCCGACTCGCCCACCAGCCCCACGATCTCACCGGCCGCGACACTCATCGTGACGTCCTTGACCACCGCCGCGGCGTTCGGGCCGCCGTGCCGAGCGCTCACTTCCACGATCTCTAGCACGTGGCGTCTCCCTTCCCCACGGCGACCGTCGGCCCACCGGGGTGCCGAAGGCAGGCCGACCGGTGCGTGGCCGCTCCTGCCAGTGCTTCCAGAGGAGGTGCCGCGTCCACGCAGGAGGCCACGGCAAGCGGGCAGCGAGGGGCAAACCCGCAACCGATGGTGTCGTCCGGGCCGGTGCCTCCCTGGCCCGGCATGGTACGGAATCGGGTACCGGGTGCCGTACCCGGGCGCGGGACCGCGTCCAGCAGCCCCCGCGTGTACGGGTGGTCGGGCCGGGTGAGCACGGCGGCGAGGGGCCCCGTCTCCACGATCCGGCCGGAGTACACGACGGCGACTCTGTCGGCCAGCCGGGTCACCACTCCGAGGTCGTGGCTGACGACGACCATGGACATCGCCAGCTCCTGGCGCAGGCGCGCCAGCAGGTCGAGCAGTTGGGCCTGCACGGTGACGTCGAGGGCGGATGTGGGCTCGTCGGCGATCAGCAGCTCCGGCTCACAGGCCAGAGCCATGGCGATCTGCGCCCGCTGACGCATTCCGCCGGACAGCTGGTGGGGGAATTCGCGTGCGACCGTGGTGGGGTCAGGTAGGCCGGCCAGGCGCAGAAGTTCCTCGGTGACCCGGCGGGTCGCGGGGCGCCGCCCTCCGCGGCCCGCGTTGCGGACGGCCTCGTCGACGTGCGCGCCGATCGTCCTGAGCGGGTTGAGAACGGCGCCGCTGTCCTGGAAGACCACCCCTACTCTGTGGCCGTTGATCCGGCGGCGCTCCGCCGGGGTGAGCCCGACCATCTCGCACGTTCCGGCGCCGTCCGCGAGCGCGGCGGAGCCGGTGACCACCGCGTACGGGTCCAGCAGGCCGAACGGGGCCAGTGCGGCCGTGGTCTTGCCGCTGCCGGTCTCGCCGACAAGGGCGAGGACTTCGCCCCGGCGGACCTCGTACGACATCTCCGCGACGACGCGGCGGCGCTCGCCGTCCCGCGGGTAGGTGACGGTGAGGCCCCGCACACGGAGGACCGGGGTCTCTCCGGAGCGTCCTGGCACCGTCTCCGGCGGGGAGGATGTCGTGCGTTCGAAGGCGCGGGGCGCGGACGGTGCAGCCTTCCGGCGGGCCGGCCACGCCCGCCCGGTTCGTGTCGGGCGGACCAGGCGGAGGACGGAGGGCCGTTCCTCGCCGGCCGCCAGCCGCTCACCGAGCAGGTTGCTGGCGAACACCACTGCCGTGATGGCGACGCCGGGCGGATAGGCGAGCCACCACGCGGAGTCCATGAACGCCCTGCCCTCGACGAGCATCTGTCCCCACTCGGCGTTCGGCGGCGCGACACCCAGGCCGAGGAAGCTCAGCGTGGCCACGCCGAGGACGATGGTGCCGACATCGGTACTGGCGTAGACGAGGCAAGGCGCCAGTGCCGGCGGAAGCAGGTGCCGGCCGAGGATGCGCGCACGGCCCGCACCCAGCAGGCGCAGTGCGTCCAGATGGGGGCTCTTGCGCAGGTCGGCGACGCGGGCGCGCGCGATCCGCGCGTACGGCGCCCACGACCAGAGGGACAGCGCCAGGATCAGGTTCTCCACGCCGGGACCCCGTACGCCGATGACCGCGAGGGTCACCAGCATGCCGGGCAGCGAGACCACCACGTCGATCACCCGGGAGACGGCGCGGTCGACCCGTCCGCCGAGGTAGCCTGCGGCGGCCCCGATGACGGTACCGGCCGCCAGGGCGACCGCCAGCACGGCGGCGGTGACCGAAAGGGAGATCCGAGCACCGTGCAGGATCCGGCTGAGCTGGTCCCGGCCGAGCTGATCGGTACCGAGCGGGTACTCCGAGGACGGCGGCAGCAGCCCGGCCGTGAGGTCGTTGGCGGTCGGATCGGCCGGGGAGAGGACCGGGGCCAGTACCCCGACGACCGCGAAGAGGATCAGGGGCAGTGCCAGCAGCACCGTGCCGATCCACGCGCGGCGCCCCGGACTCCGTACCTCACCGGTCATGGCATCCCCTTCCGGGTTCGGGCGCCCGGAACTCCGACCGGTTCGCGGAGCGCCGCGTCCGTGCCCGCGGTCTTGCTCCACGGGAGCGTGGGACGACGGCGGGAACGGGCGTCTCCGCCCCGCCGGGAGCGGGGATCTATGAGCCCCTGGAGCACATCGGCACAGCGGTTGGCGAGGATGAAGCCGCCTCCCATGACGAGGGTGGCCGCCTGGAGCGCCGGGACGTCCCGGGAACCGGCTGCCTGGACGAAGTAGGCGCCCATGCCGGGCCAGCCGAAGATCTGTTCCACCACGACGGTGGCCACGAGAAGGCTGCCGATGCCGAACGCGGCGACGGAGAGGATCGGTCCGGCGGCGTTGGGCAGTCCGTCCCGGACCACGATCGACAGCGTTCCGCTGCCCCGTGCCTGTGCCGCGCGTACGTAAGGCCGGTCGAGGGCATCGCGCAGCGTGACGGCGACCACCCGGCTGAGGGCACCGGCAACGGGCAGGCCCAGTACTGCCATGGGCATCAGCCACGTCGAGGGGCCCGCCATCCCTGATGTCGGGAGCAGCCCGAGGCGGATCGCCAGATACAGGACGAGGAGGTAGCTCAGCCAGAACGAAGGGATCGAGCTGACCAGCAGCGCGCCGGTGCGCAGCGCCCCGCGCAGCACTCCGCGTCGGAGTACCGCACCGGCGACGCCGACGCCCACCCCGAACACAACGGCGATCAGGGCGGATCCGCCCACCAGGGCCAGCGTGACACCCAGCCGGTCCGCGACTTCGGGGCCGATCGCGGCGTCCGTACGCAACGAGCGCCCGAAATCGCCGGTGCAGGCGTCGGCGAGCCACCGTACGTAGCGCACGGGTGCCGGGTCGTCGAGCCCGAGTTCCCCGCGGACGGCCTCGATCTGCTCCGGCGTGGCGGGGCGGCCGGCCCGGGTCGCCGCCAGCACCGCCGCGGGGTCGCCCCGCGCGAGCAGGACGAGGGCGAAGGTCCCCACCGACATCGCCAGCAGCACGCCGACGGTGTCCACGGTCCATCGCGCGATGTGACCGCCGGCGGTCGCCAGCCGGCCCAAGGGTCTCACCCGACCGTCACCCCGGTGAGCTCCAGGTCCACGTCCGTGGGCGGGACGGCGAATCCCTTCACCGTGTCCCGGGTCGCGTAGATTCGCGGCCGGTAGACCAGGGGGACGAATCCGGCGTCGGCTGCGACCTCGTCGTAGAGCTTCTGGTACGCGGCGGCGCGTGCGGTGGGATCGTCCGCGAACACCGCCTTGTCGACCAGGTCCTCGGTGGCCTTGGTCACCCAGAGCGGGCCGCGGGCTCCGGAGGTGAACATGGAGACGATCGAACCCGAGGGGTCGTAGGGCGCGCCGAGTCCCTCGAAGAAGGTGATGTCGTAGGTTCCTTCCGCCCGCTCGTCGTAGTACGCGGCGGCGTCGACCGGGGAGATGTCGACGGCGATGCCGACCTCCTTGAGGGATCCGGCGATGGCCTCGGCCATGGAGCGGGGGTCGAGCTGTCCCTGGGCGGGGGTGGCGGGGATGAGCAGTTTGAGGGAGAGGCGCTTTCCGTCCTTGACCCGGTTTCCGCCGTCGAGGGTGTACCCGGCGGCGTCCAGTGTGCTGCGGGCCGCTGCCTGGTCGAAGTAGTCCGGCAGGTCGGTGCCCGAGTCGGGCACGTTCGGGGGGAACACCCGCCGTGCGGGCTTGCCGTAGCCCTGGAACAGGGCCTTGGTGAGGGCAGTGGTGTCGATGGCCTGGCGTACCGCCTCGCGCACCGCTCGGTCTCCGGCCGGGCCGTCGGCGTTGAACCCGAGCATGATCGAGACGTCCGGATCGCCGACGAGCGACGTGATGTCTCCGCGCCCGCTCAGTGTCTTGGCCTCGACCGGTGTGATCGGGGCCTGGTAGGCGCCGCCGATGAGGTCGATCTCCCGGTTGCTCAGTGCGTCGAGCCGGGCCTGGGAGTCCGGTATGACCTTGAACTCGACCCGCTCCAGCTTCGGCCGGGTTCCCCAGTAGTCGTCGTTGCGTACCAGCTTGGCCCCTGTCGCGGAGTTGGACTCCAGCTTCCACGCCCCGGTTCCGACAGCCTTCTGGAACGTGCCGTCGGCTTTCGCCGCCTTCGGACTGAGCAGTCGTACCGGCCGGATGATCGACAGTTCCTGCAGCAGCGGCTCGTACGGCTCCGAGAGAGTCAGCCTGACGGTGTCCTTGTCCGGGGTCTCCACAGCCGAGATGACCTGGGAGGCCCGGAAGAAGGTGAACTTCTTGTTGCCCACCCAGCGGTCGAAGTTCCACTTCACGGCGGCGGAGTCGAGTGGGGTCCCGTCGGTGAAGGTGACGCCGTCCCGCAGGTCGAAGCTGACGCTTCTGCCGTCCTCGGCGACGCTCCACGACTCCGCGAGTCCCGGCTTCAGCTTCCCACCCTCCGCGTAGGTGACGAGGGGCTCGTAAACCGCGTCGAGCAGGACGAAGTTGCCGGTGAACGCATGGGGGTCCAGGGCGCCGGACTCCTCGCTCAGGCCGACGCGCAGCACCGTGCTGGTGGAGCCCGATGTGCCGGGGCCGGCGGAGCACCCGCCGATCAGCACGGTCGAGGCGGCGAGGACGACGAGGGTGGCGCGGGGTCGTAGCACGGACACTCCTGGCGGACGGTAGCCATGGCACGGTGGGTGATCGCCCACCGCGGGAGTAGTCGGTGGGCCGGTGCGGATAGTTCCCGCCGAACACCAGATGCTTGCGTGGTCATAGTGACGTCCGTGCCTGACCGGCCTCCCTCTTCTCTGCCAGCGGATGCGCTCCGTACGCGATCCGCACGATCCCGTCGTCGTGCCGCGTGGTGATGGCTTCGACACCGAACACCTCGCGCATCACACCGGGGGTGAGGACGTCGAGCACCGGGCCGGCGGCGACCGGAGAAGGAACAGCGTGTCTCAGCCGCTCTCTTCCGGCGCGTCGGAGCCGAAGACGGTGAAAAGAGTCTGGACGACCTCGTCCGAGGCCGTCTCCCTGCTTCCCGCGTTGTACGGCGGCTGCGGCGCGTACTCGATGAGAAGTTGCACGGCCTGGGCCACGTCGTCGCCGGAGATCTGACCGGTCAGCGTCAGGGCCATGTCGATACCGGCCGACACGCCGGCACCGGTCGCGTAGTGACCGTCGATGACGACGCGTTCGGGCGTGGGCGTCACGCCGAATTCGGTGAGCTGGTTCAGTGCTCCCCAGTGGGTCGTGGCACGCCGACCGGCCAGGACCCCGGCGGCAGCCAGCACCAGCGAGCCCGTGCAGACCGAGGTCATCCAGGTCGCCGAACGGTCGGCATCACGCAGCCAGGCGTGCAGGGCGCCGTCCGTCATCTGCTCGGCCTGCCCGGGACCACCGCCGATCAGCACCACATCAGGGGCAGGCACCTCGTCCAAGCGCTTCACTACGTCGATCGACAGACTGCCCAGGTCGTTGGTCACGAGCCCGGGGTTCTCGGCGACGAAGACGGTCCGGACCCCTGGCAGGCGCCCCAGGACTTCATAGGGGCCGATGACGTCCAGCGCGGTGAATGCGGGGTAGAAAACGATCACGACCTGCACGGAAATCCCCTCTGGTGAATCGGCCATGGCACATGCGTGGAAACGCGTGGCAATTAAGCCGACGGAAAAGACCGTCGTGATCTTCGCTTGGCCTGCTCGCCCTCACCGCCCGGAAGCGGACTCGAGGGAAAGCGACGACGTCCCGTCGGATCAGCTACCGCGCTGTCCAATGAGTCGGGCGCAAGAGCTTCAGGGTTCCCGGGCTCGACGGAATTCTTCGCCGGGATCGCGAAAGGCCACGAAGGACGTTCACTCGCCTCGCCTTCAGGATGCGGACCCCAGGGTGACCGGCCGGACGTCGGCTTCCACCGTGATCGTCCCGGACCGATGGAATGCGAGAGTGAACGCAACGCGCTCCCCCGTCCGCCACGAAGGGTCGGAGCGGACGGTCACCGCCGAGCCGTGCGGGGACATCTCCACCTCCCCCTCCGCGGGGATCTCCATGCTCCCGGAGCTCTCACGGTAGGCCCCGTTCTCCTCGTTCATGCGGTGCACGGTCAGCTCGGCGGCCGAGGCCCTCGAAGAGGTGACCGAGAGGAGCCGGTCAGGGGCACCGCCGGTGTTGACGATGCGGAAGTAGGCGTTGGTGTTCCGGCCCGGTATCACCGGCAGCAGGACCCGGGCTTCCCTGACCTCGATCTTCGCGGGGCTGCCCGCATGGCCGGCGCCTGCCCAGGCGGAGAGGCAGCCGATGGCGGCGAGCGAGACCAGGGCTACGACCAGGCCGGTGCCGGTCGCCTCGCGTGCACGGCGCAGACGGGAGGAAGAGGAAGGTGAGGAGTTCATGTACGCGCGGTTCCTCGGCGAGAGACGGATATGAGCTGCGGTGGAGCGTCGTGGGTGGGATCAGTGCGCGTCACACCGTGCTCCGTGCGGCGGTACGGGGGCGGGGACGGGATTTACCGGCCGGTGAGGGCTGCCAGGTGCGCAGCCGCAGGCTGTTGGCCACGACGAGGACCGAGCTGAGGGACATCGCGACGGCCGCGACCATGGGGTTGAGCAGGCCGACCATGGCCAGGGGCATGGTCACGGCGTTGTAGCCGAAGGCCCACACCAGATTGGTGCGGATGGTGCCCAGGGTGTGCCGAGCGAGCCGGACGGCGTCCGCGAGTGCCTCGATGTCGCCGCGTACGAGGGTGACATCGGCGGCGCCGATGGCTACATCCGTTCCAGTGCCCATGGCGATGCCCAGGTCGGCCCCGGCGAGTGCGGCGGCGTCGTTCACTCCGTCACCGACAACAGCGACCCGGCGCCCCTCGGCCCGCAGTCGGCGCACCAGTTCGGCCTTCTCCTGGGGAGTGCACCTGGCGTGGACTTCCGCGATGCCGAGTTCCTCGGCGACCGCCCGTGCGACGGGGGCCCGATCACCCGTGGCGAGCACCGGCCGGACACCGAGCCTGCGCAGCCGGTCCACGGCGCGATAGCTGCCGGGTCGTACGAGATCGGTGACCTCCACGATCGCTGCGGGGGCACCGTCCACGCGTACCAGCACCGCCGTACGGGCGGACTCATCGGCCTGCTCACATGCGGCGGCCAGTGGGGCGGGCAGCTCGGTGCCGTCCGGTGTCAGCACCTCGATCTCGCGCCCCTCCACCGTTCCGCTCACCCCCCGGCCCGCGGTGGCGCGGAAGCCGGTCACCGCGGGCAGGTCGTCGTCTCCGGCGGCGCGCCGGGCGAAGGCGGTGATCGCGTGGCCCAGCGGGTGCTCCGAGCCCTGCTCCAGCGCACCCGCCAGCCGTACGGTCGCGTCCGTGCCCGGGCCGTCGGGCGCGGCGGTGACCCGGCCGACGCTCATGTGTCCGGAGGTCAGGGTTCCCGTCTTGTCGAGCACGACGGTGTCGACGTGCTGGAGCCCTTCGAGTGCCTGCGGTCCGCTCACCAGAACGCCCAGCCTCGCCCCGCGTCCGGTGGCTGCCATGAGTGCCGTCGGGGTCGCGAGCCCCAGCGCGCACGGGCAGGCGACGACGAGAACCGCGACGGCGGCGGTGATCGCGGCCTGGGGGTCGGCGCCGGCGCCGAGCCAGAAGCCGAGCGTCGTGGCCGCGAGCGCGAGGACGACGGGGACGAAGACTCCGGCGACGGTGTCGGCGAGCCGCTGGGCGCGGGCCTTGCCGACCTGGGCGTCGGTGACCAGCTGGGTGATGCGGGCCAGTTGGGTGTCCGCGCCGACGGCGGTCGCCCGCACCAGCAGCAGGCCGCCCATGTTCACGGAACCGCCGGTGACCGAGGCCCCCGGCCCCACCTCGACGGGTTCGGACTCCCCGGTGACCAGGGACAGGTCGACGGCCGAACTGCCCTCCGTCACCTGGCCGTCGGTGGCGACCCGCTCCCCCGGACGTACTACGAAGGTGTCGCCGGTCCGCAGCCGCTCGATCGGCAGGAGTGCGTCCGTGCCGCCCCGGCGTACGGTGACCTCCTTCGCCGCGAGGCGGGCGAGCGACCGCAACGCCGCCCCGGTCCCCCGCCGGGCCCGACCTTCAAGGAACCGGCCAAGCAGGACGAACAGCGGTACGCCCACCGCCGCCTCCAGGTAGACGTGCGCCATGCCGTCGGAGGCCGAGGGGACCAGGCTGAGCCCCATGCGCATGTCGGGCATACCGGCACCGCCCAGGAACAGCGCGTACGCGGACCAGCCGAACGACGCGACGACGCCGAGCGAGACCAGCGTGTCCATGGTCGCCGTCGCGTGCCGCAGCCCGCTCAGCGCCCGACGGTGGAAGGGCCAGGCGCTGGCCGTCGCAACAGGGGCGGTGAGGACGAAACACAGCCACTGCCAGTTGTCGAACTGCAGGGCCGGAACCATCGACAGCACGAGCACGGGGACCGACAGAACGGTGGTGACGAGCAGACGCTCCCTCTCCCGCCGCGCCTCTTCGCCGGACGCCTCATCGGTCTCGGCGGGCCGTTCCTCCTCTCGCGGCTTCACCAACTCAACGGTGTAACCGGCCGCGACAACGGCGGAGATCAGTTCCTCGGTCGTCACCTCCGGCGGATGGCTGACCCGGGCGCGACCGGTGGCGAGGTTCACCTCCGCCGTGACACCGTCCAGCTTGCCCAGCTTGCGCTCGACTCTCCGGACACAGGCCGCACACGTCATCCCCCCGACCGTGAGGTCCGTGGCGACGACGACAGGCACCACGTCAGCGGCCATCAGTGACCGCCCCCGTGCTCCATCGGCATATCCGCGTCCCGTGAGGGCGCGTCGCTCGTCACCCCGGGGCCGTGCATCCCCGGCGCGACCGGCCCCACGGCCCGGCCCACCGCGTAGGCCCCCGCGAACACCACACCCAGCAGCAGGAGGAACGCCCACAGCGCCGGTGGCGGGAACCACCGGGCGGCCTTCGCCCCAGGCCCGGAGTCTGCCTTCTGCTCCACAGGTCGCTCCTCGCCGATCGGGACACGAACCGACACACAACGGCTCGCGGTATTCCAGAAGTCGAAGAGGGACCGGCGAAAGTTCCTGGGCATACAGGTGAAGAGCGTCACAGCACCCGTAGGGGTGAAGGAGGGAGCAGGCCCGGGTCTGCGAACGACCCCTGTGGTGACCGGCTCACCGAGGCTTCCGCCCGAGTGGCCGGTGAACGCCGCCCCTCCCCTGTCCGTATAGGCAGGGGGAACCACACAAGGAGCAGAGCATGAACGAGAACCGCTACCGCGTCGCCGGAATGACGTGCGGCCACTGCGTGGCAAGTGTCACCGAGGAAGTCGCCGAGGTACCGGGCGTCGACGCGGTCGAGGTCGACCTTCCCGACGGGACGGTCCTGGTCCGCGGCCAAGACCTCGACGACAACCGGATCCGCCTGGCCATCACCGAGGCCGGATACACCGTCACCGAGCCGGTAGCGGTCTGACACCACGGTTCGCGGTGCGGAGCGGCGATCTCCGCACCGCCCCGGACCGAGGTTGGGCGCGGGTCCGGGAAGCCCCACTCCCCGGACCCGCGTGGCCGTCATGCGCTGACGGCTGCGTCGAGGCGGCCGGCCTTGGCCTCCTCGATCAGGGACCCGAACTGGTCCGCGCTCATCTGCACCCGCTGCCCGAAGTCGTCGGTGATCACGATCCGGCGCTCGGGCGCAGCGGTCTCGTCGACGAACAGTTCCGGACAGCCGCAGTTGCAGTTGCCGCAGAAGGTGGCCAGCGGTTCGGGTGATCCGGTCATCATCGACTCCTCCACATCCATCGGACCCCGGGCAGAGCCAGGAGCCCGAGTACCGAGGTGATGCCCAGCACCTCCGGGCAACAAGCTCGGTCGATGCCGAGCGTGGAGGCACAGTGCATCGGTCGCATGCCCCCGATACATCCGGAACTCTCAGAAGGCCGGGAACTGGAAGACGGTGCCGTACGACCATTCGGATGTCGGCGAGGTGGGCTTTCGGGCAGCAGGGCAAAGCACGGAACACGCCGAAGCGGACCCGGTATGGAGGTGTGGGCGGGGCAGTGCCAGGATCGGGAAACATGTCGGTGGGATGGCGGTTTCGCGCCACACGGTCCGCGCTCTTCGCGGTCGTGTGCGTTTCGCTGGCTGCCCTCGGTCACGCCCTCATGTCCGACGCCCCGCTCCCGTGGTGGTCTCTGGGGCTGAGCCTCGCCGGAGTGGGCACGCTGACCTGGCTCGTCGCGGGAAGGGAGCGAGGCCAGGCCGGCGTCATCGCGTTCACCGTCGCGGTGCAGGCGGCCCTGCACGCGGCCTTCACGCTCGCCCAGACCATGCAGCAGACAGCCGTGGGGGCCGACGGCGAGTCCGCCCTCGCAGCCAGATGGGCGGACGCCTTGCTGTGCGGCCCCCACAGCAACACCGCCGCCGCGGCCCGCGCCTACGACGTCGCCGCCCAGGCCGGGCTGACGGAAAGCATGCCGCTGCCCAATCTGGAGGGCGGCTCCTCCGCCATAGCGGCCATGGGGCACGCCTCCCACGGAGCCCATGCCGGCCACGGAGCCCACGCAGCCCAGTCCGCACACGACATGACCGCGATGACCGGGACCGCCTCCTGGGGCATGCTCCTGGGACACGTCGTGGCGGCACTGCTGTGCGGACTGTGGCTGGCGCGCGGCGAGCGTGCCGCCTTCCGAATCCTCAGCGCCCTCGCGGAACGCGTCGCCCTTCCCTTCTTCCTGCTCGACGCGCTCCGCCCTCTGCCGTCCGCGCCACCGGCCTCCGCCTACGACCGCTCCATCACGCGCCCGCAGTCGCGCCTGCTCTCCGACACCCTCGTCACCCGGGGACCGCCCCGAGGGATCGCTGTCCACTGACAGCCGGCTCACGTCGGCCGCTCGAACGCCGCCGACGTGCACCCGCGTTTCTCCTGCGCGGGTGCGATCTCTCATTCTCCGGACCGGGACACGCCAACAGGCCGCGCCCTGTCCGGACACCCGGAAGGAACCGCAATCCCATGCTTCCTGCCCAAAGACACACCGGGGCGACGGAGGACGAAGTAACTGCCTGGGCTCTCGGCGCCGCAGCGGGCGACGCCGACGCCTTCGAGCATGTCTTCCGAGCCCTCCACCACGACGTCCGCCGCTACGTCACGGCCCTGGCCGACGACTCACAGGTGGCCGAGGACCTGGTACAGGAGACGTTCCTGCGTGCCGTGTCCACCGTCCACCTCTTCCAGGGGCGCGGCTCGGCACGTGCCTGGCTGCTGACCATCGCCCGACGAGCGGTCGTCGACAGCCTGCGACGCGCCGCTGCCCGCCCCCGCCTGGCCGACACCCCGGACTGGCAGTTCGTCGCGGAGTGCAGCCAGCCGCGCGACCTGCCCGGCTTCGACGAAGGCATCGCCCTGATGTCCCTCGTCGAGGCTCTGCCGGACGACCGCCGCGAGGCGTTCGTCCTGACCCAGCTCCTGGACATGCCCTACGACGATGCGGCCCGCACCAGCGCGTGCCCCGTGGGCACCATCAGATCCCGGGTGTCGCGAGCACGCACAACGCTCTGCGCGATGCTCGACGACAGGACGCCGGCTCTGGCCTGCTGAGCTAGGGGAAGAATCCGTCATCGCGGTTGTTCGGGGCGAGCCCGTCCCGAACAACCGCGAGACTACGGGTTGTCCCCCAATGACCCGTCACAGCTTGGGAAATGGTGGCGTCCGGCGGTACGTACCCGCTGAACAATCCTGGTCAGCCGAGGAAGCTCAGCCGCACCTGACGGTCCGGGTTGTCCCGGTTCGTATCCACCGAACTCCGTCAAGGCAACCACGAGGGTGGCCGCCGCAGCGACCGCATGGCGGCTTGCAGTGCCACGAAACTCGGCTTGCCGCCCGCTGTGCGCGGAAGCCGCCCGTTCCTCGCACGGTTGGATCCGTCGATGACGAGCGGCGACGCGACAGCCGGTGCTGTCGCCGGCGGGGTCGCACAACGAGGCGGGGCGGGTTTGGCCACATCGTTGCTCCGGCCGTCGGCACCCGCCATCTGACGGTAAGTCAGCGTGGTCGCGGATCGGGTGGCGGGGGCAAAGGCGAGCAGCCGATCGAGCTCCTTCCTCACTTCCGGCAGCACGTTCCGTCCCCGAACACCTTTTGCACGTCTCAACGGCCGGATCGGAGCGGAGTTTCGCCTTCCAGCCGAACAGGGTGCCCGGCCGTAGGGACATGCCACCTCACCGGTCCCATGCCCTGGTGCCCGATGGTTCCCGGGGCGTCCCTGATACGTCACCAGGTCTGCCACGGTCGCGCTGTGGAACCTCTTCTCGTTCAGGTCAAGGAAACTCGCCACTTGTCCGGACTGGAGATGGTGACGTATCCGTGGTGAGTCAGGGGGAATGTTCCCTTGGACCGGGACGGAAAGTCGGGGATCTCCACCCGCCTGCCGCCGGTCGCGAGGTGGTAGGTCACGCTGCCGTGACTCTTGAACTCCCAGCGAAGGACGTGTCTTTCCTCGTAGTAGCGCTTGGGCTGGAAGTAGCCGAACGTTTCGGTGTACTTCCCCTCACGCTCCTCCTTGGTGAGCGGAGGCAGTGCCTCGGCGCCGACGATCCGGGCGTGCCAGCGGTGAAAGCCGCTCGCTCCGTCGCTCACCGTGATCCGGTCCACGGTGAAGCCCGATGAATCGGCGGGAAGGACGATACGCATCCGCCGTCCGCGGGAGGTGGTCACAAGGTTTTCGCCGGTGGAACGACCGCCGACCGCGCGGTGGAAACGGAAGCTCGACGTGAGGCCGCCCCGCACCTCCAGCAGGGTCGGCTTGCCCGCGCTGTCGGCGGGAATCTCTATTGTCCGGCCTGCCCAGCCGGACCAGCTCTTCGGGCCGTCCACGCTCACCCTGTTCCCCCTCTTCCGGGCGACCGCGCCCTCTACGCGTGATGATCGCACGGCGGTCCGTGACACAGGGACGGGCCGTGCGGCGCGGGCGGGCGGCTGCGCTGGTACGGGCTGAGCCTCTTGACATCGCGGATCGGGACCTGCGGACCGCGGTGCGGTCCCTTCAACCGCTTCTGACCGAGGTGGTTCAGTGTCGCCAGCTGACCGCTTCAGGACGAGGTGCACAGGCGGCGCAGGCATGTGAGGCTGCAGGCCAGTTCGAGCAGGCCCTGGTGGACATCGGCGCGTCGCTCGTAGCGGGTACCGGGCCGTTCGAACTGGTGCAGCCAGGCGAAGGGCCCGCTCGACGGCCCGGCGCACCTTGCCCAGTCCGGAGCCGTGAGCGACGCCGCGTCGGGCGACCATCGGCCTGATGCCGCGTTTCCACAGCAGGCGGCGGTACTTGTCGAAGTCGTAGCCCCGGTCGGCATACAGCCGCCGGGGTTTGCGGCGGGGGGACGCCCCCGCAGACCCCTGATCCGCTGAGCGCCGCTCGATCGTCCGTACCGCGCAGTGCCTCTCCGTTGGACCGCGCATGGTGCGGAGATTTCACGGCACCGCCTCACGGGCCTTGCGATCAGCCCATGAAGCTCAACCTCACTTCACGGTTGGGATTATCCACATTGGTATCGACCAGGCACACCGACTGCCACGTCCCCAGCTCCAGCGACCCCCCGATCACCGGCAGCGTGGCGTGGGGCGGGACGAGGGCGGGGAGTACGTGGTCGCGGCCGTGGCCCGGGCTGCCGTGGCGGTGTTGCCAGCGGTCGTCCGCCGGGAGCAGGTGGTGGAGGGCGGTCAGGAGGTCGTCGTCGCTGCCCGCGCCCGTCTCCAGGATCGCGATGCCCGCCGTGGCGTGGGGGACGAAGATGTTCAGGAGGCCGTCCCGGCCGGACGCCGACCGGGCGAGGAACTCCTCGCACTCCCGGGTCAGGTCCATGACGCGTTCGGCCGTACCCGTGGTGATGTGCAGAACCGTGGTGGTGAAGGAATCGGACATGCCCCCATCTTCCCTTCCGGAGGGCGAGATCACACGTCCACGCTCCGAGACACCATTGACCGCCTCCTGACCGGATGGCTACGTTCATCGCCATGTTCCGATCAGCTCTGCTCACCTCGCGCGGTCACATCGACCTGCTGCGGGTGGCATCCGCCGCGTGTTGTCGCGGCTGCTGACGTTCTCTCAGCGCCTTTCCGGCCGCTTCTGACCGGGCCTCCTTCGCGCCCGTTCCGCCCCGGTTGCTGCCCCTCCCCCTCGACGTACCCGTGCGGGCTGCTTCGATCTGCCGCCGGCCGGGCTCGCCGCCCCTGATCCTCCGGCCCTGCGGCCTTCTTGACGCGCCCTCCGGCCTTGCGGCCTTCCTGACGTGTTCGGGTCAGCCGCAGTGCCCTGGCCCGGGGGCGCGTCAGCGTGTCTCCGTTCCCGATCCCCCTCCGTACGACCTCCCGTGGAGCCCCCATGACCATCAGCCACGCACCGCCCGATCTGGCCGCCGGCCTGGAGAAGACCCCGGCCCCCGGCAGTCGTACGTCACCCGATCTGGAGCCGATCGTCCCGGCGTCCGTGCGCCGGGCGCGGCTGCGGTCCGTGCCCCGGTGGTTGCGGCGGACCGTGGGGCCGTTGCTGCTGCTCGCGCTCTGGCAGGTGTTCAGCGCCACGGGGGTTCTGCACCCGGACGTGCTCGCCTCGCCGGGGACCATCGCCCGGGCGGGCGGCGATCTGATCGCCGACGGGACCCTGCCGGCCGCTATGGGCGTGTCGCTCCAGCGGGTGGCGGTGGGGCTCGTGCTCGGCGGGGTCGTCGGGACGGTGCTCGCGCTGGTCTCGGGGCTCTCGCGGCTCGGCGAGGACCTCGTCGACGCGACCGTACAGATGCTGCGCACCGTGCCCTGGGTGGGGCTGATCCCGCTGTTCATCATCTGGCTCGGTATCGGCGAGGCGCCGAAAGTGGCGCTCATCGCGCTCGGGGTCGCCTTTCATCTGTACCTGAACGTGTATGCGGGGATCCGTGGCGTGGACGCCCAACTCATCGAGGCCGGTGAGTCGTTGGGGCTGAACCGGTGGGGGCTCGTGCGCCATGTGGTGTTGCCGGGGGCGTTGCCCGGGGCTATGACCGGGCTGCGGTACTCGCTGGCCACCGCCTGGCTCGCGCTCGTCTTCGGCGAGTCCATCAACGCCGATGCCGGGATCGGGTTCCTGATGAACCAGGCCCGGGAGTTCTTCCGGACGGACGTGATCGTCGTCTGCCTCGTCGTCTACGCCTTCCTCGGCCTCACCGCCGATGTCATCGTCCGGACCCTCGAAAGGCTGCTGCTGCAATGGCGACCGACCTTCACCGGCCAGTGACCACCCCGGCCCCCTCCCCCACCGGGGAGCCCGAGGCCGCCGTTCGGGTCGAAGGGCTCACCCGTTCCTTCGACGGGCGTGCTGTCATCGACGGTCTCGATCTCACCCTGAAAGCAGGGGAGTTCACCGCCCTGCTGGGGCGCAGCGGATGCGGCAAGTCGACCCTGCTACGGGTGCTGGCCGGGCTCGACCGCGAGATAGCGGGGACGGTTCTGGTGCCGCGCCGCCGTGCCGTGGCCTTTCAGGCGCCGCGCCTCATGCCCTGGAAACGGGTCTGGCGCAATGTGCTGCTGGGGCTGCCGGGCAAGCCCGAACGGGCCCTGGCTGAAAAGGCGTTGGCAGAGGTCGGGCTGACCGACCGGTCCGGTGCCTGGCCCAAGACGCTGTCCGGCGGCGAGGCCCAACGTGCCTCCCTGGCACGCGCGTTGGTGCGCGAGCCCGATCTGCTCCTGCTCGACGAGCCGTTCGGCGCGCTGGACGCCCTGACCCGGATCAAGGCACAGCAGCTCGTGGCGGAGCTCTGGCAGCGGCGTGGCTGCGCGGTCCTGCTGGTCACCCACGACGTGGACGAGGCCCTGCTGCTGGCCGACCGGGTGCTGGTGATGCGGGAGGGCGGCATCGCGTACGACACCGCCGTCGGGCTGGACCGCCCGCGCGGTGTCGGCGCCCCCGGTTTCGCGGGCCTGCGTTCGCGGCTGCTGAGCGAGCTCGGCGTCGAGGACGGCGGCGGGGCGGACGCCGGGGCCGACCACCAGCAGCAGGAAGTGGCTGCCGCCGCGCACTCCGACGTATGACCTCCCGGACCACCACCCACCTCTTACCCCCCCACCTCTTCACCCCGCCTCTTCCCCCCTCCCCTTCCCCTTCCCGAGCAACACGGAGAACCACCATGAAACGCCGCGCCCTGCCCGCCCTGCTCCTTCCCCTCGCCCTGCTCCTCGCCGCCTGCGGTGGCGGCGCTTCGTCCACGGGGTCGGGGGGAGGCAGCACCGACGGCAAGGGCAGCGTGACGCTCAACGTCGGTGACCAGAAGGGTGGTTACGAAGCCATCCTGCGGGCCTCCGGAGAGCTCGACGATCTCGACTACCGCATCAAATGGTCCACCTTCACCTCCGGTCCACCCCTGCTGGAGGCCGTGAGCGCCGGGGCCGTGGACATCGGCGGGGTCGGCAACACCCCGCCCGTCTTCGCCGCCGGGTCCGACTCGAACATCGTCGTCGTGGGTGCCAGCCACGGATCGTCGGCAGGTGAGGCCATCGTCGTCCCGAAGGACTCGCCGCTCAAGAAGCCCGAGCAGCTCAAGGGGAAGTCCGTCGCCGTGGCGCAGGGCAGTTCGGCCCACTTCCAGCTGGTCGCCTCGCTCAAGAAGGCGGGCCTCTCCATCAAGGATGTGAAGCTCAACTACCTCCAGCCCGCTGACGCGCTCGCCGCGTTCAGCCGGGGGAAGGTCGACGCCTGGGCGATCTGGGACCCGTACACCTCGCAGATCCTGCGGGCCGGGAACGCCCGGGTACTGACGACCGGTGAGGGCGTCGTCAACGGCCTCGGTTTCCAGGTGGCTTCGCCCGCCTCGCTCAAGGACAAGCAGAAGTCGAAGGCCCTCGGTGATCTGCTGGTCCGGCTGGAGCGGGCGCAGAACTGGGTCTTCGAGCACCCGGAGGAGTGGGCGAAGGTGTGGGCGAAGGAGACCGGGCTGCCCTACGAGGTGGCGCTGGACGCCGTGAAGCTCACCTACGGCACCCGCGTGCCCGTGGCGATCGACGAGGCCGCCATCGCCTCCGAGCAGGAGATCGCCGACACCTTCGCCGAACTCAAGCTGATTCCGCGGCGGTTCGACTTCAAGGACTACGTCGACACCCGCTTCAACCGGAACCTCCCCGCCTCCTCCACCGCACCCCGCTCGTACGGAAAGGCCTCCTCGTGAACGTACATCTGCACTGGTTCCTGCCCACCGGAGGTGACGGCCGGACGCTCGTGGACCGGCACGCGTACACCGACGGCGGGATCAAGCGCGACCGGATCACCCCGGTGAGCGGGGTCCGCGCGCCGGACATCGAGTATCTGGCGCAGATCGCCAAGGCGGCCGAACAGCTGGGCTTCGAGGCGGTGTTGACGCCGACAGGTACGTGGTGCGAGGACGCCTGGCTGACCACGGTGGCGCTCGCGCAGCACACCGAGCGGCTGAAGTTCCTGGTCGCCTTCCGCCCGGGCGTCATCTCGCCCGTGCTCGCCGCCCAGATGGCCGCGACCTACCAGCGGATCACCCGGGGGCGGCTGCTGCTCAACGTGGTGACCGGTGGCGACTCGACCGAACAGCGGCGGTTCGGGGACCACTTGGACCACGACCGGCGTTACGCGCGGACGGCGGAGTTCCTGTCGGTGGTACGGGGTGCCTGGAGCGGGCAGCCGTACGACTTCGACGGCGAGCACTACCAGGTGGAGGGCGGGCTGACCGCGCTGCCGCCGGACCCGCTGCCGGAGATCTTCTTCGGCGGGTCCTCGGCGGCCGCCGGTCCGGTGGCCGCCGCCCATGCCGATGTCTATCTGACCTGGGGTGAGCCGCCGGCCCAGGTGAAGGAGAAGATCGACTGGATTCGCGGGCTGGCCGAGGAGCAGGGGCGTACGGTCCGGTTCGGGATCCGGCTGCACACCATTTCGCGTGACTCGTCGCGCGAGGCGTGGGCGACGGCCGACCGGCTGCTGGACGATCTGGACGCGGACACGATCGCGGCGGCGCAGCAGGCGCTCGGGAAGAGCGAGTCGGTCGGGCAGCAGCGGATGCTGGCGCTGCACGGCGGCTCGCGGGACAAGCTGGAGATCGCGCCGAACCTGTGGGCCGGTGTCGGCCTGGTGCGCGGTGGGGCCGGGACCGCGCTGGTGGGCAGCCACGCGGAGGTCGCCGACCGGATCGAGGAGTACCACGCGCTGGGTGTGGAGCACTTCGTGCTCTCGGGCTATCCGCATCTGGAGGAGGCGTACTGGTTCGGTGAGGGCGTGACGCCCGAGCTGGCCCGACGCGGGCTGCTCTCGACCGTTCCCGCGTCTCCGCTGCTGGGCACGCCCGGAGCCGAGACCCGGGGTGCGGCGCCGGTGCATGGTGCGGCGCCGCTGCTGGTCGCCGGAGGGCGCTGAACCCTGTGGGGCGCCCGGGAAGATCCCGGGCGCCCCACGAGTTAGTAGAAGCGTGAACATTACTGGGGTGCGCGAGCTGGACGTGGTCGTGATCGGCGCCGGGCAGGCGGGGCTGTCCGCCGCCCACCACCTGCGCCGCGTCGGTCTGGAGCCGGACCGCGATTTCGTGGTCCTGGACCACGCGCCCCGGCCGGGCGGCGCCTGGCAGTTCCGCTGGCCCTCGCTCACGTACGGCAAGGTCCACGGGATGCACGCGCTGCCGGGCATGGAACTGACCGGCGCCGACCCCGACCGGCCCTCGTCCGAGGTGATCGGCGCGTACTTCACGGCGTACGAGGAGCGCTTCGAGCTGCGGGTCCACCGGCCCGTCGAGGTGAGCGCCGTACGTGAGGGAAGCGGCGGGCGGCTGCTCGTGGAGACGTCCGAGGGGACGTACGCCGCGCGGGCGCTGATCAACGCGACCGGCACCTGGGACCGGCCGTTCTGGCCGCGCTACCCCGGGCAGGAGACGTTCCGGGGGCGGCAGCTGCACACGGCGAACTACCCGGGGCCCGAGGAGTTCGCGGGACGGCGCGTCATCGTGGTCGGGGGCGGCGCCTCCGGTACGCAGCACCTGATGGAGATCGCCCCGTACGCCGCCGAGACCTTCTGGGTGACCCGGAGCGAGCCGGTCTTCCGCGACGAGCCGTTCACCGAGGAGTGGGGGCGGGCGGCGGTGGCGATGGTGGAGGAGCGGGTACGCAACGGGCTGCCGCCGCAGAGCGTGGTGTCCGTGACCGGGCTGCCCGTCACCGACGCGGTGCGGCGCGCCCGGGAGCAGGGGGTGCTGGACCGGCTGCCGATGTTCGACCGGATCACCCCGACCGGGGTGGCCTGGGACGACGGCCGGAGCGCCGAGGCGGACGTGATCCTCTGGGCGACCGGCTTCCGGCCCGCCGTGGACCACCTGGCGCCGCTGAAGCTGCGCGAGCCGGGCGGCGGCATCCGGGCGGAGAACACCCGTGCGGTACGGGACCGGCGCGTCCACCTCGTCGGGTACGGCCCGTCCGCCAGCACCATCGGCGCCAACCGGGCGGGGCGCACCGCCGTGCGGTCGGTGCTGCGGCTGCTGGAGGAGACCGGTGGCCCGGACCGTACGCCAGAGGCGGCAGCGGCCGTGTGACGGCTGCTCCGGTCAGCCCGTGGCCGCACGGCGGTTGCTGTTGAACTCCTCGACATTTTTTTGCTGTTCGTCGTAGCTGTCGGTGAACCGGGTGTCCCCGGGCGCGACCGTGACGAAGTACAGCCAGGGGCCGGGCGTCGGGCTGATCGCGGCGCGCAGCGCCTCCTCCCCCGGGTTGCCGATGGGCGTCGGCGGCAGGCCCTTGCGTACATAGCTGTTGTACGGGCTGTCCAGCTGGGTGTCGGTGGTCGTGGTGTCCAGGGTGGAGCGCTTGAGGGCGTAGTTGATGGTGGAGTCCATCTGCAACGGCATGTCCTTGAGCAGCCGGTTGTAGACGACCCGGGCGACCTTGCCCATGTCGGAGGCGGTGTCCGCCTCGGCCTGGACGATGCTGGCGATCGTGGCCGTCTCGTAGACCGTGACGTTGTTGCGCTGCGCCCCGGCGGTGATGTGGTCCGCCCCGAACCGTTTGCGGGCGGTGTCCGCCATGTAGCGCAGCAGGCCGGCCGGCTTGGTCGCGGAGTCGATCGGATAGGTGGCCGGGAAGAAGTACCCCTCGGGGTTGCCCTCGGCCTGTTCGGGCAGCTCCAGATCGACCGTCCCCGCGGTCTTCTGCGTGGTGCCGGACTTCAGGCCGAGCGCCCGGTCGACGGCGGTGTACACCTGCGAGGCGCGCCAGCCCTCCGGGATCACCAGCGTGCTCTGCGGGCGCTGCTTCTTCTCCTTCTGCTCGTCCGATCCGAACACGGAGAGCGGGATCAGTACGGCGGCCGACACGACGAGCAGCGCGGCGACGACCAGGACGATCTTTCCGCGGCGGGTCGGGCGGAGTCTGCGACGGGGACGGGCGTCCGGGGACTCGTTCACCATGCGGGCACGTTAACCCGGTCCGCTCCCCCGGGCCGGTAGCCCGGCGGCGGCGTCGGCTCCGGCGACACGAACGCCGTACCGCACGACCAGAACACACGAACAAGGGATCGGGTGTTCGCTGGAACGCGTGATCGTATGGGGATTCGTTGCTGATCTCCTCCGCCGGACGTGATGATTGCAGAGCGCAGTCAACGGGCTGCAGACCGCTACCGCGCACGTCCCACACATGCATCACGCACAAGGAGAAAGACCAGATGAACTTCCTGACCAACCTGCTGGCCGGCATCGTCCACTTCGTGGGTTGGCTCGTCTGACCATCGCTCCGCCCGGCGCCGTCGCTCCCCGTCCCACGGGAGCGGCGGCGCCGCTGCGTGTACGGAGCGGGGGCGCCGTACCGCCCGCGTACGGCGTCAGCCCCGTGCCGCGCCCGGTCCGGCGAAGGGCGGGAGTGCGGTGAAGGCGGGGTCGACCGTCACCGCCTCCGCGAGCACGTCGAGCGTCCGGCGGACCCGGGTGAGCGGGTGGTCCGGGAACTCCGCGTCCCACCGGTCGTGGTCCGCCGCGTGGAAGGGCAGCCCGCCCTGGACCTCGGGGGCGTAAGGATGCGGCCGGAAGTAGCTCTCGGGGCCGAGCTTGGCCATCACCACGGCCTCCCGCATGCCGGTCATGCCGCGCTCGGCCGCCTGGATCTTCACCACGGTGCTGCACGTGGCGCGCGGCACGGTGAAGCTGCCGATGAACGCCTGGCCGCTGGGCTGCCCGGGGAGCGGCAGTTTGAGTATCTGGCGCAGGGCGGGCAGCTCGCCGAGCCGCTTCACCGACGCCTCGATGAGGCCGCCGCCCGCTCGCGCCGTGAAGTGGGTCAGGCCGTGGCGCAGGGCCGGGCCGTCGTCCAGGGCGGCCGGCAGATCCGGCACCAGGTCGAAGAAGTGCAGCGACAGCACATCGCCGTGGTCGTTCAGCCAGGCGTCGGTGTCGACGGGCCGGTAGCCGGGGAGTTCGACCCCGAGGAGAGCTTTCATGCGCGGCGATCATGCCGTACGGGCCGTGTGCGGGTGGTGCCGGGGTCCCGGCCGCACGCGGTGCGCGGTCAGGGGGCCGGGACCGGGGCGGGGGCCGGGTTGGAGTCGCGGCGGATCAGGGCGGCGTACCGGCCGTCCCGGTCGAGCAGCTCCTGGTGCGTACCGCGCTCGGCTATGCGGCCGCCGTCCAGGACGACGATCTGGTCCGCGTCGCGGACGGTGGAGAGGCGGTGCGCGATGGTGACGGTGGTGCGGCCGGCGGAAAGTGCGTCGATCGCTTCCTGCACGGCGTGTTCCGTACGGGTGTCGAGGGCGCTGGTCGCCTCGTCGAGGATCAGCACCGGCGGGTCGCGGAGGATGGTGCGGGCGATGGCCAGGCGCTGCTTCTCGCCGCCCGAGAAGCGGTAGCCGCGCTCGCCGACGAGGGTGTCGTACCCGTCGGGCAGGGAGGCGATGTGGTCGTGGATCTGGGCGGCGCGGGCCGCGGCCTCGATCTCCTCGTCGGTGGCCTCCGGCTTGGCGAAGCGCAGGTTGTCGGCGACGGAGGCATGGAAGAGGTAGGTCTCCTGGGAGACCACGCCGACCGCCCGGGCCAGGGTGTCGAAGTCCAGGTCGCGGACGTCGGTCCCGTCGAGCGTGACCCGGCCGCCGGTGACGTCGTAGAGCCGGGGCACGAGATAGCTGAGCGTGGACTTGCCGGAGCCGGTGGAGCCGACGACCGCCAGGCTGGTGCCCGCGGGGACGGTCACGTCGATGGCGCACAGTGTGGGGGCGCCGTCGGCGTCGTAACTGAAGTCGACGTTCTCGAAGGCGATCTCGCCGCGGATCTTCTCCAGCCGGACGGGCTTCTCCGGCTCGGTGATGTCCACCGTGAGGTCGAGGTACTCGAAGATCCGCTGGAAGAGGGCGAGGGAGGTCTGCATCTGCACGCCGGTGGAGAGCAGACTGACCGCCGGGCGGAAGAGGCCCTGCTGGAGGGTGACGAAGGCGACGAGCGTGCCGATGGAGACGGCGGTGCCCCCGGGCTGGACGGTGAGGCCGGCCACCCAGTAGATGACGGCGGGCATGGCGGCCATCACGATGCCGATGATGGACATCCGCCAGCGGCCCGCCATGCTGGAGCGCACTTCCAGGTCGACCAGGCGCTCGGACTCCTCGGTGAACCCCTGGGTGAGGGAGTCGGAGCGGCCCATCGTGCGGCCGAGGAGGATGCCGCTGACCGAGAGGGACTCGGTCACCGTGGCGGCCATGGCGGCCATCTGCTTCTGGCGCTGGGTGGTGATCCTCTTCCGCTCCCGGCCGACGCGGCGGCTGATCGCGACGAACACCGGCAGCAGGAGCAGCGAGACGACGGTGAGGCGCCAGTCGAGCGCGAGCATGGCGACGACGGTGGCGATGACGGCCGTGAGGTTGGAGACGAGCGAGGTGGCGGTGGAGGTGACCGTCGCCTGCATCCCTCCGATGTCGTTGGCGATGCGGGACTGCACCTCGCCCGTGCGGGTCCGGGTGAAGAAGGCGAGCGGCATCCGCTGGAGCTGGGTGTACACGGCGGTGCGCAGGTCGTGCATGACGCGCTGGCCGACGGTCGTCGAGATCAGGGTCTGCAGGACGCCGAAGACGCTGTTCATCACGGCGGTGAGGATCATGCCGAGGGCGAGCAGCGTCAGCAGTCCGGTGCGTCCCTGGGGGATCGCGGTGTCCAGGATCTCGCGCAGCAGGAACGGGGAGGCGACCGACACCAGGGAGGAGGCGCCGACCAGCAGGCCGACCACGGCGAGCCGGCCGCGGTAGGGATGGAAGAGACGGAGGATGCGCCGCACCTCGCCGGGCGGCCGGTCGGAGGCGGCGCGGGCATCGGGAGGGGGCGTCCACGTGAGTGCGTCGGGTTTCATGGGCTCCTTCGTGGGGCGTGAGGAACGCCGGACGTGTCCGACGTTCAGAGCTTAGCTCATTGTTACCTATACTCACAATGAACGGGGTCCTGATATTGTTCCCGTATGGACGCCTCAGATTCCTCCGACGCCGATGCCACGGATGCGGCAGCCGCCCCCCAGCGCTCCCCCGACCATCACCGGGACCGGGATCATGACCGCGACTCCGACGGCATGCTCGCCGAGCAACTGCTGCGGCTGACCCGCCGGCTGCACCGCATCCAGAGCCGTCAGCTGGAGCCGATCGGCATCACCCCGGCCCAGTTCCGGCTGCTGCGGACCGTCGCGAGTTACGACGCGGCCCCCCGGATGGCCGATCTCGCCCATCGCCTGGATGTAGTCCCGCGCGCCGTGACGACGCTGGTCGACGCCCTGGAGGCGAGCGGGCGGGTCCGCCGCGCCCCGGATCCGGACAGCCGCCGGGTGGTCCGCATCGAGATCACCGACGAGGGGCGCGCCACGCTGCGCTCCCTGCGCAACGCGCGCCGGGCGGCCGCGGAGGAGATCCTGGCCCCACTGACCGCCGGCCAGCGCGAGGTGCTGGGTGAGCTGCTCTCCGCTCTGGTCGACGGGATGCCGGAGCGCCGCTGCTGAGAGGACGCCGACATGCCGCTGCTGGAGCCCGACCCGGAAGCCCTCCGCCCCGGTACGGCACGCGCACCCGCCCCCGACCGGGTCACCGACGGGAGCGCGGCCGGGACCCCGGAGCCCCTGCGCTCCGAGCTGACCGCCCTGCTCGGCGCGGACAAGGTGCTCTGGAAGATCTCCGACCTCGTGCGGTACGCCTCCGACGCCAGCCCGTACCGCTTCCTCCCCCGGGTCGTGCTGGTCCCCGAGGATCTCGACGACGTCTCCGCGATCCTGTCGTACGCCCACGGCAAGGGCCGCGAGGTCGTCTTCCGGGCGGCGGGCACCAGCCTCAACGGCCAGGCGCAGGGCGAGGACATCCTCGTCGACGTCCGCCGTCACTGGACCGGTGTCGAGGTGCTGGACGACGGGGCGCGTGCCCGCATCCGGCCCGGCACCACCATCCTGCGGGCCAACGCCACGCTCGCCCGGTACGGCAGGCTGCTGGGCCCCGACCCGGCGAGCGCCATCGCCTGCACCATCGGCGGGGTCGTCGCCAACAACGCCTCGGGGATGACGGCGGGCACCACCCGCAACTCCTACCGCACGCTGGCCTCCCTCACCTTCGTCCTGCCGAGCGGCACCGTCGTCGACACCGCCGACCCCGCCGCCGACGAGGAGCTGGCCCACGCGGAGCCGCAGCTGTGCGCCGGGCTGCTGGAGCTCAAGGCGGAGATCGAGGCGGACGAGGAGCTGACGGCCCGCATCCGAACCAAGTACGCGATCAAGAACACCAACGGCTACCGCCTCGACGCCTTCCTCGACGGCGCGACGCCCGTACAGATCCTGCGCGGTCTCATGGTGGGCTCCGAGGGGACGTTCGGCTTCATCGCCGAGACCGTCTTCGACACCCTGCCGCTGGACCGGCGGATCACCAGCGCCCTCCTCTTCTTCCCCTCCCTCACCGCCGCCGCGGCCGCCGTCCCCCGGTTCAACGAAGCCGGGGCCATCGCGGTGGAGCTGATGGACGGCAACACCCTGCGTGCTTCGGTCAGTGTGAAGGGCGTCCCGGCGGACTGGGCGGCGCTGCCCCGGGAGACGGCCGCGCTGCTGGTCGAGTTCCGCGCACCGGACGAGGCCGGGCAGGAGGCGTTCGAGGAGGCCGCCACCGAGGTGATGCGGGGACTGGATCTGGTGGTTCCCGCCGCCTCCGTCACCAACACGTTTACCCGGGACGCGGGGACGATCGCCGGGTACTGGAAGGCCCGCAAGGCGTTCGTGACGGCGGTCGGCGGCTCCCGCCCCTCGGGTACGACGCTGATCACCGAGGACTTCGCCGTCCCGCCGGACCGGCTGGCCGATGCCTGCGAGGCGCTGCTGGAGCTCCAGTCCCGCCACGGCTTCGACGCGGCGGTCGCCGGTCACGCGGCCCACGGCAACCTGCACTTCCTGCTCGCCTTCGACGCGGCGCGCCCCGACGACGTCGAGCGGTACGACGCGTTCATGCAGGAGTTCTGCGCGCTGGTCGTGGACCGTTTCGACGGGTCCCTCAAGGCCGAGCACGCCACCGGCCGCAATATCGCGCCATTCCTGGAGCGCGAGTGGGGTCCTCGGGCGACTGAGCTGATGTGGCGGACGAAGCAGGTCATCGACCCCGAGGGGGTGCTCGCTCCGCGCATCGTCCTCGACCGGGATCCGCGGGCCCATCTGCGCGGACTGAAGACCATTCCGAAGGTGGAGGCGGTCGCCGACCCGTGCATCGAGTGCGGCTTCTGCGAACCCACCTGCCCCAGCGAGGATCTGACGACCACGCCGCGCCAGCGGATCGTGCTGCGCCGCGAGATGATGCGCCAGGCGGACGGCTCCCCGGTGGAGGCCGGACTCCTCGACGCCTACGGGTACGACGCGGTGGACACCTGCGCCGGGGACTCCACCTGCAAGCTCGCCTGCCCGGTCGGCATCGACACCGGGGCGATGATGAAGGGGTTCCGGCACCTGCGGCACACCCCGCGCGAGGAGCGGATCGCCGCGCTCACCGCGAAGAACTTCCGGGTGGTGGAGGCCTCGGCGCGGCTCGCCGTGGCGGCGGGGAACGCCATCGGGGAGCGGGGCGGCGACCGGCTGCTGGAGTCGGTGACCCGGCTCGCCCGCAGGGCCGTACGCCCCGATCTCGTACCGGAGTGGCTGCCCCAGCTCCCCGGTCGCGCCGCCCGCGAGCTGCCCCGTACCGCACGGGTGGGGGCGAGCGCGGTGTACTACCCGGCCTGCGTGAACCGCATCTTCGCCGGCCCGGAGGCGGGACCTGCGGCAGGCCCGCCCGGAACCTCTCTGGCCGAGGCCCTCGTAGCCGTCTCCGAGCGGGCCGGAAAGCCGGTGTGGATCCCCGAGGACGTCGCCGGGACGTGCTGCGCGACGATCTGGCACTCCAAGGGGTACGACGCGGGCAACAGGATCATGGCGAACCGCATCGTGGAGGCGGCCTGGGGCTGGACGGCGGGCGGGACCCTGCCGCTGGTCGTCGACGCGTCCTCCTGCACGCTCGGCATCGCCGAAGAGGTCGTGCCCTACCTCACCGAGGACAACAGGGCCCTGCACCGCGAACTCACCGTCGTGGACTCGCTGGTGTGGGCGGCCGACGAGCTGCTCCCGGAGCTGACGGTGTCCCGGAGGACCGGATCGGCCGTCGTCCATCCGACGTGCTCCATGGAACACCTGGGCGACACCGAGCAGTTGCGGGTGCTTGCCGAGGCCTGCGCCGACGAGGTGACCGTGCCGGACGACGCCGGATGCTGCGCGTTCGCGGGCGACCGGGGCATGCTGCACAAGGAGTTGACCGATACGGCCACGGCGAAGGAGGCGGCCGAGGTCAACTCCCGTACGTATGACGCCTATCTGTCGGCCAACCGCATGTGCGAGATCGGCATGGAGCGGGCCACCGGACACCCCTACCGCTCGGCCCTGATCGAGCTGGAGCGCGCCACCCGGCCGCCGGGCCGCTGAGCCTCCGCAGGACCCGTCCGAGCCCAGGTCAGAGGCCCCAACTGGTTGAACCAGTTGGGGCCTTCGCATGCCGTGAAGAAAAGTCCATGGTTTGAGGACGAGAGTCCAATTGGCTCTCTTGCGCACCATCAGCCTCACCGTCCAGGGTCCTACCGAGGCCCGGTCCCGGGGTCCGTTCACACCCGTACGGGACCCGGGCCCCGCTCGCGCACGTCCAGAACCCCCACACCCCACCTGGAGGCTCGATGAACGACGACGCCCGGCCCGGACAGGCACCGCAGGATCTCCCCCCGCACCACTCCGGCGACGACACCGGCCGGCCGGACCGGCAGGATCCCAGCCGCCGTTCGGTCCTGTGGACCACGGCGGGCGTGGCCGGCGCCGGACTCGGCCTGAGCGCCCTCACGGGAGGCACCGCGTCGGCCGCCGCAGCCGCCACGCCGGAAGCAGCGGGAGCAGCAGACGCGGTGGCGGCCGCGACAGCCGTCCCCGCCCGCCAGGGCCGCACCATGGCCGACGTCCCCTTCGAGCGGCGCTCGACCGTCCGGGTCGGCATCGTGGGCCTCGGCAACCGGGGCGACAGCATGATCGACCTCTTCCTCGCCGTCCCCGGCGTCCGGGTCGTGGCGGTCTGCGACCCGGTCCGGGACAAGACGGAGAAGGCCGCCGCCAAGGTGACGGCCGCCGGGCAGCCCGCCCCCGCCGTCTATGCCAAGGGCGAGGACGACTACGTCAACCTCTGCCGGCGCGGGGACATCGACTTCGTCTACGTGGCCACCCCCTGGGAGACGCACTTCCCGATGGCCAAGGCGGCGATGCTGAACGGGAAGCACGTCGGCGTGGAGTGTCCGATCGCGATGCGCCTGGAGGAGCTCTGGCAGCTCGTCGACCTCTCCGAGCGCACCCGGCGCCACTGCATGCAGCTGGAGAACTGTTGTTACGGCAAGAACGAGATGCGGGTCCTCCGGATGGCGCACGCGGGCCTCTTCGGGGATCTGCTGCACGGCGCGGGGGCGTACAACCACGACCTGCGCGAGCTGATGTTCGACCCCGACTACTACGAGGGTCCCTGGCGGCGGCTCTGGCACACCAGGCTGCGCGGCGACCTCTACCCCAACCACGGGTTCGGTCCGGTCGCCAACTACATGGACGTCAACCGGGGTGACCGGGCCGTCTCCATCACCAGCATCGGCACCCCCGCCCTCGGCCTCGCCGCGTACCGCAAGGAGCACATGCCGGCGGGCGACCCCAGCTGGAAGGAGTCGTACATCGGCGCCGACCGGACGATCAGCCTGATCCAGACGGCCAAGGGCCGGGTGATCCGGCTGGAGCACGATGTGTCGTCGCCGCACCCGTACTCCCGTATCAACAGCCTCGGCGGCACCCGGGGCGTCTTCGAGGACTACCCGGAGCGGATCTACCTGGAGCCCACGAACACCAACCACCAGTGGGACGACTTCAAGAAGTACGCCGAGTGGGACCACTGGCTCTGGAAGGAACACGCCAATCCGCCGGGCGGCCATGGCGGGATGGACTACATCATGATCTTCCGGCTGATGCAGTGCATGCGGCTCGGCCTCGTCCCGGACTTCGACGTGTACGACGCGGCCGTCTGGACGGCCCCCGTGCCGCTGAGCCACCTCTCGATCAAGGCCAAGGGCGCCCCGCTCCCCATACCGGACTTCACCCGGGGAGCGTGGAAGAAGGCCAGGTCCGGGATGGACTCGGAGAAGCCGGCCGCGTGACGGCGGCGGGGTCCCGTGCGGCTCGGCACGGGACCCCGGGGGCGGCCGCCGGCGCGGAGAAAACCGGTTGCCCCGGAGGGGGGCGGGAAGCGAACCTTGCACGGTTTGGTCACCCCGTAACTCCGAGGCCCGCACGGGCCCCGCGCATACCGAGCCCTGGGACGTCATGCAGATTCGCGATCTTCCGTATTCGGATCCCGGCGACCCCGATGTACGGTCGGGCCCACGCTTCCTGTACTGGCTCGGGCGCAATCAGCTCGGCGGACAGCTCAAGTCGCTCGGCTGGGGACTCCTCCACCAGCTGAGCATCGCCGGGCTCCCGGTCACCGTCGGCGTCGCCGTCCAGGCCGTCATCGAACGCTCCGGCACCCGCCTGGCGCTGGCCGGCGGTCTGATCGTGGCCCTGGGCGTCCTGATCGCGGTGGGCGACACCATGCTCCACCGGACCGCCGTGACCAACTGGATCACCGCCGCCGCCCGGGTGCAGCAGCTCCTGGCGCGCAAGACCGCCGAGCTGGGCGCCGCCCTGACCCGGCGGGTCGCCGCCGGTGAGGTCGTCGCCGTCTCCACGGGCGACGTGGAGAAGATCGGCTGGTTCGTCGAGGCGCTCTCGCGCTTCCTGGCCGCCGCAATCGCGCTCGTCGTGGTCTGCGTGGGGCTGGTCATCTACCTGCCGACCCTCGGCGTCCTGGTGGCCGTCGCCATGCCGGTGCTGGCCCTGGCCGTGCTGCCGCTGCTCCCCCGCGCCACCCGGCGCGCCGACGAGCAGCGCGAGAAGGCGGGCAAGGCGACCGAGCTGGCCTCGGACACCGTGGCCGGACTGCGGGTGCTGCGCGGCATCGGCGGCGAGGAGCTGTTCCTCGGCCGCTACCGCCGCGCCTCCCAGGAGGTCCGCAAGGCCGCCGTGCGCTCCGCGAGGATGTGGGCGCTGATCTCGGCGGTGCAGGTCCTCCTGCCGGGCATCCTGCTGATCTCCCTGGTCTGGTACGGAGCGACGCTGGCACGGGAGGGCCGCATCGACGTGGGCCAGCTGGTCACGGTCTACAGCGCGGCCACCCTGATGCTGTTCCCCTTGCGTCACTTCGAAGAGATCGCGATGGCCTACTCCTTCTCGCGGCCGTCCGCACAGCGCGCCGTACGCGTGCTGTCGCTGCGTCGCAGCGACCGGACGGCCACGGAGGCGGGCGTTCCGTCGGGCGACCTGTACGACCCCGCCACCGGGCTGATGGCCCACCGGGGCCAGTTCACCGCGGTCGTCTGCGGCGACCCGGACGAGGCGGGACGGCTGGCCGAACGGCTGGGCGGCCATGCGCAGACCGGCGACCAGGACACCGAGGAGGAGAAGAAGGAGAGGGAGGAGAGGGAGGAGGCGAAGGAGGCCCCCTCCGTCCTGCTCGGCGCCGTCGCGCTGGACGAACTCCCGCTGGACACCGCCCGGACCGCCGTCCTGGTCCAGGACAAGGACCCGGTACTGCTCTCCGGCACGCTCCAGGAGCTGCTGGACGTCCCGTCCTCGGGGCTGGTCACCGCCGAGGAGGCGCTGGAGGCGGCGCAGTGCGGCGATGTGCTCGCGGCCCTGGCCCAGGCCTCCCCGGACAACGACGGGGACCCGATGCGGACCCGGATCACCGAGCGGGGCAGGTCGCTCTCCGGCGGTCAGCGCCAGCGGCTCGCGCTGGCCCGGTCGCTGATCACCGACCCGGAGGCGCTGGTTCTGGACGAGCCGACCTCCGCCGTCGACTCGCACACCGAGGCGCGCGTCGCCGCCGGAGTCGCGGGGCTGCGCCGGGGCCGTACGACGGTCGCGTTCGCTTCCTCCCCGCTGCTGCTGGACGTCGCCGACCGGGTCGTTCTGGTCCACGAGGGCAGCGTGGTCGCCGCGGGCACTCACCGCGAGCTGCTGCGCTCCGAACCGCGCTACCGGGCCGTCGTCACCCGCGAGACCGACGACGAGGCGGCGGCGAGCAACGTGACCGTCCCCGCCATGGACAACAGCACTCAGGAAATCGAGGAGAGGGCATGATCGGCGTCGCACCACCGGCGTACGACCCGGCCGCCCCGGAGTCGGCCACCACCCTGCCCGTGGGCACCCCCACGACCGTACGGAGTTACGTACGGGATCTGCTGCGGCGTCACCGCAAGGCCTTCGCCCTCCTGATCGGCGCCAACGCGGTGGCGGTCATCGCGTCGATCGCCGGACCGTATCTGCTCGGCGGTCTGGTCGAGGACCTCTCGAACGGGGTCGCCGACCTCCATCTGGAGCGCACGGCGGCCATCTTCGCGCTCGCGCTGGTGATCCAGACGGTGTTCACCCGGTCCATGCGGCTTCGCGGGGCGATGCTGGGCGAGGAGATGCTCGCCGATCTGCGCGAGGACTTCCTCGTACGGTCGGTGGGGCTGCCGCCCGGAGTCCTGGAGCGGGCCGGGACCGGCGATCTGCTCTCCCGGATCACCACGGACATCGACCGGCTGGCCAACGCGATGCGCGAGGCCGTGCCGCAGCTGGCGATCGGCGTCGTCTGGGCCGGGCTGCTGCTCGGCGCGCTCACCGTGACCGCTCCCCCGCTGGCGCTGGCCGTGCTCATCGCGCTGCCGGTGCTGATCATCGGCTGCCGCTGGTACTTCCGGCGCGCGCCCTCGGCGTACCGCTCGGAGGCCGCCGGTTACGCGGCCGTCGCCGCCATGCTCGCCGAGACCGTGGACGCCGGGCGGACCGTGGAGGCGCACCGCCTCGGCGTCCGCCGCGTCGCGCTGTCGGACCGGCGGATCACCGAGTGGACGGCGTGGGAGCGGTACACGCTGTTCCTGCGCTCGGTCCTCTTCCCCGTCATCAACGCGACGTACGTGACCATCCTCGGCGCGGTCCTGCTGCTCGGCGGCTGGTTCGTGCTGGAGGGGTGGCTGACGGTCGGACAGCTGACCACGGGTGCGCTGCTGGCGCAGATGATGGTCGACCCGATCGGCCTCATCCTGCGCTGGTACGACGAACTCCAGGTCGCCCAGGTGTCGTTGGCGCGGCTGGTCGGCGTACGGGAGATCGAGCCGGACGCCGGTGACGCCGAGGTCGGGCCTGAGGGCCGGGACGTACGGGCGGACGAGGTGCGGTTCGGGTACCGGGAGGGCGTCGACGTCCTGCACCAGGTGTCGCTGGACGTGGCTCCGGGCACCCGGCTCGCCCTGGTCGGGCCCTCGGGCGCGGGCAAGTCGACGCTGGGCCGCCTGCTGGCCGGGATCTACGCCCCGCGCACCGGCGAGGTGACCCTCGGCGGGGCCGAGCTGTCGCGGATGACGGCGGAGCGGGTCCGGGAGCATGTGGCCCTGGTCAACCAGGAGCACCATGTCTTCGTCGGCTCGCTGCGGGACAACCTGCTGCTGGCCCGGGACGGTGCGCAGGATGCCGAGCTGTGGGCCTCGCTGGCCGCGGTCGACGCGGAGGGCTGGGCGAAGGGCCTGGACAAGGGGCTGGACACCGAGGTCGGTTCGGGCGGGTTCGCGCTGACCCCGGCGCAGGCGCAGCAGATCGCGCTGGCCCGTCTCGTGCTGGCCGACCCGCACACGCTGGTGCTGGACGAGGCGACGTCGCTGCTGGACCCGCGGGCGGCCCGCCATCTGGAGCGTTCACTGGCCCGGGTGCTGGAGGGCCGTACGGTGGTGGCGATCGCGCACCGCCTGCACACCGCGCACGACGCGGACGTCATCGCGGTGGTGGAGGACGGCCGGATCAGCGAACTGGGCAGCCACGACGAGCTGGTGGCGGCGGACGGGGCGTACGCAGCGCTGTGGCGGTCCTGGCACGGGTGAGGGGCTCTCAGGGTTTTCAGCGGGCCGTTCGGACGGGGTGCGGCTGGAGGAGCTGGTCGACGGGTGCGTGGTCGTCGGTGAGGACCGGGACGTCGCCGGTCCAGGCGGTGACCGCGTCCCCGGTGGCGATCCTCCAGTCGGTCTCCCGCGTGTCCAGGGCCTCCTGGATCGCGGGCGCGTCGAACGGCCGGTCGGAGGCGAGCACCACCATGTTGCCGCCCAGTGGGGTCGCGTCCGGGTCGAGGCCGATGTCCACGGGCGCGCCGATGACGGCGACATGCTCGAAGACCTCGGCGAGCGTGGCGACCTGGGCGCGGGCGAAGGCGAGGCGGCCGTGGTCGATGACGTTGGCCGCGTACAGCCCGTCCTTCTTGAGCGCGCGGTGGACGTCCCGCAGCGCCTCGGTGGTCGTGAGGTGCCACGGCACGCTGACACCCCCGAACGCGTCGCCGACGACGAGGTCCCGGCTGTCGGTCTCCAGCCGCTTCAGGCCGAGCCGGGCGTCCTCCACGCGGACGTCGATGCCGCTGGAGGCCCCCAGGTTGAGCTGTTCGCGGTCGATGCGGACGACGCCGCCGTCGATCTCGGAGACGAGGCTGCGGGTTCCGGGGCGTGCGGCGGCGAGGTAGCGCGGGAAGGTGAGGCCGCCGCCCCCGATGTGGTGGGCGGCGAGGGGGTCGCCTGCGGGGAACGCGGTGTCGACGACGGCCGCGAAGGCGCGTACGTAACCGAACCGGAGGTACGTCGGGTCCTCGACGTCCACGTACGAGTGGCGCAGGCCGTCCAGGACCAGGGTGCGGCCGGTGGCCCGCTCGGGGTCCGCGACGATCCGGGCGCAGTGGTAGCGGGTCTCCGCGTCACAGCCGCCCGGGGCGAACGCGGTGGCCAGCGAGCCCGCGACGACGGCGGCCAGCGCCACGGCCGAGGCCCGGCGCCAGCGGCGTGCCCGCCAGCCGACCAGCACGGAGCCGATCACCAGCAGGGCGCCCAGGCCGATCAGGATGGAGCTGACAGGCAGCCGCGAGATGAGGACGAAGCCGGTGAGGACGGTCCCGACGATGGCGCCGAAGGTGCCGACGCCGGAGAGCCGCCCCACGACCGTCCCGGTCTCGGCGAGGCTGGTGAGCCGCAGCTTCGTCACGAGCGGGGTCACCGCGGAGAGCAGCGCGCCGGGGACGAGGAGGGTCCCCGCCGCGACCAGCAGGAGCGCCGGAGCCGCCCACTCCGCGGTGGTGCGCAGGAGGAGCGGGGTGAGCGCGACGACGACGCCCGAAACCCCGAGCGCGGGCCCGATGAGCCGGTGCGGGTCGACCTGGTCGGCGACGCGCCCGCCCAGCCAGGAGCCCAGCGCGATCGCGGTGAGGGCGATGCCGATCACCAGGGTGCTGGTTTCGAGGGTGAGGCCGAGGTAGGGGGCCAGCAGCCGCAGGGCGACGATCTCGACGACCAGGACCGCGGCCGAGGATCCGAACACGAGAACCGCTGCGGCGCGTTGCCCGAGCCCCTGGTCGAGGGGCGGGTCGTCGGCCACGGGCGGGGAGGTCGGTGTGGTCACCGCAGCATCCTCGCATGCGGGCGGGGGAACTCCGGCCGACCGGGAGGCGCTTGGAACCCAGCCACTAAGTTGATTAGTATGCGGGCTCAGCCTCCGCACGGCCCCTCGGTCGGCGGCCGAGGAAGAAGGAGCCCGTTCCCGTGGCCTCCCACCGTCGTCCCAAGCAGCCCACCAGCGGGTACGCGTCCGTGCTCACGGCGACCGCCGCGGTGAGCGTGGCGCTCTCCGCCTCTCCGGCCTCCGCCGACCCGCTGCCCGATCCGAACAAGAAGGGCGTGCAGGCGCAGATAGACCGCCTCCACGAGGAGGCGACCCAGGCCACGGAGAAGTACAACGGGGCGAAGGAGAACGCGGAGAAGCTCCGCAAGGAGGCGGACAACCTCCAGGAGGCCGTGGCCCGCAAGCAGGAAGACCTCAACGAGCTGCGCCGCGGGCTCGGTTCGGCGGCCGCCGCCCAGTACCGCAGCGGCGGGATCGACCCGTCGGTGCGGCTGCTGCTCTCCTCCGACCCGGACGCCTATCTGGACGAGGCGGCGGTCCTGGACCGGCTGGGCGCACGGCAGTCGCAGGCGCTCGACCGCTTCCTTTCCGAGCAGCGCGCCCTCCAGCAGCAGCGCACCCAGGCCGGCGCCAAGCTCACCGACCTCCAGGACACCCGGAAGGAGCTGGGGAGCCGGAAGAAGGAGATCCAGGGCAAGCTGGCCGAGGCGCAGCGGCTCCTCAACACGCTGACGGCCAAGGAGCGGGCCGCGATCGCCGCCAAGGAGGAGCGCGCCAACCGCTCCAGCGCGCGGGTCGAGCTCGGCAACGAGGCCAGTGCCTCGGGCATCACCGCCGCGGCCTTCGCGGCGGCCAAGACCCGGGTCGGCATGCCGTACGTGTGGGGCGCAACCGGTCCGGGGTCGTTCGACTGCTCCGGTCTGACCTCCTGGGCGTTCCGCCAGGCGGGGGTGAACCTGCCGCGCACCTCCCAGGCGCAGGCCAACGCCGGGACCCGGATCAGCTCCCTGAGCGCGCTCAAGCCCGGCGACCTCGTCATCATGCGCACCGACCTGAGCCATGTCGGCTTCTACGCCGGGAACGGCCAGATCCTCCACTCGCCGAAGCCGGGGGCCCAGGTGCGCTACGAGTCGATGGCCCGCAGCGGGATGCCGTTCATGTGGGGCGTACGGATCTGACGCGGGCGCCTGTCAGCCGAGTCCGGCGTGGCAGGTCAGCAGGACGGGGAGCAGCGGGGCCATGAGGGCGCCGGTGCCGACCGTGCAGCGCAGCGCGGGATGCGCGCTGCGCGGCGGCACCAGAACGCGCTTCAGGCGGATCAGCACCGTCTCGCCGCCGACCGCCAGCGCCCCGCGCGGCGCCCGGCCGGAGGCCAGCGTGAACATCGCTGTGGCCAGTGCGTTCTGCGGACTGCGGCGCAGGGCGCGGTCGTCGGCGGCCATCTCCAGCAGCAGCGGGATCTGCTCCCGCAGGTGCCGGGCCAGAGGCAGCCCGGGGAAGATCCAGGCGAAGGCGTGGGCGGCCGCGAGGACGAGGTGGTGGCGGCCGTGGATGTGGGCCCGCTCGTGTTCGACGACGGCGCCCAGTTCGTCGTGCGAGAGGGCGTCGACCGCGCCGCTGCTGACGACCACCCGCGGTCGGCGGCCCGGCAGGCAGTACGCGGCGGGCTCGGCGTGCTCCACCACCGTGGCCCGCAGGAGCGCCGAGGGCCGGCCCACCTTGTCCAGGACATCGCGGTGCCGGGCGCGTGCGGCGTACGCCCGTACGGCGTGGAAGGCGAAGCCGGACAGATGCACGGCGAGCAGCACGGTGAGCGCCACGAGGCCCCAGGACGGGCCGGTGGCTGCGTCGGGTTCGCCGCCGAGCCCCAGGGCCGCGCGGCAGGAGTACAGGATGCCGTGGAGATGCGCCCCCGGCGTGGCGAGGTGCGCGGCGGCGAGCTGGACGCAGACCGAGAAGGATGCCGCGAGGGCGAACCAGACGGCGACCGCCAGCAGCGGCGCGCGCTGCGGCCAACTGCTGCGGAGCAGCAGGCGCGGGGTCACCACGCCGACGGCGGCCGCGTAGCCGAGGAAGGCGGGGGCGGCGTTCACAACTCGCCGCCCCGGCCCGTCGCCCGCAGCGCCTCGCGCAACGCGGCGACCTCCTCGTCGGTCATCCGCTCGACGAAGTGGACGAGGGCGGCCGAGCGGTCCCGGCTCGCCCCCAGGGCGTCCTCCATGAGAGCGGCGGAGTACGCCTCACGGCTGCGGACCGGTGTGTAGAGCCACGCCTGCCCCTGCTTCCGCCGGGTGAGCCAGCCCTTGTCGTAGAGGATCGTGGCCACGGTCATCACCGTCGTGTAGGCGGCGGGGCGGCGGAGGTTGATGTCGTCCACGATCTCGCGGACCGTCGCCGGTCTGTCCCAGGTCCACAGACGGTCCATGATCTCGGCCTCAAGCTCTCCGAGCCGTCGCATGCCCCGTCCCTCTTCCGTCCCGCGCCCTCTTCATGCGCCCGCGTTCCCATACTAGGTCGCGCGGCGGCTTCAGGAGCACGGACCGTACGTGCTCCCGAAGCCGCTGCTTCACTTGCGCGCGAGCCGCTTCTCGATGAGCGCGCGGAACTCCTCGTACGAGCCGGGGTTGGGAATCCTGAGCCCGTCGACGAAGAACGTCGGTGTGCCCTGGACGCCGAGGCCGAGGCCGTCGCGCTGGTCGGCCTCGATCCGCTCGGTGGTCGCCGGGTCGTTCAGCGCGGCGGTGAACTTCGCCATGTCGAGGCCGAGTTCCCCGGCGTACGTGCGGAAGAGGGCTTCCTTGGACTCGTCGGCCTCGCCCCACTGCGCCTGGGTGGTGAAGAGCTTGCCGTACATCTCCTCGAACTTGCCCTGCTGTGCGGCGGCCTCCACCGTACGGGCGGCGAGCTGGGCGTTCTTGTGTCCCGGCATCGGGAAGTAGCGGGCGATGAAGGTGACCCGGTCCCCGTACTCCTCGCGCAGCTTCTCCACGGCCGGGTACACCGCTCCGCACGCCTCGCACTCGAAGTCCAGGAACTCCACCACCGTCAGCTCGCTCCGCTCCGGTGAGGTGAGCCGGTGGCTGGACTCCCGTACGGGCTGAGCCTGGGCGGCGGCTTCGATGTCCGTCATCCCCCGGTCGCGGTCCTCGGGTGCCAGCAGCAGGAAGGAGCCGAGGCCGGCGGCGAAGGCCGCCAGGATCACTGCGGCGACGATCAGATGCTTCTTCATGGGTCGTGCGTCCTCATGGATGTGGCCGGACACGCCGATGGCCGTGTGCCCGGCGGGGCAGGACGGGCGTGGCGGGGCCCGTCAGGGCAGGCAGGGGCCGCCGGCCGGCCTCGGCCGGACGAGCGGCGGCCCGAACGGAGGGGCCCGCCCCGACCGCAGCCGCGCGAGGACGGCGGACCTGAGCCGCCGCGTACGCTCCCGGTGCCCGCGCCGCGGCCCGTGGGCGCGAGGTTCGCAGGCCGACGGCCGTACGAAGGACAGGAGGCGGCCGACCGCCGCCAGCAAGGGCCGACCGCGCCCGAGCAGCAGCTCCGTGAGGCCCAGTGCGCGGGCCGCGACGAGCAGAGCGACCAGCTGACCGGAGAGCAGCACGCCTGAGGGCACATGCGTGCTCGCCGCGTGCTCGGTCCAGAGCGGCACGCCGTCCGCGCCCACCGCGCGGCAGACGCCGGGCAGCGCGTACGCCAGCTGGTACGCCAGCTGCGAGACGGCGAGGACACCGACGACCTGGTTGTCCGAGAGGCGCCGCCGTGTCAGCGCCACCGCCGCCGGGACCACGACCACCGCGACCGCGGCGACGACGGCCCAGACCGGTGCCTGGCAGCGGGCGAGGAGATGAGCGGCGAGCGGCAGCGACACGCACAGCACGGCGAGCGACCCCGCCCGCAGCCCGCGCACCATCCCGGCCGCCGGGGAGGCGGGGCGCGAGGCGCGGAGCGACGGCATACCGGGGGCTTTCGAGGAGTCGGGGCGGCTGCGGAGGGCCTGCGCCGCACGGCCGCGCACGCACCCGCAGCGTACTCGCCGCGCCCCGGGCGCCCTTCGACGGGATGAGGGCGACCGAGCCGGTGGGACCGCGGCACCCCGCCGGTCCACCGTGCGGCGGCCCGTTCACCCCCGCCGGGAGGCGGTCCGGGGTGCATCCGGTGAGGATGAGGAGTGCATCGGCCGGTATACGGGGCAG
Organism: Streptomyces cyaneofuscatus; assembly: GCF_033109485.1. NCBI lineage: Bacteria > Bacillati > Actinomycetota > Actinomycetes > Kitasatosporales > Streptomycetaceae > Streptomyces > Streptomyces cyaneofuscatus. The sequence goes on along the minus strand of NZ_CP137002.1, from coordinate 7,333,389 downwards.
GCGAGCGCAGAACCACGCAAGCCCGAGAAGGGACGCAGACCGTGGCACCACCCAGGATTCTCGTCGTCGGCGCCGGCTTCGCAGGTGTCGAATGTGTACAACGGCTGGAGCGCAGGCTCGCTCCGGGCGAGGCCGAGATCGCGCTCGTCACGCCGTTCTCCTACCAGCTCTACCTGCCGCTGCTGCCCCAGGTGGCCTCCGGCGTGCTCACCCCCCAGTCGGTCGCGGTCTCCCTGCGCCGCAGCCGACGCCACCGCACCCGGATCATCCCCGGCGGGGCGATCGGCGTGGACACCGAGGCCAAGGTCTGCGTCATCCGGAAGATCACGGACGAGGTCGTCAACGAGCCGTACGACTACATCGTGCTGGCCGCCGGGAGTGTGACCCGGACGTTCGACATCCCCGGACTGCTGGACCACGCCCGCGGGATGAAGACGCTGGCGGAGGCGGCATACGTACGCGACCACGTCATCGCCCAGCTCGACCTGGCCGACGCCAGCCAGGACGAGGCCGAGCGGGCCTCGCGGCTCCAGTTCGTGGTGGTCGGCGGCGGTTACGCGGGCACGGAGACGGCCGCCTGCCTGCAACGGCTCACCACGAACGCGATCCGGCACTACCCCCGGCTCGATCCGAAGCTGATCAAGTGGCATCTGATCGACATCGCGCCCAAGCTGATGCCGGAGCTGGGCGACAAGCTGGGGAAGGCCGCCCTGGAGATCCTCCGCAAGCGGAACATCGAGGTGTCGCTCGGGGTCTCCATCGCCAAGGCCACCGCCGAGGAGGTGACGTTCACCGACGGCCGGGTGCTGCCCTGCCGGACGCTGATCTGGACCGCCGGGGTGGCCGCCAGTCCGCTGATCGCCACCCTGGGCGCGGAGACCGTACGCGGCCGGCTGGCCGTGACACCGCAGCTGAAGCTGCCGGGCTCGGACGGGGTGTTCTCGCTCGGCGACGCGGCGGCCGTGCCCGACCTGGCCAAGGGCGACGGGGCGGTCTGCCCGCCGACCGCGCAGCACGCGATGCGCCAGGGCAAGGTGATGGCGGACAACCTGATCGCCTCGCTGCGCAACCAGCCGCTCAAGGACTACGTCCACAAGGACCTGGGGCTCGTCGTGGACCTCGGCGGCAAGGACGCGGTGTCCAAGCCGCTGGGCATCGAGCTGCACGGGCTGCCCGCACAGGCCGTGGCGCGCGGCTACCACTGGTCGGCGCTGCGGACGAACGTCGCCAAGACCCGGGTCATGACGAACTGGCTGCTCAACGCGGTCGCCGGTGACGACTTCGTACGGACGGGGTTCCAGGCGCGCAAACCGGCGACGCTGCGGGACTTCGAGTACACGGGCGCCTATCTGACGCCCGAGCAGATCAAGGAGCACACGCAGTCGTCGGTCATCAAGCACTGAGCACCGGCGTCCGAGCCGCGCCTCCGCTGTCCCGGGGCGCGGCTCAGCGCTGCCGTGAGAGGACCGTCTCCACCGTGTCCGCCTCCTGCGCCGTCTTGTCCTCGCGGTAGCGCAGGACCCGGGCGAACCGGAGGGTGACGCCCGCCGGGTAGCGGGTGGAGCGCTGGAGCCCGTCGTAGGCGATCTCCACGACGAGTTCCGGACGTACGGTCACGATGTGTCCGTCCTCGCCGGTCGCCAGTTCGCGCAGCTTCTCCGTCTGCCACTCCAGCAGGGCGTCGGTGAGCCCCTTGAAGGTCTTGCCGAGCATCGCGAACGTGCCGTCGGGGCGGCGGGCGCCCAGATGGAGGTTGGAGAGCTTCCCCGTACGCCGTCCGCTCCCCCATTCGGCGGCCAGCACCACCAGGTCCAGGGTGTGCACCGGCTTGACCTTGAGCCAGGAGGCGCCCCGGCGGCCCGCGCTGTAGGCGGCGGCCAGGTCCTTGACGACGACCCCCTCGTGGCCGCGCTCCAGGGTCTCGGCGAGGAACGCCTCGGCGGCCCGGCGCGCCTCCGCGTCCTCAGGGTCCGGAACCAGCGCGCGCCGCACCCGCAGAGCCTCGGGGACCAGCCGCGCCAGGGCCGCGTGGCGCTCGGCGAAGGGCAGGTCGAGCAGGTCCACGCCGTCGGCCGACAGGGCGTCGAAGAAGACGGGCACGACAGGTACGCCGGCGGCAGCGGCGGCCACGTCACGCCGCGAGCCCACCCGGGCGGCGGTCTCCTGGAAGGGGCGCGGCCTGCCGTCATCCCCCAGCGCGATCACCTCGCCGTCCAGGATGAAGCGCCCGGTCTCCAGCGCGGCCACGGCGGTGACGAGTTCGGGGAGCCGGTCGGTGATGTCGTCCAGGGTCCGGGTGTAGGCACGGACCCGGTCGCCGTCCCGGTGCACCTGCACGCGGATGCCGTCGAGCTTCTCCTCCACGGCGCAGGGGCCCAGCTTGTCCACGGCCTCGGTGACGGAGGCGGCGGTGTGGGCCAGCATCGGCTGGACGGGCCGCCCCACGGTGAGGCGGAAGCCCGCGAGCGCGCCGGGGCCGTCCGCGAGGAGCGCGCGGGCCACCTCCTGGAGCGACCCGGCGAGCATCACGGCCCGGCGGACGTCGGCGGGCGGGGCCTCGGCGGCCTTGGCCAGCGCGTCGGCGGCGACGGCGTCCAGGGCGCCCTGGCGGACCTCCCCGGTGAGCAGGGCCCGCAGGAAGTGCTGCTCATCGGCGGTGGCGGCGGCGAACAGGGCGCGCAGCCGCTCCCGGCGCAGCGCCTGGGAGCCGGTGCCGGAGATCGCGGCCAGGGCGGTCAGCTCGGCGTCGACCCCGGTGACGGTGAGCGTGGGCTCGGCGGCGGGTTCGACGGGGTCGCCGAGGGAGCGCCAGCCGACGCCGATCCGGCCCTGGGGCAGCCGTCCGGCGAGGTACGGGATGACGACGGGGACGTCCTCGGGTCCGGCGTCCCGGAAGAGCGTGGCGAGGAGCGCCACCTTCCTGGACCGGGCGGAGGTGGCGGCGACCTCCAGGGAGACCTGGGCGAGCTCGGCGAGCAGCATGCGGCCATGGTGCTACGGGGCCGGGCGGACCGCCCGCCCGCAACACGGCCGCCGGGTCATATGAAGTTGAGGGCGGCGGCCGCGCCCACTCCCCCGAGCACCATGAACGCGGGCATCAGCACCTTGATCTCCACCCAGCTGCCGGCCCGGAACCGCATGAACTTCGGAGGGCCGAGCGGGTACCAGCGCTTGCCGCCGATCGGCAGCGGCCACAGGATCGGGCAGCCCGAGACGGTCAGCGCGTCTCCGATGTCGTGGACCAGGGCGCCCAGCACGATGGGCAGGCCGAGCCACATGTACTCCTGTCCGGGGGCGTCGAAGAGCCAGCCGGCGCCGTTGCCGGGCTGGTCCAGGACCCCGGCGAGGATCCAGGCGCTGGTGGCGCCGAGCAGCCAGACGAGGACGTCGCTGGAGACCCGGGCGGCCCGCCAGAGCAGGCCCTCGACGGCGAGCACCAGGTGGACGAAGAGGATCGCGAGGACCGCCCAGCGCCCGCCGGTGATGGCGGCGAAGGAACAGCCGGCGCCCATCAGGACGGCGAAGAACCAGGTGTGGGTCAGGGTCCGGTGGCCGCCGGTGCGGCGGGGGTCGGCCTTGCTCTTGGTGACCTTGTAGACGGCGTAGGAGATCTTGTCGGTGACCTCGCAGAGCCCCTTCGACAGTGGGCCGAAGGCGCGCGAGATGGTCGCGGACTTGTGGTCGAGGTCGGGGGCGAGCGCGGCTCCCGCGCAGATCAGCGCCCCGACGACCAGGACGGGCCAGGGCATCGTGTGGCCCGTGGCGGCGGCCGCCGCGCCCACCCCCAGCCAGGCCGCTGCCCCTGACAGAGAGTGCGCCGGTCCCATCATGGCTTGTTCCGCCCCCAGAGCGTGGTGTGCCCATCACCGGTACGGCGCGGGCTGGTTGAGTGCGCAGCGTATCGCCCATGATCTTGGTGGTGCCCGCCGGTTCCCTCATCCGGTCCGAAGACAGGCAAGATGGGGGCGTGACCCTCATCGACCAGCTTCCCCAGACCGCCGACCCCGACGCCCTCTTCGAGGCCTTCTCGTCATGGACCGAGAGCCAGGGCATCACGCTGTATCCGGCTCAGGAGGAGGCGCTGATCGAGGTGGTGTCCGGGGCGAACGTGATCCTTTCCACCCCGACCGGCTCGGGCAAGAGCCTGGTGGCGGCGGCCGCGCACTTCACCGCGCTGGCCCAGGACAAGGTCACCTTCTACACCGCGCCGATCAAGGCGCTGGTCTCGGAGAAGTTCTTCGACCTGTGCAAGCTCTTCGGCACCGAGAACGTCGGGATGCTGACCGGTGACGCCTCGGTCAACGCGGACGCCCCGGTGATCTGCTGTACGGCCGAGGTGCTGGCCTCCATCGCGCTGCGCGACGGGAAGTACGCCGACATCGGCCAGGTCGTGATGGACGAGTTCCACTTCTACGCCGAGCCGGACCGGGGCTGGGCCTGGCAGATCCCGCTGCTGGAGCTGCCGCAGGCGCAGTTCATCCTGATGTCGGCGACGCTCGGCGACGTCTCGATGTTCGAGAAGGACCTGACCCGGCGCACCGGCCGGCCCACCTCCGTGGTGCGCTCGGCGACCCGTCCGGTGCCGCTGAGCTACGAGTACCGCTTCACGCCGATCACCGAGACGCTGACCGAGCTGCTGGACACCCGGCAGTCGCCGGTCTACATCGTGCACTTCACCCAGGCCGCGGCGGTGGAGCGGGCGCAGTCGCTGATGAGCATCAACATGTGCACGAAGGAGGAGAAGGAGAAGATCGCCGATCTGATCGGCAGCTTCCGCTTCACCACCAAGTTCGGCCAGAACCTCTCCCGTTACGTGCGCCACGGCATCGGCGTGCACCACGCGGGCATGCTGCCCAAGTACCGCCGCCTGGTGGAGAAGCTGGCCCAGGCCGGTCTGCTGAAGGTGATCTGCGGTACGGACACGCTCGGCGTCGGCGTCAACGTACCCATTCGTACGGTGCTGTTCACGGCGCTCACCAAGTACGACGGGACCCGGGTGCGGACGCTGCGCGCGCGGGAGTTCCACCAGATCGCGGGGCGCGCCGGGCGGGCCGGGTTCGACACGGCCGGGTTCGTGGTGGCGCAGGCCCCCGAGCACGTCATCGAGAACGAGAAGGCCGTCAAGAAGGCGGGCGACGACCCGAAGAAGAAGCGCAAGGTGGTCCGCAAGAAGGCGCCCGAGGGGTTCGTCGCCTGGTCGGAGACCACGTTCGACAAGCTGATCCAGTCCGAGCCGGAGCCGCTGAGCTCCCGCTTCCGGGTCACGCACACGATGCTGCTCGCGGTCATCGCCCGTCCCGGCAACGCCTTCGAGGCGATGCGGCATCTGCTGGAGGACAACCACGAGCCGCGCCGGGCGCAGCTGCGGCACATCCGGCGGGCCATCGCCATCTACCGCTCGCTGCTGGACGGCGGGGTGGTGGAGCAGTTGGAGACGCCGGACGCCGAGGGGCGGATCGTGCGCCTCACGGTCGACCTCCAGCAGGACTTCGCGCTGAACCAGCCGCTCTCCACGTTCGCGCTGGCCGCGTTCGACCTGCTGGACGCCGAATCCCCGTCGTACGCCCTGGACATGGTCTCGGTCGTCGAGTCGACGCTGGACGATCCCCGGCAGATCCTCGCGGCGCAGCAGAACAAGGCGCGCGGCGAGGCCGTGGGGCAGATGAAGGCCGACGGGATCGAGTACGAGGAGCGGATGGAGCTGCTCCAGGAGGTCACGTACCCCAAGCCGCTGAGCGAGCTGCTGTGGCACGCCTACGACGTGTACCGCACGAGCCACCCGTGGGTGAACGACCACCCGGTGTCGCCGAAGTCGGTGATCCGGGACATGTTCGAGCGGGCCATGACCTTCACCGAGTTCACCTCGCACTACGAGCTGGCCCGGACCGAGGGCATCGTGCTGCGGTATCTGGCGAGCGCGTACAAGGCGCTGGAGCACACGATCCCGGACGACGTGAAGTCCGAGGACCTCCAGGACCTGATCTCCTGGCTCGGCGAGATGGTGCGCCAGGTGGACTCCAGCCTGCTGGACGAGTGGGAGCAGCTGGCCAACCCCGAGGTGGAGACGGCCGAGCAGGCGCAGGAGAAGGCGGACGAGGTCAAGCCGGTCACGGCGAACCCGCGCGCCTTCCGGGTGCTGGTGCGCAACGCGATGTTCCGGCGGGTGGAGCTGGCCGCGCTGGACCGGGCGCGGGACCTGGGCGAGCTGGACGGCGACTCCGGGTGGGACGAGGACGCGTGGGGCGAGGCGCTGGACGCGTACTGGGACGCGCACGAGGAGATCGGCACCGGTCCGGACGCGCGCGGCCCGAAGCTGCTGAAGATCGAGGAGGACCCGGCGCACGGGCTGTGGCGGGTCTGGCAGGCGTTCGCGGACCCGGCGGGCGACCACGACTGGGGCATCCAGGCCGAGGTGGACCTGGCCGCGTCGGACGAGGAGGGCCGGGCGGTCGTCCGGGTCACGAAGGTCGGCCAGCTGTGAGAGACCCCCTGGTGAGTGAGTGGACGCGGAAGCGGAGAGGTACGGCATGACGAATCCGGCCGAGCGCCTGGTCGACCTTCTCGACCTGGAGCGGATCGAGGTCAACATCTTCCGCGGCCGCAGCCCCGAGGAGTCCCTGCAACGGGTCTTCGGCGGGCAGGTCGCGGGCCAGGCACTGGTGGCGGCGGGCCGCACGACCGACGGGGAGCGGCCGGTGCACTCGCTGCACGCCTACTTCCTGCGGCCGGGCCGCCCCGGCGTGCCGATCGTCTACCAGGTGGAGCGGGTCCGGGACGGCAGGTCCTTCACCACCCGGCGGGTCACGGCCGTCCAGGAGGGCCGGACGATCTTCAACCTGACGGCCTCCTTCCACCGCCCCGAGGAGGCGGGCTTCGAGCACCAGCTGCCGCCGGCCCGGATCGTCCCGGACCCGGAGGAGCTGCCGACGGTCGCGGACGAGGTGCGCGAGCACTTGGGCGGACTGCCGGAGGCGTTCGAGCGGATGGCCCGGCGCCAGCCCTTCGACATCCGGTACGTCGACCGGCTGCGCTGGACGCAGGACGAGATCAAGGACGCCGATCCGCGCAGCGCGGTGTGGATGCGGGCGGTCGGCCCGCTGGGTGACGACCCGCTGGTGCACACCTGCGCGCTGACGTACGCGAGCGATATGACCCTGCTGGACGCGGTGCGCATCCCGGTGGAGCCGCTGTGGGGTCCGCGCGGCTTCGACATGGCGTCGCTGGACCACGCGATGTGGTTCCACCGGCCGTTCCGGGCGGACGAGTGGTTCCTGTACGACCAGGAGTCGCCGATCGCGACGGGCGGGCGCGGTCTGGCCCGGGGCCGGATCTACGACCGGTCGGGGCAGCTGCTCGTGTCGGTGGTGCAGGAGGGGCTGTTCCGGCGGCTGTAGTTCGGCCCGTCTCACGTGCCCGGCAGCGGGTCCTGCTCGACCTCGTGGCGGCGGGTGCGGATGTCCGGCGGCGCGGGGTGCAGTTTGGCGTCGCAGGACGGGCCGAGGCCGGTGCGGCGGGAGTCCGCGCCGGTGAGGGGGCGGCCGCAGAGGCGGCAGCGGATCAGGCGGCGCGGCGGGGCGTCCTCGGCCGCCGGGTCCGGTGCTACGGCCCCGTCGGCCCCGGGCAGCGGTTCGGGGAAGGCATCGGGAGTGTCCACGCCCCCGATCCTCCCAGCACGGCCGCGTGGCCGCCCGAGGGGGCGGCGGGCTCCACGGTCGGCCGGTACCGGTTTGCCGAACGGGGCCGGGGCCGCGTTACTGGAGTGACCCCCGTGCCGCCGGCCGGGCGGAGTTCCGTCCCACGGAGCCGGATCCGGAGCCGGAGCTGAAGCCGCAGCCGGAGCCGCGGAGGTAGCGGTATGGACATGATCCACATCCGCGCGGTGAGCCCGCCCGACCTCACCGACGAGGCCGTCGGCCTGCTCGCGGACGATCCGTGTGTGCTCAACCTGATCGTGCGGCGGGACGCCGCCCGCCATCCCGACGGCGACTCCATCGCCTGCGACGTCCTGACCGGGGCGGCCAACGAGGTCCTGCACCGGCTGCGGACCCTGCGGGTCGACCAGCGGGGCTCGCTGGTCATCGAACCGGTGGACATGGCCTTCGCCAGCGCGGCCGCGGAAGACGGGCGGCGGGCGCTCGGACCGCTGCGAGGGGCGCCGGTCTGGGAGCAGGTCGAGGCACGCATCCGGGCGGAGGGCCGGTACCGGCCGAGCTTCTACCTCTATCTCGTCATCGCGGGAATGATCGGTTCGGTCGGCATTGTCACCAATTCACAGATCCTGATCGTGGCGGCCATGGTCGTCGGGCCCGAGTACGGGGCGATCGTCGCCGTGGCGCTCGGGATCGACCAGAAACACGGGGCCATGGTGCGGCGCGGCCTCTTCGCGCTGGGGACGGGTTTCCTTCTGACGATCGTCGTCACCTTCCTCTTCAGTCTCCTCATCCGTGGCTTCGGCCTGGAGTCGGACGCGTTCGACCGGGGGCTGCGCCCCGTCTCCAACCTGATCAACACACCCAACTTCTTCTCCATCGCCGTCGCCACCCTGGCCGGGATCGTCGGGATCGTGTCGCTGACCGAGGCCAGGACGAGCGCGCTGCTCGGCGTGTTCATCTCCGTCACGACGATCCCCGCCGCCGCGGACATCGCGGTCTCCACCGCGTTCACCAGCTGGCCCGACGCCTGGGGTTCGCTCGTCCAGCTCGTGGTGAACATCGTGGTGCTGATCGTGGTGGGCGCCGCCGTGCTCAAGATCCAGCGGGCGGTCTGGCGGCGGGTGGGCCTCCGGCGCGCCCACGGCACCGGCGGCGAGAGGGAGGCCTGAACGCGCTCTCCCCTGTCGACGCCTCCCGCATATCGGGGACACCATGCGGATAGGAGGGATACGGCGGAGGAGCCGGATCACGTCGGCGTCCGGCCCCGAGTCCCGTACCCCTCCCGACTGTTCCGCTGTGAAAGGACTCTTGCGCATGACCGAGATCGTCCACGTGTCCGGCCCCGAGCTGGTCACGTACGCCGATGAGATGGCCGAGCTGCTCGTGGAGACCGTCGAGGAGGGCTCCTCGGTGGGCTTCCTGGCTCCGCTGGACCGGGAGAAGGCCGCCGTCTGGTGGCGGGAGCGCGCGGGCGCCGTGGAGTCCGGGGAGGTCTCCATCTGGATCGCCCGGGAGGGCTGCCGGGTCGCCGGGACCATCGCCCTGGTCCGGGCGCCGCTGCCGAACGCCCGGCACCGCGCCGAGGTCGCCAAGCTGATGGTCCGCCCCGCCGCGCGCGGCCAGGGAATCGGGCGGGCGCTGCTGGACGCCGTGGAGACGTACGCGCAGGTCGAGGGCATCACCCTGCTGATCCTGGACACCGAGAGCGGCAGCCTGGCCGAGCAGGTCTACTGCAAGGCGGGCTGGACGGAAGTGGGGTCCGTGCCGGGATACGCGGCCGACCCGGCGGGCAGCCTGAAGCCGACCACCTTCTACTACAAGGAGCTCGCCGCCCGATGAGCGGCGGGCGGCACAATGGGCACCACGCACGCGATGATCAGGGAGAGCTTCATGACGCTGCACGACATTCCGCTGCACACCCTCGCCGGTGAGCCGACCACCCTGGGCGCCTGGAGCGGCCGGACCGTCCTGCTGGTGAACGTGGCGTCCAAGTGCGGGCTCACCCCGCAGTACGAGGGCCTGGAGCGGCTGCAGCAGGCGTACGGGGACCGGGGGCTGACCGTGCTCGGTGTGCCGTGCAACCAGTTCGCCGGGCAGGAGCCGGGGAGCGCCGAGGAGATCGAGACCTTCTGCTCGACGACGTACGGCGTCACCTTCCCGCTCCTGGAGAAGATCGAGGTCAACGGGGCCGGCCGGCACCCGCTGTACGCGGAGCTGACGAAGCTGGCGGACGCGGACGGCGAGGCCGGGGACGTCCAGTGGAACTTCGAGAAGTTCGTGATCTCGCCGACCGGTGAGCCGGTGGCCCGGATCCGCCCGCGCAGCGAGCCGGAGTCGACGGAGGTCGTGGCGGCGATCGAGGCGCAGCTGCCCGGCTGAGTGATGGTGTGAAGGGGGGCCGTCCTCGGACGGCCCCCCTTTTTCGCGTGTCCGTCAGCGGATCGGCATGCCCGACAGCGTGCGGGCGATCACCAGGCGCTGGATCTCGCTGGTGCCCTCGAAGATGGTGTAGATCGCGGCGTCCCGGTGCATCCGCTCCACCGGGTACTCGCGGGTGAAGCCGTTGCCGCCGAGGATCTGGATGGCCTGCGCGGTGACCTTCTTGGCGGTCTCGCTGGCGTAGAGCTTCGACATGGAGCCCTCCGCCGAGGTGAACGGCTTGCCGGTGGTCGCCATCCAGGAGGCGCGCCAGACCAGCAGCCGGGCCGCGTCGATCTGGGTGCGCATGTCGGCGAGCTGGAAGGCGATGCCCTGGTTGTCGATGATCGGGCGGCCGAACTGGCTGCGCGTCTTGGCGTAGTCCAGGGCCACCTCGTACGCCGCTCGGGCGGTGCCCACGGCCATGGCGCCGACGGCCGGGCGGGAGGCCTCGAAGGTGGCCATCGCCGCGTTCTTGACCCGCTCGCCGCCGGACTTGGCGCGCTCCCGGGCGCGGGCGAGGCGCTCGTCGAGCTTCTCCTTGCCGCCGAGCAGGCAGTGGCCGGGGACGCGGACGTCCTCCAGGACCACCTCGGCGGTGTGCGAGGCCCGGATGCCGTGCTTCTTGAACTTCTGGCCCTGGGAGAGGCCGGGGGTGGCGGGCGGCACGATGAAGGAGGCGTGGCCCTTGGAGCCGAGGTCCGCGTCGACGACGGCGACCACCACGTGGACGTTGGCTATGCCGCCGTTGGTCGCCCAGGTCTTGGTCCCGTTGAGGACCCACTCGTCCTTGGCCTCGTCGTAGACGGCACGCGTGCGCATCGCGGCGACGTCGGATCCGGCGTCGGGTTCGGAGGAGCAGAAGGCGGCGACCTTCACGTCGTTCGCGTCGCCGTACATCTGCGGGATCCAGGTGCCGATCTGCTCCTCGGTGCCGTTGGCGAGGACGCCGACGGCCGCCAGGCCCGTACCGACGATGGAGAGGGCGATACCCGCGTCGCCCCAGAACAGCTCTTCCATGGCCATGGGGATGCCGAGCCCCGTAGGGTCGAAGAACTGCTGGGCGTAGAAGTCGAGGGAGTAGATGCCGACCTTGGCCGCCTCCTGGATGACGGGCCAGGGCGTTTCCTCACGCTCGTCCCACTCCGAGGCCGCGGGGCGGATCACATCCGCCGCGAAGCCGTGAAGCCAGTCACGGACCTGCTTCTGGTCGTCGTTGAGATCGAGTGTGAACTCGGCCATGTTCCCCTCCATGCACTGCCGTGAAAAGCATGCGTTACTTGCGGTAACCGCAGTCTGTTACCGGACAGTAGGCAATGTCAACCGTCCCGGAGCTGATCGACAAGGGCGCCGGGCGTGGTGTTACGTTGCGCAGGCGCGAAGAAGCAGACGTGAAGAAATTGCAGGGCCAGGGGTGGGAGAGACGACATGGAGACCACACGCGGCGCCGAGCGACAGCGGACCGCGGCCGAGGCCCGCCGCCGCGAACTGCTCGAAGCAGCGGACCGGGTGGTGCTCAGGGACGGCCCGCAGGCGTCGATGAACGCGATCGCCGCCGAGGCCGGGATCACCAAACCCATCCTCTACCGCCACTTCGGGGACAAGGGCGGCCTCTACCGCGCGCTGGCCAAACGCCACACCGACGCCCTCCTCAGCGCCCTGCGCGCGGCCCTGGACGCCCCCGCTGAGCGCCGCGCCCGGGTCGAGGCCACCCTCGACACCTATCTCGCCGCGATCGAGGCCCGCCCGCAGGTCTACCGCTTCCTGATGCACCCCTCCGATGACTCCGCCACCTCCGCGGAGGCCGCCCTCTCCCCCGAGCAGGGCTTCGACGTCGGCCGCCACTCCGCCCCGCTGCTGCGCCGCCTCGGCGAGGAGCTGGGCCAGGTGATCGTCGAGCGGGTGGACCTGGGCCCGGACGGCGAGCAGATGGCGCGCATCTGGGGCCACGGCATCGTCGGCATGATGCACGCGGCGGGCGACTGGTGGCTCGCCGACCGGCCCTGCTCCCGCGAGCGGCTGGTGCGCAGCCTCGCGGACCTGCTGTGGGGGCGACTGGCGGAGGCGGGCGACCGCGACGTGAAGGGCGGCCCGGGGTTCTAGAGGGCGTTTTTACGGGCCCACGGCGCCCGGCGCGCCGCCCGCAGCGCCCGGGACCTCCGCAGCCCGGTCAGCCGGTCGGTGTAGACCCGGCCCTCCAGGTGGTCGCACTCGTGCTGGAGGCACCGGGCGAACCACCCCGTCCCCACGATCCGCACCGGCTCACCCGTCATCGTGAAGCCCTCGACCACCGCGTGGTCGAAGCGTTCCGTGCCCGCTTCCAGACCCGGAAGTGACAGACAGCCCTCCGGTCCGCGTACGGTGAGTCCGTCCGCCTCGACCAGTTCGGGGTTGACGACGTGTCCCAGATGACGGACGTCGTCGTCGTCCGGGCAGTCGTAGACGAACACTTTGAGCGGGACGCCGATCTGGTTGGCGGCGAGCCCGACACCCTGCGCGGCGTACATCGTGGCGAACATGTCCTCGACCAGCCTCGCGAGCGAAGGTCCGAACTCCGTCACGTCCTCACAGGCACGGTGGAGCAACGGGTCGCCGAGCAGACTCATCTCACGGACGAGTCCGGAACTGCCGGGGATCGGGCGGTTTCGCATGGCGGCAAGCGTACGTTCCGCCGCGGCCGGTGCGTTCCCGTGGTGCCGCGGTGCGGTCGCCGCGCCGGACATCGATAGGCTGGGCGCGGACCGATGCAAGGAGGATCTAGGACGATGGCAGGCAACACGGAGCCGTTGTCGCCGCGGGCCAAACTGGCCGTGACGGCGGGCAAGGCCGCGGCGGCGGTGTCACGCGCCGCGGGGCGGGGCAGCGGATCGGTGATCGGCGGCCGGGTGGCGCTCAAACTCGACCCCGACCTGCTGGGGCGGCTGGCGCAGCACCTGGACGTGATCCTCGTGTCGGCGACGAACGGCAAGACGACGACGACCCGGCTGATCGCCGAGGCGCTGAGGGCCGCGGGGCCCGTCGTGTCGAACGCGCTCGGCGCGAACATGCCCGCGGGCATCACCTCGGCGCTGGCCGGCGGCTCGGACGCGAAGTTCGGCGTGATCGAGGTCGACGAGAAGTATCTCGCCGGCGTCGCCCGCGACACCACCCCCAAGGCGATCGCGCTGCTCAACCTCTCCCGCGACCAGCTGGACCGCGCGGCCGAGACCCGGATGATGGCCGAGCACTGGCGCGAGGGCCTCTCCGGCTCCAAGGCCGTGATCATCGCCAACGCGGACGACCCGCTGGTCGTCTGGGCGGCCTCCTCCTCGCCCAACGTGGTGTGGGTGGCGGCCGGTCAGGCGTGGAAGGACGACGCCTGGTCCTGCCCGTCCTGCGGCGGTGTGATGCAGCGCCCCGGCGAGGACTGGTTCTGCGGGCAGTGCGGCTTCCGCCGTCCCGCCCCGAGCTGGGCCCTCAACGGCGACTACGTCCTGGACCCGCACGGCTCGGCCTGGCCGATCCACCTCCAGCTGCCGGGCCGCGCCAACAAGGCGAACGCCGCCAGCTCGGCCGCGGTCGCCGCCGTCTTCGGTGTGCCGCCGCAGGTCGCGCTGGAGCGGATGTACCAGGTGCAGGCGGTCGCCGGACGCTACGACGTCGTGACCTTCCAGAACCGTGAGCTGCGCCTGCTGCTGGCGAAGAACCCGGCCGGCTGGCTGGAGACGTTCTCGCTGATCGACCCGCCGCCGACGCCGGTGATCCTCTCCGTCAACGCCCGCGGCGCGGACGGCACGGACACCTCCTGGCTCTGGGACGTCGACTACACCCAGCTGGCCGGTCACCCGATCTTCGTGCTCGGCGACCGCAAGCTGGACCTCGCGGTCCGGCTCGAAGTCGCCGGTCTCGACTTCCGGGTCTGCGAGAACCTCGACGAGGCCGTGCAGTACGCACCGCCCGGCCGTATCGAGGTCATCGCCAACTACACCGCCTTCCAGGATCTGCGCCGTCGTGTCGGCAACTGACCCCGGCCCCGGCCACCTCCGGAGAGGACGAAGCATGAGCAACAACGGTCTGCGTCTGGTCTGGGTCTACCCCGACCTGCTCAGCACCTACGGCGACCAGGGCAACGCCCTGGTCGTGGAGCGGCGGGCCCGGCAGCGCGGTCTGGACGTGCAGCGCGTCGACGTGCGCAGCGACCAGCCGGTGCCGACGTCCGGCGACATCTATCTGATCGGCGGCGGCGAGGACCGGCCCCAGCGCCTCGCGGCGGAGCGGCTGCGGCGCGACGGCGGGCTGAGCCGGGCCGCGTCCAACGGGGCGATCATCTTCTCGGTCTGCGCGGGGTACCAGATCCTCGGCCACGAGTTCATCAACGACCTCGGTGAGCGCGAGCCGGGTCTCGGCCTCCTCGACGTGGTCTCGACCCGCGGCGAGGGTGCCCGGTGCGTCGGCGACGTACTGGCGGACATCGACCCGCACCTCGGCCTGGAGCCGCTGACCGGGTTCGAGAACCACCAGGGCGTCACCCATCTCGGCCCGACGGCACGGCCGTTCGCCCGGGTGCGGTTCGGCCGGGGCAACGGCACGGGGGACGGCACGGAGGGCGCGTACAACGACACGGTCTTCGGGACGTACATGCACGGCCCCGTGATGGCCCGCAACCCGCAGATCGCCGACCACCTGCTGAAGCTGGCGCTCGACGTGAACGCGCTGCCGCCGACCGACGACCGCTGGTACGAGGCGCTGCGCGCGGAGCGGATCGCCTCGGCGACACAGCCCGCCTGATGAGGGGTTTTCCGCTCGGTTGAGCGGAGTCCAGCAGGCGGACGCACGGTTCGGTCCCGCCACCCTGCGCCGGTAGGGTGGCGGGGATCCAACCGGACGACGTGGTCCGGTCGTCGACTTAACGTTGCAAAGGTTTCCGGGCCATGCGCATTGGCGTACTCACCTCCGGCGGCGACTGCCCCGGCCTCAACGCCGTCATCCGTTCCGTCGTGCACCGCGCGGTGGTGGACCACGGCGACGAGGTCATCGGCTTCCACGACGGGTGGAAGGGCCTGCTGGAGGCCGACTACCGCAAGCTCGACCTCGACGCGGTGGGCGGCATCCTGGCCCGCGGCGGCACGATCCTCGGCTCCTCCCGGGTCCAGCCCGCGCATCTGCGCGACGGCGTGGAGCGGGCCCGCGGCCATGTCGCCGACCTCGGCCTGGACGCCATCATCCCGATCGGCGGCGAGGGCACGCTGAAGGCGGCCAACCTCCTCTCCGAGGCGGGGCTGCCCATCGTCGGCGTCCCCAAGACCATCGACAACGACATCGCCTCCACCGACGTCACCTTCGGCTTCGACACCGCCGTCGGTGTCGCGACCGAGGCGCTGGACCGGCTGAAGACCACCGCCGAATCGCACCAGCGCGTGCTGATCGTCGAGGTCATGGGCCGTCACACCGGCTGGATCGCCCTGCACTCCGGGATGGCGGCCGGCGCCCACGCCATCGTCGTGCCCGAGCGCCCCTTCGACATCGACGAGCTGACCGAGCTGGTCGGCAAGCGCTTCTCGGCGGGCAAGAAGTTCGCCATCGTGGTGGTCGCCGAGGGCGCCAAGCCCCGTGAGGGCTCCATGCAGTTCGAGCAGGGCGTCAAGGACATCTACGGCCACGAGCGGTTCGCCGGGGTGGCCACGCAGCTCTCCGGGGAGCTGGAGCAGCGGCTCGGCAAGGAGGCCCGCCCGGTCATCCTCGGCCACGTCCAGCGCGGCGGCACGCCGACCGCGTACGACCGTGTCCTGGCGACCCGGTTCGGCTGGCACGCGGTGGAGGCGGCGCACCGGGGCGAGTTCGGGATGCTGACCGCGCTGCGCGGCACCGACATCGTGATGGTCCCGCTGGCGGAGGCGGTCGAAACGCTGAAGACGGTCCCGGCCGAGCGGTACGCCGAAGCGGAGTGCGTGCTTTAAGGGACACGGCGTCGAGAACTGCCCCCGGCCGCAACCGCGGCCGGGGGCAGTTCTACGCTGTACCGGACAACCGGCACGAAACGGGGACGTGTCCCCATCGGGAGTGAACAGATGGATCACAGCGGGCACGGCATGAACATGGATCTGCCGCCGTTCACGCTGGGACGGGGGCTGGAGCTCTCACCCGACCCGTTCTTCCTCACCGGCTGCGTCCTGGCGCTCGCCCTGTACGGGTACGGCGTGGCGCGGCTGCGCCGACGCGGGGACGGCTGGCCGGTCAACCGGATCGTCTTCTTCACCGTGGGCGTGCTGAGCATCGCCCTGGTGATGTGCACCAAGCTCAACGACTACGGCATGGTCATGTTCAGCGTGCACATGGTGCAGCACATGGTGATCAGCATGCTGTCGCCGATCCTGCTGCTCCTGGGCGCCCCGGTGACGCTGGCGCTGCGCGCGCTGCCGCCCGCCGCCCGCGGCCGGACCGGACCGCGCGAGCTGCTCCTGATGCTGCTGCACAGCCGGTACATGAAGATCATCACGCATCCGGCGTTCACGATCCCGCTCTTCATCGCGAGCCTGTACGCGCTGTACTTCACGCCTGTCTTCGACTTCCTGATGAGCTCCAAGCCCGGCCACATCGGGATGATGGTGCACTTCCTCGCCGTCGGCCTGGTCTTCTTCTGGCCGATCATGGGCGTTGACCCCGGCCCGCACCGGCCCGGCTATGTGATGCGGATGCTGGAGCTGTTCGCCGGGATGCCGTTCCACGCGTTCTTCGGGATCGCGTTGATGATGGCGACCACCCCGATGGTCAAGACGTACGAGAATCCGCCCGCCTCCCTCGGCATCGACGCCCTCAGCGACCAGAACTGGGCGGGCGGCATCGCGTGGGCGTTCAGCGAGATCCCGTCCGTGCTGGTGCTGATCGCGCTGGTCTACCAGTGGTACCACTCCGAGCAGCGGGCGGCGAAGCGCTCGGACCGGGCCGCCGACCGCGACGGGGACAAGGAGCTGGAGGCGTACAACGCCTATCTCGCGTCATTGCAGGCGCGACAGTAGCGCCAGGGGTGTCATCGGGGTGACCATGGGGTGAACGGCCGCGCGGCCGACGAGGAGGGTACGCGCATGTCCGGATCGACGAAAACCATGGGATATCTGACCGTCGGGGCGCTGGTCACGGTGACGGCCTACACGGTGGCGCTGGGCAGCAGTGGCTGGCTCTGGTTCGGCTGGATCGTGCTGGGGCTCTGCACCCTCGGCATGCTGGCCACCCAGGACACCTGACCATCACGGCGGACACGCCTGACGGGCCCGGTGAAGGGTACGAGGCGGTTGACCGGTTCGCTACGGTCGCACGGTGATGCCGGGGACCTACACTGACGTCCCCGGCACGACCATGACCTGGTAGTACGCAGCGAACTGGCAGAACGCAGCCCTGACGCCGGCCCGGCAGAGCGAGGTGCACCCACAAGGTGTTTTATTACATCCTGAAGTATGTCGTGCTGGGGCCCGTGCTGCGGGTGCTGTTCCGTCCTCGGATCGAGGGTCTTGAGAACATCCCGGAGGACTGCGCGGCGATCGTCGCGGGCAACCATCTCTCCTTCTCCGACCACTTCCTCATGCCCGCCATTCTCAAGCGGCGCATCACCTTCCTCGCGAAGGCCGAGTACTTCACCGGCCCGGGGATCAAGGGCAAGCTCACCGCCACGTTCTTCCGCAGCGCGGGCCAGATCCCGGTGGACCGCTCGGGCAAGGACGCGGGCCAGGCGGCGATCCGTGAGGGCCTGGGCGTGCTGAGCAAGGGCGAGCTGTTGGGGATCTACCCGGAGGGCACCCGCTCGCACGACGGCCGGCTCTACAAGGGCAAGGTCGGGGTGGCGGTCATGGCGCTCACCGCAGGGGTGCCGGTGATCCCGTGCGCCATGCTCGGGACGTTCGAGATCCAGCCGCCCGGCCAGAAACTCCCCAAGATCAAGCAGGTCGCGATCCGGTTCGGTGAGCCGCTGGACTTCTCGCGCTACGCGGGCATGGAGAACCAGAAGGCCGCGATCCGGGCCGTGACGGACGAGATCATGTACGCGATCCTCGAACTCTCCGGCCAGGAGTACGTCGACGAGTACGCGGCGAAGGTGAAGGCCGCCGAGCAGGAGGCCGCGCCGCCGAGGAAGTTCCCCAAGCTGCGACGCTGACGGCGGATTCGCCGACGGCAGAGCGGGCTGGTCGGGCGCGGACCGCTCCCCCTAGCGTCGTGACCATGAACCAGGGACACGCGTGGGTGCTGGGAGCGACGGGCCAGATCGGGCGAGCGGCGGTGGGTGCGCTCGCCGGGGACGGCTGGGAGGTGACCGCCGTCTCGCGGGGTGGCGGCCGGGATGAGCGATGGGGCGACGGGGTCCGGACCCTGGCGCTCGACCGGGACGAGGAAGGGGCGCTGGAGAGGGCGCTCGGCGAGGGCTGTGACGTTCTGGTCGACATGGTGGCGTTCGGCCCGGCGCACGCACGGCAGCTGACCGGGCTCGCCGGGCGGGTCGGTTCGGCGGTCGTGATCTCCAGCGGTGCGGTGTACGAGGACGAGCGCGGGCGCAGCTTCGACACCCAGGCCGAACCCGACGGCTTCCCCCGCTACCCCGTGCCGCTGCCGGAGACCCAGCGCACGGTGGAGCCGGGCGACACGACGTACGGGACCCGGAAGGTGCTGCTGGAGCGTGAGCTGCTGGCGGCGGGCGACGCGCTGCCGGTGACCCTGCTGCGGGCGGGCGCGGTCCACGGCCCGTGCTGCCGCACACCGCGCGAGCTGTACTTCGTGAAGCGGCTGCTGGACGGGCGCCGGCGGCGCGTGCTCGCGTACGGCGGCGAGAGCCGCTTCCACCCGGTCCATGTGTCCAACGTGGCGGAGCTGATCCGGCTGGCCGCCCGCCGC
Organism: Streptomyces cyaneofuscatus; assembly: GCF_033109485.1. Taxonomy (NCBI): domain Bacteria; kingdom Bacillati; phylum Actinomycetota; class Actinomycetes; order Kitasatosporales; family Streptomycetaceae; genus Streptomyces; species Streptomyces cyaneofuscatus. Next base: position 7,314,463 of record NZ_CP137002.1, on the reverse strand, counting down.
CCCGGCTCACGGGTGCTCAACGCGGCGGACCCGCAGGCCCCCACGGTCGCCGAGATCGGGGCGGCGATCAACGCGGTGCTCGGCCGGGAGACGGAGACGGTCCTGGTCGACGGCCCGGCGCCCGATGGGGGCGTGGGTGATACACCGTGGAGCGGGGCCCATCCCGTCGTGTACGACATGACGGCGGCGGAGCGGGAACTCGGGTACCGGCCGGTGACGGGGTACGTGGAGTCGCTGCCGGAGACCGTCGAGTGGCTCGCCGGGGAGCTGGCGGGGCGGGACTGGCGGGAGGCCTTCCCGAAGATGGCGCGGAACCACGGGGAGACGCTCTTCGACTATGCGGCGGAGGACGCGTGGCTGGAGGCGTACGACCGGGGCCGCCGCTGAGATGCGGGGCCCCGGCCGTACGCCTCACCGGGGTGCTTAAGGCTTCGGCGTGGCGTGCGGGGCGCACGTCACGTCGCGCCGGTCGGTCTTTCCGGTGAGCAGGTAGGTGTCCACCCGCTCGTTGACGCAGGGGTTGACCAGCCCGGTGACGCCGTGGGACCCGGCGTCCTTCTCGGTGATGAGCCGCGAGCCCTTGAACCGCTTGTGCAGCTCGACGGCGCCCTCGTACGGGGTGGCGGCGTCCCGCGTGGCCTGCACGATGAGGACCGGCGGCAGGCCCTTGCCGGTCTTCACGTTCAGCGGGGTCTGCTGCTTGGCCGGCCAGGTGGCGCAGGGCAGGTTCATCCAGGCGTTGGCCCACGTCATGAACGGGTACTTCTTGTGCAGCCGGGTGTTGTCCCGGTCCCAGGTGCGCCAACTGGTGGGCCACTTGGCGTCCGCGCACTCCACGGCGGTGTAGACGGCGTTGCCGTTCTCGGCCGACGCGTTGCCCTTGAGGTCGCTCATGTCGGGGGCGGCGGCGTCGATCAACGCCTGGGCGTCACCGGCCCGGTAGGCGCTCCAGGTCTTCGCGGTGGGAGCCCAGGCGGAGTCGTAGTACGGGGCGCTCTGGAAGAAGCCGATGAGCTCGGCGGGTCCGACGACCCCGCCGATGGGCTTCTTCTTGGCGGCCGCGCGGAGCTTCAGCCACTCCTGCTCGACCTTCTCCGGGGTGTCGCCGATGCCGTAGACCGAGTCGTGCCGGGCGACCCATGCCTTCCAGTCGTCCCAGCGCATCTGGAAGGCGATGTCCTGGTTCAGGTTCGCCCGGTACCAGATGGACTCCCGCGAGGGGTTGACCACGCTGTCGACGACCATGCGCCGTACGTGGGTGGGGAAGAGCGTGCCGTAGACGGCGCCCAGGTAGGTGCCGTAGGAGACGCCGAGGAAGTTGAGCTTCTTCTCCCCGAGCGCGGCCCGGATGACATCGAGGTCGCGGGCGGTGTTGGGGGTGGTCATGTGCGGCAGCATCCAGCCGCTGCGCTCGCCGCACCCCTCGGCGTACTCACGGGCCAGCTTGCGCTGCGCGGCTTTGTCGGCCTCGCTGTCGGGGACCGGGTCCGCCTTCGGTGCCTTCACGAACTCCTGCGGGTCGACACAGGAGATGGGCGCCGAGCGGCCCACCCCGCGCGGGTCGAAGCCGACGAAGTCGTACGCCTTCGCGGTCTTGGTCCAGAGCGGGTTCTTGGAGGTGACGCGGGTGGGGAAGCGCATCCCCGAACCGCCGGGCCCGCCCGGGTTGTAGATCAGGGCGCCCTGGCGCTCGCCCGGGGTGCCGGTGCTGACGTGCCGGTCGACGGCGAGCTTGATCTTCTTGCCGTACGGCTTCGCGTAGTCGAGCGGTACGGCCACCCAGCCGCACTGGATGGGGGCGGCCAGGCCCCAGTCCTCCGGACAGTCCTTCCAGTCGATCCCGGCCTGCGCCGCCCGCTCGGCGGCGATCTGGACTCCGCGCGCCTCGGAGCCCGCCCGGTCGTGGTGGCGGCTGTCGGCGGATACCGGTATCGCTTCCGCGGCGGGCGCGGTGATCGCTCCCGCGACGAGCGCGCCCGCCATCAGCGCGCCGGCCGCGCCGAGCACTGCTGTTCGTCCCACGTGGAACCTCCCCCATCGTCGTCCGATGCGCCGCCGGTGGCGGCGTGGTCTCCATCGGAGCGTTCGGGGGATCCTTTCGTCTGCGGGGTTCCTGGGGCCAGGGCGTACACCTGTTTCTTTACCGAACCCATAACCGGTGAAGGAAGTCCGCTGAGCGGACTCAGTCGTTGCCGGTGTCCGCTTTGAGGCCGTCCAGCAGCTCGTGCAGCGCCCCGTCCAGGATCTCGCGCAGCAGGCGGGCGTCGGCGGCCACCGCGGTGACCAGGACCGCGGGACCGGCGAGCGGGGTGAGGGCGGCGGTGGGGCCGAGGAGGCGGGCGGGGAGCGGGGCGTCCTCGAAGGACGGGTCGGCCAGGAGGAGTTGGCCGACCGCGCGGTGGCCGCCGAGGACGGCGGGGCCGTCCCAGCCGCCGGACGCGCCTGGCCCGTAGGCGAGTTGCTGGTCCAGGAGCGGGCGGCCCGCCCGGCGGACGGTGAGCCGGGTGGTGAGGGCGCCGGTGGGTTCGCCGTGGCGGCCGAGGATCTGCTCCTCGCGCAGCAGGAGCCGTGCGGTGGGCGCGAGTTCGACCCGGGTGGTCTGGTGCAGGTCGCTGCCGTGGGCGGAGACGAGCTGTTCGGGGAGCCAGTGGAGGGTGGCCCGCTCCCCCACGTTCAGGTGGATGGCGTACGTGGAGGGGCCGGTGCCCGTTGAAGGGCCCGGGAGCGCGACCGTGGCCGCCGCCGCGTCGACGGTGAGGCGGGCGCCGTCGGCGACCTCGGCCTCGATGGCGAGGCGGTCGCCGTTCAGCGGCGCGCTCATGGCGCCGACGACGGTGACCCGGGCGTGTTCCGGGAGCGGTGAGCGGGTGCGGCGGAGGGCCAGCGGGCCGGCGGACTCCAGGACGGGCAGGGCGGTGGAGCCACGGCCGTCGGGTTCGGCGCGGAGGCGGGCGGTGGCGCGGACGCTCATGCGGTCCATGCGGCGAGCTGCGCCCGCACCCAGTCGGCGACCGGCCCGACACCCTCGGCGGAGGTCAACGAGGTCAAGAGGACAGGGAGTTCACCGCGCTGCTCCTTGGCGTCCCGGGCCATCCGCTGGAGGTCGGAGCCGACGTAGGGGGCCAGGTCGGTCTTGTTGATGACGAGGAGGTCGGCGGTGGTGACGCCGGGGCCGCCCTTGCGCGGGATGTCGTCGCCGCCGGCCACGTCGATGACGAAGACCTGGGCGTCGACGAGCCCCTTGGAGAAGGTGGCGGTGAGGTTGTCGCCGCCGGACTCGACCAGGATCAGGTCGAGCGGTCCCACCGCCTCCTCCAGGTCCTCGACGGCTTCGAGGTTGGCGGAGATGTCGTCGCGGATCGCGGTGTGCGGGCAGGCACCGGTCTCCACGGCCTGGATCCGCTCGGGCGGCAGGACGGCGTTGCGCAGGAGGAACTCGGCGTCCTCCCGCGTGTAGATGTCGTTGGTGACCACGGCGATGGAGAGCCGGTCGCGCAGCTCGCGGCAGAGGGCGGCGACGGTGGCCGTCTTGCCCGAGCCCACGGGGCCGCCGAGCCCGATGCGCAGGGCGCGCCGGGTGCCGTCGGGGCGGGTGGCGTCGGCGCTGACGGCGGCGGGGCCGTCGTGGGTGTGGCCGAGGTGCATGGGGGCTCCTTGTGGTGGTCGGGGTGACGAGGCTGGTGGTCGGGGTGACGAGGCTGGTGGTCGGGGTTGCGAGGCTGGCGGTCGGGGTCAGGAGGCGAAGAGGCGGACCGGCCAGGCGGCGTGCGCCTCGGCGGTGATGTCGAGGAGCGGGGCGGAGGCGGCGGGCAGGGCGTCGATGCCGTGCCGGGGGGCCTCGGCAGCCTGGGCGGCCACCTCGTCCAGTTCGGGGGCGAGGCGGGCGAGTACGGCGGTGGCGTGGAAGGGGTCGAGGGAGAGCAGCCGGACCACGGCGGTGGCCGGCCCGCTGACCGTCTCGTACGCGACGCAGTGCGCGGCGTCCTCGGGCCCGAGTCCTGCCGCCCGGGCGGTGAGGCCGAGGACGACGGGCTGGTGGGCGCCGCGTGGCCGGGCGGTGGCGAGCGCGTCGAGTTCGAGGCTCGGCCAGGTGGCGCGGGCGGCCCGCATCATCTGCCTCCCCAGCTTGCGGGCGGTGGCCCGCAGGGCGGGTGAGGGCGTACGGGCGTCGGCGGCCTCGTCGAGCGCGAGCGGGTCGAGGCCGTGGGCGGCCGCCGCGGCGAGGGCGGCGGCCGTGAGCCCGGTGGTGTGCAGGCGGCCCCGGCAGAAGGCGGCGAGGTCGTCGGCACTGCGGATGCGCCCCTGGGTGACGGCCGGCTCGGCCCCGCCGGAGTGGGCGTGGCCGCCGGCGGGGAACCGGCCGTCGGCGAGGACGAGCAGGGCTGCGCGTGACATGGCTGGTGGTCCGCCCGGCTCAGAAGAGGAAGTAGCGCTGGGCCATGGGCAGTTCCGCCGCCGGTGCGGGCTCGACCGGTTCGCCGTCGATGGTGACGGCGAAGCTGTCGGGGTCGACGTGGACGTGCGGCATCGCGTCGTTCTCCCGCATGTCCGCCTTGGTGACCCCCCGGGTGCTGGTGATGGCCCTGAACTCCTTCTCCAGGCCGAGCCGTTCGGGCAGGCCGTCCTCGATCGCCGTTTCGGTGGCGAAGTTGAAGGAGCCGCGTGCGGCGGCCCGGCCCAGTGCGCCGAACATCGGCCGGGGCAGGACCGGTTGGGGCGTCGGGATGGAGGCGTTGGCGTCGCCCATCTGCGCGTACGCGATCTGGCCGCCCTTGATGACGATCTGCGGCTTCACACCGAAGAACGCCGGATCCCAGAGCACGAGGTCGGCGAGCTTGCCGCTCTCCACCGAGCCGATCTCCCGGTCGAGGCCCTGCGCGACGGCCGGGTTGATGGTGTATTTGGCGACATAGCGACGGACCCGATGGTTGTCGGCAGCCCCGTCGCCGGGGAGCGCGCCGCGCCGCACCTTCATGACGTGGGCGGTCTGCCAGGTCCGCAGGATCACCTCACCGATGCGGCCCATCGCCTGCGAGTCCGAAGAGATGATCGAGATGGCGCCGAGGTCGTGCAGGATGTCCTCGGCCGCGATGGTGGAGGGCCGGATCCGGGACTCCGCGAAGGCCAGGTCCTCGGGGACGGCCGGGTTGAGGTGGTGGCAGACCATCAGCATGTCGAGGTGTTCCTCGATGGTGTTGACGGTGTGCGGCCGGGTGGGGTTGGTCGAGCTCGGCAGGACGTACGGCTCGGAGACCACGGTGATGATGTCGGGCGCGTGCCCGCCGCCCGCGCCCTCGGTGTGGTACGCGTGGATGGAGCGCCCGGCGATGGCGGCGAGGGTGTCGGCGACGAACCCGGCCTCGTTGAGGGTGTCGGTGTGGATGGCGAGCTGGGCGCCGGTCTCCTCGCAGACGGTGAGACAGGCGTCGATCGCGGCCGGGGTGGCGCCCCAGTCCTCGTGGATCTTGAATCCCAGCGCTCCGCCGCGCAGTTGGGAGTACATGGCGTCGCGGGAGGTCGTGTTGCCCTTGCCGAGCAGCCCGATGTTGACGGGGAAGGTCTCCAGCGCCTCGAACATCCGGGCCAGATGCCAGGGGCCGGGGGTGATGGTGGTGGCCTTGGTGCCCTCGGCGGGTCCGGTGCCGCCGCCGACGAGGGTGGTGATGCCGCTGGAGAGAGCCTGGTCGAGAAGGGTCGGTGAGATGAAGTGGACGTGCGCGTCGACCGCTCCGGCCGTCAGGAACTTGCCGTTCCCCGCGATGATCTCGGTCTCCGGGCCGATCACCAGGTCGGGGTGGACCCCGTCCATGGTGTCCGGGTTCCCGGCCTTGCCGATGCCGGTGATGCGGCCGTCGCGGATGCCGATGTCGGCCTTGACGATGCCCCAGTGGTCGATCACGACCGCGCCGGTGATGACGGTGTCGGGTGCGCCCTCGGCCCGGGTGGTGCGGGCCTGGCCCATGGACTCGCGGATCACCTTGCCGCCGCCGAAGACCGCCTCGTCGCCCGCGTGGCCGGGGCCGCCGGAGCGGTCCTCCTCGATCTCGACGAAGAGAGCGGTGTCGGCGAGGCGGATGCGGTCGCCGGTGGTGGGCCCGAAGAGGTCCGCGTACACGGCCCTGTTGAGGTCAGGCATCGAGGGCACCTCCGGTGTCGCCGCGCAGGCCGGGGACGATGCGGCGGCCGGCGAGGGGGACGAGCTCGACGTCGACGGGGATGCCGGGTTCGAAGCGGACCGCCGTGCCTGCCGCGATGTGCAGCCGGAGGCCGTGGGCGGCCTGCCGGTCGAAGCGCAGCCCGGGGTTGGCCTCGGCGAAGTGGTAGTGGGAGCCGACCTGGACGGGGCGGTCGGCGGCGTTGAGGACGGTGAGGCGGGTGACGGGACGCCCCTCGTTGAGGGCGATGCCCCCGTCCCCGTACAGGATCTCTCCGGGAATCATCGGCGCGGCCCCGTCAGACGATCGGGTCGTGGACGGTGACGAGCTTGGTGCCGTCCGGGAAGGTGGCCTCGACCTGGACGTCGTGGAGCATCTCGGGGATGCCCTCCATGACCTCGTCCCGGGTGAGCAGCTTGCGGCCGGACGCCATGAGTTCGGCGACGGTGCGGCCGTCCCGGGCGCCTTCCAGGAGGTGGGCGGTGATCAGGGCGACGGACTCGGGGTGATTGAGCTTCAGCCCGCGTGCCCGGCGCTTCTCGGCCACGTCGGCGGCCACATGGATGAGCAGGCGTTCCTGCTCGTGCGGGGTCAGTTGCACGCTTCCACCTCATCGTCTACCGCCCGGTACCGGCCTCCGGGCGCAGCGGGACCCTATCCCCGTTCAACATTTCGTTGAACGACGAACCCGGCTCTCGCGACCAGGTATTGCACGTTAGGGCGGAAGTTTTTCCGTTGCGTTAACTGGCCTTTTGCGGACCCATGGACATCAGCCCGCGCAAGCCGTTCTCCAGCACCTCGGGGGTGACGTCCCCGAAGAGGGCCTCCTGCACGATGAAGCCCTGGGCGGTGGCGATCATCGTCCGGGCCACATGGTCGGCCTCCACGTCACCGCTCAGGATCCCGGCGTCCCGGTAGGCCTCGACCAGTCTGGTCCATGCGGCGCGCATCGTGGCGTAACCCTCGTCCAGCTGTGCGGCGAGTCGACCGTCGCGCAGCGTCTCGGACCAGAGCTGTACGGCGAGGGCGGCGAAGGTCCGGCGCTCCAGCCCGTGCAGCTCCCCGGACAGCACCCGGCCGAGCACACTGCCCAGCAGCACGTCCGGGGTGGGCGGCGGAGTCATGCGGCCGGCCTCCTCGAACGCGCCGCGGATGGCGACGAAGGTCTCCTCGGTGATGGCCGCGATGATGTCCTCCTTGCCGGGGAAGTAGCGGTAGACCGCACCGGCGGAGAGGCCCGCCTCCTTGAGGACGTCCTGCATGGACGTGCCGTGGAATCCATTGCGGGCGAAGCAGCGCGCCGCCCCGTCGAGGATCTGGCGGCGCCGGGCGTCGAGGTGTTCCTGGGATACACGAGCCATGGGCTCAACTTAAAACGAACGTTCATTCTTGACAAGCGGGCTCACCGTCCCGACAGTGGGACCGTACGTAAAACGAACGATCCTTCTCTTTGATCGTGACCCGGAACGAGGCCCCCATGTCCACTGCACCCAACCGCCGCGCGGTGGCGGTCGTCCTGCTGATCCCGTTGGTGGTGACGCTCGCCCTCTGGGCCTTCGCCTGGCCCGCCGCCCGGATCGCGCCCCGCGACCTCCCGGTGGGCGTGGCCGGTGCGGCGCCGACGGCCGATCAGCTGGGGCGGCAGTTCGAGCAGCGCGAGGGCGCTTTCGAGGTGCACCGCTTCGACGACGAGGCCGCGGCGCGGGAGGCGATCGAGGACCGGGTCGTATACGGAGCCGTGGTCGCCGGACCGGAGGGCCCGCACGTCCTCACCGCGACGGCCGCAAGCCCCGTGGTCGCCCAACTGCTGCGCGAGGCGGTGACGGCGGCGGCACCGGAGGGCGCCCGGATCCAGGTCACCGATGTGGTCGCCGCACCCGCCGGGGACCCGCGCGGCAGCGCACTCGGCGCGAGCGTGCTGCCGCTGGCCCTGGCGGGGATGGGCGCCGGCGCGGCCGTGACCCTGCTGGGACTGCGCGGGATACGGGCGGCGCTGACGCTGGTGGGATCGGCCGCACTGGTGGGCCTCGCCGCCACGGGCGTGGCGCACAGCTGGCTCGGCGTGATCACGGGCGACTGGTGGACCGAGGCCGGCGTGCTCGCCCTGACCGTCCTGGCGATCGGCGCGGCGGTGGCGGGGCTCTCCGCCCTGCTGGGCCCACGCGGCCTGGGCCTCGGCGCGCTGCTGATGATCCTGCTGGGCAACTCCTTCTCCGGGGTCACCAGCGCTCCCCAGCTGCTCCCCGAACCGGTCGGCGCGCTCGGGCAGTGGCTGCCGCCGGGCGCGGGCGGATCGCTGCTGCGCTCGGTCGCGTTCTTCGACGGCAGCGCGGCGGGCGGCCCCGTCCTCACCCTCGCGCTCTGGTCGGCGCTCGGCCTGGCGGCGGTGCTGGTAGCGGGACGACGGCGTACGTCGGGCACCTCGGGCGGTCCGGCCGAGGCGGCACCGGTCGCGCGGGAAAGGGCACTGGCCGCACCGGCCGGAGATCAGGCGCCCGGGGCGCCCTGACCGCGGTGCTCGGCGGCGATCCCGAACCGCTGACGTTCGCCGGGGGCCGCCGGGGCGGCGGAACGGATCGAGGAGACCGAGCTGATCACCTGCTCCTCGCCCGCCGCCCCCTCCCCATCGAGCCCGTCCAGCCGTTCCAGGTCGGCGGCGGAGACCAGCGCGACCAGCGGCTTGCCGTGCCGCGTCACGACGACCCGCTCACCGCCGTAGACGACGCGGTTGATCAGGTCGGCGAGCTCCGCCCGTGCTTGCGTCACCGGAATCTCGTAAGCCATGGCCCCAGCTTAAGGCGCGCGCGCAACCGCCCCGGAGCCGCGCGGCATCCGCACAACACGACTCCACCGCTGAGCCGTGACCATCACTCCCCCGCTCTTTGGTCACAACTCCATCACCAACGGAACATCCTCCTCCTGCGGGCGCGCCCGGCTCATTAGCGTCGTTCCTCCACGAACTTCCTTGGGGGGACAATGAATTGGAACGACCCGCAGCACCCGTCACGGCAAGCGGACTGGGGGCCGGGCGTCACCGTCCCGCCGCCGGACCCTTCCCCCGGACCACGCTGGGCCCGTAAGCGCGTCATCCTTCCCGCCGCCGGCGTGCTGTTCCTGCTCGGCATCGGGATCGGCGCCACCGGCGAGGAGCCGGAAGCTGTACAGACAGCGGCGGTGAAGACAGAGCCCGGGCCGACGGTGACCGTCACCGTGACGGAGACGGCCAAGGTGACCGTGACAGCCAGCCCGGAGCCGGCCCCGACGGTCACGAAAATCAAGAAGGTACGAGTCACCGTCACCGCTCCGCCGCCCGAGCCCGCCGCCGAGGCGCCCGACCCGGTCTACGACGAGGGCGACGACTCGGGCGGGGGATCCACGTACTACAAGAACTGCACCGCCGTCCGTGCGGCGGGCGCCGCTCCCATCAGGAGAGGCGACCCCGGGTACGACTCCCACCTCGACCGTGACGGTGACGGAGTCGGCTGCGAATAGACGAACAGGCGAATAGACACCCACCGCCCCTCTCTTCGGTCCCGCGAACGCGTCAACCCTCCCTCTCTTCTGTACGTCCTGTACATTTTTGACAGGACGTGAGCGCAGGGCGGACCTGTGTCGCGCCTGCGTTCCGTCACGCACCCAGGAGAGGGGCTCCGCCATGATCCGACCCGATGCCCGACCCGACGCCCGTTACGTACTGCCCGAGTTCACCGAGCGCACCGCGACCGGGACCCGGACCCAGGACCCGTACTCCAAGCTTCTGTCCGAGCGGATCGTCTTCCTCGGGAGTCCGATCGACGACACCGCGGCGAGCGATCTGATCGCGCAGTTCATGTATCTGGAGCACGCTGAGCCGGACCGGCCGCTGTCGCTGTACATCAACTGCCCCGGCGGCTCGTTCGGGGCGATGGCGGCGGTCTACGACACGATGCGGTTTCTGACCTGCGAGGTGGAGACCTTCTGTCTGGGGCAGGCCGGCTCCTACGCGGCCGCTCTTCTGGCGGCCGGAGCTCCGGGGCGGCGACATGCCCTGCCCGGCGCGCGGGTAGTCATTCAACAGCCCGCGCTGGCAGAGCCGTTGCGGGGCCAGCCGTCCGACCTGGAGATCCACGCGCGCGAACTGGTGCGCACCCGCGAGCTGTTCACGGGCATGCTGGTCCGGCACACGGGCCGGACCGCCGAGCGGGTCACCGCCGACATCGAGCGCGACACCATCCTCGACGCGGAGGCCGCTCGCGCCTACGGGCTGGTGGACCACGTCGTGGAGAACCGCACACTCTCCCAGCCGCCGCACGACGTGAGGTGAACCGCCCATGGAACCCACGGAGTTCCCGCCCCTACCCGCACTGACCCGCGCCGAGGGTGAGCTGATCGACTGCTACCTCGCGGTCCTCGACCAGGTGGGCCGCATCAACCCGGCGCGCGGCAGCGACACCTACAGCGCGCTGAGAGCCGCGCAGGCCCTGGTCTCCCGGGCCGCGGCCCTGCGCGATGCCCTCTCCCTGATGCACGAGCGCGGCGAGCGGCAGATCCACGCGGCGACGCTCGCACGGGCCCTGCGGGTGCTGGACGGCGAGCGGCGGGCGGGCAGGGTCGCCGTGCCGCCGACCCCGAACTGAACCGCTCCGCGCGCCGGGAGCGCATTACGGGAGCGGGCCGGTCGCCCCGCGCGCGACACGCCCGGTGCCGCGATCAATTTCCCTCGCTCGTTCGGCGTAGGCGATCACCCGCACGAGCGACGCCCCAACTTGCGCTCGACGCGGGAGCCGTACCCGGAATGCGGCCTTTCGTCGCTGGTACGGGGGCGTGCGCCCGGCTCGTCGGCGGGGGCGAATCCACCCTGTCCACCTGAATGGATCAGTGGTGAGGAGACTCACAAATCACTGTTTCGGCTCGGAAATCCGGCACTTGGTGAGTCAAGATCCCTGGGACGACAAGCCCCCGCCACCGCGGCGGGGCGGTCCGGGTGGACGCCGAGTCCTGCCGCTTCCCGGATGACTGGTCGACAAGGAGTGGATCGGCAGGAGTGGAGGACCCGAGCATTACGGGCCGACCGGGAGACCGGGAAGCCCTCGGGGTGAAGCCGCGTCAAGCGGCCGGGCAACTTCGCCAGCCCGAACCCGACAGGTCATCCTTCACAGGCGGCTGACGAAGGGTTGCGCATGTCTGCGCAGGTTCATGTCCCGTCTCTGTTCGCCCGGGTCGGTACGGCTTCCGTACTCACCCTGGCCGTGACGTCCTCGATGCTGGCGCCAGGTCTGGTCGACGATGCCGAGGCCGCCACCCACTCGACGAAGGCGCTCAAGATCGCCGCGTCGAAGAAGGGGGCTCCGTACAAGTACGGGGCCGCGGGTCCCAGCCGGTTCGACTGCTCGGGGCTGACTGTCTACTCGTTCAAGAAGGCGGGGAAGAAGCTTCCCCGCACAGCACAGCAGCAGTACAACAAGACCAGCCGTATCTCCTCGTCGAAGCGGAAACCCGGCGACCTGGTCTTCTTCCATTCCGGCCGCAGCGTCTACCACGTGGGCATCTACGCCGGGGGCGGGAAGATCTGGCACTCCCCCAAATCCGGGGATGTGGTGCGTAAGGCGAAAATCTGGTCCAAGAGCGTCTGGTACGGACGGGTCCGCTGACCCACCTGCCGGACGCTCTTCCCTTGCGGCCGGGCGCTCTCTGTCCCTTGCGGCCGGACGCTCCGTCCCTTGCGGGCGCACGGGCCCCTCGGCGCACCTCAGCGCAGGAGGGGCCCGGTCACCAGCGCCAGCCCCAGTCCGGTGAGCGCCACGCCGCTGCCGCCCTCGATCGCCCGGGCGGTACGCGGCCGGCGCAGCCACCGCCCCAGCCGGTCCACGAGCAGGGCGAGGGCCGAGAACCAGACGAGGGCGAGGGCGACCACGAGGGCGGCGAGCAGGAGGGTCCTGGGCAGCGGCGGCTGCCCGTCCGGGACGAACTGCGGCAGCAGGCTGAGGAAGAGGACCGGCGCCTTCGGGTTGAGCGCGTTGGTCAGGAATCCCTGGCGCAGCGCGCGCCCGAGCCCCTCGGGCTCCTTCGGCCCCGGTGCATGCTCCGGCGTACGGCCCTCCTCGGAGACCCGGCGCCGGATCGCGTACAGGGCGCTGATCCCGAGGTAGAGCACGTACGCGCCGCCGAGCAGCTGGACCGTGCGGAAGAGGACGGGCATCGTCACCAGCACCGCGGCGAGCCCCGCCACGGCGAGCGCGGTGTGGACGAGCAGTCCCCCGGCGACGCCGAGGGCGGTGGCCAGACCGGCGGTGCGCGAGGCCAGGGCGTTGCGTACGACGACGGTGAAGTCGGCGCCGGGCAGCGCGACCATGCCGGCGGCGACCCCGGTGAAGGCGATCAGTTGTGCGTCCATGGGGTCCAGCCTGGACCGGCGGAGCCTTTAGCGTGTACTTGCAATCTTCTGGGTCTGCCTAAAGGAACGCTTCATGTACGACCCGACGCGGCTCGCCGCGCTGGTGGCGGTCGCCGAGACCGGATCGATCACGCGGGCCGCCGCCCACCTCGGCTACACCGCGCCCGCCCTCTCCCAGCAGCTGGCCAAGCTGGAGCGAGAGGCCGGGGCGACGCTGCTGGTGCGCCACCATCGCGGGGCGCGGCTGACGGCCGCCGGTGAGCTGCTGGCGGGGCGGGCCCGGCGGGTCCTGGACGAGCTGGACCAGGCGCGGCACGAGCTGGCGCAGCTGGCCGGGCTGTCGGGCGGCAGGCTGCGTGTGGGGACGTTCACGACGGCCGGGGTCCATCTGCTGCCGCCGGTCCTGAGCGCGTTCCGGCGGGCCCATCCGGAGGTCGAGCTGGCCGTCACCGAGTACGAGCCGCCGGGCGGGATCGCGGCGGTCACCGCGGGCGAGGTGGACCTGGCGCTGACCCACACCTACGAACCGGCGGTGGCCGACCCGCCGCCGCCGGGCGTCACCGTGGAACCCCTGCTGGTGGAGGAGCTGGTGCTGGCGACCGCGGTCGGGCACCGGCTCTCCGAAGGGTCAGGCCGGCTGCCGGTCGCCGAGCTGGCGGGCCGGCCGCTGATCAGCAGCGCTCCGGCGCATCCGCCCCGGCGCGGGGTGGAGAGCGCGCTGGCGGCGGCGGGCGCCACCCCGGCGGTGGTGTGCGAGTCGCCGGGCTACGCGCTGGTGTGCGCGCTGGTCAGCGCGGGGCTCGGCGTGGCGGTGGTGCCGGAGATGGTCGCGTCGCTGTCGGCCACGCCGTTGGCCGTACGGCGGCTGGAGCCCGCGGAGTTCCGCCGGACGATCTCCGTGGTGCACCGCGGCGACCGGGCGACCGCCGCGGCGGCGACGCTGCTCGCCCTGTTGCGGAGCGGGTTCGGGCGGGCGGCGGCCTCCTGAATCCCGCCGCCCCTCCCGGCCCTGTGGTCAGCCCTGGACCGGCACCGCCCAGGGCAGCGCGATCCAGACCGTCTTGCCGCCCTCGGCCGTCGGGACGACCGTGAGCCGTCCCCCGTACTCCTTGGCCAGCGACCGGATGATCACCATGCCGCGTCCGTTGTCCTGCCGCACGGCGGCAGGCAGCCGCTGGGGCCACCGGGGGTGACTGTCCGTCACCCCGAGGCGCAGCTCCTCGTCGCGTTCGAGGCGCAGATCGACGGTGAAGGTGGGCGACTGGCCGAAGGTGTGCTGAACGGAGTTGGTGGCCAGCTCGCTGATGATCAGCCGGATGGTGTCGGCCAGCTCCGTGTCCTCGGAGAGGCCCCATTCGGCCAAGGTCCTGGCCACGAATCTGCGGGCCGAGGAGACCGAAACCGGATCGCTCGGCAGGGTGACGGTTGCTTCCTGATGGTCTGCCATGGCGACGCCGTCCCTTTCGCGCCCCGGCCGACCGGAAGTCGGCCAGGATGGTGCTTCGCGCCAGACTGCCACTGTTGAAGCTCGCTGTAACGACGTTCGACCAAGATATGCATATATCTGTCGCTCGAAGCGGTGAATTCGGGTCCCGCACAACCTGGACGAAGGGCACACTGGCCCCCTTGCGGGGCCGAACCGTGCGGTGCGTGTCGGCCCCGTCCCGTTCCGTACCGCACAGCGCAAGGAGAACCGGATGCTGCACGGCCCCGTCGTCCGACGGCGGAAGCTCGGCGAGGAGTTACGGAGTCTGCGGCACGCCTCCGGACTGACCAGCCGGGACGCGGCGCACCTTCTCGGCTGGCACCAGTCGAAGGTGAGCCGCATCGAGACCGGCGCCAGCGGGGTCAGCCCCGAGGACGTGACGCGTCTGCTCGACGTCTACGCGGTGCGCGACGGGCAGCTGCGCGCCCTGCTCGAAGTGCTCGCCGGGTCGGCGGGCGGTGGCGGCTCGGGGTGGTGGCACGCCTACCGGGGCCTGATCCCGCCCCAGTACCGCGACTTCATCAGCCTGGAGTCCCAGGCCAGTACGGTGCGGACCCTGGAGACCTCGGTGGTGCCGGGGCTGCTCCAGACGGCCGGTTACGCGCGGGCGGTGACCCGCGCCTCGCTCGACGGCCTGCCGGCGGACCGCCTGGACTCCCTGGTCGAGGTGCGGCTGACCCGTCAGAGGGTGCTGCGCGCGAAGCCGCCGCTGCGGTTCACGGCCGTACTGGACGAGGCGGTGCTGCGCCGGGAGGTGGGCGGGCCCGAGGTGATGCGGGACCAGCTGCACCACCTGACGCAGGTGGCCCAACTCCCGCATGTGGACCTCCAGTTGCTCCCGTTCTCCGTCGGCGGGTATGTCGGACTCACCTCTCCTTTCGTCATCTTCTCCTTTCCGAACATTTCTGATCTGGATGTGGTCGTTCTCGACCACTTGACGAGTAGCCTCTATCTGGAGCGGAAAGAAGACCTTGAGGCGTACAGCTCGGCCTTCCGCACTCTGCAGGCACACGCACTGACGCCGGACGGATCGCTGGACCTCATCGACGCGATCCGCTGCGGCTTGCGCTAGCACGATGATCCGCTGAACCGACAGGACGTCCGACTCTGCCCGAGGGGGGCACCATGTCCGACCGTCTCGCACCGCGCCCGTCGTCACACAGCCCTGAACCACTGCTGTGGCACCGCAGCAGCCGCTCCACCGGCATGAACAACTGTGTGGAGACCGCGCGGCTCGGCGGCCCGGGGTCCGGTGGCGCGGACTCCGGCGGCGCGCTCCTCGCCGTACGCGACTCCAAGGACGTGGACCGGCCGCCGCTGTGCTTCTCCGCGACGGCCTGGACCACCTTCGTGGCCGGACTGGACGGGCAGCAGGTCAGCTGAGCGGAACCAGGGCCTCCCGGGGAGCGGTGGCGACGATCGTGGCCACCGCTCCTCCGATCTCCTCCTCGGTGAGGTCCGCCCGTGCGGTCAGCCGCAGCCGGGAGATGCCGTCCGGAACCGACGGCGGCCGGAAGCACCCGACCGCGACCCCGGCCGACCGGCAGTCGGCGGCCCACGTCACCGCCGCGTCGGCGGAGGGGGCCCGCACGGAGACGACCGCCGCATCCGGGCGGACCGCCGTCAGCCCGGCGGCGGTGAGCCGCTCGTACAGCGTGGTGGCGACCTCCCGGGCCCTGGCCGCCCGTTCCGGTTCCCGGCGCAGCAGCCGGAGCGCGCCGAGCGCGCCGCCCGCCGCCGCCGGGGCGAGGCCGGTGTCGAAGATGAACGTACGGGCCGTGTTGACCAGGTGGTCGATGACCCGGGCCGGTCCGAGGACCGCGCCGCCCTGGCTGCCCAGGGACTTGGAGAGGGTGAGCGTGGCGACGGTCCCCTCGCCGCCCGCCAGTCCCGCCGCGGCGAGCGCGCCGCGTCCGCCGTCGCCGAGCACACCGAGGCCATGGGCGTCGTCCACGACGAGCGCGGCGTTCGCGGCGCGGCAGACCTCGGCCAGGGCGGCCAGGGGTGCCGCGTCCCCGTCGACCGAGAAGACCGAGTCGGTGACGGCGAGCGCCCGCCCCTCGTGAGCCTGGAACGCCTTGGCGACCGCGTCCGGATCGGCGTGCGGGACAACCGAGGTCTCCGCCCGGGAGAGCCGGCAGCCGTCCACGATCGAGGCGTGGTTGCCGGCGTCGGAGACGATGAGCGAGCCGCGCCCGGTCAGTGCCGTGAGGGCCGCCAGATTGGCCGCGTAGCCGGAGGAGAGGACGAGGGCCGCTTCGAAGCCGCAGAAGTCGGCGAGTTCCCGTTCGAGTTCGGTGTGGAGCGCGGTGGTGCCGGTGACCAGCCGGGATCCTGTCGCGCCCGCGCCCCAGCGGTGGGCGGCGGCAGCGGCGGCGGCGGTGACCTCCGGGTGCCGGGTGAGGCCCAGGTAGTCGTTGCTCGCGAGGTCGAGGAGCTCGGCTTGAGGACTCCTCGGGCGCAGGGCCCGGACCAGTCCGGCGGCGGCCCGGCGGCGGGCCTCGTCGTCGATCCAGTCGAACGGGGAGGAGAGCGGGGCGGAAGCCGGGGTGGAGAGCGGGGCGAAGGACATGGGACGGTCCCCTTTGTAGGCAGCTCACAGACCCTAGCGGGGGGCGCAGCAGGTCAGGGTGTGGCAATACACACACCCTCACCCACGTCTCCTGTCTGGTTCCTCCTTGGCTGGAGGCGGTGCCGTAAGCCAGGATCATCTTTCATGGACCTGCTGAACACGCTGGTGGACAAGGGGCTGCGGCGCGAACTGCCGACCCGCGAAGAAGCGCTCGCCGTGCTGGCGACCTCCGACGACGACCTGCTCGACGTGGTGGCCGCGGCCGGCAAGGTACGCCGCCAGTGGTTCGGGCGGCGCGTCAAACTCAACTACCTGGTCAACCTGAAGTCCGGGCTCTGCCCCGAGGACTGCTCGTACTGCTCGCAGCGGCTCGGTTCCAAGGCCGGGATCCTCAAGTACACCTGGCTGAAGCCGGACGAGGCGTCCAAGGCGGCCGCCGCCGGGGTCGCGGGCGGGGCCAAGCGGGTCTGCCTGGTGGCGAGCGGGCGCGGGCCGACGGACCGGGACGTCGACCGGGTCACCAAGACCATCGAGGCCATCAAGGAACAGAACGAGGGCGTCGAGGTCTGCGCCTGTCTCGGTCTGCTCTCCGACGGACAGGCCGACCGGCTGCGTTCGGCGGGCGCCGACGCGTACAACCACAACCTCAACACGTCCGAGGAGACGTACGGGGCGATCACCACCACCCACACGTACGCGGACCGGGTGGAGACCGTCCAGCAGGCCCAGGCGGCCGGGCTCTCGGCGTGTTCCGGGCTGATCGCCGGGATGGGCGAGAGCGACAAGGACCTGGTCGACGTCGTCTTCGCGCTGCGGGACCTGGACCCGGACTCGGTGCCGGTGAACTTCCTGATTCCGTTCGAGGGCACGCCGCTGGCCAAGGAGTGGAACCTCACCCCGCAGCGCTGCCTGCGCATCCTCGCCATGGTCCGCTTCGTCTGCCCGGACGTCGAGGTCCGGCTGGCGGGCGGGCGCGAGGTGCATCTGCGCTCGATGCAGCCGCTGGCGCTGCACCTGGTGAACTCGATCTTCCTCGGTGACTACCTGACCAGCGAGGGCCAGGCGGGCCAGGCCGACCTGGACATGATCGCGGACGCAGGTTTCGAGGTGGAGGGCCAGGGCACGACGACGCTTCCGCGCCACCGGGCCGACGCGCTGAGCGGGGGCGGTTGCGGTTCGCAGGGCGCCCCGGAGGCAGCCGGTGCCACCGGTTGCGGTTCGCACGGCGGCGGCGGGGGCTGTGGTTCGCACGAAGCGTCCGGCGGCGGCTGCGGGCCGTGCGGTGGCCATGGCGAGCCGACGCCCGTCGATGCAGGGGAGAGCGTCCCGGCCGGGGCGGCGCGGACGGATCTGGTCGCGGTCCGCCGGCGCGGTGCGGGGACGGATCTCGCGCCCAATGCCTGAGCCGTACGACCCCGAACTCGGCGGGCCCGCCGAGCCGAAACCGTACGCCTCGGAAATCGGCGGGTCTTCCGAGCCGAAACCGTACGCTCCCGACGAACTGCGGGCGCTGGACCGTGCGCACGTCTGGCACCCCTACGGTCCGATGCCCGGCCGGCAGGAGCCGCTGATCGTGGAGTCGGCGTCCGGCGTACGGCTCCGGCTCGCCGAACCCGTCGAGGGGCAGCGGGAGTTGGTGGACGGCATGTCGTCCTGGTGGTCGGCGGTGCACGGCTACAACCACCCGGTCCTCAACGAGGCCGCGCGCGGCCAGCTGGACCGGATGAGCCATGTGATGTTCGGCGGGCTCACCCACGAGCCCGCCGTCCGGCTGGCGACCCGGCTGGTCGAGATCACCCCTGAGCCGCTCCAGCACGTCTTCCTGGCCGACTCCGGGTCCGTCTCGGTCGAGGTCGCGGTCAAGATGTGCCTCCAGTACTGGCGTTCGGCCGGGCGCCCGGAGAAGCGCCGGCTGCTGACCTGGCGCGGCGGCTACCACGGCGACACCTGGCAGCCGATGTCGGTGTGCGACCCGGAGGGCGGGATGCACGAGCTGTGGTCGGGGGCGCTGCCCCGGCAGGTCTTCGCCGACGCCCCGCCGGACGGTTTCGATGCCGAGCCGGACCCCGCCTACGTGGCCCGTCTGCGGGAGCTGATCGCCGCCCACGCCGACGAGGTGGCGGCGGTCATCGTGGAGCCGGTGGTGCAGGGCGCGGGCGGGATGCGGTTCCACTCCCCCGCCTATCTGCGGGTGCTGCGGGAGGCGTGCGACGAGCTGGACGTCCTGCTGGTGTTCGACGAGATCGCGACGGGTTTCGGACGGACGGGGAAGCTGTTCGCCGCCGGGCACGCCGGTGTCTCGCCGGATGTGATGTGTGTGGGCAAGGCGCTGACCGGCGGTTACCTGACGATGGCGGCGACGCTGTGCACCTCGCGGGTGGCCGAGGGGATCTCGCGCGGCGAGGTGCCGGTGCTGGCGCACGGCCCGACGTTCATGGGCAATCCGCTGGCCGCCTCGATCGCCTCGGCCTCGGTGGACCTGCTGCTCGGCCAGGACTGGGAGGGCGAGGTCGCGCGGATCGGCGCGGGGCTGCGCTCCGGTCTGGCGGCCGCGTCGGACCTCCCCGGCGTCGTGGACGTACGCGTCCTGGGGGCGATCGGGGTCGTCCAGCTCGACCACGAGGTGGACATGGCGGCGGCGACGCGGGCGGCCGTGCGCGAGGGCGTGTGGCTGCGGCCCTTCCGCGATCTGGTGTACACGATGCCGCCGTACGTCACCGGGGACGACGACGTGCAACGGATCTGCCGGGCCGTGTGTGCCGCGGCTCGGGAGGGCTGAGATGACGATTCTCGTGGTGACCGGTACGGGCACGGAGATCGGCAAGACGGTGGTGACCGCCGCCGTGGCGGCCGCCGCGCGGGGGCGCCGGGTCGCGGTGCTGAAGCCCGCGCAGACCGGGCTCGCGCCCGGGGAGCCGGGGGACGCGGCGGAGGTGGCGCGGCTCGCGGGCGGCCATGTGACGCCGGTCGAACTGGCCCGGTTCCCCGAGCCATTGGCCCCGGCCACGGCCGCGCGGCGGGCGGGAATGGCTCCGGTGCGGCCGCACGAGGTGGCCGAGGCGGCGGAGAAACTGGCCACCGAGCACGACCTGGTGCTGGTGGAAGGGGCGGGCGGGCTGCTCGTCCGGTTCGACGACGAGGGCGGCACGCTCGCGGACGCGGCGCGCCTGCTGTCCGCCCCCGTCCTGGTGGTGGCGCCCGCGGGCCTCGGCACGCTGAACGCCACGGCCCTGACGGCCGAGGCGCTGCGGGCGCGGGGGCTGGAGTGCCTGGGCGTCGTCGTGGGCAGCATGCCGGACCGGCCGGATCTGGCCTCCCGGTGCAACATCGAGGACCTGCCGGTGGCGGCCGGCGCCCCGCTGCTGGGAGCCGTGCCGGCCGGGGCGGGGGCGCTGGCGGGCGCCGACTTCGCGGCGAGGGCGGCCGGTTGGCTGGCGCCGGAGCTCGGGGGGACGTGGACCGTGCCGTCGCTGTGAGGCGGGGGGCTGCCTCGGTGCCGTACGGACATGGTCTGCCTCGGTGCCGTACGGACGTGCCCGGCCTCGGTCCCGTACGGACATGCCTGTACCGGTCCGTACGGGGGAGAATCGGTGAGGAGAGCCGTACCGTACGTCCTCCTCTCCCTCCCGGAGGTCCGTCATGCAGCTGCGCAGCAGGAAGCTCCCGCGGGACGCCGTGCACCACCCGGTCTTCGCCCGCTTCTACGCCCGGATGAGTGTGACGGCCGACCTCAAGGGCGGCGTCGCCGCGTACCGCGAGGAGCTGCTGGCGGGACTCTCCGGCCGCGTCATCGAGATCGGTGCGGGCAACGGGCTGAACTTCGCCCACTACCCGGGGGCCGTCTCGGAGGTCGTGGCGCTGGAGCCCGAGCGCTCGCTGCGGCAGCTCGCAGTCCGCTCCGGGCTGCGCGCCGAGGTGCCGGTGGACGTGGTGCCGGGGGCGGCCGAGGCGTTGCCGGTCAAGAGCGAGGCGTTCGACGCGGCGGTGGCCTCACTGGTGCTGTGCACCGTACGGGACCTGCCGAAGGCGCTCGCCGAGATCAGGCGGGTCTTGCGCCCGGGCGGTGAACTGCGGTTCTTCGAACACGGACTGGCAGAGGGGAGAGCGTTGGCGGCCGCGCAGCGCACGGCGGACCGGACGGTGTGGCCCCTCCTCTTCGGCGGCTGTCACACGGCGCGGGATCCGCTGGCCGCGATCGAGGCGGCGGGCTTCGAGCTGGGGACGTACCGCAGGCTGCGGATCCCGGAGAAGGGGCCGCAATTCCCCTCGTCCCCCTGTGTCCTGGGCGTGGCCCGCAAGCCGTTCACCTCGGAGCCTCCGGACTGAGGGCGCTCGGTGTGCCTCACACGCTCCACTGGCGCAGCTCGTCCGCGATGGCTCGCACGTCCGCCTTGCCCTGCTTCACCAGGAGGGCCAGATCGCGCACCTGCTCGGGCGAGGTGATGACCTTCAGCCCGGAGGCGACCAGATAGCCGTATGCGACGGCCGAGGCGAACATCGCGTTGGAGCGTTCGAGGGCGGGCACGTGCAGCAGCAGTTGCAACAGGGCTGCCGCCCGCGTGTGCGGGTCGCTGTAGACGGCGCTGCCGAAGATCTCCGCCTCGTGGCGGGCGACCGCGGCGACGAGCGCGCCCCAGTCGACGACCTGCGGGTCACCGGGCGTCTTGTGCTCGGCGACCATGAGCAGCCAGGAGAGGTCGATCCGCAGGTTCAACGGGTGCCTTCGCGCTCCGGGCCGAACTCTTCGGCGAAGACCGACTCGTACTGCTTCATGAAGTCGGCGGCGGCCTCGACGAAGGTGTGTCCCACCTCGCCGGCGTCCTGTTTGACGAGCTCCTCTATGTAGCGGTTCACGCTCATCCCCCTCTGGAGCGCGCGCTGCCGCGCGGCCTCGGCGGTGGCCTCGTCCACTCGAACGTTCAGCTGAGTCTTGGGCACCCTTCCAAGCTAGCGCGGGCGCGCTAGCACCGGCAAGGGGAGGCCCGGGAAAGCGATCGACTTCCGTGCCGGGCGGGTGGTGGGATGGCCGCCATGGACGATCTTTCGATACGGTCCGCGACCGCGGCCGATCTGGACACGGTGCTCGCGTTCTGGAAGGTGTCCGCGGAGGGCACCAGCATCAGCGACGACGGCGACGGGGTCGCGCGTCTGGTGGAACGGGACCCGGATGCCTTGATCCTCGCGGAGCGGGACGGAACGCTGGTGGGCACGGTGATCGCGGGCTTCGACGGCTGGCGCTGCCATCTCTACCGGCTCGCGGTCCATCCGGAGCAGCGCCGCAGGGGCGTGGGCGGCGCGCTTCTCGCGGCGGCGGAGGAGCGCTTCGCGGATCTCGGCGGACGCCGCTCCGACGCGATGGTGCTGGACCGCAACGACCTGGCGCACCACGCCTGGCGGGCGGCGGGGTACGGGCCGCAGCCGCAGTGGAGCCGCTGGGTCAAGCACCTCACGGAGTGACGCGGTAGGGCGGGGTGCGGCTGGGCAGACGCTCTACGATGAGCCCTTCTTCCGTCCCCCACCTGCATCTGCCGAAAGGTGTGAGCGTCCGCCCATGGGCGAGCCTCCCCGTAGCCGCAGCCGCCGACATCGCGCGATCCTTCTGCCCCTGCCCGATCATGGGACGGAGGTGAACCGATGACCGAAGTGCTTCTGCTGCTCGTCGCCCTTCTGCTCTGTGTCGCGTGCGGCGCCTTCGTGGCGGCGGAGTTCTCGCTGACCACGGTGGAGCGCGGCGAGCTGGAGCGGGCCGTCGAGCGGGGTGACCGGGGTGCGTCGAGCGCCCTGAAGGCCGTACGCAGCCTGACCTTCCAGCTCTCCGGCGCGCAGCTCGGGATCACCGTCACCAATCTGGTGATCGGCATGCTCTCCGAGCCGTCGATCGCCAAGCTGATCCGCAGCCCGGTGGAGGCCGCCGGGCTGCCTCCGGCCGCGGCGTCCACGCTGGCCCTCGTCATCGGTACGGCGCTGTCCACGGTGGTCCTGATGGTGGTCGGCGAACTGGTGCCGAAGAACTGGGCGATCTCCTCGCCGCTGTCGGTGGCCAGGGCGGTCGCCACCCCGCAGCGGGTGTTCACCGCGGTGTTCCGGCCCTTCATCAGCCACCTCAACAACACGGCCAACCGGATCGTGCGCCGCTTCGGTCTGGAGCCGACCGAGGAGCTGGCCTCCGCCCGCAGCCCGCAGGAGCTGGTGGCGCTGGCGCGGCACTCCGCGAAGGAGGGGGCGCTGGAGGCGGACACCGCCGAACTCTTCGTACGGACCCTGAATCTGGCGGAGCTGACCGCGGAGAACGTGATGACCCCTCGGGTCCAGGTGACCGCGCTGGAGGTGCGGGCGACGGCCGAGGACGTGGCCAACGCGACCCGTGCCACCGGTCTCTCCCGCTTCCCCGTCTACCGGGGCAGTCTGGACACCGTGGTCGGCGTGGCCCACATCAAGGACGTGCTGGCGGTCCCGGCCGACGAGCGCCCCCGTAAGCGGGTCTCGGAGATGCTGCGTGAACCCCTCCTCGTACCGGAGACGCTCACCGTCGACCGGCTGCTGGACCAGCTGTCCGGCAAGCTTGCCATGGCGGTGGTGATCGACGAGTACGGCGGTACGGCGGGGGTCGTGACGTTGGAGGACATCGTGGAGGAGGTCGTCGGCGAGGTCCGCGACGAGCACGATCCGCACGAGACGCCCGACCTGGCGGCCGCCGGTGAGGACGCCGACGGCCGCACCCTGTGGTCGGCCGACGGGGCGGCCCGCACCGACCAGCTGGGCCGGATCGGGCTGCGGGTGCCCGACGGGCCCTACGAGACGCTGGCCGGGCTGATCGCCGCCGAGCTCGGACGGATCCCGACGGTGGACGACACCGTCGAGCTGGCGGGGTGGCGGATCGACGTGGTGGACGCCACGGGCCGCCGGGCCGCGCGGGCGCTGCTGCACGCGCCGCCGCCCGGTGCCGAGGAGCGGACGGAGGAGGAGGGCCGGTGATCGTCCTTCAGCTCTTCATCGGTCTGCTGACCCTGGTGCTCAACGCCTTCTTCGTGGGCGCGGAGTTCGCCCTGATCTCCGTACGCCGCAGCCAGATCGAGCCTCAGGCCGAGGCCGGCGACAAGCGGGCCCGCAGTGTCATCTGGGGGCTGGAGCACGTCTCGGCGCTGCTGGCCGCCGCCCAGCTCGGCATCACGCTCTGCACCCTGGTGCTGGGCATCGTGGCCGAGCCGGCCATCGCCCATCTGCTGGAGCCGGTCTTCGACGCGGTGGGGGTGCCGCACGGGCTGGTGCACCCGCTCTCGTTCGCGATCGCGCTGAGCGTGGCGACGTATCTGCACATGCTGCTGGGCGAGATGGTGCCGAAGAACATCGCGCTGGCCGAACCGGCGCGCAGCGCGCTGCTCCTGGGTCCGCCGCTGGTCGCGGTGGCGCGTGCGCTGCGTCCGGTGATCTTCGCGATCAACGCGTTCGCCAACGCCCTGCTCAAGCTCCTGCGGGTGGAGACGAAGGACGAGGTGTCCGCGACGTTCTCGGACGACGAACTGGCCCGGCTGGTGAAGGACGCCGGGGACGCGGGGCTGGTCGACGACCGCTCGGCGGAGCGGCTGCACCACGCCCTGGAGCTGGGTCGGCGTCCGGTACGGGATGTGGTCATGCCGGTGGACCGGGTGCTGTACACCCGGGTCGGCACCACCCCCGAGGACCTGGAGCGGCTCTCGCACGTGTCCGGGTTCTCCCGCTTCCCGGTGATGGACGGCGAGGGCCGCATCCTGGGCTACCTCCATGTGAAGGACGCCCTGGACGCAACGCCCCGGGACGCGCCGTTCCCGGTGACCGCTCTGCGGCCGATCGCCCGGGTCCGCGCGTCGACCCCGCTGGACGACGTGCTGACCGCGCTGCGGCGTAGCCGGACCCATCTCGCGGTGGTCCTCGACGACGGGGACCGGCTGGTCGGCATGGTCACGCTGGAGGACGTCCTGCGCGAGCTGGTCGGCCGGACGCAGTCCCGCTGAACGCCGGGCCGGCGACTCGCGTGCCCTCCATGTGACGGCTCCCGTTCCCGCTACGTGACGGCTCCCGTACCGGCCGGACGGTACGGGAGTCGTACGCGATAGAATCGCCGGGCCATGGAATTGAATGCCTCCTACACCAGCTTCGTCGCGGTCGGCGACTCCTTCACCGAGGGCATGTCGGACCTGCTCCCCGACGGCACCTACCGGGGCTGGGCCGATGTCCTGGCCTCCCGGCTCGCGGCCCGGTCCCCCGGCTTCCGGTACGCCAACTTCGCCGTACGCGGAAAGCTCATCAGCCAGATCGTCGACGAGCAGGTGGGCGCGGCGGCGGCGATGCAGGCCGATGTGGTGACCCTCGTGGGCGGGCTGAACGACACGCTGCGCCCGAAGTGCGACATGGGCATGGTCAGGGGGCGGCTGGAAGAGGCCGTGGAGCGGCTGGCCCCGTCCTGCAAGCAGCTGGTGCTGATGCGCAGCCCCGGGCGCAACGGCCCGGTGTTCGACCGGTTCCGTCCTCGGATGGAGGCGCTGTTCGCCCTGATCGACGACCTGGCGGGCCGGCACGGAGCCGCGGTGGTCGACCTCTACTCCGCGCGCTCGCTCAGCGACCCGCGCGTGTGGGACGCCGACCGGCTGCACCTCGCCGCCGAAGGGCACCGGCGGGTGGCGGAAGCGGTCTGGCAGACGCTGGGGCTCCCGCCCGAGCTCGACTGGCAGGCCCCGGTCCCCGCATCACTGCCGCCGCGCTGGGCGAACCGGCGGGCCGACGACATCCGCTTTGCCCGCCGCCACCTGGGTCCCTGGATCGGCCGTCGGCTCACCGGCCGGTCCTCCGGCGACGGCCGGTGGGGCGCCCAGTTCGACCCGGGGACGGCATCGGGCTTCTGGATCACGCCCGCGGACGCCGAGGCCCCGGGCCCGGTGACGGGCTGGCGCCGGACCTCGCCCGAGGAGGGCGCGCGTCCCCCGCGTCCTCGTGACCGGCCCTCGTAACGGGTCTTCGTAGCGAGTCCTCGTAGCCGGTCTTTGTAGCCGGTCTTCGTAGCCGGTCTTCGTAGCAAGCCACAAAGAGGCCCGCGGCGCTGGCCTGCAGAAACCGACAGTAGAATCTGTTCACGTGACTGCTGTGTCTGCGAAGCCTCGCATCCCCAATGTCCTGGCCGGCCGCTACGCCTCCACGGAGCTGGCCGTCCTCTGGTCCCCCGAGCAGAAGGTGAAGCTGGAGCGTCAGCTGTGGCTGGCGGTGCTGCGCGCTCAGAAGGACCTCGGGATCGAGGTGCCGGACGAAGCGCTGGCCGATTACGAGCGTGTGCTCGACCAGGTCGATCTGGCGTCGATCGCCGAGCGCGAGAAGATCACCCGGCATGACGTGAAGGCCCGGATCGAGGAGTTCAACGCTCTCGCGGGTCATGAGCAGGTCCACAAGGGCATGACCTCCCGGGATCTGACGGAGAACGTCGAGCAGCTGCAGATCCGCCTCTCGTTGGAGCTGATGCGCGACCGCACCGTGGCCGTGCTGGCCCGGCTCGGCAAGCTCGCGGCGGAGTACCGCGAGCTCGTGATCGCCGGCCGTTCGCACAATGTCGCCGCGCAGGCGACGACGCTCGGCAAGCGCTTCGCGACAGCGGCCGACGAGCTGCTGGTGGCCTACGGCCGGCTGGAGGACCTCCTCTCCCGTTACCCGCTGCGCGGGATCAAGGGCCCGGTCGGTACGGCGCAGGACATGCTGGACCTCCTGGGCGGTGACGCGGACAAGCTCGCCGACCTGGAACAGCGCATCGCCGGACACCTCGGTTTCGCCGAGGCGTTCACCTCGGTCGGCCAGGTCTACCCCCGCTCCCTCGACTACGACGTGGTGACCGCCCTGGTGCAGCTCGCCGCGGCGCCCTCGTCGGTGGCGAAGACCATCCGGCTGATGGCCGGCCACGAGCTGGTGACGGAGGGCTTCAAGCCCGGCCAGGTCGGCTCGTCCGCGATGCCGCACAAGATGAACACGCGCTCCTGCGAGCGGGTCAACGGCCTGATGGTGATCCTGCGGGGCTACGCCTCGATGACGGGTGAGCTGACGGGTGACCAGTGGAACGAGGGCGACGTGTCCTGTTCTGTGGTCCGCCGGGTGGCGCTGCCCGACGCCTTCTTCGCGTTCGACGGTCTGCTGGAGACCTTCCTGACGGTGCTGGACGAGTTCGGCGCGTTCCCCGCCGTCGTCGCTCGTGAACTGGACCGTTACCTTCCCTTCCTGGCGACGACCAAGGTCCTCATGGGCGCCGTGCGGGCCGGAGTGGGCCGCGAGGTGGCCCACGAGGCGATCAAGGAGAACGCGGTCGCCTCCGCACTGGCGATGCGGGAGCAGGGTGCCGAGCGCAACGAGCTGCTCGACAAGCTGGCCGCCGACGAGCGCATCCCGCTGGACCGGGCGGAGCTGGACGCCCTGATGGCGGACAAGCTCTCGTTCACGGGCGCGGCGGGCGACCAGGTGACGGTGCTGGTGTCCCGGATCGAGGAGATCACCAAGCAGCACCCCCAGGCCGCGGCGTACGCCCCCGGCTCGATCCTCTGACCGGCGCCGCGTTCACCGTATGACCCCCGAGGAGCTTCGCGCCGCCCGCAACCGCATCGTCCCCGATGTGGCCGCGGGCGGTCTGCGCGTGCTCTTCTGCGGGATCAATCCGAGCTTGATGACCGCTGCCACGGGTCATCACTTCGCCCACCCCGGCAACCGGTTCTGGCCGGTCCTCCACCGTTCGGGCTTCACACCGCGGCAGCTGCTGCCCTCGGAGCAGTCCGAACTTCTGCCCCTCGGTCTCGGCATCACCAATGTGGTGGCCCGGGCGACGGCTCGTGCGGACGAGCTCGGGGCGGAGGAGTTCCGGGAGGGCGGGGCAGCGCTGACCGAGAGGGTCGAGCGGCTCGCGCCGGCGTGGCTCGCGGTCGTCGGCATCACCGCCTACCGCACGGCCTTCGGGGAGCCCCGCGCACGGATCGGTCGGCAGGAGCGCACGATCGGTGGTGCCCACGTGTGGGCTCTGCCCAACCCCAGCGGCCTCAACGCCCATTGGACGATCGACACGATGGCCGAGGAGTACGCCCGCCTCCGTGCGGCCGTCCCGGCATCAGCACCGGACTCCCCCGGCTGACAGCCTCACCGACCGCCGGCCCCCTCCGTCCGTATCAGGGCGGGTCGATGACCGTCACCAGCACCGTCACCTCGCAGCCCGGCCCCTCCTCTTCCAGAACCAGCCCGATCGCGACCCACCGCTCCTCCACCCGCCACAGTCGGACGAACTCACATCCGGCCACCGGGTCCGCCCAGGGGTCCGATATCACTTCGCCCGCAAGCATCCGCTCCTGGGCGCTCCACAGGCTCATCACCTGAGGTTCGCCCCAGCGGGCGGTGAGGAGCGTGAGCAGCGCGTCGTGCTCCGCCAGGCATTGGGCCCGGTGCTCCGGGCCGGCCGGTTCGTCGTCCCATGGTTCATGGCCGGTGCGCAGGAATGCCGTGTGATAGCCGGGTCCGCTGACTCCCGAGACCGACGGGGTGCGCTCCCGGGGGAAGTCCCCGGTGCACATCCCGTCGATGAGGCGGAGATGGTGTGCGGTCGTCATGACGTCAGTAAACCGTCCGGCACTGACAGGCGATGCCCTGCCCCCGGGCTCAGGCGTCGCGCCGGCGCACGGCCCACCAGCCCGCCAGGAGCGCGGCCGCCGCCCAGGCCGCTGTCACGGCCAGTCCCGACCATGGCCCCAGGCTGCCCTCCGGATTCTGGTGGAGCACCAACTGCCCGGCACGGTCCGGAAGATACTGCGCCACCGCGGTGGCTATGTCGGTGAAGACGAAGGGGACGATCAGGAGGAAGGGTATGAGGAGGCTGAGCACCGCGACCGCGCTACGCAGGAGCGCCGTGAGCCCCGCCGCGAACAGCGCCATCAGCGCGAGGTAGATCCCTCCCCCGACAGCCGCACGCCGGGGTGTCCGAGGCCGATCGCGTGCTCCCCCAGGAAGAGCTGGCCGACCAGGAACGCGGTGAAGCTGGTCACCAGCCCGACCACGAGCGCCGACCCGCCGATGGCCGTCATCTTCGCGGCGTAGAAAAGGGAGCGGCGGGGCACCGCGGCGAGCGATATGCGCAGGGCGCCGCCGAGGAACTCCGAGGAGACCGCCGCCGCACCGAACGCGATGGCCGCGATCTGTCCGAAGTTCAGTGCGTAGAAGGCGTCGAAGACCGGTTCGGCTCCTGCCCGCTCCGCCTGTTCCTGACCGACGGTCCCGAGGGCGAGGACGGTGACCGTGAGCGTGGTCGCGAGGACGGCCACCAGGGAGCCGTAGAGCGACCGTACCGATCTGATCTTGATCCACTCGGAGTGGAGTACTGCCGTCGGTGTCATGGTCGCGCCTCCTGGCGGATGCTGGTGGTCGATGCGGCGAAGGGCGTGTCGTCCGAGGTGAGGTCGAGGTAGGCCTGTTCCAATGTGGCCCGTTCGTCGGCCAGTTCGAGGAGGGGGATGCCCTCGTCGGCGGCGAGCGTGCCGATCGCCTCCGCCGTGACACCGTCGATCACCCAGCGGCCGTCCTCGGTCTGTGCGGCGGTCAGTCCCCTGGTGGCCAGCGCCGATCGGAGCCTGTCCTGTTCGGTCGTGCGCAGGTGGACACGGGGGCGGCTGCGGGAGTCGAGGAACTCCCGCATGGGCAGGTCGGCGAGGAGGCGGCCCCGGCCGAGCACCACCAGGTGGTCGGCGAAGGAGGCGGTCTCGTTCATGAGGTGGCTGGAGACCAGGACCGTCCGGCCCTCGCGGGTCTCCGTCCGGGTGACCATCGCGGTGGACGACGGGCGGTTGGAGCTGGAGGTGGCCAACCCGCTTTCGGGGGCGGCCGGTCTGCCGGGGAGCGGCAGTGGCCTGCGGGGCATTCGGGAGCGGGCCGCGCTGCTGGGCGGGAAGGCGCGTACGGAGTCGCGGGAGGACGAGTGGAGGGTGAGCGTGAGCCTCCCGCTGGACGGCATACGCTGGTCGGATGCCGTTCACCGTTCTTCTGGTCGATGACGAACCGCTCGTCCGGGCCGGCCTGCGTGCCGTGCTGGAGGCTCAGCCCGACATCGAGGTGGTGGGTGAGGCGGCGGACGGTGCCGCGGTGATCCCTCTCGTGAACCGGCTGCGTCCCGATGTGGTGGCCATGGACGTGCGGATGCCGCTGATGGACGGCATCGAGGCGACCCGGCTGGTCCTGCGGACCGTGCCGGACCCGCCGAAGATCCTGGTCGTCACGACGTTCGAGAACGACGAGTACGTCTACGAGGCGCTGCGGGCCGGGGCCGACGGCTTCCTGCTCAAGCGCGCGAGGCCCGCGGAGATCGTGCACGCCGTGCGTCTGGTGGCCGAGGGGGAGTCGCTGCTGTTCCCCGCCGCGGTCCGGCAGCTCGCGGCCGAGTACGGCACGAACGAGGCGCGGGCGGCCCTGGAGAGGGCCGCGCTCACCGACCGGGAGGAGGAAGTGCTCCGGTTGGTGGCCCGGGGTCTGTCGAACGCGGAGATCGCCGCCGGGCTGACCGTCGGGATCGAGACGGTGAAGTCCCATGTCAGTTCGATTCTCGGGAAGTTGGGTGCCCGGGACCGTACGCAGGCGGTCATCGCGGCGTACGAGTCCGGTTTTGTGGCTCCGAGCTGACGCAGGTTGCGGCTCGATACCGGCTTGCGGAGCTGCTCGCAGGGCCTGCGAGCAGCGAGTACGATCCGGCAGACATGCGCACGAGCTGGGAGGACACACCGTGAGCCGGCTGACCGGGGGAGATCCGTCGCTGCTGCGGCGGATCAATTCAGCGGTGGTACTGCACGCCCTGAGGGGGGCCGGCTCGCCGACGCTCACGGACCTGACCCGGATCACGGGTCTCTCCCGTCCGACGGTCGAAGGCGTGGTCGAGGGGCTGTTCGAGGCCGGTCTGGTCGTCGAGGCCCTGCCCGACGAGAGTGAGGCGCGGCGCCAGGGACGGCCTGCCCGCCGGTTCCGCTTCCGGGCCGAGGCCGGGCATCTGCTGGGCGTCGAGATCGGCCCGCACCGGGTTTCGGCGCTCCTGTCGGGGCTCGACGGCCGGGTGACCGGGGCGGGTTCCCGCACGGTGTCGGAGACGGCGGATGCGGACGAACGGCTCGACCAGGTGAGAGCCGTGATCGCGGACCTGCTGCGCCGGACGGGGGTGGCCCGGAGCAGTCTGCGGGCCGTCGGCGTCGGCAGCCCCGGCATCGTGGAGGCCGATGGGACCGTCCGGCTGGGCACGGCGCTGCCGGGGTGGACGGGGCTCGCGCTCGGGGAGCGGCTGCGGCGTTCGTTCCGCTGCCCGGTCCTCGTCGAGAACGATGCCAATGCCGCCGCCGTCGCCGAGCACTGGAAGGGCGCGGCGACCGAGTCCGACGACATCGTCTTCGTCCTGGCGGGGCTGAGTCCGGGAGCCGGTTCGCTGATCGGCGGGCGTCTGCACCGGGGGTTCGGCGGGGCGGCCGGGGAGATCGGTGCTCTGCACCTGTTGGGCAGGGACGTGACTCCGGAGCATCTGCTGTCGACCACGGGCACCCCGCTGGAACCCCTGGACGAGCAGGCGGTGGCGGTGGTGTTCGCCAAGGCACGGCAGGGCGACGCGGAGGCGCAGGCGGCCGTCGAGCGGTTCCTCCAGCGGCTCGTGCACGATGTGGCGGCCCTGGCGCTGGCGCTCGACCCGGAGCTGGTGGTGGTCGGGGGCTGGGCGGCCGGCCTGGACGGGGTGCTGGAGCCGCTGCGCGCGGAGCTGGCCCGCTACTGTCTGCGCCCGCCAAGGGTGACGCTGTCGTTGCTCGGCGAGGCCGCGGTCGCGACGGGGGCCCTGCGGCTGGCGCTGGACCATGTCGAGGAGCAGCTGTTCGCCGTGGAGGGCGCGGTGACGGCCCGCCGTTGATCGCGGACGGGCCGAGGTGGGCGCACTGCCTCAGAGGTGCCGCCACAGGACCGGACCGGGCCGGCGTTCGCTGAGCGCGGGCGGGGCAGGAGACGCGCTGATGGCGGCCCGGCCGGATTACCGGCGGACCGCCATCGGGTGGCGCTGTTCACGGGGCCCGGAGTCTGCCGGGCTGCGGCGGCCCGCAGGCTCCCGGCGCGCGGGGCGTCAGGAAGCCTGGCGCTCCTGCTGCTCGTCGTGGCTGATCTCCAGGGCGCCGGAGTCCCCGAAGGTGAGCCGGCAGGTGTCCGCCCGGTAGGTGGCGATGGATACCGCGGCCGTACCGCCAGCGGCGAAGTACCGGGTGGTGACGACGAGGACGGGTGCGCCGGGGAGCCGGTCCAGCTCCTTGGCGTCGTCCGCGCGCGCCGATCCGAGCTCGACGGAGCGGTCCTGCCCCTCCAGGCCCAGCCGGTGCAGCTCGCGCAGGACAGCCCGGGCGCGCACGGTGCCGGACGGCGCGTCGATCGCGGAGAGGTCGGGCACCGAGGAGGCGGGCACATAGAGAAGCTCGGCCGCCACCGCCTGGCCATGGGTGTCGCGGATGCGGCGCACCACGTGCACGGGCTCGGTTCCGGTGCCGAGCATGGCGGCCACGGCGCTCGGGGCGGCCTCGCTCGCGCAGTCGACGGGCTGCCATGCCTCGCCGGCCACCCCGCCCGTCCACTCGTGCTGGGCGGTGGAGACGGCGACGCCCACGCGCGGCGGGGCGACGGTCGTGCCGACGCCTCGGCGGCGCTGCAGCCTGCCTTCCAGTTCGAGCTGCTCCAGAGCCTGCCGGAGCGTGGCACGCGCGACGCCGAACCGTGCCGCGAGGTCCCGCTCGTTGGGCAGGATCTCACCCACCGCGAAGTCCGAGTCGAGTGCCTCACTGAGCACGGTCTTGAGGTGCCAGTACTTCGGCTCCTGCACCGATTCCAGCTGCGTGGTCCCCACCAAGTCCTCCGCAATCGCCCAGCGACTTTTCCGCGACGCTATTTATTAAAGGTTCCTGCCTTAAGGTGACCTTAGGGTGGCGCACCCCCTTGGTCAAGACCAATCCTTATTCCGTAACGGAACGAAACGGGACTTTGGCGCAGAGCGTTCACAAGACGTTCGTGGTGCCGTGAGCCGCGCGCAGCATGAAGCCCCACCACCGGGCCGGTGATGGGGCTTCTGCGGATCGGTCACGGTCCGGTCGCGGAGGAGGATCGTCCGGATTCCTCTTGGCCGGGAAAGTCGACCGGCCACGCAGCGGACCGACTACACGGCGGAGAGACCCGCGAGCTTGTCCGGATTACGAACGATATAGATGCATTGAATGGCGCCGTCCCGGACCTCCACCTGGAAGAAAGTATCCGGCTTTCCTCCGACAAAGCACGCCACGGCGGGTCCACCGTTGAACTCCGCGACGCGCATGTCCCAGTCCGGCCCCACCTCCTGGCCGACCGCGGCGAGGAAGCGGCCGACCTTGTCGGCGGTCTCGATGACCCGCCGCGCGGCCTTCGCCTTGCCGCCCGCGTCGCTGACGAGCCGGACGTCCGGCGCCAGGAGTGCCATCAGCTGCTCGATGGAGCCCCCGGACGCGGCGGCCAGGAACCGCTCGGTGAGGTCCCGGCGCTCCCCCGGGTCGACGTCGTAGCGCGGCTTGCGCTCGTCCACGTGGCGCCTGGCGCGCCCGGCGAGCTGCCGGACGGCCGCCTCGGTGCGGTCGAGAGCGGTGGCGATCTCGGCGTACGGGAAGCCGAAGGCCTCCCGGAGCACGAAGACGGCGCGCTCCAGCGGCGAGAGCGATTCGAGGACGACCAGCACGGCGAGGGAGACGGAGTCGGCGAGGACGGCCCGCTCCGCCGCGTCGGGCACGGCCGCCCCGAAGTCCGTGACCACCGGTTCGGGCAGCCAGGGACCGACGTACGCCTCCCGGCGCGACTTCAGGTGGCGCAGCCGGTCGATGGCCAGCCGTGTGGTGATCCGCACAAGGAAGGCTCGCGGCTCGCGGACGCCGTCCTGGCCCGCGGACGACCACCTCAGCCACGCCTCCTGCACGACGTCCTCGGCGTCGGCGACGCGGCCGAGCATGCGGTAGGCGACGCCGGTGAGGACGGGCCGGTGCTCTTCGAAGACGTCGGTCGCGGGGTCGGCTGTCACCGGTCCATCCCAGCCGACACGCCCGGTGGTGTCCAGCGGGAATCGCCGCAGCCCTTGAACTCCAAGCTACCGGACGGTAATTGTTGTTGACGCGATGTCTACCCACTCCAGGGAGCAGCTCCATGACCACCACGGTCTCCTTCACCGTCGATTCGGCGCACGGCCCCCGTCCGGTCTCGGTGGAGTACGAACGGACCGGTGCGGGAGAGCCGTTGGTCCTGCTCCACGGCATCGGCCACCACCACCAGGCCTGGGACCCGGTGACGCGGATCCTGGCCGCCGAGCGCGAGGTGATAGCCCTCGACCTGCCCGGCTTCGGCGCCTCCCCCGGTCTGCCGGACGGAGTTCCGTACACGCTGGAGGCGGTCACCGCGGTCCTCGGGACCCTCTTCGAGGCGCTGGGCCTCGACCGCCCGCATGTGGCCGGCAACTCCCTCGGGGGCCTGTTCGCCCTGGAGCTGGGGCGCACGGGGCTGGTCCGCTCGGTGACCGCCCTGTCGCCCGCGGGTTTCTGGAACGAGCCGGAGCGCCGCTACGCCTTCACGACCCTGCGGGCGATGCGCCGCGCCGCGCTGGCCCTCCCGGTGCCCGCGATCGAGCGGCTGTCGCGCAGCGCGGCCGGGCGTACGGCGCTGACCAGCACGATCTACGCCCGGCCCGGCAGGCGTTCACCCGAGGCCGTCGTCGCCGAGACCCTGGCCCTGCGGGGAGCGACCGGCTTCCACCAGACGCTGGCCGCCGGCGGGAGCGTCTCCTTCACCGACGATGTGGAGGGCATCCCCGTCACCGTCGCCTGGGGCACCCGCGACCGCATCCTGCTCCGGAGGCAGGGCATCCGCGCCAAGCACGTGATCCCTGAGGCCAGGCTCGTGCGGCTGCCCGGCTGCGGGCACGTGCCCATGAACGACGACCCGGCCCTGGTGGCCCGCGTCATCCTCGACACCAGCCGCGGAGGGGACGGGGCGCTTCACCGCCCCGCCCGCCTCGCGGCGCCGCAGGACGCCTGAGCCGAGCGCCACCCCGGCGCCGACGAGCAGGCTCCCCGCGCCCTGCGCCAGGCCGTACGTCCCCGCTCCGACGAGCGGCGCGGTCAGCGCGGCGGAGACCGGGATGAGGCCGGAGAAGAGGGTGGCGCGTTCGGCCCCGATGCGCTGCAGGCCGATGTACCAGCAGACGAAGCCGATCACGGTCACGACGACGGCCTGCCAGAGCAGGGCCGTCGTCTCGGCCGCTGTCGGCACCCGCAGGAACGCGCCGCCGTCCACCACCAGCCCGAGCAGCGTGGACTGGACGGCCGCGATCGCGCACACCGTCGCCGCGAGCAGCTTCGGGCCGAGCGGTCGCAGCACCGGAACGGCCAGCACCGCGAAGCCGGTCTCGCCCGCCAGCGCGCCCACCGACCAGCAGATCCCCGCCAGGTCGGTGCGCCCCCAGCCCTGGACCGTGAACGCTCCGGCGGCGACGAGCCCGGCGGCGTACAAGGTGACACGGGACGGGCGGCGGTTCTCCAGGAGGGGGACCAGGACGCCGACGACGATAGGCGCGCAGCCGACGAAGACGCCCGGAACGGCCGGCTCCGCGGTGCGTTCCGCCGCCAGGACCGCCAGGTTGAAGCCGACCATCCCGACCGCCGCCAGCAGGCCGAGCCGCATCCAGTGGCGCCCGGAAAGGCTCCGGAGCGGAACGGCCACGGGGTCGGGGCCCCGCCTCAGCAGAGCGGCCAGCAGCAGGGCGGCCAGGCCGTAGCGGAGCGCCTGGCCGCCCGCGTACGGGTAGTCGCCGAGGACACTGTTGGCGGTGAAGGAGGCCCCCACCAGCACACAGGCGAAGGCCGCCAGGAGGGCCCCGCGCAGAGAGTTCGCGTTCATGACGGTGACGCTAAGTTCGGGACCGGACCGGTTTAAGGTCCACTTCCATGACGTCTTCGGGGACCAATTCGACCGGTGGAGGCGGCCACGGCGGATCCGGCGGTCTCGATTCCACCTCACCGGCCTGGGAGTTGCTGCTGCCCGCCGCCGCCGCGCCGGCGCGCGGGCGGGGGCGCGCGCTCCGGTCCGCGCTGCGCGAGGCCGTCCGCTCGGGCCGTCTCGCCGCGGGTACGAGACTGCCGTCCAGCCGGGAACTCGCCGCGGATCTGGGGGTGTCGCGCGGTCTGGTCACCGAGGCGTACGAGCAGCTGACCGCCGAGAGCTATCTGCGCAGCGGGCAGGGCGCGGGGACCTGGGTGAGCGAC
Organism: Streptomyces cyaneofuscatus; assembly: GCF_033109485.1. Lineage (NCBI taxonomy): Bacteria > Bacillati > Actinomycetota > Actinomycetes > Kitasatosporales > Streptomycetaceae > Streptomyces > Streptomyces cyaneofuscatus. The sequence goes on along the minus strand of NZ_CP137002.1, from coordinate 7,278,567 downwards.
GGAGTGCGCGCGGCGGCGCATTCCGTACGGGATCTGGCGCCGCGCGCGCCGGGCGCGCGGGTGGACTTCCGGCCGGGTGTACCCGACCTCTCGCTCTTCCCGCGCGCCGCGTGGGCCGCCACCCAGCGGACGGTGCTCGGCCGGCTGCCGCACAGCTCGCTGGGGTACCCCGATCCGCGCGGGCTGCCGGAGCTGCGGGAGGCGCTGGCCGGACTGCTGGCCCGGCGGCGCGGGGTGGTGGCCGATCCGGAGCGGCTGGTGGTCTGCTCCGGGGTGGCGCAGGCGACGACGCTGCTCGGCTTCGTCCTGCGGGAGCAGGGCCTCGCCTCCGTCGGGGTGGAGGACCCGGGGAGCCCGGAGCACGCGTCGCTGTTCGCGGCGACCGGCCTGCGCGCGACTCCACTGCCCCTCGACACGGAGGGGGTAGCACTGGGTCCGCTGCGGCGCTCCGGCGTGCGCGCCGTGGTGACCACGCCGGCGCACCAGTTCCCGACCGGAATCGCCTACTCCGCCGAGCGTCGCCGTGCGTTGCTCGACTGGGCGCGGGAGGCGGACGCCGTGATCCTGGAGGATGACTACGACGGGGACTTCCGTTACGACAGGGCTCCGGTGGGTGCTTTGCAGGGGCTCGACCCGGAGCGCGTCGTGTACACCGGGTCGGTGAGCAAGTCGCTGGCTCCGGGGCTGCGGCTGGGCTGGCTGATCGTTCCCGCCGCGCTGACCGACCGCATCGTCGCCCGCAAGCGGACCATGGACCTCGGCAACCCCGCCATCGATCAGGCGGTGCTGGCCGACTTCATCGTGCGCGGCTCCTACGACCGGCAGCTGCGCCGGTGTCAGCGTGCTTACCGGGAGCGCCGCGACGCCCTGGTGGCCGCGCTCGACGAGCACTTCCCCGGCACGATGGTCAGCGGTATCGCGGCGGGCCTGCACATCATCGCGCGGCTGCCGCAACGGTACGGCCCCGAGGGCGCGTTCCTGCGCCGTGCGGACCGGGCGGGCATCGCGCTGCGGCCGCTGAGCGACTGCGGGGACGCCGGGCGGAAGGACGGCACGGTGGCGCTCGTACTCGGCTACGCCCATCTGGCAGCGGGTGAGATCTCCCGGGGCGTCGGCATGCTCGCGGCCGCGCAGGGGGCGGGCACGCAGGGGGCGGGCACGCAGGAACCCGGCGCTCAGGGGCCGGGCGCGGGTGCTCGTGCCTGACGGCTCATCGGACCGGCCCCGTTCACCCGGCGTTGGGACGGCGGTCTCCGCGGCCCACTAGGCATGGAGGCGGAGACCGGTTCCGGCCCGGCGGAGCGCTGCGGCCCGCCCCGGCCCGGTGTCCGTCCGCCCGTTCCGTCCACCGTCCTGGAGGCGCTCCGATGCCGCACCGTCCGCACATCCCCTCGCCCGGCCGCCGTACCGTTCTGCGGGGCTCGCTGCTCGTCCCGGCGGCGGCCGCCCTGCCCGCGGCCGTCGGTGCGGCTCCCGCCCTGGCGCTGGCGGGGCGGCCGGAGGCGGCGTGGGGCGTGCAGGTGGGGAGCGTCACCGCCTCGTCGGCGCTGGTGTGGGTGCGGTCGGACCGGCCCGCCCGGATGCTGGTGGAGACCGCGTCGACCGAGTCCTTCCGCCGGGCCCGGCGCTGGTACGGGCCGCTGATCGGCCCCGGGTCGGACTTCACCGGCACCACTCCCCTGTACGGCCTCCCGGCGGGCGAGCAGGTGCATTACCGGGTCACGCTGGCGGACCCGGGCGATCCGCGCCGTACGGGAAAACCGGTGTACGGAACGTTCCGTACCGCTCCGGCCCGGCGCCGTGACGGGGTGCGCTTCCTGTGGTCCGGGGACATCGCGGGGCAGGGGTGGGGCATCAACCCGGACATCGGCGGCTACCGCGTCTACGAGGAGATGCGCCGCCTCGACCCGGACTTCTTCCTGTGCAGCGGCGACACCGTCTACGCGGACGGGCCGCTCCAGCCGAGCGTGACCCTGCCCGACGGCCGGACCTGGCGCAACGTCATGACCGAGGAGAAGGCCAAGGTCGCCGAGACACTGGACGAGTACCGGGGAAACTTCCGCTACAACCTGCTCGACCACAACGTCCGGCGCTTCAACGCGCAGGTCCCCTCCGTCGTCCAGTGGGACGACCACGAGGTACGCAACAACTGGTACCCCGGCCAGATCCTCGACGACGCGCGCTACACCGAGAAGAACGTCGACATCCTCGCGGCCCGCTCCGCACGCGCCTTCCACGAGTACTTTCCCGTGTCGGCGCCGAACGGCTCGTACGGCACCTCCTCGCGGCGCTCCCGCATGTACCGGACCGTCCACCACGGGCCGTTGCTGGACGTCTTCGTGCTCGACATGCGCTCGCACCGCAACCGGAACTCACCCAACCGGCAGGCCGACGACACAACCGGCATCCTCGGTGCGGAGCAGCTCCGCTGGCTGAAACGCTCCCTTGCCGAGTCCCGCGCGGTGTGGAAGGTGATCGCGGCCGACATGCCGCTCGGCCTGGTGGTGCCGGACGGGGCGACGGACTTCGAGGCGGTGGCGCAGGGCGAACCGGGCGCTCCCCTCGGCCGCGAGCTCCAGATCGCCGAGCTGCTGCGGTTCATCAAGCACCGCAAGGTCACCGGCACCCTGTGGCTGACGGCCGACGTGCACTACACCTCGGCGCAGCACTACGCCCCCGAGCGGGCGGCGTTCAAGGACTTCGCTCCGTTCTGGGAGTTCGTCTCAGGTCCGCTGGCCGCAGGGGGATTTCCGGCCAACGCGCTGGACGGCACCTTCGGACCCGACCGGGTCTTCGTCCGGGCGCCGGACCGGGCCAATGTGTCGCCGATGGAATCGCCGCAGTTCTTCGGAGAGGTCGAGATCGACGGCGACAGCGCGGAGCTGACGGTACGTCTGCGGGCCGAGGAAGGCGGGGTGCTGTTCACCAAGGTGCTGCGGCCGGGCCGCGTCGGTCAGTGAGGGAGCGCCGCTGACTTGCGTGTAACAGGTCAGCGGTGGAGCGCCGCTGACCTGCGCGGACGGCTGCGCCAGGGGCCGTTGTCAGTGGTGGGTCCTACCGTTTTCTCCATGACCCGATCCGTTCAGGCCTTGGCCTACGCACGCCCGTCCGCCCTGGAGTCCTCGCAGGTGGGAGCCTCCCTCGGCCTGGAGACCGCGGGCGGTCTCACCCCGCGCGGGGCGGAGGCGCATCCGCGGTTCTTCGCCGGATTCCTCTCCGCCCCGCGCACCGCCGCCCGCGGGCTGCTGGCGGTGGCCGACGTGGCCGCCGCCCGCTACTACCAGCGCACCCTGCCCGCCTCCCTGGACCCAGTGGTGACGGGCAACGGGGACCGGCTGCGGTTCGAGTCGTTCTCCGGCTGCTGCGGGGTGTACGCGCGCCTCGATGTGCTCCAGGAGGGGCTGGAGGGTGAGCGGACCGGTCACGGCACGACCAATGTGGATGTGAACAATCCGCTGCGGGACGCCCTGTCCCGGATAACGGCGGACGACCCGCTGCATCTGCGGGTGGGCCCCGAGGAGTTGGCGGTCACCACGCTGGACGGGCCGGTGGTGGAGAAGAAGGTGCCGCTGCCGGACCGGTGGCTGCGGGGGTTCGCCGAGGCGCAGGTGGCCTCGGCCGGGTTCGATCTGCGGGCCGAGCTGTCGGCGGCGCAGGCGGTGGCGTTCCTGCGCTCCCTGCCGCGCGGCTCGGGCAACGCGGCGCGGGGCGCCCAGTGGGTGGTGGCCTCCGGCTCCGCCCTGCGGCCGACGACCCGGCCGGTGCCGGGCGCGGTGTGCCTGCCGGGGCCCGAGCGGCTGGTGGCGTTGCAGCGGGTGCTCCGCCACGCGACGGCGCTGCGGGTGTACGGGCCTCCGGTGGCGGACGGTGCGCCGGTGGCGAGCGCCTGGGAGGTGGTCCTGCCGGGCATGCGGCTCACGCTGACGCTGTCCCCCGATGCCTCGCGCGGCTTCTCGGGTGAGGGCGGGGTCCTGGCGGCGCTGGCCACCGATGAGGCGGCGGCCGATGCCGAGCTGGTCTCCGTCCTGCTCGCCTGGGAGCCCACGATCGAACCGGCCACGCTGGCCGAGCGGTCGGGGCTGAGCGTCGAGCGGGTACGGGCCGCGCTCACCCGGCTCGGCACGGCGGGCCGGGTCGGCTACGACCTGGCGGACGCGGCCTACTTCCACCGCGAACTGCCCTACGACGCGGACCGGGCCGAGCGTCACAACCCGCGTCTGGTCGCCGCCCGCGAGCTGGCCGGTGCGGGGGCGGTGTCGTTGGACGGGACGGTTGCGTACGTGGCCTCCGGCGACCGGCGCTACCAGGTGCGCGAGGGCGACGGGGCGCTCACCTGCACCTGCCAGTGGTGGGCGGACTACCGGGGCAAGCGGGGCCCGTGCAAACACGCCCTCGCCGTGACGATGGTCCGGCGCGGCGCGACGGTCGCCGGAGGTGTGCGATGACCGACCTGCTCACCGCGGTACGGGCGGGACAGCACCGCGAGGTCCCGGCGCTGGTGCTCCGGCTGGACCGGGCCGGACGCAGAGCGGCCCTGGCCGAGTTGAAGGAGCTGCGCAAGGAGGCCCGGGGCTGGGAGTGGCAGCGACAGGACAAGATCCGCAAGGCCCTCCAGGTGGCCGGGGCCGGCTGCCACACGGGGGCGGCGGGCTGTGCCACCTGGATCGGCGGCCGTGACCTGCGCAGCTGGTCGCGGTCCCCGTATCCGCTGATCCTGGTGGCGCTGGGCGACCGTGATCCGGCCTGGCTCGGCGATCTCGCCCACCGGCTGGCGGCGAAGTCGCTGAACTCGGAGGCGGAGTACACGTTCATCAGCGAGCTGGTACGGATGGCGGGGTGCCCGATCCCGACGACGGACAGCCTGGTGGAGGGCTGGGCCGAGCGGATCAGTACGGCACGGTGGCACGGCAGGTCCGGCCGCCGGGTGCCGCTGGTCGACCTCCTGCGCTCGGACCCGCATGTGGCCGTGCTGGCGCCCCGGCTCTTCGAGATGCGGGAGCTTCCTTCGCAGGTCGGCTGGTACGACATGCCGGACTCGACCGACCACTGGCCGGCCGCGCTCCGCGTGCTCGCCGAGGAGGGCGTGCTCGACCGTCCGCAGCTGGCCGAACGGTGCGTGACCCGCCTGGTGCGCGGCGGGAAGACCGGTGACCAGCGGTTCTTCCTCACGGTGCTCCAGCAGCTCAGCATCACGGAGGACGAGGAGAGGGCTCACCTCCGCGACTGGATGGCCATGGCGGCGGACGGCATCTCGGTGGTGGCCTCCCACGCCCAGGACATGCTCGCGCGGCTGGACGCACGGGGCGAGCTGTCCACCGGGGATCTCGCCGAGGTGTCGGGCTCGGTCCTCTTCCGCCGGGAGAAGAAGCTGGTGCGGGGCCAGTTGCTCCTGCTGGGGAAGGTGCTGAGCCGGGACGCCTCGACGGCGGGTGAGCTGCTCCCGGTGGTCGCCGAGGCGTTCGGGAACGAGGACGTCGCCCTCCAGGAGCGGGCGCTCAAGCTGATCGCGCGCCACCTTCCGGCCGACGACGCGCCGCTGCGGGAGGAGCTGGCGTTCGCTGCCGCGCAGTTGGGGCCGCTGCACCGGGAGGCGGTCACGGCGCTGTTCGGGGCGGTGGGTGAGGAGGCGCCGGCGGACGGCCCGTACGAGGAGCTGCTGCCGCCCGTGCCGGTCCTGTCCCGGCTGGACCCGGCGCCGGGGAGCGTGGCGGAGCTCGTCGAGGAGGTGGCGGCCCAGCTGAAGTCCCGCTCCTGGCAGGGCTCCACCCCTGGGGCCCTGGCCGCGGCGTCGGGGATCTCCGCCTTCGAGCGCACGCTGGACGGGCTCGTCCGCGTGGCCCGCACCGACCGGGCCGAGCTGACGGAGGCGTTGCGGGAGGCTCTGGCCGGGGTGTGGTTCGTCGAGCACGGGATCGAGCAGCAGCCCGAACCGGCGTACATGACCACGGATTACGCACTCGCGCTGGTGGTGGGCTCGCTCCTGGGCCAGGTCCCGTACCAGGACATCGTCGAGGGGAAGAACCGCTGGACGGGCACCGGGACGTGCGCCCACGCGGCGCTGAACGGGGTGCTGCTCGCCCGGGCGTGGGAGGCGGCCGGTGATGTGGCGACCGACCGGGTCCCCTTCCTGCTCGCCACACCGACCTGGCACACCGGTTCGCTGGACGCTGCGGAGCTGGTCGAGCGGCTGCGGACCTATCAGCGCCTCGGCGTCGCCCCGGGGCCGGCCGACTTCTCCCAGGCCCTGCTGCGGGTGCGGCGAAGCGGCGATTCGGAGGCCGCCGAGGTCGCCGCGTCCCTCTCCACACCGCAAGGGGACCGGCTGGCCGCCTGGATACGGGCCGACGAGCCGGTGGCTCCCGTCCTGCGCCACGGTCTCACCAGCGACCTGCCCTCGGCCGGCAACTGGTGGCAGCGGTCCGCGTCGGGGGTACGGCAGGTGCTCCTCGCCACCAGGGAACGGCTGGTGATCCAGCAGGAGTTCCCGCGCTCCTTCCACTGGCTCGGCCGCCCTCACGTGCCCAACACACGGGAGTGCTACCACTGGGGCACCGACCAGTGCCCGCACTGGGCCGCCACCCTGCCCGAGGACGGGGAGACCTTGGCCGCCTGGCTGATGCCGGATCTGCTGCGCACCGCCGACGAGGGGCCCAGGGGCGGGGCGTGGTTCCTGCCGCCGCTGATGGAGACGGGGGGCGAGGCCGGGGTCGCGGCGCACCTCGCCCTGGCCTACGGGCTGGGCGCACGGCACCCCGAGGACCGGATATCCGCCGTGGACGCGCTCCTCGTGCTGGCCGCTCAGGGACGGCTGGACACGGCGCTGCTCGGGCGTGAGCTGGGGGTCCTCGTCGACCACGACCTGGTCAAGGTCAACCGCCTGACCGACGCCGCCCGGACGGCGGCCGCCACCGGGGCGTACCGGACGGTGCTGGGCGTGCTCGCCAGGGTGCTGCCCACCCTGCTGGCGTACGAGAAGGCGCCCCGGGGGATCGGGGACCTGCTGGCCGTGGCGGCGGAGTGCGCCGAACGCTGCGGTACGGAGGGGATCGAGCCGATCGCCGGGCTGGCCGCGACGGCCGGGCGCAAGGGATCCTCGCAGACCGTCCGGCAGGCCGCGCGTCTGGAGAAGGCCTTCACGAGGTGATGAATACGGCTGAAAACCGACGATAGGTGATCAGATCCATACTTAACCCATCAGTCACAAGGTGTTCGTGATCAGGCAACACCAGACGTTCACAGTAAGGATATGACTGATGTGACCTCTGCGAAGACCGCCCGCCGTCCGCACCACTGGCGGCGGGACCTGATCGAGCTGGCCGCGCTGTTCACCGCCGTCGCCGTGGCCGACGCGATCGCCAATCTGATCGGGCACCAGCCCGACGGGCCGTACCTGCTCGTGGCGTCGGCCGTGGCCCTGGTGGCCACGGCGGCGTTCCACACCTGGTGGGCGCGGCGCCACAGCAACGCTCCCCCGTCCGCGGATCCGGCCGCGTCCGATCCGACACCGGGAACGGCCACCGGCTCGACGGCCGCGACCGTGGTCGGGGCCGAGGCCGAGGCCGGGGCGGGTGCCGGGGAGACGGTCCTGTGGCGGATGCGGACGACCGTGCGCGACGCCCCGGGCAGTCTGGCCGCGCTGTGCCTGGTGCTCGCCCGGCTCCGGATCGACATCCTGACGCTCCAGACCCATCCGCTGGCCGAGGGGACGGTCGACGAGTTCCTGCTGCGGGCGCCCGCCTCGCTCCCGGCGCAGGAGCTCACCCGGCAGATCTCGGGCGCGGGCGGCACCGCCACCTGGATCGAGCGGGCGGACACCCACGATCTGGTCGACACCCCGACCCGGGTGCTCTCGCTGGCCACCCGCACGGCGCTCGACGCGGCGGAGCTCCCGCTCGCCCTGCGCCAGCTGCTCGGCCGGTGCACCATCCACTCGCTGCCCGCCGTCTCCATCACCGGCCGCCCGACCGGGGAGAGCGCCCCGGTCGAAGGGGTGCTGGAGGAGACGGTGATGCGGCTGCGCGACCCGTCCGGCGGCGTGATCTCCGTCGAGCGGCCCCATCTGCCGTTCACCCCGACCGAGTTCGCCCGGGCCCGCGCCCTGGTGGAGCTGGACGCCCGGCTCGGCCCGCGGGTGCCCCGTAGCGAGGACATCCTCACGCTGCCCGAGGGCAACGAGATCACCGTGCGCCGCGCGGACCGCAGCGATCTCGCCGCCGCCCGCGCCATGCACGACCGGTGCTCCCCCGGCACCCTGGGCCTGCGCTACCACGGGCCCGTCGGGGACGCGGACCGTTACCTGGACCACCTGCTGAGCCCGCGGTTCGGCCGCACGCTGGCCGTGCAGACCGCCTCCGGCAAGCTGGTGGCCCTGGGCCACCTCCTCTGGGACGGCGACGAGACCGAGGTGGCCCTCCTCGTCGAGGACGACTGGCAGCGCCGGGGCATCGGTTCGGAGCTGCTCGGCCGTCTGGTGCAGCTCGCCGAGGAGGCGGGCTGCGACAGCGTGTACGCCGTCACCCAGTCCCGTAACACCGGCATGGTCGCGGCGATGCGCGCCCTGGAGCTGCCCCTCGACTACCAGATCGAGGAGGGCACCCTGGTCATCACCGCGCGGCTGACGCGGGCGACGGAGCAGACGCGTACGGCGGACGAGCTGACGGCTCAGCCGACGGACGCGCGCCCCCCTCAGCGGCCCGCTCAGCGGTCCGAGCCCGCGGAACGGGCCCGTCGCTGAGCGCCTGGCACAGGTCCGCCCAGAGGTCCTCGACGTCCTCAAGACCGACCGACATGCGCAGCAGGCGGTCACCGACGCCGGACGCCTGCCGGTCCCCCTCGTCCACGATGCGGTGGCTGATGGAGGCCGGGTGCTGGATCAGCGAGTCCACGCTGCCCAGGCTGACGGCGGGGGTGATGAGCCGTACGCCGGCGATTACGGCGTGCGGGTCCCCGTACACCTCGAAGGAGACCATCGCGCCGCCGATCTCCGGGTAGTGCACCCGCGCGATCCGGGGGTCGGCGGTCAGCCTGCGCGAAAGCTCGGCGGCGCTCGCCGAGGCGGCCCGTACGCGGACCGGCAGGGTGGACAGGCCGCGCAGGAGCAGGTAGCTGGCCAGCGGGTGCAGCACGCCCCCGGTGGCGAACCGCACCTGGCGCAGCGTGGCGGCGAACTCCTCGTCGCAGGCCACGACTCCGCCCATCACATCGCCGTGTCCGCCGAGGTACTTGGTGGCGCTGTGCAGGACGATCCGGGCGCCGTGTTCGACGGGGCGCTGGAGGACGGGGGTGGCGAAGGTGTTGTCGACCAGGAGCGGCACGGAGCCGCAGGAGTGGGCGACGGCCCGAATGTCGATCTCGGCCAGGGTGGGGTTGGCCGGGGTCTCGACCATGACCAGACCCGTGTCCGGGCGGATCGCGTCGGCGATGCCCGCCGGGTCGGTCCAGGTCACCTCGGTGCCCAGCAGTCCGGCGCCCAGCAGGTGGTCGCTGCACCCGTAGAGGGGCCGGACCGCGACGACATGGCGCAGCCCCAGGCTCGCGCGGGCCAGCAGGACCGCCGTGAGAGCCGCCATGCCGCTGGCGAACGCGACAGCGCTGTCGGTCCCCTCCAGCCGGGCGAGCGCCGTCTCGAAGCGGGCGGTGGTCGGGTTGTCGAGCCGCGCGTAGACGGGCGGGCCGTCCGGCCGGGCGCCCGTGGTGGCGAAGGCGTCGATCCGCTCGGCCTCACCGCGCGAGTCGTAGGAGGGGTAGGTGGTGGACAGGTCGAGCGGAGGGGCGTGCAGGCCGAGGGAGGCGAGGTCGTCGCGTCCGGCGTGCACGGCTTCGGTGGCCAGCGCCCTGGACGGGGTGGGGGCAGGGGGCGTCATCGAGACTTCGTTGTCCATGACAACACTCTGAACAGTTACCGGCTCGTAGGGGCGAAGGACCGTGTTACGTTCGCCGCATGGCTGATTCTGTCGCTCTGGATCCGGTGGATCTGCACATTCTGCGGCTGTTGCAGAACGACGCACGGACCACCTACCGGGAGCTGGCGGCCGAGGTCGGGGTGGCCCCTTCGACCTGCCTGGACCGGGTGACCCGGCTGCGCCGCTCCGGGGTCATCCTCGGCGATCAGCTCCGGCTGGATCCGGCGAAGCTCGGCCGGGGTCTCCAGGCGCTGCTCCTGGTGCAGGTCCGGCCGCACCGCCGCGAGCTCATCGGCCCGTTCGTCGACCGGATCCGGGCCCTGCCGGAGTCGCGGGCGCTCTTCCATCTCACCGGCCCCGACGACTATCTGGTCCAGGTGGCGGTGGCCGACGCGGCGGATCTCCAGCGGCTGGTCCTGGACGAGTTCACCTCGCGCCGGGAGGTGGCCCGGGTGGACACCCGGCTGATCTTCCAGCAGTGGGAGTGCGGCCCGCTGCTGCCGCCGGAACAACCGGTCCGCCCGTGATCGTCTTTCGGACGTGGACCCTTCGGCGGTGGTGACGGGGAGGGGCCCGCCGTTGGAGGATGTCCGCATGTCAGACACTTCGAGCAGCGCGCTGCCCCGCCAGGTCGCCGACGCCTACGTCGACGCAGTCATCGAACTCGACCCCATCACAGGCACCTATCTGGGTGTCCCGGAAAGCTCGCGCCGCCTGCCCGATTTCTCACCGGCCGGTCAGGACGCGACCGCCGACCTCATCCGCGCCACGCTGCTGAAGCTGGACGACGCCGAGCGGCTGCCGGGTGCCGACAGCGATGAGGAACGCCGCTGCGGACGGCTCCTGCGCGAGCGGCTGACGGCGGAACTCGCCGTGCACGACGCGGAGGAGGGGCTGCGGGCCGTCTCCAACCTGCACTCCCCCGCCCACAGCCTCATCGGCGTCTTCACCGTCACCCCCACCGAAACGGAGGAGGACTGGGCGGCGGTCGCGGAGCGGCTGCGCGCGGTCCCGGCCGCGGTCGAGGGGTACCGGGCCTCGCTCGGACTCGGCCTCGAGCGCAAGCTGTACGGCGGACCCCGCGCGACCGCCACCTTCATCGGGCAGCTCACGGAGTGGAGCGGCGGTGGCGAGAGCACCGCGTTCTTCACGGACTTCATCGCCCCCGCACCGGAGGCCCTGCGTCCGGAGCTGACCGAGGGGGCCCGGCTCGCGACCGCCGCCTTCGCCTCCCTACGGGACTGGATGCGGGACGTCTACGCCCCGGCGATCGAGGGGGCACCCGACACGGTGGGCCGGGAGCGCTACGCCCGCTGGACGCGCCAGTTCAACGGGACGGACCTCGATCTCGACGAGGCGTACGCGTACGGGTGGGCCGAGTACCACCGCCTGCTGGCCGAGATGAAGACCGAGGCCGCGAAGATCCTGCCGGGCGCCGGGCCCTGGGAGGCGCTCGCCCACCTCGATGTGCACGGCAAGCACATCGAAGGCGTCGAGGAGGTCCGCGAGTGGCTCCAGGGCCTGATGGACGAGGCCATCGAGGCGCTGGACGGCACGCACTTCGAACTGGCCGAGCGGGTACGGAGGGTGGAGTCCCGCATCGCCCCGCCCGGCGGCGCCGCCGCCCCGTACTACACGGGCCCCTCCGAGGACTTCTCGCGCCCCGGGCGCACCTGGCTGCCCACCATGGGCGAGACCCGCTTCCCGGTGTACGACCTGGTCTCGACCTGGTACCACGAGGGCGTTCCCGGCCACCACCTCCAGATCGCGCAGTGGAAGCACGTCGCCGACAGCCTCTCCCGCTACCAGACGTCGCTCGGTCAGGTCAGCGCCAACGCCGAGGGGTGGGCGCTGTACGCGGAGCGGCTGATGGACGAGCTGGGCTTCCTGCCCGACGCGGAACGGCGTCTGGGCTATCTGGACGCGCAGATGATGCGGGCCTGCCGGGTGATCGTGGACATCGGCATGCACCTGGAGCTGGAGATTCCGGCGGACTCGCCGTTCCACCCGGGCGAGCGCTGGACGCCGGACCTGGCGCAGGAGTTCTTCGGCAACCACAGCGGGCGGCCGGCCGACTTCGTGGAGAGCGAGCTGACCCGCTACCTGTCCATGCCGGGCCAGGCCATCGGCTACAAGCTGGGCGAGCGGGCCTGGCTGCTCGGCCGGGAGAACGCCCGCGCGGCGCACGGCGACGCGTTCGACCTCAAGGCCTGGCACATGGCGGCGCTCTCGCAGGGGTCGCTCGGCCTGGACGATCTGGTGGACGAGCTGTCCCGGCTCTGATCCGTCCCGCCCGCCGGCCGGGGCCCGTTCGCGGAGCGGGTCCCGGCCGGTGGTGTGAGCGCGACGGCCTGGCCGTCAGCAGCCGCAGTCGGCGTCGTCGTCGACCGGTGCCGTGAGCGGGTCGGCGGCGCGCCGCTCGCCGCCCTCCCAGGTCTCGAAGGCGAAGCCCTCGCGCGCCCAGTATTCGAAGCCGCCGAGCATCTCCTTGACCTGGTAGCCGAGTTGGGCGAGCGCCAGGGCCGCGCGGGTGGCGCCGTTGCATCCCGGCCCCCAGCAGTACGTGACGACCGGGACGGCCGGGTCCAGCAGCCGGGGAGCCTGCTCGGGGATCAGGGCGGTGGGCAGGTGTACCGCGCCGGGGATGTGCCCCTGGTCCCAGGAGGCGGTGGAGCGGGAGTCCACGACGACGAACCCGGGGTCACCGTCGGCGGCGAGTGCCGAGGCGACGTCGGAGACATCGGCGTGGAAGGCGAGCGAGGCGCCGAAGTAGGCGGCAGCCGCGGCCGGGGAGGCGGGCGGGACGCGCAGGACGGAGTTGACGGCGGTGGCCGTGGCCGGGGAGGTCATGACCATGAATCTATGACCGTCGTCCGGGACCAGGAAGGGGGATTCCCCGGCACTCCTCTTGATCCGCCGGGGATTTCCCTGTTGGCTCCACGGCATGACCGAGTATTCCCCGGACGCCACCGACTGGCGCATTCTCGATGTCCTCCAGCGCGACGGCCGGGCCACCTTCGCCGAGCTCGCCCGTGCCGTCGCCATGTCCCCGAGCGCCGTGACGGAACGGGTGCGGCGCCTGGAGGAGACCGGGGTGATCAGCGGTTACGCGGCGGTGGTCGACGCCGAGCGGCTCGGGCTGCCGGTCCTCGCTCTCGTACGGCTGCGCTACCCGAACGGGAACTACAAGCCGTTCCACGACCTCCTGGAGACGACCCCGGAGATCGTGGAGGCCCACCATGTGACCGGTGACGACTGCTTCGTCCTCAAGGTGACGGCCCGCTCGATGCGGCATCTGGAGGAGGTGACCGGCCGGATCGGCGCGCTCGGTTCGGTGACCACCAGTGTCGTCTACTCCTCGCCGCTCCCCCGGCGCGCGATCGCCCGCTGAGCCGCCGGAGCCACCCCCTGGAGGCGTCAGAGGCGGTGGTGCACCGTCGATCCGTGCCGGTCCTTGACCACTTCGAGCCGGGCGGGGATGCGGCGGCGCAGATCGGCCACGTGGCTGACGATCCCGACGCTGCGGTCCCGCTCCCGCAGGGAGTCCAGCACGTCGAGCACCTCGTCGAGGGTCTGGTCGTCCAGGCTGCCGAAGCCCTCGTCGATGAAGAGGGTGTCCAGGCGCACGCCCCCGGCCTCCTCGGTGACGACGTCGGCGAGGCCGAGCGCCAGGGCCAGGGAGGCGAAGAACGTCTCCCCGCCGGAGAGCGTGGCCGTGTCCCGTTCGCTGCCGGTCCACGCGTCCACGACATGGAGTCCGAGCCCGGCCCGGCGGCCGCCCGTGCGGGCGTCGGAGTGGACGAGCGTGTAGCGGCCGGAGGACATCCGCTGCAAGCGGGCGGTGGCCGCGGCCGCCACCTGTTCGAGGCGGGCGGCCAGGACGTACGCCTCCAGGCGCATCTTGCGTTCGTTGTCGGCGGAGGTCCCCGCGGTGAGGCCGGCGAGCCGGGCGACCCGCTCGTACTCCTGGCGCACCGGTCCCAGTCGCCGTACCTCCTCGGCCGCCCGTCCCGAGAGCCGGTCGAGTTCGGCGCACCGGTCGCGGGCCGCCGCGCGGGCCGAGGCGGCTTCGCGCAGCAGCCATTCCGCCGTCTCGTGGGCACTTTCGGCCGCTGCGGTCTGCGCCGCCGGGCGTTCGGCGGCTTCGCGTGCGTCCCGTTCGGTGCGCCGGTCGGCGACCGCCGCCGCCTCCGCCTGCCAGGCGTCGATGCGGTGCTGGAGGTCGCGCTGCGCGGCGGCGCCCAGGAGCGTCGCGGCGGCGGCCTGCGGGGTGTCGAACCCGGCTTTGAAGGCCGCGTCGGAGAGCCGGTCGTCGGCCTCCTTCCGGCGCTGGGCCGCGTCCTGTTCGGTGCGTACGGCCTCGGCGGCGTCGGCGAGGAGCGCCACCCGGCGGGTCAGCCGGTCCGCGTGCGCGGCGACGGACTCCGACTCGCCCCGGGCGGCGGTGATCTCTTCCTCCAGGCGGGCCTGCTCGCCGTCCAGCGCCTCGCCCTCGACCATGCGAGCATCTGCCCTGCGGCGGGCCTCCTGCCGCTCCTCCACCCTCTTGGCGTGCTCCCGCTCGGCGGCGGCCAGCGCCTCACGCGCGGCGTGCATCCCGGCGGCGAGGCGGTGGGCCTCGGCGTGTTCGCCGCTCAACCGGTCGACGAGGGAGTGGAGTTCAGCGACGGTGGGGTCCGCGGAATCGTCCCCCTGAGCCTCCCTCCGGGCTGCCGCCTGCCGTTCGCGTACGAGCGCGAGTGCGTGCTCGGCGCCGGTGCGGTCCTCCTCGGCGGACCGGTGGACCGCGAGGGCCTTCTCCTCGGTGGCCCGGTCCACATGGCCGTCGCCAGGGCTTGCGGGGGACGGGTGTTCGGCCGAGCCGCAGACCGTGCAGGGCTCGCCCGCGACGAGACCGGCGGCCAGCTCCGCCGCGATGTCGCGGAGACGGCGTTCCCGCAGGCCGAGCCAGGACTCGTGGGCGGCCAGGGCCCGTTCACGTGCGGCGGCGAGCGCCTCCCGGGCGTCCTGTACGTCGGTGGCCAGCGCGTCACACCGGCGGGCCGCGTCCAACCGGAGGCGGGCCGGGGCCAGTTGTCCGGCGAGCTGTTCGGCCCTGGTGGCGGCCTCCTGTGCGGTCTCGATGCGCTGGGTGAGTTCCGCGCGGGTGGTGTCCCAGCCGGCGAGCCACGCGTCCGCCTCCCGGACGATCTCGTCGTCGGCGCGGGCGTCACGGTTCAGCCGGATGCGCTCCTCGTCGATGCTCGCGCTGCGCACCTCGGCCTTGCGGGCCGCTTCGAGGGTGCCCAACTCCTGCCGGAACCGCCGCTCCAGCTCGGCCAGTCGGTCGGCCCCCGAGTCGGCCAGCTCGGCGGGCAGCCGCTCCCGGGTCCGGACCAGTACGTCGCTCGCGACCCGGTACGCCCGCTCGGCCTCCTCGCGCAGCTCCAGCGCCGGCGCCACCCGGTCCGCCTTGCGGGCGCGCTCCAACTGCTCCTGGCAGCGGTCGTGTTCGGGGCGCCGCTCCTCCAGCGCCTCGGCGCGCCGCAGGGTCTGCGCGTACCGCTCCTGGAGGCGGGCCAGTTCGCGTTCGGCGTCCAGTGCGCGGCGGGCGGCGAGTTGGCGGCTCTCCGCCTCCGCGACCACCGTGTGCGCGATGTCGAGGTGTTCACGGGCGGCGCTGCGCGCGATCGCGGCCCACTCCAGGACCGCTTCGGCCAGGCCCGGTTCGCCCGCCCGTACGGTTGGCGGTGCGGCCTCGGCCGCCGTCGGGCCGCCCGCCTGGGCGATGCGCTGGGCGAGGGAGAGGATCTGCTCGTCGCCGGATTTCACCCGGGCCTCGGCCGCCCGGCGCAGTTCGGCGAGGCGCTCCTCGACGGCGGCGAAGCGGCGGGTGTCGAAGAGCTTGCCGAGGAGCTTGCCGCGCGCCTCGGCGTCGGAGCGCAGGAAGCGGGCGAAGTCGCCCTGGGGCAACAGCACAACCTGGCAGAACTGGTCCCGGCTCATGCCGATCAGCTGGGCCAGCTCCTCGCCGATCTCCTGGTGCGACTTGCTGAGGCCTTGCCAGTCGCCCTTGGGGTCGCGCTCGCGCAGCCGGCTCTGGGCCTTCTCCGTGGTGAAGCCGTCACCCTTCTTCTTGGGGCGGGGCTGGGCGGGGCTGCGGGTGACTTCGAGGCGGCGGCCGCCGACCGTCAGCTCCAGCGTGACCTCGGTGGGCAGATCGGCGGGGGCGTGATCGCTGCGGAGGGTGGCGCCGGGGCTCTGGCGGGCGCCGGGGACGGCCCCGTACAGCGCGTAGCAGACGGCGTCCAGGACCGACGTCTTCCCGGCGCCCGTCGGGCCGTGGAGCAGGAAGAGGCCGGCCGAGGAGAGCGCGTCGAAGTCGACTTCCTGGGTGGCGCCGAACGGGCCGAAGGCGGTGAGGGTGAGGCGGTGCAGTCTCAACGGGACACCTCGCGCACGCTGTCGTCGACCCGCACGTCGTCGAACGCGGCGCGCAGCACGGTGCGTTCGGGGTCGCTGGGTCCGCTGCCGCCGCGTACGTGGGCCACGAAGTCCTCCGCGATCTGGTGGTCGTCGCGGCCCTTGAGGCGCTGGGCGTAGGAGGCGAGGGGGTCCTCGGGGGGCCGCTCGGGGTCGAAGACGAGGCTGAGGGTGTGCGGGAAGCGGGCGCTGAGGCGGGCCATGGGGTCGGCGGGGCGGACGGGGTCGGTGAGGGTGGCCTCGACCCAGGCGTGTTCGTGGCGGTCGAGGGCCGGGTCCTCCAGCAGGGCGTCCAGGCGTCCGCGGAGCCGGGCGAGGGGCCGCTCGACCGGGCAGTCGATCCGCTCCTCGGCGGCGATGCTTCCGCTGGCGTCGAGCTCGATCAGCCACATGGTCTTGCGGTGGTCGGCCTCGGAGAAGGAGTACGCGAGCGGGGAGCCGGAGTAGCGGACGCGGCTCGTGACGCGCTGGGAGCCGTGGAGGTGGCCGAGGGCCACGTAGTCGACGCCGTCGAAGACCCCGGCGGGGACGGCGGCGACCCCGCCGACGGTGATGTCGCGCTCGCTGTCGCTGGGTTCGCCGCCCGCCACGAAGGCGTGCGCGAGGACGACGGAGCGGGTTCCGGCGGGGCGGGTGGCGAGGTCGGCGCGGACCCGGTCCATGGCGGCGGTCAGGACGGCCTCGTGCCCGGCCTTGGCGGCGCGGAGGGTGTCCTTGACGAGGGCCGGTTCCAGGTAGGGGAGGCCGTAGAGGGCGACGTCGCCGTGGGCGTCGGTGAGGACGACGGGGGTGGCGCAGCTCTCGGGGTCGGTGCGCAGGTGGATCCCGGCCCGGTCGAAGAGCCCGGCGCCGACGCCGAGCCGGCGGGCCGAGTCGTGGTTCCCCGAGATCATGACGGTGGGGACGCCGATGGCGGCGAGCCGGTGCAGCGCGCGGTCGAAGAGCTCGACGGCGGTGAGCGGCGGGACGGCCCGGTCGTAGACATCGCCGGAGACGAGGACCACGTCCACCTCCCGCTGCTGGACGGTGGCCACCAGGTGGTCCAGGAAGGCGGCCTGGGCTTCCAGGAGGGGGACGCGGTGGAAGGACCGGCCCAGGTGCCAGTCCGAGGTGTGCAGCATCCTCACGCGATCGCTCCGCCTGTTCCGAGCTGCATGTACGTCGTCCTCCACCCCTGGGCCACCGCCGGAGCGGCCCGTGATCCCGCCGCCGGCACCGACCACGCTAACGCCGCCGGGCCCCCGAACCCGCATCGATCAAGAATTCGCCGCCCATGAGACCGCCCGTGAGGCCGCCCAGGGACCCCCAGGGACCCCCAGGCGGCCGCCCGTGGGGCCCGTCTCATGGTGCGGCGAGCCCTCACACGTCCCCGTACGCCTCGCCGCCCAGCTCCAGCGTGGCCGAGCCCGCGGTCGCGTCGGCCAGCCAGGCGGTGAACGCGGCGACGTCGGCGTCCGGCAGCCCGATCTCGATGGTCACTGCCTCCGCGTACCGCACCTCGCGCACGTCCCGGCCGGTGGCCCGCAGGTCGTTCTCCAGCTTGCCCGCCCGCTGATGGTCGACGCGGACCGTCGCCAGCCGGAAGCGCTGCCGGGTGATCGTGCCGAGTGCGTCGAGGGCCTCGCCGACCACTCCCCCGTACGCGCGGATCAGTCCACCCGCCCCCAGCTTGACGCCGCCGTAGTAGCGGGTGACGACCGCCGCGACGTACCGCACCTCGCGGCGCGTCAGCATCTGGAGCATCGGGACGCCGGCGGTGCCGCCGGGCTCGCCGTCGTCACTGGCCTTCTGTACGGAGGCGTCGGCGCCGATCACGTACGCGAAGCAGTTGTGGGTGGCGGTCGGGTGTTCCTTGCGGACGCGTGCGACGAAGTCCTGCGCCTCCTGTTCGGTGGCGGCGGGGGCGAGGGAGCAGAGGAAACGCGATCGGTTGATCTCGCTCTCGTGCACACCTGCGCGGGCGACGGTCCGGTACTGCTCCTGCATCCGTCCACCTTATGCGCCGCTCCGCCGACCGGTTCCGGCGGGAATGACGAGACCGGGACCGGCGGTTGTCCCGGCATGAACGCAGACGGCAGGGACAACGAGACAGAGACGATCCGGCGGATTCTTCAGGACGCGGGCGACACCTGGGCGGTGGTGGGCCTCTCCGACAACCGCTCCCGTGCCGCCTACGGCGTGGCGCAGGTCCTCCAGCGCTTCGGCAAGCGGGTGGTGCCGGTGCACCCGAAGGCCGAGACGGTGCACGGGGAGCAGGGGTACGCCTCGCTGGCGGAGATCCCGTTCCCGGTGGACGTGGTGGACGTGTTCGTCAACAGCGAGCTGGCGGGCGGGGTCGCGGACGAGGCGGTGGCGGTGGGGGCGAAGGCGGTGTGGTTCCAGCTCGATGTCGTGGACCCGGCCGCCTACGAGCGGACGCGGGCGGCGGGGCTGGACATGGTGATGGACCGGTGCCCCGCCATCGAAATTCCGCAGCTGGGGTGAGGGTGTGCGGGCCGCCTGGCGTGGGGAGGGATCCCCGCCGTGAGCGACCCTCTCGACGACGGCTCCCTCGGCAGCGGCCGGCTGACCGGCACACTGTCCGCGCTGTCCGAGCTGGGCGTGCGCCCCGGCGATGTGCTGCTGGTGCACGCCTCCCTGCGAGCGGTGGGGCCGGTCTCCGGCGGGCCGGAGACCGTGCTGGCGGCCCTGCGCCGGGCCGTGGGACGGGACGGGACCGTCGTGGTCCCCTCGTTCACCCCGGAGAACTCCGACACCTCGCCGCACTACCGCGCCCGTGTGCGGGGCCTGGACGCCGAGGCGCGCGAGGCCGTCCGCGCGTCGATGGCGCCGTTCGATCCGGCGACCACCCCCGCCCCCTCGGTGGGCGCCCTGGCCGAGGCCGTGCGGACGGCGGCGGGGGCCGAGCGCAGCGGCCATCCGCAGACCTCCTTCGCCGCGATCGGGCCGGCCGCCGGAAAGCTGCTCGCCGGGCACCGGCCGGACTGCCACCTCGGCGAGGACTCCCCGCTCGCCCGGCTGTACGAGGCCGACGCCAGGATCCTCCTGCTCGGCACCGGCTACGACACCTGCACCGCCTTCCACCTGGGCGAGTACCGCAGGCCGGACCCTCCCCTCCGCACCTACCGCTGTGTGGTGACCCTGCGGGGCGTGCGGCAGTGGTGGGCGTACGAGGATGTCGCCCTGGACGACGGCGACTTCGCGGCCCTGGGGGCGGCGTTCGAGGAAGCCGCCCGCCCCGGTGACGTACGGACGGGTCGGCTCGGGTCCGCGCCGTGCAGGCTGCTCCGGCTGCGGGCGGCCGTCGACTTCGCCACCGGGTGGCTCACGGAACATCGGTGACCGGGCACTCGAACAGGCGCTCTATCGCACATCCTTCGGAGTCCTTAGAGTGACGCTGCTCGCACGGCGGCCGACGGGGGGTCCGAAGCGTGAACACATCGCAGCGGGTGGTGCGGAGAAATCGCGTCCTGTCCGGCCTGCTGACCTGGCTCGTCTATCTGTCCCTGCTGCTGCTCGCCTACAGCGTGTGGCGCGAGAACGCCCCCGACTCGCTCACGGACTCCTGGCCCTGGAAGCTCCAGCTGCTGGACATCCAGTCCGCCACCACGGCGGCGGTCGGCAGTCTGGGAGCCTCGCTGGCCAGGGCGCAGTACGCGCGAGCGGTCCGCCCGGCACTCGGGTACTTCGGCCAGGTGAAGGAGGGCATGGCCCCCGACGACCGGCTCGCCTGGGTGTGCAGCGTCCTCAATGCCGCCCAGGACGTGGCCGTCGTCGAACAGCTCGGCTACCGGGTCGTCCTCACCGGGGACACGGATGCGGCGAACGACGAGGCGGGCTGGGTGCGCCGGGACGTAGCCGTGAGGCTGATCGAGGAGCGGGGGCCGGTCGACCGGGCGGACTTCGCGCTGCACTTCATCGGCGTCGGCAGGCCCCTTCCGGCCCAGGGCATGATGCTGATCGGCTGGTTCACCGAGGCGGCGATGGCGGAGGTCCGCACCGTTCATGTGCGCTTACGGGTCACGGACCGGGTGGGCGACACCCATGAGCGCGTCATCGACGTGCTGAAGGGCGCCGACCGGTCACCCCGCCGCGCCGACCCGCCCCTTCTCTGACGGGCGGGACGTCAGACCCCGAGGCCCTCGACGACCACGGCGCCCGGGAGAGCGGCGAGCGCCTTGCCGGGCACGATGAGCTTGCCGCGGCGGCTGCCGCTGCCGATCAGGACCCACTCCTCGTCCACCACGGCGGGGTCCAGCAGGAGGGGCCAGGAGGCGGGCAGGCCGATCGGGGTGATGCCGCCGTACTCCATGCCGGTCTCGCCGACCGCCGTGTCCATCGCCGCGAAGGACGCCTTCCGGGCGCCGAGATGCTTGCGCACCGCGCCATTGACGTCCACCCGGGTACGGGAGAGCACCACGCAGGCGGCGAGGGTGACGTCTCCGCCGCGCTTGCCCGCCACGACGACGCAGTTGGCCGAGGTGTCCAGCAGGTCCGCGCCGTAGTGCTCGACGAAGACCGCGGTGTCGGCCAGGGCCGGGTCCGAGTCGACGTGGATGATCCGGTCGGCGGTGACATCGCCCCACCCGGCGGCCAGGGCCGCCACGACGGGGGCGGGGAGCAGGTCGAGCCGTTCCGAGGCGGGGGAGGCATCCTCGAAGGTGCCGATGGGTGCGCGCATGGGCCCACACTAACGGCGACGGGCCTTGCCCCAGCAGGGCGTTGGGCCTTGGAGCGCCGTCAGCGGGTGTCCGGCTCCTGCTCCTCCCCCAGCTCGGCCAGCGCGAGCAGCTGCTCGGGCGTGACGCCCTTCGGGATCGGTACGGGGGCCGGCGTGCGCAGGGGCGGCTGCCAGCCCTTCTCCGGGTCCCACCTCCGTACGACACGCGCCGGGGCCCCCGCGACCACCGCGTGGTCGGGGACCTCGCCCCGGACGACCGCGCCAGCGGCGACCACCACATTGCGGCCGAGCCGGGCGCCGGGCAGGATCACCGCGCCCGTGCCGATCCAACAGCCGGGGCCGATCTCCACCGGCTCCATCCGGGGCCACTGCTTGCCCACGGGCTCGTGCGGGTCGTCGTAGCTGTGGTTCGTCGAGGTGATGTAGACGTACGGACCGCAGTACGTGTCCGAACCGATGCTCACCGTCGTGTCGGCGATGACGTGGCTGCCGCGCCCCAGCACCACCCCGTCACCCAGCGTGAGGATCGGCTCGGGCCCCAGGTCGAGGTCCGGCATCATCCCGGCCGTCAGGGTCACCTGCTCGCCGATGATGCAGTGCCCGCCGAGCTGGATCCACGGCTCCCCGAAGACGGTGCCCTGGGGGAAGGCGAGCCGGGTCCCCTCCCCGATCGCGCCGAAGCGCAGCCGGCCCGGGTGCTCGGCGGTGACGGCACCCGCCTCCCGCGCCCATGCCCAGCCGCGGTGGACCACCCAGGAGGCGGCGCGGCGGCGTCGGCGGGCGAGGAAGGAGAACGTGTTTCGGTTCTTCGGCACGGGGTCACGGTAGTCGGCGCGGATGGCGGCGATCCGCGCGGTGACCTGTGATGTTCGCCCTACCCCCCGGCGTACGCGGGGAGCCGTCGCCTACCGTGTGAGGCGGCCCGATCCCGATCGACGGCCCCAAGCGCAGCACACCCCAGCAGCACCGGACCACCGAGGAGCAGGCCATGGCGGAACAGGCGTTGATCACGGGCATGGGCGGCAAGGAGCCGGACATCGACGCGGACGCGTTCGTCGCCCCGACCTCCGTGGTGATCGGAGAGGTGACGCTGGCCGCCGGTTCCAGCGTCTGGTACCAGGCGGTGCTGCGCGCCGACTGCGGCCCCATCACGCTCGGTCCCGACAGCAACATCCAGGACAACTGCAGCGTGCACACCGACCCGGGCTTCCCGCTGACCGTGGGCGCGCGCGTCTCGGTCGGCCACAACGCGGTCCTGCACGGCTGCGTCATCGAGGACGACGTCCTGGTGGGGATGGGCGCCACGGTGCTCAACGGCGCGCACATCGGCGCCGGGTCCCTGGTCGCGGCGCAGGCGCTCGTACCGCAGGGGATGCAGATCCCGCCGGGGTCGCTGGTCGCGGGCGTGCCCGCCAAGGTGAAGCGGCCGCTGACGGCGGAGGAGCTGGAGGGCATCCGGTTCAACGCGGCCGGTTACGTGGAGCTGGCCAAGGCCCACCGCGCGGCGCACGAGGGCTGAGACCGGCACCCAGGCATACCGAAGCCGCCGCACCCTCCCCGACCGGAGGGGGCGGCGGCCCCGGGAACGTACGCCCGCAGGCGTCAGCTGTTGGGGCGCAGGGTCCACACGACGGTCATCTCGCCGGTGACCGCGCCGTCCGCCCGCTGGATCTCGATGGCGACCGGGAACTCGGGGCGCTCCCCGGCGTCGAGCTGGGCCACGACGTCGGCGATCGGGCGGCCGAGGGTGGCCGTCGCGGTGACCTCGCCCATGGCGAGCTTCTTGTAGCCGATCTCGGCCTTGACGGCGAGCGGGACGGCCCGGGACATCTGGTCGCCGAAGGCGGCGATGACGATGGCGCCGCTGGCGGACTCGGCGAGCGTGAACATCGCGCCGGCGTGCGGCCCGCCGACGTGGTTGTGGTACTCCGCCTGGTCCGGCAGCCGGACGACGGCGCGCTCGGGGGTTGTCTCCAGGAATTCGAGGTTGAGGGTCCGGGCCATCGGAACCGTCGCGACGAGCATCTCGCCCACGGTCATCTGTTCAGCGCTCATGGAACGAAGGTTACTCATGAGTAGCGATGTTTGGCCATCCCCTGCGCCCGGTCCGGACCTACCGCTGTTACAGCACCGGGACAGCACTGGGACAGGGGTGCCCGTAGCAGTGCACACGACACCCATCTATGGTTACCAGCCATGTGGCCAGGACAGCAGCCGCCCGGGGGCGAGCAGAACCCGCAGGACTCGAACCAGAACCCGTACCAGCAGCCGGGGTACCAGCAGCCGAATCCCTATCAGCAACCGGGATATCCGCAGCAGGGCCAGCCTGGCTACGGACAGCCGGGTTACGGACAGCAGCCCGGATACGGGCAGCCGGGCTACGGACAGCCCAATCCCTACCAGCAGCCGACCGTCCCGCAGTACGCGGTGCCGGGCCCGCCCGGTGGGCCCAAGCCGGACGGTGACAAGAAGAAGACGACCGTCATCGCCGTCGTCGCGGCGACCGCCGTCGTCGTGGCCGCCGTCGTCACCGGCGTCATCGTGCTGAACGACAAGGACGACGAGGGCGGCTCGACCGTCGCCGACGACAAGAAGTCCGCCTCCCCCAGCGCGAAGCCGAGCGCGTCCGAGGACACGAGCTCCGCGCCGGTGGAGAACCCGCGCGGCTCCGAGGGCGACCCCAAGCCCCTCATCCCGGGCTGGAAGGTCGTCACCAACCCGAAGTGGGGCACCCAGTTCGACGTGCCCGGTGACTGGGAGGTCTCCAGCTCGGGTGTGTTCGCCGGCTTCGAGGACGCCAAGAACCCCACCGGCAAGCCCGTCGCCGGATTCTCCGCGCCCGCTTACTACAAGAGCAAGTGGTGCGTCGACGACTCCGACAAGGACGGCAACAAGGAGGAGACCGAGCTCGCCGGCGTCGGGACGAAGGGCGCGCGGGGGGCGAAGAACTCCGACGAGGCGGCGCGTGCCGAGGCGGGCACCTGGGTGTGGGCGGCGTACGCCCAGACCGACTCCAAGAACAAAGTAAAAATCGCCCCGGCCAAGCCGTTCACCACGAAGTCGGGTCTCTCCGGCAGCGTCGTGACCGCCACGGCGACGGGTCTGGCCAAGAAGGAGAAGTGCGACACCGACGGCAAGTCGATCGCCTTCTCGTTCAAGAACGGCAACGACGAGTTCTCGACCTGGGTCCTCTACGGCCCCAAGGGCGTCGACGGCGAGCTGCCGGACACCACCATCCAGCAGATCCTGAGCACGGTCCGCCTCACCGCCGACAAGCCGACCGGCTGACGAGCGGCTGACATAGGGCTGATCGCCTGACGGCCTGACGCGACTCACACACCGCTGACGCCTGCCCTCCGGCCCGGGAACGCTGTCCCCCGGGCCGGAGGGCACCGTACTGCTCAGCCGATGCTGAAGGCGCCGTCCGGCGGCTCCGGCGAGGCGACGGCGTCCGCGTCCGCCACCGGGCGGGCCCCGCCGATGAGCCGGACCAGCGCCGCCCCGTCGGTGACCCGGGCCGGAAAGGCGTCGGCGGCACAGCGGCGGGTGAGCGGCGCCGTGGCGATCGGGGTGTGCGAGGCGAGCAGCACCACGTTGCCGAACCGCCGGCCGCGCAGCACCGCCGGTTCACCGATCAGCGCCAGCTCGCCGAAGACCGCCGCGAAGTTGGCGAGTTGGGACCGGAGGAACGCGAACGGCGCGCTGTCCGCCAGGTTGGCGGCGTAGATCCCGTCCGGCCGCAAGACCCGCCCGGCGGCCCGCGCGTACTCCACCGACGTGAGGTGGGCCGGGACCCGGGAGCCGCCGAAGACGTCCGCGACGATCACATCGGCGGACCCGGGCGGTGCCGCCTCCAGCCGGGCCCGGGCGTCGGCGGCGTGCACGGAGATGCCGCTCCCGTCGGGCAGCGGCAGGTGCTCCCGCACCATCCGCAGCAGCTCCCGGTCCGCCTCGACGACGTCCTGCCGCGAGCCGGGGCGGGTCGCCGCGACGTACCGGGGCAGGGTCAGCGCCCCGCCGCCGAGGTGCAGGACGTCCAGCGGGGCGTCCTCGGGCGCCGTGCAGTCCAGGACATGCGCGAGGCGCCGTACGTACTCGAACTCCAGGTACGTCGGGTCGTCCAGGTCCACGTAGGACTGGGGAGCCTCGTCGACGGTGAGCAGCCAGGCCCGGTCTCGGTCCACATCGGGCAGCAGCCGGGCGGTGCCGCAGTCGACGTCGCGGATGACGGGTATCGGCTCGTTCACCCCTCCATTGTCGCGCGGCCCGCCGCCCCTGAGGTCCAGGGGTGGCGGGCCGCGGCTGCCCTCAGAGCAGGCCGGTCACCGTGCCCGCGCCGACCGTGCGGCCGCCTTCGCGGATCGCGAAGCCCAGGCCGGACTCCAGCGGGACGTCACGGCCCAGCTCCACGGTCATCGTGACGGTGTCGCCGGGGCGGGCGACCGCCGTGTCGCCGAGGTCGACATCGCCGACGACGTCCGCCGTACGGATGTAGAACTGCGGCCGGTAGCCGGTGGTGACCGGGGTCGACCGGCCGCCCTCCTTCGTCGACAGCACGTACACCTGCGCGGTGAACCGGCGGCTGGGCGTGACGCTGCCGGGCGCGGCCACGACATGGCCGCGGCGGACCCGGTCGCGCTCGACGCCGCGCAGCAGCAGCGCCAAGTTGTCCCCGGCCTCGGCGGACTCCATCGGCTTGCCGAAGGTCTCCAGACCGGTGACGACCGTCTCGATGTCCGCGCCCAGCACCGCGACCCGGTCCCCGACGCGGACAGTGCCGCGCTCAACCGCGCCGGTGACGACCGTGCCCCGGCCGGTGATGGTCAGGACGTTCTCCACGGAGAGCAGGAACGGCGCGTCGGTGTAGCGCACCGGGATCGGTACGTACGTGTCGACGGCGTCCAGCAGCCCCTCGATCGCCGCCGTCCACCGCGGGTCGCCCTCCAGCGCCCTGAGCCCGGAGACCCGGACCACGGGGACGGCGTCGCCGCCGTACCCGTGCGCGGAGAGCAGCTCGCGGACCTCCAGCTCGACCAGGTCGGTGAGCTCGGGGTCGCCCGCGTCGGCCTTGTTGAGGGCGACGACGATGTGGTCGACGCCGACCTGACGGGCCAGCAGGACGTGCTCGGCGGTCTGCGGCATGATGCCGTCGAGCGCGGAGACGACGAGGATCGCCCCGTCGAGCTGCGCCGCTCCCGTGACCATGTTCTTGATGTAGTCCGCGTGACCGGGCATGTCGACGTGCGCGTAGTGGCGGGTGTCGGTCTCGTACTCGACGTGCGCGATGTTGATGGTGATGCCGCGCTGGGCCTCCTCGGGGGCCCGGTCGATCCGGTCGAACGACACGTAGGAGGTGGAGCTGCCACCGCGCTCGCTGAGGACCTTGGTGATGGCGGCGGTGAGGGTGGTCTTGCCGTGGTCGACGTGGCCCATGGTGCCGATGTTGAGGTGCGGCTTGGTGCGCACGTAAGCCGTCTTGGACATGGCTCGTTCCTTCTGAAGCACTCGAAGCTGAGAAGAGATGAAGACCCCAGGGCCCCGCCGACCCTCCCCTTGCGGGGTCCGCCGGACTGTCGGGGGAGGGTCAGCTTCGGGCGCCGCCGAGGGGCGCTGCGGCAGCGGTGAAGGCTGCGTCGAGGGCTGCGGTGGTGGCTGCGGCCATGTCGTTCACGGCAGCCTTCGGCGCGGCCGCGACTGCGGGCCGTGCTGCGAGGAAGGCGTACCGGAACATGCCCTGATCATGTCCGGGCGGGACCGCCGCGTCGAATGGTTTTCCGGTGGCTTCCCCGCCGGTTTTCCGGTGGCTTTCCCGCGCCTCAGAGGTTTTTGAGCGCCTCGCGCACCGACAGCGGTGACAGGCGGTCCCGGGCGCCCTCGACGAAGTCGCGTACGGCGGTGGGATCGGTCTTCGCGTACTCCCGCAGCGCCCAGCCGATCGCCTTGCGGATGAAGAAGTCCGGGTGATCCGCGCGGCGCAGGCAGTAGCCGAAGAGCCGGTCGGTGTCGGTGGCGTCCTTGTACCGGAGCTGGTGGAGCAGGGCGGTCCGGGCGGCCCACAGGTTCTCGTCGTCGATCCACCGGTCCATCGCGCGGGCGAGCGCCGGGTCGGCGGAGACCAGCGGCCCGGCGACATGGGCGGCGAGCAGATCGACCGTGTCCCACCAGGGGGTGGTGGTGACGAGGTGGCGCAGGACGGGCAGGAACCCGGAGGAGCAGGAGGCCACGTACCGGCGGAGGTAGTCGACGGCGAAGTACTGGTACTCGCGCTCGGGCAGCCCCCAGCAGCGCAGCGCGATCGCCGTGCAGTCCTGCTCGTCGGGCCGCCCGGTGCCCGCCAGCACGGCCTTCGACAGGGCCCGGCGCCGTGGGGTGGGGATGCCGAGGAACGGGGCGATGTGCTTCATGTACGCGGCGGCGCCCTCGGCCTGTACAGGGTCGGCGGCCGGGGGGTACAGCTCGGTCAACCGGGCGAGGACGGCGTCGGCGAGCGGGCTGTCCGGTACGGCGGGGGCGGGGGCTGCTGCGGGGTCCACGCGACGCACATTACGACGATCAGACACCGTTTTCGGTTACTCTCCCCGAATGTTCGACCCCGTCCCCACCGCCCGGCCCGCCGGCGCCACGGCCCTTCGTCGTTCGAAGGGGCTGCTCTCCCCCTGGTCCCGGTTCTCGCTGCTCGTCGCCGTGCTGCTCGGCGCCGCTTCGACGATGCTGCTGTTCGAGCCACAGAGACTGCTGGCGTCGGGCTGGCCGGAGCAGCTGACCGGCGGCGGTGCGGCGCTGCTGTTCGGACTCGCGTACGGGGCGCTGACCGTGGCGTTCGTGCCGCGTCCGCTCCTCAACCTGGCGGCGGGGGCGCTCTTCGGCGCGCAGTTGGGCCTCGCGGCGGCCCTGGCGGGGACGGTGCTCGGTGCGGGCGTCTCGTTCCTGCTGGGCCGGGTGCTGGGCCAGGACGCGCTGCGCACGCTGCTGCGCGGCAAGGTCCTCACCGCCGCCGACGGGGTGCTGAGCCGGCACGGCTTCCGTTCGGTGCTGGCGCTCCGCCTCTTCCCCGGCGTCCCGTTCGCCGCCGCCAACTACTGCGCGGCGACCTCCCGGATGGGCTACCCGCCCTTCCTGCTGGCCACCGGACTCGGCTCCATCCCGAACACGGCGGCGTACGTCATAGCGGGCAGCGAGGCCGCCTCGCCGACCTCGCCCCTGTTCCTGGCGGCGATGGGGTTCATCGTGGTGTCCGGTCTCGGCGGCGCGCTGGTGGCCTGGCGCAAGCGCCACCGGCTCGGCCGGGACACGCCGGACAACTGAACGTACGGCGGCACGTGGATGACCGCTGCGGTCATCCTGACGTTCACCTACAGGCGATACGCTTCCCGCGACCTCGATGTCCGCGATGTCCGCGGCCGCACTCCGTGGTCCGCACGCCGTAATCCGCACGCCGTGTTCCGCACTCCGTACGCCGCACTCTGCCGACGGGCCCAGTCGTCCCTGGCCGATGCACGATCATTTCCGGGATGGCCAAAGCCCCATGAGCTGGTTCGAATCATTTGTTCTGGGACTCGTTCAGGGACTGACCGAGTTCCTGCCGATCTCCTCCAGCGCCCATCTGCGGCTGACCGCCGCGTTCGCCGGCTGGCACGACCCGGGGGCCGCCTTCACCGCGATCAGCCAGATCGGCACGGAGGCGGCGGTGCTGATCTACTTCCGCAAGGACATCGCCCGGATCGTGTCGGCCTGGTTCCGCTCGCTGACGGACAAGGAGATGCGCGCCGACCACGACGCCCAGATGGGCTGGCTGGTCATCGTGGGCTCGATCCCCATCGGCGTGCTCGGCATCACGCTCAAGGACCAGATCGAGGGCCCCTTCCGCGACCTGCGGCTGATCGCGACGACGCTGATCGTCATGGGCATCGTCCTCGGCATCGCCGACAGGCTGGCCGCGCGCGACGAGGACGGCGGCAAGCACCGCGCGGTGAAGGAGCGCAAGACGCTCAAGGACCTGGGCATCCGGGACGGTCTGATCTACGGGTTCTGCCAGGCGATGGCCCTGATCCCCGGTGTCTCGCGCTCCGGCGCGACCATCAGCGGTGGCCTGCTGATGGGCTACACCCGTGAGTCCGCCGCCCGTTACTCTTTCCTGCTGGCCATCCCCGCGGTGCTCGCGTCGGGCGCGTACGAGCTGAAGGACGTGGGCGAGGGCCATGTCTCCTGGGGGCCGACGATCTTCGCGACCGTCGTGGCGTTCTTCGTCGGATATGCCGTGATCGCGTGGTTCATGAAGTTCATCACGACCAAGAGCTTCATGCCGTTCGTCTACTACCGGGTGGCGCTCGGCATCCTCATCTTCATCCTCGTCTCCACCGGTGCGCTGAGCCCGCACGCGGGTGAGTCGGCGGGCTGACGTCTTCCGTTGTGCGGCCCCGCCCGGGAGCAGCCGGGCGGGGCCGATCCAGCAGCGCAGCAGCCAGCAGCGCGGATAGATGTCACCACCGTAGAACGGGGGTCTGACAACGCCGCCCCGCCGCCGGTTCAGCGGTCCGTGAGGCCCGTCGCCGCGAGGACCGCGTCCACCGTCTCCTCGACGGTCAGCTCCGCGTTGTCGATCCAGATGCCCTCGCCGGTCAGTTCGGCGCGCATCGCCGTGTCCAGGAACGACCAGTCCGTGGTGAGCGTCTTGTCCCGGGCGAGGTTGCGCTCCCCCGCCTTCGCGGCGCCCGGGGCGAGCACCACGCAGTGCAGCGGTCCGACGGCGGCCTGCCGCCGGTAGAAGTCGAGGTGGGCCCGGCGGACGACCACGTCGTCGATGACCGGCAGAAATCCGGCGCTGACGAAGCTGTCCGCCAGCAGGCAGGCGTTACGGGCCCGGAGGAAGATCTGCCGGTCCGCCTCCTCGTCCCGCTCCGGGGAGGGCCAGCGCCCACCCGTGACGATGAGCTCCTGGAGGGCGTCCACCTCGATGTGGGCCGAGGCGGCGAACCGGGCGGCGAGCGCGGCGGCCACGGTGGACTTGCCGCTGCCCGGGATACCGCTCAGCAGGACGGCTCCCGCCGCCGGTTCGGTGTCCACCGGCACTTCGGTCCAGCTCATCGTCCTCGGCTCCCTCCGCAGGCGGTCCGGCCCGCCTCCGCCCGGTGATCGTAGGACACCTCCCGGGCGGGAACTTCCCGGCCCGGGCCGCCGACTACTGGAGGACGAGCCCGGCGAACAGCCGCGGCGGCGCGACGGCCCTACGAGGGCCGGGAGGAGGCCGAGAGGCATGCACTGGTACGAGGACGAGACGCTCTGGTCCGATTTCGCCTCGACGATGTTCCCGCCCGCTCGGGCCGAGTCCGCCGCCGCCCTTGTCGCCTCCTCGCCCCTGCTGGACTTCCCACCGGGTTCACGGGTGCTGGACCTGGCGTGCGGACCGGGCCTGTTCGTGGTGCCGCTGGCGGCGCGCGGGTACGCGGTGACGGGCGTCGACCTGTCTCCCTCGATGCTGGAGCGGGCCCGGAACACCTGCGACGCGGCGGGGGCCGAGGTCCGTCTGGAGCGGGCCGACATGCTCACGTACGCGGAGCCCGGCGCCTTCGACGTCGTGCTGAACGTCTTCACCTCGTTCGGCTACTTCGAGGACGCCGAGGACAACCTCCAGGTGCTCCGCAACGCCCACGAGAGCCTGGCGCCCGGTGGCCAGCTGCTGGTCGACGTGATGGGCAAGGAGGTGCTGGCGGGCTGGATCGGGCGGCCGAAGGTGGTGGACCTGCCGGACGGCGCGTACGTAGTCCAGCGCGACACGGTCCTCGACAGCTGGCGGCGGCTGCGCACCGACTGGACGCTGGTGCGCGGGGGTTCGGCCCGTACCGCCTCCATCCACTCCTGGCTCTACTCCGCCGCCGAGCTGGACGCCCTCTTCGAGGAGGCCGGCTTCACCGACGTGGAGTGCTTCGGCGGCTTCGACGGTTCGGGGTACAACCAGCACTCCGACCGGCTCATCGTCCGCGGGCGGCGCAAGTGAGTTCCGGGGCGCGGCAGTCGGCCGCCACCGCGACCGTCCACGAGCACATCACCGACGCCGTGAAGACCCCGGATCTGATCCGGCTGGACGGTGAGGTGGTGCTCGCGCGGTTCGAGACGATGAAGGTGTACGCGGCGCTCGGCGCGGTCCGTTCGCTGCTGCGCCGGGGCCGGGTGGTGCCCGGGCAGACGCTGGTGGACAGCTCCAGCGGCATCTACGCGGTGGCGCTGGCCATGGCGTGTCACCGTTACGGGCTGCGCTGCCACATCGTGGCGTCCACCACCGTCGATGCCACGATGCTCGCCCAGTTGGAGATCCTCGGCGCGACCGTGGACAAGATGCCGCCGTCGCAGAGCCTGCGGCTGGACCAAGAGCTGCGCGTGCGCCATGTGCGGCAACTCCTGGCCGAACGGCCGGACTTCCACTGGATGCGGCAGTACCACGACGCCGTGCACCACGAGGGGTACCGGGAGTTCGCCGAACTCCTCGACGCCTCCCTGCCCGAGGGCCCGCTGACCGTCGTGGGCGCGGTCGGCACGGGCGCCTCGACCGGTGGACTGGCCCGCGCGCTACGGGAGTCGGGGCGGGCGGTGCGGCTGGTGGGGATCCAGCCGTTCGGCAGCGTCACCTTCGCCAGCGAGCAGTTCAGCGACCCGGAGGCGATCATCGCGGGCATCGGCAGCTCCATCCCCTTCGGGAACGTCCACCACGAGCTGTACGACACCGTCCACTGGCTGGACTTCCGCCATGCGATGGCCGGAGCGGTCGGACTGCTGCGCCGGCACGCGGTGTTCGCCGGGCTCTCCACCGGGGCGGCGCATCTGGCGGCCTCCTGGGAGGCGGCGCGCGACCCGGGCCGGCTGCACCTCGTGCTGGGCGCCGACACCGGACACCGGTACGCCGAGCGGGTGTTCACCCGGCACGCCGAGGCGCTGGACCCGGCCGGACTGCGGCCCCGCCCGATCGCGTCGCTGGACGCCCTGCGGCCGCCGTGGTCGGTGATGGAGTGGGGCCGGCGCGCCGCACCCGAGGCCGCCCGCCTGCCCGAACAGGGCGGTGCCCCCGCCCCCGTACCGACCGTGGAGATGCAGCCATGACGATCGCCGCTCTGGAGTCCCTGTCCTTCGGGCTCGGCCGGATGGCCGAGGCCGCCGCGGAGACCGGGCACCGGCTGTGCCTGCTCACCGGTGACCGCTCGGTGTACCGGCACGAGCTGGCCACCCTGCCGGCCGACGCGCTGGACGTCGTCGATGTCGACACCGACGACCCGGAAGCGGTCCGCCGCGCGCTGGCCGCCCTCCCGTCCCTGGCCGGCCTGATCAACACGACGGACACCTGGAGCGTCCCGGCCGCCTCTCTCGCCGCCGAGCTGGGGCTCCCGGGCCCGGACCCGGAGGCGGTCCGGCTGCTGCGGGACAAGCGCCGGGTCCGGGAGGCGCTGTACGAGCGGGGGCTGAGCCGGTCGGCCGCCGTGGCCGTACCGCCCGGGCCGGAAGGGGCCCAGGCGGTCCTGCGTACGGTCGGACTCCCCGCCGTGCTGAAGGACTCGGCGGGCACCTCGTCGCGGGGCGTGTGGATCGTGCACGACGAGGAGGCGCTGCACCGGGCGCTGGCGGAGGCGGAGCGACAGCCGCTGAAGGGGGCGCTGTTCGCGGAGTCGTTCCTCGCCGGTCCGCTGTACAGCGCGGAGACCCTGAGCTGGGAGGGGACCACCCGGCTGCTGGGGGTGCTGAGCCGCCAGACGTCCCGGTCGGCGGTGGTACGGGAGGAGGTCGCGGCCTTCCCGGTGGCGCTGCCGGACGGGGAGCGGGACGCGATCGAGGCGTGGGTGGGGCAGGTCCTCGAAGTGGCCGGGCACGGGCGGGGGTTCGCTCATGTGGAGTTCATCCTGACCGCCGAGGGGCCGGAGTTGGTGGAGGTCAACCGGCGGATCGGCGGTGCGCTGGTCGGCGAGGTGCTCTGCCGGACGCTGGGCACCAATGTGTACACGGCGATGACGGACGAGGCGCTCGGCCGCCGCCCGACTCTGCTGGACGCCCCGCTCGGAGGCGGTCAGGGCCTCGCGTACGGCTTCGTCCTCGTCTACGCGGACCGGCCGGGCGTGCTGAAGGGCTGGCACGGTCTCGGTGAACTCGCCGCCTTTCCCGGGTCCGTGGAGTGGTTCCCCGTACGCGAACCGGGCGAGCACCTGCCGCACGTGGGCGATCAGCGCGGGTGCACGGGCATGGTGCTGGCCGAGGCGGCGACGGCGGAGCTGGCCCAGCACCGGGCGTGGAGCGCGGCGGTCCGGGTGCGTCCGGTGATCGCGGACACGCCGTGAGGGCGGGGTGAGCATCGAACGGGCCCCGAAGCAGCAGCGGTTCACCGCTCCGCAAGGGTTCCTGCTGGCGGGCTCGTTCCTGATCACGCTGGGCAGCTTCGCCGTGCTGCCGTACATGTCGGTCCTGCTCCACCAGCGGCTCGGCCTCGGGCTCGGCACGGTCGGGTTCGTCCTGGCGGTGGCCTCGCTGATCCAGTTCGCCGGGGGCGTGGTCGCGGGGCCGGTCGCCGCTCGGATCGGGCTGCGGCGGTCGATGCTGCTGGCGCTGGCCCTGCGGACGGCCGGATTCGCCGCGTTCGTACCGGGGCTGACCAGTCCCGTCCTGGCGACCGGCGCGCTGTTGCTGGTGTCGGCGGGCGCGGCACTCTACCTCCCGGCCAACAAGGCCTATATGGTGGCCGGTTCACCGGACGCGGACCGGCCGCGGCTGCTGTCGGCGAGCAGTTCGGCGTTCAACGCGGGGATGGCGCTCGGCCCCCCGGCCGCCGCGCCGCTGGTGATGGGCTCCCCCGGGGTGCTTTTCACGTGCGTGGCGGGGCTGTTCGCGCTGGTGGGGGTGGGACACGCGTTCCTGCCGCGCGAGGAGGCCCGCCCGGAGACGGTCGCCTCCCAGGAGCCCGGGAACGGCGAACGGCAGTCCGGTCTTTCGCCGTTCCTGGTCACGGTGGTGAGCGTCTACGCGTTCATGTTCTTCCAGCACTACCTGGCGCTGTACGCGGTCCCCCGGACCTCGGCGGGCTTCTACGGCGTGGTCCTGATGGGGTACGCGGCCCTCCTCGTCGTGGCCCAGCCGCTGCTGGCGGAGTGGATCGCCGCCCTGAGCTACCCGGCCGCGCTGCGGTGGGGGTTCGGGGCCATGGCGGCGGGGATGGCGGCCATCGCCGGGGGCGGGCACACGGGCATCGCGGTGGGCGGGGCGCTGCTCTGCGTCGGCGAGATCGTGCTCTTCCTGAAGAACGACCTGGAGGCGCTGGCCCGCAGCTCCGCTTCCCCGGCCACCGTGTTCGGGCGGCAGCGGCTCGCGGCGGGCATCGGGGCGTTCGCCAGCGGGGTGGTGGGCGGGCAGCTGTACGCGGCGGCGGAGTCGGCGGGTTCGGCGCGGGCGTTCTGGGTGGCGGTCGGCCTGCAGTGCCTGCTGCTGCCGGTGCTGCTGATGTACGGCGGCCGCCGTACCGCCCGGGGCCGGCCGGAGCCCCGGGCGGAGACGGCCTCGGAGCTACGTGGCTGAACCGGCGGCCACCGTCACCCGCTCCCGCGGTTCCGTACGCCACTGCCCGGCCAGCTCCCGGCGGGCGCGCGCCACGCGGGAGCGCACCGTGCCGACGGGGCAGCCCGCCGCGTCCGCCGCCTCCTCGTAGGAGAGCCCGAGCACCTGGGTGAGGACGAAGGCCTGGCGGCGCGCCGGGTCCAGGTGGCCGAGGGCGTCGAAGACCGCGACGGACTCGTCGAAGCCGGGGAGGTGGCGCGGCTGGGCCCGTTCCGCCGCGACCTGCCAGTCGGCGGTGTCGGCGGTCCGGGGGCGGACGGCGGCGGTGCGGTGGCGGTCGATGACGACGCGCCGGGCGATGGAGAGGAGCCAGGTGCGGGCGCAGGAGCGTCCGGCGAAGCGGGCCAGTCCGCTCATCGCCCGCAGGTAGGTCTCCTGGGCGAGGTCGTCGGCGCCGGGGACGTCGGCGCTGAGGTAGGCGACGAACCGGCGGACGTCCTCGTAGGTCGCCCGGACGAAGCGGTCGGCGGCCTCCCGGTCGCCGCCGCCCGCGGCCAGCGCCCAGTCGGTGATCTGGACGTCGTTCTGCCGGGTGGCGTACACCCGGGGCCGGGGCGCCGGGGTGACGGGCGGCCCGGCGGGGAGGGGGGTGGCAGTAAGGGTCACAGCAGTCCTTCGCGTCCTGGCGGAGCCGTGGCACGGTCGTCGGCACACGGCTTCGCATGGCCGGCCGCATGGACGGGCCCGGGAGGGGCGGGTCCGGCGGTAACGGCATGCCTGTCACGGGTGTGGGCGCGGGCGCACACCCGTACCGCCACCGGGTCACACGGAACCGGGTGGGCGGCGGGAAGTCACAGGGAGGGGACGGGAAGCGGTGGACCGCGCCGGGAGATGGCGTGCAGGGCGAGGAGGTCCTGAAGGCGGCGGCCCGGCCGGCGGCGGGTGCGCGGCCGAGGGGACGGGACCCCGTCGAGGGGCGTCGCCGACCAGAGGCGCCAGGCCGTCCGCAGCGGAGTCCGTACGAAGTAGGCGAGGCAGCGGCCCAGTCGGGCGAGCGCCACCTCGCCGCGCCACAGCCACCAGCCGCAGATCAGCCCGGCGACGGCGTGGGAGGCGGCCATGCCGGTGGTGAACACCGAGGCGTCGAAGGCCGCCAGCAGCTCCATCCGGTGCGAGACGTCCCCGGCCGGGCCCACGTGGGTGGCGTGGGGCATCGCCCCGTGCGCGTGGTGCGCTCCCCCCGTGGCGTACGCGGTGAAGTAGGCGTGCAGCCCCAACTGGCCCAGCACATGGGCGGAGACGGTGACCGGGGCGTTCCGTGGGCGGCGGGCGAGTAACCAGCCTGCGGTGGCGACCGGTACGAGGACGGCCAGCAGGGGCGGCAGCGGCAGGGGGCCGCCGGACATCAGGGCATGGCCGAGCCCGGACACGGCGACGCACACGACCGCGAACAGCGCGGTGCGGGCGAGGCGGAGTGCGGTTCCGGCTCCCATGGCGGCCATCGTGCCAGCCTCCCCCACCTCGTGGAGAAGACCAGCAGATGCGGAAACAACGGGAGTTCACCCCGTTTGCCCCAGGCGCCACCCCTGTGATTCATGTCACACAACCATCGGGGGAACTTTCCCCTCTCCCCCACCGACTGCTCCAACAACGCGTCCGCACACGCCTCGTGGCCCGGGGCCGACGCACCCGCCCCGCCAGCCGACGCCCCCGAAGAGGCCGCATGACGAACCAGCCCCCCGCACCCGAACCGGCAGCGGCCGCCGAACTCCCCACCGCATCCCCCGAGACCGATGCCACGCCGGACGCCCCGCTCCCCGGCCCCCGGCAGCCCCGTCCGACCCAGCGCACCACCCTCGGCTCGGATCTGCGCGCCTCCTGGCCCGACGGGCTCGTGGCACTCCTGGTGACGGCGGCCGTTTTCGTCCTGCTCTACATACGCATCCGCAACAAGACCTCCTCCACGGTCTCCGTGATGCCGTTCATGGCGGATGCGGGCGGCTTCTGGATGTACTTCCTCAGCCAGGCGTTCGGCTGGTCGGCGCTGCTCTGGGCCTGGGGCACGGTCATCCTCGGCCTCCTGCTCTCCGGGCAGCGCCCGGGCCGCCTGCCACTCTCGGGCCCCCGTCTGGAGCGCCTGCACCGCACCACGAGCCTCAACACCATCGCGCTGATCACCGCTCATGCGCTGCTGTTCGGCGCCGAGTTGTTCCGGCACTCCACCGACGCCTGGAACTCCGCGCTGGGCACCGCCTTCGTCGAGACGTTCGTCCCGGGCGGCTACACCTCGGGGACCGGCCAGATCGCCATCCCGATCGGCCAGGCGGCGCTGTACCTCGCGATCCCGCTCGGCCTGCTCTTCTACGTACGCCACCGCATCGGCCCGAAGACCTGGCGCGTCCTGCACCGGTTCGTGATCGTGGTCTACGTGCTGAGCGTCTGGCACACCCTGCTGTACGGGACGAACGTCTGGTACGACGGCTGGTTCCGCACCAGCGTGTGGCTGCTCCAGCTGCCGATCGCCGCCCTGCTGCTCGTCCGGCTGCTGCGCCCGGCCCGCCGCTCCGAGAAGCTGCCCCTCTCGCCCGGTGCCACCGCCTCCCGGACCGGCTGGGCGCTGCGCCTGGGCGGCCGGCTCGCGGTGGTGGGCGTCGTGGTGGCGCTGGTCGTGGTGGTGGTCAGCGGGAGCGACGGCGGGCGGACCGTGCCGCCGGACGACACCTCCTCCAGCCACAACCACGACTGACCGGCGCTCTTTGCCCACCGCCGTACGCTCGGGTCCATGACCACTCATGATCTTCCTGTGATCGCCGCCGTCGACGGTTCCACCCACAGTCGGCAGGCGCTGGACTGGGCCGCACGCGAGGCCGCGCGGCGCGACCTGCCGCTGCTGATCGTCCATGTCCGGCCGCTCACCCGGAACGTCGACGAGGAGACCGGGCAGCACGAGGCGGACGAACTGCTCGCCGAGGCCGTACGCCGGAGCGAACTGGTCGCACCGGCGTCACGGCCCTCGACGCTGGCCCCGCTGGACTTCCCGGCGGCGGCTCTCGTCTCGCTGAGCCGGGACGCGTCGATGGTCGTGGTCGGTTCGCGGGGGCTCGGCGGCTTCCGGTCGCTGATGATCGGCTCCAACAGCCTGGCCACCGCGTCGATGGCGAGCTGCCCGGTCGTCATCGTGCAGGACGGCCGCTCGGACGAGGACGACCGGCCCGAGGACGAGGAGGCGTACGCCGACATCGTGGCGGGGGTGGCCGCCGACGAGAGCAGCGAGGCGGTCCTGGAGTTCGCCTTCGCCACCGCGTCCGCCCGGCCCGGCGCACGGCTGCGGATCGTGCACGGCTGGACGATGTTCTCCTCGATGCTGGCGGGCGGACCGGTCTTCGACCGGGAGTCCGCGCAGGGCTCGGCCGAGCGGGGCCTGGCCGAGGTGACCTCCGGCTGGCAGGAGCGGTACCCGCAGGTGGAGGTCGTACGGGAGCCGGTCAACGGGTCCGCCTCGCGCACCCTGGTGACGGCCTCCGCGACGGCGGCCCTGACCGTGATCGGTCGCCGGAAGGGCGGGGAGTCGCTCGGTCTCGGCCTCTCCCCGGTGGCCCAGACGACGGTCACGCACGCACTGGGCCCGGTCGCGGTCGTGCCCTGCTGAGCGGGTGGGCGGTCATCCGCCCGACCGCGCAGGCCCCTTGGCGTGGCGGGCGGCTTGACCGAGACTTGACCGATGACACAGCGTGTGGCACTCGCGACCGTGATGGACCGGCTCGCCATCGATGATGTGATCACCGGATACGCCGTGACCGTGGACGACGGCGACTGGCCCGCCTACGAAGCCCTGTTCACCCCGGACGGCCGCGCCGACTACACGGGCGCGGGCGGAGTGGAGGGCCCGGCGGACGAGATCGCGCGCTGGCTCACGGGCACGATGCGCCTGTTCGCGATGCGCCAGCACCTGATCGTCAACCGGCGCATCGACCTCCAGGACCTGGGCGGCTACCCGGGCGACCGGGCCCAGGTGCGGGCCGACTACCTGAACCCGATGCGCCTGGCGCGGGAGGGCGGGGCCTCAGGGTCCGATGACACCGCACCCGACTTCGTCTCCGGCGGGCGGTACACCTTTGAGCTGCACCGTACGGACCCGGGCTGGCGGATCCGTACGGTCACCGTCCACGAGAAGTGGCGCCGGGCGCCCGGAGCGGCCTGACGCGCACGCGTCCTTCGGCCGGGGGTGTCCGGTATCCGCTGGGGATCACCTCCCCCACACTGGGTACACAGAGCTGACCTGGCAGACCACGCGGCTGCTCACCCACGTGGGACGAGGAGGGCACGGCATGCGGATGCGGGGCGGACGGGTTCCGGCGTCCGGCTGGGGCCGGGGTGCCCTGGCGCTCCTCGCCGGGGCGCTGCCCGCGCTCGCGTTCCCCGCGCTCTCGCTCTGGTGGCTGGCCTGTGTCGCGCTCGTCCCCTGGCTGCTGCTGATCCGCTCGGCGGGGACGACGCGCCGGGCGGCGCTGGACGGCTGGATCGGCGGCACCGGCTTCGTCATCGCCGTCCACCACTGGCTGATGCCGAGCCTGCACGTCTTCATCGTGCTGCTGGCCGCGCTGCTGGGCCTGCTGTGGGCGCCCTGGGGCGTGCTGGTCCAGCGGCTGCTAGGCGGTGCGCCCTCCGCGCTGCGGGCGGCCGCGGCGGTGGTGGCGGTGCCGTCGGGGTGGCTGGTGATCGAGCTGGTCCGCTCCTGGGAGGGGCTGGGCGGGCCCTGGGGGCTGCTCGGCGCGAGCCAGTGGGAGGTCGCTCCGGCGCTGCGGGTGGCGTCGGTGGGCGGGGTGTGGCTGGTGAGCCTGCTGATGGTGGCGGTCAACACCGCGCTCGTCCTGCTGACGGTCGCGCGGACCGGGGCCCGGACGACGGGCGGGGTGCTGCTGGTCGTGTGCGCGCTGACGGTGACCTTCGTGTGGGCCTGGGCGCCGCAGCCGGTGACCACGGGGACGGCCAGGATCGCCGTCGTACAGCCGGGTGTCATCGCCGGCCCCGGGAGCGTCGAGCGGCGCCTCGCCCGGGGTGAGGAGCTGACCCGTACGGTGGCGGGCCGGGACGTCGACCTCGTGGTGTGGGGCGAGAGCAGCATCGGGGCGGGCGTCTGGCGGGACCCGGAGACGGCGCGGCGGCTCGCGGCGCTCTCCCGGGAGACCGGGGCCGACCTGCTGGTCAATGTGGACGCCCGGCAGACGAACGGCTCCGGGCGGAGCGGGATCTTCAAGTCGGCGGTGCTCGTCGGTCCTGACGGGCCGACCGGGGACCGGTACGACAAGATGCGCCTGGTGCCGTTCGGTGAGTACGTCCCGGCGCGCTCCCTGCTCGGCTGGGCGACCTCGGTGGGCAAGGCGGCGGGCGAGGACCGGCTGCGGGGCGACCGGCAGGTGGTGATGGAGCTGCCCGACGGCGACGAGCGGCTGCGGATCGGTCCGCTGGTCTGCTTCGAGTCGGCGTTCCCCGACATGAGCCGGCGGCTGACCCGGGACGGCGCCCAGGTGCTCGTCGCGCAGTCCGCCACCTCCACCTTCCAGGAGAGCTGGGCACCGGCCCAGCACGCGTCCCTGGGCGCGCTGCGGGCCGCCGAGAACGGCCGCCCCCTGGTGCACGCGACGCTCACCGGGATCAGCGCCGTGTACGGGCCGCGTGGGGAGCGGATCGGGACGCCGCTCGGTACGGACGAGAGCGCGGCGGCCGTGTACGACGTACCGCTGACGCGCGGCACCACGCTCTACGTCCGCTTCGGCGACTGGGCGGTGTACGGGGCCCTGGCGGCGCTGGCCGTCCTGTGCGCCGCCGAGGGGCTGCGGGCGCTCAGGAGGAGGCCTGCTCCAGGGAGTCCCGGACGATCCGCTCGCACAGCTCATGGGTCGCCAAAGCGTCCCGAGCACTGAGCACCTGGCCCGCGCGGACCGTGTCCAGGAACGTGTGGACGCACGCCTCGATGCCGCGCTGGCGGGCCACCGGCACCCAGTCGCCGCGCCGGCGGACGCTGGGCTGGCCCTTGTGGTCGACGATGTCGGCGAGGTTGAGGACCTGGCGCTTGGTGTCCCGGCCGGAGACCTCCAGGATCTCCTCGGTCGATCCGTTGAGCCGGTTCATCATCCCGATCGCGGTGAATCCGTCGCCGGAGAGCTGGAGCACCACGTGGTGCATCAGTCCGTCCACGATCCTGGCCCGCACGGTGGTGTGGTCGACGGGCCCCGGGGCCAGGAAGCGCAGCGTGTCGACGACGTGGATGAAGTCGTCGAGCACCAGGGCGCGGGGATCCTCGGGCAGCCCGACGCGGTTCTTCTGCATCAGGATCAGCTCGCGGGGGTGCTCGGCGCACTGGGCGTAGCTCGGCGCGAGGCGGCGGTTGAAGCCGACGGCGAGGCTGACACCGCGCTCCTCCGCGAGGTTCACCAGCCGCTCGGACTCCGCGTACTCGTAGGCGATCGGCTTGTCGACATAGGTGGCGACCCCGGCTTCGAGGAGCCGCTCCACGATCTCCGGGTGGACCGCCGTCGGGGCGTGCACGAAGGCCGCGTCGAGCCCTTCGGCGAGCAGCGAGTCCAGGGTCGTGTGGCGGGCGGCGGCCGGGATGCGGTGGGTGTCGCCCACCGCGTCGAGCGTGGCGGGCGTACGGGTCTGGAGGTGCAGCTCGACCCCCGGTACGGCGCTCAGCACCGGCAGGTAAGCCTTCTGCGCGATGTCGCCGAGCCCGATGCAACCGACCTTCACAGGGGTCTCCCTCTCGCCGTGCGGAAGTTCCGTCAGTTCCGTTGCCCGGCAGCATACGGGGCCGCCGCCAGGCCGCTTCCGGCGCCCGCCCGGCGAAGAAATGCCTGGCCAGCCTCGTGATCATGTTCCAGCGCGCGCCCCTCCGGTCCGGCTGCCCGCGCCCTCACGCCGGAGCGGGGCGCCGGGCCGGGGCTCCGGAGCGGGGCGGCGGGCCGGGGCGCCGTGCTGACCGGGTCACTCGTGCGGGCCATTCCTCGCCCACGGGCTGCCCGGGCGGCTGTCCGCAGCGCAGAGTTACCCGCGTGCAGCGAACCAGATTCACCACGAAACTCCTGGTCGGGGTGGCCGTCACCGCCGTCTCCGGTTGTGTGTCGGTCGATCCGGAGGCGGGCCCGCGGCAGCCTTCGACGACGGAGAGCAGCAGACCGGCCCAGGACGTGTTCCCGCAGGTGGTGCAGCCGCCCGGGCGGGAGGCGCTGGAGACCATCGTGGAGCCGAGCCCTTCACCGGGCAGGCCCGCCTTCCCCGCGCCTCGCTCCTCCGCGGAGGCCCGGCGGGCCGGGCCTCCCCCGGCACCCCGGCCGCCGGAGCGGGCCGCGCCACCGCCCCGGCGGACCCCGCCCCGGCA
Source organism: Streptomyces cyaneofuscatus (assembly GCF_033109485.1). Taxonomy (NCBI): domain Bacteria; kingdom Bacillati; phylum Actinomycetota; class Actinomycetes; order Kitasatosporales; family Streptomycetaceae; genus Streptomyces; species Streptomyces cyaneofuscatus. The sequence goes on along the minus strand of NZ_CP137002.1, from coordinate 7,236,620 downwards.
GGTCCCGGTCATCCCTCCCGGCGTGCTGCCCGCCCTGCCGCAGGCCCGGGGCGGCGGCCTGCATGACGTGTGCGCGCTCGGCCGGGGGTACGGCGGCTGGCCCGGGGACAGCAGGGAGGCCCGGATCTGCGAGGAGACGTACGGGCGGTGAAGCCCGCCGGGGCCCGGGACGGCCGGGCTTTCGGACCGCCCCGGCATCCAGGCCGCCCCGGGCCCCGCATCCCCCGGGTCTCACACCCCCCGCATCCGCTCCTCCAGCCGCTCGATGGCGGCCCGCACTCCCCCGTCGTAACCGCTGTACGGGCCGGGTGCCCCACTCCCGCAGTCCTCCAGCGCATCCGCCGCGTCGCGGGCCTGGCGCAGGTGGATACGGGCCGCGTCGGGGCGCTGGAGCTTGACGTAGTCCGCCGCCAGGTTGAGGTGGAGCGAGGGGTAGAGCGCCTGGACCGCCAAGGAGTCCCGGTGCTCGGCCGGCCGCTCGCCGCTCAGCGCCTCGGCGGCCGTCAGCGCCCGCAGGTCCCAGGCGAGCTCGTCCCCGGGGTCGTCCTGGGTGTCGGCCATGTAGTGCGCGAGGGTGCAGCGGTGCAGGCCGTCACCGTCGGCGCCGAGCTCCGACCAGAGGAGGCCGAAGCGGTTGCGGGCCTCCTCCCGGTCACCGCCGTGGAGCAGCATGACCGCCTGGCCGATCCTGGTCATGACGGCGTCCTCGGACGCCTCCTGCTGCTCCACCACTGTGGTCTCCTCAGGCCCGTGCCGGCCGGTCGTGGTCCCGGTCCTTCCCGACGCTAGCGCCGGGCCGGGGCAATACGGCTGAGGCACGGGCTCCACGGCCCGGTCGGGCCTCAGCCGAGGTTCGGGATGCGCCAGTCGATCGGCTGGTGGCCCTGGGCCGCGACGGCCTCGTTGATCTGGGTGAAGGGCCGGGAGCCGAAGAACTTCTTCGCGGAGAGCGGGGAGGGGTGGGCGCCCTTCACCACGACGTGGCGCTCCTCGTCGATCAGGGGGAGCTTCTTCTGGGCGTAGTTCCCCCAGAGGACGAAGACGGCCGGGTCGGGCCGCTCGGCGACGGCGCGGATCACCGCGTCGGTGATCTTCTCCCAGCCCTTGCCCTTGTGGGAGTTGGCCTCCCCGCCGCGCACGGTGAGCACCGCGTTCAGCAGGAGCACGCCCTGTTCGGCCCACGGCATCAGATAGCCGTTGTCCGGGACGGGCAGGCCGAGCTCCTCCTGCATCTCCTTGTAGATGTTGCGCAGGGAGGGCGGCGTCTTCACGCCGGGCCGCACGGAGAAGCAGAGCCCGTGCCCCTGGCCCTCGCCGTGATACGGGTCCTGGCCGAGGACGAGGACCTTGACCTTCTCGTACGGCGTGGCATCGAGGGCGGCGAAGACCTGCTCGCGCGGCGGATAGACCGGCCCCTTGGACCGCTCCTCCTCGACGAAGTCCGCCAGCTCCTTGACGTACGGCTTCTGCAGTTCTTCGCCGAGGACGCCGCGCCAGGACTCGGGCAGCAGGTCGATATCGGTCACGTCCACAACCTCCGGTGAGCAACAGGTTCTTGATCCCAGAACCTACCGCCCGCCACTGACAACGGGCCCGGGGAGACCTGCTCCCCGGGCCCGCACACCTGCTGCCTGGTATCTGCTACCAGCTGGCCTTGCGGTACAACTCCCACATCTGCATGACGGTCTGCGGGTCAAGTGCGCGCTCGCCGCCGCCGATGTCCTCGCCGGAGGCGACGTACAACTTGCCCTGCCACAGCGGCAGCAGCCGGACGTCGTCGACGAGGATCTGCTGGGCCCGCTCGAACTGCTTGCTGACCGCGCCCCGGTCGCTCTCCTGCCGCGTGGCCGGGATGAGCTGCTGGGTGATCTCCTTGTTGCGGTACGGAGTTCCGGTGACGCTCTCCTCGCCGACGAACGGGGCGATGAAGTTGTCCGGGTCCGGGAAGTCCGGGAACCAGCCACGGCCGAAGACCGGGTACTCGCCCTGGGTGAAGCCCTCCTGGAAGGTCTTCCAGGGGGCGCTCTCCAGCGTGATGTCGAAGAGCCCCGTCTTCTCCAGCTGCCGCTCCAGCTCCTCGAACTCGGGCTGGGTGGAGGAGCCGTACCGGTCGGTGGTGTACCAGAAGGTCATCTTCACCGGCTCGGTGATGCCCGCCTCGGTGAGGATCTCCTTGGCCTTCTTCACGTCCGGGTCGCCGAAGGTGTCGAAGAAGCTGGTGGTGTGCCCGGAGATGCCCTTGGGGATCATCGAGTAGAGGGGTTCGGCGGTGCCCCGGTAGACCTTGGCGACCAGCGCGTCCCGGTCGACGATGTGGGCGATGGCCTTGCGGACCGCGGGCTTGGCGGCGGCCGGGTCCTTCGGGTTGAAGACCAGGAAGCGGATGTCCGCGCCGGTGGTCTCGATGATCTGGAGGCCGTCGTTGCCCTCCTTCTTGTCCTCCAGGCCGACGACCTCCTCGGCGGTCAGACCGCGGTAGGTGGCGTCGATCTCCTTGGCCTTGAGCGCGTTCACCATCTCGCTGGACTTCTCGAAGTACCGGATGGTGACCGCGTTGTTCTTCCGGTTGGCGAAGCCCTTGTAGTCGGGGTTCTTCGACAGCTCCGCGGAGACACCGCCCTCGTAGGAGTCCAGGAGGTAGGGGCCGGAGCCGGTGATCTTCCCGTCGTCGCGGATCTTGTCCTTGGGGTAGTCGCCGGGCGCGACCAGGGACATGGCGGGCGTGGCCAGGATGAACGGGAAGGTGGCGTCGGACTTGTTCAGGTGGAAGATGACGGTGTCGTCACCCTTGGTCTCGATCCGGTCGAGCGAGCCGAGCAGGCCGGCCGGGCCGCCCTTGAAGTGAATGTCCACGACCCGGTCGATGGAGTACTTCACGGCCGCGGCGTCGAGCTTCTCGCCGTTGGAGAACTTGAGGTTCTTCTTGAGCGTGCACCGGTAGGCCATGCTCGTGGCGTCGGTGAAGGTGCAGGTGTCGGCCGCGTCCGGCTCGGGGCTCGTACTGCCGGTGGGGAAGCTCATCAACGTCTGGTAGATGTTCCGCATCAGCTCCCAGGAGCCGTCCCAGGCCGCCGCCGGGTCCAGCGTGGACGGGGAGCTCGTCGTCCCGACGGTTATCTTCTGGTTCTCTTCCGATCCGCTGTCGGAAAGAAGACCGCAGCCGGCCAGCAGAGAAAGGGATGCTAGGGCTGCAGCGGCCTGCAGACTGGCCCGGTAGAACACGTGCACGCTCCTCGATCAGCCATGGGTCGGCAGACCATACCGCAGCGCCCCGCCGGGACAATCCGTCAGCCCGGCGGGGCACTTGAGTCAATCAGGGCCAAAACGGTTCAGGCTGCTCTCAGCCCACGCCGGCGTTGAGGAAAATTCCTCCGTCGACCACCAGGGTCTGTCCGGTGATCCAGTCCGACTGTGCCGAGGTCAGGAAGGCCGCGGCACCCCCGATGTCCTCGGGCACACCGAGCCTGCCGAGCGGATAGGCGGCGGCCGCCTCCGCTTCCCGGCCCTCGTAGAGCGCCTCGGCGAACTTGGTCTTGATCACGGCGGGGGCGATCGCGTTGACCCGGACGACCGGCGCGAACTCGTGCGCCAGCTGGGCGGTCAGGTTGATCATGGCCGCCTTGGACATCCCGTACGCGCCGATGAACGGCGAGGGGGCGACGCCGGCGACGGAGGCGATGTTGACGATCGCCCCGCCGTTCTCCCTCTGCCAGGCCTTCCAGGTCTGCTGGGCGAAGCCGAGCGCCGAGATCACGTTGGTCTCGTAGACCTTGCGGGCCACGTTGAGGTCGAGCTCGGCCATGGGGCCGAAGACCGGGTTGGTCCCCGCGTTGTTCACCAGGTAGTCGACCCGGCCGAACGCCTCCATGGTCCGCTCGACCGCAGCCGCCTGGTGGGACTCGTCGTGGGCCTTGCCGGGGATGGCGATGACCCGGTCGGCTCCGAGCCGCTCCACGGCCTCCTTGAGGGCGTCCTCGCCCCGCCCGGTGATGGCCACCCGGTCGCCGCGCGCGACGAGCGCCTCGGCGATCCCGTAGCCGATGCCCCGGCTCGCGCCCGTGATGAGGGCGACTTTTCCGCTGTCCTGCACCGTCATGTCGTTCGCTGCCCTTCGGGTCAGTTGAGGGGGCCGCCGGCCACGTAGATGACCTGGCCGGAGACGAAGCCGGCGTCGTCACCGGCGAAGAAGGCGATGGCGTTGGCGACGTCCTCGGGACGGCCGACGCGCTGGACCGGGATCTGGGTGGCGGCGGCCGCCTGGAACTCCTCGAAGCCCATGCCGACGCGGGCGGCGGTCTGCGCGGTCATCTCGGTGACGATGAAGCCGGGGGCGACGGCGTTGGCGGTGACGCCGAACTTGCCGAGCTCCTTGGCGAGGGTCTTGGTGAGGCCCTGGAGGCCCGCCTTGACGGCGGAGTAGTTGGCCTGGCCGCGGTTGCCGAGGGCCGAGGAGGAGGACAGCGAGACGATCCGGCCGAACTTGGCCTCCACCATGTGCGCCTGGACGGCCTTCGCCATCAGGAACGCGCCCTTGAGGTGGACGTTCATCACGATGTCCCAGTCGGACTCGCTCATCTTGAACAGCAGGTTGTCGCGGAGCACGCCCGCGTTGTTCACGAGGATCGTCGGGGCACCCAGCTCGGCGGCGACCCGCGCGACGGCGGCTTCCACCTGGGCGCTGTCCGACACGTCGCAGCCGACGGCGAGCGCGGTGCCGCCGGCGGCGGTGATCTTCTCGACGGTTTCCTTGCAAGCCGCCTCGTCGAGGTCGAGTACGGCGACGGCGCGGCCCTCGGCCGCCAGGCGTACGGCGGTGGCGGCGCCGATGCCCCGCGCCGCTCCCGTCACGATGGCGACGCGCTGCTCGGTGGTGGACATGCTTGGTTCTCCTCGCCCTTGGATAGCGGCTCAGCGGACGTCGTGGCCGTTCCCTGACAGAGAGACCCGATGGCTGAGCAACCGCTTAGTACCTTCAGCAGTCGAGACGCTAGAAGCCCTGGCACCCGGTGTCAACGGCGCGCGGCCCGGGGGGCCGCACGTCACACCGGGCGGCGACCCCCTCGTACCGGATTCAGCGCACCAGCAGGTCGAGCAGCCGCTCCACCTCACCGGCCGGGTCGGTGGTGAGCCCGGTGTGCACGGCCCCGGGCTGGACGACCGTGGAGCGCGGCGCGATCAGCCAGCGGAAGCGCCGCCCGGCGTCGTCACCGGCCGCCTGCCCGGCCCCCTCCCCGCCGCCGCAGACCCCTTCGACCGCGCGGAGGGCGGCCCGTACGCCCACCACGTCGGCGTACGGGTCCAGCGCCCTCAGCTTCGCCTCGTCCAGGTGCGTACGGGCGGCGACGAACGAATGGGCCCGGCAGTAGACGAGGACCCCGGCGTTGAAGCACTCCCCGCGCTCGACCCGGGGGACGACCCGCAGGAGCGCGTACTCGAAGACATCGCGGCGCGTCATCGGCCACCCTCCTGGCCGGTACGGGCGGCTGCCGCGGCGCGGTCCTCACCGGTCGGCTGAGGCCGGGGTGGCAGGCGTTCGGTGAGCCAGCCGGGGGCCTGGGAGGGCCGGTTCGGGGCCGGCGCGTCCAGGGTGATCCGCTCGTGGATGGTGGCGGCCCGCGCGAGCAGCGGCGCCACATAGGCCCGGCGCAGCTCGTCGGTGGAGGAGAACCCGGGCTCGTCCACCAGCCAGGCGTCCGGCACCTCGGCGGCCACCTCGGTGAGCAGCTCCTCGGTGACCAGCGGGGCGAGCTCGGCGGCCGCGGCGGCGATGTCCGGGGCGAAGGGGGCCAGCACATGGTCGGAGGCGTTGTACGGCTTCGCCGCCGAGGCCTCGGCGCCCGGCCAGTTGTGGTGCCAGATCATGGTGGCGCCGTGGTCGATGAGCCAGAGATCGCCGTGCCAGACCAGCATGTTGGGATTGCGCCAGGAGCGGTCGACGTTGTTGATCAGCGCGTCGAACCAGACGACCCGCCCGGCCTCGGCCGCACCCACCTCGTAGGCGAGCGGGTCGAAGCCGAGCGAGCCCGGCAGGTAGTCCATGCCGAGGTTCAGCCCGCCGCTCGCCTTGAGCAGCTCCTGCACCTCCTGGTCGGGCTCGGCGAGACCGATGACCGGGTCGAGCTCGATGGTCACCAGCTCCGGCACCCGCAGCCCGAGCCGCCGCCCCAGCTCCCCGCAGATGACCTCCGCGACGAGCGTCTTGCGGCCCTGGCCGGCCCCGGTGAACTTCATGACGTACGTGCCCAGGTCGTCGGCCTCGACGATTCCGGGGAGCGAGCCGCCCTCACGCAGGGGCGTGACGTAGCGGGTCGCGGTGACTTCGGTGAGCATGCGGCCAGGCTATCGGCCGCTCCCTCCGTGCCGCCCGCCGATAGCACCGCGCCCGGCGCGAACTACCTGCCGGTACTCCCGGATGTTATGGGGCGCTGACATTGGCGGACCGCCGCGGGCCCCTCCCATACTCCTGTGGACGGCAGGTTGACGGGCCACGAACAAGACGCGACCACCGGTCGGATCGACGGCCCGCCCCCTCCGGACCTCCCACACCTCCCACGCGAAGGACCTCCCATGCCCCTTTCCCGGCCCCTGCTCGCCGCGGGAATCGCCCTCGGCCTGGCCATCGCCGCTCCGGCCTTCACCGGCACCGCCACTGCCGCCCCGAACCCCATCGTCGGCGGCGGACAGGCCACCTCCACCTACTCGTTCATGGGGTCCATCCAGGTCAACGGCGGCCACTACTGCGGCGCCTCGCTCATCTCACCGGGATGGATGGTCACGGCCCTGCACTGTACGTACGGCAACGGCGCCCTCCCCGCGTCTGCGCTGCGCGTCCGGATCGGCTCCAACGACCACCTCAGCGGCGGCACCCTGGCCGGCGTCTCGCAGATCGTCCGGCCCTCCAGCAGCCAGAGCATGCCCGGCCAGGACATAGCCCTGCTCCGGCTCAGCAGCCAGGTCGCCAACACGCCCGTGCCGATCACCGCCTCCACCCCGCCCGACAACTCTGCCACCCGGCTGCTCGGTTGGGGCCAGACCTGCCCGCAGCGCGGCTGCTCCACCGGCGCACCCCGCTACCTCAAGCAGCTGGACACCAAGGTGCTGCCCGACAGCTCCTGCCTCGGCATGGTGAACAGCCGCGAGCTGTGCATCGCGGGCACCACCTCCAACACCGCCTGCTACGGCGACTCCGGCGGCCCGGCCCTGGTCAACCGGAACGGCCGCCTCGAACTGGCCGGCGCCACCAGCCGCAGCGGCTCCAACAGCAGCACCTGCGGCGTCGGCGGCGCCGTCTACACGGACCTGGCCTCCTGGCGGTCCTGGATCCAGCAGTACACCGGGGCGCTCTGAGCCCACATCCGTCCGGCGACCCGGGCCGCCAGGGCCCGGGCCGCCGAGCCGGAGCCGGGCGGAGGCGGCCCGGCGCACGCCGCCTCCGCCTGACCCCGATCCGCGTGGTCCACCGCGTCCACCTCGCCTCGTCCACCCCGCCGCCCTCGACCCCACGTCGACTCATGGACATGACATACGCGCGTGAACTAGCCTCAATCAGCCATGGACCTGGAACTGCGGCATCTCCGCATTCTGCTGGCGATCGCCGAAGCGGGCAGCCTGACCCGGGCGGCCGCCGCCCTGATGCTCTCCCAGCCGGCCATGACCACCCAGCTGCGGCGGATCGAGGCCTCGTTCGGCCAGCCGCTTTTCGAGCGCTCGGCCCGCGGAGTGGTGCCCACCCGGGCCGGCGAACTCGTCATCTCGCACGCCCGCTCCGCGGTGACCAGCGCCGACCGGATCCGCAGCTACCGGCTCCGGTCGGCCGACGGCCCCGAGCCGGTGACGGTCGGCGGCAGCTCCGGTCCGATGCTGAGCCACCTGACGCTCCATCTACCCGCGGCACTGAGCAACCCCGTGAGCTTCGTCCAGTTCGCCAGCACCGGGGAAGCCATGGACCAGGTCGCCAACCGGTCCATCGACGCGGCGTGCCTGGTCGACCTGGACGGCTTCGGTACGACGCCTCCCGACGGGGTCGCGGTCGACATCATCGGACTCGAACCCGTCGTCGTGATCCTCCCGGCCGGGCACCCCCTGGCCGCAAAGGACCGGATCGACCTCGCGGGCCTCGCCGACGAGACCTGGCTCCTGCCGCCGAACGACCCGGGCTGCGACGACTACGGGGCACTGGTCGACGCCTGCGCGGCGGCCGGATTCGTACCAAGGCTGTCACCGCACCGGATCGGCGACCTGAGCATCCTGTGCGACCTGGTCGCACAGGGCGTCGGCCTCACCCTGGCGCAGGGGTCGGCCCGGGCACGCGAGGGCGTGGCCATGCGAAGACTCACGGGCGACCCCCTGCTCGGAAGACATCTGCTGGCCCTGCACCGCGAATCCCCCCTCTTCGGCGCCCGCCCCCTGCTGCTCGGACTCGTCCGGGACGCCTTCGAGGCCCGCTGCGTCAGGTCGGACTGACCCGCCCGCAACCCCATGGCGCCACCCATCCATCCGCGTGATGGCCGATCGGCATGGGCCGGAACCGGCGGAACGCGCGCATACTTCCGACCGCGACACCTTGACAGAGCACCGTCAATTCCGATGTGACCCGGCACGCCCCCTCCCACGTACGTCCCAGCCCAGCGAAAGGACCAAGCCATGCCCCACTCCAAGTGGTTCGCCGCAGCAGGCACCGCCGCGGCGCTCACCATGATCATGGCCCCGGCGACGCACGCCGCGTCCGCTTCCCCACCGGCCGCGCCCGCCCGCGTCGCCGCGGTGACCACGCTCTACTACGACGACACCCGGGCCACCGGCTGGCAGTCGGCCGTCACCGCCGGCGTCGCCGCGTGGAACGCGAACGTCGGCAACGTGAAGCTGGCGAAAGCACGGCCCGGCACCCGCGCCGAGATCCAGATCGTCGCCACCAACGGCTGGCCGCAGGCCACGCTGGGCCCGGTCCGCCCCGGCGGCCAGGCCCGGGTGGAGCTCGGCAGCCTGGCCGTCTCGGAAGGGCACGACAAGACCCGCATCGCCGCCCATGAGATCGGTCACAACCTGGGCCTGCCGGACACCAAGCCCGGCCCCTGCTCCCAGCTGATGTCGGGCTCCAGCGCGGGCACCAGTTGCAGGAACTCCGTCCCCAACGCGACTGAGCGGTCCCGGGTCGAGTCCGCGTACGCCGGCCGTGCCGCCACACGCACACCGGCCGACGGCCGCGTACTGGTCGACGCGCCCTGACCAGGCGGGAGGGGTGGGCACCCACCCCTCCCGCGCCCGGCCCCAGGCTCCGCACCCGTCCGCTGAACACCCGCGCCCCGCTCTCCGTACCCATGGCCGAAGGACACACTCATGGATACCGATGAAGGGATTTGCCACGATGAGCGCAGCCCAGGAGCGCCGGACCCTCCTCGAACGCCGCACCGTCGTCCTGGCGGTGGGTGCGGCCGGGGCGGCCGCCGCACTCACCGCGTGCGGGGGTTCGGACGGGTCGGGTGGCGCGGAGTCGGTCGAGCAGCAGCCCGGGAGCAGCGGGGCGGGCGGGTCGGGTGGGGCCGTCCTGGCGAAGACCGCCGACATCCCCGAGGGCGGCGGGGTCGTCTTCGCCGCGCAGAAGGTCGTGGTGACCCAGCCGAGCGCCGGTGAGTTCAAGGCGTTCTCGGCCACGTGCACCCACCAGGGCTGTGCGGTCAAGGACGTGGTGGACAACGTCATCACCTGCCCCTGCCACAACTCGACGTTCGACGCGGCGACCGGCAGCCCGACCGCCGGGCCCGCCACCCAGCCTCTGCCCGCCCGGGAGATCTCGGTGGCGGGAGACTCGATCACCCTGGCGTAGAGGTCTGTGCCAGGTCAGGTCCCGGCGCGCCTGCGGGGCTCCTTCCAGCGGCCCAGGATGTCGTCGGTGGTGGTGACGGTGGCGACCAGGGCGAGCGTGTTGCGGATCATCGCGGGGGTGTACTCGGCGGGCACCCCCGCGATCGCGTCGGCCGGGACGACGGCCGTGTAGCCGAGGTTGACGGCGTCGAACACGGCGTTGGGGATCGCGACGTTGGCCGAGACCCCGGTGACGACGAGCGTGCGGCAGCCGAGGTTACGGAGGAGGGCGTCCACATCGGTCCCGGCGAGCGGCGAGAGCCCGTGCAGCCGCCGCACGACGAGATCCTCCTCCGCGACCTGGACGGGCGCCGCGACCCGTACGGCGGTGGTGCCGGTGTGCTGCTGTACGGGGAGCCGGGCGGCGGCGCGGAAGAGCCGGGCGTTGCGGTTGGCGCCGCGTCCGTCGGGGCGGCTCTCGGCGACGGCGTGCATGACCTGGACCCCGCTCTCGTGGGCGGCGGCGACCAGCCGGGCGATGTTGTCGAGGGCGCCCGAGGAGCGGGCGGCCGCGGCGAGTTCGGGCAGGGCGCTGTCCGGCCCCACGACCCCCTGCTGGCATTCGACGGTCAGCAGTACGGTGGTGTCGGGGGCCAGCAGCGCGGCGAGCCGTTCCTGGGATTCTCTGGACGCCACGGCGCTCCTCCTCCTTGTGGGCCTTCTCCCGTCCGGGGTCTGCCGCGCGGGGCGAGTGGCATTGCGCCGCACGGAAAGAGGCCCCATGCTTTCTGACAGATCGTCAGATGACAAGGGGAGGAACCCGCATGACCGACACCCAGCGCCGCGGTCGCCGGATCATGATGACCCCCGAGGAGCGGGACGCCTACCTCCGTGAGCAGCGCACCTGCCGGGTCGCCACGCTCGCCGCCGACGGCCCTCCGCACATCGGCGCGCTCTGGTTCGTCTGGGACGGCACCTCGCTCTGGCTGTACTCCATCACCCGCAGCCTGCGCTGGTCCCAGCTGCGCAAGGACCCGCGGATCGCCGTCGTGGTCGACGACGGCGTGGAGTACGACGAGCTGCGCGGCGTGGAGCTGTCCGGTACGGCGGAGTTCGTCGGCGAGGCGCCGCGTACGGGCGAGCCGTGCCCCGAACTCGACGTACCGGAGCGGCTGTTCCCCGTGAAGTACTTCGGGATGGAGGAGATGCCGCACGACGGCCGGCACGCCTGGCTGCGGCTCACCCCGGACGCCATCACCTCGTGGGACTTCCGCAAGCTGGCGGACCTGTCCCGGTAGTCACCCCGCCGTGGAGATCCCGGCCGCCACCCGTGCTCCCGCCGCCCGCAGCGACGCGACGGCGGCCCGGACGGAGGGGCGGCGGTCGGCGTCCGTGCGCCAGACGGCGTGGATGTGGCGGCGCATGGTCTGCCGCACCGGCACCAGGGCGACCCCCTCGGGAACGGGTCCACGGCCCAGTCGTGGTGCGACGCAGACGCCGAACCCAGCAGCGATGAGGGCGAGTTGCGTGTGGTGCTCTCCGGCGAGGTGGGAGATGCGCGGTTCGATGCCCCGGGAGCGCAGGGTGAACATGAGCCACTCGTAACAGAATTCGCCCTCGGGCCAGGAGACCCACTCGTCCTGGGCGAAGTCCTCCAGATCCACCTCTGCACGGCCGGCCAACGGGTGCCCGGCCGGCATGGCGATATCCGGTGCGTCCTCCAGGAGTTCGGCCTTGGCCAGGCCGCCGGGCACGGGAAGCCGCTTGTTGCTCCAGTCGAGCACCACGGCCACGTCGACATCGCCCCGCAGCACCGCCTGGAGCCCCTGCTCCGGCTCCAGCTCCCGCGTACGCACTCTCAGTTCGGGATGGTCCACGCGCAGGGCGGTGAGCGTGGCGGGCAGCAGTCCGCGCGCCGCCGTGGGAAACGCCGAGAGCGTCACCTCGCCGACCACCTCGCCGCGCTGGGCCTCGATGTCGGACTGGGCCAGCTCGACCTGCGACAGGATCCGTGCGGCGTGGTCCGCGAGCAGCCGGCCCGCGTCGGTGAGGCGGACGCCGCGCCCGTGCCTGGCGAGCAACTGCTGCCCGACCTCGCGCTCCAGCTTGGCCATCTGCTGCGAGACCGCCGACGTGGTGACATGCAGCCCCCCGGCGGCTCCGCTCACAGAGCCGTGCCGGGCGAGGGCGTCCAGGGTGCGCAGCCGCTCCAGATTCAGCATGTCCGCTCCCGGCTCAACATGTCCGCTCCCGATTCACGATGTCCGCCCCACGTTCAACATGTAAGCGATGCTACGCGAACCAGCACAGAAACTCTCGCTTGTTCTTATCAATGCTGTTCGTCATCGTTGAGCCATGAGCGTCCCCTGCCAGCAGCCCGCCGCCCCTCCGGCCGCCTCCGTACCCCCTTTCACACCCGCTCCCGCCACCCGGCGCCCGGCCGTAGACTGGCGGATCCGGTTCGCCGCGCTCTCCCTGATCTGGGGGTTCAGCTTCCTGCTCATCAAGGTGGGCACCCAGGGGTTCGCGCCGTTCCAGGTCACGCTCGGCAGGCTGCTGGCCGGGACCGCCGTCCTGGCCGTCGCGATGGCGATGCGCCGTGAGCGGCTGCCGCGCTCGGCCCGGACCTGGGGGCACATCACCGTGGCGGCGTTCTTCCTCAACGCGCTGCCGTTCTCCCTCTTCTCCTACGCCGAGCTGACGATCCCCTCCACCCTCGCGGGCATCTGCAACGCGACCTCACCCCTGTGGGGCATGGCCCTCTCGGTGGTCGCCCTCTCCGAGGACCGCCCGACCCGCCGCCGCGTCGCCGGCCTGGGCGTCGGCTTCCTCGGGGTGCTGACCGTCCTGGGCGCCTGGCAGGGCTTCTCCGGCCTGGACCTGCCAGGTACGGGGATGGCGCTGCTGGCCTCGTTCAGCTACGCGGTCGGCTGGATCTACGTCCGCCGTACGCTGGCCGGGACCGGCTCCTCGACGCTGACGCTCACCGGCAGCCAGCTCTTCATCGGGACGCTGCAACTGGCCGTGGTCACACCGGTGTTCACCTCCGCACCGGACACGTTCCCCCTGCTGCCCACGCTGTCGGTCCTGGCGCTCGGAGCACTCGGCACGGGGCTTGCGGTGCTGCTCCAGTACGGGCTGGTCCAGGAGGTCGGACCGACGACCGGGCAGATGGTCACCTACTTCATCCCGGTGATCGCCACCGCCGCGGGCGTCGCCCTGCTCGGCGAGCAGCTGACCTGGAACACCCCGGTGGGCGCGGTGATCGTGCTGGCCGGGGCGGCGCTCACCCAGAGCCGCCCGTCGGCCACCACCGCCGCCCGGACCCGTACGGCGGGCGACCGGACGAAGCGCCTCAGCCGCACGTGACCGGCAGGCACCGCATGTGACCGGCAGGCACAGCACAGCACCGCACCGCACCGCACAGCACCGCACTTCAGCCGTACGTCACCGGCCGCGCCGGCCCCGCCGCAGCCGCCACCGCGTCCGCCAGCGGCCCGATGTCCGCCGTGGTCAGCGGGGACACCGTGAGCCGCACCGCCTGGGGCGTGCCCATCCGGAAGCGCGCTCCGGGGGCCACGGCCCAGCCCGCGTGGAGCAGCCGGGCGATGGCCCCGGTCTCGTCGCTGACGGGCACCCACACGTTCATCCCGCTGCGCCCGTGGGCCGCCACCCCGCGCTCCGCCAGCGCGTGCACGAGGGCGTCGCGCCGCTCCCCGTAGGACCGGGCGACAGCGGCGGTGTCGACGGCCTCCGAGGTCCACAGGTGGAGTACGGCACGCTGGAGCAGCCGGCTGACCCAGCCGGGCCCCAGCCGCTGCCGGCCCGTCACCCGGTCGACCGTGACCGCGTCGCCGGTGAGGACGGCGACCCGCAGGTCGGGGCCGTACGCCTTGGCCGCCGACCGGACGAACGCCCAGTGGTCCGTGGTCCCGGCCAGCGGGTGCAGCGGCAGGTCGACGATGGCGTGGCCGTGGTCGTCCTCGATCAGCAGCACGCCCGGGTTGCGGGCGAGCACGGCCTTGAGCTCCCGGGCCCGGCCGGCGCTCACCGAGGCACCGGTCGGGTTCTGCGCCCGGTCGGTGACGACGAGCGCCCGCGCCCCGGCCCGCAGCACCCGCTCCACATCCGCGACGAGCGGCCCCTCGTCGTCCACCCCGACCGGCACGGCGTGCAGCCCGAGCGCCGGTACGAGGTCGAGGACGCTGCCCCACCCCGGGTCCTCCACCGCCACCGCGTCGCCCGGCCTCAGGTGCGCCGCGAGCACCCTCTCGATGGCGTCGAGGGCTCCGGATGTCACCGCGACCGGCCCCTCGGGCACCCCGTCGGCGTCCATCGCGGTACGCGCGTACGCGGCGAACTCCAAGACCACGGGCGCCTCTCCGTACAGCCCCGGGCTCTCCGCGTGGACCGCGGCGGCCGCGGCGAGCGCCGGGCCGAGCTCCGGCAGCAGGGCCGGATCGGGGTTGCCCTCGCCGAGATCACGTACGCCCGGCGGAGCCTCGATGCGCAGGGAGCCGCGCGACGTGCTGGCCGGACGCGGCCGCACCCGGCTCCCCCGGCGGCCCGCCGTCTCGATCACTCCGCGCTCGCGCAGCGTCCGGTAGGCGGCCGCCACCGTGTTCGGGTTGACCTCCAGCCGCTCGGCCAACTCCCGCATGGGGGGCAGCACATGACCGGGCGGGAGGTCTCCGGAACCGACCCCGCGCTCCACACTGGCGGCAATCTCCGATGCGCGCCGCCCACTGATCCGATACTCTCCTAGCACAAACAACAGTATGCACTAGTGCAATGAGATCCGCAACGGGAGTACGCCATGCAGGACACCGCACCGCCCACCACCACGGGCCCCGGCGTCGCCGCCCCCTACACGCCCACCGCCCGCACAGTGCCCACCCGGGCCAAGGAGCGCGCCTCCTACGACCGGGAGCTGGTCCACTCGATACTCGACGCGGCCTACCTCTGCCACCTCGGCTTCGTCCGGGACGGGGCGCCGGTCGTGCTGCCGACCATGTACGGCCGGGTCGGGGAGCGCCTGTTCGTCCACGGGTCGACCGGCTCCCGCCCGTTGCGGACCGCCCGGGCGACGGACCCGGGGCTGCCGGTCTGTCTGACCGTCACCCATGTCGACGCGCTGGTGCTGGCCCGGTCCGCCTTCCACCACTCGCTGAACTACCGCTCCGTGGTGGTCCACGGCACCGCCGTCACGGTGACCGACCCCGAGGAGCGGCGCATCGCCCTCGACGCGATCGTCGACCAGGCCGTCCCCGGCCGCTCCCGGGACGCGCGCCCGGCCAACGCCAAGGAGCTGGCCGCCACGGCGGTGATCCGGCTGGACCTGGACGAGGTCTCGGCGAAGGTGCGCACCGGCGGCCCCAACGACGAGCCGGAGGACCTCACCCTCCCCCACTGGACCGGGATCGTGCCGCTCACCCGGGGCTACGCGCAGCCGGTCCCGGCGGACGACCTGGACCCGGCCATCGGCGTACCGGACTACCTCCGCGCGCTCTGATCCGGAGCCATCCGGGGAGGGGCGGGCCCCGCCTCGACGGCCGGCCCCGGCCCTCCCCCGCCACTCCGCTACACAGCCACCGCCTCGCCCTCCCTCCGGCGCGTGGCCGAGGCGCCCCGCGCCTCGGCCAGGGCGAGCCCGGCCACGGCGGTCAGCAGGAGCAGGGTGCCGAGGACGGTGGCCGCCGTCAGTCGCTCCCGCAGGACGGTCACCGCGATGAGCGCGGCGCTCACCGGCTCCAGGAGCATGATCACGGAGACGGTGGCCGAGCGGACGGCGGCGGCCCCCGCGAAGTACAGCGCGTACGCGAGCGCGGTGGGCACCGCCGCCACGTAGACGAGCAGCCACAGCACCTGGCCCGTCTCGGCGGTGTGCGGCACGAGGCCCTCGGCCGCGGCCATGGGCAGCAGCCCCACCGCCCCGATGCCGAACGCCCAGGCGCTGGTGGTCAGCGCGTCACCGCCGCCGCCGTCCCGCCCCAGCCATCGGGTGAGCAGGGTGATCGCCGCGTACCCGGAGGCGGACAGGAGCGCGAGCAGCACCCCGGCCGGGACGATGTCGCCGCCCTCTCCGCCCAGGACCAGCACGGCCAGTCCGGCGAGCGCCCCGGTCACGGCAGCCAGGCCGCCCTTGCCGAGGCGTTCGCCCAGCATCAGCCGTGCGCCGACGGCGATCAGGACAGGCCCGGCGCCGAGGGTGACGACGGTGCCCACGGCGAGGCCGGTGAGGTCCACCGCCGCGAAGTAGGCGCTCTGGAACACGGTGAGACCGACCCCCGTGCCGAGGATGCGCAGCAGCCGGCGACGCCGGGGCTCGGTCTGCCGGGGTGCCCGGCGGGGACGTACGGCGAGCGCCCCGGCCAGCAGGACGAGGCCGCCGACGCAGCGCCAGAAGGACAGGGCGAGGGGACCGAGATCGCTGACCCGGAAGATCAGGGAGGCGGCCGCACCTGCGGTGCCCCAGGCGACACCGGCGATGACGAGATACAGCAGGCTCCGCCCGACGGGCAGCGCGGAAACAGCGGGAAGGGACATAGGACCGCTCCAGAGGAGGACAGGGTGGTGGTCGCTCGGCTCCGCACGCGGGCAGCGACGAACCGCTCGGGGACTGCCCGAGCCCGGTCTTCGTCAGGAGTGGCCGCCCGCGCTAGGCGGCAGGCGGCGGCAGCACAGTCAGATGCATGATCGGCACACTAATGCGAGGCCCGCCCGGCGGACAACTCGCTCTCCCCGGCGGCGGCCGCCGCACCCGCGCCCGCGGCGACGGGCCCGGACGGCGGTTTGGGGGCGGACGACTGGGCGATGAACGCACCGGTCAGGACGGTGAAACCGCCGATGAGCTGCGGGGCGGAGAGGTGTTCGCCGAGCAGCACCCAGGCCAGCACGGTCGCGATGACCGCCTCCAGGCAGGCCACGACCCCGGCAACCTGCGGCGACAGCATCCGGACGGAGACGACGCCGGTGCCGTACGCGAGCACGGTGGCGATCAGCACGATCCAGCCGAGCAGGACCCAGGCGGGGACCCCGGTGCCGTTCATCCCGGCGGTACCGCCGAGCAGCGACCAGTCCATGCCCCACGGGCGCGCCACGACGGTGAGGACGAGGGCACCGACGATCAGTCCGTACGCGATGACACCGAGCGGAGGCGGAGGTTCGACGCTCCCGCCGTCGCCGCCCTTGCCCTCCCTGCCCTCCCGGCCCTTGGCCTCCTGGCCGCCATGATCGGAGAGGACGAAGTAGCCGACCTGGCAGCAGGCGGCGCCGAGGGCGAGCAGCAGCCCGAGGGCGTCGAAGCTGAGCCCGGCCCAGACCTCGACGACGCAGGCGAGGCCGCCGACCGCCAGGACCACGCCGAGTGCGGCGGCCCGGGTGACGGGCCGGCGCTGCACGAACCGGACCCAGCCGAGGACCAGCGCGGGCGCCAGATACTCGACGAGGAGCGCGACACCGACCGGGATACGGGAGATGGCGGCGAAGTAGCAGGCCTGCACACCGGCCACGGCGAAGAGCCCGAACCCGGCGAGCAGGGCGGGCCGTTCACGTACCAGGTTCCGGTGGCGCCAGGCGACCGGCAGCATGATGAGCGCGGCGCCCGCCACCCGGAGCCACACCACGTGCAGCGGGTCGAGCCCCGCCTCGATCAGTGGCTTGGCGGCGACCCCCGAGCCGCCGAAAGCGAAGGCCGAGAGGAGGGCGAGCCCCAGGCCGGCGCTTCGTTTCTGAGTACCCCGAGACGCGTGCATCGGCACATCATGACAGCAGCCGACAGCAGCGTCACCTCTGTGACACCTGTCGAGACGCGCAGGCGGTACGCACCCCGCTCAGGCCCCCCATATCACCTCGGCCACAAGACACAGCCCCCTACCGAGACACCTCCGCCGTACGCTCCACCGCGCGCCCCGACAGCCACCGCGCGTCCACGCCCGCCCGGCCCAGCACCTCCACCGCACGGCACTCGCCGTCGGCGGCCAGGGCGGCGAGGAGATCCAGCCCGCGGGCGCGCGGCTCCCCGCGCAGCCCGGCACGGTGCAGCGCGTCCTCCATCGCGGTGGCGGCCGACGGCGACCAGCCCTCCGCGGCCGGGTCCCGTACGACGTCCGCGGCCGGGTGCCCTACGACGGGAACGGCGCCCGAGTCCTCCACCGACCCCTGCCAGCGGAGCCCGTAACCGATGCTGCGCTGTACGAGGTAGCCGAGCACCTTCGCCAGCTGCGGTCCGCCGTCGAAGGCCTCGCGGACCTCGGGGTCGCTCTCGATGAGGGAGTGCAGCAGGTGGGCGGTGTCGATCTGCCGGTCGCCGTCCCGCAGCGCACGCCGGCGCGCACCCGTCACCACCGAGGCCAGTTCGACGGTGAGTCCGGCGTCGGCGTCGACGGGGTTCGGGGTGGGCTGTTCGGGGATCCTCGGCGTCCGGTTTTGCACTACTCCACCCCATCAGTCCCCGGGCGGCGAAGCATCGGCGGAGCGGCCCATTCACGCGTCCCACCCAAGTTGGGTACACCGGAGCGCCCCCTCATCCCTGCGGATGAGATCGCGCCATGGCGTACAACCATCGCCTTCAAGAGGGCGCGCCGCCTTGCGCCGCACTCCCCTTGGCAACCGTCACCCCCCGCGCGTACGTCACTGATGGCACACGGCACGTAACAACACGCATCGGCTCCGGGCGGAGGAAACCAAGGGTGTTCTGGATGGTCGCTCTGCTCGCCCTGGACGGGATGCAGTACGTCTACCGCGTGTACGCACCGGACGACGCCCTGCCCGCCGATCTGTTCTGGGCCGCTTTCCACTGCCACGACGAAGGCCCGCATCCGCGCGCGTCGGACCGGTTCGACGCGGCGGAGATCTGGCGGAACCCGGCAGCGCCAGCGAATCTGACGGTTCATCAGCATTGAATGTTGGAGCTGCCGCCGTTACGTTCCGCTCCACCGGAACCGGATGAACCAGGGGTGGTCGCATGGCCGAAGTCAGCGCCGAGGCGCGCATCGAAGCACCCGCCGGGAAGGTCTGGGCGCAGCTGACGGACTTCTCGTCGTACGGCGAGTGGAACGCCACCCACACCAGCTTTCCCAAGGGCGGCCCCGCTCCCCTGGAGCTCGGGGCCACCTACGAGGAGAACATGAAGCTCATGGGCTTCCCCGCCGAAGTGGTGTGGACGGTCGACGAGCTGGAGGCCGGCCGGCTGCTGACGACCCGGGGCAAGGGCCCGATGGGGGTCAACCTGGCCATGCGTTACGCCCTGGCACCGGCCCAGGACGGGGGCGCCACCACGGTCCGCATCGAGGGCGAGTTCACCGGTGCGGCGGTCTCACTGATGGGCGGCAAACTCAAGGACTCCGCGACGGCGGCGCTCCAGGAGTCCCTGCGCAAGCTCGACGGCCTGGTCACACCCTGACACCCACCGCACGCACGCCGAAGGGGCCCGCTCGGAGCGGGCCCCTTCGGCATCGGCGGCGGGACCACCGACTCAGTGCTCGTCGGCAAGAATCAGGTACAGCTTCTTACGGGCGTCGTTGATGACGGTCAGCGCCTTCTGCCGCTGATCGGCGGAGCCGGTCTTCCAGACCTGCCCGAACGCCTCCATCAGACCGAATCCGGCCTGGCGGATCTCGTTCACGCCCTCCCAGTCCGCACCGCGCCCGACCTCCTCCCAGGGAGCCTCGGGGCCGGACTCGGCCTCACCGCGCCCGGAGTCGGTGAGCGTGAACAGCTTCTTGCCGCCCTCGCTCGCGCTGACGATCAGCCCTTCGTCCTCCAGCAGCTGGAGCGTCGGGTAGACCGAACCGGGGCTGGGCTTCCACGCCCCGCCACTGCGCTCGCCGATCTCCTGGATCATCTCGTAACCGTGCATCGGCCGGTCCTTCAGCAGGGCCAGGATCGACGCGCGCACATCACCGCGCCGCGCCCTTCCCCGGCCTCCGCCCCGGCCGCGCCCGCCACCGAAGGGACCACCGCCGAACGGCGGCCCGAACGGCCCGAAGGCGGCCCGGCGGCCGTCGTGGCCGCCCCGACCGTGATGACCCTGATGACCGGGCCCGAAATGCCCCGGTCCGTGCTCATGCTCGTGCCCGTATCCGTGTGAACGCATCGCTACGCTCCTTCCATCGTTGATCTGTCGCGATGCGTCAACGATATATCGGAAGCTATCGTCTGGCAAGAAGCTGCCACGACGGCCGCCGCCGCCCGCACGGCCTGCCCCGCCCACACAGCCGGTCCCGGCCGAACTCGCCTGTCGCCTCCCGCCGCCGCGCGCTAGCGTTCGGGCCGACGAGTGAGCCACGAGGGAAGCGGTGAGGCATGCCCGGTCGTCCGAGCGCGCGTTGACGTCCTAGGCCGAGACCGGCCCGTCATCGCGTGCTGCCCCTGAGGTCGCGGCACAGCGAGCCCTTCACCCCGCCCCTAGGGCGCGCCTTCGCGCGCCCTGGCCGGCGGTCCTCGTTCCGGCCAACCCCAGGGGTCTTTGTGCCATCCCCCTCCCCCAACTGCTCCGCTCCGGGGTCCGCCCCGCTCGGCTCGCTGCTCGGTGGCTTCCTCGCGCAGGGGTGGGGGCTGCGCACCAGCCTCCTGGTGACGGCGGCGGGCATGATGCTGTCACCGGCCGTGATGGCCGCGTCCCCACCACCCCGGAAGTGCGGCCATGCATCAGGACGGGACCGCCGACCTCATCCCCTTCACCATCGACCTGACCCTCGAGGAAGCCCGGCGACGGGCTGCGGTCGTCGCCGCGCTCGGACCGGACTGGGACCCGATGGCCGCCCTGCGCGGTGAGGACGAGGCCTACGCCCTGCTCTACTCGGACCTCGACGCCGAGCAGCAGCGCACCTATGACCGGCTGGTGGCCGCCGGTGTCCTGCCGGGCGAGGACCAGGGCCGTGCGGCTGCCCATTGATCCGCAGGCGGACATCGCCCGCCGCGCCTGGGTGGCCTGCCCCGCCTGCGACGACGCCCGGCACTGCGCGACCTGCGCGGACCGCCGCACCTGCGGCGAGCACTGGCGCTACCTGATCTCCAACAAGGGTCCCGTCCTGCACCTCCAGTGCCCCGGCTGCACCCACACCTGGTCGCTCGACACCCGCCCGGGCCGCCCCGGCCACGGCGGCGGCGCCCGCTGCCCCTGAGAACCACCGACGGGCGCCTGAACCACCGACGAGTGTCTGAACCACCGACGCGCGCCGGGGCCGTCTGAACCGCCGACGCGCGCCCGGGCCGCCGGCGCGCGCCCGGCCAAGAGGGCCAGGAACCCGCGATTGGCCTTGGTCCGTGGCCGCGCCGCCCCTCTACGGTCGCCCCATGAGGATTCGTATCGTCGACGCGTTCACCGACCGCCCCTTCTCCGGCAACCCCGCGGGCGTCCTCCTGCTGGAGTCCCCCGCTTTCCCGGACGCCGAACGGCTCCAGGAGATCGCCACCGAGGTCAACCTCTCCGAGACCGCCTTCGCCCACCCCCTGCCGCCGGGCGGCGAGGCCGACTGGGCGCTGCGCTGGTTCACCCCGGCCACCGAGGTCGACATGTGCGGGCACGCCACGCTCGCCACCGCGCACGTCCTGCACACCACGGGGCGGGCCACCGGCACCGTACGCTTCACCGCACGCTGCGGGATCCTCACCTCCACCGCCCACGCGGACGGCTCCCTCACCCTGGACTTCCCCACCGCCCCGCTGCGCGCCGAGACCGCGCCGCCCGGACTCGCCGAGGCGCTCGGGGCGGAGCCGGTCTCGGTCCACGACACCGGGGAGCACATCGGAGACCTGCTCGTCGAGGTCCGCGACGAGGCGACCGTACGGGCTCTCGCCCCGGACTTCGCCGCCCTCAAGGCCCACTCGCGGCGCGGTGTCATCGCCACGGCCGCCGCCGAGGACCCCGCCCGCGGCTACGACTACGTCTCGCGCGGCTTCTTCCCCGGTGTCGGCATCGACGAGGACCCGGTGACGGGCAGCGCGCACACCGCGCTGGCCCCGTTCTGGTCGGCCCGCCTCGGCCGCGACGACCTCACCGGGCTCCAGGCCTCGGCCCGCTCGGGGTTCGTCCGCACCGCGCTGCGCGGCGAGCGCACCCTGCTGACGGGCTCGGCGGTCACCGTCATCGACGGCGAGCTGCTGACCGCCCTCTGAGCCCTGGACCAGGCCGTCCCTACGGCGTCGGCAGCCAGTCCACCTTCCCCGCGAGCAGCGCATACCCGACGAACGCCCCGATGTCGAGCAGCGTATGGGCGACGACCAGCGGCCCCACCCGCCCCCAACGCCGGTACAGCAGCACGAAGACGACGCCCATCACCATGTTGCCGATGAAGCCGCCGATGCCCTGGTACAGGTGGTACGAGCCGCGCAGCACGGAGCTGGCCACCAGCGAGGCCATCGGTGACCAGCCCAGCTGGTCCAGCCTCCGCAGCAGGTAGGCGACGACGATGACCTCCTCCACCACGGAGTTCTCCGCCGCCGAGAGGATGAGCACGGGGAACTTCCACCAGACGTCGGGCAGCGATTCCGGTACGACGGTGAGGTTGAAGCCGCTCGCCCTGGCGACCAGGTAGAAGGCCAGCCCGGCGCTGCCGATGCCCGCCGCGATCAGCGTTCCGCGACCGAGGTCGAACCACGGCCTGGTGCGGTCGAATCCGATGGTCCGCAGGCCCGCCCCCTCCCTGATGAGCAGGTGCGCCACCAGGGCGACCGGCACCAGGGCCGTTGCGATTCCGAACATTTGCCACGCCAGATCCAGCCATGGACGGCCCGGGGCGTACGAACCGTTGAGCGTCGCCGCCTGATCCTTCAGACCCCCCGGTTTCGTCAGCGATCCGACAAAACTGATGAGTGCGGAGACCGCACTCGCGCCCAGGGAGAGCGCCAGGACCAGGATCGTCTCCGACCGCAAGATCCCTCGTGATACGCCCTCTTGAGGATAAGAATCAGCCACGCGCCCCACCTTCACCGCTCCACCTGCCTTTTGTTCTGCAATCGCGTCTCATCCCGCCCACCGTCCCGCTAGGGTCTCGAATGCAGGTACGAAGATCATGCGCGACAGGCCGGGGGACGACCACCATCGCCGGTGGTGAGGTCCCCCTTTTCCTTGTTCACCGTTCCTCGTTCATCGTTCGTCTTCAGGGGGCTCCACCGACATGGGACGTCACAGCTTGCCCGACGCCGGCGCGCCGGGGACACGCGGGGACGCGTCTCCCCGGCGCAGGCGTCGCACCATCGCTATCGCCACGCTGCTCGTCCTCGCGGTGGCGACGGGAACAGGGGTGGCGGTCAACGGCGGCCTGCTGTCGTTCTCCGAGTCCTGCGAGGACTCCGCCGTGCGTCTGTCCCTGGCCGCTTCCCCGGACATCGCCCCGGCGGTCCGGGACATCGCCGAGCAGGCCTTCGCGGACGAGGTGCGATCCGACGGCCACTGCCTCGATGTGGAGGTGGTGGCCCGCGACTCCTACAAGGTGGCCGACGCGCTCGCGGGCGGCGGCGAGACCCCGGACTTCCAGGTCTGGCTGCCCGACTCCGATCTCTGGCTGGACCGGGCCGAGGGGCTCGGCACGGGCACCCCCATCTCCCCCTCGGACTCGGTGGCCTCCTCCCCGGTGGCCCTCGCCATGGTGCCGTCCGCGTCGAAGCGGCTGGGCTGGCCGAAGAAGACGTACTCCTGGGCCGAGCTGGTCGGCGCCTCCCTCCAGTCGGAGAAGGTCCGCCTCGGCGCGGCCGACCCGGCGCGCAGCGCCACCGGCCTCCTCGCGCTCACCAGCATCGGCGGCTCGTCCGCGCAGCAGGGCGGGGACAGCGACACCAGGGTCGCGGAGACCGCGAAGGTGCTGGCCGAGCGGATGTCGGACAGCGACGCGCAGGTGCTGGAGACCCTGGCGCGGAGCGGCTCCGGAGCCGAGGAGGGCAATCCGAGACGTAACCAGGCGGTCCTCATATCCGAGCAGGCCGCCTTCACGCACAACGCGGAGGCGACGGGCAGCGGCAGGCTGAACCTGTTCTACCCGGAGGACGGCACTCCGCTGCTCGACTACCCCTACACGCTGGTCGACGAGGAGAAGCTGACCCTCGCCCAGTCCCGGGCGGCCCTGCGCTTCATGACCCTGCTCAACGACAGGAGCTCGCGAGCCGTCTTCGCCCGGTACGGGTTCCGCCCCGCCGACGGGGCGGCCGAGGACGCCGTCGTCACGTCGGCGGGCGGCAGGTCGCCGCAGCCGTACGCCACGTCGGCGGCCGAGGCACCGTCGGCGAAGCAGCTCCAGGAGATGCTGGGGATGTGGACGATCACCGTCCAGAGCGCGCGGCTGACCACGGTGGTCGACGCCTCGGGTTCCATGGCCACCCTCGTGCCGGGTCGCGGCCAGTCCCGGATGGACGTCACCAAGGAATCGCTCATCCAGGCGCTCAGCCAGTTCACCCCGGACGACGAGATCGGCCTGTGGGAGTTCGCCACCACGCTGGACGGCGAGAAGGACTACCGCCAGCTCATGGAGACCCGCCGGCTGGGCGACCCGGCCCAGGGCGGCTCCACCCACCGGGAGAAGCTCTCGGCGGCGTTCGCGGGGCTGCAGCCCGTGCCGGGCGGGGCGACCGGGCTGTACGACACCACGCTGGCCTCGTACAAGGAAGTCCAAACGACGTATGTGAAGGGCAAGTTCAACGCTCTGGTGATCCTCACCGACGGGTCCAACCAGGACGAGGACGGCATCTCCCGGAGTGCGCTGATCGCCGAGCTCAAGGAGCTCGCCGACCCCGAGCGCCCCGTTCCGGTCATCGCCATCGCGGTGGGCCCGGACGCCGACCGTGAGGAGGTGGCCGAGATCGCGCGGATCACTGGGGGCGATGGGTACGAGGTGAGCGACCCGGCGGAGATCCAGGCCGTCATCCTCCAGGCCATCATGACGGCCGGGCAGAACGGACGCGCCGCCCAGGAGTGAGGGCGGCGCCCCGACCGGAACCGCCGCCCCCGCCCGCGTACGGAAGGACCTGCTGCCGTACGGAAAGGGGCCGCTGCCGTACGGAAGCGGCCGCCGCCGTAGGGCAGCGCGCACCGTACGAACGTGCCTGAGGCACGCCACCGTACGGACGTGCCTCAGGGGGCCGGGAACCCCACCGGCCAGGTGTGCACCGGCTCCCCGGCGTGCATCAGCTCGGCGTAGCGCCGGGTGGTCGCCGCCAGCGCCGCCTCCCGGCCGAGCCCGGCCTCCAGCGCCCGGCGGTAGGTGGCGACCTGCCAGGAGGCCCCGTTGACCCGCCGCTTGCAGCGCTCCTCGATGACCCCGAGGTAGCGGTCCCGGTCGACGGGCTCGATGTGCCAGGCGTCCAGACCGGCCGCGGCCAGCGGGAGCAGCTCCTCCCGTACGAGCTGTACGGCGGGGATCTTCGCCAGTCCGCCGGCGCGGCCGGGGCGGGGCCAGAGCAGTTCGGCGTCGATGCCGTGGCGGCAGGCCTCGGTGAAGTTCTCCGCCGCGGCCTCGAAGGGCAGCATGCTCCACACCGGCCGGGACTCCTCGGCGAGCGCCCGGACGAGCCCGTAGTAGAAGGCGGAGTTGGCGATCACGTCGGTGACGGTCGGGCCGGCCGGGAGCACCCGGTTCTCCACCCGCAGGTGCGGGACGCCGTCGGCCATGCCGTACACCGGGCGGTTCCAGCGGTAGACCGTCCCGTTGTGCAGGACCAGCTCGGCCAGCTCCGGCACCCCGCCCTCGTCGAGGACCCGCAGCGGCTCCTCGTCGTCGCAGATCGGCAGCAGCGGCGGGAAGTAGCGCAGGTTCTCCTCGAAGAGCTCGTAGGCGGAGTCGATCCACCGCTCCCCGAACCAGGTCCTGGGCCGCACCCCCTGGTTGGCCAGCTCCGGCGGCCGTACGTCGGTGGCCTGCTGGAACAGCGGGGGCCGCGACTCCCTCCAGAGCTCCTTGCCGAAGAGGAACGGGGCGTTGGCGCCCAGCGCGATCTGGACGGCGGCGATCGCCTGGGCGGCGTTCCACACGTCCGCGAACCGCGCGGGCGTCACCTGGAGGTGCAACTGGACCGAGGTGCAGGCCGATTCGGGGGCGATCGAGGGCGAGGAGCAGACGAGGTGGTCGACGCCTTCGATATCGAGGACGAAATCCTCCCCCCGGGCCGCCGCCATTTGGTCATTCAGCAGGGTGTAGCGGTCCACGTCGGAAAGATTCGCCGAGACCACGTCGTGCTCGCCGAGCGTGGGCAGGATTCCGATCATGACGATCCCCGCGTCCACCTCACCGGCCTTGCGGTGGGCGTACGCGAGACCGGTGCGCAACTCCTCGGAGAGCTGATCGAATACCCGGCCGCCGAGCCGGTGCGGAACGATATTTACTTCCAGATTGAACATCCCGAGTTCCGTCTGGAAATCCCGGCTCGCGATGCGTTGGAGCACTTCCTGATTCATCATCCGGGGCAGGCCGTCGGAGCCCGCGAGATTCAGCTCTATCTCCAGCCCCATCAGGTTTCGGGGACGGTCGAACCTCCGCTCCGCCAGCAGTCTGCCCAGCCCCTCCAGGCACTGGTTCAGCTTGGTCCGGTACGCCTGCCGATCGGACAGGTCAACGGCTCCCGCCACGACCTTCTCCCCCATCGAGGGGTCCCTCCTCCAGTGGTCGGCCCGCTGACCGGGCCGCGCGCATCACGATCGATAATGCCCAGTGGGAGTGATCCGTAACGCCCCACAGCCACCCGGAAACCCGCTAGGCTGGTTGACGGAGACCGGGGGCACATTCCCGGGGCACCCGGCGAGCGGCATTTTCACCCGGAGAGTGCGTGGTGGAAACACCGACGAGTTTCGGCCTACCGCTCCGCCGAAAGAGGCGCAGGCCGGAGCGGAAAACGGCCGATCAAATCACCAGGAAAACCGCATTTTCACGTCCGGATGTCGCCTTGCGCGAAATATCCCCGGCAGCTAGCGGAAACACTGAGTGAACACGTGTCGTATAAACTCCGCCTGACGAGGCAGAGAGTTGACGCAACCGGCCCGTCATCCGGCCCGTCGTCGGCCTCCTCTGGCCCCGCACGCCGACAGCGCCGTCTGCACCCGCCCACGCATCACCGTGTCTCCAAGTGAGAGGCGACCCACTATGCCGCTGCATGTCCCCTCGGCTCCCGCGCCCGCCCTGCGCAGTGTTCTCGCGGCCCTCGGTTCTCCCACCGCGGTCCGCCAGGCGCGGACCTCCGCCCTCCGGTCCGTCCAGGGACCGCTCAGCCCCGAACTGCCGCTTCCCGTGCACGTGCTGGACCGGATCACCCCGACCGGGACCGCACCCCGGGCCCGCCTCGCGGCCTGGCGCTTCCTGATCCGGAGCGAAGGCCGGGCGATCGCCGCCGCGGACACCATGCTCACGCCGGACGGCTGGAGCTTCTCGCACTTCTTCGAGGGTCCCTACCTCGCCTCGACGGAGCTCGCGGTCCGCCAGGCGGAGGCCTCGCCCACGGCGTACCAGGCGAGACTTCTCTCCATCCCCGAGCTGTACATGCTCACCCTCTGGCTGCATGACAACCCCGACGACGATGCCGCCGACGCCTCCGGTGTCCTCGCCCCGGCCGATGTCCTGGTGCCGCTGGCGCCGGCGCCGCCGGGCATCGCGGCGCACCGGCCGCACCGGGTCGCCGATCTGCTGCCCGTCATGACCCTGCGGGTGGCGCCCGGCCCGCTGCTCAGCTCCGCCTGACCGGCGGCCGAGGGGAACGACCGGCCCCCGTGGTGACCCGAACGCCCTCCGGCGGAACGGGTCATCGCGGGGGCTCCGTCCTACCCACTCGGACTAGCCCGTCCCGGCCATCCCGAACCACCCGAAGGGACAGTGCAGTTGCGATGAACCGTCCGCGCGGGTGATGCGTCATGAGAGGAGTACGGGAGCTGCAGCGAAATCCCTGCGGAATCACCCCCGTAGGGCAACACTGGGACCGGACCGACTGATACGGGGGCGGCCATGAACATCTCATCCAGCCGCAGGACACTCGACTCGACGCAGCGAAAGAACCCATCCATGTGCCAACACCAGCCACCCTGCCCCACCGCCGACTCCCCCGACAGGGAGGCGGCCCGCCTGACGGCCCACCACCCGGAACAGGGCTGGAGCCTCCTGTGCAACGGTGTCCTGCTCTTCGAGGACACCGGCGAGCTGCTGCCGGACGGGCAGATCATCGCCCCGCACCGGCCGTCGGCGGCGGGTCGCGTGGTGAAAGCCGCCTGAGGGCGGAGTCAAGGAGCCAGCTGTACGGAAAAGGGGCCGGCCCGGGGAGATCCCCGCACCGGCCCCGACGCATGTCAGGCGTGAGCCTTCGAGCGTCAGTTGTCGTACTCCTCCAGCGGCGGGCAGGAGCAGACCAGGTTGCGGTCGCCGAAGGCACCGTCGATACGGCGGACCGGCGGCCAGTACTTGTCCGCGGCGGAGACACCGGCCGGGAAGACGGCCTCCTCACGGCTGT
This sequence comes from Streptomyces cyaneofuscatus, assembly GCF_033109485.1. NCBI lineage: Bacteria > Bacillati > Actinomycetota > Actinomycetes > Kitasatosporales > Streptomycetaceae > Streptomyces > Streptomyces cyaneofuscatus. The sequence goes on along the minus strand of NZ_CP137002.1, from coordinate 7,208,399 downwards.
AGCCGTGGTCCCACTCGCCGCCGAGCGCGGCCGCGGTGTGCGGGGCGTTGGCGAGCGGGTTGTCGTCCGCGCTCCACTCCCCCGACGCGACCTTCTCGATCTCGGCCCGGATCGCGATCATGGTGTCGCAGAACCGGTCGAGCTCGGCGAGGTCCTCGCTCTCGGTCGGCTCGATCATCAGCGTGCCGGCCACCGGGAACGACATGGTCGGCGAGTGGAAGCCGTAGTCGATCAGGCGCTTGGCGACGTCGTCGATGGAGACGCCGGTCGCCTTGGAGATCGGCCGCAGGTCCACGATGCACTCGTGCGCGACCAGTCCGGCCGGGCCGTTGTACAGGATCGGGAAGTGCGGCTCCAGCCGCTTGGCGATGTAGTTGGCGGCCAGCACCGCGACCTGCGTGGCCCGCTTGAGCCCCTCGCCGCCCATCAGGCGCACGTAGGCCCACGAGATCGGCAGGATGCCCGCCGAGCCCCACGGGGCGGCCGAGATCGGGCCCACTCCGGTCTCCGGGCCCGCGGCGGGCTGGAGCGGGTGGTTGGGGAGGTACGGGGCGAGGTGGGCGCGGACGCCGACCGGGCCGACGCCGGGGCCGCCGCCGCCGTGCGGGATGCAGAAGGTCTTGTGCAGGTTCAGGTGCGAGACGTCGCCGCCGAACTTGCCGGGCTTGGCGAGCCCGACCAGCGCGTTGAGGTTGGCGCCGTCGACGTAGACCTGGCCGCCCGCGTCGTGCACCTCGCCGCAGATGTCGGCGACGTGCTCCTCGAACACCCCGTGCGTGGACGGATAGGTGATCATGAGGACGGCCAGTTCGTCGCGGTGCTGTTCGATCTTGGCCCGCAGGTCCGCGATGTCGACCTCACCGTCGTCGGCGGTCTTCACCACGACGACCTTCATGCCCGCCATGACCGCGCTCGCGGCGTTGGTGCCGTGCGCGGACGAGGGGATCAGGCAGACGGTGCGCTGGTCGTCGCCGTTGGCCCGGTGGTACGCGCGCACGGCCAGCAGCCCCGCGAACTCGCCCTGGGAGCCGGCGTTCGGCTGGATGGAGACGGCGTCGTAACCCGTGACCTCGGCGAGGCGCTCCTCCAGCTCGCGGATGAGCGTGAGGAAGCCCTGCGCCTGCTCGGCCGGGGCGAAGGGGTGCAGCGCGCCGAACTCGGGCCAGGTGATGGACTCCATCTCGGCGGTCGCGTTCAGCTTCATGGTGCAGGAGCCGAGCGGGATCATGCCGCGGTCCAGCGCGTAGTCACGGTCGGCGAGCTTGCGCAGGTAGCGCAGCATCGCGGTCTCGGAGCGGTGCTGGTGGAAGACCGGGTGGGTCAGGATGTCGTCGGAGCGCAGCAGCCCCTCGGGCAGCGCGTCGGCGGCCGAGCCGTCCAGCGCCTCGATGTCGGCGTCGGCGCCGAAGGCGGCCCAGACGGCGGAGAGCTGGGACCGGGTGGTGGTCTCGTCGCAGGCGATGGAGACATGGTCGGCGTCGACACGGCGGAGGTTGACCCCGCGCTCGCGGGCCTCCGCGACGATCTCCGCGGCCTTGCCGGGCGCCTTGACGGTCAGGGTGTCGAAGAAGTCGCCGTGCACGACGTCCACGCCGGCGGCGCGCAGGCCCTCGGCGAGGATCGTGGCGTAGCGGTGGGTGCGGCGGGCGATCGTGCGCAGTCCGTCGGGGCCGTGGTAGACGGCGTACATCCCGGCCATGACGGCGAGCAGCACCTGCGCCGTACAGATGTTGCTGGTGGCCTTCTCGCGGCGGATGTGCTGCTCGCGGGTCTGCAGGGCCAGGCGGTAGGCCTTGTTGCCGTCGGCGTCGACGGAGACGCCGACGAGGCGGCCGGGCAGGGAGCGGGCGAACTTCTCGCGGACCGCCATGAAGCCGGCGTGCGGGCCGCCGAAGCCCATGGGCACGCCGAAGCGCTGGGTGGTGCCCACCGCGATGTCGGCGCCGAGGGCGCCGGGCGAGGTGAGCAGCGTGAGGGCCAGCAGGTCGGCGGCGACGGTGACGATCGCGCCGAGCTCGTGGGCCTGCTCGATGACGGGCTCGATGGCGCGGACGGCACCGGAGGCGCCCGGGTACTGGAGCAGGACGCCGAAGACGCCGCGCTCGGCGATCTCGGCCGGGATGCCGTCGCTGAGGTCGGCGACGACGACCTCCACACCGGTCGGCTCGGCGCGGGTCTCGATGACCGCGATGGTCTGGGGCAGGGTGTCGGCGTCGATCAGGAAGACGCCGTTCTTCACCTTGCCGACCCGCCGGGCGAGCGCCATGGCCTCGGCGGCCGCGGTGCCCTCGTCGAGGAGGGAGGCGCCGGAGGTGGGCAGGCCGGTCAGCTCGGCGACCATCGTCTGGAAGTTGAGCAGGGCCTCCAGGCGGCCCTGGGAGATCTCCGGCTGGTACGGCGTGTAGGCCGTGTACCACGCGGGGTTCTCCATGACGTTGCGCAGGATGACGGGGGGCGTGAAGGTGCCGTAGTAACCGAGGCCGATCATCGGGGCGAGCACCTTGTTGCGGTCGGCCAGCGACCGCAGCTCGGCGAGCACCTCGGCCTCGGTGCGCGCCGAGGGAAGGTTCAGGGCCTCCGCACTCTTGATCACGTCGGGCACCGCGGCGGCGGTCAGCTCGTCGAGGGAGCCGTAGCCGACCTGGGCGAGCATCTTCGCCTGGGCCTCGGCGTCGGGCCCTATGTGGCGCTGCTCGAACGGAATGCCCTGCTCCAGCTGGGAGAGCGGAGTGCGACGGGGGGTCATGGTGGAGGCCTCCTGGTCTGTCACGACCTGCGAGGGGCACCACGGCGCGGGTGCCCGAACGGCCTCCCCCTCTGTCATCTCAACCTGAGAGCTTCACCGGCCCGCCCGGGGGCGTGCCGACTTTCACCGTCGGTGAGGGTCGAATCCGTCCCGGCATCTGCCCGCACGAACCCGCCCTGCTTTCCAGAGTGACCTCGTCCGTGCGGTACGGGGGCCTGAGAGATTCCGGGGAGGATTTGCTCCTTCGGCGCCTCCGGATTCTGCACCGGAGGACTCTCCCGCACGGGGTCAGCAGCCGCCTGCCAGCCTACCAGCGGCCATCCCCGTGGAGTCCTCGAGTGGCCGACGCCACGGATCTGCACTTGTCTGGTGCTGGTATAGCGACAGGGGATCACCCCTGAAGTGACAGAGGACCACCTTTCAGGCAGTGGGACCAGTAGGAGGCACCGTGCAGACCGACATCGATCCGCGCCGCCTGATCGGCCGCAAGGCCTTCGATCGCAAGGGCGCCAAGATCGGAACGGTGGATGAGGTCTATCTCGACGACGCGACGGGCGTGCCCGAGTGGGCGGCCGTCCGCACCGGCCTGTTCAGCAGGGACGCCTTCGTCCCGCTGGAGCCGAGCGAGTTCGTCGAGGACGAGCTGCGGGTCCCGTTCGACCGCACGCTGATCAAGGGCGCCCCGGACTTCGGCGTCGGGCGGCACCTCTCCCCGGAGCAGGAGCTGCAGCTCTACCGCCATTACGGTCTGGACTCCCCGCCGGCGGCGGAGGCCGGCCCCGACCGTGACTTCGGCAGGCTGGCCGGCCAGGAGGAGTAGTCGACCGGGTCGCGGACCAGCGGCAGCGGATCGGCGGGGCTCAGCTCCGGGTCGTCGACGCGGAACGTGACGACCCGGCCGACCGGCCCGCCGGGCTCCTCGAACCGGACCGTCACCCGGCCCACCCCGCTCCCCTGCACCCATCCGTGTCCGTGCGCCGTGTGGCGTACGTCGTGTCCGGCGGGCCAGCGCCGGGCGGCGAGCTGCTCGGCGCTCTCGGGCTCCTCCTCGACCGGCTTGTCGTCCTCCGTGACCGGCTTCTCGGACACCTCCGCCCGGGCCGCCAGCTCCCGGGCGTCCGCGGCCTGTGCGAACAGATCCTCCTGCGTGAAGTCCGCGAGCCCCGTGACGCCCACGCCCAGCAGCCGTACGCCCCCGGTGGTGTCCACCGCCTCCAGCAGCCGCGCGGCCGCCTCCCGGACCACCGTGGGGTCGTCCGTGGGGCCCCTGAGGGTCTCGGAGCGGGTCAGGGTGGAGAAGTCGTAGCGGCGCACCTTCAGCACCACCGTGCGCCCCGACCGGTCGGCGGACCGCAGCCGCTCCACGCACCGCACGGCCAGCCGCTCCACCTCGGCGCGCACCCGCACGCGGTCGTGCAGGTCCACATCGAAGGTGTCCTCGACCGATACGGACTTGGCGTCCCGCTCGGCGACCACCGGCCGGTCGTCGAGCCCCAGCGCCATCCGGTACAGCCCATGACCGTGGGCCTTGCCCACCAGCCGTACGAGCTCCGCCTCCCCCGCCTCCGCGAGGTCGTGGACGGTGGTCATCCCGGCGCGCCGGAGGTGGTCCCCGGTGGCGGGCCCGACGCCCGGCAGCGTCCGCACCGACATGGGGGCGAGCAGCTCGCGCTCGGTGCCCGGCTCGATGAGCACAAGCCCGTCCGGCTTGGCCTGCTCGGAGGCGATCTTGGCGAGCATCTTGGAACCGGCGAGCCCGACCGACCCGCTCAGCCCGGTCACCTCCCGGATGGCCGTACGCAGCCGCTCCCCCGTCCTGCGCGCCGACACCGTGTCGTCCGCGACCCCGCCCGCCTCCAGGTCGACGAAGGCCTCGTCCAGACTCAGCGGCTCCACCAGCGGCGAGAGCCGCCCCAGGAGCTCCATCACCTGCTCGCTCACCGACCGGTAGAGCGAGAAGCGGGGCACCAGATAGGCGGCGTTCGGCGCGAGCCGTCTGGCCTGGGCCGTCGGCATCGCGGAGTGCACGCCCAGAACCCGTGCTTCGTACGAGGCGGTGGCGACGACCCCCCGGGGGCCGAGGCCGCCCACCACGACCGCCTTTCCGCGCAGGCTGGGCTTGGCCGCCTGCTCCGCCGAGGCGTAGAAGGCATCCATGTCCAGGTGAAGGATGGTCGGCGCGGGTCTCACACCGTCGATGCTGCCCTACACCACTGACAACGGGGCGGCCCGGCACTCCGTGGAGTGCCGGGCCGCCCCGTTCCGTACCGTCCTGTGCCCTCAGCCGCTCATCCGGCGCGGTTGCGGCGCCGGGCCAGCTCGTCGGCCGGGTTGTTGCCGATGAGCGTCTCACCGGTGTCGACCCGCTCGCCGTGGAGCTGGGAGAGCGCCGCGTCCACATCGCGCCAGACGACGCCGACGGCGATCCCGAAGACGCCCTGACCACCCTGGAGAAGGCTGACGACCTCGTCGGGTGATGAGCACTCGTAGACCGTCGCCCCGTCGCTCATCAGCGTCATGCGCTCAAGATCCTGGAACCCCCGGGCCCGCAGGTGCTGGACCGTGGTGCGGATGTTCTGCAGAGCGACCCCGGTGTCCAGGAACCGCTTGACGATCTTGAGGAGGACCACGTCCCGGAAACTGTAGAGACGCTGGGTCCCCGACCCGTAGGCCGGCCGCACGCTCGGCTCCACCAGCCCCGTACGCGCCCAGTAGTCCAGCTGGCGGTAGGTGATCCCCGCCGCCGCGCACGCCGTCGGTCCGCGATAGCCGATGTCGCCGGCATCGCTCGCCGCTGCCACGCCGCCCGCCGCCACCGCGGCCGGCTGAACCGGCTGCCTGATGGCGTGGTCGGCTCCACTGCCGTGCTGCGGATACGGCCCACCCGCCGCCGTACCGTCGCCGCTGCTTCTCACGCCGACCTCCGTCCTTGACCTGCCCACTCGAAGGTAGGCAGTCACTGGGGGTGCGTCAACGATCGCCACACTCGGCACGCCGAGTGATAATCACCCTGAGGGTGGTTTCCCGTGTCTCGCTTCCGGGAAAGGCTTGTCGGATGCGCTGACGACACCCTTGCGGGACGGTCACTGGCTGTTCGTACCGAAGTCCTCCGGTGAGATCTGGTCGAGGAATTCGCGGAACTTCTCCACCTCGTCCTCCTGCTCGTCGGGGATCGCGATGCCCGCATCGTCCAGCACGCCGTCACTGCCGTAGATCGGCGTGCCGGTCCGCAGGGCGAGCGCTATGGCGTCGGACGGCCGGGCACTCACCTCGACCCCGCTGGCGAAGACGAGCTCCGCGTAGAAGACCCCTTCGCGAAGGTCCGTGATGCGGACCTCGGTGAGCTCCTGGCCCACGGCCTCGAGCACATCCTTGAACAGGTCATGGGTCAGCGGCCTGGCCGGAGCCATGCCCTGCTGGGCGAAGGCAATGGCGGTCGCCTCCCCAGGACCGATCCAAATGGGGAGGTACCGGTCGCCTCCCACTTCACGCAGGAGAACGATCGGTTGGTTGGAGGGCATTTCCACCCGGACACCGACAACGTCGAGCTCGTTCACACAGCAACCCTAGGACGTGCTCGCCATGTTTGGGTAGTCGGGCTCCCCCGAGCTCAGTGCAGACGGCTCCGCAGAGCGCTCTGGACGAGCGCCGCGTGCAGCCGTACGGAGAGCTCGGCCAGCTCGTTCGCCGTGGCCTCGGCATGGGCCCTGGTCTGCGGATTCCGGTGCAGGCGCAGCGGTGCGACCAGCTGTTCCACCAGCCCCGCCTCCCGGTCCGCGGAGGCGCGCATGGCGCGCAGATGGCGCGGTTCCAGACCGAATCGCCCCAGATCCGCCACCAGCCTGGCCACGGTCACCATCTCGGCGTCGTAGCCGCCCTCGGGAGCCGGGACGATGAGCCCGTAGGACTCCCACTCCTCCAGCTGCTCCTCGTCGACCTGGGCGGCCGCCAGGAGCTCGGCGCGCCCGATCCGCGCGGCGGTCGCCGTACCGGGGCCGGAATCCCACACACCGTCGCCGAGATCGCGCTGACCGCACGGCGAGGGCAGCGCCGGCTGCTCCCCCCGGGCCAGGGCGTCCAGGTGCTCCCGGATGACCTTGAGCGGCAGATAGTGGTCCCGCTGCATGCGGAGCACCTGCGCGAGGCGCTCCACATCACCGGGGGCGAACTTCCGGTACCCGGAGGGAGTCCGCTGCGGCTCGATGAGCCCCTCGGCCTCCAGAAAGCGGATCTTGGAGATCGTGACTTCCGGAAACTCTTCGCGCAGCCGGGTGAGCACCGTTCCGATGCTCACCCAGCGCGCATCCGCGGTGGCGGTACCGTCACCGGAGCCGCCTGTCGGTGTTCGCAGCATGGGCCTTCCTGGGGATTCCCGCGGACAGGGTCCGGGGGCTGGTCACACGCCCCGCGGGCTCGCGTAGAAGACCAGGCGGTACTTTCCGATCTGGACTTCGTCGCCGTTGGACAGCAGGACCGAATCGATGCGCTCGCGGTTGACATAGGTACCGTTGAGGCTGCCGACGTCACCCACCGTGAAGCTACCGTCCGGACCCCTGCGGAACTCCACATGACGCCGCGACACGGTCACGTCGTCGAGAAAGATGTCGCTCTGCGGGTGACGGCCGGCGGTCGTGAGGTCGCTGTCCAGCAGGAAACGGCTGCCGGAATTGGGGCCGCGGCGCACGACCAGGAGCGCCGAACCCCCGGGCAGCGCGTCGACGGCGGCCTGGGCCTCCGGGGAGAGCGAGGGCAGAGCCGTCTGGCCTGTCGCCTCGGCCTCGTACGCCTCAAGACCGGAGATGGAGATCGTGGACGTCGTCTCCGAGGCACGCTCGGGGACACCGCCCCGCAACGGCGCGCCGCAGTTGGAGCAGAATCGGCCGGCCTCCGCATTGCGGTGGCCGCACCTCGTACAGACCGTCATCGACGAGCCCTCCGGGGTGAACCCTCCACCCGCACCTGAGGTTGATGGTTCGCCGAAACCTATGCGGCCGGCACCGGCAGGGTCAATGGACGACACGTCGATACCGGTCTGAGTGGCGTCACCGGACACCTCATCGCGGAAGAGCGGACGCTCCGCCTCCTGCCCCTCGACCTGGCCGTGGCGCGGAGCACGGTGGCGGGCAGCACTGTTGCTGTCCTCGCGCGCGCTCTTCCCGAACAACTTCGCAAAAAACTTCACGGGCGATTCCCCTTGACCGACATAGACCCGCCCGTGGGGCAGGACGAACCCTGAATGAACACACCTGCCGACCCGGACATCTTCACAACGTCCGTATCCACCCGACAGTTTCCACCACGCACCACCAATCCGGTGCGCCGACCCCCCGCAACCTCGCGCTCTCGTCCACCGGCCCTCCGGCCCGGCGCGCTCACGGGGACGACGACCGAGCGTAGTCAGGCCGCTCCGCCGGTCGCAAGGCGTCGACGACGATCTCCTCGGAGCGCTCCACGACCGCCGTGGCCTGCTCCTTCTCGAGCGTCTGCACGACGCCTCCGGGGATGTTGAGGGCGGGCTCCAGGTCCTGCGGCTTGCCGATCACCTTGAACTCGTACGGTGCTTCGATCTTCTTGCCGTCCACCTGGATGTCACCGCCCTCCCCGGAGAAGTACGTGTTGGCCACCACCCGCACGCCGTTGACCTCGATGGCCTCGGCGCCCGCCGCGCGCAGCTCCTGGACGGTATCGAGCAGCTTGTCGGCCGCGACCGCGCCGGAGGGGTCACTGATCGTCAGCGTGATGCCGGGGCCCTGGGCCGCCACCGTACCCGCGAGGATCCCCAGCTGACGTTCCTTCTCCAGCGTCTGTTTCCGGGCCTCCTCGGCCTGGTCCGAGCTGTTCTCCAGCTCGGTGCGCTGGGCGTCCAGACGCTGCTTCTCGTCCTCCAGACGCTGCGTCCGGTCGTCGACCTCGTCGAGGATCCGGACCAGGTCCTCCTGCCGCGCGCCGCGCAGCGCGCTGTCGTCGCTGGTGGACCGCACCTGGATGGCCAGCCCCAGACCGAGCCCGAACAGCAGCACGGCGACGATGAGTTGGGCCCGGCTCACCCGGGGCGGCCACAGGCCCGCGAGCAGCCTCTGACGCCCGGAGACCTCCTCGGCGGCGGGCGGCTCCGGCCGCACAGGCGTGTCCGGCTTCTCGGGCTCGGGCAGAGGCTGGGGCTGAGACTGGTTCTCGTCGTTGTTCATCGGCCTCAAGCCCGGAAGACGTGCCGGCGGATCGCGGCGGCGTTGGAGAAGATCCGGATGCCGAGCACGACCACCACACCGGTGGAGAGCTGCGCGCCGACACCCAGTTTGTCGCCCAGGAACACGATCAGTGCGGCGACGACGACGTTGGAGAGGAACGACACCACGAAGACCTTGTCGACGAAGATGCCGTCGAGCATGGCCCGCAGACCCCCGAAGACCGCGTCGAGCGCGGCGACCACGGCGATCGGGAGATAGGGCTCGACCACCGCCGGTACTTCGGGCCGGACCAACAGTCCGACCACGACTCCCACGACGAGGCCCAGTACGGCGATCACGATGTGCCCTTCCCTGATTCTGCCGCACCACTGCCGGCGGCCTTCGGCTCTGCTGTACGGACGATCAGGCTCGGTGCGGCCGGGAGCCGCACCTCGGCCTGATCGGACAAGCTGGTGCGGATGTCGAAGCTCTCCTTGAGCGCGTTCAGGTACTGGCCGTCGGCGCTGTCCCGGAACGCGGCGGCGAGATTCTTCCCGTCCCCCACCGCGAGCACCGTGTAGGGCGGTACGAGCGGCCTGTTGTCGACCAGTATGGCGTCGCCCGCAGCGCGGATCGCCGACAGTGCCGTCAGCCTTTGCCCATTGATGGCGATGGCCTCGGCGCCGGACTCCCACAGGCCGTTGACGACCCGCTGCATGTCCCGGTCGCGCACCCGGCCCGTGTCGGAGAAGCTCGACGACTCACGGGGCCCGCCCCCGCCCTGATCGGTGTTCTTGGCGTCATCCACGACGAGCTTCACGCCGGGGCCCTGGACCGGGGTCGCCCCGGACAGGAGCGCCACCAGCTCCCCCTGGTCCCCGCCGTGCTGTTCCAGCGCCTTGCGCTGCCGCTCGCTCACATCGCTGCGGAGCTTGTCGACATCGGACTCAAGCGTGTCGGCTGCCCGGGTCTCGGCGTTGATGCGGTCGATCAGCTCTTCGCGTTCCTTCGCGACGACCGGCGCCGACACCCGCGCCTCGGCGGCTCCGAGGGTGACCACGAGGGCGGCCACCACCAGACCGGCGGCGAGGCCGAGCTTCGACTTGAGCGTACGGGGCAGCCCCGCGCTCCCGTCGGCCTGGCGGCGGGCCGAGGCCTCCGCGTAACCGTCGTCGAGGCTGTGGTCCATCACGTTGTTCAGCAGCGACATGGAGGCGTCAGGACGTGCGGGCGGCGAGGGTGTGCTCCGATCGGGGGGCTGCTGCGACATGCCGCACATCGTCGCACGTCACTACGGCTGCCGCCGAATGGCCCCACCGGTGACGCCGGTGCACCGGAAATCCCTGTCGGGGAGTTCCGGTGCACGGGTGTCAGAAGGTCACTCGCCCGCGCTCTCCACCACGGCGGACCACTCGTCGAGCAGCGCCTGTGCGGAGGCGTCGTCCGGGCCTTCCGCCCACAGATGGGTGACGGCCTCCGCCCGGTCGGGCAGCACCATGATCCACCGTCCGTCCGCCTCGACCACCCGGACGCCGTCCGTGGTGTCCACGCTGCGGTCCCCGGCCGCCTCGACGACGCTGCGCATGACGAGGCCCTTCACCGCCCAGGGCGTCGCGAGGTCGCGGCGCAGGACGTGGGCCCGCGGGATACGGGCGTCGATCTGGCTCAGGGTGAGCTGGGTCCGGGCCACGAGTCCGATGAGCCGGACGAAAGCGGCTGTCCCGTCGAAGACGCTGCTGAATTCGGGAACGATGAACCCGCCGCGCCCGTCTCCTCCGAAGATGGTGGTCTCTTCACGTCCCACCCGGGTCAGGTCGTCGGGCGAGGTGGTCGTCCACTCCACCTGGGTGCCGTGGTAGGCCGCCACCTGCTCGGCGACGCGCGTGGTGGTCACCGGCAGGGCGACGCGCCCGCTGCGCCGCTCGGCGGCGACGAGGTCCAGCATGACCAGCAGGGCCCGGTCGTCCTCGATGATCCGGCCCAGCTCGTCCACGAGGGAGAGCCGCTCACCGACCGGGTCGAAGCGGACGCCGAAGGCTGCCCGCGCCGAGGACACGATCTCCCCGAGCCGGACGAGGCCGGCACGGCGGGTCTCGGCGGACTCGGTGGGGCGCGATTCGTCGAGCCCCGGGTTGATCGTCAGGGCGTCCACCCCGAGCCGTCCGAGGAGGCTCGGCAGCACAAGCCCGGCGGACCCGTTGGAGGCGTCCACGACGACCTTGAGCCCGGAGTCGGCGATCCCCGCGATGTCCACGTTGCGGAGCAGGGAGCCGGTGTACGAGTCGAAGACGCTGGACGGGAAGTGCAGGTCGCCGATCTCCCCGGGGAAGGCCCTGCGGTACTCCTGACGGGCGTAGACGCGGTCCAGCTTGCGCTGCTGGGCCTGCGAGAGGTCGGCGCCCCGCTCGTCGATGAACATGATGTCCACCGAGTCGGGCACCCCCGGCGACGTGCGGATCATGATGCCGCCCGCACTGCCTCGCGCCGTCTGCTGGCGGGCCACGGGCAGCGGTACGTTCTCCAGGTCGCGTACGTCGATGGCGCTGGCCTGGAGCGCCGAGATGACGGCTCGCTTGAGGGCGCGCGCACCTCGGGAGTGGTCACGGGCGGTCGTGACCGTCGACCCCTTCTTGAGGGTCGTGGCGTAGGCGCCGGCCAGCCGGACCGCCAGCTCGGGGGTGATCTCGACGTTCAGGATCCCGGAGACGCCGCGCGCCCCGAAGAGATGTGCCTGCCCACGGGATTCCCAGATCACCGAGGTGTTGACGAACGCACCGGCCTCGATGGTCTTGAACGGGTACACCCGCACATTGCCCTGGATGATCGACTCCTCGCCGACCAGACACTCGTCACCGATGACAGCACCGTCCTCGATCCGGGCCGCGCGCATGATGTCGGTGTTCTTGCCGACCACGCAGCCCCGGAGGTTGCTGTGCTGTCCGATGTAGACGTTGTCGTGGACCACGGCCTTGTGAAGAAAGGCGCCGGTCTTGACGACGACGTTGGAGCCCACGACGGTGTGCTCACGGATCTCGACGTCCGCTTCGACCTTGGCGTAGTCACCGATGTACAGCGGCCCGCGGAGCACGGCGTCGGGGTGGACCTCCGCACCTTCGGCCACCCACACGCCGGGCGAGATCTCGAAGCCGTCGAGCTCCACGTCGACCTTGCGCTCCAGGACGTCCGCCTGGGCCTTCACATAGCTCTCGTGCGTACCGACGTCTTCCCAGTAGCCCTCGGCGATATAGCCGTAGATCGGCTTGCCTTCCTTCATCAGCTGCGGGAAGACGTCACCCGACCAGTCGACGGAGGTATCGGCCTGGACGTAGTCGAAGACCTCGGGCTCCATCACATAGATGCCCGTGTTCACCGTGTCCGAGAAGACCTGGCCCCAGGTCGGCTTCTCCAGGAAGCGTTCGACCTGGCCGTTCTCGTCGACGATGGTGATGCCGAATTCCAGCGGATTGGGGACCCGGGTCAGACAGACCGTGACGAGTCCGCCCTTCTCCTTGTGGAAGGCGATGAGGTCGGTGAGATCGAAGTCGGTGAGCGCGTCACCGGAAATGACGAGGAAGGTGTCGTCCTTCAACGCCTCCTCGGCGTTCTTCACGCTCCCCGCGGTGCCGAGTGGCTTCTCCTCGTTGGCATAGGTGAGCTCCATCCCGAGCTCTTCGCCGTCCCCGAAATAGTTCTTTACGAGGGAGGCGAGGAACTGGACGGTCACTACGGTCTCATTGAGCCCATGCCGCTTGAGAAGCCGCAGGACATGCTCCATGATCGGCCGATTGGCCACGGGCAGGAGCGGCTTGGGCATGCTCGAGGTCATGGGGCGCAGGCGTGTGCCTTCGCCACCAGCCATCACGACGGCCTTCATATCGGTAACGTCCTCCTAGAAGAGACGACGGTCAGCCGATTTCGCCCGTCGGGGCATCACACTCAAGACATCACACCGCGGGCCGGCCACACTGCACGGCACCGCATCAACGAGTTCAATCGGCTACTGCATCCGCCTTGACGAGCCGGCGGACCTGGACCACGTAGAGGATCCCTGCCCACCAATACAGCGTTGTACCCCATCCTGCGAACGCCCATCCGAAAACGGCGGCCACGGTAGCCAGCCAACCACTCCCGTCGCTGAGCAGCAACAAGGGGAACGCGTACATCAGGTTGAAAGTTGCAGCTTTCCCGAGGAAGTTGACCTGCGGCGGCGGATAGCCGTGGCGCCGCAGGATGGCCACCATCACGAGCAGCATCAGCTCACGGGCCAGCAGGGCCGCGGTGAGCCAGAGCGGCAGGATCTCACGCCAGGTGAGGCCGAGAAGGGTCGAGAGGATGTAGAGGCGGTCGGCAGCCGGGTCCAGGAGCCGGCCGAGACTGCTGATCTGGTTCCACCGCCGGGCGAGCTTGCCGTCGAGGTAATCGCTGATGCCGCTGAGCATCAGCACCAGCAGCGCCCAGCCGTCGCTGTTGGGGCCGCCGAACACGGGGCGGAGAATCAGCCACAGGAAGAGCGGTACCCCGACAAGGCGAGCCATGCTGAGGATGTTGGGGATGGTGAGGACCCGGTCCGTCTGGACCCGAGTCTCCTGGACCTCCACCCGGGAGCCTCCTGTGAAGAACGTGCGAATGATGCCCCCCGACCTTACCCTCAGCCTCGGCCGGCACCTGCACAGGGGTGGGCGGGGGCGGAGCTGGCGGCCGCTATGGAGCCCGGAATGCAGAAAAGCCCCGCACCACAAGGGTGCGGGGCTTTCCCACAAAAATTGTTCGGCGGCGTCCTACTCTCCCACAGGGTCCCCCCTGCAGTACCATCGGCGCTGAAAGGCTTAGCTTCCGGGTTCGGAATGTAACCGGGCGTTTCCCTAACGCAATGACCACCGAAACACTATGAAATTCTGAACAACCGGTGCAATCACAGCTGTTCGTTATTTCAGAACTAACACAGTGGACGCGAGCAACTGAGGACAAGCCCTCGGCCTATTAGTACCAGTCAGCTCCACCCCTTACAGGGCTTCCACATCTGGCCTATCAACCCAGTCGTCTACTGGGAGCCTTAACCCCTCAAGAGGGTGGGAATACTCATCTCGAAGCAGGCTTCCCGCTTAGATGCTTTCAGCGGTTATCCTTTCCGAACGTAGCCAACCAGCCATGCCCTTGGCAGGACAACTGGCACACCAGAGGTTCGTCCGTCCCGGTCCTCTCGTACTAGGGACAGCCCTTCTCAATATTCCTACGCGCGCAGCGGATAGGGACCGAACTGTCTCACGACGTTCTAAACCCAGCTCGCGTACCGCTTTAATGGGCGAACAGCCCAACCCTTGGGACCGACTCCAGCCCCAGGATGCGACGAGCCGACATCGAGGTGCCAAACCATCCCGTCGATATGGACTCTTGGGGAAGATCAGCCTGTTATCCCCGGGGTACCTTTTATCCGTTGAGCGACAGCGCTTCCACAAGCCACTGCCGGATCACTAGTCCCGACTTTCGTCCCTGCTCGACCCGTCGGTCTCACAGTCAAGCTCCCTTGTGCACTTACACTCAACACCTGATTGCCAACCAGGCTGAGGGAACCTTTGGGCGCCTCCGTTACTCTTTAGGAGGCAACCGCCCCAGTTAAACTACCCATCAGACACTGTCCCTGATCCGGATCACGGACCCAGGTTAGACATCCAGCACGACCAGAGTGGTATTTCAACGACGACTCCACAACCACTGGCGTGGCCGCTTCACAGTCTCCCACCTATCCTACACAAGCCGAACCGAACACCAATATCAAACTATAGTAAAGGTCCCGGGGTCTTTCCGTCCTGCTGCGCGAAACGAGCATCTTTACTCGTAGTGCAATTTCACCGGGCCTATGGTTGAGACAGTCGAGAAGTCGTTACGCCATTCGTGCAGGTCGGAACTTACCCGACAAGGAATTTCGCTACCTTAGGATGGTTATAGTTACCACCGCCGTTTACTGGCGCTTAAGTTCTCAGCTTCGCACACCCGAAAGTGCACTAACCGGTCCCCTTAACGTTCCAGCACCGGGCAGGCGTCAGTCCGTATACATCGCCTTACGGCTTCGCACGGACCTGTGTTTTTAGTAAACAGTCGCTTCTCGCTGGTCTCTGCGGCCACCCCCAGCTCAAGCAGCAAGTGCTATCACCAGGAATGGCCCCCCTTCTCCCGAAGTTACGGGGGCATTTTGCCGAGTTCCTTAACCATAGTTCACCCGAACGCCTCGGTATTCTCTACCTGACCACCTGAGTCGGTTTAGGGTACGGGCCGCCATGAAACTCGCTAGAGGCTTTTCTCGACAGCATAGGATCATCCACTTCACCACAATCGGCTCGGCATCAGGTCTCAGACTTATATGCACGACGGATTTGCCTACCGTGCGTCCTACACCCTTACCCCGGGACAACCACCGCCCGGGCTGGACTACCTTCCTGCGTCACCCCATCGCTTACCTACTACAAGTCTGGTTCATCGGCTCCACCACTACCCTCAACTCCGAAGAGATCGGGCCGGCTTCACGGACTTAGCATCGCCTGATTCAGTACTGGGCGTTTCAAAGCGGGTACCGGAATATCAACCGGTTGTCCATCGACTACGCCTGTCGGCCTCGCCTTAGGTCCCGACTTACCCTGGGCAGATCAGCTTGACCCAGGAACCCTTAGTCAATCGGCGCACACGTTTCTCACGTGTGTATCGCTACTCATGCCTGCATTCTCACTCGTGAACCGTCCACAACTCGCTTCCGCGGCTGCTTCACCCGGCACACGACGCTCCCCTACCCATCCATACTCCCGTTGGGGATATGTGTATGAATGACACGACTTCGGCGGTACGCTTGAGCCCCGCTACATTGTCGGCGCGGAATCACTTGACCAGTGAGCTATTACGCACTCTTTCAAGGGTGGCTGCTTCTAAGCCAACCTCCTGGTTGTCTCTGCGACTCCACATCCTTTCCCACTTAGCGTACGCTTAGGGGCCTTAGTCGATGCTCTGGGCTGTTTCCCTCTCGACCATGGAGCTTATCCCCCACAGTCTCACTGCCGCGCTCTCACTTACCGGCATTCGGAGTTTGGCTAAGGTCAGTAACCCGGTAGGGCCCATCGCCTATCCAGTGCTCTACCTCCGGCAAGAAACACACGACGCTGCACCTAAATGCATTTCGGGGAGAACCAGCTATCACGGAGTTTGATTGGCCTTTCACCCCTAACCACAGGTCATCCCCCAGGTTTTCAACCCTGGTGGGTTCGGTCCTCCACGAAGTCTTACCTCCGCTTCAACCTGCCCATGGCTAGATCACTCCGCTTCGGGTCTAGAGCGTGCAACTCAAACGCCCTGTTCGGACTCGCTTTCGCTACGGCTTCCCCACACGGGTTAACCTCGCTACACACCGCTAACTCGCAGGCTCATTCTTCAAAAGGCACGCAGTCACGACGCACCGAGCAAGCTCGATGCGCGACGCTCCCACGGCTTGTAGGCACACGGTTTCAGGTACTATTTCACTCCGCTCCCGCGGTACTTTTCACCATTCCCTCACGGTACTATCCGCTATCGGTCACCAGGGAATATTTAGGCTTAGCGGGTGGTCCCGCCAGATTCACACGGGATTTCTCGGGCCCCGTGCTACTTGGGTGATTCTCAAACGAGCCGTTGATGTTTCAGCTACGGGGGTCTTACCCTCTACGCCGGACCTTTCGCATGTCCTTCGCCTACACCAACGGTTTCTGACTCGTCTCACAGCCGGCAGACTATGAAAGAGAACTCCCACAACCCCGCATGCGCAACCCCTGCCGGGTATCACACGCATACGGTTTGGCCTCATCCAGTTTCGCTCGCCACTACTCCCGGAATCACGGTTGTTTTCTCTTCCTGAGGGTACTGAGATGTTTCACTTCCCCTCGTTCCCTCCACACTGCCTATGTGTTCAGCAGCGGGTGACAGCCCATGACGACTGCCGGGTTTCCCCATTCGGAAACCCCCGGATCAAAGCTTGGTTGACAGCTCCCCGGGGACTATCGTGGCCTCCCACGTCCTTCATCGGTTCCTGGTGCCAAGGCATCCACCGTGCGCCCTTAAAAACTTGGCCACAGATGCTCGCGTCCACTGTGCAGTTCTCAAACAACGACCAGCCACCCACCACCCCGTCCGGAGACGAGTTCACTGGGACCGGATCAGAAGGCTGCCTTACGGCCGTACCCTCAGATACCCAACAACGTGCCCGACACGATCAACCCGTTCCCGTTTTCCACGCCGAAGCAGTACTCACGAAACCGTGCTCATCGTGCCGAATAGTCAACGTTCCACCCATGAGCAACCAGCACCGAACATTCGCCGGTGTACTGGCCTCTGACCAAACCGAGGCTTGGTAAGAAGTGCTCCTTAGAAAGGAGGTGATCCAGCCGCACCTTCCGGTACGGCTACCTTGTTACGACTTCGTCCCAATCGCCAGTCCCACCTTCGACAGCTCCCTCCCACAAGGGGTTGGGCCACCGGCTTCGGGTGTTACCGACTTTCGTGACGTGACGGGCGGTGTGTACAAGGCCCGGGAACGTATTCACCGCAGCAATGCTGATCTGCGATTACTAGCAACTCCGACTTCATGGGGTCGAGTTGCAGACCCCAATCCGAACTGAGACCGGCTTTTTGAGATTCGCTCCGCCTCACGGCATCGCAGCTCATTGTACCGGCCATTGTAGCACGTGTGCAGCCCAAGACATAAGGGGCATGATGACTTGACGTCGTCCCCACCTTCCTCCGAGTTGACCCCGGCAGTCTCCTGTGAGTCCCCATCACCCCGAAGGGCATGCTGGCAACACAGAACAAGGGTTGCGCTCGTTGCGGGACTTAACCCAACATCTCACGACACGAGCTGACGACAGCCATGCACCACCTGTATACCGACCACAAGGGGGGCACCATCTCTGATGCTTTCCGGTATATGTCAAGCCTTGGTAAGGTTCTTCGCGTTGCGTCGAATTAAGCCACATGCTCCGCTGCTTGTGCGGGCCCCCGTCAATTCCTTTGAGTTTTAGCCTTGCGGCCGTACTCCCCAGGCGGGGAACTTAATGCGTTAGCTGCGGCACCGACGACGTGGAATGTCGCCAACACCTAGTTCCCAACGTTTACGGCGTGGACTACCAGGGTATCTAATCCTGTTCGCTCCCCACGCTTTCGCTCCTCAGCGTCAGTAATGGCCCAGAGATCCGCCTTCGCCACCGGTGTTCCTCCTGATATCTGCGCATTTCACCGCTACACCAGGAATTCCGATCTCCCCTACCACACTCTAGCTAGCCCGTATCGAATGCAGACCCGGGGTTAAGCCCCGGGCTTTCACATCCGACGTGACAAGCCGCCTACGAGCTCTTTACGCCCAATAATTCCGGACAACGCTTGCGCCCTACGTATTACCGCGGCTGCTGGCACGTAGTTAGCCGGCGCTTCTTCTGCAGGTACCGTCACTTTCGCTTCTTCCCTGCTGAAAGAGGTTTACAACCCGAAGGCCGTCATCCCTCACGCGGCGTCGCTGCATCAGGCTTTCGCCCATTGTGCAATATTCCCCACTGCTGCCTCCCGTAGGAGTCTGGGCCGTGTCTCAGTCCCAGTGTGGCCGGTCGCCCTCTCAGGCCGGCTACCCGTCGTCGCCTTGGTAGGCCATTACCCCACCAACAAGCTGATAGGCCGCGGGCTCATCCTTCACCGCCGGAGCTTTTAACCCCGTCCCATGCGGGACAGAGTGTTATCCGGTATTAGACCCCGTTTCCAGGGCTTGTCCCAGAGTGAAGGGCAGATTGCCCACGTGTTACTCACCCGTTCGCCACTAATCCACCCCGAAAGGCTTCATCGTTCGACTTGCATGTGTTAAGCACGCCGCCAGCGTTCGTCCTGAGCCAGGATCAAACTCTCCGTGAATGTTTACCCGTAATCGGGTGCACACATCACGAGAGCGGAACAACCGGTCGGAATAAGACCCGTTGTTCACAGCGTCCTCGCTGTGTATCGCCTACCGTCACCGAAGTGAACTGGTAGGACTTTTCAAAGGAACCACCAACCTGCACCAGGTGCAGGCCGGGGTATCAACATATCTGGCGTTGACTTTTGGCACGCTGTTGAGTTCTCAAGGAACGGACGCTTCCTTCGGTCCCGTTTCACCGGGCCCCTCCGGGCGCTTCCCTTCGTGTTTCTTTGTCTTGCTGTCCTGCGTTTCCGACTCTATCAGACTCTTTCGTGTCCGATTCCCGGTCGAAGCGGGTCAAGCGGTTTTGCTGCTTTTCGCTTCCAGATAATTCGCTTTCGCGCTTTTCCCTTTCGGCGAGTCCGACTCTATCAGGCCTTTTCCGTCTTCCTGACCACGTCCCTCGGGCATGCCGAAGAGAGGTTCAGGGTTAGGATCTGGGCTTAAAGGTCGCCGCCGACCCCCGACTCAAAGTCGCGTTGGGGTCAGGCAGGAGTACGACAGTACAGGTCGCCGGGGATCGAGGCAAATCGCTTGCGGTGCACCCCTAGGCCTGTCAACCGGGCGGTCTCGGGCGGAACCGGGACTTCATATGACTTACTCTGCTGAGCAGTACGCCGTCCCCACATCAGCCGCGGCGGCGACACCTGAATCTCCACCCCCTGGGAGGCTCCCCATGACCAACGTGACGTCCCCTCTTGCTGGACGCGCCATCGGACTCACTGCGGTTCCCGACCCGGTCTTCTCCGGCGCGATGGTCGGTCCCGGCACCGCCATCGACCCCGTACGTGAGCCCTCCGAGGCCGTGTCCCCGGTCGACGGCATCGTCGTCTCTCTGCACCCCCACGCGTTCGTCGTCGTCGACGCCGACGGGCACGGGGTGCTGACGCACCTCGGTATCGACACCGTCCAGCTCAACGGCGAGGGCTTCGAGCTGCTCGTCAACAAGGGGGACACGGTGACCCGGGGCCAGAGCATCGTGCGCTGGGACCCGGCCGGCGTCGAGGCGGCCGGCAAGTCACCCATCTGCCCGATCGTGGCCCTGGAGGCCACCGCCGAGTCGCTCTCCGATGTCCGTGAGGACGGGGACGTGAAGGTCGGCGACACGCTGTTCGGCTGGCAGTAACGCCTCGGGCGCAGTGACAAGCCAGTTGCACAACCACCGCGGTGACTCGGTCGCCGCACAACCGGAGACGGGTGAAATGGAGACAACGCTGCGAGGCGTCGGCGTGAGCCACGGTGTGGCCATCGGCGAGGTTCGGCACATGGGTACGGCGGTGCTGGAGCCGCCGGCCAAATCGATTCCCGCCGAGGAGGCCGGTCGCGAACAGGGGCGCGCCCGGCAGGCGGTGGAGGCGGTCGCGGCCGATCTGATCGCGCGCGGCAATCTGGCCGGCGGCGAGGCACAGCACGTGCTCGAGGCGCAGGCCATGATGGCCCAGGACCCCGAGCTGATGTCCGATGTCGACCGGCGTATCGCGGTGGGCAGCACCGCTGAGCGCGCGGTGTACGACGCGTTCGCCGCGTACCGGGCGCTGCTCGCCAATGCCGGGGAGTACCTGGCGGGGCGGGTCGCCGACCTCGACGACGTACGGAACCGGATCGTGGCGCGGCTGCTCGGTGTGCCGATGCCCGGGGTTCCGGACAGCGACGAGCCGTATGTGCTCATCGCGCGCGACCTGGCGCCGGCGGACACGGCGCTGCTCGACCCGACTCTGGTGCTCGGCTTCGTCACCGAGGAGGGCGGGCCGACCAGCCACAGCGCCATCCTGGCGCGGGCGCTCGGTGTGCCGGCCGTGGTGGCTCTGCCCGGCGCCGGTGAGCTGGCCGAGGGCACGATCGTGGCGGTGGACGGCAGCACGGGTGAGATCTTCGTCGACCCGAGCGCCGAGAAGCGGGCCGAGATGGAGGCCGCCGCCGCTGCTCGTAAGGCTGCGCTGTCCGCCTCGACCGGCCCGGGTGCCACGTCGGACGGGCACAAGGTGCCGCTGCTCGCCAATGTCGGCGGTCCGGGCGATGTGCCCGCGGCGGTCGAGGCGGGGGCCGAGGGTGTCGGGCTGTTCCGCACGGAGTTCCTCTTCCTGGACGACAGCAAGCAGGCTCCTTCCGAGGAGAAGCAGGTCGCGGCCTACCGTGCGGTGCTGGAGGCGTTCCCCGAGGGGCGTGTCGTCGTACGCGTACTGGACGCGGGCGCCGACAAGCCGCTGGACTTCCTGACGCCGGCCGACGAGCCGAACCCGGCGCTCGGTGTCCGGGGGCTGCGCAGTCTGCTGGACCACCCCGATGTGCTGCGGACCCAGCTGACCGCGCTGGCGAAGGCCGCCGAGGGTCTGCCGGTGTACCTGGAGGTCATGGCGCCCATGGTGGCCGACCGCATCGACGCCAAGGCGTTCGCGGACGCGTGCCGTGAGGCCGGGCTGCAGGCGAAGTTCGGTGCGATGGTGGAGATTCCGTCCGCCGCTCTGCGGGCACGGTCGATCCTCCAGGAGGTCGAGTTCCTTTCGCTGGGCACCAACGACCTGGCGCAGTACGCCTTCGCGGCCGACCGTCAGGTGGGTGCGGTGTCGCGGCTTCAGGACCCGTGGCAGCCGGCGCTGCTGGATCTTGTCGCGCTGTCCGCCGAGGCGGCTCGTGCCGAGGGCAAGAGCTGTGGTGTCTGTGGTGAGGCCGCTGCGGATCCGCTGCTGGCCTGTGTGCTGACGGGTCTGGGTGTCACCTCGCTCTCCATGGGTGCCGCGTCCATTCCTTATGTGCGCGCCACGCTGGCCAAGTACACGCTGGCCCAGTGCGAGCGTGCGGCCAACGCCGCCCGGTCGGCCGACTCCGCCGAAGAGGCGCGCAACGCCGCTCAGGCTGTGCTGTCCGGCGAGTAGCCAGGGTGAGTTGTCTGTCGGAGGGGCTTCCCGCCTGGTGGTGGGGAGCCCCTCCTGCTGTGTGCGCTGTCCTCGTCAGTGGTGCCTTTCCGCGGGGTCGGCTCCGATGTCGAAGCCCGCGCTGTACTCCACGCCGGACTCCGGGGAGACGGGCTCTCCGGTCTCGGCGTCGGTGCAGTAGGCGTTGAAGACCTCGCCCGCGGTGAGCGGGGCGAGGGCGCCGTACGCCAGTCGCCAGCCGTGGACGCGGTCCGGGCTGTCGGGGGTGCTGGTGCGGAGCACCACTCCCCCGGGCGACTCCAGGGCGATCGCCACCGCGAGCACCGTGGCGAATTCCGCTCCTTCCGAGGTGTCCAGGCGGGCCGGGCCCGTGGCGTCGCGGTGGGTGTGGAGCACCGCGAGGAGCTGGTCGTTCTCCGTCGGGGTGGAGCAGACCAGGTGGTGGGTGCCCGGGCCCGCCGTTTCCAGCAGGCGGGTCAGGAGGTGGGAGGCGCGGTCGAATGCGGCCCGCCCGATGTCCTGGCCGCACTCCGCGCAGGCGCCGAGATCGGCGAGGAGGAGTGTCGCGTACTCCCAGGTGGCCTGGCGGACCGCGCGGGAGACCAGGAGCGGGATGAGGTCGGTCAGGCTCTGGCCGGTGTAGGCGACGGTGGCTCCGGCGGCGGCGATTTCGGCGGTGAAGCGGCTGCGGCTGGCGCCGGTGTCCGCGTCCAGTCCGGACTCCGCGCAGAAATCGGCGTAGTCCTCCGGGTCGAAGAGCGCCACCGTGGTGTGCATGCCCTGGGCGGCCAGGGACTTGAGCAGGCCCTCGACCTGGTGCAGATAGGCGGTGTGGTCGTCGAAGGGGAAGGTGCGGTAGCGGCGCATGGCCGCGAAGTCCTGGGCGTCGACCAGGAGGCCGACGGTGCTGGGGGCTTCGCGGCGCAGTGTGCGTCGCAGGGTGGTGCCGTGTCGTGTGGTGCCGTGTTTC
Source organism: Streptomyces cyaneofuscatus (assembly GCF_033109485.1). NCBI lineage: Bacteria > Bacillati > Actinomycetota > Actinomycetes > Kitasatosporales > Streptomycetaceae > Streptomyces > Streptomyces cyaneofuscatus. The sequence goes on along the minus strand of NZ_CP137002.1, from coordinate 7,185,691 downwards.
GAGCTGCGTTTGGTGGTCGGCTTGATGGTGCGCTTGGTGTTTTCCTGCTGCGCCATGTGTCCCCCTGTGCGCGGTGAATCCTTGCTCACTCAGCGTAATCAGTGGGACTGACAGTGGCGTTACGCGCGGCGCTTCGCCGCCAGGTCGGCGTAGAAGTGGAGCAGGTCGAGGTTGTCGACCGAGCCCGGGTTGACCGCCTTGGCGAGCTCGGTGCCCTGGAGCAGGCGCTTGACCGGGACCTCGATGCGCTTGCCGGTGAGGGTGTGCGGGATGGCGGGGACCTCGATGACCTCGTCCGGTACGTGGCGCGGGGAGAGGTTCTCGCGGATGGTCGCCTTGATCGCGGCGCGCAGGTCGTCGTCGAGGGTGGCGCCTTCGGTGAGGTGGACGAAGAGCGGCATCCAGTATCCGCCGTCGGGTTCTTCGAGGCCGATGACGAGGGACTCGCGGATCTCGGGGAGCCGTTCGACGGCCTCGTAGATGTCGGCGGAGCCCATGCGGACGCCCTGGCGGTTCAGGGTGGAGTCGGAGCGGCCGTGGATGATCACCGAGCCGTGGTCGGTGATGGTGATCCAGTCGCCGTGGCGCCAGACGCCGGGGTACATGTCGAAGTAGCTGTCGTGGTAGCGGCTGCCGTCGGGGTCGTTCCAGAAGCGGATCGGCATGGACGGGAGCGGGTTGGTGACGACGAGTTCGCCGACCTCGTTGGTGAGGGGCTTGCCCGCCGGGTCCCAGGACTGGAGGTCGGTGCCCAGGCAGGGGGCCTGGAGCTCGCCGATGTGGACGGGGAGGGTGGGGACGGCTCCGGCGAAGCAGGAGCAGACGTCGGTGCCGCCGCTGACGGAGGCGATCCAGAGGTCGTCGGCCACCTCGTCGTGGAGCCAGCGGAAGCCGTCGGGCGGGAGCGGGGAGCCGGTGGTGGCGACGCACTGGACGCGGGAGAGGTCGAAGTCGCGGCCGGGGTGGATGCCGGCCTTGCGGCAGGCCATGACGTATGCGGCGGAGGTGCCGTAGAGGGTGGCGCCGGTCTGTTCGGCGATCCGCCACTGGGCGCTGACGTCCGGGTAGCCGGGGCTGCCGTCGTACAGGACGACGGTGGTGCCGGTGAGGAGGCCGGAGACGAGGAAGTTCCACATCATCCAGCCGGTGGAGGTGTACCAGAAGAAGCGGTCCTCGGGGCCGAGGTCGCAGTGGAGGCCGAGCTGCTTGAAGTGTTCGAGCAGGATGCCGCCCTGGGACTGGACGATGGCCTTGGGCAGGCCGGTGGTGCCGGAGGAGTAGAGGACCCAGAGCGGGTGGTCGAAGGGGACCTGTTCGAAGACCGGCTCGGTGTCGGCGGAGGTGAGGGCGGCCCAGGCGAGTGCGCCTTCGGGGGCGTCGGTGCCGAGCAGCGGGATGTGGACGACGGCGCGGAGGGTGGGCAGCTCGCGGCGGAGTTCGGCGACGGTCTCCGTACGGTCGTGCTCCTTGCCGCCGTAGCGGTAGCCGTCGACGGTGAAGAGGACGACGGGTTCGATCTGCTGGAACCGGTCGAGGACGCTGCGGGCGCCGAAGTCGGGGGCGCAGGAGGTCCAGACGCCGCCGACGGCCGCGGTGGCGAGGAAGGCGACGACGGCCTGCGGGATGTTGGGGAGGTAGCCGCTGACCCGGTCGCCGGGGGTGACGCCGATGGCGCGGAGTTCGGCGGCCAGGGCGCCGACCTGGCGGCGGAGGTCGGCCCAGCTGATGGGGACCTGGGTGTGGGTCTCGTCGACGTACAGGAGGGCCGGGGTGTCGGCGCGGGCCGGGTCCTCGGCGGTGCGCAGGGCGTGTTCGGCGTAGTTGAGGGTGGCGCCGGAGAACCAGGTGGCGCCGGGCATGGTGCGGTCGCCGAGGACGCTCTCGTACGGCGTGGAGAAGCGGATGTCGAACCACTCGGCGACGGCCTGCCAGAAGGTGTCGAGCTCGTCGACGGACCAGCGGTGCAGGGCCTCGTACCCGCCGTCGGCCGGGGCTCCGAAGCGGCTCGCGGCCCAGCTCTGGAAGCGGGTCACGGCCGCGGCCTCGATGCGCTCGGGGCTGGGCTGCCAGAGGGGGGCGTCGGGCGTGGCTGCGGTCATGGGGCGGCTCCCTGGCTGGACGGGTACGCGGGTGGCGTGTCGGCGCGCACGGGCTGGGGTGTGCGCGTGAGCGGCTGACACGGACGATGCCATGTGATCGTCTTCGGCACCAGAGTGGCCCGGTGTGAGGCGGGCTTCGATTCCTCGGCCGAGGTGGGTGAACGGGAGTTGAACGGGAGGTTCTGCGGTCCTGGCGGGTGGCAGGGTGTGCGCCATGGACGGTCGTGACCTGGTGCGTCGGGTGAGGTTGGTCGGTTCGGTACGGGGGCTGCGGACGCTGCGCGCGGCCTGGCGGCGCAGGTCGGCGGACGCGCGGGCGCTGCCTCCGCGCGGTGCCGAGCGGGCCCGGGTGCCCGGTGCGCTGGTGGGGGCGGAGCCGGGTCCCGGTGGGGGTGTGGTGCGGTTCGCCCGTTCGGAGCTGCGGATCCGGGTGGCGGTGGGCGGTGCGGTGTTCTGGGCGTGGGACGGGGCGGATCCGCTGCCGTCGTACGCCCTGGCGGGTGAGGTGCCGGCGGCGGATCCGCGGGCGGTGCTGGAGCCGGACAAGGACGGCGGCTGGCAGGTGGTGTCCGAGCGGCTGACCGTGGTGGTGTCGCGGACCGGTGCGGTGGAGCTGCGGACGCCGGGCGGGGTGCTGCTGCGGCGGGAGCTGCCGCCGCGCTGGTGGGAGCCGGTGGGCGGGGGCGCGGTGCGGTGGGTGCAGCGGTCGGAGGTGCCGGCGGACGCGCGGTTCTTCGGTCTCGGCGGGCGGGCGTCGGGGCCCCGGCTGCGGGACGGGGCGTACGGGTTGTGGAACACGGACCCGGGCGGGCGGTTCGGTCCGGGGGACGATCCGCTGTATCTGACGATGCCCGTGCAGGTGGTGGTGTCGGACGCGGGGACCCATCTGGCGTTCCACGACAACACCTGGGCGGGGCGGGTCGTGGTGCGTGAGGGCGAGGAGGGCGCGGGCTCCGGGCACGACCGGCCGGGGACGTGCGAGGTGCGGATGGAGGGCGGGCCGCTGCGGTGCTGGGTGGTGGCGGGGACGCCGGCCCGGGTGCTGCGGGGGTGGACGGCGCTGACGGGTGCGCCGGCGGTGCCGCCGTCGTGGGCGCTGGGGCCGCAGCACGCCCGGTGGGGGTTCGGGAGTGAGCGGGAGGTGCGGCGGGTGGTGACCGGGTACCGGGAGCGGGGGCTTCCGCTGTCGGTGCTGCATCTGGACATCGACCACTACGACGGGCACCGGGTGTTCACGGTCGACCGGGAACGGTTCCCTGCCCTGCCCGAGCTGGCGAAGGCGCTGCGCGACGAGGGCGTACGGCTGGTGTCGATCGTGGATCCGGCGGTGAAGGCGGCCCCGGGCGACGCGGTGTTCGACGCGGGTGTGGAACTCGGGGAGCGTGGGGCGTACGTGCGGGACGCGCGGGGGCGGGTGATGGTAGGTGAGGTGTGGCCCGGGGCCTGCGTCTATCCGGATTTCACTGATCCGCTTGTGCGGGAATGGTGGGGATCTCTGTATGCGGAGCGGCTTGCGCAGGGCTTTTCGGGGGTCTGGCACGACATGAACGAGCCGGTGTCGTTCGCCGCGTTCGGGGATCCGTCGCTGCCGCGTTCGGCCCGGCATGTCCTGGAGGGAGCGGGCGGCGACCACCGCGAGGCGCACAACGTGTACGGGCTGGCGATGGCGCGTGCCGGGTACGAGGGGCTGCTCCGGCTGCGCCCCGAGGAGCGGCCGTTCCTGTTCTCACGGTCGGGGTGGGCGGGGATGCAGAGGTACGGGGGCACCTGGTCCGGTGATGTGTCGACCGGGTGGCCGGGGCTGCGGGCCTCGCTCTCGCTGGTGCTGGGCCTCGGGCTGTGCGGGGTGCCGTACTCGGGTCCGGATGTCGGCGGGTTCGACGGGTTCCCGTCGCCGGAGCTGTATCTGCGGTGGTTCCAGATGGGCGCGTACCTGCCGCTGTTCCGGACCCATTCGGCGATCGACGCGGGGCGCCGGGAGCCGTGGGAGTTCGGGTCCGAGGTGCTGGAGCACGCGCGGGCGGCGCTGGTGGAGCGGGACCGGCTGCACCCGTACTTCGTGACGCTCTCGCACGTGGCGCGGCTGTCGGGGGCGCCCTATGTGCGGCCGGTGTGGTGGGCAGCGCCGGGCGACCGGGGGTTGCGGGGGTGCGAGGACGCGTTCCTGCTGGGCGATGCGCTGCTGGTGGCGCCGGTGATGGAGAGCGGGGCGGAGCGGAGGGTGGTGCGGCTGCCCCGGGGGCGGTGGTACGACACGGTGACCGGGCGGGCGTACGAGGGGCCGGGGCCGGTGGTGGTCGACGCGCCGCTCTCCCGGATCCCGGTGCTGGCGCGGGCGGGGGCGGTCCTTCCGGTGCGGGATGCGGACGGGGAGCTGGAGCTGGAGGTGTGGGCGCCTGCGCCGGGGCGGACAGGGGGCGGTCTGGTGGTCCGGGACCCGGGTGACGGGTGGGCCGGGGCCGAGGTGGAGCGGTATGTGTCGCGGTGGGAGGGCGACCGGGTCGTGGTGGAGCGGGACGGCGGGGAAGGGGCGGAGGCGGTGGGGCTTCCGGTGCGGATTCGGGGGGTGGAGGGGTAGGGGGCGCGGCCGGGGGGCGCTTTCCGTGGATCCCCTGTGGCGGAGCCCCGTACGCCTCTGGCGGAGCCCCGTACGCATCAGCCGTAGCGGCCCGCGAACCAGGCGTTCACCGCTTCCGTGTGCAGCGGGAAGGCCAGCGGGCGCGGGGCGTGGAGGATCTCGTAACCCGATGTCTCGTGGGTGGGGACGGAGGGCGGCAGGGCGGCCAGGGGGCGTGGCGGGAGGAGGCCGAAGAGCAGGAGGTGGCCGGCGGTGTCGCTGAGGGCGTCGGCGAGGCGGACGTCCTGTTCGTCGGCCTCGATCCCGGTCTCCTCGCGCAGTTCGCGGACGACCGCGTGGTGCCAGTCCTCGGCGTGGTCGATGAAGCCGCCGGGCAGCGCCATACCGCCCTTCTGCGGCTCGATGGTGCGGGTGATGGCGACAAGTCCGGTCGCGGTGGGGCCGGTGACGGGGAGCAGGGCCACGGCGACCGGGAGCGGGTTGCGGTAGGCGGTGGTGCCGCAGCGTGGGCAGGTGCGGGGCCAGGTGCCGGGAGCGGTCAGGGCGGGGTACGGGGCTCCGCAGGTGGAGCAGTGGGAGTCCCTGACGTACGGGGTCGGCTGCCGACCGGTCGTCGGGGCGGGGCTGTCGGTGGGCTCGGGCACGGGCGGACTGTATCCGATCGTCCTTTCGCAGGGGCGGCGAAGCTGATAGACGGTGTGACCATGACAGGAATGCGTACCGCTCTCCGCGCCTTGGCCACCGCTGCCGCCGCCACTGCCCTGCTCGCCCACACGGCTGCCTCCCCCGCGCCCGCTCAAGCCCGGCCCGGATCCGCTTCGGCGGACGCCCGCTCCGAACCGAAGGCGGCCGACGGGTTCGTGACGTTGCGTTCGGTGGATCCGACGATCATCCAGGAGATGCGCTACACCACGGCGCACACCTTCCTCGGTGAGCGCGTCGACGGGTACCGGCAGCCGGTCTGCATCCTGACCCGGCCCGCCGCCCGCGCTCTGCATCTGGCGCAGAAGCGGCTGCTGCGGCAGGGGTACGCGCTGAAGGTGTACGACTGTTACCGGCCGCAGCGGGCGGTGGACCACTTCGTGCGGTGGGCGAAGGATCTCGACGACCAGTCCATGAAGGGGGAGTTCTATCCGCTGGTCGACAAGAGCCGGTTGTTCGAGGACGGTTACATCGCGGAGAAGTCCGGACACAGCAGGGGCAGCACGGTGGACCTGACGCTGGTCCGACTGCCGGCTCTGCCGACCAGGCCGTACCGTCCGGGCGAGCGGCTGACTCCCTGCTTCGCGCCGAAGGACGAGCGTTTCCCCGACAACTCGGTGGACATGGGGACCGGTTACGACTGCTTCGACACCCTGTCGCACACGGACGACCCCCGGATACAGGGCGTGCAGCGCGCCAACCGGCAGCTCCTCAAGCGGACGTTGACCGAGGTGGGGTTCGTGAATCTGCCTGAGGAGTGGTGGCACTTCACCCATAAGCCCGAGATGTTCCCGGACACCTATTTCGACTTCCCGGTCGACCGCAGGGCGGTGGCCGGGCACTGAAAGAACGGGCGACCGGGACCACCCCCGTGGGCTCCGGCCGCCCGTTCTTCCTTTCGGACGCGAAAGGGGCGTGTTCGGTTGCCGGTCGGGCGGCTACGGTGCCCGTATGTCACAGCAGACGTTCGATTCGTACGAGGAATTCTGGCCGTACTACGTCGCGATGCACTCCCGTGCCGCCACCCGCTGGGTCCATCTGACCGGCACGCTCACCGGTCTCGCGATCACGGCATACGGGCTGGCGCGGGGGCGGAAGCGGTATCTGGCGGCGCTACCGCTGATCGGGTACGGCGCGGCCTGGCCCGCGCACTTCCTGATCGAGAAGAACAATCCGGCGACCTTCGGGCATCCGGCGTGGTCGCTGCGCGGGGACGCGCAGATGATCGGGATGATGCTGGCGGGCCGGGACGCCGAGCTGGCGGAGACCGCGGCGAAGTGGCTGGCCGAGAACGGGTGAGCCGCGTGCGGAGGGGCTCGCCTGGTCGCGTCCGGAAGGGCTCTCCTGGTCGCTCCTCTCGCCGGGGAAGCTCTCGGCGTCTCCCCTCTCGCCGAGGGCCACTGCCCGTGGCACACTTCTGACGTTCCGTCAGATTCAGTGCCGGGGAGGGGCTTTGCCGCATACGCGCATACCCGTGGTGGCCGGTTGGTTCACCGAGGACGCCGCGGAGGAGGAGTTCCGGCTGCTGGGCACCCGCTGCTCGGGGTGCCGGTCGGTCCACTTCCCCCGTGAGGACGGCCACTGCCGCAATCCGGGCTGCCCCGGCGGGGAGCTGGAGGAGGTTCCGCTGTCGAAGCGGGGCACGGTGTGGTCCTGCACCGACGGGCGCTACCGGCCCCCTCCCCCGTACGTCAGCGATCCCGGGGTTCCCTGGGTGCCGTACACCCTGGTCGCCGTGGAGCTGGCAGCCGAGCGCATGGTGGTGCTGGGGCAGGCCGCGCCCGGGGTGGGCGTGGACGATCTGCCCGTCGGCTCGGTGGTCGAGGTGGTGCCGGGCGTCCTGGACGAGGACCGGGCGGCCGGCACCGTACACACGACGTGGAACTGGCGGCCCGTGGTGGCGGAGGCTCTGTCGTGACCGGCGACGTGGCCGTCCTCGGGGCCGGGATGCACCCGTGGGGCAAGTGGGGGCGCGGCTTCGTCACGTACGGGCGTGCCGCCGCGCGGGCCGCTCTCGACGACGCGGGCATCGGGTGGCCGGAGGTGGGGTCGGTGGTCGGCGCCCAGACGGTCCGGGGCGGCTATCCGGGGTACGTGGCCGGGGCGACGTTCGCGCGGGCGCTGGGGTGGCAGGGGGCGCGGGTGGCCTCCGTGTACGCCGCCTGCGCGTCGGGGGCGCAGGCGATCAACACCGCGCGGGCCCAGATCCTGGCGGGAATGGCGGACGCGGTTCTGGTGGTGGGGGCCGACGCGGCGCCCAAGGGGTTCTTCGCCCCGGCGGGCGGGGAGCGGCCGGACGATCCGGACTGGCTGCGCTTCCGGGTGCTCGGGGCGACGAACCCGGCGTACTTCGGGCTGTACGCACGCCGCCGGATGGCGCTGTACGGGGATACGCCGGAGGACTTCGCACTGGTCAAGGTGAAGAACGCGGCGGCGGGGGCGTTGAACGCGTACGCCCGCTACCGGACACCGGTGACCGCGGAGGAAGTCGCCGCCTCGGCCGTCGTCACCGATCCCCTGCGGCTGCTGGACATCTGCGCCACCTCCGACGGCGGTGCCGCGCTGGTGCTGTGCAGCATGGAGTTCGCGCGGCGGCGCGGGGTGGCCGCCCCGGTGCGGATCCGGGCCGTCTCCACCGTGACGCCGACGTTCCCGCGGACCGTCCTCGATCTGCCGGACATCGGCACCGACTCGGCGGTGGCCGTGGAACCGTCGCCGGAGAGCTTCCGGTCCTCGATCGCCCGGGCCGCGTACGAGGAGGCGGGTATCGGGCCGGAGGATCTGTCGCTGGCGGAGGTCTACGACCTTTCCACCGCACTGGAGTTGGAGTGGTACGAGGACATCGGACTGTGCGGTGCAGGTGAGGGCGCGAAGCTGGTACGGGAGGGAGCCTCCGCGCTGGGCGGCCGCATCCCGGTCAACGTGAGCGGGGGGCTCGCCTCGTTCGGGGAGGCGGTACCCGCGCAGGCGATCGCCCAAGTGTGCGAGCTGACCTGGCAGTTGCGCGGCCGGGCCGGGGAGCGTCAGGTGCCGGGGGCCCGGGTGGGCATCACGGCGAACCAGGGGCTGTTCGGGCATGGTTCGGCGGTGGTGGCCGTCCGCTGAGAACACCTTTTGCCTGGCCATGGCTTGACGGCTCGTCATGGCCGCAGAACACTCGCAGCCCGGCCCGCCGGACGTCGTGCGGCCCGTACCCCTGTCGGCGGGGGTACGGGCCGTACGCGTACGGCCGTGGGAGCGTAGGGCCGTGGGAGCGTAGGGCCGTCAGGTGGCGACGGGCCGGCGGTCCCTTGCCGCGCGCTCCAGGGCATGCTCGACGACCGCGATCAGGACGTCGCGTACGGAGGAGCGGTCCCGTGCGTCGCACAGCAGCACCGGGACCTCGGGGTCGAGATCGAGGGCCGCCTGCACGGTCTCGGCGGGGAACTGCCCTGCCCCCTCGAAGCAGTTGACGGCCACGGTGAACGGGATCCGGCGGCGTTCGAAGTAGTCGACCGCGGCGAAGCAGTCCTCCAGGCGCCGGGTGTCGGCGAGGACGACCGCCCCCAGGGCGCCCTGGGCCAGCTCGTCCCAGAGGAACCAGAAGCGGTCCTGGCCCGGCGTGCCGAAGAGGTAGAGGACCAGGTCCTCGCGGACCGTGATCCGGCCGAAGTCCATCGCGACCGTGGTGGTGGTCTTGGACTCGACCCCCTCCAGGTCGTCCACCGGGCGGCCCGCCTCGCTCAGGCGCTCCTCCGTACGCAGCGGTCTGATCTCGCTGACCGCGCCGACCGCCGTCGTCTTGCCGACACCGAACCCTCCCGCCACCAGGATCTTCAGGGTGACGGGCTCGACGGGCCGCTGCTTGACGCGGCTAGAGCGCCCGAAGGCCATTGATTACCTCGCGAAGAATGTTCACGTCCGGCAGCTCGGCCGGGGGAACGGGACGGGTGACGTGCACCAGCTCGTCCTCGACGAGATCGCCGACCAGGACCCGTACCACCCCTACGGGGAGGTCGAGTTCGGCGGCGAGCTCGGCGATCGACTGGGGCGCGTCGCTGCAGAGTTCGACGATCGTGACGTGTTCGGGCGCGAGCGTCTGGTCCCGGCCGGGGTCCTCGGCGGCCAGTTCGGGCACGACGAGGGCGATCAGGTCGAGCCGGTGCCGGGAGGCGCTGCTGGTGCGCCCCCGGGTCATGGCGTACGGGCGGACGACCGGCCCGGCCTCCGCGTCGTACCACCGCGAGGACTGGGGGTCGGCGGTGGTCGCGTCCGTGGAGCCGGGGCCGTCGGACCCGAGGCCCGTCGCCCCTGGGCCCGCGGAACCGGAGTCCGTGGATCCGGGGTTCGTGCCCCGGCGGGAGTCAGCGCTCATGCCCGGCCCTCACCCTCCGGCGGGCAGACCGGTCGTCCGTGGGGCGTTGGCCAGGTGGGCCCCCACGCGCTTGACCATCAGCGTCATCTCGTACGCCACCTGGCCCACGTCGGAGTCCGCGTCGGCCAGGACGGCGAGACAGCTGCCGTCCCCGGCCGCGGTGACGAAGAGGAACGCCTCGTCCAGTTCGACGACGGTCTGGCGGACCCGGCCCGCGTCGAAGTGGCGGCCCACGCCCTTGGCGAGGCTGTGGAACCCGGAGGCGACGGCGGCCAGATGCTCGCTGTCCTCCCGGGTCAGATCCTGCGAGGTGCCGGTGGCGAGCCCGTCGCTGGAGAGCACCAGCGCCTTGCGGATGCTGGCGACGCGCTGGACGAGTTCGTCGAGCAGCCAGTTCAGCTCGCCCGAGCCGTGGCGTGCGGGGTTGGGTGCTGCGGCGTTCGGTGCGGTCATCGACCGTCCCCTCCCGGAGTGGTTCCTGGTGCTGTTCCCTCGGGGCCGGTCGCGTCGTATGTGTCCTCGGCGTTCTGCCGACGACCGCGCTGCCAGCCGCGCTGGAGTGAAGCCATGCGGTTGCGTACCTCGTCCGCGTCACGGTCGTAGTCGTCGACCGTGTCCACGGGCGCCCGGTGCGAAGTCCGGTCGGCGGACTCCTCACGGAGCTGGTGGGCGAGGCTGGCCTGCCGGACCCGCCGGGGCAGGCCGCCCACGGTGTCGGGGGCGGTCGGGCCGTTCGGCGCCGGAGTGCTCTCGGGGCGCGCCTCGGTGGTGCGGGATCGTTCCTCGGTGGTGCGGGGTGGTTCCTTGGTGGTGCTGAGCGGTACGGGTGTGCGCTGGGCGGCGCGGGCCGCCCAGGGGGTGGTGTGCGCGACCGGGCCGGTCGGGGTGCGGGGTGCGGTCGCGGGCGGCTCGGCGGCGTCCCGGTGCAGGTCCCGGCCCTGGTCCTGGTCCTGGTGGCGGTCCCGGTCCTGGCTCTGGTCGTCCACGCGGCGGCCCCGGTCGGTGACCAGGGTCGGCGGGGTGCGGCGCGGCAGCGGCACCGGGCCCGCGGGGCGCATCGGGCGGACCTCGGCCGTGGGGCCCTCGCCGTGGTCGCGGGCCTGCTGGTGCTGTTCGCGGCCGGTGGACCGGCGCCGGTCCCGGCCGTCGTCACCGCGCGGGCTCCGGTCGTCCTCGCGGCGCGGGTCCCGGCCGTCGTCGCGGCGCAGGTCGCGGGCGCGGAAGATGCCGCCGCGCTCGCTCTCGGTGTCCTCCAGGTCGGAGACCCCGTCGAGTACGGGGCCCAGGGCCGGATCGAGGGCCGGGTCGGAGGCGCGGTCCAGCCGGTCGCCGGTGAGGTCCAGGGGGCCGACCGGGGCTTCCAGCTCCACCGGGCCGTCGAGCACCGCCGGTCCGGTGAGCCCGGTGGGGACCGGAGCGAGGACGGCGGACCGGCCGCCCGCCCTGCGGTCGCCGCCCGACGGGGTGCCGTCGGCGGACGGGGCGTCGCCGTCGGTGCGGCCGCTGCCGATGGCCCGCTCGGCGCGGCGGTCGAGACGGAAGCCGGTGCCGTGGGTGTCGGGGGCCTCGGTGAGGAGGGCCGCCGGGATGAACACGACCGCGGTGGTGCCCCCGTACGGCGATTTCTGCAGGGAGACCCGGACGTTCTGGCGCTGGGCGAGCCGGCTGACCACGAAGAGGCCGAGGCGGTCGGTGTCGGAGAGCTCGAAGTCGGGGGTCTCGGCGAGCCGGAGGTTGGCGTCGAGGAGGACTTCGGGGGGCATGCCGAGGCCGCGGTCGTGGATTTCGAGGGTGAAGCCGTTGGAGACGCGTTCGCCGTGCACCTGGACCGCGGTGTGCGGGGGCGAGAAGACGGTCGCGTTCTCAAGGAGTTCGGCGATGAGGTGGGTGAGGTCGGCGACGGCGGGGCCGCCCACGCCGATCCGGGGCAGCCGCCGGACCTCGATGCGTTCGTAGTCCTCGACCTCGGCGACGGCGGCCCGGACCACGTCCATGAGCTGGATGGGCTTGCGCCACTGGCGGGAGGGGGCGGCGCCAGAGAGGATCACGAGCCCCTCGGCGTGGCGCCGCATACGGGTGGTGAGGTGGTCGAGGCGGAACAGGTCGGCGAGCTCGTCGCTGTTCTCGGTGCGGCGCTCCATGGTGTCCAGCAGGGTCAGCTGGCGGTGCAGGAGGACCTGGTTGCGGCGGGCGAGGTTGACGAAGACCTCGGAGACCCCGCGCCGCATGTCCGCCTGCTTGACGGCGGCCTCGACGGCGGCGCGCTGGAGGGTGTTGAGCGCCTGGCCGACCTGGCCGATCTCGTCGCGTTCGTAGGTGAGGTGCGGGGCCTCGGTCTCGACGTCGACCTGTTCGCCGGAGGCCAGCCGCCGCATGACGCTCGGCAGGCGGACGCCGGAGACCTCGTGGGCGTCCTTGCGCAGCCGGGAAAGGTCGCGGACGAGTTCACGGCCGATGCGTACGGAGACGAAGATGGAGATGATCAGGGCCAGGAAGCCGAGGACCCCGGCGATTCCGGCCTGGGCGAGGACCCGGTATCCGGCCGGTTCCGCGCGGTCCTGGAAGCGGTTGCCCATCTCCGTGGAGTCGCCGGCCAGCCGGTCGAGGACGGGCACGGCCGCCGCCTGCCAGCGCTCGGTGTCGACGGCTCCGGGGCGCTTGGTGGGCCCGGCGGCGATCAGGGTGTCCTCGGCGGTGCGCAGCGGTTCGGCGTCCGGGCTGCTCCAGAACTGCTGGACGCGGCGGCGTTCGGCGGCGGGGAGGTTTTCGAGGCTGACCTCATAGAGCAGCTCGCGCTGGGCCACCAGGCCGGATATCTGGCGCAGTTCGGCGGTGGTGAAGCGGCCCGCGATGAGGCTCGACGCCACCAGCGCGTCCTCGCGCGACAGCATCTCGCGGGCCCTGGATATCCCCACCAGCGCCCGCATCTGCTTGTCCAGCGACCCGTTGTCCGTGGTGTGGAGACCGTTGAGGAAACGGTACGCCGGGTCGACGAGGCCGTTGTAGAAGTCCAGCGCCTTCGCCCGGCCGATGGTGCGCTTCTCGACGGATTCGCGCAGGGAGTCCAGGCCGTCGACGGCGCTCAGGATCGCGTCGAGTCGGGTGCGGGCCTCGGCGTCGAGCGCCTCGCGGACGTCGTTCTGCTGGGCGCTGTCCCTGACTTCGGCCACGATCCGGTCGGTGTCGGCGCGCTGGCTCAGGAGGAGCGGCAGGGCGTCGGAGGCTCGGGGGTCGGCCAGGAAGACCAGGGTCTGCCGGCGTTCGGCCTGGACGACCCGGACCGCTTCCTCCAGGGGGCCGGCGACCTTGTCGACGGTGGTGCTGACGCTCATCAGCTCGCTCGCCTGGCGGCCGGTGACGTACGTGGCGAGGACCCAGAGGCCCGTGAGGGAGACGAGCGGCACCAGCAGCAACGCCACGATCTTCCTGCGGATGGACTTCCCGCGAAAGCGCATGGCCTCCCCCAGATCGGCCCCGCACCGCGGGGGTGGTCTTCTCCCGGTCGTCCCTCGACCCTGCCCCGAGGTTCGCCGTACGTACACCGGCGCGCATCGGCCGACGCGGGCGAGGGTCCGTCCTGCGTCAATAAACGGCGCGAGCCTACTACTGACACAGAGACAACTCGAAGACACGTCCGGATGATTTTCAGCCGTCCGCCAAGGGTTTGACCATGAGTTGTCCCGTTATTCCCGGAGATGAAATTCGCGAAAGCGACAGAGGATCCCCACCGATCCCCCGAGTTCGGGCCCGGATCAGTTGGCTGGAATTATTCGTTCCGTAGCGTTCTGGGGCTCTGCGGCGGCTTTCAGCGGGAATCTTCGGAGCGGGTGGTTCGTCCATATGTACGGGGTAGACGCACGGCGGGGGCGCGCGCGGCGGTACGGAGTCCATCCGCCCGCGTAGAACCGGCGCAAGCCGGGCAGCCACCCTGAAGTCGGACAGTGGTGGGGAGTTGAAGGACCTTGAGCACGCAGGAGCGCGGGAGCGCCGGAGCACCGGTCGGCACCGCGAAGGCGGATGCCGCGTACGGGGTGCGGGTTCCGCGGCAGTTGTGGGTGGAGGAGCCGGCCAGGAAGCGGCGGATGCCCGATGCGGTGCGGACGGCCGCGGTGCGCGCCGTCCTCATCATGTCGCTGACGATCATCCAGGCGATGGTCGCCTTCCTGAGCACGTTGACCGGTTCCTGGCTGGCCTTCCCGATGGTGCTCAGCAGTGTGGCGAGCACGGTGGTCGCCACCTGGGCGGTGCTGGACGTCTGGGTCACCCGGCAGGTGTGGAACCAGCGCCATGGCGTGGTGTCCGAGCCGAGCAGCACTGCCCGGCAGATGCGCCGGGAGCGGCGGCGGGCCCAGCGGGCGGCGCGAGCGGCCGAGCGGGACGAGGCGGGCGGCAGGATACGCGGCCGCCGGAACGCCGGCGATCTCTCCCGGGCGTGAGGCCTGCCCGCGGGCCCGATGCCTCATCGGGCCCGCGGGGAGCGGGGGTTACGCCTCCGGCTCCGGCTGCGGCTCGGCTGCCTGCTGGGTGCTCCGCTTGAACATGCGGGTCGCCGTGATCTCGCCGTGGACCGTCTCGCCGTCCGGGTCCTGCTGCGGCAGCCCGGGGCGCAGGTGCTCCTCCACGCTGATGTATTTCAGCCCGGCCCTCAGGTCGGCGTCGTTGCGCAACCGGATGACGAGGGGGAATTCGGCGAGCGCTGTCGTGTCGAAGAGACCGGTCGTGTAGAGCAGCTGCACGCCGAGCGCGTCGGAGACGGCGCGCTGGAGCTCCAGCAGATACGTGGCGTTGGCGCGGCCGATCGGGTTGTCCAGGAACAACGTGCCCGCGTGCCGATGACGGTCGCGGCCCCGGTCGTTGCTGCGCAGCGCCGCCATCGTGCAGTAGAGGGCGATGGCGGCGGTGAGGAGCTGGCCACCGGAGAAGACGTCGCCCATCTGCCCGACCGGGACCCGCTCGGCACGGAGCACGGCATCCGGCTTGAGGATCTCCACCGCGATGCCCTTGGGCCGCAGAGCCGCCTCGACGCCCCGCAGGAGCAGGGACATGCCGTCCCGGCGCAGGTCGGAGTTCTTCTTGAGGGCGGCGTGCGTCGCCTCGTCGATGACCTCGCCGAGGCGTTCGGTGAGGGTGGCCTGGTCGGGCTCCTCGAAGCGGATCCGGAGGAACTCCTGCCCCGACCACTCCCCCAGCCCCTCGGGGAGCTGGGAGAGCCGCTGGGCGGAGCGCAGGGTGGCGAGGGCCGACTCGACCAGACCGCGCAGCCGGTCGACGATG
This sequence comes from Streptomyces cyaneofuscatus, assembly GCF_033109485.1. NCBI lineage: Bacteria > Bacillati > Actinomycetota > Actinomycetes > Kitasatosporales > Streptomycetaceae > Streptomyces > Streptomyces cyaneofuscatus. Next base: position 7,170,684 of record NZ_CP137002.1, on the reverse strand, counting down.
GAGTCGCGGTTGCGCTCCAGCTGGACCAGCTCGTCGGTCAGGACGCGCAGCCGGGGGGCGAAGGCGTCGGCCCACTTCTGGGCGTGCTCCGGCAGTGCGGAGGCGGGCAGTTCACGGATCTGCTGGCGGGCCGGGGTGCGGACCTGCTCGTAGCGGGTGGAATTGGCGTGCCGTACGAGGATGTCGCTCGCTTCCCGCACGGCGCTCTCGGCGGCCGAGAGGTCGGTGGAGCAGCCGCGCAGGGAGCGGCGGGCCTCGGCGGCGGACTGCCGGGCCTCCTCCAAGGTGCCGGGGTACGGGTCGGGGCCTTCGGTGCCGTCCTCCGCGCCGTGGTCGCGGAGCAGGTCGCGCAGGAGGGCTGCGGTCTCGTCGAAGCCGCCCGCCGAGTCCTCGGCGGTGCGGTGGGCGTGGAGCAGCTCGCTGTGGGCGGCGCGGGCGGTGTCCAGGGCGGCGGTGGCGGCGGCGAGTTCGCCGGTGGCCGTACGCAGGAGGGCCTGGGCCTGCTCGGCGTCGGCCGGGACCAGTTCGTCGGGCAGTTCGGTGTGGTGCGGCCGCTCGTCGTCGGGGGCGAGCCGCTCGGCCTCGCCTCGGTACCGGCCGAGCTGCTCGCTGGCGGTGGAGGCCCGCGTCTCCAGCAGCTGTACGTGGGATTCGGCGCGGGCCGCCGCGGCCTGGCGGGAGGGGCCGTCGGCTCCGTCGGTGCCTTCGAGGAGCTGGGCGGCGCGGGTGCGGACCTTGTTGGTGAGGCGGTCCAGCTCGGCGAGGGCGGCGCTCTCGTCGCTCTCGGCACGGGCCTGTTCGGCGCGCAGGTCGGCGCCGACGCCGACCTTCTCGTACAGCTGGGAGGCGGCCCGGTAGGCCTCGCGCAGGGTGGGCAGCGCGGTGCGGGGCTTGGTGTCGTCGGGCTCCGGGAGGATCTCCGGGGCTCCGGCGATCTCCGCGCGCTCGGCGCGCAGGGCGCGGGCGGTGCGGCGGGCGTCGTCCCCGGCGCGCTGGGCGGCCCGGCGGTCCTCGTCGGCGGAGCGGGCCAGGTCGAGGCAGACGGCGGCGCGGGCCTCGGATTCGGCGGCCTCGTCGACCAGTTCGCGGAGGCGGACCTGCCAGCGGGCCCGCTCGCGCAGCCGGTGGGCGAGCCCGGCGAGCGCGTCGGCGACCCGGCGGGCGCGCTGGGCGGCCTCCTGGCGCTCCTCGCGGACCCGGGCGGTGTCGGCGGCGGCCTCGTCGGCCTCGGCGCGGGCGGTGCGGGCCTCGGCGAGGACTGCTTCGGCGCTCTGGGCCGCCGTGCGGGCGGTGGCGGCGGCCTCGGCCAGCTCGGCGAGCATGCCGGGCGGGCAGTCGGCGCGCCAGGAGCCGATGCGGGAGGCGAGGGCGCGGTCACCCGAGAGGCGGGCGGCGAGCGTCCTGATGTCCTCGTCGCGGGCGGCGGCGCGGGAGCGCAGGGCGTGGCGCTCCTCGTCGGCGGCGTGCTCGTCGTGCATGGCCGGGTTCGGCGGGACGAGGAAGACGCCGTCGTGCTGCGCGTCGGACCCGGTGGCGGGGTCCGGGACGGGGGCGAGGAGGGCGGCCGCGGTGCCTACGGCGACGGCCGAGCGGGGCAACAGGGCCGCGCTGCCGAGGACTTCGCGGGCGCGGGTATGGGCGTCGGGGTCGGTGATGACGACGCCGTCGACCAGCTCCGGGCGGGCGGCGAGGACGGCGGCGTGGTCGGCCGGGTCGACGGCCTGGGCGAGATAGCGCCAGCCGGGCAGGGCCGGGATGCCGTGCTCGCCGAGATACTCCACGGTGGCCAGGACGTCGGGGCCGGGCGGCAGCAGCCCGCCCTCGCCGAGGGCGCCGAGGATGCGGGCGTCGTCGGCCGCGGCGGTACGCAGGTCGAAGAGGCGGCGCTCGGCGGCCGTGACGGACTGGTCGAGGAGGTCGCGCAGCTCGTCGGCGCTGCGGTCGAACTCCTGGGCGGTGAGCGGCTGGTGGGCGGAGGCAGGCTGGTCGGCGAGGGCGAGCGCGCTCTCCGGGGCGGTCTCGGTGGCGCCTTGAGAGCCGGTCGCGGTGCCGTCGCCCTGAGGGACGGTACGGGCGGTGTCCCGCTGTGCCCCGCCCGGTGTCTCCTCTCCCGCTCCCCGGCGGGGGTGCGGGACGCCCGTGCCGGTGGGCAGGCCGAGCAGGTCGGCGAGGCGGGGGTCGGCGGCGATGGACTCGGCGGCCCTGAGCTCGTCCTCGTAACTCTGCTCGGCCGCCTTGGCACCGTCGGCGGCGCGGGCGGCGGCCAGCTCGGCACGGCTCTCGGCGGCCGCCGCCTCCCTGGCCTGGTCGGCAGCGGTACGGGCGGCCTCGCGGGCGGTGTCCCAGGCGGCGACGGCGGACTGTTCGGCGTCGCTGGCGGCGAGGGCGGCGCGGGCCGGGTCGGCGTCGGGCTCGGTGTTGTCGAGCCAGCCCGCCTGGACGGCCTCGGTGGTCTCCTGCTCGACCTCGGCGAGGCGCTGGCGCAGGTGGCCGGCCTCGCTGCGGGCGCGCTGGGCCTCGGTGGCGGCGACGGTGGCATCGCGGTGGGCGCGCTCGCCGGTGGCCTGGAGGGTGTCGGAGCGCTCCTCCTGCTCGTTGGCGACGCGCTCACCGTCCTCGGCGGCGGTGTGCAGCGCCCGTACGAGGTCGGCGGCGGCGGTGGCGCGGGCGGCGAGGGCCGGGGCGGCGTCGCGCTCGGCCTCGCGGATGGCAACGGCGACCCTGGTGGAGCGGTCGGCGGCGGCGCGGTGGCGCAGGACGGCCTCGGCGGCCTGCCAGGCGGCGTGCAGCGTACGGGCCTCGGCCAGCTCCTTGCGTCCGGCGGCGGCGCTCTTCTCGGCGCCGGCCAGGGCCAGGGAGGCGTGGCGGTAGGCGAGTTCGGCGGCGATGAGGGAGCGGTGGCCGCGGGTGGACTCGGCCTCGGTGACGGTGTGGGCGGCGGCGGTGACCCGCTCGGCCAGCTCGGCGGTACGGCCGCGCTCCTCGGCGGCGCGGGCGCTCAGGCGGCGGGCCAGGGTGCGGGTGCGGCGCTCGGCGCCGGCGTGGATGTCGCGGCTGCGGGCGCGGGTCTCGGTGGCCTCGACGATCCGGTTGAGCAGGTCCACGGAGCCTGCGGTGAAGTCGCGTTCGGCGGTCAGCTCGGCGCGGCGGCCCAGCTTGTTGCCGAAGCCGCTGACCAGGTCGGCGAGGCCGTCGGTGTCGCGGGTGTCGGTGACGGCGCGCAGCAGCAGGTCGGTGAAGTCGGAGTCCTTCTTCACCGCGAAGAGCCCGGCGGCCTCGCCCTCGTCGGCGTTCATCTCGCGCTGGTAGCGGAAGAGTTCGGGGTCGAGTCCGAGGTCGCCGAGGTGTTCGTTCCAGCGGTCGTGGATCTCTTCCCAGTGCACGTCGAGGTGCTGGTAGAACTTGCCCGCGTCCACCAGGGCGTCGCGGAACCCCTTCATGGTGCGGCGCCTGCCCCGGGCCCCGGAGACCCCTTCGGCGGGACGGCCGACGGCGGTGGCCTCCGCGACGGGCAGGCTGTCCAGGCTGAGCCCGGGACCCGGCCGGAACGAGTACCACGCCTCCGCGAACTTCCGCGGGTCGTTGGAGACCTGCCGCCCCCGCCACTCGCTGACCTTGCCCACGACGACGCACTCACCGGTCAGGGTGTGCTGCCACTCCAGGGCGACATGGCCGCAGTCGTCCGCGAGCAGGAACTTGCGCAGCACGCCGGAGCTGGCGCCGCCGAGGGTGTTGCGGTGGCCGGGGAGCATCACCGAGAAGATCAGCTTCAGCAGGACGGACTTGCCGCCGCCGTTCTCCAGGAAGAGCACACCGGCCGGGGCGGGGCGGCGCGGCGGGCCGACCGGCTCGTCCTCGAAGAACTCGGCCTGGGCGGGGGCCGGGTCGGGGACGGGCTCACCGACGCCGCGCAGGTCGAGGACGGTGTCGGCGTAGCGCGCACCGGCAGGCCCGATGGAGTAGAGGCGGACCCGGGACAACTCGTACATGGCGGCGGACTCTCGTCGTTCGGAGAAGCGGTGGTGGAGCGGCAGTTCTCAAATACAGGGGGTCAGGAGGAGTGGAAGGGCAGGCCCGCGTCGGCCGCCAGCTCCAGGTCGTCGGGGTCGGACGGCGGCAGCAGGGTGGCGGTGCCGTCGGTGACGGGGACGACGCCCAGCTCCAGCAGCTCGGCCATGGCGGCGCTGCCCGCCATGTCGCGGACCTGGAGCTGGTAGCGGGCGGTGGTGCGGTAGGCGCCGCCCGCGTCGTCGCCGGTGCGCTGGAGGAAGCCGGAGTCGGTGAGGAAGGCGACGGCCTTGCCGATGATGCCGGTGGTGGATCCGGCGAGGCGGCGGGCGTCCTTGGTGGCGCCGGTGGAGCTGCGGCGGGCGTAGATCCGCCAGCCGGATTCGAGGCCGGGGGTGTCGGTGGCGGGGTCGGTGTTGTCGCCCTGCTCCTCGGCGCGCTCCTCAAGCCGCTTGCAGGCCTGGCGTACGAAGGCGTCGACGCCGTTGACCGTGATGCGGCCGATGTACGCGTCGTCGGCGAGGTCCTCGGGGCGGGGGAAGGCGAGGGCGGCGACGGCGAGGTGGGCGAGGCCGTGGAGGAAGCGGTCGGCGGCGTCGGAGGAGGCGCGGCGGGCGTAGTCGCCCATGCGGACGGCGAAGACGGAGTCCTCGCCCGCGGTGACGGCCATCCCGGCGCGCGGGGAGACCTCCAGGACAATGAGGCCGAGCCCGGTGGCGACGGCGTCGGCGAGCCGGGCGAAGGCGCTCTCCTCCCGGTAGCGGCGGAGCAGGTCGGCGTACTCGGCGTCGCGGGCGGGCAGCAGCTTGGGCTGGAGCCCGAAGGAGACCAGCCGGGCCGCGTCGGCGGCGTCGGCCGGGGTGACGGCCTGCGGACCAACGGGCCCGGCTGCCTGCGGATGCGCGGAGTCACCGGCGTACGCCGTGGAGGAGCCCGCGTACGTCGTCGAGGAGGCGGCGTACGCGGAGGGCTCGGTCCACGCGTCGGGGTGCTCGGCGTCGTGGTCGCTCACGGCTGGGACTCCTCGGTACGGAACAGGTGGGGGGTGCACGTCGGTACGGGACAGGTGGGGTGCGCAGGACGTACGGGGCCGCCGGTCATGAGGCCTCCTGGCGGTCCGCGGCCATTCCGGCGGCGTCCAGCAGGGCCATGCCCACGATCAGGTCGGCGCCGCCGAACTCCGGGTCGTCCAGCTCGGTGCCGTCGTCCACCGCGAAGAGCAGGCGCCGCTCGCCCTGGCGGTAGGCGGTGCCGACCGGTGGGCTGGCGGCGTGGACGGCAAGGAGGGCGACCAGATACGGCAGGTCGGGGTCGCTGCGGCGGGCCTCGGCGAGCAGCCCGGAGAGCCGGCGCGGGGCGTCGTGCTCCAGGTCGAGCAGGGCCATGGCGCTGCTCAGCTGGGCGTCGCTGAAGCGGCTGTCGTCCGGGGTGGCGATCAGGTCGGGCTCGGGCATCTCCATGCCGAGGTGCTCCCGCTCCAGCGGCGGGGTCAGGAGCATGTCGACGAGGTCGCCGACGCGGACGGAGGTGGGGGTGCGCAGGCCGGTGCCGTGGGCGAAGAAGGCGTCGGTGGCCCGGGTGGACTGTTCGACGGGGAGCGGGAGGAGCGGGGCGAGGAGCTGACCGTACAGATCGAGTCCCGCGTGGGCAGTCGGGGTGGCGAACGCCTGCCGGTCCTGCTCGGCGCGGAAGAGGGGTCCGGCCTCAAGCAGCCGGGACTGGAGCTGGGTGTGGCGGCGGATGCAGTCCTTGACGATGTCGACGAGCTCGGCGGCGCGGCGCTTGTGCTCGGGGTCCTCGGCCTCGTCGCGTGCCTTGCGGATGTTGGTGAGGATCGCGTTCTCGTGGCGGTAGCGGTCGGCCACGTGGTCCAGGGCTTCGGCGATCATGTCGGGCACGGTGGTGAGCCAGTCGACCGCGCGGACGTTACGCCGGGTCGCTTCCAGCGTGCGGCGGAGCGTCTCGGCGTACTGCACGGTGCGGTAGCGGGCCTGCTCGGCGGCGAGCTGGGCGTCGGCGAGGCGGCCCCGGCTGATCAGGACCTCCAGCTTGACCTCGGCGGCGATCTGGGCGCTGGTGACATCGGTGTCCAGGGCGCCGACGAGGACGTTGACCGCTTCGTCGGTGGCGCGGAGGTAGACCGTGCCACCGTAGCCGGGGACCTCCTCGATCAGCTTGAAGTCGTAGTCCCGGCGGACGTAGACCCCGTCGGGGCCGAAGGTGCCGTAGACCGCGCGGAAGCCGCGGTCGACGCTGCCGACGTTGATCAGGTTCTCCAGGACCCAGCGCGCGACCCGTTCGTGCTCGGCGACGGGGCGGTCCGGGGCCTGGGCGCCGACGCGGGGCAGCAGCCTGGCCACTATCTGGTCGTGGTCGGCCCCGGTGTCGAAGTCCATGTTGAGCGTGACGTGGTCGATGGCCGCGAGGGCGACCTCCGCCATGGCGTAGACCGTGTACTCACCGGCCAGATTCGCCTTGCGCACGTCGAGGTCGTGCAGCGGCGCCGTGCACGCGAGCGCGCGCAGCCGCCGCGAGAGCCCCTCGTCGGCGGCGGGGCCCGGGGCAGGCCTCGGCCCCGCGCTGAGCTGCGGCGCAGCGTTTTCCGTGTCGGCAGGCGAAGTCACGAGGGACAGATTAGGTCCTCGCACTGACAACGGTCGAAACGGCGTTTATGCGACCGGTGCGGGGCGGCTGCGTCCCGGCTTCCGGACGGCGCCACGCGCCCCCGGTCACGCCCCCGCGGGCCCGTACCCCCCGCCGCCCGGCGTCCGCACCACCAGCACGTCACCGGCGTCCAGTTCGGCGGTGTCGCACCCCTCCAGCCGGTCGACCGCGCCTCCGGCCCGCTCGATGTACTGCTCCCCGAGCGCCCCCGGCTTCCCGCCCTCCGCTCCGTACGGCGGGACCCGGCGGTGCCCGGAGAGCAGCGCCACCGTGACCGGCTCCAGGAAGCGGATCCGGCGCTCCACGCCTCCGCCGCCGTGCCACCGCCCCGCTCCCCCGCTGCCCTCCCGGACCGCGAAGCTCTCCAGAAGGACGGGCAGCCGCCACTCCAGGATCTCGGGGTCGGTGAGCCGGGAGTTGGTCATATGGGTCTGCACGGCGTCGGTGCCGTCGAAGCCGTCGCCCGCCCCGGAGCCGCTGGCGACCGTCTCGTAGTACTGGACGCGGTCGTTGCCGAAGGTGAGGTTGTTCATGGTGCCGGACCCCTCGGCCTGGCCGCCGAGCGCTCCGTACAGGGCTCCGGTGACGGCCTGCGAGGTCTCCACGTTGCCCGCGACGGTCGCCGCCGGGTAGGTGGGGTCGAGCATCGAACCGGGCGGAATCCGCACGTCCAGCGGCTTCAGGCAGCCGCTGTTGAGCGGGATGTCCTCCCCTACGAGAGTGCGGAAGACGTACAGGACGGCGGCCATCACGACCGAGCGGGGTGCGTTGGTGTTGCCGGGCTGCTGCGGGGAGGTGCCGGTGAAGTCGAGGACGGCGCTGCGGGCGTCCCGGTCGACGGTGAGCGCCACCTGGATGACGGCCCCGGCGTCGGTCTCGTAGCGGAAGCCGCCGTCGTGGAGGCGGGCGACGATCCGGCGTACGGACTCCTCCGCGTTGTCCTGGACGTGCCCCATATAGGCCTGCACGACGTCTGCCCCGAACTGGTCGGTCATGCGGCGGAGTTCCGCGATGCCCTTCTCGTTGGCGGCGATCTGGGCGCGGAGGTCGGCGAGGTTGGTGTCCGGGGAGCGGGAGGGGTACGGGGCAGAGGTGAGCAGTTCGCGGGTCTCGGCCTCGCGGAGCGTGCCGTCGCGGACCAGGAGCCAGTTGTCGAAGAGCACGCCCTCCTCGTGGATCGTCCGGCTGAAGGCGGGCATGGAGCCGGGGGTGGTGCCGCCGATCTCGGCGTGGTGGCCGCGCGAGGCGACCAGGAAGCGGAGCTCGTCCTCCTCGAACACGGGGGTCACCACGGTGACATCGGGCAGGTGCGTGCCCCCGTGGTACGGGTCGTTGATGGCGTACACGTCGCCGGGGCGCAGGGTGCCCTCGTTGCGCCGGAGCACCTCCTTGATGGACTCGCCCATGGAGCCGAGGTGCACCGGGATGTGCGGGGCGTTGGCGATGAGGTTGCCGTCGGCGTCGAAGAGGGCGCAGGAGAAGTCGAGGCGCTCCTTGATGTTGACGGAGTGGGCGGTGTTCTCCAGGCGGACGCCCATCTGCTCGGCGATCGACATGAAGAGGCTGTTGAAGACCTCCAGCATCACCGGGTCCACGCGGGTGCCGACGGCCGTCCGGCCGGGGCGGGGGCGGGCCCGGGTGAGCACCAGGTGCCCGGTGGTGTTGGTGGTGGCCTGCCAGCCGGGGTCGACGACGGTGGTGGCGTCGTCCTCCGCGACGACGGCGGGCCCGGTCACGGTGTCGGAAGGGCGGAGGTCCTCCCGGCGGTGGAGGGGAGCCTGCTGCTCCCGGCCCTCGGCGTACATCGTCACGGTGGCGCGAGGCTGGAGCGCGCCCTCGCGCGGTGGGGGGTCGGCGGGACCGGAGCCGTGCTCCCCGGTCGTCCCCGTGGCCTCCACGGAGACGGTCTCGACGACGAGGGGCTTGTCCATCGTGAAGCCGAACCGGGTGCGGTGGGCGGCGGTGAACTCCTCGCTCATCGCGGCCACGGAGTCCAGGGCCACGGCAAGCGCCGCGTCCGTGCCCGCGTACCGCAGCAGGACCCGGGCCCGTGTGCCGATCGCGGAATCGGGCACCCCGTCGGCGCGCAGGTCGTCCCGCGTACGGTCGGCCAGCTCCGCGCAGAGCCGGTCGACCCGCTCCCGTACGGTCTCGTCGAGCTCCGCCTCCACGGACTGTTCGCGCATCGCGGTGGCGTCGGCCAGGCCGATGCCGTACGCGGAGAGCACCCCGGCGAGCGGCGGTACGAGGACGGTGTCGATGGACAGCGCGTCGGCGACGGCGCAGACGTGCTGGCCGCCCGCGCCGCCGAAGCCGGTGAGGGCGTAGCGGGTGATGTCGTGGCCGCGCTGCACGGAGATCTTCTTGACGGCGTTGGCCATGTCGAGCACGGCGATCTCCAGGAAGCCCGCCGCCACTTCGGCCTCGGCCGGACGGTCCCCGGTGGCGTGCCCGATCTCGTCGGCGAGCTCCGCGAACCGTTCCCGTACGAGGTGGGCGTCGAGCGGCAGGTCGCCGTCCGGGCCGAAGACGGCGGGGAAGTGCTCGGGCTGGATGCGGCCGAGCATGACGTTGGCGTCGGTGACGGTGAGCGGGCCGCCCCTGCGGTAGCACGCTGGGCCGGGTTCGGCGCCGGCGGAGTCGGGCCCGACACGGTAGCGGCGGCCGTCGAAGTGGAGCAGGGAACCACCGCCCGCCGCGACGGTGTGGATGCTCATCATGGGGGCACGCATCCGCACCCCGGCGACCTGGGTGCCCAGCTCACGTTCGAACTCTCCGGCGTAGTGGGACACGTCGGTGGAGGTGCCGCCCATGTCGAAGCCGATCACGCGGTCGTGTCCGGCCTGCTGCGACGTACGGACCATGCCGACGACTCCCCCGGCCGGGCCGGAGAGGACGGCGTCCTTGCCCCGGAACGCGGCGGCTTCGCGCAGTCCGCCGTTGGACTGCATGAACAGGAGCCGGATACCCTCCAGCCGCGCGGCGACCTCGTCGACGTACCGGCGCAGCACGGGTGAGAGGTAGGCGTCGACGACGGTGGTGTCGCCGCGGGGGACGAGCCTGATCAGGGGGCTGACCTCGTGGGAGCTGCTCACCTGGGTGAACCCGGCCTCGCGGGCCGCCTCGGCGACGGCCCGCTCGTGGGCGGGGTGGCGGTAGCCGTGCATCAGGACGACGGCGGCGCTGCGCAGCCCGTCGGCGTGGGCGGCGCGCAACTGCTCTCGTACGGCGTCGAGTTCGAGGTCTCGTACGGTGTGCCCCTCGGCGTCGATACGTTCGGGGACCTCGATCACGCGCTCGTGGACGGCCTCCGGGAGGACGATGTGCCGGTCGAAGAGGCGGGGGCGGTTCTGGTACGCGATCCGCAGCGCGTCCCGGAAACCCTCGGTGATGAGCAGGACGGTCGGCTCGCCGCGCCGCTCCAGCAGGGCGTTGGTGGCGACGGTGGTGCCCATCCGGACGGTGGCGACCTGGTCGGCGGGCACGGGCTCGCCGTCGCGGAGGCCGAGGAGCAGACGGATTCCGGCGACGGCCGCGTCGTCGTATCGGTCGGGGTCGTGCGAGAGGAGCTTGCGCGTGACCAGCCGGCCGTCGGGGCGGCGGCCCACGACGTCGGTGAAGGTGCCGCCCCGGTCGATCCAGAACTCCCAGCGTCCGGTCATGGCGCCATTCTGTTCCGGCGGGCGCGAAGCCGCAGGGAGAGAAGACCCGCAGGAATAGAGAAGACCCTCAGGAACGAACAAGACCCGCAGGGAGAGCAGGCCCCCGTTCAGTCCAGGAAGAGCGCCGCCAGCCGGGGCAGCTGCCGACGCATGGCGTCGGCGTCCTCCGCGTCCCCGTTCTCCCCGCCCGGCTCCCCGGTCCGTATGCGGCCCCGGCCGGCCGCCTCCACGGCCGCGTGGAACCCGTCGGCCGCGCCCCCGGCCCGCGCGTACGCCGCCTGCACCGGCACGTTCAGCGACTCGTAGCCGATCCAGCCGCCCTGCCCACGGCTCATCCGGACCACGACGGGCAGCCCGGCCAGTGAGTCGGGGTCGGCCACCGCCCGGGTGAAGACCTCCCGCCCCAGCAGGACGAGCCCGTCGCGGAAGTCCATGAACCCGTCGTCGCCGCAGCCGCCCTCGATGAGGTAGGCCGCGTTCCACAAGGGCCACCGGTAGGCGGACGCGGTCACCTCGTACGCCGTCACGGCGAAGTCGACGATCTCCGTGGGCTCCAGGGCCGCGAGCACATCGGTCAGCGCGCCCGGCAGCGGATCGTCGGGCGGGTCCCGGTCGTCCGCCCGGTCCCCGGCCGCCTCACGTGCCCGTCCGACGAGCCCCCACCACGTGTCGATGTCCATGGTGAGAAGCGTAGGAGGGGGGTCTGACAACGGAGGTCCGACAACGCCCCCTCCCACCTCGGATCGCGGGGTCAGAGCGCCGGTGCGTCCGGCCCGATCCGGCTCCGTACCGCTGTCTGCACCTCGGCCTCCTCGGCCGGGTCGGCGGCGAGCCGGCGCAAGCGTTCGGCGACGCGGATGTCCCCGGTCTCGGCGTGCAGGGCGGCCACCTCGCGGGTGGTCTCCTCGCAGTCCCACAGGCACTCCACCGCGAAGCCGGTGGCGAAGGTGGGGTCGGTGGCGGCGAGGGCCCGGGCGGCCCGGCCGCGCAGGTGCGAGGAGGACGTCTCGCGGTAGACGTGCCGCAGTACGGGGGCGGCGCAGGCGATGCCGAGGCGGCCGGTGCCGTCCACGAGGGTCCAGAGCCGGGGAGCGTCGGGTCCGTCGCCGCGTACGGCCTCCCGCAGCGCGCCGAGGACTTGGGGAGCGTCCTGGGCGGTGCCGCGGCAGGCGAGGATCCCGGCGGCGGAGGCGCCGAGGGCGTCGGGCCGCCGGGCCCAGCGCCGGGCTCGTTCCACGGCCTCCTCGCCGCACATCCGCTCGAAGGCGGCGACGGCCGCGTCGGCGACCGTGCGGGAGGGGCTGAGGGCGGCGGACTCGATGAGGTCGAGGACGGCCGGGTCGGCCGCCTCGGCGAGATAGTGCAGGGCGGCGCAGCGGGCGCCTTCGGCGCCGTCGCGGGCGGCCTCGATGATCTGGGGACGGTCCTCGGGACCTGCGACGGCGGAGAGGCAGCGGGCCGCGGGGACGTGCAGTTCGCTGCCGCGCTCCAGGGCCTGCTGGGCCCAGTCGAAGACGGCCTGGACGCTCCAGCCGGGGCGGGGACCACCGGGGCGCATCTGGCGCTGCCAGCGGTCGAACGAGCCCTGTTCGGTGGCGGCCCGCACGCGGGCGCCGACCGCTTCGCGCGGGTCGTCGGCCCAGAGCCGCCAGGGGCGCGGCTCGAAGGAGTCGCGTACGGCGGCGGCGAGCTCGGCGGTGCCTTCCTCGGTGGCCGGAAAACGACCCAGGACGGGCAGGGCGAGGGAGCGCAGGCCCGCGTCGTCGTCGCGCAGGGCGAGCTCGTCCAGGGCCCAGGCCCAGTTGGCGCCGGTGGCCGCGTAGCGGCGGAGCAGCGCCAGGGCGTCGTCGCGTCCGTAGGAGGCGAGGTGGCCGAGGACGGAGAGCGCGAGGCCGGTACGGGAGTCGTCGGTGTCCGTGTGGTCGTCGGGGTCACCGAGGTGGCGCTCGATCTCCTCGATGCCGCCGTCGAGATCCAGGTACAGGCGGGCGTAGTAGAGGGAGCGGTTCTCCACCTGCCAGTCGTGACGGGGGTCGCTCACGACGCAGTGGTTGAGGGCCGCGAGGGCCTCGGGGCGTGGTGCGGCGAGCGCGTGGAGCGTGCCGTCGCCGCGGCCCCTCTGCAGCAGGCCGAGCAGGGTGCCGCTCGGCGCTATGAACGGATCGAACATGGGAGAAAGCCTCACATCAAGCTGTCGACACAACCGGGACTGTGTGCAGTGCTCCGTACCCCTCGGGGCACGGGGGGATGTCCTGGGGACATCCCTACGCCGCGCAGCGACATGATCGGCCGATCGCCGTCCGGTGCTTGGTGTAGACCATCTTCCTCTGCCTCTCGTCGGTGGCCCGAAATGGACCCGCGACGTCATGATGACCCAGCCATTTCGCCACCGCGACCACATTTACGACGGACCGGTCAGCGGACCCATCGGCGGACACGTCCGCCGCCCTCTCAGCGGGCACCGAAGCGTTCCAGCAGGTCGGCCTTGCCGAACATCTGGGCCGTGTCCCGCGCGGACGGCGATCCGGCGGCGGGGTCGGCGCCCGCGCTCAGCAGGGCGTCGATGACGGCGTCCTCGCCCTTGAAGACGGCTCCGGCCAGCGGGGTCTGGCCGCGGTCGTTGGCCCGGTCCGGGTCGGCGCCGCGGGCGACGAGGGCGGTGACGGCCCCGGCGTGCCCGTGGTAGGCGGCGAGCATGAGCAGCGAGTCGCCCCGGCCGTTGGTGAGGTCGGCGGGGACGCCGGCGTCGACGTACGCGGCAAGCGCCTCGGCGTCGCCGGTGCGGGCCAGGTCGAAGACCTTGGTCGCCAGCTCGACCACCTCGGGATCGGGGGTTTCGCTCATCGCGCGGGCCGCCTTCCTTGACCGTGCGGCGGCTGTCACCGCCGCTGTTGACCGGGGGGTGTACGGCAGGGGGCCGTACGAGTGAATCGACAGGGTACTGCTCCGGGACGGACATGACCGGGCCCGGATACGGCAAAAGATCACCGCGGGTGACTCCTGCCCGGCACGGAGTCCGAAATACCGCGCGCGGGCCACAGGTTCCGCTCCACCAGTCAAGTGAAAATGCGACTTATTCACTCGATTGCACCTTTTATCGTATAGATACTTCGCGTGATCCTGGAAGGACTCATGGTGACTGTCCCCTCAACCAGGAGATCCGCTCATGATCCTTTCCATCTCGGGCGTGGTACTGCTCGCCATCGTCGTCTTCCTGTTCTTCAAGAAGGACGGGCTCAAGGCGTCCCACGCCATCGTCTGCGCGCTGTTCGGCTTCTACCTGGCCGGCACCGCGATCGCGCCGAGCATCACAGCAGGCGGGGCGAGCCTCGCCGGTCTGCTGGGCGGGATCAAGTTCTGACGCTCCGCAACCGCTCCCACCCCTTCAGGAGACAGCTGTGGCACGGCGACCACTCCCCCGCGTTCTGAGCAGCGGCAGCGCATCGATCACTCGCAGCAGAGAGATCGCGCGCACGGCCGCCGACAGTGCCACCGATGTGCTCCATCCGCTGATCACGATCCTGCGTGGTCTGCGGCTGCTGGCCGCCTCCGGCCGGCAGAAGTGGGCCGCGACCCCCAAGGAACGGCGTGGTCCCAAGCTGTTCCTGGCCGCGGCCTGCGTGCTCGCCGTGGCGCTCGTGCCGTACGGGCCGATCCTGGCCCTGATCACGGTGATGGGCGCCGCCGCGTGGAAGGGGCGGGAGCGGACCCCCGTGAAGACCGGCCCGGACGAGGCGGAGTCCACCCGCCTGCGCGCACTGTACGAGGCGCTCGTGCCGTACTTCTCGGTGCCCGACGATCCCGACCCGCTGTTCGCCCACGGCGGCGACTGGGAGAAGGCCTTCGACGGGTACGCCTTCGACGCCGACGGGCGGATCTCCCGCCTCCAGATCTCCTACCCGGCGTACTTCACCGACGGCGAGGCCGCCGCCAGGGCCCGGATCGAGCAGCTGCTGCACACCAAGTCGGGCCGCGCCCGCGAGTACCGCTTCGCCTGGGACGAGGAGGCCAACCGCCTGGTCATGACCGTCCCGGCCCCCCTGTCGACCTCGATCGCCGCCCAGCGCTTCGTGACCGCCCCCGGCGAGACGGTGCTCGGCTTCACCGACCCCGACGCGGTCCGCCTCACCGTCCCGGTCCGCGACGGCGACACGACCGTGGACGCCTCCCCCGTCGTCTGGCGGACCGGCAACCGCTCCACCGAACCCCACCTGCTGGCCGTCGGGCAGCCCGGCAGCGGCACCACCACCCTGCTCCGCTCCATCGCCCTCCAGGCCCTCCAGCAGGGCGACGTCCTCGTCGTCGACGGCAGCGGGACGGGTGAGTACGGCGCCCTCGTCGGCTGCCCCGGCGTCCTCGCCGTGGAATCCGGCCTCAGCGGCGCGCTGGCCACCCTGGAGTGGGCCGCGCACGAGACGGAACGGCGGCTGATCTTCGCCAACCGGGCCCGGCAGGGCGGTCACCCCGTCCCCGAGGACATCAAGCGCCCGCTCTCGATCCTGCTGGACCGCCCCGGCGTCCTCGGCCACCTCGCGGCGGCCGACGGCAGGCCCGACCCGCTGGAGCTGCTCCAGGTGCCGCTGCGGCACGGGCGGGCGGCGGGCGTCACCGTGGTCCTGGCCGACCAGTTCGACACCCTGGAGACCCTCACCGAGACCGTACGGACCCACACCCGGGCCCGCGTCGTCCTCGGCCCCGCGTCCCGCGAGCAGATCACCGCCGTCCTGGGCGACGGGCCGAACACCACCCCGCCCCCGGAGGTTCCGGCGGGGCGGGGGTACGCCCGCCTGGGCACCGGGCCCGTGCTGCGCCTCCAGGTCCCGGCGACGCCGGACCCGTACGACGAGGACGCGAGCGAGGCCCACCGGCAGGCGGTGCTGGACGCGCTGCCGGAGCGGCCGGGTGCCGCGCCCCGGCAGGAGCCGCAGCCGGAGCCCGTCGGCGCGCCCGACGGACCGGTCGAGGACACCGCCGAGGTGCCCGTGGCCGTGGAGGCCGCGCCGACCGGGCAGCTCGCCAAAGCGCAGGCGGCGATCGCCGAGGGGTGAGCTGCGGGGGGGGGCAGCCCTCGGGCCACGAAATGCGGCGGAGGGGGCAGCCCCCAGGCCACGAAGCTACGGGGGGGGAGCCCTCAGGCCACGAAGCTGCGGGGCGCGTCCACCCCCGCACCCGCGCCGGAGCGGACCAGCTCCACCGCCGCCGCGAGCCGCACCGCCGCCTCCTCCGCGACCGGGCCGCTCACCGTGAACGGCAGCCGCACATAGCCCTCGAACGCCCCGTCGACCCCGAACCGCGGCCCCGAGGGCACCCGTACACCGACGCGTTCGCCCGCCACCGCCAGCCGGGAGCCGGAGAGGCCGCCCGTGCGCACCCAGAGGGTCAGCCCGCCGCCCGGCACCGCGAACTCCCACTCCGGCAGCTCCCGGCGGACCGCCGCGACCAGCTCGTCGCGGTTCTGCCGTGCCTGGTCCCGGCGGATCTCGACCGCCTGCTCCCAGCCGCCCGTACCCATCAGCCAGTTGATGGCGAGCTGCTCCAGGACCGGGGTGCCCATGTCCGCGTAGGCGCGGGCGGAGACCAGGGAGCGGATGACGTCCGGGGCCGCCCGCACCCAGCCGATCCGCATCCCGGCCCAGAACGCCTTGCTGGCCGAGCCGACGGTGAGCACCGTGCTGCCGGCCGGGTCGAAGGCGCAGACCCGGCGGGGCATGGTGGTGCCGGGGTCGAGGCGGAGTTCGGTCATCGTCTCGTCGACGACCAGGACGGTGCCGGCGGAGCGGGCGGCGTCGACCAGGTCCCGCCGCTGCTGCTCGTCGGCGAGGGCGCCGGTCGGGTTGTGGAAGTCGGCCACCACATAGGCGAGCCGGGGCGCGGAGTCGCGTAGCGCCTGGCGCCACCGGTTCATGTCCCAGCCGCCGATGCCCTCCTCCATCGCGACGGGGACGAGGCGGGCCCCCGTCTCCCGCATCAGCTGGAGGATGTTGGCGTACGAAGGGGACTCGACCGCGATCCGTTCGCCGCGGCCCGCGAACAGGTGACAGATGGCGTCGATGGCCCCCATCGCACCGGTGGTGACCATGATCTGTTCGGGCATCGTGGGGATGCCGAGCGCGGTGTAGCGGTCGGCGATCGTCCGCCGCAGCGCGGGCAGCCCGGCCGGGTAGTCGCCGTGCGTGTGGGCGTACGGCGGCAGCTCCTCCACCGCCCCCTGGAAGGCGCGGGTCAGCCAGGGCTCGGGGGCGGGCAGGGATGCGCAGCCCAGGTCGATCATCGAGCCGAGCGACTCCGGGGGCAGCGGTTCGAGGCCCCGGGCGGGCAGCGGGTTCCCGGCCGGGACGGCGGTCCAACTGCCCGCGCCGCGCCGCGACTCCAGGAACCCCTCCGCGCGCAGCGCCTCGTAGGCGGCGGCGACGGTGGTGCGGCTGACGGAGAGGGCGAGGGCGAGTTCACGTTCGGCGGGCAGCCGGGCGGCGACCGGGACCCGGCCCTCCAGGACGAGGAGCCGCACGCCGTCGGCGAGCGCGCGGTAGGCGGGCGGCTTCCGCCCGGCCGGGCCGGTGGGCCGGGGCTGCTGCGCGTGGAGCTGCCGCGCGAGCTGAGCCGCCCCCACCGTCGAAGTCCACTGCGTCATCGAAATCAGTCCACCTTCCTCGAATTGGCCATGGTTGGCGACCAATCCCCTGCCACAGGGTGACATGAAGCAGTCCACTACCACCACACCAGGGGGCAACACGTGTCCGACACCACCGCCCGGAGCGCCACCCACCTCACCCGGCGGCTGGTCCAGCTGTACGTCGGCCTGACGCTGTACGGGGCGAGTTCGGCGCTCCTCGTCCGCGCCGAACTCGGCCTGGAGCCGTGGGGCGTCCTGCACCAGGGCCTCACCGAGCTGACCGGCATCTCGATCGGCGTCGTCTCGATCATCGTCGGCGCGATCGTGCTGCTGCTGTGGATACCGCTGCGGCAGCGCCCCGGGCTCGGCACCGTCTCCAACGTCTTCGTGGTCGGCCTGGCGATGGACGGGACGCTCGCCCTCGTCGGCGACCTCGACGGCTACGGGGTCCGGATCCCGGTGCTGGTCCTGGGCATCGTGCTCAACGGGGTGGCGACCGGGCTCTACATCGCCGCCCGCTTCGGCCCCGGTCCGCGCGACGGACTGATGACCGGGCTGAACCGGGTCACCGGCCGCTCCATCCGGCTGATGCGTACGGTGATCGAGGTGGCCGTCGTCGTCACCGGCTTCCTGCTGGGCGGCTCGCTCGGGGCCGGTACGGTCCTGTACGCCCTGGCGATCGGCCCGCTGGCCCAGCTCTTCCTGCGGGTCTTCGAACTCCCCGCGCCCGCCCCGGTGACCCTCACCCCGGCGCCGCCCGCCGGACCCGACCCCGTTGCCACCCCTCCATCCGGGCAGGCCATACTGCCGCAGTGAAACCGAGCCGCCACCCCTATCTGGATCACGCGACACCCATTGCCTTCGCCCACCGCGGCGGTGCGGCGGACGGGGTGGAGAACACCGCGGCCGCCTTCCGCCGGGCGGCGACCGCGGGGTACCGCTACTTCGAGACCGACGTCCACACCACGGCGGACGGCCGTCTCGTCGCCTTCCACGACCCGACGCTCGACCGGGTCACCGACGCCACGGGCAGGATCTCCGCGCTGCCCTGGAGCGAGGTGTGCCGGGCCAGGGTCGGGGGCACCGAACCCCTCCCCCTCTTCGAGGAGCTGCTGGAGGAGTTCCCCGAGGCCCGCTGGAACGTGGACGTCAAGGCGGAACCGGCCCTGGAACCCCTCCTGGAGCTGATCCGCAGGACCGACGCCTGGGACCGGGTCTGCGTCGGCTCGTTCTCGGAGGCCCGGGTGGCCCGTGCGCACCGCCTGGCGGGCCCGCGCCTGGCCACCTCGTACGGAGTGCGCGGCGTGCTGGGGCTGCGGCTGCGCTCGTACGGGATCCCGGCGCCGCTGCGCACGGGCGCGGTCTGTGCGCAGGTTCCCGAGCGCCAGGGCGGCATCCCGGTCGTCGACGCCCGTTTCGTCCGTACGGCGCACGCGCTGGGGCTCCAGGTGCACGTCTGGACGGTCAACGAGCCCGAACGGATGGCGGCCCTCCTGGACCTCGGGGTGGATGGCATCATGACCGATCACATCGAGACGCTGCGTACGGTGCTGAGCGAGCGGGGGGCCTGGGCCTGACGCCGGGCCCGTCCGCGTCCGCACGCGAGAACCGAGGGGGCGCGGGTTGAGCACCGGGACCAAAGGAACGGCCGATCCGGCCGGGCAGCCGCCGGGCGACGGGCCGGCCGCCGCCCGCAAACGCGAGCAGCACGGCTGGTACTTCTACGACTTCGCCTGCTCCGTCTACTCCACCAGTGTGCTGACCGTCTTCCTCGGTCCGTATCTGACCTCGATCGCCAAGGCGGCGGCCGATCTTGACGGCTTCGTGCACCCGCTGGGCATACCCGTGAGGGCGGGCTCGCTGTTCGCGTACTCCGTCTCGGCCTCCATCGTGGTGGCCGTCATCCTGATGCCGATCGTGGGCGCGGCGGCGGACCGTACGGGCCGGAAGAAGCCGCTGCTGGCGGCGGCCGCCTATACAGGTGCCGCGGCGACGGCGGGGATGTTCTTCCTGGACGGCCACCGCTATCTGCTGGGCGCGTTCCTGCTCATCGTGGCGAACGCCTCGATCTCCGTGTCGATGGTCCTCTACAACGCCTATCTGCCGCAGATCGCCGGGCCGGAGGAACGGGACGCGGTCTCCTCGCGCGGCTGGGCCTTCGGCTACACCTCGGGCGCCCTGGTCCTCGTCCTCAACCTGATCCTGTACACCGGCCACGAGTCCTTCGGCCTCGCGGAGTCCGACGCGGTGCGGATCTGCCTCGCGTCGGCGGGTGTGTGGTGGGGCGCTTTCACCCTCGTACCGCTGCGCAGGCTGCGCGACCGGCGGGTGGCACCGGACGGCGAGGGGGCGGTCGGCTCCGGCTGGAAGCAGTTGATGGCGACCCTGAAGGACATGCGGCGCCACCCGCTGACGCTCTCGTTCCTGCTCGCGTACCTCGTCTACAACGACGGCATCCAGACGGTCATCTCCCAGGCCTCCCTGTACGGCTCCGAGGAGCTGGGCCTCGACCAGACGACCCTGATCGTCGCCGTCCTGCTGGTGCAGATCCTGGCGGTGGCGGGGGCGCTCGGCATGGGCCGGCTCGCCCGGGTGTACGGCGCCAAGCGCACCATCCTGGGCTCACTCGTCGTATGGACCGCGATCCTGCTCTCCGCCTATCTGCTGCCCGCCGACGCGCCCGTCTTCTTCTTCGTTCTCGCGGCGGCCATCGGGCTCGTGCTGGGCGGCAGCCAGGCGCTGTCCCGCTCACTCTTCTCCCACCTGGTGCCGCGCGGCAAGGAGGCGGAGTACTTCTCGGCGTACGAGATGAGCGACCGGGGTCTGAGCTGGCTGGGGCCCCTGGTGTTCGGTCTGGCGTACCAGCTGACGGGCAGCTACCGGGAGGCGATCATCTCGCTGATCGTGTTCTTCGCCCTCGGCGCGGTGCTGCTCGCGCGGGTGCCGGTACGGCGTGCGATCACGGCCGCGGGCAATCCCGTGCCGGAACGGATTTAGACGTTGAAGTCAAAGGCCGGTAGTGTACGCCTTTGGCCTGCCCGGAGGACCGTTACTGCGAGTGGAAGCAGCTCAACCGTTGGGTGACACCACCCTCCAGAGGTGACAAACCGGGCAAGGGTGGGTACTCAACCCAGATAAAGCAGCGGCACGAACGGGCGACGCATGACCGGCGACGGGAATCTTTGCCAGCGACCGGACGTTGACCGGATGACGACGACAGCGACATTTTGTCCTGTGGGCGACAAGCCCGGGAGGCACGATTCATGAGTGAGCGAGCTCTTCGCGGCACGCGACTTGTGGTTACCAGCTACGAGACGGACCGCGGCATCGATCTGGCCCCGCGCCAGGCGGTGGAGTACGCATGCCAGAACGGACATCGATTCGAGATGCCGTTCTCGGTGGAGGCGGAAATTCCGCCGGAGTGGGAGTGCAAGGCGTGCGGCGCCCAGGCACTCCTGGTGGACGGGGATGGCCCCGAGGAGAAGAAGGGCAAGCCTGCGCGTACGCACTGGGACATGCTCATGGAGCGGCGCACGCGTGAGGAGCTCGAGGAGGTGCTGGCCGAGAGGCTGGCGGTTCTGCGCTCCGGAGCCATGAACATCGCCGTGCACCCGCGGGACAGCAGGAAGTCTGCCTGACCGCGTAGCACCACCGCACTCCGCGTAACCATCGCATCGAGCGCGACAACAGCACAGCACAAGAGCCGCGGGCCGTGACACAGAACGTGTGTCACGGCCCGCGGCTCTTTATCTCCGTCCGGCGCCGGCCCGCCCGGGCCTCAGGGCGTGAGCGGCGGGCGCGGGCCCCGGGGGTCGTCATCGGGGCCGGAGGGGCGGGAAGGGGGCTGTGTGCCATCCTCGCGGATGACCTCCCCCTGAACGACCTTCCCGTCCGGCCGGTGCATACGGGCCTGCTGGAAGGCGTCCGAAAGGCTGCCGGGGGACGCGGCCCGCATCCGGCGCTCGAGGGATCGTTCCGCCCGGCGGCTGATCGCGGTGCGGACGGGCGGGATGAGCAGGAGGAGACCGGCCGCGTCCGAGATGAGGCCGGGGATCAGGAGCAGCAGTCCGCCGAGCATCAGCAGGCCGTTGCCCTGGGATGCCTTTCCTCCGGTGACCTGCGGGGCCTCGGTGGCGCCGGGCTGCCCCGGCATCTGCTGGAGGGTCTCGGTGAGGTTCTTGAAGGCGCGGCGCCCGGCGCGCTTGATCACCACGGTGCCGAGCACCGCCCCGGCGACCAGGAGCAGCAGGACGGTGAGCCCGCCGGCGGCCGAGGCGACCACGGTCAGCAGCCAGATCTCCAGGACCAGCCAGGCGGCGAGGGCCAACGGCAGGAATCTACGGGCGCGCGAGCGCCGGGGACGGGTCGGGGGCGGAGTGCCGGTCGTCATGCAACCAGTGTGCCCGTACGGAGGTGGAAGCGGCGTAAGGGGGTGATCATGGACCGGCCAGTACGCGCCGGGGTTCAGGGTTTCTTCCGGCCCAGGACCTTGTTGGCGCGGGAGGTGATGCCCCAGCCGGTGACCCGCCACAGCGCCTCGACGAGGATGTCCCGGCTCATCTTGGAGTCGCCGACCTCGCGGTCCACGAAGGTGATGGGGACCTCGACCACGTGGTAGCCGGCTTCCACGGAGCGGCGGGCCAGGTCGACCTGGAAGCAGTACCCCTGGGAGGCGACCTCCTCGAGTCCGAGGCCCTGGAGGGTCTCGGTCCGGAAGGCGCGGTAGCCGCCGGTGACGTCGCGGACGGAGAGGCCGAGGGCGAGGCGGGAGTAGAGGCTGCCGCCGCGGGAGATGGCCTCGCGGCTCTTGGGCCAGTTGACGACGCGGCCGCCGGGCACCCAGCGGGAGCCGAGGACGAGGTCGGCGCCCTTGAGCGCGGTGAGCAGCCGGGGCAGCTCCTCGGGCTGGTGGGAGCCGTCTGCGTCCATCTCGACGAGGACGCCGTAGCCGTGCTCGGTGCCCCAGGAGAAGCCCGCGAGGTAGGCGGCGCCGAGCCCTTCCTTGCCCTTGCGGTGCAGGACGTGGACCTGCTCGTCGGCGGCCGCGATCTCGTCGGCCGCCTTTCCGGTGCCGTCGGGGCTGTTGTCGTCGGCCACCAGGATGTCGGCATCCGGCACGGCCGTGCGCACCCGGTCGACGATCGGCCTGATGTTCTCGACCTCGTTGTAGGTCGGAATGATCACCAGGACCTTGCCGAGCGGGCCGAACTGCCTCTGACCGCCGTCGTTCACTACTGCCCCTTAGAGTCCGTACACAGGGGGACACCATATCCAGCACACCGCCCCGGAGCTCCTACGCGGTCGCGTGGGCGCGTGGCACAGGCCGGGCAGATGGACGGAACTGCGGACAGAAACACGCGATGACACGCGTGGGAACTGCGGATCGGGGCCCGGCGCCCTTCGGGCCGACCTGGGACCCGCTGGCTGCGGGTCGACCGAAAGCCGTTGTCTACTGAACGTCCGGGCCCCACCCGGGTCGCACCCTCCGTCCGGCTGAAACCTTCCCTCGCCCCCGAGGCGCGGGCGCTGAACCTGGCTGTCAGTGATGGTGGGCCGGTGCGGCACACCACCCCATGACCCAGCGGCGTTCGACGACTGCGTGGAGGTTTAACCGGTCGGACGTCCTGTGGTGGACCCGGCCGAACCTACCGGCCTGTGGGCGCGTTCTGTCAACACCCGTGCGACCTGGGCCTTTTGCCCAAATTGCCTGGTCAGTGCCCGGGATGCGCAGGTCGGGAACGCGTGCCCGAGCCATCGATCGGCGGTACGGAACCCTCCGACGTCACTCGTTCGGTCGCATGTAGACCGTGTGTCCGGAGACCACGGTCCGCAGGCAGACCGGCAGTTCGGCGCCGGGGGTCAGATCCGGCAGCCCGGGCGTGCCGGAGCGGGGATCGGTGGACCAGCGGGCGACCCGGTCGTCGGGGGCCTGGACCAGGAGTTCGGCGGTCCGCCAGACGGCGTAGTCGGCGGGTGCCCCCGGCACCAGGAGCCCGGCGTCGTCGCGGCCGATGGCCCGCCAGCCGCCCCGGGTGTGCGCGGTGAAGCCGGCCCGGACGGAGATGCGGTGCTCCGGGGTGCGGTGGTGGGCGGCGGCCCGGACGGTGCCCCAGGGGTCGAGCGGGGTGACCGGGCTGTCGGAGCCGAAGGCGAGCGGAACTCCGGCGCGCAGGAGGGCGGCGTACGGGTTCAGGGTGGCGGCCCGCTCGGCGCCCAGGCGCTGGGCGTACATGCCCTCGGGGCCGCCCCAGGCGGCGTCGAAGGCGGGCTGGACGGAGGCGGTGAGCCCCAGCTCGGCGAAGGCGGCGATCGTCTCGGGGGTGAGCATCTCGGCGTGCTCGACCCGGTGGCGGGCGGCGCGGATCCGCGCGAGGCCGAGCGTCTCGGCGGCGGCCCGTACGCCCTCCACGACGGCGGTGACGGCCGCGTCGCCGATGGCGTGGAAGCCCGCCTGGAGGCCGGCCTCGGTGCAGGCGGTGACATGGGCGGCGATGCGGGCGGCGTCCAGGTGGGCGGTGCCGGTCTGCGGGTCGTCGGCATACGGCTCGTGCAGGCAGGCGGTGTGGGAGCCGAGGGAGCCGTCCACGAAGAGGTCGCCGGCCGCGCCGATCGCGCCGAGCTCCCGGATGCGGCGGGCGCCCTTCTCGTCGGCGATCTCCTCGGCCCAGAGACCGAAGACCCGGGGTCCGGGCCGCTCGGCGGCGAGGGCCAGGAGGGAGGTGAAGTCCTCCTCGTCGGAGATCTCGGGTCCGGCGCACTCGTGGAGGGTGCCGATGCCGAGGGAGGCGGCGTGGTCGAGCGCGGCGCGCTGGGCAGCGGTGCGCTGCGCAGGGGTGAGCGCGTTGTGCGCGGCGGCGCGTACGGCGTGGTGGGCGTCGCCGGTCAGGGGGGCGTCGGGGTGGTATCCGGCCATCCCGGTGACGCCAGGGACGAGGTCCAGCAGGGCGGTGGTGACGACGGCGGAGTGCACGTCGATCCGGGGCAGGTAGAGGGCGCGGCCGCCGGACGCCTCGTCGAGCTCGGCGCGCGAGGGGTGGCGCTGTTCGGGCCACCGCGCGGCGTCCCAGCCGTGGCCGAGGAGGACGTCGGTGGCGGCGTGCCGGTTCGCGAACGCACGGACGAGGCCGAGGGCTTCGGGGAGCGTACGGGCGCCGGAGAGGTCGAGCCCGGTGAGGGCCAGGCCGGTCGCGGTGGTGTGGACGTGGGCGTCGGTGAACGCCGGGGTGACCAGGGCGCCCTCCAGGTCGACGACTTCGTCGACGCCGCTCGCGAAGGCGTCGGCGGCCCCTTCGGAGCCCACCCAGGCGACGTGCCCGCGCTCCACGACCATCGCGGTGGCGAACGGGTCGGCCGGGCTGTGGACGTCTCCCCCGCGCAGCAGCAGGGTGCGGTGTTCGGGGGCGCTCTGGGGGGCGGTGCTCTCGGTCATGGGACCAGTCTCGCGCCTGCCCGGTTCGGGCAGGCCCGCGGCCCCCTCAGACGCGCGGGGGGCGCGCCTCGTACGGGGTGGACAGGACCACCGTCGTCCGGGTCGAGACGCCCGCCAGCGTACGGATCCTGGTGAGCAGGTGCTCCAGCTCCAGCGGGGTCGCCACGCGCACCTTGAGGATGTAGTTCTCGTCCCCGGCGACGCTGTGGCAGGCCTCCAGCTCCGGCACCCCCGCGAGCCGCTCCGCGATGTCGTCGGGCGCGCTGGGGTCGAACGGCTTCACCGAGATGAACGCGGTGAGGGGCAGCCCGACGGCCTCGGGGTCGACGACGGCGGCATAGCCGCGGATCACCCCGCGCTGCTCAAGCCGGCGAACGCGCTGATGAACGGCCGAGGTGGACAGGCCGGTGGCCTTGCCCAGGTCGGTGTAGCTCATCCGCCCGTCCTTGACGAGCAACTCCACAATCTGACGGTCCAGCTCCTCCATGCGGATCAACCTATGGCCCCGGGTGCCTGTCGGCACAGTCGCGCGGGTCACGGAACGGCACCTGCGGGGGGCATGTGACGAACGCCACAGACCTACGGGTCGGTAGCGGGCCCCCTCGCGGTTATCGGCCACGGGCGGAGGGAAGTGCTTGCTGTGGTCGTGGCCGTGGCGCTGTGCCGGCCCACCCGAGGGGGGAAGATCCCATGCAGAGCATGAAGCTCACCGGACGTACCGAACCGGAGCCTGTCGATCCCGACGAGGACGACGGCGCCGATGTGTACGACATGTTCGAGATGTTCCGGGTGGTCTGCCCGGACTGCGCCCAGCCGATCGCCCTGCTGGCCGACGAGGACGTCCTGCCGGAGCACGCCCGGTGCCCCACCCCGTGGAACCCGTTCGTGCTCACCGTCTGCTCCGGCACCGGCCGCCTCGCGGCGGACGCCCGGCCCGCCGACGAGACGCTGGAACCCCAGGAGCAGGAGGCGGCGCTCCTGCTGACGCTCCCCCAGGGGCTCGACTGGCGGCTGCAGCCCTTCTCGCACACCGGCGGCCCCGGCTCCCGCCCGCTGCGGGTGGACCGGATGCGGCGCGAGGCCGCCTGAACCGCCGCCCGCGGCCGTAGGGACGTTCCCGGCGGGTGCCCACGGGCACCCGCCGAACTGGCACTCGGTTCACGGCGGCAGTGACCCGTGCCCGCCCCGGGGCGTTGACCCCGTATGACGACGCTGCATTCACCAGTCGGCTCGGGGCGCCGCCGTCTCGCTCCCCCGGCACCCGAAGAATCGGTTCGGCAGCCGCAGCCGCTGCCCCGGTCGACGGGGAACTCCCCGATGGCCTCCCCCGTCGACCCGCCCATCTACAGCGCCCTGCTGCGGGACTGGCGCGGCAGCGGCCGGACCGTGCCGGGCCACCGCGACCAGGAGTGGAACCAGGCCGCCGCGCTCCCCGCCTGGTCCGACCGGCCCCCAGGGGGTCTCCGGCCCTCAGGGGGTGTCGGACACCCCCTGAGGGTCAGCGGGTCTCCGCACCCGCGAGGTGACGGGCGATGACCATGCGCTGGATCTGATTGGTGCCTTCCACGATCTGCAGCACCTTGGCCTCGCGCATCAGCCGCTCGACCGGGAAGTCCAGCGTGTAGCCGTAGCCGCCGAGCACCTGGACGGCGTCGGTGGTCACGCGCATGGCCGCGTCCGTGCAGAAGAGCTTCGCCATGGCCGCCTGGCGGGAGAAGGCCTCTCCCGCGTCGCGCAGCCGTGCCGCCTCCAGGTAGAGCGCCCGGCCGGCCTCGATCTGGGTGGCCATGTCCGCGAGCATGAAACGCAGCCCCTGGAAGTCCGCGATGGGGCGGCCGAACTGGCGCCGGTCGGTGGCGTACCGCACGGCCTCGTCCAGGGCCGCCTGGGCGACCCCGATCGCGCAGGCGGCGATGCCCAGGCGCCCGGAGTCGAGCGCGGACAGGGCGATGGCGAAGCCCTGGCCCTCGGCGCCGATGCGGCGGTCGTCACCGACCCGTACGCCGTCGAAGTTGAGCTGGGCCGTGGGCGACCCCTTCATCCCCATCTTCTTCTCGGGGAGCGCGGCGTTGAGGCCTTCGGCGTCGCCGGGGACGAGGAAGGCCGTGATGCCGCGGGGGCCGTCCACGCCGGTGCGGGCGAGCACGGTGTAGAAGTCGGCGACGCCGCCGTGGGTGATCCACGCCTTGGTGCCGGTGATGACCCAGTCCTCGCCGTCGCGTACGGCCTTGGTGCGCAGGGAGGCCGCGTCGGAGCCGGAGGCCGGCTCGGAGAGGCAGTAGGCGCCCAGCAGACCGCCGGAGAGCATCGCGGGAAGGTGCGCGGCCTGCTGCTCCTCGGTGCCGTAGCCGGCGAGCGCGTGGCAGGCCAGGGAGTGGACGCTGACGCCGAGGCCGACGGTGAGGCGGGCCGCGGCCAGCTCCTCCAGTACCTGGAGGTAGACCTCGTAGGGCTGGTCGCCGCCGCCGTGGGCGGAGCCGTAGGGAAGTCCGAGGAGACCGGATTCGGAGAGGAGGGTGAAGACCTCGCGCGGGAAGTGGCCCGCATCCTCCTCCTCGGCCGCCCGGGGGGCGATCTCCTTGGACACGATGTCGCGGACGAGCGCGACGAGCTGCCGGGACTCCTCGGTGGGCAGACGGCGTTCCACCGGCTGCGGGGCACGGTCGGACATGACGGCGCTCTCCTCCCTGTCGGGCGTTGCGACGGTCGCGCGCTCGGGGTGTGAGAGGCGCCGCCGGGTGATCTCCCGGAACGGAGCCGGGAAAAGCAGACTGCCCAGCCGATCCTGCCCTCCCGGGTCTCGGGGGGCGCGGGTCAGCGGCTGTGGCGGGTTGAGTATGCCCGATCGGATGCCTCCCGTCACGGGGTGACGTGCTGGTCGGAGGGGTGGGAGCGGTCCGCGAAGATCCGCGAATTGGTCCGAACCATTGACCCAACTGGTCTAGTCCTTCTACGGTTCCAGCGAACGCCTTACCGCGTTCATGCCAAACCGGGCACGTACGGCCCGGCGTT
This sequence comes from Streptomyces cyaneofuscatus, assembly GCF_033109485.1. Classification (NCBI taxonomy): domain Bacteria; kingdom Bacillati; phylum Actinomycetota; class Actinomycetes; order Kitasatosporales; family Streptomycetaceae; genus Streptomyces; species Streptomyces cyaneofuscatus. The sequence goes on along the minus strand of NZ_CP137002.1, from coordinate 7,143,296 downwards.
CGGCCCGCACCCCCCACGCACCAGCCCTCCCCCCACGAGGAGCCACGATGCTCACACTGCACCGTCCCCGCGCCCGGCTCCGGGCGCTCGCCGCGGCCGCCTGTACGGCGGCGCTCGGCGCCACCCTGCTCGGCGTCGCGGGCATGTCCCCGGCCGGCGCGGCCCCCGCCGCACAGCCTCCCGCGGCCCCCGCCGCCGAGGCCGCCCCCACAGCGGCCGGCGACAAGGTGATCGGTTACTTCACCAACTGGGGCACGTACGACCGCGATTACCACGTCAAGAACATCGTGACGTCAGGTTCGGCGGACAAGCTCACCCACATCAACTACGCCTTCGGCAACGTGCAGAACGGCAAGTGCACGATCGGCGACTCCTACGCAGACTACGAGAAGGCCTACACCGCCGAGGAGTCCGTCGACGGGGTCGCCGACGCCTGGGACCAGGAACTGCGCGGCAACTTCAACCAGTTGCGCAAGCTGAAGGAGCTCCACCCGGACATCAAGGTCCTCTGGTCGTTCGGCGGCTGGAGCTGGTCGGGCGGGTTCGGTGAGGCCGCGCAGAACCCGGCCGCGTTCGCGAAGTCCTGCTACGACCTGGTCGAGGACCCGCGGTGGGCCGATGTCTTCGACGGCATCGACATCGACTGGGAGTACCCCAACGCCTGCGGTCTGACCTGTGACACGAGCGGCCGGGACGCCTACGGCGAACTGCTCGGCGAGCTGCGCAAGTCCTTCGGGAACGACAACCTGATCACCTCGGCGATCACCGCGGACGGCTCCGACGGCGGCAAGATCGACGCGGTGGACTACGCGGGCGCGGCGCAGCACCTCGACTGGTACCTGCCGATGACGTACGACTTCTTCGGCGCATTCGCGGCGCAGGGCCCCACGGCGCCGCACTCCCCGCTGACCTCCTACCCGGGCATCCCGACGGAGGGCTTCAACTCCGACGCGGCGATCTCCAAGCTGAAGTCGCTGGGCATCCCGTCGGAGAAGCTCCTGCTCGGCATCGGCTTCTACGGCCGTGGCTGGACCGGCGTCACCCAGACCGAGCCGGGCGGCAGCGCGACCGGCGCGGCGAAGGGCACGTACGAGGACGGCATCGAGGACTACAAGGTCCTGAAGGGCAGCTGCCCCGTCTCGGGCACGGTGGCCGGTACGGCGTACGCCCACTGCGGGAACGACTGGTGGAGCTACGACACCCCGGAGACCATCGGCACCAAGATGGACTACAAGAACGAACAGGGCCTGGGAGGCACGTTCTTCTGGGAGCTGAGCGGTGACACCGCGAACGGCGAGCTGATCAAGGCGATCGACTAGCCGTCACGCGGAGTGCGGGGGCGGGGTGCCGGACAGACGCCCCGCCCCTTCGGCGTCCCCGGCGTCCTCGGCGTCCCCGGCGCCCTCGGCGTTCTCGCGCCCGAGCCTCACATGAAGGTTGCGTTGCCAGCTCCGGGAAGTGATTGACGCTCTTTCGGCGGCCTCCGTACGTTACGGCCAGACCGGCTCCGTACCGCTGCCTCTTGCTGCACAGGGAACCCCATCGTGGCCACCGCCCGCACGCCTCTCGCCGTCCTGGACCTCGTGCCGGTCTCCACCGGATCGACGGCCGGACAGGCGTTACGCAACAGTCTCGACCTGGCCCGCCGGGCCGAGCGACTCGGCTACAGCCGCTACTGGTTCGCCGAGCACCACCTCAACCCCGGGGTCGCGGGCACCTCGCCGGCCGTGCTGCTGGCGCTCGCCGCGGCGGTGACGTCGGACATCCGGCTCGGCTCCGGAGCGCTCCAACTCGGGCACCGTACGGCCCTGTCGGCGGTGGAGGAGTTCGGGCTGCTGGACGCGGTGCACCCGGGCCGCTTCGACCTGGGGCTCGGGCGGTCGGGCGGGCCGGCGGAGAGGGGTACGCCGGTGGCGGACGGGGTGGCGGAGGCGGCGGCCACCGTCGACGGACGCGCCCCCAACGGGCTGCTCGTTCCGGAGCGTTACTCCAACGAGCACCTGCTGCGCTCACCGCTCCTCGCCCTGCACCGGAAGCTGCTCCAGCTGCCGGGCGCCGAGTCGCAGCCGTACGACGAGCAAGTGGGCGACATCCTGGCCCTGTTGGAGGGCACCTACGCACCCGACGCGGGGTTCGAGACGCAGGTGGTGCCGGGGGAAGGGGCCGCGCTGCAACTGTGGGTCCTGGGCAGCAGCGCCGGGATCAGTGCGCAGGTGGCCGGCGCCAACGGCCTCCGCTTCGCGGCCAATTACCACGTCAGCCCGGGCACGGTGCTGGAGGCCGTCGAGGGGTACCGGCAGGCGTTCAAGCCCTCGGCCGGGCTGGACCGGCCCTATGTGAGCGTCTCCGCCGATGTGGTGGTCGCCGAGGACGAGGGCACCGCCCGCGAACTGGCCACCGGATACGGCCTGTGGGTGCGCAGCATCCGCAGCGGCGAGGGCGCCATCGCGTTCCCGACGCCGGAGGAGGCCCGCCGCCACATCTGGAGCGAGGAGGACCGGGCGCTGGTCGCGGACCGCACCGCGACCCAGTTCATCGGCACGGCACCCCACGTGGCCGAGCAGCTGCGGACCCTTCGGGACGCCACGGGGGCGGACGAGCTGATCGTCACGACCATCACGCACGGCCACGCCGACCGGGTGCGCAGCTTCGAGCTGCTCGCCGCGGAATGGGGCCTCACGGCCGGGTGAGGCGCCGGAGGTACGTCCGGTGGGCCTCCCAGGAGGGAGGCCCACCGGGAACGGTGCCGGCTAGTGCCTGCCCCACCCGGGGCGGGAGGTCGTCCCGTCCAAGGTCAGTTCGAACTGGTCGTAGCGGGCCATGAGGTCGAGCAGCTCGTCCTCGGTGGGCCGGTTCCCGTCCGCGTAGAGCTCGGCGAGTCCCCGGAAGTACTCCTCGCGGTTGATGGCGGGCGTGAAGATGATGAGCATGGTCGCCTGGTCCTGATAAGGGTTGCGGAACCCGTGCGACATGTTCTCGGGGACGTTCACATAGGTGCCCGGTGGCGCGGCGAACGTCTCCCCGTCCAGGTGCAGTTCGACGACACCGTCCAGGACGTAGAAGGCTTCGAGCTGCTCGCGGTGGATGTGCGGCGAGGCGCCCGGGGCGCCCGGCTCCATGCGGTGCTCGAAGAGGCCGAGGCGGTCGTCGGTCTCACCGCCGACGGCCTTGAACGTGGTCTTCGTGGTCGTGCCGATCTGCACCGCTTCGCCTTCACCGGGCAGCAATATGCGGGGAAGCATGGTCATCCGGACTCACTCCTCAATCTTCGCGACGGTTTCGGTGTCCCGCGCCTGGCCGGCCGACTCCTCATCGGCGGCGGCCTCCAGCAGGGACAGATATCTCTCGCCGGTGTCGGGGAAGACCGTGACGATGGTCTTGCCGGCGTAGTCGGGCCTCTCGGCCAGGAGGCGGCAGGCGTGGGCCGCGGCTCCGGAGGAAACGCCCACCAGGAGGCCGAACGTGCGGGCCAGGAAGCGTGCGGTGGAGAAGGCCTCGTCGTCGGAGACGGTCACGACCTCGTCGATCACCTCGACATCCGTCGTGTCGGCGACGAACCCGCCGTTGAGCCCCGGGATGCGGTGCAGGCCGCCCCAGCCCTCGCTGAGGACGGGCGAGCGCACCGGCTCGACCGCGACCACCCTGAGGTCCGGGTTCCGCTCCTTGAGGTAGCGGGCGGTGCCGCTCAGGGTGCCTCCGGTGCCGACGCCGCAGACCAGGACGTCCACCGTGCCCTCGGTGTCGTTCCAGATCTCCGGTCCGGTGGTGGCGTAGTGCGCAGCTACGTTGTCCGGGTTCTCGTGCTGGCAGGCGAACCAGGACCCCGGCCGCTCGCGGTGGATCTCCTGGGCCTTCTCGATCGCCGCCGTGTAGCCCTGCTCGTGGGGGGTCCGGACGACTTCCGCGCCGAACGCGCGCAGCAGTTGCACCCGTTCGTTGGTGGCGTTGTCCGGGAGCACGATGACGCAGGTGTAGCCCCGGGCGGCGCACAGGGCGGCGAGCGAGATACCGGTGTTCCCCGAGGTGGCCTCCACGACGGTGGAGCGGCCGGGGACCAGCTCGCCGCGTTTCTCGGCCGCCTCCAGCATGTACAGCCCGGTGCGGTCCTTCACGCTGGAGAGGGGGTTCGCCATCTCCAGCTTGGCGTAGACGGTCGTGCCGGAGGCGGTCCCGCCCAGGTCGAGCCGGATGGTGGGGGTGGAACCGATCAGATCGTCCAGCGACGATGCGGGCCTGCGTCGGTCCGGGACGGGCATGGGCTTCTCCGTTTCGGTGGATCGGGTCGCCCCGGCGCGGGTCACCGGGGGCGGGGCACCAGGAGCGGTCACCAGGCGGGGGCACGAGGAGCGGGGAGCCAGGAAGGGGTCACCAGGCGGGGAAGAGGACGGACACCTCCCTCGTCCCTCGCGGCGGGTGGGGCCGCTGCGGCGCGTGCCGGGGGCGCGGCACGGTGGCCACCGGTGCCAGCACCCGGGAGTGGCTCGGCACATCGCGGACGACGAGGGCCTGGGCGCCGACGACGGTGTCGTGCCCGACGGTGATCGGCCCGAGCAGGGTGGCGTTGGCGCCGATCACCACCCGGTCGCCCACCTCGGGGTGGCGGCGCGCGTCCCGCGGCCGGGCCTCGTCGTGCCACCAGCCGACCGAACCCAGCGTGACCTGGTGGAAGACCGTGACGTCGTCGCCGACGACGGCGGTCTCGCCGATCACCACTCCCGCGCCGTGGTCGACGAAGAAGCCTCGGCCGATCCGGGCGCCGGGGTGGATCTCGATCCCGCCCGACGCCAGCCGCGCGGCGACGGAGACGAGCCGCGCGGTGCGGCGCAGCCCCCGCCGGTGCAGCCGGTGCGCCACGCGGTGGCCCCAGACGGCGGGGACGGCGGGGTGCAGGAGGGCCTCGGTGCGCGAGTGCACCGACGGGTCGCGGGACCTGATCATGTCGAGGTCGCCGACCGCCCGGCGGTAGAGCCCGGGCGGGCTCACCGCGGTTCCTCCGCGCCGCGCGGGCGGCTGCCCGCGACCGGCTCGGCCGCCGCGGCTCCGGTCTCGGCTTCGGAGGCCGCCGCCGGAGCCGCCGGCGCCGGTTCCTTGGAGCGGAGCTGCCGCAGCCGGTTCTCCGCGTACGCCACACCCGCCAGCACGACCAGGCCGCCGACCAGCAGGTTCCAGGTGACGGACTCGCCGAGCGCCACCACGCCGATGAGCACGGAGGCGACCGGGACCACGTAGTTCACGGCCGACGCGGTGGTGGCGCCGACGTCGCCGATGAGCCGGAAGTACAGCACGTACGCCAGGCCGGTGCTGAACAGGCCGAGCGCGACGATGCTGAGCGTCACCTTGAGGGTGAACTCCGGGGTGTGCCAAGTGAGGAAGGGGGTGACGACGGCCTGCAGCACGGTCGCGGCCAGGAGCTGGGAGGCCGCGGCGGCCATCGGGGCGAGACCGAGCGGGGAGAGGAACTTGCGTACGTAGACGAAGCCGCACGCGTAACTGAGTGCGGCGCCGAGGCAGGCGAGCTGGCCGCCGAAGGAGCCGAGGGCGTCGGTCCACGGTCCGATCAGGACCACCACACCGGCGAATCCGATGAGGAGGCCGAGCACCTTGCGCCGGGTCGCCCGCTCGGTGGGCAGCGCCGCGGCCGCGATCGTCAGGGTCAGCAGCGGGGTCGCCCCGATGAGGACGCCCGCGATACCGGCCCCGGTGGTCTGTTCACCGTAGGAGAGCAGCAGGAACGGGATGACGTTGCCGAAGAGGGCCGCGGCGGCGACATGGCCCCAGACGCCGGCGGACCGGGGAAGGCCGATCTTGCGGAACGCGACGATGGCGAGCAGCACGGCGGCGCCGAGCACCAGTCGGCTGAGCACGAGCTGACCGGGGGTCAGCCCGTCCAGGGACACCTTGATGAAGGTGAAGCTGCCTCCCCACAGAAATGCCAGCAGCAGGAACCGGCCGACGGTTGCGTTCTTCATGCACCCTCCCTTTGGGATACGGAATTCATTCGTGTGTCACCGAACACCTCAGTAGTTCGGTGTCTTGTGCAGCAGGTCCTTTCGCTGCACTATCTCCGGCAGGTAGACGCGTTCGTTCCACACTTCTTTCTCCACCGGTTCGAGGGCGACCGATATCACTCCCTCGTCGCAGCGGAAGGCACTTTTCACCGCCCTGGTGACCGCCTCCACCAGCTCCGAACGCTGGTCCTCGCTGAGTGGGACGGGGAAGAATTTGATGTTGACGTGCGGCACGACGGTTTCCTCTTTCCTCGCGGAGAGACGGTGGCGGATCTGCTGGACCAGTTCCTTCAGTCCGGGGCTTCTGAGCATGGTGTAGTGCCCGCTCGACAGTTCGACCACATCGGGCTCCACCTCGGAATATCCCTGGCTGCTCTCGATGAACGAATAGTCGTCACCGCGCGCCTTGAAGATCGTGATCGGCGCCTTGATCCTCCGTTCACGGAGTTCCTCGAAGGTGTAGCGCAGGGAGAAGGTGGAGCGGACCACCTGGATGATTCTCTTCACGAGTTCGGTGTCGAGGTCCGGCCGTTCCGCGCGGATGAATTCCGTGAAGCTGTCGTCGTCCTCGGCGTAGGCCACGCAGGCGTCCGCCTCCTCGCCGGTGATGGTGCCGGCGAAGACGGAGTGGAGGATGCGCACATACGCCTTGTTGGTATAGACGGGGTCGTCGCCGTGCGCGAGGGATTCGGCGTTCGTCTGCGGGATGAGGGGGGATCCGGGAGCCAGCAGGAAGAGGTTCTCGACCGTTCCGCCCGCCTGCTCGATCTGGTGGGCGGCCTCGAAGGCCACGCGGGCGCCGAAGGAGTACCCCCATAACGTGTACGGGCCTGTCTCCTGGAGTCGCTGGATGGCGCGCACATCGGCGGCGGCCATCTCCTGGATGGTGGCGTAAGGGATTTCCCCCGGGTTGATTCCGTAGGACTGCACTCCGTGGAACGGGCGGCCGATGTCCAGTTCCCCGGCGAGGAACCGCAGGTTCATGGTGTAGCCGCCGAGGCCCGGCCAGCAGAACACCGGATTTCCGGTGCTTTCGGAATGGAGGCGCACGAGCCGTGATGCGGGTTCGGTGTCGGTGCTTTCGAGCGCGAGGGCGAGTTTCTCGACGGTCGGCGACTCGAACAGGATCTGGAGCGGCAGCGCGCTCCCGAACTCCCGGTTGATCCTGTTGACGAGTCCGACGGCCAGGAGGGAATTTCCGCCGGAGGCGAAGAAGTCGTCGTGCACCGAGGAGCCGTCGCGCTTCATCACCTTCTCCCAGATGTCCCGGACCCTCTCCTCGGTCCTCGTCCTGGGTGCGACGAAGACGCGATCGGTGGTCGCGGCGGCGATCCGTTCCGAGGACGCGAGCGCCTTCGCATCGATCTTTCCGTTGGCGGAGAGGGGAAGTGCGTCCATGACGACGACCCGGTTCGGCATCATGTAGTCGGGCAGAAAGCGGCTGAGATCCTCCCGGACGATCTCCGCAGGACCCTTCATGTGCACGATGTCCTCGCGCATTCCCTCGCTGCGCAGCTGCCCCTCGCTGATGCGCCCGCCCACGGAGAAGTACGACGCTCCGGCCTTCTCCCCCAGGGCCCCGAGAATGCCCGTCATCCTGACCGCGGCCGGCAGGTCGTGTCCGGTCTTCGAGCTGTATCCGGAGGCCATCAGACCGATGTGGAGGTCGTTCATCTGGAGGTGCTGGAGTGCCCGGCCGAGATCGATGTAGTCGAGCCACGTCTCCCGTGCGCGGCTGATGACGGTGACCCCGAACGAGGACCTCTCGTACACCTGCTGATTGATCGCGATGACATGTCTCTTGTGGATCAGCGCGTCCGAGATCCGTTCCAGCCCACCGTTCCGGTACCGGTACTGGCCCTCGGGCAGACCGGCGACCTTGCCGGCGTGCGCCTGGACGTAGATCTCGGCTGGGGGTCCGGGGCGTACGGCGGTGAGCGGGAGCACCTCGAACGTCCCGAGGTAGAAGTCCTCGTCGGCGCAGTCCAGCCGGTCCAGGGTGGCCGGTTCGTACGTCCCTGTCGCCAGGCCGAGTCCGTAGGCGGGGAGCACCCGGTCTAAGAGACCGGCCATGTGGCCCGCCTCGATCTCCAGGACCTCGGCGATGTTGTTCTTGTAGACAGGCTCGATGGCCTGGCGCTTCCCCACGAAGTGCAGCCTGATCCGCGCCGCCGCCCCCGGGGTCTCCGGCTTCGGGCTGATCAGGATCAGCCGGTGCTCCACCGGGTGGTAGTAGTGGAAGCCGGGGCGCAGGAAGGGGATGCCGTCGGCCTCCAGGTAGAGCTGGGTCGCGTACAGGGCGCCCGGTGACGCGTAGGCGTACTTCGGCAGGAGACGTTCCTCGCTGATGAACTGCCCGAAGTTGCGCAGGAGTTCACCGAGCTCGGACAGGTCCAGCGCGCCGACGTCCCGGGATGCCCCGGCGGGCTCGCCGGTCCCGTCGGGTCCCGCGAGCAGGGCGAGAAGGTCGGCCGCGGTGATGTCACCGCCGTCGAAGGACCGGTAGGTCTTCCGGCCGAAGGCGAGCTGCCGCTGCTCGGGGGTGGGGACCGAGCCGGGCAGATCGACCGTCACCCTGCCGTCGGTGTCCTGGTCCTCCCGCAGACCCGGATTCGCGAGCTGGGCCCTCACCTGGAGCTTGCTCTCCTTGGACTGATGGTGAGCGCCGTGACGGCCCTGGTCCATCAGCGCCGCTTCCTTGGGGCTCAGCTCGATGCAGGCGATCAGGTTCTGGAATCCGGTGGAGGGGTCCTCCTTGACGAGAACCGCGGCATTCTTGACCCAGTCGTGGGTCTCGATCGCCAGCCGTATCTCGTCCAGTTCGACCCTGAATCCGCGCAGCTTGATCTGATTGTCCGCCCGGCCGGCGAAATGGACGGCACCGTCGTCGTCCCGGTGGGCGAGGTCTCCCGTCCGGTACAGCCTGACCGGGACGTCTTCACCGTCGACGGTGTGCTCGATGAATCTTTCCGCGGTCAGGTCCGGCCGGTTCAGATATCCGCGGGCGAGCTGGACTCCCTCGATGTGGAGCTCGCCGACTTCACCGGAACGCACCGGATTGCGGTGCTTGTCGAGAATATGGAACCGGGTTCCCCGGACCGGGCTGCCGATGGAGATTACCTGCGGGCCCTCGGCGAGCGTTCGCCGGTCGACCGTGAAAGCCGACGCGTTGACCGTGGTCTCGGTCGGCCCGTACAGATTGGTCAGCGCGCTCCCGGGCAGCGTCTCCACGAATTTCTGCGCGAGGTTCCGGGAAAGCGCTTCGCCGCCGCTGAAGACCCGGGTGAGCGAGGTGCAGGTGCGGAAGTCGTCGGTGTCCAGAAGCGCCTGCAACAGCGTGGGGACGCACTGCAGTGCGGTGACCCGGTGCCTGATGACGGTGTCGATGATTCTTTCGGGGTCGCGGTACAGGCCGGGACCGCCCACGACGACCGTGCTTCCGCAGGCGGGGGCGAGGATCTCCCACTGCGCCGCGTCGAAGCTCATCGGCGTCTTCTGCAGGACGGTGGTCGAGCGGTCCAGCACTCCGGACTCCGCCAGCCAGCGCATCTGGTTGACGATGCCGCGCTGCTCGATCATCACGCCCTTCGGCTTTCCCGTGCTGCCCGAGGTGTAGATGACGTACGCGAGACGATCCGGCGTGAGGTCCGCGGGCACCGTCCACGCGGGCGGCGGGCCGGCGGAGGTACGGGCCGCCGCCGCGCCGGCCGGGCTGATGACCCTGGTGCCGGGCGGGGCCAGCAGGGCAAGTCTCGGCCGGAGTTCCTCCGACGCGATGACCACGCGCACCCCGGAGTCCTCGATCATGTAGCGGAGGCGTTCTTCGGGGTATTCGGGCGAGAGCGGGAGGTAGGCGCCGCCTGCGAGGAGGACGCCCCAGATGCTCGTCATCAATTCGATCGACGGTTCGACGAAGATTCCGACGGAATCATCGGGAACGACCCCGAGATTCAGCAGATAATCCGCGATGACCGAACTGTGCGCGGCAAGGTCGCGGTAGCTGAGGTGCTCGTCTCCTTGAACGACAGCTGTGCGGTCTGGATGGTCCCGCACCTGCCGCAGAAGAAGGCGAGGGAGGCTCTGTTCTCCGGCGGTATCACGTTCCGTCTGGTCGACGTCATTGATGGCCATGGTCTTCTTTCGCCTCGAAAGAAAAAGGGGCTCGGGAGCCACGGAATGGGTGGCCGATTCACGCCCATGTAAGGGTCTCTCACTCCGCGCCTTGCATTCAACCACCCATGGGGCCATGATGCTGCAAACAGCAACCTGCACGGGGGTAAAGATGGACAGAAACGACTTTATCGGCAACACGCAGGACGATCACCGGCTTAATACGACTGCCATTCGCGTCTATAAATGGTCGGTTTCCCGGGGGTATGTTTCAATCGCTGAAACAATTGACCTCCTGGGGTTGACGCAGTGTGAGGCCAGGGACTCACTCGACAGCCTGGTTTCCGTACATTTGATGGAGTTACAGGCAGGTTCCGAAAAGGCGGGGGACGACACGGCCCTGCGGTGGCGTGCGCTCAATCCGCAGATCGCCGCGGCCGGCCTGGCATCGGCCGAATCCCGCCTGCGGCGGGAGGTGGCCGAACTGAGCGGCTCCCGGCGGAATCTCGACGAACTCTTCCGTGTCTACTCGATCCTCTCCACGGCCCACCGCAGCGGCGATGCGATCGAGGTCTTCGACTCGCCCGCGGAGGCGGCCCTGCTCATCGAGGAGGCCATGGCCAGATGCAGGAGCGAGGTGATCAGCGCGCAGCCGGGCGAGGGCGGCCCGGCGGACGAGGCGCGGCCGGCCACGGCGAGGGATGTCGAGTTGCTCGGCCGCGGGGTCCGACTCCGGTTCCTGTACAGGGAGTCGTCCCTCCACCACCCGCCCACCCGCTCCCACGTCAGCAGGGTGACCGCGGCGGGAGCCCATGTGCGAACGAGCGCCGAGCTGTTCGGGCGGCTCATGGTCGTCGACCGGTCCGTCGCCTTCGTACCGCATCACCGGGTCGCCGGCGGCGCCGCCGTGGTCAGGGACCGGTCGGTCGTGACGCTGCTCTGCGAGGCGTTCGACCATGCCTGGGGGCGGGCCAACGCCGTCGAGGACGGCCGCACGAAACCGGCGGAGCTGAGCGATCTGCACCGGACCGTCCTCCGGCTGCTCAGTGAGGGGGCGCGGGACGAGACGATCGCGCGGCGGCTGAGGGTGTCGCTGCGGACCTGCCGTAAGTACGTGGCGGAGATCTTCGAGGCGATCGGCGCGGAGAGCAGGTTCCAGGCGGGGTATCTCGCCGCGCAGCGGGGGCTGCTCAAGTGAGGCGGCCGCCGGAGCCCGCTCAGGCGGTCTCGGCCCGCACGTATCGCCGGTCGTGCCAGGCGGGGCCCAGGACGGCCAGGAGGAGTACGGCGGTGACGGCGAAGCCCCACGGGTAGCCGGTCCGGTCGATCAGCAGGCCGAACCCGACCGCGCCCAGACCCATGCCCGCGTCGAAGGCGAGGTTCCAGACCACGCTCACCCGGCCGAATCCGGAGCGGGGGACACGCTCGAACATGGTGGCCAGGGTCACGTTCTGCACCGCGCCGAACCCCGCCCCGAACAGGACCATGCTCACGATCACCATCACCGGGCTCTCCAGCCGTACGAGCCCCGCCGTGCCGAGGGCGACCGCGAGCACCGCGGGCAGGAGCAGCGACGAGCTCCCGTGCCGGTCGCCCCACCACCCGGCGCCCCACCGGGCGAGGGGCGCGACGGACGCCTGGACCAGCAGGGCCACCACCGCCAGGTGGGACGGCCCGCCCAGCAGGGCGAGCGGCAGGAAGGTGACGAGGACACCGGAGGCGAACGTCGCGGCCCCGAGGATCAGCGTCGGCCGGACGAGCGACCGGTTCACCGCGGCACCGAGGGGGCCGTCCGGGGTCCCCTTCCGGACGCCCGGGTCCTCACTCCGGCCGCCCGGCTCCCCGTTCCGGCCGCCCGGCTCCCCGTTCCGGCCGTCCGGGTCTCCGCTCAGCCGTTCGGCCCGGGTTGCCCGGGTTGCCCGCCGCGCGGGCAGCCCCGCGACGGCGGGAAGGGCCAGCAACGTCAGCGCGGCGGTCAGGAGGAAGACCGGCTCGAAGCCGAGGCGGTCGCTCAGCCAGACCCCGGCGGGCAGCCCGAGCACCGACGGGACGCCCAGGCTCACCCCGTACAGGCCCAGGTTCTCGGACCGCCGTCCGGGCGGCGCGAGTTCGGCCGCCAGTGCCGTCCCCGCGACGACGACGATGCCCAGGCCCACGCCGCGCGCCAGACAGACGCCCAGCGTCAGCGGGAACGAGGACCACAGGGACAGCACCGCCGACGGGAGACCGAGCAGGAGCAGGCCCGCGCCCACCACGGCGCGGTGGCCGAACCGGGCGAGGAACCACGGAACGGCGGGCTCCGCCAGGACCGTGGCCAGCATCATGGCGCCGGTGGTCAGCCCCGCCCCCACGCCGCCTCCGCCGGCCGTGGCCGCGTACAGAGGAAGCACCGACAGCAGCAGGTAGAAGCCGCCCATCCCGCCGACCGAGGCCACGAGCAGCAGGAGCATCGGTCGGGTGAGCAGGCGGCTCGTGCCGGTGGCGGCCGCCGTCCGGGCTGCTCGCGCGTTCACGCTGCGGACCACAGGGGCCTCGGCATGGTCGGTCCTCCGATGACGGGTCAGGGGCCGGTGCCGTATCCGCCGCACCGCCGTCGGAGCGTAGGGCACGCGCGTCGGCGCGGCGGGCGTTTCGGGGGCCGGGCAACACGGTGTTCGTGCGGCGGCAACGTTCGCCGCCCGGACGGGAGATCTGCCGCTTTTCGGACAGGAATCTTTTCGGTAGGCGTGCGGGAACTTTTTCGGCCACCTGGCCGACTACTGCCCCATGGGAAGAGACCGTGACGGAGGACCCCGGGTCGGAGCGCGCGAGGGGGCTGGCTACCTTGTCTCCATGCGTGCACGGGGCGGCTGGCCGACGCGAGCGGCCAGGGGCCTGCTCTGCGGCTCCGCCTGCCTGCTTCTCGGCGCCGTCAGCCATGTCGCGGCGGGCGGACGCCTGCCGGGCGCGGGGGTGCTCGCCCTCCTGTTCCTCGCGCTCAGCCTCCAGGGCGCCCTGCTCTTCGGCGGCCGGCGGCGCCGCTTCGACGTCGTGACGCTGGTGCTGGGCTCCACCCAGTTCGCGCTGCACGGCGCCTTCCACTTCCTCCCGGCGTCCGGCGGAGTACAGCACTCCGCGATGGCTGCCGGAGGCGGGCACCACGCGGCCGGGCCCTCCGGCGGCCACGACGGCGGGCACGCCATGGACCCCGGGATGGCCCTCGCCCATGCGGCGGCCACCCTCGGAACGGCCCTCTGCGTGATCTACGGGGAGCGGGTGCTGCGGCGCCTCGCGGCCCTGTTCATCCCCCGCGTCGCCCTCCGGACCGCTCCTCCCCTCCCCTGCCTGCCCCGGTCGCGCCCGGTGCCGCCGGCGGTCGCGCGGATCCGGTTCGGGGCGCTCCTCGCCCGGTCCTGCCACCGGCGCGGGCCGCCGGCGGCGACTGCGGCCTGACGGGCCCCGCACCCAGCCCCACGAGCGCCGGAGCCGATCCGGCGCCCTGAGGCATACGTGCGGGAGCCGCCGGATCGCCAACGCCACCGCGTCCCACCGCCCGGGCAGAACCCGGCCCCCACCGGCAGGTCGACGGAGCCTCCCTCCCGCCTGCCCTCCGAGGAGCACCCATGTCTCGCAGAACCGAAGAAATACCGCAGAACGACCATGACCCGACCGGCACCGCTCAGGGCGAGCCGGACGGCAACAGACCGGACGGCCTCGCGAAACCCGCCGCCGCCACGGCGGAGGGCCCTGTGGCAGCGGCCGACGATCCCGGCTCCGACCGGCAGCGCCCGGCCCGTTCCTGGGAGGCCGTCCGCCACCTCCTGGTCCGGCTGCACTTCTACGCCGGTGTGCTCGTCGCCCCCTTCCTGCTGGTGGCGGCGCTGACCGGACTCGCCTACACCGTCACGCCCCAGCTCGACCAGCTCCTGTACGGCGACCAGTTGCGGGTCGAGAAGGTCGGGGACGAGCCCCGTCCGCTGGCCGAGCAGATAGCCGCCGCGCGGGCGGCGTACCCCGAGGGCACCGTGGCGTCGGTGGTCACCCCGCCGGACCCGGAGGACACCACGCGGGTGGTGCTCGCGGTGCCGGAGCTGGGCGAGAAGCAGCGCACGGTCTTCGTCGACCCGTACACCGCCGAGGTACGGGGTGAGCTGACGACCTGGTTCGGGTCGACGCCCCTCACCACCTGGCTCGACGACCTCCACCGCAACCTCAACCTCGGCGAGACGGGCCGCCTGTACTCCGAGGTCGCCGCGAGCTGGCTGGGGGTGACCGTCCTGGGCGGCCTCGTCCTGTGGCTCGGGCGCAGCCGGGGACAGCGTGCGAAGTCGGCCCGGGGCGCACTGCTGCCGGACCGCAAGGCCCGCGGGGTGCGCCGGACGCGCAGCTGGCACGCGGCCACCGGGGTGTGGCTGGCGCTGGCGCTGCTCTTCCTCAGCGCCACCGGTCTGACCTGGTCGAACTACGCGGGTGAGCGGTTCGGGCGGCTGCTGGACGCGGCGAACGGCAACGCCCCGGCCCTCGACACCGCCCTCCCGGGTGCTCAGGCCCCCGTCGAGGACCACTCGGAACACGCCGGCCACGGCGGCGGCGAAGCGACGGCCGACGCCGACCCGGCCGACTTCGACGCGGCCCTCACAGCGGCACGGGACGCGGGTCTCGGCGGCACGGTGGTGGTCACGCCCGCGGCGGACGCGGCGAGCGCGTGGACCGTGGCGCAGAACGACAACGTCTGGCCGGTGCACTACGACCGGGTGGCCGTGGACGCTTCCAGCGGCGAGATCACCTCGCGCACCTACTGGGCCGACCATCCGGCTCTGTCCAAGCTCAGCAAGCTGGGCGTGCAGGGGCACATGGGCGTGCTGTTCGGGGTCGTCAACCAGATCGTGCTGGCGCTGGTCGCCCTGGGCCTGACGGCCGTGATCGTCTGGGGCTACCGCATGTGGTGGCAGCGGCGCCCCACCCGGGACGACCGCCGGGCGCTCGTCGGCCGGGCCCCGGAGCGCGGGGCGTGGCGGCGACTCCCGCTCCCGGTCCTCGTCCTGGGCATCCCGGCGGTCATCGCCCTGGGCTGGGCGCTGCCCGTCCTGGGGGTGACCCTGGCCGGGTTCCTGGTGGTCGACGTGGTGGTGGGTGCGGTCCGCCGACAGCGGCGTACCGCCTGAGTGTCCGGTACGAGGCGCCCGCCCGGCCGGGTCCGCCCGGCTGGGCGGGCGCCTCACCGAAGCTCTGCGCCTCCCGGAGCTCTACGCCTTGCCCATGACGTCACTTACGCCCGACGCCCGCGTACATCGCGACGTCCGCCGTCGGCGTCTCCGGCCGCCACGCGGAGCAGGACACCACCCCGGGCTCCAGCAGCTCCAGCCCGTTGAAGTAGCGGGCGACGGCGGCGGGGGTCCGCTGGGTGAGCTTCGGGGTGCCGTGCTCGTTCCAGAAGGCCACCGCCTCGTCGACGTCCGGCATGTCGGGGTGGGTGACCGTGTGGGACAGGACGAGGTGGCTGCCGGGGGCGAGCGCGTCCAGGAGCCGCCGGACGATGGCGTACGACTCCTCGTCGTCCTCGATGAAGATGACGACGCCGAGCAGCATCAGCGCGACCGGCTGCGAGAGGTCGAGCGTCTTCGACGCGGCGGCCAGGATCGTGTCGATGTCCCGCAGATCGGCGTCCAGGTAGTCGGTGCGCCCCTCGGGTGTCCCGACCAGCAGCGCACGGGCGTGCGCCAGGACGAGCGGGTCGTTGTCCACGTACACGACCCGCGCGTCGGGGGCGATGCGCTGGGCGACCTCGTGCGTGTTGTCGGCGCTCGGCAGCCCTGTCCCGATGTCCAGGAACTGCCGGATGCCCTCCTGCCCGGCCAGGTGACGCACCGCCCGTCCCAGGAACAGCCGGTCCGCCTTCGCGTACTCCCCGATGCCGGGGTGCAGCGCCCGGATCCGGTCTCCGGCCTCCCGGTCGACGGGGTAGTTGTCCTTCCCGCCGGTCCAGTAGTTCCATATCCGGGCGGTGTGCGGCCGGGTCGTGTCGATGCGCGATTCGATGTCGGTCACCCCGTCAACTTATCGCACCGTACGATCAACTCCCCTGCCCCAAGCCCTCCTTGACGGGGTCACCGCAGGGGGGGAATCACAGCAGACCGAGCGAGCGCAGCACACGGCGCTGCCCCGGCGTCGGACCCGACGGCCAGTACACGTAGCAGACCCCGCCCGTACCGCTCCTGACCCGGCCGCTCGCGTCGTAGCGCTTGGTGCGCAGCCAGATGTTCTCCCAGTCGCGGCGCCGGTAGACGCGGCGTACCGCCTCGTTGTCCGGGGACGCGGGGTCGTTGGCGATGACGTCACCCGCGGGGGTGAACCCGACCACCGTCATCAGGTGGCCCGCCGTCCCGTAGCCCGCCCCGGGCAGCTCCTCCTGGAGGAAGGACTGCGAGGTGATGACGGGGATTCCGGCGTGGACCAGCCGCTCCAGGTCGGTGAGCGAGCCGAGGCGGGTGACGACCGCGTTCAGGTCGCGGTAGGTGGCGGCGTAGGCGGCGTTGAAGGGCCAGTTGCCGCAGCCGCCGTACTGGTAGTCGTACGTGTGGCGGGCGGCGTGGCAGACCTGGGGGTCGGGCAGGCCCGGCCGGACCCAGGCGAGGTCCTCGGCGGTGGGCTTACGGCCCCAGTACTCGATGATCATCTGCGAGGAGGTGGGGCTGCACCAGGCCTCGCCGCCGTTGTCGTACTCGGGGTACTGGCCGATGTGGACGTTCTGCGAGTAGCGCGGGACCCGCAGTTCGCGGGCGTGGGCGGGGGTGGTCGCCGGGACCGTGAAGCGGTCGGGGATGTCCGAGGCCATCGCGCCGACGCGCCAGACGGTGGGGGTGAGGCGGGTGCCGGGGGTGCGGTACAGGGTGAGGCGGATGCGGTACGCGGTGAACCGTACGCCGGTCGCCGCGTCGTCCACGGAGAGCGTGTCGGTCCAGACCGAGCTGTGCGGGTCGCCCTGGTCGTCCACCGAGGTGCGGCGGATGTCGCCGTCGCCCGAGGCCCAGCGGCCCATCACGAACCAGGGCGTCGCCGTGCCGTCCGCGTAGGTGGCGCTCAGCTCGACCGCGATCCAGGTGCCCGCGGGCGTACGGGCGTTCCAGGAGGTGATCAGCTCGGTGGCGGGGACGGCGGAGCGGTGGAGCGGCGAGGTCCAGGTGGCGTACTCCCAGGCGGCCGTCTCCCCCGTGTGGGGGTCGGTGTAGTCGGTGCGGCCGGCGGGGGTGGCGATGGCGAGGCCGGGGCGGGTGCCGGCGAGGACGCGGGTGCCGTCGCCGGAGCCCCAGCGCCAGTCGGTGTACGTGTGCCAGAAACGGTTGTCCACGAGGGGTGCGGCTGCCTGGGGTGCGGAGGGCTTGGATGTGGGTGCGGCTACCACGGGGGCGGCCGATGCGGCGGCGGCCGCTGTCGCGAGTGCGGCGGTCAGGACGGTCCTGCGTGAGGTCGGACTGGTCATGGGCGAGACCCCCGGTCATGGGTGGGAGTGGGGCTGCGGATGCCGATCGGTGGGCCAACTATCCCGTCTCCCGGCTCGGTCGGGCCAGTGATTCGGCCTGTGCCGCGCTACCAATATGGGTCTGGACCACTGGCGTGACCTGCGGTGGGCCGTGGGCGGCGGGGCCCGGCCCGTACCCTGGGGCCATGAACGACCTGGCCCGCCACGCCGACACCCTGTGCTCCCTCCCCGCCTCCTGCGGGCCGGTCCGGCTCGTCGCGGTGGACGGGCACGCGGGGTCCGGCAAAAGCACGTTCACCGGGCGGCTGGCGGAGGCGCTGGGGGGTGCGCCGGTGCTCCATCTGGACGATCTCGCCACCCACGAGGAGCTGTTCGGCTGGGTCGGGCGGCTGCGGGACCAGGTGCTCCTGCCCTTCGCGCGCGGCGAGGCCGCCCGGTACGCCCCGTACGACTGGACCGAGCGGCGCTTCGGCCCGGCGCGGACCCTGGAGCCGGCCCCGGTGGTCCTGGTCGAGGGCGTCGGGGCGGGCCGCCGGGAGGTGCGGCCGTGGCTGGCGGCGCTGTGCTGGATGGAGCTGGAGCGGGAGACGTCCTGGGGGCGCGGGAGAGCGCGGGACGGCGCGGGGCTCACGGAGTTCTGGGACGGGTGGACCGCAGCCGAGCAGGCGCACTTCGCCGGGGACCCTTCACGTCCGTACGCCGATGTGCTGGTCCGTCAGGTACCCGAGGGGTACGCGTGGCGGGAGGGGCCCGGCGCGACAGCGGGAGCGAACCGTTTCGTCACCGACGGTAGGCAGCGGACTCCCCCGTACTGAGCAGTCGGAAATCAGTCCGGAAGTGCCTCAACTCGGCTTGACCGAGGGGCCGTACTGGTCTTACGTTCTCATTGTGCGGCTTTTCGGAGCCCCCGCAGACGCGAAGCCCCCGGTTGTTCCCCCGTGATCGGGGGCTTCGTTCTGTGCGCGCACCGCCGCCCGGCGACCACACAGAGCGATCCGCTCACGTTCGGTCACCGCCCGCCTGGTCCCCCATTGACCGGCCGTCTCCCCCGTGCGCAGGTACGATGCCCCTCGGTGCGGTCAATTCCCTTCCTCCGCGCAGTGATTCGGCACGCTCAGGTGGGCATGCTGTGCGGGCGGGACATCCTGGGGGAACGGTTGGCGTGGGGGACCTGATGGACATCGGCACACCGGGCGCACAAGCCCCCGCCGACCTCGCCTGGCTGCGTGGCATGGACGCCTACACGATGGGCGCCTACCCGCAGGCGGAGGAGGAGTTCAGAGCTGCGGTACGGATCGATCCCGGCATGGCGGACGGCTGGCTCGGCCTCCACGCGCTGCGCATCGACACCGCCACCGCGCTCTTACGTATGTACCGGCACCGCGACCGCTTCGGCGAGCAGCGGGCCCGGCACCGCCGCCCGCTCAACTCCTGGTACTGGCTGGGCTGGTGGGTGCAGCCGTTGCTGGAGAGCCCGCGCGATCTGCTGCTCGCCCACGCGTCGCACTGGCTGGACGGACGCCATGTGCCGGAGCTGGACAGGGCGTTGGCGGGACTGCCGCCGGTGGACGCGGACCCGCAGGTGCGGTTCCTGCACGCCTGCCGCTCGTATCTGGTCAAGGACTGGGAACAGCTGGTCCGTTACACCGAGCAGCTCGTCGACGACCCGGTGCTCGGCATAGAGGCCGGCCTCTTCGGGGGCATGGCCCGGGTCCGGCTGGAGATGTACAGGCAGGCCGAACCACTCCTCGCCGCCGCCCTGATGCGCTGTCGCAGCGAACAGCCGCAGCGCAAGGAGCTGCGTTACTGGCTGGCGCGGGCCCACGAGGGCACCGGGCGCAGCGCGGCGGCGCTGCCGTTGTACCGGGCGGTGCACCGGGTCGACCCGGCGTTCATGGACACCTCGGCCCGTCTGGCGGCGATCTCTGAAGGCGACGGGTACGACGAGTCCGCCGACCTGGCCGCCGTGATGCTGACCGGCTTCGGAGCGGGAGGAGCGGAAGGCGCGGGGGCGGAGACCCTCCCGGACGGCGACGCGAACCTGGGGACGGATCTGGGGACGGACTTGGGGGACGGCCGCGAGCCGTGGGCGATGGGCGAGGCCGGGCTGCTCGGCGACGGTGACGGGGGCGGGGGCGGGGACGGCCCGGTGCCCTCCTCGGCCGGTCCCGTCGAAGGCGTACGGCGGACGAAGACGCGGAAGCCGCCGCCGTTCCCGGCCGGGCCGAGCGATCCCGTCCTGCTGGCCGAGGCGCTCGCCCAACTGGAGCGCATGGTCGGCCTGGAGCCGGTAAAGCGGCAGGTCAAGGCGCTCTCCGCACAGCTCAACATGGCCCGGCTGCGGGCCGAGCAGGGGCTCCCGGTCCAGCCGCCGAAGCGCCACTTCATCTTCTCGGGCCCCTCCGGCACCGGCAAGACGACGGTCGCCCGCATCCTGGGCCGGGTCTTCTACGCGCTGGGGCTGCTCGGCGGCGACCATCTGATCGAGGCCCAACGGTCCGACCTGGTCGGCGAGTTCCTGGGTCAGACGGCGGTGAAGGCCAACGAGCTGATCGACTCGGCGCTCGGCGGGGTGCTCTTCGTCGACGAGGCGTACAGCCTGGCCAACTCCGGTTACAGCAAGGGCGATGCGTACGGCGACGAGGCCCTCCAGGTCCTCCTGAAGCGGGCCGAGGACAACCGGGACCACCTCGTCGTCATCCTCGCGGGCTACCCGGAGGGCATGGACCGCCTCCTCGCCACCAACCCCGGGCTCTCCTCGCGCTTCACCAGCCGGGTGGACTTCCCCAGCTACCGCCCGCTCGAACTCACCGCGATCGGGAGCGTGCTGGCCGCCGAGAACGACGACGTGTGGGACGAGGAGGCGCTCGACGAGCTGCGCTCCATCAGCGGCCATGTGGTGGACCAGGGGTGGATCGACGAGCTGGGCAACGGCCGCTTCCTGCGCACGCTGTACGAGAAGAGCTGCGCCTACCGCGATCTGCGGCTCTCCGGATACCCGGGGACGCTGAGCCGGGAGGACCTGTCCACGCTCCGGCTGCCGGACCTGATGCAGGCGTACGGCGAGGTGCTGTCCGGGCGCGGACCGGTGGGGCGGGGGAAGCAGGAGCCGGGCGGGGTGTGAGTCCTGTACGGGTTCGGGCCGGCCCGAGACTTCCGGGCCGGCCCGAACCCGTACCCCTCAAGAAACCAGCGCCCGGTCCTCCGGCCCCGCGGCGTCCACCGTGCGCAGCGGAACCGGCACCACCCGGTGGGCCGGGTCGCGGACCTCGCCCACCAGCGTCTCCAGGACGTCCTCCATCGCCACCAGGCCGAGGATACGGCCCGAGCCGTCCGCGACCTGGGCCAGGTGCGTCGCGGCGCGGCGCATGACCGTCAGGGCGTCGTCGAGCGGGAGTTCGGCCCGTACGGTGGTCATCGGGCGCCAGAGCTGCTGCGGGACCGCCCGGTCGGCGTCCTCCAGGTCCAGGACGTCCTTGACGTGCAGGTAGCCCATGAAGGGGCCTTGCCCGCCCTCCGCGCAGACGGGGAAGCGGGAGAAGCCGGTCCGCACCGTCAGCTCCTCGACCCGGCGCGGGGTCACCGACGGGTCCACGGTGACCAGACCGCCCCGCTCCAGCAGGACGTCGGTGACCGGGCGGCTGCCCAGGACCAGGGCGTCCTCCAGGCGTTCCTGGGCGTCCGGGCCGAGCAGCCCGGCCTGGCCCGAGTCCTCGACCAGGCGGTTGAGCTGCTCGCTGGTGAAGACGGCCTCCACCTCGTCCTTCGGTTCGACGCCGAACAGCCGCAGCACCGCGTCGGCGCAGGCGCCCAGCGCGGTGGTGACCGGCCGGCAGAGCCGGGCGAAGGCGACGAGGCCGGGGCTCAGCCAGAGGGCGGTGCGCTCCGGGGCGGCCATCGCGAGGTTCTTCGGGACCATCTCGCCGATGACCAGGTGCAGGGCGACGACGAGGGCGAGCGCCAGCGCGAAGCCCAGCGGGTGGATGAGCTCTTCGGGGAGGTGGAGCAGGTGGAAGACCGGCTCCAGGAGGCGGGCCACGGTCGGTTCGGCGACCGCCCCGAGGGTGAGCGAGCAGACGGTGATGCCGAACTGGGCGGCGGCCATCATCCGCGGCAGGTTCTCCAGCCCGTACAGGACGGTCCGGGCCCGGCTCGATCCCTGGGCGGCCAGCGGTTCGATCTGGCTGCGGCGGACGGAGACGAGGGCGAACTCGGCGCCGACGAAGAAGCCGTTCGCCAGCACGAGGAAGGCGGCGAAGAGGAGTTGGAGCAGGCTCATCGCACGGCCTCCAGCAGGGCGGGTGCGGGCTTCCGCGGCTGCGGGCCGGGTCGTACGGGCGGCTCCGGCAGCGCACCGGCCGTGCGGGTGAGGCGGACCCGCTCCGCGCGGTTGTGGCCGACCTGGCGGACGGTGATCCGCCAGCCGGGGAGTTCGGCCTGGTCGCCGGGGGCGGGGATGCGGCCCAGCAGGTCGGCGACGAGCCCGGCGACGGTCTCGTACGGCCCCTCCGGCAGCTCCAGGCCCGCCCGGCTCAGGGTGTGGACCCGGCAGCTGCCCTCGGCGTCCCAGGCCGGGCGGCCGTCCTCGCCGGTGGCGGGGGTGATTTCGGGGCGGTCGGAGCCCACCGCGTCGTGCTCGTCGCGGACCTCGCCGACGAGCTCCTCGATGATGTCCTCCAGGGTGACGACCCCGGCGGTACCACCGTACTCGTCGACCACGACGGCTATCGGCTGCTCGTGGCGCAGCCGCCGCAGCAGCCGCTCCACCGGCAGGGTCCCGGGCACCAGGAGCGGGGCGACGGCGATCCGGCCGGCCGGGGTGCGCAGCCGCTCGTGGGCGGGGACGGCGAGGGCGTCCTTGAGGTGGACCATGCCGACGACCTCGTCGATCCGGTCCCGGTAGACCGGGAAGCGGGAGAGGCCGGTGGCGCGGGTGAGGTTGAGGACGTCCTCGGCGGTCGCGGAGGAGTGCAGGGCGCTGACCTTCACCCGGGGGGTCATGACGTGCTGGGCGGTGAGCCCGGCCAGCGACAGGGTCCGTACGAAGAGGTCGGCGGTGTCCTGTTCCAGGGTGCCGGCCTCGGCGGAGTGACGGGCCAGGGAGACCAGTTCGCCGGGGGTGCGGGCGGAGGCCAGCTCGTCGGTGGGCTCGACGCCGAAGAGCCGCACCAGCCGGTTGGCCAGGGCGTTCAGCGCGGTGATGACGGGCCGCAGCAGGGTGGCGAAGCGGGCCTGCGGTCCGGCGACGAAGCGGGCGACCTGGAGCGGCCGGGAGACCGCCCAGTTCTTGGGGACGAGTTCGCCGACGACCATCTGGACGGCGGAGGCGAGCAGCATCCCGATGACGACACCGACGCCGGGGACCGCGCCCGCGGGCAGCCCGGTGGCGGTGAGGGGTCCGGCGAGCAGCTGGGCGAGGGCCGGTTCGGCGAGCATGCCCACCACCAGGGAGGTGATGGTGATGCCGAGCTGGGTGCCGGAGAGCTGGAAGGAGAGTTCACGCAGGGCGTCGACGACGGTACGGGCCCGTCGGTCGCCTTCGGCGGCCGCGCGTTCGGCGTCGGGCCGGTCCACGGTGACGAGCCCGAACTCGGCTGCCACGAAGAATCCGTTGGCGAGGATGAGGAGGAAGGCCGCCGCGAGGAGCAGCAGAGGGGTGGTCATGAGGCCGCCGCCTCCGGTGAAGGGGCGGCGCAGGTATTACCGGACGATCCGTCCATTGCTGGAGGGAGTCACTCCTTGGGTCGCAGGAAGGCCCCGCGGGCCCCGCTGGGGGGCCGGTGGTACGGGCGGGGCGGGGCGCACGGGGCGCCGCCGCCCACCAGAGTAGACACCAGGGCCCCGCGCGGCGCGGGTGCTCCGCCGGTCAGGGGGTGTCGTCGCCTGCGGCCGAGCGGGACTCGGTGAGGGCGCGCAGGGCGCGGGCGTCGCGGATGGCCTGCTCCTTCGCCATGCCGGGCTGGATGCCGAGGGCGGGCATGCTGGTGCCGTCGCTGAGGTCGAGGAAGACCCAGGGGTCGCCGGACCGCAGGTTGACACGGAGGATCTCCTCCCAGGCCAGCCTGCGGGTCCGGGTGATGTTGACGACGGTGACCCCGGTGTCGTCGGCGGTGACCCGGGGCCTGCTGAGCAGGGCCAGGACGCCGAGGAAGAGCGCGGCGACGAAGATGAAGGTGATCCGCTCCCCCGGGTTGAGCCGCTCCAGCATCAGGGCGATGACCGTGATGACGAGGAACATCGCGAGGCCCACGCTCAGCAGGACCACCCGGGTGAGGGTGGGCCGGAAGGTGACCGGGAGGGCGGGAACGTCGGGCCGGGGCGCGGACATCGGGGTCTTCTCTCGGATCGTGCGGTGGCCGGGGGTGCGGTGGCCGGGCGCTCAGAGGTGGCAGGCGTGGATCGCCGTGGTGCTCAGAGGCGGCAGGCGTGGATCGCCGTGGTGAGGATGGCGCGGGCGCCGAGCTCGTACAGGTCGTCCATGATCCGCTGCGCCTCCTTGGCGGCGACCATGGAGCGGACGGCGACCCAGCCCTCGTGGTGCAGCGGGGAGATGGTCGGCGACTCCAGGCCCGGGGTGAGGGCGACGGCGCGCTCCAGGTGCTCCACGCGGCAGTCGTAGTCCATCATCACGTAGGACCGGGCGACCAGGACGCCCTGGAGGCGGCGCAGGAACTGCTGGACCTTGGGGTCGTCGGTCGGGGCGCCGTTGCGGCGGATGACGACGGCCTCGGAGGTCATGATCGGGTCGCCGATCACTTCGAGTCCGGCGTTGCGCATGCTGGTGCCGGTCTCGACGACATCCGCGATGATCTGGGCGACGCCCAGCTCGATGGCGGTCTCGACCGCACCGTCGAGGTGGACGATCGACGCCTTGACGCCGGACTCCTTGAGGTGGGCGGCGACGATGCCCTCGTACGAGGTGGCGATCGTCATGCCGTCGAAGTCCTGCGGGCCCGTGGCGGTGCCGGGCTTGGTGGCGTAGCGGAAGGTCGAGCGCGCGAAGCCGAGCTGGAGGATCTCCTCGGCGTCGGCGGCCGAGTCCAGCAGCAGATCGCGGCCGGTGATGCCGATGTCGAGCCTGCCGGAGCTGACGTAGATCGCGATGTCCCGGGGGCGGAGGTAGAAGAACTCGACCTCGTTCTCCGGGTCGACCAGGACGAGCTCCTTGGACTCCTTGCGCTGCTGGTAGCCCGCCTCATGGAGCATCGCCATCGCAGAGCCGGAGAGTGCACCCTTGTTGGGGACGGCGATGCGCAGCATGAGGTCAGGTTCCTTTGTGCGGAGGGAGAACGGGGGGGAACTGGGGGAAGTGCGGTGCTCGGGCCGGGCTCAGAGATGGGCGTAGACGTCGTCGAGGGAGATCCCGCGCGCGACCATCATCACCTGGACGTGGTAGAGCAGCTGCGAGATCTCCTCGGCAGCGGCCTCCTTGCCCTCGTACTCGGCGGCCATCCAGACCTCGGCAGCCTCCTCGACGACCTTCTTGCCGATGGCATGCACACCCTTGTCCACCAGTTCGGCGGTGCGCGAGGTGGAGGGGTCGCCTTCGGCGGCCTTGAGCTGGAGCTCGGCGAAGAGCTCTTCGAAGGTTTTGTTCGCCATGATGGTCCTCAGAATACGGGGTCGCCGGGGCGCACTCAGCGCCAGGGTTCGCTGACGGTCCGCAGCGTGGCCGCGGTGGCCACGGCGGCGGTGACCGCTTCATGCCCCTTGTCCTCGTTGGACCCCTCGATGCCCGCCCGGTCGAGCGCCTGCTCCTCGGTGTCGCACGTCAGTACGCCGAAGCCGACGGGGACGCCGGTGTCGACGGTGACCTGGGTGAGGCCCAGGGTGACGCCCTGGGACACGTACTCGAAGTGGGGGGTGCCGCCTCGGATGATCACGCCGAGGGCGACGATCGCGTCGTAGCCACGGCCGGCGAGCACCTTGGCGACGACGGGCAGCTCGAAGGAGCCGGGGACGCGGAGCAGCGTCGGCTCGTCGATGCCCAGCTCGTGCAGGGCGCGCAGGGCGCCGTCGACGAGGCCGTCCATGACTTTCTCGTGCCACTGGGCCGCGATGACGGCCACCCGGAGGTCGGCGCAGTTGCGTACGGACAGTTCGGGGGCACCCTTGCCGCTCATGGTTCTCCTGTTGCTGGATACGGGGTATGCGTTACTGGTTGGCGCAGGGCGACGCGGGGGCGCCGTCCAGCCAGGGCAGGTCGTGGCCCATGCGGTCGCGCTTGGTGCGCAGGTACCGCAGATTGTGCTCGCCGGCCTGGACGGGCATCGGTTCCCGGCCGGTGACGGCGAGCCCGTGGTGCAGGACGGCCGCGGTCTTGTCGGGGTTGTTGGTCATCAGCCGCAGGCTGCGTACGCCGAGGTCCTTGAGGATCTGCGCGCCGGCCGCGTAGTCGCGGGCGTCGGCGGGCAGGCCGAGCTCCAGGTTGGCGTCGAGGGTGTCGACGCCGCGCTCCTGGAGTTCGTACGCGCGCAGCTTGGAGAGCAGGCCGATGCCGCGCCCCTCGTGGCCGCGGAGGTAGACGACGACGCCCCGGCCCTCCTCGGTGATCCGCTGCATGGAGGCGTGCAGCTGGGGGCCGCAGTCGCAGCGGGCGGACTGGAAGATGTCGCCGGTCAGGCACTCGGAGTGGATGCGGACGAGGATGTCCTCGCCGCCGTTCTCCGTGACGTCGCCGTGGACGAGGGCGACGTGCTCGACGCCGTCGACGGTGGAGCGGTAGCCGTACGCGGTGAAGTCGCCGAACGCGGTGGGCAGCCGGGTGGCGGCCTCGCGGCGGACGGTGGGCTCGGCGCTGCGGCGGTAGGCGATCAGGTCCTCGATGGAGATGATCGTCAGGCCGTGCTTGCGGGCGAAGGGGACCAGCTCGGGCAGGCGCAGCATGGTGCCGTCCTCCCCCGCGATCTCCACGATGGCTCCGGCCGGGCGGAGTCCGGCGAGCTTGGCGAGGTCGACGGCGGCCTCGGTGTGGCCGTTGCGGACGAGGACGCCGCCGGAGCGGGCGCGCAGCGGGAAGATGTGGCCGGGGCGGACGAAGTCACCGGGTCCGGCGACCCCGCCCGCGAGCATCCGCAGGGTGGTGGCGCGGTCGGCGGCGGAGATGCCGGTGGTGACGCCGTGGGCGGCGGAGGCGTCGACGGAGACGGTGAAGGCGGTCTGCATCGACTCGGTGTTGTCGACGACCATCTGCGGGAGTTCGAGCCGCTCCAGCTCGTCGCTCTCCATCGGTGCGCAGATCAGGCCGCGGCACTCGCTCATCATGAAGGCGACGATCTCCGGGGTCGCCATCTCGGCGGCGATGACGAGGTCGCCCTCGTTCTCGCGGTCCTCGTCGTCCACGACGACGACGGGCCGGCCGGCGGCGATGTCACGGATGGCCTGCTCGACGGGGTCCAGGGAGAGGTCCTCGGCGAGCGGGTCGTGGCCGGGGTGCAGCCAGGTGGGCTGAGCAGTCATGCCGTGGCTCCTTCCAGAGCGGGTGTCCGCGTGCGCAGCCACCAGTCGCGCATGCCCCACAGGACGAGGGCGCCGTAGATGATGTAGACGAAGCCGGAGAAGGCGAAGCCGTTGGCGAAGTTCAGGGGGACGCCGACGAGGTCGACCAGGAGCCAGGCGAACCAGAACTCGACCATGCCCTTGGCCTGGGCGTACATGGCGACGATCGTGCCGACGAAGATGTACGCGTCCGGCCACGGGTCCCAGGAGAGCGACGGGAACAGGGTGAACAGGCCGCCGACGGCCAGGGTGCCGAGGGCGGCGGCGCCGATCAGCACGCCGCGCTCGCGCCAGGTGGCGAAGCGGACGGCGAGGGAGCCGTCCTGGGCCTGCTGCTTGCCACGCTTCCAGGCCTGCCAGCCCCACAGGGCGACGGCGATGACGACCAGCTGCTTGCCCGCGCTGCCGGAGAGGTGCGCGGAGGCGAAGGCGGTGAAGAGGATGGCGCCGGCGAGCAGCTGGGCGGGCCAGGTCCAGATGGAGCGCCGCCAGCCGAGGGCCAGGGCGGCCAGGCCGATGAGGTTGCCGATCATGTCGGCCCACTTGATGTGCTGGCCGAACACGGTGAAGGCCTCGGAGTTGAGCCAGGAGACGGCGTTCATCGCGGGTCCCGCCCGGTGGCCTCGTCACTTCCCGGCAGCGGGCTCTGCCCGGCGGCAAGGTCGCTCAGCGGGTCCCGCACGGACCCGGACCGGTCCCCGAGCAGCCGCTCGACGTACTTCGCGATCACGTCCACCTCCAGGTTGACCGGGTCGCCGGGCTGCTTGTGGCCGAGCGTGGTCAGGGCGAGGGTGGTGGGGATGAGGCTGATGGTGAAGTAGTCGGCCGCCGCCTCGACGACGGTGAGGCTGACACCGTCGACGGTGATGGAGCCCTTCTCGACGACGTACCGGGTCAGCTCGGTCGGCAGGGAGACCTTGACGATCTCCCAGTGCTCGGAGGGGGTGCGTTCGACGATGGTGCCGGTGCCGTCCACGTGGCCCTGGACGATGTGCCCGCCGAGCCGGCCGCCGAGCGCCATCGGGCGCTCCAGGTTGACGCGGGAGCCGGTGGTGAGGGCGCCGAGGCTGGAGCGCTTGAGGGTCTCGGCCATCACATCGGCGGTGAACTCGCCCTCGCCGGTCTCCACGACGGTGAGGCAGACGCCGTTCACCGCGATGGAGTCGCCGTGCTTCGCGCCGTCGGTGACGACGGGGCCGCGCAGCCGGAAGCGGGAGGCGTCGGCCAGGGGCTCGACGGCGGTGACCTCACCCAGTTCTTCGACAATTCCGGTGAACACTCAGTTTCCCTTCCGAGCAGGGGCGGGGGCGGCGGTGATGCGCAGATCGGGGCCGATGCGGACCGTCTCGGTCACATCGAGGCGCAACGCGCGGGAGATGGTGGTGATTCCGGCGTCGCCGAGGGCCGCGGGGCCCGCACCGAGGAGGACCGGGGCGAGATAGCCGACGACCTTGTCGACCTTTCCCGCGGCGACGAAGGCTCCGGCGAGGGTGGGGCCGCCTTCGAGGAGTACGGAGAGGACGCCGCGCCCGTGGAGCGCGGCGAGGAGGGCGTCGAGGTCCAGGCCGGGGCCGGTGGCGGCGCGGGGCAGCCGCAGGACGACATCCTGCGGGAGGTGGTCGGCGGGTGCGTCGTCGGCGACCGCGATCAGGGTGGGCGCGGTGGCGTCCAGGACCCGGGCGCCGGGCTTGACGGCCGTGGCGTCGGTGTCGACGACGACGCGCAGGGGCTGGGTGGCGCCGTCGATGCCGCGTACGCCCAGCTGGGGGTCGTCGGCGCGGGCGGTGCCCGAGCCCACGATCACCGCGTCGGCCTCGGCACGGAGCCGGTGGACGTCGGCGCGGGCCTCGGGCGAGGTGATCCAGCGGCTGGTGGTGTCGGCGGCGGCGATGCGGCCGTCGAGGGTGGCGGCGTACTTCCACAGGACGTACGGGCGGCCCAGGCGCACCGAGGTGAGCCAGGCGGCGTTGCCCGCCTCGGCCTGGTCGGCGAGGAGGCCCTGCCCGACCTGGACCCCGGCCGCGCGCAGGGTGTCGGCACCCCCGGTGGCCTGCGGGTTCGGGTCGCCGACCGCGTACACGACCCGGCTGATCCCGGCGTCCAGGAGGGCCTGGGCGCAGGGGCCGGTGCGGCCGGTGTGGTTACAGGGTTCGAGGGTGACGTAGGCGGTGCCGCCCCGGGCCCGCTCGCCGGCCGCGCGCAGGGCGTGGACCTCGGCGTGGGGTCCCCCGGCGCGCTGGTGGAAGCCTTCACCGGCCACGGCTCCGGAGGCGTCGGTGATCACACATCCGACGACCGGATTGGGGCTGGTGGAGCCGAGACCGCGGGCTGCGAGCATGACGGCTCGGCCCATGGCGGTGATGTCGGCTGCGGTGGCCACCGGGTCCTCCTGCCTCTTCGGGCACGGACTCCGGGGCCTGTCGATGACGACAGATGAAGCGGCTCACCAGGGGAAACGCCGAAAAACCCGAGAAGGGACGCAGGGGTCCGGCGAATCCCGGCCATGCGTCCGCCTACGGCGGCGTACCGATGAAGAACCGCCGCGCACTGCCTCCCATCCGGACTTTAACCGTCGGTCCAGGAATCTCACCTGGTCAACCGGCCGCTGGCTGCGGACGGGTCGCGGACTATAACCGCCGGTTCGGAATTGCACCGACCCCGGAGTGCGCTGCTACTGGTACGGAACCAGTCTGCCACGGACGCTCCTCGGCCATGCGAGTGAGGGCTGTGGGCTGGGTCACAGGACACCTGGCGCAAACCCGCCCAGAGGAAACCCGACAAGTGGGCGACAACGTAGTCATTCAGAAAGTTGAGCGCTAAAGGTCCAGACCTATTGACGCACTGGTCTAGTCCTCTTAATCTCTGCGTCACCTCCGAGGTTCGGTCCCACGGTGTGCGCACACCGGGACCCCGACACGACCCACCCCCTTAGCCAGTTGTGTTCTGCCGACCTCCCCAGGAGGAACGTCCACATGCTGTCCCCCACCCGAGCGAGAGCCACGCTCCTCGCCGCCGGCGCCGCTGTCGCCGGCCTGCTGATGACCTCCCTCGCCGCCACTCCGTCGGCCGCCGCCACCGACCACGAGTCCTGTCGACCCGACGGGCTGTACAAGACGCCCGGCGTCGACACCCCGTACTGCACCGTCTACGACGGTGAAGGACGCGAGAAGATGGGCGCCGACCACAAGCGCCGCGTCATCGGCTACTTCACCAACTGGCGTACCGGCAAGGACGGCAAGGACGCCTACCTGGTCCCCAACATCCCCTGGGACAAGGTCACGCACCTCAACTACGCCTTCGCACACGTCGACAGCTCCAACAAGCTCTCGGTCGGCCCCGACAGCGCCGACAACGCCTCCACCGGGATGACCTGGCCCGGCGTGGCGGGCGCGGAGATGGACCCGACGCTCCCGTACAAGGGTCACTTCAACCTGCTGACCAAGTACAAGAAGCTGCACCCCGACGTGAAGACCCTGGTCTCCGTGGGCGGCTGGGCCGAGACCGGCGGCTACTTCGGCCCGGACGGCAAGCGCGTCAACTCCGGCGGCTTCTACTCGATGGCCACCAACGCCGACGGCTCGGTCAACCAGACCGGCATCAACACCTTCGCCGACTCGGCCGTCGCCTTCATCAAGAAGTACGGCTTCAACGGCGTCGACATCGACTACGAGTACGCGACGTCCATGAAGGACGCGGGCAACCCCATGGACCACACGCTGGCCAACGGCCGCCGCGCTGGCCTGGTGAAGGGCTACGACGCCCTGATGAAGACCCTGCGCGAGAAGCTCGACCGCGCGGGCGCCGCCGACGGCAAGCACTACCTGCTGACCGTCGCCGCCCCGTCCTCCGGCTACCTGCTGCGGGGCATGGAGACGTACCAGATGCAGAAGTACCTGGACTACGTCAACATCATGTCCTACGACCTGCACGGCGCCTGGAACGAGTACGTCGGCCCGAACGCCCAG
Organism: Streptomyces cyaneofuscatus; assembly: GCF_033109485.1. NCBI lineage: Bacteria > Bacillati > Actinomycetota > Actinomycetes > Kitasatosporales > Streptomycetaceae > Streptomyces > Streptomyces cyaneofuscatus. The sequence goes on along the minus strand of NZ_CP137002.1, from coordinate 7,112,256 downwards.
CTGTTCGACGACGGCAAGGACAACGAGCTGGCGCAGGCCGGTGTGTACACCACCTCGCAGTACGGCGGGGTCGGCTACCTCAACACCGACTGGGCCTACCACTACTTCCGCGGCTCGATGCCGGCCGGCCGCATCAACATCGGCCTGCCGTACTACACCCGCGGCTTCAAGAACGTCCAGGGCGGCACCGACGGCCTCTGGGGCAAGGCGGCCACCACCACCTGCCCGGCGGGCGCGGGTCTGACCAAGTGCGGTGACGGCGCCGTCGGCATCGACAACCTGTGGCACGACAAGGACGACAACGGCAAGGAATCGCCGGCCGGTTCCAACCCGATGTGGCACGCGAAGAACCTGGAGAAGGGCATCGCCGGCGACTACCTCGCCAGCTACGGCTTCCCCGCGAACACCCAGCTGACCGGCACCTACGTCCGTAAGTACGACTCCACGCTGGTCGCCCCGTGGCTGTGGAACGCCCAGAAGAAGGTCTTCCTCTCGACGGAGGACGAGCAGTCGGTGAAGCGCAAGGCCGACTACGTGGTCGACAAGGGCATCGGCGGCACGATGATCTGGGAGCTGGCGGGCGACTACCAGTGGAACGCCGCCAAGGGCCAGTACGAGACCGGCAACACGCTGACCACCGCGATGTACGACGCCTTCAAGTCGGCGGCCCCGTACGGCGCGAAGCGCTCCACGGTCACCCTGCCCACCGAGGCCGTCGACATCGACGTCTCCTTCAACCAGTTCGCGCTCGGTGACTCCAACTACCCGATCAGCCCCAAGCTGAAGATCACCAACCGCACCCAGGCCACGCTGCCCGGCGGCACGGAGTTCCAGTTCGACTACTCCACCTCCGCCCCGGCCAACGCCAAGGACCAGTCCGGCTTCGGTACGTCGATCATCCGCAGCGACCACACGGCCGCCAACAACATCGGCGGGCTCAAGGGCCCCTACAACCGGGTCTCCCTGAAGCTCCCGGCCTGGCAGACGGTGGCCCCCGGCGCCTCGGTGGAGCTGGACTTCGTCTACTACCTCCCGACCTCCACCCCGTCCAACTGGACCGTGACCTTCGGCGGGAAGTCCTACTCCCTCGCCGGTGACCTGGCCCGCGGCACCAAGCTGGTCGAGCCCGGCACCGGCACGAACCCGACGCCGACGCCGACCCCGACGCCGACCGGCCCCACGCCGACTCCGACCCCGACCCCGACGCAGCCGGGCGGCCCCTGCACGGCCCCGGCGTGGAACGCGGCCACCGAGTACGGCGGCGGCTCCCTCGTCAGCCAGGACGGCCGCACGTGGAAGGCCTCGTGGTGGACGAAGGGCGAGAAGCCCGGCACCACCGGCGAGTGGGGCGTCTGGAAGGACCAGGGCGCCTGCTAGCTCCGGTACGGGGGTGAGCTCATCGCCCCTGCTCGTACGGGGGTGAGCTCACCGCCCCGGTGACCTCCCCGCACCCCACGTGAAGCCCCGGCGTCCACCGCCGGGGCTTCACACGTTCCCCCCGCGACCGGATCCCGCCTCTGGCAGGCTGGCCCCATGACGACGATTCTGGTCACCGGCGCCACCGGAACGCTCGGCCGCCAGGTCGCCGAACGGCTGCGCACCGAAGGGGCCGACGTCCGTGGTCTGAGCCGCCGCTCCCCCTCGTACGCCGTCGATCTGCGGGACGGCAAGGGGCTCGACGCGGCGGTCGACGGGGTGGACACGATCGTGCACTGCGCCAGCTCCCCGCGCGGCGGCGACGACCGGGCGGCGGGCTTCCTCATCGAGGCCGCGCGGCGGGCCGGGGTCCCCCATCTGGTCTACATCTCGATCGTGGGCGTGGACCGGGTGCCGCTCGGCTACTACACGGCCAAGCGCCGGGTCGAGCGGATGATCGAGGACTCCGGGGTGGGCGCGACCATCCAGCGGACCACGCAGTTCCACGACCTGGTCCTGTCCGTCGTCTCCGGCGCGGCCAAGCTCCCCGTGCTGCCGGTGCCGGCCGGGGTGTCGGTCCAGCCCGTCGACAGCGGCGAGGTCGCCGACCGCCTGGCGGCCCTCGCGCTCGGCGCTCCGGCGGGCCGGGTGCCGGACCTGGGCGGGCCCGAGGTCCGGGAGTTCAGCGCCCTCGCCGGGGCCTACCTCCGGGCGACGGGGCGCAGGCGGCGGGTGGTGCCGGTGCGGCTGGCGGGGAAGGCGTACGCGGGGTTCCGGAGCGGCGGCCATCTGAGCCCGGAGCACGCGGTGGGGACGGTGACGTTCGAGGAGTTCCTGGCCCGGCGCCACCGGCGGGCGGGCTGACCACCTACAGCTCCGGCTGTACGAGGGGCCCTCAGCCGCCGCGCGCGAACAGCGCGTCCTGCGCCGCGTCCCGGGCCGTGAGCAGCGCCCCGCGCAGCACCGCCCCGTCCCCCAGCGAACCGGCCCGGACCTCGGTGCGCAGCGGTGACATCAGGGCGAGCCGCTCCTCGACCCGGGCGGCGAGCGCGGGCCCGCCGGCCTCGCCGACGGCGCCCGCAAGCAGGACGCAGCCGGGGTCCAGGACCGAGACGACGGCGGCGGCCCCGAGGGCGAGGCGGTCGGCCAGTTCGTCCAGGAACGGCTCCCCGCGCTCGCCCGCCTCCAGTGCGGCGCGTACGGCGGTCACGGCGGCGGCCTCCGTCGCCCCTTCGCCCGCGATGCCGTGCCGGGCGGCGAGTTCGCAGACGGCCGCCGAACCGGCCAGCGAGAAGAAGCCGCCTTCGCAGTCGACGGCGGAGGGCAGTCCGGCCACTCCGGGCACCGGCAGGAAGCCGATCTCCCCCGCGCCGCCGGAGGCGCCCTGCCGCAGCTTGCCGTCCAGCATGACGGCGGCTCCGATGCCCTGGCCCAGCCAGATCAGGACGAAGGTCTCACGGTCGAGGGCGGCCCCGGCGCGGTGTTCCGCGACGGCGGCGAGGTTGGTCTCGTTCTCGACGAGCACGGTCGCCGGCAGCCGCTGCTGGAGCACCCGGACCAGGCCCCGGTGCCAGGCGGGCAGTCCGGAGCTGTCGCGCAGTTCGCCGGTGGCCGGGTCGATCAGGCCGGGGGCCCCGATGCCGACGCTGTGCAGCGGCACGGACCCGGCCTCGCGGGCCGTGCGCTCCAGGAGGGCGACGGCCTGGTCGACGGCAGGGCCGGTCCCGATGCCGTCGGCGATGGGCAGGGTGGCCTCCGCGAGGGTGGCCCCGAGCAGGTCGGCGACGACCACGGAGACGCTGCCGGTGCGCACGTCGAGGGCGGCGAGGTGGGCCCGGTCGGCGACGATCCCGTACAGCTTGGCGTTGGGGCCCCGACGGACGGCGCCGGACTCGCCGACGACGTGGATCAGCCCGGCGCCCTGGAGCCGTTCGACCAGGTCGGCGACGGTGGGACGGGAGAGGCCGGTCAGGGTCTTGAGCTGGGCGGCCGTCAACGGGCCGTCCTGCTGGAGCAGTTGCAGGGCGAGCCGGTCGTTGATGGCCCGAGCCGTGCTCGGTGATGCGGGCATACCGGGATCCTTCCAGACCACTGGGGAGCCTCTTTCCCGGGTCGGTGTCAGGAGCGCCACGAAAGAACTATTTATCAGGCAGGGTTCCTGATAGTTTACGCGACGCAGTGAGGAGCGGGAGCGCCGGGAAGGGCCCGCACACCGTCGATCCTCAGGGGAGGGCACGACCGCATGACGCACGAACCGACCGCCACGGTCCCCACCGTCTACAGCATGGAGCAGGTGAAACGGGCCAGGGTCGCCGTCGCCGCCGTCTTCGCGGTGCACGGGGCGGTGACCGGCAGCTTCGCGACCCGGGTGCCCTGGATCCAGGACCACGCCGGGGTGAGCGCGGGCCAGCTCGGCCTCGCGCTGGCCTTCCCGGCGATCGGCGCCTCGATCGCGATGCCGCTGGCGGGCCGGATCAGCCACCGCTTCGGCGCGCGGACCGCCCTGCGGGGGCTGCTCGCCCTGTGGACGCTGGCGCTGATCCTGCCCGCGCTGGCGCCGAACCTGCTGACGCTGTGCGCCGTCCTGTTCGTCTACGGGGCCACGGCCGGGATGTCCGACGTGGCGATGAACGCGCTGGGCGTGGAGGTGGAGAACCGTCTCGACAAGTCGATCATGTCGGGGCTGCACGGGATGTGGAGCGTGGGCGCGCTGATCGGTTCGGCGGCCGGCACGGTCGCCGCGCATGTCGGCGCCGACGCCCGGCTCCACCACACGCTCGCCGCGCTGGTGCTGACGGCGCTGGGGCTGCTCGCCTGCCGGGGGGTGCTGGACCTGCGCAGCGAGCCGGACGAGGAGCCGCCGCCGCGCTTCACCCTGCCGCCGAAGTCGGCGCTGATCATCGGGGCCGTCGGGTTCTGCGCGGTGTTCGCGGAGGGCGCCAGCCTGGACTGGTCGGCGGTCTACCTGCGGGACATCCTGGGCAGCTCGGACGGGGTCGCGGCCGCCTCCACCACGGCCTTCGCCCTGACGATGGCGGTGGCGCGGCTCGCCGGGGACCGGATCGTGGACCGGTTCGGCGCGGTGCGGACCGTACGGGTGGGCGGGGCGCTGGCCACCCTGGGCGGGCTGCTCGTGGTGCTCTCGCCCTCCCCCGTGGCCGCGATGGGCGGCTTCGGGCTGCTGGGGCTGGGCGTGGCGGTCGTGGTGCCGCTGGCCTTCGCCGCTGCCGGGCGCAGCGGGCCGAACCCGAGCCAGGCCATCGCGGGCGTCGCCACCATCACGTACACCTCCAGCCTGATCGCCCCCTCGGCGATCGGTGCGCTGGCGGAGACGACCTCGCTGGTGGTGTCCTTCGGCGTGGTGACCGCGCTGGCGTTCGGCCTGGTGGTGGGGGCCGGGGTGCTGCGGGCGGGCGACCGGAAGGTGACCGGGTCCGGGCCCGGGGTCGGCTCCACGCTGGGCGGTGCGGCGGCGAAGAGCCCGGCCGGGAGCTGAGGCCGCCCCGGCGGCGAGAAGCGGCGCCGCACCACTACCATGGCGCTGATCTTTTCCGCAGGTGAACACCGAAGTCCGGGGCGCGCGACGTCGCGGACCGGCCGGCACACCGAGCAGACCTTTCAGGGAGCAACCATGAGCCTCGGCGTGCGCTGGACCTTGCACGGCGACGGGAAGACCCCCGCGCCCGGGGCGGTGGTCCGCCCCGACGAGCGGCTCTCCTGGCCCCGTACGTTCGGACTCGGCGCCCAGCATGTGGTGGCGATGTTCGGGGCGTCGTTCGTCGCGCCGGTCCTGATGGGGCTCGACCCGAACCTCGCGATCATGATGTCCGGCGTCGCGACCGCGATCTTCCTGCTGGCCACCAAGGGCCGGGTGCCGAGCTACCTCGGCTGCTCGCTCTCCTTCGTCGGCGTCGCGGCGACCATCCGGGCGAGCGGCGGTGACAGCGCGACCGTCACGGGTGCGGTGCTGGTGGTCGCCGCCGTCCTGTTCCTGGTGGGCCTCGCGGTGCAGCGGTTCGGCGCGCGGATCATCCACGCGGCGATGCCGCCGGTGGTGACCGGCGCGGTGGTGATGCTGATCGGTTTCAACCTGGCGCCGGTGACCGCGTCCACATACTGGCCGCAGGACCAGTGGACGGCGCTGGCGGTGATGCTCGCCACCGGGCTCGCCGTGGTGTGCCTGCGCGGCTTCCTCTCCCGGATCGCGATCTTCCTCGGGCTGGTCTTCGGCTATGTGCTCTCCTGGGTGCTGGACCTGGTCTTCGGCAAGATCCACTCCCCTGCGGGCGGCGCGGAGGCGGTCGACCACTGGCGTCTCGACCTCTCCGCGGTCGGCAAGGCCGACTGGATCGGCCTGCCGTCCTTCCACGCCCCGGCCTTCGAGTGGTCCGCGATCCTGGTGGCCCTGCCCGTGGTGATCGCGCTGGTCGCGGAGAACGCGGGCCATGTGAAGGCCGTCGGCGAGATGACCGGCGACTCGCTGGACGACAAGCTCGGCACCGCCATCGCGGCGGACGGCGCGGCCTCCATGCTCTCCACCGCCGTGGGCGGCCCGCCCAACACCACGTACTCCGAGAACATCGGCGTGATGGCCGCGACCCGCGTCTACTCCACGGCGGCGTACTGGGCGGCCGCCTGCTTCGCGCTGCTCTTCGGCCTCTGCCCCAAGTTCGGCGCGGTCGTCGCGGCGATCCCGGGCGGGGTGCTCGGCGGAATCACCGTGATCCTGTACGGGATGATCGGCCTGCTCGGCGCCCAGATCTGGCTCAACGGCCGGGTGGACCTGCGCAATCCGCTCAACCTGGTCCCGGCCGCCGCGGGCATCATCATCGGCGTCGGCGGGGTCAGCCTGAAGATCACCGACAACTTCGAGCTGGGCGGCATCGCGCTCGGCACCCTCGTCGTGATCACCGGCTACCACGTGCTGCGCGCCTTCGCCCCGGCCCACCTGAAGACCGAGGAACCGCTGCTGGACGCCGGGACGTCGACGTACGACGAGGGATCCGGCGACCCGAACGGCGGGCCCGGGAAGTCCTGAACCTCCGCGCGGGCTCGTTACCAGGACCCTTCGAAGATCTCCTCGAAGATGATGTTCCACTCCGAGACCGGGTCCTGGAACGGCGTGCTGTCGAACTGCTCGATCTCCGCATGCGCCTGCCGCGCGAGCGCTTCCTCGTCGTCGGCGGAGTCCCGCTCCACGTGGTAGGTCTGCAGCACACAAAGACTGTGGACGAGGGATTCGACATCGCGGTGGATGAGCAGATGCCGTGAAGTACCTTCCGGGAAAGCGTAGACGTGCTGGCTATCGGGGTCGAGGGCCAGGACGGAGTCGTTGAAGTACCCCAGCACCAGCCACTTCTGGGCCTCGGCCGGGCAAGCCCGCCCCGTGGATACGAGGAACTCACCCAGGTAAACGGAGTCCTGACCAGGGTTCTTCACGTCCATGCGTGACAGGAAGAGGTCGTCGTGCGGAAGGCCCACCTCGTGCAGGATCCGCATCGAGCGCGACAGTCCGTCCGGCTCCTGCTGCACCTCTCGGGGAAAAAGAACGATCCCCTGGAGGCCGAACAGGCGGATAATCTCATGTGAACTGACAGAGTAGCTCATGGGTTGACCTTATCGTATTCAATGTCAGCGACCGTGCGCCTTCTTCAGTTCATCCACGTAAGCTTGATGCAGCGCGTTTCCCTCTTCTCTCTTCCCGTTGAGCTGATCGTAGGGAACCGCATCCGTCACCTTGATGTGTTCACCAAAATGCTTGGCGAGCCATGCGTCACAACGACTGTTGCGTTTTTGGCAAGGCGCCCGTTCCGTGAATACTTCGTGAAGTCCTTCTTGCTTCCCCTTGCGTATGAGGGAGTACCCGATAACGCGTTCGGAGTGCATCCCTCGATCACTTCGGCCGATGAGTATGAGCTCCTTTCCCTTGTCGGAGGGGTCGATGTATCGGCCTGCGGCGTAGTTGTGCTTCGTTTCGTAGTCGTCGTTGGCATAGCGAGCGAGTTGCGTAGCCTGCCCCAAGGGGTCTTCGTAGGGGTCGACACGAGTTGATCTGACCACCTTGCCTTCGCCGTCCTGGACACCGACGTCCCTCTTTTCCGCTCTGCTCTCCGGCCGCCACGCCTTTCCGTCGGACTCGAGCAGGCCATGGATTCCTGACGTGTCGCTCTTGTCGACAGGTTTCAACGTTCCGTCCGGAAGCAGCTGCTGTACCGTCCCGTCCTTGGCGAGGAGGTACATCGGTACGTCTTTCCCGTCACCGTCCTTCTTGCCGGGACCGCAGCCCTCCATGTCCTTCTTGACGTCTTTTTCGGTTTCGTCGTTGCTCTTCTTTGTCTTGTCGATTCCCTCTACATTCTTCTCGATCTCCTTCTGCATGGAGTGCGCGGTGGCCTCGACTTTGTCCTCGGCCTTGTCGATGGCCGCCCCGAACTTGGCGAATCGGTCGTCCTTCTTCGCCACGAGACTACGTTTGGCCCTTTTGTCTCCGAAGTTCTTCTTCTTGTCCTGGAGCTTTCCCTTCTCTCGGCCGAGCTGGTCGATGGCGTCGGCGAACTCGGCGAACTCGATCCAGAGGTCCTGGCCGACGGAATCAAGTCCTTCCGGCAGGAGGGTTCCGGTCTTGTCGCGGCCTCCTGAAGAGGTGGTGTCATCGAACAGCCCTTCCAGCTTCGCCAGGACCTCGCCCTCGATCTTCTCGACAGCGAGGTCGATGAGCTGGGAGACGAGGAGCTCAAGGGCTTCCCGGATCGCAAGCTTCAGGGCAAGGGCTGCGCCGGCTCCCAGAAGCGCCGAGAGTCCTCCCGTGAAGAAGGCACCTACGAGACCTCCCGCGACGGCTGCGGCAGCGGCGCTCAGATCGGCGATGACGGCGACCTTGCAGGTGGTGACGTATCCGGCACCGGTATCCATAGCGTCGGCCAGCAGATCTACGGCGTCAGCGAGGTGCTTCATGTCCTGGCCGGAGACCTTGCCCCAGCGCTGCCTGAAGGCGTCCACCGCCTTACCTTTGCTGCGCCCGGCCAAAACGTTACTGCATGCCTTGTTGGCATCGCGAATGGTGTCGCGCAGCTCTTCCGCGAACTCGCGGTACTCCTTGGCCGTGCCCGTGAGTTCGTCCTCGTCGATGTCAGGCCAGTCCACGCCGACCATCTCGATGATGTCGCGCAGATCTTCAGGCAGCTTGATGCCCACCCCGCCACTCCCCCGTGTCAGCTCAAGACCACTCATGGTCAGAGATCCACTCTAAGTGCTGCCGAGAGAAGGTGAGTTGATGTTATCGGCTGTTGTGAATGCGTGAGGGGCGCGGAACGAGCGTGGTGATGCAGTCGTCCATACCGATCATGGTGCGGAGCTCGCCTGCGCCGGTACGAAGACAGCACACCGCGCGGACAGGCGGTCCCGGGCGGAAGGACAGGTCGGTTCCGCTGTCGAGGTCGAGGAGCTGGACCAAGCCGTCACCTTGAGCCACCGCCAGCGCGGCGGAACGTCCTTCGCTGCTGCTGGCGCTGAGATCGACGACGGGGCTGGGCCCGTGGAGGAGCGGTTCGGGCATCGGGGCCACGCCCGGGCTCCACACTCGGATCCTGCCGTCAACTCCGCCGGAGTACACGACCGTGGGGCCTGTCCCTTCGAGGGAGATCCCGGTCACGGCCGTGACGGGCCCGTCGTGCAGCATGCTGGAAGTCACGTCCACGGTGTTCTCCTTCAGCAGGAGAACGTGGACACGGCCGCCGCTGTCGCCGAAAACCGCACCGTCCGGAAGGGACGCGGCGGTGGTGAGCGTAGCTCCTGCCATCCGCTGGGGGAAGGCCAGTACGGCTCGCCGTAGTCGGGTCGATGGGTCGGCGTCAGGTTCCAGCAGGGCCCGCAGACCTGGTCTGCGCGGAGCTTCGCCGACAAGGTTGACGCCACCGAAGTCATCGACCGCGACGACCGTCCCGTCGGGGAGGCAGAAGATCGCTGCGGCCGGACCGTTATGAGGGGACGTCAGGCGGCCCACAGCTCTGCCGTTTGTGGGATCGAGAAGTCGAACGTCTCCGAGATGACCGGCGCACAGCACATGCCGCGCGTGCAGAGCCGTTCCGGCACAGAGCGCTGTTGCCGGACCCGGCCAGTGCCCGCTCACGCCTTCGCGGGTGGACGTGTGTGCGACATGCCATGGCTCAGACTGCGCCAGGCCGTTCAGGGCATGACGGGTATCAGTACCCGTGTCGCTGTCGAGTGCGGCAATCAGCGTCAGTGCGCGCGCTGACGCTGTGTCGGAGACGCAGAGAGACTGTCCTGCGCGTAGCCACGCGCGGCCGAGGTCGCTCTCCCGCTCCGCGGCGCCGGCATGGTGATCCAGCCAAGCCGTGACGGCGTGGGGATCTGCTCGCACCATGGTCTCCGCGGCCAGGACGAAGGAGTCAAGGCTGGGCGAGGTTTCGGTCACCTGCTCCGACCGTACGACCGGACCGGGCAGCGGGTAGCACTGTTCCGCATCGGCGGCGGGGTCGGTTGCCAGGGCCCAGCGGCTGAAGGTCTCCGGCGTGGTCCAGCGTGGGTCCATGAGGTCCATGACCGCTGAGTTCCGGGTCTGTTCGAAGAGGTGCTCGGTGCAGGGCGCTCCGGTGCGGGACTCGATGATCAGCCTCACATGGCCGAGTTGCAGCAGGGGCCGGACCAATTGTTCGAGGACTGCTTCGGGTGCGCGGGAAAGGTGCAGGTCACACAGGACAAGAACCGTATGCCGTCCATCTCTCGCGATGGCTGCGGTGAGTTCGGCGGGCGCCCGCGCCGCCAGTCTCAGGTGGTCCGCCAGGAGCCACGCGGCACCGCGAAGGCCGGTACCCCCAAGCGGGGCCACGGCGTGGACACGGCGCTTCGTGGTGTCCGCGGAGGTGGTGCCGTACTCGACCAGCCAAGCCAGCAGGTGGGATTTTCCCGCGCCCGCAGGCCCGGTGAGGACACAGAGTTGAGGCGAGCGTTCATCCGTGAGCCATCCGAGCAGCGCGGACGCTGCGGGCTCGCGGCCCGCGCCCGGCTTGCGCAGACGAAGGCCAGATATGTCCGGCACTGCACTCCCCCGGTCCGCTACTCCTGTGGGCCAGCCTGCTGCGCAGCGTACAAGATCGCCTGCTTCAGCCCTTCCTCGCGTGATTCCGACGTCACGCCATAGTCAAAGCTGTGCGTGAACCGGGCTGTGGGAAAGAGCTCTTGCATCCACTGGGCACAGTAGTGGCCTGGCATGAGGCACGGTTCAAGTTCGCAATACACCCGGGTGACATCTTCCGGCCGCACGCCTGAGGCCGACAGACGCTGCCAGATGCGCTCCTCGGGATGGAGTCGGCCGGGGCCGGCGCTGTCGGTCACGATCTCCTTGCGGCCGTCGGGCAACGTGAACTCGAAGGAAGCCGAGAAGGGAAAGTTCAGGGTGTGCCGGACGTCGTCGAGAACGCGCGGCCACCAGCTCTCGCGTTCGGCGAAAGCCATCGGGTCGAGGTCCTTGAGCCCCACCATGAGGTTACGCAAGGGAGGAAGCGCGTCTTCGAGGCCGTCCGCGGAAGCCAGCCTCGGCAGGCCGCGGTCGAGCAGGACCAGGGCCTCGTTGAACAGATCGAGGCTGGAACTGACATACATGTCCGGAACCGTCTCGGCCAGGAAGACGGCCTGGACAGCACCATCGGGCCTCACACACAACTCGGCTCCGCCGTCCGTGCCCAACCGCAGCCAACGGCTGAGCGCACCGGGCGGGGAGGGTCGCTCCCCTTGGACGGCGAATGCCCCGAGTTGCGCGGCATCGCTCGCGGCCGCCGCCCGGAAATAGGGCGCGACAGCGACCGGAACTCCCTGATCTTTGAGCGCGCGGACGGCTGCGTCAGGCATCGGGGCACCCTGAAGCGACATGAGGTGAAAGCGGCGCAGGCCGTCGGCGCCGAAGTGTGCAGTGATCCGGTCGGTCATGGCTACGTGCTGCTCCTGGGCGTATCGACGGTGGATGCGTCCGGCCTTGTCGGAACGGTGGGCCGACGAAAGTCAAGCATGCGCGATGGTTGCGTCGACAGTCGGCCGGCCGATCGCTGAACAGCTCAGCCCGTGGCCAGCCCGTGGGCGGAGGGGGTCGCCGAGGGCCGCCAGTACCTGGCGGGCGTAGGTCCGCTCGTCAGCGGTGGGGGCGGAAGTTGGCCACGTTGATGAAGATGCCGTGGCCGCTGGTGGCCGCCCCCGCAGCTCTGAGCGCGGCCGCCTGCTTCGCCGGCGGGTGCCTGCCGGAGTGCCCACCGTCGAAGTGGACCCGGGCCTTCGGGTTGGCGGCACGCAGGGTGGATCCGGCGCGGGCGAGTGCGGCGAAGCGGCGCTCCGCCCTGCGAGGCCCCGCCGCAGTCCCGGTCGGGTATCGCGTACGGGACGAGCACCGGGGGTCCGTCCGGCGGCGGCCGCGCCCCGGGCGACGGCGCGGACCTCCCCGGCGACCTCCCCCGGGTTGCACTGCGCGAACCCGACCGCCGCCGGCTGCGCCGCGAGGCGGTCACCGTGGGACGGCGCTCGTACGGAAGACGCTGGCGTAGGGCGGGACGGTGGGTGAGAGCGGCTGGAGGACCGGCGGAGGCGTTGGCTCCGGGACGCCCGTGGTCCGCCGCCGGTCGTCCTGCCCGGCCTCGATCAGACCGGCCGCTGCGCCGATCGCCACGACGGCCGAGGCGACGGCCAGCAGAGCGTGGCGGCGGGCGGCACGCCGGCGCGCCCGGTGGGTGGTGCGGCGTGGCGCGCGTCTGCCCGGCACTCCTGGAACCCCTTCTTCCGGCACCGCCGTTCGTCCGTTCCGATGAACCTTCGGCCGGTCGGTGCCACGCGGGACGCGCGGCTGCCACGCTCCGCACATGGCGCAGACCGAACAGTTCGCGGAACCAGCAGTGCTCGCCCGCCCCCACCGATGGCCGCCCGGCGACGGGGTCGGGGTCTTCCACGACGTACGGCAGGCGATGGGGTGGAAGGCCGCACCCGCCGGCACTCTCGAAGCGCGTCTCGCCGAGCGCTACCTCTCGGCCCTCGACGCGGCCGATGCGGGCAGGCCGGTGCCGGAGTGCAGGCGGCCGCTCTTCCGGTACCGCCACCACCCCGGCGTACGCCCGGTGCAGTTCGCCCTGGCCGGGCTGCATGGGCACATCGCGCACGACCTGGTCCTGGCCGTGGTGGACACCTGCCGTACGCGCGACTGCGAACCGGCCGCGCTGGAAGGGGAGTTCGAGCGGGTGGGTGATCTCCTCGCGTTGCTGGAGGAGCGGATCCACGACGAGCTGATGCCGGGGCCCGATCTGCTCCGGATCGCGGATCCGCTGACCCACCTGGTGAGTACGTGGAGCCTGGAGCGGGCCCGTGAGGCCGCCTGGATGGCGGCCCGGGTGCTCCGGCAGTTGCGTGGATTCCCTGCGGCGGCCGAGGAGTTCGCAAAGCAGAACGACGCGGGCGCCGGGCTCGTGGTGCGCTTCCTGCTCACCCCGTGCCGCTGACGCCCGCGCCGGTCTTCCGTGGAGCTCAGTCCTCCGGGAGCTCCACCGGCGCGATCTCGTCGAAGACGTCGCCGGGGCCGGGGTTGGTCGGGTCGGTCGCACCGCCGAACTGGTGCATGACGCCCCACACCGCGTTCAGCGCGGTCTGCACGGCGCCCTCGGCCCAGCCGGCCGTCCAGGAGATGTCGTCGCCCGCGAGGAAGAGGCCCCGCTTGTCGGCGGGCAGCCGGTCCTGCATGAAGTGGGTGAACAGCCGCCGCTGGTAGCGGTAGTGGCCGGGCAGGTTCGCCTTGAACGCGCCCATGAAATACGGCTCGTTCTCCCAGGAGACGGTGACCGGGTTGCCGATGATGTGGCTGCGGATGTCGACGTTCGGGTAGATCTCCCCGAGCGACTTGAGCATGACCTCCATGCGCTCCTGCGGGGAGAGCGGCAGCCACTTCAGGCTGTCGTCGCACCAGGTGTAGGAGAGGCAGATGACGGCGGGCTTGTCCGGGCCGTCGTCCAGGAGGTACGTCCCCCGGGTCATCCGGTCGGTGAGCGTCATCGACATGGTGTCGCGGCCGGTGACGTTGCCCTGGCTGTCGACGGCCTTGTCCTGCCAGAACGGCCGGTCGACGGGGACGAACAGCTTGGACGACTCCATGTAGTGGGTGCGCTCCATCGCCGTCCAGTGGTCGATCGGGAAGAGCGCGTCATCGCAGTCGATCTTGGAGAGCAACAGCCAGGACTGGCCGGTGAAGACGGCCGCCCGGAAGGTGCGGATGTCGCCGGTGGCGTCGGTGACCGTGATGCGGTTGCCGGCCGTACGGGTCAGCCGGGTCACGGCGCCACGCGGCTCGCCGCCGTGCAGGGAGGCCAGCGAGGTGCCCAGCGGCCAGTGGACGATCTTCTGCGGCTCGCGGTCCCACAGGCGCAGCGGGAGCTGCTGGCTGCCGCCGACGATGCCGCGGTGGTGGTCGTCGGCCTCGGTGTAGACGACCCGCAGGATCTCCAGGATGGAGTTGGGGAAGTCGGTGTCCCAGCCGCCGGTGCCGAAGCCGACCTGGCCGAAGATCTCGCGGTGCCGGAAGGACTTGAAGGCCTCGGACTCGCAGAGGAAGCCGTAGAAGGTCTGGTTGTCGAGCCGCTCGACGAGCTGCGACCAGATCTCCCGGATGCGCGGGACGTCGCGCTCGCGCAGCGCCCGGTTCATGTCGGAGAAGTCGGCGCCCTCCTCCAGGCAGGCGTTCCAGGCGTTCGCCACATCGCGGTAGACCTGCGGCAGGTCGTCGATGGTCTCGGCGTAGTGCGACTCGCCCTTGAGGTCGACGACGGTCGAGGGCGTGGCCGGGGAGAGCGGGTTGGGGAAGGCCCGGGTCTCCAGACCGACCAGGTCGATGTAGTGCTGGAGCGCCGTCGAGGACGGCGGGAACCGCATCGCGCCCATCTCGGCGGTGAGCGAGGGGTCGCAGCCGTCGAAGCCGACGGTGCGCAGCCGGCCGCCGATCTGGTCCGCCTCGTAGACGACGGGCTTGAGGCCCATCTTCATCAGCTCGTACGCGGCGATGAGGCCGGAGAGCCCGCCGCCGATGACGGCGACCTCCTGGCCGTGCTCGGTCGCCGGTATCTGGCCGAGGCCGGCCGGGTGGGCGAGGAAGTCGTCGTACGCGTACGGGAAGTCCGGCCCGAACATGGTGATCGGCGGGGCGGCCGCGTCGGTGTGCTGGACGGCGTTGGGCACCGTGGACGTCATGGGGTACGGACTCCTTGCGCGGTACGGAAGTTCGGGGAGGACGCGGGCTCAGGCGAGGGAGCCGTAGAGGCTGGGGCGGCGGTCGCGCAGATACGGGTTGGCGGTGCGCGACGCGGCCAGGAACTCCGGGTCCACCTCGCCGATCACCGTCTCCTCGCCGCGGCCCGCGCGAGTGCGCACGGTGCCGTCGGGGCCGGCCAGGCAGCTCAGCCCGACGAACTCGAACTCGCCTTCCGGGCCGGTGCGGTTGACGTACGCCACGTACATCTGGCTCTCGAAGGCCCGTACGGGGATGACGGACTCGGCGACGAACTGGAACGGGTGCATCTGCGCGGTCGGCACCAGCAGCAGGTCGGTGCCGGCGAGGGCGTGCGCTCGTACGTTCTCCGGGAACTCGACGTCGTAGCAGATCAGCAGGCCGATCCGGAGGCCGTCCAGGTCGGCCTGGACCACGGTCTGCTCGCCGGGGGTGAACCACTCCTGCTCGAAGCAGCCGAAGAGGTGGGTCTTGCGGTAGTTGGCCAGCGACGCCCCGTCGGGGCCGATGAGCTGGGAGGCGTTGAATATCCGCTCGCCGTCGCGCTCCGGGTAGCCGTACAGGACGGCGAGGCCGTGGCGTACGGCGATCTCGGAGACGGCCCGGGCGCCGGGGCCGTCGACGGGCTCGGCCAGCTCGGGGACGGCGTCACCGATGGCGTACCCGGTGAGGAACAGCTCGGGGGCGACCAGCAGCCGGGCGCCCGACGCGCCGGCGCGCGCGGCGGCCTCGTCCAGCACCTTCAGGTTCTCGGCGACGGCACCGGGCCGGCCGGAGCTCTGGAGCAGGGCGGTACGCAACGGCGGCATGGCTGACCTCGGGCGGTGCGGGCGGGGTGGGGAGACGTATCGAAGGTACGTGGCCCGGATCGGCCCGGACAAGGCGCGAGTGTTGCGCACCGACCGTCGATTCGTTGCGCGCTCAGGCGCTGGGACGGCGAAACGTTGCGTCCGACATCACCGCAGGTCAGCGGGGTGATGTGCGCCACCTGTTTCAGGCCGGAGCA
Organism: Streptomyces cyaneofuscatus; assembly: GCF_033109485.1. Classification (NCBI taxonomy): domain Bacteria; kingdom Bacillati; phylum Actinomycetota; class Actinomycetes; order Kitasatosporales; family Streptomycetaceae; genus Streptomyces; species Streptomyces cyaneofuscatus. The sequence continues at coordinate 7,096,570 of NZ_CP137002.1, read as the reverse complement.
GGCCTGAGGGCCTCAGGCCGGCGGGGCCTCCGCCGAGTACCGGCGCAGCAGCGGTGAGAGCACCAGCACCGACTTCGTACGCTCCACGTACGGCTCCCCCGCGATCCGCTCCAGCACCTGCTCGAAGTGGCGCATGTCGGCGGCGAAGACCTGGACCACCGCGTCGGCCTCGCCGGTGACGGTGGAGGCGGCGGCGATCTCCGGATAGCGGGCGAGGCCCTGCTTGATCGCTTCCGGGGAGGTGTTGCGGCTGCAGTAGATCTCGATGAACCCCTCGGTCTCCCAGCCGAGCGCGGCCGGGTCGACGCGCACGGTGAAGCCGGTGATCGCGCCTTCGGCGCGGAGCCGGTCGACGCGGCGTTTCACGGCGGGGGCGGAGAGGCCGACGATCGCGCCGATGTCGGCGTAGGAGCGCCGGGCGTCTTCGGCGAGGGCGTGGACGATGCGTTCGTCGAGGTCGTTCAGGCGCACGTCGGGCGGTTCACTTCTCTGCGGTGGGTCTGGCCGGCGGGAGGCGGCGGGTGTGCCGCCTCCCGCAGTAGACCACGGGCCGCCTCCATGGGCGCGCCCGGCGCAGAGTCAGTGGGGGTCAGAACGGGAACTGCGAGCGGCCGTGCTGGACGGAGATCCACTTCTGGGTGGTGAAGGCCTCCACCATCGACTCGCCGTTCAGCCGGCCGAGGCCCGAGCTCTTCTCGCCGCCGAAGGGGACGATCGGCTCGTCGTGGACGGTGCCGTCGTTGATGTGGATCATGCCGGTGTGGATGCGCTGCCCGACCCGCACGCCGCGCTCGATGTTGCCGGTGTGGACGGCGCCGCTGAGCCCGTACGGGGTGTCGTTGGCGATGCGGACGGCCTCGTCCTCGCCGTCGAAGGGGACGAGCAGGGCGACCGGGCCGAAGATCTCCTGCTGGAGGACGGGCGAGTCGGCGGGGAGGCCGGTCAGTACGGAGGGGCTGACCAGGTTGCCGTCGGCGCGGCCGTGGAGCAGGGCGGTGGCGCCGGACTCGACGGTCTCGTCGACGAGCCGGGAGACGGACTCGGCCTGCGAGGAGTTGATCAGCGGGCCGATCTGGGTGGCCGGGTCGGCCGGGTCGCCGACGGTGAGGGATGCGACCTTGGCGACGAACTTCTCGGTGAACTCCGCCTCGACCGCCCGGTCGACCAGGATGCGGTTGGCGGCCATGCAGACCTGGCCCTGGTGGACGTACCGGCTGAAGACCGCGGCGTCGACCGCGTAGTCCACATCGGCGTCGTCCAGCACGATCAGGGCGCTGTTGCCGCCGAGTTCGAGGACGACACGCTTGAGGTTGGCGGCGCAGACGGTCGCGACGTGCCGGCCGACCTTGTCGGAGCCGGTGAAGGAGATGACCTGCGGTACGGGGTGCTCCAGCAGGGTGTCGCCGATCTCGGCGATGTCGGTGACGACGACGTTGAGGAGCCCGGCGGGCAGCCCGGCGTCCTCGAACACCTTGGCCAGCAGGGTGCCGCCGCAGATCGGGGTGTTCTGGTGCGGCTTGAGGACGACCGCGTTGCCGAGGGCGAGGGCGGGGGCGACGGACTTGAGGGAGAGCAGGAAGGGGAAGTTGAAGGGGCTGATGACGCCGACGACCCCGACGGGCACCCGGTAGACGCGGTTCTCCTTGCCCTCGGTCGGCGAGGGGAGGATCTGGCCGGCCGGGCGCAGGGCGAGCTGGATGGCCTCGCGCAGGAACTCCTTGGCCAGGTGCAGCTCGAAGCCGGCCTTCAGGTGGGTGCCGCCGAGCTCGGCGACGATGGCCTCGGCGATCTCCGGCTCGCGCTCCTCGACGATCCGCAGCGCCTTCTCCAGGACCGTGCGCCGGGCGTACGGGTTGGTGTCGGCCCACGCCTGCTGGGCGCGCTCGGCGGCGCGGTAGGCCTGGTCGACCTCTTCGGCGGTGGCGACGGGGATCGAGGCGAGCTTCTCGCCGTTGAAGGGGTTGAAGTCGATGATGTCCCAGGACCCTTTCCCCGGCCTCCACTCACCGTCGATGTACTGATGGGCCAGGTCAGTGAAGAAGGACATGAGATCCCTTACCGCAGAGAGGCAGGCAGCTGATTGCGCTTCATATTACTTATGTTTCAACAGAGTTGAAGTGGGATAGGGAGCGCATCGGAAGGCCGGGTACGACACCGCCCCTCCCGGCGGGAATCACCGGAAGGGGCGGGGGTGTCACTGGCTCTACGGGATCAACTCCAGCTGGCGTGCAGCGGCTTGCCCTCGGCGTATCCGGCGGCGCTCTGCACGCCGACGACCGCCTTCTCGGCGAACTCCTCCAGGGAGGCCGCGCCCGCGTAGGTGCAGGAGGAGCGGACGCCCGCGATGATCGAGTCGATCAGGTCCTCGACACCCGGGCGGGTCGGGTCGAGGAACATCCGCGAGGTGGAGATGCCCTCCTCGAAGAGCGCCTTGCGGGCCCGGTCGTACGCGGACTCGTCCGAGGTGCGGTTCTTGACCGCGCGCGCGGAGGCCATCCCGAAGGACTCCTTGTAATACCGGCCGTCGGCGGACTGCTGGAGGTCGCCGGGCGACTCGTACGTCCCCGCGAACCAGGAGCCGATCATCACGTTGGACGCGCCGGCGGCGAGCGCCATGGCCACATCGCGCGGGTGGCGGACGCCACCGTCCGCCCAGACGTGCTTGCCGTGCTTCTTCGCCTCGGCGGCGCACTCCAGGACGGCGGAGAACTGCGGCCGGCCGACGCCGGTCATCATCCGGGTGGTGCACATGGCGCCGGGGCCGACGCCGACCTTGATGATGTCGGCGCCCGCCTCGATGAGGTCGCGCACGCCCTCGGCGGCGACGATGTTGCCCGCGACGATCGGGACCTGCGGGTCCAGCGCCCGTACGGCCTTCACCGCGGCGATCATGGACTCCTGGTGGCCGTGGGCGGTGTCCACGACGAGCGTGTCGACGCCCGCGTCCAGGAGCTGCTTGGCCTTGCCGGCCACATCGCCGTTGATGCCGACGGCGGCCGCGATGCGCAGCCGGCCCTGGGCGTCGGTGGCGGGGGTGTAGAGGGTGGCGCGCAGGGCCGCCTTCCGGGTGAGGATGCCGACGAGCCGACCGTCCTGGTCCACGGCGGGGGCGAGCTTGCGGTTGGCGCCGTCGAGCTTGTTGAAGGCGTCGCGCGGGTCGATGTCCGCGTCCAGGACCACCAGGTCCTTGGACATGACCTCGGAGAGCTGGGTGAAGCGGTCGACGCCGGTCAGGTCGTGGTCGGTGACGACGCCGACGGGGCGCCGGTCCTCGTCCACGACGACGCCCGCGCCGTGCGCCCGCTTGGGCAGCAGGGAGAGCGCGTCGGCGACGGTCTGGCCGGGGGCCAGCTCGATCGGGGTGTCCAGGACGAGGTGGCGCGTCTTGACCCAGGTGATGACGTCGGTGACGACCTCGATCGGGATGTCCTGGGGGATGACGACGAGACCACCGCGGCGGGCGATGGTTTCGGCCATCCGGCGGCCCGCGATGGCGGTCATGTTGGCGACCACGAGCGGGATCGTCGTCCCCGTGCCGTCGGGCGAGGAGAGGTCCACGGCCTGGCGGGATCCGACGGCGGAGCGGCCCGGAACCATGAAGACGTCGTCGTACGTGAGGTCGTACGGAACCACGGAGGAGTCTGTGTAGCGACCGGTGCCCGGCTCAAGAAAGCGCATAACACTCATTTTTTCATACGAAACGGTGCAGGTCGTTTCCACGAAGACACAGCAAAAGACCCCCGCGTTCGTCTGTTCCTCCAAAAGCTTCTTGGAGGCCTCCAGGGAGGCGGTCGGGGGGTCCCGGGCAAGTGGAACCTGCCTTACCCACGGACTCTACCCGAACGGGATTCGATTCATTCGTGATCACCATCCCTGGACCCGGTGACAAGGGGTCAGGTAGCTTCAAAGCCGCAGGTCTCGGGGGTGTCCGAGGTGCCGCTCCGGCACATCGGCAGCCCCGGCACACCGTTTGACCGGAGAGGATCCAGATCCGCCTGTGGACAGCGAACTGCCGGACATCTACTGCCCGTTCCCCCAGCGGACGAACCCGCACGTCGGGCACACACGCGGTCACCTGGCCACCTGGATCAGACAGACGGGCCTGGTGCACCGCGAGTCCGCGATGAACCGCTTCGAACAAGCCGATTTCGGCGCGTTCGTCGGCATGGTCTACCCGACGGCCGGACCGGAACACCTCGATCTGGTGGCCGACTGGTTCGTCTGGCTCTTCCTCGTCGACGACCAGCTCGACGACGGCCACCTCGGCCGCTCCCCCGAGCTGGTGCGCGCCGTGGTGGAGCGGATGCGCGCCGTCGTCGACGGCACCGCTCCGGCGCCTGGGCCGGACGAGGACCTCCCGGCCGCCGTGATCGCGCTGATGGACCTGTGGGAACGTACGACGCCGAACGCGGCGCCCCACTGGCGGACCCGGTTCGCCTGGCATCTGATCACCTACCTCACGACGGCCACCACCTGGGAGGCGGGCAACCGCGCCAACGACGTGGTGCCGTCCGAGGAGACGTACATCGCCAAGCGGCGGCACACCGGGGCCATCCATGTCTGCATGGACCTCATAGAGATCGTCACCGGCATCGAGGCTCCGGAGTCGCTCCACAACGACCCTCGGTTCATCACCGCCCTGGAAGCCTCCTGCAACCATGTGTGCTGGGCCAACGACGTCTACTCCTTCGAGAAGGAGCAGGTGCTCGGCGAGATCCACAACCTCGTCCACCTGGTCCGTCACCACCGGGGCCTCGGCGAGCAGCAGGCGCTGGACCATGTCGCGGAGCGGCTGGCGCTGGAGACCGAGCGGTTCCTGACCGCCGAGGACGAGCTGCTGGAGATGTACCCGGAGCTGACCGGCCTGCTGGTGCCCTACCTCGAAGGGATGCGCAGCTGGATGCGCGGGAACCTGGACTGGTCGCGCCAGACCCCGCGCTACAACCCGGCCGACGTGGGCCAGTACGAGGAGCCCCAGGAGTATCTGGAGGAGACCGTGCTGGGCATAGCGCCCGACCACGCGGAGGCTGCGGCGCCGTGCGCGGCGGAGGCCCCGCGGCAGGGCTGAGGCATTACGTGAGCCGGAGCCGAGGCGTTACGTGAGGAGGCCGGGCACCCCTGAGGGTGCCGGCCGGGCACCCCTGAGGGTGCCCGGCCTCCTCACGTGGCCTTCCGTCACTCGCCGTCCGGGTCGGCCCGCTCCAGCGCCGGGCGGACCCCGGCCGGCGACTCGGTGAGCAGGTAGTCGGCCGCGGCGGTGTCCGTCACCAGGCTGGTGACCAGGCCCGAGCGCAGTACGGCGCCGATCGCGGCCGCCTTGCGCAGGCCGCCCGCGATCGCCACCACCTCGGGGATCCGGCGCAGCCGGTCCGCCTCCACGGTGATGCAGCGCTCGCCCAGGTCGCGGCCGACTCTTCGGCCGTCGGAGTCGAAGAGGTGGGCGGACATCTCGGCGGCGACGCCGAGGGAGGCGTAGTGGGCGCGCTCCTCGTCGGAGAGCATGTCGTGGACGGTGGAGATGCCCGGCTCCCAGGAGCCGATGGAGACCGCGGCGACCGTCACCTTGTCGAAGTACTCGAAGGCGCGGGCGATGCCGGTCTGCTCGCGCAGGGCTGCGGCCGTCGCCGGGTCGGGCAGCAGCATCGGGGCGTAGATCGGGTGGGCCTCGCCGCCGGAGACCTGGGCGGCCCGGCGGACCGCCTCGACGGAGCCGCGCTCGGCGGTGCCCGCGTCGTAGACCCCGGTCAGCTGGACGACCGTGCAGGGCGGGAGCCGGTCCAGCGCCGCCGCCATATGGATGGTGGAGCGGCCCCAGGCCAGGCCGAGCACATCGCCCTCGGCCACCAGCTCGCCCAGGAGGTCGGCCGCGACCTCTCCCAGGTTCTCCGGGTCGGGGGCGTCGTCCTGCTCCTCGGCCGGGGACTCGACGACGACCGCGTGGCGCAGCCCGTAGCGGGCCCGGAGCGCGTCGGAGCGTTCGGCGTCCAGCTCGGCCGGTACCCGGATCTCGATCCGTACGAGATCACGCTCCAGGGCCGTCTCCAGGACCCGGGCCACCTTGAAGCGGCTGACGCCGAACTCCTCGGCGATCTGGATCTTGGACTTGCCCTCCAGGTAGAACCGGCGGGCCATGGCCGCCGCCTGCACCAGCTCCGCGGGTCCCATCCGCATGGCTGACCGACCCGCCGAGATGCCAGACACCGCGATCTCCTCACTGCTGTTCACACGCCCGATACGCCTTCATCCTGTCAGATCCGGCGATCCTTGATCGGCCCCGTCGGGCCGCGTTCATCTGCCCTTTGTTCAGTGGCCGCATGCCCAGGGCGCGGCGGCCGTGACCGCCTCCGCCTGCGCCCGCAGACCCCGCACCGCGGCCGCCGGATCCTCGGCCCCGTAGACCGCCGAACCGGCGACGAAGACATCGGCGCCCGCCTCGGCGCACCGCTCGATCGTGGTGGCGGAGACCCCGCCGTCGACCTGGAGCCACAGCTCCAGACCGTGCTTGGAGATCAGCTCCCGGGTGCGGCGGATCTTCGGCAGCATGATGTCCAGGAAGGCCTGGCCGCCGAAGCCCGGCTCCACCGTCATGATCAGCAGCATGTCGAGCTCGGGGAGCAGGTCCTCGTACGGCTCGATGGGCGTCGCGGGCTTGAGTGCCATCGACGCCCGCGCCCCCTTCGCCCGGATCTCGCGCGCGAGGCGCACCGGGGCCGCCGCGGCCTCCACGTGGAAGGTGACCGAGCCGGCGCCCGCCTCCACGTATTGCGGGGCCCAGCGGTCCGGGTCCTCGATCATGAGGTGGCAGTCCAGCGGGGTGTCCGTGGCCTTCCCGAGCGCCTCGACGATCGGCACACCGAGGGTCAGGTTGGGCACGAAGTGGTTGTCCATCACGTCGACATGGAGCCAGTCCGCGCCTTCGACGGCCTTCGCCTCCTCGGCGAGACGCGCGAAATCGGCGGACAGGATGCTGGGGTTGATCTGCGCCATGCCCCAAGCCTGCCACGTTCCGCGCCGGTTCCCCGCCTCGGCGGTCGCCGAAGGCTCACCCGGCCATCACAGTTTGCGCATTCTGCGCATTTTGCCTGTGCTTTGCTTTTACTTTACCTTCCGGGAAGGCCCTCGAAGGCGCTCTGTCGGGGTGATATTCAGCCGGTCCTGCGCAGCAGAGCGAGATACATGGCGTCCGTCCCGTGCAGATGCGGCCAGAGCTGGACGTCCGGCCCGTCGCCGAGTGCGGGCACCCCCGGCATCAGCGGCCGGGCGTCGACCCACTCGGCCTCCACCGGCTCACCGCCACGCCCCTTCAGGACGTCCTCGACGACCACCCGGGTCTCCGCGAGATGCGGCGAGCAGGTCGCGTAGCCGACGACGCCACCGACCCGTACGGCCTTCAACGCCTCGCGCAGCAGCCCGCGTTGGAGCGGAGCAAAGCTCTCCAGATCCTCGGCGCGACGACGCCAGCGGGCCTCCGGGCGGCGGCGCAGCGCGCCCAGACCGGAGCACGGCACGTCCATCAGGATGCGGTCGAAGGTGCCGGGGAGCCACGGCGGGCGGGTGCCGTCGGCGGTGACCACCTGGTACGGCCCCGGGTTGCCGGAGAGAGCCCGCTCGACCAGCCGGGCCCGGTGCGGCTGCTTCTCGGCGGCGAGCAGGGCCGCGCCCCGGTCGGCGGCGAGCGCGGCCAGCAGGGCGGCCTTCCCGCCGGGGCCGGCGCAGCCGTCCAGCCAGCGGGTGTCCCGGCCCTCCACGGGGGCGGCGGCGAGCGCGGCGGCCACCAGCTGGCTGCCCTCGTCCTGGACGCCCGCCCGGCCCTCCTGGACCGCCGTGAGCGCGCCGGGCTCGCCGCCCTCGGCCATCCGGACGGCGTACGGGGACCAGCGGCCCGGCAGCGAGTTCTCGTCGCCGAGCGCCTTGACCAGCTCGTCGGTGGTGGAGCGGCCAGGGCGGGCCACCAGGGTCACCTCGGGCCGCTCGTTGTCGGCCTCCAGCAGGTCCTCGATCCCGGCACGGCCGCCGCCCAGCGCGTCCCAGAGCGCCGAGACGACCCAGCGCGGGTGCGAATGGACGACGGCGAGGTGGTCCTCGGCGTCCTCCTCGTACGAGGGCGCGACCTTCTCCACCCAGCCGTCCAGATCGTGCGCGGTCACCTTGCGCAGCACCGCGTTGACGAACTTCGCCCGCCCCTCGCCCAGCACCACCCGGGCCAGCTCCACACTGGCGGAGACGGCCGCGTGGGTGGGGATGCGGGTGCCCAGCAGCTGGTGGACGCCCATGTTCAGGACGTCCAGGACCGGCGGGTCGACCTCGCGGAGCGGCCGGTCGATGCAGGCCGCCACGATCGCGTCGTACGTGCCCTGGCGACGCAGCGTCCCGTAGACCAGCTCGGTCGCCAGCGCCGCGTCCCGGGCGTCGAAGTCGCCCTTGGCGCGGGCCTTCTTCAGCAGCGGGGGCAGCACGAGATTGGCGTACGCGTCCCGCTCGTCGACGGCCCGCAGCGCCTCGAAGGCGAGGAACCGGACGGGGTCCTTCTGGGGGCGGCGGTGGGGCTTGGCGGGACGGCGACGCGGCTGGTCGTTCACGTGAAAGGTGCTCCGCAGAGGGTGAGGGGGTCGAACCCTCCCAGCGTACGTCGCCGCCCCCGGGCCCTCGTACGAGAGGTTCCCCGGGCGAGGGGTTCTACGACCCCAGCAGCTCGCCGTGGACGATGCGGACGCCGCGCGCCCAGTCGGCGGCCTTCATCGGCTTCTTGCCCTGCGGCTGGACCCAGAGCAGCTCGACGGCGTGCGATCCGGTGCCCACGTACACGTTGTTCTTCGCCGCCGAGAGCTCGCCGGGCGCCAGGTCGGTGCGGTCCAGGACGGGCGTCGCCTGGATGAGCTTGAGCCGCTCGCCCCGGAACAGGGTCCAGGCGCCCGGTGCGGGGGTGCAGCCGCGCACCACACGGTCGACGCGCAGGGCGGGGGCCGACCAGATGATCTGGGCGTCCTCCACGGTGATCTTCGGGGCCAGGGTGACGCCTTCGTGCGGCTGCGGCACGGCGTGCAGGGTGCCGTCCTCGATGCCGTCCATGGTGGCCGCGAGCAGCCCGGCCCCGGCGAAGGCGAGCCGGGTGAGCAGGTCGCCGCTGGTGTCGGTGGGGCGGATCTCCTCGGTGAGGACCCCGTACACCGGGCCGGAGTCGAGACCCTCCTCGATCAGGAAGGTCGAGGCGCCGGTCACCTCGTCCCCGGCCATCAGGGAGTGCTGTACGGGGGCGGCGCCCCGCCAGGCGGGCAGCAGCGAGAAGTGCAGGTTGACCCAGCCGCGGGCGGGCACGTCGAGGGCGACCTTGGGCAGCAGGGCCCCGTAGGCGACGACCGGGCAGCAGTCCGGGGCGATCTCGCGCAGCCGGGCGAGGAACTCCTCATCGCGGGGCTTCGCCGGCTTCAGGACCTCGATCCCGGCCTCCGCCGCCCGCTCGGCCACCGGGCTGGCCACCAGCCGGCGGCCGCGCCCGGCGGGGGCGTCGGGCCGGGTCACGACGGCGGCCACCTCATGGCGGTCGGAGGCGATCAGGGCGTCCAGGGCGGGGACGGCGACCTCGGGGGTGCCGGCGAAGACGAGCTTCATGGGTGGCTGACTGCCTCTCGGGCCAAGACGTACGGTGACGAGCAGCACACCAGTCTAGGGTGCCCGGCCGATCAGGGCCCGGCCGCTCCCTCGCACTCCCTCGTGCGAGGCGGCGGCCCCTTGCGCGGGGGCGGCAACCAGGGGGCGCACGTGCGCCGCGCACGCCCCGTGCATATGCACATACGCCCCGATAGCGTGACCACATACCCGGCTCCGGCGTTGGTCAAAGGAGATTGACCGAAGCGGGCCGCCCCGATGCGGCCCGATCCCTTTCAACGCCGGTTCGAGAGGCTTCTTCATGGCCGACCACGCAACCCACGACGCCCAAGCGCGGGCCAGCCTGCATCTCCTGGTGCGGGACATCGAGCGGGTCCGGCGGCAGGTGGACGCGCTGCGCACACTCACCGCCCAGCTGGGCAACGTCTACCGCCCGCGCCGCTCCGGCCCCTCCGCGGGCTTCGTCGTCTACGGCAGGGCCCCGGCCCCCACCGTCCGCCTCGCCCAGGAGCTGCGGGACAGCGTCGAGACCCTGGTCACCGCGGCGGTGGACTTCGACCGCTCGCTCGGCTTCTCCTGGGACGCGGTGGGCTCGGCCCTGGGCGTCACCAAGCAGGCGGTGCACCGCCGTTACGGAACACGCCGGGCCTCCGCACAGTCAGCGGCCACCGAGACGAACACCGACACCGCGGCGACATCCCGCCCGGTCTCCGTGGGACCCGGCCTGCCGGGGTCGCCCTCCGGCGGCGCCGTCTCCCCGGTGCCCTCCGTGCCCGCGGCCCGCTCGATGCCGCCGCAGCCGTCGGCGGGCCAGCAGCCGGTCCGTGAGGAGCTGCGCCCGGGTGCGTTCCCCGGACCGCGCAACGGCTGACCGCAGGGCCGTACGTACGTGACCGGAGCGGCGGTCTCCCCGGCCCGCCGCCCCTCGCTCCCGCAGCGCACTCACCCGATGTCGGGCGGATCGATCCTGATCCGCACCTGGTCTCCCCCGCCCTTGGCCGTACGCGCCGCCTGTGCCGTCTTCAGCGCACCCGCGAGCGCCGCCCCGCGCCCGGGCACCACCCGGACCAGCACGCGCTCCCAGCTCTCGCCGGGCGGCGCGTCCGAGGGCCTGCGCGGCCGCCCCGGCTCGGCCGACGGGACCGGCACCGGCCCCAGCAGCTCGGCCTCCGGCGGCAGATCGGCAGCCGCCAGGAAGGACGTCAGGGCCTCGGCGGGGCCGGTCACCGACGCCATCCGGGAGACCGGCGGGAAGCGCAGCTCGGCCCGGTCCGCCAGCTCACGCCGGGCGAAACCGGCCGGATCCCAGCGCACCAGCGCCTGCACCGGGCGCAGCGTCGGCTCGGCGACGATCACCACCGTGCCGCCCTCGTCCTGCCCACGTACGAGTGCCCCCGCCGCCGTCCACCGGCGCAGCGCCTCCTCCCCCGCCCGCAGGTCGGGCCTGCCGAGCATGGCCCAGCCGTCAAGCAGCAGCGCGGCCGCATAGCCGCCCTCGGCGACGGGCTCGGCGCCCGGCGTGGAGACGACCAGCGCGGGGGCGGCCGGGACCGCGTCGAGGATGTGGTCGCGCCCCGACGTACGGACGGGCACGGCGGGGAAGGCCCGGCCCAGCTCCTCGGCGGTGCGGCGGGCGCCGACGATCTGGGCGCGCAGCCGGTTGGAGCCGCACTCCGCGCAGTGCCAGGCGCGTTCGGCCTGCCCGCACCAGGCGCAGTTCAGGTCCTGTTGGTCCGGCGCCTCCAGGGGGCCCGCGCAGTGGCGGCAGCGGGCGGGGGTGCGGCAGCGCTCACAGGCGAGGCGGGGGGCGTAACCCCGGCGGGGCACCTGGACCAGCACCGGGCCGCTGCGCAGACCGTCGCGCACCGTCTGCCAGGCGAGGCTGGGCAGGCGGGCGGAGCGGGCGGCGCCGTCCCGGGCCAGCTCGCCGTCCCCGACGGTACGGATCAGGGGCGCGGCCCGCCGCAGCTGCTCCCGGTCGGTGAGGAGGGGCAGCGCCCAGCCGCTCTCCACGAGCTGGGCGGCCTCCACCGTGCAGCTCGTGGAGCCGAGCAGGAAGCCGCACCGGCCTTGGGCGGCCCGCAGCTCCAGCACCTCGCGGACGTGCGGGAAAGGTGCGTTGGTGTCGCTGTGGCTGGAGTCCCCGTCGTCCCAGACGGCGACCAGGCCGAGGTCCCGGACCGGGGCGAACATGGCGGCGCGGGTCCCGACGACCGCCCGCACCGAGCCCCGGCGCACCGCGAGCCACTGGCGGTAGCGCTTCTCGGGGCCGGAGTCGGCGGTGAGCAGGGCGTGCCGGCCCGCACCGAGCACCTCGGTCAGGGCGGCATCGACCCGCCCGGCGACCCGCCCGTCCGGGACGACGACGAGCGCGCCGCGCCCTGAGGAGAGCGTGGCCGCGACGGCTCGGGCGATCTCGGCGGGCCAGTGCGGTCCGGGGAGGGCCGTCCAGACGGCTCGGGGCGCACCCCCCTCAGCCAGGGCGCGGAGGAAGGCGGGGCCCTGTCCGTACCGCTCCCAGGTGCCCGGCTCCGGGGGCGGGGGCGGCGGCAGCGGCTCAGGGGAGGGCTTGGACTCGGCGCGGCCGTTGCGCGGCGGGACGGCGAGCTGGAGGACATCGGCGAGGCTGCCCGCGTACCGGTCGGCCACCGCGCGGGAGAGGGCGAGCAGCTCGGGCCCTAGGACCGGCTCCGGGGAGACCACATAGGCGAGGGCGGCCAGCGTGCCCTGGTAGTCCGACTCGGCGCGGCGCTCGACGATGAACCCGTCAATCAGGCCGCCGCCCTCGCGCCGCCCGCCCTGCACGTTGTGGCGCCCGGCGCCGAACCGCACCCGTACGCGCACGCCCGGCTGGGCGTCGGCGTCCAGCTCCTCGGGGACCGCGTAGTCGAAGAACTGGTCGAGGTGGAGCACGCCCTTGTTGACCAGCACCCGGGCCACCGGCAGCTCCTTGGCGAGCGCGGCACCGCGCCAGGTGCGCGGCTTGGCGCGGGGCACCTTGGCCTGGCGCACGGTCTCCCGGATCAGCGCAAGCTGCTCCGGCGCCCCGGCCCCGGGCTCGGCCGCCCCGGCTCCCGGATCGGCGGACTGCTCGTTCTCGCTGCTCACAGCCAAATTCCTACCAGACGGCACTGACAGCACCGGCCCCGCACGGAGCACACAGAGCAGCGGGGCCCGGCCACCACGTTCGGTGTCCGGGCCCCGCTGTCGTGCACTGTGCTGCTAGAGGCCGGCGGCCGCGCGCAGCGCGTCCACGCGGTCGGTGCGCTCCCAGGTGAAGTCGGGGAGCTCACGGCCGAAGTGCCCGTACGCGGCGGTCTGGGCGTAGATCGGGCGGAGCAGGTCGAGGTCGCGGATGATCGCGGCCGGGCGGAGGTCGAAGACCTCACCGATCGCGTTCTCGATCTTCTCCGTGTCCACGGCGGCGGTGCCGAAGGTCTCGACGAAGAGACCGACCGGCTCGGCCTTGCCGATCGCGTAGGCGACCTGGACCTCGCAGCGGGAGGCGAGCCCGGCGGCCACCACGTTCTTCGCCACCCAGCGCATCGCGTACGCCGCCGAGCGGTCGACCTTGGACGGGTCCTTGCCCGAGAAGGCGCCGCCACCGTGGCGGGCCATGCCGCCGTAGGTGTCGATGATGATCTTGCGGCCGGTGAGGCCGGCGTCGCCCATCGGGCCGCCGATCTCGAAGCGGCCGGTCGGGTTCACCAGGAGGCGATAGCCCTCGGTGTCCAGCTTGATGCCGTCCTCGACGAGCTGCGCGAGCACGTGCTCGACGACGAACTCGCGGATGTCGGGCGCGAGCAGCGAGTCCAGGTCGATGTCGCTGGCGTGCTGCGAGGAGACGACCACGGTGTCCAGGCGGACCGCCTTGTCACCGTCGTACTCGATGGTGACCTGGGTCTTGCCGTCGGGGCGGAGGTAGGGGATGGTCCCGTTCTTCCGCACCTCGGACAGGCGCCGCGAGAGGCGGTGCGCGATGTGGATCGGGAGCGGCATGAGCTCCGGGGTCTCGTCGCAGGCGTACCCGAACATCAGGCCCTGGTCGCCGGCGCCCTGCTTGTCGAGCTCGTCCTCGTCGCCCTCGACCCGCTTCTCGTAGGCGGTGTCGACACCCTGCGCGATGTCCGGCGACTGCGCGCCGATGGAGACCGAGACGCCACAGGAGGCACCGTCGAAGCCCTTTTTGGAGGAGTCGTAGCCGATCTCCAGCACCTTGTTGCGCACGAGGTTGGGGATGTCGGCGTAGGCCTTGGTCGTGACCTCGCCCGCGACATGCACCAGACCGGTGGTGATCAAGGTCTCGACGGCGACGCGCGAGGCGGGGTCGTCGCGCAGGAGCGCGTCGAGAATCGTGTCGCTGATCTGGTCAGCGATCTTGTCGGGGTGACCCTCGGTGACAGATTCCGAGGTGAAGAGACGGCGGGACACATCGCTCCCTGGGGTTGCAGCGGCTGCTGGCTGATCATGGGTGGCACGGCCGAGAGCTGCGCTCGGTACGTACCGTCGACCAGTTTATCGGTCACGCCCGGCGGCCGGGGCAGGTGTCTCGCCCTTTGGAGCGCGACAGCCCGTGACACGGCGGACACCTGAAGGATAATCCACCGTTCCGGACGGTGGTTACATCCCGTTATGAACCACTCTGGCTCGGCCGGAGGGTTGATTGTCACATCTGTGGGAACCTTCCCGAAACCAGATCCCAGACCGTGTCGGCGAGTGCTTCCTTGGGTCCGTACGGCACGGGGGTCTCCGTTCCGTCGGCAGAGAGGACGACCGCCTCGTTCTCCTCGGAGCCGAAGGTCTTGCGCTCCCCCACCTCGTTGACCACGAGCAGATCGCACCCCTTGCGGCGGAGCTTGGCCCGGCCGTTGGCGGGCACGTCGTCGGTCTCGGCGGCGAACCCCACCACGAGCTGCCCCGGCCGGGCACGCTCGGCGGCGACCTCGGCGAGGATGTCGGGGTTGCGGACCAGGGTGACGACGGGCGCCTCCTCGCCGTCCTTCTTCTTGATCTTCCCGGTGGCGTACTCGGCGGGCCGGAAGTCGGCCACGGCCGCCGCCATCACCACGACGTCCGCGTCGGCGGCCGCCTTCAGGACGGCCTCCCGGAGCTGGACCGCCGTACTGATCCGTACGACGTCGGCGCCGGCCGGGTCGGGCAGCCCGGTGTTGGCCTCGATCAGGGTGACGCGGGCGCCCCGGGCCACGGCGGTGCGCGCCAGCGCGTACCCCTGCTTGCCGGAGGACCGGTTGCCGAGGTAGCGCACCGGGTCCAGGGGCTCGCGGGTGCCGCCCGCGCTGATCACCACATGGCGGCCCGCGAGGTCGGGTTCGGCGACTCCGCGCGCCAGCACCCGGCGGCAGACCTCGAAGATCTCACCCGGGTCGGGCAGCCGGCCCTTGCCGGTGTCGACGCCGGTGAGCCGCCCCACGGCGGGCTCGATGACGACGGCGCCCCGGCGGCGGAGGGTCGCCACGTTCTCCTGGGTGGCCGGGTGCTCCCACATCTCGGTGTGCATGGCGGGGGCGAAGACCACCGGACAGCGGGCGGTCAGGAGCGTGTTGGTGAGCAGGTCGTCGGCGAGCCCGTGCGCGGCCTTGGCCAGCATGTCGGCGGTGGCCGGAGCGACGACGACGAGGTCCGCGCCCTGCCCGATCCGTACGTGCGGCACCTCGTGGACGTCGTCCCAGACCTGGTCGGAGACGGGGTGGCCGGAGAGCGCGGACCAGGTGGCGGCGCCGACGAAGTGCAGCGACGAGGCGGTCGGGACGACCCGTACATCGTGCCCGGACTCGGTCAGCCGGCGCAGCAGCTCGCACGCCTTGTAGGCGGCGATGCCGCCGCTGACCCCCAGGACGACCTTCGGCTTGTCCACTGCGTCTCCCCGCACTCGGCAACGTAAGGCAACGTAAGAACGTAGCTCCCATGCTGCCTCACCGCGCGGAGCCTGTTCCCACCCGGTCCCGGACACACCTCAGGCCCGGCGGGCGGGCCGCCGGGCCTGATGGGGGTGCTGAGGTGCTGTCCTGCTACTGCGCGGGGCCCTCGATGGGCTCCGAGGTCAGCAGGCCCGCGTTGATCTCGCGGAGCGCGATCGAGAGCGGCTTCTCGTGCACGTGGGTGTCGACGAGCGGACCGACGTACTCGAGGAGGCCTTCACCGAGCTGCGAGTAGTACGCGTTGATCTGGCGCGCGCGCTTGGCGGCGTAGATCACCAGGCTGTACTTCGAGTCGGTGGCCTCGAGGAGCTCATCAATCGGCGGGTTGATGATGCCCTCGGGCGTGGTGATGGAAGAGGACACTCTCTGCCTTCCGAAGGGGGTGTAGATCAAAGATCCGAGAGATCTGAACGATCGCAGAGATCTAGGCCTGAAGCATCAAGGCTAGCAGCTCGCGGGCGACGTCCTCGACGGAGGTGTTGACGAGCGTCGTATCGAACTCGGCCTCGGCGGCCAGCTCGACCTTCGCGGCGGTGAGCCTGCGCTCGATCACATCGGGCGCCTCGGTGCCCCGGCCGGTGAGCCGGCGCACCAGCTCCTCCCAGCTCGGCGGAGCAAGGAAGACCAGGCGCGCGTCGTCCATCGACTGGCGGACCAGCCGGGCGCCCTGGAGGTCGATCTCCAGCAGGACCGGCTCGCCTGCCTCCAGGCGGTCGAGCACGGCCCGGCGCGGCGTGCCGTAACGGTTGCCCGCGAACTCGGCCCACTCCAGCAGCTCACCGTTGGCGATGAGCTTGTCGAACTCCTCGTCGTCGACGAAGAAGTAGTGCACACCGTTGCGCTCCCCGGGGCGGGGCTTGCGGGTCGTCGCCGACACGGAGAGCCAGACCTCGGGGTGCACGGTGCGCATATGAGCGACGACCGTGCTCTTGCCGACCCCTGAGGGGCCGGAGAGCACGGTCAGCCGCGGACGTACGTCCGGGGGTACGGGGGACGTCCCCCGGGATGTTGCAGCCATGGAGCGATTATCCAGGTTCTCAGGGGTGCCTGAGAACCTCGGGCGGAACGTCAGGCGGGGCTGCCGCCGAACTCGCGCTCCAGGGACGCGATCTGGTTGGAGCCGAGCCCGCGGACCCGGCGGCTTTCGGAGATGCCGAGACGCTCCATGATCTGCTTGGCACGGACCTTGCCGACGCCGGGCAGCGACTCCAACAGGGCGGAGACCTTCATCTTCCCGATGACGTCGTTCTCCTGGCCCTGCTTGATGACCTCGTGGAGGGAGGCGCCGGAGTGCTTGAGTCGATTCTTGACCTCGGCCCGCTCCCGGCGAGCCGCGGCGGCCTTTTCGAGCGCGGCTGCGCGCTGTTCAGGGGTAAGGGGCGGAAGAGCCACGCCTACGTCACCTCGGATGTCGATCTGTCGGATACGGACCGGTGGGGAAGCTGGACGCCCTCCACCAGGTGAGCGACGGACACACTGTGCCCGGCTGCTCTCGACGGAGACTAGCGGCCAGGGCCGCTGTAGTCAGCGAGAACAGACGAAAAGTCCTGGTCAGCCTTGGCCGACCAGGACATTTGCCGCATAACCACCGGGTTTCCGGCCAGTAATTCGTCAAGGACCCGTAAACGTGCCAGGGTCAACTGCCGGAGACGGCGCTGCGGACCTCGTCCGCGAACCGTCCGGCCGCTTCGCGCAGCCCTGACGCGTCCGGACCGTGGCGCAGCACGCCCCGGCTCACGCTCGGCACCACATTGCCGACCGCGTCGCCGAACACCGCCGGAAGATCCGCCGGGGTCGCCCCCTGGGCGCCGATACCGGGCGCGAGGAGCGGTCCGTTGATCGCCAGGTTCACCCCCGCGTCGCCGAGCGTCGCCCCGACCACCGCACCGACCGAGCCGAGCGGGGCCGCGCCCTCGTTCTCGGCCGCCATATGGTCCAGCATCAGCTGGGCCAGCGAGCGGCCGTCGGCGGCGGTGGCGCGCTGGACCTCGGCGCCCTCCGGGTTGGAGGTGAGGGCCAGGACGAAGACGCCGGCGCCGGAGACGGCGGCCGCGTCCAGAGCGGGGCGCAGCGAGCCGAACCCGAGGTACGGGGAGACGGTGACCGCGTCGGAGAAGAGCGGGGAGTCCTTGTCCAGGTAGGTCGCCGCGTAGGCGCCCATCGTGGAGCCGATGTCGCCGCGCTTGGCGTCCATCAGGACCAGCGCCCCGGCGGCCCGGGCCTCCTCGACGGCCTTCTCCAGTACGGCGATGCCGCGCGAGCCGAACCGTTCGAAGAACGCCGACTGCGGCTTGAGGACGGCGACCCGGTCGGCCAGCGCCTCCACGACGGTCCGGGTGAAGCGCTCAAGACCCGCGATGTCGTCGTTCAGCCCCCAGGAGGTGAGCAGGGAGGCGTGCGGGTCGATGCCGACGCAGAGCGGCCCGCGGGTGTCCATGGCGTGGCGCAGCCGCGCGCCGAAGGGTTCGAGGGTCACAGGGCGGCCTTCTTCCGGGTCTCGGCGCCGACGGCCTCGGCGAGGGTGGCGTAGGGGGATGCGGCGAGCCGGGCGGCGAGGCCCTGGTGAATGGCCCGGGCGTAGAAAGGACCCTCGTAGATGAAGGCGCTGTAGCCCTGTACGAGGGTGGCTCCGGCCAGGATGCGCTGCCAGGCGTCCTCGGCGCTCTCGACGCCCCCGACACCCACCAGGGTGATCCGGGCCCCGACACGGGCGTACAGGCGGCTCAGGACCTTCAGGGAGCGCTCCTTGAGGGGTGCCCCGGAGAGCCCACCGGTCTCGGCCACCAACGCCGGGTCGGACTTCAGGCCGAGCCCCTCGCGGGCGATGGTGGTGTTGGTGGCGATGATCCCGTCGAGCCCCAGCTCCACGGCGAGGTCGGCGACCGCGTCCACGTCCTCGTCCGCGAGGTCCGGCGCGATCTTGACGAGCAGCGGTACGCGGCGGGAGGTGACGGTACGGTCGGCGGCCTCGCGGACGGCGGTCAGCAGGGGCCGCAGCGACTCGGTGGCCTGGAGGTTGCGAAGCCCCGGGGTGTTGGGCGAGGAGACGTTGACGACCAGGTAGTCCGCGTGGGCGGCCAGCCGCTCGGTGGACTTCACGTAGTCGGCGGCGGCCTCGGCCTCCGGCACGACCTTGGTCTTGCCGATGTTGACGCCGACCGTGGTGCGGAAGACCGGGTTACGGGAGGCGAGACGGGCGGCGACGGCGGATGAGCCCTCGTTGTTGAAGCCCATGCGGTTGATCAGCGCGCGGTCCGCGACGAGACGGAAGAGGCGCTGCTTGGGATTGCCGGGCTGCGGTTCGCCGGTGACGGTGCCGATCTCGATGTGGTCGAAGCCGAGCATCGCCATGCCGTCGATCGCGACGGCGTTCTTGTCGAAGCCGGCGGCCAGCCCGAAGGGGCCGTGCATCCGGAGGCCGAGCGCCTCGGTGCGCAGCTCCTTGTAGCGGGGCGCGAGGGCGGCGGCGACGAAGGTGCGCAGGACCGGGATGCGGGCGGCGAGGCGGATCCAGCGGAAGGCGGTGTAGTGGGCCTGCTCGGGGTCCATCCGCTTGAAGACCAGCCGGAAGAAGAACTTGTACATGAAGGGATGTCCTCAGGTGCTCGGTGGCGCTCACAGAGAGGGGGACACCGTTTCCGGTGTCCCCCTTGCTGGGCTGCTAGTCGCGGGCCGCTGTCAGGTGCTCGGCGTGTTCTTGGAGTGAGCGGACGCCGACGTCGCCGCCGTTGAGGGCGTCGATGCCCTGGACGGCCGCGGCGAGTGCCTGGACGGTGGTCAGGCACGGCACGGACCGGGCCACGGCAGCGGTACGGATCTCGTACCCGTCGAGCCGGCCGCCGGTGCCGTAGGGGGTGTTGACGATGAGGTCGACCTCGCCGTCGTGGATGTGCTGGACGATGGTCTTCTCCCCGTTGGGGCCCTCGCCTTCGGACTGCTTGCGCACGATGGTGGCGTTGATCCCGTTGCGCTTGAGGACCTCGGCGGTGCCGGAGGTGGCCATCAGCTCGAAACCGTGCGCGACGAGCTCACGGGCCGGGAAGATCATGGAGCGCTTGTCCCGGTTCGCGACCGAGATGAACGCCCGCCCGGAGGTGGGCAGCGGCCCGTAGGCGCCTGCTTGGGACTTGGCGTAGGCGGTGCCGAAGACGGAGTCGATGCCCATGACCTCACCCGTGGAGCGCATCTCCGGGCCCAGGACCGTGTCGACACCCCGGCCGTGGATGTCCCGGAACCGCGACCACGGCATGACGGCTTCCTTGACGGAGATCGGCGCATCGAGGGGCAGCGTGCCACCGTCACCGGTCTTCGGGAGCAAGCCCTCGGTGCGCAGCTCGGCGATGGTCGCGCCAAGGGAGATGCGGGCGGCGGCCTTGGCGAGCGGGACGGCGGTCGCCTTGGAGGTGAAGGGGACGGTGCGGGAGGCACGGGGGTTGGCCTCCAGCACGTAGAGGATGTCCCCGGACAGCGCGAACTGGATGTTGATCAGCCCGCGCACCCCGACACCGCGCGCGATGGCCTCGGTGGAGGCGCGCAGCCGCTTGATGTCGAACCCGCCCAAGGTGATCGGGGGCAGGGCGCAGGCGGAGTCCCCGGAGTGGATGCCGGCTTCCTCGATGTGCTCCATGACGCCGCCGAGGTAGAGCTCGGTGCCGTCGTAGAGGGCGTCGACGTCGATCTCGATCGCGTCGTCCAGGAACCGGTCCACCAGCACCGGCCGGGTCGGGCTGATCTCCGTCGACTCCGCGATGTACGACTCCAGGCGCGCCTCGTCGTACACGATCTCCATGCCGCGTCCGCCCAGCACGTAGGAGGGTCGGACGAGGACGGGGTAGCCGATCTCGTCGGCGATCGCCTTGGCGCCCGCGAAGGTGGTGGCGGTGCCGTGCTTCGGGGCGGGCAGCCCGGCTTCGGCGAGGACCTGGCCGAACGCACCACGGTCCTCAGCGGCGTGGATCGCCTCCGGGGAGGTGCCGACGACGGGGACGCCGTTGTCCTTGAGGGCCTGGGAGAGGCCCAGGGGGGTCTGGCCGCCGAGCTGGACGATGACGCCGGCGATGGGTCCGGCGAGGGATTCGGCGTGGACGATCTCCAGGACGTCCTCCAGGGTGAGCGGCTCGAAGTAGAGCCGGTCGGAGGTGTCGTAGTCGGTGGAGACGGTCTCGGGGTTGCAGTTGACCATGACGGTCTCGTACCCGGCGTCGGAGAGGGCGAAGGAGGCGTGGACGCAGGAGTAGTCGAACTCGATGCCCTGCCCGATCCGGTTCGGCCCCGACCCCAGAATGATCACCGCAGGCTTCGTACGCTGAGCGACCTCGGACTCCTCGTCGTAGGAGGAGTAGAAGTACGGCGTCTTCGCCGCGAACTCCGCCGCACACGTATCCACCGTCTTGTACACCGGCCGGATCCCCAGCGCGTGCCGCACCTCACGGACCACGTCCTCACGCAGACCCCGGATCTCACCGATCTGGACGTCGGAGAAGCCGTGCCGCTTGGCCTCCGCGAGCAGCTCAGGACCGAGCTTGTCGGCGGCGGCCAGCTCGTCCGCGATCTCCTTGATCAGGAACAGCTGGTCCACGAACCAGGGGTCGATCTTCGTGGCGTCGAAGACCTCCTCCTGGGTGGCTCCGGCGCGGATGGCCTGCATGACGGTGTTGATCCGGCCGTCGGTCGGACGGACCGCTTCCGCGAGCAGCTCGGCCTTGTCGCCGATGGGGCCGGTGAAGGCGAACTGGGAGCCCTTCTTCTCCAGCGAGCGCAGCGCCTTCTGGAGGGCTTCGGTGAAGTTCCGGCCGATCGCCATCGCCTCCCCCACCGACTTCATGGTGGTGGTGAGGGTGGAGTCGGCGGAGGGGAACTTCTCGAACGCGAACCGCGGCGCCTTCACCACCACGTAGTCGAGCGTCGGCTCGAACGAGGCCGGGGTCTTCTCCGTGATGTCGTTCGGAATCTCGTCCAGCGTGTAGCCGACAGCGAGCTTCGCGGCGATCTTGGCGATCGGGAAACCCGTCGCCTTCGACGCCAGAGCCGAAGAACGGGAGACCCGCGGGTTCATCTCGATCACGATGACCCGCCCGTCGGTCGGGTCGATCGCAAACTGGATGTTGCAGCCACCGGTGTCGACACCCACCTCGCGGATGATCGCGATGCCAACGTCGCGGAGCCGCTGGTACTCGCGGTCGGTGAGGGTCATGGCGGGGGCAACGGTGATGGAGTCACCGGTGTGGACACCCATCGGGTCGAAGTTCTCGATCGAACACACGACCACGACGTTGTCGTTCTTGTCCCGCATCAGCTCCAGCTCGTACTCCTTCCACCCGAGAATCGACTCCTCCAGGAGCACCTCAGTGGTCGGAGACAACGTCAAGCCCTGGCCGGCGATGCGGCGCAGCTCTTCTTCGTCGTGGGCGAAGCCGGAACCCGCGCCGCCCATGGTGAAGGACGGGCGGACGACGACGGGGTAGCCGCCGAGGGTGTCGACGCCCTTGATGACGTCGTCCATGGTGTGGCAGATGACGGAACGGGCGGACTCGCCGTACCCGATCTTCGCCTTCACGGCCTCGACGACGCCCTTGAACAGGTCGCGGTCCTCCCCCTTGTTGATCGCCTCCACATTGGCGCCGATCAGCTCGACCCCGTACTTCTCCAGCACCCCCTGCTCGTGCATGGAGATCGCGGTGTTGAGTGCGGTCTGGCCGCCCAGGGTGGGCAGGAGTGCGTCGGGGCGTTCCTTCGCGATGATCTTCTCGACGAACTCCGGGGTGATCGGCTCGACGTAGGTGGCGTCGGCGATCTCGGGGTCGGTCATGATCGTGGCGGGGTTGGAGTTGACCAGGATGACCCGCAGCCCCTCCGCCTTCAGGACCCGGCAGGCCTGGGTGCCGGAGTAGTCGAACTCGGCGGCCTGGCCGATGACGATCGGACCCGAGCCGATGACCAGGACGGACTGGATATCGGAGCGCTTAGGCACGCTGGCCCTCCATCAGAGAAACGAAACGATCGAACAGGTAAGCGGCATCGTGCGGACCGGCCGCCGCCTCGGGGTGGTACTGGACGCTGAAGGCGGGCCGGTCCAACAGCTGGAGGCCCTCGACGACCTGGTCGTTCAGGCACACGTGGGAGACCTCGGCGCGGCCGAACTTCGTGTCGGACACCTTGTCGAGGGGGGCGTCGACGGCGAAGCCGTGGTTGTGCGCGGTGACCTCGACCTTGCCGGTGGTGCGGTCCTGCACGGGCTGGTTGATCCCCCGGTGCCCGTACTTCAACTTGTACGTCCCGAACCCCAGCGCCCGGCCCAGGATCTGGTTGCCGAAACAGATCCCGAACAACGGCGTCGACCGCTCCAGCACACCCTGCATCAACGCCACCGGGTGATCAGCGGTGGACGGGTCACCGGGACCGTTGGAGAAGAACACACCGTCCGGCTCGACCGCGTACACCTCCTCCAGCGTGGCCGTCGCCGGCAGGACGTGCACCTCGATACCCCGCTCCGCCATCCGGTGCGGCGTCATCCCCTTGATGCCCAGGTCCACCGCCGCGACCGTGAACTTCTTCGTCCCGATCGCGGGAACGACGTACGCCTCCTTCGTCGCCACCTCGGCGGAGAGGTCGGCGCCGGTCATCTCGGGGGCCTGGCGGACCTTGGCGAGGAGAGTGCCCTCGTCGGGGATGGCCTCGCCGGAGAAGATCCCCACCCGCATCGCCCCCCGCTCCCGCAGATGCCGGGTCAGCGCACGCGTATCCACACCGCTGATCCCCACCACACCCTGCGCCACCAGCTCCTCGTCCAACGAACGCTGCGCACGCCAGTTGGACGGCTTACGGGCCGGGTCTCGGACGACGTAACCCGACACCCAGATACGAGCCGACTCCGGGTCCTCGTCGTTCACCCCGGTGTTGCCCACGTGCGGGGCCGTCATGACCACGACCTGACGGTGGTACGAGGGGTCGGTAAGGGTCTCCTGGTAACCGGTCATCCCGGTCGAGAACACCGCCTCGCCGAAGGTCTCCCCCACGGCCCCATAAGCACGGCCGTGGAACGCACGGCCGTCCTCCAGGACGAGTACGGCGGGAGCCTGGGCCCCCCGGGTGGAGATCGTCATCGTGCGGTGCCTTCCGTAGTGGTGCTGGTGAGTTCCGTGGCGGCCGGGACGCCGGCCAGCCGGTTGACGGCGTCGACCCAGGCCTGGTGCTCGGCCGCGCGGTCGGAGCGGAAGCCGGAGTCGATCTGGGTCTCGCCGTGCGCCCAGGTGATGATCAGCAGGCCGCCCTCGGGGAGGACCTTGCCGGCGAGCGCCTTGTCGAGACGGGCCTCGCGCAGGGCCTCGGCCGGGATGAAGAAGTCGCTCGCGCCGGGGCGTACGACGTCCAGGCCGCGTGCCGTGAGCGTCAGCTCGACCCTGCTGCGGGTGCCGAGGCCGTGGGCGACGATCCGGTCGAGCCACTGCCCGGCGGTGGTGGAGGCGTGGTAGCGCCCCTCCAGCGTCAGCAGCGTCTCGTCGTCGGCGAAGCCCTCGGGGGTCGTCGCGAGCGCCGGCAGGTCGGACTGGAGCCGTCCGCGCCATTTCCAGCCCTCGCGCATCAGCCAGTAGACGAGGGCGATGAAGACCAGCAGGCCGATCACCCAGGCGATGCGGGCGGACCAGTCCGTCACTTCCGCCGACTTCTGCTCGGCGGCCAGGAGGTACAGGGGGGTCAGTGTTGTCACGCGAGCTTCCCGTCGACGACCGTGGCACGGCCCCGCAGGAAGGTATGGGTGACGCGGCCCGGCAGCTCACGCCCCTCGTAGGGGGTGTTTCGGCTGCGGGACGCGAAGCCCGCGGGGTCCACGGCTCCACGGTATGCCGGATCGACCAGCGTGAGGTTGGCGGGCTCACCCGCCGAGACGGGACGGCCGTGTCCTTCGAGACGGCCGATGGCCGCGGGGCGGAACGACATGCGGTCGGCGACGCCCGCCCAGTCGATCAGGCCGGTGTCCACCATCGTCTGCTGGACGACGGAGAGCGCGGTCTCCAGGCCCACCATGCCCATGGCGGCCGCGGCCCACTCGCAGTCCTTGTCCTCGTGCGGGTGCGGGGCGTGGTCGGTGGCCACGCAGTCGATCGTGCCGTCGGCGAGCGCCTCGCGCAGGGCCATGACATCGGCTTCCGTGCGCAGCGGCGGGTTCACCTTGTAGACCGGGTTGTAGGAGCGGACC
This sequence comes from Streptomyces cyaneofuscatus, assembly GCF_033109485.1. Taxonomy (NCBI): domain Bacteria; kingdom Bacillati; phylum Actinomycetota; class Actinomycetes; order Kitasatosporales; family Streptomycetaceae; genus Streptomyces; species Streptomyces cyaneofuscatus. The sequence goes on along the minus strand of NZ_CP137002.1, from coordinate 7,071,829 downwards.
AGCTCGTCGGTGAGGAGGAGGTGGTGCGGGGTGACCTCGGCCGTGACGTTCCAGCCCTTGGACTTGGCCCAGCGGACGATCTCCACGGAGCCGGCGGTGGAGAGGTGGCAGATGTGGACGCGGGAGCCGACGTGGGCGGCGAGGAGGACATCGCGGGCGATGATCGACTCCTCGGCGACGGCGGGCCAGCCGCCGAGCCCGAGCTCGGCGGAGACGATGCCCTCGTTCATCTGGGCGCCCTCGGTGAGGCGGGGCTCCTGGGCGTGCTGGGCGACGACACCGTCGAAGGCCTTCACGTACTCCAAGGCGCGGCGCATGATCACCGCGTCGTCGACGCACTTGCCGTCGTCGGAGAAGACCTTCACTCCGGCGGCCGAGTCGTGCATCGCGCCGAGCTCGGCGAGCTGCTTGCCCTCCAGACCGACGGTGACGGCGCCGACGGGCTGGACGTCGCAGTAGCCGGACTCCTTGCCCAGGCGCCAGACCTGCTCGACTACGCCGGCGGTGTCGGCGACGGGGAAGGTGTTGGCCATGGCGTGGACGGCGGTGAAGCCGCCCGCCGCCGCTGCCCGGGTGCCGGTGAGGACGGTCTCGGAGTCCTCGCGGCCGGGCTCGCGCAGGTGGGTGTGGAGGTCGACGAGGCCCGGCAGCAGGATCTGGCCCGCCGCCTCGACGACGGTGGCGCCCTCGGGGGCCTCGATGCCGGTGCCCACCTCGGCGACGGTCTCGCCGTCGATCAGCACGTCCTGCGGCTCGCCGCCGAGGATGCGCGCACCGCGGATAAGGATCTTGCTCATGGTTACTTGGTCTCCTCGGTACGGGCGGTGGCCTCGGTACGGGCGGGGCTCTCGGTACGGGCAGAGCCTTCGGGGCGGGCGGGAGCGGACAGGGCGGTGTCGGAGCCGCCGAGCAGCAGGTAGAGGACAGCCATCCGGATGGAGACGCCGTTGGCGACCTGCTCGACGACCGTGCAGCGGTCGGAGTCGGCGACCTCGGCGGTGATCTCCATGCCGCGGACCATCGGGCCGGGGTGCATGACGATGGCGTGCTCGGGCATCTTCGCCATGCGCTGGCCGTCCAGGCCGTAGCGGCGGGAGTACTCGCGCTCGGTCGGGAAGTAGGCGGCGTTCATCCGTTCGCGCTGCACACGCAGCATCATCACCGCGTCGGACTTCGCCAGCACGTCGTCGAGGCTGTAGCTGACGTCGCAGGGCCACTGTTCGACGCCCACGGGGACCAGGGTGGGCGGGGCCACCAGGGTGACGTGTGCGCCCAGGGTGGTGAGCAGGTGGACGTTGGAGCGGGCGACGCGGCTGTGCAGGATGTCGCCGACGATGGTGATCCGGCGGCCGTCGAGGTCCCGGCCGAGGCCGGCGTCGGCGCCGACGAGGCGGCGCCGCATGGTGAAGGCGTCCAGCAGCGCCTGGGTGGGGTGCTCGTGGGTGCCGTCGCCGGCGTTGACCACGGCTCCGTCGATCCAGCCGGAGGTGGCGAGCCGGTAGGGGGCGCCGGAGGAGCCGTGCCGGATGACGACGGCGTCGGCGCCCATCGCCTCCAGGGTCAGCGCGGTGTCCTTGAGGGACTCGCCCTTGGAGACGGAGGAGCCCTTGGCGGAGAAGTTGATGACGTCGGCGGAGAGCCGCTTGGCGGCGGCCTCGAAGGAGATGCGGGTCCGGGTCGAGTCCTCGAAGAAGAGGTTGACGACGGTACGGCCGCGCAGGGTGGGGAGCTTCTTGATCGGCCGGTCCGCGACCCGGGCCATCTCCTCGGCGGTGTCGAGGATCAGGACGGCGTCGTCGCGGGTGAGGTCGGCGGCCGAGATGAGGTGGCGCTTCATCTGGGGTTCTCCGGTGGCTGGAGGAGGGTTGAAGGCATGCGGGCGCGCAGGAGCGAGCCGTACGTCCCCCGAAGGGCCGTACGGGAGCCGTTCGGGCTACTGCGCGTCCGCGGGAGCGGCCTGCTGGACGCCGAGCAGCACGGCGTCGCGGCCGTCCTCCTCGGCGAGCTGGACCTTGACCGTCTCCCGCAGCGACGTGGGGAGGTTCTTGCCGACGTAGTCGGCGCGGATCGGGAGTTCGCGGTGGCCGCGGTCGACGAGGACCGCGAGCTGCACGGCGCGCGGGCGGCCGATGTCGCCGAGCGCGTCGAGTGCGGCGCGGATCGTGCGGCCGGAGAAGAGCACGTCGTCGACCAGGACGACCAGTTTCCCCTCGATCCCCTCGCCGGGGATGTCCGTACGGGCCAGGGCGCGCGCCGGGCGCAGCCGCAGGTCGTCGCGGTACATGGTGATGTCGAGGGAGCCGACCGGCATCTTCCGGCCGGTGATCTCTTCGAGTTTGTCGGCGAGCCGGCGGGCGAGGAAGACGCCCCGCGTCGGGATGCCGAGCAGCACCACATCGTCGGCGCCCTTGGCGCGTTCGACGATCTCGTGGGCGATACGGGTCAGAACACGGGCGATGTCGGGGGCCTCGAGAACGGGGCGTGCCGCGTTGCCGGTGTCGTCGTGCTGTGCGTCCATAAGAAACGGACCTCCTTCTCCGCCTCACGGGACGGACCTTAAAGGACGTCGAAATTACGTCATCCACGTTACCAGGGCTTGTGCAAGGCCTTGGCCCCGCCCCCTGGAGGTGCCGGTCCGGACCATCCGGCTTGACGCATCCAAGTAACGCTGCGTAACCTCACAGTGAGTTACCAGCCACGCGGCGGAGCCGCACACTGTTCCAGCGTCCGGGGAGCCATATGTCCAGCGAATACGCAAAACAGCTCGGGGCCAAACTCCGTGCCATCCGCACCCAGCAGGGCCTCTCCCTCCACGGCGTGGAGGAGAAGTCACAGGGTCGCTGGAAGGCCGTCGTGGTCGGTTCGTACGAGCGCGGCGACCGTGCCGTGACCGTACAGCGCCTCGCCGAGCTGGCGGATTTCTACGGGGTCCCGGTGCAGGAGCTGCTGCCCGGTACGACTCCGGGCGGGGCCGCCGAGCCGCCGCCGAAGCTCGTCCTGGACCTGGAGCGCCTCGCCCACGTCCCGCCGGAGAAGGCCGGTCCGCTGCAGCGCTACGCGGCGACCATCCAGAGCCAGCGCGGTGACTACAACGGCAAGGTGCTCTCGATCCGCCAGGACGACCTGCGCACCCTCGCCGTGATCTACGACCAGTCGCCTTCCGTGCTCACGGAGCAGCTCATCAGCTGGGGCGTGCTGGACGCGGACGCGCGCCGCGCGGTCTCCCACGACGAGAGCTGAGACCGGGACCGGGAGGTCAGGGTCCGCCACCCACAGCGGACCCATCAGCAGAAACGTGCCGCCGGGCCGGCGGGAGCCTTCGGGTCCCCGCCGGCCCGGCGTTTTCGTCCCTGTCGCGGCGGCGCGGACGGTCGCGGCGGCGCGGACGCCGAAGGGCCCACGGTCGGCTGACCGTGGGCCCTTCGTGGCGTGCATGGCGCAGCGGCCCCGCACAGAGCGGGCTACTGCTCCCGGCGGAGGTTCGGCTTGAGGTCCTTGAAGCGGGCCAGCAGACCGTTCACGAACGACGGGGAGTCGTCGGTGGAGAACTCCTTGGCGAGCTGTACCGCCTCGTCGATCACCACGGCGTCCGGGGTCTCGTCCATCCAGATCAGCTCGTACGCGCCGAGCCGGATGATGCTGCGGTCGACGACCGGCATGCGGTCGATCTCCCAGTCCACGGCGTAGGTGACGATGAGGTCGTCGATCCGGTCCGCGTACTGCGCGTACCCCTCGACCAGCTCCATCGTGAATTCGCCGACCGGCGGCTGACGGTCGTCGGTCCGCGAGTGCCGGACCCAGTCCGCGAGGACGCTCTGCACGGACTCACCGCGCTGGTCGGCCTCGAAGAGGATCTGGAAGGCGCGCTTGCGGGCCTTGTTCCGGGCAGCCACGGTTAGCTGTTCACCCGGCCGAGGTAGTCGCCCGAGCGGGTGTCGACCTTGATCTTCTCGCCGGTGGAGATGAAGAGCGGCACGCCGATCTCGTAACCGGTCTCCAGGGTGGCGGGCTTGGTGCCGCCGGTGGAGCGGTCACCCTGGACGCCCGGGTCGGTGTGCTGGATGGTCAGCTCGACCGCGGCGGGCAGCTCGACGTAGAGCACCTCGCCCTCGTGCTGGGCGACGGAGGCGGTGAAGCCTTCGATCAGGAAGTTGGCGGCGTCGCCGACGGCCTTGCGGTCGACCATGAGCTGGTCGTACGTGTCCATGTCCATGAAGACGAAGTACTCGCCGTCCATGTACGAGAACTGCATGTCACGGCGGTCGATGGTGGCCGTGTCGACCTTCACGCCGGCGTTGAACGTCTTGTCGACGACCTTGCCGGAGAGCACGTTCTTGAGCTTGGTGCGCACGAAGGCGGGGCCCTTGCCGGGCTTGACGTGCTGGAACTCGACGACGGACCAGAGCTGGCCTCCGTCGAGCTTGAGCACCAGGCCGTTCTTGAGGTCGTTCGTGGAAGCCACGGTTGCGGAATCTCCTGGACTGAAGCTGGTGGAACGACCGGGGATGCGCGCTAGAGCGCGAGCAGTTCCTTGGTCGTCATGGTGAGTAGCTCGGGTCCGCCGTCCGCCTCGGGGCGCACGACGAGCGTGTCATCGATCCGGACACCGCCCCGGCCCGGGAGGTGGACCCCCGGTCCGACGGTGACCGGCACACAAGCGTCCAGTTTACCCATGGCTGTCGGTGCCAATTGCGGGTCCTCCTCGATTTCGAGCCCCACACCGTGCCCGGTCCTCGGCTGGAGGCCCTCTCCGTACCCCGCCAGCTCGAGCGGATGCCTGGCCGCACGGTCCACGTCCCGGTAGGCGGCGCCCGGCGCCAGGGCCTCCCTGCCTCCCCGCTGAGCGGCGAAAACGAGGTCGTAGAGCTCGATCTGCCACTGGGCGGGGGCGGTGCCGATGACGAAGGTGCGGCCGATCTCGCAGCGGTAGCCGTGGTAGTTCGCGCCGAGGCGGACGGAGAGGAAATCCCCCTCCTCGACCCGGCGGTCGGAGGGCCGGTGGCGCCCCTGGCCGGAGTTGGGGCCGGTGGCGACGGAGGTGGCGAAGGCGGGGCCGTCCGCCCCGTGGTCGACCAGGCGGCGCTCCAGCTCCAGCGCGAGATGCCGCTCGGTGCGGCCGACCAGGATCGATTCGAGGAGCTCTCCGAGGGCCTGGTCGGTGATCTCCGCGGCGATGCGCAGACAGCCGATCTCCTCCTCGTCCTTGACGATCCGCTGCTGTTCCACGGTGAAGCCCAGATCGGCCAGCCTGAGGCGCGGTGCGGCCTTCCCCATGGCCCGGTGCCGGGCCACGGTCAGGTCGTGCTCCTCCACGGCGAGCGACTCCGCGCCCGAGGCGGCGGCGAGCCCCGCGGCCGCCACCACCGGGTCCCCGTCGGGGACGGGCAGGACGTCGACCCGCAACGCCTCGTCGGGCCGCCCGTGGCCGGGTTCGCCGGCTGGGGCGCGGGGGCAGAGCAGAACGTCCTCCCCGGGGCCGAGCAGCAGCACGGCGCCGGGCGGCGCTCCGCCCGCGAGATAGCGGACGTTGGCGGGGCGGGAGACCAGGGCGGCCGCGGACCCCGCGGCGGCGCACCGGTCGCGGAGCAGCCCGCGTCGGACGGCGTGCACCTCAGACATGCTCCGAGCGTACGAACGAATCCCCCTCCCCGCCCGGCCAGCGCATCCGACCGGGGGCCCGCAGGGCCGCTTACCAGGCGGGCGGGGACGCGATGGAGCGGGCGAGCACGTCGTCCAGGACCCGGGCGGTGGTCTCCACGTCGTACGTCGAGTTGTCGATGATCGGGAGCCCGGAGCCGTACCAGCCGGCCATCCGGCCGTGGATGCGGGCGACCTCCTCGTCGGAGAGCCTGCGGTTGCCGCTGCGGGCGGCGTTCCGCTCCAGGACGATCTCCAGTCCTGGCAGCAGCACGACGGGCAGCAGCCCCGGGCCCACATGGCGCTTCCAGCCGCCGAGGCCGACGACCGGGCGGTCGGGGAAGACGGCGTCGTCGAGGATGCAGGAGATGCCGTTGGCAAGGAAGTTACGGGCGGCGAAGCCGCAGGTGCGGCGGGCCAGGCGGTACTGGGCCTCGGAGTGGTCGTTCCAGCCGGCCTGGGGGTCGGCGAAGCCGGAGCAGACCCATTCGCGGACGTCGTCCAGGGAGACGTGGGCGGTGGGCACCCGGCGGCGGGCCGCCCAGAGCCGGGCCACGGTGGTCTTGCCCGCGCCAGCGGGGCCGATCAGCAGCACGGCGAGCGTGGCGCCGCCGGTGCCGGGCTCGGCGGGGGGTGCGGGCAGCGCCACGGGGCCGCCCGGGGGCAGCTGGACGTGTCCGGTGGCCTGGCCGCCGGAGGGCGGCGGGATGGGCCCGGTGCCGCTCCAGCCGTGCTGGGGAGCCTGGCCGGGGGCGGGAGGCTGCGGTGCGTGCCCCGGGGCCGGAGGCGGAGGGGCCTGGCCGTGCGCGGGAGGCTGGGGGGCCTGACCGGGGGCGGCGGGCGGCGGGGGTATCGGGGGTTGGCCCGGCGGTCCGGGGTGACCGGGGTGCTGGGCCTGGTGCGACCAGCCGGCAGGCCCGTGACCGGGTCCTTGGGGCGGCGGCAGCGGGGCCCCCACTGGGTGCTGCATCCGGTGGCCACTCCGTCTCGTAACTGCGACTGACGCTGATGGGACGGCTACCGTACCTTCCCGGGCCGTCTCAAGGTGAACGGCCCGGGAGGGTACAGAGTGCCCGTGAGCACCGGCGGACTGTCAGTCCGTCAGTTCGTCGGCGAGGGCCCGCAGGGCGAGCCGGTAGGAGCCGATGCCGAAACCGGCGATCGTGCCGGTGGCCACTGGGGCGACCACCGAGGTGTGCCGGAACTCCTCGCGGGCGTACGGGTTGGAGATGTGCACCTCGATCAGCGGGGCGGTGCGCTGCGCGGCCGCATCCCGCATCCCGTACGAGTAGTGCGTGAAGGCACCCGGGTTGAGGACGACCGGAATCGAACCGTCCGCCGCCTCGTGGAGCCAGCGGATCAGTTCGCCCTCGTCGTTCGTCTCGCGTACGTCGACGTCGAAGCCGAGCTCCTTGCCGAGCACGGTGCAGGCCTCCACGAGTCCGGCGTAGGAGGTGGCCCCGTAGACGTCGGGCTCGCGGGAGCCGAGCCGGCCGAGGTTGGGGCCGTTGAGCACGAAGACCCTGCGGGTCACGCGGAGACCTCCCCGTAGGCGGCGAGCAGCACGGCCGGGTCGGGGCCTTCCAGGACGGTGGGCTTGCCGAGGGCGTCCAGGACGATGAAGCGCAGGAGGTCGCCTCGGGACTTCTTGTCGACCTTCATGTTCTCCAGCAGCTTGGGCCACTGGTCGCCGCGGTAGGTGAGCGGCAGCCCCACCGACTCCAGGATAGTCCGGTGCCGGTCGGCGGTGGCGTCGTCGAGGCGCCCGGCGAGCCGGCCCAGCTCGGCGGCGAAGACCATGCCGATGGAGACGGCGGCTCCGTGGCGCCACTTGTAGCGCTCGTTCTTCTCGATGGCGTGGCCGAGGGTGTGGCCGTAGTTGAGGATCTCGCGGAGGCCGGACTCCTTGAGGTCGCTGGAGACGACCTCGGCCTTGACCCGGATGGAGCGCTCGATCAGCTCGGCGGTGTGCGGCCCGGCGGGCGTACGGGCGGCCTCCGGGTCGGCCTCGATCAGGTCGAGGATGACCGGGTCGGCGATGAAGCCAGCCTTGATGATCTCGGCCATGCCGGAGACGTAGTCGTGGACCGGCAGGGATTCCAGGGCCGCGAGGTCGCAGAGGACCCCGGCGGGCGGGTGGAAGGCGCCCACCAGGTTCTTGCCCTCGGCGGTGTTGATGCCGGTCTTGCCGCCGACGGCCGCGTCGACCATGCCGAGCACGGTGGTGGGGACCGCGATCCAGCGCACCCCGCGCAGCCAGCTGGCCGCGACGAACCCGGCGACGTCCGTGGTGGCGCCGCCGCCGATGCCGATGATGACGTCGGTGCGGGTGAAGCCGGTCTGGCCAAGCGCCTTCCAGCAGTAGGCGGCGACCTCGACGGTCTTGGCCTCCTCCGCGTTGGGCAGCTGGATCGCGATGGCCTCGTACCCCTGGCCCGCGAGGTCCTGGCGGACCGCCTCTCCGGTCTCGGCGAGCGCCTCGGGGTGCAGCACGGCGACCCGCTTCGCGCGGTCGCCGATGAGCTGGGGCAGCTCGCCGAGGAGCTGGTGGCCGACGAGGACCTCGTACGGGTCGGAGCCCGCGGAGCCTGCGACCTGGATGCGGGTGGGGCTCTGCTGCGTCATGCCGGTGCTCTCCACGCCGGGGGCGGCTTGGCCCTCCGGCAGTTCCAGTGCGTCGATGATCGCCTGGGCGACCTCTTCGGGGGTGTTCTCGTCGGTGGCGACGACGGTACGGGCGACCTCTTCGTAGAGGTGGCGGCGGGCGTCCATCAGCTCGCGCCACTGCCGGCGCGGGTTGACCGCGAGCAGCGGGCGGGCGGCGCCCAGACCGACGCGGCGGACGGCCTCGTCCACGTCCATGGAGAGGTAGACGACCGGGCGGTCCGCCAGCAGCTCCCTGGTCGCCCCGTCCAGGACGGCTCCGCCGCCGAGGGAGAGGACGCCCGCGTGTCCGGTGAGGGCCGCGGCGACGGCCCGGCGCTCCAGGGCGCGGAAGTGGTCCTCGCCCTCGTCGTAGAAGATCTCCGCGATCGGCTTGCCCGCCTCGGCGACGACGTCCGCGTCGGTGTCCCGGTAGGTGGTGCCGAGCCGGGCGGCGAGCAGTTCGCCGACGGTGGACTTGCCGACGCCCATCGGGCCGACGAGGACGATCAGGGGGCCGGTCATCGGATCTTGAGGTGGTCGAGGTACGACTGCACGTTGCGGGCAGTCTCGGCCACGCTGTCGCCGCCGAACTTCTCCGCGACGGCGTCGGCCAGGACCAGGGCGACCATCGCCTCCGCGACGATGCCCGCGGCCGGGACGGCGCAGACGTCGGAGCGCTGGTGGTGGGCCTTGGTGGCCTCGCCGGTGGTGACGTCCACGGTGGCCAGGGCGCGCGGCACGGTCGCGATGGGCTTCATCGCGGCGCGGACGCGGAGCAGCTCGCCGGTGGTGAGGCCGCCCTCGGTGCCGCCGGAACGGCCGGAGGTGCGCCGGATGCCCTCGTCGGTGGCGACGATCTCGTCGTGCGCCTTCGAGCCAGGGACCCGGGCCAGCTCGAAGCCGTCGCCGACCTCGACGCCCTTGATGGCCTGGATGCCCATGAGCGCGGCGGCGAGCCGGGCGTCCAGGCGGCGGTCCCAGTGCACGTGCGAGCCGAGCCCGACGGGCACGCCGTACGCCAGCACCTCGACGACGCCGCCTAGGGTGTCGCCGTCCTTGTGGGCCTGGTCGATCTCGGCCACCATCGCCTTGGACGCGTCGGCGTCCAGGCAGCGGACCGGGTCGGCGTCCAGCTTCTCCACGTCGCCGGGGACCGGGACGACACCGTAGGGCGCCTTCGCGGCGGCCAGCTCCACGACATGGCTGACGATCTCGATGCCCGCGGTCTCCTTGAGGTAGGAGCGGGCGACGGTCCCGAGGGCGACACGCGCGGCGGTCTCCCGGGCGCTGGCGCGCTCCAGGACCGGCCGGGCCTCGTCGAAGCCGTACTTCTGCATCCCCGCCAGGTCGGCGTGGCCGGGGCGGGGCCGGGTCAGCGGGGCGTTACGGGCCGACTCGGCCAGTACGGCGGGGTCGACCGGGTCGGCCGCCATGACCTGCTCCCACTTGGGCCACTCGGTGTTGCCGACCATGACGGCGACCGGGGAGCCCATGGTGAGGCCGTGGCGTACGCCGCCGAGGAAGGTGACCTCGTCCTTCTCGAACTTCATCCGGGCACCTCGGCCGTAGCCGAGCCGTCGCCGGGCCAGCGCCTCCGCGACCATCTCCGTGGTGATCGGGACACCGGCGGGAAGTCCCTCCAGCGTCGCCACCAGTGCGGGGCCGTGCGACTCCCCCGCGGTCAGCCAGCGCAACCTGCTCAACGGTGCTCCCTCATGCTCGCGCCTGAAAATCAAACGGCGCGGCCGGGTGCGCGGCCCCGGCCCGCCGCCTTTGATCCTCCCACGACTGTGCGCGGTGTCCGGCCGCCGGTCCAGCAGCCGGACGCCACTTCATCAGGTCGAACGGGTCAGCGGGCCGCGAGCGCGGCTTCCCCGGCCTGCCGCATGGCCGCCAGCGGGGCGGGGCGCCGTCCGGTCATCTGCTCGACCTGGAGGAGCGCCTGGTGCACGAGGAGGTCGAGCCCTCCGACGACAGCGCCGCCGCGTGCCGACCAGGCCGAGGCGAGCGCCGTCGGCCACGGCTCGTACAGCACGTCGAAGAGGATGCCCGGGTTCCGCGGTACGTCGGCGGCCACGGCGTCCGTCGTACCGGCCGGGGTCGTGGCGATGACGAGCGGCGCCTCCAGTGCGCGCGCCCCCTCCGCCCAGTCCGCGACCCGGACGTCCACGCCGAGGCGCTGCCCCCAGCCGCGCATCTCGTCGCCGCGTTCCCGGCTGCGTACGTAGGCGGTGACCGGACCGGCGCAGATCACCGCGAGGGCGGCGAGGGCGGAGGAGGCGGTCGCGCCGGCGCCGAGGACGGCGGCGGACTCGACCTTCTCGACCCCGCGCTCCCGCAGGGCGGCGATCATGCCGGGGATATCCGTGTTGTCGCCGGTCCGCCGGCCGTCCTCGGTGAACACGACCGTGTTGACGGCCTCCACCGAGGCGGCGGTCGGGCTGATCTCGTCCAGCAGCGGGATGATCGCCCGCTTCAGCGGCATGGTCAGCGAGAGCCCCGCCCAGGAGCGGTCCAGCCCCTCGATGAACCCGGGCAGCGACCCCTCGTCGATCTCGAACCGGTCGTAGGACCAGTCGTCGAGGCCGAGTGCGGCGTACGCGGCGCGGTGCAGCACCGGGGAGAGCGAGTGGGCGATGGGCGAGCCGAGGACCGCCGCCCGGTGTGCGTCAGCCGAGGGCATCGAACTTTTCCTTGAGCTTGAGGTGCTCGTCGTAGGTCTTGGCGAACTCGGTCTTGTGCTTGCCGTCGGTCGCGACGAAGTAGAGCCAGCCCTCGGTCGTGGGGTTGAGGGCCGCGGCCAGGGCATCGGCACCGGGGTTGCTGATGGGCCCCGGGGTGAGGCCCTTCTGCGTATAGGTGTTGTACGGGTCCTTGTTGCTGAGGATCTCGGACTCGCTGATCTTGATGTTGCTCTGGTTGTTCAGGTAGTTGAACGCCGAGTCGAACTGCAGCAGCTGGTTGGTCTCCGTATTGGTGGGCTTGAGACGGTTGTAGACGACCTCGGCCATCTTCCGGAAGTCGTCGTGGGTCTTGCCCTCCACCTGGACCAGGCTTGCCACCGTGACCACCTGCCACGGCCCGTCGAGCTTGTGCTTCTTGGCGACGGCTTCCAGGTCGAGCCTGTCGTACTCCTTGTTGGCCCGCGTGACCATCCGCTTCAGCGCGTCCTCCGGCTTCGACCCCTTGGCGACCGGGTAGGCCGCCGGGTACAGGAAGCCTTCCAGAGGGTCCTTCAGGTCCGGGTTGTCGTCCGCCCAGCCGGGCAGACCCAGCGACTCCGCCTTGGTCTTGGCGATCTCCGCCGTGGTGCCCTTCTTGAGCCCGAGGCGAGCGTCGACCTTGGCGTAGACCGTGACGTTACGGGTGCCCTCGGGGATCACGAGCGCGTTCTGGCTCTTCGGGTCGAGCATCAGCTCGATCGCGCTGGCCGCGGACATCTCCTTGTTCAGGAGGTAGACGCCCGCCTGCAGCGACTTGCCCTTGGGGTTGTCGTTCTGCGCCGCGACGAAGGCGTCGGAGGACTTGATGACGCCCTTCTTGCGCAGGATGTTCGCGATGTCATAGCCGAAGGAGCCCTCGGGGATCTCTACCTCGACCTGCTCGGACGTGCCGGCCCCGGCGAAGTCGGCCGGGGCGCCGAACTGCTTCTTCCAGTACGTGTAGCCGACGTACGACACTCCCCCGAGGCCGCCGACCAGGACGAGCGAGACGACCAGGCAGGCGCAGCCGTTGCGGCTTTTCTTCTTCTTGCCCTTGCCGCCTCGGCGCTCGCCGTCGCCGCGGTCCCGGCGCGCGGAGCGGGAGGAGTCGTCGTCCGGGTCATCGTCGTCATCGCGGGGCTCACGGGCGGCGGGTTCGTCGGCGCCGGTGAAGAAAGGATGCGTCTCTTCCCGCTGCTCGTCCGGGTCCCAGTCGGTCGACGGCTTCTGCTGCTGCTCGGGCGCCTCGCGGCGGCCCGGCGGCTGCGGCGGGGGGTAGGCCTCGGGGGTGCCGTAGTAGTCGTGCGATTCGCCGTAGCCGGGCTGCTGCTGGGCGTACGGGTCCTGGGGCTCGGCCCCGTACGGCACGGCGGCCTGCTGCCCGGAGTCCCAGCCGCCGTCGTACTGCGGCTGGGCGGGGGGCTGCTGACCGTACGGGTCCTGCTGCTGCGCGCCGTACTGGTGCTGGTACTGCTGCTGGTGCGGCTGCTGCGGGTCGTACTGCTGGTGCTGGTCGTACGACTGCTGCTGCGGGTACTGCTGGTGGTTCTGGCTCTGGTGCTGCTGGTGGTTCTGGTGCTGCTGGGCGTACGGGTCCTGCGGATAGGACTGCTGCTGGTCGCCGTACTGGCTCTGGCCGTGGTCGGCCTGACGGCCTCCCCATCCCTGGTCCCCGTACAAGGGGTCCTCGGGATGCCACGGTTCGGAGCCGGGGCCCCGGCCATACTCAGTCATCGATCCCCTAGAGCCGCGAGACGACGTTCCGTCTCTTCGCTTCGCTGTGCGGTGTTTGTTCGAACCACCGACGCATCGCGCGGAACGTTACCGTATCGCGATCAGACAACCACTTCGACGCCCTCGCCCGGGGGATTGCCAGACGCCCGTTCGGACTCCAGAGCGTTCTGAAGGATCACCACAGCGGCAGCCTGGTCGATGACAGACCGGCCCTTCTTGGACTTCACGCCCGAGGCGCGCATGCCCTGAGCGGCCGTCACTGTGGTCATCCTCTCGTCCACCAGACGCACCGGAACGGGCGCGATCGAACTGGCGAACGCCTGGGCGAAGTCGCGGACCTTGGCTGCCGCCGGGCCCTCGCCGCCGCCGAGCGAGCGCGGCAGGCCGAGGATGACCTCGATCGGCTCGTACTCCTCGACGATCTGGCGGAGCCGCCGGTGGGCGGCCGGGACATCTCGTCCCGGCACGGTCTCCACCGGCGTGGCCAGGATCCCGTCGGGGTCGCACGAGGCGACCCCGATCCGGGCGTCCCCGACGTCGACGGCGAGCCGTCGTCCGCGGCGCATCTGCGTCATCCCGCCCGTCACGCCGTCTCGGTGACGAGGCGTTCGACAGCGGCGACGGCGTCGCCGATGGCGGCCGGGTTGGTGCCACCGCCCTGGGCGACGTCCGGCTTGCCGCCGCCACCGCCGCCGAGCGTCTTGGCGGCCGTACGAACGAGGTCACCGGCCTTGAGACCGCGTTCGCGGGCGGCCTCGTTGGTGGCGATGACGGTGAGCGGGCGGCCGTTGGCCGTGGTGAACAAGGCCACGACGGCGGGGCGGCCGCCCTGGATGCGACCGCGCACGTCGAGGACCAGCTTGCGCAGGTCGTCGGCGGAGGTGCCGTCGGGGACCTGGCCGGTGACCAGGGCGACGCCGCGTACGTCCTTGGCGGACTCGACCAGTCCGGCGGCGGCGGCGAGGACCTTCTCCGCGCGGAACTTCTCGATCTCCTTCTCGGCGTCCTTCAGCTTGCCGAGCATGCCCGCGATCTTCTCCGGGAGCTCCTCGGGACGGCCCTTGACCAGCTCCTGGAGCTGGGCGACGACCGTGTGCTCGCGGGCGAGGAAGTTGTACGCGTCCACGCCGACGAGGGCCTCGATACGGCGCACGCCGGAGCCGATGGAGGACTCGCCGAGCAGCTTGACCAGGCCGAGCTGGGCGGTGTTGTGGACGTGGGTGCCGCCGCACAGCTCCTTGGAGAAGTCGCCGATGGTGACGACCCGGACCCGCTCGCCGTACTTCTCGCCGAACTCGGCGATGGCGCCCTGCTTCTTGGCCTCGTCGATCGACATGACCTCGGCCTGGACGTCGAGTTCGCGCGAGAGGACCTCGTTGATCTTCTGCTCGACGTCGGTGAGGACCGTGCCGGGAACGGCGGCGGGCGAACCGAAGTCGAAGCGGAAGCGGCCCGGGGAGTTCTCCGAACCGGCCTGCGCGGCCGTCGGGCCGAGCGCGTCGCGCAGCGCCTGGTGGGTGAGGTGGGTGGCGCTGTGGGCGCGGGCGATGGCCCGGCGGCGGGTGGAGTCGATGGAGGCGAAGACCGGGGCCCCGACCGTCACCTCGCCGACCTGGACGACACCCTTGTGGACGTGGACGCCGGGCACCGGCTTCTGGACGTCGCGGATCTCGATCACGGCACCGGTGTCCAGCCGGATGCGGCCGGTGTCGGCGAGCTGGCCGCCGCCCTCGGCGTAGAAGGGGGTGCGGTCGAGGACGACCTCGACCTCGTCGCCCTCGGTGGCGGCGGGCGAGGGAACGCCGTCGACCAGCAGGCCGACGATGGTGGACTCGCCGGCGGTGGCGGTGTAGCCGGTGAACTCGGTGGCGCCGGAGGTGTCGGCGACCTCGCGGTAGGCGGACAGGTCGGCGTGACCGGTCTTCTTGGCGCGGGCGTCGGCCTTGGCCTTGTCGCGCTGCTCCTGCATGAGGCGGCGGAAGCCGTCCTCGTCCACGGAGAGCCCCTGCTCGGCGGCCATCTCCAGGGTCAGGTCGATCGGGAAGCCCCAGGTGTCGTGGAGCAGGAACGCCTTGTCACCGGCGATGACCTGGCCGCCGGCGGCCTTGGTCTCGGTGACGGCGGTCTCCAGGATGTTGGTGCCGCCCTTGAGGGCCTTGAGGAAGGCGGCCTCCTCGGCGAGCGCGACCGTCTCGATGCGCTTGCGGTCGGTGACCAGCTCCGGGTACTGGAGCCCCATCGTGTCGATCACGACGTCGACCAGGTCCTTGACGACCGATCCGGTGGCACCCATCAGGCGCATGTTGCGGATGGCGCGGCGCATGATGCGGCGCAGCACGTAGCCGCGGCCCTCGTTACCGGGGGTGACGCCGTCGCCGATGAGCATCACCGACGTACGGATGTGGTCGGCGACGACGCGGAGCGAGACGTCCGTGCCCTTCTCGGCGCCGTAGCGGACACCGGTCAGCTCGGTGGCCTTGTCCATGACGACGCGCAGGGTGTCGGTCTCGTACATGTTCTGCACGCCCTGCAGGATCATGGCGAGGCGTTCGAGGCCGAGACCGGTGTCGATGTTCTTCGACGGCAGGTCCCCGAGGATCGGGAAGTCCTCCTTGCCGTCGCCGGCGCCGCGCTCGTACTGCATGAAGACCAGGTTCCAGATCTCCACGTAGCGCTCGTCGTTGACGGCGGGGCCGCCCTCGACGCCGAACTCGGGGCCGCGGTCGTAGTTGATCTCGGAGCACGGGCCGCAGGGTCCGGGGACACCCATGGACCAGAAGTTGTCCTTCTTGCCCAGGCGCTGGATGCGCTCGGCGGGGACGCCGATCTTGTCGCGCCAGATGGCCTCGGCCTCGTCGTCGTCGAGGTAGACCGTGATCCAGAGCCTCTCGGGGTCGAGACCGTAGCCGCCGTCCTCGACGGAGCTGGTCAGCGCCTCCCAGGCGAGCTGGATGGCGCCTTCCTTGAAGTAGTCCCCGAAGGAGAAGTTGCCGCACATCTGGAAGAAGGTGCCGTGGCGGGTGGTCTTGCCGACCTCTTCGATGTCCGGCGTGCGCACGCACTTCTGCACGCTGGTGACGCGCGGGGCGGGCGGCTTGACCTCGCCGAGGAAGTACGGCTTGAAGGGGACCATGCCCGCGGGGACCAGCAGCAGAGTCGGGTCGTCCGCGATGAGCGACGCCGAAGGCACGGCGGTGTGACCGCGCTCCTCGAAGAAGCTCAGCCAGCGGCGGCGGATTTCAGCCGACTCCATCAGTGGTCCTCATTCCGGTTGTTCGATTTGTAGGGGAGCGTGCGGTACGTGTCGGGCCGGGCGGCGGACTCGGCCGACGCCTCCACGGCGTAGTGCCGCTGGACGGGGAGGTCGGGGTCGACCGGTGCCTCCAGGCCCAGGGCGCCGCCCAGTTCGGCTTCGCGCCGGACCATGTTGTCGCGGACGTCGAGGGCGAAGTCCTTGAGCTTGTGGCCGGTCTCGATCGCCTTGTCCGCGGCCTGCGCGGCGAGGCTCTCGGGCGTCAGCTGCTTGATCTTGCGGTTGACCTTGGTGGTGGCCCAGACACCGGCGGCTGCGCCGGCGGTGAACCAGAACGTGCGGCGGAACATCGCTGGATCAGTCCTTCTGTCCGCGGGTGTTTCGGCGTTCGCGCTTGCGTCCGCGCGCCGAAGGTACGGTCCGGCCGACGATCACCGTACGGCGGGAGGAGCGGCTCCGCGCCGGTTCCGGTCCGGGCTCGGGGGCGGTGCGGCGGCCGAGGGCCTGCCGGACGCCGTAGCCGAACGCCGCGACCTTGACGAGCGGTCCGCCGAAGGTGGAGGCGACGGTGGTGGAGAGCGCGGAGGCGTTGGAGGTGACCTCCTGGACGTCGCTCGCGATGGCGTCGACCTTGTCCAGCTGGGTCTGGGCGGAACGCACCGTCGCCGAGGCGTCGGCCAGCAGCGGAACGGCCTGTTCGGTCACGTCCGCCACCAGCTTGGTGGTCGCCTTGAGCGTCTGGGCGAGCCTCACCAGCACCACGGCGAGGAACGAGACCAGGATCGCCCAGAAGACGGCCACGAGGATCCCGGCCACCTCTCCACCGGACACTGTGCACCGCTCTCTGCTTGTCGCTTGTCTGCTTGTCGCTTGTCCGTCCACGAGCCTATCGCGCCGCACATCTCCTGCCGTACCGCATTCCCGGCGGACCCCGCCGCATTCTCCGGCGGCGGGGGCGGGGCCCGACGACCGGATTGTACGGAGAGCATGCGGGCCAGTACCCTGCGTGTTTCATGCGACGCCTGCAGCACCCCGTCACCGACCCGGATGATCCGGACTCCCCTCGTCCCGCCCCGGCCGGCAACGTCCCGGCGGAGCTGAACCGGTTCGTGGGCCGCGGATACGAACTGGCGGCGCTGGGCGGGCTCTTGGAGGAGTCCAGACTCGTCACCGTCGTCGGAGTGGCGGGCGTGGGCAAGACCCGGTGTGCCGGCCGGGTCGCCGCGCTGACGGAGAAACGGTACTGCGACGGGGTCTGGCTCGCCGAGCTGTCCCCGGTCCGCGAGCCCGGCCTGCTGGAGCACGCCGTGGTCGAGGCGCTCGGGCTGACCGACCACACGGGCAGACCGCCGCGCACCGTGCTCGTCGAGCACCTCCGTGAGCGCCGGGCGCTGCTGGTGCTGGACGGCTTCGAGCACCTCGTCGACGCCTGCGCCGACCTGGTGCGGGAGCTGCTGCGCCGGGCGCCGGGGCTCCGGGTGCTCGCGGCCGGGCGCCGCCCTCTTCTGGTGGACGGTGAAGTGACGTTCACCCTCGCCCCTATGTGCGACGAGGACGCCGTGGAGCTCTTCACGGAGCGGGCCCGCTCGGTTCGGCCGGACCGGGAGCCGACGGCCGGGGACCGGGCGGCCACGCTGGAGCTCTGCCACCGCCTCGACGGGATTCCGCTGGCGCTGGAACTGGCCGCGGGGCGGCTGCGCGCCCTCTCCGTCGGCCAGGTGCTGCTGCGCCTGGACGACCGGTTCCGGCTGCTGACGGGCGGCAGCCGCGGCGCTCCGCCCCGCCACCGGGCGCTGCGTACGGCCATCGGCTGGAGCCATGAGCTGTGCACGCCCGAACAGCGGCTGCTGTGGGCGCGGCTCTCGGTCTTCGCCGGGCAGTTCGACCTGGAGGCCGCCGAGTACATCTGCGGCGGCGCCGGTCTGCCGGCCGACGCGGTGCTCGACGTACTGGAGGAGCTGCTGGCGCAGTCGGTGGTGGAGCGTGAGGACGGTGTGACGGGCACCCGGTACCGGCTGCTGGAGTCGGTGCGCGAGTACGGCGCCGAGTGGCTGGCGGCGGCCGGGGACACCCGGCGGATGCGGCGCCGGCACCGGGACTGGTTCCTGGGGCTTGCGACCTGGTGCGAGCTGGACTGGTTCTCGCCGCGGCAGGCGGAGGTGGCGGCCCGGATCGACGCCGAACTGCCCAACCTCCGGCGGGCGATGGAGTGCTCCATGGAGAGCCCCGACGAGGTCCATCTCGCACACCACCTGGCGGGTTCGCTCTGGTTCTACTGGGCGGGGTGCGGGCGGCTGTCGGAGGGCCGGTACTGGCTGGAGCACGTACTGGAGGAGCCGACCCCGTACGACGCCTCACGGCTCAAGGTGCTGTGGGTGCTGGGGTATGTGGCGGTGCTCCAGGGGGACGCGGTCGGGGCGATTTCGGCGCTCCAGGAGTGCCGGGAGGAGGCCGAGCGGTCCGGGGACGCGACGGCTACGGCGTACGCGGTGCACCGTACGGGCTGCCTGGCGATCGTCACGGACGACCCGGCGCGCGCCGAGGAGCTGCTGCGGGAGGCGCTGGGGCGCTACCGGGAGATCGGCGAGCTGAACAGCAATGTGGTGATGGCCCAGGTGGAGCTGGCCATGGCGGTGGCGTTCCAGGGGGATCTGGACGCGGCGGCGGACATCTGCGAGGAGGTCCGGGAGCTCTGCGAGGACCACGGGGAGCGGTGGGCGCTGGCGTACGCGCTCTACGTCCTGGCGTACGCGGCGCTGCGGCGGGGGCTGCCGGAGCGGGCGCGGCGGATGCTCGGGGAGTGCCTGTCGATCGGCCGGACCTTCGACGATCTGCTTGCCACGGCGCTCTCGCTGGAGCTGCTGGCGCTGGTGACGGCGGTGGAGGGCGATGCCGGGGAGGCGGCGGTGCTCCAGGGGGCGGCGGAGCGGATCTGGCCCTCGGTGGGGCTGCCGCTGTTCGGCTCGGTGTATTTCGGGCGGCCGCGGGTGGAGTGCGAGGAGCAGGTGCGGCGGGAGCTGGGGGACGCGGCGTACGAGGCGGGGCTGCGGGCCGGCCGTCGGCTGGACCGGGCGGCGGCGGTCGAGCGGGCGCTGAGTGGGGGCGGCGCCCGGGAGCGTCGCGACACGCCCGGAGCGGAGAGTGGTCCCTCCACCGGGGGAACGCGAAGGCCCGCCGCCTCCCGGATGACAGAGAGGGGCGGGCCGGAGCGCTGGTGAGAGCGGCTACGCCTGGATCAGCGGGCGTAGTACTCGACGACGAGCTGCTCGTCGCAGATCACCGGGATCTCCTTGCGGTTCGGGTCCCGGTCCAGGCGGAAGGCCAGGGCCTTCAGGTTCACCTGGAGGTAGCGCGGGGTCTCACCGTCGGTGTCGTAGCCACCCTCGCGGGCCACCTGGAAGGGGACCTTGGAGCGGCTGCGCTCGCGGACCTGGACGATGTCGTCCGGGCGCACGCGGAAGGACGGCTTGTCGACCTTGCCGCCGTTGACCTCGATGTGGCCGTGGACGACCATCTGACGGGCCTGGTAGATGGTGCGGGCGATGCCCGAACGCAGGACCAGGGCGTCGAGACGGCGCTCGAGCTCGACGACCAGCGCCTCGCCCGTCTTGCCTTCGGCCTTCTTGGCGCGGTCGTAGGCGCGCGCCATCTGGCGCTCGCTGATGTCGTACTGCGCACGCAGGCGCTGCTTCTCCAGCAGACGGACCTTGTAGTCCGAGTTCTGCTTGCGGCCACGGCCGTGCTCGCCCGGCGGGTACGGACGCGCTTCGAAGTACTTGACAGCCTTGGGCGTCAGAGCGATGCCGAGGGCACGCGACTTCTTGACCTTGGGACGCGACTGGTTAGGCACGTTCTCCAGACCTCCGTTGTAGGTTAGGTTAGGCTTACCTTACTCAAGGAGATCGCATGTCTCGCCCTGGGAACACCACTCACGTCACGGACAGCACAGACAGCGGCAGCACCTCTTCAGAGGGTGCTGCTACGACGGAAGGCCGATCTGATCGTGGTCAGCCGCGTCCCAGCGGGCTTGATACCACTCGGATGCCGTCAGCAGCCGAGCGCACACGAACTCTCGTACAGAGTACCTGCTCCGCGCTGCTCGTCGTACCGGGGCTCGATCTGGCCCGTGCCGAACCCCTGGTCCCGGACAGCAGGAGCGTCGGGCCGGAGGGTGACCTGTTCCTCGAATTCCCGGCGGATTCCCCGGCAGTTCGGGCCGCGACCCACGCACAGGGCGACGAGCTGACGGCCGTGCTGGAGATCACGGACGTCGCCCCGGTCTCCGTACCCCACCGTATCCGCGGCCGCGCCTGGGTCTCCGGCTGGCTCACCTCCGTACCCGGCCTCGCGGAACCGGGCCGCATGATGCTGCGCCTGGAGTTCGGAGAGGCGTACGTGGACGACCTCTGGGGCGCCGAGGACATCGAGGCGGAGGACTTCCGGGACGCCGCCCCCGATCCGCTCGCCGGCCACGAGGCGGAGCTGCTCCAGCACCTGCACTCCGCCCACGACGACCAGATGCGCACCCTGTGCGGGCTGCTGGGCGAGCGCACGGCGCGGGCCTGCTCCTCCCACCAGCCCACCGCCGTGCCCGTGGCGCTGGACCGCTTCGGGCTGCGGGTGCGCTTCGTGGAGGACAAGGGGTCGTGCTTCGACGCCCGCTTCGAGTTCCCGGAGCCGGTACGGGACGTCACCGAGCTGCGCCGCGCGATGCACACCCTCTTCGAGGCGGCCGCGTCCTGATTCCGGGACCGCCGCCGTCGGGTCAGGACGGGTCCGCGCCTTGGGGAGTACGGCCCAGGCGCTCGCGGACCCGCTCGACCACGTCCGCGTACCGCGCCTCCGCGCCGTGCCGGGTGGGGGTGTAGTACAGCCGGTCGCGGACCGCGTCCGGCGCGTACTGCTGGGCGGCGATACCGCCCTGGACGTCGTGCGGATAGACATAGCCCTGGGCGTGGCCGAGCTTGGCGGCGCCCTTGTAGTGCCCGTCCCGCAGATGGGCCGGGACGGGTCCCGCGAGCCCCTTGCGCACATCCTCCTGCGCGGCGGAGATCGCGAGCGTCGCCGCGTTGGACTTCGGCGCGAGCGCGAGGGCGATCGTGGCGTGGCTGAGGGTCAGCGCAGCCTCCGGGAATCCGATCATCGCGACGGCCTGGGCGGCCGCCACCGCCGTCGGCAGGGCGGTGTGGTCGGCGAGGCCGATGTCCTCGCTGGCGGAGATCATCAGCCGCCGGGCGATGAACCGGGGGTCCTCCCCCGCCTCGATCATCCGGGCCAGATAGTGCAGGGCGGCGTCCACGTCGGAGCCGCGGATGGACTTGATGAGCGCGCTGGCCACGTCGTAGTGCTGGTCGCCGTCGCGGTCGTACTTCACGGCGGCCCGGTCGACGGTCGCCTCGACCGTCTCCAGCGTGATCTCCGCCTCGTGCGTGGCGAGCGCCGCACCGGCCGCCGCCTCCAGGGCCGTGAGCGCCCGGCGCGCGTCGCCGCCCGCGATGCGCAGGAGGTGCGCCTCCGCGTCCTCGGGCAGGGTGACGGCTCCCCCGAGCCCGCGCTCGTCGGTCAGCGCCCGGCGCAGCAGACCCCGCAGGTCGTCGTCGGTGAGCGGCTCCAGGGTGAGCAGCAGGGAGCGCGAGAGCAGCGGGGAGATGATCGAGAAGTACGGATTCTCCGTGGTGGCGGCGATCAGGGTCACCCAGCGGTTCTCCACGGCGGGGAGCAGGGAGTCCTGCTGGGCCTTGGAGAAGCGGTGGATCTCGTCCAGGAAGAGGACGGTCTCCTTGCCGAAGCCACCGGTGGCACGCCGCGCGCTCTCGATGACGGCCCGGACCTCCTTGACGCCCGCGGTGATCGCGGAGAGCTCCACGAAGCGCTTGTTGGTGGCCTTGCTGACCACGTACGCCAGAGTCGTCTTCCCGGTGCCGGGCGGGCCCCACAGGATCACCGACGACGCGCCGGCCGGACCGCCGCTCCCCTCGACGAGCCGGCGCAGCGGCGACCCCGGCTTCAGCAGATGCTGCTGGCCGACGACCTCGTCCAGGACTCGCGGACGCATCCGGACAGCGAGGGGGCTGCTGGACGGGTCCTTCTCCTGGCGGTCTTCGGCGGCTGCGGTAAAGAGGTCGGGCTCCACGTCATGAAGCCTATGCGACCCCACTGACAGTGCCGTCGGGCCGGTGGGCGGACGGGGCTCAGCTGGTCCAGAAGCACCTACCGAATTGGTAGGTGCTTCTCAGCTGGTCCAGAAGTCCCACCAGCGCGTCAGGATCAGCATCCCGATGATCCCGATCCACAGCACCGGCGGCACCCAGTGGAACTCGGTCAGCCCGCTGCGCAGCCACGCGGGCGCGGGGAGGATGCGGTGCTTGACGTTGTGCGTGGTCACGTAGCAGAACATGATGATCGTCGCGACCCAGGCCAGGCAGCACCACAGGCAGAGCGAGTTGATGTTGTACAGCGACTGGTACTGGAGCCAGGTGCAGAAGCCGACGCCGAACAGGGTGCCCGCGTTGAGCCCGAGCCAGAACCAGCTGCGGTAGCGGGCGCCGGCGAGCAGGCCGATCCCGATGGCGATGACCATGCCGTACGTGACCAGGCCGAGCATCGGGTTGGGGAACCCGAACGCCGAGGCCTGCTCGCTCTTCATGATGTTGCCGCACGCAACGACCGGGTTGAGGCTGCAGCCGGGCGTGAAGGAGGGGTCCTCCAGCAGCTTGAACTTGTCGATGGTGATGACCCAGGAGGCCAGCAGACCGGCCGCGCCGGTGATCACCAGGAGCAGGGCGAGTCCCCGTCCGGCCCCGAAGGTGCGCTTGCCGCCGTCCTCGTCCAGGTGGGACGGGGAGTGGTGGTCTACCGCTGCAGTCGTCATATCGCCGTTCCATCACTGAGTGGTCAGCCGGGCACGGTCATTGTGCCGCACCCCCGGACGGGTCAGCCGTTCGGTGGACATAAAGGTGTACGGCCGGTGGGCGGGGCACAGCCCACCCACCGGGCCCCGGCACGGTCCGGGCTTCTTGGGTCGGAAACGGTTCGGCAGGATGAATCAGGCTTCTCCGTGTTGACGTACGAGGCCGGGCACGCAACGACAGAAGCGCGGTGGGGGACCGTGAAACCCGTCCCCCACCGCGCCCCGCTGCGCCGTGCCTCGGCCCAGCCGCTTCGTCAGCCCAGCAGCTTCGCCAACTCCGCGACGACCTCGGCCAGCGGCACCGCGCTCTGCTCGCCGGACTCCATGTCCTTGAGCTGGACGACGCCCTCGGCCAGATCGCGTTCGCCCGCGACCAGGGTGTAGCGGGCGCCCGAGCGGTTGGCGCTCTTCATGGCGCCCTTCAGGCCGCGGCCGCCGAAGGCGAAGTCGGCGGCGATGCCCGCGCGGCGCAGCTCGGTGACGACGGTGAAGAGGGCCCGGCGGGCCTCCTCGCCGAGCGGGACCGCGTAGACGCTGGTGGTGACGGGCAGGTCGAGCTCGACGCCCTCGGCCTCCAGGGCGAGGACCGTGCGGTCCACGCCGAGGGCCCAGCCGACCGACGGCAGCGCGGGGCCGCCGATCATCTCGGAGAGGCCGTCGTAGCGGCCGCCGCCACCCACCGCGGACTGGGAGCCCAGGCCGTCGTGGACGAACTCGAAGGTGGTGCGGGTGTAGTAGTCGAGGCCGCGGACGAGCTTCTCGTCGTCCTCGTACACGACTCCGGCCGCCGTCAGCAGCGCGCGGACCTCCTCGTGGTACGCCTTGCAGGCGTCGCAGAGGTAGTCGCGGAGCTTGGGCGCGTCGGTGAGCTGCTTCTGTACGTCGGGCCGCTTGTCGTCCAGGACGCGCAGCGGGTTGATCTCGATGCGGCGGCGGGTCTCATCGTCGAGGTCGAGGTCGCGCAGGAAGGTCTGGAGCGCCTCGCGGTAGACGGGGCGGCACTCCTTGTCGCCGAGCGAGTTGAGCAGGATGCGGAACTGGCGCAGGCCGAGCGAGCGGTACGCCTGGTCGGCGAGGATGATCAGCTCGGCGTCCAGGACCGGGTCCTCGGTGCCGATGGCCTCGGCGCCGACCTGCGAGAAGTGGCGGTAGCGGCCCTTCTGCGGGCGTTCGTAGCGGTAGTACGAGCCGGCGTACCAGAGCTTTACGGGGAGGTTGCCGGCCTTGTGGAGGTTGGCCTGCAGGGCCGCGCGCAGGACGGACGCGGTGCCTTCGGGGCGCAGGGCCAGCTGGGAGCCACCCTTGGTGGTGAGGGTGTACATCTCCTTGGTGACGATGTCGGTGGACTCACCGACACCGCGCGCGAAGAGCTCGACGTCCTCGAAGCCGGGTGTCTCGATGTAGCCGTAGCCGGAGTCGCGCAGGGGCGCGGAGATGGCCTCGCGCACCGCCAGGAACTTCGCGGAGTCCGGCGGGGTCAGGTCGTACGTGCCCTTGGGGGCCTGAAAGGTGCTCACGTGGTTTGCGTCTCTCGTCTTCTACAGTCCTCGGCGCGGCGACGCGTCCAGACCGTTCATGAACGGGTTGGTGGCGCGCTCGCGGCCGATGGTCGTCTGGGGGCCGTGGCCGGACAGCACCACGGTCGAGTCGTCGAGCGGCAGGCACACACGGGCCAGCGACTCGAGGAGCTCGGCGTGGTCGCCGCCGGGCAGGTCGGTACGTCCGACGGAGCCGGCGAAGAGCAGGTCGCCCGAGAAGAGGACCGGCGGAATGTCCGCGGCCTCGGGCATCCCGAACGTCACCGACCCCTTGGTATGGCCGGGCGCGTGCGAGACGCCGAACTCCAGCCCGGCCAGGGTCAGCTTCGACCCGTCGGTCAGCTCCTTGACGTCGTCCGGCTCCCCCACGGTCAGCTCGCCCATGAGCGGCATCCCGATGGAGCGGCCGAGCGCCTTCTCCGGGTCGCTCATCATGTAGCGGTCCTCGGGGTGGATCCAGGCGGGGACGTCATGGGCGCCGCAGACGGGGACGACCGAGGCGACATGGTCGATGTGGCCGTGGGTGAGCACGACGGCGACGGGCTTGAGCCGATGCTTCTTCAGCGCTTCCTCGACGCCCTGGGCGGCCTGGTGGCCCGGGTCGATGATCACGCACTCCTCACCGGCGGCGGGGGCGACCAGGTAGCAATTGGTCCCCCAGGCCCCGGCGGGGAACCCGGCAATGAGCACGATCGTCCTTAATGTTCGTCCGGAGGATGCGGCAGCGGCGAAGGATGCAGCAGATCAGAGCCTACCGGCGCTCCTCATGACACAGGTAACCCATATACGGTACGGGCAGCCCAGCCCCGAATCCCACGACGTACCCCCGACGTCACGACGTAACAAGGAGCCCAACCGGTGTCCAGCAGCGAACAGCGGCGGCGGCAGCTCGCCCGGGAGAAGTTCGAGCGCCAGCAGAAGCGCCGGGAGGAAGCCCGTCTCAGGACGAGGCGCATCACCGCGATCGTCGCGGCCTCGGTGGCCGTGGTCGCCGTCGTCGGGGTGAGCGCGTTCGTCGTGGCGGGCAAGGACGACGGCAAGGACGACAAGAAGACCGACGCGGCGGCGAGCCAGAGCCCGGAGCCGACGCCCTCGGAGAGCGAGAGCAAGGCTCCCCTGCCGCCGATGAAGATCGACAAGAAGGCGACGTACACGATGTCGCTGGGGACGAGCCAGGGCGAGATGGCGTTCGCCATGGACGCGGCGAAGACCCCGCAGACGGTGAACTCCTTCAAGGCGCTGGCCGACAAGGGCTACTTCGACGGGACGAAGTGCCACCGCCTCACCACGCAGGGCATCTTCGTCCTGCAGTGCGGTGACCCGAAGGGTGACGGCACGGGCGGTCCCGGCTACAACATCCCGGACGAGAACCTCACGGCGCTCGGCAAGGCGGGCGACGACGGCACCGTGACGTTCCCCGCGGGCACGGTGGCGATGGCCAACACCGGCCAGCCGGGCACCGGCGGCAGCCAGTTCTTCCTGGTCTACAAGGACACCAAGCTGCCCCCCACGTACACCCCGTTCGGCAAGCTCGACAAGGACTCCCTGAAGAACGTGGAGAAGGTCGGCGCCGCGGGTGTCGAGGGCGGCGCGGGCGACGGTGCGCCGAAGAAGGCCGTGGAGATCGAGAAGGCGACCGTGAAGAAGAGCTGATCCGGCCGCACGGCCCCGGGACGCCTCGCGTACCCCGGGGCCGCCGGGCGGGAGCGGATAATTTCGGCCGCGCGGAGTGCGGACAGCCGGGTGGCCGGTCGCCTAGATTGGCGTTGTGCAGGGCGGGCGAGGCCCGCCCGAGGAAACTGTGGACGATGCCCGGGGGGCGAACCCCCTCGTAGGCATCAGGTGGAGGAGGCGCTGTGAGCAGCGACCCGTGGGGCCGCGTCGACGAGACGGGCACCGTGTACGTGCGTACAGCCGACGGCGAGCAGGTCGTCGGATCGTGGCAGGCCGGTTCGCCTGAGGAGGCTCTGGCCTATTTCGAGCGCAAGTACGACGGCATTGTGGTCGAGATCGGCCTCCTCGAACGGCGGGTGAAGACCACCGATCTGTCGGCGAAGGACGCGACGACCGCGATCGACCACCTGCGCCAGCAGGTGGACGAGCACCACGCGGTGGGCGACCTGGACGCGCTGCGCAAGCGGCTGGACGCGCTCGTGGCGACGGTCGAGGCGCGGCGTGAGGAGCGCAAGGTCCTCAAGGCCAAGCAGACCGACGAGGCCAAGCACGCCAAGGAGGCGCTGGTCGCCGAGGCGGAGGAGCTGGCGCAGAGCGAGCAGTGGCGGTCGGCCGGTGAGCGGCTGCGGGCACTGGTGGACACCTGGAAGGGTCTCCCCCGCCTGGACCGCAAGTCGGACGACGAGCTGTGGCACCGCTTCTCGCACGCCCGCTCGGCGTTCTCCAAGCGGCGCAAGGCCCACTTCGCCGCGCTGGACGCCCAGCGCGAGGACGCCCGTAAGGCCAAGGAGAAGCTGGTCACCGAGGCCGAGGCACTGTCCGGCTCCACGGACTGGGTGACCACGGCCGCGCGCTACCGCGACCTGATGACCGAGTGGAAGGCGGCGGGCCGCGCCCAGCGCGAGGCCGAGGACGACCTCTGGAACCGCTTCCGCGGCGCCCAGGACGTCTTCTTCGCCGCCCGCAGCGAGGTCTTCGCGGAGCGGGACGCCGAGCAGGGCGAGAACCTCAAGCTCAAGGAGGAGCTCGCCGCCGAGGCCGAGAAGCTGGTGCCGGTGAAGGACCTGAAGGCGGCCCGCGCCGCGTTCCGGTCCATCAACGAGCGCTGGGAGGCCATCGGCCACGTACCGCGTGACGCCCGGCCCAAGGTCGAGGGCCGGATGCAGGCGGTGGAGCGGGCGCTCCAGGAGTCCGAGGAGTCCGAGTGGCGCCGGACGAACCCGGAGGCGCGCGCCCGCGCCGCGGGTCTGACCGGTCAGCTCCAGGCGGCCGTGGACAAGCTGCGCGGCCAGATCGACACCGCGCGCGCCCAAGGCAACAACGCCCGCGCGGACAAGCTGGCCAAGGAGCTGGAGGGCCGCCAGGCGCTGCTGGACCAGGCGCTCAAGGGCCTGGAGGAGTTCGGCGGCTGATACGGCTGCACGGCTGTCGAAAGGCCCCGGTACGCGATGCGTACCGGGGCCTTTCCGCGTTGCCGCTGTTACGGCCTGCGGGCCGAGTGCCCTTCTTACGGCCTGCGGGCCGACGTGACCCGGTAGACGTCGTAGACGCCCTCCACGCCTCGTACGGCCTTCAGGACGTGGCCCAGGTGCTTCGGGTCGCCCATCTCGAAGGTGAAGCGCGAGGTGGCGACCCGGTCGCGGGAGGTCTGGACGGCCGCCGACAGGATGTTCACGTGCTGGTCCGAGAGGATCCGGGTGACGTCGGAGAGGAGCCGGGAGCGGTCCAGCGCCTCGACCTGGATGGCGACCAGGAAGACCGAGGACTGGGTGGGGGCCCATTCGACGTCGAGGATCCGCTCGGGCTGCTGCGAGAGCGACTCCACGTTGACGCAGTCGGCGCGGTGCACGGAGACGCCGCTGCCCCGGGTGACGAAGCCGATGATCGGGTCGCCGGGGACGGGCGTACAGCAGCGGGCGAGCTTGACCCAGACGTCCTCGACGCCCTTGACGACGACGCCGGGGTCGGCGTTGGCGCGGCGTTTACTGCGGCCGTGCGAGGGCGGGGTGGACTCGGCGAGGTCTTCGTTGGCCTCGTCGTGGCCGCCGAGGGCCTGCACCAGCTTCTGTACGACACCGGCCGCCGCGACATGGCCCTCGCCGATCGCCGCATACAGCGAGGAGATGTCGGGGTAGCGCATCTCGTGGGCGAGGGTGACCAGGGAGTCGCCGGTCAGGATGCGCTGGATCGGCAGGTTCTGCTTGCGCATGGCCCGCGCGATGGCGTCCTTGCCCTGCTCGATGGCCTCGTCGCGGCGCTCCTTGGAGAACCAGGCGCGGATCTTGTTGCGGGCGCGCGGTGACTTGACGAAGCCGAGCCAGTCCCGGGAGGGTCCGGCGCCGGCCGCCTTGGAGGTGAAGACCTCCACCAGGTCGCCGTTGTCGAGGGTCGATTCGAGCGGGACGAGCCGCCCGTTGACCCGTGCTCCTATGGTCCGGTGGCCGACCTCGGTGTGGACGGCGTACGCGAAGTCGACGGGGGTCGCGCCGGCGGGCAGCGCTATCACGTCGCCCTTCGGCGTGAAGACGAAGACCTCGTTGCGCGAGAGGTCGAAGCGCAGGGACTCCAGGAACTCGCTGGGGTCCTCGGTCTCCTTCTGCCAGTCCAGGAGCTGGCGCAGCCACGCCATGTCGTTGACGGTGTCCTGGCCGCGGCCGGTGTTCTTGGGGACGTCGGTGCGCACCTTGGAGGCGCCGGCGACGGCCTCCTGCTTGTACTTCCAGTGCGCGGCGATGCCGTACTCGGCGCGGCGGTGCATGTCGAACGTACGGATCTGGAGCTCGACGGGCTTGCCGCTGGGACCGATCACCGTGGTGTGCAGCGACTGGTACATGTTGAACTTGGGCATCGCGATGTAGTCCTTGAACCGCCCGGGCACCGGGTTCCACCGGGCGTGGACGGTCCCGAGCGCCGCGTAGCAGTCGCGGACGGTGTCGACGAGGACGCGGATGCCGACCAGGTCGTAGATCTCGGCGAAGTCGCGGCCTCGCACGATCATCTTCTGGTAGACGCTGTAGTAGTGCTTGGGGCGGCCGGTGACGGTGGCCTTGATGCGGGCGGCACGCAGGTCGGCCTGGACCTCGTCGGTCACTATGGCGAGGTATTCGTCGCGCTTGGGGGCCCGCTCGGCGACGAGGCGGACGATCTCGTCGTACATCTTGGGGTAGAGGATCGCGAAGGCGAGGTCCTCCAGCTCCCACTTGATGGTGTTCATGCCCAGCCGGTGTGCCAGCGGGGCGTAGATCTCCAGCGTCTCGCGGGCCTTCTTCTCCTGCTTCTCCCGCTTGAGGTAGCGCATCGTGCGCATGTTGTGCAGGCGGTCCGCGAGCTTGATGACCAGGACCCGGGGATCCTTGGCCATGGCGACGACCATCTTGCGTACGGTCTCGGCCTGGGCGGCCTCGCCGAACTTGACCTTGTCGAGCTTGGTGACGCCGTCGACGAGGAGGGCGACCTGGTCGCCGAACTCGCGCTTGAGGGTGTCCAGGCCGTACTCGGTGTCCTCGACGGTGTCGTGCAGCAGCCCGGCCATCAGCGTGGCCGGATCCATGCCCAGCTCGGCGAGGATCGTGGTGACGGCGAGGGGGTGCGTGATGTACGGGTCGCCGCTCTTGCGCTTCTGGCCGCGGTGCCAGCGCTCGGCCACCTGGTAGGCGCGCTCGATCTGGCGGAGGGTGGCCGTCTCGATCTTGGGGTCGTTGCCCCGGACCGTACGGAGGAGAGGCTCCAGAACCGGGTTGTACGGGCTGGAGCGCTGTACACCCAGTCGGGCGAGGCGGGCCCGCACGCGGTTGGAGGAGCCGCCGGAGCGGGGGACGGCACCGGCCGGGACGGCGGGCTTCACGGGGGCCGGGGGCGTCGGGGCCGGGGGCTTCGGCTGCGGTGCGGCGGCCGGTCCGGCGGGGGGCTGGGCCTTCGGCTGGGGGCTCCCGGGCGTGGCCGGTTTCGTCGCTCCGGAGGGCTCGGCCGCGTCCTGGGGGCGCGTGGGGCGTGCCTCGGGCTCGGGGGGCGCGGGCTTCGGCGCGTTCGAGGGCGCGGCCTTCTGGGGCGTGGCGGGGGACGCCACGGGCTTGTCGGGCTGCGGGGCGGCGGCTGACTGGGCCTCGTCTGGCAAGAGCGCTCCTCGTGCGGATCCGGGGTACCCGGAGAGCCCATGGTAACGATCCCCCGGCGGGACCTCTCCCGGGGACGGTGGAGCTACGACAACGAAGGGCGGGCACCCGGATGTTCCCAGGTGCCCGCCCTTTCCGTTCGGAGGTTCTCAGACCGTGATCAGCGCTTCCAGCGGAGCGCCCCGCAGCCCCGGCTCCAGCCGGGCCCGGCCCGACAGGAAGCCGAGCTCCATGAGGACTGAGACGCCGGCGACCTGGGCTCCGGCCCGCCGGATGAGCTCCAGCGAGGCCTCGGCGGTGCCGCCGGTGGCCAGGACGTCGTCGATGACCATGATCCGGTCCTCGGGGACGAGGTCCTCGGCGTGGATCTCGATCTCCGCGCTGCCGTACTCCAGCTCGTACGCCTGGGCGAGCGTGGCTCCGGGGAGCTTCCCGGCCTTGCGGACCGGCACGAAGCCGATGCCCGCCCGGATCGCGACGGGCGCGGCCAGGATGAAGCCGCGGGCCTCCAGGCCGACGATCTTCGTGGCGCCGTGCCGTACGCACAGCTCCGCGAGGGCGTCGGTGAGCGCCGTGAAGGCCACCGGGTCCGCCAGCAGCGGGGTGATGTCCTTGAACACCACACCCGGCTTCGGATAGTCCGCGACATCGCGGATCCGGCTGAGCAGCAGCTCCCTGGTGGATTCGGTGGTGCTGGTCATCAGCGCTTCCCCGGCGTGCGGCCGTGCGAACGCGGACGGCCGATGGCCGTGCCCGCGGTCGCGGCGTCCTCACGCGGCTCCTCGGGACCGTTGTCCTCCGGGGACTCGCCCCGGGCGGCGGCGGCCGCGCGCTTGGCCAGCACCCGCTTCTTCAGGGCCTTCATCTGCGGCTCGCGCTCCTTGAGGTCGGCGACGAGCGGCGTGGCGATGAAGATCGAGGAGTACGCACCGGCGGCGAGGCCGACGAAGAGCGACAGCGAGATGTCGTTCAGCATGCCGGCGCCGAGGACACCGCCACCGATGAACAGCAGGCCGGCCACCGGCAGCAGCGCGACCACCGTGGTGTTGATCGAGCGGACCAGCGTGCTGTTGATCGACCGGTTGGCGATCTCGCTGTACGTGAAGCGGGTCTGCTTGGTGATGTCCTTCTGGCCCTCCTTGAGGCTGTCGAAGACCACCACCGTGTCGTACAGGGAGTAACCGAGGATGGTCAGCAGACCGATCACCGTACCCGGGGTGACCTCGAAGCCGACCAGCGCGTAGACACCGACCGTGATGGTGATGTCGTGGATCAGCGCGATGAGGGCGGCGACGGCCATCCGCCACTCGAAGGCGATGGCCAGGTAGACCACCACCAGGATCATGAAGACCCCGAGCCCCGTCCAGGCCTTGTTGGCGATCTGCTCACCCCAGCTGGGGCCGACCAGGTCGGCGTTGATCTCCTCGGCCGGGATACCGAGCTCGTCGGAGAGGGTCTCCTTGATCTCGTTGGCCTTGGCCGTGTCGACCTCGGTGATCTGGATACGGAGACCACCGTTGCCGAGCTCCTGGACGATGGCCATGTGGCCCGAGGCCTCGGTCGCCACGTCCGTCGCCTGGGCCGTGGAGATCTTGGCCTTGGTGTCGGTCGTGAAGACCGCGCCGCCCTTGAACTCGATGCCCATGTTCAGGCCGCCGACCGCCACGGCGACGATGGCCGTGATGGTGATCAGTATCGAGACGCCGTACCAGATCTTGCGGTTGCGGATGAAGTCGTAACCGACCTCGCCTCGGTAGAGCCGGGCGCCGAGATTGCCGAGTCGCGACATCTCACGCCTCCTTCGGTTCGGTGGAAGCGCTGACACGGCGCGAGCGGCGCAGCGGTGGCTGGGCGCCGAGCCGCTTCGGGTCCAGACCGGACCAGGATCCGCCCTGGGAGAAGAACTTGGTGCGGCCCATCAGCGTCATCAGGGGCTTGGTGAAGAAGAACACCACGACGACGTCGAGCAGCGTGGTCAGGCCGAGCGTGAACGCGAAGCCCTGGACCTTGCCGACAGTGACGAGGAAGAGCACCGCGGCCGCCAGGAACGACACGAAGTCGGAGACCAGGATGGTGCGCCGGGCCCGGGGCCAGGCGCGCTCGATGGCCGGGCGCAGGGTGCGGCCCTCGCGGATCTCGTCTCTCACGCGTTCGAAGTACACGATGAAGGAGTCCGCGGTGATACCGATGGCGACGATGGCGCCACAGACCGCCGGCAGGTTCAGCGCGAAGCCGATGGCCGGGCCCAGCAAGGACATGATCGTGTACGTCAGGATGCCGGAGACCAGCAGGCTGAGCAGGGCGATGAACGCGAGCCCGCGGTAGTAGGCGACCAGGTAGATCACGACCAGCGCCAGACCGATGCCGCCGGCGATCAGGCCGCCCTTGAGCTGCTCGCTGCCGAGGGCGGCGGTCACGGTGGTGACGCTGACCTCTTCGAAGGTCAGCGGGAGCGCACCGTAGGAGAGGATGTTGCCGAGGTCCTCGGCCGACTGCTGGTCGAAGCTGCCGGAGATCTGGGCGTTCTTGCTGAGCGCCGTGCGCACGGAGGGCGCGGAGACGACCTCACCGTCGAGGACGATGGCGAACTGGTTCATCGGAGGCTGCTGCTGCGAGAGCCGGCTGGTGATCGTCTGGAACTTCTTGGCGCCGGCGGAGCTGAACTCCATCGACACGATCCACTCACCGGTCTGCTGGTCGATGGCGCCCTGGGCGTCGTCGACGTCGCCGCCGGAGACCTCGGCCGGGCCGAGGATGTACTTCTCGTAGCTGCCGGGGACGTTCGAGCCACAGGCGACGATGGAGTCGGTGGGCAGGGCGTCCTTGCCCGCCGCCGCGCGCTGCTCGGGGTCGGCGCAGTTGAGCTTGGTGAACTCCTCCTGGAGCTTGGCCGTCGCCGGGTCCGCGGAGGGCGATGCTTCGGGAGAGTCGGACGGCTTGGGCTCGGCGGAGTTGGTGGGCGTCGGGGTGGGGGCCTTCTTGAGGCCCTCGCTGACCGCACGGCCCTGGGTGGTGGCGCTCGGGGAGGGAGTGGCCTCCTCGCCGGTGGCCTCCTCGCCGGTGGCCTCCTCGCCGGTGGCCTCCTCGCCGGTGGCCTCCTCGCCGGTGGCCTCCTCGCCGGTGGCCTCCTCGCCCTTGCCCTTGTCCTTGTCGTCCGACGTGGCGGACTCACCGGGCTTCGGCGTGGCGCTGCCCGAAGGGGTGGGGGAGCCGGAGGACGCGGGCTGCTCGGGGCCGCTCGCCGCCACCGTCAGAACGGGCCGGAAGTAGAGCTGGGCGGTCGTACCGACCTGCTCCCTGGCCTGCTCGGAGTTGGTCCCCTTGGGGATGTTGACGATGATGTTGTCGCTGCCCTGGGTCTGGACCTCTGCCTCGGAGACGCCCAGACCGTTGACGCGCCGCTCGATGATCCCGACCGCAGTGTCCATGTTGGTCGGGTTGATCGCGTTCGGCTTGCCGGGCTGGCTCTTCGCCTTGAGCGTGATCGACGTCCCGCCGGCGAGGTCGATGCCCAGCCTCGGCGTGGTGTGCCCGGACAGGAACATCCCGCCGGTGAGCGCGACCATGGCGATGAGGATCAGAACCAGGGCACGCCCCGGCCTCCCCTGACCGCCGGACGGCCCTCGGCCCTTCTTGGGTGCTGCCACCTTCTCGTTTCTCCCTGTCCAACCGCCCCGCGCCGGGTACGCGCCCGAGCGGCCACGAAGTGTTGTGGGGACCCGCCCCCGCAGACGACCTGCACGGTCCCGGGGACGCCGCGCGCCGGTGGGCGCGCGACGTCCCCGGGATCGTGAGAACTACTTGGTGTCGGCCTCGCCGTCGGCCTTGCCCTCGCCCTTGGCGTCCTTCGCGTCCTTGGCCGCCGCGTCCTCGGTCCCGGTCCCGGCGTCCTTGTCGGCCGCCTCGTCCTTGCCCAGGTCGATCTTGGCGATGTCCGCCTTGTCCGCGTCCGGCTCACCGGTCAGCGAGGAGGCGTCGTCGGGAACGACCGTGCCGTCCGCGTCCAGCTCCTCGTCGTCGCCGTGCACGATGCGGTTGTACTCCGCGTCGTCCAGGACGGCACCGACCGCGTTCTTCGCGTAGATGGCGTGCACGCCGGGGGCGACCTCGAGGAGCACGGTGTCGTCGTGGACTTCCTTGACGGTCGCGTACATGCCCCCGATCGTCCGGACGCCGGTGCCGGGCTGCATGTCGTTGCGCATCTGCGCGGCCGCCGCCTGCTTCTTCTTGGCGGAGCGGGTCATCAGGAACATGGCCCCGATGAGCACGATGAAGGGGAGGAGAGTCAAGATATCCACGGGACGGGAATTCCTTCGCACGACCGCGCTGGAATGCGGCCTGTATTTACGGGGGTGGGTACACCGACCTTTAAGGGCGGCATCGGCGGAGTCTAGATGAGTCCGCATCGTTGGAACAACGCCCAGCATGGCACCGGGGTTCCTGTGCGCGCGAACCTGTGACACATCACGCCCCGAACAGGCCCTCTTGTCCCCTTACGCCGTGCTGCGGCGGGACGAGCCCCAGGTGCGCCCAGGCCGCAGGCGTGGCCACCCGCCCGCGCGGGGTCCTGGCCAGCAGTCCTTCCCGTACGAGGAAGGGCTCGGCGACCTCCTCGACGGTCTCGCGCTCCTCCCCCACGGCGACCGCGAGGGTGGACAGGCCGACCGGGCCGCCGCCGAAGAGCTTCAGCAGGGCGCCGAGCACCGCGCGGTCCAGCCGGTCGAGGCCGCGGGCGTCGACCTCGTACACCTTCAGGGCCGCGGCGGCGATCTCCCGGTCGATGATGCCCTCGGCCTTGACCTGGGCGTAGTCCCGGACGCGGCGCAGCAGGCGGTTGGCGATACGGGGGGTGCCCCGGGAGCGGCCGGCGATCTCGGCGGCGCCGTCGGCGTCGATCTCGACGTCCAGGAGGCGGGCGGAGCGGTGGATGACGCGCTCCAGCTCGGCGGGGACGTAGAACTCCATGTGGCCGGTGAAGCCGAAGCGGTCGCGCAGCGGGGGCGGCAGGAGTCCGGCCCGGGTGGTGGCGCCGACCAGGGTGAACGGGGGCAGTTCGAGGGGGATGGCGGTGGCGCCGGGGCCCTTGCCGACGATGACGTCGACGCGGAAGTCCTCCATCGCCATGTAGAGCATCTCCTCGGCGGGCCGGGACATGCGGTGGATCTCGTCGAGGAAGAGGACCTCGCCCTCCTGGAGCGAGGAGAGGATCGCCGCGAGGTCGCCGGCGTGCTGGATGGCGGGGCCCGAGGTGATCCGGATCGGGGCGTTCATCTCCGCCGCGATGATCATCGAGAGGGTGGTCTTGCCCAGGCCCGGGGCGCCGGAGAGCAGCACGTGATCGGCGGTGGCCCCGCGGGCGCGGGCCGCCTTGAGGACCAGGTCGAGCTGTTCGCGGACCTTCTCCTGGCCGACGAACTCCTCCAGGTCCTTGGGGCGCAGGGCCGCCTCGACCGCGGTGTCCTCGCCGTCCGCGTCCGCGTCGACCAGCCGGTCGTCGAAGACGGTCCCGGTGGGCTCGTCGGTCTCGGGTCCGGTCTCGTCCCAGTTCATTCAGGGGCCTCTTCGGTGGTTCGGTGCCGGTCAGCGTGCGCGGTTGAGAGTCTGCAGGGCGGCCCGCAGCAACTGCGGCACGGGGGGTGCGGTGCCCTCGGCGACGGCGGCCTCGGCCTGCGGGGCCACGGCGCTGACGGCCTCCTCCGCCTCGCGGCTCGCGTAGCCGAGGCCGATGAGCGCGGCCTGGAGCTGGTCGCGCCAGCCGGCGGCGTGGGGTGCGGCGACGCCCTGCTGGCCGATGTGCGCGCCGACCGGTGCGCCGAGCCGGTCCTTGAGTTCGAGGAGCAGCTTCTGGGCGCCCTTCTTCCCGATGCCGGAGACGGCCGTGAGGGCCTTCTCGTCGCCGGTGGAGACGGCGAGGCGGAGCGCGTCGGGGCTGTGGGTGGCGAGCATGGCCTGGGCGAGCCGGGGACCGACGCCGCTGGCGGTCTGGAGCAGCTCGAAGACCTGGCGCTCGTCGTCGTCGGCGAAGCCGTACAGGGTGAGGGAGTCCTCGCGGACGACGAGGGAGGTGGCGAGCCTGGCCTCCTGGCCGAGGCGCAGGCCGGCCAGGGTCTGCGGGGTGCACTGGAGGGCCATGCCGATACCGCCGACCTCGATGACGGCCGTGGTCGGGGCGAGGGCGGCCACCGGGCCGGAGACGAAGGCGATCATGCGGTGGGGCCTTTCAGCGTGCGGGGCGTGCGGGATGCGGCGGGTGTGCGGGATGCGCCAGGGGTACGGGAGATGCCGGGCGTGGGCTGCGTACGGGACGCGCCCAGCGTGTGGGGCGCTCCTGAGGTGCGGTGGGCGGCGACCGCCTGCTGGAGCCGGTTCTGTGCGGGTGCCCGCCAGATGTGGCAGATCGCGAGCGCGAGGGCGTCGGCGGCGTCGGCGGGCTTGGGCGGCGCGTCCAGCCTCAGCAGCCTGGTCACCATGGCACCGACCTGTGCCTTCTCCGCACGGCCCGATCCGGTGACGGCGGCCTTGACCTCGCTGGGCGTGTGCAGGGCGACCGGGATGCCCCGGCGGGCGGCGCAGAGCATGGCCACCGCGCTGGCCTGGGCGGTGCCCATCACCGTACGGACGTTGTGCTGGGCGAAGACCCGCTCCACGGCCACGTAACCCGGGGAATGCTCGTCCAGCCACTGTTCGATGCCCTGCTCGATGGCGACGAGCCGGTCGCCGAGCTCCGCGTCGGTGGGGGTGCGCACGACGCCGACGCCGATCATGGTCAGCGGGCGGCCCGCGACCCCTTCGACCACGCCGACACCGCACCGGGTCAGCCCCGGGTCAACCCCCAGAACCCGCATGGAGCCCCCCCCCCTGTCCTTGACGCTCGGCCTGCTCACTCGTTCATCTGTTCCCGCAGGCTATCGGCTCGCGCTGACAAAGCGTCGCAACCGAACCGCCGCAACCGACACGACGACGGGCCGACGGGGTGTCCCCGTCGGCCCGTCGTCACGTCACAGCGAGCTGTGCCGGTCGCGCCTCTCAGGCGTCGACCTTCTCCATGACCTCGTCTGACACGTCGAAGTTGGCGAAGACGTTCTGCACGTCGTCGCTGTCCTCCAGCGCGTCGATGAGCTTGAAGATCTTGCGCGCGCCCTCTTCGTCCAGCTCGACCTGCATGGTCGGCAGGAAGTTGGCCTCGGCGGAGTCGTAGTCGATGCCCGCCTCCTGGAGCGCGGTGCGCACCGCGACCATGTCGGTGGCCTCGCTGACCACCTCGAAGGTCTCACCGAGGTCGTTGACCTCCTCGGCACCCGCGTCGAGCACGGCGCCGAGGACGTCGTCCTCGCCCAGCTCGCCCTTGGGGACGATGACGACGCCCTTGCGGTTGAAGAGGTACGAGACGGAGCCCGGGTCGGCCATCGAGCCGCCGTTCCGGGTCATCGCGACACGTACGTCGGAGGCGGCACGGTTGCGGTTGTCGGTGAGGCACTCGATGAGCACCGCGACACCGTTGGGGCCGTAACCCTCGTACATGATCGTCTCGTAGTCGGCGCCGCCCGCTTCGAGACCGCCGCCGCGCTTGACCGCGGAGTCGATGTTCTTGTTCGGGACGGAGCTCTTCTTCGCCTTCTGGATGGCGTCGACGAGCGTCGGGTTGCCATCGGGGTCCACGCCGCCGGAACGCGCCGCGACCTCGATGTTCTTGATCAGCTTCGCGAAGAGCTTGCCGCGCTTGGCGTCAATCACGGCCTTCTTGTGCTTCGTCGTAGCCCATTTAGAGTGGCCGGACATCTGCCTTCTCCTTCGCGTCACCAAAATCGAGTCGAACCCGAGAGATCCTACCGGGGTCCGCTCACTTCACTGCGCGCACCATGTCCACGAACAGAGCGTGCATGCGATGGTCGCCGGTCAGTTCGGGATGGAACGACGTGGCAAGGACATTTCGCTGCCGTACGGCCACGATGTGGCCGCCGTGCTCGGCGATGACCTCGGCCTCGGCCCCGACGGACTCCACCCAGGGGGCACGGATGAAAACGCCCTCCACCGGGCCGCCGTCGATCCCGGCGACCTCGACCGCGGCCTCGAAGGACTCGTTCTGCCGGCCGAAGGCGTTGCGGCGCACGATCATGTCGATGCCGCCGACGGTCTCCTGGCCCGACCGCGGGTCCAGGATCTTCTCCGCCAGCAGGATCATCCCGGCGCAGGTGCCGTAGACCGGCATCCCGGCCCGGACCCGCTCACGCAGCGGCTCCATCATGCCGAAGAGGACCGCCAGCTTGGACATGGTGGTGGACTCGCCGCCCGGGATGACCAGGCCGTCGACCTCGGCGAGCTCCTCGGGACGCCGGACCGGCCTGGCCAGGGCGTCAGCCGAGGCCAGGGCGATCAGGTGTTCCCGTACGTCGCCCTGGAGTGCGAGGACGCCGATCACAGGGGTATCGCTCATCAGTGGTTACCAGCCGCGGTTGGCGTAGCGCTCGGACTCGGGCAGGGTGTCGCAGTTGATGCCGACCATGGCCTCGCCCAGGTTGCGGGAGGCGTCCGCGATGACCTTCGGGTCGTCGTAGAAGGTGGTGGCCTTCACGATGGCGGCGGCGCGCTTGGCCGGGTCGCCGGACTTGAAGATGCCGGAGCCGACGAAGACGCCCTCGGCACCGAGCTGGCGCATCAGCGCGGCGTCGGCGGGGGTGGCGACACCACCGGCGGAGAACAGCACGACCGGCAGCTTGCCGAGCTCGGCGACCTCCTTGACCAGCTCGTAGGGGGCGCGGAGGTCCTTGGCGGCGGCGTACAGCTCGTTGTTGTCGAAGCCGCGCAGGCGGGCGATCTCGTTCTTGATCTGGCGCAGGTGGCGAACGGCCTCGACGACGTTGCCGGTGCCGGCCTCGCCCTTCGAGCGGATCATGGCCGCGCCCTCGGCGATGCGGCGCAGGGCCTCGCCCAGGTTGGTGGCGCCACAGACGAAGGGGGTGGTGAAGGCGAACTTGTCGCTGTGGTTGACCTCGTCGGCCGGGGTCAGGACCTCGGACTCGTCGATGTAGTCGACACCGAGGGACTGGAGGACCTGGGCCTCCACGAAGTGGCCGATGCGGGACTTGGCCATGACCGGGATGGAGACGGCCCCGATGATCTCCTCGATCATGTTGGGGTCGGACATCCGGGCCACGCCGCCGTCCTTGCGGATGTCGGCCGGGACCCGCTCCAGGGCCATGACGGCCACGGCGCCCGCGTCCTCGGCGATCTTCGCCTGCTCGGCGTCGACGACGTCCATGATCACGCCACCCTTGAGCTGCTCGGCCATGCCGCGCTTGACGCGGGCGGTGCCGGTGGCGGGGGACTCGGCGGACTGCGGGGTGCTGGGAAGCGTGGACACGGGACCTCACTCGGTGAAAGACGCTGAATTACTGCGTCACCGAGGAAACGCTGTGGGAGCAGGCCACAGCAAGGGCCAATGGGGAGGGCGTGGATCGTTTTCCACCCAGGACTACGTTCCCGGGCGGTCCGCCAGCGCCACCGGCGGGGCGTCGTCCATCTCGAAGGCGAGCGGGAACGGGGCGTGCCCGGCCAGCCGGAACAGCCGTACGGTGCGGTGCCGGCGCAGGGCGCGGGCGGCGCGCACGGAGTCGTTGTGGAAGCGCCGGGCCATCGGTACGCGGCGTACGGCGGCGGCCAGTTCGGTGGCCGCGTCCTCGCCGCCGGGGACCTCCTTCACCGCCTCCACCTGGGCCGGTTCGCCGAAGACGGCGCGCAGGGCGGTGCTCAGCTCGCTCTCGGCGACCTCGCGGTGGTCCTCCTCGGCCTGCCGGGCGGCGTGCGCGGCCTCGTACAGCACGATGGAGGCGGCCGGGTCCAGGACGCCGGAGGTGGCCAGCTCCTGGGTGACCGAGGCGCGGCGCAGGAGTTGGGCGTCGAGTGCGGCGCGGGCGGCGTCGATCCGGGAGTGCAGGCGGTCCAGGCGGCCAGCGGTCCAGCTGAGGTAGACGCCGATCGCGATGAGGGCGACGACGATCCAGACGAAGAGGGTTACGGTCACGGTCGCACACGCTACCGTCGCCGGGGCCCGGTCCTTTCAACGGGCGGCCCCGGCCCCGCTGCGGGCTCCTCAGTCCCGCGCCAGCCCGAACCGGGCCCGCAGCCCCGACCGCTCGTCCTCCGCCACCGAGGCGGCCCCGTCCGTCACCGTCTCGTACACCGCGAGGATGTCGGCCCCCACCGTCGCCCAGTCGAACCGCCGCACGTGCGCCTCGCCCCGCTCCCGCAGCCCGGCCCGGCGCTCCGGGTCGCCCAGCAGCCGGATCGCGGCGGCGGCCAGCGCGTCGGCGTCCTCGTTGGCGAAGAGGTCGCCCGCCGCCCCCTGGTCCAGCACCTGCGCGAAGGCGTCCAGGTCGCTCGCGAGCACCGGCGCTCCCGCCGACAGCGCCTCGACCAGGATGATGCCGAAGCTCTCGCCGCCCGTGTTCGGGGCCACGTACACATCGACGCTGCGCAGCAGCCGGGCCTTGTCGTCGTCGCTGACCATGCCGAGGAACTCCACGCGCTCGCGCAGCTCCTTCGGCAGCGATGCCACCGCCTCCTCCTCGTCACCGCGCCCCGCGACCAGCAGCCGGGCCTCGGGGTGGGCGGCGAGGATGGCGGGCAGCGCCTTCATCAGGACGGGCAGGCCCTTGCGGGGTTCGTCGATGCGGCCGATGAAGCCGAGGGTGGCGCCCTGCCACTCGGCCTTCGGCTCGGCCTTGGCGAAGAAGCCGACGTCGACACCGTTCGGGATGACCACGGCGTCCCCGCCGAGGTGCTCGACCAGGGTGCGCCGCGCGTACTCGCTCACCGCGATCCGCGCGCTGATCTTCTCCAGGGCGGGCTGGAGGATCGGATACGCGGCGATCATCGCCCGGGAGCGCGGGTTGGAGGTGTGGAAGGTGGCCACGATCGGGCCCTGCGCCGACCAGCAGGCGAGCAGGCCGAGCGAGGGGGAGGTCGGCTCGTGGATGTGGATCACGTCGAAGGTGCCGTCGTGGAGCCAGCGGCGGACCCGGGCGGCCGAGAGGAAGCCGAAGTTCAGCCGGGCGACGGAGCCGTTGTACGGGACGGGGACGGCCCGGCCCGCCGAGACGACGTACGGCGGCAGCGGGGTCTCGTCGTCGGCCGGGGCCAGGACGGAGACGGTGTGGCCGAGCCCGATGAGGTGTTCGGCCAGGTCCCGGATGTGGAACTGGACGCCGCCGGGGACGTCCCAGGAGTACGGGCAGACGATGCCGATCTTCACGTGCGCTCTCCCCGGAGTCCGGTCTTCATGTGCGTTCTCCCCGGGGTCCGGTCTTCATGTGCTCTCCGCGGCGTCCGGCCGTCACGCGCGTTCTCCCCGGGGGTCCAGGTCGTCCAGCCAGAGCCGCTGGAGCATGTGCCAGTCCTCCGGGTGTTCGGCGATGCCCCCGGCGAAGGCGTCGGCCAGTCCCTGCGTCATGGCGGCGGTCTTCTCTGCGCGGGTGCCTTCCTCCGGCACCTCGATCGCCGGGTGGACGCGGGCCCCCATGACCGGCGTGCCGTCGTACCAGAGGGTCACCGGCAGCAGCAGCGCGCCCGTCTGCTGGGCGAGCAGCGCCGGTCCGGCGGGCATCCGGGCGGTGGCGCCGAAGAACGACACCTCGACCCCGGAGGCGGAGAGGTCCCGGTCGGCGACCAGGCAGACCAGGCCGCCCGCGCGCAGCCGCCGGGCCAGTGTGCCGAAGGCGGCGCCGCCGCTGTGCGGCAGGA
Organism: Streptomyces cyaneofuscatus; assembly: GCF_033109485.1. NCBI lineage: Bacteria > Bacillati > Actinomycetota > Actinomycetes > Kitasatosporales > Streptomycetaceae > Streptomyces > Streptomyces cyaneofuscatus. Next base: position 7,029,884 of record NZ_CP137002.1, on the reverse strand, counting down.
CCTCCATGCCGAGGCCCTCGCGGTAGGCGACGAACCGGTCGTAGAGCGTCGCGGGCTCCAGCCGTTCGGCGACGGTGGTGAAGGGGACCTTCAGATCGGTGGTGACCCAGGCGCCGGCGAGGTCCCAGTTGCCGAGGTGCGGCAGGGCCAGGACGACGCCGCGCCCGGTGTCCAGGCCCTCGGTCAGGAGGTGGGCGTCCTTGACGTCGATGCTCGCCTTGATGCGCTCCGGGGTCCAGGTGGGCAGCCGGAACGACTCCATCCAGTACCGCATGTACGAGCGCATCCCGGCCTTGGACAGCTCGGCCAGCCGCTCCGGGCTCGCGTCCGGGACGACCCGCGCCAGGTTCGACTCCAGGCGCAGCACGCTCTTGCCGCGCCCCTTCCAGGTCCGGTCGGCGATGGTGCGGAAGAGGGCGGCCGCGGCGGGCTCGGGCAGCTTCTTCACGGCGCCCCAGCCGAGTCCGTACAGACCGTCGGTGATCCGGCCCTTGAGCGCGCTCACCGGTCGGCCCCGCTCCCCTGCTCGGCCGACCCGTCGGCGGCGGAGACGGCGGCGGCCGCGTCGGCCTCCGCGGATTCGCGGCGCACGGTCACCACGCGCTGGATAAGCGTCACCAGGGAGCCCGCGGCGACGATCCACAGGGCGATCGGGAGCAGGATGTCGATGTGCGGGACGCCGAAGGCGTGGAGCCCGGCGAGACCGGCGGCGACCAGCGAGATGACCAGGCGTTCGGCGCGCTCCACCAGCCCGTTCACCGCGACCGGCAGGCCGATCGACTCGCCGCGCGCCTTGGTGTACGAGACCACTTGGCCGCTGGCCAGGCAGAAGATGGAGACGGCGCACAGGATGTTGTCGTCACCGCTGCCCGCGTACCAGAGGGCGAAGCCGGCGAAGATCGCCCCGTCGGCAACCCGGTCCAGCGTCGAGTCGAGGAACGCGCCCCAGCGGCTGGAGATCCCGGCCTGCCGGGCCATGTTGCCGTCGACCAGGTCGGAGAAGACGAAGAGCGTGATGACGATGGTGCCCCAGAAGAACTCCCCCATCGGGAAGAAGACCAGCGCACCCGCCATCACTCCGGCCGTGCCGATGAGGGTGACCGCGTCGGGGCTGACCCCGAGGCGGAGCAGCAGGGCGGCGAACGGTGTGAGGACACGCGTGAAAAATGCACGCGCGTACTTGTTCAGCATGGCTTTCCCGAGGGTTCGGCTGGCCGAGCGGCCCCTTCGGCCACCGGCTGGCCCATCGTAGTCACGACCGGTGCCCTCCACCGGACGGGCACCCGCCCGCAGGGGTGTCACGGGGATGCGCGCCCCGCGCCCGACGTATGGACGCGTCGGCGCCCGGGTGCCAAGCTCGAAGGACCGAGGCCGCCTCGGCGGCTCCCCGTATCCGCCATCCAGCGCGGTCGGCTGCTCCCCCTCCCGTACCGCGTCGTCCACCGGGAGGCACACCATGGGCGAGAAGACGCACGCACACCCCGGGGCCGCCGGAGGAGTACCGGCGGCCGGCCACCCCTCCGCCGTACGGAACGTGGTGCTGGTCGGCCACAGCGGATCGGGCAAGACCACGCTGGTCGAGGCCCTGGCCCTGACGGCGGGGGCGCTCAACCGGGCGGGCCGGGTCGAGGACGGGGCGACCGTCTCCGACCATGACGAGATCGAGCGGCGGCGGCACCGCTCCGTCCACCTCTCGGCGGTCCCGGTGGCGTGGGACGGCTGCAAGGTCAATCTGCTGGACACCCCCGGGTACGCCGACTTCGTCGGGGAGCTGCGGGCCGGTCTGCGGGCGGCGGACGCGGCCCTCTTCGTCGTCTCGGCGGCCCAGGAGGCCGAGTCCGTGGCCGCGACGACCCGGGCGGTGTGGGAGGAGTGCGCGCTCGTCGGGATGCCCCGGGCGATCGTCGTCACCCATCTCGACACCGCGCGCACCTCCTTCGAGGAGATGACCCGGATCTGCGCGGAGACGTTCGGCGGGGACGACCCCGATGCCGTCCTGCCTCTCTATCTGCCGGTGCTCGGTGCGGAGGCCGCCGACGGGCACGCCCCGCTCACCGGGCTGACCGGGCTGCTCACGCAGCGGATCCTGGACTACTCCTCCGGGGAGCGGACCGAACTGCCGCCCGCGCCGGACCAGGAGGAGGCGCTCGCGCAGGCCCGTGACCGGCTGATCGAGGGGATCATCGCCGAGAGCGAGGACGAGTCGCTGATGGACCGGTACCTCGACGGCGGAGGCGACAGCATCGACATATCGACACTGATCGCGGACCTGGAGCGGGCCGTCGCCCGGGGCGCCTTCTTCCCCGTACTGGCCGCCGCCCCCGCGGCCGAGGGCGCCCGGCAGGGCATCGGCACGGTGGAGCTGCTGGAACTGATCACGCGCGGCTTCCCGACCCCGCTGGAGCGCACCCCGCCGGTCGTCACCACACCCTCCGGCGCGCCCCGAACCGCCCCGGCCTGCGATCCGGAGGCGCCGCTGCTGGCGGAGGTCGTCAAGACGTCGTCCGACCCGTACGCGGGCCGGATCTCGCTGGTGCGGGTCTTCTCCGGCACCCTGCGGCCCGACGACACCGTGCACCTGTGCGGCCACGGCCTGGACGCGGCGGGGCAGGAGCCGCGCCCCTGTCACGAGGCGGAGGTCCGGGTGACGTCCCTGACCTCGCCGTTCGGCAGGCAGCAGCACCCGGTGGACCGGTGCGTCGCGGGTGATCTGGTCTGCGTGGCCCGCCTCGGCGAGGCGGAGACCGGCGACACCCTCTCCGCCTCCGGCGACCCGGTCCTCATCGAGCCCTGGTCGACCCCGGACCCGCTGCTGCCGACGGCCGTGCGGGCCCACGGGAAGGCGGACGAGGACAAGCTCTCCCACGCGCTGGCGCGGCTGGTCGCGGAGGACCCGACCCTGCGCCTGGAGCAGAACCCGGACACCCACCAGGTCGTCCTGTGGTGCCTGGGCGAGGCCCACCAGGAGGTCGCCCTGGACCGGCTGCGCAGCCGCTACGGCGTCCAGGTCGACACCGAACCGCACCGGGTCGCGCTCCGCGAGACGTGTCGCGGACGGGGGGCCGGGCGCGGACGGCATGTCAAACAGTCCGGCGGGCACGGCCAGTTCGCGATCTGCGAGATCGAGGTGGATCCGCTGCCGGCCGGCAGCGGCATCGAGTTCGTGGACAAGGTGGTCGGCGGTTCGGTGCCGCGTCAGTTCATCCCGTCGGTGGAGAAGGGCGTACGGGCCCAGGCCGCCCGCGGCCTGTCCGCCGGGCACCCGCTCGTCGACGTGCGGATCACGCTGCTCGACGGCAAGGCGCATTCGGTGGACTCCTCCGACGCCGCCTTCCAGACGGCGGGCGCGCTGGCTCTGCGCGAGGCGGCGGCGGACGCCCGTATCCAGCTCCTGGAACCGGTCTGCGAGGTCACCGTGCTGGTCCCGGACGACTACGTGGGCCCGGTGATGAGCGACCTGTCGGGACGGCGCGGCCGGGTGGTGGGCACCGAGCAGAGTCCGGGCGGACGCACCCTCGTACGGGCGGAGGTGCCGGAGACGGAGATCGGCCGGTACGCGCTCGACCTGCGCTCCCTCACCCACGGCACCGGCCGGTTCGACCGTACGCACGCCCGGTTCGAGGCGATGCCGCCGCAGCTCGCGGAGAAGGTCCGCGCGGAACTGTCGGACGCCCCCTAGGGCCTGTCGTCAAACTGCCGCCTGCCGCGCGACGCCTGGCACGCACGCTCGCGGCGTTGCCGAAATGGCCAAGTAGCTCCGCTACGAGACCATTCCGGCGCCTTGCGATCGCACGCACCATGCGCCGCGCGGCCGCCCTTCGGGCGACGACGGCAGTTTGACGACAGGCCCTAGGGGACGGATCACCCGGCGCGTGACCGGCGCACTGTCGCAAACGGGCACCGCGTCCCGATGGGTGACGGACGGTGCGGCGGTCCGGACGATACGCTGTGGGCGCAGCTCAGAAGGTATGCCGCGTACGGTAGTTGGGCACACCGCAGGAGCAGACCGTGCGGCGAGTGGGGGCGACAGGCAGTGGCCAACGACGTATTCGACTTCTCACCCGGAGCGCAGGTCCCGATCCACGGGTCCGGCGGCCAGTCGGTGGCGACCAATGCCCTGGCCTCGGCGGCGTACCGGGACAGCCCGGTGGACGTGATCCTCGACGCCAACAGTGACTGGCACAAGTCGACGGTGAAGTCGGGCGCCTCCAAGCTCTTCAAGTCCGACTACTTCAAGCCGAATCTCGGCGAGGCGTTCTCCCGGGCCGTCCAGGAGCGGATGCTCGGCGGCTCCCGGGCGGCGCTGATCCAGTCCTTCGGCACCGATCCGCAGACGGTGGTGGAGCACTGCCTGTCCGCGACCAACCTCCGCAAGGCGCGCGACACCCGGCTCACCCTGATCACGGTGGTGTTCGGCTTCCTGTTCCTGCCGGGCATGATCGCCTGGGTCATCGCCTTCCGGATCAAGGACGCGCTGGCCAAGTCCAAGGACGCCGCGTTCCGGGCGGTCGGCACGGTGCTTCTCGCCGCGTTCGGGATCGGCGCGCTCATCCTGCTGTGGAAGCTGCCGACGGACCGCTTCTGGCCGCTCTACGTGCGAGGGGCGATCGTCGCCCCGCTGATCGGCTGGTTCCTCGCCAAGCGGGTCGCTGAGACCTCTGCCCAGGACCTGCGGGCCCGCTGGGGCGGGCTGCTGTCCGGCACCGGGGTGATCGCCAAGATCCCGGAGGCGGTGCCGAAGAACCCCAACGAGACCGCGCGTGAGGAACTGCGCCAGTCACTGGAGAAGCTCTCCGCCGAGCAGCAGTCCAACGCCGTCTTCTACGCCGGTCCCAAGGGCATCCTCGGCATGGGCACCCGGTGGGGCAGCTGGCAGCTGGCCGAGGAGCTGACCCCGAAGGACCCGACGAAGGAGATCCACCAGTTCCGCAGCTGGGACCTGATCCGGATCATCCACGACCAGCTGAAGATGCTGGAGCGCGGCCCGCTGAACACCGGCGGCTTCCCCAAGCCGTCCGTGAAGCACTGGATCGTCTCCCCCATCGGCGAGAACGCCGACTCCGTCTCCCGCCCCGAAGGGGAGGACGTCGCGACCTTCCAGGTGAAGCCGCACGAGATACAGCGGATCTGCAACCACCAGCAGTTCGGCAGCGGCGACCGGCACTACCTGGGCGTGCAGTTCACCCTCTGGGACGGCCAGCTCGTCATCACGATGATGATCACGGTGACCGTGCTCCACGAGACGCTGCGCATCGAGGTCACCGGCCACGCGCTGGGCCCGGTCCACGGGCTGTTCTTCGCCAAGCCCGCCGCCCGCACGAAGACGGTCAACAAGACCGTGAGGTTCTGGGAGACCCGGGACATCCAGCTGCCGGTGGTGGAGGCGAGGGAGGTCGTCCGGCTCGCGCTGCGGGCGCCCTTCACCTGGTACCCGCCGGTGCTGGACTACCTGGGCGGCAAGATAGTGCTGCCGGAGCCCTTCGGACTGCGGCACGCCTGGGCCGCCAAGCCGTGGAACCACCGCTTCATGGCGGACGACGCGATGCGGGCGGCAACGCCGGTGCTGCGCGTGGTCCACTCGGCGGCTATGCGGGTCCTCGCGGAGAACGGCGTGGACACCGAGCGCTTCGACAACCGCTCGATGATACTGAGCGGCCTCGTCCAGGACCCGTCCCCGCGCAAGGCGGACGTGTACGACGCCTAGAGCTGCGTACGTACGGAGAAGGGGCACCCGGAAAAGCCCGGGCGCCCCTCTTCCTTCCTACAGGCTCGGCTACTCGGCCGGCCAGGCACCCGCCAGCATCGTCCGGGTGTCGCCCAGCAGCTGCGGCAGCACCTTGGTGTGGCCTATGACCGGCATGAAGTTGGTGTCCCCGCCCCAGCGCGGCACCAGGTGCTGGTGCAGATGGGCGGCGATCCCGGCGCCGGCGACCGAGCCCTGGTTCATCCCGATGTTGAAGCCGTGCGCCCCGGAGGCGGCACGCAGGGCCGCCATCGCCCGCTTGGTGAAGTCCGCCAGCTCCGCCGTCTCCGGTCCGTCCAGCTCCGTGTAGTCGGCGACGTGCCGGTAGGGGACAACCATGAGGTGGCCGCCGTTGTACGGGTAGAGGTTCAACACCGCGTAGACGTGCTCGCCGCGCGCCACCACGAGCCCGTCCTCGTCGGATTTCGCCGGAATCGAACAGAACGGGCAGCCGTCCTCGGCGCCCGGGCCGCTCGGCTTGTCCTGACCCTGGATGTACGCCATCCGATGGGGCGTCCACAGACGCTGAAACGCGTCCGGCGTCCCCACGCCGATCTGCTGCTCCGGCTCACTCGTCATGCCGATCAGCATATTGCGTCACCCGCGCGGAGCGTGTCGCCGGGGCCGCACCGCCCGGCCGCCCGCGATGCTGAGGCGATGAGCGACCGTCCCGCCCACGAGCCACCGGCCCGGCTGACCCGCTGGGAGCAGCGCACGGAGGTCCCGCTCTTCGCCGCGGGGCTGCTCTTCCTGACGGGTTACGCGGTCCGGGTGCTGACGCCGCACGAGGCCGAGCCCTGGAACGACATCGCGCTGACCCTCGTCTGGTCGACCTGGCTGGTCTTCCTCGTGGACTACGTCACGCGGCTGCGGCTCAGCGGCCTGGGCTCGCGCTTCCTCCGCGTGCGCTGGCTCGACACGGTGGTCCTGCTCCTGCCGCTGCTGCGCCCGCTGCGCATGGTGCAGGTCTACCAGGCGGTGCAGCGGCGCCACGACCGGCCGCGGCTGGACCTGTACGCGCGCGTGATGGCGTACGCGGGCATGACCGCCGTACTGCTCGGCTTCGCCGCCTCGCTCGCGGTCTACCACCTGGAGCACCGGGCCCCGGACGCCTCGATCCGCACGTTCGGGGACTCGGTGTGGTGGGCATGCGCGACGCTCACGACGGTCGGCTACGGGGACGCCACACCGGTCACGTTCTGGGGGCGGGTGGTGGCGGCGGGGCTGATGGCGTGCGGTCTCGCGCTGCTGGGGGCGGTGACGGGGTCGTTCTCGTCGTGGCTGATCCAGGTGTTCACGCGGGAGGACGAGAAACGGCCCCCGGAGCGGGGTTAGCGCTCCGGGGGCCGTGCCCCGATGAGGAGATCAGACCTGTACGCGGTCCTCGACAGCCTTCGCGATCTTGGCGATGGCCTCGTCGACCGGGATGCCGTTCTCCTGCGAACCGTCGCGGTAGCGGAAGGAGACGGCACCGTTGGCCATGTCCTCGTCACCAGCGATGATCATGAAGGGCACCTTGGCCTTCTGCTGGTTGCGGATCTTCTTCTGCATCCGGTCGGAGGAGGCGTCCACGTCCACCCGCAGCCCCTGCTTGCGCGCCTTGGCGGCGAACTCCTGGAGGTAGGGGATGTGGGCGTCGCCGATCGGGATGCCGACCGCCTGGACCGGGGCGAGCCAGACCGGGAAGGCGCCCGCGTAGTGCTCCAGGAGCACGGCGAAGAAACGCTCGATGGAGCCGAACAGGGCGCGGTGGATCATGACCGGGCGCTGCTTGGAGCCGTCGGGACCGGTGTACTCCAGGTCGAAGCGCTCCGGCAGGTTGAAGTCGAGCTGCACGGTCGACATCTGCCAGGTGCGGCCGATGGCGTCCTTGCACTGCACGGAGATCTTCGGCCCGTAGAACGCGGCGCCGCCCGGGTCCGGGACCAGGGGCAGACCCTGCTTCTCGGCGACCTGGCGCAGCGTCTCGGTCGCCTCCTCCCAGGTCTCGTCCGAGCCGACGTACTTCTCCGGGTCCTTGGTGGAGAGCTCCAGGTAGAAGTCGGTGAGCCCGTAGTCACGGAGCAGGTTCAGCACGAAGGTGAGCGTGCGGTCCAGCTCCTCCGCCATCTGCTCCTTGGTGCAGTAGATGTGCGCGTCGTCCTGCGTGAAGCCGCGCGAGCGGGTCAGGCCGTGCACGACGCCCGACTTCTCGTACCGGTACACCGTGCCGAACTCGAAGAGGCGCAGCGGCAGTTCGCGGTAGGAGCGGCCGCGCGCGTCGAAGATCAGGTTGTGCATCGGGCAGTTCATCGGCTTGAGGTAGTAGTCCACCCCGTCGTCGAGCTGCATGGGCGGGTACATGCCGTCGGCGTACCAGTCCAGGTGGCCGGACTGCTCGAAGAGCTTGCCCTTGGTGGCGTGCGGGCTGTAGACGAACTCGTAGCCCTCCTCCTCGTGCCGGCGGCGCGAGTAGTCCTCCATGGCCCGGCGGATGACGCCGCCCTTGGGGTGGAAGACCGCGAGGCCGGGGCCGATCTGGTCGGGGAAGGAGAAGAGGTCCAGCTCGCTGCCGAGCTTGCGGTGGTCGCGCTTGGCGGCCTCCTCCAGGAACTCCAGGTGCGCCTTCAGCTCGTCCTTGGTCGGCCAGGCGGTGCCGTAGATGCGCTGGAGCATCGGGTTCTTCTCGCTGCCGCGCCAGTACGCCGCGGCGTTGCGCATCAGCTTGAACGCCGGGATGAACCGGGTGGTGGGCAGGTGCGGACCCCGGCAGAGGTCCTTCCAGCACAGGTCACCGGTCTTGGCGTCCAGGTTGTCGTAGATGGTCAACTCGCCGCCGCCCACCTCGACGTCCGCGCCGTCGTCCGAGGAGGCGGAGCCCTTGATGCCGATGAGCTCCAGCTTGTACGGCTCGTTCGCCAGCTCCTCGCGGGCATCCTCGTCGGAGACCACGCGGCGGGAGAACTTCTGGCCCCGCTTCTGGATCTCCTGCATCTTCTTCTCGATGGCCTTGAGGTCCTCGGGGGTGAACGGCTTCTCGACGTCGAAGTCGTAGTAGAAGCCGTCCTTGACCGGCGGGCCGATGCCGAGCTTGGCCTCGGGGAAGAGCTCCTGCACGGCCTGGGCCATGACGTGCGCGGTGGAGTGGCGCAGGATGTTGAGGCCGTCCTCGGAGGAGATCTCCACCGGCTCGACGGACTCGCCGTCCTGGAGCTCGTACGAGAGGTCCTTCAGCTCGCCGCCGATGCGCGCGGCGACGACGGTGCGCTGACCGGGGAAGAGTTCACCGGCGGTCGTGCCCGTCGTCACCACGTGCTCTTCCCGCTCGGAATCGCGTTGGATGATCACACGGACGTCTGACACCGGTCTCTCCTGACTGAGGGGGTCGCTTGCCTTCGAATAGCACAGCAAGGTGAATCGTACCGAGCCGTACGCCCCCGATGCGAACGCCTTCCGGGCCGGGCTACGGCTCCTCCCCCGCGCACGCCTCCTCGAAGAAGTCCACGTTCTCCTGGAGCGACTTCATCAGCCGGTCCCGCTCGGCCTCGTCCACCTGCACGGGCGCGACCTGCGACGCCCCGGTGAGTCGCCGGAACCCGCCCCGCCGCTCCAGCCGCCCCTCCACCCGCAGCGGCAGCCCGACGAGGTGGGCGTGGCCCGCGATCCGGTACGCCTCCTCGTCCAGCTCCACCCGTACATGCGCGACCTCCGCCCCCGCCAGCACCCGCAGCCGTACGATCCCGGCGCCGCGCGGCCCCGAGCGGCGCAGCCGGACCACCGCGCCGGTGATCCGGACCGGGACGGCGGGCTCCTCGCGGAGGTAGCGGGCCCCGGCGGAACGCAGGGCCGGCAGGTCGCCCGGGGAGAACTCGACGGGTGCGGGGCGGGCCGGGCAGCCGTCCGGGGTTCCGGCGGCGGGCGCCCACCGCAGGTCGATCCCGGCCCGCTCACTGCCACGCACCAGGGTCACCAGCGCCTCGGTCAGCTCCCGGCTGACGCCCGCCGCCACCGCGCTGTCGAACGCCTCCATGCCGCCGGTCGCCCGCTGGTAGTCCACCGCCTCCCGGGTGGCGTGCAGGGCGTGGCAGAGCTGGACGGCGACGGCGCGCCCCGAGGCGACGGGGACGAACGCGGTGAGCCGGCGCCCGCCCGGCGCGGGCCCGATGAGCGTGCCGTCCAGCGCCGACCGGGCCTTCCTGCGGTGCCGGGCCCCGTGGTAGCCGGCCCGGCCGCGGGCCGCGAGCGCCCCGGCGAGGAGGATCTGCCGGGCCGCCGACCGCAGCTCCTCCGCCTCCGCCCACCCCGAAGCGCCCGCCGCCCCGGCCGCCGATTCGGGGACCTCGCGCCACCAGCGGACCTCGTCGCTGGGCACGGCGAGCGAGACCAGGATGTCCTGGGCGGACGGGGCGGCGCTGCGGGAGAGCGCGGTGAGCGCCTCGGCCAGCAGGTCCTCGGCGTCGGGGAAGGCGGCGTTCTCGGGTACCAGCAGACTGGCGCCGGCGGAGGGTCCGGGCGGGGCCCACCGGCTGTAGCGCCCGGCCGCTCCCCCACGCCGCTGCCAGCCGTACCGGTGCAGCAGCGCGGTGAGCACCGCCGGGTCGGGCAGCGGGGTGCCGTCGCCACCCGGGTCGGCGTACTCCCTGCTCACGGCGGGGTGCGCCCGGGCGCCGAACAGCTCCGCCGGGCCCGTCGGTTCGTCCATCGACCGGTGCATCAGGGTCTCCCTCCGGCCCCGACCCGGGCCATGATGTCGCAGAGTGCGCGGTCGTCGAAGATCCGTGAGGTCGGGATGCGCACGGTGGTCCGGTACCGGCCCGTCACCGCGTGGCCGGCCAGGTTGGTCCAGTAGCAGCAGTGCCGCAGATCGAGGCTGCCGGGCCCGGCGCTCAGCCACTCGTCCTGGCTGCGGGGCACGATCATCACCACCAGGATCTTGTGCACCGAGACCGGGGTGCGGGCCAGCTTGACGAGATGGGCGTTGTCGAGCGTGAAGGAGAACGCCCCGCCCGCCGGGTGCGGCGGTATCTGGTAGGTGCACTTCAGCTGCACCTTGATGGTCACTTCGTCGTCGACGGTGTGGGCGGCGGCGCCGTGGCTGACGTGCCAGTCGATGCCGTTGTCGGGGAAGGGCTGGGACAGCGAACACCCCGCCGCCGCCGCGACGGCGTGCAGGTAGCCCACCTGGAGGGTCTCCATGCAGGCGGTGGTGGCGAGGGAGCCGCGCAGCGGTGCGTCGTTCCGCTGCTCCACCGGCCCGAACTCTTCGGCGCGGGCGGGCCCTCCTGGATCGGGCTGCGCGAGCGCCATGGCCCCGTATGCCTTCCGGACGTGCCGTCAGAAATGACGTCAGCAGTGATCTCGGATGTGATGGAGGAGCAACTTCCCTGGCTCCTACCTGTGTTGTCACCGCAGGAGAACGCCCGCAAACGGCGTATCAGGCAAACAGCACGGGTATCACCGATATCGGGCAGAGGAATCACTCCATCTGCCGTGCAGGTGCGAGGAGTTCGGGGATGATGCACTGGTTCGAAGGGCCGCTGGCCGCTTTTGACACGGAGACGACAGGCGTGGACGTCGAGCAGGACCGGATCGTTTCGGCCGCTCTCGTCGCGCAGGACACGACGGGCGGACGCGTCCGCGTCACCCGCTGGCTGGTCAACCCGGGGATCCCGGTGCCCGCGGGGGCGACCGAGATCCACGGTCTGACCGACGATCACCTGCAGCGCAACGGCCGCTGGCCCGCGCCGGTGATGGACGAGATCGCCCGTACGCTGGCGGAGCAGTGCGCGACGGGCCGCCCGCTGGTCGTGATGAACGCGCCGTTCGACCTGACCCTGCTGGACCGCGAGCTGAGGCGGCACCGGGCCTCGTCGCTGGCCGGGTACATGGCCGACGTCCCGCTGCGCGTGGTGGACCCCCGGGTGCTGGACAAACACCTGGACCGCTACCGCAAGGGCCGCCGCACGCTCACCGACCTGTGCCAGCTGTACGAGGTTCCGCTCGACGGCGCCCACGACGCGGCGGCGGACGCCTCGGCCTCGCTGGAGCTGGTGCGCGCGATATGCCGGCGCTTCTCGTCCCGGCTGGAGCGGCTCTCCCCCGCCGAGCTGCACACCCTCCAGGCCACCTGGCACGCGGCGCAGGCGCGCGGCCTGGAGGCGTGGTTCGCGAGGAGCGGGACACCGGAGCCGGTGGACCCGGCGTGGCCGCTGCGCCCGGAGCTGCCCGCGGCAGCCTGAGCAAGCGGCCTGGACAAGCAGAAGCCGGTCCGCCGTGATGCTTGGCGGACCGGCTCTCCCGGTGGGCGATACTGGGTTCGAACCAGTGACCTCTTCGGTGTGAACGAAGCGCTCTCCCACTGAGCTAATCGCCCGGGAACGGGTTGAACCATACAGGGCTCGGCGGGCTTCGTTCAAACCGCTTCCGCGCACGCCTCCACCGGCGCTCACCCCATGCCTCCACCGGGGCTTACTCAGGCGCGGAAACGCGGAAACTGAGTATCCGAGCGCATGTACGAGGCGGAAGGCCGCGGCCACACTCCCGTACATGGAACATGTGCCGCCGCCCGCCGAGGAACTGGCTCTCCTCGACCGAGAACTGGCTCAGCTGGACGCCCGCCGGGCCCACCTGCTGACCCGTCGCGCCTGGCTGGTCAGCGCGTTGCAGCCGCAGGCACCGCAGGCGCCGAACGCGCCCCGCTGGCATACCCCGCCCGTCGGTCACGGCTGGGCGCCGGGGCAGCCGTGGTCGGCGGCGCCCCGGTCCGCGAAGCCGTCCGGGCCGCCGCGCAGCGCGCAGAACGTGCTGCTGACGCTCGGCGGTCTGCTGCTGACGGTCGCGGCCATCGCGTTCACCCTCGTCAGTTGGGGCTCCATGGGCATCGGCGGCCGGTCGGCCGTCCTGGCGCTGGTGACCCTGGCCGCCCTCGCGGCGCCGGTGGTCCTGCTGCGCCGGAAGCTCGCGGCCACGGCGGAGGCGCTGGCGGCGCTCGCCCTGGTGCTCACGCTGCTGGACGTCTACGCGGTCCACGCGGTCGCGGCGCCGGACGCCGACGGGCTCACGTTCACGGCGGTCTCCTCGGCGGTGCTGGCCGCGCTCTGGGCGGCCTACGGCCTGGCCCTGGGCAAGCTGCACCTGCCGCTGCCCGCGGCCGTGTTCTTCGTCCAGTGGCCGCTGCTGCTGGGCGCCTGGGCGGCCGGCGCTCCCGCGATCGTGGTCGGCTGGGCGCTGCTGGTGACGGCCGTGGTGGACGGCGCGATCGCGCTGTGGGGCAAGGGTCTGGGCGTACGGGTCACGGCGGGCATCGGCCTCGCCGTGATGGGGTCCGCCGCGCTGCTGACGGGGCTCGGCGAGTCCCTGACGGCCGACGGTCCGCTCGGGGCCGTGCTTCCGGGCACGCTGCTGCTGACGGCCGCCGTGGCGGCCCTGGCCGGGGCGTGGCGCGCTCCGAACGGCTATGCCCAGGTGGGCGGCGTGGTGGCGGGTCTGGCGGCGGTGGCGGCGGGCGGCGGCGTGCTGCGGGCGGCGGTGCCGGGCACCTGGCACGTTCCGGTGTACCTGCTCTGCGGTCTCGCCCTGCTGTCCGTCGTACGGGCACCGCTGCCGCGCGGCGCGGGACGCGGGGTGCTGGGGGCGGCGGGCGCGGTGGTGGCCGGTGCGCTGCTGTGGGCGGTGCCTCCGGTCGCGGCGGTGCTGCTGGGTCCGGTCGAGCTGGTCGCCGAGGTGTGGGCGGGGGCGCCGGACGGGTTCCGGGGCGCGCTCGGGGAGTCGATGCGGTGGTCGGAGTCGGCCGCGGCTCCGGTGGTGCTCGCGGTGGTGGCGGGGCTGCTCGGGGCGGCGTACCGGTGGTGGCCGTCGCTGGTGCGGGTCGCCGCTCCGCTGGTCACGCCGGGGGCGGCGGCGCGCGGTGCGGCGGGCGCGGGGACGCTGGCCCTCGGCTGGGGGACGCTGCTGCTGGCTGCGGCCACGCTGGGCGTGCCGTACCCGGTCGCGGTGGCCCTGGAGACGGTGCTGGTGGCGGGGCTGCTGCTGGTGGCGGTCCGGGGTGCGGAAGCCTCGGCCGCCGGGCCGGAGGGGGCCGCCGGCGGTGGCCGGTCCGCCGTGGCGGTGACCGCGCTCGTGGGCGCGGTCGGCGGCGCGGTGAGCGTGGGGCTGCTGTCGCTCGCCGCGGAGGCGGCGACGTACGCGGTGTTCGGGGCGCTGGTGGTGCTCTTCGCCGGGGCGGCGGTGCGGACGCGCGCGGTGGTGGAGCAGGCGGTGTTCGCGGTGGCCGCGGTGGTGTGGGGCACGGTCCTGACCGGGTGTGCGGCCCGCTCCCTGGAGCTCGCCCCGCACGAGGCCGCGCCGCTGCTGCTCGTGGTGCCCGCGGTGACGGTGCTGCTGGGGGCGCGGCTGCGGCTGCACCCGGTGGCGTTGCCGGTGGAGCTGGCCGGGGCGCTGGGTGCGCTGGTGGCCGTCGGGCTCGCGGTGCCGGATGCGCCGTTCCTGGCCCTGGTGCTCGCGCTGTGCGGGGTACTGGCGGCGGGGGCGGCCGTGCGCCCGGAGCGGCGGCCGGCGGCGGGGTACGTGGCGGCGGTGCTGTTCGTGGCGGCGACTTGGGTCCGGCTGGCGGCGTCGGAGGTGTCGGCCCCCGAGGCGTACACCCTGCCGGTGACGGTGCCCGCCCTGGTCGTCGGCGTACTGCGGCGGCGCAAGGACCCCGAAGCGTCCTCCTGGACGGCGTACGGGCCGGGGCTCGCGGCGACGCTGCTGCCGAGCCTGGCCGTGGCCTGGACCGACCCCGACTGGGTGCGGCCGCTGCTGCTGGGCGTGGCGGCGCTGGTGATCACGCTGCTGGGGGCGAAGTACCGGCTCCAGGCGCTGCTGCTGCTCGGCGGCGCGGTGCTGGCCCTGGACACCCTGCACGAGCTGGCGCCGTACGTCGTCCAGGTGGCCGGAGCGCTGCCGCGCTGGCTGCCGCCGGCGCTGGCCGGGATGCTGCTGCTGGCCGTGGGGGCCACGTACGAGCAGCGGCTGCGCGACGCCCGCAAGCTGAAGAACCTGCTGGGCCGGATGCGGTGAGCGGTCCCCGGTCCGGGACCCGCGCGGTCCCGGACCGGGGGGAAACGCAGAGGCCCTCGAGACTTTTCCAAGTCTCGAGGGCCTCTGTCCGGGTGGGCGATACTGGGTTCGAACCAGTGACCTCTTCGGTGTGAACGAAGCGCTCTCCCACTGAGCTAATCGCCCGGGCGCACCGCAAACATTACCCCATGTCAGCGGTGCCCCTGGACCGTCCCCGGCGCTGTCCGCCGGCCGTCCGCGGTGCTACTCGCCGACCGTCCACGGCAGGGCGAGGCCGAACTTCCAGACGTAGATCCCGACCAGCACCGCCGCGATCACCAGCCCCACCGTGGTGAGGATGATGTTGCGCCGCCGGACCTTGGGATCCAACGCCCGCTGGGCGGCCTCGGTGACCTTGCGCTTGGTCCAGCGCAGCACCAGCTGGGCCCAGACGAACTCGGTCGCCCAGATCGCCATACCGCCGAAGATCACCAGCCAGCCGGGCCCCGGCAGCACCAGCATCAGCACACCGGCCACCACCACACCCAGGCCGACGACGAAGACGCCGACCTGCCAGCTCAGGTGCAACGGCTTCGACGCCTTGATGAAGCCCGGCGCCCGCGATCCCAGCTCGCGTTCCACCTTTTCCGCCTTGGTCGTGCCCCCCGGAGCCGACTCCGGGGACGCCTTCTCGGCGGCCTCGGTCCGCTCGTCACTCTCCGCATTCATGGAGCTCAACCTACCCGACCCGTCGTCATCACTTGAATGGGCGCATGACTCAAAGTTACACACCGCTGGGCGAGGGACCCGAAGCATCACAAATGGGTCAGAGGGGTTTACAACGCCACCGTAGGTGGCATGTCGATTTCGCCGACGTGCGAATCCCCGAGCGCACACTGAGCGAAAGGCCCTGGCGCTTATGAACACCACGGTCAGCTGCGAGCTGCACCTGCGCCTCGTTGTGTCGAGCGAGTCCTCACTGCCTGTACCCGCGGGCCTGCGGTATGACACGGCCGATCCCTATGCCGTGCACGCCACCTTCCACACCGGAGCGGAGGAGACGGTCGAGTGGGTTTTCGCCCGTGACCTCCTTGCCGAGGGGCTGCACCGGCCCACCGGCACCGGAGACGTCCGCGTCTGGCCATCTCGTAGTCACGGTCAAGGCGTCGTATGCATCGCCCTGAGCTCTCCAGAGGGAGAAGCCCTGCTCGAAGCTCCGGCGCGAGCCCTGGAGTCGTTCCTGAAAAGGACCGACGCCGCGGTTCCGCCCGGCACCGAGCATCGTCACTTCGATCTCGACACGGAGCTCTCCCACATCCTGGCCGAGAGCTGAGCCAGGCCGAGAGCTGCCCGGCGCCGTCCGACTCGGGGAGACGGCGTCGCGCGGACAACCACATAAGGCAGACACCGGCGCCGTCGCCGCGGAATCCACCGCGGTGACGGCGCCTGTGCGTGCGCCACGTCCCCAGGAGCAGGTCAGTGGCCTTGCAAGCCCTTCTCCTCCCCCGCAGGCCCGTACCGGGCCGGGGAGCGGCCCGGTGAGCCAGTAGAGTCAGCCGCCATCGGCGGGCGCCCGCCCGCCGGAGGCCTGGGAGCGAAGCGTGCTGATCCCTCACGACACCCGGATCGCCCTCGACACGGTGGTCGATCTGGTGAACACCGCACCGGAGAGCGAGCCACCCGACGACGGCTCCGGCCCGACGGACGGCATCGTGGACGAGCCGGAGGACGGGCTCGCCGACCTCCCGGCGCTGTACGCCTTCGCCGAGCGCCACCACATCAGCGGCGTCGGCACCCTCGGCGCGAAGGACCTCGAAGCCGTGCAGGCCGTACGGAGCCGCTTCGCCGAGGTCTTCGCCGCGCCCGACGCCCGTACGGCTGCCGACCTCGTGAACCGGCTCGTCGCCGCGGCCGGGACCACGCCGCAGCTCACCGACCACGACGGCTACGACTGGCACGTGCACTACTTCGCCCCGGACGCCTCGCTCTCCGACCACCTAGCGGCCGACTGCGGCATGGCGCTGGCCTTCATCATCGTGGCCGGCGAGCAGGAGCGGCTGCGGCGCTGCGAGGCGCCCGACTGCGGACGCGCCTTCGTCGACCTCTCGCGCAACCGCTCCCGGCGCTACTGCTCCAGCCGCACCTGCGGCAACCGGCTCCATGTCGCCGCGTACCGGGCCCGGCGCCGGGAGGCCGGGGCATGACAGGCGCGGGCTCATAACAGGAACAGGTCATGCAGCGCCGCCATCAGCAGCAGACTCCCGACCACCGTCAGGAAGATCATCAGGGGTGGCTGGGAAAGCGCGAAGAGGCAGCCACGGGGCTCTTCGGCAGGGGGTGCGGGGGCTTCGCCCCGGGATGTGTCCACCATCTCGGGGTGATCATGACTCACCCGCGACCCGGTTGGCGGTCAACCTGACCTATTGACCCGGGAGTTCACCGTCCCGTGGCCCTCCGGAATCGCTCCGGCGTCCGAGATGCCGTCAGACATTCGGACCGCCGGGCGCGCGGATCATGTTTTTGCAGCTGCCGTCGCTTCCACAGCTGCCGCGCGTTCTCAGATGCCGTGCTTCTTCAGGATCGCCTCGATGTCGCTGAAGTCGTCACCGGGCGCAGCGGCCTCCTGCTTCTTCTTCGGCTTCGCCGTAGCCGCCGACGGAGCCGACGACGGCCGGGCCTGGCCGCCGGCGCCGAGCGAGGGCGCGGAGGCTCCCGGGGCGACGGCCTCGTTGCGCTCGGCGGCCCGCGCGGCCTTGCGATCCGCGCGGGTGGTGCCGCTGCGGCGCTCGATGGCCCGGGTGGTCATGAAGAGCGCCCAGGCCAGGCCGAGCACACCGAAGCCGATCCAGACGCTCGGCTTGAACGCGATGCCCGAGACCCACTCGACGACGCCGGTCAGGACGAGGCCGACCGGCACGAGGGAGTAGGCGGCGATCCTGGTCGCGGTGAGGAACCGCTTGCGGTACGCGGTGACCGCGGCGATGCCCAGGCCCGCCGCCGACGCCGCGGAACAGATGGTCTCGGCAAGCATCGGAGCCTCCAGGCGCAGGGGAAACGTCCCCTCCATCCTGCACCGACGACCCGCACAGGGGCCACGGCGCCGGTCCACTTCAGGGACATTTCAGGGCCGGGCTCCTCCGCAGGTGCCGGTCACCGCCGTGGGCCGCGGGTGCCGATTGGGGTCTGCCGGTACGGCCTGAAAGACTGGTTCCATGAGCGAATCCACCCCTGCGGCACCGGTCGTCCTCGACATCTGGTGCGATCTCGAATGCCCCGACTGCCACCAGGCCCTCAGCGATGTACGCGCCGTGCGTGCCCGGTACGGCGACCGCGTCGAGGTCCGGCTGCGGCACTTCCCGCTGGAGAAGCACAAGCACGCCTACGCCGCCGCGCAGGCCGCCGAGGAGGCCGCCGTCCAGGGCCAGGACTGGCCGTACACCGAGGCGCTCCTGGCCAGGACCGAGGAGCTCGGGAAGGCCGGCGAGCCGGTGCTGCTCGCTGTGGCCCGTGAACTGGGCCTGGACGCGGAGGAGTTCGACACCGCGCTGATCGACGGCCGGCATCTGCTGATCGTCGACGCCGACCAGGCGGAGGGCAAGGCGATCGGGGTCACCGGCACGCCCACCTACGTGATCGGCGACGAGCGGCTGGACGGCGGCAAGAGCCAGGAAGGGCTGCGCGAGCGGATCGAGGAGATCATCGACCGCCGCCTGGGCGCACAGGGCTGAGGCGGGGGCGGGAGCGGGGTCGGCAGAGACCGCCTACAGCGCCTTGGCCAGGTTGTACCGCGTCGTCGCGTAGCCGAGCGACTCGTACAGCCGCAGCGCCGGGGTGTTGGCCGCGAAGACGTGCAGGCCGAGCCGGTCCTGCCCCCACGAGCGGGTCTCGTCCTCGGCGAGGAGCATCAGGGCCCGCCCGAAGCCGCGGCCGCGGTGCTCCTCGCGCACCTCGACGTCGAAGACGAACCCGGCGGTCCGGCCGGGCTCCAGCTCCCGCAGGGCCAGCCAGAGATGGCCGACCACCGCGCCACCGTGGACCAGCACCCGGAACCGCACCCCCTCGGTCGCCAGCCCCTCCGGGAGGTTCCCGGCATGGTCGGCCTCGGACTTGAGCCGGGCCTGCTCGGGCGGCACGCCCCGGTCGGTCCACTCCTGCGCGTACGCCCGGACCGCGTCGCGCAGCCACTCCGCGTACTCCTGCTCGCTCATCGGGCGCGAGGTGAGGCCCTCGGGGAGGGGGACGGCGTCAGGGCCGAGGGTCTTGACCATGTTGCGGCTGCGTTCGGTGTAGCCGAGGGCGGCGGCGAGGCGTCGGGCGGGGTCGTTGTCCGCCGGCACCTCGGTCCGTACGTGGGTGCAGCCCCAGCCCCGCAGCACCTCCTCGGCGGCGAGCGCGGCGATGGTGCCCCGGCCGCGCCGGCGCCGCGCCTCGTCGACGCTGAGGGAGCGCACCACTCCGGCCGAGGCACCGAACGCGTCGTCGGTGCTGATCGATACGGCGCCGACGGGCCGGCCGTTGTCGCACACGTCGTAACTGCGCGCCCGCGCACCGTCGACGCCTTGCTGGAGCGGCCCGGACGGCCGGAGTGTCGTGGTCATCAAGGGTTTGTATCCCCTGCGCGGCCGCACGTCACGCGCTTTTCCGGCCCGGTGGAAAGGGCTTGCGGCCGGAAAGGGCTCGCGGCTGGAAAAGGCCTACGGGTCCAGGTCGTTCCCGGCCCGCTCGTCGAAGATCCGCATGGCCTTCGCCGTCACCGGCCCGGGCTCCGGCGCCAGCTCCCGGTCGTCGACACGGTGGACGGCCTGGATGTCACGGAGGGTCGAGGTCAGGAAGATCTCATCGGCCTCGGCGAGCACCTCCATCGGCAGGTCGCTCTCCTCGGCCCCGGTCCACTCCACGGCCAGGGCCCGGGTGATCCCCGCCAGGCACCCGGAGGCGACCGGCGGAGTGTGGATGCGGCCGTCCAGCACGACGAACACGTTGGACCCGGTCCCCTCGCAGAGCCGGCCGGCCGTGTTCGGGAACAGCGCCTCGGAGGCACCCCGCTCGCGGGCCCGGGCGAGGGCGACGACGTTCTCGGCGTACGAGGTGGTCTTGAGGCCGGTGAGGGCGCCGCGCTCGTTACGGGTCCAGGGGACCGTGATCACCGCGGTGGTGTCCGGGCGCCGGCTCACCCCGTCCAGCGCGACGACGAGGCTGGGCCCGGCGGTGCCGCGGTCGGAGCCGAGCGGGGAGAGCCCGCCGGTGTACGTGATCCGCAGCCGCCCGAGGGTGACGGGGTTGGCGTCGACGACCGCCGTCGCGGCGCGCCGGACCTCGTCCAGGTCCGGGTCGGGCAGGCCGAGGCCGCGCGCGGAGCGGGTGAGGCGGTCGAGGTGGCGGGTGAGGGCGAAGGGCCGGCCCTCGCTGGTGCGGACCGTCTCGAAGATGCCGTCGCCCACGGTCAGCCCGTGGTCCAGCACCGACAGCCGGGCATCGTCGGCGTCCCGCAGTCCGCCGTTGACCCAAATCCTCATGAAACGGTCCTTCCTGTCTGTTCGAACCCGGTCTGCTCGAACGTGCCCGACGCTACAGCGAGCAGCCGCGACGCCTTCAGTTCGGTCTCGTCCCACTCGCGCTCCGGGTCGGACCCCCAGGTGATGCCGGCGCCGGTCCCGAACCGCAGAAGGGGCGCGGAGCCGGTCCGGTCGATCCAGAACGTCCGTATGCCCACCGCCAGGGAGGCGGTGCCCCGGTCGGCGTCGACCCAGCCGACCGCCCCGCAGTACGGTCCGCGTGGCGCTCGCTCCAGCTCCTCGATGATCCGCAGCGCACTGGACTTGGGCGCCCCGGTGACCGAGCCGGGCGGGAACGCCGCCGTCAGCAGCTCCGGCCACCCCGCCCCTTCGGCCAGCTCACCCCGCACGGTGGAGACGAGGTGGACGAGGCCCGGGTGCTTCTCCACCACGCAGAGGTCGGGGACGGTGACGCTGCCGGTCGCGCAGACGCGGCCGAGGTCGTTGCGGACCAGGTCCACGATCATCACGTTCTCCGCGTGGTCCTTCTCCAGCAGATCTGCCTCGGTGCGCCCGGTCCCCTTGATCGGCCCGGACTCGACGGTCCGCCCGTCCCGTCGCAGGAACAGCTCGGGCGACGCGGTGGCGACCTCCACGCCGTGGCCCGGCAGGCGGATCGTTCCTGCGTACGGTGCCGGGTTGCCGCGCGCGAGCAGGGCGGTCAGGGCGTCCACGTCGGCCCGGCCGGGCTCGGCCTCGGGCAGCGGTGCGGAGAGGACCCGGCAGAGGTTGGCCTGGTAGACCTCGCCCGCGGCGATGTATTCACGGATCCGCCGTACGCCCGCCGTGTAGGCGTCACGGTCCAGTGAGGTCGTCCACTCCCCGGCGGCGGGCCCGCGCCAGGCTCCGGGCACCGGGGCGGGCACCTCTTCCCGGCGTACGGAGGAGAAGCGGGCGCAGACGGTACGACCCTCGAAATCGACACATACCGCCCAGAAACCGGACGAGTCCAAAGCCGAGGGATCGTGGGTCACATCCTGGAGACCGGAGGCGACGAGGCCGCCGAAGCGGGCCATGGGAGCGAGGGGGAACACCCTGCTGAGTCTAGAACCGCCCGCGATGACCTGCGTCGGGGCGACGGTACGGCGGCGCTACGGCGACCATCTGCGCAAACGCGTTTTTGTACTGGCCCGGGAATCCGCTAGAGTTCAACACGTCGCCGGGACGCGCAAGCGGTCCGGGAAAGACAAGCGGACGTAGCTCAGTTGGTAGAGCGCAACCTTGCCAAGGTTGAGGTCGCCAGTTCGAACCTGGTCGTCCGCTCGCAGAAGGTGGGGGATCTTCCCGAACCCCCATCCCTGGTGGAGTGGCCGAGAGGCGAGGCAACGGCCTGCAAAGCCGTCTACACGGGTTCAAATCCCGTCTCCACCTCCAAGGACGATTAGCTCAGCGGGAGAGCGCTTCCCTGACACGGAAGAGGTCACTGGTTCAATCCCAGTATCGTCCACTGATCCGCAAGGATCCCCGCGCGATTAGCTCAGCGGGAGAGCGCTTCCCTGACACGGAAGAGGTCACTGGTTCAATCCCAGTATCGCGCACGCAGTACACGCAGGTCCGTCCTGCGCGATTAGCTCAGCGGGAGAGCGCTTCCCTGACACGGAAGAGGTCACTGGTTCAATCCCAGTATCGCGCACCACCGAGAACCCCCGGCCGTTTCGACGGCCGGGGGTTCTTTCGTCGTGCCGGTGACCGTCAGGACGAGAAGAGCATCCGGCCGAAGCCCTTCTGGCGGCGGTGGCCGTAGTGCCCGCCGTGCTGCTGGCCGTACTGCGGGGCGCCCCAGGCGGGGGCATGGGCCGGCGGAGCCGCCTGCGGGTAGGCCTGGGGGGCGGGCGGCGGGGGCGGCGCCTGCTGGGCCCACTGCGACTCCAGACGGGTCAGCGACTCCAGCTCGCCGTAGTCCAGGAATATCCCCCGGCAGCCACTGCACTGCTCGATCTGGACGCCGTTGCGGTTGTACGTCTGCATCTGCGCGTGACACTTGGGACACTGCATCATTCGGCTCGGCTCCTCGCCCTCGTTGTGCCACTGCCGGAAAGCCTGTCCGGCGGCGGTCCGTTCAGCCTACGACGCGGACCCGGCCGCCAACTCGGGCGGGAATGTAGCGATTCGGGCACAGGAATCGATCATCAGCTGCTCCATCTCGTCCGGCTCCCGGCCCTCAGCGGCGCACTTGGCGAGGGCGACGGCCGCCGTCTGGACCGTCAGCGCACGGGCGGGGACGTCCAGTTGCGGCCAGGGGTCCCCCTCGGCGGGCACGGCGGGCCCCCCGGCGGACCGGTAGGCGTCCAGGAACAACAGCCAGTCCTCCGGGGCCAGCACCCCGGCCGCGTACCAGGCGGCGGGCCGGGCGAGGTCCCAGGCCGGGTCCCCCAGCCCCGCGTCGTCCACATCGATGAGCAACCAGGGCCCGTCCGGGGCGGGATGACGGACGAGCTGCCCCAGGTGCAGGTCCCCGTGGCAGAGGAAGCCGGACCGTGCGGCAGGCGGCGCGGCCTCGCCCTGCGCCCAGCCCGGCAGGGCGTGCCAGGCGGCCTGTACGGGGAGGACCGCGGCGTCGCCCGGGAGGGCGGCAATCATCCGGGCGACCGCACGGGCCGCCTTGACCGGGCCGCGCATCGGCGGGGCCGGGAGCGGGAGCGGAGAAACGGTTCGGTGGAGGCGGGCGAGCAGGACGGCGGCGTCGGCCCAGGGGGCCGCGTCGGGGTCCCTGGGGTCGACGGGGGTGCCGTACGGCCAGAAGGTGACGGGGCGGGGGACGGCCCCCGTGGTATCGGGCGTCCCCGGGGTGGTGAGCGGTGCGAGGAGGATGCCGGACAGCGCCGGCGCCGAGGCCAGGGCGAGGCGGGCCGCCAGGGCGTCGCGGTCGATGTCGGCGGCGTGCGCCTTGGCCACGACCGGGCCGCTGCGGACCACGGTGCCGTCCGGCCGGTCGGCCAGGAGCTGGGGCGGCCGGCAGGTGCAGGGGGTTTCGGGCGGGTGGTGGAGGCGGAGGCGGTGGGCCAGGGTGCCCAGCTCACGGATGACCGGCTCGCGGGAGGACTCATGGGAGGCGGGCTCACCGGAGGCGGGCTCGGCAGTGGGTGGCTCACGGTCGACTGAGGTTGAGGTCATACGCAACGGCTCCCCGGCAGCGGTCGGTCCCGGCCCTGCCACCGGTCCCTGCTGAGCGTACGCCGCAGCCGGGGGCGGAAGGCGGTGGAGCCCGCCGGGCGGGGCGCCAGGTCGGGCCTCGCCTGGTTCGTACCGGCGTGTCCCGGTCCCTGCGCCTGCCCCCGCCTCCGTCCCCGTCCCCGTCCCCGTCCAGGGGCATGCGGCCACGCGTCCCCGTCCCAGGAGCATGCGACCCCGGGAAACGGGCCCGGACAGCGCGATGCCCGGTCAGCTCCCCAGCTGACCGGACAAACGCTGCCGTCCGCCGCACCCCCGTCCCCACGGGGCTGTTGGCCCGATACCTGGGTCCGGACCGCTCTTCCGGACCCTGGCGCCGCTCAGCGCCCCAGCATCACAGCCACGGACGACGCCTGTGTGACCACCGCGTCCCAGCCGCCGAAGGCGACTACGAGCAGGGCCGCCAGGGGGAGAACCATGGCCGTCGCCACCAAGGGGTGACGGGTGCCGGACGGGCGGGCGCCGAACGAGGCGTAGGCCTTGCGTCCCTGCGTGCGGATCATGGTCCGCGTTGCCGTGTCCGCCATGGTTCCTCTCCTGACCTGATGTGGAGCGACGGGCGTGTGACCTCGGGGGACGAGTGCTCGCCCGCCGCTTGATCTCAACATTAGGTAACCGGCGAGCACGGGGCGTCATGCCCGCGTACCGAATCCCGGGCCTCCCGGAGGATGAGCCGCCGGTGGTCGGCGTACTCCCCTGGGTGGAGACGGTCCACCCGGCGTTGGGGTCATCCCGGAGGGGGCACAGGGGGGCCACCACCCCCGGAAGGGCCCCGTCGGGTGACTTCACTCACTCCCCGCACCCTCCGAAGGAGGGTGCGTCGCGTTCGGTGGCAGCCCCTGAGAACCGTCACCGTGTACGTCCGGGTGGTGTCCGCACGCTCCCCGACCGACGCCTCCCAGCCATCATGGCCTGATCCAACACCCCTTGTTCGAAAGCCCTTTGCCGACCCTTCCAGGCCGACGGGCCCGGAACCGCCGCCCGCTGACCGCCCTTCATCTTTCCCGCCGTGTACGGACAATCGAATCCCCGGTGAGGGCGCGGCCTCTGAGCGCACCGGGCGCGGGGTACGTAAGCTGTGCCTCGTCAGGCGGACCAGGCAGCGGGGATGGGCAGACGATGGCGATGATGCGGCTCCGGCGCGAGGACCCGCGTCTCGTCGGCTCGTTCCGGCTGCACCGACGGCTCGGCGCGGGCGGCATGGGCGTGGTCTACCTCGGCTCCGACCGGCGCGGTCAGCGGGTGGCGCTCAAGGTGATCCGGCCCGATCTGGCGGAGGACCAGGAGTTCCGTTCGCGGTTCGCGCGCGAGGTGTCCGCCGCGCGGCGGATCCGGGGCGGCTGTACGGCCCGGCTGGTCGCCGCCGACCTGGAGGCGGACCGCCCCTGGTTCGCGACGCAGTACGTCCCCGGCCCCTCCCTGCACGACAAGGTCGCCGAGGAGGGCCCTCTGGCCGCGGCCGAGGTGGCCTCGATCGGTGCGGCGCTCTCCGAGGGCCTGGTCGCGGTGCATGAGGCGGGCGTGGTCCACCGGGATCTCAAGCCGTCGAACATCCTCCTCTCCCCCAAGGGCCCCCGGATCATCGACTTCGGTATCGCCTGGGCGACCGGGGCCAGCACACTGACCCATGTCGGTACGGCGGTGGGGTCGCCCGGCTTCCTCGCGCCCGAGCAGGTCCGGGGCGCGGCGGTGACCCCGGCGACGGACGTCTTCTCCCTCGGCGCGACCCTGGCGTACGCGGCGATGGCCGACTCCCCCTTCGGGCACGGCAGTTCCGAGGTGATGCTCTACCGCGTGGTGCACGAGGAGGCTCAGCTCCACGGGGTGCACGACGCGCTGGCCCCCCTGATCCGCGCCTGCCTGGCGAAGGATCCGGAGGAGCGGCCGAGCACGCTCCAACTGTCCATGCGGCTCAAGGAGATCGCGGCGCGCGAGGCGCAGGGCCTGCACGAGAGCCGGCCGCCCGCCCAGCGTTCGGCCCCGGACACGGACCGGCCCACCGGCCGGCTCGACGGCCCGTACACCGAGCAGCACACCCGCCGCGCGGAGGGCCCGTCCTCGGCGTCCCGCCCGCAGCAGGGCCGCCGTCCGGCGCGTTCGGGGGGCGGGGGCGGAGGCGGGAACGCGCCGCGCACCGGTGGGTCCCGGCCTCAGCAGCGGGCGCCGCGTTCCACCACGGGGGCCGGGAAGCGGCCGGGCACGACGAACGGCAGGCCGGGGACGCGTCCCGGGGCCCGTACGACCTCGGCGGGACGGCGTCCGGCCAATCCGCGGCTGCTGCGCCAGCGGCTGGTGGTGTTCGTGGTGGTGACGTTGCTGGTGGCACTCGGGATCGCGGTCGCGCAGGGGTGCCAGGGGCCGGCGCGCGGGCTGGGCGGGAGCGAGCAGCCCAGCCGGCCGAGCGCGGTGTCGCAGGAGCAGCCGGATCAGCAGCAGGCGCACGTGCTGGAGCAGGTGCGGGCCGAACTGCGCTGAGGCGTCGCCCCGCCCGGCTCAGCTCTCCGGGCGGCCCGTCGCCACCGCGTAGAACGCGACCGCGGCCGCCGCGCCGACGTTCAGCGAGTCGACGCCGTGCGCCATCGGGATGCGGACCCACTCGTCGGCGGCCATCAGCGCCTTCGTGGACAGCCCCTCCCCCTCCGCGCCCAGCATCAGCGCGACCCGCTCCAGCCGGTGCGGGGCCGCCTCGTCGATGCTGGTGGCCTTGGGGTCGGGGGTGAGGGCGAGGAGCCGGAAGCCCGCTTCCCGTACGGTCTCCAGCCCCTTGGGCCAGGCTTCGAGACGCGCGTACGGGACGGAGAAGACCGCGCCCATCGACACCTTGACCGAGCGGCGGTAGAGCGGGTCCGCGCAGTCCGGGGAGAGCAGGACGGCGTCCATGCCGAGGGCGGCGGCGCTGCGGAAGATCGCCCCGATGTTGGTGTGGTCGTTGACCGACTCCATGACCACCACCCGGCGGGCCGTGGTGAGGAGTTCGTCGGCGGTGGGCAGCGGCTTGCGCTGCATGGAGGCGAGCGCCCCGCGGTGGACGTGGTAGCCGGTGACGCGTTCGGCGAGCTCGGGGGCGACGGCGTACACCGGGGCCGGGACCTCGTCGATGACGTCGCGCATGACGTCGACCCACTTGGCGGAGAGCAGCATCGAGCGCATCTCGTACCCGGCGTGCCGGGCGCGCCGGATGACCTTCTCGCCCTCCGCGATGAAGAGGCCTTCGGCGGGCTCGCGCCGTCGCCGCAGCTCGACGTCGGTCAGGCCGATGTAGTCGCTCAGGCGCGGGTCGTCGGGGTCGTCGACGGTGATGAGATCTGCCACAGGGTGATACTGCCTTGTCCGGTGTGCGGTGCCAACGCCTGGGAGGAGATGCGTAACCGCGGGTTACTTGGTGGGGTCCGCGTTCATTCGGCCGACGGGTCGGCCTGCTGCGGTGCGGAGTGGGGGCCGACCGCGACAACCTCGCCGATGACGATCACCGCGGGCGGGCGCACGTCCTCGGCGACCGCGCGCTCGCCGACGTCCGCGAGGGTCGCGTCGACCCGGCGCTGGGCGGCGGTGGTGCCCTCCTGGACGAGGGCGACCGGGGTGGCCGGGTCCTTGCCGTGGGCGATCAGGGCGGCCGCGATGGCGCCGATCTTGTCCACGGCCATGAGGAGGACCAGGGTGCCGCGCAGCCGGGCGATCGCCTCCCAGTCGACCAGGGAGCGCGGGTCCTCGGGCGCGACATGGCCGCTGACCACGGTGAACTCGTGAGCCACGCCCCGGTGGGTGACCGGGATACCGGCCGCTCCGGGGACGGAGATGGTGCTGGAGATCCCGGGGACGATCGTGCAGGGGATGCCCTCGGCGGCCAGCGCCTGGGCCTCCTCCATGCCCCGGCCGAAGACGAACGGGTCGCCGCCCTTGAGCCGGACCACGGCCTTGCCCGCCTTGGCGTGCTCGATCAGCGCCTGGTTGATCGCCTCCTGGGCCATGAACCGGCCGTACGGGATCTTCGCCGCGTCGATCACCTCGACGTGCGGCGGGAGTTCGTCGAGCAGGTCGCGGGGGCCGAGGCGGTCGGCGATGACCACGTCGGCCTCGGCGAGGAGGCGGCGGCCGCGCACCGTGATCAGGTCCGGGTCGCCGGGGCCGCCGCCGACCAGGGCGACGCCGGGGGTGTGGTTGCGGTGGTGCGGGGCGGCGATGGTGCCGTCGCGGAGACCCTCGACGATGGCGTCGCGGAGAGCGGCGGAGTGGCGGGGGTCGCGGCCCTGGGGGGTGGTGTTGAGGACGGCGACGGTGATGTTGTCGATGCGGCCGGTGGCCGGGGTCCAGGCGGTCGCGGCCTCGGCGTCGTCGGCCCGTACGCACCAGGTGCGGGTGCGCTCGGCCTCGGCGGAGGCAGCGTCGTTGGCGGCGGTGTCGGAGGAGGCGACGAGGGCGTACCAGGTGTCGGCGAGGTCGCCGTCCTGGTAGCGGCGGCGCTCCCAGCGGATCTCCCCGGCGTCCGCCATGGCCTCGACGGAGGGCGTCGCGGACGGGGAGATCAGGGTGATGACGGCACCGGTGGCGATGAGCTGCGGGAGCCTGCGCTGCGCTACCTGGCCGCCGCCGATGACGACGGTGCGGCGGCCGTGGAGGCGCAGGCCGACGGGGTACGCGGGGTGATCGTTCTGACCTGCGCGGTCGGCGTGGGCTGCGTGCTCGGCCATGGCGGTGCGGGCTCCTCGTGCGGGGTGCTGCGTAGGGGCCGCTGCGGCGGTGGAGCGGCTGTGACGTGCGGGAGTGAGGGGTGTGCTGGGTGGGGGACACGATACGGGGTGGGGGGCGGGGCGGCGGCGGGGGTGGGGCCGTGGTGGGGCGCCTGCGGCGGGCCTGTCCCCTCCCCGCCCCTTCCCGAAACCGGGGCTCCGCCCCGGACCCCGCTCCTCAAGCGCCGGAGGGGCTGGAATACCGGCGCCGGAGGGGCTGGGAGGGCGAGCCCCGGAGAGGCTGAAAGTGCTACTTCTCCGTCACTCCCGCCGCGTCGAACGTCGCCACCTCGTGCATCGCCCGTGCCGCGCTCTGCACGATCGGCAGCGCCAGCAGCGCGCCCGTGCCCTCACCCAGGCGGAGGTCGAGGTCGACCAGGGGGCGCAGGCCCAGCTTGTTCAGGGCGGCCACGTGGCCCGGTTCCGCGCTGCGGTGGCCCGCGATGCAGGCGGCCAGGGCCTCGGGGGCGATGGCCCGGGCGACCAGGGCCGCCGCGCCCGCGCTCACGCCGTCCAGGATCACCGGCGTACGCAAGGAGGCTCCGCCGAGGAGGAAGCCCGCCATCGCGGCGTGCTCCAGGCCGCCGACCGCCGCGAGGACGCCGATCGGGTCGGACGCGTCCGGCTGGTGGAGGTCGAGGGCACGCCGTACGACGTCGACCTTGCGGGCGTGCATCTCATCGTTGATGCCGGTCCCCCGGCCGGTCACCTCGGAGGCGTCCGCCCCCGTGTAGACGCAGATCAGCGCGGCGGACGCCGTCGTGTTCGCGATGCCCATCTCACCCGTGAGCAGCGCCTTGTTGCCCGCCGCCACCAGGTCGCGGGCGGTCTCGATGCCGACCTCTATGGCGGCGAGGACCTCTTCCCGGGTGAGGGCCGGACCCGTGGTGAAGTCCGACGTGCCCTTCCGTACCTTGCGGGGCAGCAGGCCGGGGGTCGCCGGCAGATCCGTGGCGACGCCGACGTCGACGACGCAGACCTCCGCGCCGACCTGCGCGGCGAACGCGTTGCAGACCGCTCCCCCGCCGAGGAAGTTCGCCACCATCTGGGCCGTGACCTCCTGCGGCCACGCCGTGACGCCCTGGGCGTGCACCCCGTGGTCACCGGCGAAGATCGCGACCGCCGCGGGCTCCGGGATCGGCGGCGGGCACATCCGGGAGAGGCCGGACAGCTGCGCGGAGATGATCTCCAGCATGCCGAGCGCCCCGGCCGGCTTGGTCATCCGCTTCTGCCGCTCCCACGCCTCGCCGAGCGCCTTCGCGTCCAGCGGGCGGATGGCGGAGATCGTCTCCTGGAGCAGGTCGTGCGGCTCCTCGCCGGGCAGCGCGCGCCGCCCGTACGTCTCCTCGTGGACGACCCAGGAGAGCGGGCGGCGCTTGGACCAGCCCGCCTGGAGCAGCTCCGGCTCCTCGGGGAACTCGTCGACGTAACCGACGCAGAGGTACGCCACCACTTCGAGGTGTTCCGGCAGCCCGAGCGCGCGGACCATCTCACGCTCGTCGAAGAAGCTGACCCAGCCGACGCCGAGGCCCTCGGCGCGGGCCGCCAGCCACAGGTTCTCCACGGCGAGCGCCGAGGAGTAGGGGGCCATCTGCGGCTGCGTGTGGCGGCCGAGGGTGTGCCGGCCGCCCCGGGTGGGGTCGGCGGTGACGACGATGTTCACCGGGGTGTCGAGGATCGCCTCGATCTTCAGTTCCTTGAACTGCTTCGCCCGGCCCTTGGGCAGCGACTTGGCGTACGCCTCACGCTGGCGCTGGGCCAGTTCGTGCATGGAACGGCGCGTCTCGGCGGACCGGATGACGACGAAGTCCCAGGGCTGCGAGTGGCCGACGCTCGGCGCGGTGTGCGCGGCCTCCAGCACCCGGAGCAGCACCTCGTGCGGGATCGGGTCGCTGCGGAAGCCGTTGCGGATGTCCCGGCGCTCGCGCATGACCCGGAGCACCGCCTCGCGCTCGGCGTCGTCGTAGCCGGGGGCGGGCGGGGTGAAGGGCTCCTGGGGGGCTTGGGGGGCCGCCGCCTCCGCCGTGGGCTGCTCGACCGACTGCTCGACCGGCTGCTCGTCCAGCTCCGGGGTCTCGATGACCTCGGGTCCTGCGCCGTCCTCGGCGTCGGTCACGGGCTCCGCCTGCGTGGCGGGTTCGGGGGTCGGCTGCGGCGCCGGCTGTTCCAGCTCCGGCTCGGGCTGGGCTTCCGCCGGCTCCACGGCCTCCTCGGCCGGCGGGGCCGGTTCGGGTTCGGCGGCCTCGACCGGCTGTACGGGGTCGGCGGCGAGCTCCTGCTGCTGTACGGGAGCCTGGGGCTCCGGGACGGGCTGCGCCGCGGACTCGGCCGGAAGGTCGGCGGGCGCGGCGGGCATCTCCACCGGTACGTCCGCCGGTGCATCCGCGGGCGTCTCCACAGCCGCCTCTGCGGGCAGC
Source organism: Streptomyces cyaneofuscatus (assembly GCF_033109485.1). Taxonomy (NCBI): domain Bacteria; kingdom Bacillati; phylum Actinomycetota; class Actinomycetes; order Kitasatosporales; family Streptomycetaceae; genus Streptomyces; species Streptomyces cyaneofuscatus. The sequence goes on along the minus strand of NZ_CP137002.1, from coordinate 6,999,253 downwards.
TCCGTCGGGGCCACCGCTTCCGCCTGGGCCTCCGGCTGCTCGGCGACGACCGGCTCCGGGACGACCGTTTCTGCCGGGGCCACCTGATCCACCGGCTCGGGCTGTACGACGACCGGCTCGGGGGCCTGCGCGGGCTCGAGCTCGGGCTCGACCACAGCCTCGGCCTGGACCGGCTGCTCCACCTGGACCGGAGCCACCACCTCGGGCTGCTCCACCTGCACCGGCTGATCGGGCTCGGCCGCAACGACCGCCTCCGGCTGAACCGCCTCTACGGGCTCGGCAGGCGCGACCGCCTCAGCTTCCACCGGCTGCGGCACGACCTGCTCGGGCGGGGCCACCGCCTCCGGCGCGACCGGCTGCTCGGCCTCCACCGGTGCCGCCGGCTCAGCGGGCTCGGGCACCGCGACCGGCTCGGCAGGAGCCTCAACTTCGGCAACGGCCTCGGCCACGGCCTCAGCCGGCGCCTCCGGCTCCTCCACCGGCTCCTCCATCGCCGCCGTCACCGGCGCCTCCGGCTCGGGCTGCGGCTGCTGCGGCGGCGGGCCCCACGGGGACGCGCCCTGCGGCGGGATCTCGCCCAGCTGCGGGCCCGGCAGCGCCGAGGCCGTGTCGGCCGGGGCTTCGAAGTATTCGGGGGCGGCCACCGGCGGGCTCGCGTGGCGGGCCGGGGGTGCCGTCCTCACCGCTCCGGCGGGACCCCGGTCGGCCAGCGAGCGGACCACGCCGCCACCCTGCGTACCGCCGGCGTACGACGGGGCCTCGGTCGGTGCCGGGCCCCGGTGCAGGGGGCGGCGGGCCGGGGCGGAGGCAGCCTGCGCGTGCGCGCCGACCGGCGTCGGGGTCTGCACGGGCGCGGGGGCGGGGGCGGAGGCCGGGGCCGGAGCCGGGATCCGTACGGCATCGAGGTCGACGGAGCCCGTGTCGCGGCCTCCGGACTCATGGGTGCCGTACGCCTCGGGAAGCGTGGCCTCCTGGCCCTGCGCGGGGACCTGCGGCTGCGTCGCGTACTGCGGCTGCTGCTGGGCCGAGAACTGCTGGGCCGCCTGCTCCTGAGCCCCAGCGACAGGCGCCGAAGCGGCAGGGGCGTGGGCGGCGGGCGCCTGGGCCGCCGACGGCTGGGCAGCCGGGGCCTGCGGGGCCAGGGCCGGGGCCGGGGCGGCCTGAGGCTGCGGGGCCGCCGGGGTCTGGACCGTCTGCGGGTCGCTCCACGCGCCCTGGGAGGTCGGCATCAGCAGAAGATCGTCGTCCTCGGGTGCGTGCTCGGAGGGGTCGAGGAAGGTGTACGCGTCCGGGGCGGGGATGCCCGGCTGCTCCACCATGCCTGCGTTCTCCGGCAGTCCCTCGCCCGGGATCTGGCCGGTGTCAGTCATGCGTACCCCTCGCCCATCGTCAGTGCTCCTTCGGCCCTTCGCCCGGGACGCCGAACCACGGCACGCCGGTGCTCGTCATGGAGAACGAGCGGGCTCGCCGCGCGGCACGAAACGCCCGCGGACCTCTTCTTATTCTCGCGGCCGTTCGCCGCCGCGGCAGGAAGTTCCGCCACGGCTCGCTGTGGACTGCGCCACGTCGCGCGTCCCCCGGTTGGTGCCGTACCACAGAGCGGAACAAAACAGTCCACTTTTCCGGACATTGACGAACGAAGCGACGAACGTCCGGGCGCGGTACAACAATCGGCCAGCCTACCTCCCGTACCCGGCGGAAAGGTCAGGGGGCGACGTCCGAACGCCGTGCGGAGAGAAGGAACACGACGGACCGTTCGCGCTCGGTCCACACCTCGGTGTCCAGGTCGACGGACTGGAGCAGCGAGCACGCGACGGTGTAGCCGTTGCCGGTCAGCGCCGCGCCGAGGGCCTCGGCCTCGTCCCGGGTGGAGGCGTGCGTGACGATGCGTTCCGGGCGCCGGTCCACGACGGCCCGGACCACCGGGACACCGCCGCCCCCGACCCGTACGACATCGGGTTCGGGCAGCCGTTCCAGGACGTGCGGGGCCCGGCCGCAGACGATCTGGAGGGGTACGCCGAAGGCCCGGGCGGCCGCGTCCGTACGGGAGCAGGCTCCCGGGTCGGCGTCCACCGCCAGCACGGCCGCGCCGAAGCGGGCCGCCTCCACGGCCAGGGCGCCGCTGCCGCAGCCGATGTCCCAGACCAGGTCGCCGGTGCGGGGGCCGAGGATGGCCAGTTGGGCGGCGCGCAGGTTCGGGGACTCCCCCTCGCCGGACTCCTGCATGCGTTCGGCGCCGGCCTCCCGGTAGGCCTCGGCGGGCAGGGCCCAGCCCCGGATGCCCTGGGGGTAGGCGGGCTCCCGGCCGGCGAACCAGGCGCCGGTGGCGGTGGTCTCGGGGCCGCCGCCGATGACGATGACGACGTTGGGGTCGCGCCAGGTGTGGTCGGCGGCCTTGTCGGAGGTGAGGACGGTGACGCGTTCGCGGTCGGTGCCGAGCTCCTCGCAGATCACGAAGGTGCGGTGGACGCCTTCGAGGAGGAGGGCGAGTTCGGCGGGGCCCGCGCCCGGTGAGGTGAGGACGGCGACCTTGTGGTGGGCCCGGCAGACGTTGACGGCGCGGCGCAGGGTGCGGGGGTGGGCGACGACTATCTGTGCGTCGTCCCAGGGCATTCCGGCGCGGGCGAAGGCGGTGGCCACGGCCGAGACGGCGGGGACGACCTCGACTTCGAGCCCGTGTTCCGGGGCGCGCAGGCTGCGGACGACGCCGAAGAAGCCCGGGTCGCCGTCGGCGAGGACGACGGCGCTGCCGCGGTGGCCGGCGATGCGGCGGGCGGCCAGGTCGACGCTGCCGAGCCGGATGCGCTCGGCGCTCTTGGGCACCTCGGGCAGGGCGAGATGATGGGCGGCGCCCGCGACGAGCGTGGCGGCCGAGAGCGCGGCCGTGGCCGCTCCGGGCAGTGGCGAGCCGTCCCAGCCGATCACCGTGACCCGGTCGGCCATCGTCGTCTGTCTCCTGGGGGTGTCGGAGGGGGCGGGGCTGCCCGGCGGTGGCGGGCAGGGGTGAGAGTACCTGGTCGGGATCGGGGTCCGGCCAGGGGCCTGGGCCAGGCGGCGCCCGGCCCGTGCGGGGTCACTTCCAGTCGTCGTACGTGCCGTAGCCGCCGGCGTCGGCCAGCTGCTCGGCGACGCCTTCGAGGTCCTCGGGGAGGAGGCCCCAGACGATCAGGTCGGTACGGATGTCGGTCCAGCCGCCGTCGGTGCCGTTCTCGGTCCGGGTCCGCGCGATCCGGGCGTTGCGCAGGACGCCCTCGCTGATGCAGCCGAGCTTCTGGGCGACCTGCTGGGAGGCGGTGTTGTCGGCGGGGGTGCGCAGTTCGATGCGTTCGAAGCCCTGGTCGCGGAAGAGCCATTCGGCGACCGCCAGCACGGATTCGGTGGCGTATCCCTCGCCGCGCGCCCAGGGGGCGGTGATGTAGCGGACCTCGGTGGCCAGGGTGCGCCGGTCGGTGTTGAGGAGCTGGACGCTGCCGACGAGCCGCTGGGTGAGGAACTCGGTGACGGCGAGGGCGATGCCGCGGCCCGAGGTGCGTTCCCCGGGGGCGATTCTGCGGACCCAGCGTTCGGCGTCGACCTGGGTGTACGGGTGCGGTCCGTCGGTCCATGCGATGACCGCCTCGTCGTTCATCATCTCGATGTACGCGGGGATGTCCGCCATTTCGAAGGGACGCATCACCAACCTGTCCGTGCTGATGGAGACGGACGGAAAGGTGGTAGTCATGCGCAGCTCCATGCAGAAGACCGGGGTAAAAGCGAAGACCGGGTAAAAGCACAGCATGCAGCATCGCATCCGCGGTGTGCATGGGCGGGTCCGCACGACGGAGCCCCGCGCCTTCCCGGGGGAAGGGGCGGGGCTCCGTCGGGCAAGTGCCTGATGGAGGTCAGGACTTGCTGGGGTGAGTACCTGGTGGGGTCAGGACGCGGCCGGGGCGCCGAAGGAGGCGACGATCGAGCCCTGGTAGGTGTCGTCGATGAACTTCTTGACCTCGTCGGAGTTGAGGAGCTTGGCGAGCTTCTCGACCCGCGGGTCCTTCTCGTTGCCCTCCTTGACCGCCAGGAAGTTGGCGTACGGGTTGCCCTCGGCCTTCTCCAGGGCGAGGGAGTCCTTGGCCGGGGAGAGCTTGGCCTCAAGGGCGTAGTTGCCGTTGATGACGGCGGCGTCCACGTCGTTCAGGGCGCGGGGCACGGTGGCGGCCTCCAGCTCCTTGAACTCCAGGCCCTTCTTGTCGGTGATGTCGCTCAGCTTGGCGGAGGTGCCGACGCCGTCCTTGAGCGTGATCAGGCCGTTCTCGGCGAGCAGCTGGAGGGCGCGGCCGCCGTTGGTGGTGTCGTTGGGGACGGCGATGGTCTGGCCGGCCTTGATGTCCTTGAGGTCCTTGATCTTCTTGGAGTAGAGACCGAGGGGCTCCAGGTGCACGTTGACGACCGGGACGATGGTGGTCTTGTTCTTCGCGTTGAAGTCGTCCAGGTACGGCTTGTGCTGGAAGAAGTTGGCGTCGACCTGGCCGTTCTGGGTGGCGGTGTTCGGCAGGACGTAGTCCGTGAACTCCTTGACCTCCAGCTTGAGGCCCTCCTTCTCCGCCAGGTTCTTCTTGACGAAGTTCAGGATGTCGGCGTGCGGCGTCGGGGACGCGGCGACGACCAGGGCCTTGGAGGTGTCGGCCTTGGCGCCGCTCTCGCTCTTGGAGGCCGGGTCGGAGTCCGTACCGCAGGCGCTGAGGCCCAGGGCGAGTGCTGCGGCGGAAGCGACGGCTGCGGTGATCTTGATGTTCTTGCGCACGAAAAGTGCCTCTTTCTCAGTGGTGGTGGTGCGCCCGGACAAGGAGTTCGGGCTTGATGGGGACGGAAAGTTCAGGGGGCGGCCGACGGCCTAGGCGGTGCGGCCGCGGCGGGCCAGCAGCCGCACGACGATGTCGCCGATCAGCTGGATCACGCTGACGAGCACGATGAGGAGCGCGACGGTGATCAGCATGAACTGGTTGTCGAAGCGCTGGAATCCGTAGGTCACGGCCTTGGAGCCGAGCCCTTCGCCGCCGACCGCACCGGCCATCGCGGAGTAGCCGATGAGCACGATGAGGGTGGTGGTGACACCCGAGACGAGCGAGGGCAGGGCCTGCGGCAGGAGCACCTTGCGGACGATGGTGGGGATGGAACCGCCCATCGACTGCACGGCCTCGACGAGCCCGTGGTCGACCTCCCGGATCGCCGTCTCGACGAGCCGGGCGAAGAACGGGATGGCACCGACGGCGAGCGGGACGATCATCGCGGTGGGGCCGATGAAGGTGCCGACGACCCAGGTGGTGAAGGGGATCAGGGCGATCAGCAGGATGATGAACGGCAGCGAGCGGCCGATGTTCACGATCACGCCGGTGACCTTGTTCACCGCGGTGTTCTGGAGCAGTCCGCCCTTGTCGGTGAGGACGAGCAGGACGCCGAGCGGCAGTCCGCCGAGGACGGTGACCAGCGCCGACCACAGCACCATGTAGAGGGTGTCGAAGGTGCCCTGGGTCAGCAGGGGCTGCATTTCGGACCAGGTCACTTGACGGCCTCCTTGGTGATCGTGGCGGGCGCCTGCTCGGGGACGGTTTCGGCGGCGCGGGCCCGGGGGCCGTTCTCGTCCTCGACGACCTCGGCCTGGAGGCCCTGTTCGCGCAGGAAACCGATGGGGACGACGTTCTCCTCGAACCGGCCGGGCAGCTCGATGCGCATCCGGCCGATCTGCTTGCCGCCGACGGTGTCCATCGCGGCGCCGAGGATCGAGATGTCGATGTTGTACGTACGGGAGAGCTGCGAGATCACCGGCTGGGTGGCGGCCTCCCCGTGGAAGGTGACGTCCACGACCGTGCGGTCGGGCCCGGAGGCGGTCCCGCCGACCGGGAACAGCTCGCTCGCCAGCTCGGAGCCGGGGGTGGCGAGCAGTCCGCCGACCGTGCCGGACTCCACGATCCTGCCCCGCTGCATGAGGGCGGCGGAGTCGCAGATCGTCTTGACGACGTCCATCTCGTGGGTGATCAGCAGGATGGTCAGGCCGAGCTGCTGGTTGAGGTCGCGCAGCAGCTGGAGGATGGAGCGGGTGGTCTCGGGGTCGAGGGCGGAGGTCGCCTCGTCCGAGAGCAGCACCTTGGGGTCGCCCGCCAGGGCGCGGGCTATGCCCACCCGCTGCTTCTGACCACCGGAGAGCTGCCCCGGGTAGGACTTCCCCTTGTCGGCGAGGCCGACCAGATCGAGGAGCTCCTTGGCCTTGCGGGTGCGCTCCTGGCCGGAGACTCCGAGGATCTCCAAGGGGAGTTCGACATTGTCCAGGACGGTGCGCGAACTCAGCAGGTTGAAGTGCTGGAAGACCATGCCGATCTTGGTGCGGGCCGCGCGCAGCTCCGCGCTCGCCCGGCGGCCGCGCCCGGCGAGGGCGGTGAGGTCCTGGCCGGCCACGGTCACCGTGCCGGAGGTGGGGCGCTCCAGCAGGTTGACGCAGCGGATGAGGGAGGACTTCCCGGCGCCGCTCTGTCCGATGACGCCGTATATCTCGCCCTCGCGGACGTGGAGGTCGACTCCGTCGATCGCGGTGACCTCACGGTCGCGCGACTGGTAGACCTTCGTGAGGCCCGTCGTGGTGATCACAGGGGTTTCCGTCACTGTCGAGTGCGCGGCGCGGGTGTCCGCCGGGCACGGGGCAAACGTCTGAAGAGACTGACTTCGGGCTGGTCGGCCGGTTTACGTCTCAGCACGGCTGTGTACGGCGGTCGGCCGGGGACAGCGCATGCTCGGGCGGCTCGTTCCACAGGGGGCGAACGGCGCAGGCTCGGTCTCGCTTCGGGGCGCGAGACTCAGGCGGGGGCCCTCAGAAGGCGCGCATTCGACACATACAACGAGCACCGGGCGTACTGATCGCCTCGGTCGCAAGGGTGCGGCTGCTCGTCGTGGTCATGCGCCCCAGTAAAACAGACGTACGCCTGGGCACGAACCCGGTTGTCCGCATTCCGGACAGCCGTGGATGGTCGGCGGCGGCGTTTCGGAGCGACGCGACGACGTACGGCCGCAAGGCTCTGACCTGGGTTTATAGGGGTGAGTGAGGGGGGCGTACGGCCCTGGGGGCGGGCGGCTGCGGGGGTGGTGCGGGGGGTCGTTGTGGCCAAGGCCACGATCCGCGGCACCGCGGTGCCGCCGGGCCGGGGGCGGGCGGGGCCGCACGCGGGCGGGCGGTGCGGCCGTAATACCCTCGCTACATGCTTGACGCCCTGACGGTCGCGGTCGCCGTGACCGCGCTCCTCCTCGCCGCCTGGTGCGGACACGCCGCCTACAAGGACCAGCCGACGAAGGACTGGCACTTCATCGGGATGGCCGTCGTGACCGTGCTGGCCTTCGCCCAGCTGGTGGTGGGCATCGTGCAGCTGGCGCGCGGGGAGCGGCCGGAGCAGGGGATGGCGGTGTTCATCGCCTATCTGATCGGCTCGTTCGCGGCCGTGCCGGCGGCCGGTGTGCTGTCGCTGTCCGAGCGGACCCGCTGGGGTTCGGTGACGGTGGCGGCGGGCGCCGTGGTGCTGGCGGTCCTCGAAGTACGGCTCTACGACATCTGGGGTAACTGACGTGAGTGACACCGACCGGCACCAGGACCAGTCCCCCGCCGCCGCCCCCGGCACGAAGCCGTCCTTCGAGCTGGGCACGGGTCCCGGCCGGGTGCTCGTCTGGTTCTACGGGGTGTTCACGGTCGCGGCGGCCTCGCGTTCGGTCGTCGAGGTGATCCGGGGCTTCGACCGGGCGCCGCTCGCCTACTCGCTCTCGGCCGTCGCCGCCGTCGTCTACGGGTTCATCACGTATTCGCTGGTGCGCGGGGGCGAGAGGGCCCGCCGGGCGGCACTGGTGTGCTGCGCCGCCGAGCTGCTGGGCGTCCTCGTCGTCGGCGCCTGGACGCTGGCCGAGCCGTCCGCCTTCCCCGACTCCACCGTCTGGTCGGACTTCGGGATGGGGTACCTGTTCATCCCGGTGATCCTGCCGGTCACCGGGATGATCTGGCTGCGGCGCGCCAAGCGGGCCTGACGCCGGACCCCCTGGGGTCGGGTCAGGCGCTGGCCACGAACTCCTGGGCGGCCGCTTCCTTCTCCAGCAGGATGAGCCGGACGCCGTCCGTCCCCGTGGCGTTGCCGACCTGGGCGTATCCGGCCCGCCGGTAGAGCCGGAGGTTGCTCTCGCTGCGGTGTCCGGTGTGCAGCCGGAAGCGGGTGGCGGCGCGGTCGGCCGTCAGGGCCGCCTCCGCCGCGTTCAGCAGGCGGGTGCCGAGCCCGTGGCCCTGGAGCCGGGGGTGGACGCAGAGCTTGCCGATCTGGCCCGTACCGTCCGGGTCGGTGAAGCCGCGTACCGAGCCGACGACTTCGTCGCCGAGGCGGGCCACGAAGACCAGGTCGTCGGCGACTTCGCCGCGGACCGCGTCGAGGGTCTGGACGAGCGGGTCGATCCGGTAGTTGTCGTACAGCTCGGCCTCGCGCTGGAAGCAGAGGTACTGGAGCCGGAAGATCTGCTCCACGTCCTGTGCCGTCGCCGCCGAGATGATCACGCTCATGCCCATGTGTGCACGCCTCCCGCTCACCTGTCCGCCCGGTTGCCTACCGCCCTCTTCCCCGCAGTTCAGGGGCGACAACCTCCGCCGCCAGCATTCTGCGCAGACATCCAAGGCAACGGGAACGGATCGGGCCCAAACTCCCCTGTGACATACCCAACTCCCCTGCGATTTCGCGGTAGGTCGGGTCGGTGGGCGCCAGCATCGCGTCCAGCAGCCGGGAGCAGCGTCCGGGCAGCCGGGCCATCGCGGCGCGCAGTGCCCGGCGTTCGGCGGCTCCGAGCGCGGCCCGTTCCGGGGAGCCGGCGGCCGGGGCGGCGGGTTCCGTTCCGGCGTACGGGCGTTCCCGCCGGACCGTGCGGCGCCCCTTGCGGGCCTCCGCGCGGACGGTGTCCCGCACCCAGCGGGCCGGGTCGCGCGGCGGCACGGCCGCGGCGGGGCGCTCCAGCAGCCGCAGCCAGACGGTCTGTTCCAGGTCGGCGGGGTCGAGGCCGGCGGCGGGTGCCTCGGCTCTCGCCTCCGCCCGCACCAGGGGCTGTAAGGCCCGGACGACGCGGGCGGTGGCGGCGGTCCGGTCGGGTTCATGATCGAGAAGCGTCATGCCCCGGCGGACGTGGTGGTGGCCCGGCCGGTTGCCCCGCGGGCACGGCACCACCCGACCGGGGCAGGTACGGGCGCGGTGCTGACGTGCGTACGGGCCCGGCTGCGCGGCCGCCGGGCCCGTACCCGCGTGAGCACCGAAGAGGCTCAGCGCCCGTCGAAGTCCGCCGCCGCGAGCAGCGCGGTGTCCGGGTGGTCGGAGAAGATGCCGTCGATGCCGGTGGCGAAGTACGCGGCGGCGGCGCCGAAGACGTCCCCGTAGGCGTTGGGGTCGGTGCCGCGCCGGAAGTCGGCGGGCAGGAAGCTGTTCTCGTTGCGCAGGGTGTACGGGTGCAGAAGCAGGCCGCGCGCGTGCGCGTCCTTCACCAGCGTGGTCGGCGTGGTGAGCCGGCCCGCGGCGTCCTTGGGGATGACCAGGTCGAGCGTGGGGCCGATGCCCTGCGCGTAGGAGGCGATCCACTTCAGCCCGGCAGGGGTCACGAGGTCGGCCACCGTGCGCGGGTCACCCGACTCGACGAAGTCCCAGGGGCGGGTCGTCGGGCCGGAGAGCAGCACGATGCGCGGGGTGTCCACCAGCCGGGCGAGGCGCTGGATCGAGCTCGGCTCGAAGGACTGGAGGATGAGCGGGGCGTTCCTGCGGTCCCGGCCGTAGCGGCGCAGCAGCCGGGCCAGCGGCTCCTCCAGGCCGAGGCCCAGGCTCCGGAAGTACGTGGGGTGCTTGGTCTCCACGTACAGCCAGACGGGCTTCTTCCGCTTGCGGCCCTCCTGGTCGGCCCAGCGCAGGACCTCCTCGAAGGTGGGGATGGTCCAGCGGCCGTCGTAGAGGGTGTTGTCGGGGCGGTTGCCGGGGATGCGCTCCGTGGCCCGCAGGGTCTTGAGCTCGGCGAGGGTGAAGTCCTCGGTGAACCAGCCGGTGTAGCTGACGCCGTCGATCTTCTTGGTGGCCTTGCGGCCGGCGAACTCGGGGTGGTCGGCGACATCCGTGGTGGCGGTGATGTCGTTCTCGTGCCGGCAGACCAGGTGACCGTCCTTGGTGGGCACGAGGTCCTGCTCCACGATGTGCGCGCCCAGGTCCAGCGCCAGCTGGTAGGAGCCGAGGGTGTGCTCGGGACGGTAGCCGCTGGCCCCGCGGTGGCCGATCACCGTCGGCACGGGCAGGTCCCGCAGCGAGCCGTGGCCGCCGCGCCCCCGCTCGGCGGCCTGCGCCTGTGCCGTACCGGCGAGGCCCAGCGCCGCGGTGGAGAGGACGGCGGCGCCCAGAAGGGCCCGTCGTCCGGGGGTGCCGGACACACGCTCCGTCATGAATGCTCCTCGCTCGGTACTGTCCTGACATCTGTCGGGCGGGGCCCGATCGTAGGCAGCCGGGCAGGTCCGCAGGGCGGATCAGGGGCGAACATGGCGGAAACACACGTCAACATCGCGTATCCACTCCGTGAACCCGATGTGCGATCAGCCCATACCCGCGAGTATCGTCCTCACCTGCACAGTCCAACACTTCGCACCACCGGACACCACCGCGCACCACCCCCGCACCACATCCCTGCACAACCTCACTCGCCCCGGCCGGCCCGGCCACGACACCGGAGGAACCGTTGTCCCGTCAAACGGTCATCAAGGCAGTGCTCGGACCGATTCTGCGCCTGATGTTCCGCCCACAGGTGGAGGGCGCGGAGAACATCCCGGGGACCGGGCCGGTGATCCTCGCGGGCAACCACCTCACCTTCATCGACTCGATGATCATGCCGATCTGCTGCGACCGGCCGGTGTTCTACATCGGCAAGGACGAGTACGTGACCGGCAAGGGACTCAAGGGCCGTCTGATGGCCTGGTTCTTCACCGGCTGCGGCATGATCCCGGTGGACCGGGACGGCGGCCGGGGCGGGGTCGCGGCGCTGATGACCGGACGCCGGGTGCTGGAGGAGGGCCAGGCCTTCGCGATCTACCCGGAGGGCACCCGTTCCCCCGACGGCCGGCTCTACCGGGGCCGTACGGGGATCGCGCGGCTGACGCTGATGACGGGCGCCCCCGTGGTCCCGTTCGCCATGATCGGCACCGACAAGCTCCAGCCGGGCGGCGCGGGTCTGCCCCGGCCGGGCAAGGTCACGGTGCGGTTCGGCGAGCCGATGGAGTTCTCCCGGTACGAGGGCATGGATCGCGACCGCTATGTGCTGCGAGCGGTGACGGACTCGGTGATGTCCGAGGTGATGCGGCTCTCGGGCCAGGAGTACGTGGACATGTACGCGACGAAGGCCAAGGCGGCCTGATTCCGCAGAGGCTTCTATGTGGAAGGGCCCGCACTCCGCGAGACCGGGGTGCGGGCCCTTCCACGTGGCGGCGTACTACGGGTGCTCGATCCCGTCCTCCAGCTTCTGGCCCCGCAGCAGGAACCAGGCGGCGACGGCTGCCGCGAGAAGCACCGCCGACCCGACGCCCGCGGCGGACCGCATCCCGTCGACGAACGCCTCCTGGGCCGCCGAGACCAGCGGTCCCGCCTGGGCGGCGGGCAGGGCGGTCGCCGCTTCGACGGCCCCGCCGAGCGACTCGTGGGCCGCCGACTCGACATCGGCGGGGATGCCCGCCGGGGTCGGGAAGCCCCGGTAGACGCCGGTGACGATGGAGCCGAGCAGGGCGATACCGAGGGCGGCGCCGAGCTCGTACGCCGTCTCCGAGACGGCCGACGCCGAACCGGCCTGCTCCTGCGGAACGCTGGAGAGGATGACGTCGGCGGTGACGGTGAAGGAGAACCCGGCGCCGACGCCGACGACCAGCAGCATGGAGCCGAGCAGCGGGTAGCCGGTGTGCTGGTCGAGGAGGGTCACCGTGCCCAGCGCGAGACCGACCGCGCCGAGTCCGCCCGCCACGACCGAGCGCACCGAGAACCGGCGGGCAGCGAATCCGGCCAGCAGACCGGCGGTCACCGCGCCGATGGCGGCGGGCAGTTCGGCGAGACCCGCCTCCAGCGGCCCCCGGCCCTGGACCAGTTGCAGGAACTGGGAGAGGAAGAAGACCAGGCCCGACAGGCCGAGGATGGTCAGGAGGTCGGCGAGGACGGCGCCGGAGAAGCCCCGGTGGTGGAAGAGCCGCATGTCGAGCAGGGGGGCGGGGAGGTGGAGCTGCCTGCGGACGAACCAGGTGAGCGCGCCGGCGCCGAGCACGGCCGCCACGCCGGGACCCCAGCCCAGCCCGTGCGAGGCCGTCTCCTTGATGGCGTACACGATGCCGATCATGCCGACCAGGGAGAGCCCGACACTGGGCATGTCCCACGGGCCGGGCGCGGGGTTCTTGGACTCCGGGATCAGCTTGATGCCGACGACGACGAGCACGGCCATCACGGGCAGGTTGATCAGGAAGACCGAACCCCACCAGAAGTGTTCGAGCAGGAACCCGCCGACGACCGGCCCGACCGCCGCACCCGCCGACGCCATGGCGCCCCAGATCCCGATGGCGAGGCTGCGCTCGCGCGGGTCGTGGAAGAGGCTGCGGATCAGGGCGAGGGTGGACGGCATCAGGGTGGCGCCCGCGACACCGAGCAGCGCCCGGGCCACGATCATCATCTCGGGCGTCGTCGCGTACGCGTTGAGGACGGAGACCGCGCCGAACGCCACGGCGCCGATCAGCAGCAGCTTCTTGCGGCCGATGCGGTCACCGAGGGAGCCCATCGAGACGAGCAGACCGGCGATGACGAAGGAGTAGACGTCACCGATCCACAGGAGCTGGTTGCCGGTGGGGGCGAGGTCCTCGCTGAGGAACGGGGTGGCGAGGCCGAGGACGGTCGCGTCGACGGCCACCAGCAGCACGGCGAGGACGAGCACGGCGAGCGCGATCCACCGCCCGGGGCGGCGCTCGTGGTCCGTGGTCTTCGGGTGCTGGTCGATGCTGGTCACTGCTCCACGCTCCGGCGGGCTCCGCCGAGCAGCAGCTCGACGATCATGTACTGGAAGTCCTGTGTGGCGACCCGTCCCACCTGGACGGCCCAGGCCCCGGTGCCGATGAGCCCGTAGAGGGCCTCGGTCAGCCAGGCGGGGGTGAGGTCGATACGGAATTCGCCGCGTTCCTGGCCGCGGCGGAAGAAGGCGGAGACCCGGGCGTCGGCCCGGTTCCAGCCCTCGTGGACCTGGTCGCCCTCGAAGAGCTGGTTCTCCGTGACGAGGAACGAGAGCAGGCCGGCGCTGGGCTCGACGGCCGCGATGAGGCGGCGCAGCCCCTCCTCGGAGGTGCCTTCGTCGAGCCGGGCGGCGTCCAGGGCCGCCTCGAACGCCTGGATACCGAGATCCTCCAGCGCCTTCACCAGCGCGTCGCGTCCGGCGAAGTGGCGGTGAAGGGTGGCGCGGCCGATACCGGCTGCTTTGGCGACCTCGTCCATGGTGGCGGTCGATTTGTGGGTCAGCAGGGCGGCGGCGCTGCGCAGCACCTGCTCACGGTCGAGAGTCATGAGACGAGCTTAACCCACGTGAGACACAGGCGTCTCATCGAGAGAGCGCGTGCGGTGCTCCGGGGCCTGTACTCGGTGTGCATGAGGTGCGCCGTACTCGGTGCGTGCGGTACGCCGCGAGGAGCCTGGCATCCATCGAGCGGCGGGGGCGGCAGGAGGTGAACCCACTCCTTGCCACTCTCAACTTATAGCTGATGGGGGGTCTTGCCGCAAGACCCCCCATGTGCCGCAGAATCGGCGGCCGGAGTTCCAGCCCCACCACCTCCTTACGACTGAACGGACGCCGTGCACCCCTCCCCCACCAGCGCCTTCCGCCTCCCCGACCACCTCTCCCCCAAGGCCGACCCGGCGCTGATCGCCGACGACGAGCGGCACTTCGCGGCCATCGCCCGGACCCTCGACGCGTCGATCGCCGAGCTGACCGGCCGCCTCGACGCCGAGCGCAGGGCGCCCGGCGGCACGGGACGGCAGGCGATGGACCGGGACGCCGAGATCCACCGGCTCACCGCCCGTCTGCGTACCCTGCGCCGCTTCGGGCTCGACCTGTGCCTCGGGCGGATGGTCGCCGAGGACGGCTCCGCACCCGTGTACGTCGGCCGGCTCGGGCTCACCGACAGCGAGGGCCACCGGCTGCTGGTCGACTGGCGCTCCCCCGCCGCCGAGCCGTTCTTCGGCGCCACCCACGCCACCCCGATGGGGCTGACGAGCCGCCGCCGCTACCGCTGGACCGGCGGGTCGATCAGCGACTACTGGGACGAGGTGTTCGCCCCGGACGCCTTCGCCGGGCATGCCGCGCTCGACGACCAGTCCGCGTTCATCGCGAGCCTGGGCTCCAACCGGTCGGAGCGGATGCGGGACGTGCTGGGCACCATCCAGGCCGACCAGGACGCCATCATCCGGGCGAGCTCCCGGGGCGCGCTCGTCGTGGACGGCGGGCCGGGGACGGGGAAGACGGTCGTCGCCCTGCACCGCTCGGCGTACCTCCTGTACGCGGACCCGCGCCTCGCCCAGCGGAGGGGCGGCGTCCTGTTCGTGGGCCCCTCCCGGCCCTACCTCGGGTACGTCGCCGATGTGCTGCCGAGCCTCGGCGAGGAGGGCGTCCGGACCTGCACCCTGCGGGACCTGGTGGCGGAAGGTGCGACGGCCGGACCCGAGGCCGACCCGGAGGTGGCCCGGCTCAAGGCGTCGGCGGAGCTGGTGCGGGCGGTGGAGGCGGCCGTCCGGTTCTACGAGGAGCCGCCCACCGAGCCCCTGACGGTCACGACCCCCTGGGCCGACCTCCGGCTCACCGCCGCCGACTGGGCCGTGGCCTTCGAGACCGCCGGGCCCGGCGCCGTACACAACGAGGCACGCGACCAGGTCCGGGAGGAGCTGCTCACGCTGCTGACGGAGAAGTACGACGGTGAGGAGGTCGCATCGGAGCTGGTCCGCAAGGCGGTGGGCCAGGACCGGGAGCTGGCCGCCGCCTTCGACCGGGCATGGCCCCTGCTGGATCCGACCGAGCTCGTCGGGGACCTGTGGTCGGTCCCCGCGTACCTGCGCATGGCCGCCCCCTGGCTGACCCGGGACGAGGTGCGGCTGTTGCAGCGCGCGGACGCGCAGGCCTGGACGGTCTCCGATCTGCCGGTGCTGGACGCGGCGCGGCAGCGAGTCGGTGACCCCGAGGCGTGGCGGCGCAAGCGCCGGCAGGACGCCGCCGTGGCCGCCGAGCATGCGGGCATGGCCCAGGTCATCGACGCGATCCTCGCGGACGAGACCCTGGCCGACGCGGATGTCGACAGCGAGGGCGCGCTGGTGATGCTGCACGGCCAGGACATGAAGAACACCCTGGTCGACCCGGCCGCCTCCACCGGCACGGAACCGGACCGGCTGGCGGGCCCGTTCGCGCACATCGTCGTGGACGAGGCGCAGGAGCTCACCGACGCCGAGTGGCAGATGCTGTTGGTGCGGTGCCCGTCGAAGAGCTTCACCATCGTCGGGGACCGCGCCCAGGCCCGGCACGGCTTCACCGAATCCTGGCGGGAGCGGCTGGAGCGGGTCGGGCTCGACCGGGTCGCGCTGGCCTCCCTGACCGTCAACTACCGGACGCCGGAGGAGGTCATGGCGGAGGCCGAGCCGGTGATCCGGGCCGTGCTGCCGGACGCCAACGTGCCGACCTCGATCCGTTCCGGCGGACGGCCCGTCGTCCACGGTTCGGTGGCGGAACGGGATGCGGTCCTGGAGGCGTGGCTCGACGCGCATACGGACGGGATCGCGTGTGTCATCGGCGATCCGGCGTTCCGGGCGACGCCCCGCGTGCGGTCGCTGACCCCGGAGCTGTCGAAGGGCCTCGAATTCGACCTGGTGGTGCTCGTCGAACCGGAGGCGTTCGGGGAGGGCGTCGCGGGGGCGGTCGACCGGTATGTGGCGATGACCCGCGCGACCCAGGAGCTCGTCGTCCTGACCGGCTGACGAGCTCCTGGGGCCGGGCGGGGCCGCGCGTGCTCAGTGCCAGGGAAGGGCCGCGCGGTGGCGCCAGTACGACTCCGGCTCCTCCACCAGGGCCTCCAGCCGGTCCCGCTGCTCCTCGTCCAGGTCGACGACGGGTGCGTGCAGGTTCCCGGCGAGCTGGGTGACGGTGGCGGCGCCGGAGAGGACGACCCCGGCCCAGGGCTGGTGCAGGACGAGCGCCAGGGCCACCGCGTCGCCGCCCACCCCCGCGTCGGCGGCGATCTCGCGGAACACGGCGGGCGCCTCGTCTCCGGCCAGCCGCCCGTTGGCCATGCCCTCCTTGACGATCACGGTGAGCCCGGCCTCGTGGGCCTCGGCGAGAGCAGGGGCGGCCGAGGTCTCCAGGGCGTTGTAGGTGGCCTGGACCGTACGGAAGAGGGGGTTGCCGTCGACGGTGAGCGCGAGCGCGGCCCGGATGGCGTCGGCCTGGTCGGGGCCGCTGGTGGAGAAGCCGACGGCGACCCCCTCGGCGGCGAGGGCGGCCAGGCGCTCGTGGAGTTCCTTGTCGGCGAGGGCCGGGCTGTCGGGGGTGAGCGAGTGGATCTGGTAGAGGTCGAGCCGGTCGCCGAGGAGTTCGCGGGTCTCGGCGCGCTGGCGCTCGAAGGTGGCGAGGCTGTGGTCCTTGACCTCGTGGGCCTCGGCCTCGGTGCGCCAGTCGGCGGTGTAGGTGTACCCCCACTTGGAGCCGACGACGAGGTCGGTGAAGGAGGGCCGGGCGTCCAGCCACTCCCCCAGGAACTCCTCGGCCCGGCCGTAGGAGCGGGCCGCGTCGACGTACCGGACGCCCTGCGCGTACGCCGCGTCCAGCAGCTCGTGCGTACGGGCGCGCAGGTCCTCCACGTCCCGGCCGTCGGGGAAGTCCTGGTCCCGGTGGAGGTTGATGTATCCGGGCCTGCCGACGGCCGCGAGACCCAGTCCGATGTGGGCGGTCGGGGTCGTCGCGGTGGCCAGGGCGGTGAAGGGCATCGCGGGCTCCTCGGGGTCGGTTGCGGATACTCCTACCCCGGTCAACGTAGCCCGCGACACCTTTCGTACACCTGCGACGACACCGTACGTACCGCTGCTCGGCCCTCCGGCCGGCTACCGGCGGGCGGTCGCCCAGGCGTTCTGCGCCTCCAGGTCCTTCTTCACCTCGGCGAGCTGTACGGCGACGGCGGAGGGGGCTGTTCCGCCCCGGCCGTTGCGGGAGGCGAGGGCGCCACGCACGTTGAGGACGGTGCGGACCTCCGGGGTGAGGTGCTCGGAGATCTTCGCGAACTGCTCGTCGGTGAGCTCGTCGAGCTCGATGCCGTGCTGCTCGCACTCCTTGACGCAGGCGCCCGCGACCTCGTGCGCGACCCGGAACGGCACGCCCTGCCGGACCAGCCACTCCGCGATGTCGGTGGCGAGCGAGAAGCCGGCGGGGGCCAGCTCCTCCATGCGCTCGCGGTTGACGGTGAGGGTGGCCATCATGCCGGTGAAGGCGGGGAGCAGGACTTCGAGCTGGTCGCAGGAGTCGAAGACGGGCTCCTTGTCCTCCTGGAGGTCGCGGTTGTACGCGAGCGGGAGGGCCTTCAGCGTGGCGAGCAGCCCGGTCAGATTGCCGATGAGGCGGCCGGACTTGCCCCGGGCCAGCTCCGCGATGTCCGGGTTCTTCTTCTGCGGCATGATCGAGGAGCCGGTGGAGAAGGCGTCGTGGAGGGTGACGAAGGAGAACTCCTTCGTGTTCCAGATGATGACCTCCTCCGCGATCCGGGAGAGGTTGACGCCGATCATCGCGGTGATGAACGCGAACTCGGCGACGAAGTCCCGCGAGGCGGTGCCGTCGATGGAGTTGGCGACCGAACCGTGCTCGAAGCCGAGGTCGGCGGCGACCGCCTCCGGGTCCAGCCCGAGCGAGGAGCCGGCGAGCGCCCCGGAGCCGTACGGGGAGACGGCCGTCCGCTCGTCCCACTGGCGCAGCCGCTCGGCGTCCCGGGACAGCGACTGGACGTGGGCGAGCACATGGTGGGCGAAGAGCACCGGCTGGGCGTGCTGGAGGTGGGTGCGGCCCGGCATCGCCACGTCCGGGTGGGCCTCGGCGAGGCCGACCAGCGCGCCCTGGAGGTCGGCGATGAGGCCGCCGATGATCCGGGCGTGGTCGCGGAGGTACATCCGGAAGAGGGTGGCGATCTGGTCGTTCCGCGACCGGCCGGCCCGCAGCTTGCCGCCGAGGTCGGGGCCGAGCCGCTCCAGGAGCCCGCGCTCCAGGGCGGTGTGGACGTCCTCGTCGGCGATGGTCCCGGTGAACGAGCCGTCGGCGACATCGGCTTCGAGCTGGTCGAGGCCTTCCTGCATCCGGGTCAGCTCGTCCTCGGTGAGCAGGCCCGCCTTGTTGAGGACGCGGGCGTGGGCGCGGGAGCCGGCGATGTCGTACGGCGCGAGCCGCCAGTCGAAGTGGACGGAGGCCGACAGCTTGGCCAGCGCCTCGGCCGGTCCGTCGGCGAAACGCGCGCCCCAGAGCCGGACGTCACCGTTGTTGCTGCTCACTGCGTGCTCCTCAAAAAAGCAAAGGCAAAGGCCAAGGCGTCGGCCCAGGTGCGGATATGCGGCCGCCTCCCTGCCGCGTGCGGACGGGGAGGCGGCTGTACAACGAGAGGGGTCAGGCGAGGTCGCGCTTGGCCGCGATCTTCGAGGAGAGACCGAAGAGCTCGATGAAGCCCTGCGCCTTGGACTGGTCGAAGGTGTCGCCCGAGTCGTAGGTGGCGAGGTTGAAGTCGTACAGCGACTCGTCGGACTTCCGGCCGGTGACGACGGCGCGGCCCGCGTGCAGGGTCATCCGGATGTCACCGGTGACGTGCTGGTTGGCCTCGTTGATGAAGCCGTCCAGGGCCCGCTTCAGCGGGGAGAACCACAGGCCGTCGTAGACCATCTCGCCCCAGCGCTGCTCGACCTGCCGCTTGTAGCGGGCCAGCTCGCGCTCGACGGTGACGTTCTCCAGCTCCTGGTGAGCGGTGATCAGCGCGATCGCGCCGGGCGCCTCGTACACCTCACGGGACTTGATGCCCACGAGCCGGTCCTCGACCATGTCGATCCGGCCGATGCCCTGAGCACCGGCCCGCTCGTTGAGCTGCTGGATCGCCTGGAGAACGGTGACGGGACGGCCGTCGATGGCGACCGGCACGCCCTCCTTGAAGGAGATGACGACCTCGTCGGCCTCGCGCGGGGTGGCGGGGTTGGAGGTGTACTCGTAGATGTCCTCGATCGGCGCGTTCCAGATGTCCTCCAGGAAGCCCGTCTCGACGGCCCGTCCGAAGACGTTCTGGTCGATGGAGTACGGGGACTTCTTGGTGGTCGCGATCGGGAGGTTCTTCTCCTCGCAGAAGGCGATCGCCTTGTCCCGGGTCATCGCGTAGTCGCGGACCGGGGCGATGCACTTCAGGTCGGGGCCGAGCGCGGAGATACCGGCCTCGAAGCGGACCTGGTCGTTGCCCTTGCCGGTGCAGCCGTGGGCGACGATCCCGGCGTTGTGCTTCTTGGCGGCGGCGACGAGGTGCTTGACGATCGTCGGCCGGGAGAGGGCCGAGACCAGCGGGTAGCGGTCCATGTAGAGGGCGTTGGCCTTGATCGCCGGGAGGCAGTACTCCTCGGCGAACTCGTCCTTGGCGTCCGCGACCTCGGCTTCGACGGCACCGCAGGCGAGCGCGCGCTTGCGGATGACGTCCAGGTCCTCGCCGCCCTGGCCGACGTCCACGGCAACGGCGATGACCTCGGCGCCCGTCTCCTCGGCGATCCAGCCGATGGCGACGGAGGTGTCCAGGCCGCCCGAGTAGGCGAGTACGACGCGCTCGGTCACGGGTTTCTCCTTACGGTGCAATCACTGATGGGTATAACTATGCGGCCCTCCGTATGGTTTGTCAAAGCAGCAGGTCAGGTGGGGTGAGCACGGTCGCGCGAGCTGCCCGCACTCACTTGCGGGCGATGGTCCACGCGCCGCCACCGGACGCGTCGGCCTCACCCAGGGCGGGCCATGCGGTCGCGTCGAGCGTGAAGGCGTCGAGGAGGTAGGCGGAGACCGCGCCGGCGACGAGGGCGACGCGGGCCGGGTCCTCGTCGGTGGTCTCGGCGGCCATCTCGCCGGCCAGGCCGCCCAGGGTGTGCTCACCCTCGGCGATGGCGAGCAAGGCCTTCGGGGACGGGCTGAGGTGGTAGGCGTCGGTGAACCACTCCGGGCCCCGGGTGGAGAGCTGCGACTGGTCCTTGCCGCCCGCGACGACCAGGGCCGGGGTGGTCATGGTGGAGTAGTCCGGCCGCATGAACGGAAGGTGCTCGGCGGCGAACGGGGTGAGCGTGTCGCCGGTTCCGGTCGCCGCGATCAGCGCGCCGGCCGAGACCGCCGGGTGGGAGAAGTCCTCGCCGGGAACGCCGTCGGCGTCGAGCACCCGCGCACCGAGGATCGCACCGGCACTCTGGGCGCCCCAGGAGTGGCCGACGACCGCGACGCGCCCCCGGTCGACGCGGGACTCCAGGCCGCCGGCCTGGCGCAGGATGTCGCCGAGGCCGTCGAGGACCGCATGGAGGTCGGCGATCCGGACGCGCCAGATGGTGGCGAAGCGCGGGTCCTCCCATCCGATGCCGTTGCGGCGGGAGTCCAGGTGGGTGGGCTGCACCACGACGAACCCGGCGGCGGCCCACCGGTCGACGAGGGGCTCGTATCCATCCAGGGACCAGGCGTTGCCGTGGGAGAACACGATGACGGGCAGGCCCTGGCCCGACAGCGGGGCCGTGACCTTCACCTGGAGGTCGAGGCCGCGACCGGGCGCGGGGACGGCGATGGGCTTGACCGCGACGACGGGCCGGGCGAGGGGGCGGGAAGACATGGGGGACCTGCGCTTTCTCCATGGTGGAGCTCTGCCATAATTTGGCGGAGCATCGTTCCGCCAATTTAGCGGAACATTGTTCCGCGAGCAATGGAGGATCCCGTGCCGGAACCGGTCGGAGCACGCCGAGCCCAGGCGCAGCGCACCCGCAGCGGCGTGCTGGCGGCAGCTTCGGCGGTCTTCGTGGACCAGGGGGTCCAGGCCCCCGTCCGCGACATCGCCGAACGCGCCGGTGTGGGCGTGGGGACGATCTACCGGAACTTCCCGACCCGGGCGGACCTCGTCACCGCCGTCTACCGGCACCAGATCGACACCTGCGCCGCCCTCGCGCCCCAGCTCCTGGCGGAATCGGCCTCCCCGTTCACCGCTCTCACCGTCTGGGTGGACGCGTTCGTGGAGTTCCTGGTGACCAAGCACGGCCTGGGCGCCGCCCTGGGGTCCGACGATCCGGGGTTGGAGAACCTCCACGCCCTCATGCTCGACACCCTGGTCCCGGCCTGTGCGACGCTGCTCGACGCCTGCGCCGCCGCCGATGAGGTGAGCCCCGGCATCAGCGCCTACACGCTCATGCGCGCCATCGGGAACCTCTGCATCACCGGCCCCGACTACGAGCGGGCCGACGCCCGGCGCATGGTCGCGACGCTTCTCGCGGGATGCCACCGCCCGGCCTAGCGAACAAACCCGGGCCGGCTTTCGGTGCCTCGCGCGGCTTCCCGTGCATCGCGCGGAGAGGCGGCCGCTGGGCCGTACGGAGCAGGTCCGGTGGGCGGCCGGGTGCGGTCGCCGTACGGTCCGGAGCATGCGCCGACGATCTCTCCCGACCTTCGCCGTCCTGCTCGCTCTGGCCCTGGGCTCCCTCGGGGCCGCCACCGCCTCCGACGTACCGCCCCTGCCGTACCGGCTGGCGGACACCGGCGGCGGCTCCCAGCTCATCACCGCCGAGGCACCGGACACCACCTCCACCACCGGCACGGTGACCTGGTGGGAGCGGCGCGGGGGCAGGTGGGTGGCGGCGGGGTCGGCGCCCGCGCGGTTCGGGGCGAACGGGCTGGCCGATGGCGCGACCCGCGAGCAGGGCACCAGCACCACCCCCACCGGCCTCTACGACCTGCCGTACGCCTTCGGGATCCAGGAGGCCCCGGCCGGGACGCGGTACGCCTACCGCGAGGTGAACGAGGACTCCTGGTGGTGCCAGGACAACGCCTCGGCGTCGTACAACCGTTGGGTGGAACCACGCCCCGCCGACTGCCGGGCGGACGAGGCCGAGCACCTGGTCTCGTACGGGACGCAGTACGCCCACGCGCTGGTGATCGGCTTCAACTACGAGCGTCCGGTACGCAATCGGGGCGCCGGGATCTTCCTGCATGTCAACGGGCGCGGGGCGACGGCGGGTTGTGTGTCCGTGCCCGCCGACGCCATGGCGGAGATCCTGGCGTGGGCGGACCCGGAGCGGCGGCCGCACATCGCGGTCGGGACCAGCTCGGGCCCGACCGCGATCACGCGCTATTAGAAGAGGTCACCGGTCGTTCTGAGCGAGCCTCAGCAGGTGGTCGGCGAGCGCCTGGCCGCCGGCCGGGTCGCGGCTGATGAGCATCAGCGTGTCGTCCCCGGCGATGGTGCCGAGGATGTCGTGCAGTTCGGCCTGGTCGATGGCCGAGGCGAGGAACTGCGCGGCGCCCGGCGGCGTACGGAGCACCACGAGGTTGGCCGATGCCTCCGCCGAGATGAGCAGTTCGGCCGAGAGCCTGCGCATCCGCTCCTCCTTGGCGGAGCCGCCCAGCGGCGCCTGCGGGGTGCGGAATCCGCCCTCGCTGGGCACCGCGTAGATCAGCTCGCCGCCGGTGTTGCGGATCTTGACCGCGCCCAGCTCGTCGAGGTCGCGGGAGAGCGTCGCCTGGGTGACGCTCAGCCCGTCGTCGGCGAGGAGCTTGGCCAGCTGGCTCTGCGAGCGGACCGGCTGCCGGTTCAGGATGTCCACGATCCGGCGGTGGCGGGCGGTGCGGGTCTGCGGCACGGACGGCCCGCCGTGCTCGGTTTCCTGCGCCTCGGTCATCGTCGTCGCCTCATTCTCCGGAGGGTCATGCTCCGGATCGTCCGTCCCCGTGTGCCGCGTCGAGAGCTCCCGGCAGGATCTCCAGGAACGCGTCCACCTCCGCGTCACCGATGATCAGCGGCGGCATGAGCCGTACGACATCGGGGGCGGGCGCGTTCACCAGGAGGCCGGCTCCCTGGGCCGCCTGCTGCACCTGCGGTGCGAGGGGTCCGGTGAGCACGATACCCAGCAGCAGGCCACTGCCGCGGACATGGGAGACCAGGGGGTGTCCCAGCGCCTCCACCCCGTCGCGGATCTTCTCGCCGAGCCGCTTGACCTCGTCGAGGGCGCCGTCGGCCGCGAGGGTGTCCAGGACGGCGAGTCCGGCGGCGCACGCGATCGGGTTGCCGCCGAACGTGGTGCCGTGGTGACCCGGCTTCAGCAGGTCGGCCGCCGGGCCGAACGCGACGGTCGCGCCGATCGGGAGGCCGCCGCCGAGTCCCTTGGCGAGCGTGACGAGGTCAGGCTCCACGCCCTGGTGGGCCTGGTGCTCGAACCACTGGCCGCAGCGGCCGATCCCGGTCTGCACCTCGTCCAGGACGAGCAGCGTGCCGGTGGCGCGGGTGATCTCCCGGGCCGCCTCCAAATAGCCCTTGGGCGGGACGACGACGCCGTTCTCGCCCTGGATCGGCTCGATGATGACCAGGGCGGTGTCGGTGGTCACCGCTGCGCGCAGGGCGTCCACGTCTCCGTACGGCACATGCGTGACATCACCGGGCAGCGGGACGAACGGCTCCTGCTTGCCGGGCTGGCCGGTCAGCGCGAGCGCGCCCATGGTCCGGCCGTGGAAGCCGCCGTCGGTGGCGACCATGTGACCGCGCCCGGTGAGCCGGCCGATCTTGAAGGCGGCCTCGTTGGCCTCGGCTCCGGAGTTGGCGAAGAAGACCCGGCCCGGCCGGCCGAACAGCTGGAGCAGCCGCTCGGCGAGCGCGACCGGCGGCTCCGCGATGAACAGGTTCGATACGTGGCCGAGCGAGGCGACCTGGGTGGAGACGGCCTCGACGACGGCCGGGTGGGCGTGGCCGAGGGCGTTGACCGCGATGCCGCCGACGAAGTCGAGGTAGCGGGTGCCGTCCTCGCCCCAGACGTACGCGCCTTCGCCGCGGACGAGCGGCAGGCGGGGCGTGCCGTAGTTGTCCATCAGCGCGCCCTGCCACCGCGAGGTGAGTCCGCTGCTGTCGGTACCGGTCATGATTCCCCCAGTTCAGGCCCTGTGTGTACGTCGATGGGGGCGTCCGGCACGACCATCGTGCCGATGCCCTCGTCGGTGAAGATCTCCAGCAGGATCGAGTGCTGGACCCGCCCGTCGATGACGCGGGCGGTCTCGACGCCGTTGCGCACGGCGTGCAGACAGCCCTGCATCTTGGGGACCATGCCGCTGGACAGCTCGGGCAGCAGCTTCTCCAGCTGACTGGCGGTCAGCCGGCTGATGACGTCGTCGCTGTTGGGCCAGTCCTCGTACAGCCCCTCCACGTCGGTGAGGACCATCAGCGTCTCGGCGTTCAGGGCGGCGGCGAGCGCGGCGGCCGCGGTGTCGGCGTTGACGTTGTAGACGTGGTGGTCGTCGGCGGAGCGGGCGATGGAGGAGACGACCGGGATGCGGCCGTCGTCGAGCAGCGCCTGGATGGCCCCGGTGTCGATGGCGGTGATCTCGCCGACCCGGCCGATGTCGACGGACTCGCCGTCGATGGTGGGCCGGTGCTGGGTGGCGGTGATGGTGTGGGCGTCCTCGCCGGTCATGCCGACGGCGAGGGGGCCGTGCTGGTTGAGGAGGCCGACCAGTTCGCGCTGGACCTGTCCGGCGAGCACCATCCGTACGACGTCCATCGCCTCGGGGGTGGTGACCCGCAGCCCGGCCTTGAACTCGCTGACCAGGCCCTGCTTGTCGAGCTGGGCGCTGATCTGCGGGCCGCCGCCGTGCACGACGACGGGCTTGAGCCCGGCGTGCCGCAGGAAGACGACGTCCTGGGCGAAGGCGGCCTTCAGCTCCTCGTCGATCATGGCGTTGCCACCGAACTTGATGACGACGGTCTTGCCGTTGTGCCGGGTCAGCCAGGGCAGCGCCTCGATGAGGATCTGCGCCTTCGGGAGTGCGGTGTGTTTCCGCGCGGCGCTCATGAGCTGTACGCGCTGTTCTCGTGGACGTAGTCCGCGGTGAGGTCGTTGGCCCAGATGACGGCGGACTCGGTGCCGGCGGCGAGGTCTGCGGTGATCTTGACCTCCCGGTAGCGCATGTCGACCAGGTCGCGGTCCTCGCCGACGCCGCCGTTCTTGCAGACCCAGACGTCGTTGATGGCGACGTTGAGCTGGTCCGGCTCGAAGGCCGCCTTTGTCGTGCCGATGGCGGAGAGGACACGGCCCCAGTTGGGGTCCTCGCCGTGGATGGCGCACTTGAGGAGGTTGTTACGGGCGATGGACCGGCCGACCTCGACGGCGTCGTCCTCGGTGGCCGCGTTGATCACCTCGATCCGGATGTCCTTGGAGGCGCCCTCGGCGTCCCCGATGAGCTGCCGGGCGAGGTCGTCGCAGACGGCCCGTACGGCTTCCGCGAACGCGCCCTGCTCCGGGGTGATGCCGCTGGCGCCGGAGGCGAGCAGCAGCACGGTGTCGTTGGTGGACATGCAGCCGTCGGAGTCGACCCGGTCGAAGGTGGTCCGGGTGGCGTCGCGGAGGGCGGCGTCCAGCTGCGGGGCGGGCACATCGGCGTCGGTGGTGAGGACGACGAGCATGGTGGCGAGGCCGGGGGCGAGCATGCCCGCGCCCTTGGCCATGCCGCCGACGGTCCAGCCCTCGCCGCCCGCGACGGCCGTCTTGTGCACGGTGTCGGTGGTCTTGATGGCGATGGCGGCCTTCTCACCGCCGTGCTCGCTGAGGGCGGCGGCGGCCTGCTCGATGCCGGGGAGCAGCTTGTCCATGGGGAGCAGGATGCCGATGAGCCCGGTGGAGGCGACGGCCACCTCTCCCGCACTGTGCCCCTCCAGCACCTCGGCGACCTTCTCGGCGGTCGCGTGGGTGTCCTGGAACCCCTTGGGACCCGTACAGGCGTTGGCGCCACCGGAGTTGAGGACGACGGCGGTGACCTCGCCGCCCTTGAGGACCTGCTCGGACCAGAGGACCGGGGCAGCCTTGACACGGTTGGAGGTGAAGACGCCCGCGGCGGCGCGACGGGGCCCGTGGTTGACCACGAGGGCCAGGTCCGGGTTACCGCTCTCCTTGATTCCGGCGGCGATGCCCGCCGCCGAGAATCCCTGTGCTGCCGTGACGCTCACGGTGCAACTCCGATCGTCGTGAGACCTGTGTCCTCGGGGAGCCCGAGGGCGATGTTCATGCTCTGCAGGGCGCCGCCCGCGGTGCCCTTGGCGAGGTTGTCGATGGCGGTGACGACGATGATCCGCCCGGCGGCCTCGTCGTACGCGACCTGGACCTGTACGGCGTTGGAGCCGTACACCGCGGCGGTGGCGGGCCACTGCCCCTCGGGCAGGAGGTCCACGAACGGCTCGTCCGCGAACGCCTTCTCGTACACCGCGCGCAGGGACTCCGCGCTCACGCCCGGCTCGGCCTTCGCGCTGCACGTGGCGAGGATGCCGCGCGGCATGGGCGCGAGGGTGGGCGTGAAGGAGACGGTGACGGGCTGCCCGGCGGCGGCGCTGAGGTTCTGGATCATCTCGGGGGTGTGGCGGTGCCCGCCGCCGACGCCGTACGGGGTCATGTTGCCCATCACCTCGGAGCCGAGCAGATGCGGCTTGACCGCCTTGCCCGCACCCGACGTGCCCGACGCGGCGACGATGACGGCCTCCGGCTCGGCGATACCGGCCTCGTACGCCGGGAAGAGCGCGAGGGACACGGCGGTCGGGTAGCACCCCGGCACCGCGATCCGCTTCGACCCGGCGAGCGCGGCCCGCCCGCCCGGCAGCTCGGGCAGCCCGTAGGGCCAGGTCCCGGCGTGCGGGGACCCGTAGAACGTCTCCCAGTCCCCCGCGTCCTTCAGCCGGAAGTCGGCCCCCATGTCGACGACGAGGACCTCGTCCCCGAGCTGCTCGGCGACGGCGGCGGACTGCCCGTGCGGCAGCGCCAGGAAGACGACGTCGTGCCCGGCGAGCACCTCGGCGGTGGTGGGCTCCAGCACCCGGCCGGCCAGGGGCCGCAGGTGCGGCTGGAGTGAGCCGAGCGTCTGCCCGGCGTTGGAGTGGCCGGTGAGGGCACCGATCTCGACGCCGGGGTGCGCCAGCAGGAGTCGGAGCAGCTCACCGCCGGCGTATCCGCTCGCCCCTGCCACCGCTGCGCGTACCACCATCGGAACCCTCCTCGTCGATGGCATGACTATACGCAGCGTCGCACTTTTATGCAATCAGGGGCACCCTGATTATCCCCGGGGCACGTCGAGCCTGGACTCAAGGCAGGACTCAAGGCAGGGGGAGACGGGGCACCTCCCTGGCGTTCTCCCAGTGCCGGTCGAAGTACGACTTGAAGTACGCTGCGGCCTCGCTGTCCTCGATGCGCATGCCCTGGACCCGGTCGCCGACGGTGAAAGCGAGGAACACCGCGCTCATGTCCATGATGGCCATGCTCATAAGGTCGGCCTTGATGGGCCAGGTCACCTGGCGGATGCTGTAGCTGCGCAGGTGACGGGTCTGTTCCCGGTGCCGTGATGTCCAACTGGCATACCCTCTGGACGAGCCGAGGCAGAACAGACGCCGTACCGATCCGCCGTTGTCCGCCCAGTCGAGTACCGCCTGGAAGTATTCCGAGAATGCGGCAGACGACGCACTGAAATCATCCGGCGTCTCAAGCCGCATGTACCAGGCGTCCATATGGCTGGGGCTGCGGTCGACGAGATAGTCGATCTCCGCCCTGTAGAAGGACGCCGCGTCCGGATAGTGCTCTATACGTGACGAGTTCACCTGGTCGAAGTCGCGCCGCAGCGATTCGACCTCGGCTCGGAGATCGGCCAGCTCCTGCCGCGACTCGGTGAGCGGGACGAGGGAGCGCAGGATCGCGTATACCGCCGTGAACAAGAAGGGCATCTGCCAAGCAGCGGACAGCCCGAAGAGCGCGGCAGTCACTGATCCGCAGACGGCGACCAGACAAGCGACGGCCAGCCCTCGCTGATCCCAGCGCTCCAACAGGTTCCCCGGCCTCGGCGTCCGCGAACCGACCATGCATGCCTCACAGACTTTCGGCGCCACCTACGTCCCGTGGGAGAGCCCGTACAGTTCCATGCCCTGGGCGTACCGGCTTCAACCGCGCCCGGCTCGGCGAACGCAACACGCTCGCCGGCTGCGACGGATGGCCCCCTCGGCGATCTTCGCCGGCGCCCCACCCCGCGTACCCTTTCCCCGTGCCCGCCCCGTCTCCGCATCGCGTCGCCGTCCTCGTGCTGGAGGGGGCCAAGCCGCTCGACGTCGGTATCCCCGCGCAGGTGTTCACGACCCGCGCGAGCATGCCGTACGAGGTGAGGGTCTGCGGCGCCGAATCCGGTCTCGTGACCGGCGGTGACGGCCTGTCGTACTCCGTGGCGCACGGTCTGCGCACCCTTGAGTGGGCCGACATCGTCTTCGTCCCCGGCTACCGGTTTCCGGACCGTGAGGACCCGCCGCAGGCCGTCGTCGACGCGCTGATCCGGGCTCATGACCGGGGGGCGCGGCTCGCCGCCATCTCCACGGGCGCTTTCGCGCTCGCCGCCACGGGGCTGCTCGACGGCAAGCGCGCCACGACGCACTGGCACTACACGCGGGCCCTCGCGGCGAGGCATCCGCTCGTCCGGGTCGACGAGAACGTCCTGTTCGTCGACGAGGGCAGCGTGCTCACCTCGGCCGGCGCCGCCTCCGGCATCGACCTGTGCCTGCACATCCTGCGCGGCGACCTCGGGGTGGCCGCGTCCAACCACGCGGCCCGGCGGCTGGTAGCGGCCCCCTACCGGAGCGGCGGTCAGGCGCAGTACGTGCCGCGCAGCGTGCCCGAGCCGCTCGGTGAGCGGTTCGCCGCCACCCGGGAGTGGGCGCTGCACCGGCTCGGCGAGCCCCTCACCCTCGACACCCTCGCACGGCAGGCGGGGGTGTCGCCGCGCACGTTCTCCCGGCGGTTCGTCGAGGAGACCGGCTACACACCGATGCAGTGGGTGATGCGCGCCCGCATCGACGTGGCGCGCGAACTGCTGGAGCGCTCGGAGCGGAGCGTCGAGCAGATCGCCGCCGACATCGGGCTCGGCACCGGCGCCAATCTGCGGCTGCACTTCCAGCGCATCCTCGGCACCACACCGAGCGAGTACCGGCGTACGTTCACGCGCGGCGCGTAGGACGCCCGGCGCCGCATGGCGCGCCCGGCACGGCGTGGCTCGCCCCGGCACCCGCTTGGCGCGATCCTTTTGAACCGTGGCGATCCCGCCACTGTCAGCCGCGTCGGCCGCGAGCGAGCCTGGTGGGGAACGGAAGGGACACCATTCATGACTCGCATCGCCATCAACGGATTCGGCCGCATCGGACGCAATGTGCTGCGCGCACTGCTGGAGCGCGACAGTGCCCTTGAGGTCGTCGCCGTGAACGACCTGACGGAGCCCGCCGCTCTCGCCCGGCTGCTCGCCTACGACAGCACGGCCGGTCGGCTCGGGCGCCCGGTGACCGTCGACGGGGACACCCTCGTGGTCGACGGCCGCCGCATCACCGTGCTCGCCGAGCGCGAACCGGCGCAGCTGCCGTGGGCCGAGCTCGGCGTCGACATCGTGCTGGAGGCGACCGGCCGCTTCACCTCGGCTAAGGCTGCCCGCGCGCACCTCGACGCGGGTGCGAAGAAGGTACTCGTCAGTGCGCCGGCGGACGGCGCCGATGTCACGCTCGCGTACGGCGTCAACACCGACGCGTACGACCCGGCGGCGCACACGATCGTCTCGAACGCCTCCTGCACGACCAATGCGCTCGCACCGCTGGCGAAGGTGCTCGACGACCTCGCCGGTATCGAGCACGGCTTCATGACGACGGTGCACGCCTACACGCAGGAGCAGAACCTCCAGGACGGCCCGCACCGCGACGCGCGCCGCGCCCGCGCCGCCGCCGTCAACATCGTGCCGACCACGACGGGTGCCGCCAAGGCGATCGGCCTCGTGCTGCCGAACCTCGACGGCAAGCTGTCCGGCGACTCGATCCGCGTACCGGTTCCGGTGGGATCGATCGTCGAACTCAACACGACCGTCGCCCGCGACGTGACGCGCGAGGACGTGCTGGCGGCCTACAGCGCCGCCGCACAAGGCCCGCTCGCCGGCGTACTCGAGTACTCGGACGACGCGCTCGTGTCGTCCGACATCACGGGCAATCCCGCCTCGGCGATCTTCGACTCGGCTCTCACCCGCGTCGACGGCCGCCACGTCAAGGTGGTCGCCTGGTACGACAACGAGTGGGGCTTCTCGAACCGCGTGATCGACACGCTCGAACTCCTCGCCGGCCGCTGACCGTACCCCGGGGGCGGACGGACCGCCCCCGGGGCTCGTCGCACGGTCCAGGTCCCGGACGCCCTCTCGCCCTGGCCGGGCGAGAGGGCATTAGCGTGAGCCCATGATCGTATGGCTCAACGGCACCCATGGCGCAGGCAAGACGACGACCAGTGCACTCGTGCAGCAACTCCTTCCGGATTCGCGGGTGTTCGACGCCGAGAAGGTCGGCGAGACGCTCATGGACATCACGCCGGCGCTGTCCCGGACGGACAACTTCCAGCACTGGCCGCCGTGGCGGTCGCTCGTGGTCGAGACCGCCCGCCAGGTGCTCGACTACACCGGCGGCACTCTGGTGATGCCCATGACCGTCCTGGTCGAGCCGTACTGGCGCGAGATCAGCAGCGGCCTCGCCCGACACGCCATTCCCCTACGGCACTTCGTGCTCCACGCCGACCAGGAGACCCTCCGCGGGCGCATCGAGGGGGACACGGACATGGGCCCCTCCGCCTTCCGCGTCCGGTACCTGGAGCCCTACGCCGAGGCGGCCCGCACCTGGCTGCACAGCGCGGCCGAGGTCGTCGACACCACGCACCTGACGCCTGCGGAGGCCGCCGAGCGGGTCGCGGGAGCCGTCAGGTCGTAGCGTACGAGGGCTCTGTCGACCTGTTCGCCGCTGCGCCGGACGTACGCCATCCGCTCGCGGCGAAGAGCACGGCAAGGTCCGCTCCCCTCAACTGCGGACCCGCCGTGCTCCTCATCCTTGGGCGAAGCCGCTCACCCGAGAATCAGCGGGCGTTGGCGAATCGCTTGAACGCCGCCTGGGTGCCCGGTCCGGCGACGCCGTCGATCGCGCCGGTGTAGCCGTAGTGCGCCTTCAGCCAGCGCTGGAGGGCCTTGACCGTGTTGGGTCCGACGACTCCGTCGATGGAGTCGTTGTAGTTGGCGGCCGACCTCAGGAAGCGCTGGAACGCCTTCCAGCTGTTGGTGCCGAGCTGGCCGTCGATGGCGCCCGTGTAGTTCCAGGAGCGTGCCAGCCAGCGCTGGACCTCCTTCGCCTGTGCGTTGCTCAGGCCGAGGTTGACGACCGCGAGCGGCGCGACCTGCTGGGCGCTGACCGCCGGGGCCTGCTGGGCCGGCGTCGCCGCGAAGCTGGTGCCCGCCGCCGTCATCGTTCCGGCCGCGATACCCACGGCGGTGGCGACACTCACGAACGTCCTCGTCATGGCTCGCATGTACGTTGCCTCCCCTGTTCGGAGCCGACCGCACCGGCCGGCTGACGACAACCCTGCGGGACGGGGGGCGTGGGCCACCACCGCTGCCGGGGAAGTGACGCAACCCCGGGAATTCCCACCCTCTGACCTGCTGGGACGTCGTCCGCGGTATCTGTCCGACGGGACGTCGGGATGCGAGGGATGCGAGGGACACGGGGGGCGCTGAGGAGGGCTGGGACGAGCGGTCGTACGGGGGTGGGCGTCCGGTTCTAGCGGCCGCGCGGCTTTCCGCGCTTGCCCGTGGGCTTGCCGCCCTTGGGGGTTCCCGCGCGGCGGCCCGTGGCCGCCTGCTTGCGCGCGGAGCCGGTCGCCGTGCCCGCCCGCTTGGCCTTCGCCTTGGCCTTCTCCTTCGCCGACGGCTGCGGCGGGGTGGCCGCGCGGCCCCGGGTGCTGTTGACCGTGCGCCCTCGGACGATGCCGATGAACTCCTCCACCAGGTCGGGAGTGGGCTCCTCCTGCGGCCACGACAGGGCCACGCGGGACTCGGGGGCCTCCAGGACCGGCCGGTAGGTGAGGTCCTTGCGGTGGTGCAGGCGGGCCAGGGACTGCGGGACGAGGAGCACGCCCACGCCCGCCGCCACCAGCTCGATGGCGTCCGCCGTGGAGGCAGGGCGTTCGATCGCGGGGCGGCCGGGGAGGGTCTCCCAGTCCAGGACGTCGTCGAGCGGGTGCAGGACGATCTCGTCCGCCAGATCGGGGAGCGTGATCTCCTCCGCGGCTGTGGCGGCGTGGTCCTTGGGGATCACCACGACCGTCGTCTCGGTGTAGAGGGGGATCGCGCTGAGGACGTCCCGGTCGACCGGGAGCCGTACGAGTCCGGCCTCCGCGCCGCCGTCCGCCAGCAGCCGGCCCGCGTCGGCCGGAGGGACCTGGATCAGCTCCAGCGGGGTGCCGGGCAGTCGCTCGTGCCAGACCCTCACCCACTTGGTCGGCGTCACGCCGGGGACGTACGCGAGCCTGAAGGATGAGGGGATGTCCGAGCCTGTCACGGGTTCAGGCTACCGGTCCGTGGTCGGAGGTATGTCCTGTGGTCGATACCCTGGACCCATGACGTCGCACAAGACCGCCCAGACCATGAAGCCCGCCACCGCGGCGAAGAAGCTGGGTGTGTACCTCCAGGCCACCCCCGCCGAGTTCCAGGAGGGTGCCGTCTCGCGCACCGAGCTCAACGCCCTCCAGACCGACCCGCCCGCGTGGCTGGTCGAGCTGCGCCGCACCGGACCGCACCCCCGCCCGGTGGTCGCGGCGAAGCTCGGCATCTCCATCGCGGGACTCGCCCGCGGCGGGATCACCGACGCCCTCACCACCGAGCAGGTCGACGCCCTCAAGGACGAGATGCCCGAGTGGCTCCAGAAGGAGCGGGCCACCCAGGCCGAGGTCCGCAAGGAGGCCGCCCGCATCAAGGAGCGCAACGCGGAGCGCGCCGCCCGGTCGAACTGACCGCGGCCCACGGAAGAGACCGGAAAGCCCGGCCGACGCATCGCGTCGGCCGGGCTTCCTGCATGCCGGGAGCACGCCGGGCCCGAAGGCCCTGCTTCGGTCAGAGAGCGCCGGACTCGGCGATGGTGACCTTGGCGCGGGTGCGGCCGCTGGAGGAGCCGAGCGCCTCGATCTTGCGGACGAGCTTCATGCTGTCGTCGTCGGCGACCTCGCCGAAGACCACGTGCTTGCCGTCCAGCCACGGGGTGAGCACCGTGGTGATGAAGAACTGCGAGCCGTTGGTGTTCGGGCCGGCGTTGGCCATCGAGAGCAGGCCCACGCGGTCGTGCTTGAGCTTGAAGTTCTCGTCGGCGAACTTCTCGCCGTAGATGCTCTTGCCGCCGGTGCCGTCGCCGCGGGTGAAGTCCCCGCCCTGGAGCATGAAGTCGGTGATGACGCGGTGGAAGGACGAGCCGGCGTAGCCGAAGCCCTTCTCGCCGGTGGCGAGCGCGCGGAAGTTCTCCGTCGTCTTGGGGACGACGTCGTCGAACAGGTTGAACGTGATCCGCCCTGCGGGCGCGTCGTCGATGGTGATGTCGAAGTAGACCTTGGTTGTCATGGTGACATCCTCACATTCCTGGCAACCGCAGGCGAAACCCGGGTTGGGTCGGCGGTGTGGAATGCCGTGTTCCGATCATCGCCGGGCGGTGTCCCCGACGGCCGCGTACACCGCGTTCACCAGGGCCGTCTTCCGTGGGTCGTCCGCCACGCCGGAGCCCATCCGGTTCATGACGTACCCGAGGGCGATTCCCGCGTCCGGGTCGGCCAGACCGCAGGAACCGCCCGCGCCGTCGTGGCCCATCGCCCGCGGGTCGGGGCCGTAGGAGCGGTTGCGGCCGCTCAGCCAGAGACCGAGGGCGATCTCCGTCTCATGGGCGAAGGCGTCGCCGAGAACCAGGTCGCGGCAGGCGCCCTGGCTCTCGCGGACCCGTTCGGCGGCCTGCTCGGAGAGGATCCGGTGGCCGTCGAGGCTGCCGCGTCCGGCGAGGACCCCGTAGAGCGCGGCGATGGCGCGGGCGGTGCCGTGGCCGTTGGCGGCGGGGATCTCGGCGGCGCGCCACCCGGGCGTGTTGGCGGCGGCCCGGCCGGTGGGCGGGTTGAGCAGGGAGGCGACGGCCACCGGCGCCATCCGGGCCAGCAGCGCGGCCTGGGCGTCGCGGTCGGCGCGTTCCTGGACGAGTTCGGCGAGCCGGTGGGTCTCCTTCTCGGGGAGGCCGAAGGTGAAGTCGATGCCCAGCGGTCCGGTGATCTCCTGCCGCAGGAACTCCCCGGGCAGCATCCCGGTGACCCGGCGGACCACCTCGCCGACGAGGAATCCGTACGAGATCGCGTGGTAGCCGGACCGGGTCCCGGGCTCCCACATGGGCGTGGTGGCGGCGAGCCGGGCGCAGGTCAGCTCCCAGTCGTACAGCTCGTCCAGGGTGTGGGGGGTGCCGACTCCGGCGACCCCGGAGCGGTGGGAGAGGAGGTGGCGTACGAGGACGGACCCCTTGCCGTTCGCCGCGAACTCCGGCCAGTACGTCGCCACGGGGGCGTCCAGGTCGAGCAGCCCCCGGTCGGCCAGGATGTGGGCGCAGAGCGCGGTGGGGCCCTTGCCCGTGGACCAGACGTTGACGACGGTGTCCCGCTCCCAGGGGCGGGTGCGGGCCGCGTCCGCCCAGCCGCCCCAGAGGTCCACCACGGGGACGCCGTCGGCGAGGACGGTGACCGCCGCGCCCAGTTCGCGGCGGGCGGTGAAGTTCTCCTCGAAGGCGTCCCGGACGCCGGTGAAGCGGTCGTCGCAGTGGCCGTGGATCTGCGGCACCTGGGCTCCTTCGGTATGTGGCGGGACCGATGCCCCTGCAACGTACCGACCGGTCGGACCGGTGGGAAGGGAGCGTGCCCGCCGGAGCCGGGCGTCAGCGGACGCCGGACTCCAGGCTCAGGCTCCAGCGGCCGGGCGCGCCCGCGAGCGTGATCGTGGAGAGCGGGCGGACGTCCACGTTCCAGTACGCCGTCGGCGGCACGTTCAGCGCGTAGACCAGGGCCGCGCGGATCACGGCGGGTTCGGCGACGGCGACGATGAACCCGTCGCAGGCCGGGCGGGTGTCCAGCCAGCCCCCGATCCGCCCGATGAAGGCGAGGAGGGATTCGCCGCCGTGCGGGGAGCCGCCCGGGTCGGCGAGCCAGGCGGCGACGGCGGCCGGTTCGCGGGCGGCGACCTCGGCCAGGGTCATCCCGCGCCAGCGGCCCATGTCGCAGTCGCGCAGGGCGGGTTGGACCATCGGGGCGTAGCCGAGTGCATCGCCGGTGGCACGGCTGCGCGGGGTGGGCGAGCAGTAACGCAGTTCGGCCGCCCCGAGCGGGACCAGGGTGTGGGCGACGAGCTGCACCTCGTGCCAGCCGGCCTGGTCGAGCGGCCGGTCGTCGTCGAAGCGCTCGGCCAGGCGGGGCGACGTGCGCGCCGCCGCGACCAGGGTGACCCGATGCGTCATGGCGGGATGCGTCATGGCCGGATCGTGGTGCCGAACGCCTGTCCGGTCAAGAGGGCCCCGGCCTCACCCCGGTCAGGTGTGCCGGACGGCGCCGGGGCCCGGAGCCCGTCGTACGCCGCACGGAGCCGGCGCACGCCCTCCGCGATCTCGGCCGCCCCGGAGACCGCGGCGAAGCTCAGCCGTACGTGTCCCGCCGGGGGTTCGGCGCAGAAGTACGGACTCCCCGGGGCGATGGCGACCGAGGCGCGCAGGGCGGCGGAGGCGACGGCCGCCTCGTCGGGGCCCGTCCCCGCGCCGGTCGCCGGGATCCGTGCCCAGAGGCTGCCGCCGCCCGCCGGCACGTGGGGCAGGGCGAACTCCGGCAGCCCGGAGCGGAGGGCAGCGGCCATCACCGTACGGCGGCTCCCCAGCTCCGCCGCCACCGCGGCCAGGTGGCGGCCCCACGACGGGGAGCCGACGAGTTCGAGCGCGGCCTCCTGGAGCGGCCTCGGTACGAAGAAGCTGTCGACGACCTGGATGGCGCGCAGGCGCTCCAGCACCGGGCCCCGAGCGGCCAGCGCGCCGACCCGGAGGCTCGGCGAGGTGACCTTGGTGAGCGAGCAGACGTGGACGACCACCCCGTCGGGGTCGTCGGCGGCCAGCGGCGCCGGGAGCGGCCCGGCGTCCTCGTGGACGAGCCGGCGGGCGAAGTCGTCCTCGATGACGAACGCCCCGGCCGCCCGGGCGATCGCCAGGACCTCGGGCCGGCGGGCGGGGGCGAGGGTGGCTCCGGTGGGGTTCTGGAAGAGCGGCTGGGTGACGAGGACCCGGGCGCCGGTGGCCCGGAAAGCGTCGGCGAGCAGCTCGGGCCGGACCCCGTCCGCGTCCATCGGGACGGGGACCGGGCGCAGCCCCGTGGCGCGGGCGACGGCGAGCATGCCGGGGTAGGTGGGCGACTCCACCAGGACCGGGGCGCCGGGCGGGGCGAGGGCGCGCAGGGCGGTGGCCAGGGCGCTCTGGCCACCCGCGGTGATCAGGACGTCGGCGCCGGAGAGGGCCGGGCCGATCTCGCGGGCGAACCAGGACCGCAGTTCGGGCAGCCCGTCCGTGGGCGGGCGGCCCCAGGCACCCGGGCGGCGGCCGGCCCGGGCGAGGGCGGCGGCCAGGGCCCGCTCCGGCTGGAGGGAGGCGTGGAGGTAGCCGCCGTTGAACTCGATGGTGCCGGGCGGTGGTGCGGCGAGGGTGGCCAGGACCCCGGAGGCGTCGACCGTACGGGGCACGACCTCGGGTCCGCCGTCGCCGCTCAGCGACACCTCCTGCCAGGACGTGTCACCGGGGGCGGGCACCTCGGCACGCGGCTCGGCCCGGAAGGCGCCGGAGCCGGGGCGGGTGGTGACGAGCCCTTCGGCGGCGAGCTGGGCGATGGCGCGGGAGACGGTGACCGGGCTGACCCGGAAGCGTTCGACGAGCGCGCGGCTGGACGGCAGCTTTCCGCCGGGTGAGTAGCGGTTGAGCTCGGCCCGCAGGGAAGTGACCAGTTCGGCGACGCTGCTACGCTCTTGCATGAGAGCACAGGATAGCGCTACCAGGTCCGGAACGATAGCGGTCGATGCCGGTACGGAGGGTACGGAGACCTCCCCGACACCCGCCCTGGACGCGGCCCCGCACACCACCGAGGCCCCCACCCCGCACACCGCACAGGCCCCCGCCCGCCGTGGCACGCTCCTCGCCGCGCTCGGCGTCGTCGCGTTCTCGCTCACTTTCCCCTCCACCGCCTGGGGCCTGGAGAGCTTCGGCCCCTGGTCCCTCGTCGCCCTGCGCTCCACGCTCGCCGCCCTGATCGCGGGCGGCTTCCTGCTGGCGGTCCGGGCACCGGTGCCCGCGCGCCGCCACTGGGGCGGGCTCGCGGTGGTGGCGGGCGGTGTGGTGATCGGGTTTCCACTGCTGACGACCCTCGCCCTCCAGACCTCCACCACCTCGCACGCGGCCGTGGTCGTGGGGCTGCTGCCGCTGACGACGGCGGTGCTGGGGTCCCTCCGTACCGGCGAACGCCCTTCCCGTACGTTCTGGGTCGCGGCCCTCGCCGGGGCGGCCGTCGTCATCGGCTTCACCGTGCAGCAGAGCGGCGGCGCCCTGACCTCGGGCGATCTGTATCTCTTCGGCGCGCTGCTGGTGTGCGCGGCCGGGTACACGGAGGGCGGCCGGCTGGCCCGGGTGATGCCGGGGTGGCAGGTGATCGGCTGGGCGCTGATCCTGTGCCTGCCGCTCGCGGTCGCGGGCAGCGCGGTGGCCGTGCCGCTGGAGCCGGTCCACCTCACCGCGCACGGCGTCCTCGGCCTGGTCTGGGTGGCCGCCGGATCGACGTTCTTCGGGCTGTACGTCTGGTACAAGGGCATGGCCGAGATCGGTGTCCCCCGGGCCAGCCAACTCCAGCTCGCGCAGCCGCTGCTGACGCTGGCGTGGTCGTTCCTGCTGCTCGGCGAGGAGGTGTCGGCGGCGGCTCCGCTCGCGGCGGTGGCGGTGCTGGTCTGCATCGCCGCCACCCAGCGGACGGGCCGCCGGGGCCGGTCGGCGCCGCGTTCAGCAGGGGAAACCGGGCCCGTACGGTCATAGACTTGGCTGTACGGACAGGCGGGGACCGTCACCGTGAGGAGGTCACTCCCGATGGAGGCACACGCGGGCGACCGGCTGCTGATGCACGGCAGGACCGTGGGACAGCACGACCGGGTCGCAGAGATCATCGAAGTGCTCGGGGACGGGGGCGCCCCTCCGTACCGGCTCCGTTTCCCCGACGGCCACGAGCACCTGATGTCCCCCGGCCCCGACAGCGTCGTCCAGCACATCGAGGCGCCGCAGGGCCGGCAGCCGCAGTAGGAGGAGGACCGGGGCCGGGGTCCGAGCGGCCCCGGCCCCTCATCTCCCCGGGTCAGCGCGGTGCGCGCACCCGGTCCTGGTAGTGGTCGGCGACCACCCGGGCCATCGCGCCGATGCGGTCCGCCGCCACATGCTTGGCGGAGAAGAAGATGTGCCCGCCCACCTCGTCGTGGTCCCGGGCGAGGGTGAGATGGCGGGAGAGCTCCGCCGGGTCCTGCCAGGGCGCGGGCTGGGCCGGGTCACCCGCCTTGTACAGCGCCTCCCCCACGTACAGCCCCACACCCGTGCCCCGCACGGTGGCGGCCCACCAGGCGAGAACCTTGGCGTAGTCGGCGGTGGCGAGGCCGATGTGCCAGTAGATCTGCGGGCAGATGTAGTCGATCCACCCTTCCCTGACCCACTTACGGGTGTCGGCGTGCAGGTCGTCGTACGTCTCCACGCCCGCCCGGGTGTCGGAGCCCAGCGGGTCGGTGGCCTTGTTCCGCCAGACGGCGAAGGGGCTGATGCCGAACCGCACGCCCTGCCGGGTCTCCCGGATCCGCTCACCCATCTCGCGCACCAGCCGGTCCACGTTGTCGCGGCGCCAGGCCGCCCGGTCCGGGAAGCCGCCCCCGTACCGCTCGTACGCGGCGTCGTCCTTGAACGCCTCCCCCGCCACCGGATACGGGTAGAAGTAGTCGTCCCAGTGCACCGCGTCGATCTCGTAGCGGCGCACGGCGTCCAGCATCGCGTCCTGGACGAAGCGGCGGACCTCCGGCAGCCCCGGGTCGTAGTAGAGCTTCCCGCCGTACGGCAGGACCCAGTCGGGGTTGCGCCGGGCCGGGTGGGAGGCGCTGAGGCGGGCGGGGTCCGTGTGGTTCGCCACCCGGTACGGGTTGAACCAGGCGTGCAGCTCCAGGCCCCGGTCGTGCGCCTCCCGGACCGCGGTGGCGAGCGGGTCCCACCCCGGGTCCTGGCCCTGGACGCCGGTGAGGCAGTCGGCCCACGGTTCGTACGGGGAGGGCCACAGGGCGTCCGCGGTGGGGCGGACCTGGAGCACCACCGCGTTGAGCCGCAGCCGGACCGCCCGGTCCAGGTGGGCGATGAGCTCGGCCTCCTGCGCGGCCGCCGTCAGGCCCTTCTTGGACGGCCAGTCCAGGTTGGCGACCGTGGCGACCCAGACGCCGCGCAGCTCACCCCGAGCGAGACGGTCATCGCCGCCTCCTTGTCGTACGGCAGAGCCCACCGCGTCACCGCCCGTCGTCATCGCCGCCACCAGTCCGGCCGCACCCGCCACGAGCGATCTCCGGGTCATTCCTGTACGTCGCATGCGCCACACTCGTCCCTTCACGTCGACCACCACCCCGCTCGCCCTACGTAACAGGATGATGCCCGTCCGTAGCCAGATGACCCGCAGGTCACGGGGGTGGGCTCGCGGAGTAACGTCGTGGGGTCGAAGCGGGCACCGGAATCACACGGGACCCTGCACTGCGGAGAACATCGAAAGGCACGAGGTGACGGACTCTATGGCCGACATTGCACGCGTCGGGGTGGTCGGCTGTGGCCAGATGGGCGCAGGTATCGCGGAGGTGTGCGCGCGCAGCGGCCTCGAAGTGAAGGTCGCCGAGACCACCGGCGAGGCGCTGGAGATCGGCCGCACCCGGCTGCACAACTCCCTCTCGAAGGCCGCCGAACGCGGCAAGATCACCGCGGAGGAGCGGGACGAGACCCTCGGCCGCCTCAGCTTCACCACCGACCTCGGGGAGTTCGCCGACCGCGACCTCGTCATCGAGGCCGTCGTGGAGAACGAGCAGGTCAAGACGGAGATCTTCCAGGTCCTTGACCAGGTCGTGACCCGTCAGGACGCGATCCTGGCCTCCAACACCTCCTCCATCCCGCTGGTGAAGCTGGCCGTCGCGACCTCGCGCCCGGACCGGGTCATCGGCATCCACTTCTTCAACCCGGCGCCCGTCCAGAAGCTGGTCGAGCTGATCCCGGCGTTGACCACGTCGGACGAGACGATCAAGCGCGCCGAGGCCGTCGTGCAGGACGTGCTCGGCAAGCACCCGATCCGCGCCCAGGACCGGTCCGGCTTCGTCGTCAACGCGCTGCTGATCCCGTACCTGCTCTCCGCGATCCGGATGTTCGAATCGGGCATCGCGAGCCGCGAGGACATCGACAACGGCATGGAGATGGGCTGCGCCCACCCGATGGGCCCGCTGAAGCTCGCGGACCTGATCGGCCTGGACACCGTCGCCTCGGTCGCCGACTCGATGTACGCCGAGTACAAGGAGCCGCTGTACGCCGCCCCGCCTCTCCTCCAGCGCATGGTCGACGCGGGCCGCCTCGGCCGTAAGACGGGGTCGGGCTTCTACCCGTACGCCTGACCCCCTCCTCTCGAGGAGCCGGTCCCGGACATCCCGGGGCCGGCTCCTCGTGCGTACAGCGCCGTTCAGAGCCGCAAGTGGTGCAGCATCAGCAGCCCCGCCGCCATGTTCGCCGCGGGCACCTCGCCCCGGGCGATCATGTCCGGGATGAGCTTCAGCGGTATCCACTCACGGCGTGAGGACTCGAAGGCGTCCTGCGGCGCGCCCGTGTACTGCCCCTCTTCTGCCCAGTAGAGGTGGTGGCGGGCGTCGGTGAGGCCGTTGGCGGGCTCCACGGTGAGCAGGGGGCGCAGGGGGCCGGGGCGCCAGCCGGTCTCCTCCTCCATCTCACGGGCCGCCGCCGCCGCGATGTCCTCGCCCTCCTCGACGACCCCGGCGGCCAGCTCCCACCCCCAGCTGTCGGTGATGAACCGGTGGCGCCAGAGCAGCAGCACCTCGTCCGCCGCGTTGACGACGGTGGCCGCGGCGACCGGCCGCAGCCGGATCACGTAGTGGTCGAGGTGACTGCCGTCGGGCAGCTCCACATCGGCCAAGTTCACCCGGAACCAACGGTTCTGATACACATTCTGTTCGCTTACGTTCGTCCACTGCACGGTTCTGCCGCCTTTCGACATGTTGGGGGCAACATGCCAGCAGGGTCGGCCGTCAAGCGGAACGAACGGCGGGTGCGCGGCGGAGCTCACAGAGGCACGCGGAGCGCCCCGTCGATCAGACCGGCCGTCTGTACGGCGTCGGCGCAGCCGCTCTCCGCCAGCTCCCGCCGCACCTGGCGCAGCCGGTCGCGCAGCCGCTGGGACTCCATGCCCCGGGCCCGCTCGGCCATTTCGGCGGCGGTGCCGGCCGCCCGGTCCGGCTCGCCCTGGAGCAGTTCGATATGGCTGAGCATCGCGAGGCGGTGCACGCGCCCCCGGTCGTGCGCCGGGGCGCGCACCGCGGAGGCCGCGTGCTCCCGTGCCGCGGGCAGATCCCCGAGGCTGAGCAGCGCCTCCGCCACCTGGACGTCGACCAGGCCCGGCTGGACGTACCCGGTCTCGTCCGGCTCCCGCCCGGTGTGGATGCGGCCCGCCTGGGCCTCGGCCCGCCGGATGCAGGCGCGGGCGCTCGCCGCGTCGCCGAGCTGGGCGTACGCCTTGGCCTGCATGGCGTGCAGATCGGCGGCGAGCGCCGGGGTGATGTGGTCGCCGGCGGCCCGCAGCGCGGCCTCGGCAAAGGCGATGGAGCGGCGGTGGTCACCGAGGAAGAGGGACTGGGTCACCAGCAGGGCGATCACATAGCCGCCGAGCGCCCGGTCCCCGCTGGACTTGGCGAGCCGCAGCGCCTGGTGGAAGTAGCGCTGGGCGAGGCCGTGGGCGTCGGAGTCGTACGCGCAGATGCCCGCCATCGCCACCAGGGCCGCCGTCGCCCGGTGCAGACGGCGGCCGAGCTCGTCGCTGTAGCCACCGCGCAGCAGGGGCGCGGCCTCGGCGTTGAGGAAGCGGACGATCCGGGGTCTGGTCGCGATGCCGCCCGCCTTGCGGTACATCTGCTCGTAGTGGTCGCGCGCGGACCGGAGCGTCTCTATGTCGGCCG
Organism: Streptomyces cyaneofuscatus; assembly: GCF_033109485.1. Lineage (NCBI taxonomy): Bacteria > Bacillati > Actinomycetota > Actinomycetes > Kitasatosporales > Streptomycetaceae > Streptomyces > Streptomyces cyaneofuscatus. The sequence continues at coordinate 6,956,815 of NZ_CP137002.1, read as the reverse complement.
CGCTGACCCGGCCGGGGCCCGGGCGGGAGACGTCGGTGTCCTCCGGCGGGTTCTCCCACTCCCAGACCGGCATCACCGCCGTGGTCCCGGTGACGGCGGGGACGGTGGCCAGGTGGGGGCGCTGCTGTTCGTCCGAGCGCCAGAGCGCGGTGGCCCGCTCGACGAAGCCGGAGAGGGAGGCGCTGTGGGGTGCGTCCCCGGTGCCGTAACCACTGTTGGAACCGCCGCCGGGGACGCCCATGCCGATGTCGTCCAGCACGACCGGGCGTCCGAGCCGGCCGCCCAGCACCTCGCAGATCAGGTCCGGCACCTGGCCGCGTGGGCGCTGGCCCTTCAGCCAGCGGGAGACCGCGGTGTGTTCGTACCGCAGGCTCAGGCCGCGGGCCCGGCCCGCCCGGTTGACGTGACCGGCGAGCCCCGCCCGGGACATCCCGGCCTCGTCGATCAGGGATTCGAGCAGGACATTCGGCTCCATCGTCCCCCCAGATGCGTGTCGCAATGAGCCTAGTCCAGCACGTTTCACACGGGGTGTGAACGGAATGCCCGAACCGTCGGGCCGTGCACTCTGCCGCGCCGGGGCGGGGCTCGGTTGAATGAGCTCCTCGCAAGAGGCGGCCGGGTCGTCGGCTCCCCCTCGTAACGGTTGACGACCCGCACCCGCGTCCGTCCGCACCGCCGGCCTGCCCGACACTCCGTGGCCGTGCGGACGGACGCCGGATCGCACGACCCACTGCCCAACGACGAAGGAGGGTGGCTGCGGGTCGGGGCACGGAACCGCGCTTCCTCCCGGTTCCGCGTCCGGTCCGCGTGCGGTCCCTCAGCCGCCCGGCGGGACAAGGAGAAGGGGCGTATCCGGTGGCCGGATACGCCCCTTCTCAACGCGCTACGGGACTACGCTCCGCGCAGCACCGCGCCCGTGCGCTCGGCGGCCAGGGCGACCGCGCTGTCGCGGGCGGCCGATGCCTCGTCCACGGTCAGCGTGCGGTCGGCGGCGCGGAAGCGCAGCGCGTACGCCAGGGACTTGTTGCCCTCGCCGATCTGCTCGCCGGTGAAGACGTCGAACAGCCGCAGCGATTCGAGGAGTTCACCTGCGCCCTCGCGGAGCGCCCGCTCCACGTCGGCGGCCGGGACGTCCCCGGCGACGACGAGCGCGACGTCCTGGGTCGCCACCGGGAAGGTGGAGATCCGGGGCGCCTGGAGCGCTCCGTCGACGGCCCTTTCCAGGACGTCCAGCTCGACCTCGGCGGCGCAGGTCCGCTCGGGCAGGTGGAGCGCCTTGATGACGCGCGGGTGGAGTTCGCCCGCGTGTCCGAAGAGGGTCTCCTCGCCGTTCACCGTGACGTACAGCGCAGCGCAGCGGCCCGGGTGCCACGGGGCGTGCTGGTCGGCGCGGACGGTGACCTCCACGCCGGCCTCGGCCGCGATGGAGCGGGCGGCCTCGACCGCGTCCGCCCAGGTCGCCGGGGTGCCCTTGCCCCACCAGCCGGCCTGCTCGCGGGCGCCCGCGAGGACGACGGCGGCGCGGCGCGGCTGACGCGGGAGGGCCGCGTCGAGACCGGCGATCTCCTCGTCGGTGGGACGGCGGTCGACGGGCAGCCGGACGGCGGCCGTCTCCTCGCCCGTGGGCCGGAAGACCAGGCCCGTCTCGAAGAGCGCCAGGTCGTGGCTGCCCCGGCCGTCGTTGCGCCGCAGTGCGCCGAGGAGGCCCGGCAGCAGCGTGGTGCGCAGCGCCGGCTCCTCGTCGGAGATCGGGTTGACGAGCTTGACCGTACGGCGGCGGGCGTCGTCCGCCTCCAGGCCGAGCTGGTCCAGGACCGCGTCGCCGATGAACGGGTAGCTCAGCGCCTCGACGTAACCGGCTCCGGCCAGCACCCGGCCGATGCGGCGGTGCAGCCGCTGGCGGTCGGTGAGACCGCGCCCGGAGGGGGGCGTCGGCAGGGTGGAGGGCAGGTTCTCGTAGCCCTCCAGGCGGATGACCTCTTCGGCCAGGTCGTTCGGCTCGCCCAGGTCGGGCCGCCAGGACGGCACGGTGACGATCAGCTCGTCCTGCCCGTACACGTCGCAGCCGACCTCCTGGAGGCGGCGGACGACGGTCTCGCGCCCGTACTCCACACCGGCCACCCGGTCAGGGTGGTTCGCCGGCATCGCGATGGTGCGGGGCGCGTGCGGAGCGGTGATCTCGGTGACCCCGGCCTCGGCGGTGCCGCCCGCGAGGAGGACCAGCAGGTCCACCGTGCGCTGTGCGGCAGCGGCGGCGGCCTGCGGGTCGACGCCGCGCTCGAAGCGCTTGGACGCCTCGGAGGACAGCTTGTGGCGGCGCGCGGTGCGGGCGATCGAGATCGCGTCGAAGTGCGCGGCCTCGATGACGACCTCGGTGGTGAGCGCGTGCTCGCCGTCCGCGTCGGCGATCTCGGTGTTGGCGCCGCCCATGACACCCGCGAGGCCGATCGGCCCGCGGTTGTCGGTGATGACCAGGTCCTCGGCGTCCAGCACGCGGACGGTGCCGTCCAGCGTGGTGAGCTTCTCGCCCTGGGTGGCGCGGCGGACGCCGATCGGCCCGTCGACCCGGTTGCGGTCGTAGGCGTGCAGCGGCTGGCCGAGCTCCAGCATCACGTAGTTGGTGATGTCGACGGCCAGCGAGATCGGCCGCATCCCGGCCTTCTGGAGGCGGCGCTGCATCCAGATCGGAGAGCGGGCCTCGGGCTGGAGCCCGGTGACGGTGCGCGCGGTGAAGCGGTCGCAGCCGATCGGGTCGGCGATCTGGACCGGGTAGCCGTACGCGTTCGGCGCAGGCACGTCCAGGAGCGCCGGGTCGCGCAGCGGCAGCCCATAGGCGGTCGCGGTCTCGCGGGCGACACCGCGCATCGAGAGGCAGTAGCCGCGGTCCGGGGTGACGGCGATGTCGAGGACCTCGTCGACGAGCTGGAGCAGCTCGATCGCGTCGGTGCCGACCTCGTGCTCCGGCGGCAGCACGATGATGCCGTGCGTTCCGTCGTCGCCCATGCCGAGCTCGTCGGTGGAGCAGATCATGCCGTGCGAGGTCTTGCCGTACGTCTTGCGGGCGGCGATCGCGAAGTCGCCGGGCAGGACCGCGCCGGGGAGGACCACGACGACCTTGTCGCCGACCGAGAAGTTGCGGGCGCCGCAGACGATCTCCTGCGGTTCGCCGGTGCCGTTGGCGGAGCCGACGTCGACCGTGCAGAAGCGGATGGGCTTCTTGAACCCCTCCAGCTCCTCGATGGTCAGGACCTTGCCGACGACCAGGGGGCCCTTGAGGCCCGCGCCGATCTGCTCGACGGTCTCGACCTCCAGGCCGACGGAGACGAGCTTGGCCTGTACGTCACGGCCGGTCTCCGTCGTCGGCAGGTCGACGTACTCCCGCAGCCAGGAAAGCGGGACGCGCATCAGATCTCCATCCCGAACGGCCGGGTGAACCGGACGTCACCCTCGACCATGTCTCGCATGTCTTCGACGTTGTGGCGGAACATCAGCATCCGTTCGATGCCGAACCCGAAGGCGAATCCGCTGTACTTCTGGGGGTCGACACCGCAGGCGGTGAGCACCTTGGGGTTGACCATGCCGCAGCCGCCCAGCTCGATCCAGCCCTCGCTGCCGCAGGTGCGGCAGGGGCGGTCCGGGTTGCCGACGGACTCGCCGCGGCAGACGTAGCAGACCATGTCCATCTCGGCGGACGGCTCGGTGAACGGGAAGAAGTTCGGCCGCAGCCGGGTCTTCATGTCCGGCCCGAAGAGCGCCTGGACCATGTGGTCGAGGGTGCCCTTGAGGTCGGCCATGGTCAGGCCCTCGTCGACGGCGAGCAGCTCGATCTGGTGGAAGACCGGGGTGTGCGTGGCGTCCAGCTCGTCGGTGCGGTAGACCCGGCCGGGACAGACCACGTAGACGGGCGGCTTGCGCTCCAGGAGCGAGCGGGCCTGGACGGGCGAGGTGTGCGTACGCAGCACGACACCGGACTCGTCGCCCTCGGTCGCCTTGCCGTCGGGCGTGGTGCCCTGGACGAAGAAGGTGTCCTGCATCTGGCGGGCCGGGTGGTCGGGCACGAAGTTCAGGGCGTCGAAGTTGAACCACTCCGCCTCGACCTCGGGGCCCTCGGCGATCTCGTAGCCCATGGCCACGAAGACGTCCGCGACGCGCTCCATGATGGTCGTCAGCGGGTGGCGGGCGCCGGCCGGGACGCGGTCGTAGGGCAGCGTGACGTCCACGGCCTCCTCGACGAGCACCCGGGCGTCGCGCTCGGCCTCCAGCTCGGCCTGGCGGGCGGCCAGGGCCTTGGAGACGGCGCCGCGGGCCTGGCCCACGCGCTTGCCCGCCTCGGCCTTGGCCTGCGGGGGCAGGGCGCCGATCTCGCGGTTGGCGAGCGACAGGGGCGAGGTACCTCCGGTGTGCGCGGTCTTCGCCTGGGCGAGCGCGTCGAGGTCGCCGGCGGCGGCGAAGGCGGCGAACGCCTCGTCCCGCATGCGCTCGATCTCTTCCGGTTTCAGTGCCTCGACCTCGACTGGGTCGTACGACTTGTTCGGTGCCGACATCTCTTCCCGTGCTTCCGATTGGCTGGTGGCGCGACCCCGCTCGACGACTGGAGGACGCAAAGGTGCCAAAGGTCGAGTCTAAAGGCCGCAGGACGGTCGGGGCGCCCGTGGGCCGCTCACGCCAGGTAGGCGGGCATGCTCACGGGCAGGATAAATCGGAACTCGGCCCCGCCGCCGGGCCCCCGGCCGACGGTGATGGTCCCGCCGTGCGCCTCGACGATGCCCTTGACGATGTAGAGGCCGAGGCCCGTGCCGCCGCGCTTGCTCCCCCGCCAGAAGCGGGTGAAGACACGGCCCATCGACTCCTCGGGGATGCCGGGGCCCTCGTCGCTCACGGTGACCGCCGTTCCCATCTCGTCGCAGGCACCCGGCGCGGGTGCGGGGGCGATCTCCATGGTGACGGTTCCCTCGCCGTGGCGCACCGCGTTTTCCAGGAGGTTCCCGAGGATCTGGTCGATCTTGTCGGGGTCGGCCCACAGGGCGGGCAGCGGGCCCCGGGCGTGGACCCGGAAGCGGTCGGGGGCCTGGCCGCCCGCGATGAGGGCCTGGATGTGGCGGGCGACGGCGGCGGAGATGTCGACCGGCTGGCGGCGCAGCTCCAGGCGGCCGGAGTCGATCCGGGAGATGTCGAGCAGCTCGGCGATGAGCCGGGTGACCCGGCCGGCGTCGGCGTCGACGGTCTCCAGCATCAGCCGCTTCTGGTCGTCGGTGAACCGTTCCCATTTGGCGAGCAGCGTGGCGGTGAACCCTTTGACGGAGGTCAGCGGGGAGCGCAGCTCGTGGGCGACGGTGGCGATCAGCTCGGCGTGGCTGCGTTCGGTACGCCGGCGGGCCTCGGTGCCGCGCAGCGAGACGACGACCCGGCGCACCGGGCCGAGCGGGTGCTCGCGTACGTAACGGGCGGAGACCAGCACCTCACGCCCGCCGGGCAGCAGCAGGTTGCGCTCGGGCTGGCCGTTACGGGTGGCGAGGCCGCCGTACGGGTCGGTCAGCGCCCACCAGCGCTTGCCCTTGAGGTCCTCCAGCGGGAGGGCCGCCTCCAGGGGACGGCCGATCGCCTCGGCGCGGGGGGTGGCGGTGATGCGGGCGGCGGCGGCGTTGAAGCAGACGACGCGGCCGTCGGCGTCGGCGACGACGAGCCCGTCGGGCAGGTCGTCGGGGTCGAGGCCGGCGGAGAGGGCGTCCACGGGTCCGATGCCGGTGCCGTCCGCGCTTCCGGCAGCGGTGTGCGCCGGTCGCGGCGAGCTCATGCCGACAGCCATTTTCCCCTATCCCCACCTCTCGAACCGGTGCAGTGGGCCCCCGAGTTCGTCACCCTACTAGCCGTCGGCGAACCCGCGACACCCTGTGGGGGCGCGCGGTGGGAGTGCGCCGGTGGGCGGAAAAGCGGAATGGCCGGGACCGTTCGGTCACGGGCCGTCGGAGAACGTGGAGTTACGCCTCGGGGGCGCGGCGCGGACGCTGCGCGCGGGCGGAGGCGTAGAGGCAGACGGCGGCGGCGGTCGCGAGGTTGAGGCTCTCCGCCTTGCCGTGGATGGGGACGCGGACGACGGCGTCGGCGAGCGCCCGGGTCTCCTCGGGCAGCCCCCAGGCCTCGTTGCCGAAGACCCAGGCGGTGGGCCCGCCCATGGTGCCCGCGTCCAGCTCGTCGTCCAGGTCGTCGTCCCCGGCGCCGTCGGCGGCGAGGATGCGCACCCCGGCGTCCCGGAGCCCCTGCACGGCCTGCTCGACGGGGACGCCGACGGCGACGGGCAGATGGAAGAGCGAACCGACCGACGCCCGTACGGACTTGGGGTTGTACAGGTCCACGGAGGCATCGGTGAGCACCACGGCGTCGGCGCCGGCCGCGTCGGCGCAGCGCAGTACCGTACCGGCGTTCCCGGGGTCGCGGACGTTGGCCAGAACCGCCACCAGGGTGGGCTTCGCGTCCAGGATCTCCTGGAACGGGGAGTCCAGGAAGCGGCAGACGCCGATGAGGCCCTGCGGGGTGACGGTCTGCGAGACGTCGGCGAGGACGTCGTCGCCGGCCAGGTGGACCCGGGCCCCCGCCGCGTGGGCGGCGTCGACGATGTCGGCGTACCGGTCGGCGGCCTCGGGGGTGGCGAACAGCTCGATGAGCGTCGGCTCACCGTCCCCGCCCCGGTGGGCGGCGGCTTCCCGCACGGCCTGGGGCCCCTCGGCGATGAACCTGCGCTCCTTGCCGCGGAAGTTGCGGCGGGCCAGCCGGCGGGCGGCGGCGACGCGCGGGGAGCGCGGGGAGATCAGTTCGGGGGTGCCCATGGTCGGCGGCGAGCCTCTCTGCGTACGGGATGGGGATCAGGGGGGCAACGCACCGGACCCGCAGACGGCGTGCGCCTGCGGGTCCGGTTCACGTACCAGGAAAGCGGTGCCTGGATCAGGCGGCCTTCGGGGCGTTGACGTCGCTCGGGAGGGCCTTCTGAGCGACCTCGACGAGAGCGGCGAACGCGTTGGCGTCGTTGACCGCGAGCTCGGCCAGGATCTTGCGGTCCACCTCGATGTTGGCGGCCTTCAGACCCTGGATGAGGCGGTTGTACGTCATGCCGTTCTGGCGGGCAGCGGCGTTGATGCGCTGGATCCACAGCTGACGGAAGTCGCCCTTGCGCTTCTTGCGGTCGTTGTAGTTGTAGACCAGGGAGTGGGTGACCTGCTCCTTGGCCTTGCGGTACAGGCGCGAGCGCTGCCCGCGGTAGCCCTTGGCCGCCTCGAGAATTGCCCGGCGCTTCTTGTGGGCGTTGACTGCCCGCTTGACGCGTGCCACGTGTTAACTCCTTGTAGCGGGGCCGTGGGTGTCTTCACACGGCCCGGAAACGAATTGGTCCCGGTGTGATCGAGGTCGTGCCCCCGGAGAGGTCCGGGGGCCGGACCTCACTTGCCGAGAAGCTTCTTGATCTTCTTGGCGTCGGCCGGAGCCACGACGACCGTGCCGGTCAGCGAGCGGGTCTTCTTGGACGACTTGTGCTCGAGCAGGTGGCGCTTGCCGGCCCTCTCGCGGAGCACCTTGCCGGAGCCGGTGATCTTGAAGCGCTTGCTGGCACCGCTGTGCGTCTTGTTCTTCGGCATCGCGCCGTTCTCTCCTCGTCAGTGGCGCCCCTCACGGTGCGGGGCACCGGACTGCAGGGGCGTCAGATCTCTATGGGGTTCCGGGGGGACCCGGGGGCGCCTGGATGGCGGCCCCCGAAGGTCACGCCTCGGAAGGTGTCTCGGCCGGAGCCTCGGCCGCTTCGGCCGGAGCCTCAGCGGTGTCGCCCTCGGGCGCGGCGTCGGTCGTGCCCTGACGCCCTGCCTTGCGGGCGGCCTGGGCCTCACGGGCCTCGGCCATGGCTTCGGTCTTCTTCTTGTGCGGGCCCAGAACCATGATCATGTTCCGGCCGTCCTGCTTCGGGTTGGACTCGATGAAGCCCAGGTCCTCTACGTCCGAAGCGAGACGCTGGAGCAGTCGGAAGCCCAGCTCCGGGCGGGACTGCTCACGACCACGGAACATGATCGTGATCTTGACCTTGTCGCCCTGCTTGAGGAACCGGACGACGTGACCCTTCTTGGTGTCATAGTCGTGCGGGTCGATCTTCGGCCGGAGCTTCATCTCCTTGATGACCGTGTGCGCCTGGTTCTTGCGCGCCTCACGGGCCTTCATGGCCGACTCGTACTTGAACTTCCCGTAGTCCATGAGCTTGCACACGGGCGGACGGGCTGTCGCCGCCACCTCGACCAGGTCGAGGTCATACTCCTGTGCGAGTTCCAGGGCCTTGGCAAGCGGAACAATCCCGACCTGCTCGCCGCTGGGACCGACAAGTCGGACCTCGGGAACGCGAATCCGGTCGTTGATGCGGGGCTCGGCGCTGATGGATCCTCCTCGGTAGCACCACGCGACCGCCTGGCGGACAGCCGCGTTACGTGTGTGTCTCAAGACCAACCGAGCCGGAACCGCAAAAATGCCCCGGACGGGACACAGGCGGGGCTCCATAGCTACCGGAGCACCGCCGCGGTCAACCGCGGGGCGCATCGAGCGGCTCCATCGTCCGTACGGAACGATGGGGACCGCCTGACCGGTGACCCGCCGTCCGTGAGGACGGTCAGGTGGGAGATCGGAGCCTCCACTTGTGGGCCGAGCACATAGGTGTCCGGCCGGTCGTTACACAAGGTTAGCAGCCCGGTCGCGGGGGCGCTAATCCTGCGTCCGCGGGGCTCCCGCGCGAAGGGCGGCCCCGGCCGGGCCTTATCGTGTGGGCATGAGCGACGCGACCCCCACCAGCAGTGAGAACCCCGGCTTCGACGCCATGGCCCGCGACATCGCGGAGGTCCCGGCCGTCGAGGTCATCGTGACGGTCGCCGTCAACCTGATGAGCGCGGCGGCGGTGAAGCTCGGCCTCACCGAGGAGGGCGAGGACCACAAGGACCTCGACGAGGCCCGCAAGCTGGTCCACGCCCTGGCCGGACTGCTGGACGCCTCCACCACGGAGATCAGCACCTTCCACGCCTCCCCGCTGCGCGACGGCCTGAAGTCGCTCCAGCTCGCCTTCCGCGAGGCCTCGCTGGTGCCGGACGAGCCCGGCAAGGGCCCCGGCGAGAAGTACACGGGCCCGGTCTACGGCTAGACACCCTTTTCGTACGTACGTGAGCCCGCCTCCCCCTCGTCGGGGCGGCGGGCTCTCGCGTGTCCGGGCTCAGATGTCCGGGCTCAGCGGCTGAAGAGCGGCTCCCCCGGTGCGCTGGCTCCGGCCGGCAGCAGCGCCAGGTCCAGCCCGCCGACCAGCCGGGCCCTCAGCGCCTCGCTGCCGGAGAGCGCCTCGGCCACCCGGCGGACCGCCTCGGCGGGGACCGCGTCCGGGGCGAGGACCAGGGCGAGGGTGCCGTCCGCCCGGCCCGGGCCGAGGTGGGCGCGGAGCACGGCGGGTTCGGCGGCGACGGCCTCCCGTACGGCGTCGATCACCGCGGGGTCCTGGAGCGGGTCGGTGCTGGTGCGGTTCTCGGCCAGCGCCAGGAGGGCCTGGCCGCTCAGCTCGAAGGCGACGGGCCCGGCGAGGTCCAGCACCAGGGTGTCGGCCTTCTCGTGCGCGGCGGCCTGGAGGGCCTGGTGCAGCGGTACGGCGACGGGGCGGGCCTCGGGGTCCCAGAGCGCCAGCGAGGCGGTCGAGGTGAAGGCGGGCAGCGCGCGCCGGTCGCCCGCCTTGAGGGTGGGGACGGCCATGTCGCTGGTCTTCTCGCGCCGCAAGCCGTTCTCGTCCTCCTCGACCTCGCCGAGGACGGCGACGACGGGGACCAGGAGACGGGCCTCGCGGAGGGCCGCCAGGACCGGGCCGACGGCGGTCCGGTCCCGCGACCAGGCGTCGAGTGCGCTGGTCAGGGCGGGAGAGGCCGAGCCGTCGTCGTCGGAGAAACCGGAGTCCGGGATGTTCTTGAGCGCCACGGGACGAGGGTAGTGCCTGGAGGCGTGACCGCTGAGCCTGGGGTTCAGCGGCGGCCGGGGCAGGGCGGGCACCCGCCTGGCGTGGGCCTCAGCGGTGGCCCGGTGCGTTCCGGCCGCGCCACAGGACGACGGCCGCCGCCAGCAGGGCCGCGCCCAGACCGCCCGCGAGCGGGGCCGCCCAGTTGACCGGGTCGTCGGCGGCGGGCGGCGGGGTCGGGCCGGGGCCGAAGAACCTCTTACGGTGACCCGCCGTGGCGGTCTGGGCGCTCAGCTCCCCGGGGCGCAGCCGGGAGCCCGCCTCGATGGCCTCCGCCGGGTCGACGATGCCGTAGCCCCGGGCGTCGTCGCGGCCCTCGGCGGGGGCGTCGCGGGCGGTGTCGGCGAGGAGCTTCTTGATCTGGGCGGGGTCGAGGCCGGGGTGGGCCGCGCGGACCAGGGCGACGGCCCCGGAGACGAACGCGGCGGCCGCCGACGTACCCCACTCGATGTAGTAGTGGCCGTCCGGGTTGGCGACGACGATGTCCACGCCCGGCGCGCTGACGGTGGCGTACCAGCGGCGGGTGGAGAAGGAGGCGTGGGTGCCGTACTCGTCGACGGCGGCGACCGCGATCACGCCGGGGTAGGCGGCCGGGTAGGAGATCCGGTCCCCCTTCTCGCCGCCGTTGCCCGCCGAGGCGACCACGGAGATGCCCTTGGAGAGGGCGTACTGGATGGCGGAGTCCTCGCCCGGGTCCGGGTGGGCGGACTCGCTGTCGTCGCCCAGGGAGAGGTTGATGACGTCGGCGCCGTTGTCGGCGGCCCAGCGGATGCCCTGGGCGAGCGCGGTGCCGCGGGTCTTGCGGGCCTTGGCGCGGGCCGGGTCCTTGGACTCCAGGATCACCCGCACGGGCAGGACCTTGACCTCGGGCGCGATGCCGAGGATGCCGTCGGCGCGGTCGGGGCCGTTGCCGCGTCCGGCGATGATCCCGGCCATCGCGGTGCCGTGGAGGGCCCAGGAGGGGTCGCCCTTGCCGGCGCCGAAGCCGACGAGATCCTTGCCGGGGAGCACCTGGCCGACGAGGTCGGGGTGGGTGCCGTCGACCCCGGTGTCCAGGACGGCGACGGTGACGCCCGCGCCCTTGGTCGTCTGCCAGGCGCGGTCGGTGTGCAGGGCCGCCAGGGCCCACTGCTGGTCGCGGATGGCGTCCGCGTGGGCGGGGGGTGCGGGGGTGAGCGCGAGGACGGCGGCGGCGCAGACCGCGGCGAGGACGCGGTGGGGTCGTCGTCGGGTCATGCGGGCGGCTCCACGAGATCGGTGACGGTCGTGCGCAGCCCGCGCTCCACCCGGTCGGCGATGCCCTTCGCCTCGTGGCCGAGGCCGGCCTGGGCGATGTCCGTGGTGGCGGGGGTCTGCGTCGCCGCGTCGGCGGCCTGCGGCTCGGCGACGGTACGCGCGTCGGCGAAGCCGGAGACGGCGAAGACGACGACCGGGATCTCGGTGAGCGGCCTGACGGTCCAGCTGGCCCGCTGCCGGTCGCCGAAACCGGCGGCGACGGTGCCCTCGGGGGCGTACGTACGCGGCATCAGGTCCTTGCGCGCGGCGAGCTTCTGCTCGGTGAACCGGGCGCTCAGGGCCTGCATCCCGGCCGCGTCGGCCTCGGTGACGACCATGCCGACGGTGGTGACGGCGGAACGGGTCGAGTCGGTGTAGGTGGCGCGCACCATCCGCTCGCAGCCGACGGACCGGAGGGTGGTGCGCAGCAGCGGGTCGAGCCCCTTGGAGCAGTCGCTGTCCGGGGCGACGGAGAGCCGGGTCCAGTTGCGGTTGGTCCCGCCGGGCCCGGCACCGGTGCCCTTGAGGGTGCGCGGGAAGAGCGTGTCGACGGGGACGCTGTGCCAGACGGTACGGCCGGCGGTGTACGGGGTCCGGGTGGGCTCGGCGGAGGAGTCGCCGGTGAGCCAGGCCCCGGTGACCGCGCCGCCGATGAGCCCCAGCCCGAGGACCACGCAGGCGGCGGCCACGGGCGCCCGCCACCGCTGCCGGGGCGGGACCGGGCGGAGCCGGGTGGTGGTCTCGACGGGCGTCTCGGGGTAGCCGTAGCGGGCCGGTACGCGGTACGCGCCCGGGGGCGGTGGGACGGCTCCCGGCGCCGGGGTCAGGTCGACGGCCCCCACGGGCCTGCGTTTGTTGATGGTGAAGGCGGGGGGCGGCCCGGAGCCGGGGTGCGTGGGGTACGGGGCGGGCGCGGGTGGTGGCGTTGCCGGTGCTGACGGGGCGGTGGGGGCCGCTGTGCTCGGCGGTACGGGGGTGGCGGGGGGTGCTTGCGGGGGGCGCGGGGCCGGTGGGGTGGGCGAGGCGCCTGATGTCTGCGGGGGGCGCGAGGGCTGCGGGGAGCGCGAAGGCTGCGAGGCGGCCGGGCCGCGCGGGGGCTGCGCGGGTTCAGCGCCGCGCGGGGCCTGTGCAGGGGGTGGGACCGCCGGGGTCGGTGGGGTCGTCGGGCGGGGCGGCACGGGAGCGCGCTGCGCTTCGGTACTCATCCGGCCCCCTGGTTCACATCCCGTACCGACCACGGATCACCGCCACCGCCAGGCGCGTTGGTGCTCGCGTGCCCGTCACTCTACGGGCTGCGGGCGCACGGCGGGGAACGGGACGCCCGGCCTCGGCTGATCTGCCCCGAACGTCCCCTACCCAGGGGTAGCGCTCTCTGGCAAGCTGCGGCCATGACTGCCCGCGCCGCTGACCGGACCCGGTACAACCGGGCCACCGCCCACCTCGACGCCCCGATCGCGATCGTCGATCTGGACGCCTTCGACGACAACGCCGACGATCTGGTGGCCCGGGCGGGCGGGAAGCCGATCCGGGTCGCGAGCAAGTCCGTGCGGTGCCGGGCCCTGCTGGAGCGGGTGCTCGCGCGCCCCGGATTCGCCGGGATCATGTCGTACACGCTGGCGGAGTCGTTGTGGCTGGCGCGCGCCGGGTTCGAGGACGTCCTGCTGGCGTATCCGTCGGCCGACCGGAGCGCCTTCGCCGAGCTGGCCGCCGATCCCAAGCTGGCCGCCGCGGTGACGGTGATGGTGGACGACCACGCCCAGCTGGAGCTGATCGACGCGTCCCGGGCCGGCGGGCAGGAGGAGATCCGGGTCTGCCTGGAGCTCGACACCTCGCTCCAGCTGCTCGGCGGCCGGATCAGGATCGGCGCCCTCCGTTCACCGCTGCGCTCCCCCGCGCAACTCGCCGAGCTGGCCCGCTCGGTGGCGCGCAGGCCGGGGTTCCGGCTGGTGGGGCTGATGGCCTACGAGGGTCATGTCGCCGGGGTCGGGGACTCGTTGGCGGGGCGGCCGTTGCGGTCCCGGGCGATCCGGCTGATGCAGGCGACCGCCCGTAAGGAGCTGGCGGCCCGCCGGGCCGAGGTGGTGCGGGCGGTCCGCGCGGTCGCCCCGGACCTGGAGTTCGTCAACGGCGGTGGCACCGGCAGCGTGCAGCACACGGCGGCCGAGGCCGCGGTGACCGAGATCGCGGCGGGTTCGGGGCTGTACGTGCCCCGCCTCTTCGACAACTACACGTCGTTCACCGCCCGCCCGGCGGCCCTGTTCGCCCAGCCCGTGGTGCGCCGGCCTGGCGTGGGCGTGGTGACGGTCCTCGGCGGCGGCTACCCGGCCTCCGGCGCGGCCGGGGCTGACCGCTCCCCGGTTCCGTACCTCCCGGAAGGGCTGCGCTACGACCCGCAGGAGGGCGCGGGCGAGGTCCAGACGCCGCTCCTGGGCTCCCCCGCCGACGATCTGCTGATCGGCGACAAGGTCTGGTTCCGGCACGCCAAGGCCGGTGAGCTGTGCGAGCGCTTCGACGCGCTCCAGCTGATCGAGGGTGACCGGGTCACGGCGACCGTGCCGACGTACCGGGGCGAGGGGAAGACCTTCCTCTGAGCCTGGACTGAGCGTGCTCAGGGGCCGATCGAGGAGCCCACACCGCCGCTCGTCGCGCTGTCCCCGACCGGGCGGATCGACCGCGTGATCGTGTCCATCAGGGAGACCGGCAGCTCCGGCCGGTCCGCGTCGAAGGCGAGCCGGACGATCACCGGGGTCTCGCTGCCCACCGTCGACGGGAAGGCCACCGACTGCACCACCCCGCCGGGGCCCTTCGCGGTGACGACCCGCCAGCGCACCAGGTACCCGGTGCGTCCGGCGACCGCGACCGGCTCCGCCTTGAGCACCTGGTGGGACGTGATGCCGCCGTGGGTGCGGCGGCCGAGGACGTCCTCCTCGTAGGCCTTGTCGGCGGCGGTGGTGATGTCGGCCTCCGCGATGGCCTTGGGGTCACTCTGGCCGGCCCGGGCGGTGCGGGTGGAGACAGTGCCCCGGTAGCAGAAGGACGCGGAGGTGCCGGGGCAGTCGTAGGAGACGGCGGTACGGATGGTGGGGGCGTCGTCAGAGGTGTTCTCCGGCTTCTCCCAGCCGTCGGGCACCGCAAGCGTGATCCCGTTGAGCTGGTCGACGAGGACGCCGGGGTCACCGTCCGGGCTGTCCTCCGGGGAGGGCGTCGCGGAGGTGGCGGGTGCGGTGGGGGCCGGGCCGGAGGCGGTCGGGCCGGGGGCCGTTCGCGTACCGCTGTCGTCGGGGCCCAGCAGGATGGCGGCGGTGACGGCCGCGCCCAGGACCAGCAGGCTCGACAGGGTGATCGTCAGGACGCGGGTACGGCTGCCGCCCCGGGGAGGCGGGGGTGTGGCCGGCGGCCCGAACGCCTGGGGCGCGTACCGCGGGTGCGCCGGCTCGTACGGTGCGGGGTGCGCGGCGGCGGGCGGGCGGGTGTGCGCGGTCCACGCCGTGCCGTCCCACCAGCGCTCGGTGCCGGGTGTCCCCGCGTCCGGGTACCAGCCGGGCGGCGTCGCGAAGCTCATGGGGCCACTTTAGGCGGCCTTCACAGCGTGTTCGAAGCGGTGACGGATCCGGGGTCGTCGGTGGACCGCCCGGTGCGGGAGAGCAGGTCGCGGGCGGGTCCGGTGGGGCGGTGGCCCGCCGGCCAGACGGCCCGCAGCTGGCGGCGCAGCCGTACGCCCGCGACCGGGATCTTGACCAGGCGGCGGGACGACAGCTCTTCGCCGAGGGCCAGTTCGCTCAGGACGCAGGGGCCGGCGCCGCTCTCCGCCGCGCCCTTCACGGCGGTCGTCGAGGAGAGCTCGAGCAACGGCTGGGCGAGACCGCCGTGGACGGCGAGGGCTGCGTCGAGGACCTGCCGGGTGCCGGAGCCCCGCTCGCGCAGGATCAGCGGGGTGGCGGCCAGTTCACCGGGGAGCAGCGGGGTGCGGCGGCGGGCCCACGGGTGGCTGGGGGCGACCACGACGACGAGCCGGTCGTGGGCGATGACGGTGCCGTCCAGGCCCTCCGGTATCGACAGGCCCTCCACGAAGCCCAGATCGGCCTCGCCGGTGACCAGCCGCCGGGCGACATCCGCCGAGTTGCCGACGAGGAGCGAGACGGCGGTGTCCGGGCGCTCGGCGCGCAGGGCGATCAGCCAGCCCGGCAGCAGGTACTCGGCGATCGTCATGCTGGCCGCGACCCGCAGCCGCGAGTCCCGGCGGTCCCGCAGCGCCTGCGCCCCCGCGTCGAACGCCTCGGCCGCCTCCACCACCCGGCGCGCCCAGTCGGTGACGAGCGCGCCCGCGTCGGTGAGCCGGGAGCCGCGCGGGGAGCGGTCGAGCAGGGCGACGCCGAGCTGCCGTTCCATGGAGCGGACGCGGCTGGAGGCGGCGGGCTGGGTGATGCCGACGTCCTTGGCGGCCCGCCCGAGGCTGCCGTGCCGGGCGACGGCGAGCAGCAGCTCCAGGGCTCCGAGGTCGGGGACCCGGTGGGAGAGCGGGGTGCGGGGGGCGTGGTCGTCGCTGGGCATAAAGCCAGCTTATGACCTCATAGGAACGGGGTCCCTGGTGGGCGGAGCCGGGCGCGCGAAGAATCGTGGCATGGCCATCTTTCCGCAGACCCGGACCGCTGAACCGCTCCTCCCTCGCGACGCGTGGACGGGCCCGCGACCGGTCGTGCGGCGGCTGCCGTCCCTGCGGCACATCGGCCCGAACTGGTACGCGAGCGTCATGGGCACCGCGATCGTGGCGAGCGCCGGGGCGGCGCTCCCGGTGGACGTGCCCGGTCTGCGCGGCGCGTGCACGGTGGTCTGGGCCCTGTCGGCCGTGCTGCTCGCCACCGTCCTCGCCGCCCGGGCCGGGCACTGGCTCCACCACCGCGACCAGGCCCGCGCCCACCTCCTGGACCCGGCCGTCGCCCCCTTCTACGGGTGCCTGGCCATGGCGCTGCTCGCGGTCGGCGGGGCCACGCTGACGGTGGGCGTGGACGTCATCGGCGTACGGGCCGCGCTCGCCGTGGACGTGGTGCTGTTCGCCGTGGGGACGGTGGTCGGTCTGGTGGCCGCCGTCGTGGTGCCGTACCTGATGGTCGTACGCCACCGTCCGGCGCCCGGGACCGCGTCGCCGGTATGGCTGCTGCCGCTGGTCGCCCCGATGGTCTCGGCCTCGCAGGGCGCCCTGCTGGTGCCTCATCTGGCGGCCGGGCAGGGGCGCGAGGCGCTGCTGCTGGCCTGCTACGCCATGTTCGGGCTCTCCCTGCTGGCCACGCTGGTGGTGCTGCCGCTCGTCTTCGCCCGGCTCGTCCACCACGGACCGCTGCCGCTCGCGCTGACCCCGACGCTCTTTCTCGTGCTGGGGCCGCTGGGCCAGTCGACGACCGCCGTCAACCAGCTGGCCGACGCGGCTCCGGGTGCGGTCGCGGGTCCCTATGCCTCGGCGTTCGGGGCGTTCGCGGTGCTCTACGGGGTGCCGGTGATGGGGTTCGCGCTGCTGTGGCTGGCGCTGGCCGGGGCGATGGTCATAAAGGCAACGCGTGACGGTATGGGGTTCGCGATGACGTGGTGGGCGTTCACGTTCCCTGTAGGGACGTGTGTGACGGGCGCGGCCGGACTGGCCCGGCACACCGGGCTGGACGCCCTCACGTGGCTGGCCGTGGGGCTGTACGTGTTCCTGGTGGTGGCGTGGGCGGTGGCGGGGGCCCGGACCGTGGGCGGGGTGGTCAGCGGAGCGCTGACGGCAGCTCCCGTGCCGCCTGGAGCAGCGACGGCCCGTACCAGGTGAGCAGCCGGCCGTCGACGAGGGCGGCGGGCAGGCCGGGGAAGGCCTCGGGCCCGTCGTCGGCGGTGAAGCGGTACGGCTCGTCCGGCAGCACGACCAGCTCGGCGCCGGACGCGTTCAGCTCGTCGAGCGGGATGCGCGGGTAGCGCTCGGCGTGGTCCGCGTACACGTTGCGCACCCCGAGGCGGGCCAGCAGGTCACCGGCGAAGGTGTCGCGGCCGAGCACCATCCAGGGGCGGCGCCAGACCGGGACGACGGCGGGGCGCGGGCTCGCGGAGGGGCCGGGCAGCGCGGCCCAGGCCTCCTCGGCCTCGTCGAGCCAGCGGGGGCGGGTCAGGCCGCAGCCGGTGGTGAGGACCCGGTCCAGCTCGGTGAAGGCCTGGTCCAGGGTGCGGATCTCGGTGACGAGGACGTCGAGCCCGGCCTCCCTGAGCGCGGCGAGGTCGGGGGCGCGGTTCTCCTCCTCGTTGGCGATGACGAGGTCGGGCGCGAGGGCGGCGATGGCGTCCACGTCCGGGTTCTTCGTACCGCCGATCCGGGCGGCGGTGAGGCCTTCGGGGTGCGTGCACCAGTCGGTGACGCCGACGAGCAGCCCGGGGGCGGTGACGGCGACCGCCTCGGTGAGGGACGGGACCAGGGAGACGACACGCAAGGGCATGGTGGGATCCCGGCCCTCAGCGGCGCGAGTCGTACGTCGCATCGATGTGCTCCGCGACCGCGACCAGCAGCAGCCGGGTGCCGGGCAGGGTGGCCCGCCAGCGGTGCCGTACGCCGCCGGAGAGGAACAGGGTGTCGCCCCGCTCCAGCCGGTACGCCTGGCCCTCGGCCTCGACCTCGGCGGCGCCCTCGACGACGTACATCAGCTCGTCGTTGCGGTGCTGGAACTCGCGCCCGAGGTCCTGCTCCCCGGTGAACTCCAGGGCGCTGAGCTGGTGGCGCCCGCGCACCACACGGCGTACGCCGTCGCCCTCCTCACCTCGTACGACATCGACCGCGCGTGCCGAGTCGGCGGCGGCCCGCAGGCGTGAGGTGGTGGTCTCCAGGGCCTCGGCGACCCGGTCGAGGGAGCGGGCGCTGGGGCGGGCGCGCTCGTTCTCGATCTGGCTGAGGAAGGGCACGGAGAGCCCGCTGCGCTCGGCGACCGCGGCCAGCGTGAGGCCCAGGGTGCGGCGCCGACGGCGGACCGCGGCACCGACCCGCGGTGTGTCCTTGTCGTCCATGTCCGGGCTCCCTCCCACCTCAGCCATCCTCCCGGCTGCCAGCACCTTACGCACATGGTTGCGCGAGACGGCCGGTAATCGGCCCCCGGACAGCCGGAAGGGGTGGGCCCCGCCCGACGGAGGCACCCACCCCTCACCTGCGCTTTTTCTACCCTGGAACCCCTACTGGGGTGCCATGGTGTCCGCGATGCCCGGATTTTCGTCCATCCAGGCCTTCACGGCTTCCTCCTCGTGACCCGCGCCGCGCTTCTGGATCTCGTTCTCCAGGCCGCCGAGCTGCTTCTCGTCCAGCTTGAAGTTCTTGAACCACTTGGTCAGCTGCGGGTACTGCTTCGGGAACTCCTTGGAGGCGATGGTGTGCAGCCGGTCGCCGTCACCGAACGTCTTCTTCGGGTCCTTCAGCTTGGTCATGCCGTACTCGTTGTACGCCCAGTGCGGGGTCCAGAGCAGGACGGCGATGGGCTCCTTCTTGGCGTACGCCCGCTTCAGCTCGGCGAGCATGCCGGGCGTGGAGGAGTCCAGGACCTTGTACTCCTTGTCCAGGCCGTAACTCGGCAGGACGTTCGTCTTGAGGTTCTCCATGGTGGCGGTGCCGGGCTCGATGCCGACGATCCGGCCCTTGAAGTCGGAGCCCTTGCCCTTGAGGTCGTCGAGGGTCTTGACGTCCTTGACGTAGTCGGGGACGGCGACCTCGATGGAGGTCGGCCCGTACCAGGAGCCGAGGTTGCTCAGCTTGTCGCCGTACTTGTCCCAGTAGTTCTTCTGGGTGTACGGCAGCCAGCCGTCGAACTGCACGTCGATCTGGCCGCGCGACATGGCGGCGTACATCGGACCGACCTCGAACTGCTTGAGGTTGATCTTGTAGCCGCGCTCCTCCAGGACCGCCTTCCACAGGTACGTGGCGGCGATGTCCTCCTCCCAGGGGAACCAGGCGACCTCGACCGGGCGCTTGCGCTCGTCGTCACCACCGGCCGCCTGGGCGCCCTTCGGGGCGGGCGACCATTTGTCGGCGACGCCCGGGTTGTCCTTCAGCCAGGTGCGGACGGCGTCCTGCTCCTTGCCGGAGCCGCTCTTCTGGATCTCGGCCTCAAGGCTGGTGAGCTGCTTCTCGCTCATCTTGAAGTCCTTGAGCCACTTGGCGACCGTGGGGTTCTCCTCGGTGAAGCCCTTGCGCGCCAGGGTGTGGATGCCGTCGCCCTTGCCCCAGAGACCCTTGGGGTCCTTGAGCTTGGTGAGGTCGAAGTCGTTGTACGCCCAGTGCGGCGACCAGAGCGGAACGACGATCGGTTCCTTCTTGGCGTACGCGCGCTTCAGCTCGGCCAGCATGGACGGCGTGGAGCCGTCGATGAGCTTGTACTCCTTGTCGAGGCCGTAGCCCGGCAGGAGCTTGTCCTTGAGCAGGCCCATCTCACCGGCGCTCGGCTCGATGCCGACGATCCGGCCCTTGAACTCGGAGGCGCGCCCCTTCAAGTCCTCCATGGACTTGACGTCCTTCATGTACGCGGGGACCGCGAGCTCCAGCGAGGTGGGGGCGTACCAGGCGCCCATGTCCTCCAGGCGGTCCTGGTACTTCTTCCAGTAGCTGGCGTGGGTGGTGGGGAGCCAGGAGTCGGTCTGGAAGTCGATCTGGCCGTTGGCCATGCCGGTGTAGAGCGCGCCGGCCTCGTACTGCTTGACGTCGACCTCGTAACCGCGCTGCTCCAGCATCTCCTTCCAGAGGAAGGTGGAGGCGATGCCCTCGTCCCACGGGATGTAGCCGATGGAGATCTTCTTGCCGTCGCCGACCTGCGCGTCCGCGCCGGACGCGGTGTTCTTGGCGGAGCCGCCGAAGATGCCCATGCCGCCCGCGACGAGCGCGAGGGCCACGATGCCGGCGACCGCGACGACGGGCTGCGGGCGGTAGGCCCAGATCTTCCAGCCCTCGACGGACGCCTGCGCCTTGGCGGCGGCGCGGCGGCCCAGCGGGGAGACCTCGCGACCGAGCGCGCCGGTCATCCGGTCCAGATACATGGCGAGGATGACGATGGAGATGCCCGCCTCGAAGCCGAGGCCGACGTCGATGTTGCCGATGGCGCGGTAGACGGAGCCACCGAGGCCGCCGCCGCCGACCATGCCCGCGATGACGACCATGGACAGGCCCAGCATGATGACCTGGTTGATGCCCGCCATGATCGTGGGCAGGGCGAGCGGCAGCTGGATGCGCAGCAGGGTGTTGCGCGAGGTGGTGCCGAAGGCCTCGGCCGCCTCGACGAGTTCGCCGTCGACCTGGCGGATGCCGAGTTCGGTCATCCGGACGCCCGGGGGCAGCGCGAAGATGATGGTGGCGATGATGCCGGGGACCACGCCGACGCCGAAGAAGATGACGCCGGGGATCAGGTAGACCATGGCGGGCATGGTCTGCATGAAGTCGAGGACCGGCCGGACCACCGCGCTGACGGTCTTGGACCGGGAGGCCCAGATGCCGAGCGGTACGGCGATGAGCAGCGTGACGAGGGTCGCGACGAGTACCAGCGTGAGCGTGTCCATCGCCTCGGCCCACAGCTCGACGGAGTCGATGAGGGCGAATCCGACGAAGGCCAGCAGCCCGGCCGGCAGACCGCGCAGCCACCAGGCGATGATCGCGACGATGCCCGCGAAGAGGAGCGGGTGGGGGGCGGAGAGTACGGCGGCTATGCCGTCGAACATGCCGCTGACGATGGAGCTGATCGCGTCGAACAGCCAGGCGAGGTGGGTCTGGAGCCAGTCGACGGCGGAGTCGACCCATTCGCCGAGAGGGAGCCTAAACACTGGCCACCTTCTTCACGGCATCGTTGTCAGGGAGCGTCTTGTGCGCTGCCCCGGAGCCCTTGGACATCCCGGAGTCCTTGGATGCCCCGGAGTCCTTGAGGGCCTCGGTGGGTGTCATCGGGTCGCCGAGCACGGCGAGCAGCCGAGCGCTGGGGACGACGCCGACGAGCTTGCCCTTGGCGTCGGTGACGGCCACCGGGTCCGCGCTCTGCGAGCAGGGGGTGAACAGCTCGATGATCGGCGTGGACTCCGAGACCGTGGCGGGGGCCGCGGCGAGGACGTCCTGCGGGGTGCGCAGCTCCTTGCCGTCGGTCGTGGTGGAGCCCATGACGGTGTGCGGCTCGGCCATGATGGCGCCCGCGGTGAGGACCCGGGAGCGGTCGACGTCCTGGGTGAAGGAGGCGACGTAGTCGTTGGCCGGGGTGACGAGGATGTCCTCGGCGGTGCCGAGCTGGACGATCCTGCCGTCGCGCATCACGGCGATCCGGTCGCCCAGGCGCATGGCCTCGTTGAGGTCGTGGGTGATGAAGACGATGGTCTTCTTCAGCCGCTTCTGGAGCTCCAGGAGCTGGTCCTGCATGTCGCGCCGGATCAGCGGGTCGAGCGCGCTGAAGGACTCGTCCATGAGGAGCAGGTCGGCGTCGGTGGCCAGCGCGCGGGCGAGGCCGACGCGCTGCTGCATACCGCCGGAGAGCTCGTCGGGCCAGGAGTTCTCCCACCCGGCGAGGCCGGTCAGCTCCAGGGCCTCGGTGGCACGCCTGATCCGCTCGGAACGGGGTACCCCTTGGACCTCCAGGCCGTACGCGGCATTGTCCAGGACACTGCGGTGGGGGAAGAGCGCGAAGTGCTGGAAGACCATGCTGATCTTGGTGGAGCGCACGTTCCGCAGATCGCGGGGGCTCAGGGCGGTGAGGTCCTGGTCGTCGAAGAGCACGCGTCCGGCGGTGGGTTCGAGCAGCCCGTTGAGCATCCGGAGCAGCGTGGACTTGCCCGAGCCGGACAGGCCCATCACGACGAAGATCTGGCCCGGCTCCACCGTGAAGGAGGCGTCGATCACCGCTGCGGTCGTTCCGTCGGCGCGGAGCTCGTCGCGGTCGGTGCCGCTCTCGAGCTTTCGCACGGCTTGATCGGGTCGTCGGCCGAACACTTTGTACAAGTTCTCGGCTTGCAGCCTGGACACATACACCTCACGGGTTGAACTGAAAAACGGTCTGCCACCCCCGCCGGCAGACCGTGGAACGGTGCGGGTTCGGTCCGCATGGCACGTGCACTAGTTGAAAATGCGACGTGGTCCGCTCCGGTGCCGCGCCTGCCCGTCCTTACACAGGCCAAACGCAACAGTGATCCAGGTCACTGACCTGGGCGTTCTTCGGTCACCGGGAGCCATCGACGGCGACTGTCAGTGGTGTGGGGCATCATCGGTTCCGTGACGCGACGCCTGATGCTCCTCGACACCGCCTCCCTCTACTTCCGCGCCTACTTCGGCGTCCCCGACTCGGTGCGCGCGCCGGACGGGACCCCGGTCAACGCCGCGCGCGGCCTCCTCGACTTCATCGCCCGCCTGGTGCAGGACCACCGGCCGGACGAGCTGGTCGCCTGCTGGGACAACGACTGGCGTCCGCAGTGGCGGGTGGACCTGATCCCGACGTACAAGGCGCACCGGGTGGCCGTCGAGACGCCCGCGGGGCAGAGTGACGAGGAGGAGATCCCCGACACGCTCTCCCCGCAGGTCCCGATCATCGAGGACGTGCTGGCCGCGCTCGGGATCGCCCGCGTCGGCGTCACGCCGTACGAGGCGGACGACGTGATCGGCACGCTCACCGCCCGGGCGACCGGGCCCGTGGACATCGTGACCGGCGACCGCGACCTCTATCAGCTGGTCGACGACGCCCGGCGGGTGCGGGTGCTCTATCCCCTCAAGGGCGTCGGCACGCTCCAGATGACCGACGAGGCGTGGCTCCGCGAGAAGTACGGCGTGGACGGCGCGGGCTATGTGGACCTGGCCCTCCTCCGCGGCGACCCGAGCGACGGGCTCCCGGGCGTGCCCGGCATCGGCGAGAAGACGGCGGCGAAGCTGCTGGACGCGTACGGGGACCTGGCCGGGATCATGGCGGCGGTGGACGACCCCAAGGCGAAGCTCACCCCCTCGCAGCGCAAGCGGCTGGACGAGGCGCGGGACTACGTGGCGGTCGCGCCGAAGGTCGTGCGGGTGGCCCAGGACGTGCCGCTGCCCGACTTCGACCCGGCGCTGCCGCGCGAGCCCCGCGACCCGGCCGCGCTGGAAGCGCTTGCCGGGCAGTGGGGGCTGGGCGGGGCGCTTCAGCGACTCCTCACCACACTCCAGGCCTGAGGTGTTAACTTAGGCATACCTAAGTCATCGGGGCCGGAGGTGTCCGGCCCCGTGCGCCGATACGTACGCCGCGCACCCGTCCACCGACGAGCGGGCCCGTACGTCACAACCCAGGGAGTACCTCGTGGCAGAGCGGCCGGCCCGGCAAGGACCCAAGGCCCAGGGGGCGCAGGTCGTGCGCACCGAGCAGATCACCCCGCACATGGTGCGCGTGGTCCTCGGCGGCGAGGGGCTCGCCGACTTCTCCCTGGACGGCTTCACCGACCACTACATCAAACTGTGCTTCGCGCCCGAGGGCGCCGACTACGCGCACCCGTTCGACATCGCCGCCATCCGTGAGAGCCACCCGCGCGAGCTGTGGCCCACGACCCGTACGTACACGATCCGCTCCTGGGACCCGGTGGCCCGGGAGATGGCCGTCGACTTCGTCGTCCACGGCGACGAGGGCCTCGCCGGACCGTGGGCGCAGCGCGCCCAGGTGGGCGAGCAGGTCACCTTCCTCGGCCCCGGCGGCGGTTACGGGCCGCAGGCCTCGGCCGGCTGGCACCTCCTGGCCGGCGACGAGAGCGCCCTCCCGGCGATCGCCGCGTCGCTGGAGCAGATGCCGGCGGGCGCCCTGGTGCACGCGTTCGTCGAGGTGCCGGACGCCTCCGAGGAGCAGAAGATCGTGACGCCCGACGGGGTGGCCGTGACCTGGCTGCACCGCGGCGACCGGCCGGTCGGCGAGCTGCTGACCGCGGCGGTGAAGGAGCTGGACTTCCCCGAGGGCGAGGTCCAGGCGTTCGTGCACGGGGAGGCGGCCTTCGTGAAGGAGATCCGCCGCTACCTGCGCGTGGAGCGGCAGATCCCGCTCGCCCAGCTGTCGATCTCCGGCTACTGGCGCCTCGGCCAGAACGACGACGCCTGGCGCGCGGTCAAGCGCGAGTGGAATGAGCAGGTGGAGCGCGAGCAGGAGGGCCCGGCAGCGGCCGCGTAAGACTTCCGCAAGACCGCACCCGACCCCGTCCGCCGTCCCCGGCGGGCGGGGTCTCTGCGTGCCTGCGGGACCGGCATGCGGCAGGAAGCAGGGTCAGACGCCGGGAGGAGCACCTCCGCCGGCCACCGGCCCGCCCGCCGCCCGCGACTCGTAGCGCTGGACCGAGACATCCTCGTGCGCCAGCCTGCGCAGCGCGCCGAACATCGCCTCCCCCAGCACCGTCCCGACGACCACGCTCTCCACCAGCTCCTCCCGGGCGACCTGGCGCTGTACGTAGTCGAGGTCGGCGCGGGCGATCTCCTCGGCCGCGTCGGCGTAGACCTCCAGCAGGTCCACCAGACCGCCGTGGCCGACCCGCCGCAGCGCCGCGATCACCCCCGCCAGCGACTCGGCGGCCGTCGTTCCCTCGCTCACCTGCCAGCCGCGCCGCCCGACCAGCGCGGCCACCTCCTCGCGGGCCTGCTCCAGCTCCGGGCCGCTCTCGCCCTCCTCCAGCGGTGTGACCCCCTTCGCCGCCGCGCCGAGCACCTTGATCACCGGCTGTGCGGGGTCGTCCGCGGCCTCCAAGACCTCGCCGATGGCGGCGAGCGAAAGGCCGCCCACCTCCAGCAGGACCCGGATCAGGCGCAGCCGCCGCTCATGGCCGGGTCCGTAGTCCGCCTGGTTGGGGCTGGTCAACTCGCCGGGCGGCAGGAGCCGTTCCCGTACGTAGTACTTGATCGTCGGCACCGGCACCCCGGACCTGCGACTCAATTCACCGATGCGCACCGCGTGTTCGCCTTTCCGCCCTTGCCAGATCGGACCACCATCATAGATAGTGCCGCTACCGGATAGCGGCGAGTACCACTATCCATACAGCTCTCAGGGGGTCCTTCATGTCGTCATGGCGTTCCTGGCATCGCCCGTTAACCGTCTTCTCCGCCGTGATGGCCCTCGGGGCCCTCTTCTCCGCCGTCGGCCTCGTGGTCGACGACCGGATCCTGGTGGGCGCCCCGATCTGGGCGAAGCCGTTCAAGTTCTACCTCTCCTTCACCGCCTACGGCCTGACCCTGGCCTGGATGCTCGCGCAGACGACATGGGGGCGCCGGACCGGCTGGTGGGCGGGGAACGTGGTGGTCCTCACCGCCCTGGTCGAGATGGTGATCATCACCGGACAGGTCATCCGCGGGAAGCGCAGCCACTTCAACGCCGAGACCCCGTTCGACACGAACCTGTACACGGTGATGGGCCTCACCATCGTCGTCCTGTGGGCGGCCACCCTGGTCATCGCCGTCCTGCTGCTGCGCACCCGGCTCGCCGACCGGGCGACGGCCTGGGCGATCCGGGGCGGTGTGCTGATCGCCCTGGTGGGCGCGGGACTCGGCTTCCTGATGGCGCAGCCGACCGCGGAGCAGCGGGCCGCCGGGAACCTGGACACCGCCGACGCGATCGGCGCCCACTCCGTCGGTGTGCCGGACGGCGGGCCCGCGATGCCGCTGACCGGCTGGTCCACGACCGGCGGCGACCTGAGGATCCCGCACTTCGTGGGCATGCACGCGCTCCAGCTCCTCCCGCTGTTCCTCATCGCCCTGGTCCTGCTCGCGCCCCGGATCGCCCGGCTGGGCGACGCACGGGTGCGGCTGCGGCTCGTGCGGGTGGCGACCGTCGGGTACGCCGGCCTCGTCGCGCTGACCACCTGGCAGGCCCTGCGCGGGCAGCCCCTGATCCACCCGGACACGGCCACGTTCCTAGCCGCCGGCGTGTTGCTGGCGGCGGTGGCCGCCGGGGTGGGGGCGGCGCTGCGCACCACGCCCGCGCCCGACCCCGTATCCGTACCCGCCGAACCGGCTTCCGACAGCAAGGAGTTCACGGCATGACCGGCACCCTCTTCGAGATCACGTTCTATCTGGCCGCGCCCTTCTGGCTGCTGATGATCCTCGCCCCCCGCTGGTCCGTCACCATCCGGATCGCCTCCTCACCGCTCACGGTCCTGCCGCTCCTCGCCGTCTACACCGTCCTGGCCGTTCAGGTCTTCCCGGAGCTCTGGACGGCGGTGAGCAGCCCGGACATCGACACCTTCCGGGAGCTGGCGGCGCTGGCCGAGGGCGCCGGAGCCCTGTGGGCGCAGGTGATCGCCTGGGATCTGCTGGTCGGCCAGTGGATGTTCCTCCAGAGCCGGAAGCTGGGGCTCTCCCCCTGGCTGATGGGCCCGCTGCTCGTGTTCACGATCCTGCTCTCGCCGTTCGGGCTGCTCGTCTTCCTCGCGCTGCGCGCCGTCCGGCAGGGCGCGGGCCGGCGGGGCGTGGGCCGGCCGCGGGAGCAACGCGGCTGAATCGCGCCGCTGCGTCGCCCGGCCGAGCGGGACCGGTTCTGGAAAGATCGCGGGCACTGGACCAATCCGCACGGCCGTCGGCTCCGAATCAATCCCGGAAGCGATGACGTCCCGGGAGGAAACCCGCGTGAACCAAGCCGTACAGATGAGCGGCGTGCCCTCGCCGGAGCCTGACTTGCAGGAACTCATGGTGCTGGTCGCGCGCGGGGACCAGGACGCCTTCGCCAAGGTGTACGACGCGGTCTCCGGGCCCGTGCTCGGCCTCGTACGCAGTGTCCTGCGCGATCCGGCCCAGTCGGAGGAGGTCGCCCAGGAGGTCCTGGTCGAGGTGTGGCGTACCGCGCCGCGCTTCCAGTCCTCCCGGGGCAGCGCGATGAACTGGGTGCTGACCCTCGCCCACCACCGTGCCGTCGACCGGGTCCGCTCGGCGGAGGCGTCGGCGGCCCGCGAGCACAAGGCGGCGCTCCTGGACCGGACGCCCGCCTTCGACGAGGTCTCCGAACAGGTGGAGACGCGGCTGGAGAGAGAGCAGGTACGCCGCTGTCTGCGGACGCTGTCCGAACTCCAGCGGCAGTCCGTCACCCTGGCCTACTACCGGGGCCTGACCTACCGTGAGGTGGCGGAACTCCTCACCGTGCCGCTGGGCACCATCAAGACACGACTCCGCGACGGCCTCATCCGGCTGCGCGACTGCCTGGGGGTGAGCGCATGACCACGGCCGATCTGCACACGCTGACCGGGGCCTATGCCCTGCATGCGCTGCCGGAGGACGAGCGCCGCGAGTTCGAGCGGCATCTGAGCGACTGCGAGGCCTGCACCCAGGAGGTGCGGGAGCTGTCGGCCACGGCCGCCCGGCTCGGTCTCGCCGCCGCCGAGTCCCCGCCGCGCGAGCTGCGCGAGAGGGTGCTGCGGGAGATCACGACCGTACGCCAGGCGATCCCGTCGCACGGCAGACGAGGACGGACGGTCAGCACCGGCCGGACCGGCCGCTGGACCACCTACGCGCTGGCCGCCTGCATCGCGGCGGCGGCCGCCTTCGGCGGGGTGGCGGTGTGGCAGAACCAGGTGGCGCAGGACGCCCGCCAGGAAGCGAACCAGGCCACGCAGCGGAGTGAGCAGCTGGCCCAGGTGCTCTCCGCGCCCGACGCGAAGACCAGCTCCGGCGAGCTGACCGGCGGCGCTCGCGGCACCGTCGTCGTCTCGCAGCAGGAGAACCGGGCGGTGTTCCTCGCCTCGGGGATGGAGCGGCCGCCGAGCGGCAAGGTCTACCAGATCTGGTTCAACGACGAGGGCACGATGCGTTCGGCCGGTCTGATGGACCCCTCGGCCAGCGATGACGCGGTGCTGCTGGACGGGCCCGTGGACCAGGCGACGGGCATGGGCATCACGGTCGAACCGGCGGGCGGATCGGCCGAACCGACGTCCGACCCGGTGGCCCTGATGGACTTCCCGACCGCCTGACCGCTCGCTTACCCCCCTCTGCAAGGAGCATGCGTTCCATGAACGTCGCGGTGGTGCTGTTCACCTCCGATCTGCGTCTGCACGACAACCCGGTGCTGCGTTCCGCCCTGCGGGACGCGGACCGGGTCGTCCCGCTCTTCGTCCGGGACGACGCCGTCCACCGGGCCGGGTTCGACGCCCCCAACCGGCTCGCGTTCCTCGCCGACTGCCTGGCGGACCTGGACGCCGGACTACGGAAACGGGGCGGCCGGCTCATCGTCCGTACGGGCGCGGTGGCGAAGGAGGTGCGCCGGCTGGTCGAGGAGACCGGGGCGGGGGCGGTGCACATGGCCGCCGGGGTGAGCGGGTACGCGGCACAGCGTGAGGAGCAGCTGCGTACCGCCCTGGCGGACAGCGGCTGTGAGCTGCGCATCCATGACGCGGTGGTCACCGCGCTCGCTCCGGGCCGGGTGGTCCCGGCGGGCAAGGACCACTTCGCGGTGTTCACCCCGTACTTCCGCCGTTGGGAGGCGGCGGGGGTACGGGGCACACTGACCGCACCCCGCACGGTCCGGCTGCCGGACGGTGCGCTCTCCTCCGACCCGCTCCCCGCCCGGGACGACGTCAAGAACGTCTCGCCCGGCCTGGCCGAGGGCGGCGAGCAGGCGGGCCGCAAGCTGGTGACGTCCTGGCTGAAGGGCGACATGGGCGACTACGCCGACGGCCACGACGATCTCGCCGGGGACGCCACCTCCCGGCTCTCCCCGCACCTCCACTTCGGTACGGTCTCCGCCGCCGAACTGACCACCCGGGCCCAGGAGAAGGGCGGACCGGGCGGCGACGCCTTCGTCCGGCAGCTGGCCTGGCGCGACTTCCACCACCAGGTCCTCGCAGCCCGCCACGACGCCTCCTGGTCCGACTACCGGCCGCGCCAGGACCGCTGGCGCTCGGACGAGGACGAGATCACCGCATGGAAGACCGGGCACACCGGCTACCCCGTGGTGGACGCGGCGATGCGGCAGCTGGCGCACGAGGGATGGATGCACAACCGGGGCCGGCTGCTCGCAGCGAGCTTCCTCACCAAGACGCTGTACGTGGACTGGCGCGTCGGCGCCCGGCACTTCCTGGAGCTGCTGGTCGACGGCGACATCGCGAACAACCAGCTCAACTGGCAGTGGGTCGCGGGCACGGGGACGGACACCCGTCCCAACCGGGTGCTCAACCCGGTGACCCAGGCCAAGCGCTACGACCCGCGCGGCGATTACGTACGGCGGTGGGTGCCGGAGCTGGCGGAGGTGAAGGGGTCCGCGGTCCACGAGCCGTGGAAGGTGAAGGACACGCTCGACTACCCGGATCCGGTGGTGGACCTGGGCGAGGCGCGGGCCCGGTTCGAGAAGGCGCGCGGGCTGGACTGAGGGCCTGTACGTGTGAGCGCGCACAGGCCCCCTCAGGGGTCATCCGCGCGGCGGCCGGGGGAAGAACCCGCTGGTCCGGGCCTGGTACTCGGCGAACCCGGGGCGGTCGGCCATATGGCGCTCCAGCAGGGCCGCCCCGCTCCCCTTGGTCAGCAGGAACGTCATCACCAGCGGGGCCACGACCGTCGCGGCGGCGGCAGCGGGTGCCTGGCAGACGAAGAGGAACAGGCCCCACCAGACAAGGAAGTCACCGAAGTAGTTCGGGTGCCGGGTCCATGACCACAGGCCCCGGTCCATGATCTTCCCCTTGTTGGCGGGGTCGGCCTTGAACCGGGCGAGCTGGTGGTCCCCGATCCCCTCGAAGGCGAGCCCGACCGCCCACAGGACGGCACCCGCCCAGGCCCACCACACCAGCGGCCCGGTCAGATAGTGCGCGGCCTGGACCGGCAGCGAGACCAGCCAGACCAGCGCGCCCTGGAGGAGGTAGACCTTGCGCAGGGCGTAGAGCTGGGGGTTGCCGGGGGCCTTGGCGAGCATCTTCTCGTAGCGCGGGTCCTCCCCGTGGCCGCGCCCGCGCCGCCCGATGTGAACGGCGAGCCGCACCCCCCAGACCACGGTCAGCACGGTCACGACCAGCCGCCGCATGTCATCGCCCTCCCCCGCCGAGAGGCCGTACGAGACGAGGGCGACGGCGGCGAAGCCGAGGCCCCAGGCGACGTCGACGATGCGGTGGACGCCCTTCTTGAGGGCGATGGCGAAGGTGGCCAGCATGACGGCGAGGGCGGCGCCGGCCGCGCCCGCGAGCCCGCTCGCGAACGCGGCCCAGGCGAAGCCGCTCACCGGCCCGCTCCGTACCAGCCGGCCCGGGTGGGCTCCATCGCGGCCTTCCCCGCCCGGTCGGGCCGTACGCAAAGGATCTGGTCGACGCCCATGCGCCGTTCCTCGAACGCGAGGGCGCCGCCGACAAGGTAGAGCCGCCAGACGCGCGCGGTCTCCTCCCCCACCAGCGCGACGAACTCCGCCCACCGCTCCTCCAGCGTCCGCCGCCAGGCGTCCACGGTCAGGACGTAGTGCTCGCGTAGCGCTTCCACGTCCCGCACTTCGAGGCCGGAGCCCTCCAGCAGACCGACGGTCTCCCCGACGGGCCGCATGTGCATGTCCGGGGCGATGTACGACTCGATGAACGCGCCGCCGCCCGGGGCGTTGGCGCCGCGCGACATCTGCTGGACCAGCACCCGGCCCTGCGGACGCAGGGAGTCATGCAGGATGCGGGTGAAGGCGGGGTACTCGGCGTCCCCGACGTGCTCGCCCATCTCGATGGTGGAGACGGCGTCGTACGTGCCCCGGGTCTCCGGCCGCTCCGCGATGTCCCGGTAGTCGATGTTGAGGACCTCGACGAGCTCCTCCAGACCGCGTGCCGTGACCTGCTCCCGTACGTACGCGGCCTGTTCGGCGGCGAGCGTGACGGCGGTGACCCGGACACCGTGGTGCTGGGCCGCGTGGAGGGTCAGCGAGCCCCAGCCGCAGCCGATGTCCAACAGGCGGGCACCGGGCCGCAGTCCGAGCTTGCGGCAGATCAGCTCCAGCTTGTCGCGCTGGGCGTCGGCGGGGCCGTAGCCGGGGGCGTCGCTGGTCCAGTAGCCGCAGGAGTACGCCATGGTCTCGTCGAGGAGCAGGGCGTAGAAGGCGTTGGACAGGTCGTAGTGGTGGCTGATCGCCGCCCGGTCGCGGGCCTTGCTGTGCAGCGCCCCGCGCAGCCCGGCCCGGGCCGCCGGGACCGGCGGGCGGGGTCCTACGGCGCCGAGGCGCAGGGCGGTGCCCGCGGCGCTGAGGCGGTCGGCGAGGGAGGGCGCGGGCGGGGTGAGGCCGCGTTCGGCGACCGCGCGGCGCATGGCGCGCAGCCCGTCGCCGAGGTCTTCGTCGAGGTCGATCTCGCCGGTGATGTACGCCTCCGCCAGGCCGAGTTCGCCCGGCTCCCAGAGCAGGCGGCGCAGGGCGCGCCGGGAACGTACATGGACCGTGGGGGCGTCCTCGGGCCCGGCCTCGCTGCCGTCCCACATCCGGACCCGGACCGGCAGCCCGCCGCCGAGCAGCCGCTCGGCCAGGGGTTCGAGGCGCTGGGCGGCGCCGGTGGGGGTGCGGCGGGCGGAGGGCTTCGCAGGCGGCCTGTTGGCGGTGGTGGTCACGGGGTCTCCGGCTGAGTCGGTTCACGGGTCAGGAGCAGCTGCTGCACATCGAGGTAGCCGGAGCGGAAACCCGCCTCCGAGTAGGCCAGGTAGAAGGTCCACATCCGGCGGAAGACGGCGTCGAAGCCGAGGTCGTCGACCTCGGCGGTGCGCTCGGTGAACCGTTCGCGCCAGAGGCGGAGCGTCTCGGCGTAGTGCGCGCCGTAGCCGATGCGCTGGGCGGTCCGCAGCCGGGTGTGCTCGGTGGTGACCCGTTCGATCGCCTCGGTGGAGGGCAGCAGCCCGCCCGGGAAGATGTACTTGTGGATCCAGGTGTACGTGGAGCGGCTGGCGCGCAGCCGGTCGTCCGGCATGGTGATGGCCTGGAGGGCGACCCGGCCGCCGGGGGCGAGCAGCCGGTCCAGCGTCTGGAAGTAGACGGGCCAGAACTCCTCGCCGACCGCCTCGATCATCTCGACGCTGACGATGGCGTCGTAGTCGCCGGTGACCTGCCGGTAGTCGCAGAGCCGGACCTCGACCCGGTCGGCGAACCCGGCCTCGCGGATGCGCGTACGGGCCAGCTCGCGCTGTTCGGCGGAGAGGGTGACGGTGGTGACGCGGGCGCCCCGGGCGGCGGCCCGGAGGGCGAGTTCGCCCCAGCCGGTGCCGATCTCCAGGAGCCGGGTGCCCTCGCGGACCCCGGCGGCGTCCAGCAGCCGGTCGATCTTGCGGTGCTGGGCGGCGGGCAGGAGGGCCTGCTCGGCGGGGAAGCCGCGGAAGACGGCGGAGGAGTAGGAGAGCGTCTCGTCCAGGAAGAGGGCGAAGAGGTCGTTGGAGAGGTCGTAGTGGTGGCTGATGTTGTCCCGTGAGCCCTCGGGGGTGTTGAGCTGGGCGGAGGGCTTGCGCAACGCCCACAGGGAGCGCAGCCGTTGCAGCGGGGCGGGGACCAGTTCGGCCGCGTTGTCGGCGAGGACGGTCAGAACGGCGACGAGGTCGGGGGCGTCCCACTCACCGGCCATGTAGGACTCGCCGAAGCCGATGAGCCCGCTCGCGCCGATCCGGCCGAAGAAGGCGTCGGGGTCGCGGATGTCCATGAGCGGCCCGCCGAGGCCGATGTCCTCCACGCCCGCGAGCCGGGCGCGCAGGGGGAGCTTCGCGAGCGCGCGGCGGACGATGCGTTCCGCGACGGCGGTCCGGGCGCGGGAGGCGCGGGGCCGGGTCACGATGTCGGGCCAGCGTTCGGGGTCGGTGGCGGGAGACTGCGGTCCGGCCGGTCCGTGGTCGTGGCCCCGCTGCGCGGGGACGGGTGCTGCCGGGTCGGGGGTCCGGTCTGCCGGCAGCTGGTGGGTGGGCGCGGTCACTGCATGCCTTCCTGTGGGCGGTGCTGGGGACGGGGCTGCACGGGGAGGCCGCGCAGGTAGAGCCGGATGCCGTGCAGCCGGATGGCGAGAGAGACGGCGACGGTGGAGAGGGGGTGACGCAGGGCGAGGCTGGCCAGCGCCCGGGGGGTGGCCCGGCGGCGGGTGCCCCGTACGGTCGCGGTGAACGGGCGGGCCCCGTCGCGCTCCAGATGGACGCTCAGGTCCAGCCGGTCGCCGGGCTCGGGCAGCCGCATCCGGTACCCGCCGTCGACGGGGAAGAACGGCGAGACGTAGAACTCCTTGCCGGTCGTGGCACGGTGCTCGGCGTCCGGGTGCAGCAGATAGCCGTGCCGCTCCCCGTACGTGTTGTGCACCTCGGCCACGACACAGAGCGGGGAGCCGTCGGCGCGGCGGCACCAGTAGACGGTGAGCGGGTTGAAGACATGGCCGAGGACGCGGGCCTGGGTGAGCATGGTGACGGAGCCGTCGGCGAGGTCCACCCCACGGGCTTCCAGGAACCGGCTCAGCCCGGCCCGGATGGTGGGCGCGGTCCCGCCGAAGTGGTCCCGCGCCTCGAACCGGGCCAGCGGCCGCAGGGCGCGCGGCAGCCGGGGCGGGGCGTCCGGGTCGATGAGCCACAGGTAGGTCCGGTGCCGCAGCGCGTACCTGCTGGGCTTGGTCCGTACGTGCGTGATGGTGCACGGATACAGGGCGGCCCCGCTCACCACGTCACCCCCAGGGCGGCGGCGGCCTCGGCCCCGGAGCGGCAGCCGTCCTCGTGGAAGCCCCAGCCGTGGTACGCCCCGGCGAAGGCGGTGACAGGCCCGGAGAGAGCGGGCAGCCGGGCCTGGGCGGACACCGACTCCGGGGTGTAGACGGGGTGCTCGTAGACCATGCGGGCCCGTACGGAACCGGGGTCGACCCGGTCGGAGCCGTTCAGCGTGACGACGAAGGTCTCGGGTGCGTCGAGCCTCTGGAGCCGGTTCATGTCGTAGCTGACGGTGACCCGGTCCGCGTCGGCGGCGCAGGAGGGCATCAGGTAGTTCCAGGAGGCCCTGGCGCCCCGGCTGCGGGGCAGCAGCGTGGTGTCGGTGTGCAGGAGCGTCGGGTTCCGGGAGTACGTGAAGGCGCCGAGCGTGTCGCGTTCGGCGTCGGTCGGGTCGGCCAGCAGCCGGAGCGCCTGGTCGGGGTGGGTGGCGATGACGACGGCGTCGTACGGCGTGGTCGTGCCGTCCTCGGTGGTGAGCTCGACGCCGTCCGCGTGGCGGGTGATGGCCCGGACCGGGGTCGCGATGTGGACGGCGGTGAGCTGCTTGACGACCCGCTCGACGTAGGCGCGCGAGCCGCCGGTGACGGTCCGCCAGACCGGGGAGCCGCCGATGGTGAGCATGCCGTGGTGGGCCAGGAACGCGAAGAGGTAGCGGGCCGGGTAGCGCAGGGCGGTGACCGGGTCGCAGGACCAGACCGCGGAGACCATGGGGGTGAGGAAGTGGGCGTGGAAGTACGGGGAGAAGCGGCCGCGCCGGGCGAACTCCCCCAGCGTCATGTCGGTGGCCGGGCTCTCCGGCAGCTCCAGCAGGGCGCGGGCGGCACGGTGGAAGCGGGTCACCTCGGCGAGCATCCGCAGATACGGGCCGCGGAGGGCCGAGCGGGGCTGGGCGAAGAGTCCGGCGGGCCCGCGGGCGCCCGCGTACTCCAGGCCGCACCCTTCGCACCGTACGGACATCGACATCTCCGACTCCTGGGTGGCGACGCCCAGTTCGTCGAAGAGCCGCAGCAGGTGGGGGTAGGTCCGCCGGTTGTGCACGATGAAGCCCGAGTCGACGCGGTGCACCCTGCCGTCGGAGGCCGCCAGCTCATGCGTGTGAGCGTGGCCGCCGACGCGGTCGTCCCCCTCGTACAGCGTGACGTCGTGCGCCCTACGCAGAACATGGGCGGCGGTCAGTCCCGCGACCCCGCTCCCCACCACGGCTGTCCGCCGCCGCTCCCGTGCCATCCCGGTCTCCCTCCGGCCCTGCCTGCTGCGCTGTTCGGAGCAGTACGGAGACGCTCCTCGCACTCCATTCGTCGCAGGCCGCCGGAAGGATTGGTCGATGATCGGAACTAACTCGATCGAGTGAATGCCCCCACCGGACCAATCCGCGGGGAGCCCCGCGCCGAATCCCTTACGTGAGAGCAGATCGGAACACTCCGCGGACGGACGGGGCCCTCGGGTCCCGGCGGTCCCGCCCGGCGCGCGCCACGTTCGCCGCGCCCGGCGGCCGGGCCACCGGGCCGTGCGCCCGGTGCGCCGCCCCCTCGCCCTCCGCGCCCCACGTGCACCGGCCGGCGCCGGTCACCGCGGTGGGCGGGGCGGGCCGGCGGCCCGTCCTGTCGGCCGACCCGGTCTGCGATGCGGTCGGCGGCGGCAGCGCCGCCCGGACGGCCGGGGAGCCGTTCGTGCGGTGCGCCGCCACCGGTCGGGGGCGCCGGGCCGGCCGCAGGAGCGAGGCGGCTCCTGGTCGGACGACCGGCTCCGGCACCGGGTCCGTCTCCCGCGGCTGGGAGACGGACCACGGAACGGCTCGTGGATCGGATCGCGGAACGCCGGACGCCGCCCCGCACCACCTCTCGCCACCACCCCTCCCCCTCCCCCACCCCTGAGCACCGTTCACCCCTCCCCTCCCGCTCAGTACCTTCGATCCAGGAGACACACCATGAACACCCTCCACTTCCGTCGCACCGCCGTCGCCGTGGCCGCCGCGGCCGTCCTGCCGCTGGCCCTGACCGCCTGCTCCTCGGGCGACTCCTCCAAGGACTCGGCGGCGGGCTCGACCCCCAGCGCGGCCGCGTCGACGAGCGCCTCGGCCGACGACTCCATGACCACGGACAAGCCGTTCGGCCCGGGCTGTGCGTCCGTGCCGCAGGACGGCGCGGGCTCGTTCGACGGCATGGCGAAGGACCCGGTCGCGACGGCCGCGTCGAACAACCCGGAGCTGTCGACGCTGGTGACCGCCGTGAAGCAGGCCGGTCTGGTCGACACGCTGAACAACGCCGAGAACATCACGGTGTTCGCCCCGACCAACGACGCCTTCGCCAAGATCCCGAAGGCCGACCTGGACGCGCTGCTGGCGGACAAGGCCGAGCTCACCAAGGTCCTCACCTACCACGTGGTGGGCGAGAAGCTGACGCCGAAGCAGCTGGAGAAGGGCTCCTTCGACACGCTGGAGAAGAGCAAGCTGACGACGGCCGGTTCGGGCACGGAGTACACCGTGAACGACACCTCGAAGGTCGTCTGCGGCAACGTCCCGACCGCCAACGCGACGGTGTACATCGTCGACTCGGTCCTGATGCCCCCGAAGTAGCCGCACGGGCGTGACAAGGGCGGTGGGCCGCGGGAAATCCCGGCCCACCGCCCTTCGTCGTCTGCTCGCCCTCGCGGAACGCCTGAACAGCGGGACATCCAGGGGTGCACATAAGGGACAGATAAGAGCAGAATAGACATATGGGTGCCTGGCGCACACTCCGCACGGCGTCGGGGCCCGCAGGACCGAAGGAGACGAAATCTCATGAGCAACGTCTCAGACGCCAGGAGTGGCATCCGGGGTGACATGGCGGGCCACCCCGACGCCTCCGAAATGAGCGCACGGTACGACAGGATGATGGGCGGCCGCGACGTGGCCCTGGTGGACGCGCCGGTGTTCCTCGTCGGCCTCTACTGCGCCGTCTCCCCCTGGGTGCTCCACTTCACGGCCAGCCAGCCCGCCCTGGTGACGCACAACCTGGTGATGGGTATCGCGATCGCCGTCCTGGCCCTCGGCTTCACCATGATGCCGGAGCGCATGTACGGCCTGAGCTGGGCGATGTGCGCGATCGGTGCGTGGGTGATCGTGTCGACCTGGGTGGTCGGGAGCAGCCCCGACGCCGGAGTGATCGTCAACAACATCATCGTCGGCGGCCTGACGGTACTGCTGGGCCTGGTCTGCGCCGGAGCGGCGATGAGAAGCCGCACAACATCCAGCCCCTCCGGCGTTTGAGGAGCGGGGTCCGGGACGGAGCCCCGCCTCACCCCAGCCCCTCCGGCGTTTGAGGAGCGGGGTCCGGGGCGGAGCCCCGGTTTCGGGAAGGGGCCGCGTCAGCCGACAGAGCTGTACGCCACAACCCCCCGCAGCACCGCATCGACCGCCTTCCGAGCATTCCGGGAAACAGAACTCGCCCCCGCACTCCCCTCCCGAGGAGCCGCCGCAGCCACCTGCCCCAGCACGTCGATCACCTGCTTGCACCACCGTACGAAGTCCCCCGCCGGCATCTCCGCCTCGCGCAGCACCTCGTCCAGCGTGCGCCCGGAGGCCCACATGTAGACCGCCCAGGCGAAGCCGAGATCAGGCTCGCGCTGCCCGACCCCCTCCGTCTGGTTGATCTTGAAGTCCTCCTCCAGCGCGTCCAGCCGCCCCCAGATCCGCACCATCTCGCCCATGGCGACCTTGGCGGGCCCGGACGGCAGCTTGGGCGCGACCGCGTCATCGGCCTGCCGCGCCTCGAAGACCAACGCCGAGACGCAAGCAGCAAGCTCGGCAGGGTTCAACCCCTCCCACACGCCCTCGCGCAGACACTCACTGGCGAGCAGATCCAGCTCCCCGTAGAGCCGGGCCAGCCGCCGCCCGTTCTCCGTGACCTCGTTGCCCCGGAGATAGTCCAGCTCGGTCAGGAGCGCGACGATCCGGTCGAAGGTCCGGGCGATCGTGTTCGTCCGCCCCTCGATCCGCTGCTCCAGCTGCCGCGTGTCCCGCTGCAGCCGGTGGTAGCGCTCGGCCCACCGCGCGTGGTCCTCGCGCTCGTCGCACCCGTGGCACGGATGCGCGCGCAGCTCGTTCCGCAGCCGGAGGATCTCGCGGTCGTCGGCGGCGGGCGCCCGCCCCTTGCGGTGCCGGTCGGGCACGATGTGCCCGGCCTTGGTCCGCAGCGCGGAGGCCAGATCACGCCGGGACTGCGGCGAGCGCGCGTTGAACGACTTCGGCACCCGCATCCGGTCCAGCGCCTCCACCGGCACCGGGAAGTCCATCGAGGCCAGCCGCTTGACCTGCCGCTCGGCGGTCAGCACCAGCGGACGCGGCCCGTCGTGGTGGTCGAACCCGCGGTGCCCGTTGGCCCGCCCGGCGGGCAGCCCCGGATCCAGCACCAGTGCAAGACCCGCGAACTTCCCCGTCGGCACATGGATGACATCGCCGGGCTTCAGCTTCTCCAGCGAGGAGGCCGCCGCCGCCCGCCGCTGCGCCGCACCCTGCTTGGCGAGCTCCGTCTCCCGGTCCTTGAGGTCGCGGCGCAGCCGCGCGTACTCCTCGAAGTCACCGAGGTGGCAGGTCATGCCCTCCTTGTAGCCCTCCAGGCCCTCCTCGTTGCGCTGCACCTGCCGCGAGATCCCGACCACCGACTTGTCCGCCTGGAACTGGGCGAACGAGGTCTCCAGCAACTCCCGCGACCGGTGCCGCCCGAACTGCTGCACCAGGTTCACGGCCATGTTGTACGAGGGGCGGAAGCTGGAGCGCAGCGGATACGTACGCGTGCCCGCGAGCCCGGCCAGTGCCGTCGGGTCCATGCCGCGCTGCCACAGGACCACCGCGTGGCCCTCGACGTCGATGCCTCGCCGCCCGGCCCGACCGGTGAGCTGCGTGTACTCGCCGGGGGTGATGTCGGCGTGCTGCTCGCCGTTCCACTTGACGAGCTTCTCCAGCACCACGGAGCGCGCGGGCATGTTGATGCCGAGCGCCAGGGTCTCGGTGGCGAAGACCGCCTTGACCAGTCCCCGTACGAACAGCTCCTCGACGACCTCCTTGAAGGTCGGCAGCATGCCCGCGTGGTGGGCGGCGATGCCCCGCTCAAGCCCTTCGAGCCACTCGTAGTAGCCCAGGACGTGCAGGTCCTCGCCGGGGATGGAGGCGGTCCGCTCCTCGACGATCTCGCGCACCAGCCGGCGCTTGTCCTCGTCGTTGAGCCGGAGCCCGGCGTACATGCACTGCTGGACGGCGGCCTCGCAGCCGGCCCGGCTGAAGATGAACGTGATGGCGGGCAGCAGGCCCTCGTTGTCCAGCCGCTCGATGACCTCGGGCCGGCCGGGCGTCCAGATGCGGCTGCGCTGGCGCCGCTCGCGCTCGCGGTCGGCCTCCCGGATCATCTTGCCCCGGCGGCGGTCGCGGGGGTTGTACCCCTGCTGGTTCTCCTGGCGGGCGAGACGGACCAGGTCCGGGTTGACCTCACGGCGTCCGGCGCCGCGGCCCCCGTGGTCGGTGGCCTCCTCGAAGAGGTCGTACATCCTGCGTCCGGCCATGACGTGCTGCCAGAGCGGCACGGGCCGGTGCTCGGAGACGATCACCTCGGTGGAGCCGCGCACGGTGTCCAGCCAGTCGCCGAACTCCTCGGCGTTGGAGACGGTCGCCGACAGCGACACCAGTGTCACCGACTCCGGCAGGTGGATGATCACTTCTTCCCACACCGCGCCACGGAAGCGGTCGGAGAGGTAGTGCACCTCGTCCATGACCACATAACCGAGGCCGGAGAGCGACTGCGAGCCCGCGTACAGCATGTTCCGCAGGACCTCGGTGGTCATCACGACGACCGGCGCCTCGGAGTTGACGCTGTTGTCGCCGGTCAGCAGGCCGACCTTGTCCGCGCCGTACCGCTTGACCAGATCGGCGAACTTCTGGTTGGAGAGCGCCTTGATCGGCGTGGTGTAGAAGCATTTGCGGCCCTGCTCTAGGGCCAGGTGCACGGCGAACTCGCCGACGATCGTTTTCCCCGACCCCGTCGGGGCCGCGACCAGCACCCCCTTGCCCGCCTCAAGGGCCTGGCAGGCCTCGATCTGGAACGGGTCCAGTCCGAACTCGTACATCTCCCGGAAGGGCCCGAGGGCCGTCGCCATCTCGGCCGCACGGGCGCGGGATGCCTGGTATCGCTCAGCTGGTGAGAGGTCCTCTGTCATCTTGCATACGAGCCTACCCGTCACCTCTGACAGTCAGCCCGATCTTTAAATCCCCTTGGCCCTTCACCCCGCCAGCACCTGTACGGCACCCGGTACACAGGTCGCCGTGAGCGGCAGCGCGCCCAGCGGCTCACCGTCCGCGTACGCCGTGACGCCGGCCGCCGCCAGCTCGATCGAGGCGACCCGGTGCACGGTGACGGCGGGGTGGCTCAGATGCGTGCCTTTGTAAACCTTCGGGAACACCTTGAGGAGGGTGGCGCGGGAGCACTCCCCCACCACGGTCACGTCGAAGAGTCCGTCGTCCATCGCCGCCTCGGCGCAGATCCGCATGCCGCCGCCGTACGTCGTCCCGTTGCCCACCGCGATCAGCGTCGCCTCGATCTCGCGCACCTGGCCGCCGTCGAGCCGGATGCGGTACGGGATGGGCTTGAAGGCGGCCAGTTCGGCGAGGATCGCGAGGTCGTACTTGAACCGGCCGCCGACGAAGCGCATCCGGTTGCCCCGGTCGTTGACCCGCGAGTCGAACCCGGAGGCGAGCACCGTCCCGAACCACCGCTCCCCGGCCCGCCCGAGGTCGATGTCCCGGTGACCGCCCTCCTTGAGCATCCGCGCGGCCAGCGCACCGGCGGCGGCCGGATCACGTATCGGCAGGCCCAGCGCGCGGGCGAAGTCGTTGCCGGTGCCGACGGCGACGACGCCCAGCGGGGTGGCCGTCCCTGCGACGGCCTGGAGGGCGAGGGACATCAGCCCGTCCCCGCCCACGGCTATCAGTGCCCCGGTCCCCGCCGCGACGGCCTCGCGGGCCCGGCGCAGGGCGTCGTCGGCGTCCTCGCCAAGGACCGTACGGACGGAGAATCCGGCGTCCCGCAACGCGGAAGCGGCCGGCTGCGCGGCGTGCGCGCCCCGGCCGCGTCCTGCGGTGGGATTGACGAAGAGGGTGATCTCGCTGGTCACCCTTCCGGACCCTACAAGGTCAGGTGATGTCGTCGTAACCGTTGAGCCGGTGCGATCGGGAGCCGTCCGCGTCACCGGACGCCTGCTCCGGAAGCGCTCTGCGCGGGGCCGCCACGGGCTCGATCCCGCCGACCGGCTCCGGCGTCAGATCGAGCTCGGATGCCTCGTCGTCGCTGAGCTCGGCGTCGGGGTTCTTGCGGTTGCGCCGCTTGTCGTTCAGCAGGGAGAAGCCGACGGCGATGAAGTAGAGCACCGCGAGCGGGCCTGCGAGGAGGAGCATCGAGACGGGCTCGCCACCGGGGGTCGCGATGGCCGCGAAGGCGGTGAGGCCGACGATCATCCCGCGCCACCAGCCGAGCATCCGCTTGCCGGTGATGAGGCCCGTCATGTTCAGCGCGATGAGCAGCAGGGGCAGTTCGAAGGCGAGACCGAAGACGATCACCATGCGGACGAGCAGATCCAGATAGCTGTCGAGCCCGATCTGGTTCTGCACATCGTCGGGGCTGAACCCGAGCATGATCTCGGCGGTCTGCG
Organism: Streptomyces cyaneofuscatus; assembly: GCF_033109485.1. Lineage (NCBI taxonomy): Bacteria > Bacillati > Actinomycetota > Actinomycetes > Kitasatosporales > Streptomycetaceae > Streptomyces > Streptomyces cyaneofuscatus. Next base: position 6,915,269 of record NZ_CP137002.1, on the reverse strand, counting down.
GCAGGATCGCGTAGGCGAGGTAGCCACCGGCCAGGAAGAGCGGTGCGCCGACGACGGCGAAGGCGTAGGCGTAGCGCTTCTCGCCCTTGTGCAGACCCGGGGCGACGAAGGCCCACAGCTGGTACAGCCAGACCGGGGTGGCCAGCAGCACACCGGACATCAGCGCGACCTTGAGCGCGTTGGTGAACGGCCCGATCAGGGTGTCGGTCTTCAGCAGCGCGCAGGACTTGCCGTCGACCGTGGTGACGACGCCGTTCTTGCAGCCGACGGATTCCTGGATAGGAGCCAGAAGGAACTCGTAGATCTCCTTCTGGTAGAACGCCGCGACGATCATCACGACGACGATCGCCAGCACGGCCTTCAGCAGCCGGTTACGCAGCTCACGCAGGTGATCGAGGAGAGGCATCCGCCCCTCGTCGTCCTTCTCCTGCTTGCGGGCAGACTTGAGCAACCCACTTCCCTCGTCTCGTGCGGCGGCTGTCGGCGAAGTGCGTCAGCGGTCAGGCCTGGGTGGTGGGCTTGGGCTCGTTGACCGGGCGGGAGCTGGTGACGTCACCCGGAGCGGCCTGGATGGTGCGCGCGGTGGTGGACTGCGGAGGAGCCGGGTCCGCAACGGTCTCCGTCGTGGGCGTGGCGGCCGCCGCGTCGTCCTTCTTCATCGCCTTGGCCTCGCTCTTGAGGATGCGGGCCGACTTGCCGAGCGAACGCGCCATGTCGGGAAGCTTCTTGGCACCGAAGAGCAGCAGGATGACGGCGATGATCAGAATGATCTCGAGGGGCTTCAGGTTGCCGATCATGTGCGACTTCCTTCTCACTGAGGCGGCTGGAGGGTGGGCTCGCTACCCGTTCGACCGGGCATACGTCCGATCGTTGCGCTTGGCAGCGATCGTAACCCGCAGGGGTAAACGCGAGGCAATGCCCGTGCGTCCTGCGGCTTGCGGCCCGCACCTCCCTGCCTGGGCCGACCCATGCAGCGTACCCTTCGGCGCTCTCGGACATCAGGCCGCGGGCCTCCTACCGCAGGCTGTCGCCGGTGGCCGCGAGGCGCGTCGCCGCCCGTTCGAGGTCTTCCGACGCCTGGTTGATCCGCTCGGTGGTGGTGGTGACCTGACGGCCGAGGCGCTGCACCTCGACGAAGACCTTGATGGCCAGTACGCCGAGGACGGCGACCCCCAGGAATCCCAGGGCGATGGCGAGCATGGGCCAGAACATGCGGCGGTGCCTCTTCCTACGGGCGTGGGGGGCTACGGGGTGGCGTGCAGGCGCAGGGTCCGTACGCCGCCGCCGGTGAGCAGTTCGATGATGCGTTCCCCGGCGGGCTTGCGGACCGGGGCCGCGCACTCCGGGCAGGTGAAGGTGTAGAAGGTGGTGCGGCTGGTGGCGCCTATGGCCAGCCGCAGCGCGCCGGCCGCGAGCTCGAAGCGCCCGCGGCAGTCGGGGCAGGCGGCCCGGAACCGTACGGCGGCGGGTACGGGGACCGGGACCGGCCCCGTACGGACGGCGGCCGGCGTGAGGTACGTCGGGTTCATCTGGTCTCCCCTCCGGGCCCGGCTCAGACCGTGTCGTAGGCGGCGAGCGCCTCACGGGCCGCCGTCCGGGCGCTCTCGGCGAGCTCCGGCGGGGAGACGATGCGGCCCTCGCCGCCGAGGCGGAGGGCGAGACGGCGCAGCGATGCCGGGTCGGGGGTGCGCAGGGTGATGCGGAGACCGCCGTCGGGGAGTTCCTCGGCACAGTCGTGCGGGTAGTACTCGGCGACCCAGCGGCCGCCGGTGCCGACCTCGATGACGACCTCGGGGTCCTCGGCGGCCGGCTGGACCAGTCCTTCGGAGAGGTCGCGCAGCTCCAGTTCCGGCGCCTCGGCGGGGGCGTCGAGGAGGCGGATCTCGGCGACCCGGTCCAGACGGAAGGTCCGGCGGGCCTCGGAGAGCCGGCACCAGCCCTCCATGTAGGTGTGGCCGACGGCGAAGAGCCGGATCGGGTCGACCTCGCGTTCGGTGAGCTCGTCGCGGGCGGGCGAGTAGTAGCGCAGCCAGAGGCGGCGGCGCTCGGAGATGGCCCGGTCGACGTCGGCGAAGACGCCGCCCTCCGCCTCGAAGGTCACCGAGAGCCGGGAGCTGGCCGCGCCGGACTCCCCGGCCGCCGCCTCCAGCTTGGCGGTGGCGCGGAGCAGGGCCTCCCGGTCGCTCTCGCGCAGTCCGGGCAGGGTGGCGACGGCGCGCGCGGCGACGAGCAGCGCGGTGGCCTCGTCGGCGGCGAGCCGGAGCGGCTCGGCGACGTCGTCCGGGTTGTGCCACCAGATCCGATCGCCGTCGGTGTCGATGTCGAGGAGGTCGCCGCCGCGGAAGCTGGTCCCGCACATGGGGAGCACGTCGAGGTCCGAGATCAGCTCGTCCTCGGTGATCCCGAAGGCCCGGGCCACGTCCTGGACGTGGGCGCCGGGGCGCTCACGGAGGTACGTCACCAGGGAGAGCATCCGGCGGGTCTGGTCGATCGCGTTCGTGGCCATGGTCGCTGTCCCCTAGTCCTTGGCCACGGCGCGCAGCCGGTCCACCACATCGGCCCGCAGATCGGCGGGTTCCTCCACGACGACGTCCGGCCCGAACTCGACGAGCCAGGCATCCAGCCCGTGTCCGTACGGGATCTCCAGCTCGTCCCAGCCGTCCCCGCGCTCATGGACGGATATGGCCCGCGAACGCAGCGGGTAGCCGGATCCGGCGCGGAGCCTGATCCGGGCGGTGCGGGTTGCGGTCTCGCCGGCCCAGCTCTCGACGGTCTCGCGGACCGTGACGACGTCGGGCACCTCGGCGGTGAAGGCCCCGTTGCGGGAGCGGACCTTGCCGGTGATGCGGGAAAGCCGGAAGACGCGTTCGGCGCCGCGGCCCCGGTCCCAGCCGGCGAGGTACCAGTGGCCGCGCCAGCACTCCAGGGTCCAGGGTTCGACCTGGCGCTGCACGGGGGCGGCGGAGTTGGCCTTGCGGTAGTCGAAGGTGACCGGGCGGCGGTCGCGGCAGGCGAGCATCAGGGGTTCGAAGGCGGCCTCGTGGACGGGGATGCGGGGTTCGAGGGCGCTGTGCACCTCGTACGCGTCCTCGGCCTCGGGCATCCCGGCCGCGCGCAGCTTCTGCAGGGCGCCGCTGGCGGCCCCGGCGAGGCGGGCCTGCTGCCAGACCTTGGCGGCGAGGCCGAGGGCTGCGGCCTCCTCGGCGTCCAGGGTGATGGGGGGCAGCCGGTTGCTGTCGCGGCGGGCCAGGTAGCCGGTGTCGCCGTCGAGGTTCTCGACGGTCTCGATGACGAGGCCGAGCTCGCGCAGATCGTCCTTGTCGCGCTCGAACATCCGGTTGAATGAGTCGTCGGAGCCCGCTTCGAGGTAGGCCTCGATGGAGCCGCGCAGCTCGCGCTTGCTGAGCGGGCGCCGGGTCCCCAGCAGGCACAGCGCGAGGTTCATCAACCGCTCGGCCTTGGCAATCGCCATCGACGCCCTTTCTCTTGTGCTCTACGACCGTCGACCGTACCGCCCCGGGGTGTCGGGACCAAAGCGGGCCCGTGGGCCGGACAGCGGTGAGGGCCCCCACCGGTGTGGTGGGGGCCCTCACTCGCGCGCGTCCGGAACGGATCAGACCGAGACCAGGTCGCAGACGAAGATCAGCGTCTCGCCCGGGGCGATCGCGCTGCCCGCGCCGCGGTCGCCGTACGCGAGGTGCGCGGGGATGGTCAGCTGGCGGCGGCCGCCGACCTTCATGCCCTGGACGCCCTTGTCCCAGCCGGCGATGACCTGGCCGGCACCGAGGTTGAAGGCCAGCGGCGTACCGCGGTTCCAGGAGGCGTCGAACTCCTCGCCGGTGGAGAAGGCCACGCCCACGTAGTGGACCTTGACCTGGTCGCCGGCCTTGGCGACGGGGCCGTCGCCCTCCCAGATGTCCTTGATCTCCAGGTCGGCCGGCGGCTCGCCACCCGGGAAGTCGATCTCGGGCTTCTCGATGCTCACTGAACTGCTCCTCAAAATGATGAACTGGGCAACCGGGACAGTCTTACACCTTGGCGAGGATGTCCACGGCGAAGACCAGCGTGGAGTTCTTCGGGATCGCCTGCTGCTGCTGGTCGCCGAAGGCCTGGTCCGGCGGGATGACGAGGAGGACGCGGCTGCCGACCTTCTTGTCGATCAGACCGGTCTTGAGTCCCTTGAGGGTGACCTGCGACAGCGGGAAGGTCTGGGTCTTGCCGGTGGAGTAGGTGTTGTCGAACTCCTTGGCGCCCTTCCAGATCATGCCGACGTAGTTCACCACGACGCTGTCGGACTCCTTGACGACCTCGCCGTCGGACTCCAGGACGTAGTTGGAGACCAGCTTCTTCGGCGGGTCACCCTTGGGGATGGTGACGGTCGGGGCCTTGCCGTCGGTCTTCACGCCGACCTTGGGCAGGTCGATGTTGTCCTGGGCGACCTCGGTGCCCTTGGCGGTGGCCGGGATCTGGGTGGCCTTCAGGATGTCGACGACGAACACGAGGGTGGCGTTCGGCTTGATGTCGCCCTGGCCCTGCTCGCCGTAGCCGAGCTCCGGCGGGATGACCAGCTCGACGCGGCTGCCGACCTTCTGGCCGACGAGACCCTTGTCCCAGCCCTGGATGACCATGCCCGCGCCGAGCGTCAGGTCGAAGGGCTGCTTGCGGTCGAAGCTGTTGTCGAACGGCTTGTCGGAGTCCCACGACTGACCGAGGTAGTTGACCTGGATCGCGTCGCCGTTCTTGAGCTTCGCACCGTCGCCCTCGCTGATGACTTCGGTCTTCAGCTCCTTGGGCGGGTCTCCCTCGCCCTTGGAGATGGTGGGCTTCTCGCCGACCTTGGCGCCCGCGGTGATCGCGGGCACGCCGTTCTTGGACGAGGCGGAGTCGGAGGCCTTGTCGTCGCTGCCGCAGGCCACTGCCGACAGCAGCAGGAGGGGGGCGACGAGAAGGCCGGCAATTCGGCGCACTGGTTCCTCAGATCTCAGGGGGCACTGTGGTTAGTCCGAACCACTCTAGGCCGTGCGCAAGGCCCCGTACGAGGAACACGTACGGGGCCTTGTCACGCCACAGCCTGCCGAGGGGGTGCCCCGGCGCCGCTCACATGCCCGCGATCAGCTTCTCCACGCGCTCGTCCACGGACCGGAACGGGTCCTTGCAGAGCACCGTGCGCTGCGCCTGGTCGTTGAGCTTGAGGTGGACCCAGTCGACGGTGAAGTCCCGCCGCTGCTCCTGGGCCCGGCGGATGAAGTCGCCGCGCAGCCGCGCCCGGGTGGTCTGCGGGGGCACGGACTTGCCCTCGAAGATCTTCAGGTCGTTGCAGATGCGGGCGGTCTGGCCCTTCCTCTCCAGGAGGTAGAACAACCCGCGGCGACGGTGGATGTCGTGGTAGGCGAGGTCTATCTGGGCGACCCGCGGGTTCGACATGGTCATGTTGTGCTTGGCCCGGTACCGCTCGATGAGCTTGTACTTCATGACCCAGTCGATCTCGGTGTCGATCCGGTCGAGGTCCTCGGCCTCGATGGCGTCGAGCGTGCGGCCCCACAGCTCCAGGACCTGGTCGACGGTGCCGGTGCGGATGCCCCGGCGCTCGACGAAGTCCACGGCCTTCTCGTAGTACTCCCGCTGGACTTCGATGGCCGAGGCCTCGCGGCCGCTGGCCAGGCGCACCTTGCGCCGGCCGGTGAGGTCGTGGCTGACCTCGCGGATGGCCCGGATCGGGTTCTCCAGGGTCAGGTCGCGCATCACGGTGCCCGCCTCGATCATGCGGAGCACCAGGTCGGTGGCGCCGACCTTGAGCAGCATGGTCGTCTCGGACATGTTCGAGTCACCGACGATGACGTGGAGGCGGCGGTACCGCTCCGCGTCGGCGTGCGGTTCGTCACGGGTGTTGATGATCGGCCGGGAGCGGGTGGTCGCGGAGCTGACGCCCTCCCAGATGTGCTCGGCACGCTGGCTGACGCAGTAGACGGCTCCGCGCGGCGTCTGGAGCACCTTGCCCGCGCCGCAGATGAGCTGCCGGGTGACGAGGAAGGGGATGAGGATGTCCGCGAGCCGGGAGAATTCCCCGTGCCGGGCGACGAGGTAGTTCTCGTGGCACCCGTAGGAGTTTCCCGCTGAGTCGGTGTTGTTCTTGAAGAGATAGACGTCGCCCGCGATTCCCTCCTCGTGCAGGCGGCGTTCGGCGTCGACGAGCAGGCCTTCGAGAATGCGCTCGCCCGCTTTGTCGTGCGTGACCAGTTCGGTCACGTTGTCGCATTCGGGGGTTGCATATTCCGGATGCGATCCCACGTCGAGGTAGAGGCGGGCGCCGTTCCGCAGAAAGACATTGCTGCTGCGGCCCCATGACACAACACGGCGGAAGAGGTAGCGCGCCACTTCGTCAGGTGACAGTCGGCGCTGTCCCCTGAACGTGCACGTGACGCCGTACTCGTTCTCCAGCCCGAAAATGCGGCGGTCCATGACTGAACATTACGCCTTACGGCCGGTGCTGAAACCGGGTTCGACAGCACCGTTTCGATCATTTTCCGATCCGGTCACGACGGCAGGGTCCCGTACGGGAGCTGCGAGGACCTTCCCCGTGGCCAGCAGGACCACCAGGGCGAGGACTCCGCCGACCCCCGCCACGCCGAAGCTCCAGGCGGTCGAGCCGAGCTCCACGGCCGGTCCCGCGACGGCCGTTCCGGCTGCCGCGCCGACGCCGAAAGTGGTCACGAGCCAGGAGAACGCCTCGGTCACCGTGCCGCGCGGCGCGTGCCGGTCCACCACGATGAACGAGCAGGCGATGGCCGGGGCGAGGAAGACTCCGGCGAGGGCGGCCAGCGCGGTCATGACCGGGACCGAGGGGGTGAGCGTCAACGGCAGGTAGCCCAGGGCCAGGAGGCCGACGATGACGCGCAGCCGCCGCTCGGGCGCACCGGCCCACTGCCGCGCCCCGTAGCCCAGGCCCCCGATCAGGGCGCCGAGGCCGAGCGCGGCCATCAGCCAGCCGTACACCGACTCGCGGCCGTGGTCGTCCGCGTAGGCCACACCGGCCACCGTGATGGAGCCGAGCGCGAGCCCCACGAAGAAGAACGTGCCGAGCAGGGCGAGGAGTCCGGGCGAGCGCAGGGCGCCGAGCCAGTGCGCCTCGCGGGGTGCGGAGCGCCAGGTGCGGGAGGGCTCAGACAGGACGACCGACAGCGCGCCCAGGACGCCTATGGCGTTGATGACGAGCAGGGCGGCGGCCGGGGACCAGAGCGAGACGAGGAGCGTCACCAGGAGCGGCCCGACGGTGAACATGATCTCCTGCGCCACTGCGTCCAGGGCGTACGCCCGGTGCACCTGGTCCTCGCGCTTCAGCACGCTGGGCCACAGGGCCCGCAGACCGCCCTCCAGGGGCGGTGTGGCGACTCCGGCGACGACGACGGCCGCGTACGCCAGCGGCAGCGAGCCGAGGCCTGCGACGGCGAACAGGACCATGCCGAGCGCGGAGAGCACGGCGGCGGGGAGCTGGACACGCGGCTGCCCGTACAGGTCGACGGCCCGGCCGAGCAGCGGCTGTCCGACGGCGGTGGCGAGCCCGTACGCGGCGGCCAGCGCGCCGGCCAGCGTGTAGCTGCCGCCCTCGGCTCGGGTGAAGAGCACGATCGCGATGTGTGCGGTGCCGTTGGGCAGCCGTCCCACCAGCGTGCCCGTCAGCAGCCGGGCGGCATGCCGCGCCCGGAGGATGTCCAGATATCCCGCGGCCATTCCCGCCCCTTTCCGCCGGGCGGCTGCCGCCACCCGAGGTTTTACGTATAACGTCGAGGTTCATACGTACCATGTCCGCAGTCCGCGGGTCCACCTCGCGGCGTCACGGAAACACCCCGCACGGAGGCCCGAGTGACCGACCCCCACCAGCCCGCCCCGCCCCGGCCCACCAGCCGCGACGTGGCCCGTGCGGCGGGCGTCTCGCAGGCGACGGTCTCCCTGGTGCTCGGCGAGAAGTGGCCGGGCCGGGTGTCCGAGGCCACCGCCCAGCGGGTCCGGGACCATGCGGCGGAGCTGGGCTACCGGCCCAATCTGGCCGCCCGCAATCTGCGCCTCGGCCGCACCAGGACCGCACTGCTGGTGGTCCCCGCCCTCACCAACGAGTTCTTCGCCCGGGTCTACACCGGGGCCGCCGCCGTCGCAGCCGAGCACGACTTCGGCGTGGTGCTCTACCCCTCACCGGACGGCACGGGACCGGCCCGGGCCCCGTTCGCCTCCGCCCGCGCCGCCCTGGACGGGGTGATCGCCTCCTCGATGGCCTCCGACGCGCTGAGCGCCCTGCACGGGGCCGACCTGCCTCTGGTGATGCTGGACAGCGACCCGGCCGGCACGGACGCCGCGGCCCACGTGAACCTGGACATCGCCGACGGCATGCGCCAGGTGACGGAGCATCTGCTGGGCCTCGGCCACCGCCGGTTCGTGCATCTGGCGTCCGCCGTGGACACGTGGACGTTCGCGGTCCGGGCGCAGGCGCTGCGGGACGCGGTGGGCGCGGTGCCCAACGCCACGGTCCGAACCGTACGGTCCCCGCTCGACGTACGGGCCGGGCGCCAGGCGGCCGAGCAGGCGCTGGCGGTCGCCGGGGAGCGGCCCACCGCGGTCGTCTGCGACGACGACATCCTGGCGGCCGGGGCCTGCAAGGCGGCCCGCCGGCTCGGGCTGCGGGTGCCGGACGATCTCTCGGTCACCGGCTTCGACGACCTGGCGCTGGCCACCGCCGTCGAGCCGGAGCTCACCACCGTACGGCTGCCCGCCGAGCAGGTCGGCGAGCGGGGCATGGAGGCGCTGCTCGCCGTACTGGAGGGCCGCCCCGCCGAGCCGGGCAGCCTGCCGGTCCAGCTGGTCGTACGGGGCTCCACGGCCCCGCCGCCCGCCGCCTCCCGGACATGACGGATGCCCCCAGGCCGGCGGGGCCTGGGGGCATCTGCGGGGTGCGTTCCGTCTACTCCTCGGTGGAGTCGGGCGCGTTCCCGGTGCCGGTGCCGGGGGTACGGTTCTCCGGGGTGGCGGTCTCCGAGGAGCCGGCCTCCGGGGTATCGGCGTCCTCCACGTCGGACGGGGCGTCCGTCGGGGTGGCGCTCGCCGCTTCCGCGTCGAGCAGCCGGGTCAGCTGGCGGCCGACGATCCGCTTGAACTTGCGCTGCTGGGGCCGCGTACGGTCCAGCACCGCGACTTCGAGGCGCTCGGCGGGGATCTCCCGCTCCCCGCCGCCCGGCTCGCGGGAGAGCGCCTGGACGGCCAGCTTGAGCGCCTCGGCGAGCGTCATGCCGTCGCGGTGGCGCTGGTCCAGGAAGCTGCTGATCTGCTCGGCGTTGCCGCCGACCGCGACCGAGCCGTGCTCGTCCACGATCGAACCGTCGTGCGGCAGCCGGTAGATCTGGTCGCCCTCGGGCGCGGACCCGACCTCGGCGACGACCAGCTCCACCTCGTAGGGCTTCTCGGCCGCGCTGGAGAAGATGGTGCCGAGCGTCTGCGCGTAGACGTTGGCCAGCCCACGGGCCGTCACATCGTCGCGGTCGTAGGTGTATCCGCGCAGGTCGGCGTAGCGCACGCCGCCGATGCGGAGGTTCTCGTACTCGTTGTACTTGCCGGCGGCGGCGAAGCCGATCCGGTCATAGATCTCGCTGAACTTGTGCAGCGCGCGGGACGGGTTCTCGCCGACGAAGACAATGCCGTCGGCATACTGCAGCACAACGAGGCTGCGACCACGGGCGATGCCCTTGCGGGCGTATTCCGCCCGGTCGGCCATGGCCTGCTGGGGTGAGACATAGAACGGCGTCGACACCGGCTATCCGTCCCTTCCTGTCAGTGACGAGTGCATCGGAAAAAGGCTCGGAGTCCGGGTCAGAGCAGCGCGGCGCGCGGGCCGTCGGGCTGCTCCAGTCGGCGCTCCAGGATGGAGCGCGCGATCTCGGAGGACTCCTGGTCGGTCAGCCTCCGGAAGCCTTCGTCGGTGATGACGGTGACGATCGGGTAGATGCGGCGGGCCACGTCCGGGCCGCCGGTCGCCGAGTCGTCGTCCGCGGCGTCGTACAGCGCCTGCACGACCAGGGTGAGGGCCTGCTCCTCCGTCAGGTCCTCGCGGTAGAGCTTCTTCATGGAGCCGCGGGCGAAGATCGACCCGGAGCCGGTGGCGGCGTAGCCGTTCTCCTCGGAGCGGCCGCCGGTGACGTCGTAGGAGAAGATGCGGCCCTTGTCGCGGTCGACGTCGTACCCCGCGAAGAGGGGGACCACGGCGAGGCCCTGCATGGCCATGGCCAGGTTGGAGCGGATCATGGTGGAGAGCCGGTTGGCCTTGCCCTCCAGGGAGAGCTGGGCGCCCTCGACCTTCTCGAAGTGCTCCAGCTCCAGCTGGAACAGCTTGACCATCTCCACGGCCAGTCCGGCGGTGCCGGCGATGCCCACCGCCGAGTACTCGTCGGCCGGGAAGACCTTCTCGATGTCGCGCTGCGCGATCATGTTGCCCATGGTGGCGCGCCGGTCACCGGCCAGGACGACGCCACCGGGGAAGGACGCCGCGACGATGGTCGTCCCGTGCGGTGCCTCGATGGCCCCCTGGAGCGGCGGCAGGCTCCGGTTGCCCGGGAGCATCTCGGGCGACTGGTCGGACAGGAAGTCCATGAACGAGGACGAACCCGGCGTCAGGAAGGCAGCTGGTAGACGCCCGGTGCTACGAGTGTTGGCTTCCACGCGTTTCCCTCCAGGTATGCGATGGCCCTGCGCAAGAGAGTCAGGATCATCCCCCAACTTGCCGATGGCCGGATTGCAGTTGAAGCAACGTACGCCACGGACCCTACCCGCCTCGAGGCGGTGATCCACATGTTCGGCGAAGGGATCTGCGCAGATCCCGCGCTCGCGGACCGGTGGCGCTCCTCCGGTTGGCGAGCGGGGTGACGGCGACCGCCGTGGCGGTCGCCGTCACCCCGTCTCCCCCGGTTCAACACGGTCGCCCGGGACCTACCGGGCGTTCACACTCGTGAACTACTGTCCACCCTTTTGAACGAAGGACCGGACGAAGTCCTCGGCGTTCTCTTCGAGGACGTCGTCGATCTCGTCCAGGACCGAGTCGACATCGTCGCTCAGCTTCTCCTGGCGCTCCGCGAGGTCCTCGGACGCCTGCGCGTCCTGCGCCTGCTCCTCGGTCTCCTCGGTGGAACGCGTGGCCTTCTGCTGTCCGCCGCCGGTGTCCTTGGTCGCCATGTAGCTCACCCCGCTCGGTTCGAAGCAATCGCAGCTCTTGATCAGACCCTACCCACGAGGTCCGACATTTGGCCCGGTAGTTGTTCAACGTCCGGGCCTCGGGTGATTGATTCCCAGCCCGGACCCCTTTCAGCCGCCCGAGAGCGTGCGGACCAGCTCATCCGCCGTACGACAGCGGTCGAGGAGGTCCTTGACGTGCTCCTTGGTGCCCCGCAGCGGCTCCAGGGTCGGCACCCGCTGGAGCGAGTCGCGGTCCGGCAGGTCGAAGATGACCGAATCCCAGGAGGCGGCCGCCACGTCGTCGGCGTACTGCTCCAGACAGCGGCCCCGGAAATAGGCCCGGGTGTCCTCCGGAGGCTTCGTACGGGCCCTGGTGACGTCGTCCTCGTCCAGCAGCCGCTTCATCCGCCCACGGGCCGCCAAACGGTTGTAGAGCCCCTTGTCGGGGCGTACGTCGGCGTACTGGAGGTCGACCAGATGCAGCCGGGGGGCGTCCCAGTCGAGCGAGTCGCGGCGGCGGTAGCCCTCCATGAGCTCCCGCTTGGCGATCCAGTCCAGCTCACCGGCCAGGCTCATCGGGTCGGTCTCCAGCCGGTTGAGCGTGTCCTCCCAGCGGGTCAGGATGTCCTTGGTCTGGTCGTCGGCGTCGGTGCCGAACCGCTCGTCCACATACTTGCGGGCCAGCTCGAAGTACTCCATCTGGAGCTGGACAGCGGTGAGTGTCCGGCCGCTGCGGAGCGTGATCAGCTGGCGCAGGTCCGGGTCGTGCGAGACCTGGTGCAGCGTGCGGACGGGCTGGTCGACGGCGAGGTCGACGGTGATGAAGGCGTCCTCGATCATGGACAGCACCAGGGACGTGGTGCCGAGCTTCAGATAGGTCGAGATCTCCGAGAGGTTGGCGTCGCCGATGATCACATGGAGCCGGCGGTACTTCTCCGCATCGGAGTGGGGCTCGTCCCGGGTGTTGATGATGGGGCGCTTGAGCGTGGTCTCCAGGCCGACCTCGACCTCGAAGTAGTCGGCGCGCTGGCTGATCTGGAAGCCGTGCTCGTGGCCGTCCTGGCCGATGCCGACCCGCCCCGCGCCGGTGACGACCTGGCGGGAGACGAAGAACGGCGTCAGATGGCGCACGATGTCCGAGAACGGGGTCTCCCGCTGCATGAGATAGTTCTCGTGCGTGCCGTAGGAGGCGCCCTTGTTGTCGGTGTTGTTCTTGTAGAGGTGGATCGGCTGGGCGCCGGGGATGGCGGCGGCCCGCTCGGCGGCCTCGGCCATGATCCGTTCGCCGGCCTTGTCCCAGAGCACCGCGTCGAGCGGGTTGGTGATCTCCGGCGAGCTGTATTCGGGGTGCGCGTGGTCGACGTAGAGCCGGGCACCGTTGGTGAGGATCACATTGGCCAGGCCGATGTCCTCGTCGGTGAGCTGGCTGGAGTCGGCGGTCTCACGGGCGAGGTCGAAGCCTCGCGCGTCACGCAGCGGATTCTCCTCCTCGAAGTCCCAGCGGGCGCGGCGCGCCCGGTGCATCGCCGCCGCGTAGGCGTTGACGATCTGGGACGAGGTGAGCATGGCATTGGCGTTGGGGTGGCCGGGGACGGAGATCCCGTACTCCGTCTCGATGCCCATTACTCGCCGTACGGTCATGCGGCCCTCCTTGCCCGGCGTCGGTCCCGTCCGGGAGCGACGCTCAAGTACCGCTGCTTGTCCGGTGCGTATGCGGTGCCCGTCACCGCACTGCGCGACTCGGCGGTACCGCAGAGCCTAGAGCGCCTCTGCGCCGGTGGGGAGATCAATTACGACATTGTTCCGGTGTGGCCGGAACGGGGGAAAACGACCGGCTGCGGATGCCCCTCCAGGCATCCGCAGCCGGTCGGCGTATTACAGGTACTGGCCGGTATTGGCCACCGTGTCGATGGAGCGCCCGGTGTCCGCGCCCTGCTTTCCGGTGACGAGTGTGCGGATGAAGACGATCCGCTCACCCTTCTTACCGGAAATCCTGGCCCAGTCGTCCGGGTTGGTGGTGTTGGGCAGGTCCTCGTTCTCCTTGAACTCATCCACGCAGGCCTGGAGGAGATGAGAGACGCGCAGACCCTTCTGCTGGTGTTCGAGGAATGCCTTGATGGCCATTTTCTTTGCCCGGTCGACGATGTTCTGAATCATCGCGCCGGAGTTGAAGTCCTTGAAGTACAGGACTTCCTTGTCGCCGTTGGCGTACGTGACCTCGAGGAAGCGGTTCTCCTCGGACTCCGTGTACATCCGCTCCACGACCGACTGGATCATGGCGTGGGCGGCGGCCTCCCGCGAGCCGGTGTGCTCGGAGAGGTCGTCCGCGTGCAGCGGGAGCGACGGGGTCAGGTACTTCGCGAAGATGTCCTTCGCTGCCTCGGCGTCCGGACGCTCGATCTTGATCTTCACATCGAGTCGGCCGGGTCGCAGGATGGCGGGGTCGATCATGTCCTCGCGATTGGAGGCGCCGATGACGATGACGTTCTCCAGACCCTCCACACCGTCGATCTCGGCGAGCAGCTGCGGGACGATGGTGTTCTCCACGTCCGAGCTGACGCCGCTGCCGCGGGTGCGGAAGAGGGATTCCATCTCGTCGAAGAAGACGATGACGGGGGTGCCCTCGCTCGCCTTCTCCCGCGCACGCTGGAAGACCAGGCGGATGTGCCGCTCGGTCTCGCCGACGTACTTGTTGAGGAGCTCGGGGCCCTTGATATTGAGGAAGTAGCTCTTCCCCGCGGGCTGCCCGGTCACCTCGGCGACCTTCTTGGCGAGCGAATTGGCGACGGCCTTGGCGATGAGCGTCTTGCCGCAGCCGGGCGGACCGTAGAGCAGGATGCCCTTCGGCGGTCGCAGTTCGTGCTCCTTGAAGAGGTCGGGGTGGAGGTAGGGGAGCTCGACCGCGTCGCGGATCAGCTCGATCTGGTCGCCCAGACCGCCGATCTTGTCGTAGTCGATGTCCGGAACCTCTTCGAGGACGAGCTCCTCGACCTCGCTCTTGGGGACCACCTCGTAGACGTAACCGGACCTGGAGTCCAGCAGCAGGGCGTCACCGGAGCGGATGGTGATGTCCAGCAGCGGCTCGGCGAGCCGCACCACCCTCTCCTCGTCGGTGTGCCCGACCACCAGGGCGCGCTCGCCGTCCTCAAGGATCTCCTTGAGGGTGACGATGTCCCCGGCCCGCTCGAACTCCATGGCCTCGACCACGTTGAGCGCTTCGTTGAGCATGACCTCCTGGCCGCGCCGGAGGTCCTCCAGTTCGACGCTGGGGGACACGTTCACCCGGAGCTTGCGGCCCCCGGTGAAGATGTCGCAGGTGCCGTCCTCGTTGGCCTGCAGGAACACTCCGAAGCCGGCCGGCGGCTGTGCGAGCCGGTCGACCTCCTCCTTGAGCGCCACGATCTGGTCACGCGCCTCACGGAGCGTGTTGGCGAGCCGCTCGTTCTGAGCGGACACGCCTGCCAGATTCGTCTGCAACTCGACGATCCGCTCTTCGAGAATCCTCGTATGACGCGGAGAGTCGGCGAGCTTACGTCGCAGGACGGCGATTTCCTGCTCGAGATAGGCAACCTGGCCGGCCGGGTCTTCTGACCCTCGCGCGGGCCGGATGCCGCGGTTGATGTCGTCGTCGTGGGCTGCCACGGTCCTCACCTCCTCCATGGGGAGCTGGACGCTTCCTGACCCTACCTGGGCTGGTGGTGATTGAAACCCCTAGATCACAAAGACTGCGGGGTGTGTCCGATCTTCACCCTTGCGCTCTCCCTCACGTCAAGGGAATACCCACCCTTCGGCATCGGAAAGCCGCCGGTTGTATCGTCGAAGCGTTCAACACCCGTCAGAGCTGGCTCCAATTGGTTCGGATACGCAGGAACGGCAGGAAGCATGACCGTGCAGCAGGACTCGCCGGGCGACAGTGACACGCAGGACCTGGAGGTCTG
Organism: Streptomyces cyaneofuscatus; assembly: GCF_033109485.1. Lineage (NCBI taxonomy): Bacteria > Bacillati > Actinomycetota > Actinomycetes > Kitasatosporales > Streptomycetaceae > Streptomyces > Streptomyces cyaneofuscatus. The sequence continues at coordinate 6,900,123 of NZ_CP137002.1, read as the reverse complement.
GATCGACCAGGACCTCTGTACGGGCGACGGCATCTGCGTGCAGTACGCGCCGGAGGTCTTCGAGCTGGACATCGACGGCCTGGCGTACGTGAAGAGCTCGGACGACGAGCTGCTGCAGGACCCGGGGGCCACCACACCGGTGCCGCTGCCGCTCCTCCAGGATGTGGTGGATTCGGCCAAGGAGTGCCCCGGGGACTGCATCCACGTGCGGCGCGTGAAGGACAACGTCGAGGTGTACGGGCCGGACGCGGCCTGACCCGTACGGGCAGCCGCTCAGACGCTGCGCGCGAGGTCTCCCGAGGTGCGGACGAAGGCATGGCCCTTCCACCGCCAGGAGGCCTGTTCCTCCTGGTCGGGGCAGCAGCGGGGCACCTCCAGCGAGGAGTAGCCGAGCAGGGTCGCCGAGACGCGCCCCTCGCGTACGGCGAACTCCCCGACGGTCTTCCTGTCAGCGGGGTCCACCAGGGTCGCCACGACCCTCGGTGCGGCCCCGCTCCGCTGCGTCAGGACGTAGATGCCGCTCGGCGGGGTCCCCGAGCCCGCGTCGCAGTGGACCACGGCGACGGTTTCCGGCCGCCCGTCGCCGTCGAGGTCTCCGGGGGCCTGCTTCGCCACGGTGGTCCCGGCGCCGCCGCACTCCAGGGGGAAGTCCACCGTCGCCGGGTCCGGGGCGGCCACGGGCGTGGTGGTCCGCTTCTCCGGGGCCGTGGCGGTGGCGGTGGCCGTACGGGGCTGGAGCAGCCCGGCCAGGGCGACGACGCCGGCCATGGCCGCGGCCGTGGCGAGCCAGTGCACCGGCTTCGTGGCGGTGTGCGCGAGGTCCGGGAGCGCGGAGGTCTGCACGCGGTGTGTCTCCATGTGGTTCCTGGGAGCCCGGGGCGGGGGCGGGCCCGCCCCCGAGGGGTGGCCAGCATCGTGCCACACCTCACACGCCGGGGGAACGGCGGGGTGTGCGCCGGTTTCACCGCCAGGGCTCGCGCCCGGGGGCAACGCGAAGGCGCCGCCGCGCAGTTCCCCGGTCGGTCGGGGAACTGCGCGGCGGCGCCGGTTCGTTGGGCGGGTCAGCCGCGGTCGGCGGCGGAGCCTCCGCGGCTCTGGCTGCCCGGTCCGTCGTAGTCCTCGCCGTAGGCGCCCTTGGAGGGGCGGCGGCGGCGCAGCGGCGGCTCGACGCCGTCCGCGAGCCGGCGGGCGGTGACCAGGAAGCCGGTGTGGCCGATCATCCGGTGGTCGGGGCGGACGGCCAGGCCCTCGACGTGCCAGTTGCGGATCATCGACTCCCAGGGCTGCGGTTCGGCGAAGCAGCCGATCTCGCGGATGGACTCGACGGTGCGCGAGAGCTGGGTGGTGGTGGCGACGTAGGCGCAGAGGATGCCGCCGGGCACCAGGGCCTTGGAGACGGCCTCCAGGCACTCCCAGGGGGCGAGCATGTCCAGCACGACGCGGTCGACGTCGGTGTCGGAGAGGTTGTCCTGGAGGTCTCCGACGGTCAGCTGCCAGGCGGGGTGCGGCGAGCCGAAGTAGCGCTCGACGTTCTGCTGGGCGATCTCGGCGAAGTCCTCGCGGCGCTCGTAGGAGTGCAGCATGCCCTGCTCACCGATGGCGCGCAGCAGGAAGGTGGAGAGCGAGCCGGATCCGACCCCGGCCTCCACGACGCGGGCGCCGGGGAAGATGTCCGCGAAGGCCAGGATCTGCCCCGCGTCCTTGGGGTAGACCACGGCGGCGCCGCGGGGCATGGAGAGGACGTAGTCGGGGAGCAGGGGCCGCAGCGCGAGGTAGGCGACGTTTCCCGTGGTTCGGACAACACTGCCCTCGGGAGCACCGATCAGCTCGTCGTGCTGGAAAGAACCCTTGTGGGTGTGGAAGTTCTTCCCGGCTTCGAGCGTGAAGGTGTAGTGGCGTCCCTTGGGGTCGGTGAGCTGGACCTGGTCCCCGACCTTGAAGGGCCCACGTCGGCGGGCGGCACCGGTCGGTTCAGACATGTGACCAGCGTACCGGTGTTTCAGGGGCCCTTTTCCGGGGCCTTCAGGACTCGGGGCGGGCCATGGCCTTGACGAAGGCGCGCTCCACGTCGGCGGTGGAGAGGACGCCGTAGATCTCGCCGGTCTCCTCGATCACCAGGTACTCGGTGGCCGGGGTGGCCTTGAGCCGGTCCAGGAGGGCTTCGCCGGCGAGTTCGGCGGGGACCTTCATGCCGTCGGTGAGGTCCTGGGCGAGGCCGCTGACGGCGACCCAGGGGCGGCGGTGTTCGGGGACGCCGACGATGGCGGCCTCGCGGACGACGCCCTTGGGGTTGCCCTGTCCGTCGACGACGACCAGCGCGCGGGCGCCCGCCTCGTTGGCCCGGCGCAGCGCCTCGGAGAGGGGGGTGGCGGACTCGACGGGGACGGCGCGCCGGGTGAGGGTGCGGGCCCGCAGGTCGGGCAGGTGCTCGCGGAGCCGGGCCATGCGCAGGCTGTTCCCGGCGCCGGTCCAGATGATGCCGGCGAGGATCGCGGCGAGCAGGGCGTCCATGACGGTCTCCACACCGCCGATGTCCTCGTTGGCGGTGCCGAGCGCACCGGTGTGGGTGAGCAGCGGCAGGCCGATGAGGACGGTGACGGCGAGGCCCCGGCCGACCCAGGCGGCGGCGATGGTGCCGCTCATGGGCTTGCCGGTGATCTTCCACACGATGGCGCGGAGCATCCGGCCGCCGTCGAGGGGCAGGCCGGGCAGCAGGTTGAAGGCGGCCACGATGAGGTTGGAGATCATCAGGCCGGCGATCAGGACGCCGGGGACGGTGCCGGGCTCGACGAACCGCATCGCGCCGTAGAAGACACCGCCGAGGACGAGGGAGAGGAGGGGGCCGACGAAGGCGAGGATGAACTCGCGGCCGGGGGTCTCGGTCTCCTTCTCGATCTCGGAGACGCCGCCGAAGAACTGGAGCTGGATGCGGCGGACGGGGAGCTTGTAGCGCAGGGCGGCGACCGTGTGGGCCAGTTCGTGGACGAGTACGGAGGCGTAGAAGGCGATCGCGAAGAACAGGGCGACGAGATAGCGGGCGCCGCCGAGTTCGGGCAGCACCCGGTCGAGCTGGCCTCCGAAGACCCAGGTGATCAGCGCGGCGACGACGAACCAGCTGGGCGCCACGTACACGGGCACTCCGAAGGGACGGCCCATGAGCAGGCCGCCGCCCGGATCAGCGGGCCGTTTCGGCTTGCCGCTGCCGGGGGCGGCGGAGGGGTCCGTTCCCCCTGCGCCGGGCTGCGGCCGCCCGCTGTCGCCGCTCTCGTCCACGGGGTCCCTTCGGTTCGGTACGTGGCCTGCGCCACGATGATGCTGTCTGGGATGGTCTGCCGTCGATGGTATGCCGCCGGTTGTCAGTGGCGGGCCGTAGGGTCGTGAGACATGAGCACCGTGCCCCGGCCGCCGCAGCCGCCCACATCTCTGTCGCCGTCGCGGGCGAGCGATTTCATGCAGTGCCCTCTGCTCTACCGCTTCCGGGTCATCGACAAACTGCCGGAGAAGCCCAGCGAGGCTGCTACCCGGGGCACGCTGGTCCATGCGGTGCTGGAGCGGCTCTTCGACGCCCCGGCGGCGGACCGTACGGCACCCCGGGCGCGGGCGCTGATTCCCGGCCAGTGGGACCGGCTGCTGGAGACGAAGCCGGAGCTGGGCGAGCTGTTCGCCGACGACGCCGAGGGCGAGCGGCTGTCGCGCTGGCTGGGTGAGGCGGAGCGGCTGGTGGAGCGGTGGTTCTCGCTGGAGGACCCGACGCGTCTGGAGCCGGCCGAGCGGGAGCTCTTCGTCGAGACGGAGCTGGAGTCGGGGCTGCGGCTGCGCGGGGTGATCGACCGGATCGATGTGGCGCCGACCGGGGATGTGCGGATCGTCGACTACAAGACGGGGAAGGCGCCGCGGCCGGAGTACGCCGAGGGCCCGCTCTTCCAGATGAAGTTCTACGCGCTGGTGATCTGGCGGCTGAAGGGGATCGTGCCGCGCCGCCTCCAGCTGGTCTATCTGGGCAGCGGCGATGTGCTGACGTACGACCCGGTGGTGGCGGACCTGGAGCGGGTGGAGCGCAAGCTGCTCGCGCTCTGGGAGGCGATCGACCTGGCGACGCGGACCGGCGATTGGCGGCCGCGCCCGACGAAGCTGTGCGGCTGGTGCGATCACCAGGCGGTGTGTCCGGAATTCGGCGGGACTCCCCCGGTGTATCCGCTGTCGATCCGCCCGGCGGAGTCGGGCGAGGATGATCAAGGCAGAATGGGACCGGTCCGGGCCGAGGCCGGCCGACCCGTGGCTCTTGAGGGCCGTTAAGGAGTTCCCGTGGCGATCCGCGTCCTACTGGTCGACGACCAGCCTCTGCTGCGCACCGGTTTCCGGATGATCCTGGAGGCAGAGGGCGATCTGGCGGTGGTGGGTGAGGCCGGTGACGGTCTGCAGGCCATCGACCAGGTGCGGGCGCTTCAGCCCGATGTGGTGCTGATGGACATCCGGATGCCGCGGATGGACGGGGTGGAGGCCACCCGCCAGATCACCGGCCCCGGCAAGGACGGCCCGGCGAAGGTGCTGGTGCTGACCACGTTCGATCTCGACGAGTACGTGGTGGAGGCGCTGCGCGCCGGCGCGAGCGGCTTCCTGCTGAAGGACGCCCCGGCCAACGAGCTGGTCCAGGCGATCCGGGTGGTGGCGGCGGGTGAGGCGATGCTCGCCCCGAGCATCACGCGCCGGCTCCTCGACAAGTACGCGGACCACCTGCCCTCGGGCGAGGATCCGGTCCCGGACGCCCTGCACACGCTGACGGACCGGGAGGTGGAGGTCCTGAAGCTGGTGGCGCGGGGCCTGTCCAACGCGGAGATCGCGGCGGACCTGTTCGTCAGCGAGACGACGGTCAAGACGCATGTGGGCCATGTGCTGACGAAGCTGGGCCTGCGCGACCGGGTGCAGGCCGCGGTGTACGCGTACGAGAGCGGCCTGGTGCGTCCGGGAGCGCAGTAACAGCCGCCGCACAAAAGCCGTCCGGCCCGCACCGATCCTGCTGACAGGGGGTGCGGGCCGGACGGCTTTCGTGGTTCCGGGCGGTGCTCAGGCGTTGGTCTTGTTCAGTTCCCAGAGCTGGAGTTCCGAGGTGGCGCTGACGGACCGCTCGGCACCGGCGACCCCACTGCGGGAGGCCACGTACTGCTTGCCCTGCCAGATCGGCAGGACGGGGACGTCGGTGGCGACGATGTCCTGGAGCTTCTCGTACGTCGTGGCGGCGGCGCTGCGGTCGGCGGCGCGGCGCGACTTCGGGATGAGGACGTTCTGCGCTTCCTGCGACCGGTAGGGGGAGTTGAGGAAGTTGTTCTTGTCCAGGAACGGGGCGGTGTAGTTGTCCGGGTCCGGGAAGTCGGGGAACCAGCCCATGCCGTAGGCCGCGTAGTCGCCGCGCTTCTGCTCCGGGCGGTACTTCGACCACTCCTTGCCCTGGACGTCGACGTCGAAGAGGCCCGAGCCGTTCAGCTGCGCCTGGAGCGCCTTGAACTCCTTGGCGGTGGCGGAGCCGTAGTGGTCGTTGGTGTAGTGCAGGGTGAACTTGACCGGCGTCTTGACCCCGGCGTTCCTGAGGGTCTGCGCGGCCTTGGCGGTGCTGGGCTCGCCGTACTTGTTGAAGAAGGCGTTGGTGTGGCCGGTGATGCTGGAGGGGATCAGCGAGTAGAGCGGCTCGGCGGTCGTGCCGTAGACCTTGCCCGCGATCTCGCCCCGGTCGATGATCTGCGCCATGGCCTGCCGGACGGACTTGTTGACCACGGGGTCCTTGGTGTTGAACCCGAGGTAGCTGATGGCGAGGCCGGGCATCTCGGTGAGCTCGATGCCCTCCTTGGGCTTCACCAGCATGTCGCGGGCCTGCTCGGGCGACATGGCCCGGGTCATCATGTGGATCTTCTTCTCCTCCAGCGCCTTGCCCATGGCGTCGGCGTCGGGGAAGAGGTCCATCTCGACCTTGTCGTTGAGGACCTTCAGCTCGCCCTTGTAGGAGGGGTTCTTGGTGAAGGCGATCCGGGTGACCCGGCCGTCCTCGACCTGCGGCTTCATGGTGTACGGCCCCGAGCCGTCGACCTGGAAGCCGTCGCGCGCCTCCTTCGCCGGGTACTTCCCCTTGGGGACGATGCCGGCGGCGGGGGTGGCGAGCTTGTACGGGAAGGTCGCGTCGGGCGTGTTCAGGTGGAAGATCACCTGGTCGCTGCCCTTGGTCTCGATCGTGTCGATGTTGGCGAGGAGCCCGACCGGTCCGCTGTCGGAGTTGATGTCGATCACCCGCTGGATGGAGAACTTCACATCCTCGGCGGTGACGGGGGTGCCGTCGGCGAACTTGAGGCCCGCGCGCAGGGTGCAGCGGTAGCTCTCGTTCGCGTTGTCCGTGAAGGTGCAGCTCTGCGCGGCCTCGGGCACCGGCTCGCCGCCGCCGCCCGGCACGGTGGTCAGGGTCTGCACGGTCTGCCGCAGGACGTTCCAGACGCCTGCCTCGTACCCGATGGCCGGGTCGAGAGGAGCGGGGTTCTCCTCGGAGGCCACGAGCTGGTCCGTGGTGCCGACGACGATGGCGCCCTCGCCACCGGCGCCGCTGTCCGTGCTGCCGCAGGCGGCGAGCACGGGGGCGAGCAGGCCGACGACGGCCGGCAGCACCAGGGTCTTGCGGTTCATACGGACGTTCTCCCTCATCACGGTGGGTGAGGAATCAAAGTTAGTAGCCGCCGGTGACCGCCCCGACCGCGCTCGGAGCGGGCCGCCCTCCCCCGGCCTCCGAAGGGGGCGATATTTGATCACCATTCCGGACAGATCAACCGATCACGGCAGGCCAGGGAGGGCTTCCAGGTGAGGAAGCTCACCCTTCCCGCCTCTTCACACAGGGGGCCTGTGGCTGATTCACGTCCACGGAAAATTGCCGGAACGCACACGGATCCTTCAGCCCGTGGAGGTGATGAGCTTCCGCAGGAAGGCGAGGTCGACCTCTTCGAGGGAGCCGACGACGACCCGGCCGGAGGCGGGTGCGATGGGGGCCACGGAGGGTACGGCGACCACCCGGCACCCCGCCGCCTCGGCGGCGGCCACCCCGGTCGCGGTGTCCTCGATGACCGCGCAGCACCACGGGTCGGCGCCGAAGCCCGCGGCGGCGGTGAGGTAGGGCTCGGGGTGCGGCTTGGTGCGGGTGACCTCGTCACCGGCGACCGTGAGCGCGAAGTGGTGGTGGCCCACCGAGTCCAGCACCCGGTCGATGATCCGGCGGTGCGAGGCCGAGACGAGCGCGGTGGGGATCTGTGACGCGGCCAGCTCGGCCAGCAGTCTCCCGGCGCCGGGCATGAGCGGCACGCCGTGCCGGATGCGCTTCTCGAAGCGGTCGTTGAGCAGCACGGTCAGCTCGTCCAGAGCGATGTCGGCGCCGGTGACGTCGATCAGGTAGCCGGCGCTGCGGGTCATCGGCCCGCCGACGACGACGTCCCGCCAGGGCTCTTCCAGACGGTGTCCGAGGTCGGCGAAGACCTCCTTCTCGACGTCCCACCAGAAGCCCTCGGTATCGACCAGGGTTCCGTCCATGTCGAGAAGGACCGCCTGCAGGGCGGCGCCTTCGGCCGTGCGGGTCAGGGACGCGGGGACCGTACTCGTCATCCGGCACACCTTCCGTAAGGGACGAGAAGGCCGGCCGCCATTCCCCAAGGGGAGGGCGACCGGCCTGCACTGGACCGACCAGTGTACGACGTGTCGGGCCGCGGTGCGCGAACGACGCGGAGCCGCGGGGTGAAGGGGCGGCTACCGTGCGTTGAAGTACTTCGCCTCGGGGTGGTGGATGACGAGGGCGTCGGTGGACTGCTCCGGGTGGAGCTGGAACTCCTCGGAGAGCTCGACGCCGATCCGGCCCGGCTGGAGGAGGTCGGCGATCTTCGCGCGGTCCTCCAGGTCGGGGCAGGCCCCGTAACCGAGCGAGAACCGTGCGCCCCGGTACTTCAGCGCGAACATGTCCTCGACGTCGGCGGGGTCCTCCCCGGCGAAGCCCAGCTCGCTGCGGACCCGGGCGTGCCAGTACTCGGCGAGGGCCTCGGCGAGCTGGACGGAGAGGCCGTGCAGCTCCAGGTAGTCCCGGTAGGAGTTGGCGGCGAACAGCTCGGCGGTGGCCTCGCCGATCCGGGAGCCGACGGTGACGACCTGGAGGCCGATCACATCCGTCTCGCCGGACTCCTCGGGGCGGAAGAAGTCCGCGAGGCAGAGGCGGCGGCCGCGGCGCTGGCGCGGGAAGGTGAAGCGGGTGCGCTCGGAGCCGTCCTCGTGCAGGAGGATCAGGTCCTCGCCCTTGGAGACGCAGGGGAAGTAGCCGTAGACGACGGCGGCTTCCAGGAGGTTGTTGGACTGGAGATGGTCGAGCCAGCCGCGCAGGTGCGGGCGTCCCTCGGTCTCCACCAGCTCCTCGTACGTCGGTCCGTCACCGGTCCTGGCCTGCTTGAGGCCCCACTGGCCCTTGAACAGGGCGCCCTCGTCGAGCCAGGAGGCGTACTCCTTGAGCGGGATGCCCTTGATGACCCGGGTGCCCCAGAACGGCGGCTCGGGGACGGGGTTGGTGGTGGAGACGTCCGAGCGGACCGAGCCCTCGGGCTCCTCGACCTCCAGCACCGCCACGGCCTCCTTCTTCGGGACCCGGCGCTGCTTCAGCTCGGGCAGGGCCGCGCCCGGCACCCCACGCTTGACCCCGATGAGCGCGTCCATCAGGCGCAGGCCCTCGAAGGCGTCGCGGGCGTAGCGGACCTCGCCCTCGTAGATCTCGTGCAGGTCCTGCTCGACATAGGCCCGGGTCAGCGCGGCGCCCCCGAGGATGACCGGGAAGTCGGCGGCCATCTTGCGCTGGTTCAGCTCCTGGAGGTTCTCCTTCATGATCACGGTGGACTTCACCAGGAGGCCGGACATGCCGATGACGTCGGCGCGGTGCTCCTCCGCGGCTTCCAGGATCGCGGAGACGGGCTGCTTGATGCCGAGGTTGACGACGTTGTAGCCGTTGTTGGAGAGGATGATGTCGACGAGGTTCTTGCCGATGTCGTGGACGTCGCCGCGGACGGTGGCGAGCACGATGGTGCCCTTGCCCTCGTCGTCGGACTTCTCCATGTGCGGCTCAAGGTGGGCCACCGCGCTCTTCATGACCTCGGCGGACTGGAGGACGAACGGCAGCTGCATCTGGCCGGAGCCGAACAGCTCGCCGACGACCTTCATGCCTTCGAGCAGCGTGTTGTTGACGATGTCCAGGGCCGGGGTGTCCTGGAGCGCCTCGTCGAGGTCGGCCTCCAGGCCGTTCTTCTCGCCGTCGATGATGCGGCGCTGGAGCCGCTCGTCCAGCGGGAGGGCCATCAGCTCCTCGGCCTTGCCCGCCTTCATCGACTTCATGTTGACGCCCTCGAACAGCTCCATGAGCTTCTGGAGGGGGTCGTAGCCCTCGGCGCGGCGATCGTAGATCAGGTCGAGGGCGACCTTGACCTGCTCCTCCTCCAGCCGGGCGATGGGCAGGATCTTGGAGGCGTGGACGATCGCGGAGTCCAGTCCCGCCTTGACGCACTCGTCGAGGAAGACGGAGTTCAGCACGACGCGGGCGGCCGGGTTGAGGCCGAAGGAGATGTTGGAGAGGCCCAGCGTGGTCTGGACGTCCGGGTGGCGCTTCTTCAGCTCGCGGATCGCCCCGATGGTGGCGATGCCGTCGCCGCGGGACTCCTCCTGGCCGGTGCAGATGGTGAAGGTCAGGGTGTCGATGAGGATGTCGGACTCGCGGATACCCCAGTTGGTGGTGAGGTCCTCGATGAGCCGCTCGGCGATGGCGACCTTGTGCTCGATCGTCCGCGCCTGGCCCTCCTCGTCGATGGTCAGTGCGATCAGGGCGGCGCCGTGCTCGGCGGCCAGGGCGCTGACCTGCGCGAAACGGGACTCGGGGCCGTCGCCGTCCTCGTAGTTCACCGAGTTCAGCACGGCCCGGCCGCCGAGCTGCTCCAGGCCGGCGCGGAGCACGGGCAGCTCGGTGGAGTCCAGCACGATCGGCAGGGTGGAGGCGGTGGCGAAGCGGCCGGCCAGCTCGGTCATGTCGGCGACGCCGTCGCGGCCCACGTAGTCGACGCAGAGGTCGAGCATGTGCGCGCCCTCGCGGATCTGGTCCCGGGCCATCTCCACGCAGTCGTCCCAGCGGGCCTCCAGCATGGCCTCGCGGAACTTCTTGGAGCCGTTGGCGTTGGTGCGCTCCCCGATCGCCAGGTAGGCGGTGTCCTGGCGGAAGGGGATGTGCTGGTACAGCGAGGCGGCGCCGGGCTCGGGGCTGGGGTCGCGCTCGGGCGGCGTGAGCCCGCGGACCCGGTCCACGACGGCCTTCATGTGGGCCGGGGTCGTACCGCAGCAGCCGCCGACGAGGGAGAGGCCGTAGTCCCGGACGAACGTCTCCTGGGAGTCGGCGAGGCCGTCGGGGCCGAGCGGGAAGTGCGCGCCGTCCTTGGTGAGGACGGGCAGGCCGGCGTTGGGCATGCACATCAGGGGCGTACGGGAGTGGCGGGCGAGGTAGCGCAGGTGCTCGCTCATCTCGTCCGGGCCGGTGGAGCAGTTCAGACCGATGAAGTCGATGCCCAGCGGCTCCAGCGCGGTGAGGGCGGCGCCGATCTCGGAGCCGAGCAGCATGACGCCGGTCGTCTCGAAGGCGAGGGAGCAGACCAGCGGCACGTCGATGCCGAGGGCCTCCATGGCCCGGCGCGCGCCGATGATGCTGGACTTGGTCTGCAGCAGGTCCTGGGTGGTCTCGACGATCAGGGCGTCGGAGCCGCCCGCGAGGAGGCCCTCGGCGTTCTTCTGGTAGCCGTCGCGCAGGACGTCGTACGTGATGTGGCCGAGCGAGGGCAGCTTGGTGCCGGGGCCGATGGAGCCGAGGACCCAGCGCTGGCGGCCGTCCTTCTCCGCGAACTCGTCGGCGACCTCGCGGGCGATCCGGGCGCCGGACTCGGAGAGCTCGAAGATCCGGTCGGCGATCTCGTACTCGTTGGCGGCGGAGTGGTTCGCTCCGAAGGTGTTGGTCTCGACGCAGTCGACGCCGACCGCGAAGTACTCCTCGTGGACGGAGCGCACGATGTCGGGGCGGGTGATGTTGAGGATCTCGTTGCAGCCTTCGAGGTTCTCGAAGTCCTCAAGGGTCGGGTCCTGCGCCTGGAGCATGGTGCCCATCGCTCCGTCGGCCACCACCACCCGGGTGGCGAGCGCCTCGCGCAGGGCTGCTGCGCGGGTCCGGCTGTCGGGGGCGGGTGTAGGCAACGAGGCCATGGATGATCTCCCAGGGATGCGACGGCTGTCGGCTTTGCGTCCTTCTTGGGGAAGGCGCACCCCGTCAGCGTAGCCGGACACCTCGACGCGTGGTCGGTGCGTCCATGAGACGGACTGCATGCTGTGCGGGTGCGGGCGCGGCGGGCCGTCAGGAGGAGACTTTCCCCCGGAATCCGGCGCAGGTCGGCATCGACCGATAGTGTTCAGCATTGTCGAACCGAGGTGGAGGAGTACGGCGCGATGGCCAAGAACATCCAGTCGCTGGAGCGGGCGGCCGCGATGCTGCGCCTGCTGGCGGGCGGCGAGCGGCGGCTCGGGCTGTCCGACATCGCCTCCTCCCTGGGGCTGGCCAAGGGCACCGCCCACGGAATCCTCCGCACCCTCCAGCTGGAGGGGTTCGTCGAGCAGGACGCCGCCTCGGGGCGCTACCAGCTCGGCGCCGAGCTGCTGCGGCTCGGCAACAGCTATCTCGACGTCCACGAGCTGCGGGCCCGCGCCCTGGTCTGGACGGACGACCTGGCCCGCTCCAGCGGCGAGAGCGTCCACCTCGGCGTGCTCCACCAGCACGGCGTCCTCATCGTCCACCACGTCTTCCGGCCCGACGACAGCCGCCAGGTGCTGGAGGTCGGGGCGATGCAGCCGCTGCACTCCACGGCGCTCGGCAAGGTGCTGTCCGCGTACGACCCGGTGGCGCACAGCGAGGTCATGGAGGCGGAGCGCCGTTCCTTCACCGCGCGTACGGTGACGGCCGCCGACGAGTTCGAGGCGATGCTGGACCTGATCCGCGCTCAGGGGTGGGCCGCCGACGCCGAGGAGACCTGGGAGGGCGTGGCCGCCGTGTCCGCGCCGGTCCACGACCGGCGCCGGATGCCGGTGGGCGCGGTGGCGGTGACGGGCGCGGTGGAGCGGGTGGCGCCGGGCGGCGTGCTGCGGCCCGAGCTGATCGCTGCCGTACGGGACTGTGCGCGGGCGGTCTCCCGAGACCTGGGCGCCGGGCGCTTCTGAGAACCGGGGCGACCATCCCCGTAACACCTGGCGCACCTACACATCCGAGCGCCCGGGTGCGCCCGCGCGCGTCCGGGCGCATCGTGGGGTAACGATCGCGTCGCGCACCGAGTCCTCGGCCACAGAACCCTTGACGCTTCCTTCACTCGGGGGAAACACTGCCGTTCAACGGTCGGCATTGTCGAACGCCTAACGGCAATACGCGTTAGGGTGTGACAGTGCCAAGGGCCGGTCAAGCCCTTACAGGTGGGTCGCCCACGATTTGTGGATACCCCGCCTGGGGCGTGAAGCACCGAGGGACCGGTGTTCCGCTCCCCCCTGGACGAAGGACAAAGGAGTCGCGGGTGTCCAGCTCCGACATTTTCATCGGCGAGACCATCGGTACCGCCGTACTCATCCTGCTCGGCGGCGGTGTCTGTGCCGCCGTCACGCTGAAGCGCTCGAAGGCCCAGAACGCGGGCTGGCTGGCCATCACCTTCGGGTGGGGTTTCGCCGTGCTGACCGGTGCCTACCTGGCCGGCGGCGTCTCGGGCGCCCACCTCAACCCCGCGGTCACCCTCGGCCTCGCCATTCAGGGCGGCACCGCGTGGGGCGACGTGCCCCTCTACCTCGGGTCGCAGCTGCTCGGCGCGATGATCGGCGCCGTACTGGTCTACGCGGTGTACTACGGGCAGTTCCACGCCCACCTCACCGACCCGGAGATCATCAAGGCGCAGCCCACCGACGAGGCGATGGTCGACCAGACCTCCGCCCCGAAGGCAGGACCGGTGCTCGGGATCTTCTCCACCGGCCCCGAGATCCGCAACGGCGTGCAGAACATTGTCACCGAGGTCATCGCCACGCTCGTGCTGGTCCTGGCGATCCTGACCCAGGGCCTCAACGACGAGGGCAACGGCCTCGGCACGCTCGGCGCCCTGGTCACGGCCCTGGTCGTGGTCGGCATCGGCCTCTCGCTCGGCGGGCCCACGGGGTACGCCATCAACCCGGTCCGTGACCTCGGGCCGCGCATCGTGCACGCGGCGCTGCCGCTGCCGAACAAGGGTGGTTCCGACTGGGGCTACGCGTGGGTACCCATCGTGGGTCCGCTCATCGGCGGCGCGCTCGCCGGTGGGCTCTACAACCTCGCCTTCGCCTGACCCACGCGGGTATCAGCGCCGTAACCCTTTCCTTTCACAGACTTCCGGGAGCACACCGTGACCGACGCACACACCACCGGCACCCACGGCACCGGCCCGTTCATCGCGGCCATCGACCAGGGCACCACCTCCAGCCGCTGCATCGTCTTCGACAAGGACGGCCGGATCGTCTCGGTCGACCAGAAGGAGCACGAGCAGATCTTCCCGAAGCCGGGTTGGGTCGAGCACGACGCGACCGAGATCTGGGAGAACGTGCAGGAGGTCGTCGCCGGGGCCATCGTCAAGGCCGGCATCACCTCCGCAGACGTCAAGGCGATCGGTATCACCAACCAGCGCGAGACCACGCTCCTGTGGGACAAGAACACCGGTGAGCCGGTGCACAACGCGCTGGTCTGGCAGGACACCCGTACCGACGCGCTCTGCAAGGAGCTCGGCCGCAACGTGGGCCAGGACCGCTTCCGCCGCGAGACCGGGCTGCCGCTCGCCTCGTACTTCGCCGGGCCCAAGGTCCGCTGGCTGCTCGACAACGTCGAGGGGCTGCGCGAGCGCGCCGAGGCCGGCGACATCCTCTTCGGCACCATGGACTCCTGGGTCATCTGGAACCTGACCGGCGGCACCGACGGCGGCGTCCACGTCACCGACGTCACCAACGCCTCGCGCACCCTCCTGATGAACCTGCACAAGATGGAGTGGGACGAGAAGATCCTCTCCTCCATCGGCATCCCCGCCGCGGTCCTCCCCGAGATCCGCTCCTCCGCCGAGGTGTACGGCAACGCCAAGGGCGGCATCCTCGACGGCGTGCCCGTCGCCTCCGCGCTGGGTGACCAGCAGGCGGCCCTGTTCGGCCAGACCTGTTTCGCCGAGGGCGAGGCCAAGTCCACGTACGGCACCGGCACCTTCATGCTGATGAACACCGGTGGCACCCCGGTGAACTCGTACAACGGGCTGCTCACCACCGTCGGCTACCAGATCGGCGACAAGCCCCCGGTGTACGCCCTGGAGGGCTCCATCGCGGTCACCGGTTCGCTGGTGCAGTGGATGCGCGACCAGATGGGCCTGATCAAGTCGGCCGCCGAGATCGAGACGCTGGCCTCCTCGGTCGAGGACAACGGCGGCGCCTACTTCGTGCCCGCCTTCTCCGGCCTGTTCGCCCCCTACTGGCGTCCCGACGCCCGGGGTGTGATCACCGGTCTCACCCGTTACGTCACCAAGGCGCACATCGCCCGTGCCGTCCTGGAGGCCACCGCCTGGCAGACCCGCGAGATCAGCGACGCCATGACGAAGGACTCCGGCGTCGAGCTGACCGCGCTCAAGGTCGACGGCGGCATGACGTCCAACAACCTGCTGATGCAGACCCTCGCCGACTTCCTGGACGCACCCGTGGTGCGCCCCATGGTCGCCGAGACCACCTGCCTCGGCGCCGCCTACGCCGCCGGCCTGGCCGTCGGCTTCTGGCCGGACACCGACGCCCTGCGCGCCAACTGGCGCCGGGCCGCCGAGTGGACCCCCCGCATGGACGCGGACACCCGTGCCCGCGAGTACAAGAGCTGGCTCAAGGCCGTCGAACGGACCATGGGCTGGGTCGAGGACGAAGAAAGCTGACGAGGAGCATTCGAAATGACCACCCTGCAGAGCGTTCCCGCCCTCGGAACGCACCCGGCCTCCGGCTCCCTGCCGAGCCGCGCCGAAACCCGGGAGCAGCTGTCCCGGGCGACGTACGACCTCCTGGTCATCGGCGGCGGCATCCTGGGCATCTCCACCGCCTGGCATGCCGCGCAGTCCGGGCTGCGGGTGGCTCTGGTGGACGCCGGTGACTTCGCCGGCGCCACCTCCTCCGCCTCCTCCAAGCTGCTCCACGGCGGTCTGCGCTACCTCCAGACCGGTGCGGTCAAGCTGGTCGCGGAGAACCACTTCGAGCGCCGCGCGGTCTCCCGCGAGGTGGCCCCGCACCTGGCCAACCCGCTCACCTTCTACCTGCCCGTCTACAAGGGCGGCCCGCACGGCGCGGCCAAGCTCGGCGCGGGGGTCTTCGCCTACTCCGCGCTCTCCGCGTTCGGCGACGGCGTCGGCCACGTCATATCCCCGGCCAAGGCGTCGCGCGACGTCCCCGAGCTGCGCACCGACAACCTCAAGGCCGTCGCGGTCTACGGCGACGACCAGATGAACGACGCCCGCATGGCGCTGATGACGGTCCGCGCGGCCGTCGACGCGGGCGCCGTCGTCCTCAACCACGCGGCCGTCACGGGCCTGCGCTTCACCCGGGGCCGCGTCACGGGCGCCGAGCTGAAGGACAGCGTGGACGGTACGGAGTTCGGCGTCACCGCCCGTCTCGTGCTGAACGCGACCGGCCCCTGGGTCGACCACCTGCGGAAGATGGAGGACCCGAACGCGGCGCCCTCCATCCGCCTCTCCAAGGGCGCCCACCTGGTCCTCAAGCGGACCCGTCCGTGGCGGGCGGCGCTGGCCACCCCGATCGACAAGTACCGGATCACGTTCGCGCTGCCGTGGGAGGACATGCTGCTCCTCGGCACGACGGACGAGGAGTACGAGGGCGACCCGGCGGACGTCTCGGTGACCGAGGCCGACACCGCGCAGATCCTCGACGAGGCGGCGTTCTCGATCAAGGACCAGCAGCTCTCGCGCGACCTGATCACCTACTCCTTCGCCGGTCTGCGGGTGCTGCCCGGCGGTCCCGGCGACACCTCCAAGGCCAAGCGCGAGACGGTCGTCACGGAGGGCCGCGGCGGCATGCTGTCGGTCGCGGGCGGCAAGTGGACGACGTTCCGCCACATCGGCCGTACGGTGATGAACAAGCTGGCCGCCCTGCCCGGGCACCCGCTGGCCGAGGACATGGAGCCGATGAACCGGCTGCCGAAGAAGCTGCCGCTGCCCGGGATCGCCAACCCGAACGCGGTCGCCCACCGGCTGCTCGTCGACGGCCCCGCCCCCGGCCCGCGCATGGCGCCGGACACCGCCCGGCACCTGGCCACGCACTACGGCTCGCTCGCCTTCGACATCGCGCGGCTGGCCAACGAGAGCCCGGAGCTGGCCGAGCGCGTCCACCCGGACGCCCCGGAGATCTGGGCGCAGGTCGCCTACGCCCGCGACCACGAGTGGGCCGAGACGGCGGACGACGTGCTGCGCCGCCGGACCACGCTGACGATCCGCGGCCTGGCGACGGACGACGTCCGCGACGGCGTCGAGAAGCTGCTGGCCGACCGCGACTGACCCACCAAGGGCCCACCGAGGGCCCACGATCCGCCGAGGGCGGCTTCCCACGCACGGGGGGGGCCGCCCTCTCCACGCGCCACACTCCCGCCATACGCGCGCAATGTGCCGCGAGGAGAGTGGAGGTCATGAGATTCTCGGTGCTTTCCCTGATCGGCCATGACCCACACCCGCTCACCGGTGAACTCCCCTCCCCCGCCGACCGGTTCGAGGAAGTGATCGCCACCGCGGCGGTGGCGGAGGAGCTCGGCTTCGACTCCTACTCGGTCGGCGAGCGGCACGCCGGGGCCTTCCTCTCCTCCAGCCCGAGCGTGGTGCTCGGCGCGATCGCGGCCCGTACGAGGACGATCCGGCTGCTCACCGGCGTGACCGTCGTCGCGATCCTGGACCCGGTCCGGGTGGCGGAGGACTTCGCGACGCTCGACCAGATATCCCGGGGCCGTATCGAGCTGGTGGTCGGCAAGGGCGCCGAGGCGGGCCACTTCGACCTCTTCGGGCTCGACGAGGAGCGGCAGTGGGACCTCCAGAAGGAGAAGTACGAGCTGCTGCGCCGCCTCTGGACCGAGGAGGGCGTCGACTGGGAGGGCGAGTTCCGCCCGCCGCTGAAGAACGTGACGACGGTGCCCCGTCCGTACGGCGGTCTCCCCCGCATCTGGCACGGCTCGGCGACCAGCCTCAACTCCCCGGAGCTGGCAGCGAAACACGGCGACCCGCTCTTCACGGCCAACGCCATCCAGCCGCGCGAGGCGTACGCGAAGCTCATCGCGCACTACCGGGAGCGGTTCGAGGCGTACGGGCACGATCCGGCGGACGCACGGGTGGCGGCGGGCTCCGGCGGGCTGCTCATCGCGGACAGCTCGCAGGCGGCGGTCGAGCAGTACAAGGAGCTGTACGAGGCGCGGGTGCGGCAGACCTTCAAGCCGCACCTGGCGGGCAAGGCCGGCTACAACACCCCGTTCCGGACCATCGAGGACGCGATCGCGGGCGGCCCCCAACTCATCGGCTCCCCCCAGCAGATCATCGACAAGATCCTCGGCTGGCACACGGTCTACCGCCACGACCTCCAGTCGATCACCGTGGACGGCTTCGGGCTGAGCCGGCCGGAGCAGCTGGAGACGCTCCAGCGGTTCGCGGAGGAGATCGCCCCGGTGGTGCGGCGGGAGGCACCTTCCACACTCTGGCAGTGAGGGCGCAAACGGGCTGATGCACTGATCGGGCCGCTGATCCACTCCTGCTGGCAAGGTTCACCCGGCCGTGCAAACGGGCTGCGGCCCAGGGGCCCCGAAGCCGTAAGGTTGCTCCGTACGTATGGAGACTTCGGAAGGAGGCCCGGGTGATCGAGCTCGAGTCGGTGCCCGAGCTGATCGACCCGGTCATGGTGGCCGCGTTCGAAGGCTGGAACGACGCCGGTGACGCCGCCTCCACAGCGGTGAGCCACCTGGACCGGGAGTGGAAGGGCGAGGTGTTCGCGGCGCTGGACGCCGAGGATTACTACGACTTCCAGGTCAACCGGCCCACGGTGTGGCTGGAGAACGGGGTACGGAAGGTCACCTGGCCCACGACCCGTCTGTCGGTGGTGCGCGTCGGCGGGGAGAAGCCGCGGGACCTCGTCCTGGTGCGCGGGATCGAACCGTCGATGCGCTGGCGCTCGTTCTGCAACGAGATCCTCGGCTTCGCCCATGAGCTGGGTGTCGAAATGGTCGTCATCCTGGGCGCGTTGCTCGGTGACACCCCGCACACCCGGCCGGTGCCGGTGAGCGGGGTCACCTCCGACGCGGACCTGGCGCGGACCATGGACCTGGAGGAGACCCGGTACGAGGGCCCGACGGGCATCGTCGGCATCCTCCAGGAGGCGTGCACCCATGCCGGGGTGCCGGCGGTGAGCCTGTGGGCGGCGGTGCCGCACTACGTGTCGCAGCCGCCGAACCCGAAGGCGACGCTGGCCCTGCTGAACCGTCTTGAGGACCTGATCGGGCTGCGCATCCCGCTGGGCGAGCTGCCGGAGGACGCGCGGGCCTGGCAGGTCGGGGTGGACCAGCTGGCGGCGGAGGACAGCGAGGTCGCGGAGTACGTCCAGACGCTGGAGGAGGCGCGGGACACCGCGGAGCTGCCCGAGGCGTCCGGCGAGGCCATCGCCCGGGAGTTCGAGCGGTATCTGCGGCGCCGGGACGGCGGCCCGGGGCCCGGCGGCCATGCGACGGAGAGCGGTGACTCGGCGGCGTATCTACGGGACCCCTCCAGCGGCCGCACCCGGCCGCCGAAGCCGCCGCGCCCCGAGGCGGGGCCCACGAGAAAGCCCGAGGACAAGGGCGACAAGGGGCCTGACGAGGCGTCCGGAGAGAGTCCCGACGAGGAGTGACCACGAGAACCGGCCCCGGACTTCACGGAGAAGTCCGGGGCCGGTCGCGTGGTGCGGTCCGCCGCTCCTCTAGAGCGCGACGCCGAGCAGCGCGTCGACGGTACGGGACACGAGGCCGGGTGCCCCCTCGTCCGTACCGCCCTCCGCGCTCTGGAGCTCGGCCCAGCGGTCCACGGCGGCCAGCGCCGCGGGGGTGTCCAGGTCGTCGGAGAGGGCCTCGCGGACCTCCTCGACCAGTGCGTCGGCCGGCCGGCCGTCGGGGCGGGAGACCGCGGCGCGCCAGCGGGCGAGGCGCTCGACGGCGTCGGCGAGAACCTGGTCGGTCCACTCCCAATCGGCGCGGTAGTGGTGCGAGAGCAGGGCGAGCCGGAGCGCCGCCGGGTCCACGCCCTCGCGGCGCAGGGTGGAGACGAAGACGAGGTTGCCCTTGGACTTGGACATCTTCTCGCCGTCGAGACCGACCATGCCGGCGTGGACGTACGCCTTGGCGAACGGGTGCTCGCCGGTCAGCGCCTGGGCGTGCGAGGCGCCCATCTCGTGGTGCGGGAAGACAAGGTCGGAGCCGCCGCCCTGGACGTCGAAGCCCATGCCGAGGTGGTCCAGCGCGATGGCCACACACTCGATGTGCCAGCCCGGGCGGCCCTCGCCCAGGGAGGCCCCGTCCCAGCTCGGCTCGCCCGGGCGGGCGGCCGTCCAGAGCATCGGGTCGAGGGGGTTCTTCTTGCCGGGGCGCTCGGGGTCGCCGCCGCGCTCGGCGGAGAGCAGGCGCATCGCCGCCGCGTCGAGCCCGGAGACCTCGCCGAAGTGCGGGTCGGCGTCGACGGAGAAGTAGACGTCGCCTTCGAGGTCGTAGGCGGCGCCCGCCTCCCGCAGCCGCTCGACGAGCGGCACGATGCCCGGTATGGCCTCGACCGCTCCGATGTAGTGCTGCGGGGGCAGCATCCGCAGGGCGGTCATGTCCTCGCGGAAGAGTGCCGTCTCGCGCTCCGCGAGCTCGGTCCAGTCCTGACCGTCGCGTGCGGCCCGCTCCAGGAGTGGGTCGTCCACGTCGGTCACGTTCTGGACGTAGTGAACCTGCCGCTTGGTGTCGAGCCACACGCGCTGAACGAGGTCGAACGCGTTGTAGGTCGCCGCATGACCCATGTGGGTCGCGTCGTACGGCGTGATGCCGCAGACGTAGATGCGGGCGACGGGACCGGGGTCAAGGGTGATCCGTCCGCCGGTCGCGGTGTCGTGGATCCGAAGGTCGCGGCCCTTGCCAGGCAGGGCGGGGACCTCAGAAGCGGGCCAGGCATGCATGTCATGAGCGTAACCGGACGATGCTTCCGGATACGAACCGGATCCGTATTCCTGTCCGAAGAGGCACTCTTGCGGTAAACCTTCGAAAGGCTGTACGGCCAGGGTGTTCGCCGATGCTCGCCAGGCCCGCTACACGGGCGGCCACGGGATCGGCGGCCACTGCCCGCCCGGCTTCGGGTGCACCCCGCTGCCGAGCAGCCCCGCCACCCGCCCCCGGAGGGCCTCCACCTCGGCCGCCGTGATGAGTTGCGCCATCCGGGTGGCCAGGGGCTCCCCCGCCGCCAGCTCTCCGGCGAGCAGCCCGAGCACCCGCAGCGCCTCCTCGGTGAGCGGCTCGCCGGCCCAGCCCCACAGGAGGGTGCGCAGCTTGTCGTCCGCGTTGAAGGTGACCCCGTGGTCGATGCCGTACAGGAGCCCGCCGGGGGCCGGCAGCAGATGGCCGCCCTTGCGGTCACCGTTGTTGATCACCGCGTCCAGCACCGCGAGCCGCCGCAGCCGGGGGTCGTCCGCGTGCACCAGCAGCGCGGTCTTCCCCCCTCCCACGTCGGCGAGGCCCACCGCCTTCCAGCCCTCGCCCGGCTCGTCGCCCTCGACGAGGGCCAGCAGCTCGGGCGGGTCCTCCTCGGGGGCGTCGATCCAGAGCTGGCACATGCCCTGCCCGTACGGCCCGTCCCGCAGCACGGTGGGCGGCACGAGGTCCCACCCGGTCGCCCGGGAGATCTCGTACGCGGCCACCTCCCGCTGCGCGAGCGTCCCGTCGGGGAAGTCCCACAGCGGCTGCTCGCCCGCGACCGGCTTGTAGGCGCAGGTGCGCTCCTCGCCCTCGTACGCGACGGTGCAGTGCAGCACCGCGTTGGACGCCCCGCCGACCTGCCCGAGCACGGTGAGCGTGCCCTCGGTGAGCAGGGTGAGCAGCTCGGTGTCCGTCAGGCTCCGCGACGGTATCCGTTCTGGCGCGGGCATACGTGTCCTTCCGGATCGAGCGGCAGGCTGCACAGCGGGCACGGCGGACGGCCGGCGTTGACGACGTCCAGGGCACGCTTGGCGAACGCGCGGGCCTGGGCGCCGCTGAGCCGGACGCGGAGCATCGGCGGGCCGTTCTCCTCGTCCTGGAGGAGCTTCTCCTCGGCCTCCGCGAGGTCGTCCTCGGAGTCCGCGTCGAGCTCGACGAGGGCCTGCGCCTCGACGATCATGCGCTGTTCGTCGCCGTCCCAGGCCAGGGCCATGGTGCCGACCCGGAACTCCTCCTCGACGGGGACGTCGAGGGGGGCGGTGTCGGTGACGTCGGTGGGAGCCACGGCGGGCACCGGCGAGTTACCCCCGGTACGCCGGACCACCTCGTCGAGCAGTTCGTCGATCCGCTCGGCCAGGGCGGCCACCTGGGTCTTCTCCAGGGCGACGCTGGTGACCCGGCCCTTGGAGGAGGCCTGCAGGAAAAACGTACGGCGGCCAGGCAACCCGACCGTACCGGCCACGAATCGGTCCGGTGGGTCGTAGAGGAACACCTGACGGGACACGTCCTGTCTCCCTTGAGAATCGATGGGGTGGATAGCGGCGCTACGGCGCGTCCACCCTACTGCCCACGGAGATCACGGCGCGCCCCCGCCGCCCCCGACCGCCGCGTCCGACGTGGCGTCACCCGCGCCGGAGGGCACGGCGTCCGCACCGACGGCCTGTTCGCGCGGTGCCAGCGGGGTGAGGTCGCCGGTGTCGCCGACCCGCAGGAGGAAGGGACGCAGCCGCGTGTAGCGGATCGCGGTGACCGAGCAGGGGTCCACGTGGATGCGCTGGAAGAGGTCCAGGTGCATGCCCAGGGCGTCGGCGACGAGGGACTTGATGATGTCGCCGTGCGAGCACATGACGTACGTGGCGTCCTCGCCGTGCTCCGCCTCGATCCGGTCGTTCCAGTCGCGTACGGCGTCGACGGCGCGGGCCTGCATGGCGCGCATCGACTCGCCGCCGGGGAAGGCCGCGGCGGAGGGGTGCTGCTGGACGACGGACATCAGCGGTTCGTCGGAGAGTTCGGCGAGCTTGCGGCCCGACCAGTCGCCGTAGTCGCACTCGCTGATGCGCTCCTCGGTGTGCACGGGCAGCCCGGGCCGGGCGTCGATGAGCGGCTGGAGCGTCTGGCGGCAGCGCTCCAGGGGGCTGGTGACGGCGGCGGCGAGGGCGAGCGCGGACAGCCGCGCGGGCAGGGCGGCGGCCTGTTCGGTGCCGCGCTCGTCGAGGAGGACCCCGGGGGTGCGGCCCGCGAGCACTCCGGCCGTGTTGGCGGTGGAGCGTCCGTGGCGTACGAGGATCAGCGTGGGCATACCCGTCAGCCTAGGGCCTCTCGTTTGGATCATGCCGGGCTTGTCTCACGGGCGGGGGTGCGAGGACGGCCGTCGCGGGGAAGGAGGGGGCGGTGAGCTGACCCCGCCCACCTTGTACGTTGTGGTCCTTAACCTCCCGAGGATGCCGAAATGATCGTGGACTGTGCCATCTACCAGGACGGCCGCCGGACCGATGGGCCCGACGACTTCTCCGATGCGCTCGACAAGGCGCGGGCGTCCGACGACGCCTTCCTCTGGATCGGCCTGCACGAGCCGAGCGAGCGGGAGTTCGACCTGGTGCGCCACGAGTTCGGGCTGCACCCGCTCGCGGTCGAGGACGCGCTGCGCGCGCACCAGCGCCCCAAGCTGGAGGTGTACGACGACTCCCTGTTCGCGGTGCTGAAGCCGGTCGTCTACGAGTCGAGCAGCGACACGGTGAGCGCCGATGAGCTGATGATCTTCATCGGGGACTCGTTCGTGGTGACGGTCCGGCACGGCGACAGCGCCCCGCTGGCGGACGTCCGCAGCCGCCTGGAGGCGGACCCGCAGATACTGGCGCACGGGCCGACCGCGGTGCTGTACGCGATCAGCGACGCGGTGGTGGACCACTACATCGACGTGGCGGGTGAGCTCCAGGTGGACCTGGAGGAGCTGGAGACCGAGGTCTTCGCCCCGAGCGCGAGCGGCGACTCCTCGAACACGGCCGCGAGCATCTACACGTTCAAGCGGCAGGTCCTGGAGTTCCGCCGGGCCACCGGTCCGCTGACTGCGCCGATGACCCGGCTGGCGGGGGCCGGGGTGCCGTTCGTCCACCAGGAGGCGCAGCCGTTCTTCCGTGATGTCGCCGACCACCTGACGCGGGTCAACGAGCAGGTGGAGGGGTTGGACCGGCTGCTGTCGGACATCCTCTCGGCCCATCTCGCGCAGATGGGGGTGCGGCAGAACGACGACATGCGCAAGATCTCGGCGTGGGCGGCGATGGCCGCCGTCCCGACGATGGTGGCGGGCATCTACGGCATGAACTTCGACCACATGCCGGAGCTGCACTGGGGGTGGACGTACCCGGCGGTGATCCTGTTCATGACCCTGGCGGTGGTCGGCCTGCACCGCCAGTTCAAGCGCCGCGGGTGGCTGTGAGGGTCACATGTTGCCCTGAGGTTCACGCGTGCCCGTACAGGGTCACGCGTACTCGGGTTCCGGTACGGCCCGGCCGCCGAGCGCGTCGCGCCGCTCGGGCATCTCCAGGCTGACCATGCGCCACCAGCCGATCAGACGCTCGTACGCGTACACGGCGTGGATTCCGGCCGCCAGGGCCAGAGCCTTGGGGCGCGGCCAGCCCAGCAGCCGGCCCATGTGGTCCATCACCGCGAGGCTGACGTCGCGGTAGACGCGGATCTCCGCCAGGGCGCACTCGCGCATGATGCGCTGGATGGTGCGGCCGTGGCCCTCCCGGGCGAGCCGCAGCAGCTCCTCGTGGCAGTAGGCGAGGTGGTTGTCCTCGTCGTCGGAGATCATCCGCACCGCGCGGCCGATGTCGGGGTGGTCGGCGAAGTAGCGCCGCAGCAGCCGCATCTGCTCGGAGGCGCGCTGCTCGGTGATCCGGCTGTGGGCCAGATAGGTGATGATGTCGCGCTCGGTGAGGCGTTCCTCGCCGCGCAGCCGGGAGTGGGCGAGGCCGATGCCCTGCTGCTCCAGGAGCATCGTGTAGTCGGTCTCCGGGGGGACGTCGGCCGGTCGCAGCCCGCGCTTCTTCAGCAGGGCGTTGAAGATCCGGCCGTGCTTGTCCTCGTCGGCGCCGTGCCGGACGATCCTGGGCGCCAGGGCGCGGCGGCTCTCGGGGACCAGGGCGGCGATCCGCGCGTTTTCCCAGCCGCCCTGGGACTCCCCGCTGGCGGCGATGGAGCAGAAGAGCCGGTAGGCCTCGTCGTCTTCCAGGATCTCCTGGAACAGGCTGTGGGCTGAGAGCATGACGGCCACCTCCGTACCGGTCCCCGCGAGGCGGACGCCACGGGGCAGTAGTGCGCAGAGCAGCAGTCAAATGCGCCCGGGAGGAGTCGGCAACCGGAGCAACGGAGGCGGCGGCGAAGGCGCCCCGCGTAACCCCGGGGCGTGCGGCGCGTTGTTCCCGGTGACGGCCGTGGCGGGGAAGACCCCCGAGCCCCCACCACGGCCGTAGTGCTGCCCCGAAGCCTCTGAAGGCGTTACGCGAGAGCCTCTGAAGGCGTTACGCGAGCCCGGAGCGCTCCAGGGCGTCCGTGCCGGCGCGCAGGGCGGTGAGCCGCTCCTCCAGGGTGAAGCCGGCGGGGGCGAGGTTGAGCGTGGTGACCCCGGCGGCCGCGTACGCCTGCATCCGGTCGGCGATGCGCTCGATGGGCCCGAGCAGCGTCGTCTGGTCGATCAGCTGGTGCGGTACGGCGGCGGCGGCCCCGGCCTTGTCCCCGTCCAGGTACTTGTCCTGGATCTCGGCGGCCTCCTTCTCGTACCCCATGCGCTGCGCGAGCTGGTTGTAGAAGTTCTGCTTCCGGCTGCCCATGCCGCCGACGTACAGGGCGGTGTACGGGCGGAACATGTCGGCGAGGCCCCTGACGTCGTCGCCGATGGCGAGCGGCAGCGTCGGGGAGACGTCGAAGCCCTCCAGGGTCTTCCCGGCCTTCTCCCGGCCCGCGCGCAGATAGGTGAGCGCGGTCTCCTCCAGGTGCTCGGCGGAGGGGAAGATCAGCAGGGCGCCGTCGGCGATCTCACCGGTCTGCTCCAGGTTCTTCGGGCCGATCGCGGCGATGTAGAGCGGGATGTGCTCGCGCTCCGGGTGGACGGTGAGCTTGATCGGCTTGCCGGGGCCGCCGGGCAGCGGCAGCGTCCAGTGCTGGCCCTCGTAGGAGAGCCGCTCGCGGGTCATCGCCTTGCGGACGATCTCGACGTACTCGCGGGTGCGGGCCAGCGGCTTGTCGAACTTGACGCCGTACCAGCCCTCGGAGACCTGCGGGCCCGAGACGCCGAGGCCGAGCCGGAAACGGCCGCCGGAGAGCGAGTCGAGGGTGGCGGCGGTCATCGCGGTCATGGCGGGCTGGCGGGCCGGGATCTGCATGATCGCGGAGCCGACGTCGATGGATTCGGTCTGGGCCGCGACCCAGGTCAGCACGGTCGGTGCGTCCGAGCCGTAGGCCTCGGCCGCCCAGCAGACGTCGTAGCCGAGGCGATCGGCCTCCTGGGCGACCGCGAGGTTGTCGCCGTCCATCCCCGCGCCCCAGTAACCGAGATTGATGCCGAGCCGCATAGCCGCTCCCCTTACTGATCAGTAACGTCCCTTCCTGGGGACTCTAGCGCGGGTGGCGGCGATCCGGCAGGCCCGCGCGACCTCCCGTTGTCCACAGGCCTGCACCCCGTGGGGCCATGGCCAGTAATCTCAGCGCCCATGGAGCAGAGGCATCTCGGCCGCACCGGCCTACGCGTGTCCCGGATCGGGCTCGGCACCCTCACCTGGGGCCGGGACACGGACGAGCACGACGCCGCCGACCAGCTCAAGGCCTTCTGGGACGCGGGCGGCACCCTGGTGGACACCGCCGATGTGTACGGGGGCGGGGAGGCCGAATACCTGCTCGGGCGGCTCGTGGGCAGCCTGGTGCCACGCGAGGATCTGGTCATCGCCACGAAGGCCGGAAACGTCCCCGACCCCTACCGACGCGTCAACGGCTCGCGCGGACACCTGCTGGCCGCCCTGGACGCCTCGTTGGAGCGGCTCGGCACGGATTACGTGGACCTGTGGCAGGTCCACGCCTTCGACCCGGCGACCCCGCTGGAGGAGACGCTCCAGGCGGTGGACCTGGCCGTCTCCTCCGGCCGGGTCCGGTACGCGGGCGTGTCGAACTTCTGCGGCTGGCAGCTGGCCAAGGCCGCCACCTGGCAGCTCGCCGCGCCCGGGGTGCGCACCCGGCTGGCCAGTACGCAGATGGAGTACTCGCTGCTCCAGCGGGGCATCGAGCGGGAGGTGCTGCCCGCCGCGCTGGACCTCGGCATCGGGCTGCTGCCCTCCTCGCCGCTGGGCCGTGGCGTGCTGACCGGCAAGTACCGCCAGGGCACCCCGTCCGACTCCCGGGGCGCCTCCGAACGGCTCGCCCCCTTCGTCGAGCCGTATCTGGACGACGCGGCGGCCCGGATCACCGACGCGGTGGCGACGGCGGCGGACGGCCTGGCGACGAGCCCGCTCCATGTGGCGCTGGCCTGGGTGCGCGACCGGCCGGGGGTGGCCGCCCCGATCGTCGGTGCGCGCAACGCCGGGCAGCTCGCGGAGGCTTTGTCAGTGGAGGCGCTTAGTCTTCCCTACGAGATCTGCCAGGCGCTCGACGATGTGTCGGCGCCCGTGCACCGCTATCCCGACCAGGACTGGAGCACGCTGTGACTGCGCTTCCCGGGGAGACCCCCGGCACCGTCGGCACGGACACACCGCAGGGCACCGAGCCCCCGGCGGCCACCGACGCCGAAGGCCCCGCGCACGCCGAAGCGCCCGACGCTGCCGAGGCCGAGGCCGGGCCTGAGGCTGAAGTGGCCGACGAGACCGGTGACGCGGCCGATGACGGGCCTGCGGGTGAAGCGCCCGCGGCCGCCGCGCTCTCCGAGGCGCAGGCCGAGCTGGCCGCCCAGCGTGAGCTGCGCGAGAAGATCGCGAAGCGCAAGGCCGAGAAGGGAGGCCCCGTCGCCGCCGGTACGAAGCTGAGCGGCCCCGCCGCCGATCTGCTGGCGGCCGTCCGGGCCGTGGAGAGCGGCGAGAAGGCGGGCACGGAGTTCTTCGACTCCCCCGCCGCCGCACCCGCGCCCCGTCGCGCCGCCCCGGCCCCCGCAGGACGGCCTCCCCGCCCCGCGCCGACCCCGGTCGACCCCGTCGACCGGACCGCCTCGCCCGAGGCGACGGAGGCGGTGCGGGCGGTCCTCACCGAGGGCGGGGCCCCCGAGGCCCTGGCCCGCCCCGCCACCGGGACCCTGGGCGAACAGGCCGCCGAGCTGCTGCGCGCCGACCCCTGGCAGCTGCTGGCGGTCCCGGGCGTCCGCCCCGAGCAGGCGGACGGCTTCGCCCGGGCCCTGCTGGGCGCCGCGTGCGGCCCGGACGACGGGCGCCGCACGGCGGCCCTGGTCGGCTGGCTGCTGGAGCGCGCCGCCCTCCAGGGCCACACGGCACTGGACGCCGAGGCGGTCCGGGCTGCGCTCGCCGAGCGTGCGGTGAGCGACCCGGAGGAGGCCGTGCGCAACGCCGTGGAGGAGGGTGTCGCCCTGGTCTTCCAGGAGGGCACGGACCCCACGGAGCCGGACGCCGTGTACGAGGACGAGGAGGACGGCGAGGCCCCGGCGGACGCGGAGACCGGGACCGAGACCCCGGAGCCGGTCCAGGTGCTGCTGGGCCTGGACCGGTACGCGCTGGCCGAGGAGAGCCTCGCCGACGGCCTGGCCCGCCTCATGAACGCCTGCGAGAAGGGCGCCGACTGGGCGGAGGCCGCTGCCGCCGCGCCCTCCCCCTCGGCCGCCGAGCTGATCCGTACGGCGGCCACCGCCGGGCTCGTCGCGCACAGCGGCGGCGAGGCGGCCCGGGCCGAGCCCGCCGCCCTGATCGCGGCGGCGCGGGGCCTGGGGCTGCGGGCCCTGGGCGCGACCCACAGCGAGGACGGCCGCCGCCGACTGGCGGACGCGGTCGGCGCCCCGGACGCGGCGGTCACCCTGGCCGGGCTGCTCTCCGCCACCGAGGGCCCCGGCCGCGACGAGGACGGGGCGCTCGCCCTGGACCTGCTCGTGGTGCTGGACGCCCCCCAGCTGGACGTGGAGGGCGCGGCCGTCCTGGTCGAGGCGCTGGCGGACGGCGTCCGGCTGGTGCTGAGCGGTGACCCCGGTGTGCTGGGCTCGGCGGGCGCGGGGCGGGTTTTCGCCGACGTGCTGGCCGCACGCGCGTGCCCGCAGGTCGTCTCCCGTACGCCGGACCCCGGGCCGATCGGCGAGCTGGTCTCCGGTATCGGCATCGGTGAGCTGACCCAGGTCGAGGCCCCCGGCAAGGAGGTCGTGATCGTCCCGGTCCGCGACGCGGGCGAGGCCGTCCACCGCGCGGTGCAGCTGGTCGCGGACTCGGTGCCCCGGGCCTTCTCCATCCCCGCGGGCGACACCCAGGTCATCACCGTGGGCCATGGCGGGGCGGCCGGGACCCGGGTGCTCAACGAGGCCCTGAAGCAGCGGCTCAACCCGGGGCCCGGCCGGTTCGGCGGGTTCGACCCGGGCGACCGCGTAATCCATGTCCCGGCGCCCGGCCGTGCGGTGCCCGGGGTGGTGCGCTCGGCCGACGCCGAGGGGCTGCACCTGGAGTGCGGCGGCGTCCCCGTCGTCGTACCGCAGGAGCGGGTGGAGTCGGCGGTGCGGCACGGGTGGGCGCTCAGTGCCCATCAGGCGGCCGGAATGCGCTGGCCCGCCGCGGTGGTGGTGCTGCCGGGCGACGCGGCGGCGGGGCTGAGCCGGCCGTGGGTCTACACCGCGTTCGGCCGGGGCGAGCGCCATCTGTCCGTGGTGCACGGGGTGGACCAGGCGCTCCCGCACGCGGTGGCGCAGATCCCGGCCCAGGAGCGGACGACCCGGCTCCGGGCACTGCTCGAAGCCGTCCCGACGCCTGACGCGGCTTCCTGAGGCACGTACGACAGCGGGCAGGCACGTACGACAGCGGGCCCCGGCGCACTCCGCGCCGGGGCCCGCTGTCAGGTCACGCGCGGCCCGCCGCAGGCTCGTCGAGCTCCTCGTCCAGCTCCTCCTCGTCGAAGACGGCGCTGACGTCGAAGCGGCACACCACCAGCTCCGGGTCGGCGTCCTCGAACGGGGCGCCGAGCCACTCCCCCGGCTCGGGCAGCGCGTCGGCGGCCGAGACCCAGAGGGTGGAGTCCCCCTCCTCCAGGCCGAACTCCTTGTGCCGGGAGGCGATCTCGTCCGGTTCGTACTCGCCGAAGAGCATGCCGAGCGCGGCGTGGACGCTGGTGCCGACCACCGGGGTCGTGGACCCGTCCGCGCCGGGTCCGGCGTCGATGTCGGCGAGGCGCTGGGCCTGGGCGAGCAGCCGCGGGGGCTCCGCGACCGCGTAGTCGCGCCGGATCAGCACGCTCAGCGCGCTGGGCTCGGCGGGTCCGGCGTAGGGCGGCAGGGAGTCGTCCGCGCCGGGGATCTCGAAGGGGGTGACCTCGTCGTAGCGGTCGTAGAGGAGCTCGTCGTAGACCTCGGCCGCAGCGGCCAGTGAGTTGAACGCTTCGTAGACGGCGGGGTCGTCGTCCCCGGTACGGCGTTCGACCGCGTCGAGGTGACGGTCGATCGCGGCTTTGACCGCCTCGGCGGCGGCACGTACCTCGGCAGCGGTGGGCTGCGCAGCATCAGACATAGTGCAGACGCTATCCGTACCGGGGCTCTGCCCGCACAATAGATGCGATGCCGGAATACGAATTTGCCGACGTGTATGTGCCGCGCGGGGTCTCCCGCAAGGAAGCGGCCCGACTACTGACCGACCACGCCGAGTACGGACACTGGGAGCTGGACCGCCTGACGCTGCGCCGCGACGGCAGCCGCAGGGTGCGGCTGCGCCGACGGATCATCCGTCAGCTTCGAGCCACCTGGTGACAGGGATACGCGCCACCTGAGAGCACGGAACGGGCCCCGCCGATGCGGGGCCCGTCCGTGTTCGTCCTGCTGTTCTCGTCCTGCCGTGCCGACCGGTGGGGCGCCCGGATCAGGCGGCGCTGCGGGAGCGGCGGTAGAGCACCGATCCCATCCCGGCCAGCAGCAGTCCGGCGCTCGCCGGGATGAGCATCTCCATGCCCCCCGCGCCGGTCTGCGCGAGCTGCTCCTCCGGCTCGAGCTGGGGCCCGGGGACATTCGGCTCGGGCGGCTGGTTGGCCGGGGGCTCGACCGGCGGGTCCACCGGCGTCTCCGGCGTGACCGGGGGCTTCACCGGCGGCGGCGGGGGCGGCGGCGGCTCGGCGTCGTTGGAGCAGCTGTTGCCGAAGGTCGGGTTCAGCAGCCCGATCACGGAGACGCTGTTGCCGCAGACGTTGACCGGGACGCTGATGGGCGCCTGGATCGCGTTACCGGAGAGGATGCCGGGCGAGCCCTGCGCGACCCCCTCCGCACCGGCGCCACCGGCCCGGTGGCGGCCCGTGCCGGGCTCGCCGTGCCGGTCGGTCGCGGTGGTGTTCCCCGCCTGCGCCGCGTTTCCGCCCTGCGCCCCGTTGCCGGCCTGGGAGCCTTCGCCGGAGCCGCCGCCGATACGGTTCTGCGGTCCGGAGTCCTGGCGCGACTGCGCCGACCCGTTCTCGCAGTCGTTTCCGAAGGTGGGGTTGATGAGACCGCCGACGGTGACCGAGTTGCCGCAGACGTTGACCGGGATGTCGATCGGGACCGAGACCGAGTTGCCGGACAGCACGCCCGGCGAGCCCGTGGCCGTCGAGGCCGCCCCGGCGTCGGCGTGGGCGTAGCCGCCACTGAGAGCGAGGACCCCGCCCGCCGCCGCCATGGTGATCAGGCCTTTACGAGTGACCTGTCGCATAGGTTCGTTTCCTGCCTTCTGCCTTCCGAAAAACCCCCGGACATGACCGTGCGGGAGCCGAATGCCGAACGGTCCCGGAGTGCATGGCACGCACTCCGGGACCGGCCGAGCTCAAACCCTTAACGGGTTGACGACCAGCGTCAGGCGTTGACG
Source organism: Streptomyces cyaneofuscatus (assembly GCF_033109485.1). Lineage (NCBI taxonomy): Bacteria > Bacillati > Actinomycetota > Actinomycetes > Kitasatosporales > Streptomycetaceae > Streptomyces > Streptomyces cyaneofuscatus. Next base: position 6,868,800 of record NZ_CP137002.1, on the reverse strand, counting down.
CAGGTGTTGCCGAAGGCGGGGTTCAGCAGCCCGATCACGGAGACCGTGTTGCCGCACAGGTTGATCGGCACGTGGACCGGGACCTGGACGACGTTGCCGGAGAGCACGCCGGGGCTGCCGATGGCCGCACCCTGGGCGCCCGCGTCGGCGGAAGCCATGCCCGCACCCGCGAGAACGAGGCCACCGGTGGCAGCCGCAACTGCGACGACCTTCTTGATCATGATTCCTCCTAGTTGGAAAGTGCGGTCCCAGCCGCGGACCGCAAACCTTGTAACGAGGAGGGTGGAGCGGGGCTACGCATGAACGGCGCGTTTCACCCTTTCGGTCACGTACGCACAGGCAGTCGAATTACGCACGCGTCCGGTCGGCGGTTCGTACGGGCCCGGTCAGCAGTTGTCGATGAACCGGTCGAGCACCCGCACGCCGAACTGCAGACCGTCCACCGGGACCCGCTCGTCGACACCGTGGAACATCCCGGCGAAGTCCAGCTCCGGCGGCAGCTTCAGCGGGGCGAAGCCGAAGCCCCGGATACCGAGGTCGTCGAAGGACTTGGCGTCGGTGCCGGCCGAGAGCATGTACGGCACGGCGCGGGCGATCGGGTCCTCGGCGACCAGCGCGGTCTGCATGGCGTCGACCAGCGCACCGTCGAACGTGGTCTCCAGGGCCTTGTCGGCATGCACGTCCTCGCGCTTCACGTTGGGGCCGAGAATCCGGTCCAGGTCGGCGAGGAACTCCTCCTCGTACCCCGGCAGGTAACGGCCGTCGACATGGGCGGTGGCCTGGCCCGGGATCACGTTGACCTTGTAGCCGGCGCCGAGCTGGGTGGGGTTGGCGGTGTTCTGGAGGGAGGCCCCGATCAGCTTGGAGATGCCGCCCAGCTTGGCGAGCGTCTCGTCCATGTTCTCCGGGTCCAGCTCGGTGCCCAGCGCGTCGGAGAGCTCGTCCAGGAAGTGCCGCAGCGTCTTGGTGACGCGGACGGGGAACTTGTGCCGCCCCAGCCGTCCGACCGCCTCGGACAGCTCCGTGATGGCGTTGTCCTTGTGGATCATCGACCCGTGCCCGGCGGTGCCGTCCACGGTGAGCTTCATCCAGTGCATGCCCTTCTGGGCCGTCTCCACCAGATAGAGGCGCAGCTTCTCGTTGACGGTGAACGAGAACCCGCCGACCTCGCTGATCGCCTCGTTGACGCCCTCGAAGAGCCCCGGGTGGTTGTCGACCAGGTAGCGGGCGCCGTACGTACCGCCCGCCTCCTCGTCCGCGACGAAGGCCAGCACGATGTCGCGCGGGGGCTTGCGGCCGGTGCGCATCCGCTCGCGTACGACCGCGAGGGTCATCGCGTCCATGTCCTTCATGTCCACGGCACCCCGGCCCCAGACGCAGCCGTCCGCGATCTCGCCGGAGAACGGGTCGTGCGTCCAGTCCGCCGCGTTGGCCGGGACGACGTCGGTGTGCCCGTGGATGAGCAGGGCGGGCCGGGAGGGGTCCTCGCCCTCGATCCGGGCGACGGTGGAGGCACGGCCCTTGTGCGACTCGAAGATCTGCGGCTCCAGACCCACCTCGGCGAGCTTCTCCGCCACGTACTCGGCGGCGAGCCGCTCACCGGGGCCGGAGTGGTCGCCGTAGTTGCTGGTGTCGATCCGGATGAGGTCACGACAGAGGTCCACGACCTCCTTCTCGGCGTTGCCGCCGCCGACGGCCCTGCCCGTGCTGCTCTCGCTCACGCTGCTTCCTTCCGCTGTCGCTGTGGTGCTCCTCCCCATCCTCCCGCGCCCACCGCCCACACCCAAGACCGTGCACCCCCCGTCACGCACCGTTCACAGCCATCGGGGCGTGATCGAGCACCCCCGAATGTTTGCTATGGTTTTCCACGTCGGAACGGGCACGGCCCGCGAGACAGACACCTTGTCCGGGTGGCGGAATGGCAGACGCGCTAGCTTGAGGTGCTAGTGCCCTTTATCGGGCGTGGGGGTTCAAGTCCCCCCTCGGACACCAGCAGGAGCCCCACTTCGGTGGGGCTCTTTTGCGTCACCGGGTTCGGCGGGAAAGGGACGGGGATGAGGGGCCGCAGGAAGGCGTCCGCCGGGCCGCTGCCCCAGCGGGACGGGATCGATGCCGTGCGGGTGCGGCTGCCGGAGGATCCGGAGGGGCGCTGGGGATGCGTCGGGGAGTATCTCGTCGCGCGGTTCGGTGGGGCGATCGGGGCCGAGCGGGTCGCGGCGATGCTCGGCGCGGGGCGGTTCGCGGGGGCCGACGGGGGCGCTGTGCGGGGCGGTGAGCCGTACGCCGCCGGGCTGTCGCTCTGGTTCCACCGGGACTTCGCGGCCGAGGAGCCGGTGCCCTTCCCCATCGGGATCGTGTACCGGGACGCGCATCTCGTGGTCGCCGACAAGCCGCACTTCCTCGCCACCACGCCCCGGGGGCGGCACATCACCGAGACCGCGGTGGCCCGGCTGCGGCGGGAGCTGGGGGCGCCCGCGCTCCAGCCCGCGCACCGGCTGGACCGGCTGACGGCAGGGCTCGTGCTCTTCGTGGTGCGGCCGGAGGAGCGGGGCGCGTACCAGACGCTGTTCCGGGACCGGCTGGTGAGCAAGGAGTACGAGGCGGTGGCTGCGTACGACCCGTCGGTGGCCCTTCCCCGGATCGTACGCAGTCGGATCGTGAAGGAGCGTGGGGTGCTCGCCGCCCGGGAGGAGCCGGGTGAGGCGAACAGTGAGAGTTACGTGGAGCTGCTGGAGCGGCGCGGCGGGCTGGGGCGGTACCGGCTGGTGCCCGCCACCGGGCGTACGCATCAGCTGCGGGTGCATATGAACGCGCTGGGGGTGCCGATCCTCCACGATCCGCTGTATCCGGTGGTGGAGCCGGAGGCGGAGGGGGCGGTGGAGGACTTCTCCCGGCCCTTGCAGCTGCTGGCGCGGCGGCTGGAGTTCACCGATCCGGTCAGCGGGGAGCCGCGCCGCTTCGTGAGCGCGCTGCGGCTCTCCGCCTGGCCTGAGGGGTGAGTCACGCGGTCGTCAGTGGCCGCGCTTGATCCAGTCGTCGAGCTGCGGGGCCTCCGCGCCGATGGTGGTGGGGTCGCCGTGGCCCGTGCGGACCTTGGTGTCGCCCGGGAGGGTGAGCAGGCGGTCCCGGATCGAGTCGATGATCGTGGGGAACGACGAGAAGGAGCGGCCGGTGGCGCCGGGGCCGCCCTGGAAGAGCGTGTCGCCGGTGAAGACCGTCCCCAGCTCGGGGGCGTAGAGGCAGACGCAGCCGGGGGCGTGGCCCGGGGTGTGCAGGACCTTGAGGGTGGTGCCGGCGACGGTGATCTCCTGGCCGTCGGCGAGGGGGCCGTCGGGGGTCCGCTCCGGGTGGGTCTGGAGCCAGAGCGGGAGGTCGGCCGGGTGGAGCAGGATCGGGGCGCCGGTGGCATCGGCGAGGGCCGGGGCAGCGTCGATGTGGTCGTTGTGGGCGTGGGTGCAGACGATGGCGCGCAGCGTACGGCCGCCGAGCGCGGCCTCGATGGCGGCGGCGTCGTGGGCGGCGTCGATGACGATCGCCTCGGTGTCGTCGCCGACGATCCAGACGTTGTTGTCGACCTCCCATTCGCCGCCGTCGAGGGCGAAGGTGCCGGAGGTGACCAGGTGGTCGATGCGGACGGTCATCAGAAGACCACCACCGAGCGGAGGACGTCGCCGTCGTGCATCCGGGCGAAGGCCTGCTCGATGTCGCCCAGGCCGATCGTCTCGGTGACGAAGGCGGCGAGGTCGAGGCGGCCCTGCTGGTGGAGGTCGACGAGCATCGGGAAGTCGCGGGAGGGCAGGCAGTCTCCGTACCAGGAGGACTTGAGTGAGCCGCCGCGGCCGAAGACGTCCAGGAGCGGCAGTTCGAGCTTCATGTCCGGGGTGGGGACGCCGACGAGGACGACCGTTCCGGCCAGGTCGCGGGCGTAGAAGGCCTGTTCGTAGGTCTCCGGGCGGCCGACGGCCTCGATGACGACGTCGGCGCCGTTGCCGTCGGTGAGGGCGCGGATGGCCTCGACGGGGTCGGCGGAGCGGGAGTTGACGGTGTGGGTGGCGCCCATCTTCTTCGCCGTCTCCAGCTTGCGGTCGTCGATGTCGACCGCGATGATCTTCGCCGCTCCGGCCAGCCGGGACCCTGCGATGGCCGCGTCGCCGACGCCGCCGCAGCCGATGACGGCGACCGAGTCGCCGCGGCCGACCTGGCCGGTGTTGATGGCGGCGCCGATGCCCGCCATGACGCCGCAGCCGAGCAGTCCGGCGACCTCGGGGGCCACTTCGGGGTCGACCTTGGTGCACTGGCCGGAGGCGACCAGGGTCTTCTCGGCGAAGGCGCCGATGCCGAGGGCGGGCGACAGCTCCGTGCCGTCGAGCAGGGTCATCTTCTGCTTGGCGTTGTGGGTGTCGAAGCAGTACCAGGGGCGGCCGCGCAGACAGGCGCGGCACTGGCCGCACACCGCACGCCAGTTGAGGATGACGAAGTCGCCGGGGGCGACGTCCGTGACGCCCTCGCCGACCGACTCCACGACGCCCGCCGCCTCATGGCCGAGGAGGAAGGGGAACTCGTCGTTGATGCCGCCCTGCTTGTAGTGCAGGTCGGTGTGGCAGACGCCGCACGCATGAATCTTGACGACGGCCTCTCCGGGGCCGGGGTCGGGGATGACGATCGTCTCGACCCGCACCGGCTCGTTCTTCCCTGGTGCGATGACCCCTTGCACCTGCTGTGGCATAACCCTGGTCTCCCTGCTCCCGCGCTTCGCGAAGATCGAACGCCGACCACCGTACGCCTCGGAGCACCCTCTACGGTGCGAGCACGTCCAGTTCGTGCAGGGCGCCCACCGCGATCTCCTTGGTGATTCGCTCGGCCGCCTCCGGGTCGCCCTCGCGGACCGCTTCGGCGAGGCGTACGTGGAGGGTGACGGCGGCCGGGTCGGGGTCCTCGAACATCACCTGGTGGTGGGTGCGGCCCGCCAGGACCTCGGCGACGACGTCCCCGAGCCGGGCGAACATCTCGTTGCCGGAGGCGTTGAGGACGATCCGGTGGAAGGCGATGTCGTGTTCGAGATAGCCCTCCAGCTGCTGGCCGCGGGAGGTGGCGACCATGCCGAGGGCGCGTTCGGTCAGCTCGGCGCACTGCTCGGCGGTGGCGTGGCGGGCGGCGAGGGAGGCGGCCACCGGTTCGATCGCGGAGCGCAGGACCGTGAGGGAGCGCAGCTGGCGGGGGCGGTCGGAGCCGGCCAGGCGCCAGCGGATGACCTGCGGGTCGTAGACGTTCCAGGTCTCGGTGGGGCGGACCGTCACACCGACGCGGCGGCGGGACTCGACCAGGTGCATCGATTCCAGGACCCGGATCACTTCGCGGATCACCGTACGGGAGACGTCGAAGCGCTGGGCCAGCTCGTCGGTGCGTAGGACGCTGCCCGGCGGGCACTGGCCGGAGGAGATCTCCAGACCCAGGGTGTCCAGCACATGTGTATGCAGCCCCTGGCTCTGTGTGGTCATGGGTCAAGCCTACGGGGCGGCCCTCGGGAACAAAAAGTACGACGTATGTGTCACAGACTCTTGAATAAGTCGTACCTAATAGGTTTCAGTAGCGCGACGGACCGATGTCGAAGACGACAGCGAGACAGCGAGGCACCCCATGAGCACCCCCCACGTCGTCGTGGTGATGGGCGTAGCAGGAACCGGCAAGACCACGATCGGTCCCCTGCTCGCCGCCGAACTCGGCGTTCCGTACGCCGAGGGCGACGACTTCCACCCCCCGGCCAACATCGAGAAGATGTCGGCCGGCACCCCCCTGGACGACGACGACCGGTGGCCCTGGCTGGACGCCATCGGTGAGTGGGCGCAGGGGCGGGCGGGGCTCGGCGGGGTCGTCTCCAGCTCGGCCCTCAAGCGGTCCTACCGGGACCGGCTGCGGGCCGGGGCGCCCGACGCCCTGTTTCTGCATCTGACCGGCGACCGGGCGCTGATCGAGGAGCGGATGGCGGACCGCAAGGGCCACTTCATGCCCACCGCGCTGCTCGACTCCCAGTTCGCGACGTTGCAGCCGCTCCAGGCCGATGAGGCCGGGGTGGACGTCGACGTGTCCGGCACACCTACGGAAATCACCCAGCGAGCCGTCGCGGCACTGCGCCGGCTCGACACCTAAGGATCATCACCGTGACCAGTCTCAGCGTCGAGATGCTGGCAGCGGACGCCGCCGAACCGATCACTTCGGCAGGCAACGCGCAGTTGGGCATCGCCGTACTGGCGGGCATCGCCGTCATCGTTCTCCTGATCACCAAGCTCAAGATGCACGCGTTCCTGGCGCTGACCATCGGTTCGCTGGCGCTCGGCTCCTTCGCGGGAGCGGCCCCGGCCGACACGATCGCCAGCTTCACCGCGGGCCTCGGCTCCACCGTCGCGAGCGTCGGTGTCCTCATCGCCCTCGGCGCCATCCTGGGCAAGCTGCTCGCCGACTCCGGCGGGGCCGACCAGATCGTCGACACCATCCTGGCGAAGGCGAGCCGGGGGGCCATGCCGTGGGCGATGGTCCTCATCGCCTCGATCATCGGGCTGCCGCTCTTCTTCGAGGTCGGGATCGTGCTGATGATCCCGGTGGTGCTGCTCGTCGCCAAGCGCGGCAACTTCTCCCTCATGCGGATCGGCATCCCGGCGCTGGCCGGACTCTCCGTGATGCACGGGCTCATCCCGCCGCACCCCGGCCCGCTGGTCGCGATCGACGCGCTGGACGCCAACCTCGGTGTGACGCTGGCGCTCGGTGTGCTGGTCGCCATCCCGACCGTGATCATCGCCGGACCGGTCTTCGCCCGGTACGCCGCGCGCTGGGTGGACATCGAGCCGCCGGAGAAGATGATCCCGCAGCGGCCGTCCGAGGAGCTGGACCGCCGTCCCAGCTTCGCCGCCACGCTGGTGACGATCCTGCTGCCGGTCGTGCTGATGCTGCTGAAGGCGCTCGTCGAGATCGTCGTCGACGACCCGGAGAACAGCGTCCAGCGGGTGACGGATGTGGTCGGCTCGCCGCTTATCGCCCTGCTCGCCGCCGTCCTGCTCGGGATGTTCACCCTCGGCCGGGCCGCCGGGTTCACCAAGGGCAGGCTCGCCGGGACGGTGGAGAAGTCGCTCGCCCCGATCGCCGGGATCCTGCTGATCGTCGGCGCCGGCGGTGGCTTCAAGCAGACGCTGATCGACGCCGGGGTCGGCCAGATGATCCTGGACTTCTCCGAGAACTGGTCGATCCCCGCCCTGCTGCTCGGCTGGCTGATCGCCGTCGCGATCCGCCTCGCCACCGGCTCGGCCACGGTCGCCACGATCTCCGCCGCCGGTCTGGTCGCCCCGCTCGCGGCCGACATGTCGACCTCGCACGCGGCTCTGCTGGTGCTGGCCATCGGTGCCGGTTCGCTCTTCTTCAGCCATGTGAACGACGCCGGGTTCTGGCTGGTGAAGGAGTACTTCGGGATGGACGTCGGCCAGACCGTGAAGACCTGGTCGGTGATGGAGACCATCATCTCGGTGGTCGCGATCGCCTTCATCCTGCCGCTGTCGCTGTTGCTGTAGCCCCCTCCCCCGCTCAGAGGGAGAGCGCCCGCCCCGGTTCCGTACCGGGGCGGGCGCTCTCACGTACGTACGAGGTGGTCAGCGGCGGGTGGAATCGCTCTCGGCCGCCTTCTCCAGCTGGAACGCCTCGTTGCCGAGGCCGATTCGGGCGTGCACCTCGGGCTTGGCCTTGCGCAGGACCGCTCCGTAGACGAGCCCGCCGATCAGGGCGAGGACGATCACTCCGGGCAGCAGCCAGTTGAGGGCAGATCCGTCGCCGGAGCCCACGAGGACGTCGAAGTCGCGGACGGTGAAGACGGCGATCGACAGCAGCGCGATCCCGGCGAGGCCGGAGGCGACCAGGCGCGGGGCCTGGGCGCGGCCCGCGCCGCGCTTGACGAAGAAGGCGATGACGGCGAAGGAGGCGGCGGCCATCAGCAGGATGACGCCGAGCGCGCCGACGTTGCCCATCCAGGTGAACAGGCGCAGGACGGGGACGGTGGGGTCGCCGATGTGGTTGTCGTCGCTGAAGGCGAAGGCCAGCACGATGACGACGGAGATGACGGACTGGAGCAGCGAGCCGATGCCGGGGGCGCCGCTCGCGCGGTTGGTACGGCCGAAGCGGGCGGGCAGCAGGCCCTCGCGGCCCATGGCGAACGCGTAGCGGGCGACCACGTTGTGGAAGCTGAGGAGCGCGGCGAACATGCCGGTGACGAAGAGGATGTGCAGGACGTCGGTGAAGGTCGAGCCGAGCCGCTCCTCGGTCAGGCCGAACAGCATGCCCGGGCCCTCCTTCAGGGAGGTGTCGGCGATGAAGCCGGGTCCGGCGGCGACCGTCAGGGCCCAGGAGCTGATGGCGAGGAACAGCGCCGCGTAGCCCACCGCGAGGAACATCACGCGGGAGACCACGATCTGCGGGCGGCTGGTCTCCTCGGCGTAGACCGGGGCCTGCTCGAAGCCGACGAACGCGGCGATGCAGAAGCAGAGCGCGGTGGAGAGCCCGGCGCCGGTGAGGGTCTGCGGGTTGAACGCCGCGAACGACAGCCCCTCGGGGCCCGGCTCGGAGACGGCGGCGATGTCGAAGATCACGACGAGCAGGCACTCGATGACCAGCAGGACACCGAGCACCTTGGCGTTGAGGTCGATCTTCAGCCAGCCGAGGATGCCGACCACGACCACCGAGATCAGTGCGGGGATCCACCACTGCACGTCGATGCCGGCGTACGTGGAGAGGATGACGGAGACCTCGAAGCCGAGGATCCCGTAGATGCCGACCTGCATCGCGCTGTACGCCACCAGCGCCACCAGCGAGGCTCCGGCACCGGCGGTCGGGCCGAGGCCGCGGGCGATGTACGCGTAGAAGGCGCCCGCGTTGTGGACGTGCCGGCTCATCTCCGCGTAACCGAAGCTGAACAGCATCAGGACGGCGCCGAGGATCACGAAGAGCAGGGGCTGGCCGACGATGCCCATCACGCCGAAGACCGTGGGCATCACTCCGGCGACCACCATCAGGGGGGCGCTGGCGGCGAGCACGGAGAGGAGCAGGCCGGGGGTGCCGAGGCGGTTCGCCCGCAGGGCGCGTTCCTCACCCTTGTAGGTGTTGATCCCGCCGGTATCGCCCGTCAGCCTGGTGGTGCCGGTCTGCCGGGTCTTGCCTGGAAATGAACTGCCCGTCGACATGGCGGGGGTGGTCCCTTCTTCGGTCTTCGGTTCTCGGGCGTGCGTGGGTGCGTCAGGGGGTGCCGAGTGCGTGGTCCCGGGCGGCGGTGAACGCGGCGTACGGGTCGCGGCCGGAGTACGACCAGGGGGCGGCCGTGGCGTGCGGGCCGATGCGGTGGAAGAGGGCGGCGGCCTCGGCGGTCCGGCCCTCGCAGACCTTGGCGTGGGCCAGGAAGTTGAGGTCGACGCGGTGGCGGGGGTGGTCCTCGCGCTCCCACTCCAGCCACCAGTCGAAGGCCGCCTTCATCACCTGCCGGGCCCGCCGCCCCGACCAGTGCCCGGACGCCACCGGGTCGTCCGGTTCGCTGCCGGCCGCCACGAGTACGCGGTAGCGCTCGGCGTGGGCGACGACCGGGAGCACCGCGAGCGGCGAGTCGGCCGGGGCCTGTTCGGCGGCCCAGGCGGCGAAGTCGTACACCTCGTGCAGCGGGTCCTGGCCGCTTTCGGGGCGGCTCTCGGCCAGTTGCGCGGTCATCACGTGGTGGGCGTGGTGGTGCTCGGGGTGACGGGAGCGGACCTCCTCGAAGAGCCGGCCGGTCTCGTCACCGCCGTCGTCGCGGCCCCGGTCCAGGAGGAGCAGGGCCAGCCACGGGGTGGGGTCGTCGGGGGTGATCCGGGCGGCGGCGAGACAGGCCTGCCGGGCGCGGGCGGCGTCGTCGGCCTTGGCCTTGGGGCGCAGGGCCCGTACGACACAGGCGCAGCCGAGGAGGGTGGAGGCGTCGGCGCTCTCGGGTTCGGCGAGCAGCCAGTCGCTGGCCCAGTCCACGGCGGAGGGGATCTCGGCGAGGCCCAGGACGCGGTGTCCCCGGCGGTCCCAGTCGTTCCCGGTGGTCACCAGCAGGGCGCGGGCGTCGCCCCAGCGGCCCTGGGTGAACTGGCTGCGGGCGTCGATGAGTTCGCGGTCGTCCAGGGCCGGGTCGAAGGCGTGGTCCGAGCGGCCGCCCCGGCGGCGGGAGCGGCCCAGGGGCGGCGGAGGCGGGGACATGCCGCAGACTTCTTTCGACGCGGTGTGCGAGCAGATGATCGCGCACAGCAAAGCGGTAGGGAATGCTCCGAGTCAAGAGGTGGTCTCTACCAACTGCTCTCCCTTTCCGGATAGTTGGCCGGAAGTCGTCGGGCTGGGAGAGGTGTTTGCCCAGCGTGCGGGTGGGGTGGGCGGGTGCGGAGTGACGCCTGACACACTGAGGGTATGGAACCTCGCGAACCTCTCGCCCCCTTCCTTCTCGCCTTTCCCGGCCCGTTGCGCGACCGGCTGGTGGCGGCGGTCCTCTCCGGTGAAAAGGTGTCCACCTCAGGGCTGTTGGCCGAGTACGAGCTGGAGGGCGAGGAGCTTCCGCCGGTGGGCGAACGGTCCGCGCTGATCGACTCGGAGGGGCGGGAGGTGGCGGTGGTGGAGTTGACCGAGGTGCGGGTGCTGCCGCTCGGGGAGGTCGATCTCCAGCATGCGCTGGACGAGGGCGAGGGGTACCGGTCGGTGGCCGAATGGCGTGCGGGGCACGAGGCGTTCTGGCACGGGGAGGAGATGCGGGAGGCGATGGGGGATCCGTCGTTCACGGTGGATGACGGGACGATGATCGTGGCCGAGCGGTTTCGGGTGGTGGAGGTGTTGGAGGGTGGGGCCTCCTGCGGGTGAGGCCCCGGGGGTGCGCGGGCGGGCCTTCGGCCGGGTGAAGCTCCGGGGCGCTGCCCCGGGCCCCGCTCCTCAATCGCCGGAGGGGCTTGAACGAGCCGCAGGGGCTCAGAGGGCTTTCGCCGCCGCCCTTCCCGCTGCTCGGCCCGAGAAGATGCAGCCGCCCAGGAACGTGCCCTCCAGCGAGCGGTAGCCGTGGACTCCGCCGCCGCCGAAGCCCGCCGCCTCGCCCGCCGCGTACAGGCCGGGGAGCGGGGTGCCGTCCGCGGTCAGGACCTGGGAGGAGAGGTCCGTCTCCAGGCCGCCCAGGGACTTACGGGTCAGGATGTTGAGGCGTACGGCGATGAGCGGGCCCGCCGCCGGGTCCAGGATGCGGTGCGGTTTCGCCGTACGGATCAGGCGGTCGCCGAGGTAGGCGCGGGCGCCGTAGATCGCGGTGACCTGGAGGTCCTTGGTGAAGGGGTTGGCGATCTCGCGGTCCCGGGCGGTGATCTCACGGCGCAGCTCGGCCGCGTCGATCAGGCCGTCGCCGCTGACCGCGTTCATGCCCCGGACCAGGGCGTCGAGGTCCTTCTCCACCACGAAGTCCGCGCCGTGGTCCATGAACGCCTTCACCGGTGCGGGCACGTCCGCGCGGGCCCGGCCGATCACGTCACGTACCGACTTGCCGGTCAGGTCCGGGTTCTGCTCGGAGCCCGAGAGGGCGAACTCCTTGCCGATGATCCGCTGGTTGAGGACGAACCAGGTGTAGCCGTGGCCGGAGCGCATGATGTGTTCGAGGGTGCCGAGCGTGTCGAAGCCGGGGAAGAGCGGGACCGGCAGCCGCTTGCCGCGGGCGTCCAGCCAGAGGGAGGAGGGGCCGGGCAGGATGCGGATGGCGTGCTTGGACCAGATCGGGTTCCAGTTCTCGATGCCCTCGGTGTAGTGCCACATCCGGTCCCGGTTGATGTGGTGGGCGCCCGCCTCCTCGGCGATGCCCAGCATCAGCCCGTCGACATGGGCGGGAACGCCGGAGAGCAGCTTCTCGGGCGGGGTGCCGAGGCGCTCGGGCCACTGGGAGCGGACCAGGTCGTGGTTGCCGCCGATGCCTCCGGAGGTGACGATCACCGCCTGGGCCTTCAGCTCGAAGGTGCCGGTGGCCTCACGGCTGCTGGCGGTGCCTCGATCGGCCGCGCTCGGCTCCAGGATCTCGCCGGTGAGCGTGTCCAGCGCCCCGGCGGTGCGGCCCAGGCCGGTGACGCGGTGGCGGAACCTCAGTTGGACGAGCCCCTTGGCGACGCCCTCGCGGACCCGCCGCTCGAAGGGGGCGACGACGCCGGGGCCGGTGCCCCAGGTGATGTGGAAGCGGGGTACGGAGTTGCCGTGGCCGGTCGCGTCGTAGCCGCCGCGCTCCGCCCAGCCGACCACCGGGAAGATCCGCAGCCCCTGCTGGTGCAGCCAGGAGCGCTTCTCGCCGGCCGCGAAGTCGACGTAGGCCTCGGCCCACTTCTTCGGCCAGTGGTCCTCCTTGCGGTCGAACCCGGCGGTGCCGTACCAGTCCTGGAGGGCCAGTTCGCGGCTGTCCTTGATCCGCAGCCGGCGCTGCTCGGGCGAGTCGACGAGGAAGAGGCCGCCGAAGGACCAGTGGGCCTGCCCGCCGATGGACTGCTCGGGCTCCTGGTCGAGAACGATCACGGAACGGCCGGCGTCGACCAGTTCGGCGGTGGCCACGAGTCCGGCGAGCCCTGCCCCGATCACGATCACATCAGCGTCGTACGCCATGGGTTCCATCCTGTTCGGGGAGGCTCAGGGGGGTGAGAAACGTTCAAGTTACCCGTGCGTCAGATCTTGGGTACCGGCCGCTGCCACGTCAACCACCCCGGTGCTGTTGGATGAAACGCATGACGCCTTCTGACGAGATCCTGGACATCGTCGACGAGAGAGACGAGGTCATCGGGCAGGCCCCGCGCGGCGAGGCGACCGCGCGGGGCCTGCGCCACCGCTGTGTCTTCATCGAGGCGCGCGATGCGCAGGGGCGTCTCTTCGTCCACCGCCGGACGGCAAGCAAGCTGCTGTTCCCCTCGCACTACGACATGTTCGTGGGCGGGGTGGTGGGCGCGGGCGAGTCCTACGACGAGGCGGCGCTGCGCGAGGCGGAGGAGGAGCTGGGGGTCTCGGGGCTGCCGATGCCCGAGCCGCTGTTCCGGTTCCTCTACACCGATGAGAAGCACTCCTGGTGGTCGGCCGTCTACCAGGTGCGGTGCGAGCTTCCGGTGGCCCCTCAGGCCGAGGAGGTCGCCTGGCACGCCTTCCTGGACGAGAAGGAGCTGGAGGAGCGTCTCGGTGCGTGGCCGTGGGTGCCGGACGGGGTGGAGGCGTACCGGCGGCTGAAGGAGTTCCGGGCGCTCTGACCTCGTAAGGTGCCCTGTGTGAACAAGATCGCGCAGAGCGTACGCCTGTGGTTCGCGCCGCAGCGGATCCGGGACGAGGGGGCCACTCCCGACTACCGGTTCTCCCTGGCCAACGAGCGGACGTTCCTCGCCTGGATCCGGACCGCGCTGGCCCTGATCGGCGGGGGCTTCGCCGTGGACCAGTTCCTGCCGGAGCTGGCCTGGGGCGTCCGGGCGGGGCTCGCCCTGGGGCTGCTCGCCGCGGGGGTGCTGTGCGCGCTGCGGGCGGTCAACCACTGGGTGCGGTGCGAGCGGGCGATGCGGCGCGGGGAGGATCTGCCGGTCTCCCGGTTCCCGACGGTGCTGGGGATCGTGGTGGCGGTCGTGGCCGTGGCGATGGTGGTGGTGGTCCTCTTCGGCTGGGAGGGCCGGTGACGGCGGCGGTACACGACCGGGACCCCGGGCTCCAGCCCGAGCGGACCCGGCTCGCGTGGCGGCGTACGACGCTGTCCGCCACGGTGGTGGCTTTGCTCGCCGGGCGGCAGGCGCTGCACAGCGGTGTGTCCCCGGCCGTGCTGGTGGCGGTGGCGCTGACGGCGGTGGCCTGGCTGGGGCTCCTGGCGGTGGCGCACCTGAGGGTTCGGCGGCTGGGGGTCGCGCGGCCGGAGCCGCTCGCGCCGCGCGGGGCGCTGGCGGCGGCGCTGTGCACGGTGGCGTTCGCGGTGTTCGCGGTGGCCATGCTGTTCTGAGCGCGGCCCGTGCTCTCTCAGCCGTCCCAGTCCACCCTGACCACGATCTTGCCGCGCGTACGTCCCTCCTGGTTGAGGCGGTACGCCTCGGCCGCCTGCTCCAGCGGGAAGACCCGGTCCACATGGACGGTGACGATGCCCCGTTCGGCCAGCTCCGCGAGCTGCGCCAGGTCGGCGGCGTCGGGCCGGACGAAGGCGTAGCGGCCGCCGTAGGAGAAGACCTCGCTGTCGGCGATCGAGGCGAGCCGGCCGCCCTCGGCGAGGGTCTCGGCCGAGACCCGCAGCGCCTCGCCGCCCACCGTGTCGAAGGCCGCGTCGAAGCCCTCGGGGACCAGCTCCCGCAGCCGGTCGGCGAGTCCGTCCCCGTACTCCACGGGTTCGGCGCCGAGGCTCCGTACGTGGTCGTGGTTGCGGGCGCTCGCGGTGCCGACGACCCGGCAGCCGGTGTGGCGGGCGATCTGCACGGCGAGCGAGCCGACGCCGCCCGCCGCCGCGTGGACCAGGACGGTGTCGCCGTCGCGGATCTTCAGGGTGCGGTGCAGCACCTGGTACGCGGTGAGCCCGGCCAGCGGCAGGCCCGCGGCCTCCTCGAAGCTCAGGGAGAGGGGCTTGCGGGCGAGGGTGCGGACGGGGGCGGCGACGTACTCGGCGAACGTACCGCGGGAGAGGAAGTCCTCGCGGACGTAGCCGATCACCTCGTCCCCGACCCCGAACTCGTCGACGGCGATGCCCGGTTGCACGACCACCCCGGAGACGTCCCAGCCGGGGATCACCGGGAAGACGGCGTCGAGGCCGCCCTGGAGGTAGCCCTCGCGGGCCTTCCAGTCGACCGGGTTGACGGCGGCCGCCCGCACCTTCACCAGCACGGAGTCGGGGCCGACCTTGGGGTCGGGCCGCTCGCCGTACTCCAGGACATCGGCCGAGCCGTACGCGCTGTAGCTGATCGCCTTCATCCCTCGACCTTCGGCGCAGGTCAGGGTCGCCGCAACTCAGAGCGCGGGCCACTCCCTCACCAGCGGGGGATCGCCGGCGCCACCCACTCCGGGTCGCCCCTGCGCATCGCGGCCGCGTCGTCGCGCTCGCGGTGGGTGCCGTCGTCCTCCAGCCAGCGGCGGTGCAGGGCGGCCAGGCGGTCGCGGTCCAGCTCGACGCCGAGGCCGGGCACGTCGGAGACGGGGAGCCGGCCGTCGGTGAAGGTATGGCGTTCGGTGATGACGTCCTCGGTCTGCCAGGGGTAGTGGCTGTCGCAGGCGTACGCGAGGCCGGGCACGGTGGCGGCCACGTGGGTCATCGCGGCGAGGCTGATGCCGAGGTGGGTGTTGGAGTGCATGGAGAGCCCGACGCCGAACGTACGGCACAGGGCGGCGAGTTCGCGGGTGCGGTGGAGGCCGCCCCAGTAGTGGTGGTCGCCGAGGACGATCTGTACGGCGTCGGTGGCGAAGGCCTCCGGGACCTCGGCGAGGGTGGTGACGCACATGTTGGTGGCGAGCGGGACGTCGGTGGCGGCGGAGACGGCGGCCATGGACTCCGTACCGCTGGTGGGGTCCTCCAGGTATTCGAGGACGCCCGTGAGCTGGTCGGCCACGTACAGCGAGGTGGGGACGGACCAGGCGCCGTTGGGGTCCAGGCGGAGCGGGCGGCCAGGGAAGGCCTCGGCCAGGGCGCGGATCGCGGCGATCTCCTGGTCGGGCGGGAAGACACCGCCCTTGAGCTTGAAGGAGGCGAAGCCGTACGTGTCCGCGAAGCGGCGGGCCTGGGCGACGATGCCCGCCGGGTCGAGGGCCGCGCCCCAGTCGTCGCGTTCGCCGCCCTGCGGGTGGTGGGCCCAGCGGTAGAAGAGGTACGCACTGTACTCGACGGAGTCACGGACCTTCCCGCCGAGCAGGGCGTGCACGGGCAGGCCGAGCGTCTTGCCGAGGGCGTCCAGGCAGGCCACCTCGAAGGCGGAGACGACGGAGAGGCGGATCTTCCCGGCGTTCCTGACGCCGCGCAGCCCGCCGGCGTCCACCCGGTCGTCGACTGCGGCATGCGATCCGTCGCACACCTCGTCGGCCAGGGCGAACAGCCCGTTCAGATCGGTGACCGCACGGCCCGGGAGCGCCTCGGCGAGGGAACGCGCGGGCTCCAGGTAGGCGCCGTCGCCGTACGTCTCCCCCACGCCGGTGGTTCCGCCCCGGGTGACGACCTCCACGATCAGGCGCGGGGTGTACGGCTGGTGGACGCCCTGCGTGTTCAGCAGAGGCGGATCGGACACGAGGACCGGGGTGAGCCGGATGTCTTCGATCGCCAGAGCTGTGTTCATACGTGAACTGTATTCAGAGGTGCGTTTCATTACCAGGGTCCGGACGGCTTCCGGGGCGGCAGATCCCGAAGGGCACTGGACGACATACCGACTGGTCGGCATCATGGTTCCGACCAGTCCGTAGTCGCCCGGAGGTACGCCACCATGAGCCCAGTCCCCCCGCCAGGTCTCGACCCGGAGCTGCTGCGCGGCCATCTCGACCGCGAGCGGCCGGGGCTGGTGAGCGGACCCCTCGAAGCGCGGCTCATCGAGGGCGGCCGCTCGAACCTGACGTACACCGTCACCGACGGGACCGGCCGCTGGGTGGTGCGCAGACCGCCGCTGGGCCATGTGCTGGCCACCGCGCACGACATGAAGCGCGAGCACCGGGTGATCAGCGCCCTGTACCCCACCGCCGTCCCGGTGCCGGAGCCGGTGCTCCTCTGCGAGGACGACGCGGTGCTCGGGGCGCCCTTCTACGTCATGGAGCACGTCGAGGGCGTCCCGTACCGCACCGCCGAACAGCTCGCCCCGCTGGGCCCCGAGCGCACCCGGGCCGCCGTCCTCGCCCTCGTCGACACACTGGTCGACCTGCACGCGGTGGACCCGGAAGCGGTGGGGCTCGGGGACTTCGGGCGGCCGGAAGGGTTCCTGGACCGGCAGCTGCGGCGCTGGGGCAAGCAGCTGGACGCCTCCCGCAACCGCGACCTGGCCGGCATCGACGAGCTGCACGCATCGCTGGGCCGTGAGCTGCCCGCCTCCCCCGCACCCACCGTCGTCCACGGCGACTACCGCCTGGACAACGTCCTGCTCGGCCCGGACGACCGCATCAACGCGGTCCTGGACTGGGAGATGTCCACCCTGGGCGATCCGCTGACCGACCTCGGGCTCCTCGTGATGTACAGCTCCGACCTCGATCTGCCGCACTCCCCCGTCTCCACCACCAGCGGCGCCGCCGGGCACCCCTCCCCCGCCGAGCTGATCGAGCGGTACGCCGCCGGGTCGGGCCGGGACACCTCCGCCATCTCCTGGTACACCGCGTTCGCCTGGTTCAAGCTCGCCGTGATCCTGGAGGGCATCCACTACCGCTACACCCTCGGCCAGACCGTCGGCGCGGGCTTCGACCAGATCGGCGATCTGGTCCCGGTCTTCATCGAGCACGGCCTCACCACCCTCCAGGAAGGCTGACCCCCCATGGACTTCGCATTCGACGCCCGTACCGAGGAGCTGCGGAGCAGGCTGCTCGCCTTCATGGACGACTACGTCTACCCGGCCGAGAAGACCGACCACGAACAGCGGGCGCTGCTCGCCTCGCCGTGGGACACCCCGGCCGTGGTCGGTGAGCTGAAGGCCGAGGCGCGGCGGCAGGGACTGTGGAACCTCTTCCTGCCCGACGCGGAGTACGGGGCCGGGCTGACGAACCTCCAGTACGCGCCGCTCGCGGAGATCACCGGCCGCGCCCCGCACCTCGCGCCGACCGCGCTGAACTGCGCGGCCCCGGACACCGGGAACATGGAGGTGCTCTTCCAGTTCGCCACCGACGAGCAGAAGAAGCAGTGGCTGGAGCCGCTGCTGGCCGGGGAGATCCGCTCCGCCTTCGCGATGACGGAGCCGGATGTGGCCTCCTCCGACGCGACGAACATCGAGACCCGGATCGTGCGGGACGGTGACTCGTACGTCATCAACGGCCGCAAGTGGTACATCTCCGGGGCGATGAACCCGGACTGCGCGGTCTTCATCGTGATGGGCAAGACCGACCCGGACGGCGATGACCTCCGCCGCCAGCAGTCGATGATCCTGGTGCCGCGCGACACCCCCGGTCTCGAAGTGCGGCGCGCCATGCAGGTGTACGGGTACGAGGACCACTCCCACGGCGGCCACGCCGAGGTGGTCTTCCACGACGTACGGGTGCCCGCGGCGAACCTGATCGGTGAGGAGGGCGGCGGTTTCGCCATCGCGCAGGCGCGGCTGGGTCCGGGGCGGATCCACCACTGCATGCGGCTGATCGGGATGGCGGAGCGGGCCATCGAGCTGATGTGCCGCCGGGCGGTGGACCGTACGGCGTTCGGCAAGCCGCTCGCCCAGCAGGGCGTCGTGCAGAACTGGATCGCGGACGCCCGGGTGACGGTGGAGCAGCTGCGGCTGCTGGTGCTGAAGACGGCCTGGCTGATGGACACGGTGGGCAACAAGGGCGCGCACACCGAGATCCAGGCCATCAAGATCGCCACCCCGCGCGCGGTGGTGGAGATCCTGGACTCCGCGGTGCAGCTGCACGGGGCGGGCGGGGTGAGCCAGGACTTCCCGCTGGCGGAGCTGTGGGCGTCGGCGCGGACGCTGCGGCTGGCGGACGGGCCGGACGAGGTGCACCAGCGGTCGCTGGCCCGGCGGGAGATCAAGCGGTACGTGTGAGAAACCGGGTGCGGCCCGCTCCTGGGGAGCGGGCCGCACCGGTGTCACGTGAGGGTCAGAAGGTGAGCTTCCAGCTGTCGATGTAGCCGGTGTCCTGCCGGGCGATGTCCTGCACCCGGAGCTTCCAGACGCCGTTGGCCGCCTTGGCGGAGGCGTTGACGGTGTACGTCGTGATGACGTTGTCCGCCGAATCACCGCTGCTGGAGTTCTTCAGCCGGAAGGCGGCGCCGTCCGGTGCCAGCAGGTCGATGACGAGGTCACCGCGGTAGGTGTGCTTGATGTCCACGCCGACCTGGAGTGCGGCGGGGGCGTTGCCGGTCCGGCCGGAGACGGTGACCGAGGAGGTCACGGCCGCCCCGGCGTCCGGGATGGCGACGTCGGCGTCGTTGGAGAAGACGGTGCCGGTGGGCGGCTCGCCCGTGGAGCCCGCGGAGAGGGTCCAGATGGCGTGGGCGGCGGCGTCGCTGTTGCGGTCCAGGGCGGTGTCGTTGATGTTCGCCGTGGTGTCGCAGGAGGAGTGGTAGCAGCGGTCGAAGGCCTGGCCCTGCGTCCCTCCCCACTTCTGCACCTGGGCCGCGGTCTTGGTGCGGCTGGCGCCGGTGAAGAGGCCGCCGACGGGGACGCCCGCCGACTTGAACGGGGCGTGGTCGGAGCGGCCGTCGCCCTCGGTCTCGATCTCGGTGGGCACGCCGATGCCCGCGAAGTAGTCCTTGAAGGTCTTCTCGATGACCGGGTCGTCGTCGTAGACGAAGTAGCCCGCGTTCGGCGAGCCGATCATGTCGAAGTTGAGGTAGCCGGAGATCTTCGAACGCTCGGCGGCCGGCAGGTTGTTGACGTAGTACTTGGAGCCGATCAGGCCCAGCTCCTCCGCACCCCACCAGGCGAACCGCAGGTGCTTGTCGGGCTGGTAGCCGGCGCGTGAGACGGCGAGGGCGGTCTCCAGGACGGCGGCCGAGCCGGAGGCGTTGTCGTTGATCCCGGCGCCGGAGGAGACGGAGTCCAGGTGGGCTCCGGCGAAGACGACCTTGTTCGGGTCGCCGCCGGGCCAGTCGGCTATCAGGTTGTAGCCGGTGGCGCCGCTGGAGGTGAACTGCTGGATGGACGTGGTGTATCCGGCCGCGTCGAGCTTGGCCTTCACGTAGTCGACGGACGCCTTGTAGCCGGGGCGGCCGTGGGCGCGGTTGCCGCCGTTGTTGGCGGCGATCGTCGAGAACTGCGTGAGGTGGCCCTTGACGTTGGCCAGGGGTATGTCGGGTGCTGCGACGGCGGCGGTCGCCGTGGTCGTCGCCGGGGCGGCCTGCGCGGTGGGCGCGGCGGTCCCGAGAAGGGCTGCGAGGGCGACGGCGGCGACGGCCGCCGGGGATCTGCGCAGGGTGAGTCGGTTCGGTCTCATCGATGGGGCTCCGGATTCCGTTCGGGGACTGACGGAACGTGCGGGGGGCACCCGGCCGCGTGGAACGTACGGCCGGGTCCTGGAGCTGGTGGTGCGCACCGCGGGGCCGGTGGCCCGTGCGATGCGTGACCGATGGTCAATGAGGTGACAGTGTTCCGTCAAGAGCGGAAAGCGGACATGTCAGTTCCATTAACGAACACATATCGGCGTTTGGACGTGTTCAACCGGCCCTGAACAGGGCGGTGTCGAACAGGGCGGTGTTACGGGCGCCAGGGCGGTGTTACGGGCGCAGGGCCCGCAGCAGCAGATCCGCGAGGTGGCCGGCGACCTGCTCACGGCTGAGCGGGCCGTCCGGGCGGTACCAGGTGGAGAGGTGGTGGACCGAGCCGAAGTGGTAGTCGACCACCAGGTCGGCGGGGGTGGCGGTGGAGAACACCCCGCTGCGCTGGCCCTCCTCGATCAGCGCCCGGAACCGCTCGTGGTAGCGGCGGCGCTCCACCCGTACCTGCTTGTTCTTCTCCGGGCTCAGGTGGTGCATGGAGCGGAAGAAGATCGCGGCGTCGTCCAGGTTGTCGATGGTCGTGACGACCACGTCGGCGGCCGCGTCGCGCAGCCGCTGCTCGACGGGGGCGTCGGCGTCCGCGAAGGCGTCGAGCCGCTCCTGCTGGAGCCGCAGCACCCGGGCGTAGACCTCCTGGAGGAGGTCCTCCTTGGAGCCGAAGTAGTGGTAGAGCGCCCCCTTGGTGACGCCCGCCGCCTCGACGATCTCCTGCACCGAGGTGCGGTCGTACCCGCGCTCGGCGAAGAGCCGGGTGGCGGCGGCCAGCAGCCTCTGGGGGACGGGCGTGCCGTTCTGCTCCGTCGCCTTGGCCATGAGCCGCCACCTGCCTTTCATACCGTGCGTTCGCTGTTTCGACGAGGTTCTAACGGGAGGAACGCAGTTCCCGCCTGAGGATCTTCCCACTCGCCGTCTTCGGCAGCTCGGCCAGGATCTCCACCTCGCGCGGATACTTGTACGCGGCGAGCCTTTCCTTGCAGTACGTCCCCAGCTCGCCCGGTTCGACGGTTGTGCCCGGACGCAGACTGACATAGGCGCGTACGGTCTCCCCCCGGTACGCGTCGGGCACGCCCACGACGGCCGCCTCGCGCACCGCCGGGTGGGTGTACAGGACGTCCTCCACCTCGCGGGGCCAGACCTTGAACCCGGAGGCGTTGATCATGTCCTTCTTGCGGTCGACGACGTAGAGCCACCCCGCCGCGTCCATGAACCCGATGTCACCGGTGCGCAGCTCGCCGTCCGGGAAGGCGGCCTCGGTGGCCTCGGGGAGGTTCCAGTAGCCGGAGACGACCTGGGGGCCGCGCACCGCGATCTCGCCCTGCTCCCCGAAGGGCACCTCCTGCCCGCTCTCGTCGAGGATCCGTACGACGGTGTCGGGGCCGGGCACGCCGACGGAGAGGGTGCCGGAGACCGGGTCCACCGGGGCCTCGCGCTCGGGCGGGACGGAGGCGCAGGGGGCGGTGCACTCGGTGAGGCCGTAGCCGTTGCGGATGTACGGGCCGAAGCCGGCGCGGAACTTCTCCACCAGTGCGGGCGGCAGCGGGGCGCCGCCGGAGGAGATCACCTGGAAGGAGGCGAAGTGGTCCGGGGTGACGTCCGGGTGGGCGGCCAGGGCCATGAAGGCGGTGGAGGGGCCGACGGTGTAGGCGGGGCGGTGGGCGGCGAAGGCGTCGAGGACGACGCCCGCCTCGAAGCGGTAGGCCAGGACCAGGGTGCCCGCGTTGGCGATACAGGCGGCGAGCTGGCAGACCATGCCGGTGATGTGGAAGAGCGGGGCGAGCGCGAAGTAGGCGGAGCCCTCGGCGACGGGGTGCCCGGTGCGCTGCCGCTCGGCGTTCACCATGATGTTGGCGTGGGAGTTCATGGCGCCCTTGGGGGTGCCACTGGTCCCGGAGGTGTAGCTGATCAGCGCCACGTCGCCGGCGGTGAGCTCCCGGCCGCCCGGAGGCGCGTGGCCGGCCCGGGCGACGGTGAGCAGGTCGTCGGCGAGGTCGTCGGGGCCGGGGGCGGGGGGCCGCTCGAAGCCGAGGACGCGGGGGTCGTCGACGCTCTGGAGGTCCAGTTCGCAGGCGGTCAGGGCGATGGTGAGGTCCGGGGCGGCTTCGGCGGTCTCCCGCAGATACGCCGCCCAGGCCCGGTCCGAGCAGATCAGCGCGGTGACCCCGGCGTCCTTCAGCACGTGCCCGACCTCGCCGGACTTGTACATCGGATTGAGCGGTACGACGGTGGCCCCGGCCTTCCACGCGCCGAGGAGCGCGAGGACGAAGTGCGGGCTGTTCTGGAGCATGATCGCGACCCGGTCGCCGCGCCGCAGGCCCCGGGCGGCGAGGTGTCCGGCCACCGAGTCGGAGAGCGTGTCGGTCTCGCGGTAGGTCAGGCGGCCGTCGAAGTAGGCGAGGGCGGGGTGGTCCTCGGGGGCCCGGGCGACCGTGTCCCGGAAGGCGTGGAGCACGGTCTCGGCGGGGTGCACCTCGGCGCGCTGGGCGTCGCTGAGGAGGGCGAGCCAGGGCTGGGCGGCGTAGTGGGAGGGGGCGGACCCGGTGTCGGTCATGCGCCGCTCACCTCCTCCCACTTCTGCTGGAGGCGGTTCATGTTGCCGATCCACCGGTCGGGGTCGGCGGCGCGCGCCTGGTAGTAGCCGGCGACCTCCGGGTGCGGCAGGACCAGGAAGCGGTCGGCCGCCATCGCGTCGAACAGCGCGTCGGCGACGGCGTCCGGCTCGATCGCCCCGGGGGCGAGCACCAGCTCACCGGCCGAACCGGCGGCGGTGAGCATGTCCGTCCGTACGCCCTGCGGGCAGATGGCGTGCACCTTGATGCCGCGGTGGCGGTAGGTGAGCGAGAGCCACTCGGCGAAGGCGACCGCCCCGTGCTTGGTGACGCTGTAGGGGGCCGCGCCGATCATCGTCAGCAGTCCGGCGGCGGAGGCGGTGGTGACGAAGCGCCCGCTGCCGCGCTCCAGCCACTGCGGCAGCAGGGCCCTGGCCGCCCGGACGTGGGCCATCACGTTGACGTCCCAGGCGGCGGCCCAGATCTCCTCGTCGGCGAACGCGTCACCGGGCGAGGCGAGTCCGGCGTTGGCGCAGTAGACGTCCACCGTGCCGCCCAGCGCGTCCCGGGCCGCCTCCACGACGCCCGAGGCGTCCCCGGCGACGGCGAGGCCGCCGATCTCCTTCGCGAGCGGCTCGATGCGCGCGAGGTCGAGGTCGTTGACGACGACCCGCGCGCCCTGCTCGGCGAACCTGCGGGCCAGAGCGGCGCCGATGCCGCCTCCGGCTCCCGTGACCACCACGCCGGCGTCCTGCACCGTATCCATCGCCATCCCGCCTCTCGGTCCGTCTGCACCGGCAGACTAACCGGTCGGTATGTGATGGGGGAAGGGTCGGGAAGGGCTCCGGGGCAGGTGGGCGCGGGGCGCCGTCCGGCTCGCGGAATCGGCGCGGCCCGGGTCGTTCCGTGCGGCCCGCGCCCGCGCTAGCGTGCGTGGCCATGACAGTCGGCGCGATCATGGAGGTAGCGGAATGAGCCTGTCCCGACGTGGTGTGCTGGCCGCGGGAGGCGCCGTGGGAGCGCTCGCGGCGACGGCGGCCGGCACCGGTGGAGCCGCCGCTGCCGCACGGGGATCCGGGCGCGGCCGGGTCCGTACCGGATTCGACCGGCTGGCGGCCGACGGCTACCGGCTGCTGCGGGGCCAGAAGGTCGGCGTCGTCACCAACCCGACCGGCATCACCGTCGACGTCCGGCACATCGTCGACGTGATGCACCCCGACGACCGGGTGAACCTGACCGCCGTCTTCGGCCCCGAGCACGGCTTCCGGGGCACCGCGCAGGCCGGCGGCTCGGAGGGGCGGTACGACGACCCGGCCACCGGGCTGCCGGTCTTCGACACGTACCTCAAGAGCGGGCAGCCGCTCGCGGACATCTTCACCGCGTCGGGCGTGGACACGGTGCTCTTCGACATCCAGGACGCGGGCGCGCGCTTCTACACGTACATCTGGACGCTGTACGACTGCATGGAGGCGGCCGCGCTCGCGGGCAAGCGCCTGGTGGTGCTGGACCGGCCGAACCCGGTGACCGGGCGGGCGGCGTCGGGGCCTGTGCTGGATCCGGCGTTCGCCACGTTCGTCGGCCGCCGGGAGATCGCCCAGGCGCACGGGATGACGGTGGCGGAGCTGGCGCTGTTCTTCAACACGGAGTTCCTGCACGCGAACCCGGCGCGGCTTGAGGTGGTGACGATGTCGGGGTGGCGGCGCTCGGACTTCTTCGACGACACCGGGCTGCCGTGGGTGCCGCCGAGCCCGAACATGCCGACGCCGGAGACGGCCCTCGTCTACTCCGGCACCTGTCTCTTCGAGGGCACGAACCTCTCCGAGGGCCGGGGCACCACACGCCCCTTCGAGCTGCTGGGCGCGGAGGGCATCGACCACCGCTGGGCGGCCGCCGTGAACGCGCTGCGGCTGCCGGGGGTCGCCTTCCGGGAGGCGTACTTCGCGCCGACGTTCTCCAAGTTCCAGGGGAAGACGGTGGGCGGGGTGCAGGTGCACGTCCAGGACCGCGAGGTCTTCGACCCGGTCCGGACCGGGATCGCCCTGCTGGTGACGGCGAAGCGGACGTGGAGCGGGTTCGCCTGGCGGCCGGACAACTGGATCGACAAGCTCACCGGGAACACCCGGGTCCGCACGATGATCGACGCGGGCGCGGACACCGACGCGGTCGTACAGGCCTGGCAGCGGGACCTGTCGGCGTTCCGGGCGAAGCGGCGGAGGTATCTGCGGTACGGGGGGTAGCGCGGGCGGGGCCGGGGCTCCCCCGTAGCGCGGGCGGGGCCGGGGCGATCGCACGAACGCGCCCCGGCCTGCCCCTCTCAGCCCGTGAGGTCCATGTCGCCGAGGTAATCGCCGTCGTCGGTCAGGCCCCGCTTGCGGTAGCCGAGCTTGAGGTAGAACTCCTCCGGGCCGCCCTCGCCGGGATGCCAGGTCACGGTCGAGACCGTCCCGCCCCTGCGGCGGATCTCCTCGTTCACCGCGCCCACGGCGAACCGCCCGTACCCCCGGCCCTGCTCCCCGGCGGCTATGGCCAGCCGCCAGAGGCCGGAGCGCTTCGGGGCGTCCGGAACACCGGCGTCATAGTCGAACGTGGCGTCGAAGAAGGCCATCACGAAGCCCACGATGCGGTCACCGTCACAGATCAGCCGGGGCCAGGCGACATCGGGATGCACATAGGCCTCGGCCAAGGACTGCGCGACCGGCGAGACGAACTTTCGCTGCGCGGGAGCGACTTCCAGCCGACAGGCGTCGAGCACCGTGTCGGCCGTGACCTTTTCCAGGTGGGGGGAGACTGCTGTCATACGGGGAACCCAACCGCACCCGCCTGGGCTTCTGCCACCCATTTCCCGGTCAGGGGATGGCGGGGCGAACGGTCTCCGGGTGCCGGAGCGCCGACAGGCCCTCGCACGGCCGCGCGCCCTCGCACCACCCGTCCGCGCGCCGTTCCGCTTCCGTCCGCCGTCCCCGTCCGACATGGGCAGTCTCAGCCAATGGACGGTTTCCATCTTTCGATGGAGCCGAAACGGGCAGGCGTACGTCCACTCCTTGACGCCGATGGACGAACGACGGAGGTGGCAGACATGGCCGGATTCCGGAGTCTAGCGAGACAGGTCCGCGATCCACTGGGTGATCTGGCACTGCGGCGGTACTCGCTGCGCAAGTGCCTGGAGAGGTTCGCCCCCTACGGTCACCGGGCAACCTGGGACCATCTGTGCGCCCGGCACGGGATCGATCCCGAGGACCGGGCACCCGATCCGGCGCGCCTGCTGGGCGCCCTGGAGGAGCTGGAGGAGGCGCGGGCGATCTGGCTCGCCTACGAGGCGGGGTTCGCCGAGCGGCGGCGGCGCGAGAAGCACGAGGGCCTGCGGCGGCCCGGTGCCTTCGACGACTGGCACCGCCGGACCTGGGGCGGCCACGGGGTGGCGCGCTGCGCGGATCCGGAGGTGCACCCGAGCGAGCCGCTCGCCGAGGTGCTGCGCCGGCTGATCACGGCGCTCGGCTCCGGGCCCGGCTCCACCTGCCCGGTCTGTGCGGACACCGGGATCGAGTGGCGCCAGGAGCGGCAGCGCGGGCACGAACCGTGGTCCGGTCCGGTGTGCACGGCGTGCGGGATCGCGGTGCCGCAGCCGGTGCTGACGGACCGCACGCTGGCCAGGGCCCGGCTGGTACGGCACCGGAGGCTCGCCGCGGCGGCAGCGGCGTAGGGCTCCGAGCCCCTGTGGACGCGCCCAGGCCCGTTGTCAGTGGCGGATGTCACCATCGGGGACATGATCCAGGTCTGCCTGAACGGCCGGCGTGGTGCGGATGCCTCGGCGGCCGTACCCCTGTCCCCCGAAGCGCTGGCCCGGTCGGCGGCCGAGGCCGTCGCCGCCGGTGCCACCGACATCCATGTGCATCCGCGGACCCCCTGCGGGCAGGACACGCTCTCGCCCCGGGTGGTGGCCGCGACGCTGACGGCGATACGGGCGGCGGTGCGCGTCCCGGTCGGGGTGACGACGGGCGCCTGGGCCGAGCCGGATCCGCGGCGCCGGGTCGAGCGCGTACGGGAGTGGTCGGTGCTGCCCGACCACGCCTCGGTCAACTGGCACGAGCCGGGCGCCGAGGAGCTGGCCGCCGCACTGCTGGAGCGCGGCGTGGGCGTGGAGGCCGGGCTCTGGTCGGGCACGGAGGGGCACCGCCTCTTCCGCCGGTCCCCCCTGGCGTCCCGGGTCCTGCGGGTGCTGGCCGAGGTCACCGACACCGACCCGGCCACGGCGACCGGCTCGGCCCGGCTGCTCCTCGCCGAGGTGGGCACCGCGCACGGCCGCCCGGTGCTGCTCCACGGGGAGGACGGCGGCGCGTGGCCGGTGGCGGCGCTGGCCTTCCGGCTCGGCCTGGCGACACGGATCGGCGCGGAGGACGTGACGGTGCTGCCGGACGGCCGCCCCGCGCGGTCGAACGCGGAACTGGTCACCGCGGCGGTGCGGTTACGGCGGACGAGCACGGCCTGATCCAGGCCGGAGGGCTCCGGGTCAGCCGTGCTCCTGCTCCTCCGCCGGGTCCTGCCTGCGCTCGGGCATCAGGCGCGAGCCGGTGATCCGCTCGCCGGAGATGTCGTCGGGGTTGGACAGCACACAGGTCTCCAGCGACAGGCAGCCGCAGCCGATGCAGTCGGTGAGATGGTCGCGCAGCCGGTGCAACTGCGTGATCCGCTCGTCGAGTTCCCGGCGCCAGGCCTCCGAGAGGCGGGCCCAGTCCTCCCGGTTCGGTGTGCGCTCCTCGGGCAGTGCGGCGAGGGCGTCCCGGATCGTGGCCAGCGGGATACCGACCCGCTGCGCCGCCCGTACGAAAGCGACGCGGCGCAGGGCGTCACGCGAGTAGCGGCGCTGGTTGCCGCTGGTGCGGCGGCTGCTGATCAGGCCCTTGGACTCGTAGAAGTGCAGAGCGGAGACCGCGGCGCCGCTGCGCGCCGAGAGCTGGCCGACCGAGAGTTCGTGGAGTGTCTGTGGGATCTGTGGCACTCCTCAGACCCTACTGCTCCCCCGGCGGACGCCACCCCGGAATCGTTGACAGGAAGCCACCGCGCAACGATGCTGAGCAAGCGCTTAGACATCGCGCCGGACGGCGCGGCGAGCCGGAAGGCAGGGACCCGGAACATGGCAGAGCCGAAGATCTTCACGTCCGCACAGGAGCTGCGCGACGGAGTGGGCGAGCAGCTCGGGCACAGTGACTGGCTGGAGGTCGACCAGAAGCGGATCGACCTGTTCGCCGACGCGACCGGCGACCACCAGTGGATCCATGTGGATCCGGAGCGTGCGGCGGCCGGGCCGTTCGGCACGACCATCGCGCACGGCTATCTGACGCTCTCGCTGCTGCCCGCGCTGGTGCCGCAGGTGATGCGGGTCGAGGGCATGAAGATGGGCATCAACTACGGGACCAACAAGGTCCGTTTCCCCTCCACCGTCCCGGTCGGCTCACGGCTGCGGGCCACCGCCGTGCTCACGAGCGTCGAGGAGGCCGGGGGCGGTGTGCAGATCACCGCGCTCGTCACGGTCGAGCGCGAGGGCAGCGAGAAGCCCGCGTGCGTGGCCGAGTCGGTGTCGCGCTACTACTTCTGACCCGCGCCGCCACTTCTGACCTGCGCCGCTGCTTCTGCTCCGCGCCGCTGCTTCTGCTCCGCGCCGCGGAAGGCCCGGGAGGGCTCACACGCTCAGCGCCTCCCGGACCGTCCGCTCCGCACCCGTTCCGCCCTCCCCCGACGACGTGACCCGGCCCGCCTCCAGGACGTAGTAGCGCTCGGCCGGCCGCATGGCGAAGCCGACGTGCTGCTCGACGAGGAGGACACAGAGGCCGCCTCGCGCGGCCAGGGAGAGGACCGTGGTCTCGATCTCGGCGACGACGGAGGGCTGGATGCCCTCGGTCGGTTCGTCGAGGAGAAGGATCCGGGGGCGGGTGACGAGGGCGCGGGCGATGGCGAGTTGCTGGCGCTGGCCGCCGGAGAGGAGTCCGGCCCGGCGGTGGGAGAGTTCGCGCAGGACCGGGAAGAGGTCGAGGGCCTCGGCGATGGCGTCGCGGCCGCCGCCGCGTGGGGAGCCGTCGGCGACGAGCCGGAGGTTCTCGGCGGTGGTCAGATGAGGGAAGGACTGCTGGCCCTGGGGGACGTACGCCATGCCACGGGCCACGCGCTGATGGGGCGCCAGGCGGGTGATGTCCTCGCCGTCGAGGAGAACCGTCCCGTGCAATGGCCTGATGAGGCCCATGGCGGTGCGCAGGAGGGTGCTCTTCCCCGCGCCGTTGTGGCCGAGGACGGCGGCGACGCCGTCGTGCGGCACCGCCACGGTCACCTCGTGCAGGACGGTGGTGCGGTCGTAGCCCGCGCGGACGTCGTTGATCTCCAGCACGGCGGTCACACCTCTTCGCGGACGGGGGCGGGGACAGGGGCGGGGACGGGAACGGCCGCCGACGGTTCCGGCTCGGAGGCACGGCCGAGGTAGACCTCCTGGACCTTGGCGTCGGCCTGGACCTGGGCGACCGTCCCCTCGCTGAGGACCTTGCCCGCGTGCAGGACACTGACGCTGCGGGCGAACGAGCGCATGAAGTCCATGTCGTGCTCGATGACGACGACGGTGCGGTCCTCGCTGACCCGCTGGAGCAGCGCGCCGGCTGCCTCACGTTCGTCGTGGCTCATCCCGGCGACGGGCTCGTCGAGCAGCAGCAGCTTCACGTCCTGGACGAGCAGCATGCCGATCTCCAGGCTCTGCTTCTGGCCATGGGCCAGCACCCCGGCCGGGCGGTGGCGGAGCCCGGTCAGCCCGGTGGTCTCCAGCGCCTTCCCCACGGAGTCGGGGACGTTCCGGCGCCGCCGGAGCAGGGTCAGCGCGCCGCGGCCGGCCCCGGCGGCGATGTCGAGGTTCTGCTCGACGGTCAGCTGCTCGAAGACGGTCGCCGTCTGGAACGTGCGGCCGATGCCCCGGCGGGCGATGCGGTGCACGGGCTCGCCGATGATCTCCTCGCCGCCGAAGCGGATCGATCCGCTCGCCCGCACCAGGCCGGTGACGGCGTCGACCAGGGTCGTCTTGCCGGCGCCGTTCGGCCCGATCAGGAAACGCAGGTCGCCCGGCCCGATGTCCAGGTCGACGCCGTCGACGGCGGTGACGCCCCCGTCGAACGTCACCCGCAGGTCGCGGACGGTCAGTCCCTCGCCGCTCATGTGGTCACTCCCTTCGTTGCACCGACTCGGTCGGAGGAGGTCCGCCGCCTGCGCAGCACCGTCCGCAGCGAGGCCAGCCCGCCGGGCAGGAAGCCGACCGCGACGACGAACAGCAGCCCTTGGAGGTACGTCCACCCGGCCGGCCACGCGTCCGAGAGCGTGCTCTGCGCCCAGGCCACCGCAATCGCCCCGAGCACCGCGCCCACCAGCGACGCCCGCCCGCCGACCGCCGCGCCGATGACGAAGCCGATGGAGGGCACGATCCCGATGAGCGCCGGGGAGATGATCCCCACCGCCGGGACGAACAGCGCACCGGCCAGGCCCGCCATGCCGGCCGCGACCACGTACGCCACCAGCTTGACGTTGGCCGGGTTGTACCCGAGGAAGCGCACCCGCTCCTCGGAGTCCCGTACGGCGATGAGGAGTTCGCCGTACCGGCTGACGAACAGCTGCCGGGCGGCGGCCATCAGGAGCAGCAGGGCGACCGCGATGATGACGTAGACCATCCGCTGGTTGACCGGGTCGTTGAGGTCGTAGCCGAAGAAGCCCTGGAAGTCGGTCAGGCCGTTGGTGCCGCCCGTGGTGGCCTGCTGGCCGACCAGCCAGATCGCGAGCGCGGCCGCCAGCGCCTGGCTGAGGATCGCGAAGTACGCGCCCTTCACCCGGCGGCGGAAGACGAGCGCGCCGAGCAGAGCGGCGACGGCCATCGGCAGCACGACCGTCATGGCGAGCGCGAAGGCCGGGTTGGCGAAGGGCTGCCACCACCAGGGCAGCCCGCCCTCGGTCCCGTACAGCAGCATGAAGTCCGGCAGGGTCTCCCCGGTCGCCGCCGCGTCGGCGAGCTTGAGGTGCATCGCCATGGCGTAACCGCCGAGGCCGAAGAAGACCCCCTGCCCGAGCACCAGCAGCCCGCCCCGGCCCCAGGCGAGACTGACGCCGACCGCGACGATCCCGTAGCAGAGGTATTTGGCGAGCAGGCCGAGCCGGAAGTCCGACAGGACCAGCGGGGCGACGCCCACCAGCAGCACCGCGCCGAGCAGAAAGGCGGCGGGGGTACGGAAGCGGCCCGGAAAGCGGCTGAGGAAGGGGGTCTTCGGCGGCCCGGCCGGAGGTTCGGTGGCCGGGGCGGCCGTCGTCGGAGGGGTGCTCGTCGTCGTCATACCAGGCTCCTGGTGCGCACGGTGTACAGGCCCTGCGGCCGCCACTGGAGGAAGGCCACGATCCCCACGAGGACCACCACCTTCGCCACGCTGACGGTCGTGGAGTATTCGAGGACCGACTGGAGCAGGCCGAGGACGAACGCGGTGATGACCGCGCCCCTGAGCCGTCCGATGCCGCCGACGACCACGACCAGGAAGGCGTCCACAATGTAGTTGGTCCCGGTCGTCGGCCCGATCGGGCCGATCAGGGTCAGCGCGACGCCCGCCATTCCCGCGAGACCCGAGCCGATGAAGAACGTCGTCCGGTCCACCCGGCCCGTCGCGATGCCGGACACCTCGGCGAGGTCCCGGTTCTGCACGACCGCCCGGATCCGGCGGCCCAGCGGTGTGGTCCGCAGGATCGCCGCCAGGCCGGCCACGCACAACAGCGCGAACCCGAGGATGAACAGCCGGCTGTTCGCCAGGTTGACCCCCGCGACCGAGACGCTCCCGGTCAGCAGGCCCGGCGCGGTCGTCTGCACGTTCGGCGCGCCGAAGATGTCCCGCGCCAACTGCTGGAGCATCAGCGAGACGCCCCAGGTCACCAGCAGGGTGTCCAGCGGACGCGTGTACAGCCGCCGGATCAGCAGCCACTCCAGGAGCGCGCCCATCGACCCGGCGACGAGAAAGGCGACCGGCAGGGCGAGGAGGAGCGAGATCCCGGCATCGCCGATCGGCTTCTGGAGCACGTACGTCGTGTAGGCGCCGGCCATGATGAACTCACCGTGCGCCATGTTGATGACGCCCATCTGCCCGAAGGTGAGGGTCAGGCCGAGGGCGATGAGGAGGAGGACGGCGCCGATGCTGACGCCGGTGAAGGACTGGTTGAGGATGACCGTCACAGGTCCGCCGCCCAGTCGTAGCCCTTCAGGTACGGGTCGGGCTTGATGGGCCCGCCCGAGTTCCAGACCTCCTCGATGAGCCCGTTCGCGGTGACCTTGCCGATGCGGGCGGTCTTGTGGACGTGCTGCGTGGCGCCGTCGACCGTCACCTTGCCCTCCGGCGCGTCGAACGTGATCCCGTCCGAGGCCGCCTTCACCTTCTCGACGTCGAAGGACCCCGCCTTCTCGACCATCGCCTTCCACAGGTGGACGGAGATGTACGCGGCCTCCATCGGGTCACTGGTCGGCTTGTCCTTGCCGTACGCCGCCTGGTACGCGGCGACGAACTTCTCGTTGGCCGCGCCGGGCGTGGTCTGGTAGTAGTTCCAGGCCGTCAACTGCCCTTCCAGATACTGCGTTCCGATGCTCTTGACTTCCTCCTCCGCGATGGAGACGGAGAGCACCGGCAGCTTCTTGGCGGTCAGCCCCGCGGACTTGTACTCCTTGAAGAAGGCCACGTTGCTGTCGCCGTTCAGGGTGTTGAAGACCGCGTCGGCCCCCGCGCTCCTGACCTTGTTGACGATGGTCGCGAACTCCGTGGAGCCCAGCGGCGCGTAGTCCTCGCCGAGCACCTCCATGCCGTTCGCCTTCGCGTACGTCTTGATGATCTTGTTGGCGGTGCGCGGGAAGACGTAGTCGCTGCCGACGAGGTAGAGCTTGGTGAGGCCCTGCTTCTTGAGGTAGTCGAGCGCGGGCACGATCTGCTGATTGGTGGTGGCGCCGGAGTAGAAGATGTACGGGGACTGCTCCAGCCCCTCGTACTGCACGGGGTAGAAGAGCAGCGACTTGTTCCGCTCGAAGACCGGCTTTACCGCCTTGCGGCTGGCCGAGGTCCAGCAGCCGAAGGTCGCGACGACCTTGGAGTCCGTGATGAGCGCCTGCGCCTTCTCGGCGAAGGTCGGCCAGTCGGACGCCCCGTCCTGACTGACCGGCTTGAGCTGCTTGCCGAGGACGCCGCCGGCGGCGTTGACCTCCTTGACCGCGAGGAGCAGCGCGTTGTGGACGGTCACCTCGCTGATCGCCATCGTGCCGGAGAGCGAGTTCAGCAGGCCGACCCTGACGGTGTCGCCCGAGGTGTCGGCCTTCGCGCCGGCCGCCTTCGACGTGTCGCTGCCGGTCTTGGCGCCGCAGGCGCTGAGAGCCGCGCCGGCGCCGAGAGCGGAGATGCCGGCCAGAAGACCGCGCCTGGTGATGAGCCCGGACATGGCAATACCTCCTTGCCCCGAAGGGCGGGTGCGAGCGGATTCCTCCGAGCGGGGGAGCGAGGGAGCGAGCGGAGGAAGGGAGGGGAAAGGGGAGGGCCCAGCCGTTCCGGGGTGGCCTCCGGGCTGGTCTCTGAAGTGGTCCACAGCCTGCGGCGGAACTGTTTCGGGTGCGTTGCCGCGTAGTTGAAGAACAGTTTCCGGCGGAAGTAATCGTGTTTCGGACTGATGCGAGTTGACGTCAATCGGCCTATGGGGGAACGAATTCGCGATGCGGGTATTCATTACTTCCACCGGAAAGGATCAGAATCGGCATACGGTCTGCCGGGAGCCCGGTGATCGGTTGTAGGCTCCGACGCACCCCCGCCACGGGGGCCGTGGAGACGTGAGCCCCGAGGAGTGCGATGGCGAGGCAGCCCCAGGACCTGCTCCACCTGCTGACCCGGGCCGAGCGCCTCGCGGCGCGTCGTATCCAGTCGGTGCTCGACGCGTACGACTGCTCCGTCGACGCGTGGCGGGTCCTCGACCTGCTCTCGGGCGACGAGGGCCGGAGCATGACGGCCCTCGCCCAGGACGCCGCCCTGCCCGCGCCGACCCTCACCAAGATCATCGACCAACTCGTCGACCAGAACCTGGTGTTCCGCCGCGTCGACCCCGCCGACCGCCGCCGGGTCCTGGTCCAGCTCACCCCCCGGGGACTACGGCGGCGGCGTCAGCTCTCCCGTGCGGTACGGGCGGAGTGGGGGCCGACGCCCCCGGGGCTCACGGAGGACGAGGAGCATCAGCTGATGCCGCTGCTCAGCCGACTGTCGGGCGCGCTGGCCGACGGGGGCGACAACGAGCGGGCTACAACAACCGCTGCGGGGAGTCCAGTTGGGCGAGCACGGTGAAGTCGAGTCCGTCCGCCTCCGCCAGATAGATGCGCTGGCGCACATGCCGCCCGTCCAGGCCGAGCAGGCCGCGCGGGCCCTCGTACCGGACGTGCTCGGCGGCCGCGCCGATGGCGGACACGTCCAGGGTCCGGGCCCGCTCGATGAGGGCCGCCAGCAGCAACACACCTTCGTAGCAGGACTCGCCGAGGCTGCCGGGGACCGGTGCGTCCGCGCCGAAGCGGGCGGCGTAGCGGCCGTGAAAGTCCATGCTGTGCCCGTCGGCGAGCGAGGCGAAGAACCCGGCCGTGCTGTACAGGTCGGCGGTCGCCTCGGGGCCGCTGCCCAGCAGCATGCTCTCGTCCATCAACGTGCTCAGCCGCAGACAGCGGGCGTCCAGCCCGGCCGCCGCGAACGCCCGGTTGAACCGCACCGCGTCGCTGCCCACGAGCAGCATCAGCACGGCGTCCGCTTCCGCGCGCTCGATCCGGCGCAGGACACCGGCGAAGTCGTCCGTCCCCAGCGGCAGATACGCCTCCCCGCACACCCGCCCCCGGGACTCCCGCGCGTACCGGCGGGCCGCCCGGGCGGTGCAGCGCGGCCAGATGTAGTCGTTCCCGACGACGAACCAGCGGCGCACGTCCCGGATCCGCGCGAGCATCCGCATCGCCGGGAGCAGCTGCCCCGCCGGTGTCTCGCTGGTCATGAAGACGCCCTCGGTCCGCTCACCGCCCTCGTACAGCGCTGTGTAGACGTACGGCACGCGGTGCGCCACCCGTGGTGCCACCGCCTGCCGTACCGAGCTGATGTGCCAGCCGGTGACCCCCTGCACGGCCCCCGCCGCCACCAGCGCCTCGACCTCGGCGGCGACCCTCGACGGCTCCGCCCCGCCGTCCACCTCCAGGAGCCGCAGCTCCCGACCCAGCACCCCGCCCGCCGCGTTGACCTCCTCCACGGCCAGCCGGGCGCACGCCTCGCACCCCGGCCCGAAGATCCCCGCCGGCCCCTGCATCGGATACACCAGCGCCACGTTCAGCGCCGACGCGTCCACGGTGAACCACTCGGGGGGACGAAAGTGCGGCCGCGGGGGCGGGGGCGGTGACATGCGCCCATGATTGCCCCACCGCTCGCCCGGGCCAAGGCATCCCTCAGAGCTGGGGCGGGGCTCCGACCATCCGCAGGACGAGGTCCGCGTAGAGCGCGCCGACCTCGTCGGGCGTGCGGCTGCCCTGGGCGTTGAACCAGCGGGCCACGTCGATGCAGAGGGAGAGCACGGCGAGGGTGGTGCCGGGGATGTCGGGGACGTCGAACTCGCCCGCCGCCACCCCCTCGCTGATGATCCGGCGCACCACCGCGTCGCTCCTGCGGCGCAGCTCGACGATCTCGGTGCGGTGCTCGGGGCCGAGGGCGTCGAGCTCGTACTGGACGACGCGTGCGGTGGTGTGGCGCTCGGCGTGCCAGCGGACGAAGGACCGTACGGCCCCGGCGAGCCGGTCGGCGGCGGTGCCGTCCCGGTCGGCCTCGGCCTGGAGGACGTACAGCGCCCGGTCGTGGCCGATCTTGCTGATCCGGTGGAGCAGCTCTTCCTTCGTCTTGTAGTGGATGTAGAGCGCGGCCGGGCTCATCCCGGCCCGGCCGGCGATGTCGCGGGTGGTGGTCGCGTGGTACCCGCGCTCGGCGAAGGCGTCGACCGCGGCGACGAGGAGCCGCCTGGCCGCCTCGGGCGTGACCTCGCCCCAGGGAGCGTCGTCGCCGCTCGTCTCCTCCGCCGTACTCATCGCCCAGGGCCCCTCTCCGTCAACAGGACGAACACCATACCCCGAACCTGAGCAAGCGCTTAGGGGCTGTCCGGCAGGCGGTACGGGATCA
The DNA here is from genome assembly GCF_033109485.1 of Streptomyces cyaneofuscatus. Lineage (NCBI taxonomy): Bacteria > Bacillati > Actinomycetota > Actinomycetes > Kitasatosporales > Streptomycetaceae > Streptomyces > Streptomyces cyaneofuscatus. The sequence continues at coordinate 6,832,903 of NZ_CP137002.1, read as the reverse complement.
GAGCTTCTGGAACGGGTCGTGCTCGGCGAGGATCTTCTCCAGCCGGGCCTGGTCGACCCGGCTGTGGATCTGCCCGGCCTCCTGGCGGTCCCTGATCACCTTGGCGAGCGTGAAGCAGGACGTGACCAGGTAGAGCACGCCGATGGCGAGGAAGCCACGCACCCAGGCGTCGGCGTCGAGGAAGAAGATACCGAAGGCGACCGCGCCGATGGCCACCATGAAGGAGGCCACGGCCTGGACGTAGAAGGCTGCGGTGCTCTGCTGCTTGACCGATGTCGTGTCACTCATGGGCCCAGCATCCGCCCGATGTGGTGCGGGCCACATCCGCGCCCGTACTCAGCCATGTACTCAGACACGCGTACGAGCCGAGGTGGCAGCCGTCGTGGTCAGAAGGCGGAGACGCCCGTCAACGCGCGGCCGATGATGAGCTTCTGGATCTGGCTGGTGCCCTCGTAGAGCGTCATCACGCGGGCGTCGCGGAGCAGCTTGCCGACCGGGTACTCGTCGATGTAGCCGTAGCCGCCGAAGACCTGGATGGCGTTGTTGGCGCAGCGGACGGCGGCCTCGGAGGCGTACAGCTTGGCCTGGGAGGCGGCGGTGGCGAACTCCTGGCCCCGGTCGACGAGGTCGGCCACCCGCCAGGTGAGCAGCCGGGCCGCCTCGACGTCCACGGAGATGTCGCTGAGCAGCTCCTGGACGAGCTGGTGTCCGGCGATGCCCTTTCCGAACTGCTCGCGCTCACCGGCGTACCGCACGGAGGCGTCCAGGGCGGCCTGGGCGATGCCGACGCAGCCCGCCGCGACGGACATCCTGCCCTTGGCGAGGGCCGACATGGCGACGGTGAAGCCCTTGCCCTCGGGGCCGAGGAGGGTGGTGGCGGGGACCCGGACGTCCTCCAGGACCAGTTCGGCGGTGGCCTGGCCGCGGAGGCCGAGCTTGCCGTGGATGGTGCGGCGGGTGAGGCCGGGGGTGTCGGCGGGGACGAGGAAGGCGGAGACGCCGCGGTGGCCGGGGGCGTCGTTCGTGCGGGCGAAGAGCAGGACGACGTCGGCCCAGGTGCCGTTGGTGATGAACATCTTGGTGCCGTTGATGACGTAGTCACCGCCGTCGCGTACGGCCCGGGTGGCGAGGTTGCCGGCGTCCGAGCCGGTGCCGGGCTCGGTGAGGCCGAAGCAGCCGATCGCCTCGCCGGAGGTGAGCCGGGGCAGCCACTGGCGCTTCTGCTCCTCGCTCCCCCAGGACGCGACGGTCTTGGCGACCAGGCCGAGCGAGACGGAGACGATCCCGCGCACGGAGGAGTCGCCGCGGCCGAGCTCCTCGGTGACCAGGCAGTACGTGAGGTGGTCGCCGCCGGAGCCGCCGTACTCCTCGGGGACGGTGAGGCCGAGGAAGCCGAGCGCGCCGAGCTTCTTCACGATCGACCTGTCGACATTCTCGGCCCGGTCCCACGCGACGACGTGCGGCGTGACCTCACGGGCCACGAACTCCTCGGCCAGCCGCCGGACGGCTTCCTGCTCCTGGCTGAGCTCCAGGTTCATCGCGCGCCACCCACCTTCTCGCACACCGCTTTCCCGTGCGCCGATTAATTAGCACTGCTAGTTTCTGGTTCGCAGCGCCTACTATGAGCCGCATGGCCCGACCGCGCAAGCCCCTCCTCAGCAGAGACCGCATCGTGGAAGCGGCGAGCGCCCTCGTGGACGCCGAGGGGCTCGACGCCGTCTCCACGCGCCGGCTGGCGGCCGTCCTCGGGGTCAGCGGGCCCTCGCTCTACAACCACTTCCGCAACAAGGACGAGATCCTCGACGCGGTCGCCGACGCCGTCTCCGTACAGGTCGATCTGTCGATGTTCGAGGCGTCGGACGCCCGCGACTGGCGGGAGGCCCTGCACGACTGGGCGCTCTCCTACCGGGCCGCCCTCGCCGCGCACCCGCACATCGTGCCGGTCCTCGCCCGGGGGCCGGGGCGGCGGCCGGCGGGGCTGCGGGTCGCCGACGCGGTGTTCGGGGCGATGGTGGGGGCGGGGTGGCCGCCCGCGCAGGCGACTCGGATCGGGGCGCTGATGCGGTACTTCATCACCGGGTCGGCGCTGGGGTCCTTCGCCGGGGGGTTCGTGGACGACGAGAGCGCGTACGACCCGGCCGACTACCCGCATCTGGGCCAGGCGCATCTCCTGGCGGAGCGGGGGCGGGAGGTGGACGAGGGGGCCTTCGAGGTGGGGCTGCGGGCGCTGCTGGACGGGCTGGCGCTCCAGTACGAGGAGTACGCGCGGCCCACGGAAACGGTTCGGCGGGCGCCGAAGCATCCTTAGCCCGTCCGGCGTTTGAGGACGGAACCCTTGCCTGGGATGGGCGGCGCCTGTGCTTTCCGGACACGGAGGGGTTGCCCGGTGCCACCGCGACGGTTCCGTCCTCAAACGCCGGACGGGCTGGGTGGGTGCACGGTTCCGTCCTCAAGCGCTGGACGGGCTGGGGGCGCACGGGCGCGATGGAAGTGCGCGGACGGGGTGGAGGGGGCCTCCCGTCGATTGACGGCTGGTGACAATTCGGTGGGGGACGAAGCGATTCGGGCCTACGGTCGTGGCCATGACGACGACCCCGGCCGGCCCGGCCACCCCAACCCCCGCCCGATCCTGGCGTGCCACCGCCGCCGCCTGCACCACCGTGGTCCTGTGGGCCTCCGCCTTCGTCTCCATCCGCAGTGCGGGCGAGGCCTACTCCCCCGGTGCTCTCGCCCTCGGGCGGCTGCTGGCGGGCGTGCTGGTGCTCGGGGCGATCCTCCTCGTACGGCGGGAAGGGCTTCCGGGGCGCGGGGCCTGGCGCGGGATCATCACGTCCGGGGTGCTCTGGTTCGGGCTCTACATGGTGGCGCTCAACTGGGGCGAGCAGGAGGTCGACGCCGGGACCGCCGCGATGCTCGTGAACATCGGGCCGATCCTGATGGCCCTGATGGGCGCCCGGATGCTCGGCGAGGGGCTGCCGCGCCGGCTGTTGCTGGGGATGGGGATCTCGTTCTCGGGCGCCGTCGTCGTCGGCCTCGCCATGTCCGGGCACGGCAGCTCGTCCGTGCTGGGCGTGGCGCTCTGCCTGCTGGCCGCCGTGGTGTACGCGCTGGGCGTGGTGAGCCAGAAGCCGGCGCTCGCGTACGGTTCCTCGCTCCAGATCAACACCTTCGGCTGCCTGATCGGCGCCGTCGCCTGCCTGCCGTTCACCGGGGTGCTGATCTCCGAGGCGGCCGACGCGCCGATGTCCGCCACGCTGAACATGATCTACCTGGGCGTCTTTCCGACCGCGCTGGCCTTCACCACCTGGGGCTACGCGCTGGCCCGGACCACCGCGGGCCGGATGGGCGCCACCACGTACGCGGTCCCCGCGATCGTGGTGCTCATGGCGTGGGTGCTGCTGGACGAGGTGCCGACCCCCCTCGGCGTTCTCGGCGGGCTGCTCTGCCTGGCCGGGGTGGCGGTCTCCCGGAGCCGTCAGCGGCCCGCTCCGGCGGCTCCGGCCCTGCCGGTGGTGGAGCACCGTCCCGACGCGGAGCGGCGGAGCGCGCGGCGACCGTGACGTCGCCCGGCCGGTGACCGGTGGCCCGGTGACCTCCAGGTCGCCGGGCCACCTGGGCCAGCGTCTAGAACACCACCAGCGCCCGGCCGCCCTTGCCCGCGATCATGTTGTCGAAGGCGGCCGGGATGCCGTCCAGCGCGATGCGTTCGGTGACCATCATCGACAGGTCGAAGCGGCCCGCGCGGATGTGGTCGGCCAGGGCGGGCAGATCGCGGGCCGGGTCGCTGTTGCCGTAGACGCAGCCCGTGAGGGACCGGCCCCAGTGGAAGATCTCCAGGGCGTTGAAGGTGACCTCCTGGTCCTTGCCGCCGATCCCGACGACCGTCGTACGGCCGCCGCGCCGGGTGGACTCCCAGGCGGCCCGGATGGTCGCGGGCCGGCCGACGCACTCCACGGCGACGTCCGTGCCCTGGCCGCCGGTGAGTTTGCGGATCTCGCGCGGGGTGGTGGCGGAGGCGATGACGTAGTCGGTGGCCCCGGCCTGTCGGGCCAGCTCCTCCTTGGCCGGGGAGACGTCGACCGCGATGATCCGGGAGGCGCCCGCGATCCGGGCCGCCTGGAGCACGGCGAGGCCGACGCCGCCGACCCCGAAGACGACCACGCTCTCGCCCTCGCGGACCTTGGCGCTGTGGTGGATCGCCCCGTACCCGGTGAGGACCGCGCAGCCGAGGAGGGCGGCGTCGGTGAGCGGGATGCCGTCGGGGGCGGGGAGGACGCAGTTCGCGGCGACGACGGTCTCCTCCGCGAAGGCCGCCACGTTGAGGCCGGGGTGCAGGTCGGTGCCGTCGGCCGTACGGGCGTGGAGGTTGGCGGTCCCCTTCAGGGCGTCGGCGCAGAGCCAGACCTCGCCGATCCCGCAGTGGAAGCAAGCACCGCAGGAGGGCGCCCAGTTGAGGACCACGCCGTCACCGGGGGCGACATGGGTGACGCCCTCGCCGACCGCCAGGACCGTGCCGGCGCCCTCGTGGCCGAGGACGGCGGGCACCGGCACCCGCATGGTGCCGTTGGACAGGGACAGGTCGGAGTGGCAGACCCCCGCCGCGGCGAGCGCGATGCGCACCTGGCCGGGGCCGGGCTCGGGCAGGACGATGTCGGTGATCTCCAGCGGAGCTCCGACGGCGGGCAGTACGGCGGCGCGGACCACGAACAGACTCCTCAGAAGGAAAGGAAGGGGTTACGGGGGGTCAGAACTGGAGCGACTTCGTCTGGAGGTACTCCGCCAGACCGTGCGGACCCAGCTCGCGGCCGACCCCGGACTGCTTGTAACCGCCGAAGGGGGCCAGGGGGTTGAACCGGCCGCCGTTGATGTCCACCTGTCCGGTGTCCATCCGGCGGGCGAAGGCCACCGCTTCCTCGTCGTCGGCCGCCCACACGGCTCCCGCGAGCCCGTACACGGTGCCGTTGGCGATACGGAGGGCGTCGTCCACGTCCTCGTAGCGGAGGATCGAGACCACCGGGCCGAAGATCTCCTCCTGGGCGATGGTCATGTCCGGGGTGACGTCGGCGAAGACGGTGGGGCTGATGTAGTAGCCGGTCGGCAGGGGCGCGGCGGGGCCTCCGGCGATCAGCCGGGCGCCCTCGTCCATCCCCTTCTGGATGTAACCGCTCACCCGGGCCTGCTGCTTGGCGTTGACCAGCGGGCCGACGCGCTCGCCGGGCGCGTACTTGAGCACGGCCCGCGCCGCGAGCTCCACGGCCTCGTCGTACCGCTCGGAGTCGACCAGCATCCGGGTCCAGGCGCTGCACGTCTGGCCGGAGTTGGTCATCACGTTGGCGATGCCGACGTTGACCGCCTTGGCGAGGTCGGCGCCGGGCAGGATCACGTTGGCGGACTTGCCGCCGAGTTCGAGGGCGACGCGCTTGATCGCGGCTCCGGCGGTGGCGCCGATCTGCTTGCCGACGGCGGTCGATCCGGTGAACGAGACCAGGTCGACGCCCTCGTGCTCGGCGAGGGCCTGGCCGGCGACCGGGCCGAGGCCGGTGACGAGGTTGAAGACCCCGGCGGGCAGCCCGGCGGCCTCGGTGGCCTCGGCGAAGAGCTGGGCGGTGAGCGGGGTGTCCTCGGCCGGCTTGAGGACGACCGTGCAGCCGGCGGCGAGGGCGGGGGCGACCTTGGCGACGATCTGGTGGAGCGGGTAGTTCCAGGGGGTGATCGCGCCGACGACCCCGACCGGCTCCAGCAGGACGGTGGAGTTGCCGATCCGCTCCTCGAAGGCGTAGGAGGCGGCCAGTTCGGCGTACGAGGCGGCGACCATGACCGGCACGGCGGCGTGGACCATCTGCGAGAGCGGCAGCGGCGCGCCCAACTCGGCGGTGATCGTCTCGGCCAGCTCGTCCTTGCGGGCGGCCAGCGCGTCGCTCAGCGCGGAGAGCCGGGCGGCGCGCTCGGCGGGCGGGGTGGCGGCCCAGCCGGGGAACGCGGCGCGCGCGGCCTTCACCGCCGCGTCGACGTCCTCGGCCGTGCCCGCCGGCACGTGGCCGATGAGCTGCTCGTCGGCCGGGTTCACGACCGCGATCGTGTCCTGGCCGACGGCGGGCCGCCACGCGCCGCCGATGTACATCTGGTCGTGGGCCTTCATGGCTGTTTCCTCCCGGACGGGCTGTGCCGGCGCTCTGGCGGGTGCGAGGCGCCCTCGCACCCCGCCCCAAACTAGCGCCGTTAGTTTTCCGGCGCCAGGGAGCTTCCGGAGACGCCGGTCACGCCGGGAGGCGTGCGCCGGGGCCGAAGGGGAAAGGCTCGGCCGTCCAGCCCGGGAGAGCCCAGGACCCGCGTCCGTCCAGCCCGGGAGAGCCCAGGACCCTCAGCCGTCCAGCCCGGGCACGTCCTGCGGCAGCGGGCAGATGCGGCGGCCGTAGTGGTCGAAGACGTACAGGTGCGCCAGGTCCACCAGCAGCGGCACCTGGCCGCCGGTCCGCAGCCGCATGTCGGGGCCGGTGCGCACCACCAGGTCGCCGGAGATGACGGAGGGCCGGTCCGGGGTGCGGACCGCCGTGGGGTCCGGGGCGGGGTCGTCGAGGGTGACGACCGGGCCGCTGATCCGCGCACCGGCCCGCCCCTTCAGCCGGTCCAGGACGCCGAGCGCGCCTTGTGTGCTGCCTCCGGTGCGGCCCGCGGCAGCTCGGCGGCGGCGGGGCATGGGCCGGGGCTGGGCCGATTCGAGGTCCGGGACGACGGCGGGCCGCGAACCGGTGTTGAGGTGCACCAGCGCCTCGTGCCCCTGGTACTCGACGTGCTCCACGATCCCGCTGAGCGCCACCTCACCGGGGCGGGCATGGCTGGGCGGAGCGATCCGGACCGCCTCCGAACGCAGCCCGACGATGATCCGGCGGCCCTGCTGGATACGGAGCAACTGGTGGTCGGGGCTGAGGGGTTCGGGCAGGGCGAGCCGCTGGCGGCCGAGGTCGATCGACATCCGCCCCTCCAGCGGGGCGTGGACGACGGCCTGGAGGAGGTTGATCCGCGGGGTGCCGATGAACGCGGCCACGAAGACGTTCTCCGGCAGCGCGTAGACCTCCCGGGGCGGGCTGACCTGTTGCAGGACGCCGCCGCGCATCACCGCCACCCGGTCCCCGAGGGACATCGCCTCGGCCTGATCATGCGTCACATAGACAGTCGTGACGCCGAGTTCTTTCGTCAGCAGGGCGATCTCGGCGCGCAGATGGCTGCGGAGCTTGGCGTCCAGGTTGGAGAGCGGCTCGTCCATCAGGAAGACGGAGGGCCTGCGGGAGATGGCCCGGCCCATCGCCACCCGCTGGCGCTCACCGCCGGAGAGCTGAGCGGGGTAGCGGTCGAGTACGTGCTCGATGCCGAGCATCCGGGCCGTGGCCTCGATCCGTGCGCTGTTGTCCTCGCGCGGGTTCTCCAGCTTCAGCGGGAAGCCGATGTTGGCGCGGTTCGTCATGCTCGGGTACAGCGCGAAGTTCTGGAACACCATCGCCATGCCGCGTTCCCGCGGCGGGATGTGGTTGGCGAACTCGCCGTCGAGCAGCAGCTCACCCTCGCTGATCTCCTCCAGGCCCGCGATCATGCGCAGCACGGTCGACTTGCCGCAGCCGGAGGGGCCGAGCAGAACGACGAACTCGCCGGGTTCGATGGAGAGCGTGAACCGGTCGACGGCCCGCCGGTCCCGGCCGTAGCTCTTGCTGACGTGGTGCAGGGAGATGGCGCGCGTCATGAGGTGTCCCCGGGATCAAGGTGTACGAGGTGTACGTCGCGGTGGGGAGCGGCTGTGGAGGGAAGTTAGCCCACCGGGCGGGGTGAGGGAATGACTCGCGCGAAGGTTGGGACGTGGGAGACGTGGGGGATGTGTGGGGCGTACGGGGTTGGGTGGGGCCGGTACCTCAGGAGCGGTTCCGGTCGGCCAGGGGCATGCTGTCATCCTGCTCCCGGTCGCGTACGGGCGTGGGCTCCGGCGGTACGGAGGAGGCCCGGGGCGCCCGTCCGCCGCGCAGGCCCAGCCCCGCCGCCGCCAGCAGCAGGGCCCCGAGCAGGGCGAACGGGGCCGCCGCCCCCGCCGTACCCGCGATCAGGCCCGCGGCGGCGGGGGCGGCGGCCTGGCCCAGCCGGTTGCCGGTGAGGCGCAGGGCCAGTGCGGTGGACCGGGCCTCGGCGGGGGCGGCCTGGACCACCGTGGTCATCGACAGCGGCTGGCCGGCGCCGAGGCAGAACCCGAGGGCGGCCAGCATGACGGCGAGCACCGGGACGGGGACCGGGAGGACCATCCCCGCGCAGAGCAGGCCGGCCAGCAGGCAGCTGGTGGTCAGCAAGGCCGTCCGGCCGAGGAGCCGCAGCATCGGGGTCATCACCAGACGGCAGGCGATGGTGGCGGCGGCCCGCAGGCTGAGCAGCAGCCCGACCGTGGCGGGGGCGATCCCCCGGTGCTCGCCGACCACCGGCAGATAGGCGGTGAGGATGTCGGTGGAGGACAGGACCGCCATGCTGATGAAGATCCCGGCCGGGACGCCCCGAGCGCCGAGGATCCTGGTGACCGGGACCTTGGCGGACTGCTTCACGGCACGGGAGCCCGGCGTACGCCGGTGCTCGATGCGCCACAGCGAGGTGAGCGCGACCGCGCAGACCCCTGCCGAGACGAGGAGCGCGAGGGCGCTCGTACGCCCCAGAGCACCGCTCTCACCGGAGATCAGCGCTCCCGCCGCGATCGGGCCGCCCAGCTGGCCGAGCGAGGCGCCGATGGTGAAGTGGCCGAAGTTGCGGTCCTGTTCGGCCGGGGCGGACTGCCGCGCCACGATCGACTGCGCGCCGATCACGAAGCAGAGGTGGCCGAGGCCCATCACCCCGCTCCAGGCGGCCATCGCGGGCAGCGAGGAGACGACCCCGCTGAGCGCGCAGCCGCCGGAGATCAGCACCACGCCGAGCGGCAGCAGGGGCGCGCACCGGCCGTGGTCGGTGCGGCGGCCGAGCGGGACGGCCGCGAACAGCGGCAGCAGCGCGTAGACCCCGGCGATGACGCCGACGGCGGTCTCGTCCGCGCCCAGCGCGAGGGCCCGGTAGGAGACGGCGGGCCGCGCCATCGACACCGCCCCCTGCGCGAAGGCGAAGGCGATGACGAGGCGCAGCAGCCAGCCCCTGCCGGGCCCGGCCCCGGGCCCTCGCGCGCGTGACATCAGATCGTGCCGAACAGGATGCCCGCCCCGAGCACCACCAGCGAGGTCAGCACCGCCCACTTGACGGTGAACCGGGTGTGGTCGCCGAACTCCACCTTCGCCATGCCCACGAGCACGTACACGGCGGGCACCAGCGGCGAGGACATGTGCAGCGCCTGGCCGGCCAGGGAGGCGCGGGCGATCTCCAGCGGGGAGACGCCGTGGGCCGCGCCGGCTTCGGCGAGGACGGGGACGACGCCGAAGTAGAAGCCGTCGTTCGACATGAAGTAGGTGAGCGGCAGGCTGAGCAGCCCGGTGACGATGGCCATGTGCGGGCCCATCGCGTCGGGGACGGCCCCGACCACCCAGTCGGCCATGTTCTCGACCATACCGGTGCCGGTGAGGACGCCGGTGAAGACGGCGGCGGCGAAGACCATGCCGGAGACGTTGAGGACGTTGTCGGCGTGGGCGGCGATCCGGGCCCGCTGGTCAGGCATGTGGGGGAAGTTGACCGTGAGCGCGAGGGCGGCGCCGAGGAGGAAGAGGACCGGGATCGGCATCAGTTCCATGATCATCGCGGTCAGCAGGGCGATGGTCAGACCGGCGTTGAACCAGTAGAGCTTGGGCCGCAGGGTGGAGCGGTTGGGGTCGAGGCCCTTGAACTCCTCCTCGTCCTCGCCGTCCTCGTCATCGTCACCGTCCCGCGTGAGGTCCGCCGAGCCCGTGCCGCCGGGGCCCTTGCGCAGCCGGTCCTCGCCCGGACCGCCCGCCCCTGCCAGGACGGTCTCCTGCTCCGGCTCCCGTACCAGCGCCTCGTCCAGCGTGAGCGTGCCCAGGCGCTTGCGCTCGCGCAGACCCAGCACGTACGAGAGCAGGAAGACGGCGAGCAGGCCGACGGCCAGCGCCGGGATCATGGGGACGAAGATCTCGGAGGCGTCCAGCTTGAGCGCGGTCGCGGCGCGGGCGGTGGGGCCGCCCCAGGGCAGGGTGTTCATGACGCCGTTCGCCGTGGCCGCCACACCGGTCATGACGACGAGGCTCATCTTGAGGCGTTTGTAGAGCGGATACATCGCCGAGACGGTGATCATGAAGGTGGTGGAGCCGTCGCCGTCGAGCGAGACGATCGCGGCGAGCACCGCCGTACCGACGACGATCCGCATCGGGTCCGCCTTGCAGAACCGCAGGATGCCCCGGACGATCGGGTCGAAGAGGCCGACATCGATCATCACGCCGAAGTAGACGATGGCGAACATCAGCATGGCGGCGGTCGGCGCCAGGTTGCCGACGCCTTCGATGACGTAGTCGCCGAGCTTCGCTCCCTGCCCGACGGCGACACAGAACAGTGCGGGGATCAGTACCAGCGCCGCGATCGGCGACATCTTCTTCGTCATGATCAGGACCAGGAAGGTCGCGATCATGGCGAAGCCGAGGATTGTCAGCATGGGGGATACCTAACGTTCATCCTTGAACTCCCACCGGTCTCGGCGGTCGGTCCGGACGACGTTAGGGGCCCTCTCGAAGAGTTAACAAGACGTTGACGCGTGAGCAATACGAGCAAAACCCCAGGTCAACGCGGTGGTGTTACAGGGAGGGCTACGGCGTGCGCTACGGGGAGAGCTACGGGGACGGGGTCACCGTCACCGGAATGGCGTTCAGCACGGCCGTACCGGACAGCGGGTCGAGCAGCGTGCCGTCCAGCAGCTGGTTCACATTGGCACCCGGGTGGGCGGCGGCGACCGCCATCCGGGTCCCGGGGCGGCTGTGGCCCCAGCCGTGCGGAAGGCTCACCACTCCGCTGCGTACGGTGTCCGTGATCTCGGCGGGGGCCTCGATCCCGCCGCCCGCCGACTCGATCCGTACGGTGGCCCCGTCCACGAGCCCGAGCCGGGCCGCGTCGTCGGGGTGGACCTGGAGGGTACAGACGTTGGAACCGCCGCTGAGCGAGACGACGTTGTGCATCCAGCTGTTGTTGGAACGCAGATGGCGGCGGCCGACGAGGACGAGCGGGGCGGGGCGGTCGCCCAGCGCCCGGCGCAGGCGCGGCAGGTCGGCGGCGATCGGAGCGGGGAGCAGTTCGATGCGGCCGGAGCGGGTGCGCAGGATCTCCGGGACGCGCGGCTTCAGCGGGCCGAGGTCGATGCCGTGCGGGTGGGCGAGGAGCCGCTCCAGCGTCAGCCCGTACGGGCCGAGCCGCAGCATGAGGTCGAGGCGGCGTTCGGGGCCACTGCGGCCGGTGAGCTCGTCGGCCAGCTCCTTCGGGGCGCCCGCCTTGGTGATCGCGGTGGCGATGGCCAGGTCGTCGACGGCGGAGGGCGGGGCGCCGTGCATGCCGCTCACCGCGAGGATCAGCCGGGCGTGGATCTCGCTCTCGTCCATCCGCCCGTCCTCCAGGGGGATGGGGGCGCGGGTGTAGCGGACCTGGTTGTGCACGGCGAAGGAGTTGAACGCGAAGTCGAAGTGGGCGCTCTGCGAGGGGGGCGGCGGGGGCAGGACGACGTCCGCGTGGCGGGAGGTCTCGTTGAGGTACGGGTCGACGCTGACCATGAAGTCGAGGTGCCCGGCGAGCGCCGCGTCCAGCCGGTCGCCGTCGGGCGCGGAGAGGACGGGGTTGGCGGCGAGCACGATCAGGGCGCGGATGCGGCCCTCGCCCGGGGTCTCGATCTCCTCGGCCAGGGCGGCGCTGGGAAGTTCGCCCTTGGCCTCGGGGTGGCCGGAGACCCGGGACGTCCAGCGGCCCAGCGCGAAGCCCTTGCCGGGGGCGGCTCCGCGCGGTGCGCGGGCCGTCGCGGAGAGCGGGAACAGCGCGCCGCCGGGGCGGTCGAGGTTGCCGGTGAGGATGTTGAGGACGTCGACCAGCCAGCTGGCGAGCGTGCCGTGCTCCACGGTGCAGCTGCCGATCCGCCCGTACACGGCGGCGGTCGGAGCCGCGGCCAGCTCGCGGGCGAGCGCGGTGATGGTGGCCGCGTCCACATCGCAGGCGGCGGCGACCGCGTCCGGGGTGAAGTCGGCGAGGGCGAAGGCGAGTTCATCCGCCCCTTCCAGGTGCTCGGCGAGCACACCGGGGTCGGTGAGCTTCTCCTCCAGCAGGACGTGGGCCATCGCGGCGAGCAACAACGCATCCGCTCCCGGCCGGATCGCCACATGCCGGTCGGCGAGGCGGGCGGTCCGGGTGCGGCGCGGGTCGATGACGGTGAGGGTGCCGCCGCGCCGCCGCAGCGCCCTGAGCCGGCCGGGGAAGTCGGGGGCGGTACAGAGGCTGCCGTTGGACTCCAGCGGGTTGGCGCCGATCAGGAGGAGGTGGTCGGTGCGGTCGAGATCCGGTACGGGGATGGCGTTGGCGTCCCCGAAGAGCAGCCCGCTGGAGACGTGTTTGGGCATCTGGTCCAGGGTGCTGGCCGTGAAGACGTTGCGGGTACGGAGGGCGGCGAGGAGCAGGGGCGGATAGAGGGAGCCCGCCATGGTGTGGACGTTGGGGTTGCCGAGGACGACGCCGACGGCCTGCGGACCGTGGGCCTCGACGAGGGCCGGTACGCGGGCGGCGATCCGGTCGAACGCCTCGTCCCAGGTCGCCTCCCGCAGCTCCCCGTCCTCCCCGCGCACGAGCGGGACGCGCAGCCGGTCGGGGTCGGCGTCCAGGCCGCCGAAGGACGCCCCCTTGGGGCAGATGAAGCCCCGGCTGAAGATGTCGTCGCGGTCGCCGCGCGCACCGGTGACGGTGGCCCCCTCGATGGTGAGGGTGAGGCCGCAGGTGGCTTCGCAGAGGGGGCAGATACGCGGTGCGGTACGGGATGCGTGGGACATGGGCCCTCCCCGGGGCGACGGCGGTGGCAGCACTCGGACGGCACCGCGAGCATACCGACCGGTAGGCATGTCGGGGAGGGGGTCGACGGCGGGCACGTGACGCCCGCCGCCGCGAGGCCCCCGGCGCCCTCAGTCCAGGATCTGCGCGAGGTACGCCCGTACCAGCGTCCGGGTCTCGGCGACGATCGCCGGGTCACCCGACGGGTCCGTACGGAAGGCGAGCTGGAGCAGCGCGTCCGCCGCCTCGACGCTCACCAGGATGGCCCGCAGCAGCTCCGGGCCGGGATGGCGGCCGAGGTGTCCGGCGAGGAGGTCGGTGAGCCGGCCCGCGAGGCGGCGGTTGGCGTCGTCCGACGCGTCCTCGGCGGGCGACGGGGGCCCGAAGTCGACCAGGGCGAAGCCGGGCACGGTCCGCTTCATCGCCAGGTACTCGTCCAGCACCGCGTCGATCGCCCCGCGCCAGTCGTCGGCGGGGAGGGAGCCGAGCCGGGCGGTGATGCGCTCGGCGTAGAGGTCCAGATTGCGCAGCGCCAGGGCGTCGACCAGGGCCCGCTTGTTGGAGAAGAAGCGGTAGACGGAGCCGATGGGCACCTCGGCGCGCAACGCGACGTCACGGGTGGAGAGCTGCTCGTAGCCGGTCTCGTCGAGCAGTCCGGCGCAGGCGTCGAGTATCCGGGCGAGCCGGTCGGCGCTGCGCTGCTGTACGGGGGCGCGGCGGAGGTTCGGGTTCGGGTGGGGCACGGGACCCATGATGCCGTGCACGTCCCGGGCGCCCTCCGCAAGCCCCTCGGAAGCCACTTCACACCCCCGGAAGCCACTCCACGCCCTCCGGATGCCACCCCACGCTCCGGGATCGGCGCCCGGACCCCCCGAATGGCGTGATCCAGGCCGTTGACGCGCCCGCCTCCTATTCCTACGGTGTCCCATAGGATTCGTTGTCCGGCGGATCCAAGGGCTTCACGGTCACCGGGAGTGCGGGATGAGCGGCATCGAGCAGGCGAGGAAGACGGCGGAGGGACTGGCGTACTCCTCCGGTTTCGGCAACGAACACAGCTCGGAGGCGGTGCCGGGGGCCCTGCCGCACGGCCGTAACTCCCCCCAGCGCGCCCCCCTCGGCCTCTACGCGGAGCAGCTGAGCGGCTCCGCCTTCACCGAGCCCCGCGCCGACAACCGCCGCTCCTGGCTCTACCGGATCCGCCCCTCCGCCGTACACCCGGCCTTCACCCGGACCGACAACGGCGATCTGCGCACCGCGCCCTTCACCGAGAGCGTGCCGGACCCGAACCGGCTCCGCTGGAACCCGCTCCCCGAGCCGGCGCCCGGCACGGACTTCGTCAGCGGGCTGTGGACCCTGGGCGGCAACGGTGACGCCGCTCAGCGCACGGGTATGGCGGTGCACCTCTACCACGCCAACTCCTCCATGACCGACCGGGTGTTCAGCGACTCGGACGGTGAACTGCTGATCGTCCCGGTCCACGGCGGGCTGCTGCTCCGCACCGAACTGGGCCTGCTGCGCGCCGAACCGGGCCACGTCGCGCTGATCCCGCGCGGTGTCCGCTTCCGGGTGGAGCTGCTGGAGGAGACCGCGCGCGGGTACGTCTGTGAGAACTACGGCCGCCCGTTCGTGCTCCCGGACCTCGGGCCGATCGGCGCCAACGGGCTGGCGCACGCCCGGGACTTCCTGGCCCCCGTCGCCGCGTACGAGGACGAGGACCGGCCGGTGGAGGTGGTCAACAAGTTCTGCGGGAACCTCTGGTCGGCGACGTACGACCACTCACCGCTCGACGTGGTCGCCTGGCACGGGAACCACACGCCGTACGTCTACGACCTGCACCGGTTCAACGTCATCGGGTCGATCAGCTACGACCACCCCGACCCGTCGATCTTCACGGTGCTGACCTCGCCGTCCGACACCCCCGGCCTGGCCGGTGTCGACTTCGTGGTCTTCGCGCCGCGCTGGCTGGTCGGCGAGGACACGTTCCGGCCGCCGTACTTCCACCGGAACGTGATGAGCGAGTACATGGGACTGATCGACGGCGCGTACGACGCGAAGGCGGACGGCTTCGTCCCCGGGGGCGGCTCGCTGCACAACATGATGTCGGCGCACGGACCGGACCGGGAGACCTTCGTCCGGGCGAGCGCGGCGGAGCTGAAGCCGCAGAAGATCGACGACGGCCTGGCCTTCATGTTCGAGACCCGCTGGCCGATCATCGCGACCCCGCAGGCGGCCGGAGCCGGCCATCTGCAGCGCGGTTACGACGACGTGTGGCAGGGTCTGAGCCGCAACTTCCGGCCGTAGCGAGCCGCTGCGGAGACGGGCGGGGAGACGGGCCGGGCGGCCGGAGGGGCCCGGAGGGACGGGACGGGGACGACGACATGACAGAGAGCCATGAGACGACGACCGAGGCGAGGGCTGCCGGGGCAGGGACGGCCGGGGACGCGGCGGAGCGGGCGGGGGTGAGCTCCGCCGGCCGGGCGCACCCGCCCGCCTTCGCCCCCGACTCGCTCGTCCTCAACCGGAAGCTGCCGCTCTGGTACCAGGTCTCCCAGTCCCTGCGGGCCTCCATACTCGGCCGCCCCCAGGACGCCTCCCTCCGGCTGCCCACCGAGGAACAGCTCGCCGGGCACTACGGGGTCAGCGTGCTCACGATGCGCCAGGCGCTGAAGGAGCTGGAGACGGAGGGGCTGATCAGCCGGCACCGGCGGCGCGGCACGTTCATCGAGCCGCGCGCCCGGCGGGTCTCCCCGGTCCGGCTGCTGGGCTCGGTCGACGCGATCGTCGCCCAGCAGTCCGGGGAGGCGACGACGGTTCTCGGCCACGGGGCGGTGCCGGTGCCGGGTGACCTCGCGGAGTTCTTCCCGGACTGCGGCGAGGTCGTCAGCTACCGGCGGCTGCGCCGTGACGGCGAGAGCGACGAGCCGACCAACTGGGCGGAGAACGCGGTACGCCCCGACATCGCCGCCCGGATCGACGTGGCCGACCTCGAACGCTGGCCGATGACCAAGGTGCTGCGTGACGGCGTCGGGGTCAGGATCTCCCGGATCACCGACACGGTGGAGGCCCGGCTCGCCGACCCGGTCACCGCCGAGCTCCTCCAGGTCCCGCTGCTCAGCCCGATCCTGCACTACACGGGCGTGACGTACGACGATGAGGGCCGCGTCGTGGATGTGGCCCGGATCCGCTACCGGGGCGACCGGTTCTCGTTCTCGGTGACGGTGGAGGCCCACTGACCCGGCCCCACGGGAAGACCGCCCGCCGTTACGATGCGAACGGTCACGGCGGACAGGGGAGGGACGGCTCGGTGGCAGCGCGCAGGACCGCAGCGGCGGCGACGGCGACGACGGCGGCCGGATCGGGCGAGGACTCGACGTCCCTGGAGCTGGACGAGCTGATGCCCTGGTCGGTCCGGCCGCTGAGAACCGGACGCTCCTGGGTGAGCGGCCCCGACCCCGCCGCCCTCCGGGCCCGTTGGGAGCGGCTGGCCGCCGCCGAGGGCCCCGAGCAGGAGCGGCTGTTCCGCCCGAGCCGCTCCCGTACGCCGCACACCCCGGTCGCCGCACTGCCCGGCCGGTCCACGTCCGGTGCCGGTGCCGCCGCCGGCACCGGACGCTTCGCCCGCGAACCGGGTGCCTGCCCCGACCCCGTACGCATCCTGCACGGCCCGTTCGACGAGCAGTGGCTGCTCCCCGACCACCGGTTGATCGACGCGGCCCGCCCGGAGCTGTGGCGGGTCGGCGACGAGCGGCAGCTCTTCGCGGTCGAGCACGGTTACGTGCCCCAGGCCGCCGCCGGGCCCGCCCTGTCGGTGACCCACCTGCTCCCCGACGGCCACTCCCCCGCCGGGCGGCCGGGCCGGATCCGGCCGCTGTACCGGCGGCCCGGCGCCACCGACCCCAACCTGGCACCGGGGTTGCTGGACGTGGTGCGTACGCGGCTGGGGCCTCAGGAGGCCGGCCCCGAGTCCGTGCTGGCCTGGATCCTGGCCGCCGCCCTGCCCTCCCCGTCCGGCTGCCGGGTCCCGCTGCCCGCCGACGCCGAGGTGTGGGCGGCCGGGGTGGAGCTCGGCCGGGAGCTGGTGCGGGTGCAGCTGCGGGGCGCCCGGGGCGGGGAGCGGCCCCGGCTGCCGGGCGGGCGCAGGCCCTATGTGCGGGCGGCGCTCCCGGCCCGGCCCACGGGGATCGTGTACGACGCGGAGGCCGAGGCCCTGGTCATCGGCGATGGCCGGATCTCGCCGGTGCCCGCGGGGGCCTGGGAGTTCACGGTGAGCGGTGTACGGGTGCTGGAGCTCTGGTTCGGCCGCCGGGCGGCGGCGGCGGTGGGCGCGGTTCCCGAGGGCGGGATTCCCGAGGGCGCGGAGGCGGACGGGCTGGAGGTGGTCGGGGCGCGCGGGTGGACCCCGGAGTGGACCTCGGAGCTGCTGGAGCTCATCACCGTACTGGCGCTCCTGGACGGGCTGCGGCCCCGGCAGGAGGCGTTGCGGGCCCGGCTGGAGCGGGCGCCCCTGATCTCCCGGGACGAGCTGCGGGCGGCGGGGGTGCTGCCGGTCCCGGCGTCCCTCCGGCGGCCCGCCTCGGTCCTCGGCCACCAGGAGGAGGGGCCGGAGGGGCAGTTCGCGCTGCTGTGAGGGCGGGCGGCCTTCCTGGGCCTCCCGGTGAGGGCCGGAGGTGGCGAAAGGGCCGGTCGGCAGGGTAAGCACGGCCCATGAGCACTCAGCCCCTCCCCCTGGACGGCATCACCGTGGTGGCCGTCGAACAGGCGGTCGCCGCCCCCTTCGCCACCCGCCAGCTCGCCGACCTCGGCGCCAGGGTCATCAAGGTGGAGCGCCCCGACGGCGGCGACTTCGCGCGCGGTTACGACACGGCGGCCCGCGGTCTCGCCTCGCATTTCGTCTGGTGCAACCGGGGCAAGGAGTCCCTGGCGGTCGATCTGAAGGACCCGCGCGGCCTGGCGGTGGTGCGGGAACTCGTCGCCGGGGCCGATGTGTTCGTACAGAACCTCGCCCAGGGCGCGGCGGCCCGGCTCGGGCTGGACGCCGCCACGCTCTGTGCGGCCCACCCGCGGCTGGTGGCCGTGGACATCTCCGGCTACGGGGAGAGCGGACCGTACGCGCACAAGCGGGCCTACGACATGCTCGTGCAGTGCGAGGCGGGCCTGGTCTCCGTGACCGGGACGGCCGAGCAGCCGGTGAAGGCGGGCATTCCGGCGGCGGACATCGCGGCGGCCATGTACGCGTTCTCCGGGGTGCTGGCGGCGCTGCTGCGGCGCGGGACGACCGGGCGCGGCGGGCCGGTGCAGGTCTCCATGCTGGACGCGCTGGCCGAGTGGATGGGGCACCCGCTGCACCAGGGGATGCACGGGGCCCCTCCCCCGCCGCGTACCGGGCTCGCGCACTCGGTGATCGCGCCGTACGACGCGTACGGCACGGCCGACGGTGAGCAGGTGCTGCTCTCCGTGCAGAACGACCGGGAGTGGCGGCGGCTCGCCGAACAGGTGCTCGTACGAGCTGAGTTGGCCGACGATCCGGACTTCGCGACGAACACCGCGCGGACGGCCAACCGGAAGCGGACCGACGAGGTGGTGGGGCGGGCGCTGGCGCGGCTGACGGGTCAGGAGGCGCTGGACGCGCTGGAGGCGGCGGGGATCGCCTGCGCCCGGCTGAACACGGTGGCCGATGTGGCGGCGCATCCGCAGCTGGCGGCGCGGGACCGGTGGCGGGAAGTGGAGTCACCGGTCGGGCCGTTGCGGGCGCTGCTGCCGCCGATCACGCTGCCGGGCGGCCCGGAACCTTCGATGGGTGCCGTACCGGCGCTGGGTGAGCACACCGATGCGCTGCTGCGAGCCCTGGGGATGACGGACGAGCAGACATCGGCGCTGCGCCGGGACGGAGTGATCGGCTGAGCCACCCCGAGCGGTGGGGTGGACCGAGCGTCAGGGCCGCCCCGGATGTCGGGCCGGCCCGGTGATCGACGTGCGTCGGTCAGTGGCGGCTGCCGAAGAGCGAACGCCGCAGTCGCCGCAGCGGGGCGAAGAGCGACACACGGGCGCTCCTGCTCCGGCGGGTGTGCGCGGCATCACGCGAGGTCAGCTCCCGCATCAGCAGCGTCGCTTCCGCCGACTCGCGCTGCGGGACGACAGGGCCGCCGAGCACCGCGAGATGGCGGTCGAGGCGCGTACTGGTCGCACCGCTTCCGCAGGTGATGGCAGGCACCCGAGGCCTGCTCCGCACCGTTATCTGTTCCATGTCACTCCCCACCCGTACGAGGGCACCCGGTCCGGGCAGGTTAACCCTATCGCCCCACGGTGACACACGGGTATCCCGCCTACGGGACCAGCACACCTATACGGAGGTTGACGACCAGTTACCGAATCCGCCCGATTCCAGGGCGAGTTCGGACAGTTCGGATGGGCTGTTCGACGGAGCGGGAGGCCCCGGCGGCCGGGACCTCCCGCTCGACTCGCAGATTCGTCGCGCAACTCGCTTGTCAGGCAGCCGACTTGAAGACCGGCAGATAGCCGCCGGACTGTCCGGCGGCGGTGGGGTGGTAGGACTCACCGATGTTGAGCCAGTTCACGCTGTGCAACCACGAGTTGCCCGAGCAGATCTCGTGCCCGGTGAAGGTCGTCCTGACATCACCGAAGGTGAAGCCGTGGTCGGCGGCGCGCTTGGCGGTGGCGGTGTTCAGGTGGTCGGACGCGCCGTTGATGGCGGCGCGCTCCTTCTCGCTGAGGCCGGCCACGCAGTTGCCGCCGAGTTGGTAGAAGCGGGGGTAGCCGAGGACGACGACGCGGGCGGAGGGGGCCTTGGCCTTGATGGCGGAGTACACGGAGTCGAGGCGGCCGGGCAGGGTCGAGTCGACGTAGGCGCGGGCGGTGGCGATGCGGTTGAGGCAGGTGGCCTCGGACTGGAGGACACAGGTCGTCATGACGTCGGCGAAGCCCGCGTCATTGCCGCCGATGGAGATCGAGACGAGGTCGGTGGAGGCGTTGAGCGGTCCGAGCTGACCGCTCGTGACGTCGTTGGTCCTGGCGCCGGAGCAGGCGGTGAAGGCGAAGCTGGAGGGGGAGTTGGCGTTGGCCCAGAGCCGGGGGAAGGCGCGGGTGCTGCGCTTGCAGTCGCCGCTGGAGCTCTCGTAGCTGCCGGCACCGACGCCGGAGGAGTACGAGTCGCCGAGGGCGACGTAGTCGACGGCCTGGGCGGAGGAGTCGGCGTTCGCGATCCCCGCACCGGTGAGGGCGAGGGCGGCACCGAGCAGGAGTGAGGACGAGAACGCCACGAGTCTGGACATTTTCATGGGGGGACTCCTTGAGCAGGGGTAACTGCGTTACTCCGTAGTAGCAGCGCACCCGGCTCACTGGAAGTGTTCATGCCAAAAATAAGTGGTGAGTGCTTCCGTCCGCCGCCAGGAGTTCAACGCGCGCGCCTTGACGCGCCGGTGTGGGGTGTGGCCCGGGCTGATGAAACCTGGGTGCGTGGGGTGGTCCCGTGCCGGATCATGGGCGCCATGTCTGCCAACCCCGAGTCCGCTCTGCCGATCCGGCTCACCGTCGACGACAGCGACTCCCCCTCCGACGTCGTCGACGCGCTCTTCCTCGGCCGCTTCGCGACGGGCGAGCAGCCGTACTCCCACAGCTCCTCCCTCGACCGGGTCAAGGCCGGCGCGACCCTGCTGCCCCCTCACGCCTCGGTGCTGCGGTCCGCCCGCGACGACGACCGCAGCGCAACCCTGGCCGAGGGCGACGGCTGGACGCTGTTGATCTCGCGGTGGAACCGGGGTGCGGACGTCACGGTCACCGCGACCAGCGCCGAGCTGGCGGAGAAGGTCCTCGGGCAGGCGACCGACGGCGCCCAGGACGAACCGGAGCCGCAGCCCGACAACGTGACCATGGGCTTCTGGTACGTTTCCCCGCGCCGCGGCCCGTACCGCACCACCCGGCAGATCACCGCCGGCACCTGGGGCGAGGTCCGCCCCAACTACACCGCCCCGGTGGCCGACGCCATGGACCGGCTGATGAAGGTCACCCCGGACGACATCGCGGGCCGGCTGCTCCTGCTGCACGGGCCGCCCGGCACCGGCAAGACGTCCGCGCTGCGCACGCTGGCGCGCTCCTGGCGGGACTGGTGCCAGGTCGACTGCGTGCTGGACCCGGAGCGGCTCTTCAACGACGTCGGCTATCTGATGGACATCGCGATCGGTGAGGACGACGGCACGGCGAAGGGCCGGTGGCGGCTGCTGCTCCTGGAGGACTGCGACGAGCTGATCCGGGGCGAGGCCAAGCACACCGCGGGCCAGGCGCTGTCCCGGCTGCTGAACCTGACGGACGGTCTGCTCGGCCAGGGCCGGAACGTGCTGGTGGGCGTCACCACCAACGAGGACCTGGAGCGGCTGCACCCGGCGGTCGTCCGGCCGGGACGCTGCCTGGCCCGGATCGAGGTGGGCCCGCTGACCCGCAGCGAGTCGGTGGCCTGGCTGGGCACGGAGGAGGGCGTGAGCCGGGAGGGCAGCTCGCTCGCGGAGCTGTACGCGCTGCGCCGGGGGACCGGCCCCGCGTCGGTGCCGAAGCAGGACGCGGGGGCGGACGCGGGGCTGTATTTGTAGGCGGTACGGGCCCTGTAGGCGGTACGGGATCTGCAGGCGGTACGAGGACGGGCGGCGGGCTCAGTCCCCATACGCGGCCCGCACCGCGTCCTTGGCCAGGGCCAGGGCCTGTTGCCGGGTGAGGCCGAGCCGCTCGGCGGTCTCGGCGTACAGCTGGGCGGCGGTCGCCGCCTTCTGCTCGGCCGCTCCCCCGGCGGCGGCGACGAAGGTCCCGTTGCGCCCCCGGGTCTCGATGACCCCGTCGGCCTCCAGCGCGCGGTAGGCCTTGGCCACGGTGTTGGCGGCGAGGCCCAGCTCCTCGGCGAAGCCGCGTACGGTCGGGAGCCGGTGACCTACCGGGAGCGCACCGGAACGGGCCTGTTCGGAGAGCTGGGTGCGCAGTTGCTCGTACGGGGCGATGCCGGAGTCCGGGTCCAGAACGATCTTCTCAGCGGGGGGCTTCTCAGTCACCGGCCGATTGTCCCCCACGTGTGGCCCCACGGCGGGAAAAAGAGGAGGCGGTCGCGGCGGGGCCGCGCGTAACCTCCGCCGCATGACTGTGATTGTGCGCGATTTCCGGCCGTCCGACGCGGAGGCGTGGACCCGCGTCCGGCGGATGTCGGTCCCCTACATGGTGTCCACTCCCGAGCAGGTGACCCACGATCTGGCCCATGCCCATCCGGACCGGCACTTCCGGCTGCTGGTGGCCGAGCGGGACGGCGAGATCATCGGCACCGCGCAGGCAGGGATCGCCCACGAGGGCACGGAGCCGGGTCAGGGGTTCTGCACCCCGCACGTGCTCCCCGGCCACACCGGCCATGGGGCGGGCTCGCTGCTGCTGAGCACGGCGGAGGAGCATCTGGCGCAGGCGGGGGCCACGGTCGTGCACGCCTGGGTGCTGGACACACCCAAGAGCCTGGAGTTCGCCCGTGGCCGGGGCTACCGGCCGGGACGCTCCGCCCACTTCCAGCGCCTGGACCTGGCGGGCGGCGCCCTGCCGCCGCTCCAGGAGGTCCCGGCGGGCGTGGAGCTGAGACCGGGGTCCGACTTCGCCGACGATCCCCGGCCGCTCTTCGACGTGGACGCCCAGGTGACACGCGACGAGCCGACCGACATCCCCACCGAGCTGGACGACTACGAGGACTGGCTGGCGAACGTCTGGCGCCACCCGACGTTCGACGCCGCTCTGACGACGGTGGCGCTGGTGGACGGCCGGGTGGCGGCGTTCAGCGCGGCCGGCACCGACGGGGACCGGACGTACTCCAGCAACATGACCGGCACCCTGCCGGCGTTCCGGGGGCGGGGTCTGGCCAAGCTGGCGAAGAACGACTCACTGCACCGGGCGCGGGCGGCCGGATACACGGACGCCTACACCGCCAACGACACGGGCAACGGCCCGATGCTCGCCATCAACAAGTGGTTCGGCTACACGGTCTGCGCCACGGAGGTCCGCCATGCCCGCACCCTCGGCTGAGCCCCGCGCGCCCCGGTCCAAGGGCGTGGTCGTGGTCCTGACCAAGGCGGGCCGCACCAAGATCAGGTATCCGGCGGAGCTGGTCCGGGACGACGGCACCCGGGTCACCGTCCGGGCGCCGTGGGCCGCGCCCGGGGTGCGGGACTTCGGCTTCGTCCGGTTCGAGCCGGGCGATGTGTTCACCGAGCACTACTGGCGGGACCGGTGGTTCGCGGTGAAGGAGGTCCGCACGGGAGAGGGCGAGCTGAAGGGCTGGTACTGCGACATCACGCGGCCGGCGATCCTGGCCGACGGGGTGCTGGCGGTCGAGGACCTGGACCTGGACCTCTGGGTGTCGGCGGACGGCTCCTCCGTACTGCGGCTGGACGAGGACGAGTTCGAGGCCAGCGGCCTGGCCGCGCGCGACCCCGAAGCGGCCGGAGCGGCGGCCGAGGCCCTGGACGAGCTGGAGCGGCTGGCCCGGGCGGAGGGGCTGACGGCCCTGCTGGCATGACCGGCCCGGGTTTCAGGGCAGCGGCCCCGACCCCACGACCAGCTCCACCTCGTACCCCGCCTCGTCCTCCAGATAAGCGGCGCGGAGGCCGTCACCTCCGGCGTACGGATGGCGCTCGGGGTGGAGCAGCCGCCAGCCGTACGCGGGTGCCTCGGCCGTCAGGGCGTCCAGCGTGGCCCGGTCCGCGACATGGAACGCCAGGTGGTTGAGGCCGGGGCGGCGGCGGTCATGGTGGTCGGCGGAGAGGTCGGGTGACTGCTCGACGACCACGTAACTCTCGCCGCGCCGCCAACTGCGGCCGCTCGCCCAGCGCTGGTACGGGAGATGGCCCAGCCGGGTCAGCAGCCACCCCCAACGCCGCTCCGCCCCCGCCAGCTCCGGCACCCACAGCTCGATGTGGTGCACCCGGCCGGTCCGCTCGGCGGCGGGCTCCAGTGCCACGGCGCGGCGCGGGCCGTCCGGCCGGTGGGCGATCGGGTCGCCGTCCTCGTGCCAGTGGATCATGAAGTGCTCGCCCGCCCGGTAACCGTCCAGGCCGGCACGGCAGTACGCGACCATATCGTCCGGCAGGGCGTCCAGCGGGAACCAGTCCAGCTCGGAGCACTTCTCCGGCTCCGCGTTGTGCGGCGGGTGCTCCGCGTCGTACTCCGCGACGAAGAACCAGCCCATCCGCGCCCCGCCACCGGGCCCCCGGTGCTGCATCACGAGGGCGACCCGCACCTCGTCCGGATCCAGGACGACACCGATCTCCTCGGCGGCCTCCCGGATCATCGCCTCGCGGACGTCCTCCCCGTCCTCCGCGTGGCCGGAGGGCATGTGCAGCAACCCGTCCGCGTAGCCGGTGTTGGCGCGGCGGGCGAGCAGCACGTCCGGGCCCCGGCGCAGGATCAGGTGGACGTCGACGACCTCCGTGTGCCGGTGGGGCGGCTCGGCCCGGGCCACCAGCGCATACCGCTCGTCGTCCACCTCCTTGCCCCACAGCCGCGGGTCACCGGTCAGGTCCTCGTGGTGGACGCGCTCGGTGTGCGGGGTGAGCAGGGCGGTGGCCCGGGCGGCGGAGAGCCCGACACCGCCCCACACCCCTTCGATGAGGACGAGCCGCCCGCCAGGCTTCAGCAGCCCGAACCAGTGGGCCAGGGCGGCCGCCGGATCGGGCAGCAGCCAGACGACGTGCCGGGCCAGGATCACGTCGAACGCCCGCTCCCCCACCGGCGGCAGGCCCGCGTCCCCGACCAGGACCTCGGCGCCGGTCCCGGCGAGCTTGGCGCGGGCCAGCTCGGCCATCCGGGGCGAGCGGTCGACGGCGGTGACCCGGTGGCCCTGGCCTGCGGCGAGCAGGGAGAGGCTCCCCGTACCGCATCCCAGGTCCAGCACGTCACCGCGGCGGGCGGGCAGCCAGCTCTCCAGCCGCCCGGCCCACGCGTCGCGCACCGCCGGGTCGAGAAGCCCGTGGTCGGGCTCCTCGTCGAAGGAGCCGGCCGCCGCGTCCCAGTCGATCGTCGTCATGCCGTCGATACTCTCAGCCACCACTGACAGTGCCGGTTCCGTCGCTCTCCTTCCGGCCGCCCCGCCCTCGTACGACGACCAGTCGGCGGACCAGCGGCCAGGCCAGGATCAGCACCACGATCGCGTAGACGGTGACGGAGAACGGGGTGTTGACCAGCCCGGTCACGCTGCCGTCGCTGATCTGGAGCGCGCGCCGCAACTGCTGTTCGGCGGCCGGGCCGAGGATCACGCCGATGACGGCGGGGAGGACCGGCAGTCCGTAGCGCCGCATCCCGAGCCCGATCAGGCCGATGACCAGGAGGATCACCAGGTCCAGGGCCTCCCCGCCGACCGCGTACGCGCCGACGGCGGCGAAGAAGAGGATGCCCGCGTAGAGGTAGGGGCGCGGGATCCGCAGGAGCTTGGCCCAGACGGGGGCGAGCGGCAGGTTGAGGGTGAGCAGCAGCACCATCCCGACGAAGAGCGAGGCGATGAGGCCCCAGACCAGCTCGGGTTCGCGCTCGAACAGCAGGGGCCCGGGCTGGATCCCGTACTGCTGGAAGGCGGCGAGCATCACGGCGGCGACGGCGGTGGTGGGCAGGCCGAGGGTGAGCATGGAGACGAGGGTTCCGGCGGCGGAGGCGGAGGCCGCCGACTCAGGTCCCGCGACGCCTTCGATGGCCCCCTTGCCGAACTGGCCGCGGTGCTTGGAGAGCCGCTTCTCGGTGACGTAACTGAGGAAGGTGGGGATCTCCGCGCCGCCCGCCGGTATCGCCCCGAACGGGAAGCCGATGAGCGGGCCGCGCAGCCAGGGCTTCCAGGTGCGGCGGAGGTCGTCCCGGCCGAGCCAGGGGCGGCCGACGGGGATGGCCTCGCCGGTCGTGCGCCGCAGGTGGGCGGCGACCCAGAGGGCCTCGCCGATCGCGAAGAGGCCGACCGCGACGATCACCACGTCGACTCCGTCGGCGAGTTGGAGCGAGCCGAAGGTGAGGCGCTGCTGCCCGGTCATCTGGTCGAGGCCGACGAGTCCGATGGTCAGACCGATGAGCAGGGAGGCAAGGCCGCGGATGCGGGAGGCGCCGAGGACGGAGGTGACGGCGATGAAGGCCAGCACCATGATCGCGAAGTAGTCGGGCGCGCCGATGCCGATGGCGAGGGAGGCGACGGTCGGGGCGAGGACGACCAGCAGGATCGTGCCGATCATGCCGCCCGCGAAGTGGCCGATCGCGGCGGCGGCCAGCGCCTGGGCGCCGCGTCCGGCCTTCGCCATCGGGTTGCCCTCGATCGCGGCGACCACGGCGGCGCTCTCGCCGGGGGTGTTGAGGAGGATCGAGGTGGTGGAGCCGCCGAACATCGCGCCGTAGTAGATCCCGGCGAACATGATGAACGCGCCGGTCGGGTCGAGTCCGTACGTCACCGGGAGCAGCAGCGCCACAGCCATGGCGGGTCCGATGCCGGGCAGCACGCCGATCGCGGTGCCGAGCAGGACGCCGAGGGCGGCCCAGAGCAGGTTGGCCGGCGTCAGCGCCGTACCGAACCCGTCGATGAGGGAGTTGAGGGAGTCCATCGGTCAGATCACTCCCATCAGCGGGCCGCCCGGGAGGGGGACGCCGAGCAGGTTGTCGAAGAGGAAGTAGGTGGCGAGGGAGAGGACGGCGGCGATGAGGGGATCGCGGTCGTGGTGGCGGCTGCCGAGGGCGTAGGCGGAGCCCCAGAAGAGCAGCGCCCCGGCGATCGGGAAGCCGAGCGGGCCGATCAGGACGGCGGTGGCGAGGAAGACACCGCTGAGGAGGAGGACGGTGCGCCAGTCGGCGGGTTCGTCGAGGTCGACGTCCTCACCGCCTTCGGCTTCGCCGCGCCCGCCGCGCAGGACGTCGACGGCGAGGAGGACGGCGACCAGGAGGAGCGCGGAGCCGACGACGAAGGGGACGGTACGGGGGCCGATGGGGCCGCGCTGGGCGATGTCGACGCTCATGGTGAGGGCGTCGGTGAGGACGAGGGCGCCGATGGCCAGGAGAAGGGCGCAGACGCCGAGTTCGGAGTGGTCGCGCAGCCAGGAGTGGGTGGTGGTGTCCTGCTTCGGGGCGGGCTCCCGGGTGGGGCCTTCGGATGCGGCAGGCCCTGTGGGCTCGGTCGGTCCTATGGGCCCTGTGGGCTCGGCCGGTTCCGTGGGCCGGGTGGGCTCGGCCGGGCCCGTGGGCCCTGTCGGTTCGGTGGTCACAGCCCCAGCTCCTTCAGCACGGTGGCGACGCGCCGGTCCTGTTCGGCGAGGAAGGCCCCGAAGGGCTCCCCGGCGAGGAAGGCGTCGTCCCAGCCGTTCTTCTTCATCGACTCCTTCCACTCCTTCGAGGCGTGCAGCTTGGTGATCAGCCCCGTGAGCTTGGTTCGTTCGGCATCCGAGAGCCCGGGCGGGGCGACGATGCCGCGCCAGTTGGTGAACTCGGTGTCGAGGCCGGCTTCGCGCAGGGTGGGCGCGTCCATGCCGGGGACCCGCTTCGGGCCGGTGACGGCGAGCAGCCGCAGCTCGCCCGCCTCGATCTGGTCGCGGTACTCGCCGAGGCCGGAGACACCGAAGCCGACCTTGTTGCCGAGGACGGAGGCGAGCAGCTCGCCGCCGCCGTCGAACGGGACGTAGTTGACCGCCTTGGGGGCGATCCCGGCGGCCTGCGCCATGAGCATGGGGGCGAGGTGGTCGGGCCCGCCGGGCGAAGATCCACCGCCGACGGGCACGGCGGCCGGGTTCTTCTTCCAGGCGGCGAGAAGCTCACCGATGGTGCGGTACGGGGAGTCCTTGCCGACAACCACGATGTCCGGCTCCTCGGTGAGCCGGGCGATGGGCGTGGTGTCGGCGAGGGTGCTCGGGGACTTGTTGGTGTGGACGGCACCGACGACGCCGAGGCCCATGGAGAGGGCGAGCTTGCCGTTGCCGTGTTCGCCGACGAGCCGGGTCAGGCCGACCGTGCCGCCGGCTCCGGGGAGGTTGAACACCTCGATGTTGTGGGTGAGCCCGGCGTCCTCGGCGTTCTTGGCCATGGTGCGGGCGGTGATGTCGTAGCCGCCGCCCGGGGTGTTGGGGACCATGAAGCGGAGCCCGGGAATCTGGGTGCCGGTATCGGAGCCGTCGCCTGTGGCGAGCAGGGGTGGCCCCACCAGCACGAGCAGTGCGGCTCCGAGCAGGGCGAGGGGAGTGCGCAGTCGCACGGGTTCCGCCTTTCGCTGTGAAGTGGCCCACATGTTGCCCGCGCGTTAACAACCTGTCTCTCTTCCGGAATCAACGGACGTTGTGGTCGTTGCGGTCGCGGCTTAGCGTGTCCGGCGTGACGACGGTGCTGGTGGTGGACGACGACTTCATGGTCGCGAAATTGCACAGCCGCTACGTGTCCGCAATGGACGGTTTCACGGTGGCCGGTGTGGCACACAACGGCGCCGAAGCCCTGCGGGCGGCCGAGCGGCTGCGCCCGGACCTGGTGCTGCTGGACATCTACCTGCCCGACATGGACGGGATCGACGTCCTGCGCGCCCTGCGCGCGGCGGAGGAACGGGACGCCTCACGCCCCAGCACGGACGCCCTGTTCATCACGGCGGCCAGGGACGCGGGGGTGATCCGGTCGGCGCTGCGGGCCGGCGCCCTCCATTACCTGATCAAGCCGTTCAACCGCTCGGCCCTCCAGGAGCAGCTGCGCCATGTGGCCGCGCTCCGCACCCGCCTGGACGAGCTGGGCGAGGCGCGCCAGGAGGACGTGGACCAGATCTTCGGCACCCGCCCGCCCGGCTCCCGCGAACTCCCCAAGGGCCTGGCCGCCCCCACGGCCGACCTGGTGGAACGCACCCTGCGCGCCCGCCCCGAGGGCCTGTCCGCCACGGAGTGCGCGGAGGCGGGCGCCCTGTCCCGGGTGAGCGCACGCCGCTACCTGGAACACTTCGCGGGGACGGGCCGGGCGGAGGTGACGCTGCGCTACGGGGGGACGGGGCGGCCGGAGCGGCGGTACCGGTGGATCGGGTGAGGGCGCGGCGGGTTCCGTCCGGCGACTGGGGCTACGGTGGGCGGGTTCGCGTCCGACGACTGCGGCTAGCGCGCCGGGCGGGCCGCGTCGTCGGGGACGTAACGCAGGTCGGGGTGGGCCGGTTCGAACCGGGGAGTGCCCGGAGGAAGGACCGGGCGCAGAGCATCGAAGACTCCGCGGAGGACCTCGTCCGTGTACTCGGCGGGCGTCCGGCTCGCCTGGAGCACCACCCCGCCCGCCCGGAGCGGGTGCACCGCGTGGAAGGCTCCGGTGGCGGCCAGGGCGTCGGGCCCGCCGAGCCGCCGTGACAGCTCCTCAGGGCACACAGTGGTCCAGGAGTAGCCGCGCAACAGCGTTCGGGCCTCCCGCACCGAATCCCGTACCCGTCGGCCCAGCACCCAGTCCAGGTTGGTCTCCTCCGAGGCCGGGGCATCGGCGCCCAGCCAGGCGAAAGCGGGGTTCACCGTGTCCAGCGCGGCGACGAGGAACTTCACCAGGCCGGAGCAGAAGTCGGGGTCGTCGAGCCCGCCACGGTCCGCACCGAACATGAGCTGCGCCTGGGCGTTGGGGCGGCGGACCCTGATGGAGGAGCTGCGCACGTGGACGAGCGGCCTCCCCAGGTACTCGCGCATGAAGAGCAGGTGCGCCGTCTCCGGCTCACGCAGCAGCTCCTCGCGCATGGCCTCCCGCTCCGCGGCCAGCGGGTGGAACTCCCGGCTCGGGGCCCGCTCGTCCGCCCGGATGCTCGCCGAGAAGAAGGCCGTGCCCTGGCTCTCCTCCTCCAGCCGGCCACGCAGGGGGTGGGCGAGGGCGGCGCCGAACCAGGAGGCGAGGGCGTTTCCCACCCCGCCCCTGGTGTGGACATCGAACGTCGCGATGGCCCGCAGGCTCACGGCGCGCTCCTTTCTCAGATGATCGCCAGCATCCCGCATCAGGAGGACTGCGCTCTCCGGCTCTTCACTTCAGCCCCCAACGTCCTCCCTCCATCAGAGGCTCGCGGTATCTCTGAGCAGGTGAAAGCTTGTCTTGGCATCCACTCAGGCGAGCCCGCCCTGACAGACTCCCCAGAACTGTCGGAGTGAGCCTTTACCGTGGCGACATGACACTGACGCACGACAACCCCGCAGCTCGCCTCAGAGACGTGCTCCTGGCTGTGCACAGAGCGTTCCCGAACAGCCGAGCGCAGGAACCGATCTCCTCCTGGCAGGCTTTCGCACAGGTTCTGGAAGTTGAGCAACACACCTCTGCAGGACTCCAAGCGATCGCGGGCGTCGCCCACTTGCCCGATCTTGTAGTCGAGAGCATCCGCGCCCTGAACGAGGAGCCCGAGGAAGAAGCGCATCTGCTACTTCACCTCGATGGATTGCAAGCTGCTATGACTGGCCTGGTCGCCCGTAAGAGCCTCTACCAGGTCTTCGCCACCTTCGCGCCGGGCGGAGAAGTTCCCAGGAGTGCAGCCATGCACAGCTTGGCAAGCGCCGCACGTGTTCTTCACAGGGCTGACCCGCTACATGCTATGTCGGACGAGGACGTTGCTCGCCTCGAAGTGCTGATCGTCGACCTGATGGACGAGGTCAACGCAGCAAAGCTGCCACCCCGCGCAAACTTCCTCCTGCTGCAGCACCTACACGCCCTGTTGCAAGCTGTGCATCTGGTGCGCATTTACGGGCGCGGCGGAGTGGAAGGCGCGTTCGACGCCTTTCTGGGCGCCGTTGTACGTCGGCCCGAAACTGCAGAGCCCCTCCACGAGGCCAACCTTCTGGACCGCTTCAAGGACTGGGTTTCGACAGTCAACGGGATCATCAGTGTGGGCACAGGCGCCGCTGGCCTCGGGCAACAAGTGATGAGGATGCTGGGCTCGTGAACATGGGGAGCAAGCCGATCAAGCGACGGCCCTCCGACTAGACCTCTTCCGCTCCTCGGCCTAAGGCGGCACCTGTAGGCAAGTGCACCTTACGGGCACTGGACGGAAGCCTCATCTACGAGGCGCACATCTCGGGCCAGTCCGAGGTAGAAGGAGAGAGCCAAACAGAGAGCCACCGGCAGTGACCGAGGGCGTACCCAGATGGACGGCAACGGGCGGTGTAGTGCTGCGACATGGGCTTCGCCCTCCTTACGTAGCGTCCCACCTGAGCCCCCTCTTAGCCCCTCCTTAAAGCGACCATAAGGATCCCCTCCACCCCGTCCCAGCAGGGTTTTTGGCCCTTCCGAGCGGCTAGCTTGCTGATCGCCGGGACGGATGGACGACCTGGCGCCCCACCGTTGTGCCGCTTTGAAGGAGAACCCTCCATGACCCCTCGTCGCAAGGCCGCCGGGATCGTCGCCCTCGGCTTCGCACCGTTCGCGCTGGCCGGACTCACCGCCACTCCGGCGCTGGCCCACGGTTCGCTCACCGACCCGGTGAGCCGGGTGTCCGCGTGCTTCGCGGAGGGGCCGGAGAGTCCGGTGTCGGCGGCGTGCAAGGCGGCGGTCGCGGCCGGTGGGACGCAGGCGCTGTACGACTGGAACGGGGTCAATATCGCCAATGCGGCCGGTAAGCACCGTGAGTTGATCCCGGACGGCAAGCTGTGCAGCGCGGCCAACGACAAGTTCAAGGGGCTCGACCTGCCGCGCGCCGACTGGCCGGCCTCCCCCGTCAAGGCGGGCAAGCACACCTTCAAGTTCCGGGCCACGGCCCCGCACAAGGGCTCCTTCGAGCTGTACCTCACCAAGCCCGGCTACGACCCCACGAAGCCGCTGGCCTGGTCGGACCTGGAGGCCAAGCCCTTCGCCCAGGCCACCGACCCGGCCCTGGTGGACGGTTCGTACGTGTTCGACGGGACCATTCCGGAGGCGGCGGGGCGGCAGCTGATCTACACGGTGTGGCAGCGCTCCGACTCCCCCGAGGCCTTCTACGCCTGCTCCGACGTGGACTTCGGCGGCGGGTCGGCGGGGACGGGCGGTGCCGGTGGTGGCGGTGACAGTCAGGAGGAGAAGCCTGCTGGTGAGGCGCCCAAGCCTCAGGAGAGTGCTCCCGCGCCCGCCCCCTCCGCTCCCTCCGAGGACGCGATCACCGAGGGCGCCGAGAAGTCCTCCGTCGAGCACAACGGGCACGGCGACGACGACGCGAAGACGGGGGCGAAGGTCAACGCCGCCGCTCCCGCCGCCCCGGCCGCCGAGACCGAGGCCGATGCCGGCGCGGAGCAGGGCAATGCGCCTCAGGCCAACGCCGCCGGGCAGGAGGACGTGCTCGCCGAGACCGGTGGGTCGAGCAGCAGCACGTATCTCGCGATGGGCGGGGCCGCCGTGCTCGCCGTCGGCGCTGCCGTGCTGTTCTCCTCGCAGCGTCGCCGGGCCACCGCCTCCGGCCGGCACAGCCGCTGACCCACGCGTAGCAGGTCATGAACACGGGCCGAGGTCGCTGTCCGTCCCACCGGACAGTGGCCTCGGCCCGTCGTGGTTCGTAGCTCGTACGTCAGCCGATGACCGAGGAGCAGGTGGTCGGGGTCGCGCGCGCCGGGTCCAGGGCGTTCGCCACCTCGTGGAAGGCGATCCGGTCGATGGTCCCGATCGCCACGTGCTCGGACAGGTCCAGCGGGCACAGGTCCTGGAGCAGGACGTTGCGTACGTTCGGACCGTCCAGGTACTGCGTGCGGTACGGGGTCACCACCTGGTCGTACTTGGTGGCGATGACGGTGTAGCGGACGCCGGGGACAGTGTCGCCGCCCGCGGTGAGCTTGGTCATGAAGGGCGAGCCCGCGACCTGGTCGGCGAGGCCGGGGGTCTTGTCGGTGATGAACTTCTCGACGCCGGGGAAGTACGGCAGCAGCTTGGTGAGGCCGAGCAGCGTGGTGCCGTGGTTGTCCGGGGCGAGGCCGATGAGGGCGTTGACCTTGGGGGCGCCGCCCAGGAACTTCAGGTAGTAGTTCGGCATCATGCCGCCCTGGGAGTGGCCGACGATGTCGGCCTTCGGCGCTCCGGTGGAGGCGAGCACCTTGTCGACGAACACGTCGAGCTGTTCGGCGGACTTGTCGATGGGGCCGAGGCCGTGGAAGAACGGCACGCCGGGGAGCTGGCCGTAGTCGAGGGAGAAGACGCAGTAGCCCCGGTTGACCAGGTAGGGAGCGAGGAACAGCCAGTTGTCGACCGAGTTCCCGAAGGTTCCGTGGACCAGGACGACGGGGCGGGGATGGGCGGCGGAGGGCTTGCAGGAGTAGTCGTTCCAGCCACGGGAGGTGGCCGCCGCGGCGGTGGGGGCAGCCGCCGTCGCGGTCGCCGTGGGGGCGACCAGCAGGGTGACGGCCAGCAGGAAGGCGGCGAATACGCTGCGCGTGCGGGGGACGCGCGCAGCACGGAACCAGGGCAGCATCGTGTGGTCTCCTTGCGGCTCAAGGGAGGTGCGATGGCGGTGCGCCCTGTGGCCCGGACCACAAGCTTTATGTGCTCATGCCAAATTACGCATGAGTAAGGTTGGGTGGGAAGTTACGCGTCGGTAAAAAATGGCGCGGACTCACCGTAGATCGGGTAGAGGCGTCAACCCCGCCATTCAGGCCGCGAGTCCCGCCGGCTTCACCGCACCCGGCCCGAACCTCTCCCGCAGCCGGTCCGCCACCTCCTCGATCCGGCGGGACCGCTCGTCCGCCGGGTCGAAGGTGAGCTGGCGGGAGGCCCGGCTCGCGTCGGCCAGCCCCTCCGCGCGCAGCGCGATCCCCCGCACCCGGGCCCGCTGGAGCCCGAAGGACTCGTGGATCCGGTAGGCGAGCGCGGTGAGCGCCGCCGAGTGCGCGGTCGGCTCCCCCAGCGTCCGGCTCCGGGTCAGCGTCGCGTAACCGGTCCGGTCCGCGTACCGCACCGACACCGCCAGCGACCGGCACACCTGCCCCTCGCCCCGCAGCCGTGCCCCCAGCTCCTCGGTGAGCGAGAGGAGGGCTCGGCGGTGCTGCTCGGGGGACAACTCGTCGCGCGGAAAGGAGCGTTCGGCGGCGAGGGAGCGGGCGGCGGCGTTCGGGACGACCCGGGTACGGTCGATGCCCCGCGCCCGTTCCCACAGCTCACGTCCCGTCCGTACGCCGGTGATGCGCTGGAGCGTGGCCAGGGGTGTGGCGGCGATCCGGCCGACGGAGTCGAGCCCGTAACCGCACAGGGTGCGCGCCGTGGCGGCCCCGACACCGTCCAGGGCGGCGGCCGGGAGCGGCGCGAGGAAGGCCGCCTCCTCGCCCCGGTCCACCACGAAGGTGGTCCCGGGCGCGGCCCGCCGGGCGGCTATCCGGGCCACCATGGGGTTGGCCCCCGCGCCGATCGCGCAGTCCACCCCGTGCAGGGCGAGCGCCCGGACCCGGATCACCGAGGCCAGGCCCTGCGCGTCCCGCCCGAAGTAGCGCAGCGCGCCGCCCACATCGGCGAGCGCCCCGTCGGGCGGTGCGGCCTCGACGACCGGGGTGAACGCGCCGAGCAGGGCGAGCAGCCCGGTGTAGCCGGCGCTGTCCGGGGGCCCGCCGGCGGTTCTGCGGAACCGCAGGTAGAGAACGCCTGCCGGATCCTCCGCCACCACGCGCTCCCCCAGGACACCTGCCGGATCCTCGGCCAGCACGCGCTCCCTCAGGACGCCTGCCGGATCTTCCGCCGCCACGCACTCCCTCAGAACGCCTGCCGGATCCGCCGCCACGCACTCCCCCAGGACGCCTCCCGATGCCTCCGTCATCCCGCGCTCCCCTGCGACTGGTGCCACAACTTCCTTCCGGTGGGCGTCCCTTCGCCGGGTGGCTGAAGGTCGGCCCAGGGGTTCATCTCGTAACCGGTCTCCATCCGTATACGACGCCCGGGCCCGGGTTCCGCCTCCTCACCCGTGTCCTTCTCCGACTCCTCCTCCGCCAGCCGCGCCGCCACCGCGTCGAGCCCTCCGGTGCGGCGCAGTTCGGCCAGTTCGGCGAGGTTCCAGGCGGCCGCGCCCACCACGCTCAGGCTGCGCGCGCCGCGCCGCTGCACCACGCCGCGTACCAGCAGCAGCCAGGAGTGGAAGACGGTGTGCGCGCAGGCGGCGTGGCTGTCCTCGAAGAACGCCAGGTCGGCCAGGCCGCTGCCGTCGTCCAGGGTGGTGAAGACGACCCGGCGGCCGGAGCGCATCGGCGGCGTCTGGGTGGCCACCTTGGCCCCGGCGACCAGCACGGTCTCACCGTGCCGGGCCTCGCGCAGCCGCTTGGCGGAGACCACGCCCAGCTCGTCCAGGAAAGCCTGGTGATCCCCCATCAGATGGCGGGAGACGTCCATGCTCAGCACCCCGAGCTCGGCGCTCAGCCGCTCCGCCTCGTTGAGGTCGGGCAGCCCGACGGAGCCCGTGCGGTGTCCGTCCCCCAGCGGAAGCTGCCCACCGCGGGCACCGGAACCGGAGCTCCGGTGGGCGCGGTGGAGCTCGGAGAGGTGCAGCAGCAGATCGCGGCGGTTGGCGCCGAAGGCATCCAACGCGCCGACCTGCGCGAGCCGTTCGGCGACCGGGCGGCCCGGGCGGGCCCGCTGCCAGAAGTCCAGCAGCGAGGCGTACGGCTGCCCCTCCTCGATCCGCGCGGCCTCGGCCTCGCTGATGCCGTGGACATCGGAGAGCGCGAGCCGCAGCCCCCACGCCTCTTTCCGTTCTTTCCGCCCCTCTTCATCATCAGACGCCAGTTCGATTCGATGAGCGACCGCCGACCGGTTCACATCCAGCGGCAGCACCGGCACCCCGCGCCGCCGGGCGTCCGCGAGCAGCAGCCGCTTCGGGTACATCCCGGGGTCGTGCGTGAGCAACCCGGCGTAGAAGGCGGCCGGGTGGTGCGCCTTGAGCCAGGCCGATTGGTACGTCGGTACGGCGAACGCGACGGCGTGCGCCTTGCAGAAGCCGTAGCTGCCGAACGCCTCGATGATCTTCCAGGTACGGGCGATCACCTCGGCACCGTACCCCCGGGCCGCCGCGTGCCGGGCGAACCAGACCTTGATCAGCCCTTGCGACTCGGGGTGGGAGAGTCCGCGGCGCACCCGGTCGGCCTCGCCCCGGCCGCAGCCGGTCATGATGTTGACGATCTCGATGATCTGCTCGTGGAAAACGACCACGCCATAGGTGCCGCGCAGGGGTTCTTCCAGGTCAGGGTGGGGGTAGCGGACCGGCGCGCGGCCGTGCCGGGCCTCGATGAACGGCCGCACCATGTCGGCGGCGACCGGCCCGGGCCGGAACAGCGAGATGTCGACGACCAGGTCGTGGAAGGTGGCGGGCTGGAGCCTGGCGACCAGGTCGCGCTGGCCGGGCGACTCGATCTGGAAGCAGCCCAGCGTCTCGGAGGTGCGGATCAGCCGGTACGTCTCCGGGTCGCCCGGCGGCACGGCGTCGAGGTCCACCACCGCGCCCGAGGCGCGTTTCACCTCGGCGACGGCGTGCGCCATCGCCGACTGCATCCGTACGCCCAGCACATCGAGTTTGAGCAGCCCGAGGTCCTCCACGTCCTCCTTGTCGAACTGCGTCATCGGGAAGCCCTCGCCGCTGGTGGGCATGGTCGGCGTACGGTGCAGCAGCCCGGCGTCCGAGAGCAGCACCCCGCACGGGTGCATGGCGACGCCGCGCGGCAGTGCGTCCAGCCCCTCCACCAGCTCCCAGAGCCGCCCGTACCGGTCCTGGTTCCGCGCGACCTCCTTCAGCTCGGGCAGCTCCTCCATCGCGGCGCGCGCGTCGCGGGCCCGGATGTGCGGGAACGCCTTGGCGAGCCGGTCGGTCTCGGCCGGGTCCATGGAGAGCGCGGCACCGACGTCGCGGATGGCGTGGCGGACCCGGTAGGTCTCGGGCATGGCGACGGTGGCGACGCGTTCGGGGCCGAAGCGTTCGATGATCCGACGGTAGACGTCGAGGCGGCGGGCCGATTCGACGTCGATGTCGATGTCGGGCAGGACGAAGCGCCGCTTGGAGAGGAAACGCTCCATGAGCAGCCCGTGCTCGACCGGGTCGGCGTGGGCGATGCCGAGGAGGTGGTTGACCAGGGAGCCCGCACCGGAGCCGCGCGCGGCGACCCGAATGCCCATCTCCCTTACGTCGTCGACGACCTGAGCCACTGTCAGGAAGTACGAGGCGAAGCCGTGGTGGGCGATGATGTCCAGCTCCTCGTGCATCCGGTCCCAGTACGCGCGGTCGCGGTCATGGCCGCGCAGCACCATCCCGGCGGCGGCCCGGGAGGCCAGCACCCGCTGGGCGGTACGCCGGCCGGCACCGACCAGGTGGGGCTCGGGGAAGTGGATGCCGCCCATCCCGAGGTCGGCGGCGGGGTCGACCCGGCAGGCGTCGGCGGTGTGCCGGGTCTCCGCCAGCAGCCGGGCCGCGGCGCCCTGCCCGAGGCCGGCGGCGGAGGCGATCCGCTCGGCGGCCTCCCGCATCGCACCCTCGCCCTTGAGCCAGCGCTCACCGCTGTCCAGGGGCGAGCGGCGCGGGTCGACGGGGACGAGCCTGCGGGCGGAGTCGAGGACGTCGGCGATGGGGCCCTGCCCCGGGTCCGCGTACCGTACGGCGTTGGTCAGCACGGCCCGTACGCCCTGGTCGGCGGCGAAGCCGAGGGTACGGGCAGCCAGCCGCAGCGATCCCGCCCCGGCGCCCGGGCGGCCGTGGTCGACGGCTTCGAGGCGCAGGTCGTCGCCGTACATCTCCCGCCAGGGCACGAGCAGCGCGGCGGCCCGGTCGGGACGCCCCGCGGCGAGCGCCCGGCCCACCTCGGAGGCGGGCCCGAGCAACACGGTCAGCCCGTCGGCGGGCAGCGCGGCCCGGCCGACCAGGGGCGGCCCGGTGACGCCGGACGGACCGGACCCGTCGAGCGGACCGATGGCGTCACCCGCGCCCCCGGTATCCCCGGCGCCCCGCGCATGGGCGGCGGTCACGAGCCGGCACAGCTCGGCCCAGCCGCGTGCGCCGTCCCGGGCGAGGAAGGTGACACGGGGTGCGGATTCATCGACAAAGGCACCACCGCGCGCGGGAGTGCGCGGGCGCACGGCAGCCTGCCCTGCCTGCCCAGCCCGCCCCGCCCCCTCCGCGTACGAGGCCACCGCGAGGTCCACCCCGAAGAGCGGCCGGATCTCGACGTCCCCGTCCCGGCAGGCCTTGGCGAACCGGACCGCCCCCGCGAGGGTGTCGCGGTCGGTCAGCGCGAGAGCGCCCATCCCCCGCTCGGCGGCCCGCTCGGCGAGCCGCTCGGGATGCGAGGCCCCGTACCGCAGGGAGAACCCCGAGACGGTATGGAGATGCGTGAAACCGGACATCCGCACCTCCTGAACCGTTCCGACCGTTCTGTCACTCACCACCCCCTGCTCTCCACCATAGACCAGCTTCGAACATTCGTACGATATCCAGTGTGCACCCGACGGTCGGCGGCGGCTCCCGCACGCGGGGCCGCATGACCTTGAGCCATTCGGCCCCGCCCCGCCTGCGCCCCCACCGGCCCGCCCGGACGGTGGGGGCATGACTTTCGTCGACGAGGTGAAGAACGCCGTCACTCCACGGGCCGCCCTGCTCGTCATCGGCGTGCTCGGGCTGCAACTGCTGTTCATCGCCTCCTACGTCGGCGCGCTGCACAAACCGAAGCCGACCGATGTGGCCTTCGGGGTGGTGGCCCCGCAGCAGATGTCCCAGCAGCTCGTCAGCCAACTCGACGGACTTCCCGGCGGGCCGCTGGACCCCCGCACGGTGGGCAGCGAGGCCGAGGCGCGCGAGCAGATCATGAACCGCGACATCGACGGCGCCCTGATCGTCTCGCCACAGGGCCGCACCGACACCCTGCTGGTGGCCTCCGGCGGCGGGACCGTGCTGTCCAGCGCCCTGGAGCGGATCCTCACCCAGGTCGAGGCGGATCAGCAGCGGACCGTACGGACCGTGGACGTGGCGCCGGCCTCCCCCGACGACTTCGACGGGCTCTCGTCCTTCTACCTGGTGGTCGGCTGGTGCGTCGGCGGCTACCTCTGCGCCTCGATCCTGGCGATCAGCGCCGGCACCAAGCCCGCCAACCGGCAGCGCGCGCTGATCCGGACCGCGGTGATGGCGGTGTACGCGGTCGCGGGCGGCATCGGCGGCGCGGTCATCATCGGCCCGATCCTCGGCGCCCTGCCCGGCAGCGTCTGGGGGCTGGCGGGCCTCGGAGCCCTGGTCGTCTTCTCGGTCGGCATGATCACGCTCGCCCTGGAGGCCCTCACCGGCATCGTCGGCATCGGCCTGGCCGTCCTGATCATCGTCATCGCGGGCAACCCGAGCGCGGGCGGCGCCTTCCCGCTGCCGATGCTCCCGGACTTCTGGCGGGCGATCGGCCCGGCCCTCCCACCGGGCGCGGGCACCTGGGTGGCCCGCTCGATCGCCTACTTCCGCGGCAACGCGGTCACCGGCCCGCTGCTGGTGCTCTCCGCCTGGGCGGTGGCGGGGACGGCGCTGACCTTGTTGTTGTCGATGCGGCGACGGGGCGGGCAGGACGACGGGAGCGCGGGGACGGTACCGCCGTCGGCCGGCGGGTCGACGGCTGTCTGAATCCGCTTCACACCGGGCCGCCTCCCAGGGCGGCGGCGACGTCCTGGCCGTCCCAGCTCTGCTGCGGAGTGCGCCACAGGACGTGGACGCCGAAGACATCGTGGACCGTGGCGGGCGCCCACTCCTCCGCCGGAGGACCGGCCAGGACGAGGCAGAGCCGGTCGGCGCCCACGGCCAGGGCATGGTTGATCTCGCGGAGGCGGGCCGCTCCCGAGCGGAGATCGGCGTACGAAGTGAGGTCCGCGCCGAGCACCTCGTAGAGCAGGTGCTCCTCGTCGGTCACACAAGCGACGTCGACGACCGGGTGCTCGGGCTCCGGCTGCCGGTCCGCGCGCAGAAGGGCCGCCTTCAGCTCGAAGCGCACCGCCTCGTGGGTCTTGCAGGTGCGGTCCGCTGCGGCCGAAGTCGCCAGGAGCTGGGGAAGACCCGTGCTCGACTCCGTCTTCTCCGGTGCGGCGGGGGCGGCTGTCGTGGTGGTCATGGGTTCAGCTTCCTCAGGCTCGGAGGGCGGGGGCGTTTCGGACGACTCGAACGGCTCGGGGTA
Organism: Streptomyces cyaneofuscatus; assembly: GCF_033109485.1. Lineage (NCBI taxonomy): Bacteria > Bacillati > Actinomycetota > Actinomycetes > Kitasatosporales > Streptomycetaceae > Streptomyces > Streptomyces cyaneofuscatus. The sequence goes on along the minus strand of NZ_CP137002.1, from coordinate 6,792,869 downwards.
CTCGCGCCGGGAGACGGGGAGCTGGTCCTCCGTCACCGGGTCGGTCGCGGCGTGGATGCGTGCCTCGATGGTCCGCCAGGCCTTGTCCAGGTCCTCCGCCCAGCCGCTGCGCTCCAGTTCGGCCCGGAACCGGTCCAGGTCCGGCGAGCCGGCAGCCGGAACGCGGTGGGCGGCAAGGTCCCGCAGGGCGTTCAGACGTGATCTGTCCGGGGAGCCGAGGACGCGCCAGACGTCCAGCCAGTCGTGCTGGTCCAGGCGCAGGCAGCGGTTGGCCATGCCCTTGAGCTCCGAGAGCCGCGGGCGGAAGTCGTCCGGAACGCTCCCGCCGGCCAGTTCCGCGACGACCCCGAGCGCGGCCGCGTAGCGCGGGGCCATGGTGGGCGAGATGGGCCTGCGGCCGCGTTCGTCGACCGTGACGAAGCTGACGCCGGAGAGGTGGCGAAGCACCCAGGCGTCCAGTTCCGCACCGGCGGTGGGCGGCGCGGAGCCGTGGCGTACGGCCATGAGCAAGGGGCGGTCCATGGGGGGTGAGATGGCCTCGACCCGGTAGTTGCCGCCGGTGGTGTGGCCGACCACACGGATCCGGACGTCCGAACCGATCTCCGGGATGCCGCTCTCCGCCGCCGGTACGGAGTCGGTGCCGGTCCCGGATTCGGGAGCGGATTCGGGGGCGCGAAGCTGCGGTTCCGCCGGGGCGCCGCCTGTGTCCGTCAGGGCAGCGGGGAGCGGCGCGGTGTGCAGGACGGTCAAGCTCTGTGTGCTCCTGGTCAGCGCGATGTAGAGCTGGCGCAGTCCGGAGGGCCCCCGGTCGGCGATGGTGGCGGGTTCGACGACGAGAACGTGGTCGTACTCCATGCCCTTGACCTGACGGGCGGCCAGGACCGAGACCGCCTCCCGTTCCTGCCGCCTGATCCCGTCGGCGGCGTCCAGATGCCGGCCGATCTCTTCGAGCCAACCGGAGTCGTCGGGCACGATGACGGCCACGGAACGCAGCGTGCGTCCGTCGTTGCTGCCTACCAGGCGGACGACCTGAGCGACTGTGTCGCCGAGCAGCTTCCACGGCTCGGTGGCAACCGTCCGTACGGCGTCCGCTCCGGCCGCCCGTACCGCCCGCGGGTAAGGAAGGGTGGGGGCGACCGCGCGGGCCAGCGGAGCGACGAACGCCATGATCTCGGCGGGTACCCGGTAACTGGTGGTCAGTTCCTCGACGCGCCAGTCACCGTGGTCGGACAGGAGCGTGCCCAGCCGGTCCCATCCTGGATACGGATACGGGCCGGTGGCCTGGGCGAGATCGCCGAGCACGGTCATCGATCCGCCTCTCGCGACCCGGCGGCGCAGGGCACGGGCCTGCATGGGGGTGAGGTCCTGGGCCTCGTCGACGACGATGTGGCCGTAGCGCCGCGGCGGCTCGCCGGTGATGAGGTGGCGGAGTTCCTCCAGACAGACACGGTCGTCCAGGGTCCACGGGTCGTCCTCGGCCCGCTCGGCCCGGGGGCGGTGCAGCGTGGCCTGCTCCTCCTCGTCGAGGAGGCCGTCGGCACAGGCGCGTAACAGCTCGGGCGAGTCGTAGAGGCTGCGCAGGGCCTCCCGGGCGCCCGGTGAGGGCCAGGCGCGGTCGATGAGGCGTTCCACCTGACGGTTGCGTTCCAGGCTGCGGCGGATGGTGCCGTCCGCGCCACGGCGCGGGGCAAGAGCGGCCAGTTCCCGCAGGAGCCGGTCGACGAGCAGGCTGCGGAAACGGTCACGGCGCTCGCGGTGGGCGCCCTCACCGCTGCGTGCCTCGTCGAAGAGGGCGTGAACCTCCGTACGCGGAATGCGCAGCGTCGTGCTGCCCGCGGTGACCGTGAAGGCCGGTTCGTCGCCCGCGAAGGAGGGGGCGGTGAGGAGGCTGTCAACGGCCTCAGGACGGCACTCATGCTCGACTCGGCGTTGCAGGACGGCTGCCATGCGCTCGTCGGACTTCACCAGCCGCGCCTGCGGGGCGTCGGCTCCGAGAACCTCACCGTCCCACAGACGGGAGAGTTGTACGGCATTGACGTCACGGGTGCCCAGCGTGGGCAGCACCTGACCGACGTAGTCGAGGAACCGCTGGTGCGGTCCGATGACGAGAATGTCCTGGGCCGTGAAGTGACCGTTGTTGACGAGCCAGGTCACGCGGTGCAGACCGACTGCGGACTTTCCCGTGCCCGGCCCGCCCTGCACGACGAGGATGTCGGAAGGCGAGCCGGTGACCAGGTCCAACTGGTCACGGCGGATGGTCTCGACGATGTCCCGCATGCGGCCGCCGCGGGAGCGCTGGAGCTCGCGCAGCAGGAAGTCGTCCGGCTGGAGGGACGGACGACGCCGTCGCCGGGCGATGTCGGCGGGGGTGCGGGCCGGCGGGCGCCTGTCGGCCGCTGTGGTGTCCGCCCCCTCCACCGCTGTTCCTTCGTCGGCGGAGGGCTCCTGCACAGCGGTGTCGTCCCCGGCCTGCCGGGGTGCCGGTACGGCCGGCAGCACGGGAGGTACGGGAGCAGGGACAGGGACGGGGACGGCCGGAGCGATGTCGTCGAAGTAGTCCTCGACGACGCGCTGTACGCAGCGCAATTGCCGCCGCAGAGTGATGTCGCCGGGCGTCTGCGGTTGTACGGCGGCCCACTTCGTCGCCATCGGGCTGGTCCACAGCACGACGACGGTGTCCCGGGTCCGGACGTCGGAGACGGCCCGCCGCCCGATGTACCAGGGCCTGGGCTCGCTTCCTGGCTCGTCCGGCGCGTCCACACGCGCCGTGACCAGTGATTCGCCGCCGAGCCCGTCGTACGCCGCCGCCTTCTCCTCGGCGTCGAGCCGGTTGGCGATGCCGTCCTTGTTGCTGGCGGCGGCCGTGGCTGCCGCCGTCCCGGTCATTTCGGCGAGCCGCTCGGCGTAGCAGTCGTACGCGCGGTCCACGGCCTTCTGCTCATCGGCGATGACCTGGTCGCGTGTGGTGGTGTTCATCCGCTGTCCCCCTCCCTGGCAGCGGCCGGTGGAACGCCCGCTACGGGCCCGAACCCCGCATCGCCAACTTAACCATCGGAGAGGGCCTCATGACTGCCGGTCAGGATTCTGCTCCGGAGCCGGTACCCATCTGACGTCCACCCCAATTCCTGATGTCAGGTCGGCACAACAGCTATGCATGACAGGTGCATGACGACATTCTGGAGCGGCCTCGTACACCCGACGAGGAGCACGGCCAGGACAGCCCCTTTCCACCCCCACGGAGGTCGCTCATGCGTCGTCGATTCATGGCTCCGCTCGCCGCAGTCGCCCTGTCTCTCCCGCTCGCCCTGATCACCGCCCCTTCCGCCGCGGCCGCCCCCGCCGACAAGCCCCAGGTGCTCAGCTCCTGGACCCAGACGAGCGCCTCCAGCCACAACGCCTGGAACGCGGCCCGCAACAACCAGGGCGCCTGGGCCGCGTACGGCTTCGACTGGTCGACGGACTACTGCAGCAGCTCCCCGGACAACCCCTTCGGCTTCCCCTTCCAGACCGCCTGCGCCCGCCACGACTTCGGCTACCGGAACTACAAGGCCGCCGGCACGTTCTCCGCCAACAAGGCCCGCATCGACTCCGCCTTCTACGAGGACCTCAAGCGCGTGTGCGCCGCCTACTCCGGAGCGAAGCGGACCTCGTGCAACAGCACCGCCTGGACGTATTACCAGGCCGTGAACGTCTTCGGCGTCGCCCCGGCCAAGGCGGACTCCACCGGCCTGGCTGCCTGAGCGCAGGCACGGGAGAGGCCCCCGGCGGACCGGGGGCCTCTCCTCTCTGCCGTGATGCCGTGATGCCGTGTTACGTCAGCCGATCTCGGCGCCGTAGGCGGCGAGCGCCTCAGGGACCGGCTGGAAGAACGTCGTGCCGCCCGAGGAGCAGTCGCCGCTGCCGCCCGAGGTCAGGCCGAGCGCGGTGTCGCCCGCGAAGAGGGCGCCGCCGCTGTCGCCCGGTTCGGCGCAGACCGTCGTCTGGATGAGGCCGTTGACGATGTCGCCGTTGCCGTAGTTGACCGTGGCGTCCAGCGCGGTGACCTCGCCGTCGTGCACCTGGGTGGTGGAGCCGCTGCGGGTGACCTGCTGGCCGACCGTCGCGTCGCCCGCCTGGGTAATCGCCTGGGTGGAGCCGTTGTAGAGGTTGACCTCGCTCGGGTGCTCGGTGTCCGAGGTGTACTTGACCAGGCCGTAGTCGTTCTCCGGGAAGCTGGAGCCCTCGTTCGCCCCGATCTCCGCGCCGCCCTGGGTGTCCGACCAGCTGGTGACCCCCTCGGTGCAGTGGCCGGCGGTCAGGAAGTACGGCTCGCCGTCCTTGACCACGTTGAAGCCGAGCGAGCAGCGGGAGCCGGAGCCGAAGATCGCGTCGCCGCCCGCGATCAGCGGCTTGAACTCGCCCGCCGACTTGTTCAGTTCGGCCTTGCCGCCGAGACCCTCGACCACGGCCGAGAGCTTCTTCCAGGCCGCGCCGTCGACCGTGCTGTCGGCGGTGACGAGGACCTTGTTGCTCACCGGGTCGACGGCCCAGGAGGTGCCCGGCATGGTCGCCTTGTCGGTGAGGGTCTGCCGGGCCGACTTCAGCTCGGCGAGGGAGTGCTCCACGACTCTGGCCTTGCCGCCCGCCTGGCGGACCTGCTCGGCGGCGGCCTCGTCGACGACGTTCACGACGAGGGCCTTCGCCTCCGTGTCGTAGTACGAGCCGGCCGCGTCCGCGCCCAGGTCCCGGTCGAGCGTGGTGGCGAGCTTTCCGGCCGCATCCGCGTTGAGCGTCTTGACCGTGAACTGAGGGACTTCGTCACTGGCGTTCGCACTCTGGAACGTGAAACCCGCTACGACCAGGGCGGCCACGGCCGATCCGGCAACCGTCGCGCGCTTCCTGGATATGCGTCGATGCTTCAACTTCGACCTCCTGTGGGGCCGTGTACGGAGCATGTGGGGTGCTCGTACACGGAGGATGGGGCGCCCACTATTCCGAGGGGGCCGGGAGCACACAAGGCCGACTTCCGGACGTGCACACGACACCGACGCTTCACCCTCGTGATGTTCACTTACCGCGGGTCATGCCATGTCGGTTCCGTTTGCGAACACTCGGTGCAACCATCGGCCGCCCCTGGGTGAGGACTAGTCCTGTCCTGTTTTCGCCCCCAAAACGGGCCGACCGGAGGTCGACAAGGAGTGCCGGTTGCCGCCCTGATGGGTCATCATCGGAAGGTCGGCAGACGCCGGGGGGAACCGAGCTGAGGAGGCGCGGGTGCGCAATCGGGTGCGCGCGGCGGACGGGCGGCATCTGATGGTGGAGCGGCTGGGGGACCCCCGGGGCAGACCGGTGTTCCTGCTCCACGGGACGCCCGGCAGCCGGCTCGGGCCCGCTCCCCGCGGCATGGTCCTCTATCAGCGCCGTACGCAACTGATCACCTACGACCGCCCGGGGTACGGCGGCAGCGACCGGCTGGAGGGCCGCCGGGTCCGCGATGTCGTCGAGGACGTCCGGGCGATCGCCGACTCGCTGGGGCTGGAGCGGTTCGCCGTGGTCGGCCGCTCCGGCGGGGCCCCGCACGCGCTGGCCTGCGCGGCGCTGCTGCCCGAGCGGGTGACCCGTACCGCCGCCCTCGTCACGCTGGCCCCCTGGGGCGCGGCCGGTCTCGACTGGTTCGACGGGATGGCCGCCTCCAACGTGCTCGCGTACTCCACGGCCGCCGCCGACCCGGACTCCCTCGCGGAGTCCTTCATCGTCCGCTCGGCGCAGATCCGGCAGAACCCGGTCCGGCTCCTGGACGATCTGCGCCGGGAGCTGACCGACTCCGACCGGATGGTGGTCAACGACGTGGGGATCCGGTCCATGCTGCTGCGCAACTACAGCGAGGGGTTGCGCACGTCGGCGTACGGCTGGATCGACGACGCCATCGCGTTCTGCAGCCCGTGGGGGTTCGACCCGGCCCACATCACCGGCCGGGTGCTGCTCTGGCACGGGGTGAAGGACGTGTTCTCGCCGGTGGGCCACTCCCGCTGGCTCGCCGGGCAGATCCCGGGCGCCACCGCCGTACTGGAACCGGCGGCGGCGCACTTCGACGCGCTCGCCGTACTCCCCCGCATCCTCAACTGGCTGCTGGACGAGCGGGAGCCCCCGGGCGATCCGCTGCCCGCCACGGCGCCGGGGGGCTGAGAGGAGGGCGGCCGCTCGCCCCCTCTCAGGGCGGGCGGCCGCCCGCCCCCCTCACACCGCCAGCGGTTCCAGTTCGCGCCGGAAGCGCCGCTCGTCCCGGGCGATCTGGGTCAGCGGATGCTCGTCGCCGAGCTGCCGGGACAGCTCGCCCAGGAGCTCGGACCGCAGCTGTGCCGCCTCCTCCTCGCGCCCCATCGCGTCCAGCGTGACCGCCATGTTCGAGATCATCGCCAGGGTCTCGGGGTGGTGGGCCCCCAGCGCCGCCGTCAGTTGCGTCGCCAGCCGCTGTTCCGTCTCCAGCACCAGGGGCAGATCGCCGCGGTCCGCCGTGGCGTTGGCCAGGTTCATGACGCAGAAAAGCGTGTTCGGGTGTTCCCGGCCGAACCGCTCCCGCATCGAGGCCACCACCAGCTTCAGGATCTGCTCCGACCGCTCCGCCTCCCCGGTCCCCGAGAGGTAGACGCTCAGGTTGTTCTGGGCGGCCAGGGTGTACGGGTGCTTCTCCCCCGGCACCTTCATGTACTGGTCCACCACCTCCTGGGCGGTGTCCCGGGCCTGGACCGCGTCCCCGGCGGCGAACAGGTCGGCCGCCAGGTTGAGGTCGCAGGCCAGCGAGTCGGGGTTGGCGGAGGTGTACTTGGCCCGGTAGCGGGCGCGGGTGGCGACCGTCAGCCGGTGGGCGTCCTCGAACCGGCCGGCCCGCCGCAGCGACACCGCCAGGCTCTTGGCCGCGCTCAGCGTCGTCGGGTAGGTGCGGCCGAGCGTCTCCTTGAAGCTCTCGTAGGTGCGGCTGAGCAGGCCCACGGAGTCCTCGTACCGCCCCACCTCGCGCAGGTCCCGGGCCAGGTTCATGGCGGAGGAGAGGGAGTAGGGGTGCTTCGCGCCGAGCACCTCGGTGCGCCGGTCGTAGACGTCCTGGTCGATCTCGCGGGCCCGCGCGTACTGGCCGATGCTGCGCAGGTTCAGGGCCAGGTTGTTGGCGGCCGCCAGGGTCCTGGGGTGCGAGTCGTGGAAGATCTGGCTGAAGCCGTCGTGGGCCTCGGTGGCCAGCTCGATCGCCTGCCCGTAGTCCCCGAGCAGCCCCAGGTCGATCGCCAGGCTGCTGGTGGTCATGTAGGTGTGCGGGTGCTCCGGGCCGAGCACCTCCCGCTGGCGGTCCAGGGTGAACTCGTCCAGCTCCTTCGCCTCCACGTACCGCCCGCGCGTGCGCAGGATGTTGGAGAGGTGGAAGCAGAGGTAGAGGTACTGCAGGTCGCGCTCGCCCAGCATCTCCAGCCAGGTCTGCCGCAGCTCCTCCCCCAGCGCCCCCGCGGTCCTGACGTCCCCGCGCTTCCACAGGTAGCGGACCCGGTCGATCAGGAGCCTGCGGGTCTCCGGCTCCTTGCAGTGGCGGGCGTCGGAGGGGCCCAGGTGCGGCCAGATCGTGGCGAAGCGCGGCCAGGTCTCCGGGTTGTCGATCGGCTCGTCGTCGTCGGGCCGGGCGCCGGCCAGGATGCGGTGGACGACGTGCCGGGCCTCGCGCTGCTCCTCCTCGGAGAGCTGGGCCTTGATGACGGCCTGGACGAGGCGGTGCACCTGGATGGAGTTGGAGACCTGGTCGACCTTGGCGAGGGCGAACCGGCCGATCTCCCGGATGACCCGGCCCAGCACCAGCTTCTCCTGGAGCGAGGAGTCGTACGGCTTCAGCGCCTCGATCATCTCCTTGCTGTAGAGCAGGTTGGCGGAGATCGGCTCGGGGGCGAAGAAGGCGCAGAGCTGGAGGAGGCGCACCGCGGCGGGCGAGCGTTCCTTGAGCCGGGCGATGGAGATGTTCCAGGTCGCGGCGACCGGTTCCGGGTAGCCGGCGGGCTGGTTGAGGGAGAGCACCTGGGGCGCCTGCCGGCCGAGCTGTTCGAGGTAGGTGTCGATGGGGGTGGCGGTCTCCGCGATCCAGGCCGCCGCCTGCTCGACGGCGAGCGGCAGGTCGCCCAGGGCGGTGGCCACCTGATCGGCTTCATCGTCGGTCAGCCCCGAGGCCCGGCGCTGGAGGTGCTCGATCGACTCCTCCCGCAGGAAGACGTCGACGGGCAGCGCGTCCCCGTGCTGGGACCAGCTCTGGTTGCGGGAGGTCACCAGGATGTGGCCGGAGCCGCCCTGCGGGAAGTAGCGGCGCAGCGCCTCGGGGTCGTCGGCGTTGTCGAAGACCAGCAGCCAGCGGTCCGACGGCACCCCGCGCCGCAGCAGGTCGACGGCTTCCTGGGAGGCGGCCGCCATGTCCTCGCCGCCCTGGGCGCCGAGCCGGACGGCGAGTTCGGCGAGCGCGGCGACCACGTCGTCGCCCTGCTCGGACGATATCCACCAGACCAGGTCGTAGTCGGCCATGAAGCGGTGCACGTACTCCAGGGCGACCTGGGTCTTGCCGACGCCGCCGAGCCCGTACAGGGTCTGGGGCTGCGGCAGGACGACGGCCATGCCGCCGCCGAGCTGGTCGCGCATCCGCTCCAGGACGAGGGAGCGGCCGGTGAATCCCGGGTTGCGGGGCGGTACGTTCCAGATCCTCGGGACGGTGCCGGGGAAGCGCGGTCCGGGCGAGACCCCGTCGGCGGGCTGCACCGGCCGGTCCAGGGCGCGCATCAGGGCGGTGGTGGCGTGCACCTCGTCCAGCCGGAAGAGGTCGACCGGGTTGCGGTCGATGTACGGCGCGGACAGCCGTACGTCCCCGACGCGCAGCGGCAGCAGCTGGCGCCGGCCGCCGCCCGGGTCCTCGGCGACGGCCCGCTCCCAGAGGTCGACCGCGCGCTGCGACTTGAGGTAGGCGCTGGAGAGCAGCACCACGGTACGGGCGGCGCTCGCCGGGGTGACCGCCGGTTCCGGGGCGACCGGTTCGGCGGAGACGTCGCGGGGGACGACCCGGAAGCCGGCCCGGGTGAGGACCGATTCGATCCAGTCGGCCCACATCCGGTTCTCCGCCACATAGCTGAGGAAGAGGTCGGCGGGCAGGGCGGGCCGGCGGCGGGTGAAGGCGTCGCGGATCCGCAGGCGTACCTCTTCGCCGACCGGGGGCATCGAGGTGATCTCGCGGTCGGTGATGACCGCAGCGAGCCGTTCGAAGGCGGAGAGGAGGGAGTTGGTGAGCCCGGCCTCGTCGCCGAAGGTGGCCAGCGTCTCCTCGTACGCGTAGTACGGGCGGTAGGGGATCTCCACCGCGCCCCAGTAGGCGGTGAGTTCGTCGCCGGACAGGTCGCGGGGCAGCCGGTCGAACTTGAGCCGGGCCAGCGCCCGTCCGGCGTCCGCCTTCTCCTTCTCGCCCTCGTCGATGCGCATGGGGACGGGGAAGATGGAGATGGGCCGGCCGGTGTAGCGCTCGGCGATCTGGCGGGCGACGGAGGCGGCGCCGTCGATGGACTGGTCGCTGAGGGTGAAGCAGTCGACGAGGACGTCGGGGAGGTGGACGGTGCAGATGTCGGCGATGTCGCTGAGGCCGGTCCGGCTGTCGATGAGGACGTAGTCGTAGTTGGCCTTCATGTCCTCGCGCAGCGCGTCGAAGAAGTGGCCGCCGCCGAGCCGGTCGTAGAAGTTGTCCCAGTCGAAGGTGGAGACGGTCGCGCTGTACTCGCGGTTCTGCCGTCCGGCGGAGACGAAGTCGAGGGTGCCGCCCTGCGGGAACTCCCAGCCGAGCGCCTCGGGGGTCAGCGATACGGCGTGCGGCTGGATGCGGGCGTAGTCGCGGTGCCAGTCCTCCGCGCGCTGGGCGGGGCTGGTCGCGGCCCAGGCGTACTCGGTGATCAGGTCGATCACGCCGGTGGTGGCGCCGAGGGTGGCGGGGTCGAGGAAGGGGTGGAAGAACCGGTGGAGTCCGGGTGCCTCCAGGTCCCAGTCGACGGCCAGCACCCGCTTGCCGTTGGCGGCGAGGATCCAGGCGGTGTTGGCCAGGGCCATGGTGCGCCCCGTGCCGCCCTTGTACGAGTAGAAGGTGACGATGCGCCCGTCACGACCGGCACTCATAGGTCCTCCGCTTCCGTCGCAGGGTCGTGCGGGTCGGGTGTGTAGCTGGTGTGGCCCATGGGGCCGGTCAGCCGGGTCCGTTCGCCGTGCCCGCCGCCGGTGACCGGCGGGTAGGCCTTCGCGTGCTTCAGGTACTGCTGGGCGGCGACCTCGACGACCTGGGGCAGGATCTGGCCGAACGCCTCCATCGTGGGCACCCCCCTGGCCGCGGCGCGGCAGAAGGTCCGCCCGTGGCGCATCTTGGCCGGCATGGTCGCTTCGAGCTTCTCGGTCAGTTCGGCCTCCGCCGCCCGGCTCTGGTGGTCCTCGCGGCTCCACGGCACGACCATGGTCACCCAGGGCCGGTCCTCCGCGTCGAAGGCGGCGAGCCTGCGGCGGCGGTCCTCGTCCTGGAGGGCCCAGCGGTCGACGAGGAGGATCTCGGGGGTGGTGGGCGGGGACTTCCCCTCGGGCCTCCCCGACTCCTCGTCGAACGAGGTTATCTGCGCCTGGTAGTTGAGCGAGCGCACCAGCTCCTCGGCGACATAGGCGAGCGGGCGGGCGGCGGCCGGGTGGTAGGGGTTCCAGTCCTGCGGGTGGTCGCCGTAGTAGTCGCCGTCGCGCCCGTCGGGCAGGTCGTGGCGGGTGGGTGCGGCGATGGTGATCCGCATGGGCCGGGGGGCGCCGACCCCGCTGCTGGGGGAGCCGAAGGCGCTGGGGGCGAGACGGTAGTCGACGGGTCTGCCGGTGTCGATGCGGACGGTGTCGGCGACGCGGACGATGCGCTTGGCCAGTTCGTAGACGGCCCGTTCGTATTCCTGGGCGAAGAGTCTGAGCTTGATGAGGCCGTAGAGGCCGTCGGTGACGTACCGGTCCCCGAAGTCGCGGTGGTTGAACTGTAACCGCTCGGCGGATCCCGGGAGTTGGCTCGGCGGCACCGGTACCCACAGGGCCGGGACGATCGCCTCGGCGGGCTGGTTGGAGCGGGCCCGGTGGTGGATGGCGCGCTGCTCGAAGGCGTGCCACTCCTTGCCGCACATCTCGCTGGCGAAGTAGCGCGGCGAGAACAGCGGGACGAAGACCCGGCAGGTGGCGAGGACTTCGCCGAGCCGTTCCGACCAGCCCTCGCCGGAGCGTATCTCGCGGTCCATGAAGCCGGGGGACGCGCCTGCGGGAAGGTCCGTCATGGCCAGCACATGGCCGCACAGGTCACGGAAAAGGCGTTCGACCCACATATCGGGGTCCGTTCCGCTGCCGTGGCCCGGCGTGTGGGCGTAGCTCAGAAAGAAGTACGGTCGATGGTCCGCCGCTCGCTGCTGCGTCGATGCGTGCACACGACCCCCGTCCTGTGTGAGCACTCGCATCCGAGGAGGAGGAAAGGAAATGCGAGCGAATTCATCATTCCGGAGCGGACTGCACTCCACCCCCCTGCCGTTCGGTCATTGAACGCTATTTTTCAGTCAAGCGTTCCCCTGTTCACCGCATTGCGGCGCGCTCCACATCGGTTGTGCAACCGTTCCTCCCGGATGTCCCGTGTGTACCGTTGATCTCTTTGCGCATCACGGCGAGCAATTGCTTTCCGTCGACGGTCGTTTCCGCCGCCTCTTCGATCATGTCGAGCGCTTGCGGGACCCCGGCGAGGAACCGTGGTGCGAAGAGGCCGAGCCCGACCCGCTCATAAGTCTCCGACAGCAGCCGGGAAAACGGAACGAACTCCTCCTGCTCCTCCCGCTCCTCCCGCTCCTCCTGCCAGGGCATCCGATGATCCCAGGAACCGTCCGAGGCGTACAGGTCCGTGACCTCGGCCAGGGCCCGGAGTTTCGTCCGCCGGAACCCACGCAGCAGGGCGGTCGCCAGGGTGTGGGGGTCCTCCCCGGCCGCGATGCCGAGCGCCCCGTACCCATGGCGGCCCACCTGGACCGCCTCGCCCCCGGCGAGCGGGGTGAGCGTGGTGAGGACGGCCGCCGCCTCGGCCGCCTGCTCCGGCACGGTCTCCGCCAGCAGCTCCCAGGCGGCCGCGAGGGAGGCGGACCAGGCATCGGCGGCCGGCGGGGAGAGCCGCTGGGCTGCGGGCGCGCCGAAGCAGGAGCGGTACGGATCGAGATCGTCCAGTACGAGGGTGGGTACGGGACCGGGCCCGCCGGCCGCCTGTACGGCCCCGGGCCCGTCAGCCGCCCGTACGGCCCCGGGCCCGCCGGTCTCCCGTACGGCACCGGGTCCCCCGGCCGCGAGGCGGCGTACGGGCGACCAGTGCGGGCTCTCCCCCGCCCCCCGCGCGATGTGCAGCGCGCCCCCTCCGGTGTGGACCGTGAACCCCTCGCCGTCACCCCGCACCAGAGCCGTCCCCGTCTCCCCCGCCCCGCCGGCCCGGACCTCCCCGAGCGTCGGCAGGAAGAGGCGGCCGTCGCGGTGGGCCACCGGGACGGCCAGGTCGAGCCCGGCGTGCACGGCGGCGGCGGCCACCGAGGCGGCGAGCCGCTCCACCGGGGGGCCTGCCACCGGCCGGCCGGCCCGTACCGCCTCCAGGGCGTCCAGCAGCCAGGTGCGGGTGTAGGGGTGGGCGAGGACCACGTCTAGGGCCGCCTGCCCGGCCGGGTCGCTCTCGACCTCGGCGGCCAGCGCCCACGCCGTCTCCCAGGTCTCCCCGCCGGCGCCGTCGAGGCTGTCGTGGAGGGCGGCGAGCAGGGTGCGGGTCAGATCCTGCTGGTCGGCGAGCAGTTCGTCCGGGTCGCGGACGGCGGGCGACTCGGTGGCGGCGGCCGTCCGGTCCTCGATGCCCCGGATCAGCGCGGCCAGGTCGGCGCAGTAGACGGACGGGTTGTCGAAGCCGCCCGGCGAGCGGTAGCGGTGGGTGTAGAGCCCGCCGCCGCACGAGCGTACGACGGGGCAGCGACGGCAGGTCTCGCTGACGCCGGCCAGGCCGAGCTGGCGCGCCCGGACCCCGGGGTGCGCCGCGACCTCGTCGAAGCTGTGGGTGAACACGTCGAACCCGGTGGCCGCGGCGCCTTCGTAGGCGCTCTTGAGGGAGTCCACCTGTTCCAGCTGGCCGTCGGTCTCGACGACGACCAGGTCCGTGGGGGCGAGCCCGAGGGACTCGGTGAGGCTGGGGCCGCCGCTCAGGGTGGAGAGCACCGAGGAGAAGAGGCGGACCGGCACCGGGCGCCCCTGCTCCTGCCAGCGGTCGAAGACGGTGAGGAGCCACTCGGCGTACGCGGTGGGGGATCCGTCCGGGCGCGGCGGCGGCTCGTCCCAGGTGGCGTGCGGGAGGAGGAAGTCGATGAGCGGCGGTTCGAGTCCGGTGAGCGCGTCGAGGACCGCGACCGGGTCGTTGGCGATGTCGACCGTGCACAGGAGGCCGAGATCGAGATGGCGGTAGCGGTCCTGCCGGAGCAGTTCCACGGCCTTGAGGACCAGGGGGTGGCTGCTGCGCCCGTCGGCGTAGCGGCGGTGGCGGTCGTTGGCGGCGCGGTCGCCGTCGAGGGAGATGCCCACCTTGACGTCGAACTCGTCGAACAGGTCGAGGTAACGGGGGCTCAGCTGGAGGCCGTTGGTGTGGATGCGCAGATCCAGCTCGGCGATGCCCGCGAGGGCCGAAGTGAACTCTTCGCAGACGTGGCGCAGTCGGGCCGGTCCGGCGAGCAAGGGCTCCCCTCCGTGCAGGATCACTGTCACGGAGGGCAGGGCGTGGGTCCTGGCGTGTTCGGCCAGGCGTTGAGCCGTCCGGGAAACAACATGGTCAGAGATTGTCTTGGGCCGGGTTCGCCAGCTCTGATCAGCATGTTCGTAGACATAACAGTGGTCGCAGGCCAGATCGCACCTGCTGTGAACCTTCAGAACGATTTCGCGGAATGGGACCGCGGGTCCTGTCATTCCGTCAGTCTAGTCCAGCGTTCCGCACCGGAATGCGGCCGTGCGGAGCGCCTCAGAGAGCTGAGTTGAAGGTGGAAACACGGGAGGGGCGGCCGGTGGCCGTGGGGATCACTCGCGCAAGCTTCCGGGCGGCGGAGCCACCGGAAATGTCGATCTTGGCGAGCGGCACACGGCGCGTCTTCGCATCAGCGAAGAGAGGGGATGATTCGTAGGTCTTCACGGCCGTCCTAGGGGGGCTCGTTCCGGTCAGGGGGACAACACCGGCAGTTGCACCATTGCAGTGCCTGGCGGCACGACTTTACTCTCATGACCTAGGTGTGCAACTCGTGTCGCACCCTCGTAAGCCGAGTGACATACGGGACTGCTCCAAATGGTCCGGAATCTTTCATTCCGACAACGGAGCCCCGACTACATGGGATACGGGAGTGAACATGACGGCGATTCCCGGACCTCTTCAGAGCATGGTCTTCAGGAACGCCGACCTGCCCGCCCTCTTCCACCGTACGGACGCCATCGCGGTGTCCCGCCAGCGTGAGGCCGTGAACACCACCAGGGTCCAGCTGGCGCTGCTCGTGGCGGGCACGGTGCCCGCCGCGCTCCCCTGGCACGCCGAGGACGGTCTCGCCGTCCAACTTCTTTACGGCGCGGCGGTGTTGGCGTACCTGGGTGTCCTGTTCACGACCTACCTCGCCTCGCGCCGCAAAGCGAAGTCGCACTGGCAACTCAACCGCTCCGCGGCGGAGTTCATCAAGTCCCTCTGCTGGCGTTACGCGGTCCACGGCTCGCCTTTCGAGAGCTCGACCCACCACCCCGAGGCGCTGTTCGCCAACCGGCTGGAGGAAGGGCTCCAGGAACTGCGCAAAGTGGGCTGGGCCGATCCGCGCGAGGTGATGACGGACGCCGACGGGGCGGTCATCACGGAATCCATGCGGGAGTTACGGGACAAGGCCTTCACCGTACGCAAGGAGACCTATGTACGGGACCGGCTCATCGAGCAGCGGCGCTGGTACCGCAGACGGCGGCTGGTCTCCCGGCGCGGCGCGCTCGTCTGGTCCGGGGCGATCGTCGCGCTGACCCTGCCGGCGCTGGCTCTGAGCGTGGCGCAGACCTTCGGGGTGGGGCGCTCCCTCGGGCTGACCGGGGTGCTGTCGGCGGCCGCGGCGGCCTGTCTCGCCTGGAACGAGCTGCGCCGCCACCATCCGCTGATCTCCGCGCACTCCCTGGTGGAGGACGACCTGGAGTCGATGCAGGCGGCGATGGAGACCACGCTCACCGAGCGGCAGTGGCCGGTGGCGGTGTTCGAGACCGAGCGGATCGTCTCGCCGGAGCACACGGACTGGCTGGTGCGGCACCGCACATGACGTCCCGTCAGGCCGAGATCAGCCCCGCTCCACGCCGTCCCGCCAGATGACGGTGACCGGGCGGCCCAGCGTACGGGCGTAGTCCACGATGTCGCCGGTGCCGCCGAGGCCCCGGGCCGGGCGGCCGTCCCAGACGGCGAGCAGCAGGTCGCAGTGGTCGGCGATGTAGGCGCCGGCCGCGTAGTACGCCTCGTCGGTGGAGTGCGGGAAGTCCAGCCGGACCTCCTGGGCGGCACGGGACTTGAGCAGCCGGTAGCGGTCCAGGTCGGCGGTGGACTCGAAGCAGGCCTCGTAGTCGCCGCTGGGGATGACCACCGTCAGCTTGGCGCCGCAGTCCAGGGCGAGGCCGGCGAAGAGCTGGTCCGCACCGACGGCCAGGCTGGAGAGCGCCTCGGTGGCCCCGTCGAGTCCGCACAGGGCCGCGCGCAGACCGGCGAGGACATGGGTCCTGGCACCGTCGGGGATGGAACGGTGACCGGTGATTCCGATGCGATTCACGGAGCTGGGACCCCCTGGTGTCGGCGCTTCGCGTGCGACCGGTCGTCGCGACATCCTCTCAAGAGCCGGGGGGCGCACGGGAGCCCCCGTCCGGAATTCCGGACGGGGGCTCGTATGTACGGACAGCGCCGGGCGTGGCCGGTGCGCGGGCCGGGGAACCCGTGCGCCGGTGGGGATACCCGGTGCGCCCGTCAGTAGACGCTGACGCCGTACGCGTTCAGGGCCTCGACGACCGGCTGGAAGAAGGTCGTGCCGCCGGAGGAGCAGTTGCCGCTGCCTCCGGAGGTGAGACCGATCGCCCGGGTGCCGGAGTAGAGGGGGCCGCCGGAGTCGCCGGGCTCGGCGCACACGTTGGTGCGGATCATGCCGTACACGACGTCGCCGCCGCCGTAGTTGACGGTGGCGTTGAGGCCGGTGACCGATCCGCTGCGGGTGCCGGTGGTGGAGCCGCGGCGGGTGACGGCCATCCCGACGGTGGCGTTGGCGGCGCTGGTGATGTCCTGGCCGCCGACCGTGCCGTCCTTGGGGATGGTGGTGTTCGTGTAGCGCACGATGCCGTAGTCGTTGTTCGGGAAGCTGGAGCCGGAGGCGTTGCCGAGCACGGTGGTGCGGGCGGAGTTGGCGTACCAGGTGCCCGTGCCGTTGGTGCAGTGACCGGCGGTCAGGAAGTAGTACGTGGAGCCGCTGCGGACGTTGAAGCCCAGCGAGCAGCGTCCGGTGGCGGAGTAGATCGCGTCGCCGCCGGAGATCAGCTTGTTGAACTTCCCGGGCGTGCGCTCGATCGTGAGAGCCGAGGCGTTGGCGCCGGCGGCCTTCTTGATCTTCGCGATCTCCGCCTGCGTGACCGTGCTGTCCACGGTGACCAGGAGGCGGTTGGTCTTCGGGTCGACGTTCCAGGCGGTGCCCGCGATGTCGGCGCCGAGCACGGCGTCGCTCGCGGTGGACAGCTGGGTGGCGCTGAACGTACCGGTGGGTTCGGCACTGGCGGTGGGGACGGTGAACGCCGCGACGGCGGCGAGTCCGGCGAGGACGGCCGTGGTACGGACGCGTCTCGCCTGGTTGTGGCGGGGGTTGGTGCGCTTGATCCTCACTTCGGGTTCCTCCGAGGGGAATCGGGGGCCCTCCTGTGGGGTGGCGGGCCCGTGAGGCGCAGCCGGGGGCCTGTCCGGATTCCGGAGTTGCCGTGCCCCTGACAATCGCTGACGGGAGTATCGAGGGGTCCGGACAGGAGACGCAAGCATGCCTTTCGGCCACCCACGCCCCACCCGCACCCCGGCCCCCGGCAGCGCTCGGGCTGCCGGGGGCCGGGAGGCCTTGAGGGGATCGCCGCTCAGGCGTCCAGGCGGTTCCGCTCCCCCGCCGGGACCGGCACGGTGAGGGTGTTGCCCGGGGGCGGGAAGGGGCAGATGAAGTGATCGGCGAAGGCGCACGGCGGCAGCAGCGCACGGTTGAAATCGACGTTCACCCTGCCGTCGGCGGCGGGCGGGCCGGGGCGCAGGAAGCGGAAGCGGTAGCTGCCGTTCCCGCTGGTGGCGTCGGCGAAGACGGCCCAGAGCGAACCGTCCGGCTCGACGGCGACCTGGAGCGTGTGCTCGTCCCCGGCCACCGTGAAGGCGATCTCCCCGCCGAGCCCGAGACCCCGCTCGACCCCGTCGGCGTTGGGCACCCGTACGGCCCGCTCCTCACCGTACGGACGGAAGGTCCCCGGCAACGCCCAGTCCGGGTCGTACGGGGTCGCGTCGATGGTCGAGAAGGCGTGCCGCGAGGGTGCGGCCGGGTCGAAGTCCCGTACGGCCCAGAGCCCTTCACGGCGGAGCACCACCAGCCGCCGCTCGCCCTGCGCCACCCGGGAGTCGTCGATGGGGCCGCGGTCCGCGGAGAGCCGGACCTCGCCGGTCAGCGGCTTGCCGTCGACAACGATGCCGTCCTCGGCGGTGGCGGTCAGCACCACCTCGTCGCCGTCCTCGCGCCACTGACCCGGGACGGCCGGAATTCGCCCGTCCGGGTGATCGGAGAGCCAGTGGGTTCCGGTCAGCGAGAGCGGGCCGTAGGGGGCCGCGACCGCGAGGACGCGCCCCTCGTGCCACCCCTGCCACTCCTGTGCGGCGTCCGGCTCCCCGGCCTGCTGGTCCTGCTGTGCGTCCGTGCTCATGCGGTCAACCTTTCCACACCGGCTCCGCCAGGCCGAGGTGCGACCGCAGCGTGGAGCCGGAGTACTCGGAGCGGAATGCTCCGCTCTCCTGGAGGAGCGGGACGACCCGGTCGACGAAGTCGTCCAGACCGCCCGGGGTGAGATGCGGTACGAGGATGAAGCCGTCGGCCGCCCGCTCGTCGACGAAGGCGGTCAGCTCCGCAGCGACCGTCTGCGGCGAGCCGATGAAGGACTGCCGGGTGGTCGTCTCGATGACCGTCTGCCGCAGGGAGAGTCCCTTGGCCTCGGCGACCGCACGCCACCGCGCGACGACGCCGAGCGGGTCGCCGTGCAGGACCCTCCCCTTGACGAGGCCGGAGTCGAGGACGGGGTCGATCTCGGGGAGCGGCCCGTCGGGGTCGTACGCGGAGAGGTCGGTGCCCCAGAGCTGCTCGGCGGCGAGGATCGCGTTCTGCGGGGAGACCTGCTGCCGGCGGATCTCGTACGCGCGCTCCTGCGCCTCGGCGTCGGTGTCGCCGGTCACCACGGTGACCCCGGGCATGATCTTGAGGTCGTCGGGCTGCCTCCCGTACGCGGCGAGCCGTGACTTGACGTCGGCGTAGAAGTCGCGGCCCGCCTCCAGGGTGCCGTGCCGGGTGAAGATGATGTCGGCGGCGGAGGCGGCGAACTCCCGGCCCTCACTGGAGTCCCCGGCCTGGATCACCACCGGGTGGCCCTGCGGGGAGCGCGGCACGGTGAACTCACCGGAGATGGTGAACTGTTCGCCCTCGTGCGCGAAGGGCCGGGACTCGCCGCCCGGCGTCCAGGAGTCCCACAGCTCCCGGGCGGTGGCGACGAACTCGGCGGCCCGGGTGTAGCGGTCGGCGCGGTCCAGATAGCCGCCCCGGCGGAAGTTCTCCCCGGTGAAGGCGTCGGAGGAGGTCACCACGTTCCAGGCGGCGCGCCCCGCGCTGAGGTGGTCGAGGGTGGCGAGGCGGCGGGCCAGCTCGTAGGGCTCGTTGAAGGTGGCGTTGACGGTGGCGGCGAGGCCGAGCCGTTCGGTGACGGCGGCCAGCGCGTTGAGCACGGTCAGCGACTCGGGGCGGCCGACGACGTCGAGGTCGTGGATGCGCCCGTTGTGCTCGCGCAGCCGCAGCCCCTCGGCGAGGAAGAAGAAGTCGAACTTGCCGCGCTCCGCCGTCCTGGCCAGATGGACGAAGGACGAGAAGTCGATCTGGCTGCGGGAGCGGGGGTCGGCCCACACGGTGGTGGCGTTGACGCCCGGGAAGTGCGCGGCCAGATGCATGGTGCGGGGCACGGTCAGGCCTCCTTCGACGCGGTTTCGGCGCGCGCGTAGCGGCTGGCGGGGCGGGCGAGGCCCAGGTGTTCGCGCAGGGTTCCGCCGGGATAGAAGGTGCGGAAGAGGCTGCGGTGCTGGAGGAGGGCCACGGTGCCGTTGACGATCCTTTCGAGGTCGCGCTCGGGGGTGATGGGCGTGAGGTGGAAGCCGTCGGCCGCGCCCGACCGGTGCCACTGGGCGATGAGGTCGGCGAGGTCGACCGGTCCGCCCCGGAAGTAGGTGCCGCGCCCGGCGAGTTGGGGTCCGCTCTCCAGTCCGGGTTCGGGAGCGCTCTCGGCGTCCCCGAGGTCGACGGTGAGCGCGACCAGGACCCGCAGCGCGTCGGGGTCGCGCCCGTGGGCCGAGGCCCTGGCGCGCAGTTCGTCCCGGAGCGCGGCCGCCTGCTCGGGGCTGGTGGCGCGGATGTGGATGACGTCCGCGTGCCGGGCCGCCGCCTCCTTGGACGGGGCGCCGACGGCATCGATGACGGTGACGGGCCTGCCCTGCGGGGGGCGCGGCACGATGGCGGGGCCCTTCACGGTGAAGGTGGAGCCCTCGAAGTCGACGTAGTGCAGCTTGTCCCGGTCGATGAAGCGTCCGGTCGCGGTGTCCCGGATCTCCGCGTCGTCCTCCCAGCTGTCCCAGAGCCGCGCGGAGACGTCGGCCACCTCTCCGGCCTCCTGCCACAGGGCGGCGGGCGGGGCGGCGGGGCGTCTGCCGAAGAGCCGGGCCTCCGCCTCGGTGGTGGAGACGTCGGCGTGCCAGCCGGCCCGGCCGTTGCTGACCCAGTCCAGGGAGGCGACGGCCGAGGAGACGTGGAAGGGCTCGGTGTGGGTGGTGGTGACGGTCGGGACGAGCCCGATGCGGTCGGTGGCGGGCGCGACGCGGGCGAGGACCGCGAGCGCGTCGAGCCCGGGGCGGGCGAAGGAGTCGCCGAGGGTGACGTAGTCGAGGGCGCCGCCTTCGGCGAGCTTGGCGAGGCGGAGGTAGTGGCCGGCGTCGTAGTGCGGCGGGCCGCCGATCTCGGCGGCCAGGTGGAGGGGGGTACGGGCGGACATTGCGGGACCTCTCGGGTCGACGGTCGGGCGGGGGCCTCGCGAGCGTGCGTGCCAGGCGTCGCGCGGCAGGCGGCAGTTCGACGACAGGCCCAGGGGTGTCCGGCGGTCGGGGCCGGACACCCCTGGTGGTCATCGGCTGTGCGAGGCCCCTGGAGGGTTGCCCCGGATCAGCTCTTGCTCTTGGGCAGGCCGGGCGGGTTGATCTCGGACTTCTCCACGGCCTCGCCGGTCAGCCCCCAGCGCTCCAGGACCTTGCCGTACGAGCCGTCCTCGATGATGTGGTTGATGGCGGCGGCGTAGGCCTTGACCAGGCCGCTGTCCTTCTTGGTGGTCGCGGCGATCTTGCCCTGAAGGCCGCCTCCGGCCCCGGAGATCTGTCCGACGATCTCGCTCTGGCCCGCGGACTCGACGTGGTACGCGGCGGACGGGCTCGGGCCGAGGTGGAGGTCGATACGGCCCGACTGGAGGGCCAGGTAGTAGTCGTTCTCCTTCTGGAAGTACTTGATGTCGACGGGCTTGCGGCCGGCCTTGACGTTCTCCTCGCTCCACTCGACGAGGATCTTCTCCTGGTTGGTGCCGGAGGAGACCGAGATCGTCTTGCCCGCGACGTCCTCGGGGCCGGTCACCTTCCAGCCGGAGCCCTTCTTCGCCTCGAAGGCGATGTTGTCGAGCCGGTAGGTGGCGAAGTCGTACTTCTCCTTGCGCTCCTCGGTCACGGTGACATTGGAGAGGACCGCGTCGAACTTGGAGCTGTCCAGGCCGACGAAGAGGTTCTCCCAGGAGACCTGTCCGAAGTCCGGCTTGAGGCCGAGGGTGTCGACGAGGAGGGTGGCGATGTCGATCTCGGAGCCGATCCGGGTCTTGTCGTCGGTGGCGAAGAAGCCCAGCGGCGGAACGGCGTCCGCGCTGGCCCCGATCCTCAGGGTGCCGCGCTTGCGGATGTCCTCGGGTACGAGGGCGGCGATGGCGTCGACCTTCTTGCCTCTGAGCCGGTCCTGGTCGGGACTGATGTTGATCCCGGTGTCCTTCTTGCCCTTGGGCGCCGCCACGTCGGTGGAGGCGTCGGGGTTGCCGCAGGCGGTGAGCAGTCCGGTGGCGGTGAGCGTGGCGATGGCGAGGGTGATGCTGCGGCGGACGGACACGTACGTACTCCTTGCGAATGATGCGGATGAAAGGGATATGAAAGAGGTTCTTCGAGCCTCGGAGCGGTTCAGAGAACCTTGGACAGGAACGCTCGGGTGCGCTCCTGGGTCGGGTGGTCCAGAACGTCGGCGGGCCGGCCCTGCTCGACGATCCGGCCGTCGTCCATGAAGACGACGGTGTCGGCGACCTCACGGGCGAAGCCGATCTCATGGGTGACGACGATCATCGTGGTGCCGCCGTGCGCCAGGTCCTTGATGACGTCGAGGACCTCGCCGACGAGCTCCGGGTCCAGGGCGGACGTCGGCTCGTCGAAGAGGAGCAGCTTGGGCTCCAGCGCCAGGGCGCGGGCGATGGCGACGCGCTGCTGCTGGCCGCCGGAGAGCTGCGCCGGATAGGCGGAGGCCTTGTCGGCGAGACCGACCCGGGCGAGCAGCTTCTCCGCCGACTCGACGGCCTCCTTGCGGGGGCGGCGCAGCGCGGAGACGGGTGCCTCGATGATGTTCTCCAGCACGGTCAGGTGCGGGAAGAGGTTGAAGTTCTGGAAGACGAAGCCGATCTTGGTGCGCTGGCGCAGCACCTCGCGCTCGCGGAGCTCGTAGAGCTTGTTGCCGTCCCTGCGGTAGCCGACGAGGGTGCCGTCCACGCTGATCCAGCCCTGGTCGACCTTCTCCAGGTGGTTGATGGTGCGCAGGAGGGTGGACTTGCCGGAGCCGGAGGGGCCGAGGATGACGGTGACCTCGCCGGGCCGTACCGACAGGTCGACGCCGCGCAGCACCTCCAGGGAGCCGAAGTTCTTGTGCACGGAGCGGATCTCGACCATGGCTTCGACGGTTGCGCTCATCGCACGGCCCCCTTTGCGTAGTGACGTTCGACGTAGTACTGGATGATCGAGAGGGCGGTGGTCAGGATGATGTACCAGGCGGTGGCGACCATCAGCAGGGGGACGACCCGGCCGCTGCGGCCGTAGACGACCTGGACCTGGTAGAAGAGTTCGCCGATCGCCATGACGGAGACGATCGAGGTGCCCTTGAACAGCGAGATGATCTCGTTGGCCGCGTTGGGCAGGATCGAGCGCATCGCCTGCGGCAGCACGATCCGGCGCAGCTGCCGGAGCTTGGGGATGCCGAGGGCGGACGCCGCCTCCAACTGGCCGCTGCCGACGGCCAGTACGCCACCGCGTACGATCTCCGCCGCGTACGCCGCCTGGTGCAGCGCCAGGCCGAGGACGGCCGCGCTCACCGCGCCGACCAGGTTCATCGTGTCGAAGGTGAAGAAGCCCGGCCCGAACGGGATGCCGAACTGCAACTCCTTGTACAGATAGGCCAGGTTGAACCAGAACAGCAGCTGCACGATGAGCGGGATCGACCGGAACGCCCAGATGTAGCCGTAGGCGACCGTCCGCAGGAACGGGCTGGCCGACAGCCGCATGAACGCCAGCACGATGCCGAGCGCGAAGCCGAGGACCGTGCCGTAGATGGTCAGCTGGAGGGTGAGCCAGACGGCCTTGAGGATGACCGGCGCGGAAAAGAACTGCGCGAAGACGTCCCACTCCCAACCGGGGTTGGTGACAAGACCGTTGATGAACTGGGCGACCAGGACCGCGGTCACGGCGATGGCGACCCAGCGCCAGGGGTGGCGGGCCGGGACGACGGTCAGCTCTCCGTAGTCGGTGCCGGGGTCGGCGGCCTTGGTGACGGTCTTATCGGCGGGCGGGCCGTCGGGGGTTCCGGCGGCTGGATCGATGGGTGGATCGCTGGTCAGCGACATGGCGGGATTCCTTGGGAGCGGTGATACGGGAAGGTTCTGCGGCGGATTCAGGAAGCGAGGCGGCCGTGACAGGAGAGGTCGCGCAGGAAGGAGAGCGCGGCGCGGGCGGCGGCGTCGTTCTGCCGGAAGGCGGGTCCGCCCGTACGGGGGCGGGTGAAGGCGCCGCTGTTGCGTGCCGTGGTGAACGGGCCGAGCGCGAAGCGGCGCGGGTGCGGGCGCCCCTCGCGGTCGACGATGCGGCTGTCGCCCGGGTCCACGGAGAGCAGGCCCGTGTCGGTGACGGCGGCCCCGCCCTCGTACAGCGCGCGCAGCAGCGGGCTGGCGGTGTGCCGGAGCGAGGGGTCCGGGAGGCGGGCCTCGACCAGGGCGCGGGCCTCGATGTGCTCGCCGGGCACGGTGGCGGCGCTCGCCCGGAAGACGCCGCGCTCCTCGTCGGCCTCGACGGCGACGGAGCCGCCGAGGAAGCGGACGACGCCGGCCCGGGAGAGGGCGAGGAGCTGCTCCAGGCGGGGTCCCGGGGGTCCGGAGGCGAGGTAGCTGAAGAAGCCGTGCCACCAGTTGCCGATGTCGCCGAGCCGGATGAGCTGCGCGTAGGCGGAGAGCAGCCCGAGGAAGACGGCGAGATCCGTGCTGTGGTCCGGGTCATGGCGACGGGTCAGGTCGGCGGTGATGTAGTCGCGCAGCCCTTCCTGGAGCGCCTCGCCGTTCTCGTACGTCACCCCGTCCAGCGGCCGGTCGAGCGCGTCCAGGTCCAGCCGGTCGGCGGGGTCGGGTACGGCACCGGCGACGAGGTCGGCCAGCTCGGGGCTGCCGGGGTCGGCGGCGGCGTACTTCGCGTCGAAGACCTCGGGGTCCAGGGTGGTGCGCCCGGGGTGGGCGGTGAACAGCCGGTGGTAGTGGGCGTGGCCGAGCTCCTTGGCGACCAGCGGCCACACCTCGCGCCGGAAGTCGAGCGGCCCGGGCCGGCTCAGCAGCTCGTCGGCCCATTCCGGGGTCAAGTAGCGCGGCAGCGGCGGGCGTTCGCCGGTCCAGGTGTAGCCGATCTTCGAGTGGTACGGGACCCCGCGCCGCGATCCCACGTACAGCACGGGCTCACGCCCCGACGGCACGTAGACCCCGTCCTCGTGGCGTCCGCCGCGCCCCTCGGTGAGCAGGACCATCAGGTCGATGAAGGCGAGGCCGAAGCCGCGGACGATGACCGGTTCACCGGCCGGCAGTGCGGTGAGGTCGGTGTCGGCGGTGAAGTCGGGCGGCAGGTGGATCAGCCCGTGCCGTGCCGCGAAGTCGCTCAACTCGGCCTGCTCCGGCTCCTGTTCGGCGTCCAGGTGGCCGACGGTCAGGACGACGAGGTCGGCGAGGAGCGGTTCGGTGCGGTCCTTCAGCCTCACGCGCTGGCGGGAGCCGCGCGGGCCGGTGACGGAGAGGGCGGTGGTGCGGTGCTCGTGGACGGTGATCGAGGGAGGCAGGGCCGCCAGGGCGCGCTCGTAGGTCCAGCGCAGATAGGCGCTCTGGAGCCGCCTGCTGGGGAAGTCCTGGCCGGTGAGGCCGCGTATCTCCGCCAGGACGGCGGGCTCGGCGTCGGGGGTGACGCGCCCGGCGCGGACGTCCTCGGCCCAGGCGTGCAGGGCGGGCCCCGCGACGACCGGTCCGGCCAGCTCCACCGTCTCGTCGGTGAACATGGTGACGTCCTCGGCCATGGAGTTCATCCAGAGCAGCGGCGACTGGTCCGGCCGCCAGATCCGTCCGCCGCCGGCCGGGTAGGGGTCGACGAGGTGGATGTCCAGGGGCAGATCCCCGTACAGCTCCGGCGCGTTGGCGGCGATGCGCTCGATGACGCCGGTGCCGCGCGGCCCGCCGCCGATCACCACCAGGGTGGGTGCGGTGCTCATCGGGCACCCGCCGTACCGCGGGCGTAGTAGCGCTCCACATAGCGCTGGCCGATGCTCAGCAGCGAGGTGACGAGCGCGTACCAGATGGTGGCGACGAGGAGCAGCGGGATGACCTGGTAGGTGCGGTGGTAGACGAGCTGGACGGAGTAGAGCAGGTCCTGCACGGCGATGATGCTGACGATCGAGGTGCCCTTGAGGGTGCCGATCAGCATGTTCCCGGCCGGCGGGACGATGGAGCGCATCGCCTGCGGCAGCACGATCCGCCGGAAGCGCCGCCAGGGACCGAGCCCCAGGGACTGGGCGGCCTCGATCTGGCCGCGTTCGACGGAGAGGATGCCGCCGCGGACGACCTCGGCGGCGTACGCGGCCTCGTGCAGGGTCAGCCCGATGACGGCGATGGTGACCGGGCCCATGAGGGTGACGGTGTTGACGCCGAGGATCTGCGGGTACAGGGCGCCGATGTTGAACCAGAACAGCAGCTGGACCAGGATCGGGGTGGACCGGAAGAGCCAGACGTACCCCCAACTCACCGCCTGGAGCACGGGGTTGCCGGAGAGCCGCAGGACGGCGAGGAGCGCCCCGAGCGCGAAGCCGAGCACCATGACGACCGCGGTGAGCCACAGGGTGAGCCAGAGCCCGCGCAGGACGGAGACGGTGGCGAAGTAGGAGACGACGACGTCCCACTCGAAGGCCTCGTTGCGGATGACCGAGTTCAGCGCCAGCGCGAGGAGAATGAGCACGGCAACAGCCGCTGTCCAGCGGCCCGTTCGGCGGACGGGGACGATGCGGGGGACCGCACTGTCTCCGTCGCTCTTGACGGGTGGCGCGGAGGACGAGGGAGGCAGCAGATCGGTCTGCGGGGGCATGCGAGGGCTCCGTGGATGCTGAGATCGAACACGGGGCGTACCTTCACACCGGAAAACCACACGGACCGGGCCCCTCAGCGCCGGTCCGTCTCCGAGATAAGCGGTGAACACGGCGCATTGTCAAGCCTGTCCACACTCTGAGCGGCTTGTCTCATCTCGGTTGACGCGCACCCGGATGCCTGTTCCACTGGCCCCATGTATTCGCAGCAGTGGCTGGTCACCCGCTCCCACATCGACTTCGGTCGCGTGTGGTCCTCTTCCTGTTGAGCTGACCGCCTGCTGTCCGGATTTCCCTGCTCACGCCTGCTCTGAGGGCGTTGGAGCAGCATTCCCCGCGTGACTTCACCGCCACCACACCACACCGCGTCACCCTCCCCTCGCTCCGCCGCACGTCCTCAGGCACCGCTGAACCTGTCGCCGCCGCTCCGCGCCCTTTTCGGCCCGGGGCCGGTCGGCATACCTTGACGAACCCGGAGAAAACAGAGCCATGCCCAGATCGCGTCACAGCGCCCTCTTCGCCTTGATCACCGTCGCCGCACTGGCCCTCACCGGCTGCGCGGACCCGGCGGAGCCCGGGGTCGGCACCGCCGAGAACGGGGTCAAGAAGGGGGACACGCCGACCACGGACGTGGTGTCCTCGGTGAAGAAGGCCGACGCCGTGGCGGAGCTGCTGCCCGAGGACGTCCGGAAGGCCGGCACCCTGCGGATCGCGGCCGCCACCGGCTCCCCGCCCGGGGCGTTCTACGAGGAGGACGGCACCACACTGTCGGGCGCGGACATCGACTTCGCGGACGCGGTGGCCAAGGTGCTGGGCGTGAAGCTGAAGCGTGAGGTGGCGTCCTTCGAGGCGATCCTGCCGGCGCTCGGCAGCGGGAAGTACGACCTGGGTACGGGGAACTTCGGCGTCACCGACGTACGCCGCAAGACGATCGACTTCGTGACGTACATCAACGACGGCCAGGGCTTCGCCGTCCGCGAGGACAGCCCGCTGAAGGAGATCACCGACCTCACCGACCTGTGCGGCCTGAACGTGTCGACCGGCGCGGGCACCACCTTCGAGGTCGCGCTCCAGGAGAACCTGCCCCGGTGCGCGGAGAAGGGCAAGAAGCCCTACGAGGTGAAGACCTACGCCGACCCGGCGGCGGTCTGGCTCTCCCTCAAGCAGAAGCGCACGGACGTGAACATGTCCACCATCAACGGGCTGCGGTACGCCGTGACCCAGCAGGAGGGACTGCGCTTCCTCAACGAGTACAAGCGGCTCGACGTCGGCTTCGCCTTCAAGAAGGGCAGCCCGCTGACGCCGGCCTTCCAGGCGGCGGTCAACGAGCTCAAGAAGGACGGCACCTACGACCGGATCCTGGAGAAGTGGGGCACCACCGAGTCCGCGATCGAGAAGTCGCAGATCTCGCCGCCGGAGCTGAAGGGCCCCGAGCCGAAGTAGCCCGGGGCCGGTGATTCCTGCGGGCCAGGGCCTGTCGCCCTAGCAGTCGCACCCGCAGGAGTCACCGCAGCAGCAGCACCCCTCGCCGCACTGGCCGCAGCAGTTGCACGCCTCGCAGCAGTCGCCGCAGTCCTGGCAGGGCGCCTCCCGCCGCTCCCGGCTCCACGGGTCCTCGTAGCTCCCGCAGCACATCTGGCAGGTGCAGGCGAGCCCGGCCCAGACCAGGCACCCGGCGATCAGCCCGCGCCGGTCGCGCGGCGGCCGGGGCGGGGGCGGGGCGGCGGGACCGCCGGGGGTGGGACCGTAGGGATTGCCGGGGGTGGGACCGTAGGGGTTGCCGGGGGTGGGACCGTACGGGTTGCCGGGGGGCGGCCCGAAGGAACCCTCCGGCACCTCAAGCCCCTGGTGCGAGCAGGACGACGTGCCGAACGCCCGGTCGACCGAGCGCCGCAGCTCGTGGGCGAGCAGGACGTGGACGAGCTGCCCGTCGGTGAACTCCACCTCGCGCAGCGCGAGCCGTACGCCGTGCAGCGCGTCGTCGCAGAGCCGGCGCGCCTCGGTCAGCGAGGTGCCGGTCACCGTGAGCGGGTTCCAGGCACCCGACGCGGCGTCAGCTTCCCGGTCCTCGACGGCGTCCAGCAGATGCGCGAGCCGCCCGAAGAGCCGTCCGGCCTCCGCGAGCGGGGCGGCGTTCTGCGGCTTCCCGGCGAGGACCGCGGTGTGCGCGAAGGCGGCCGCGGTGGCCGTCTCGGTGGGTTCGGTGACCGTCAGCAGCGGGGTGCCGGGCCCGGCGAGGGTCTCGATGCCGGTCTGCCGGTCGACCGCGTCCACCAGGAGGGCGGTGTCGAAGCCGAGCGCCGCCCCCGTACGGGCTCCGGCCCGGTCCCAGCCCGCCGCCACCCGCCGCGCGGCCGCCGCGACCGGCCGGCGGGCCAACAGCCCGTCCCGGTCGGCGACGTGGTCGCGCACCTTGGCGGAGGCGAGGACGAGCGAGACTGCGGCGGCGAGCCGGGCCCCCTCCCCCATCGCGACCGGGGCGGTCCGCATCGCGCGCAGCGGGCACGGCCCGGCGGTGCGCCGCCCGGCGGGCATGGCGCCGGCCTGAGCCTCCGTCAGGACCGAGACGATCAGACCGTCATAGTTCGTGACGATCCGGGCAAACTGCCCGTGATCCGCCCTCAGGGCCAGGCAGAGACCGCAGAGATGGGCCATCCACTCGGTCCGCAGACCTTCGGAGAGCCGGTGCGTACAGGGCCTCACGATTCCGAACATGCCGATCCCCCGCGAGCCGTTCCAACCGGTGCGCGCCACTCGCGCACCTGAGCGCCGTGCATCGTATCGAGTGATCCGTTCACCCGTACGTCCCCCATGTCACCCGTACGGACCGGCGCATCATATTTTCCCAACGGGGCAGGCCTTACGCAGGAGGAACCTTGACGAACCGCCACATCTTCTGCACCAGTACCGTCACGAATCACCTGTGCGGCGACTATCCACTTGGCGCGGTATCCGCATCATGGACGACCATAGGGATACGAAAGAGAAGCGGAACACCAAGGAACCGCGGTTGAGAGGAGGCGTCCATGGGATCGGTGCGCAAGGCGAGTGCGTGGCTGGGGCTCGTAGAGGACAACGACGAGCGGTACTACGACGACGAGTACGCCGAGGGTACGGAGACGGGCACGGGCAACCAGGCCTGGGTCACCGACCCGCGGGTGCAGGTGGCGGCCGAGGCGGCCGAGGAGCAGGACCGGCGGATCGCCACGGTGACGCCGGACAGCTTCCGGGACGCACGGGCCATCGGTGAGCTGTTCCGGGACGGTGTCCCGGTGATCGTCAACCTCACGGCCATGGACCCCGCCGACGCCAAGCGTGTGGTGGACTTCGCCGCCGGGCTGATCTTCGGTCTGCGCGGTTCGATCGACCGGGTGGCCACCCGGGTCTTCCTGCTCTCCCCGGCCGACACCCAGGTGGTCGCCGGGGAAGCCGCCGGCCGCAAGGCCGACGGCTTCTTCAACCAGAGCTGAGCAGGGCGCTCGCCGGAAAGTTCCGGTCAGCGCCTCCGGTCGGCGCGTCCCCTCGGACGGGCCGTGGTCACCGGAAGGCGTCGAGACCGGTGAGCGCCTTGCCCAGCACCAGCTGGTGCATCTCCACGGTGCCCTCGTACGTGAGCACCGACTCCAGGTTCGTCGCGTGCCGCATCACCGGGTACTCCAGCGAGATCCCGTTGGCACCGAGGATCGTGCGCGAGGTACGGCAGATCTCGATGGCCTCCCGCACGTTGTTGAGCTTGCCGAAACTGACCTGCTCGGGGCGGAGCCGCCCCGCGTCCATGCGGCGGCCCAGATGGTGGGCGAGCAGGATGCCTTTGTGCAGCTCCACGGCCATGTCCGCCAGCTTGGCCTGGGTGAGCTGGAAGCCGCCGATGGGACGGCCGAACTGTTCCCGGGTCCTCGCGTAGTCGAGGGCCGACTCGAAGCTGGCCCGCGCCGCGCCCATGGCGCCCCAGACGATTCCGTACCGCGCATGGCTCAGACAGCTGAGCGGGCCGCGCAGCCCCTTCGCGTCCGGAAGCACCGCGTCGGCGGGGAGCCGGACGCCGTCCATGACCAGCTCGCTGGTGACCGAGGCGCGCAGCGACCACTTGTGGTGGATCTCCGGCGCCGAGAAGCCGGGGGTGTCGGTCGGTACGACGAAGCCGCGGATGCCCCGGCCCTCGTCGCCCTCGTCGGTCTGGGCCCAGACGATCGCGACCCCGGCGACCGAGCCGTTGGTGATCCACATCTTGCGCCCGGTGAGGACCCAGTCCTCACCGTCGCGCTTGGCGTACGTCCGCATCCCGGCCGGGTCGGAGCCGTGGTCGGGCTCGGTCAGCCCGAAGCAGCCGATGATCTCGCCGGCCGCCATACCGGGCAGCCACCGCTGCTTCTGCTCCTCGGAGCCGAAGCGGTGGATCGCGTACATGGCGAGCGACCCCTGTACGGAGACGAGCGAGCGGATCCCGGAGTCGGCGGCCTCCAGCTCCAGGCAGGCCAGCCCGTACTGGACGGCGCTCGCCCCGGCGCAGCCGTAGCCGTCCAGCGACATGCCGAGCGCGCCCAGCGCGCCGAGCTCCCGGGCCAGCTCCCGGATGCCGGGCAGCTCCCCCTTCTCGTACCACTCGGCGATGTGCGGCAGGACCCGGTCGGCGGCCCAGGTGCGGACGGTGTCGCGGATCGCCAGGTCGTCGGGGCCGAGCAGATCGTCGATGCCGAGGGGGTCGGCGGCGTCGAACGGCGGGAGCTTCGACGGCTTCGCGGCGGACTCGGTGCTGGTCATGTGGGTGCCTCCGGCGGCTCGCACGGGGTCCGGAGGGGGCGGGGTCGGCCGCGGCCCTCCGAAAACTAGCAGTGGTAGTCGAAACGTCGTGGAGACGTTACGGCTCAGCGTGCCGCTCGTCCAGAGCCGGTCGCCTCGGCCGGTTCGCGCCGCGCGGGGAGCCTGAGGCGCGGGGCCGAACGCTCGGGAGCGGGGGCCGGGACGGCGGCGGTCCGGGGCTCGGTGGCGGGGGCCTCGGTGGCGGGGGCCTCGGTGGCAGGGACCTCGGCGTCCGGGCGGTCGGCGGCGGTCCCGGGCTCGGCGGCCGGGCGCTCGCCCAGGAGGCAGACCTCCTTGGGCGGACAGTCCATCGCCCTCGGCAGCCGCAGCGCGGCGAGCGCGCCGAGCAGCAGCAGACCCGCGCTGACGAAGAGCGTGATGTGCAGCCCGCCGACGAAGGCGTGCCGGGCCGTGGAGCGCAGCAGCTCGCCCGTCGGGCCGCCGAGCTGCGCGGCCACCTGGTAGGCCTCGCCCAGCGAGTGGGAGGCCTCGGCGCCCGCGCGGGCGGGAACGCCCTGGTCGCGCAGGGAGGCGAGGCCGGGGGCGTAGGCGGCGTTCATGACGCTGCCGAGGAGGGCGATGCCCAGGCCCGCGCCGAGCTGGTAGGAGGTCTCCCCTATCGCCGCGGCCCCGCCCGCCCGCTCGGCGGGGGCGTCGCTGAGCATCGACTCGTACGCGCCGAACAGCGTCGTCTGGAGTCCGAAGCCGAGCAGGACGAAGGCACAGGTCAGCAGGGCGGGCCGGTCGTGGTGGCCCATCGAGGTGAGCAGTAGCACGGAGGAGGCCGTCAGGACGAAACCCCAGCCGACCATCTTGCGGGGGCCCACCCGGCGCAGGGTGTACGAGCCGGTGGCGCCCGCGGCCATCGCGGCGAAGGTCAGCGGCAGCAGCCGCAGCCCGGTCTCCAGCGGGCTGAGGCCCAGCACCAGCTGGAGGTACTGGACGGCGATCAGCTGGAGGCCGACCAAGGCCAGCATGGCGAGCACGATGCAGCCGACGGCGGTGGAGAAGGCCGGGCGGGCGAACATGGCGATGTCGATGAGCGGGTGCGTACGGCGCTTCTGGCGGCGCACGAAGAGGGTCAGGAGCGCCAGCCCGAGGGCCAGCGGGACCAGCGCGACCGGGTCCAGGAGTCCGGCGCCGCCGCCCAGGCGCTTGACGCCGAGGACGACCCCGAGCACTCCGGC
Organism: Streptomyces cyaneofuscatus; assembly: GCF_033109485.1. Lineage (NCBI taxonomy): Bacteria > Bacillati > Actinomycetota > Actinomycetes > Kitasatosporales > Streptomycetaceae > Streptomyces > Streptomyces cyaneofuscatus. The sequence continues at coordinate 6,760,834 of NZ_CP137002.1, read as the reverse complement.
CGCCGCGGTCAGCGCGCCCAGCACGTCCCACGGGCCGTCGTCGGCACCGCGCGACTCGGGCAGCAGCCAGCGGCCGAGCGGCAGGATGACCGCCATCAGCGGGATGTTGATCAGGAAGACCGAGCCCCACCAGAAGTGCTCGACCAGGAAGCCGCCGACGACCGGTCCGGTGGCGGCGCCGACGGCGGCGACCGCGGTCCACACGCCGATGGCGAGCGCCCGCTCCCGTCGGTCGGGGAAGACCTGGCGCAGGATCGACAGGGTCGCCGGCATGATCATCGCGCCGCCGACGCCGAGCAGGGCGCGGGCCGCTATGAGGACTGCGGGGGTGTCGGCGGTCGCGGCGAGCAGGGAGGCCACGCCGAAGAGCGCGTAGCCCAGCAGCAGCACCCGTCGTCTGCCGATCCGGTCACCCAGCGTGCCGAAGAGGATGAGCAGCGAGGCGCAGACGAGGGGGTAGGCGTCCACGATCCAGAGGAGTCCGGTGGCGCTCGGGCGCAGGTCCTCGGTGACCGAGGGGACCGCGACATGGAGCACGGTCGCGTCGAGGGCGACCACCAGCAGGCTGAGGCAGAGGACGACGAGGACGACCCAGCGGTTGGCACCGTCGGCGGCTCGGCGCAGCCGGACTCCGGCCGTGGTCGTCCCGGACATCTACCTACCTCCCGATTGGGTTCCTCGCGCTCGGTGGACCGGCGGGGACGTGGTCTGTCGTGTTCCCGGGGGCCCGGCATCGACGGGCGAGTGCGCCGTCAGCGTACGCGAGTTCGGCCAGGTCACACGTGGCCCACCTCATACGCCGGTCCGCCGCGCAGTGTGGCGTACGCCACAGAGGTCCCGCCCGTCGGCCCTCCGCTCCGCCCGCCGCCGGGCCTCGCGGAACGGCGTGCGCCTGCCCCGGACGGCCGGATCAATTCCCGCGGATTCCTGTGTGCGAAATTGCCCGGAAGATCAAACATGCTTCCGAACGGAACCCCGGGGAAATTGACCGCAAGATCACGGAGATTCTTCTCCGCGCCCGGAAAAAGTAACCGCTCTGAGACGAAGTCCACATCACATCGTCATCACAAAGCGCCCGGATTGGCCTGCACACACACTCACTCGCTGTAACGTCGATTGGGTGCGTACCGACATCTTTGCCCGCCTGGACCGGGAGCCGGAACCGCCGAAGATAGTGGCACCACGGATGAGCCGTCACCGTGCCGCCCTCTTCGGCGGGACGTTGGCGTTCTATCTCGCCATCGTCTTCGCCGTGCTCGTGACGTCCTGGCTGGTGGCCCTGGACTGGAAGGTCATGCTGTTCCGGCCCTACCAGCAGTGGCCCGAACTGCACGCCTTCCTCGACTACTACGTCGTGCTCGGCCAGCGCGGCCCGACGGCGGTGATGGTCGCCTGCTGGCTGGGCTGGCGCTCCTGGCGTCAGCACACGCTCCGGCCGCTGCTGGTCCTCGGCACCTCGCTGCTGCTGCTCAACGTGACGGTGGGCGCGGTCAAGCTGGGCCTGGGCCGGCTCGGCCCGCACTACGCGACGCAGATCGGCTCGGCCGAGATGTTCGCCGGCGGCGATATATTTCCCTCGGGACACACCGCCAACGCCGTGGTGACCTGGGGAATCCTCGCCTATCTGGCCACCACGCCCCGGGCCAGGCGCTATCTGTCGGCGGTCTCCGCCACGGTCTCGCTGGGCGTCGGCCTCACCACCGTCTACATCGGCACGCACTGGCTCAGCGATGTGGTGCTGGGCTGGGCGGCGGGGCTGCTCATCCTGCTGGCGCTGCCCTGGTTCGAGCCGCTGATCGCCCGGGCGGAGAGCTGGATCTTCGACGTCCGCGAGCAGTGGCGCGCGCGGCGCAGGGCGGTCCGCCAGGTGCGGGCCCCCGGGGTCGCCCCGCAGCCGGTGCTGCTCCCCCAGTCGATCGCCGCCGAGGGCGCGGCCCTCGCGGCCGGCACGGGCACTCCCGCCGCGCACCCGCACCTGGCGACCGGGGCCCGGGCACGGGCCCACCATGCGCCCACCGTCTGCCCGGAGCGGCCGCAACCGGCCCAGGCGGGCCCGATGACGGGCGGCTAGGGCGCGCCGCCCTGCGCACCTTCTCGGTACGGCGAAGGCCCCGACCATGACGTGGTCGGGGCCTTCGCCGTACCGGAAGTACCGAGAAGGTGTGGGGTCAGCCCACCCAGCAGCGGGTCACCGTGGCGTCCTCGACCTGGAAGTTGATCCGTCCGGAACGGAACTCCATGGTCAGGATCGTGCCCGGGGGGACCGCCCGGACGGTGTCCCAGCCACGGCTTCTCGCCTGCTGTTCGGCGGTGTCGGCGCCGAGGCCGACGTACGACTCGGGGGCGTCGTCCGGCTGTGCGGGAGGGGTCGGTTCAGAGGCCATACCCCTCACCGTAGGCGGCCGCGGACGAGGACGGAAGGCCGGGCCCCGGCATCCCCGGCATGCCGCCCTCCGGCATCCCTGCATGCCGCCCTCTGGCATCCTCACGTACCGTCCCCTGGCATCCCCGCGTGCCGTCACGGTCACGCTTGTGTCACAGAATCCCCACACCCGGATATCCCGGCCTATTCACCCGAACAGCCCGCCCGGAAGCCCGGATACGAAAGGGACGGCGGCCTCGCGCGGCCTTGCGGCGAGGCCCGTGCGCACGCTCCGGAAACATCCTGGGTGACCTGCCGCTTTTACCGTCCAGGACGCTTCACCCGAATGGCCGGGACACCTGAATTTCATGTGCCCTTATATCTGCCTTACATTTCCTCACGTTTTCTCCCCGGGCCCCGTCTCCGCCGGCGGCGGGCGGTATCTCACGATCCGGATGCGTCGAGCGCCCGGTCGAGGCGGTCCCGGGCCCGGGTCATCACCTCGGTGAGGCCGGGCGGCTCGACCACCTCGAAGTCGATCCCCATGAGCAGCACATGGATCACCAGGACCTCCAGGTCGGGCGCCCCCGCGGTGAGCCGGCAGGTCCGCTCGTCGACGGGCTCCAGCACCCCGGCGGAGGGCGAGATGCGCTGGGCCGCCTCCGCCACCGGAGCCTTCAGCAGGACCACCGCCCGCGCCGCGTAGGCGGAGACCGAGACGCCCTGGGAGACATAGGCGGCCAGGTCGTCGGCGGGCGGTGGCCGGGGGGTGAAGCGGGGGCCGTGCGGCGGGGTCGGGGTGATCCGGTCCACCCGGAAGGTCCGCCAGTCCGCCCGGTCCAGGTCCCAGGCGACCAGGTACCAGCGGTGCTCGGTGCAGACGAGCCGGTGCGGCTCCACGGTCCGGCGGGAGTCCGAGCCGCCGTGGGAGCGGTAGGAGAAGCGGAGCCGCTCGCTGTCCCGGCAGGCGGCGGCCAGCTCGGTGAGGAGCGCCGGATCGACGGTGTCGGTCTCCGCCCCGCGCAGCATCGGCACGGTGAAGGCGCCGAGCGCGCTCACCCGGCGCCGCAGCCGGTTCGGCAGCACCTGCTCCAGCTTGGCCAGGGCGCGTACGGAGGTCTCGCCGATGCCCTCGATGCCGTGGCCCGCGGCCGTGCGCAGCCCCACGGCGACCGCGACGGCCTCCTCGTCGTCGAGCAGGAGCGGCGGCAGCTCGGCCCCGGCCCCGAGCTGGTAGCCGCCGCCGGTGCCGGGGCTGGCGTTCACCGGGTAGCCGAGCTCGCGCAGCTTGTCGACGTCCCGGCGCACGGTGCGCGGGGTGACGCCGAGCCGCTCGGCCAGATCGGCGCCGGACCAGTCCCGGTGGGCCTGGAGCAGTGAGAGCAGGCGCAGCAGTCGTGCCGAGGTCTCCAACATGGGGACGAGTCTGCCAGGGCTTGCGGACAGCACCTGTCCGCGAACGGATCAGGCGGTCGCGGGCACCACTCGCACGCAGAGGTCGTTCGCCGCGCTGTAGCAGGGTGTGGCGCGGACACCGTCCGCCACCGGGCGGCCCGGGTAGACGAAGGTGTGCTCCCGGGACCAGACGTCGTCGAGGATGCGGGAGATCCTGACCGCCTTCGCACCGGGCGAGGGGATCACCCACAGCCGCCAGAGCCGCTCCTCGGTGACGGGCCCCTCGGCCAGCGGGGCGTAGGGCAGGGTGAAGGCGAAGCCGCCTGGCTGCCCGGAGGCGGTGAGCGGCACCCGGTGGACCCGGGCGGGCTCGCCCGGCAGCCGGGCCTCCACCACGGCCCCCTCCCCCGCCTCGACCCCGTAGAGCTCGCCCTCGGCGCTCATGCCGGACGGGCCGACGCGGATGGCGCCGGCCTCGGCGTGCGGGGCGCGGACCCAGCAGCGCAGGGCGAGGCGGCCGTCGAGCGTGGGGTAGGGGACGCGGGAGCGGATGGTGGCGGTGCCGGTGTCGGGGGTGCGGTCGACGAGGGCGCGCAGATCCCGCAGCCCCGGGAGGACGGTCAGGGTGTGCTCGGAGCCGGGCTCCTCCACGTACGCGTCCCAGCGTCCCTCGGGTACGTCGGCGGAGGGCGGCAGCACCGCCCGCAGCCGCCCGGGGGCGGTGCTGGTCAGCGGGAGCCGGACCGTGGTGCCCGCCGCTCCCCGGCGCCGCAGGAGCAGCACGGCCTCGGGGGCGGTGGCGGCGGGGGCCAGGTCGAAGGTGAGCGCTCCGGCCGGATCGGCGGCGCAGTCGGCCCGGACGGTGGTGGCGGTGGCGGTCATGCGGTCTTCCCCTTGCGGAGCACGTCGGCGGCCTTGTAGCGGAGCGCGTACGCCCCGTCGAGCACGGTGCCCCGGGTGCGGTGCAGCGCGGTGCGCACAGGGCCGTGGCCCCGGCGCCGGGCGCCCTGGGCGATCAGTTCGGTGTACAGGCGCTCGTGGCGCTCGGCGATCCGCGCCGGGTCGAAGCGCTCCGACGCGGACAGCGCGGCGCGGCCCATCCGGTGGCGCAGGCCGTCGTCCTCGATCAGCTGGAGCAGCGCGGCGGCGATCGCGTCGGTGTCGCCCTTCGGCACGAGCCGGCCGTCGGTGCCGTCCTCGATGATCTCGGCCGGTCCGTGCGGGCAGTCGGTGGCCACGACCGGCAGTCCGCCGCGCATCGCCTCGACGATGGTCATGCCGAAGGACTCGCGGTCCGAAGTGACGGCGGCGATCGAGCCCTTGGGCCACTCCGCCTCCAGGGGGGTGGCGGAGCCCATCAGGAACACGTGGTTGTGCAGGTCCAGTTGGTCGATGAGGGCGCGCAGCGTGGTCTTCTCGTCGCCGGAGGCGTCCGCACCGCCGTAGATCCGCAGCCGCCAGTCCGGGCGGACCGCGGCGACCTGGGCGAAGGCCTGTACGAGCAGGTCGTACCGTTTGACCCGGTGCAGCCGGCCGGCCGCGACGACCCACTTCAGGTCGCCGCCCGCGGGCGGACAGGCGGGCTCGGGAACGGCGTTGGGGATGGCCTCGATCCGTACGCCGGGCAGCTTCATCCGGCTGCGGTAGTCCTCGGCGTCGGCGCGGGTGACGGTGGTGAGGGCGTCGAGCAGCGTGTAGCGGTGGGCGATCTCGCGCCGCAGGCGGTAGCCGTGGTTGTCGAGCGTGAGGTGTTCCTGCCCGACGCGTACCGGGCCCCGGCGGGTCTGCCGGCTGATGTGGACGTTGAGGCCGGGGCGGGTGCCGACGACGACATCGGCGTCGAGCCGCTGGAGATGGGCGGCGATCCGGGCGTCGGTGAGCTTGCTGTACTGCTTGTGCCGGCTGTCACCGCGCGGGAACACCGTTGCGGGCCGGGCGTGTTCGGCGTCGTCACCGTCGTACGTCGCGCTCTTCTTCCGCGTGTCGACGAGGTGGCGCAGGGTCACACCGTCGGGCGTGCCGAACGCGGGGGCCTCGCGGTGCCGGAAGACGGACACGATCTCGACGTCGTGCTGTTCGGCGAGGGTGCGGGCGAGTGTGAAGGTGGTACGGATCGTCCCCCCGATGCCGTACGCGTTGTGCAGAAGAAATGAAATATGCATGGCGCCGCCGTTTCCCCCTGGTCTGGCCGTCTCTTGCGACTGTACGTCCCGGCGGTTCACCCCCGGAATGCGTGCGGAATCCGGCTGGATTCAGCCGGGGAATGCGTCGCGGTGTCCGAATACTCCCGTCGCACCGCCGGAACCGTGGCTGACCAGCAGGTTTACGGAAGCCGTGAATCCGCTTCACCGTCACCGACCGGAATCCCGCGCATACGTCGGGGACGGCCGGTGCACCGTCCGGCCGTCTGCCCGCCACCCGTTCCAGCGACGCTTTCCCTCCGTGCTTGACGTAAGGAAAGGCGGGCGGGTTGCCTGCGTCCGGCGAAAACTTCCGGCGAATATCCCGGCGCCCGGCGCCCCGGCCTCCGGGGCACGGAGGTCGACTCCTCGATGTAGCGATCTGTCGACCTTGTCCTCACTTCCGTCGCCACCGGTGCGTGACCCCGGCCACGGATCCCGCGTTGTCTCTTCATGAGCCGGGAACCCCCCGGCCCACGCACCGAGTTCGAGGAGCCACCCGTGCCGCGCATGCTCGACGTCAGCCAGGACGTACGCGCCGAGATCGGCGACGACGAAGCCGACCGGCTGCTCGTCGGCGACGACACCCCCGGCAGTTACGACTGCACCTCCTGCCGCACTCCCGGCGACTCCGACCAGGAACGCACCAGCACGGTGCTGTTCATCGGGGACGAGACCGCCGTACTCGCGTTCGCCCACGCGACGTGCATCCCCTCGCAGGTCGTCAAGGTCGCGGAGGACCAGCTCCAGGGCGCGGTACGCAGCATCACCGGCAGCGAGCAGAAGAACACGGAGGGGCGCATGCCCGAACAGGCCGTCCTCGGCATCACCAGCGGTCTCGTTCTCATCGAGGACGATGTCCGCCCGGCCCTGGTCGTCGAACCGACCGGACCGGTCGCCCGGCCCGGCACCGACGGCAGCGGGGGCGACGAGTTCCTCCAGCTGCTGCTGGAGCAGGGCTTCCACCCGGCCCCCGACCTGACCGCGCTGCCGGCGCCGCTGCCCGGCTGGTCGGTGCTGCTCGCCGTGGGCCAGCTGCACGCCGTGCTGCAGCCGGGCTCCGGCGGAGGCAACCCGGTCGCCTGGTGGCAGGCCCACCAGCCGCTCCAGGTGACCGACGGCTGGCGGGCCGCGGTCAACAAGTCGCAGACGGTCCTCGTCTTCGCCGCACCGGCCGGCACCATCGGCCAGCAGCCGCGCGAGGACCTGCTCCGGGACGCCCTGGAGAAGGCCGCGGTCAACGGGGTCCTGGTCGCCGCGTCCATGCCGCTGGCCGGGACCTGATCATGCCCGCCCCGCTCGGGCACCCCCGCCGAACAGCGTTTTCTCCGGCGGGACCGCATCCGACGGGCGATGAGGTCGTTGGCACCTACGTGCACTCATACGACTCCTCCCGCCAGCACCAGAGCCAGATTCCTGCCATGCGTCCCTCGCAGGAGCCATCGGTGGGCACGTCCGCCACCCCGATCTACGACGCGCTGTACTCCGAGTACCGGCGCTCGTTCCGGGCGTTGCCGGGTGACCGGAGCGGTGAGGAGAACCTCCGCTTCCCGGCCTTCGGCGCCGGGCTGTTCGCCACCCGGGCCCCGCTGGGCGGCAGCCACTCCTCCCCGGCCGGTCAGAGCCGCCACACCGGGACCGGCAGCGGCGTCCAGAGCCAGCACACCGGCACCCTCGGCTCCTGGCAGCGGGTCGGCCGGCACGCCGGGCGTCCCCGGCCCGCGGCGCTTCCGCCGGGGACCCGGGAGTCCTGAGAGCGGGTGCGGGAGAGCCCCGGCACCGATCCACCGTACGGATCGGTGCCGGGGCTCTCCCGTAGGCGCTACCCGTACGCGCTACTTGTTGCGGCCGCGCTTCTCGCGGACCCGGACCGAGATGTGGATCGGGGTGCCCTCGAAGCCGAACTCCTCGCGCAGCCGGCGCTCGACGAAGCGGCGGTAGCCGTGCTCCAGGAAGCCGGAGGCGAACAGCACGAACCGCGGCGGCTTGGTGCCCGCCTGGGTGCCGAACAGGATGCGCGGCTGCTTGCCACCGCGGATCGGGTGCGGGTGGGCGGCGACGATCTCACCGAGGAAGGCGTTCAGCCGGCCGGTGGGGACGCGGGTCTCCCAGCCCTCGATCGCGGTCTCGATCGCCGGGACGAGCTTCTCCATGTGCCGGCCGGTGAGGGCCGAGACGTTGACCCGGGGGGCCCAGGAGATCTGCGCGAGCTCCGTCTCGATCTCGCGCTCCAGGTAGTAGCGGCGCTCCTCGTCGAGGGTGTCCCACTTGTTGAAGGCGACGACGATGGCGCGCCCGGCCTCCACGGCCATGGTGATGATCCGCTGGTCCTGGACGCTGATGGACTCGCTGGAGTCGATCAGGACGACGGCGACCTCGGCCTTCTCCACGGCGGCCGCCGTACGGAGCGAGGCGTAGTAGTCCGCGCCTTCCTGGAGGTGGACGCGGCGGCGGATGCCGGCCGTGTCGATGAACTTCCAGGTGATGCCGCCGAGCTTGATCAGCTCGTCGACCGGGTCGCGGGTGGTGCCGGCCTGCTCGTTGACGACGACCCGGTCCTCGCCCGCGACCTTGTTCAGCAGGGAGGACTTGCCGACGTTCGGACGGCCGATCAGCGCGATGCGGCGGGGGCCGCCGAGCGCGGTGCCGAACTTCTGCTCCGGGGCGTCGGGGAGGGCTTCGAGGACGGCGTCCAGCATGTCGCCGGTGCCGCGGCCGTGCAGCGAGGAGACCGGGTAGGGCTCGCCGAGGCCGAGCGACCACAGGGCGGTGGCGTCGGCCTCGCCGCTCTGGCCGTCGACCTTGTTGGCGCAGAGCACGACGGGCTTGCCGGCCCGGCGCAGCAGCTTGACGACGGCCTCGTCGGTGTCGGTGGCGCCGACGGTGGAGTCGACGACGAAGACGACCGCGTCGGCCGTCTCGATGGCGTACTCCGCCTGGGCGGCGACGGAGGCGTCGAGGCCCAGCACGTCCTGCTCCCAGCCGCCGGTGTCCATGACCTTGAAGCGGCGGCCGGCCCACTCGGCCTCGTAGCTGACGCGGTCGCGGGTGACGCCGGGCTTGTCCTGCACGACGGCCTCACGGCGGCCGATGATCCGGTTCACCAGGGTCGACTTGCCGACGTTGGGGCGGCCGACGATGGCGAGCACGGGGAGCGGGCCGTGACCGGCCTCACCGAGGGCGCCCTCGACCTCTTCGGGGTCGAAGCCCTCCTGCGCGGCGAGCTCCATGAACTCCGCGTACTCGGCATCGCCAAGTTCTCCGTGCTCGTGGTCCGAGCCGCCGGAGTGAATCTGGTCGTTCATGAAGTCCGTTCCTCTTTGCATCATCATCGATGGACCGCGATCAGCGCCGTCCACTACTCAAGTCAGGTCAAGTCTGGCCTATCGCCCGGTGAGGCGCTTGGCACTTTCCAGGTGGGCGGTGAGCTTCGCCTGGATCCGCAGGGTCGCCTCGTCCAGCGCCTTGCGCGTACGCCGCCCGTCGCCGGCGCTCGCGTCGAACGCGTCACCGAAGACGACGTCGACCCGGCTGCGCAGCGGGGGCAGCCCCCGTATCAACCGTCCGCGGCGCTCGGTGCTTCCCAGGACGGCGACGGGGACGATGGGCGCCCCGCCCCGTACCGCGAAGTACGCGAGTCCGGCCCGCAGCGAGGCGAAGTCGCCCTCGCCCCGGGTGCCCTCCGGGAAGATCCCGAGCGCGCCGCCGTCGGCCAGGACGCCCAGCGCGTGGCTGATGGCGGTGCGGTCGACGGTCGTACGGTCCACCTCGATCTGGCCGATCCCGTGCAGGAACGGGTCGAGGGGGCCGACGAACGCCTCCTTCTTGATCAGGAAGTGCACCGGCCGGGGTGCGGTCCCCATCAGCATCGGTCCGTCGATGTTGTGGGAGTGGTTCACCGCGAGTATGACGGGTCCGGCGGCGGGCACGCGCCACGCGCCGAGCACGCGCGGCTTCCACAGCCCGTACATCAGGCCGATGCCGATCCCTCGCCCGACCGCGGCTCCGCGCAGTGTGGGCGCCCCCGCGGCGTCACTCACGCGGCGGTCCGCTTCTCCTCGACGAGGGTGACGACGCACTCGATGACCTGCTGGAGGGTCAGGTCGGTGGTGTCCACCTCGACGGCGTCGTCCGCCTTGGCGAGGGGGGAGGTCTTACGGCCGGAGTCGGCGGCGTCCCGCTTGATCAGGGCCTCGCGGGTGGCGGCGAGGTCGGAGCCCTTGACCTCACCGCTGCGGCGGGCGGCGCGGGCCTCCGGGGAGGCGGTGAGGAAGATCTTCAGGTCGGCGTCGGGCAGCACGGTGGTGCCGATGTCACGGCCCTCGACGACGATGCCGCCCACGGCGCCCGCGGCGATGGAGCGCTGGAGCTCGGTGATGATCGTGCGCACCTCGGGGACCGCGCTGACGGCGCTGACCTTGGAGGTGACCTCCTGGGTGCGGATCGGGCCCGAGGCGTCCTCGCCGTCGACGGTGATCGTCGGGCCGGTCGGGTCGGTGCCGGAGATGATCACGGGCTTGGCGGCCGCGGTCGCGATCTCGGCGGGGCTGTTCACGTCGATGCCGTTGGTCAGCATCCACCAGGTGATCGCCCGGTACTGCGCGCCCGTGTCCAGGTAGCTCAGGCCGAGCTTGGCGGCGACGGCCTTGGAGGTGCTCGACTTTCCGGTGCCCGAGGGCCCGTCGATGGCGACGATCACGGCGGAGCTTGCGGTTTCCACGGTGGTGGACACCTTCCTGGTACACGGGGTGGGGACGGACGGGCCTGAGGGCGGCCTTGTACCAGGTTACCGAGTGCCGGGCGCGCCCTTGTACCCCGTACGGGGGAGGCTCCGTCCCCGTACGGGGGTGGCGGCCGGGCACCCCGGCCGCTTCTCCCCCACCGGGCTCAGCTGCGGACCGACCAGCCGCGCTCGGTCAGCGCCGCCGCCAGCACGGGTGCCGCGCTCGGCTCCACCATGATCTGGACCAGGCCCGCCTGCTGCCCGGTGGCGTGCTCGATGCGGACGTCCTCGATGTTGACCCCGGCCCGGCCGGCGTCGGCGAAGATCGAGGCGAGCTCGCCCGGCTTGTCGCCGATGAGGACGGCCACGGTCTCGTACGCGGCGGGGGCGGCGCCGTGCTTGCCGGGGACCCGGACGCGGCCCGCGTTGCCCCGGCGCAGGACGTCCTCGATGGCGTCGGTGCCCGCGCGCCGCTTCTCCTCGTCGGCGGAGTGCAGGCCGCGCAGCGCGGTCACCGTCTCCTCCAGGTCGGCGGCGACCCCGGCCAGCACGTCGGCGACCGGCCCGGGGTTGGCGGAGAGGATCTCCACCCACATCCGGGGGTCCGACGCGGCGATCCGGGTCACATCGCGGATGCCCTGGCCGCACAGGCGTACGGCGGTCTCGTCGGCCTCCTCCAGCCGCGCGGCCACCATGGAGGAGATCAGCTGCGGGGTGTGGGAGACGAGGGCGACGGCCCGGTCGTGGGCGTCGGCGTCCATGACCACGGGGACGGCCCGGCAGAGCGCGACCAGCTCCAGCGCGAGGTTGAGGACCTCGGTGTCGGTGTCCCGGGTCGGGGTGAGGACCCAGGGGCGGCCCTCGAAGAGGTCGCCGGTGGCGGCGAGCGGCCCCGAACGCTCCTTGCCCGCCATCGGGTGCGTACCGATGTACGGGGTGAGGTCGAGGCCCATCGCCTCCAGCTCGCGGCGCGGGCCGCCCTTGACGCTGGCGACGTCCAGGTAGCCCCGGGCCACCCCGTCGCGCATGGCCCGGGCCAGGACGGTGGCGGTGTGGGCGGGCGGTACGGCGATGACCGCGAGGTCGACCGGGCCGGCCGGCGGCTCGTCGCTGCCGGCGCCGAGCGCGGCCGCGGTGCGGGCCGACTCGGGGTCGTGGTCGACGAGGTGGACGTGGACGGAGCGGCCGGAGAGCGCGAGGGCGGCGGAGGTGCCGACGAGTCCGGTTCCGATGACGAGGGCGGTTCTCACTGGGCGATGTCCTTGCGCAGGGCGGCGGTGGCGCCGAGGTAGACGTGGCTGATCTCCGCGCGCGAGAGATAGGTCTCGACGTGGGCGAGGAGGCGGACGACGCGGGGCATGGCGCCCTCGATGTCCAGCTCCTGGGCGCAGATCAGGGGGACGTCGACGATGCCGAGGCCGCGCGCGGCGGCGGCCGGGAAGTCGCTGTGCAGGTCCGGGGTGGCAGTGAACCAGATGCTGATCAGGTCGTCGGCGACCAGCTCGTTGCGTTCCAGGACGGCCGTGAGCAGCTCACCGACCCGCTCGTCCATGTGCCCGGCCTCGTCCCGCTCCAGCTGGACGGCGCCTCGGACCGCTCGTACCGCCACGTCGCACTCCTCGCTCGTTCACTTCCGCGCTGCTCCTGATCACCCTAGAGGGGCGGCGGCGGGCCGGTTCACCGCGCTCTCTGGGTGAGACGGGCGGCGGCGTGGACGGCGAGGAGCATGCGCCAGATCCGGTCGGCGAGGTGTTCGGGCGTCGCGGTGGTGCGTCCGTGGACCCAGTCGGCGAGGACGCCGGTGAAGATCCCGGCGACGGCGCTCGCGGTGAGGTCGTGTCCGGTGTCCGCCGGGCGGCGGGCGGACAGCTCGTCGAGGCTGCGCTGTCGCAGCTCCCGGTGGAGCAGCTCGCCGAGCGGCCCGCCGCCGCCTTCGCGCAGGAGGCTGCGGTAGACGGGGGCCCGGGTGTGGACGGACGCGAGGAGCGCGGCGAGCGGGGCCGGGGGTGCGTCGGGTCCTGGCGGTGTGCCGTCCCAGGCGTGCAGGGCGTCGACGGCTTCGGTGACGACCTCGGCGCAGGCGTCCACCGCAAGGGCGTGCAGGTCGTCGTAGTGGAGGTAGAAGGTGGCCCGCCCGACGCCGGCCCCGCGGACCACCTGCGCCACGCTGACCTGTTCGAGTGGCCGGTGCTCGCAGGCGGCGAGCAGGGCGACGCGGAGCTTGGCCCGGGTGCGTGCGGTACGGGGGTCGGCGCTGCCGTCGGTCACTGCGGGGCTCATCGGCCCAGGATCTCAGCCCGCGAGCAGGACGGCGCCGAGGGCGATCGCGGACGGGACCGCCTGGACGTACAGGATCTTCCGGCTCACGGTGGCGGCCCCGTAGACCCCGGCGACGATCAGGCAGCTCAGGAAGAAGACCTGCGCCTGGAAGCCAACAGGGTCGGCGGCGATGAGTCCCCAGACCAGACCGGCGGCCATGAACCCGTTGTAGAGGCCCTGGTTGGCGGCGAGGGTGGCGCTCTCCCGGGAGAAGGCGGGAGTCGTACCGAAGACCTTACGGCCGCGGTCGGTGTCCCAGAGGAACATCTCCAGGACGAGGAAGTAGGCGTGGATCAGCGCGACGAGCGCGACCAGGACCTGAGCTGCGATGTGCATGACGGTCGGCCTCCCAGGGGGCGATTTCCTGGACGACTGTACAGGAAGTGCCCTCGGCCCGCCCGGTTGCTTCACCTGCGCGCCCCCCGGCACCACGATGGCGGGCACGGATCACCCCACGACAACTGGAGAGCCCATGAACGCGAACGCACGGCGAAGGACTGTTCTGACGGCGGGCGCGGCGGGCGCCGCCGCCCTGGTGACCGGCTGCGGATCGTCCGGCGACGAGAGCGGCGGAGGGGACGCGAGCGGTACGCCGACGGCATCGGACACGGCATCGCCCGGGACCTCCCCCGACGCCTCGCCCGGCGGTGAGGAGCTGGCCGCGACGGGCGACATCCCGGTCGGCGGCGGCACCATCTTCAAGGAGCAGAAAGTGGTGGTGACGCAGCCGGAGGAGGGTGAGTTCAAAGCGTTCTCCGCCGTCTGCACGCACGCCCAGTGCCTCGTCTCGACGGTCAGCGACGGCACCATCAACTGCCCCTGCCACGGCTCCAAGTTCTCCATCACGGACGCGGCGGTCGAGGCCGGCCCGGCGACCCGCCCGCTGCCGGCCGAGCAGATCACCGTCGAGGGCGGAGCGATCCGGCTGGGCTGAGGGCCGGGGCTCCCCAGGCGTGGCGGCCGGAATTTCGGGGGCGGGACGGCCCGCCGCCCCCGTACCCTCGCCGCCATGATCACTCCCACCGACGAGGCTCTCGTAAGCGACCACACGGTCTACGCGTGTGTGATGGGTTCCCGCGCGTTCGGGCTGGCGACGGAGGACAGCGACACCGACCGGCGGGGCGTGTTCGTGGCCCCCACCCCGCTGTTCTGGCGCCTCACCAAGCCCCCGGCGCACATCGAGGGCCCAGCCCCCGAGCAGTTCTCCTGGGAGCTGGAGCGCTTCTGCGAGCTGGCGCTGCGGGCCAACCCGAACGTGCTGGAGTGCCTGCACTCCCCGCTGGTGGAGTACGTGGACGACACCGGCCGCGAACTGCTGGAACTGCGCGGGGCGTTCCTCTCCCGCCTGGCGCACGCCACGTTCGTCCGCTACGCGCTGGGCCAGCGGAAGAAGCTGGAGGCCGACGTACGGCAGTACGGGGAGCCCCGCTGGAAGCACGCGATGCACCTGCTGCGACTGCTGACGAGCGGCCGGGACCTGCTGCGCACCGGCGAGCTGCACATCGACGTCGGCGACGCGCGCGAGGAGCTGCTGGCGGTGAAGCGGGGCGAGGTGCCCTGGCCGGAGGTGGAGCGCCGGATGAACCGCCTGGCCGAGGAGAACGACGCTGCGGCGGACAACTCCCGGCTACCACCCGAGCCGGACCGGGCGGCGGTGGAGGACTTTCTCGTACGGGTCCGGCGGGCGTCGGCATAGAGGTCGCTCAAGCGTCCCAGAGCGCCGCCAGGGAGAGCAGGTCGCTCCGGTACTCGATGCGTTCCGACCACTCCTGGGGCCAGGCCCCCGCGCCCAGGTGGGCCCCGGCGAAGGCGCCCGCCAGGCAGGCGATCGAGTCGGAGTCGCCGCGGGTGCAGGCGGCCCGGCGAAGGGCGGTGAGCGGGTCCTCGGGGAAGAGCAGGAAGCAGTGCAGGGCGGTGGCGAGGGCCTCCTCGGCGATCCAGCCGTCGCCGGTCCGCTCGCACGGGTCGGTCTCCGGGGACGGGTCGCGCAGGGCCTCCTGGAGGGCGGCCAGGGCGCTCTGGCACTCGTCCCAGCCGCGGCTGATGAACGCCTCGGGCGAGGTGTCCCCGGCGTACCGCCACAGGTCGCCGAGCCAACGGGCGTGGTAGCGGCCGGTGTTCTCGTACGCGTAGCTGCGCAGCTGGCCCACCAGGCCGAGCGGTTCGGCGCCCTGGGCCAGGAGGTGGATCGCGCGGGCGGTCAGGTCGGAGGCGGCGAGCGCGGTGGGGTGGCCGTGGGTGAGGGCGGCCTGGAGCTGGGCGGCGCCGGCGCGCTGTTCGTCGCTGAGGCCGGGGACGAGGCCGACGGGGGCGACCCGCATGTTGGCGCCGCAGCCCTTGGAGCGGGTCTGGCTCGCCTCCTGCCAGACCCGGCTGGATTCGAGCATGCGGCAGGCGGAGAGGCAGGTGTTGCCGGGGGCCCGGTTGTTCTCCGGCGAGTGGTACCAGGCGATGAACTCCCGGCGGACCGGGTCCACCATGCGCTCCGGGGTGAGCAGCCCGCTGTCCATGGCGGTGCGGATGCCCCGGCCCAGCGCGATCGTCATCTGGGTGTCGTCGGTGACGATCGCGGGGGTCGGGAGGCCCATCTGCCGCCAGGGGCCGCACTTGGCGAGGATGGCGGGCACGTCGTTGAACTCGGTGGGGAAGCCCAGCGCGTCACCGAGCGCGAGCCCGGTCAGCGAGCCGGTGGCCGCCTGCTTGGTGAGCCTTCGGGTGGCGATGGTCATGGCGTTCGTCCTTCCGGGCGCGAGAGGGGTGCGTCGGTGGGCTGCGGTCGCAGCAGCGGTGGGTGCAGGGTCGTGGTTCCGCCCGCCCGGTACAGCGCGGCCGGTTTGCCCCGGCCGCCCGTGCGGCGCGGCGGGCCGTCGACCGGTTCGACGAAGCCGGGCGCGCTCAGGACCTTCCGGCGGAAGTTGGGGCGGTCCAGTGCGACGCCCCACACCGTCTCGTACACCTGCTGGAGCTCGCCGAGGGTGAACTCGGCCGGGCAGAACTCCGTGGCCAGGCAGGTGTATTCGAGCTTGGCGCCGATCCGGTCGCGGGCATCGGTGAGGATGCGGTCGTGGTCGAAGGCGAGCGGGCCGGTGGCGCCCGTCGCCCACCATCGCGCGCTGGCCGCGTCGCCGCCGCCGCGCGGTTCGGGGAGGTCCGGCAGGAGGGCGGCGTACGCGACCGAGACGACCCGCATCCTCGGGTCGCGGTCCGGGTCGGTGTAGGTGCGCAGCTGCTCCAGGTGGAGGGCGCCCACGGCGTCCGGGCCGAGGCCGGTCTCCTCGGCCAGCTCGCGGCGGGCGGCCTCGTCGGCGGACTCGCGGGGCAGGACGAAGCCGCCCGGCAGCGCCCAGCGGCCCCGGAACGGGTCCTGGCCGCGTTCGACCAGCAGCACATGGAGCGTCTCGTCCCGGACGGTGAAGACCGCGAGGTCGACGGTGACCGCGAACGGCGGGAAGGCGTGCGGGTCGTACCCCTCGGGTACGCCGGTGCTCATCGCTTCTCCGGGAGCGGGGCGGCGAAGTCCCAGCCGGTGGCGAGGAGTTCGTCGACGGCGGCGACGGCCTGCGCGAGGCGGACCTCGGGCGGGCCGGTGATCTCGATGAACCGCCTTCCCGTACGGGTGAGTTCGGCGCGGAAGCGGTCGGTCATCCAGGGCCGCAGCTCCTCGCCGTCCCGCAGCCCGTCGTCCTCGAAGGCGACGCCCTCGTGGTCGGTGAGCAGCCACAGGTGGTGGCCGACCCGGTCCGCGATCTCCTCGACGAGCGGGTTGCGGCCGCCGACGTACCGCTCGTGCCAGACGGTGGTGGCGAAGGAGTCCGTGTCGCAGAAGAGGACCGGGGAGCCGGTGCGGGCGGCGGCCTCCTCGCGCTCGTTCTGGGCCTCGGCGATGACGGGGAAGTCGTCGGTGGTGAAGGTGACGTCCTCCCAGACGGCCCCGGGCCACCGCTCGCGCAGGGCGGCGAGCTTGTGCTCGCTGTACTCGCGCCCGTACTCCGCGACGTACCCCGTCCCCGCCCAGACCCCGCCACGGGCCCGGTAGTGGCCGGCGAGGGCCCGCGCGAGGGTGGTGGTGCCGGTGGACTCGGCGCCGAGGACGACGACCCGGCGGGCGAGGGCGGCCCGGACGGGTGCCCGGAGGAAGTCCCAGCAGCCGACCGGGTCCTTGCGCACGGCGGTGCCGGAGACCGGGAAGAGGGTGCGCTCGGCGTCCACGAGGACGGACGCGGCGCCGAAGCGGCGGCCGAGCTCTTCCCCGTACGCCTCCGAGGTGAAGACCGCGTCGACCCGCTCGGGCACGGCGGCGGTGAAGACGGCCATGTGCGCGTCCCAGACCGCCGGGTCGGTCACGTCCATGTGCGTGTCGTCGACCGCGCCGACCACCGTGACGTCCGGGTGGATCTCCCGCATCCAGGCGACCCGGTCGGCGAGCGGTACGGACTCCACGGAGGCGGCGCAGACCAGCACGGTCAGCCGTTCGCAGTGGTCCTGGGCGGTCCGGACGAGGTGGTGGTGACCGGCGTGCGGCGGGTAGAACTTGCCGAGGACCAGGCCGTGTTCGTACGTCTTCATGCCGTGACCGCCTCCAGCGGACGGGAGTTACGGGCGGTCAGGTCGCGGTGCCAGTTGCGCAGGCCGACCAGGCAGAGCGCGAGGAACCCGGCGTACAGCAGCGAGGTCAGGTACAGCCCCTTGTGCGCGTACAGCGGGATGTAGACCACGTCCGCCGCGATCCACAGCCACCAGGACTCCAGCCGCTTCCGGCACTGCCCGTACGTCGCCATCAGCGACAGCGAGGTCGTCAGAGCGTCCCAGAACGGGACGGTGGAGTCGGTGGCCCGGGTGAGCAGCAGGGTGAGCCCGGCGGTCCCCACCACCCCCGCCGCGAGCAGCCAGGCCCATTCGGTGCGCGTCGTCCTGCGCACCGGCAGGGCCGAGGTCCCTGGTCCACCCCCGTGGGTCCAGGTCCACCAGCCGTACGCGGCGAGGGTGATGAAGACGATCTGGAGGCCGGCGTCGGCGTACAGGCCGGCCTGGGCGAAGAGCAGGATGAAGAAGACGTTGTTGGCGATGCCGATCGGCCAGTTGGCGATGTGCTGGCGGGCCACGAGCCACACGCACAGCGCGCCGCTGCCGAATCCCAGCACCTCGGTCCAGCTGACCGGGGTGTCCAGGACCGTCACCAGGGGCTGCTGCAAGGGATCGAGTATGTCCGCGAGGCTCACGGGCCCGCCTCCTTCTTTAATGGTCACTCTGACTATAAAGGGTGGGCGGGGGCAGCAAAAGGCCCGCGGCCGGTTCTGTTCGAACTTTCCGAACGGATACCGGCCGCGGGCCTGGTGGGAGCGCTGTTAGAGACCGACCTCGCGCATCAGCATGCCGACCTCGGTGTTGGTGAGGCGGCGCAGCCAGCCGGACTTCTGGTCGCCCAGCGGGATCGGCCCGAAGGACGTCCGCACCAGGCGCTCGACCGGGAAGCCGGCCTCGGCCAGCATCCGGCGCACGATGTGCTTGCGGCCCTCGTGGAGGGTGACCTCGACCAGGTAGTTCTTGCCGGTGTTCTCGACGACGCGGAAGTGGTCGGCGCGGGCGTAGCCGTCCTCCAGCTGGATGCCGTCCTTGAGCCGCTTGCCGAGGTCGCGCGGCAGGGGGCCCTGGATGGCGGCCAGGTAGGTCTTCTTCACGCCGTACTTGGGGTGCGTGAGGCGGTGGGCCAGCTCACCGTGGTTGGTGAGCATGATGATGCCCTCCGTCTCGGTGTCGAGCCGGCCGACGTGGAACAGCCGCGTCTCGCGGTTGGTCACGTAGTCGCCGAGGCACTGGCGGCCGTCCGGGTCCTCCATCGAGGAGACGACGCCCGCGGGCTTGTTCAGCGCGAAGAAGAGATACGACTGCGCGGCGACGGTCAGGCCGTCGACCTTGATCTCGTCCTTGTGGACGTCGACGCGCATGCCCTGCTCGACGACGATCTCGCCGTTGACCTCGACACGGGCCTGCTCGATCAGCTCCTCGCACGCGCGGCGCGAGCCCATGCCGGCCCGGGCGAGGACCTTCTGCAGCCGCTCGCCCTCCTCCTCCGCGCCCGGGTGGGTCTTGGGGAGCTTGAGGTCGGGCTTGTTCGCGTACCGGTCGCGGTTGCGCTGCTCGATCTTGGCGTCCAGCTCGCGGGGGCGCGAAGGGCTGCCGCCGCGCCGGAAGCCACCGCTGCGGCTGCCGCCGCCCTGTGCGGGCTTCGGACCGCCCTTGGCGCCGCCGCGGGCCGCCGAGCCGCGGCCCTTGCGGGGGCCGTCCTGCTCGGCGCGGGCGCCGGGGGCGTCGTTGCCGACGTCGTAGCGGCGCTCCTCGGGGCGGGGACGGCGGGGGCGCTGCTCCTGCTCGTCACGCCCGCCGCCCTGGTAGCCGCCGCGCCCGCCCTGGCCGCCGGGACGCCCGCCCTGGCTGCCGCCGCGTCCGCCCTGGCCGCCGGAGGGACGACCGCCCTGGCCGCCGGGACGGCCGCCCGAGGCTCCGGGCCGCCCGCCCTGGCCGCTGCCGCCGCGTCCGCCGCCGCCCTGACCGCCGGGGCGACCGCCCTGGCCGCCGCTCCGGCCGCCCTGACCGCCGCTGCCGCTTCCGCTGTTCCTGCCACTGCTTCGCATCAAAATTCCGTCTTGTCGTCTGCGTGAGTATCCGGGGTGTCCGGTGCGTCCGGATCGAACGACGGCACACCCTCTAGCGTCTCAGCCTCGATCGCGTCCGCCTCGGGGAGGAAGGGCGCGAGTTCCGGGAGCTCGTCCAGGCCGCGCAGGCCCATTCGCTCCAGAAAGTAGTTCGTCGTCCTGTACAGGATCGCACCTGTTTCGGGTTCCGCGCCCGCCTCGGCCACCAGGCCCCTCTGGAGGAGGGTCCGCATGACGCCGTCGCAGTTGACTCCGCGCACCGCCGAGACCCGCGACCGGCTCACCGGCTGCCGGTAGGCGACCACCGCCAGGGTCTCCAGCGCGGCCTGGGTCAGCCGGGCGTGCTGGCCGTCCAGGACGAAGCCCTCGACGGCCGCCGCGTACTCGGGGCGGGTGTAGAACCGCCAGCCGCCCGCCACCAGCCGCAGGTCGAAGCCCCGGCGCTGCACGGTGTACTCGTCGGCCAGCTCCCGCAGCGCGTCCGTCACGGCTCTGCGGGGCCGCTGGAGCACCTTGGCCAGCTGATCGACGGTGGCGGGCTCGTCGACGACCATGAGGACCGCCTCCAGGGCGGGCTTCAGGTCCAGCGAGGCGACGGCGCCCGTGTCGTCCCCCTGGGTCGGCTGCTCGCTCATTCCCGTACGTCCTCCTCGTCACTGCCCCCGTTGAGCTCCTGGTCGAACTCGTCCGTCACCACCGGCTCCGCGCCCTCCCCGCCGCACCAGGCCACCAGCAGCTCGCCCAGCGCCTCGTCCTGGTCCAGGGTGACGGCCTTCTCCCGGTACAGCTCCAGCAGGGCCAGGAAGCGGGCGACCACGGTGAGGGTGTCGGGGGCGTCCTCGGTGAGCGTGCGGAAACTCACCGCCGCCCCGGCCTCGCGCAGCCGCTCCACCACGATGCCCGCCTGCTCACGGACGCTGACCAGCGGGGCGTGGATGTGGTCGACGTACACCTGGGGCTTGGGCCTCGGCTGCATCGCCTTGACGGCCAGCCTGGCGAACCCTTCGGGCCCGATGCTGATGACGACCTCGGGCAGCAGCTCCGCGTGGTGGTCCTCCAGGCCGACGGTACGGGGGTGGCG
This sequence comes from Streptomyces cyaneofuscatus, assembly GCF_033109485.1. NCBI lineage: Bacteria > Bacillati > Actinomycetota > Actinomycetes > Kitasatosporales > Streptomycetaceae > Streptomyces > Streptomyces cyaneofuscatus. Next base: position 6,740,121 of record NZ_CP137002.1, on the reverse strand, counting down.
GCGGGCCTCGGACTCCAGGCGGCCGCTGAAGATGTCCGCGATCTGCTTGTACGCGCGGTACTGGAGCAGCCGCGCGAAGAGCAGGTCCCGCGCCTCCAGGAGCGCCAGGTCCGCCTCGTCCTCCACCTCGGCGGCGGGCAGCAGCCGGGCGGCCTTCAGGTCCAGCAGGGTGGCGGCGACGACGAGGAACTCGGTGGTCTGGTCGAGGTCCCAGTCGGGGCCCATGGCGCGGATGTACGCCATGAACTCGTCGGTGACCTTCGAGAGCGCGACCTCGGTCACGTCCAGCTTGTGCCGGGAGATCAGCTGGAGGAGGAGGTCGAAGGGGCCCTCGAAGTTCACAAGCCGGACCGTGAAGCGCTTGTCGTCGGCCGCCTCCGGCGCCTCGGCGGGCTCGGCTGCGGTCTGTACGGGCTCCGACTCGGCCTGTACGGGCTCCGGCGGCGTTTCCGGTACTTCCGGTACGGGAACGGCTTCCGGCCCCCGTACGGGCTCCTGGGCCACCTCTACGGGCTCCACGGGCGCCGCCGCCCCCGGCCCCCGGCCCAGGGCGCGGCGGCGCGGGGCGGCGGGGTCGTGGGGCGGGGGCATGGTGGTCCAGAAGGGGGGCGGGGGCGCGGACGGGCCCCGCCGGTCGGCGGGTCCCATCCGGCAGGCTACCGGCGCGGCGCCGGTCAGCGGCCGCGCAGCCGCCGTACGAGGATGCTCGCGTCGCCCCGGGACTCCAGGTCGGCGAGGACCACCGCCACCGCCTCGCGGACGATGCGGCCGCGGTCGACGGCGAGGCCGTGTTCGCCGCGCAGGACGAGCCGGGCGTGTTCCAGGTCCATCAGCTCCTCGGCGGAGACGTAGACCGTGATCTTCTCGTCGTGGCGTTCGCGGCCGCTGGGGCGCCGGTTGGCTCCGCGTCCACCACCGCGCCTGCGCTGCTGCTGGACGGCCGGGGACTGCTCCGCCGGAGTGGAGGCGGCGGCGGACCGGTCGCCGGACGGCGGGGCCGGAGCGGGGGCAGGGGCAGCGGCGGCCTGGCGGTCGCCCTCTGCACCCCGGCCGCGCGCGTCGCCCGCGTCGTCGGCGGAGGCGTGCTCCTCACCGGCCTCGGAGGACCGGCCCGCGGGGTCGCTCTCCCCGGCCGGTGCGGGCACCCGGGGCTCACCGTTCGCCTTGCGTCGCCGGTCCGCCGGGGAGGAGGACTGGAGGCCCATCCCTCCCCCGGTCGTACGGAACAGTTCGTCGGCCCCCGGCAGACTCACTCGGCGTGACACCGGGCGAGCACCTCCCTGGCGAGCTGGCGATAGGCGGCGGCACCGACCGAGTTGGAGGCGTACGTGGTGATGGGCTCACCGGCGACCGTGGTCTCCGGGAAGCGGACCGTGCGCCCGATGACCGTGTGGTAGACGTGCTCGTCGAAGGCCTCGACGACACGCGCCAGGACCTCGCGGCTGTGCACCGTACGGGAGTCGTACATGGTGGCGAGGATGCCGTCGAGCTCCAGCTCGGGGTTGAGCCGCTCCTGGACCTTCTCGATGGTCTCGGTGAGCAGCGCCACCCCGCGCAGCGCGAAGAACTCGCACTCCAGCGGCACTATGACCTTGTGAGCGGCCGTCAGGGCGTTCACGGTGAGCAGGCCGAGCGAGGGCTGACAGTCGATCACGATGTAGTCGTAGTCGGCCATCAGCGGCTTCAGGGCGCGCTGGAGCGTGGACTCGCGGGCCACCTCGCTGACGAGCTGCACCTCGGCGGCCGAGAGGTCGATGTTGCTCGGCAGCAGGTCCATGTTCGGGACGGCGGTCTTGAGCAGGACCTCGTCGGCCGCCATGCCCCGCTCCATGAGCAGGTTGTAGACGGTGAGGTCGAGCTCCATCGGGTTGACCCCGAGGCCGACCGAGAGGGCGCCCTGCGGGTCGAAGTCGACGAGCAGGACACGGCGTCCGTACTCGGCGAGCGCGGCACCCAGGTTGATGGTCGACGTGGTCTTGCCGACGCCGCCCTTCTGGTTGCACATCGCGATGATCTTCGCGGGGCCGTGGTCGGTCAGGGGACCCGGGATCGGGAAGTACGGCAGGGGCCGTCCGGTCGGGCCGATGCGCTCGCGGCGCTGGCGCGCGGCGTCGGGCGCGAGCGTGGCCGCGTACTCCGGATCGGGCTCGTACTCGGCGTCGGGGTCGTAGAAGTGCCCCTCGGGCACCTCGGCGAAGTCGGCGAAGCGGTCGGTGTTCCGGCCACTCTCGTTGCCGGCCGTGGCGTTCACGTGTAGGCCGTCCATCATCTGGGGGGCTGTCGTCATGTGCTGTTGGGTGGTGAAGGTGCGGACAGCGACGGAGCCGACAGCTTCGAGCCCGATCGGGCTCAGACCCCGTGCAGGCATCCCTGGTTGACCACCCCCGGGAGTAATTGTCGACTCATTCACAAGTCGTCTTACCTCCTTGGACGTGACCAGGAAACTTATCGATAGGTCAGCGTGGCACCATGCCGACGATTGGCGACTCTATGGCGTGTCACCGGTCCGCAGCAACACAATCCGCCGGACCCGGCCCGATGTGTCGGCAATCGAACGCCTCGCTGTCAAGGGTGCACAGCGACCAAGCCACACATTTCGCCGCTGCACGAAACGGGTAAAGGGTTACGTTCGAGGCGAGTTGCACAAGGGCCCCATGGGGCCCGATACACCTCCGGCCGGACCTTGCTCGGCAAGGTCCGGCCGGAGGTGCGATGTTGACGGGAGGTGTTGACCCGTCAGCCGAGCAGCGTGCTCAGCTCGACGTGCGGGAGACCGTGCGCCTCGGCCACCTCGCGGTAAACGACCTGGCCCTCATGGGTGTTGAGGCCCTTGGCCAGGGCGGCGTCGCGGCGCAGGGCGTCGGCCCAGCCACGGTTCGCCAGCTCCACGATGTACGGCAGCGTGGCGTTGGTGAGCGCATAGGTGGAGGTGTTCGGGACCGCGCCGGGCATGTTGGCGACGCAGTAGAAGACCGAGTCGTGGACCTGGAAGGTCGGCTCGGCGTGGGTGGTCGGGTGCGAGTCCTCGAAGCAGCCGCCCTGGTCGATTGCAATGTCGACAAGTACACTTCCGGGCTTCATCTTGGCGACGAGCTCGTTGGTGACCAGCTTCGGGGCCTTGGCTCCGGGGATCAGCACGGCGCCGATGACGAGGTCGGCCTCGACGACGGCCTTCTCCAGCTCGAAGGCGTTGGAGACGACGGTCTGCACCTTGGTGCCGAAGATCTTGTCGGCCTCGCGCAGCTTGTTGATGTCGCGGTCGAGCAGCGTGACGTGGAAGCCGAGGCCCACGGCGATCTGCGTGGCGTTCCAGCCGGAGACACCGCCGCCGATGACGACGGCACGGCCGGCGTGGGTGCCGGGGACGCCGCCGGGGAGCACACCGCGGCCGCCGACCGAGCGCATCAGGTGGTACGCGCCGACCTGCGGGGCGAGACGGCCCGCGACCTCGGACATCGGGGCGAGCAGCGGGAGCGCGCGGTTGGCGGTCTCGACCGTCTCGTAGGCGATGGCGGTGGTGCCGGAGGCCAGCAGCGCGTCGGTGCACTCGCGGGAGGCGGCGAGGTGCAGGTACGTGAAGAGGGTCTGGTCCTTGCGGAGGCGGTGGTACTCCTCGGCGACCGGCTCCTTGACCTTCAGCAGCAGGTCGGCGGTGGCCCAGACCTCGTCGGCGGTGCCCAGGATCTGCGCGCCGGCGGCGACGTACTCCTGGTCCGGGATGGACGAGCCGACGCCGGCGTCCTTCTCGATGACGACCTGGTGGCCGTGGCGGACGAGCTCATGCACTCCGGCGGGGGTGATCGCCACCCGGAACTCGTTGTTCTTGACTTCGCGGGGGATGCCGACCTTCACGTCGATCACGGTCCTTGGCTCGGAGGGTAATCCGGGCACGACAGGACAGACCCGGATATATACAGCTTAAATGGAGACGCCACGAACGAGCGCGGCAGAGCCAGTCTAATGAAGGACTTCGCGCTGTCTAGCCTTACAAAGCATTAACTTTCTGTCGAAGCACTGCGGATTTCGTAGGCAGAACCCTCCTCGTCCAGCAATCTGTCGGCGGCCGACCGGTGCAGCCGGGCCGCCGCCGGGTCGCCGAGCCGGTCCAGGGTGTCGGCCAGCCGGAGCTGGAGCGCCGCCTGAAGCCGCACGTCATCGGCGCGACGGGCCAGCTCGGCCGCCTCCCGGCAGGTGTGCAGCGAGTCGTGCGGCCGCCCCGCGTACTCCTGCACCCGCGCCGCCTCGCTGAGCGCCCGCGCCTGGGCCGCCAGGTCGCCGAGCCTGCGGTGGCCGGCCGCGGCGGCCCGCCAGTTCCGCAGGGCCTCGCCGTACCGCCCGGCGTAGCTGTGGACGGCGCCGAGCCGTCCGTAGAGGCGGGCCTCGTCCGCCCGCTCCCCCTGGGTGAGGCGCTGGGCGAGCGCGCGGCCGTACCAGTCGGAGGCCCGGTGGTAGTCGCCGAGCTCGGCGTACGTACTGCCTACGGATTCCATCGCGCGGCCCGTCGCATAGAGGTCGCCGGCGGCCCGTCCGGCGTCCAGCGCGGCCCGGTAGCGGGTCAGGGCGTCCCGGGGGCGGCCGGTGCGGGCGTCCAGGTCGGCGAGGTTCAGCAGGGCCGCCGCCTGTTCGCGGGGCAGGTTGCGGCGTTCGGCCACGTCCAGGACCAGGCCGTGCAGCCCGTACAGCTCGGGGGCGGCGGCCTCGGTGCCCCGGTGCACGGCCAGCGCCCGCACCAGGGCGGCGACGAGGCGGCGGGCCAGGGTGTCCAGCTCGCCGTCGGCCACCGCGAGCCGGGCCGAGGCGAGCAGGGCGGGCTGCCGCAGCAGGAGCCAGACGCCCGCCTCCTCGGCGCTGGGGAAGCGCAGGGAGCGGGGCAGCCCGGCGAGCTTGCGGTGGGCGGTGGTCCCCTCGGCCTCGGTGACCGCCCGGCAGGCCTGGAGCCTCCGCACGGTCCGCTCCAGCATCCGGGCGCGGGCCAGCTGGATCTCGGCCGGGCGGTCCCGGTCCTCCAGGAGGGCGCGCAGCATCGGGGCGAGGCAGCCGGGGATGCCGTACTGGGGGTGGGCGGCGCCGTCCGTCCGCAGCAGCCCGAGCTTCACGAAGTCGTCCAGGGTCTTCTCGGCGGCCGAGACCGAGCAGCCGGCCAGCGCGGAGGCCGTGTGGGCGTCGGCGAGTCCGGCGGGCGCGAGGGCGAGGAGGCGCAGTATCCGGGCGGCGGCCTGCGGCAGGGAGTCATGGACGAGGCGGAAGGCGCGGGCCAGCGGGCGGGCCCCGGTGGGCTGCTGGTCGCCGGTGTCGGGCAGTTCGTGGAGCTGCTTGGTGACGTCGGCGACGGAGGCCATGGGGTGGGCGGCGAGCCAGCCGCCGATCAGGGCGAGTGCGGCGGGCTGCCCCCCGCACTCCTCGGCCAGGCTCTCGGCGGTGCGCGGGTCGACGGTGATGCGGACCTGGCCGATGGCGCGGGCGAGCAGCTGGACGGCGGCGCCCGCCTCCAGGCCGCCGAGGGTGCAGGGCCGGACGTCGGGGATGCCGGTCAGCGGGCCGGTGGCGACGGCGACGACCAGGCAGTCCGGGTTCTCCGGGAGCAGCGGGTCGACCTGTTCGGCGTCGGCCGCGTCGTCGAGGAGCAGGACGAGACGGCGTACGGCGAGGGCCTCGCGGACCATCTCGGAGAGCTCGTCCTGATCCGCGCCGGGCGGGAGGGGGAGCCCGAGCAGGTCCAGGATCTCGGCGGCGGTGCGTTCGGTGGGGACCCGCTCGCCGCCGGGTTCGGTGAGGCCGACCCGGAGCACCCCGTCGGGGTAGTCGCCGGAGCCTGTACCGGGAACGCCCCAGGGCAGGGCGCCCGTTCCGGTTCCGGGTCCGGACGCGTCGGCCGGGGCCGTGCCCGTACCGGTGAGGGAGCCCGCGAGTTCGGCGGCCAGCGCGCTGCGGCCGGAGCCGGGGCGGCCCGCGATGAGCAGGACCCGGGCACGGGGGGTCTTGCGGCCGGCCAGGGTGTCCAGGCCGGCGCGTTCGATGTCCGCCCGCAGGGCCTTCAACTCGCGTTCCCGGCCGAAGAATCGGGGCGGGGCGGCGCCGGACGGCTCCTCGGTCCCCGCAGCCTCCGCCGGGCCGCTGGTGTCCACCGCCTGATCGGTCACGGGCCACGCTCCACTTCGCTGCACGCCGTGCCCGCCGGAACTCCGGTCGGGACCTTTCGAGCGTAGTTCAGCGGTGGTGTGGATCACTGCGGAGCGGGGCGGAGCCAGGGGAACATCCCCCGATCGGATCAGCATTTCTTACGATCGTCGTTTCGGACGATCGCCCGACCGGGGGTGTGGAGAAAGGCGGCGGACGGGCCGTCAGGCCTCGAACGGCCGGGCCGGCCAGGGCGCCTCGGCGGGCCGCAGCGAGTCGACGCCGTCGCCCGCGAGGACGGCGGTGAGCGCGAGCGCCCCGACGACCAGGCAGTTGTTGTGCAGGTCCCCCGCGATCACCGAACGCACCAGCTCGGGAAGCGGGATGCGGGCCTGCTCCATGTCGGCCTCCTCCTCGGAGACCGCGAACCGCTCGCCCTCCACATCGGAGAGGCCGCGGGCGAGGAAGATCCGTACGGCCTCGTCGCAGCCGCCGGGCGTGGTGTAGACGTCGGTCAGCACCCGCCAGTCCTCGGCCTTGACGTGCGCTTCCTCGTACAGCTCGCGCTGCGCGGCGTGCAGCGGGTTCTCACCGGGAACGTCCAGCAGTCCGGCCGGGATCTCCCAGAGCCGCTGGCGGACCGGGTGGCGGTACTGGCGCACGACGAGCACCTGGTCGTCCTCGTCGACCGCGAGGATCGCCACGGAGCCGGGGTGGACCTGGTAGTCACGGCCGTGGACGGAGCCGTCGGGCATGACCACCTGGTCGGTGCGGACGCTGGTCTTGTTGCCGGTGAAGGGGGTGACGGTCGCGGTGACCTGCCACTCCTCGGGCGTGTCCTGGATACCCACTGCGTCCTCCCACGTACCACGTACAAAACGAGAAACCGGGGCACGCGTCCGGCAAGGATGCGTACCCCGGTCAACCGTAATGCCTCGGAACTACTCGGCCGCGCCGGTCTTGCGCGCGACGGCCGCCTTCACCAGACCGGCGAAGAGCGGGTGCGGGCGGGTCGGGCGGGAGCGGAGCTCGGGGTGGGCCTGGGTGGCGACCAGGTAGGGGTGGACCTCGCGCGGGTACTCGACGTACTCGACGAGCTTGTTGTCCGGGGATGTGCCGGAGAAGACCAGTCCGGCCTTCTTCTCCAGCTCACCGCGGTAGGCGTTGTTGACCTCGTAGCGGTGGCGGTGGCGCTCCTCGACGTACGGCTCGCCCGCGTACGCCTCGCGCACCAGGGAGCCCTCGGCGAGCTTGGCCGGGTAGAGGCCGAGCCGCATGGTGCCGCCGAGGTCGCCGGCGCCCTCGACGTAGGCGAGCTGCTCCTCCATGGTCGAGATGACCGGGTGGGAGGTGGCGGCGTCGAACTCGGTGGAGTTGGCGTCGGGGATCTCGGCCAGCGAACGGGCCGCCTCGATCACGATGCACTGGAGACCGAGGCAGAGGCCCAGCAGCGGGACCTTGTTCTCGCGGGCGTAGCGGATGGCGCCGACCTTGCCGTCGACACCGCGCTCGCCGAAGCCGCCGGGGATGAGGATGCCGTCGACGTCGCCCAGGTGCTCGGCGGCACCGGCGGCGGTGCGGCAGTCGTCGGAGGTGACCCACTTGACCTTGACGCGGGCCTTGTTGGCGAAGCCGCCGGCGCGGATGGCCTCGGTGACCGAGAGGTAGGCGTCGGGCAGGTCGATGTACTTGCCGACCAGGGCGACGGTGACCTCGTGATCGGGGTTGTGGACGCGGTCCAGGAGGTCGTCCCAGGTGGTCCAGTCGACGTCCCGGAAGGGCAGGTCGAGCTTGCGGACGACATAGGCGTCCAGGCCCTCGGTGTGGAGCACCTTGGGGATGTCGTAGATCGACTTGGCGTCGATCGCGGCGACGACCGCGGCCTCGTCGACGTCGCACATCAGCGAGATCTTGCGCTTGATGGAGGTCGGGACCTCACGGTCGGCGCGGAGCACGATGGCGTCCGGCTGGATACCGATGTTGCGCAGGGCGGCGACGGAGTGCTGGGTCGGCTTGGTCTTCAGCTCGCCGGAGGGGCCGATGTAGGGCAGCAGCGAGATGTGCACGACGAAGACGTTGTCGCGGCCGACCTCGTGGCGGACCTGGCGGACGGTCTCCAGGAAGGGCAGCGACTCGATGTCGCCGACCGTGCCGCCGACCTCGGTGATGACGACGTCCACGTCGTCGGTGGCCATGCGGCGGATGCGGTGCTTGATCTCGTTGGTGATGTGCGGGATGACCTGGACGGTGTCGCCCAGGTACTCGCCGCGCCGCTCCTTGGCGATGACCTGCGAGTACACCTGGCCGGTCGTCACGTTGGCGGAGCCGTCGAGGTCCACGTCGAGGAAGCGCTCGTAGTGCCCGATGTCCAGGTCGGTCTCGGCGCCGTCGTTGGTGACGAACACCTCACCGTGCTGGAACGGGTTCATCGTGCCGGGGTCGACGTTGAGGTAGGGGTCGAGCTTCTGCATCGTGACCCGCAGGCCACGCGCCTTGAGCAGGGCACCCAGGCTGGAGGCAGTCAGACCCTTGCCGAGGGAGGAGGCGACACCCCCGGTGACGAAGATGTGCTTGGTCGTCGTGGATGTGGGCTGCATAGCCAAAGGGGGCTCCCGTGGTCGCGGTTGTGAGGTGCGTACCGGCCGCCGATCCGGGGATTCCGGGGTGCCGTCGCTGCGGGTTCGGGGGCCTCGTCCGCTGTCGGATACGACCACCGGTCCACGGGCTACCAGGGTAACAGCGACGAGGGGAGGCTGCTTCCGGCCACACCCTGCACAGGGGCGTCACACCATCACCCCAGTCGTTTCACGTCCCACCCGATCAGCTCAGAGATGTTGCGGGGACCGTCGCGCGGATCTTCGTACCGCGTCGTATCCTGCTCGGACACTCGCTGCCGAGACGGCCGGACGGCGGCACCACAGGCCCGCTCAGCCGGTACGGGACTCGTCGGTTCCACTACGACCCCCTGAAACCCTCCCCCAGTAAGCGCCCCGGACGGGGCGACATGGCCGTTCGACTGGAGACGCACGTGGCCGGGCGCATCGAGGATTACGCACTCATCGGAGACATGCAGACCGCCGCCCTGGTCTGCCGGGACGGCACGGCCGACTGGCTGTGCCTGCCCCGCTTCGATTCGCACGCCGTCTTCGCGGGACTGCTGGGCACCGAGGAGCACGGCTTCTGGCGTCTGGGTCCCGCGAGGCCGGAAGGGGCCGAGCCGCTTTCCGCGGACCGGCGCCGTTACCGCGGTGACTCCCTCATCCTGGAATCGGAGTGGGACACGCCGCGCGGCACCGTACGGGTGACCGATTTCATGCCCCCGCGTGACGGGGCGCCGCAGCTCATCCGGATCGTGGAGGGCGTCAGCGGCCGGGTGCCGATGCGCTCGGAGCTGCGGATGCGGTTCAGCTACGGCCGGGTGACGCCCTGGGTGCACAAGGTGGACGGCCGTACGGTCGCCGTCGCCGGGCCGGACTCCGTCTGGCTGGACACCGAGGCGGACACCTACGGCGCGAACCTGACCACCTACTCCGACTTCACCGTCGGCCCCGGCGACCGGGTGGCCTTCACGATCAGCTGGCAGCCCTCGCACCGTGAGCCGCCCGCCCTCCCCGACCCGGAGGGGTCCCTGGAGGCGACCGAGCTGTTCTGGCGCGAATGGGTCGATCAGTGTACGTACCACGGGCCCTATCGGGAGGCGGTCGTCCGCTCCCTGATCACCCTGAAGGCCCTCACGTACGCCCCGACCGGCGGCATCGTCGCCGCGCCGACCACCTCGCTCCCCGAGGAGATCGGAGGCGTACGGAACTGGGACTACCGCTACACCTGGCTGCGGGACGCCGCGATCACCCTCTCCTCCCTGCTGCGCACCGGCTACCGGGAAGAGGCCCGGGCGTGGCGTGAGTGGCTGCTGCGGGCGGTGGCGGGCGACCCGGAGAACCTCCAGATCATGTACGGCATCGCCGGCGAGCGCGAGCTCGGCGAGGCGGAGCTGGACTGGCTGCCCGGCTACGAGAACTCCGGCCCGGTCCGCGTCGGCAACGGCGCCGCCAACCAGCTCCAGCTGGACGTGTACGGCGAGGTCACCGAGGCGCTGCACCTGGCGCACATGACGGGGCTGACCCGCAACGACTACGCGATGGGCCTCCAGCTCAAGCTGATCGAGTACCTGGAGAAGCACTGGGAGGAGCCCGACGAGGGCATCTGGGAGGTGCGCGGTCCGCGCCGCCACTTCGTGCACTCCAAGGTGATGGCGTGGGTCGCGGTCGACCGGACGATCAAGCTGGTCGAGTCCGGGGACGTCGAGGGCCCGCTGGAGCGGTGGTACGAGCTCCGCGACGACATCCATCGGGACGTCTGCGAGCGCGGCTACGACAAGGAGCGCAACACCTTCACCCAGTCCTACGGGTCGAAGGAGCTGGACGCCTCCCTGCTGCTCATCCCGCAGATGGGCTTCCTGCCGCCGGACGACAAGCGGGTCATCGGCACGATCGAGGCGATCCAGCGGGAGCTGTCCACGGAGGACGGCTTCATCCTGCGCTACCCCACCGAGGGCGACGAGGCGGGCGTCGACGGTCTGGCCGGCGACGAGGGCGCGTTCCTGGCCTGCTCGTTCTGGATGGCCGACGACCTCGCGATGATCGGCCGGGTCGACGAGGCGCGCCAGCTGTTCGAGAAGCTGCTGGCGCTCCGCAACGACCTGGGCCTGCTGGCCGAGGAGTGGGACTCCAACCTGCAGCGCCAGGTGGGCAACTTCCCGCAGGCGTTCAGCCACGTCCCGCTGATCGACACGGCCCTGCGGCTGACGGCGAGCGGGGCGTACGTGGGCTGAGGCCCTGCGGGACGAATGGTTCCGCTCTCTGTGGTCAGGACAGCCCCGGTCGTCGTCGACGCGGACGACCGGGGCCGCGTTCAGTACCGTACGAGGATGGCCTCCGTGCGTGACCTTCCCGTTGCTGTGAAGCCTCTGCTCGCACGCTTCACGTCCGATGCAGGAGCCCGAGTGCCACTGGTCGCTCTCTGGGCGCACGGATCGCTGGCTCTGGGGGACTACCAGCCAGGGCGCAGTGATCTCGACCTGGTAGCGCTGGTCGGTACGGAGCTCGATGGCGCGCAGCAAGCGGAACTGCGAGCTGTGCATGAACGTCTGATCGCCGACGTCCCCCTTGCCCGGAGCCTGCACTGCACCTATGTGCCCCGGGGAGACACATCCGATACGGCACAGCACCACCCGACCTGGGCTCAGGGCGAGTGGTTCGAGCGTCCCGTCTCCCCGGTGAGCCGGCGCGAACTGGCCCTGGGGGCGGTCGTCCTCCACGGACCGCCACCGGTCGGCCTGCTGCCCGGGGTGAGCGACCAAGAGCTCGCAGAGTTCATCCGTGCCGAGCTGGAGGACTACTGGCTGCCTGTGACAGGCAACGCCAAAGCGGAACTATGGCTCCAGGACATCTGGGTGGATCTGGGGATGCTGACCTTCGCGAGAGCATCGGTGACCCTGCGCGATGGCCAGTTGATCACCAAAGGAGAAGCTCTCGAAGAGCTGAGCTCCATGGGAGCACCGACGGCCGTCGTGGATGACATCCGCCGACGCAGATACGGGGCGGACCTCCTGAAGAACCCGTCCGCTTCTGACGACTTCCGGGCCCGACGCGCTGAACGGGCCCGGAAGTTCGTCCGCGCGGGGATCACCACCCTCCTGGCAGAGCACGGGAATCCGCCACCCGGGCCGGCTCATACGAGCCGGCTCACTCGAAGGCCGCCGCCGCCTGCTTGAGCGCGGCGGCCACCGCGTGCGGTGAGTCGGGTCCCGGTTGGCCGGGGGTGTAGGTGACCGAGCGCAGCGTCCCCTGGTAGCGGAACGAGCGGTGGCGTTCGAACAGGGGCCAGGAGACCGGGGACTTGCGGTCGATGCCGATGCTGATGCCCTGGAACGGGGCCATGCCGATGAGCTGGTGGACGCTGGGGGGCGTGGCCCGCACCTCACCGTCGACGCTGACCGTGAACGACCAGCGCAGGCCCTTCTCCGCCGTGGCGGTGAGAGCGATGACATGTTCGCCCGGCGCGAGCGGGCCCGCGTCGGTCTCGTGCAGGACGCCGTACTCGTTGTACGCGAGGTGCAGCCGCCCGTCCTCGACGTACAGGCTGTAGCCGCCGCCCTGGTCGCCGTGGGATACGAGCACCCCCTCCCCCGTCGCGTCGATGACGACGGTGATCTCGAAGGAGCGCAGCGAGACCAGCCGGGAGGAGCGGTAGCGCTCCAGCTCCGGTGTGCCGGGCAGCAGGGTCAGGGGGCGGGTCAGGCGTTGTTCGGCGGGGTTGCGGCGAGCGAGGGCGCCGCTGCCGTCGGGGAGCGGGAAGACCCCGTTGCGCCAGGCGGCCGCCTCCCAGGCCTCGGACAACTCCTTGACCAGGCCGGGGCGTTCGGCGGCGAGGTCGTGGATCTCGGTGGGGTCGGTGCGGATGTCGTAGAGCGCCCACTCGGAGTCGTCGTAGGGGGTGCCGGGGCGGTGGAGGGTGACGAGTTTGTGGCCGTCCCGGTAGTAGCTGCGGTTGCCGGTCATCTCGCAGTACTGCTCGGGGTGGGTGGAGGCGTGGTCGGGGTCGGCGAGGACGGGGGTGAAGCTGATGCCGTCCGGCTCCTGGAGGGTGACCCCGCGCCGCTCGGCCGGGCGGTCGAGACCGGCCAGCCGGAGCAGGGTGGGGGCGATGTCGGTGACGTACTGGTACTGGGTCCGGACGCCCGGGGTGAGCAGGCCTTCGCGGGCGCCCCGGGGCCAGGACAGGACGAACGGGACACGGACCCCGCCGGCGTAGGTGTGGCCCTTGTAGAGCCGGAAGGGGGTGTTGGAGGCCATGCCCCAGCCGCGCGGGTAGTGGACCAGGCTGCGCGGGCCGCCGATGAGGGCGGGGTCGCGGTCGACGTCGGGGGTCCAGTCGCCGGGGAGGGCGGGGTGGTGGACGAAGCGGCTGAAGTAGGAGCGGGTGCCTTCGAGTCCGCCTTCGCCGGTGCCGCCGTTGTCGGAGGTGAAGACGATGATGGTGTTGTCGAGTTCGCCGAGCGCTTCGAGGGTTTCGGTGAGCCGGGCGAGGTTCTGGTCGATGTTGTCGACGAGCGCCGCGTACACCTCCATGTAGCGGGCGTAGAGCTTCTGTTGCTCCTGGTCAAGGCTGTCCCAGGCCGGGACGTCGAGCCCGGCCTCGCTGTTGCGGTCGGGGAGTTCGGTGCCGGGCGGGAGGAGTCCGGCGGCGAGCTGGGCGGCGAAGCGGCGTTCCCGCAGGACGTCCCAGCCCTCGTCGTAGCGGCCCTGGTGGCGGGCGATGTCCTCGGCCTTGGCCTGGAGCGGGCCGTGTACGGCGTTGTGGGCGAGGTAGAGGAAGAACGGCTTGTCGGGGTCGTGGGCGCGGAGCGACTTCACCATGGAGATCGCCTGGTCGGTGATGTCGTCGGTGTAGTAGTAGTCGTCCGGGAACTCGTCGATGTCCAGCGGGCTGTTGTCGCGGACCAGTTGGTGCGGGTGGAAGAGGCTGGTGAGTCCTTCGAGGACGCCGTAGTACTGGTCGAAGCCCTTGTTCAGCGGCCAGTTGTCCCGGTCGTCGGCCGCGTTGGAGGCGGAGTCGCGGACCAGGTGCCACTTGCCGACGGCGTACGTGGCGTAGCCGGTGTCGTGGAGCAGCTCGGCGAGGGTGGGGATGTCGTCGGCGATCTCCATGCCGTAACCGGGGAATCCGGGGTCGGAGTTGGCGACCATGGAGTAGCCGACGCGGTGCGGGTTGAGGCCGGTGAGCAGGGCGGCGCGGGCCGGGGAGCAGAGCGGCATCGTGTGGTAGTTGGAGAGCCGGACGCCCTCGTCGGCCAGGGTGTCGAGCGTGGGCGTGGCGATCTCGGAGCCGAACGGGCCGATGTCGCTGTAGCCCATGTCGTCGACGAGGACGACCACGATGTTGGGTGCCTTCTCGCCGGGGGCCGTGCGCGGCGGCCAGGACGGCTCGGAGTCAGCGAAGGTGCGGCCGATGCGGCCGGGGAAGCCGTCGTAGGGGTCGCGGCGGGTGGGAGTGGCGGTGGTGGTGTCGCGACGGGTGGGGTCGGTGGTCATCGGCGGGGCTCTCCGTCGTGGCTGGGGTGGTGGTCCGGTGCGTCGGGTACGGGGAAGAGGCGGGCCAGTTCGTCCGCCACAGCGGCGAGTTGGGGCCGTCCCGGGTGACCGGTGAAGGCGGCGATCTGGAGCAGGGTGGAGCCGCCCCGGACGGTGAGCAGCTCGGTGTCGAGGAGGCCGGGGACGATGCGGCGGACCGTGTCGGCCGCCGCCGGCTCGGCCAGGAGGTCCGCCAGTGGGGTACGGAGGTTGAGCGCGCCCTCGGTGAACTCATCCGATCGTGCGGCCGGTTGGCGGCCTGCCTCGGCCCGCTCGCGCTGGGCGTCGACCAGCAGGTGGGCCTCGGTGACGTCCTCCGGCGCGTACGGGAGGCCGAGGCGGGCGTACTGATCGGCGGGGGCGTCGTTGGCGCGGAGCCGCACCACCAGCTGCCGGGCCAGGCGCAGTTCGACGGCCGGGTCGCTGATCGGCTTCTCCTGGAGCGGGTCGGTCTCCAGGTCGAAGAGGAGCGTGCCGAAGCGCTGCGGGCCCAGGAGCGGTGAGGGGTGAGCGGGGATACGGAGGGTGGGCACGCCCTTGGTGAAGGGGAACGGGTCGGCCAGGGTCAGCCCGGTCAGCTCCTCGGGGGTGAAGCGGCCCCGGATGCGGGTGGGCATCAGCGTGTGCTCGTACAGCGGCTGGTTGGTGTCGTCGTGGCACGCGCGCATGTAGACGTACCGGCCGTCGGTGATGTTGACGTGGCCGCCGAACATCCCGAACAGGGCGCATTCCCTTGAGTGTTGTGCGTCAGCGGTTTCGCTGAGCGGGCGGCCCTGCATGTCCGGCGGGAGTTCGGCGCCGAAGAAGTCCAGCAGCGTCGGGGCCAGGTCGATGGTCTGGACGAGGGCCGCGTCGCGGGTCCCGGCGCGGTCGGGGCGGCGCGGGTCGTGGACGAAGAGCGGGGTGTGGACCAGCTCGTTGTACCAGGGTGTGACGACCTTCGCCCACCACCCTTTCTCCCCCAGCAGATAGCCGTGGTCGGTGCAGACGATCAGCAGCGTGTCGTCCCACAGCCCGTGCTCGTCCATCGCGTCGAGCACCCGGCCCAGCGAGTGGTCGCACATGGAGAGCAGCGCCGCGTACTCGTAACGGGCGTGCTGCTCCTGCTCCTCGGTCTCGGCGACCCGGTTGTAGTCGGGCCAGTCGAAGTGCGGTCCGTCGTAGTCGTGCGGGTAGAGCTCCTTGTAGTGGTCCTGGGTGAAGAAGGGTTCGTGCGGGTCGAACGTCTCGATCTGGACGAACCAGTTGTCCTCGGTGTGGTTCGTCCGCAGGAACTCCAGGCCCGCGTCGAAGGTGAGCGTCTGCGGCTGCTTCGCTTCGGTGTCCAGGTACTGCCGGTTGACCCAGTCCTGGCGCCAGAGGTCGTTGCGGGTGGCGCGCGGGGAGTCGGGGATCTCCGGGTCGGCGACCTGCCCCTTCCAGGCGTCGCCCTCCTGCCCCCGGAAGAACTCCCAGGAGTTGTAGCGCCCGTGGTAGGTCGCCCCGCCGTCCTCCCAGTAGTGCTGGTGGTCGCTGACGAGGTGGGTGTAGACGCCGTGCCGCTTGAGGATCTCGGGCATCGAGTCGTCGAACGGCTCCAGCGGGCCCCAGCCCCGGTGCAGGAAGTTGTGGCGCCCGGTGTGGAGTTCGCGGCGGGCCGGCATGCAGGGCATGGACCCGGCGTAGCAGGTGTCGTAGGTGACCGTACGGTCCGCGAGGCGGCGGAAGTTGGGGGCGTGGGTCCAGTCGGCGCCGTACGGCGGCAGCAGGTGCCGGTTGAGGCTGTCGAACATCACCATGACGGCCTTCACGCGGTGGCCCCTTCTTCTGTCGTGCTGGGTGGTGTCAGGTCGCGGGCGCGGCGGAAGCCGCCGTGGCCGGTCGAGGAGTCGGGGGTGTTGTGGGAGCGGGCGGCGACCCGGTAGCGGTTGCAGTACGAGGTGTGGCAGAGGTAGGAGCCGCCCCGGATGACCCGCTCACCGGGCCCGAAGGCATCGGTGCACCACTCCCAGACGTTGCCGGAGGTGTTGTGGAGCCCGTAGCCGTTCGGCGCGTAGGCGGTGACGGGCACGGTGCCCGTGCGGCCGCCGGGGCGGTCCGAACGGTGCGGGAAGCGGCCGAGCCAGGTGTTGCACATCTCCCGGCCGCCGGGGGTGAAGTCGTCGCCCCACGGATAGCGGGCGCCGTCCAGGCCGCCGCGTGCGGCGTACTCCCACTCGGCCTCGGTGGGCAGCCGGGTGCCGGTCCAGTCGCAGTAGGCGAGGGCGTCACCGTACGAGATGTGGACGACCGGGTGGTCCGCGCGGTCCGCCACGTCGGAGCCCGGCCCTTCCGGCGCGGCCCAGGACGCCCCGGCGACGCCGAGCCACCAAGGCGCGCCGGGCACCCGACCGAGGACGTGGCGCTCGGCGGCCTTGGGGTGGAGCAGGAGGTGGAAGACGTAACTGCTGCCGTAGCGCTCGGCGTCGGTGCGGTAGCCGGTGGCGTCCGCGAAGGCCGCCCACGCGGCGTTGGTGACGGCGGTGGTGTCGATGGCGAAGGGCGCCACGGTGACCTCACGGACCGGGCCCTCCCGGTCGGCGAGGTAGCCCTCGTGGAAGGCGTCGCCCATCCGGAAGGTGCCGCCGGGGAGTTCGGCCATCTGCCCCGCTTCTGTGCCGGCCGATCGGCGTACCACCGGAAGTGGCAGGACGGCGGCCGTGGACGCTCCCGTACACGCGCGTCCCGGGGTGCAGCACGCGCTCATGCCGGCACCTCCGCCTTTCGGGGCACGGGTGTTACAGGTACGGGCTCCGGTGCCGCCGCCAACAGGGCCCGGGTGTACGGGTCCTGGGGGTTCTCGCAGATGTCGTCGGCGCTGCCGCTCTCCACGATCCGGCCCTGGTGCATGACCGCGATGCGGTGGCTGACCTGCCGGACGACCGCGAGGTCGTGGGCGATGAAGACGAGGGCGAGGCCCAGGTCGCGCTGGAGGTCGGTGAGCAGGCCGACGATCTGGGCCTGGACGGAGACGTCGAGTGCGGAGACGGGTTCGTCGCAGATCAGGACGGACGGCTCGGGGGCGAGTGCCCGGGCGATGCCGATGCGCTGGCGCTGCCCGCCGGAGAAGGAGCGCGGGTGCCGGTCGGCCACGGCCGGGTCGAGCCCGGCGAGCGTGAGCAGCTCCGCGACCCGGGCCTCGCGCTCGTCCCGGTCGCCGAGGCCGAAGGCGATCAGCGGTTCGGCGACGATCTGGCGGACCGTCATCCGGGGGTTGAGCGAGGCATACGGGTCCTGGAACACCATCTGGATCTGCCGGCGCACCGCGTGCAGCTCACGGCGTGCGGGCCGGGTGACGTCCTGGCCGCGCAGCCTGACCGTGCCGCCGTCGGAGGGGTGGGCGTGGGCCAGGACCCGGGCCAGGGTGGACTTGCCCGAGCCGGACTCCCCCACGATGCCCAGGGTCTCGCCCTCGGCCAGCGTCAGCGACACCCCGTCGAGCGCGGTGAACCCGCGCCCGCGCACCCCGCGCCGCTTGTACGTCTTGCGCAGGCCGTCCGCCTCCAGGACCACGGCCCCGGTGGCGGGGCGGTCGATCCGGGCGGGCGGGGCGGGCGCGGGAAGGGGTTCGGTGCGCGCGGCGGCGGGCAGGCAGGCCGCCCGTACGCCGTCGGTCAGCTCGACCAGCGGGGGCACCCCCGTACGGCAGCGGTCCTCCACCAAGGTGCAGCGCTCGGCGAAGGCGCAGCCGTCCCCGAGGAGGGTGAGGTCGGGCGGGGAGCCGGGGATGCCGGTGAGGCGGGTGCCGGAGGGGGCGGAGAGGCGGGGGACGGCGGCCAGGAGGCCTGCGGTGTAGGGGTGGCGGGGGCGGGTGAGGACCTCGGCGGTAGGGCCGTCCTCGACGACGGTGCCGCCGTACATGACGAGGACGCGTGCGCAGGAGCGGGCGACGACGCCCATGTTGTGGGTGATGAGGACGAGTGCCGTGCCCGTCTCGCGGTTGAGGTCGGCGAGGAGGGTGAGGATCTGATCCTGGACGGTGGCATCGAGCGCGGTCGTCGGCTCGTCGGCGAGCAGGATGTCGGGCTCACCGGCCAGGGCCATCGCGATGAGGATGCGCTGGCGCTGGCCGCCGGAGAACTGGTGCGGGTGGTCGTCGACACGGCGGTGGGGCTCGGGGATGCCGACGCGGTCGAGGAGTTCGACGGCCCGGGCCCGGCGCGCGGCCTTGTCCCGCTTGCGGCCGTGCTTCTCCCAGGACCCGTGGGCCCGCAGCACCTCGTCCAGGTGGCGGCCCACGGTCAGCACCGGGTTCAGGGCCGTCATCGGGTCCTGGAAGATCATGCCGATGCGGGCGCCGCGCACCGCGCGCAGCTCCTCGGCGCTCGCGGCGGCGAGGTCCTGGCCGTCCAGCAGGACCGAGCCGGTGGAGACGCGCCCGGTGCCGGGCAGCATCCGGGTCAGCGCGAGGGCGGTGGTGGACTTGCCGGAGCCGGACTCGCCGACGACGGCCAGCGTCTCGCCCCGGCGCAGGGTGAAGGAGACCCCGCGCACGGCGCGCAGGGTGGAGCCGTCGGGGGCAGTGAACTCGACGCCCAGGTCGCGGACTTGGAGTAGATCGTGGGCGGCCCTCGGTGCTTCGAGCAGTTCGGGGGCGGTCATCGGCGTACCTCCCGGTTGAGCGCCTCGGCGATGAGCGAGAGCCCGAGGACGAGCGCGGTCACGGTGATCAGCGGCCCGGCCGCGAAGTGCGGGGCCTGGGCGAGGTAGGGCATGGACTGGCTCAGGACCGAGCCGAGCGTGGGCTCGGGCGGCCGGACGCCCACGCCGAGGAAGCTCATCGCGCCCTCGATGAAGACGGCGACGGTGAGGGAGACGGCGGCCTGCACGATGAGCGGGTCGGCGGCGTTGGGCAGGATGTGCCGGACCAGCACCCGGGGGGCCGAACTGCCCCCGACCCGGGCGGCGGTGACGTACTCCCGCTCGCGCTGGACGAGGATCCCGCCGCGCAGCAGCCGCCCGAACGCCGGGATCTCCGCGAGGGCGATGACCAGGATGACGGGGAGCGGGCCGGGGCCGAGGATCGCGGTCACGGCGAGCGCCAGGATCAGGCCCGGGAAGGCGAGGATCAGGTCGAAGATCCGCTGGACCAGGGTGTCGAGGACCGGGTGCGCGGCCGCCGCCAGGGCGAACAGGCAGCCGAGGACCGCGCCGACGGGGACGGCGATCGCGATGATCCCGAGGTCGGCGCGGATGCCGTACAGCACGCGGCTGAGCAGGTCGCGGCCGAGGTCGTCGGTGCCGAGCGGGTGCCCGGGGGTGCCGACGCCCGCGAGGCTGAGGCCGCTCTGGTCGGTGGGCCCGTGCCCGGCGACCAGCGGGGCCAGCAGGCCGGCGAGGACGACCGCGCCGACGAGGACGAGGCCGGTGCGGGCGCGGGCGGTGGAGAGGGCGGCGCGGTAGGGGTGGCGGGAGGTCTTGCGGGTGCCGGTGCTCCGCGGGGCCCGTACAGGTTTCCGGAGCGTCGCCGGGGACGCCGGGGCGAGGTCGGGGGTCGAGGTCATGGCGGTCACTCCCACCTGATCCGGGGGTCGAGCCAGGCGTACACGAGGTCGGTGAGCAGCTGGACGACGACGAACACGGCGACCAGCAGGAGCAGCAGGTCCTGGACGACCGGGTAGTCGCGCCGGCTGAGGCCCTGCTCGGCGAGCTGGCCGAGGCCCGGCCAGGCGAAGATCGCCTCGACGAGCACGGCCCCGCCGAGCAGGTGCCCGGTCTGCATTCCGAGCAGGGTGACGACGGGCGGGAGGGCGTTGGGCAGGGCATGGCGCCACAGCAGCCGGCGCGGGGCGACCCCGGCGGCGGTGGCGGTACGGATGTAGTCCTCGGCTAGCGCGCGCTCGATGCCGTCCTTGAGGTAGCGGCCGAGGACCGCGGCGCTCGGGAGGGCGAGGCAGAGCGCGGGCAGCAGCAGGTACTGCGCGGCCAGGTCGGGGGCGCCGAGGAACGACACCCGTCCGCCCGGCGGCAGCACCCCGAGGACGACGGCGAACAGCAGCACGAGCAGGACACCGCTGACGAACGGCGGTACGGCGAGGGCGGCGGTCGTCGTCACCCGGATCGCGCTGCGGACCCAGCCGCTGCGCGAGGTGGCGCCGAGGATGCCGAAGGCGCTGCCGAGCACGATGACGAACAGCAGGGCGGCCACGGTCAGTTCGGCGGTGGCGCCGAGGCCGTCGGCGATCAGGTCGGAGACCTGGCCGCCGATCGCGTACGAGGGTCCGAGGTCGCCGGTGACCAGGGAGCCGATCCATTGGCCGTACTGGGAGAGCAACGGCGCGTCCAGGCCGAGCCGTTCGCGGATCGCGGCGACGGTCGCCGCGTCCGCGTCGGGCCCGGCCAGCGAGGACGCCGGATCGCCGGGGACGAGCCGGAGGATGGTGAAGATCAGGAACGAGGCCCCGAGCAGGACGAGGAGGGCGGAGGGCAGCCGCCTCAGCAGGTAGCCGCGCATGTCACACCAAGTAGGCGTCGTCGAGGTTGAGATAGGAGAACTTGTTGAGCGCGACGCCGTGCAGCCGGTCGGCGTTGACCTGGACCTGGCCGCGTACGACGAGGTCGATGATGAACGCCTCGTCGAGCAGGATCCCGGAGATCTTCTCGTGCAGGGCGTTGGCCTCGGCCGCGCTCGTCTCCGGCTTCGTCCATGCCTCCTGGACGACCTTGGTGTAGGTGGCGGAGCGGTACTTGGAGGTGTTCTTGGCCTCGTTGAACGGGTACGCGCTCACCGCGAGGGTGGAGGGCTGGACCTGGGCGAAGCCGTGGCCCATCGACCACAGCGCCGGCATCTCCTGCGAGATCAGCTTCTTCTGCGCGGTGGCGCCGTCGGTGGGCTCCAGGGTGGTGGTGACGCCGATCTGCTTGAGGTCGTACTGGATGGACTCGGCGATGGCGGTCTCACCGGGCAGCCCGATGTGCAGCAGCGGGAAGGCGAGCTTGCTGTGCCCGGCGGACTTCAGCAGCTCGCGGGCCTTGCCGGGGTTGTGGGTGTAGTGGGTGCGGTGGGCCTCGCTGAAGGCGGGCGAGGACTTGGGCCACGGAGCGGCGGAGGCGAGACCGTAACCGCCCAGCGTCTGCGCGAGGAGCCGGTCGCGGTCGATGGCCCAGGCGAGGGCCTGGCGGACGGTCTTGTCGTTGAGCGGGGCGACGGTGGTGTTGACGCCGAGGTAGATGGCGCCCGCTCCGGTGTCGTAGTTGGTGATCTTCAGCTTGGGGTCGCTCTTGATGACACCCAGGCTCTTGCCGGGGACGCCGAAGGAGAGCTGGGACTGGCCGGAGCGCAGGGACGAGATCAGCGCGTCGGCCTGGGGTATCACCCGCAGTTCGACGCCGTCGAGGTAGGGGCGGTCCGGCAGCCAGTAGCTGTCGTTGCGGGTCAGGCTCAGCCCGGAGCCGGGGCTCCACTTCTTCAGCTTGAACGGGCCGGTGCCGATGAGCTTCTTGCCGGTGACGGCGTCCTCGACCGTCTTCTCATCGGTGATGATCATGAATTCGAAGAGGTCGAAGAGGTTGTTGACCGGATGCGCGAGCTTGAGCACCAGCTCGTGGTCACCGCGCTTCTCGAACCCGTTGACGGTGGCCGCCGTGCTGCGCAACTGGGCGGCGCGCACGGGGTTCTGAAGGTTCTTCACCGCGAAGATCACGTCGTCGGCGGTGAAGGGGCGGCCGTCGTGGAAGGTGACGTCGTCGCGCAGCTTCAGCGTGATGCTGCGTCCGTCCTTCGCGTACGTCCAGGAGGTGGCGAGCTCCGGCTTCGGCGTGAGGGCGTCGTCGTACCGGGTCAGGGTGTTGTAGATCAGCCGCTGCTGGAGGGACTGGCCGCTCTGCGCGAAGAGCAGCGCCGGGACGAAGTCGGAGTTGACGGCGAGGTTGAGGGTACCGCCGCGCCGGGGCTTGCCACCGGTCTCCTCGGGAGCGGACGAGCTCTCGGAGACCGCCGAGCGGCAGCCCGTCAGGCCCAGTCCGAGCAGCAGGGCGCTGCCGCCGCCGGCGAGCAGGGTGGAGCGCCGGGAGAGTCCGGTGGACGGGGACGGGGAGGGGTACAGCTCGGTCATCGAAGCCTGCCTGTGACAGTGAGGGACGGTGGGTGGGGCGAAGCGGGTGCGGGTGGCGCCAATTGATTCCGCTGCGGGAGCAATTGAAGGGAGACAGAGGCGCCACCGGCGCGCAGAGCACGGGTGTGCGGGTTCACGGGTGTACGGAGGTATGGGTGTACGGAGGTATGGGTGTGCGGACGTACGGCGTCAGGCCGTACGGGTCAGAAGCGGGGCGACCGCGAGAGGTGACACGTGAGGCGTGGGATCAGCGCCGGGCCGCGTGGAGCGGGGCCGGGCACCGGACCGGGTCCGTGGAACAGCTCCGCGGAACGGGTCCGGGAGCGCGGGAGGGGTCCGGGTCAGCTGTGGACGGCACAGACCGCGCTGGCCTGTCGACAGAGGTCGACGTGCCTGCGGGAGATGAGGCGCATGTCCGGGTTCACGGGAGCAATATGACAGTGGCTTCGCCGGACGGTCAACCTGGTCTGTCCGGATCTTGGTACGAAATCACCTCCTGCCCCATACGCGCCGCTACCGCTGAGAGGCCGCCAAAGGGCTCCTGAACAGGGGATTCAGCGCGATCGTCCCCCCGGCGACGGGCAGCACGGTCATTCCGGCATGCGGACTGACGATCCGTTCGGGGTCCCCGCAGACATGCGAGAGGTCGACCGCGGCGCCCCTGATCTCCTCCAGGTACTCCGGGTTGAGCAGGCTGGAGTGCTCGGTGACCACGACCAGGTCCGGGTTGAGGACATCCAGCAGCAGGGCGGTCGCCCGGCCGACCGCGCGGGCCCGCTCGCGCAGCAGCCGGTCCGCCCGCCGGTCCCCGGCCGCCGCCGCGTCCACCAGCAGGAACACATCGGCCTCGGGCACGATCCCGCGCCGCACGGCGGTCCGGGCGACCGCCATGTTCGAGGCCGTCGCCTCCAGGCAGCCGGTCCGCCCGCACGGGCAGGTGACCGTGGAGTCCGGTACGGGCAGGTGGGCCACGTCCCCCGCGCCGGAGCCCGGCCCCTGATGGACCACCCCGGCGATGCCGAGGGCCGCGTCGACCACGTTGCCGATGAAGAGGTGGACCAGGCTGCGGCGGGCGGCGGGCCGGCCGAAGAGGATCTCGGACTGGGCGATGGCGCGGGCGTGGTTGTCGATGCGTACGTCGATCCCGCCGAGGCCCCGGGAGAGTTCGGCGGCGAGCGGCCGCTGGTGCCAGCCGAGGGTGTCGTGCCGCACCGCCGTCCCGAGCGCCGGGTCCACCCACCCGCCGAGTGCGGCGCCGACCCCCAGGAGGTGGTGGTCCCCGGTGGTGTCGGCGAGGAAGGCGCGCAGCCCGGCGACGACTTCACGCGAGAGGTCCTGGGAGGCGATGCCGTCGTGCGGGAAGGTGCGGCGGGCCAGCAGCCGGCCCCGTAGATCCAGCAGGCCGAACGTCGAACCGGGCACCCCTATGTGGACCCCGCCCGCCACCGGCCCGTCGCTCTCCCCGGTATGCAGGTCGACCGGGATCTGGGGTCTGCCGACGCCGCTGCTCTCCACCCGTTCGGGCAGCTCACGGACGAGGCCGAGGCGGACGAGGTCGACGCACTGGCGCGATACGGCGGCGGGGCTGAGGCCGGAGAGCTGGGCGATCGACCTGCGGGCGACGGGCCCGTGGTCGAGGACCGCGCGCAGCACCGTCGCGGCGTTGGCCTCGCGCCGGCCGTCGCCGGTCGCGCGGGGCAGCCGGTCGGCCGTCCGGGCCGAGGGCGCGGTGGTCGTCCGAGGGAGCTGGGGGGCGGCAGTCATGGGGCCTTCCTTCGGTCCTGCGCCACGGGGGGCACGGGGGCACTCGCAACATTACGGCGGCGTGAAATCGCGCCACCTCCCGCGCCCGGTGGTCTGACGGGGTGGCCGACGTGTCCGGGATCGCCGGGAAAACCGCTGCTCAGAGGCGGTTTGACGGGGCGTTGCCGGACAGCGGCCGGGCCGTGCGCGAGCGCCGATTCAACCACCGCCGGACGCCTCCCGGCCCACGGGCGGGTGCTTGACGTACGCGGAGGGGCGCTGGAATTCTCCGGTCCATGTTCGCGACGGCCGATTCCGACGCGCGGCCCGCCCACGCCGGCCGCACCGCAGCAGCGCCCGGGTGTCCCGGCCGCTGTACCGCCGCCTGACCGGCCCTCTCTCCGGCCGCACCGCGCTTCCTCCTCTTCATAGGCCCCCGCTTCACCCCTGGTTCTCCAGCGGAGGCCCATCCTCGCCCGAATTAATTTCGCTCCAAGATTAATCAATGGATGGTCTTGGGCCCGAAAGGAACTCACCATGTCCTCGGCAACCACCGCCCCCGCCCGTACCTCCGCCCTCACCGTCCAGAAGGTCGGCGGCCGCCTCGGCGCCGTCATCTCCGGCGTCCGCCTCGGCGGGGACCTCTCCCCCGAGACCGTCGCCGGGATCCGGGCGGCGCTCCTCGCCAACAAGGTCGTCTTCTTCCGCGGCCAGGACCACCTGGACGAGGAGAGCCACGAGGCGTTCGGCAAACTGCTCGGCACCCCGGTCGCCCACCCCACCGTGCCGTCCGCCGACGGCCGTTACTCCCTCGGTATCGACTCCGACCACGGCGGCCGGGCCAACCAGTGGCACACCGACGTCACCTTCGTCCCCGCCTACCCGGCCTTCTCCATCCTGCGCGCCGTCGTCATCCCGCCGTACGGCGGCAACACGCTGTGGGCCAACACCGCCACCGCGTACGACGGGCTCCCCGAGCCTCTCCGGGTCCTGGCCGACTCGCTGCGCGCGGTCCACTCCAACGACTACGACTACGCGGCGCTGCGCCCGCAGGCCCTCCCCGAGGCACTGAAGCAGTACAAGGAGGTGTTCACCTCGACGAAGTTCCTCACCGAGCACCCGGTGGTCCGCGTCCACCCCGAGACCGGTGAGCGCACCCTGCTGCTGGGCAACTTCGTGCAGCGCATCGCGGGCCTCACGGGCCGCGACTCCCGTACGCTCCTGGATCTGTTCCAGTCGCACATCGAGCGCCCGGAGAACACCGTGCGCTGGCAGTGGCAGGTGGGCGACGTGGCGATCTGGGACAACCGCGCCACCCAGCACTACGGGGTCGACGACTCCGACGCCCACGAGCGCAAGCTCCGCCGCGTCACCATCGACGGGGACGTGCCGGTGGGCGTCGACGGCCGCTCCTCGACGCTGATCTCGCCGGAGGAGGTGCCGGACCCGTCCTTCGGCATCCCGTCCGGAGCCTCCACGGCCGCCTGACCCCACGGTCTCCACGCCTCCCCTGCCATGCGCACCCCGCGCCCCGGGCGGTAGCGTCCTGAACAGGACGACCGCCCGGGGCACGGGCGGCGGCGGTACAAGGGGAAAGCGGGCCGGGTACGTGGAGAGCCACAGCGGAATCACCGTGCAGCGGGCACTGGAGCTGCCGGGGCTGCGTGCGGGGCTCCCGGAGGTGGTGGCCGGCGCGGACCGGCTGAGCCGCACCGTGCGCTGGGTGCACGCGGGCGAGGTCCCCAACATCGCATCGCTCCTCAAGGGCGGCGAGCTGCTCCTCACCACGGGCCTCGGCCTCGGCACCCGCCCCGCCGAGCAGCGCGCGTTCGTCCGCCGCCTCGCCGACCGGGGCATCGCCGCCCTGGTGGTGGAGCTGGGCCCGCGCTTCAGCCGGCTGCCCGCCTCCATCGTGGACGCGGCCCGCGCGGCCGGGTTGCCGCTGGTGCAGCTCCACCGCGAGGTGCCGTTCGTCGCGGTGACCGAGGAGGTGCACACCGAGATCGTCAACGGGCACTACGCCCTGCTCCAGCAGGCCGAGGAGGTGCACCGGCGCGCCACCCGGGCGCTGCTCGACGGCGGCGGAGTGCCGCAGGTCCTCGGCATCCTCGCCGACTTCACCGCCAACCCGGTCTTCCTGGAGACGCCCGACGGGCAACTCCTGTACGCGGCGTCCACGGGCACGGGTCCGGTGGGCGCGGACCCGCTCCAGGTCTGGGAGGGCATGCGCGGCGACCGGGCGGCCCGGGAGTCGCCGCCGACCGGTGCGCTCCTGGTGGACGTGCCGGGCGGCGGTCCGGACACCGGTGCCGTACGGGCGCGGCTGGTGCTGCTCGCCGTCTCGGGCCCGCTGGCCACCGTGCACCGGATGGCGGCCGAGCGGGCGGCGGGCCTGCTCGCCGTCGTCCTGATGCAGGCCCGGCAGGAGGAGGAGCTGGCGGCCCGGGGCCGGGGCGACTTCCTCACCGACCTGGCGGAGGGCCGGATCACCCCGGAGGACGCCCCGGCCCAGGCCCGGGTGCTCGGCTTCCGGCCCGGGGACACCCCGCTCCTCCCGGTCGTGATGCGGCTGGCGCCCGAGCTGTCCCCGTCGGGCAACTGGGCGCTGCTGGCCCGCGCGGTGCTGGAGGAGCTGGCCTCGGTCGGGGTGCCGGTGCTGCTGGGCGTACGGCCGGTGGAGGGGCGGGTGCCGCTGCTGCTCGGGCTGCGCTCGGAGGGCGAGCGCACGGCGGTGGCGGACCGGGTGGCGGCGGCGCTGCGCGCGGGCGTGGGGCGGGCCGGCCTCGACCGCGCCGGGTCGCAGCCGCCGGTGGTCGTGGTCGGTGTCGCCGGAAGCTGGGCGGCGGCGGGCGCGGGGCTGCGGCACGCCTCGGAGACGGCCACGGCGGCGCAGGGTCTGGACGACCGGCCCTGGTACGACGCCCGGCGGCTCGACATCGACCTGCTGCTGTGGCGGCTGCGGGACCACCCGGACCTGGCGGCGTTCGTGAACCGGGCGATCGGCCCGCTGCGCGAGCACGACCGGACCTCGCGCCCGCCGCTGCTGCCGACGCTCCAGGCGTATCTGGCGCACGCGGGCCGCAAGGCGGAGACCGCGCGCGAGCTGCACCTCAACCGCCAGACGCTCTACAACCGGCTGGCCCGGATCGGTGAGCTGCTGGGCACGGACCTGGATGACCCGCAGACGGTCCTGGCCCTCAGCCTGGCGCTGCGGGCCCGCCGCCACACAAGCTAGGTGCGTGAAGGCAGCGGCTGCGCCAACTCGTCGTACACGCTGAGCACGTGGGCGATGGTGTCGTCCTCGGTGGGCCAGCTCGCCGCCTGCTCCCGCCCGGCCTCGGCCAGCCGCGCGCACCGCTCGGGGTCGCCCAGCAACCGCACAACCGTACGGGCGAGCGCCTCCGCGTTCCCGAACGGCACCAACTCAGCAGCCTCACCGACCAGTTCGGGCACACCGCCGACCTCGGTCGCGACCAGCGGCACCCCCAGCCGCAGCGCCTCCTGCGCCAGCAGAGAGCGGCCCTCCCAGCGGCTCGGCAGCACGGCCAGGTCGGCAGCGGCGATCAACTCACCCACATCGTCCCGGCATCCGATCAGTCGTACGGGCAACTCCTCGTCCCGGATGCGCTGTTGCAGGGCGTCCCGGTCGCGCCCCTCCCCCGCGATGACGAGCAGGGGTACGGGGTCGAGCCCGCGCCAGATACGGGCGGCGTCCAGCAGGGCGGAGAAGCCGTGGTGCGGCACGAGGCTGCCGACGGCCATCAGCAACGGCCGTTCGACCGCGCCCAGTTCGGCCCGCGCCTTGCCGTCGTGCAGGGTGCCGGCCGAGCGCGGCACGGGGGCGGCCACCGGGGCGAGCCGCGCGTCCCGGGCCCCTCGGACCCGCGCCCGGTCCACCAGGTCGGAGGAGGGGGCGAGGACAACGGCGGCCGCCCGTACGGCCCTTCGCTCCAGCAGGTGCAGGATCTGGCGGCGGGCGCCCTCGGCGTACCGCCGGGTGTGCCAGGTCAGCACCAGGGGCACGGTCCGCCCGCTGAGGGCGAAGGCGGTGCGGGAGGCGGCGTGCAGCCCGTGGGCGTGGACCACGTCGGCCCCCGCGCAGGCGGCGCGGAGCGCGGCGACGGCGGCCGGGTCGCTGCGCCGGGGCACCGGCAGGAAGCGGGCCCCGGTCGCCGTGAAGTCGTAGGCGTGGTCCACCGCGGGCGGGGCGCAGACGGTGACCTGCACCCCGCGCGCCACCAGCCCCGCGGCGAGCGAGCTGACGTGCGCGCTGCTGCCCGCACTGCCGCCGCCCAGGACTTGGACCGTACGCAGCTGTGACACGTTGATTGGCTCCCGGGGTCCCGGAGTCGGCGGTAGGTACAGCGCCAAGGATGCCAGTCCGTACGCGCGTTCCGGGACTGCCGGAACGTTGCTGCCGGGCACGCAGCGACAACGGGCCACGCCGCACCACTCTCACGGGTGAATCAGAGGGCGTGATGTTGCCATCGCCGGCGTCCCTGCAGCCCCCAGATGCGCCCGGAACCCCCGGCGCGGGTCATCGGCCCCCACGAGGTCGTCGTACGCCCCGCAGCCCCCGGCGGCCAGCACCGCGAGCACCCCGGCCGCACGCCCTCGGGCCGACCCACGTTCGTACTCATGGAGGAAGCCTGGATACGCGTGCGGGGCCGGGCGGGAGACCTCCCCGCCCGGCCCCGCACCCGCCGTCATCCGTCCTTGCGCGCCGTCGCCAGCAGCTCCTCGGCGTGGGCGCGGGCCGTCTCGGAGTCCTCCTGGCCGGCCAGCATCCGGGACAGCTCCCGGACCCGGTCCTCGCCCTCCAGGACCGTTACCCCGCTCCGGGTCACCGAGCCGTCCACGGTCTTCTCGACCAGCAGTTGGCGGTCGGCGAAGGCCGCGACCTGCGGCAGGTGCGTCACGACGACGACCTGGGCGGAGCGGGCGAGCTTGGCCAGGCGCCGCCCGACCTCGACCGCCGCCTTGCCGCCGACACCCGCGTCGACCTCGTCGAAGAGGTACGTCGGCACCGGGTCGGAGCCCGCGAAGACGACCTCGACCGCGAGCATCACCCGGGACAGCTCACCGCCCGATGCGCCCTTGGCGATCGGCCGGGGCTGGGCCCCGGGGTGCGGGGCGAGCAGCAGCTCCACCTCGTCGGCGCCCGAAGGGCCGTAGACGACACTCCGCCCGCCGATGTCGATGCCGGACGCCTCGTCGGCCGCCTCGGTCTGCCGGATGGCGAAGGAGACCCGGGCGTGCGGCATCGCGAGCGACGCCAGCTCCTCGGTCACCGCCTCGGCGAACCGGGCGGCGGCCTCCGTACGGGCGTCGGTCAACGCCTGTCCGAGGGCGGAGAGTTCGGAGCGCAGCGCGTCGCGCTCGGCGGTCAGCTCGCCGATCCGCTCGTCGTCGCCCTCCAGCTCGGTGAGCCGGCCCGCGCCTTCCTGTGCCCAGGCGAGCACGGCAGCGATGTCCTCGCCGTACTTGCGGGTCAGGGTGGTGAGCGCGGCCCGCCGCTCCTCCACGGCGGCCAGCCGCAGCGGATCGGCCTCCAGCTGGTCGGCGTACCCGGCGAGCTCGCCGGAGACGTCCGCGATCAGGATGGAGATCTCCCCGATCCGGTCGGCCAGCGCGGCCAGCGCCGGGTCGTGGGCCCGGACCGCGTCCAAGGACTGCCCGGCAGCGGCGACCACCGTCGTG
Source organism: Streptomyces cyaneofuscatus (assembly GCF_033109485.1). NCBI lineage: Bacteria > Bacillati > Actinomycetota > Actinomycetes > Kitasatosporales > Streptomycetaceae > Streptomyces > Streptomyces cyaneofuscatus. Next base: position 6,710,357 of record NZ_CP137002.1, on the reverse strand, counting down.
GCGTCGACACCCTCGGGGTCCTCCGGATTCCCCGCCAGCGCGGTGTGCGCGAGGGAGGCGGCGGAGGCGAGGGCCTCCGCGTGCCCGAGCCGCTCCGCCTCGGCGGCCAGCTCGGTGTCCTCCCCCGGCAACGGCTCCACGGCGGCGACCTCGTTCAGCCCGAAGCGCAGCAGATCCGCCTCCTGGGCCCGCTCCCGGGCCCGGGTGGTCAGCTCGTCCAGCTCGGTGGCGACGGCGCGCAGCCGGCGGTAGGCCGCCGCGTACTTCGCGTGCGGGACCTCCACGCCGTCCCCGGCGTACCGGTCCAGGGCGCCCCGCTGCCGGGCGGGCTTGAGCAGCCCCTGTTGGTCGGTCTGCCCGTGCACGGCGACCAGCTCGTCCGCCAGCTCGGTGAGGACCCCCACCGGCACGGATCTGCCGCCGAGATGGGCCCGTGAGCGTCCTTCCGCCGAAACGGTACGGCTGATGAGCAGCGCACCGTCGTCGAGTTCCGCCCCGGCCTCCTCGGCCCGCAGCGCCGCCGCGTCGCCCTCGGACACCGTGATCCTGCCCTCGACGACCGCGGCCTTGGCCCCGACCCGTACGAGGGCGGGGTCCGCGCGCCCGCCGAGCAGCAGCCCGAGGCTCGTGACGACCATGGTCTTGCCCGCGCCGGTCTCACCCGTCACCGCGGTGAAACCGGGTGACAGCTCCACCACCGCGTCGTCGATGACTCCGAGCGACCGTATCCGCATCTCCTCCAACACGGACATGACCTTACGAGGTTCCGAGGCGGACGCGCGACGGCCCCCGCTCCCGGATTCACTCTCCCGAGCGTTCCCGGGCGTTCCCGAGGACCGCGTGGGCCGTCGAATGACCTCCCGGCCGGTCAGTGCGGCGCGCCCCGCCACCCCGATACCGGCAGCGCGAACTTCGCCACCAGCCGGTCCGTGAACGAGGCCTGGTGCAGCCGCGCCAGCCGTACGGGCACCGCCCCGCGCCGCACCTCGACCCGGGCGCCGGCGGGCAGCTCCACGGTCCGGCGCCCGTCGCACCACAGCACCCCGTGCGGGGTGTGCGGCTGGACCTCGACGGCGAGGACGGAGGTCGGGGAGGTCACCAGGGGCTTGGCGAACAGGGCGTGGGCGCTGATCGGGACCATCAGCAGCGCCTCGACCTCGGGCCAGACGACAGGCCCGCCCGCCGAGAAGGCGTACGCGGTCGAGCCGGTCGGGGTGGCGCAGACGATCCCGTCGCAGCCGAACCCGGTGACCGGCCGCCCGTCGATCTCCAGGACGACTTCGAGCATCCGCTCGGGCGACACCTTCTGCACGGCCGCCTCGTTGAGGGCCCAGTCGGCGTGGACGACGTCACCGTTCGCATGCACAAGGACGTCGATCGTCATGCGCTCCTCGACCTCGTAGTCACGGGTGACGACCCGCGAGACCACCTTGTCGAGGTCGTCGCGCTCGGCCTCGGCGAGGAAGCCGACACGTCCGAGGTTGACGCCGAGCATCGGCACCCCGGAGGCGCGGGAGAACTCCGCGCCGCGCAGCAGGGTGCCGTCACCGCCGAGGACGATCAGCAGCTCGCAGCCGTCGACGGCGGCGCAGGAGGTGTCGGTTACCGTCTCCACGGTGTCCGGGAGCGGCAGATCGGCCGCCTCGGTCGCCAGGACCCGGACGCCGAGCCCGTTGCGCAGCAGGCCCTGCACGACGAGCTCCGCGCTGCGGATCGCGGCCGGACGGCCGGTGTGCGCCAGCAGGAAGACGGTCCGTTCCGCGTTCGTCGTCTCTGCGTTCGTCGTCACATTCGTCGTCAACGGGGCCCCTCCGCCACTGCACGGTCGACATCCGCGGGATCCAGCTCAGGTGCGCCGGCCCGCAGCCACAGAAAGTACTCGACGTTCCCCGAGGGGCCGGGCAGCGGACTGGCCGTCACCCCTCGTACGCCGAGCCCGAGTCCCCAGGCCCGGCGCGCCACTTCACGTACCGCCTCGGCGCGCAGCTCCTCACTCCGCACCACCCCGCCGCTGCCGAGCCGCTCCTTGCCCACCTCGAACTGCGGCTTGACCATGAGGACCAGGTCCGCGTCGGGCGCGGCGCACCGGGCGAGGGCGGGCAGCACGAGCCCGAGCGGAATGAAGGACAGATCCCCCACCACCAGGCCGACCGCCTCCCCGTCGATGTCCTCCAATGTCAACTCCCGCACATTGGTACGGTCCTTGACGACGACGCGTTCATCGGACTGGAGCGACCAGGCGAGCTGCCCGTACCCGACGTCGACGGCCACGACCTGCCGGGCCCCGGCCCGCAGCAGGACATCGGTGAAGCCGCCGGTCGACGCGCCGGCGTCCAGCGCCCGCCGCCCCTCGACGGCAAGCCCGAGCGGGACGAAGGCGGCGAGCGCCCCGGCCAGCTTGTGCCCGCCGCGCGAGACGTACTCGGGGTCGTCGTCGTCCTTGGTCACGACGATCGCGGCGGCCGTCTCGACCTGGGTGGCGGGTTTGGTCGCGGTGGTCCGGCCGACGGTGACCCGCCCCGCGGCGATCAGCTGGCTCGCGTGCTCGCGCGAGCGGGCGAGCTTGCGGCGTACCAGCTCGGCGTCGAGGCGGCGACGTGCCACTCCTGCCACGTTCGGTTCAGCTCCTGTGGTCGTGCGTGTTGTCGTACGCGGGTGTGGGTCCGGGCCTGGGCGGCCCGGGTGCGGCGCCCGGACGGGCGTCCCCGGCCGGACGGGCGTCCAGCGAGGTCAGCGCGGACTTGAGCCCACGGTGTACATCCTCGTACACCTCGGTGTGCCCGTCCGCCGGGAGGTGGTCCGCGTCGGCCAGCCGCTCCAGCAGGGCGTCGACCTCGGCCCGGCCGGTGGGGGTGCGCTCCACGCCCAGGGGCGCGGGCTCAGCGGGCTCGAAGGAGGGCGCGTCGGCCACGGGCCCGTCCTGGGGCAGATCCGGCTCCTCGAGCGTGCTCACGTCCTCAGGCGGGCTCACGTCCTCAGGCGGGCTCACGTCCTCAGGCGGGCTCACGGGCGGGGTTCCCGCCTCCGGCGTCCAGTCGCTCATGCCGAAACGCTACCGCGACGGGCCGGTGTACCGTCGAGGACGATGGCGACCATGGCGGAGTGCCGCAGCGCACTCGACAAACTCTCCGACAACCTCGCGACGGCCGACGGCGACGTGCGCGGCGCCGCCGCGCTCGACCGCTCGCTGAGCTGTCACATCAAGGACCTCGACATCACGTTCACCGGCCGTTTGGCCGACGGCCGGATCCAGGTTCAGGACACGGTCGAGGGCCCGCCCCGCGAGAAGGCCGAGATCCGGCTCGCGATGACGAGTGACGACCTGGTGGCCCTGGTCGACGGCGACCTGAACTTCGCGAAGGCGTGGGCATCGGGCCGCGTACGGCTGGAGGCGGGCTTCAGGGACCTGCTGAAGCTGAAATCACTGCTGTAGCACCTCAGGCCTGTCCGGTTCCAGGACGTGCGGCGGCACAATCAAGCCTGTCCGGCGATTGAGGACAAAGCGCCCACCAGGGCGCCACCCGCACCCGCTCAGGGCCCCTCAGGCGGCGACCTTCCGCGCCTTCCGGGCCGCAGGCACGACCAGCGGCGTCCCGGTCTCAGGATCATCGATCACCTGACACCGCATCCCGAACACCCGCTCCACCAACGCCGCGTCCACCACATCCGAAGGCGCCCCCTCCGCGACGATCTCGCCCTCCCGCATCGCGATGAGGTGCGTGGCGTACCGCGCGGCGTGGTTCAGATCGTGGAGTACGGCGACGAGCGTGCGCCCCTGCGTCTCGTGCAGCTCCGCACACAGGTCGAGGACATCGATCTGGTGCTGGATGTCGAGGTACGTCGTCGGCTCGTCGAGCAGCAGCAGCGGTGTCTGCTGGGCCAGGGCCATGGCGATCCAGACCCGCTGCCGCTGGCCGCCGGAGAGCTCGTCGACGTAACGGTCGGCGAGCTCGGCGACCCCAGTCGACTCCATGGACTCCTGCACCACCCGCTCGTCCTCCGGCGACCACTGCCGCAGCAGCCCCTGGTGGGGGTAGCGGCCCCGGGCGACGAGGTCGGCGACGGTGATGCCGTCGGGCGCGATGGAGGACTGCGGCAGCAGCCCCAGCGTGCGGGCGACCTTCTTCGCGGGCAGCTGGTGGATGACCTGCCCGTCCAGCAGCACCTGCCCCCGGCTCGGCTTCAGCATCCGGGCGAGCGAGCGCAACAGGGTCGACTTGCCACAGGCGTTGGGCCCGACGATCACCGTGAAGGAGTTGTCGGGTATCTCGACCGAGAGATCCTCGGCGATGACCCGCTGGTCGTAGCCGAGGGTCACCGATTCTGCGGTGAGGCGCTGCATGGTCGTACTCCCGGAGGCAGAGGGTGTCCGGCGGATCAAGGCCGGAAGGCCTCCGACCAGCACCAAGTTAGGTTAGCCTATCTTCCTCCTGGCGCCCCTCCCCGTGGGCCTCCGGGCACCCCCTCCCCGCATCCCCAGGGCCCGATCACAGCCCGAGCGCGGCGACGGGCTTCTCCGTGTCCAGCCCGAACGCTCCGTCCCCGGCGAAGGTCCACGCGGCCCCGCAGAGCGCCCGCAGCCCGTCGAGCGGATCCCCCTCGCCCTCCAGGACCAGGTCCTCCCCGTCCCGTACGGTCGCGGTCCACCCGCCGCACCGGAACACGTCGTCCGAATCGCGCTCCACCGTCACCTCGGGCTGCCCGGTGAGCAGCCCCCGCAGATCCCGGTCCACGTACGTCGGCCGGTGGCGCGGCTCCGCGGCGAGCAGCTGGGCGGCGTCCGTCACCCCGGTCAGCACGAGCAGCGAGTCCACGCCCCCGTTGAACGCGCCCTCGATGTCCGTGTCCAGCCGGTCCCCGACGACGAGCGGCCGCTCCGCCCCGGTCCGCAGCACGGTCTCGCGGTGCATCGGCGGCAACGGCTTCCCCGCGACCTGGGGTTCGGCGCCGGTGGCGATCCGTACGACCTCCACGGCGGCACCATTGCCCGGCGCGATACCCCGGGCGCCCGGGATGGTCAGGTCGGTGTTGGACGCGTACCAGGGCAGCCCGCGCGCGACGGCGTAACTGGCCTCGGCGAACCGTCCCCACGCCAGGTCCGGCCCGCCGTATCCCTGCACCACGGCCACCGGGTCGTCGTCCGCCGACTCCACCGGCACCAGACCGCGCTCCCGCAGCGCGACCCGCAGCCCTTCGCCGCCGACGACCAGCACCCGGGACCCGGCGGGCAGCTGGTCGGCCATCAGCCGGGCGACCGCCTGGGCCGAGGTGATCACATCGGCGGCCTCGGCGGGCACGCCCAGCTCCGTCAGGTGCTCCGCCACTGCGTCCGGCGTGCGCAGGGCGTTGTTGGTGACGTACGCGAGGTGCATCCCGCCGTCCCGGGCGGCGCCCAGCGACTCCACGGCGTGGACGATCGCCTCGCCCCCCGCGTACACCACCCCGTCCAGGTCGAGGAGAGCCGTGTCGTACGCCGCGCTCAGCGCCGTACTGCTCCCCGCCGGCCGGTACCTGTCGTGCTGCTGGCTCATATGACTCCGCTCCTCATTCATGCCGCTCCCCCGATCATCGCGCATGCCCCGTGCACACATACGATGCTCAAATGAACACTTCAGGTCCCGACGAGCAGGGGCTGCGGCTGATCCCGTTCCGTGGACTGCGTTACGTCCCCGAGCGGGTCGGCAGCCTGGCCGCGGTGACCTCGCCGCCGTACGACGTGGTCGTCAGGCCGGACGGTCTGCACCACCTGGAATCGGCGGACCCGCACAACATCGTGCGCCTCATCCTCCCCCAGGCGGACACCGCCGAGGACCGGCACCGGCAGGCGGCGCGGACCCTGGAGCGCTGGCTGGCCGAGGGCGTTATCGCCCCGGACCCGGCGCCCACGCTGTACGTCTACGAGCAGCGCAACGACGAGATCCTCCAGCGCGGCCTGATCGGCGCCCTGGCCCTCTCGCCCGCCGCCGACGGGATCGTGCTGCCGCACGAGGACGTCATGGACGACATCGTCGCGGACCGCGCGGAGCTGATGCGGACGATGCAGGCCCACCTGGAACCGCTGCTGCTGACCTACCGCGGCGACGGCGCCGAGGGGGGCGCCGCGGCGGTCATCGAGCGCACGGCCGAGCGCCCGCCTCTGCTCTCCACCACCACGGAAGACGGGTTCCACCACCGACTCTGGGCCGTCACCGACCCCGCCGAGCGCACCGCGATCGAGACGGACCTCGCCCGCCACCAGGCCCTGATCGCCGACGGCCACCACCGCTGGGCCACCTACCTCCGGCTCCAGCGGGAACAGACCGCGCCGGGCCCCTGGGACTTCGGCCTCGTCCTCCTCGTCGACACGACCCGCCACCCGCTCCAGGTCCGCGCGATCCACCGACTGCTGCGCGGCCTCCCGGTGGCCCGGGCGCTCGAAGGACTGTCGGGCCTCTTCCGGGTCCGTACGGTGGAGGGCCCGCTCCCCCATGCGCTCGACGCCCTGGCCGGCGCGGCGGCGGAGGGCAACGCGTTCCTCCTGGCCGGTGATGGCGGCTTCCACCTGGTGGACCGCCCGGACCCGGCCCTGCTGGCCCGTACGATCCGGACGGACCGCCCCGAGGCGTGGCGGACCCTGGACGCGACGGTGCTGCACTCGGCGCTGCTCGACGACGTCTGGCGGATCCCGGACGCCCCCGAGCACATCGGCTACATCCACGACACCGAGGCCGCCGTCGAGCAGGCCGAACGCCTCGGCGCCACGGCGGTGCTCATGCACCCGGTACGCGAAGAGGTCGTCCGGGACCTGGCCAGGCAGGGCGTCACCATGCCCCGTAAATCGACGTCGTTCGGCCCGAAGCCGGCGACGGGCCTGGTCATGCGGAGCCTGACCATCGACTGAGAGCACCGCAAGCCGCAGGGGCAGCCGCAGGGCATGAGAAAGGGGCGGGACTCCCGAGGGAGTCCCGCCCCTTTCCTGCGTCAGCGCTCAGCTGTCAGCGACTAGGCTTTGTCCGCCCCGTCGCCCCGCTCGTCCACGTCGTCGTCCTCGTCGCCCTCGTCGTCGCCCTCAGGCAAGTCGTCGAGGGAGGAGGAGACGGGTCCGTCGGTCTCGACGGACTCCGCGTCCTCGTCGTCACCCAGGACATCGACGAACGCGACCCCGTCCAGCTCGGCCAGCCGGTCCGACGCGTCGGTCGAGCCGTCCTTGTCGGCCTCCAGGGCCTTGCCGAACCACTCCCGGGCCTCGTCCTCACGCCCCGCCTCCAGCAGGGCGTCCGCGTAGGCGTAGCGCAGACGCGGCGTCCACGGCTGGATGGAGCTGGAGGCGAGCTCCGGGCTCTGCAGCGTGACGATGGCGGCGTCGATCTGCCCCATGTCCCGACGGGCGCCCGCGGCCACCAGCCGCATCTCGACCTGGCCGGCCTTGTCCAGCTTCTGCACCTCGGGCTCACCGGCCATGGCCATCGCCCGCTCGGGTCGGCCGAGACCACGCTCGCAGTCCGCCATGACGGGCCACAGGTCCACGGACCCGGTCATCCGCCGGGACGCACGGAACTCGGCGAGCGCCTCCGCGTACTTCTGCGTCGCGTAGGCCGCGAACCCGGCCGCTTCGCGCACGGCGGCGACGCGCGAGGCCAGCCGCAGGGCGATACGGGAGTACGCGTACGCCTCCTCCGGGTCCTCGTCGATCAGCCGGGCCACCATGACGAGGTTGCGCGCGACATCCTCGGCAAGGGTCTTCGGCAGGCTCATGAGCTCCTGGCGCACGTCCTTGTCGATCTCGTCGCCGGTGACGTCGTCCGGGATGGGCAGCCGCTTGATCGGCTCACGGTCCCTGTCCCGGTCACGGTCGTCGCGGCCGCCACGGAAGCCACCGCGGTCACGGTCGTCACGCTGCCCGCCCCGGTAACCACCACGGTCCCCGCCACGGTCACGGTCATCACGACGGAAGCCACCACCGCTGGGCCGGTTGTCGTCGCGACGCGGGCCACGCGGCCGGTCGTCACGCCGCTCGAACCCACCACCGCTCGGACGGCCGCCACGGCTGTCGTCACGCTGCTGACCACCGCGGTACCCACCACGGTCGTCATCACGACGAGGCCCACGGGGCCGATCGCGGTCATCGCGACGGAACCCGCCGCCGGAGCCACCGCCGCGGTTGTCGTCACGACGGAAGCCGCCACCGCTGGGACGGTCGTCGTCGCGACGGGGCCCACGGGGCCGGTCGTCACGCCGCTCGTACCCACCACCGCTGGGACGGCCGCCACGGTCATCACGACGGAACCCACCACGGTCGTCGTCGCGGCGGAAACCACCGCCGGAGCTGCCACCCCGGTTGTCATCGCGCCGGAACCCACCACCGGCGTTGCCGCCCCGGTTGTCGTCACGGCGGAACCCGCCACCGGAGCCACCGCCCCGATTGTCGTCACGGCGGAAGCCGCCACCGCTGGGACGGTCGTCATCGCGGCGCGGGCCACGCGGCCGGTCATCACGACGCTCGAACCCACCACCAGTGGGCCGGCCGCCACGATCGTCACGGCGGAAGCCACCGCCGGAGCCGCCACCGCGGTTGTCATCGCGACGGAAGCCACTTCCGGCCTTTCCGCCACGGTCATCACGGGGGAAGCCACCACCGCTGGGCCGGTCGTCGTCCCGACGGGGCCCACGCGGCCGATCGTCACGCCGCTCGAAGCCGCCACCGCTGGAACGGCCGCCACGGTTGTCATCACGACGGAACCCACCCCCGGAGCTGCCACCACGACTGTCATCGCGACGGAAGCCACCACCGGAGCCACCGCCACGGTTGTCATCACGACGCGGCCCACGATCCCGGTCGCGGTCGCGGTCATCGCGGCGGAAGCCGCCACCGGTGCCGCCACCCGTCGGCCGGCTGTCGTCACGGCGCGGGCCGCGGTCGTTGTCACGGCGAGGCGCTGCGGAACCGGACCGGTCGTCACGACCACCGCGGTAACCGCCCCGGTCACCACCGTCCCGGCGACGCGGCTCGCGCTCCGGACGATCGTCGGGAGAGTTGGTGGACATGGGTGTGACTCCTGTCTTCGGGTACCACAGACATTCTCGCGCAGCCGACCCTCCGACGCGCTTCGACGAAAAACAAAAGGACCCCTGGTCCCAGCGTGAACGCTGGGACCAGGGGTCCTTGAAAGATTGTTCGGCGGCGTCCTACTCTCCCACAGGGTCCCCCCTGCAGTACCATCGGCGCTGAAAGGCTTAGCTTCCGGGTTCGGAATGTAACCGGGCGTTTCCCTAACGCAATGACCACCGAAACCCTATCGGGTTCTAGCGAACAAGCACACTCTTCAATTAAGTAGTGAAACTGTTCAACCGGTGCGATAACTGTTCGCAACCCGGGAACAACACAGTGGACGCGAGCAACTGAGGACAAGCCCTCGGCCTATTAGTACCAGTCAGCTCCACCCCTTACAGGGCTTCCACATCTGGCCTATCAACCCAGTCGTCTACTGGGAGCCTTAACCAATCAAGTTGGTGGGAATACTCATCTCGAAGCAGGCTTCCCGCTTAGATGCTTTCAGCGGTTATCCTTTCCGAACGTAGCCAACCAGCCATGCCCTTGGCAGGACAACTGGCACACCAGAGGTTCGTCCGTCCCGGTCCTCTCGTACTAGGGACAGCCCTTCTCAATATTCCTACGCGCGCAGCGGATAGGGACCGAACTGTCTCACGACGTTCTAAACCCAGCTCGCGTACCGCTTTAATGGGCGAACAGCCCAACCCTTGGGACCGACTCCAGCCCCAGGATGCGACGAGCCGACATCGAGGTGCCAAACCATCCCGTCGATATGGACTCTTGGGGAAGATCAGCCTGTTATCCCCGGGGTACCTTTTATCCGTTGAGCGACAGCGCTTCCACAAGCCACTGCCGGATCACTAGTCCCGACTTTCGTCCCTGCTCGACCCGTCGGTCTCACAGTCAAGCTCCCTTGTGCACTTACACTCAACACCTGATTGCCAACCAGGCTGAGGGAACCTTTGGGCGCCTCCGTTACTCTTTAGGAGGCAACCGCCCCAGTTAAACTACCCATCAGACACTGTCCCTGATCCGGATCACGGACCCAGGTTAGACATCCAGCACGACCAGAGTGGTATTTCAACGACGACTCCACAACCACTGGCGTGGCCGCTTCACAGTCTCCCACCTATCCTACACAAGCCGAACCGAACACCAATATCAAACTATAGTAAAGGTCCCGGGGTCTTTCCGTCCTGCTGCGCGAAACGAGCATCTTTACTCGTAGTGCAATTTCACCGGGCCTATGGTTGAGACAGTCGAGAAGTCGTTACGCCATTCGTGCAGGTCGGAACTTACCCGACAAGGAATTTCGCTACCTTAGGA
>NZ_CP137002.1:5140000-6695000 GCF_033109485.1 Streptomyces cyaneofuscatus | reverse complement strand
CGATCTCGCCGGCCCGGAGCAGGACCCCGCTCGCATGGCCTTCGGGGCCGCAGACCAGGTTGAGGCAGTGCCACATCCCGTACGTGAAGTAGACGTACGTATGACCGGGCGGGCCGAACATCACGCTGTTGCGGGCCGTGCGGCCCCGGAAGGCGTGCGAGCCGGGGTCGGCCTCGCCGGCGTACGCCTCCACCTCGGTGAGACGTACCTCGATCGTGCCCTCGTCGCTGTGGCGGACGAGCGTGCGGCCCAGCAGGTCGGGGGCGACGTCCAGGACGGATCGGTCGAAGAAGTCGCGCGTCAGCGGTGTGCGGTCGGAGCCCTTGGTCATGCCGTCCGAGGGTACTGGGGAGGTGAGCGCGGGAACCGGCTACGGTCATGGCGCGTATCTAGGGGTCAGGACCAAGAAGGAGTGAACATGGGCTTCAAGCGGCTGCTCGCGAGTCTGGGTGCCGGTGGTGCCTCGGTGGAGACCGAGCTCACCGAGGTGAACGTCGTCCCCGGTGGGGTCGTGCAGGGGGAGGTGCGGATCCAGGGCGGGTCCGTGGCTCAGCAGATCGAGGGGCTCTCCGTCGGCCTGCAGGCGCGGGTCGAGGTCGAGAGCGGTGACCAGGAGACCAAGCAGAACATCGAGTTCGCCAAGGTGCGGCTCGGCGGCGCCTTCGAGGTGCAGGCGGGGGCGGTGCACGTGGTGCCGTTCGGCCTGGAGATCCCCTGGGAGACGCCGGTCACGATGTTCGCCGGTCAGCACCTGCGCGGCATGGACATCGGGGTGACCACCGAGCTGGAGATCGCCCGGGCGCTGGACTCCGGTGACCTGGACCCGATCAATGTGCACCCGCTGCCGGCGCAGCAGGCCATTCTGGACGCCTTCGGGCAGCTCGGCTTCCGTTTCCGCAGCGCGGACATGGAGCGCGGCCACATCCGCGGGTCGCGTCAGCGGCTGCCGTTCTACCAGGAGATCGAGTTCGTCCCGCCGTCGCAGTACCGCGGGCTCCACCAGGTCGAGCTGACGTTCGTCGCGGACGACCGCGAGATGGACGTGATCCTGGAGATGGACAAGAAGCCGGGGCTGTTCAGCGAGGGCAGCGACTCCTACCGCGCGTTCAAGGTGGGTCTGCACGACTTCCAGCAGACCGACTGGGCGGCCTACCTCAACCAGTGGCTGGCCCAGGTCGGCGGACAGCGCAACTGGCTCTAGGGCTCTAGGGTCGGATGGGGTAGATCCGCCAGGTGGGGAAACCCTCTGAAGACGAGCCGACGCCGATCAGGAGAGGTACGAGACGTGACCGAGCCGAAGAGGGCCCCGCTGCCGCACGACTTCCATCCGGAGGTCCACGCGTTCACCGTGACGAGCAAGGATCTCGCGCCCGGTGCGGTGCTGGCCGACGCTCAGGTGCTTGCGTCCGGGAACACATCGCCGCACCTGCGGTGGGAGGGTTTCCCGGCGGATGCCAAGAGTTTCGCCGTGACGTGCTTCGACCCGGACGCCCCGACGGGGAGCGGGTTCTGGCACTGGGTGGTCTTCGACATCCCGGTCTCCGTGACCGAGCTGCCGGCCGGCGCGGGCAGCGGTGCGTTCGAGGGGCTGCCCGAGGGGGCCGTCCAGGCCCGTAACGACTACGGGGCGAAGGAGTTCGGCGGGGCCGCGCCGCCCGCCGGGGAGAACCACCGCTATGTGTTCACCGTGTACGCGGTGGACACCGAGAAGCTCGGGATCGACAGCGACTCCTCGCCCGCGGTGGTCGGGTTCAACCTGCGGTTCCACACGCTGGGGCGTGCTCAGCTGATCGGTGAGTACGAGGCTCCCGCCGCCGATTAGTTCGCCTGTTGTTTGCCCTGCTCTGGTCTTGGAGAGATCAGAGCAGGGCATTTTTTATTGCGTTGTCCATCGCGGCCTGCCCAGCCAGAGTTGATCCGGGCCTGCCAGGGGGCGGGCGGCACACGGGAGGTGGGCAGGATGCGTGACACGCTGGTTCTCAACGCGAGCTTCGAGCCGCTGTCGACAGTGACGCTCAACCGTGCGGTGGTCCTGATCCTGACGGACAAGGCCGTCGTCGAGCAGTCGCATCCCGAGCTCCGTATGCGTGGTGCCGCCGTGGACATTCCGGCGCCCCGGGTGATCAGGCTCTGCCGGTACGTACGGGTGCCGTTCCGAAGACAGGCCCCGTGGTCCAGAAGGGGTGTGCTCATACGGGACCAGCACCGGTGCGCCTACTGCGGGCGGCGGGCGTCCACCGTCGACCACGTCGTACCGCGGGCCCAGGGCGGTCAGGACACCTGGCTGAACACGGTGGCGTCCTGTGCCGAGGACAACCACCGCAAGGCGGCCCGGACGCCCGAGCAGGCGGGGATGCCGTTGCTGAAACAGCCGTTCGTCCCCTCCCCCGCCGAGGCGATGCTGCTGGCGATGGGGGCCGGTGACCGGGCGGAGCTGCCGCAGTGGCTGGAGCGGGGTGCGGCGGCCGCGTAGAGCCATGTAGATCCATGACGTAGATGACGTACGGCTGATGCTGTGTGCGTGGGCCCGTCCCTGTGAGGGGGCGGGCCCACGTGTGTCAGCGGAGCAGCAGCTGGACGATGGCCGCGGAGCCGACGACGACGATCAGGGCGCGCAGGAGGGCGGGGCTGAGGCGGCGGCCGACCTTGGCGCCTATCTGGCCGCCGATGGCCGAGCCGACGGCGATCAGGACGACCGCCGTCCAGTCGAAGTCAGCGACGAAGAGGAAGAACAGCGCGGCGATGGTGTTGACCACGGCGGCCAGGACGTTCTTGACGGCGTTGAGGCGCTGGAGGGTGTCGTCGACCAGCATCCCCATCAGGGAGAGGTAGATGATCCCCTGGGCGGCGGTGAAGTAGCCCCCGTAGACGCTGGCGAGCGTGAGGCCGGTGAACAGGAGCGGGCCGCCGTCGGGGCGGGCCGGGGTGCCGGTGCGTTCGCGGCGGCGCTGGACGGCTTTGCTGATGCGTGGTTGCAGGACCACCAGGACGAGGGCCAGGGCGACCAGGACCGGGACGATCGTCTCGAACGCCGTGGAGGGCAGCGCGAGGAGGAGCGTGGCGCCGGTGAGGCCGCCGATGGCGGCTCCGACGGAGAGTTTCAGGATGCGGCGGCGCTGGCCGGCCAGCTCCTTGCGGTAGCCGATGGCGCCGCTGATGGAGCCGGGGATCAGCCCGAGTGCGTTGGAGACGGTGGCGGTCACCGGCGGGAGGCCGGTGGCCAGCAGGACGGGGAAGGTGATCAGGGTGCCTGAGCCGACGATCGTGTTGATCGTGCCCGCACCGACTCCCGCCGCGAAGACGGCGAGTATTTCCCAGATGGACAAGGCCATCTCCTTCGATGGTCAGTGATGCCTCCCCGCCATGAAGGTCGAGGGGCCTCACTGATCATGCACGAAGGTGGTGGCGCGTCAGTAGACCGGGGGTTCTTCGCGGCGTTCGACGGCGGCGCCACGGGGGTTGACCACGCCGGCACCTCCTCCGTTGCCGCCGGTGCCGCCGTTACCCCCGTTGCTTCCGTCGGCGCTGTTGCCGCCGGTGCCGCCGGTGTTGAAGCCGGGGGTGCCGCCGCCGAGGTTGCCGAAGGCTCCGCTGAGGCCCTTGAGGGCGTCGCCGATCTCGCTGGGCACGATCCAGAGCTTGTTGGCATCGCCCTCGGCGATCTTCGGGAGCATCTGGAGGTACTGGTACGAGAGCAGCTTCTGGTCCGGGTCCCCCGCGTGGATGGCCTCGAAGACCGTGCGGACGGCCTGGGCCTCACCCTCGGCCCGGAGGGCCGCTGCCTTCGACTCACCCTCGGCGCGCAGGATCGCGGACTGCTTCTCACCTTCGGCGGTGAGGATCTGGGACTGCCGGATGCCTTCGGCGGTGAGGATCGCGGCGCGCTTGTCACGGTCGGCGCGCATCTGCTTCTCCATCGAGTCCTGGATGGAGGTGGGCGGTTCGATGGCCTTGAGCTCGACGCGGTTGACGCGGATGCCCCACTTGCCGGTCGCCTCGTCGAGGACGCCGCGCAGCGCCGCGTTGATCTCCTCGCGGGAGGTGAGGGTGCGCTCCAGGTCCATGCCGCCGATGATGTTGCGGAGGGTGGTGACGGTGAGCTGCTCGATCGCCTGGATGTAGCTGGCGACCTCGTAGGTCGCGGCGCGGGCATCGGTCACCTGGTAGTAGATGACGGTGTCGATGTTGACGACCAGGTTGTCCTGGGTGATCACCGGCTGCGGCGGGAAGGGCACGACCTGTTCACGGAGGTCGATCCGGTTGCGGATCGAGTCGATGAACGGGACGACGATGTTCAGGCCCGCGTTCAGGGTGCGCGTGTAGCGGCCGAAGCGCTCCACGATGGCGGCGCTGGCCTGCGGGATGACCTGGATCGTCTTGATCAGGGCGATGAAGACGAGCACCACCAGAATGATCAGGACGATGATGATCGGTTGCATCGTGTCTCTCGTGCCCTTCGGTTGCCGACGGATCTCATGATGATCGACATGATCGACTTCGAGTCTCGCAGAACTGCGCCCGGCTCGTGCGCGGTTCGCTCACATGACGACGGCCGTCGCTCCGTCGATGTCCACGACATCGACCTGCCGGCCGGGCTCGAAGACCTGGTCCTCGTCGAGCGAGCGCGCCGACCAGACCTCACCGGCGAGCTTGATGCGGCCGCCGCCGTCGGCGCTCACCCGTTCCAGGACGACCGCCTGACGGCCCTTCAGGGCGTCGATACCGCTGGCGTGCCCCGTCTGTCCGGCCCGGTGTCTGGCGGCGATCGGGCGGACGACGACGAGCAGCGCCACCGACACCCCGACGAAGACCAGCACCTGGGCCACGATGCCGCCGCCGAGCGCGGCGACGACCGATGCGGCCAGCGCCCCGACGGCGAACATTCCCAATTCAGGCATCGCGGTCAGGACGAGGGGGATGCCCAGCCCCGCCGCGACGATCAGCCACCACACCCATGCGTCGATGTCCACATGGTCATCGTAGGACTGTCGGTGCGTCACCGACAGGGCGCAGGGGTGGTCAACTGCGCTGATTACCCGGCGGATTGCGCCATACCGGCCGCCGGGCCGGCTGCGGGCGGGCGTTCGGTCAGGAGAGCGGCAGGCCGTGGGCGGTGTAGCGGTCGCCGGTGTGCTCGACGATCAGCGGCAGGCCGAAGCAGAGCGAGAGGTTACGGGAGCTGAGCTCGGTCTCCATGGGTCCGGCCGCGAGGATCTTGCCCTGGCGGATCATCAGGACGTGGGTGAAGCCGGGCGCGATCTCCTCGACATGGTGGGTGACCATGATCATGGAGGGGGCGTACGGGTCGCGGGCGAGGCGGCCGAGGCGGCGGACCAGGTCCTCGCGGCCGCCGAGGTCGAGTCCGGCGGCGGGCTCGTCGAGGAGCAGCAGCTCGGGGTCGGTCATCATCGCGCGGGCGATCAGCGTGCGCTTGCGCTCTCCTTCGGAGAGCGTGCCGAACTTGCGGTCCAGGTACTCGGTCATGCCGAGGCGGTCCAGGAAGGCGCGGGCGCGCTCCTCGTCGACGGCCTCGTAGTTCTCGTGCCAGGTGGCGGTCATGCCGTAGGCGGCGGTGAGCACGGTCTGCAGCACCGTCTGCTTCTTGGGCAGCTTGTCGGCCATCGCCACGCCCGCCATGCCGATCCGGGGGCGGAGCTCGAAGACGTCGGTGCCGACGCCGCCCAGCTGCTCGCCGAGGACGGTGGCCGTTCCCTTGCTCGGGAAGAGGTA
Source organism: Streptomyces cyaneofuscatus (assembly GCF_033109485.1). Taxonomy (NCBI): domain Bacteria; kingdom Bacillati; phylum Actinomycetota; class Actinomycetes; order Kitasatosporales; family Streptomycetaceae; genus Streptomyces; species Streptomyces cyaneofuscatus. Next base: position 6,689,270 of record NZ_CP137002.1, on the reverse strand, counting down.
GCTGGACGCGAGGTTGAGGAGCGTCGTCTTGCCGGCGCCGTTGGGGCCCAGGATGACCCAGCGCTCCCCCTCCTTGACCGACCAGGAGACGTCGTCCACCAGAGCGCGTCCGTCGCGGACCACGGATACGTCCACCAGCTCCAGTACATCGCTCATGAGCGCGTTGTCTCCCCATGCAGTCTCGTCGAGATCGTCGCGTGCCTGTGGGCACGGTCCCAGGAGAAAACCTACGCCACCGCGCGAGTGGTCCGGCCGTGAGGTCCGGTCCCGGTCCGTCTCCGGTCAGTTCTCTGTTCGTTCCCGGGGTGTTCTTTAGGCTGTCTCCCATGCTTGTGGAACCACGTTCAGGGTTGTTGGCCGCCTGGGGGAACGCGCTGCTGGCGGGACTTGTCTCGCCGGACGACGCGGCTCTCGCGATTGTCGGGGAGGACGCGGTGCACCGCGTCGAGGGGCTGCCGGGTGAGGCGGGGCCGGTCGGGCTCACGCTGGCGCTCGGGCGGTTGCGGGCGCTGGGGGCGACGGGTTTCCGGGTCGCGCTGCCGGTGCCGGGGCATCCGCTGGGGCTGTCCGGTCCGCCCGACTTCAACGCGCGGGCGCTGGAGGCGGAGGAGGCGGTGATCGCGTACGGGGTGCCGTACGGGCTGGTGCCGGAGGTGACCGAGGCGGGGCCGGAGGGGGATCTGCACGTCGAGGTGGTGTGGCGGGTGCTGCCGGTGCGGGAGGCGCCGCCGGCGGACGTGCCGTCGCTGAGCGAGGCGGAGCGGGAGCTGGCGGAGGCGTTGCGGGATGCGACGGCGGCGCTGGCGCGGCTGGATGTGGCCGGTTCGGGTCCGGTGGCGGAGGCGGCGGTGGACGCGTACCGGGCGCGGGCGGAGGGGGGCCGGGGGCGCGATGTGCTGGCGCCGGGGTATCCGCCGCGGGCGGTGCGGGTGCTGGAGCTGGCGCAGCGGGTGGGGCTGCTGGTCTCGGTGGCGTACGGGTCGGGGCACGGGGGTGCGGTGAGCGCGTCGGAGATCGCGGCTCGGGGGGCGGCGTTGCGGCCGGTGGAGCGGGTGGCTCGGCGGGCGTTGGTGGCGGCCTACAACGCGTATGTGGAGGGCGGGGAGGTTCGGCGCTAGGGCCGCGGGCATCTGTCCTCAAGCGCCGGACGGGCTGGATTTGCCGGGCGGAGGGCTCGCTCGCCTCGGGAGCCCCGGGGTCAGGGTTCCGTCCTCAAGCGCCGGACGGGCTGGGTGGGTGCGGGCGAGCTGGCTGGGATTCGCGGGGCGAGGGGCTCGCTCGCCTCGGGAGCCCCGGGGGCAGGGTTCCGTCCTCAAGCGCCGGACGGGCTGAGTGGGGGCGGACGGGCTGGGTGGGTGCGGGCCGCCCCCGGGGAGGGTGGGGGCGGGCCGGGGGTGTCAGTGGTTCAGGCCGAGGTTGCCGAAGGCCGGGTTGAGCAGGCCGATCACGTTGACCGTGTTGCCGACCACGTTCACCGGGACGTGGACCGGGACCTGGACCAGGTTGCCGCTGGCGACGCCCGGGGAGCCGACGGCCACGCCGTGGGCGTCGGCTCCGCTGTGGCCGGTCGCGGAGGCCGCGCCGGTGCCGGCGGCGATGAGCCCGCCGGCGATCATGGTGACGGCGGCGGCCTTCTTCAGGTTGTTCACTTCAGGATCCTCCTAGAGAGGCTGCGGCAAGCCGCCGCAGCGTGCCCTGGAGAACGCCGTACGGCCCGGGAGGATGCGCCGTTCGGGTGACATCCACCCGACAGTATGAATCTCAGCCCGCAGCGCCGTTGCGGACCGCCCACAGCGCCGCCTGCGTGCGGTCCGCCAGGTCGAGCTTCATCAGGATGTTCGATACATGGGTCTTGACCGTCTTCTCGGAGAGGACGAGGGCGCGGGCGATCTCCCGGTTCGAGCGGCCGTCGGCGATGAGGCCGAGGACCTCGCGCTCGCGTTCGGTCAGGGTGCTCCCCCGGCCCGTACCGCTGCCGGCGTCGTCCTGGGCGAGGAGCGCCCCGGCGACCTCCGGCTGGAGCAGCACGTGTCCGGCGTGGACCGAGCGGATGGCGCCGGCCAGGGCGTCCGGGTCGACGTCCTTGTAGACGTAACCGGAGGCTCCGGCGCGCAGGGCGGGGACCACCGTGCGCTGTTCGGTGAAGCTGGTGACGATGAGGATCCTGGCCGGGTTGTCGAGTTGGCGGAGCCTGCGCAGGGCCTCGATGCCGTCGGTGCCGGGCATCTTGATGTCCATGAGGACGACGTCGGGCCGCAGCTCCTCGGTGCGGGCCACGCCCTCCGCGCCGTCGGACGCCTCGCCGACGACCTCTATGTCCTCCTGGATCTCCAGGAACGTACGCAGTCCACGGCGGACCACCTGGTGGTCGTCGACCAGCAGCACCCTGATGATCTTGTCAGCCACCGGGGACCTCCATCTCGATCGTGGCGCCCTTCCCGGGCTCCGAAACAACGGTGAGTCTGCCGCCGACGCTCTTGGCCCGGTGGCGCATGGAGACGAGCCCGAGGTGCCGGCCCGCCCGCCGGACGGCGGTGGGGTCGAAGCCGGTGCCGTCGTCGGTGACGCGGAGGACGGTCCCGGTGGCGCGCCGGGTCAGGGTGACGTCCACGTGCTCCGCGCCGGAGTGGCGCAGGGCGTTGTGCAGGGCCTCCTGCGCGACCCGGAGCAGCGCCTCCTCCTGGCCGGCGGGCAGGGCGCGTACACCGCTGCTGCCGAAGGTGACCGCGGCCGCGTGGGCCCGGTCCAGGACCTGGATCTGGGTGCGGAGGGTGGCGATCAGGCCGTCCTCGTCGAGCGCGGCGGGGCGCAGCTCCACGACGGCCGCCCGCAGTTCGTCGACCGCTTCGGCGGCGAGGACGGCGACCTGCTGGAGCTCCCCCTTGGCGCGGGCCGGGTCGCGGTCGACGAGGGCGGTGGCGGCCTGGGCGGTGAGCCGGAGCGAGAACAGCTTCTGGCTGACCGCGTCGTGCAGCTCGTGGGCGAGGCGGGAGCGTTCCTCGGCGATGGTCAGCTCGCGGCTGCGCTCGTAGAGGCGGGCGTTGGTGAGGGCGATCGCGGCGTGCTGGGCGAGGATCGAGAGCAGCTCCTCGTCCTCGGCGGTGAAGCCGCAGCCGCCGTCGGGCTTGGGGCACATCTTGTTGGCGAGGAAGAGGGCGCCGATGATCTCGTCGCCGTCCGTGATGGGCAGGCCGAGGAAGTCGGACATGTCGGGGTGCGCGTCGGGCCAGCCCTCGAAGCGGGGGTCCTTGCGGACGTCGGCGAGCCGCTCGGGCTTCGCCTGGTGGAGCATCGCGGCGAGGATGCCGTGCTGCCGGGGCAGCGGGCCGATGGCCTTCCACTGCTCGTCGCTCACGCCGTCGACCACGAACTGGGCGAACCCGCCGTGGTCGTCCGGGACGCCGAGGGCCGCGTACTGGGCGTCGAGCAGTTCGCGGGCGGAGGCCACGATCGTCTTGAGGACGTCTCCTACTTCGAGGTGCCGGCTCATGGCGAGCAGCGCGGCACTCACCGCGGCGAGGGCCGACGGCGGGCGATGACTCATGGGATCACCGTACCGGCGGGGTACGGCGGCCGGATCGGGCCGAGGGCGGCTGCCGGCGGGCGGTGGGCCTAGGCCGGTCGGGGTCCGTGGCCGGTCGCAGGACCTAGGACCGCCCCGGTCCTAGGTCGAAGTGCCGGGTGCGGGTGCGGCTACCGGGCGAGGCGCGGGGTGATCAGGGCTTCCTACGTTGGAGTCGCCGGGGTGACCCCCGGTGGACGCCGATGTTCCGCGTCGCCGGGATCGCCCGGTGGACGCCGGTGTGGAGCGAGGAGACGGTCACGATGCCGGTTGCGTTGATCACGGGTGGTTCGAAGGGGCTGGGGCGCGCGCTGGCCGAGGCGCTGGCCCGGCAGGGGTGGGATCTGGTGCTGGACGCGCGGACCTCCGTAGTGCTGGAGGCGACGGCGAAGGAGGTGCGGGAGCGGTACGGGACGCGGGTGGCGGCCGTGCCGGGGGATGTCACGGACGCGGCGCACCGGGCGGAGCTGGTCGCGGCCGCCGGGGAGCTGGGCGGGCTCGATCTGCTGGTGAGCAACGCGAGTGTGCTGGGTGCCGAGCCGCTGGTCCGGCTGGAGGCGCAGCCGCTGGAGGGGTTGCGGCAGGCGCTGGAGACCAACGTGGTGGCCGCGCTCGGCCTCGTACAGGAGGCGCTTCCGCTGCTGCGGGCGTCGGCCGCGGGGGCGGTGGTGACGGTCAGCTCGGACGCGGCGGCGGAGCCGTACGGGACGTGGGGCGGTTACGGGGCGTCGAAGGCGGCGCTGGACCAGCTGGCGGCGGTGCTGGGCGTGGAGGAGCCGGGGCTGCGGGTGTGGGCCGTCGATCCGGGGGACATGGACACGGATCTGTACGAGGCCGCCGTGCCGGACGACGGCGGGGAGAGGCGGCCCTCACCCGCGAGCGTGGTGCCCGCGTTCCTGCGGCTGGTGCGGGAGCGGCCGGCCAGTGGGCGGTTCGCCGCTCCGGCCCTGCTGGAGGGGCCGGTGGCGGCGGACGGGGGTGCGCGGTGAGTGCGGTGGGGGCGGCGAGGCGGGACGGGGGCGGCGCCCCTTCGGCCGGGCCCGGGGCTTCGCCCCTGGAGGCGTTGCGGGTGCCCGCTGAGCTCTCGGCCCGGGTGCCGGCCGAGCAGCGGGGGGCGGGGCGGGACGACGTACGGCTGCTGGTGACCCGGGGGGCGGCCGTGTCGCACCACGCGTTCCGGGAGCTGCCGGGGCAGCTGCGGGCCGGGGACGTGCTGGTGGTGAACACGTCGGCGACGTTGCCGGCCGCGGTGAACGGGCGGGTGGGCGGCGACCGGGTCGTCGTGCACTTCTCGACGCGGGGTGAGGACGGGCGGTGGGCGGTGGAGCTGCGGGCGCCCGCCGCCTCGGGGGCCACCGTGCCGCGCCCGGGCGGGCCGGCGGGTGCGGTGGTGCGGCTGCCGGGCGGGCGGGAGCTGGTGCTGGAGGAGCCGGTGGGAGGCACCTTGTCGGGCGGGCCGGACCGGCGCCACTCCCCGGGGCCCGCGGTGGGGGCGCGGCTGTGGTGGGCGCGGGTCCCGGACCGGGTGCCGGAGCTGTTGCGGCGGTACGGGAGGCCGATCCGGTACGCGTACACGGAGCGGGATCAGCCGTTGTCCGCGTATCAGACGGTGTTCGCGGTCCCGGCGCCGGACGGGCGCGGTTCGGCGGAGATGCCGAGCGCGGCCCGGCCCTTCACGGCCGCCCTGGTGGCGGAGCTGGTGAGCCGCGGGGTGCAGTTCGCCCCGCTGTCCCTGGATACGGGGGTGGCGTCGGCGGAGGCGCACGAGCCGCCGTACCCGGAGCGGTTCGCGGTGCCGTCCGCCACGGCGTGGCTGGTGAACGCGGCGCGGGCGGCGGGCGGCCGGGTGGTGGCGGTCGGGACGACGGCGGTGCGGGCGCTGGAGTCGGCGGCGGACACGGAGGGGGTGGTGCGCCCGGTCGCGGGCTGGACGGATCTGGTGGTGACGCCGCGCCGGGGGGTGCGGGCGGTGGACGGGCTGCTGACCGGGCTGCACGAGCCGCAGGCCTCGCACCTGCTGATGCTGGAGGCGGTGGCGGGGCGCGAGGCGCTGCGCCGTGGGTACGAGGCCGCGCTGGAACGGCGCTACCTCTGGCACGAGTTCGGGGACGTCCATCTCATCTTGCCGGATGAGGAACATAACGCTCCGGATTGCTCCAGCAACGAATGGTGAGGTCGGCGCGTCGCCGGTGTGAGCCCAGGCATAGGGCGCAGGTCACTTACGAACGTCCCTAGTGGACCTAAAAGGGCGTTTTGGGTGGGCATGAGCGGGGGTTATTTCGGACTAACAGGACCCTGTTCCACTACCCGGCTTCGTACGTCACACCTTTGCCACACGATTTTGCTGCCGCTAAGAATTGCTCTCGTCCCCGACGGAGGTGCGCATCGCCGCCTCCGGTCTCGTCCTCCGTGAGGACACCTGAGCAATACGAAGAGGTAGCCCTACATGTCTGCGACTCGCATTCCCAGCCGTGTCCGTCGTCTGAACAAGGTCCAGAAGATCTCCGTGGCCGGTGTGTCGGCCCTGGCCGTCGCCTCCCTGACCTTCTCGCTCGTCCCGTCGAACGCCGAGGCCGAGGTTGCCCCGCAGGCAGCGGGCGCTGCCGCTCCCGTCGCCTTCACCGGCGGCTCCGCGCAGGCCAAGACCGTGCAGGACAGCCTTATCGAGCAGCACTCCACCGCCGAGCAGCTCGTGAAGGCCGCCGACGCCGCCAAGGCGAAGGCCGCCGCCGAGACCAAGGCGAAGGCCGCGAAGGCCAAGGCCGCGGCGGACGCGAAGGACAAGGCCGAGAAGGCAGCCAAGGCCAAGGCCGACGCGAAGAAGCGCGACGCCCAGGCCGCCAACCGCTCGACCGCGCGCAAGCCCGTCTACGCCAACAACCTGGACGGCTGGATCCGCGAGGCCATGGCGATCATGAAGAAGGAAGGCATCCCCGGCTCCTACGAGGGGATCCACCGCAACATCATCCGGGAGTCCAGCGGCAACCGCTGGGCGATCAACAACTGGGACATCAACGCCCGGAACGGCGTCCCCTCCAAGGGTCTGCTCCAGGTGATCCAGCCGACCTTCGACCGGTACCACGTCAAGGGCACCAAGAAGGACCTGTACGACCCGGTCGCCAACATCGTCGCCGCCTGCAACTACGCGGCCGACCGCTACGGCACCATGGACAACGTCGACAGCGCGTACTGAGCCCGGCTCCACCGCTGAGCCGTACACATGCCGGAGGCCGGCACCCCGCGGGGTGCCGGCCTCGGCGTCGTCCATGGACATGGACATGGATATGGACTACTTGCGCATGACCTCGGGCTCGTGGCGGCGCAGCAGCCGGGCGACGGCGAAGGCGCAGAGCAGGCCGAGCACCAGCAGCACGAAGATGTTGATCCCCCACTGGGTCGCCGTGGCCTCCCACAGCGGGTCCAGGTCGGTCGGGTTCTTCGGGTCCCACGGCGGCATCAGGTTGGCCAGGTCCAGCGTGGTGCCGGCCGCGGCCACGCCCCAGCGGGACGGCATCAGCCAGGTGAGCTGCTCCAGGCCGGGCGTCCCGTACACCTGGAAGAGGACTCCGGTGAAGACCAGCTGGACGATCGCGAACATGACCAGCAGCGGCATGGTCATCTCGGACGTCTTGACCAGCGCGGAGATCATCAGGCCGAACATCATCGAGGTGAACCCGAGGGCCACGATGGAGATGCAGATCTCGACGGCCGGAGACATGAACAGCCCCTCGGCCGGCAGCTCACGGGCGGCGAAGCAGATGCCGCAGAGGATCACGCTCTGGAAAGCGGTGATCACGCCGAGCACGATCACCTTGGACACCAGATAGGCCGAGCGGGAGAGGCCGGTGGCCCGTTCCCGTTCGTAGATGACGCGTTCCTTGATCAGTTCTCGTACGGAGCTGGCGGAACCGGCCAGGCAGATGCCGACCGCGAGGATCAGCAGGATCATTCCGGCCTTGCCGTTGAACTGGGTCGGCGGCGTGGGCGGGGCCAGTCCGAAGTCGGCCGGGATGACCGCGGCCAGCACACCGATCACCGCGGGCAGCGCCACCATCAGGCCGAGGAAGGCCTTGTCGGAGGCGATGACGGAGGTGTATCTGCGCACCAGGGTCCACAGCTGCGTCCCCCAGCTCTGCGGCTTCGGGGGGCGCATCTGCTGGGGCGGCGGCATGTGGACGGACTGCGCGGCGACGGCGTCGATGTCGGCGGCGTACATCTGGTAGTGCTGCGAACCGCGCCAGCGGCCCGCCCAGTCGTAGTCGCGGTAGTTCTCGAAGGCGGAGAAGACGTCGGCCCAGGAGCTGTAGCCGAAGAAGTTCAGCGCCTCCTCCGGCGGACCGAAGTACGCGACGGCGCCGCCGGGCGCCATCACGAGCAGCTTGTCGCAGATGGCCAGCTCGGCCACGGAGTGCGTGACGACGAGGACGGTACGGCCGTCGTCGGCGAGGCCGCGCAGCAGCTGCATGACGTCGCGGTCCATGCCCGGGTCGAGGCCGGAGGTCGGCTCGTCCAGGAAGATCAGCGACGGCTTGGTCAGCAGCTCCAGGGCGACCGAGACGCGCTTGCGCTGGCCGCCGGAGAGCGAGGTGATCTTCTTGTCCTTGTGGATGTCGAGCTTGAGCTCGGCGAGGACCTCGGTGATCCGGGCCTGGCGCTCGGCCTCCGTGGTGTCCGCGGGGAAGCGGAGCCTGGCCGCGTACTTGAGGGCCTTGGTGACGGTCAGTTCCTTGTGCAGGATGTCGTCCTGCGGGACCAGACCGATGCGCTGGCGCAGCTCGGCGAACTGCTTGTACAGGTTCCGGTTGTCGTAGAGGACGTCGCCCTCGTCGGCGGGCCGGTAGCCGGTGAGCGCCTTGAGCAGGGTGGACTTTCCGGAGCCCGAGGGGCCGATGACCGCGATCAGCGACTTCTCGGGGACGCCGAAGGAGACGTCCTTGAGGATCTGCTTCCCGCCGTCGACCGTCACCGTGAGGTGGCGGGCGGAGAAGGAGACCTGGCCGGTGTCGACGAACTCTTCCAGCCGGTCGCCGACCAGGCGGAACGTCGAGTGGCCGACGCCGACGATGTCGTTCGGGCCGATGAGCGCCGAGCCGGACTTCTGGAGCGGCAGACCGTTGACGTACGTGCCGTTGTGCGAGCCGAGGTCGCGGATCTCGAACCGGCCGTCGGGCGTCGCGTGGAACTCGGCGTGGTTACGGGAGACCTGGAGGTCGGAGACGACCAGCTCGTTCTCCAGGGCACGGCCGATGCGCATGACGCGGCCGAGCGCCAGCTGGTGGAACGTGGTCGGGCTGCGGTCGCCGTAGCCGTGCGGAGCAACCGGACCGCCGCCGTGGGCCGGTCCGCCGCCCTGGGCCGGGGCGGCCGGCTGGGCCGGGCCCTGCTGGTGCGGAACCTGCTGGTACGGGGCCTGCTGCTGGGGCTCCGGTGCCTGCTGCTGCCACGCCTGCTGGGGCGGGGCCTGGTGCTGGGCGGGTGCCTGCTGTCCGGGCCAGGCGCCGCCCGCCTGCGCGTGCTGCTGCGGCTGGTGTGCGGGGGCCTGGTGGGCTGCGGCGGCCGGCTGACCGCCGTGGGCGCCGGCGGTGAGATCCAGCCGCGGGCCGTCGGTCGCGTTGCCCAGGCGTACGGCGGAGCCGGGCCCGATCTCCGCCCGCTGGATCCGCTGCCCCTGCACATACGTGCCGTTGGTGGAGCCGTGGTCCTCGATGAACCAACTCCCGCCGCCCCAGCTGATCGTGGCGTGCCGCCACGAGACTCTGGCGTCGTCGATCGTCAGGTCCCCCTGCGGGTCACGCCCCAGGGTGTACGGCCTGGACGGATCGAGCGTCCAGGTGCTGCCATTCAATTCCAGTACGAGTTCCGGCACTCCGCGCCCCACTTGTTGTCCCCCGAGTTTCCCCCGTCGCAGGGAGTCTAGGGATGCTGAACATCGTGGGGAACTATTCCAGGAGCAGTCCCTTATCCGAAAGTCGGGCCGGAGAAGACGGGCCCCGAAGCGGAGAAGCTGTGTGATCCCGTAGCAAAGGGGACAGCCGGCGGGAAGCCCCCGCGTCCTCCGTCCGGCACTCGGGACGGGCAGCCGGGCGCGGCCCCGGGACCGATACGGTGGGAACACCATGAGCGCATCTCAGCCACCTCAGCCTCCCCCCTCCCCCGAGCCTTCCGTGACCTCCGTGGACGGCACGCCCACCCTCCTCGTCAAGATCTTCGGCAAGGACCGCCCCGGCATCACGGCCGGGCTCTTCGACACCCTCGCCGCGTACTCCGTCGACGTGGTGGACATCGAGCAGGTCGTCACCCGGGGCCGCATCGTGCTCTGCGCCCTGGTCACCTCGCCCACCGCGGGCGGCACGACCGAGGGCGACCTGCGGGCGACCGTGCACAGCTGGGCCGAGTCCCTGAAGTTGCAGGCCGAGATCATCTCGGGCACGGGTGACAACCGGCCCCGTGGTTACGGCCGTTCCCATGTGACCGTGCTGGGGCACCCGCTCACCGCGGAGTCGACCGCCGCCATAGCGGCCACGATCACCTCGACCGGCGGGAACATCGACCGCATCTTCCGGCTGGCGAAGTACCCGGTCACCGCCGTGGAGTTCGCGGTGTCGGGGACGGAGACCGCGGAGCTGCGGACCGCGCTGGCGACCGAGGCCGCCGAAATCGGCGTGGACGTCGCGGTGGTCTCGGCCGGGCTGAGCCGGCGGGCGCAGCGGCTGGTCGTGATGGACGTGGACTCCACGCTCATCCAGGACGAGGTGATCGAGCTCTTCGCGGCCCATGCGGGCTGTGAGGACAAGGTCGCCGAGGTCACCGAGCAGGCGATGCGCGGCGAGCTGGACTTCGAGCAGTCGCTGCACGCCCGGGTCGCGCTGCTGGCGGGGCTGGACGCCTCGGTGGTGGACAAGGTGCGCACCGAGGTGCGGCTCACGCCCGGGGCCCGGACCCTGATCCGTACGCTGAAGCGCCTCGGGTACCAGGTGGGCGTCGTCTCGGGCGGGTTCACCCAGGTCACGGACGATCTGAAGGAACGGCTCGGCCTCGATTTCGCCTCCGCCAACACCCTGGAGGTGGTGGACGGCAAGTTCACCGGGCGGGTCGTCGGCGATGTGGTGGACCGGGCCGGGAAGGCCCGGCTGCTGCGGAGCTTCGCCGAGCAAGCGGGGGTGCCGCTGGCGCAGACGGTGGCCATCGGCGACGGGGCCAACGACCTCGACATGCTGAACACGGCGGGGCTCGGGGTCGCCTTCAACGCCAAGCCCGTGGTCCGCGAGGCGGCGCACACCGCGGTGAACGTGCCGTTCCTGGACACCGTGCTCTATCTGCTCGGGATCACCCGGGAAGAGGTCGAGGCGGCGGACGGCCTGGTCGACTGACGGTTCCGGCGGCGTACGGAGTCGACCGACGGCTTCCGGCAGCGTACGGAAAAGGGCCCCGGCACGGGATGCGTGCCGGGGCCCTGCGCGTTCACATGTTCAGCCGTGCTGGGCAGGGGCGCTCAGTCGTTGGGCGTCCAGTACTCGGTGAGCCTGCCCGCCCCGTGCTCCACGCTCTTCCAGGAGCCGGGGAACTCCACCACGGCGTAGGACGCCGTCGGGAAGCCGTCCCGCGTCATCCGGGCCAGGGTGTCGCCCTCGGCCGAGCCGGAGAGGGCGTCGGCGGCTCCGTGCATACCCGGGTTGTGGCCGATGACCAGGAGGTTGCGGACATCGTCCGGGGTCTCGTTGAAGAGGGCGATCAGTTCGCCGAGGGAGGCCTCGTACAGCCTCTCCTCATAGACGGTCCGGGGGCGCTGGGCGAATTCGTGGACCGCCAGCTTCCAGGTCTCCCGGGTCCTGACGGCGCTGGAGCACAGGGCCAGATCGAAGTCGATACCGGAGTCGGCGAGCCTGCGGCCGGCCACGGGCGCGTCCTTGCGGCCGCGCTCGGCCAGGGGGCGCTCATGATCGGAGGACTGCGACCATTCCGCCTTGGCATGCCTGAGAAGGACGATCCTGCGAGGTGTCTCGACGCTCATACACCTCAGCTTCGCATGAAACGCGGCCTCTGGCGCAGGGTGTTGACGGGCTCATCCGGAAGGTTGACACGCCGGTCCGGGAAGGTTTCGCCGTAACGCGTGGATCAAGGGGCGAGCAGGTGGAGCGTGCGCTCGATCAGCTGTCCGAGTGCGGGGTCGGCGGTGGCCGCCTGGGCCTGCCCCGGGCTCATGATCATGAGCAGCAGAGCGGCGAAGGCGACGGCCGGGAGCGCCACGGCCCACCACGGCAGCCGTATCTCCACCCGGTCGGCGGCGGGCCGGGACGAAGTCGACCGGGTGGGGGCGGCCGGTACGTGGGAGCTGGGGTGCGCAGGGACCGGCATGTCCGCCTCCGTAGGTATTCGGTTCGTTACCGAAGAACCTACGGAACGGACCGGGCCGGTCCCATCCGGTGATCCACCCACTTCACCCTGACCCTGGCCCCCTAGGGGACAGGGGGCCAGCCCCACCATGGGCGGGGCGGCCGGGCGTCAGGGGGAGGCGATCGAGGCGATCACACCGATGACCACCGTGACGAGAAGCATCGCCCCGAAGACGAGGAGGAGCTTCTTCTGACCGTTCTTGGGCTGAGGATCGAGCACTGGCATGGAGCCAGTCTCGCATCTCAGCACTCGTCCTCGATGGTCCGGTCCCGCCCCGCCAGCACCCCGGCCACCATCTGCGGGATCATCAGCCCCGCCATCAGGGCGATCGGCAGCCCCCAGCCGCCGCTGTGCTGGTAGAGCACGCCGACGAGCAGCGGGCCCGGGATCGAGAGGAGATAGCCGGTGGACTGGGCGAAGGCGGAGAGCCGGACCACGCCCGCCCCGGTCCGCGACCGCATGCCGATCATGGTGAGGGCGAGCGGGAAGGCGCAGTTGGCCACCCCGAGCAGCACCGCCCAGACCCACGCGCCGGCAGCCGGGGCCAGGTAGAGGCCGCCGTAACCGATCAGGCCGCACAGGCCGAGGACGACGACGATGGGGCCCTGCTGCTTGAGCCGGCCGGCGACCCGGGGGATGACGAAGGCGAGCGGCACGCCCATCGCCATGGTGACCGCGAGCAGGACGCCCGCCGTACCGGCCGAGACCCCGGCGTCGCGGAAGATCTGCGGCATCCAGCCCATGGTGATGTACGCGGCCGTCGCCTGGAGCCCGAAGAAGCAGGCGAGGCCCCAGGCGGTCCGGCTGCGGGTGATCCGGAGCGCCGGGGCGTCGGCGGGACGGGAGGCCTGCCCGGACGCGGACCGGTCCGGCGCGGGGGTTCCGGGCGCCGGGGTCCGGTCCCGTACGAGGACGATCCAGGGCAGCACCGCGAGAGCCGCGAGCACCGCCCAGACGGCCAGCCCGGACTGCCAGCTCCCGCCCATCGCGCTCGTCAGTGGCACGGTGACGGCGGCGGCCAGCGCGGTGCCCAGGGCCAGGGCCATGGAGTAGAGGCCGGTCATGGTGCCGACGCGGTCGGGGAACCAGCGCTTGACGATCACCGGCATCAGGATGTTGCTGACGGCGATGCCCATCAGGGCCAGGGCGCTGGCGGCCAGGAACCCGGCGGTGGAGCCGATGTACGGGCGGATCACCAGGCCCGCCGCGATGGCGGCCATGCCCGCGCAGACGACGGCGCCCGCCCCGAAGCGGCGGGCCAGGCGGGGGGCCATGACCCCGAAGACCGCGAAGCAGAGCGGCGGTACGGAGGTGAGCACGCCCGCCACGCTGCCGCTCATGTGCAGCCCGTCGCGGACCTCTTCGAGGAGGGCGCCGAGGCTGGTGATGGCGGGGCGGAGGTTGAGGGCGGCCAGGACGAGCCCGACGGCGATCAGGCGCAGCAGCCAGGGGGCGGGGGCCTCGGCGGCTCCGGGGAGCCGCGGGGCCGGGGGGCCGGCGGGGGTGCGCGCGGCGCCGCCGCGGTTCAGGGTCTCCCTGCGGTTCAGGGTCGGGGTCGGGGTCTCGTCGTCCGGCATGAGGCCATCATAGAATCATGGGATGATTGGTTGTCCAATCGCGCGGAACCGACCGAATCCCCCGGATACCCCGGTCCCCCGGGCCTCCCTGAGAGAATCCGGCCCGGACCTGACAGCTCACGAGCAAGGAGCACCATGGCGCTGACGTCTCCCCGGCGTTCGGCACTCTCCGACCAGGTGATCGCGGAGTTGCGGAACCAGATCACGTCGGGCGAGTGGCCGGTCGGTTCGCGGATCCCGACCGAGCCGGAGCTGGTCGAGCAGCTCGGCGTGGCCCGTAACACCGTGCGCGAGGCGGTGCGGGCGCTCGCGCACAACGGGCTGCTGGACATCCGGCAGGGCTCGGGCACCTATGTGATCGCCACGAGCGAGCTGGCCGGGGTGATGCACCGCCGCTTCGCCGCCGCCGACCCGCGCCATGTCGCGGAGCTGCGCTCCACGCTGGAGTCGTCGGCCGCCCGGCTCGCCGCCGTACGGCGCACCGAGCGCGATCTGCGGCAGCTCGACACCCTGATGGCGCGGCGGGAGGAGGCGTGGGCCTCGGGGGACGCGGAGGCGTTCGTCGCGGCGGACGCGACCCTGCACCTGGCGGTGGTCGCCGCCTCGCACAACGACGTCCTCACCGAGCTCTACGCGGACCTCGGTGATCTGCTGCGCGACTACCTACGGGACGACGTGGGCCCCGAGCTGCGCCCGGAGAACCATATGGATCACGCGCGACTGGTCGAGGCGATCCGGGCCGGGGACGCGGAGACGGCGGCGGCCGAGGCGGCGAGCCACGCGCTGAACTGCCTGGCGGACCGGGTGTGACCCCGGCCCCCCTCAGAGCGGCGCCGGACGGTGGCTGACCCAGGCGGTCGCGATCTCCTTCCAGCAGCGGTCCTCCAGCCGCACGGTCCGCCCCGGCGCCACCGCGACCGCCGCGCCGTCCGCGTCGACGTCCCACCAGCGGGCGCACTCGGTGTGGAGCTGGACCAGGTCGGTGGAGGGGTAGGGGTTGTGGCAGTACGCGACGACCCGGGAGCCCTCGACCGTCGTACGGCACTCGGAGCCGGCCGGTTCGGGGGTCGGGGGCTCGGCAGCCGTACCGGAGTCGGCTCCACGAGCGACGTGGACCCCCAGGGGTACGGCGAGTGCGGCGACGGCCGCCGACGCGGCCAGCAGGAGACGGGTGCGGCGACGCGTGGGGCGCACGGCGATCTCCCTCCCGCAGCCTGACAGAAGTCCGGTTCCTCCACATTCTGCGGTGGACCGGCCGACTTTTCGACCGGAGCGGCGGCGGGGAGTCACGGACGGCGACGGCCCCCGGCCGCGTACCGCCTCGAAGAACGACGAGGAGGTACGCGGCCGGGGGCCGTCCTGCGGGGATGGAGGCCGGTCAGGCGCCCATCATGTGCACGCCGCTGTCGACGTGGATGATCTCGCCCGTGGTGCGGGGGAAGAAGTCGGAGAGCAGCGCCACGACGCCGCGGCCGGCCGGCTCCGGGTCGGACATGTCCCAGGCGAGCGGGGCGCGGGTGTTCCAGACGTCGGCCAGCTCCGAGAAGCCCGGGATGGACTTGGCGGCCATGGAACCGATCGGTCCGGCGGAGATCAGGTTGCAGCGCAGCCCGTCCTTGCCCAGGTCACGGGCGAGGTAACGGGAGGTGGCCTCCAGCGCGGCCTTGGCCGGGCCCATCCAGTCGTACTGCGGCCAGGCGTACTGGGCGTCGAAGGTGAGACCGACGATCGAGCCGCCCTCGCTCATCAGCGGCTTGCACGCCATGGCCAGCGACTTCAGGGAGAACGCCGAGACGTGCATCGCGGTGGCGACGGACTCGAACGGGGTGTTGAGGAAGTTGCCGCCGAGCGCGTCCTGCGGCGCGAAGCCGATGGAGTGGACGACGCCGTCCAGCGAGCCGAGCTCCTCGCGGACCAGGCCCTCCAGCCGGTCCAGGTGCTCCTGGTTGGTGACGTCCAGCTCGATGACCTTGGCGGGCTTCGGCAGCTTCTTGGCGATGCGCTCGGTCAGGGTGGGGCGGGGGAAGGCCGTGAGGATGACCTCGGCACCCTGCTCCTGGGCCACCTTCGCGGCGTGGAACGCGATGGACGACTCCATCAGCACCCCGGTGATGAGGATGCGCTTGCCGTCGAGAATTCCGCTCATGGTGATCAGTGACCCATGCCCAATCCGCCGTCAACGGGGATGACGGCTCCAGTGATGTACGACGCGTCGTCGGAGGCGAGGAAGCGCACGGCGGCGGCGATCTCCTCGGGCCGCGCGTAGCGGCCCAGCGGCACCTGGGACACGATGCCCTTGCGCTGCTCCTCGGTGAGCACCTGGGTCATGTCGGTGTCGACAAAACCGGGGGCGACGACGTTGAAAGTGATGTTCCGCGAGCCGAGTTCCCGGGCCAGCGACCGGGCGAACCCGACCAGTCCGGCCTTGGAGGCGGCGTAGTTGGCCTGGCCCGCCGAGCCGAGGAGGCCGACGACGGAGGAGATCAGGACGACGCGGCCCTTCTTGGCGCGCAGCATGCCGCGGTTGGCGCGCTTGACGACCCGGAAGGTGCCGGTGAGGTTGGTGTCGACGACGGAGGTGAAGTCCTCCTCGGACATCCGCATCAGCAACTGGTCCTTGGTGATACCGGCGTTGGCGACCAGCACCTCCACGGGACCGTGCTTCTCCTCGATCTCCTTGTAGGCCTGCTCCACCTGCTCGGCGTCGGTGATGTCGCAGCGGACCGCGAGGACACCGGCCTCGGTGAGGGACTGAGGAGGCTCGCCCGAGCGGTAGGTGATCGCTACCTGGTCGCCGTTGTCGGCGAAGGCGCGGGCGATGGCGAGGCCGATGCCCCGGTTTCCTCCGGTGACGAGAACCGAGCGGCTCAACGGATCACCCTTTCCTTGGCGGTGTGGTGCGTACCCTCTGGCGGTCGAGTACGTCGAAAACCTATCGGTACCGTCCGCCGATCGAGGAATCGGGCCCTGACAGTGGCTTGTCCGGGGTGCTGTGGGGTTCCTACAGTTCGCACGATTGCGTGCCGGGCACACATGTCCGCGATATCCCCGGCTGTCCCCGCCTTCCGCATGGTTCACTGCCGTCGTGTATCGAGAAGGGAATTCCCTGTGCCCCACGAGGTAGATCAGTCATTCCTGGCCCTGCCGCTGCGCGCGCTGGCCGACGCGGCGCTCGCGCGGGCGCGCGCGCTCGGCGCCACGCACGCCGACTTCCGTCTTGAGCGGGTGCGCAGCGCCTCCTGGCGATTGCGGGACGCGCGGCCGGCCGGGGCTTCGGACAGTACGGACCTCGGGTACGCGGTGCGGGTGGTGCACGGCGGGGCCTGGGGGTTCGCCTCGGGCGTCGACCTGACGATGGACGCGGCGGCGAAGGTGGCCTCGCAGGCCGTCGCCATGGCCAAGCTGTCCGCGAAGGTGATCGCGGCGGCGGGTTCCGACGAGCGGGTTGAGCTGGCGGACGAGCCGGTGCACGGCGAGCGGACCTGGGTCTCGGCGTACGACGTCGACCCCTTCTCCGTACCGGACGAGGAGAAGGCGGCGCTGCTCGCCGAGTGGAGCGGGCGGCTGCTGGGCGCGGACGGCGTTGCGCATGTGGACGCGTCCCTGATGACCGTCCATGAGAACAAGTTCTACGCGGACACGGCCGGGACCGTCACCACCCAGCAGCGGGTGCGTATCCAGCCGCAGTTCACGGCCGTGGCGGTGGACTCCACGACCGGTGAGTTCGACTCCATGCGGACCATCGCCCCGCCCGCCGGGCGCGGCTGGGAGTACCTGACCGGCACCGGCTGGGACTGGGACGCCGAGCTGGAGCAGATCCCCGGGCTGCTGGCGGAGAAGATGCGGGCGCCGAGCGTCGAGGCGGGGACGTACGACCTGGTCGTCGATCCGTCGAACCTCTGGCTGACCATCCATGAGTCGATCGGCCACGCCACCGAGCTGGACCGGGCGCTCGGTTACGAGGCGGCGTACGCGGGCACGTCGTTCGCCACCTTCGACCAGCTGGGCAAGCTGGCGTACGGCTCCCCCGTCATGAACGTGACCGGTGACCGCACCGCCGAGCACGGCCTCGCGACCATCGGGTACGACGACGAGGGCGTCGAGGCGCAGTCCTGGGACCTGGTCAAGGACGGCACGCTCGTCGGCTACCAGTTGGACCGCCGGATCGCGAAGCTCACGGGTCTGGGCCGGTCCAACGGGTGCGCGTACGCGGACTCGCCGGGCCATGTCCCCGTCCAGCGCATGGCGAACGTGTCGCTCAAGCCGGATCCGGGCGGGCTGTCCACGGAGGACCTGATCGGCGGGGTCGAGCGCGGGATCTACGTGGTCGGTGACCGGTCCTGGTCGATCGACATGCAGCGCTACAACTTCCAGTTCACCGGGCAGCGGTTCTTCCGCATCGAGAACGGCAAGCTCGCCGGGCAGCTGCGCGATGTGGCGTACCAGGCGACGACCACGGACTTCTGGGGCTCGATGGAGAAGGTCGGCGGCCCGCAGACGTACGTCCTCGGCGGCGCGTTCAACTGCGGCAAGGCCCAGCCGGGCCAGGTCGCGGCGGTCTCCCACGGCTGCCCCTCCGCCCTCTTCCGGGGCGTCAACATCCTCAACACGACGCAGGAGGCCGGACGATGAGCGGCGACCACGGAATCGGCTGGGGGTCCGGCCCGCGGCGCAGCCGCAATCGGACGCAGTGTCCCCCGGGCAGGCACAGTCTCAACACGACGCAGGAGGCCGGACGATGAGCCGCGTCAGCAAGCCGTACGAGATCGTCGAGCGGGCCCTGGAGCTGTCCACCACGGACGGTCTGGTGGTCATCGCCGACGAGCACTCCTCCGCCAACCTGCGCTGGGCCGGCAACGCGCTCACCACCAACGGGGTGACCCGGGGTCGGACCCTCACCGTCATCGCGACCGTCGACGGGGCGGAGGGCACGGCGTCCGGCGTCGTCTCCCGGTCCGCCGTGACCGCCGACGACCTGGAGCCGCTGGTACGGGCCGCCGAGGCCGCCGCCCGGGGCGCCGGTCCGGCAGAGGACGCGCAGCCCCTGGTCAGCGGGGTGCCCTCGTCCCCCGACTTCACGGACGCGCCCGCCGAGACCGGCTCGGAGGTCTTCGCGGACTTCGCCCCGGCCCT
This sequence comes from Streptomyces cyaneofuscatus, assembly GCF_033109485.1. NCBI lineage: Bacteria > Bacillati > Actinomycetota > Actinomycetes > Kitasatosporales > Streptomycetaceae > Streptomyces > Streptomyces cyaneofuscatus. Next base: position 6,670,604 of record NZ_CP137002.1, on the reverse strand, counting down.
CGGTGACGCCTTTGCCCAGGCCCGCTCCGGCGGGCGCCAGCTGTACGGGTTCGCGAACCACGAGCTGACCTCCACCTACCTCGGTACGTCGACGGGGCTGCGGCTCCGCCACGACCAGCCGACCGGGACGCTGGAGCTGAACGCCAAGTCCCCGGACCGGACCCGTTCCGCGTGGGCGGGCCGGTCGACGCGGGACTTCAAGGACGTCGACCCGGCGGCGATGGACGCGGAGCTGGCGCAGCGGCTGGGCTGGGCGGAGCGGCGCATCGACCTGCCCGCCGGGCGGTACGAGACGCTGCTGCCGCCGACCGCCGTCGCGGACCTGCTGATCTACCAGCTCTGGTCGTCCGCCGCGCGGGACGCCGTGGAGGGCCGGACGGTCTTCTCCCAGCCGGGCGGCGGAACCCGGCTCGGCGAGACGCTGGCCCCGCTCCCGCTGACCCTGCGCAGCGACCCGCACGCGCCGGGGCTGGAGTCGGCGCCGTTCGTGATCGCCCACTCCTCCGGCGACAGCGCCTCCGTCTTCGACAACGGGCTGCCGCTGGCCCCGACGGACTGGATCCGGGACGGGAAGCTGGAGCGCCTGACGACGACCCGGCACTCGGCGGCCCTCACCGGGCTGCCGGTCGCCCCGGCCATCGACAACCTGGTGCTGGACGGGGGCGGCGAGCGGTCGCTGGAGGAGATGGTGGCCGCGACGACCGGCCGGGCGCTCCTGCTGACCTGCCTCTGGTACATCAGGGAGGTGGACCCGGCGACGCTGCTGCTGACCGGGCTGACCCGGGACGGCGTCTATCTGGTCGAGGACGGCCAGGTGGTCGGCGAGGTGAACAACTTCCGGTTCAACGAGTCGCCGGTGGACCTGCTGTCGCGGGCGTCGGAGGCGGGCCGTACGGAAAAGACGCTGCCGCGCGAGTGGGGCGACTGGTTCACCCGGGCCGCGATGCCCGCGCTGCGCATCCCGGACTTCAACATGAGCTCGGTCAGCCAGGGGGTGTGACCCGCCTAGACTGACACCCAGATCTCTACCTTCGTTAGGAGCACCGGAACCGTGACGGACATCGTCGACGAGCTGAAGTGGCGCGGGCTGTTCGCCCAGTCCACTGACGAGGACGCACTGCGCAAGGCTCTCGCGGACGGTCCCGTCACCTTCTATTGCGGCTTCGACCCGACCGCGGCGAGCCTGCACGTGGGCCACCTCGTGCAGGTCCTCACCGTGCGCCGGCTCCAGCTGGCGGGGCACCGCCCGCTCGCCCTGGTCGGCGGTGCCACCGGTCAGATCGGTGACCCGCGCCCGACCGCCGAGCGCACGCTGAACGACCCGGAGACCATCGCGGCCTGGGTGCAGCGGCTGCGGGAGCAGATCGAGCCCTTCCTCACCTTCGAGGGCCCGAACGCGGCGACGATGGTCAACAACCTGGACTGGACCGCGGGGATGTCCGCGATCGAGTTCCTGCGGGACATCGGCAAGCACTTCCGGGTCAACAAGATGCTCACCAAGGACTCGGTCGCCCGCCGGCTGGAGTCGCAGGAGGGCATCAGCTACACGGAGTTCAGCTACCAGCTGCTCCAGGGGATGGACTTCCTGGAGCTGTACCGCCGCTACGGCTGCGTCCTCCAGCAGGGCGGCAGCGACCAGTGGGGCAACCTCACCGCGGGCATCGACCTGATCCACCGGCTGGAGCCGGGTGCCACCGTGCACGCGCTGGCGACCCCGCTGATGGTGAAGGCGGACGGGACCAAGTTCGGCAAGTCCGAGAGCGGTGCCGTCTGGCTGGACCCGGAGATGACCACGCCGTACGCGTTCTACCAGTTCTGGCTGAACGTGGACGACCGGGACATCTCGCGCTACATGCGCATCCTCAGCTTCAAGAGCCGGGCCGAGCTGGAGGAGCTGGAGCAGCTGACCGAGGAGCGGCCGCAGGCGCGTTCCGCGCAGCGGGCGCTGGCCGAGGAGCTGACCACGCTGGTGCACGGCGGGGCGCAGTGCGCGGCGGTCATCGCGGCGTCGAAGGCGCTGTTCGGGCAGGGTGATCTGGCCGAGCTGGACGAGGCGACGCTGGGCGCGGCCCTCTCCGAGGTGCCGCACGCCCGGGTCTCCGAGCTGGCTCCGCTGGTGGACCTCCTGGTGGAGGTCGGCCTCGCACCGAGCAAGTCGGGTGCCCGGCGCACGGTCAAGGAGGGCGGCGCCTACGTGAACAACGTGAAGGTCGCCGACGGCGAGGTCGCGCCGGACGCCGGGGAGCTGCTGCACGGGCGCTGGCTGGTGCTGCGCCGGGGCAAGAAGAACCTGGCGGCGGTGGAGGTCGTCCCCGCCGGCTGACGTACGTCGCAACAGCGCCGCGGCCGGACACGCTTTTCCTCGCGTGTCCGGCCGCGGCGCTGTGCTGTGCTATGCGCGGTCAGGTTCTGCGCCTGTTGCCGCGGATGGACTGCCAGGCCATGTCGCCGACGGCGACCACCGCCACGGCACCGGCCAGCTGGAGCAGATGGCGGATCCAGTCGATGCCCTTGGTGTCCTCGACGCCGATCCAGCCGGCCACGGCATTACCGAGGATGGAGCCGAGAATACCGAAGATGATCGTCAGCCAAATCGGAATGTCCTGCTTGCCCGGCAGGATCGCCCGTGCGATCACACCGAGCACCAGGCCCACGATGATTGCCCACAACCAGCTCATTTCGCCTCCTCGTGCGGCGCGGAGTGCGCGTCCGCCCAGTCTTGGGCGGCCGTCGGCGGGCCGCACGCCGGGCGGGGCCGTAAGGGTGGGCCGGCCGGCCGGGGACAGCGGGGGCGCGCCCCGGTCTTCGGTACCCCGGGTGCTCGGCGTACCGTGGATGCGGCCCGGTCCCGGAGCGTCCGGCACAGAGATCTGGTGGTGGAACACATGCTGCGGAAGAGCGACGAGGTGGAGGTCTTCCGGATCACGGAGGCCCGTCAGGGGCTGGCCGACGATGTGCGGGGCAGGCAGCGGCGCTATGTGATCTCGATGTCCGTGCGGACGGTGTCGGTGGTGCTGGCCGCGGTGCTGTGGAACGTGGAGCGGCATGTCGCGATCGTGGCGCTCGCCCTGGGGGTGCTGTTGCCGTACGTGGCGGTGGTCATCGCCAACGCGGGCCGGGAGAACGCCCCTTCGCTGCCGTCGGCCTATCTCACCGCCCCCGCCCGCCCCGCCCTGGAGGCCACTCCGGCCGCCGGCCGGGCCGAGTCCGCGGGTCCTGACGGGCGGGCCGGGTGGGTGCCCCCGTCACAGGAGCACAACTGAGCCCGGGCGTACCGCGAAGCTCAGGAAAAGCTCAGATCAATCATGACGTTCCGGTGCACCGCACCCCGGTGCCCGTGACATACTTCAGAGGCGCTCCGCATCCCCCGTCGGAGCGATGGACCGACGCCGGGCAGCTCCCCCCGTGGCTGCCCGGCGTCGCCGTTTCTCCGGCCGGGGATGCGTCGTTCGGTGCGCGGAGCGCCTGACTTAGGCTGGGTGCCGTGATCTTCCCCGAGACATCCGCCGAGAGCGCCGCCGGTGCCCCGATCTGTTCCGCCAAGGGCTGCCGGGCGGACGCGGTCTGGGTGCTCGCCTGGAACAACCCCAAGCTGCACACGCCCGAGCGGCGCAAGACCTGGCTGGCCTGTGACGAGCACCGGGAACACCTGTCGCAGTTCCTGGGCGTACGAGGCTTCCTCAAGGATGTCGTGGCGCTCGCCGACTGGGAGTCCGACGGCTCCTAGCAGGGTGAGTCAGCCGCCGATCGCCGACATCGGGCGGTCCGGCTGGAGGAACGACGGGTCGTCCAGTCCGGAGCCCGCCTTCTTGCCCCACATGGCGACCTTCCAGAGCTGGGCGATCTCCGCGTCCGGCGCGTCCGAGCGCAGCGCGGAGCGCAGGTCGGTCTCCTCGCGGGCGAAGAGGCAGGTGCGGATCTGCCCGTCGGCGGTGAGCCGGGTGCGGTCGCAGGCGCGGCAGAACGGGCGGGTGACCGAGGCGATCACGCCGACGCGGTGGGGGCCGCCGTCGACGGTCCAGCGCTCGGCGGGGGCGGAGCCGCGGGCTTCGTCGTCCTCGGCGGTGAGGGTGAAGCGGGTGCGCAGCGAGGCGAGGATGTCACCGGCGGTGATCATGCCGTCGCGCTTCCAGCCGTGCTGGGCGTCGAGCGGCATCTGCTCGATGAAGCGGAGCTCGTAATCGTTGGCGACGGCCCAGGCCAGCAGCTCGGGGGCCTCGTCGTCGTTGAGTCCCGGCATCAGGACGGAGTTGACCTTCACCGGGGTGAGGCCGGCCTCGCGGGCGGCTTCGAGGCCTTCCAGGACGTCCTTGTGGCGGTCCCGGCGGGTGAGGGTCTTGAAGACGTCGGGGCGCAGGGTGTCCAGGGAGACGTTGACCCGGTCGAGGCCCGCGGCCTTGAGGGCGGCGGCGGTCCGCTTGAGGCCGATGCCGTTGGTCGTGAGGGACATGCGGGGGCGCGGGGTGAGCGCGGCGCACTGCTCGACGATGGAGACGAGGCCGGGGCGGAGCAGGGGCTCCCCGCCGGTGAAGCGGACCTCGGTGATGCCGAGGCCGGTGACCGCGATGCGGATCAGGCGCACGATCTCGTCGTCCGAGAGCAGCTCGCTCTTGCCGAGCCACTGCAGGCCCTCTTCCGGCATGCAGTAGGTGCACCGCAGATTGCACTTGTCGGTCAGTGACACGCGCAGGTCGGTGGCGACCCTGTCATAGGTGTCGATGAGCACGGTGGCTCTCCTCCCCCGGTGGTGTCGGTTCGGTCGATCTCTTCCGAGCCTACGTGAGACCGCTGACATCGCAGGGGCCCGTTTGCCACGAGGTGCGGCCGGGCCGCGTCGTAGGACTCTACGACGCGGCCCGGACCAGGGGGTGGCGGATGCACCGAACGGCTGGGTGAATTCCTTCTCTCAGTGCGCTCCGGTGCCGGTGAGGGACTTGACCTCCAGCTCGGCGTACTTGTCGGTGTCGGGCTTCTCCTTGCCGATCACCGAGCCGAGCCAGCCGAGCAGGAAGCCCAGCGGGATCGAGATCAGGCCGGGGTTCTCCAGCGGGAACCAGGCGAAGTCGACGCTCGGGAACATCGAGGTCGGCTTGGAGGAGACGACCGGCGAAAAAAGCACCAGCAGGACGGAGGAGGAGAGCCCGCCGTAGATGGACCAGAGGGCCCCCTGGGTGGTGAAGCGCTTCCAGAAGAGGCTGTAGAGGATCGTCGGCAGGTTGGCGGAGGCGGCGACCGCGAAGGCGAGGGCCACCAGGCCGGCCACGTTGAGGTCGCGGGCGAGCGCGCCGAGTGCGATGGAGACGATGCCGATGGCGACGGTGGCCCAGCGTGCGGCGCGGACCTCCTCCTTCTCGGTGGCCTTCCCCTTGCGGATCACGTTGGCGTAGATGTCGTGCGCGAACGACGAGGAGGAGGCGAGGGTGAGTCCGGCGACGACGGCGAGGATGGTCGCGAAGGCGACGGCGGAGATCACCGCGAGGAGGATGGCGCCGCCGGTGGATCCGGAGCCGCCGCCGATCTCCAGGGCGGCGAGTGGTGCCGCCGTGTTGCCCGCCTTGTTGGAGGCGATGATGTCGTCGGGCTTGAGGATCGCGGCGGCGCCGAAGCCGAGCACGATCGTCATCAGGTAGAAGGCGCCGATGATGCCGATCGCCCAGTTCACGGACTTACGGGCGGCCTTGGCGGTGGGCACGGTGTAGAAGCGGATCAGGATGTGCGGCAGGCCCGCGGTGCCGAGGACCAGGGCGATGCCGAGGGAGATGAAGTCCAGCTTCGAGACGCCGGTGGCGCCGTACTTCAGACCGGGCTCCAGGAAGGCGGCGCCCTTGCCGCTGTTGCTGGCGGCGGTGCCGAGCAGGTCGGAGATGTTGAAGTTGAACTTCAGCAGGATCAGGAAGGTGATGAGCAGGGTGCCCGCGATGAGCAGGACGGCCTTGACCATCTGCACCCAGGTGGTGCCCTTCATGCCGCCGATGGTGACGTACAGGATCATGAGTACGCCGACCAGGGCGACGATGACGATCTTGCCGAAGTCGCTGGTGATGCCGAGCAGCAGCGAGACGAGGACGCCGGCACCGGCCATCTGGGCCAGCAGGTAGAAGATCGAGACGACGATGGTGGACGTACCGGCGGCGGTACGGACGGGGCGCTGGCGCATCCGGTAGGCGAGGACGTCGCCCATGGTGTAGCGGCCGGAGTTGCGGAGCGGTTCGGCGACCAGGAGCAGGGCGACGAGCCAGGCGACGAGGAAGCCGATGGAGTAGAGGAAGCCGTCGTATCCGAAGAGGGCGATGGCGCCCGCGATGCCCAGGAAGGACGCCGCGGACATGTAGTCGCCGGAGACCGCGAGCCCGTTCTGGAAGCCGGTGAACTGGCGGCCGCCCGCGTAGAAGTCGGACGCGCTCTTGGTCTGGCGGCCCGCCCACACGGTGATGAAGAGGGTCGCCACGACGAAGGCGGCGAACAGGGTGATGATCAGTGGCCGGTGCTCGCTCGCGTTCTCGGTGGCGGCGAGCTGGACGGCCGGATAGAGGGTGTGGGCGGCGCTCATACGTCGGCCTCCATACGGGACTTGATCGCTTCGGCCTTCGGGTCGAGCTTGCTGGCGGCGTGCCGGGAGTAGAGCACGGCGATGAGGAAGGTGGTGGCGAACTGGGCGAGGCCGAGGACGAGCGCCATGTTGATGTTGCCGACGACCTTGGTGCTCATGAAGCCGCCCGCGTAGTTGCAGAGCAGGACGTAGAGCAGGTACCAGGTCACAAAGGCGATGGTGAGCGGGAAGGCGAAGGAGCGGAACGAGCGGCGCAGGTCGGCGAACTCGGCACTCGCCTGCACCGCGTTGAACGCCTCGGTGGTGGGCTGGGCCGGGCTGGTGTCGGAACGGCCCTCGGGCGGCGGTGCATCGGTAGCCACGGAATCTCCTCGCGACGCGGGTGCGGTGAACTGGGGAACGGTGGGTGTCATAGGGAGGCCTCGATACCGGGGGACGGTGATGTGCCTCCTGGACAACGGCACGGAGGGCGCGACGAAGCGGTTCACCGGATCTTTCGCCTTCTCGGCCTCATCCCGGTGACCGGAAGCCCCTCCGTCCCGGTGGCCTGAAGTCGCCCGTACACATTCGGCCGCACAGGTGCACTCTTCGAACTCACTTGCCCCAAATCGTTGATGTGCCAGGAAGATCGGCGATAGCTTCACTCGTCATGTACGCGACCGAACACGCCAGGTGTCCGGTCGACCGGCACGGATGATGTGGAGAACCCATGGCTCATCTGGCATCGAGACGGACCCGCGCGCTCGCGCTGCCCGTCGGACTCGCGCTCGTCGCCTCGCTCGGCTTCCTGCCGGCGGCGTCGGCCACGGCGGCGCCCACCGGCGCACCGGCCACCGCGACCCCGCGGACCGACGGACCGAAGCTGAGTTACGTCGTGAACACCGGCAGCGGCCGCACGGCTGTCCAGCAGGTGGAGAAGGCCGTCAAGCAGGCCGGCGGCACGGTCGTCATCTCGTACGACCAGATCGGCGTCATCGTCGCCCACTCGCAGAACCCGGCCTTCGGCGAAACGATCCGCCGCGTACGGGGCGTGCAGTCGGCGGGCGCGACCCGGACCAACCCGATCGTGCCCCAGGCCACCAAGGACGTCGGCGCCATAGCGCAGCCGCTGACCGAGGCCCAGGCGGCCGCCGCGGCCGCACAGGCGACGGCGGAGGAGGACCCGCTGGAGCCGTTGCAGTGGTCGCTGCCCGCGATCAAGGCGGACAAGGCGCACCAGAAGTCGCTCGGCTCGAAGAAGGTGACGGTCGCCGTCATCGACACGGGCGTCGACGACACCCACCCGGACCTGGCGCCCAACTTCGACCGCGCCGCCTCCGTCAACTGCGTCACGGGCGCTCCGGACACCACCGACGGCTCCTGGCGGCCGACGGCGGGCGAGAGCGACCACGGCACCCATGTGGCGGGCACCATCGCCGCCGCGAAGAACGGATTCGGCGTGACGGGGGTGGCGCCGGGTGTGAAGGTCTCCGGCATCAAGGTCTCCACCCCGGACGGCCTCTTCTACACCGAGGCCGTCGTCTGCGGCTTCCTCTGGGCGGCCGAGCACGGCGTCGACGTCACGAACAACAGCTACTACACCGACCCCTGGCTCTTCGCCTGCAAGAACGACCCGGACCAGGGCGCCCTGGTCGAGTCCCTGACCCGCGCGGCCAAGTACGCCGAGCGCAAGGGCACGGTCAACGTCGCCGCGGCGGGCAACGCCCGCCACGACCTGTCCTCCGACACCATCGAGGACCGGACCAGCCCGAACGACACCGAGCCGGTCACCCGGACGATCGACCCGCGGGTCTGCCCCGACGTCCCGACCATGCTGCCGGGCGTGGTGACCGTCTCCGCGACGGGCGCCAAGGGCCTGAAGTCCTCCTACTCGAACTACGGCAAGGGCGTCATCGACGTCGCCGCCCCCGGCGGTGACTCGACGATCTACCAGACCCCCGAGCCGCCTGCCGTCAACGGGCTGATCCTCTCGACGCTGCCCGGCGGCAGGTTCGGCTACAAGGCCGGTACGTCGATGGCGTCCCCGCACGTCGCGGGCGTCGTGGCCCTGATCAAGTCCCGCCACCCCTACGCCTCGCCGGCCGCGGTGAAGGTGCTGCTGGGCCTCCAGGCGGACGCGAAGGCGTGCGGCGAGCCGTACGACTACAACGGTGACGGGGTCATCGACGCGGTCTGCGAGGGCGGCAAGAGCTACAACGGCTTCTACGGAGCCGGAGTGGTCGACGCGCTGGACGCGGTCCGCTGGTAGGTAGGCGGATGACGTAGCGACGAGCAGGGGCCCGGGGATCTCCCCGGGCCCCTGCTCGTACCTCTGTACTCCTACGTACTCCTACGACCGGCCGGCCCGCCCCGCCCTGAGCACCCCGAGGGCCAGCAGGAGCTGCGCGGCGATGTAGGTGAGCATCACCCAGAAGTCGGGGGCGGGCAGCCGGGGCCACTCCGCGATGCCGGTGGCGATGAGGGCGTCGGAGAGCAGGAAGAGCGCCCCGCCGGCCGCCGCGTACCGTCCGAGCACACCGGCCCGCCACGCCATCGCGGTGAGCAGCAGGCTGTAGCCGGCCACCGGAACACGCAGCTCCGCCGGGAGGTCGGACCAGATCAGGACGAGGAACACGGCGAGGACGACGGCGTACGCGATCCCCGCGGCCAGGGACGCACGGGTCCGGGCCTGCCCCCGCCCGAACAGCGTCAGATAGCAGACATGGCCGACGGCGAAGGAGCCCATCCCGAGGAGGAACGCCAGGTCGTTGTCGGCGAGCAGGAACACGTCCCCGCCCCACCCGAACAGCAGGGCGGCGATGAGCAGCCGGGGCCCGCCCTGGACGGTGGCGTACGCGGCGAGCAGCGGCATCAGCAGCGGCTTGGCGACCTGGTGGACCGTGTCGAGCCCGGCGAGAAGCCCCGCGAGGTCGACGGCGGCGGCGACCAGGAAGGCCCCGAGGAGCGGCCGCGCGAACCGCCCGGGCCCTGCCGTCTCCGGCCGGGCGGGGCGGGACGCGGTGGCGCTCATCGGGTGGGTTCCGGGGCGGCGGCCTGCGCGGGTACGGGGGCGGGCGCGGGTGGATCGACCGGTACGGCAGCGGACTTCGGCGCGGGCTGCCAGCCCGGCCCCCGGAAGACCCGCCCGGCGCGCTCGCTCCAGCTCCCGGCGGCCCGGACGTCCCGGGCGATCGCGGCGTACTCATGGGTGGCCACGCGCAGCGGGTTGTGGGTGGAGATGTTCTTTGTGAGCCCGTAGACGGGCCGCTCGGTCTCGGCCGCGAAGGACCCGAACATCCGGTCCCAGATGATCAGGATGCCCCCGTAGTTGCGGTCCAGGTAGCTGCCCTGCGAGGCGTGGTGGACGCGGTGGTGGGAGGGCGTGTTGAGGACGTACTCGAAGGGGCGCGGGAGCTTGCCGACGCGCTCGGTGTGGACCCAGAACTGATAGACGAGGTTGGCCGACTGGCAGAACGCGAGCGCCGCCGGGTGCACACCGCAGGCGATCAGCGGGAGGTAGAAGGGCCAGACGGTGGCGGAGGTCCAGGGCTGGCGGAGCGCGGTGGTGAGGTTGAACTTCCGGCTGGAGTGGTGGACCACGTGGCAGGCCCACAGGATCCGGATGACGTGGTGGCCGCGGTGGGACCAGTAGTAGAAGAAGTCCTGGGCCAGGAGCATCAGCAGGACGGTCCACCACACCACGGGCACCCGCAGCGGTGTCAGCTCGTAGACCCCCATGTAGATGGCCAGGATGGGGATCTTCCACAGCAGGTCGAACCCGAGGCTGCCGAGCCCCATCGTGACGCTGGTGGCGGCGTCCTTGGTGTCGTAGCCGGCCGCGTCCTCGTCCGGATGGAAGCGGTAGCTGACCATCTCGATCACGGTGAGCAGCACGAAGGCCGGTATTGACCACAGCACGACATCGGGCAGGTTCGGCTCCATGCGAGCACCGTAGGGCCGCCCGTCGGTGAGGGCTAGATGTTGTTACCCACAAGTATGCGAGATCTGGTGTCAGCAGTCTTTGGCACCTTCTGCCAAGGGACGGCGGGCCGATAAATACATGGCGCGTCCCAACACACCCCCCTAGGCTCCCTCTTGCGCGGGGGCGGCTCCGCGGTGTGCTTCCTTCTCCACCTCTTCGAATCCCGCAGCGCGCCCACTCTCCGCCCCCGCCCCACACCTCCTCCCTCTTCTCCCCTGGGGCCTGTTTGTCCGTGTCGCCGTCGCTGTCGTCCGTGCTGCTCCGCCGTCTTCGGACGGTGTACGTCGGGGAGGCCGGGCACCGGCCCGGTGATCCGCCGACCACGACCGGGCTGGTGGCCCTGGAGGCCGAGCTCCTGGATCGCGGGTTCGTCCTCACGCCGGCTCTGCACGCCGCCCTCGCGTGGCTCGGGCCCGCCGGACTGGCCGACGCGGGGAAGCAGTTGGTGGGGCACATCGACGCCGAGCTCGGCGCGGACCGTACACACATGCCGCTCTTCCGCAGCTTTCCGGCCTCCGTGCCGGACGACACGCTCCAGCTGTACGTGGACCGGGTGTTCACCCTGCTGTTCCAGTGGCCGCACCAGCCGTGCGTGCTCTGTTCCACGGTCGGCAGCGTGCACCCGGTCGCCCCCTGCGCCCATCTCGTGTGCCGGGAGTGCTGGGACGGTGCCGACTACTCCGGCTGTCCGGTCTGCCACCGCCGCACCGCCGACGACGACCCGTTCCTGAAGCCCGCGCCGCCGCGCCGGCAGGTGGAGACGGCGGCCGGGCCGGTGCAGCCGTTGGTCCTCGGCACCGACGCGGCGGCGGACGCGGTCACGGCGCTGGGGCGGCTGCTCGCGCGGCGCACCCCGTTGCCTCCGCAGGACCGGGACGACGTCGTGGCGCTGCTGGCCCACACCCCGGCGGGGCTCGACTGGCTGCCCGAGGAGATTCCCGTACGGGAGACGAAGGCGCTGGTCCTGGGCACGCTGCTGCGGGACCGGCGGACCCGGGACGCCGTGCGGGCGGTCCTGCCCGTCCGGCTGACCACCGCCACCGATGTGCTGCGGCTCCTCGCGGTGTGGTCGGGCGGCGGGGCGGACCTGCTGGACACGCCCCGGCACCGGTCCCTGCCGCGCGGGCTGCGGCGCGAACTCCTCGCCGTACTGGACGCGCTGGACCCCTCCTCGCTGGTCGAGGACGTCCTGCGGCACCCCGAGCGGTGGAAGCGGGCGGGCGAGACGCTGCACCCGAACGAGCAGCACGCCCGCCACCCCCGGGCCGCCCTGGCCTTCGCGGTGCTGCGGGCGACGCATGTGTCCACGGTGTCGGAGCCGCTCGCGGCGACCCTGGTGCGTACGGCGGCCGAGAACCCGCTCGCCGTACGGGCGGACGGGGCACTGTTCAAGGCCAACACCTGGACCGGGCGGGTCGAGCAGGCGTTCGCGGCGGGCGAGAGGGGCACCGTGATCGCCCTCCTCGCCCAGCGCCCGGGCACCCTGCTGCGCCGGCTCGACCAGGTGCTCCGGATGGAGGGGAACGCGGAGCCTCCGGATGAGGTTCCTCAGGACGCGGAGCCTCAGGACGCGGAGCCTCAGGACGGGGAGCCTCAGGACGGGGCGCCTCAGGACGCGTTGCTGCACGTGCTGGAGCACGGGCTCTCCGGCGCCGGGCCCGGTCCGCTGCTGGCCGCGCTGGGGCGGCTGAGGATCCGTGACGTTCCCGGCGGGCGGCGGGTGTTCTTCCCACGGGGCCAGGTGACGCACTCGTACACCCTCGACGACACCCGTCCCCCGCTGCCCGCCCCGACCGTGGCGCGGGTCTGCGCGCTGCTGGAACGCGAGGTGCTGCGGCGGCTCTCCACCGCGTCCCGTTTCGATGTGGCGGTGCTCGACGAGGGGCTGGCCGCGCTCGCCGTGCCCTCCGCCGAGAGCGCGGCGGCCAAGGCGCTGGTCGCGGTTCCCCGGGGGAGCACGCAGCCGTTGCCCGAGGGCGAGGTGCTGCGGATGTTCCTGCACTGGATGCAGCCGCCCGCCGAGATCGTCGACCTCGACCTGTCGGTGGCCTTCTTCGACGCCGACTGGACCTACCTCGGGCTCTGCGACTACACGAACCTGGTGTACCGGAACCGGGTGGCCGTGCACTCCGGCGACCTGACCTCCGCGCCCGCGCCGAGGGGCGCCAGCGAGTACGCCGACCTGGACCTGGACGGACTCACCCGGGCCGGGGTGCGGTTCGCGATGCCGGTGGTGTTCAGCTACAACAACGTGCCCTTCGAGCTGCTGCCCGACGCCTTCGCCGGGTTCATGGCGCTGCCGTCGGTGGACGGGCGCGTCGCGCACTTCGACCCGCGGACCGTCCGCCAGCGCTACGACCTGATCGGCCACTCCCGGGTCCATGTGCCGATGGTGGTGGACGTGGAGCGGCGCACCTTCCTCTGGACCGATCTGCATCTGCCGCCGTCGGAGGGCCACCACAGCGTGAGCCGGCACATCGACGAGCTGGGCCAGGCGGGCAGGGACCTGTACCAATACTTCTCGGCGGGGCGGACGACGCTGTGGGACCTGGCGGTGTGGCACGCGGCGGCCCGGACCGACGAGGTGGCGGTCTTCCGCCGGGACGGGTTGGTGCGCTACCTGCGCGGGGCTGGGGAGGACACGGCCGCCTTCGCGAGGCGGATACGCAACTTCCGCACCCCGGACGCGGAGGAGCCGCACGGCACGGGGTCCGCAGACGGGGTCGCTGCGATGGAGCGGGCGGCGGCCGGGAAGCGGGTGCTGCTCGCAGTGGTGAACGGGGACGCGGCCCCGGAGAAGGTGAGCGGCACGGTCTACCGGCTGCTGCCCGGTCCGGTGGACGGCTGCGGACTCGACCGGGTGGCCGCGGGCGACCTGGTGGCCGCGCTCGGCTGACCCGAAAGGGGCTTACGGGGAACGGAGTTGCGGGTTTCGCGGCGGTGCTCCGGGCCCTGCCCCGCCCGGCCGAATAGGGGTCTGTCAGTCCCGGCCCGTATTCTCTGTGACCATGCTCGACGACCGCCAGACAGCCGCACCGTGGCCGACCGCCTACCCCCAGGGGTACGCGGTCGTCGACGTGGAGACCACCGGCCTCGCCCGCGACGACCGGATAGTGTCCGCCGCCGTCTACCGGCTCGACGCCCTGGGCAATGTCGAGGACCACTGGTACACGCTGGTGAATCCGGAGCGGGACCCCGGTCCCGTCTGGATCCACGGGCTGACGAGCGACGTGCTGGAAGGCGCGCCGCTCTTTCCTGAGGTCGCCGCCGAGCTGTCGGCGCGGCTCGCGGACCGAGTGCTCGTCGCGCACAACGCGGCGTTCGACTGGTCGATGATCGCCCGGGAGTACGCGCGCGCCTCGGTGGTCGCCCCGGTCGAGCAGCGGCTCTGCACGATCGCGCTCGCCAAGGAGCTGCGGCTGCCGCTGCCCAACCACAAGCTGGCCTCGCTCGCCGCCCACTTCGGCGTCGTACAGCAGCACGCCCACCACGCCCTGGACGACGCCCGGGTGCTGGCCGAGGCGTTCCGGCCGAGTCTTCACGCGGCGGCCCGGGGCGGGGTGCGGCTGCCTCTGCTGGAGTGCCGGCCGCTGACCGAGTGGTCGGACTCCCCCGTCGCCCCGCGCGTCGGGTATCAGCCCGCGCGGCAGCCGAACAGCTGGCGGCCCTCGCGGAAGCGGCCGGCCTGCCCGTATCCCAATCCGGGGCGGTACGAGAAGGAGAAGCCTCTCAAGCAGGGGATGCGGGTGGCGTTCTCCGGGGACACCTCGATCGACCGGGAGCTGCTGGAGGACCGGGCGGTGGAGGCGGGGCTGCATGTGGCCACGAGCGTGTCGCGGCTGACCAGTCTGCTGGTGACCAACGACCCGGACGCGGCGACGTCCAAGACGCAGAAGGCGAAGTCGTTCGGCACACCGATCCTGGAGGAGAGCGCCTTCACCCATCTGCTGCGCGATGTGGCGCCCGCCGACGGGGCTGTGCTGCCGCACCAGGCGCCGCCACCGTCATCGGAGTGAACCGGGCGCGACTCGCCAGGCCGCCGCTCGCCCGTCGCCGCCCGGCGTCCCACCCTGTGGCGCATGGCACGTTGTGAGGTTTGCGGAAACGACTACGGCATGTCCTTCGAGGTGCACGCGCAGGGCGCGGTGCACGTCTTCGACTGCTTCTCCTGCGCCATCCACCGTATGGCGCCGATCTGCGAGCACTGCCGGGTCCAGGTGATCGGGCAGGGCGTCGAGGCGGACGGGCACTGGTACTGCGGTGCCCACTGCGCCCGCGCCGAGGGGAAGGCGGGCATCGTGGACAAAGTGTGAGAGAAGATCTCATTGCCGGGCCTCCCCGGCGCCACCCCTGAGTGCCGCACCCCATGACCCCGGCTGTACGGTCATGGGGTGTACCGCTTCCTGTTGACCCGGCAGTGGGTTCTCCTCACCCTCCTCGCTCTCGTCCTGATGCCGACCATGGTCGAGCTGGGTTTCTGGCAGTTCCACCGCCATCAGCACCGGGTCGCGCAGAACGAGCTGATCTCGCGGAACCTGAAGGCCGATCCGCTCCCGGTCACCGATCTCACCTCCCCCGGGCACACCGTCCCGCGCGCCGACTACTGGCGGGCGGTGACCGCGACGGGCACGTTCGACAGCGAGCACGAGGTGGTGGTCCGCCGGCGCACGTCGGAGGACGACAAGATCGGCGTGCATGTGCTGACCCCGCTGGACCTCAGGGACGGGGGCACCGTCCTGGTCAACCGGGGCTGGGTGCCCGCCGCCCCGAACCAGACGTCGTACCCGGACGTGCCGCCCGCCCCCCGCGGCGAAGTGACCGTCACCGGGCGGCTCAAGGCGGACGAGACGACCGGCAGCAGCGGCATCAAGGACCTGGCGGGGCTGCCGGACCGGCAGGTGATGCTGATCAACAGCGAGCAGCAGGCGCATCTGCTCTCCCGCGAGGTCCTCGGCGGGTACATCGAGCAGACCGCCCCGCAGACCGCGGGCGGGCTGCCCGAGCAGATCCCCGACCCCGACGACAGCTCCATCGGCGCGCACATGGCGTACGCCGTCCAGTGGTGGCTGTTCGTCGCCGCCGTCCCGGTCGGCTGGATCATCCTCGTACGGCGGGAGAAGCGGGACCGCGAGGAGGCCGCCGCGAAGGGTGAGCCGGCTGCGGAGGACAGCGAGCAGCCCGCCCCCGCGAGCGCCTGAGGGCCCCTCCGTCCGGGGGCTCTGAGAGCTCCGGCACACCGGTCGGCTGGTTGACGAGGGTCCTGTTCGGGAACACGCCAGAGCGTGACCCCACGCATCGAGGACTACGCCCTGATCGGCGATCTCCAGACCGCCGCGCTCGTCGGCAGGAACGGTTCGATCGACTGGCTCTGCCTGCCCCGCTTCGACTCCGGCGCCTGCTTCGCCGCTCTGCTCGGCACCGAGGAGAACGGCCACTGGCGCATCGCGCCTGCGGGCACGGACCCAGCGGACACCTGTACCCGGCGCGGCTATGCGGGTGATTCGCTGGTCCTGGAGACGTACTGGGAGACCCGGACCGGCACGGTCAAGGTCGTCGACTTCATGCCGCAGCGCGACAAGTCGCCCGATGTGATGCGGATCGTCGAGGGCGTCAGCGGCACCGTCGACATGAGCTCCGTCCTGCGGCTGCGCTTCGACTTCGGGTCCGTGGTGCCCTGGGTGCGCCGCTCGCACGGCCACCGGGTCGCGGTCGCCGGGCCCGACTCCGTCTGGCTGCGCAGCGAACCGCCGGTCAAGACCTGGGGCCAGCAGTTCAGCACCTGCTCCTCGTTCACCGTCACCGAGGGCGAGAGCGTGGCGTTCGTCCTCACCTGGCACCCCTCGCACTCGCCGCGCCCGAAGCTGATCGACCCGCACAAGGCGCTGAAGCACACGCTGCACGACTGGGCGAAGTGGACCGAGCGGTGTACGTACGAGGGGCCGTACCGCGAGGCCGTGCTGCGTTCGCTGATCGTCCTCAAGGCGCTGACGTACGCCCCGACGGGCGGCATCGTGGCGGCCCCGACCACCTCGTTGCCGGAGGAGATCGGGGGCGTACGGAACTGGGACTACCGCTTCTGCTGGCTGCGGGACGCCACCCTGACCCTCGGGGCGATGGTCTCGGCCGGCTATCTGGAGGAGGCGGCGGCCTGGCGCGACTGGCTGCTGCGGGCCGTGGCCGGGGATCCGGCGGACCTCCAGATCATGTACGGGCTCGCGGGCGAGCGCCGGCTCCCCGAGATGGAGCTGCCCTGGCTCGCCGGGTACGAGAACTCCCGCCCGGTGCGCACCGGCAACGCGGCCGTCCGCCAGCGCCAGCTGGATGTGTACGGGGAGGTCATCGACGCGCTCCGGCTGGCCCGGGTCGCCGGTCTGGACGACAAACCGCACGCCTGGAACCTCCAGCTCAGCCTGCTCGGCTTCCTGGAGTCGTCGTGGCGGGAGCCGGACGAGGGGCTGTGGGAGATCCGCGGAGCGCGGCGCCACTTCGTGCACTCCAAGGTGATGGCCTGGGTCGCCGCCGACCGGGCGGTGCGCTCGCTGGAGGAGAACCCCGAGCTGCCCGGGGACGCGGACCGCTGGCGGGCGATGCGGGACGCCGTGCACGCCGAGGTGTGCGAGAAGGGGTACGACCCCGTGCGGAACACCTTCACCCAGTCCTACGGGTCCAAGGAGCTGGACGCCGCGACGCTGCTCATCGTGCGGACCGGGTTCCTGCCGCCCGACGACCCCCGGGTCACCGGCACGGTCGACGCGGTCCGCGACGAGCTGGGCAGCGACGGTCTGGTCCGCCGCTACAGCACCGAGGGGGTCTCCGTCGACGGGCTGCCCGGCGACGAGGGGGCGTTCCTCGCCTGCTCGTTCTGGCTGGTGGACGCCTTGCAGCGGATCGGCAGGCCCGACGAGGCGCGGGAGCTGTTCGAGCATCTGCTGGAGCTCCGCAGCGACATGGGGCTGCTGGCCGAGGAGTACGACGTCGCGGCCGGCCGGCAGCTGGGCAACTTCCCCCAGGCGTTCAGCCATATCGGACTGGTCAACTCCGCGGTCGACCTCGCCGGGGTGGACCCGGCAGGATAGGGCCATGGATCTTGGACTGAAGGACCGCGTGTACATCGTCACCGGCGCGACCCGGGGGCTCGGCAACGCCACGGCGCGCGCCCTGGCCGCCGACGGCGCGAAGGTGATCATCACCGGCCGGGACGAGAAGGACGCCGAGGAGGCCGCCGCCGAGCTGGGGCCGGACGCCGTGGGGCTCGCCGCCGACAACGCCGACCCGAGCGCCGCCCAGCGGCTGGTGGACACGGCCAAGGAGCGGTTCGGCCGGCTCGACGGCGTACTCATCAGCGTCGGCGGGCCCGCGCCCGGCTTCGCCGCCGACAACACCGACGACCAGTGGCAGACGGCGTTCGAGACGGTGTTCCTCGGGGCGGTCCGGCTGGCCCGGACGACCGCCGCCGCGCTGGGCGAGGGCGGCGTCATCGGCTTCGTCCTGTCCGGGTCGGTGCACGAGCCGATCGGCGGACTGACCATCTCCAACGGGCTGCGCCCCGGCCTCGCCGGTTTCGCCAAGTCGCTCGCCGACGAGCTGGGGCCGCGCGGCATCCGGGTCGTCGGCGTGCTGCCCGCCCGGATCGACACCGACCGGGTCCGCGAGCTGGACGCCCTGTCGGGCGACGCCGAGGCGGCCCGTACGGCCAACGAGGCGCGCATCCCGCTGCGGCGCTACGGGACGCCGGAGGAGTTCGGGAAGACCGCGGCCTTCCTGCTCTCCCCCGCCGCCTCGTATCTGACGGGGATCATGGTGCCGGTCGACGGCGGGTCGCGGCGCGGGTTCTGAGGGGCCCGGTCCACGGGCCGTCAGGTCACCCGCTCCGCGCGGTGCTTGACGGCCCGCAGCCGTACCTCGGCCGGGAGCTCGTCCAGGCCCGCCGACTCGCGGGCGTGGGCCAGCGCTCCGTCGGCCACCGCGTTCAGCGCCTGCTCGGGGGCGGCGTGCGGCTCCATCAGCAGCCGGACACGGGCCTGCGGGGCGGTCCGGCGGCCGGTCAGGGCCGCCTGGGCGCGGGCCACTCCGTCCACTTGCCCCGCCTCGTCGGCGAGCACGCCCTCCAGCGCCTTGCCCCGCACCCGCGCGCCCTCACCGTCGCCGCTGTCGACCAGCACGTCGGCGAGGCGGCCGCGCCGGAGCTGGGCGAGGAGCCACCACAGGGCGAGGACGACCAGGACGGCGAGGACCGCGATCACGGTCGGCCACCACCAGCCCTCGTCGCGCCAGCGGCCCCGGTCGGACGCGCTGAGCAGCACGTCGTTCTTGCCGTCCCAGGGCCACCAGCTGGGCACGGAGGCGCCGAGGCCGACGGCGAGCGCCCCTCCGCCGACGACGATCAGGACGAGCCCGGCGAGGGCCAGCAGGACCCGGTTGACGGTGGAGCGCATGCCGCTCATCCCTTCTTCGCCGGCCGGTGCACCTGGACGGAGAGACCGGGCGGCTTCGCCAGGCCCAGTTCCCGGACGGCCGTGGTCAGTACGGAGTTCAGGTCGCCGCGTACGTCGTCGAGTTCCCGGAAGTGCGAGAGGGCGCGCACCTTCGCCTTGCGCCGCCCCATCCGGACCCGGACGGACTGCACCCCGGGCACCCGCACGGCCCGGTCCCGCAGGACGAGTGCGGCGGCGGTCCGGTCGAGTCCGGCGCGTACGCCGGCGCGGTCACGGCGCATCGGCAGCAGGTCGCGCAGTCCGGGGGTGAGGGCGAGCAGGAGCAGCCAGAGGCCGATCAGCGCGGCGACCCCGGCACCGATGAGCACCGCGACATCGTCGAGCTGCCGGTCGGCGAGGCCGTCGGCCAGCGAGCGCCGCCACTGCATGGCCGGGTGCCCGGCCCGTACGGCGGCGATGTCGTAGAGCAGCAGCCCGGCGGCGCCCAGAAGCACCAGGGCCAGCAGGGCGGCCGGGATCCGGCGCGCGGACCAGAAGCGGCCGGCCCGGCCGCCGCCCTGTTCCAGGGTGGGGACCCGGTCGTGGTCGGCGGGCGTGCCGGGGCCGGGGGTGTGCGTCCCGCCTCCGTCCTGGTCCACCGTGGGCATCCGCCGGGTGGAGCCGGCGGGGCCGCCGTGATCGCCGGGTTCGGTCATCGGATCCTCCCCTGTGCTCCGCTCGTGGCCGGGTGCAGCCGCTCGACCTGGACGGCCACCTCGGGCACCTCCATGCCCGCCAGCGCCTTGACCCGCTGGGCGACCCTGCTCCGTACGGCACCGCACTGGCGGCCGATGTCGCCGGGGTAGCCGAGCTCCAGACTGACCCGGACGCGGGCGGCGTCGCGGTGGACGGTGACCGTGGCGCGCGGGGAGGCCCCGTCCGGGGGCGGATCGTCGACGGCTTCCTTCGCCGCCTGGGCGGCGATCTTGGCGACGACCCGGTCGGCGATCCGGGTCTCACCCCGCTCGGCGGCGGCGACCCGCCCGGTCACCGCCGTCACCGTCGCCGGTCGCCGCGCTCGCGACTCCGGAAGAAGTCGCCGGGTTCCAGGTCACCGTCCAGGAAGCGGCCGGCGATGAAGCCGACCGCGCCCAGCGCGGCCACCAGTACGAAGGCTCCGAAGCCGCCGAAATACCCGGCGAACCCGAGCGCCATGCCGGCCAGCAGACCGGCCACAGCCATGCTCATCGTCTCTCCTGAACTGCCTTGCGGCGTCAATGTTTTGCGGCGGGGAAACCGGAACTACTGGACGCGCTGCGACTCGCCGTCGTCCTCGTCGTCGTCCTCGTCGGGCAGCTTGACGTCGCTGACCGCGATGTTGACCTCGACGACTTCGAGGCCGGTCATGCGCTCCACCGCCGAGACGACGTTCTGGCGCACATCGCGGGCCACGTCGGAGATGGCCACGCCGTAGTCGACGACGATCTCCAGGTCGAGGGCGGCCTGGGACTCGCCGACCTCGGCCTTCACACCGCGGGTGACGGACTTGCCGCCGCCGGGGACCCGGTCGCGGACCGCGCCGAAGGTCCGGGACAGCCCGCTGCCCATGGCGTGGACGCCGACCACATCGCGTGCGGCCATTCCGGCGATCTTCTCGACGACGCCGTCGGCGATGGTGGTGCGGCCGCGGGTGCCGGGATCGCCTCCGCCGCGCTTGCTCAGGGGGGACTTGCCCGAACCGCTGTCGGGACTGTTGCGCTGGGGTGTCTCAGTCATCGCCGCTCTTCCCTTCGGGGCGGGGTGGGGACTTCCTCCGCCCACGTTAAGTGCGCTTGCCCGGTCCCGCGCCGTGGATACGGCAGGCTGGGGCGATGACGACGGAGCGGAGCCCGCAGAGGGCCGACGGATGGACAGCCGCGGTACGGCAACGCCTGGGCCTCGGCAGACTGCTCCCGCTGGGTGGCGCGGTGGACGGCGCCTGGATCGCGGAGACGGCGGCGGCCTCGGTGCTGCGCGGGGCGACCGTGGAGGGCGCGGTGCTGGGAACGCTGAGGATCGGGCCGGCCCGGGAGGCGACAACCGGTGCGGAGACACGGCCGGAGGCGCAACGTCCGGCAGGGACGGGGGGTACGGGAGGTCCGGCGGGAGCAGGGGGTCCGGCGGGGGCAGGCGTCGTTGCGGAGGCGGGTCTCGCCCTGCCTCCGGCGCCGCCGAGCGGTCTGCCGCCCGGGCCGCTGAGGATCGAGGCGGAGTTCCGGGCGGCCGGGGACCGCCCGCTGCCCGACTCGGCGGCCGCCCTGCGCGCGGCGCTCGTCACGGCGGCCGCCGCCCGGCTCGGCCTGGAGATCGCGGAGGTGGACCTGCGGGTGACGGCATTGCTCGACGACGCTGCGCCCGATCAGGTGACGGACCCGGCCGACGCACCCAACCCGCCGGCCCCGGCCCCGGTCGCGAAGGCGGAGGCGGAGGGGCCTGCGGGAGAGGCGGCTGCGGCGGTCCCCGGTGTCGTCTCACTGACCCGGGTCCTCGGCGGTGCGGTGCACACCGCCCAGGACCACATCCGGGTCGAGGTGGCGACGGCCGGGGACCACCGGGCCCTCGATGTGGCCCGGTCGGTGCGCACGGCGGTGTCGGCGGCCACGGCGGACCGGCTGCCGGTGTCGGTGCTGGTCACCGACGTGGTCGAGGCGCCGCGCGCTAGCCGTCAGCGCCCGGCGCTCCCTGCTGGTCGGTGATGCCCGCTAGTCGGTGATGCCCGCGAGGTCGCGCAGCCTGCGGCCCTGGGCGGCGCGCTCGGCGGTGCGCTGTTCCTCGTAGTCACGGGAGACGGCGCCGGCCAGCAGGGCCTTGGTCTCCACGACGGCGTCGCGGGGTGGGGAGACCAGGGCGGCGGCCAGGTCGCGGGCCGCCGCGTCGAGCTGGTCGGCGGGGACCACGAGGTTGGCGAGGCCGGTGCGCTCGGCCTCCTCGGCGTGGACGAACCGCCCGGTGGCGCAGATCTCGAGCGCGCGGGCGTACCCCACGAGGTTCACCAGAGGGTGGGTGCCCGTGAGGTCGGGAACGAGGCCGAGGCTGGTCTCGCGCATGGCGAACTGCACGTCCTCGGCGACGATCCGCAGATCGCAGGCGAGGGCGAGCTGGAAGCCTGCGCCGATGGCGTGGCCCTGGACCGTCGCGATCGACACGAGGTCGTTGCGGCGCCACCAGGTGAACGCCTCCTGGTACTCGGCGATGGTCGCGTCGAGCTCGGCCTCCGGGCCGCGCGCCATGTCGAGGAAGGACGGCTCGCCGTCGAACCCCTCGGGGGTGAACGCCTGCCGGTCGAGGCCCGCGGAGAAGGACTTGCCCTCGCCGCGGAGCACCACGACGCGGACATCGCCGGGCAGCACCCGTCCGGCCTCGGTCAACGACCGCCACAGAGCGGGAGACTGGGCGTTGCGCTTGGCCGGGTTGGTGAGCGTCACCGTGGCAACCGCGTCTTCGACGGTGAGCCGTACGCCGTCCTTGTCGAGCACAGGGTCGAGCGAGGTCATGGGGCGCCTCCGGATCGGGTGCAGTCAGCACTCAGAAACTAAGTGACTGAACAGTAACCACCCGGACGACCTCGCGGTCAGCCGGGTGGCCACCCCGAATTCCGATGAGCCCTGTCGCCTCCGGGGCACTCAGGCCGAAGCGGCCTTCTTGCCTCGTGTGGCTCCGCCGCGTCCCCGCAGCGTCACTCCGGACTCACTGAGCATCCGGTGGACGAACCCGTAGGAGCGGCCGGTTTCCTCGGCCAGCGCCCTGATGCTCGCACCGGAGTCGTACTTCTTCTTCAGGTCTGCCGCGAGCTTGTCACGCGCGGCGCCGGTCACCCGGCTGCCCTTCTTCAGAGTCTCGGCCACCCGTGCCTCCTCTATGGGAAGTGCGCTCTGGACTCTCATGATCACCCCTCCCGCGCTTCCTGGCCACCCATTCGGCAAGGTCGGTGCGACCGGATTCCGGACCGGAGAGCGCCCGGACACGATCGGAATCCCGTATTCCGGCGGGCCACAGGGGCGTGCGCCCCCTACCGGCGAAAGAACCGGCAGGTCAGAGCCGTACGGGGAACAAGGCCCCGGAAAGAGGCGCGCGGCGGGTGACCGCCGGGCGCACCACCGGGGTACGAGACGCCCTCACGCAGATGGTGGATCACGCGTAGGCCGAATGATCTATCCGGAGGGGGGCCGGAGATCCGTCCGGAGAGGGCAGGCGCTCTCTCCGGACGGATCAGGCGAGGGCGACCAGGTCCCGGTAGTCGGCACCCCAGAGGTCCTCGACACCGTCCGGGAGCAGGATGATCCGCTCCGGCTGGAGCGCCTCGACGGCGCCCTCGTCGTGGGTGACCAGGACGACGGCGCCCTTGTAGGTGCGCAGCGCGCCGAGGATCTCCTCGCGGCTGGCCGGGTCGAGGTTGTTCGTCGGCTCGTCGAGCAGGAGCACGTTGGCGGAGGAGACGACCAGGGTCGCGAGCGCGAGCCGGGTCTTCTCTCCGCCGGAGAGCACCCCGGCCGGCTTGTCGACGTCGTCGCCGGAGAAGAGGAACGAGCCGAGCGTCTTGCGGACCTGGACCAGGTCGAGGTCGGGCGCGGCGGAGCGCATGTTCTCCAGGACCGTGCGGTCCGGGTCGAGGGTCTCGTGCTCCTGGGCGTAGTAGCCGAGCTTGAGGCCGTGGCCCTCGATGATCTGGCCGGTGTCGGGCTTCTCCGCGCCGCCGAGCAGGCGGAGCAGTGTGGTCTTGCCGGCGCCGTTGAGGCCGAGGATGACGACGCGGGAGCCCTTGTCGATGGCCAGGTCGACGTCGGTGAAGATCTCCAGCGAGCCGTAGGACTTGGAGAGGCCCTCCGCCATCAGCGGGGTCTTGCCGCAGGGCGAGGGGTCGGGGAAGCGCAGCTTGGCGACCTTGTCGGAGACCCGTACGGCTTCCAGGCCCGAGAGCAGGCGGTCGGCGCGCTTGGCCATGTTCTGGGCGGCGACGGTCTTGGTGGCCTTCGCGCGCATCTTGTCGGCCTGCGCGTTGAGGGTCGCCGCCTTCTTCTCGGCGTTCTGGCGCTCGCGCTTGCGGCGCTTCTCGTCGGCCTCGCGCTGCTGCTGGTAGAGCTTCCAGCCCATGTTGTAGATGTCGATCTGCGAGCGGTTGGCGTCGAGGTAGAACACCTTGTTGACCACGGTCTCGACGAGCTCGACGTCGTGGGAGATCACGACGAAGCCGCCGCGGTAGTTCTTCAGGTAGTCGCGCAGCCAGACGATCGAGTCCGCGTCGAGGTGGTTGGTGGGCTCGTCGAGGAGCAGGGTGTCGGCGTCCGAGAAGAGGATCCGGGCCAGCTCGACGCGGCGGCGCTGACCACCGGAGAGCGTGTGCAGGGGCTGGCCGAGCACCCGGTCGGGCAGGCTGAGCGCGGCGGCGATGGTGGCGGCCTCGGCCTCGGCGGCGTACCCGCCCTTGGTGAGGAACTCCGTCTCCAGGCGCTCGTACTTCTTCATCGCCTTCTCACGGGTGGCGCCCTTGCCGTTCGCCATCCGCTCCTCGTTCTCGCGCATCTTGCGCAGGATCTCGTCGAGACCCCGGGCGGAGAGGATGCGGTCGCGGGCGAGGATCTCCAGGTCGCCGGTGCGCGGGTCCTGCGGGAGGTAGCCGACCTCGCCGGAGCGGCTGATGGTGCCGCCCGCGGGGGTGCCCTCGCCCGCGAGGCACTTGGTGAGGGTGGTCTTGCCCGCCCCGTTGCGGCCGACCAGGCCGATGCGGTCGCCCTTGGCGATACGGAAGGAGGCGGACTCGATGAGGATGCGGGCGCCGGCGCGCAGCTCGATGCCGGAGGCGGTGATCACGGAAAAACTCCAGGGCAGGATGGACGGCGGAGGGACGAGGGCGGAGGTCTCTCGACGCCGCTAATGCGCAAGGAGAATGGCCATAGGCCCCATTCTACTGGCGGTGTGCAACTGCTTTTCCGCGTGCCCGCCGGGACGAACCGTCCGATACTCGGCGCAGGGCGGCACCCCGTCGCCCGCCCCGAGCCGAGGGTGGTGCGCCCGTGCAGTTCGACGACGACGCCGATCTGGACACATCCGAGGTCCAGGACGTGCGCGGCAGCCGGATCCCGGGCGGGCGGGCCACCGTGGGCGGCGGCATCGTGGGGGTGATCGCGCTGATCCTGGGGCTGCTGTTCGGCGTCGGCCCCGATCAGCTCGGCCTCTCGTCCGGTGATACGGAGCCCGGGGCGGTGTCCTCGTCGGCGGGGCAGGTGCAGGAGAGCTGCCTGAAGGGCCAGGACGCCAACAGCCGGGACGACTGCCGGACGGTGGCGGTGGTCAACAGCGTGCAGGACTTCTGGCGCCAGGAGTTCGAGCGGCGGCGCGGTCGGTACGCGGCCGCCCCGACGGTCCTGTTCAGCGAGCGGGTCGGTACCGCCTGCGGGGCGGCGACCTCGGCGGTGGGGCCGTTCTACTGTCCCGGTGACCGGAAGGTCTATCTGGACCTGGGCTTCTTCGACGAGCTGCGGAAGAAGTTCGGCTCCAGCGGCGGGCCGTTCGCCCAGGCGTACGTGATCGCGCACGAGTACGGCCACCATGTGCAGAACCTGACGGGCACGCTGAGCCGGTCGCAGGACGGGCGGCAGGGGGCGGACAGCAACGCGGTGAAGGTGGAGCTGCAGGCCGACTGCTACGCCGGGGTCTGGGCGCACCACGCGACGACGACGCCGGACGAGTCGACGGGCCGACCGCTGATCACGGAGTTGACCCGGGCGGACATCCGGGACGGCCTGGACGCGGCGGCGGCGGTCGGGGACGACCGGATCCAGGAGCGGTTCCAGGGCCGGGTGACCCCGGAGTCCTGGACGCACGGCTCGTCCGCGCAGCGCCAGCAGTGGTTCTCCACCGGGTTCCGCAGCGGCGACATGGGGCGGTGCGACACCTTCGCCTGAGCCGCCGTTGTCGGCGCCGGGTGGAAGACTGAGACGCAGATCACAGGAGAGGTGAGTGGGATGGCAGGTGTGGCGAAGGGTGTCCCGACGATCTACCCGACGGTCCTCTACGACGACGCGAAGGCCGCGATCAGGACGCTGACGGAGGGCCTCGGCTTCACCGAGGAGGCGGTCTACGAGGGCGAGAACGGCAGCGTGGTGCACGCCGAGCTGTCCTGCGGCAACGGCAGGGTGATGCTCGGCTCCAAGGGCGGGGACGGCGCGTTCGCCCGGGCGATGGCGGGGGCGGGCCCGGCGGGGGTGTACGTGGTGGTGGAGGAGGTCGACGAGCACTTCGCGCGGGCCCGGGATTTCGGGGTGGAGATCCTGATGGAGCCGACGGACCAGGACTACGGCTCGCGGGACTACATGGCGCGGGACGCCGAGGGCAACGTCTGGAGCTTCGGGACGTACGCCCCGGGGTCCGCCGGCTGAACCGGGCCGACCCCGGGGGGTGCGGGCTCAGGCTCCGCCGGTGTGGACCTGGAAGGCGGCCCGGCGGACCGCTTTGGCCAGGGCGGGGTCGGGGTGGGCGGCGGCCAGGGCGACCAGGACCTGGACGGTGCGCGGGTGGCCGACGGCTCTGACCTCGTCCAGGAGGGCCGGGACGGTGCCCTGGACGGCGGAGTCGAGGTGGCGTACCAGCAGACCGGTCTCGCCGTGGTCGGCGACGGCGGCCGCGGTGTCGACCCAGAGCCAGGTGGCCTCCTCGCGGCTGAGGATCTCCTGCGCGTCGTCCGGGTCGGCCCCTTCGTACTCGGCGAGCCAGAGCAGCGCGTAGGGCCGCAGCGACGGGTTGGTGACCACCGCGCGGACCTCGGGCTCGGCGGGGGCGCCGACGACGCGGAGCGCCTCGAAGGCCAGTCCCCGCAGCAGCGCGTCCTGGCCCCGGGCGACGGCGAGGAGTTCGGCGACGGCGCTGCCGACCGTACGGGCGGCGAGCCAGGCCCGGTATTCGGCGCGGGCCGGTCCGGGGGTGAGCCGGGCGCAGCCGAGCAGCATGTCGGCGGCGGACTGCTCGATGTTCCCGGCCGGGCTCTGGGCGGCGACGCAGATCTGTTCCAGCTTGACCCAGACCGCCCAGTTGCCGAGCGGGGTGAGGGTGGCGTGACCTTTGCCGAGGGTCAGGGCGCCGACGGCGGCGAGGCCCTCCAGGGCCCAGTCGAGCAGCAGGGCGTCGAGGTCGGCGCTGCGGTCGGGGGCGGGCACCGGGCGGCCGGTGGTGGCGGGAGCGCTCTCGGCGGCCGAGCGGCCGGCGCCGTACGGCACTTCGCAGCGCTCCTCCTGGAGCTCGGCGATGCGCTGGGCGAGGAGGTCCAGGAGGGCCGGTACGGCGACGGGGCCCGCGGAGAGCTGGAGGAGGGAGAGCACCTGGGGCACGGCCTCGACGGCTTCGGCGACCGCTCCGGCCTCGATGCCCTCGGGGGCGGCGTGGACGAGCGACCAGGCGTCGAAGAGCGCGACCCAGCCGCGCAGGACGGCGGAGTCGTCCCGGTCCCAGGCGCGCAGCCGCCAGCCGGGGCGGGCGGTGTCGCCGTGCAGCTCGATCAGGCCGGCCAGCCGGGCCCGGTCCCAGCCCGCACGGACCTGTGCCGGGGAGAGTTCCAGGGCCGTCGCGGCCCGTTCGAGGGCCTGGGTGGCGAGGGGTGCGGCGCTGCCGGGGGCGGGGGCGCCGGCGGCCCAGTGGGCGATGCGTACGGCGTCGGCGAGGACCGCCCGGGCCTGGCGGGCCAGTTCGGTGCGGGGCGGGGTGCCCTCGGGGGGCCGGGGGGCCGGCCGGGTGCGCCGGGTGGACACAGCCCTGCGGGCGGTGGCGAGGGGTCGCGGGCGGACAAGTCGCAGCCTGGAGTCGCGCGGGGTACGGGACGTCACGGGAGCAGTCTTGCCTCTGACGGCCCGAAAGCCCAAACGGAAGGCGTTTCCCCGGTCCCCGCCCGGTTACCGGGGGTGCGGTGACCAAAGGGACCGATCCCCGCATCACCTCACATCAGGGGCGTGAGGAAGCGCCGGAGCCGCTCTTCGTAGCGGCCGGGATCCGCGTTCCACATCGACGCATGCGGAGCCTGGGATACGGAGTGGAGGCTGACCAGGTCCGGGCGGCGGGCGGCGAGCGCCCTCGACGGGCCCCAGGGGGCGATCGTGTCGTCCGGGCCGTGCACGATCAGCGTCGGGGCGGGCAGTGCGTCGGCCAGGGAGGCGTCCAGGAGCGGGGCCGAGGTCATCCCCGTCCGGCCCTGCGCGGCGCGGACGGCGAGCGGCAGCAGGGCGGCGGGGACTCCGCGGGCGGCGGCCAGGGCGCGCAGCGTGGTCGGCCAGTCCAGGACCGGGGAGTCCAGGACGAGGCCGCCGACGCGCTCGCGCAGCGGGGAGTTGGCGGCGGCGTGCAGGGCCATGGAGGCGCCGGTGGACCAGCCGTACAGGATCACGTTCCGGGCGCCGTAGCGGACGGCGAAGCGCATCGCGGCGTCCAGGTCGCGCCACTCGGAGGCGCCGAGGTGGCCGAGGCCGTCGGCGGGGCGGGGGGCTCCGGCGTCGCCCCGGTAGGCGAGGTCCAGCACGGGGAGCTGCTGGCCGCTCAGGAAGCCCATCAGGTTCATGGGGTGCTCGCGGGTGGTGCCGAGGCCGTGCGCGGTGATGACCCAGGTGTCGCGGTCGCCGGGGACCCACCAGGCGGGCAGTCCGCCGAGTTCGCCGGGGATCTCGACCTCCCGGTACTCCAGGCCGAGGGCGGCGCCGGGGTCCCCCCGGTACACCTCGGGGGTGAGGCGGACCTTGTCGCCCGGCTCCAGGATGCCGTGGGTGATCCGCTCCAGGGTGCGGACGACGGTGTCGGCGGTGGACTCGGCCCCTTCGACGACGGGGCCGACCACGGCGTGGACGCCGGGGCCCTCGATCCCGTACGTACCGGGGCGCAGCGCCGTGAGGGAGCGGGTCAGGGTGACCTGCCGGATCCCCGTGGCGTGCACGGTGAGTCTGCGGTCGGTGGGCAGGGGTCGGCCGGGCGCCGCCTTGAGGGCGGCGTCGCTGGCGTACCGGCCGGCTGCGACCGCTGCCGCACCGGCGCCGAGGATCGTGGTGACGGCCGTTGCCGTCGCAGTTGCCGGGCGCACCGCTTCAGTGTCGTGGGGCGGGCGGCGCGGTGCCAGTGGGCGGGGGCCGTCCGGTGCGGCGGGGCGGGGGCACGGGCGGGCGGTGCTGTGCTGTGCCGTGGGTCAGCCGGGCTGGCCGTATCCCTTCAGCGCCTCGGTCACCTCGGCCAGCTGGGCCTCGCTGAGCAGGGACGGGGTGCGGCCGGGCAGCGCGCTCGCGGTGAGCCAGAGGCGGCAGAGCCACTCCAGCTGGGCGGTGCGCTCGTAGGCCTGGTCGAGGGTGGAGCCGTAGGTGACGGTGCCGTGGTTGGCCAGCAGGCAGCCGGTGCGGCCCCGGAGGGCGGTGAGCATGGCGTCGGCCAGCTCCGGGGTGCCGTAGCGGGCGTAGGCGGCGGTGCGGACGGGCCCGCCGAGGATGGCGGCCGCGTAGTGGACGAGCGGCACCTCGGTGACGAGGGTGGAGACGGCGGTGGCGTGCACGGCGTGGGTGTGGACCACGGCGGCGGCGTCGGTCTCCGCGTAGACCGCGAGGTGGATGGGGAGTTCGCTGGTCGGCTTCAGCTCCCCGAGGACCTGGCGGCCGTCCAGGCCGACGCCGACGGCGTCCCCGGGTCCGAGCCGGTCGTAGGGCACCCCGCTGGGGGTCACCAGGACCAGGTCTCCGACGCGGGCCGACACATTGCCGGAGGTACCGACGACCAGGCCGTCGGCGGCGCTCCGACGGGCGGTCGCGACCACGTCCTGCCAGGCCAGGGCCACCGATTCCGGCTGCTGTGCGCTCATGGGGCGAGCGTAGGCGCGGCGGCGCGAAACCGGAACGTCATCCCCCACGTGACCGGGATCTCTTCCGGGGCCGAATGTGACCGTCAAAAACTTCGCCAACAAGGGGCAAAGGGCAGACCAGCCGGTGCCCCACCGCCCCTCCGCAGCCCCTCCCGCACACAAACGGAATCACCGCACTCCGATTCGGGTCACCACAGCGCCCCGTCCAGTTCATCTTCCGTTCACCCAGGTTGCCTACGGTCCACGAGCCACTGACGTCGAACGATTGCCTGGGTAAATGGAACACATCACGCTGCTGCTTGCGATTGTGGTCGTAACAGCTCTCGTGTTCGATTTCACGAACGGTTTCCACGACACCGCCAACGCGATGGCGACCACCATCTCGACCGGCGCGATGAAGCCCAAGACAGCGGTGGCCATGTCCGCCGTTCTCAACCTGATCGGCGCGTTCCT
The DNA here is from genome assembly GCF_033109485.1 of Streptomyces cyaneofuscatus. Taxonomy (NCBI): domain Bacteria; kingdom Bacillati; phylum Actinomycetota; class Actinomycetes; order Kitasatosporales; family Streptomycetaceae; genus Streptomyces; species Streptomyces cyaneofuscatus. Next base: position 6,640,374 of record NZ_CP137002.1, on the reverse strand, counting down.
GTCGGTGGAGGTCGCCAAGACGATCTCCGGCGGGATCGTCAACGAAGACGGCATCAGAACAGAGGTCATCTTCGCGGCGCTCGTCGGCGCCATCCTGTGGAATCTGCTGACCTGGCTGGTCGGCCTGCCCTCCAGTTCGTCCCACGCCCTGTTCGGCGGCCTGATCGGCGCCGCCGTGATGTCGGCCGGCTGGTCCTCGATCAACGGCGGCACCGTCGTCACCAAGGTGCTGCTCCCCGCGATCGCCGCCCCGCTGGTCGCCGGTATCGCCGCGATGCTGGCCACCCGGCTGACGTACCGGATCAACCGGAACGTCACCGACCCGAACCAGCAGAAGTCGACCGCCAAGGGCTACCGGGCCGGACAGATCGCCTCCGCCGGTCTCGTCTCGCTCGCCCACGGCACCAACGACGCCCAGAAGACGATGGGCATCATCACCCTGGCCCTGGTCACCAGCGGTGTCCTGGCCCCGGGCTCCAACCCGCCCATGTGGGTCATCGTCTCCGCCGGTATCGCCATCGCGCTCGGCACCTACCTCGGCGGCTGGCGCATCATCCGCACCATGGGCAAGGGCCTCACCGACCTCCAGCCGCCGCAGGGCTTCGCCGCCCAGACCAGCGCGGCGACCGTCATCCTGGCCTCCTCTCACCTCGGCTTCTCGCTCTCCACCACCCAGTCCTGCTCGGGTGCCGTGATGGGCGCGGGCCTCGGCCGCAAGGGCGGCGTGGTCCGCTGGTCCACCGCCACCCGGATGTTCGTCGCCTGGGGCCTGACGCTCCCGGCCGCGGGTCTGGTCGGCGCGGGCGCCGAGTTCCTCACCAAGCAGGGCCCCTGGGGCATCGCCGTCACGGCGGTCATCCTGGTCGGCGGCTCCTTCGCCATCTGGCTGGCCTCGCGCCGCGAGCCGGTCGACCACACCAACGTCAACGACACCGAGGACGCGACGGCGGACGAGCCGCAGGGCGTCGTCACCACCGCCATGGCCGCGGTCGCGCCGCCGCCCACCGCCGGTGCGGTCTCCGAACTCTCGACCACCATCCCGGCCCCGGCCGGGGCGCCCGACGACACGCCCCGCCCCGCGGCCACGGTGTAAGGACAGATCCGTATGAAAATCGACTGGGCAGCACTCGCCTCCGTCTTCGGTGTCAGTCTCGTGGTCACCGTCGCGCTGGTCGGCGTCTTCACCCTGGGCATCGTCGCCCTCTCCAAGCTGTCGGCCCCGGCCGGCAGTGCCACCGGCGCCACCGGCGGTTCGGCCGCACTGGCGCGCACCGGCGCGTACGCCGCCTTCGCGGCGTGCGTGGCGGCGGTCGCGTACGGGATCTATCTGATCGTCGCCTGACCGCGCGGACACGTTCCTTCGGGCCGGACACACCACCGTGTGTCCGGCCCGCTGTGCGTCTGCGCACACTGGAGCTCCGCAGGTCAACAGCAAGTTGACGGCCGTTCTCGCAGCGTGGTGGACTGCCGGAGCCATTTACGGCGACAGAAGAGGAAGCCGGTGCGAATCCGGCGCGGTCCCGCCACTGTCACCGGGGAGCACTCCCCCACACCGGATGTCACGGCCCTCCTGACCGAGGGCTGGAAGGCCGGGGGAACTGCGGATCCGGGGAGCCAGGAGACTCTTGTCGCCGGTCACGTCGAACCAGGGCGCGGACCCTGAGTGAGGACATAAGCCATGCCCGGCCGCCGTGCGCCGCACCCTGTGCCTCTCCCGGTATCTCCTCCGGTATCGCTCGCGGTACCTCTCCGTGCCGGAACGCCTCTGCCCGCGGCGGGCTGAACCCGTGCGTGCCGATCGTGTCTTCGCGTACGGCGCCGTCGCCGGGCTGATCGCCGACGCGGCTCTCGGCGACCCGCGCCGGGGCCATCCCGTCGCCGGTTTCGGCCGGGCTGCCGCGCGGGTGGAGTCGCTGCTGTGGCGGGACGACCGGGGCCGGGGCGCGCTGCACACCCTGCTGTGCGCCGGAGGGGCCGTGGGGGCCGCCGCGCTGGCCGCCCGTGCCGTACGAGGACGCCCCGCGCTCGCCGTCGCGCTGACGGCCGCCACCACCTGGTCGGTCGTCGGCGGCACCTCGCTGGGCCGGGAGGCCCGCGCCATCGGGGGCGCGCTGGCCGCCGGTGACCTGGAGGTGGCCCGGGAGCGGCTGCCGCATCTGTGCGGGCGTGATCCGCACTCCCTGGACGGGCCGCAGATCGCCCGTGCCGTCGTGGAGTCGGTCGCGGAGAACACCTCGGACGCCGTCGTGGGCGCGCTGGTGTGGGGCGCGATCGGCGGGGTGCCGGGGCTCGTCGGCTTCCGGGCCGTGAACACGCTCGATGCGATGGTCGGCCACAAGTCACCCCGTTACCGCCGTTACGGCTGGGCCTCGGCCCGCCTGGACGACCTCGCGGGGTGGCCCGGGGCACGGCTGACGGCCGCGCTGGCCGTGGCGGGCGGCGGGCGGCCCTCGGAGGCCGTACGCGCCTGGAAGGCGGACGCGGGGCGTCACCCCAGCCCGAACGCGGGGCCGGTGGAGGCCGCGTTCGCGGGGGCGCTCGGCGTACGGCTCGGCGGGACGCTGGCGTACGCGGGGCGCGTCGAGCACCGGCCGGTGCTGAACGGCGGGTCGGGCCGGGAGGTCCGGAGCTCCGACATCGAGCGCGCGGTGCGGTTGTCGCGCCGGGTGAGTGTGCTGGCCCTCGGGGTGTGCGTGGTGGGCCGGACGGTCGTGGGGCGCGTGGTCGCGAGGCGTGTGGTCGCCGGACGGTCGTCGACAGGACAGAGGCGGGGTCGGGCATGAGCGGTGGGCTGCTGGTCGCGGGGACCACATCGGACGCGGGCAAGAGCGTCGTCACGGCGGGCATCTGCCGCTGGCTGGTGCGCCGGGGCGTGAAGGTCGCGCCCTTCAAGGCGCAGAACATGTCCCTCAACTCCTTCGTGACCCGTGAGGGCGCGGAGATCGGGCGCGCCCAGGCCATGCAGGCGCAGGCCGCCCGGGTGGAGCCGACGGCGCTGATGAACCCGGTACTGCTGAAGCCGGGCAGCGACCGGTCCAGCCAGGTCGTGCTGATGGGAAAGCCGGTGGGCGAGATGAGCGCCCGGGGGTACCACGGGGGGCGTCAGGAGGCGCTGCTCGGGACGGTGACGGGGTGTCTGGAGGAGCTGCGGTCGACGTACGACGCGGTGATCTGCGAGGGGGCCGGAAGCCCCGCCGAGATCAATCTGCGGCGCACCGACATCGTGAACATGGGGATCGCGCGGGCCGCGAAGTTCCCGGTGCTGGTGGTCGGGGACATCGACCGGGGCGGGGTCTTCGCGTCCTTCTTCGGGACCACGGCGCTGCTGAGCGCGGAGGACCAGTCGCTGGTCGCGGGCTACCTGGTGAACAAGTTCCGGGGTGACGTCTCGCTGCTGGAGCCGGGGCTGGACATGCTGTACGGGCTGACCGGGCGGCGGACTTACGGGGTGCTGCCGTTCACCCATGGGCTCGGCATCGACGAGGAGGACGGCCTGCGGGTGTCCCTGCGGGGTGCGGTGCGGGAGTCGGTCGTGGCGCCGCCCCATGGCGAGGACGTGTTGCGGGTCGCGGTCTGCGCGGTGCCGTTGATGTCCAACTTCACGGATGTGGACGCGCTGGCCGCCGAACCGGGTGTGGTGGTGCGGTTCGTGGACCGGCCCGATGAGCTGGCCGACGCGGACCTGGTCGTCGTGCCCGGGACGCGCGGCACGGTGAAGGCGCTGGCCTGGCTGCGGGAGCGGGGGCTCGCGGACGCGCTGGTGCGGCGGGCGGCGGAGGGGCGGCCGGTGCTGGGGATCTGCGGGGGGTTCCAGGTGCTGGGTGAGCGGATCGAGGACGAGGTGGAGTCGCGGGCCGGGGTCGTGGACGGGCTGGGGCTGCTGCCGGTACGGGTGCGCTTCGAGCGGGCCAAGACGCTGGCGCGGCCGGTGGGTTCGGCGCTGGGTGAGCCGGTGGAGGGGTACGAGATCCATCACGGGGTCGCCGATGTGCGGGGCGGTGAGCCGTTCCTGGACGGGTGCCGGGTCGGGGCGGTGTGGGGGACGCACTGGCACGGGTCGCTGGAGAGCGATGGGTTCCGGCGGCGGTTCCTGGAGGAGGTGGCCCGGGCCGCCGGGCGGCAGTTCGTTCCCGCGCCGGACACGAGCTTCGGGGTGTTGCGGGAGGAGCAGCTGGATCGGCTGGGGGATCTGGTGGAGGAGCATGCGGATACGGATGCGTTGTGGCGGTTGATCGAGGGGGGCGCGCCGCCCGGGTTGCCGTTCGTGCCGCCGGGGGCGCCGCCGTTGGGGGCGGGTGCGGGTGCGGCGGAGAGCCGGGGCGCTGCCCCGGGCCCCGCTCCTCAATCGCCGGAGGGGCTTGTAGCGACCGGTCACGTCGAAGCTGAAGAGCATGTCAACAAGGAGGCCTTGTGAGTACGCCGTATCCCTTCACCGCGATCGTCGGGCAGGACGACCTGCGGCTCGGGCTGTTGCTGAATGCGGTCAGTCCGGCCGTCGGTGGTGTGCTCGTGCGGGGCGAGAAGGGGACCGCCAAGTCCACCGCCGTGCGGGCACTGGCCGCGCTCATGCCCGAGGTCTCCGTCGTACCGGGGTGCCGGTTCTCCTGTGATCCCCTCTCCCCCGATCCGGCGTGTCCTGACGGGCCGCACGCGGAGGCGGCCGGTGTGTCGCGGGCGGCGCGGACCGTGGAGCTGCCCGTCGGGGCGTCCGAGGACCGGCTCGTGGGGGCGCTGGACATCGAGCGGGCGCTCTCGGAGGGCGTGAAGGCGTTCGAGCCGGGGCTGCTGGCCGACGCGCACCGCGGGATCCTGTACGTCGACGAGGTCAACCTCCTCCACGACCACCTGGTGGACCTGCTGCTGGACGCGGCCGCCATGGGTGCCTCGTACGTCGAGCGCGAAGGCGTCTCCGTACGGCATGCGGCGCGGTTCCTACTGGTCGGGACGATGAACCCGGAAGAGGGCGAGCTGCGGCCGCAGTTGCTGGACCGGTTCGGGCTGACCGTCGAGGTGGCCGCCTCCCGGGACACCGACGAGCGGGTGGAGGTCGTACGGCGCCGGCTCGCGTACGACGACGATCCCGAGGGGTTCGCCGCGCGCTGGGCCGAGGAGGAGACGGCGCTCCGGGAGCGCATCGGCGCCGCGCGTGCCCTGCTGCCGCGTGTCGTGCTCGGGGACGGCGTGCTGCGGCAGATCGCCGCGACCTGCGCCGCGTTCGAGGTCGACGGGATGAGGGCCGACATCGTGATGGCCCGTACCGCGACCGCGCTCGCCGCCTGGGCCGGGCGCGAGGAGGTCACCGCCGACGACGTACGGCAGGCCGCCCTGCTGGCGCTCCCCCACCGGCGGCGCCGGAACCCCTTCGACGCGCCGGGTCTGGACGAGGACAAGCTGGACCAGACCTTGGACGAGGCAGGCCCGCAGGAGAACCAGGAGAACAACGACGGCGACGACGATCCCGACCCCGGGCCCGATGGCGGCGGCGACGGTGGTGGGGGCGGTGGCGTGCCGCCGCAGGCCGATGGCGACCGTACGCCACCCCCTGCGGAAGACGACGACACGCCGTCCCAGGCCCCCGACTCCGCCCCCGACGCGCCCGGGCGCTCCGCCGGGGCCGAGCAGCAGCCGGTGGCCGCCGCCGAGCCGTTCCGTACGAAGATGCTCAGCGTTCCGGGGCTGGGGGAAGGCGCTGCGGGGCGGCGCTCCCGGGCCCGTACGGCGCATGGTCGGACCACAGGAGCGGTCCGGCCACAGGGCGCTCTCACCAAGCTGCACCTCTCCGCCACCGTCCAGGCCGCCGCCCCCCACCAGCGGGCGCGCGGGCGGTCCGGGCGCGGGCTCGTGGTGCGGCGGGACGATCTGCGGCAGGCGACCCGGGAGGGGCGTGAGGGCAACCTCGTGCTGTTCGTCGTGGACGCCTCCGGGTCGATGGCGGCCCGGAAGCGGATGAGCGCGGTCAAGGGGGCCGTGCTGTCGCTGCTGCTGGACGCCTACCAGCGGCGGGACAAGGTCGGTCTGGTCACCTTCCGGGGCAAGGAGGCCGAGGTGGCGCTGCCGCCGACCTCGTCCGTGGACGCGGCCGCCGCCCGGCTGGAGTCGCTGCCGACCGGGGGCCGCACCCCGCTCGCCGCCGGGCTGCTCAAGGCCCATGACGTGCTGCGGGTGGAGCGGCTGCGCGATCCTTCGCGCCGGCCGCTGCTCGTCGTCGTCACGGACGGCCGGGCGACCGGCGGTCCTGAGCCGGTGGCGCTCGCGGGGCGGGCGGCGCGGCTGCACCAGGCCGAGGGGACGGCATCGGTCGTCGTGGACTGCGAGTCGGGGTACGTACGCCTCGGTCTCGCCGGGGAACTCGCCCGGGAGCTGGGAGGCACCGCCGTCACGCTCGACGAGCTGCGGGCCGACTCGATCGCCGGGCTCGTCAAGGACGTCACCGCAGCCGGGAGGGCCGCTTAATGCCGCAGGGACAGCCGACATCGGTGCCGGACGACGGGCTCACCACCCGTCAGCGGCGCAACCGCCCGCTCCTGTTCGTCCACACGGGCATAGGCAAGGGCAAGTCGACCGCCGCCTTCGGGCTCGCGCTGCGGGCCTGGAACCAGGGGTGGCCGATCGGGGTGTTCCAGTTCGTGAAGTCGGCGAAGTGGAAGGTCGGCGAGGAGAACGCGCTGAAGGTGCTGGGCGCGAGCGGCGAGGGCGGCACCGTCGACTGGCACAAGATGGGCGAGGGCTGGTCCTGGGTCCAGCGCGACGGCCAGCTCGACAACGAGGAGAAGGCCCGCGAGGGGTGGGAGCAGGTCAAGCGTGATCTCGCCGCCGAGACGTACAAGCTGTACGTGCTGGACGAGTTCGCCTACCCGATGCACTGGGGCTGGATCGACACCGACGAGGTCGTCGAGGTGATGCGGAACCGGCCCGGCACCCAGCACGTGGTGATCACCGGCCGCAACGCGCCGGACGCGCTGATCGAGGCCGCCGACCTGGTGACCGACATGTCGAAGGTCAAGCACCCGATGGACGCGGGGCAGAAGGGCCAGAGGGGCATCGAGTGGTGAGTACGCCCCGTCTGGTCATCGCCGCACCTGCTTCCAACAGCGGCAAGACCACCGTCGCCACCGGCCTGATGGCCGCCTTCACCGCGCGCGGGCTTGCCGTATCGCCGCACAAGGTGGGCCCGGACTACATCGATCCGGGGTACCACTCGCTGGCGACGGGCCGCCCCGGCCGCAATCTCGACGCGTACATGTGCGGGCCGGAGCTGGTCGCCCCGCTCTTCGCGCACGGGTCGGCGGGGTGCGACCTCGCCGTGGTCGAGGGCGTGATGGGGCTGTACGACGGTGCCTCGGGGCAGGGGGAGCTGGCGTCGACCGCGCAGGTGGCGAAGCTGCTCAAGGCGCCCGTGGTGCTGGTGGTGGACGCCTCCTCCCAGTCCCGGTCGGTGGCGGCCCTGGTCCACGGGTTCGCCTCCTGGGACCCCGAGGTGCGGATCGGCGGGGTGATCCTGAACAAGGTGGCCTCCGACCGGCACGAGGCGCTGTTGCGCGATGCGTTGGACGAGTCGGGGCTTCCGGTGCTGGGCGTGATCCGGCGGGCGCCTCAGGTGGCCACGCCCTCGCGCCACCTGGGTCTGGTGCCGGTGGCCGAGCGGCAGGGCGATGCGGTGGACGCCGTACGGGCCATGGGTGAGCGGGTGCGCGCCGGGTGCGACCTGGACGCGCTGATGGCGCTGGCCCGGAGTGCGCCCGCGCTGGCGGACGAGGCGTGGGAGCCCGCGTACGCCCCTGCGGAAAGCTCGGAAAGTCCCAGGCCCGTCGTCGCCGTGGCCGGCGGGGCGGCGTTCACCTTCGCGTACGCGGAACACGCCGAGCTGCTGGCGGCGGCCGGTGCGGAGGTCGTCGTCTTCGACCCGCTGCGGGACGAGAAGCTGCCGGTCGGCACGGCGGGGCTCGTGATCGGCGGCGGGTTCCCGGAGATGTACGCCCCCGAGCTGTCGGCCAACGAGCCGTTGCGCCGGGCGGTCACCGAACTGGCCCTGAGCGGTGCCCCGGTGGCGGCCGAGTGCGCGGGGCTGCTGTATCTGGCGCGGGAGCTGGACGGGAAGCCGATGTGCGGGGTGCTGGACGCCACGGCCCGGATGTCGGAGCGGCTCACGCTCGGGTACCGGCAGGCGGTGGCGGTCTCCGACAGCCCGCTCGCGGCCGCCGGGACCCGGATGCGCGGCCATGAGTTCCACCGGACGGTGCTGGAGCCGGGGGCGGGGCCGGTTCCCGCGTGGGGCATGCACCAGCCGGAGCGGCGGGTGGAGGGGTACGTCCAGCGGGGCGTGCACGCCAGCTATCTGCACACCCACTGGGCGGCCTCCCCCGAGGTGGCCCGACGTTTCGTGGAGCACTGCCGGGCGCGGTGAGGCGTACGAGGGCGCGTGAAGGCGCGCGTACGGCTCACTCCGCGATGCCGACCACCAGCCAGATGAAGCCCACGCCCCCGATGGTGCAGAGAAGGGTGGAGCGGGCGGGATGGGTGTGGTGTGCCTCGGGAAGAATCTCCGCAGCGGCCAGGTAGAGCAGGGCTCCGCCGAAGAATCCGAGATAGCCGCCGAGCAGTTCCTCCGGAAGGGTGAACAGCAGCGTCGTCGCGGCGCCCACGACCGGTGCCAGGGCGGCCGCGAACAGCATCAGGAGCGCCTTGCGGCGGGCGTTCCCGTAAAGACTGGTGAGGGTGTACGTGTTGAATCCGTCGGCGAAGTCATGACTGATCACCGCCAGCGCGACGGCCACGCCCATGGCTCCGCTGACCTGGAAGGCGGCGCCGAGGGCGATGCCGTCCATCAGGCTGTGGCCGACCATCGCGGCGGCCGCCGTGAGCCCCACCTGCGGCACGCGTTCACCGCTCGCCCCGTGTGCCACCTGGCGTACGGCGAGCAGCCCCTCGACCAGATGGGCCACCAGGAAGCCGCCGACGAAGAGCAGCAGGGCGGCGGGCACCCCGAACACCGGGGTCCCCGCGGCCTCCATCGCCTCCGGCAGGAGGTCCAGGCCGACCACGCCGAGCATCAGTCCGCCCGCGAAGCCGAGCACCAGGTGGCGGCGGTCCGTGACGCGTTGCGCGACCCAGCCGCCGGCCAGAGTCATCAGGAACGCGCCGAGCGCGACGAACACCGCCATGGGGTCTTGCTAGTCGATCGACCCCGCCGACCGCATCTCAGGGTGTCCTTACCCGGGCCGCCCGCACCCACCCGTACGCCCGGGTCCGTGACCCGTACGGCCGCCGGGTCCGTGACCGTATACGGAACAGCTCCACCCCCCACCGCTTGATGTGAAAGGCAGGCTCCGCCATGACGACCCCCACACCCGAGCCCGGCGCGCGGAACCTGGTCGTCGGGGTCGGTGCCCGCCGGGGAGCGCCGCTCGGCGAGGTGTACGGCCTGATCGAGGAGACCCTGCACGGGGCGGGGCTGCGGACCGCCGATGTGGTGGAGGTGGCGACCGTCGACGCGAAGGCGGACGAGCCGGGGATCGTGGGGGCGGCGGCCCGGCTCGGGGTGCCGGTGCGGACGTATCCGGCGGCGGCGCTGGCGACCGTGCGCGTACCCAACCCGTCGGGTGCGGCGGCCGGGGCGGTGGGCACGCCGTCGGTCGCGGAGGCGGCGGCGCTGATCGAGGCGGACGAGCTGGTGGTGGAGAAGGCCGGCGGCAAAGGGCTCGCAACCTGCGCCGTGGCACGCCGGTTTCCGGCCGTCCTCCCGTCATTCCCTGTTTCCGGCGAGAAAACTTCCACCCCCCTCGTGACGGAAGGCCCCCGGCCGTTCACCATGACAGCCATGAATCCCCCCACGCATCCCCCCACGCGAGACATCGAGAGCGCCGGGCCCGACCTGCGCCACCACGGCGACGCGGAGGTGCGCGGCGAGAATCTGACGGATCTCGCCGTGAACGTCCGTACCCACACACCGCCGGAGTGGCTGCGCCAGCGGATAGCCGCGTCGCTGGTCTCGCTGGCCGCCTACCCCGACGGCACCCCGGCCCGGGAGGCGGTCGCCGAGCGGCACGGACTGCCGGTGGAACGTGTCCTGTTGACGGCGGGCGCGGCCGAGGCGTTCGTGCTGATCGCCCGGGCGCTGCCGGCCCGGTACCCGGTGGTCGTGCATCCGCAGTTCACCGAGCCGGAGGCGGCGCTGCGGGCGGCCGGGCACGGGGTGGGGCGGGTGCTGCTGCGGGCGGAGGACGGCTTCCGGCTCGATCCGGCGGCGGTGCCGGAGGAGGCGGACCTGGTGGTGGTCGGCAACCCGACCAACCCGACGTCCGTGCTGCACCCGGCGGCCCTGCTGGAGCGGCTGGCCAGACCCGGGCGGACGCTGGTGGTCGACGAGGCGTTCATGGACGTCGTGCCGGGCGAGCGCGAGGCGTTGTGCGGGCGGACGGACATCCCCGGTCTTGTCGTGCTGCGCAGCCTCACCAAGACCTGGGGGCTGGCCGGGCTGCGGATCGGTTACGTCCTGGCCCACCCGGAGACCATCGCGCTGCTCGCCGAGGCGCAGCCGCTCTGGCCGGTGTCGTCCCCGGCGCTGGCGGCGGCGCAGGCGTGCATGGAGCCGCGGGCGCTGGTGGAGGCGGCCGAGGCGGCGGACCGGATCACCGTGGACCGGGCCCATCTGCTGGCCGGGCTCGCGGAGTTCAGCGAGGTGCGGGCGGTCGAGGAGGCCCGGGGGCCGTTCGTCCTGGTCCGGCTGGAGCGGGCGGCGGAGATCCGGGAGCGGCTGCGGCTGCTGGGCTTCGCGGCCCGGCGCGGCGATACGTTCCCGGGGCTCGGGCCGCAGTGGCTGCGGCTGGCCGTACGCGACCGGGCGACGACCAACCGCTTCCTCCAGGCCCTGGACCAGGCCGTTCAGGCGCTGCCCGCGCGAACGGGGCGCTGAGGGGGGCTCGGCACAGCCCGTGGGGCGGCGGCGTCGCCTCGTACGGACGCCACCGCCCCACGGTCCCGTGTGCGGGCGCTGATCGGCCCCGGGCTCGGATCAGGTCCCGGGCGCGGATCAGGCCTGGCTGCCGCCGCTGCGCCGGCGCGCGACCACCGTGGCGCCCGCGCCGATCGCCAGCAGGAGGGCCGCACCGCCCGCGATGTACGGGGTGGTGGAGCTGCCGCCGGTCTCGGCGAGGTTGGCCGTGGTGGGGGCCTTGCCGCTGTCGGAGCCGGTCTGCGGCTTCACATCGGTACCGCCGTCGCCCTGGTCACCGCCGGTGGAGCCGCCGTCGGAACCGCCCGTGGAGCCGCCGTCGGAACCGCCCGTGGAGCCGCCGGTGTCACCGCCGGAGGAGCCGCCCGTGGAACCCCCTGTGCCGCCGGTCCCGCCGCTGGTGTCGCCGCCCGTGGAACCGCCGGTGGAACCGCCCGTGGAGCCGCCGTTCGTGGAACCGCCGTCGCTCTCCCCCGGCTCCTCGGGCGTCTTGGGCCCCTCCGGGGTCTCGCAGGTCGCCTCGGCCAGGGTGACCTCGCCGTCCACCTCGGCCACGTTGAGCTTGAGCGGGTTCACCGAGACCTTCAGCTGGAGCGCCGTCGCGGCGGCCGTACGCGAGGTGGTCTCCGTCTTCGACAGGTCGAGGCTGACCTCGCCGACGCCCGGCACCACGACCCGGGTCGGTCCGCCCGCGGAGAGCGTCACCTTCTTGCCGAGCACCTTGACATGGCCGAGCACGTTCGATTCGGCGACGGGCTGCTTGCCGACCTCGCAGAGCGCCTTGGAGGTCACCTTCTCGACCTCGATGAGCGAGAGCAGCGGCAGACCGGGGACATGGACCCGGGCCTTGGCCAGGTTGGTGTATCCCTCGGCCTTGTGCTCGTCCACGGTGGCGTTCGCGGTGGCCACGTCGGCGCGCAGGACGCTGACCGGCTTTCCGCCCTCCACGCCGTCCAGGTTCACCGACAGTGCGGTCTTCTCGGCGCTGGCCGGGGCCTGCACCTCGTTGAGCGTGACCTTGAGGGGCACCTGGACGGACTTGTTGAGGAGGGAGACGTCGAGCGCCGTACGGAGCACGACCGCGCTCGCCTTGCCCTCGCCGCCGGTGGCGGGCGTCGCCGGAGCTGCCTGCGCGGGGACGGCGGCAAACAGAGCGACGGGAGCGGCGGCGACCGCCAGGGCAGCGAGACGGAAGGTGTTGCTGTTCAAGATGGTGGAACCCCCACAAGAGACATGGAGCCACCGGCACAGTCCAATGGGGGACATCGCCTGCGCCGGTGGCCTCGACTCCGTGAATCTTTACGCACTGAGGGTGAACTGGCGGATACCTGACGTGAGTTCACCCCAAAGGGGGGTTTCCGCGCGCATATTCGAATCTTTCGGCACGTGCGTTCCCTCCTGCCTCACTCCGTCACCCGTTTCACACGGTGTGAGCCAGGTGCGAGCCGAGAGCGGCGACGGGCCGGGCAAAACCAACGAGCCGGGGGCCGCATCCGTCACTGCCTGTCAACCCGGCGCCACCTCAGCCGATCACCCGCCCGTTCAGCACGATGTGGCGCGGGGCGGCCAGCACCCGGACGTCCGCGCGCGGATCCTCGTCGTAAACGACCAGGTCGGCCGGAGCGCCCTCCTCAAGGCCCGGCCGCCCCAGCCACCGCCTCGCCCCCCACGCGGTGGCGGAGAGGGCCTCCAGGGCCGGGATGCCCGCCTTCACGAGTTCGGCGACCTCGCCCGCGACCAGGCCGTGCGCCAGCGAGCCGCCCGCGTCGGTGCCGACGTAGACCGGGATGCCGGCGTCGTACGCGGCGCGCACGGTGTCGTAGCGTCGCTCGTACAGCTGCCGCATATGGGCCGACCAGCGCGGGAACTTGGCCTCGCCGCCCGCCGCGAGGTCGGGGAACGTGGCGATGTTGACCAGCGTCGGGACGATCGCGACGCCCCGCTCGGCGAAGAGCGGGATCGTCTCCTCGGTGAGGCCGGTGGCGTGCTCGATGCAGTCGATACCCGCCTCCACCAGATCGCGCAGCGCGGCCTCGGCGAAGCAGTGCGCGGTGACGCGGGCGCCCAGCCGGTGCGCCTCGGCGATGGCCGCCTCGACCTCGCCGCGCGGCCAGCAGGCGGTGAGATCGCCCGCGTCCCGGTCGATCCAGTCCCCCACCAGCTTGACCCAGCCGTCGCCGCGCCGGGCCTCCTGGGCGACGTACGCGACGAGGTCCCCGGGCTCGATCTCATGGGCGTAGTTACGGATGTAGCGGCGGGTCCTGGCGATGTGGCGGCCGGCCCGGATGATCTTCGGGAGGTCCTCGCGGTCGTCGATCCAGCGGGTGTCGGAGGGCGATCCGGCGTCCCGGATGAGCAGGGTCCCGGCCTCCCGGTCGGTGAGCGCCTGCTTCTCGGCGGTCGCCGCGTCGACCGGGCCGTGCCGGTCCAGGCCGACATGGCAGTGCGCGTCGACGAGGCCGGGCAGCGCCCAGCCCGTGACGGTCTCCGCGCGGTCCGCGCCCGGCGGCCGGTCGAAGGTGATCCGCCCGTCGACGGCCCACAGTCCGTCCCGCACCTCGTCCGGGCCGACGAGGACCCGTCCCCTCACCCGCAGCACCCGCTGCCCGTCCCGACCGCTCATCTGATCACTCATACGCGGCACTGTACGAGGCCCTCGGTAGGCTGCTGGAGCCTGTCGACCGCCGACCGAACCCGAAGAGAGCCCCGCCGTGACGCACCCCTTCCTCGACCTCCCCCCGCTGACCGCCGCGCACTTCGCGGCCATCGAGCGACGGGTGGCCGCGCTCCTCGCCACCGAGCAGGACGTCGTCATCACGCAGGGCGAGGCGCTCCTGCCGCTGGAGGGCTGCATCCGCAGCGGTGCCCGCCCCGGCTCGACCGCGCTGAACGTGGTCACCGGACCGTACGGGCAGACCTTCGGCAACTGGCTGCGGGACTGCGGCGCCGAGGTCGTCGACCTCGCCGTGCCCTTCCACACCGCGGTGACCGCCGGCCAGGTCGCCGACGCGCTCGCCGAGCACCCGGAGATCGACTTCGTCTCCCTGGTGCACGCCGAGGCGGCGACCGGCAACACCAACCCGGTCGCGGAGATCGGTGAGGTGGTCCGGGCGCACGGGGCGCTGTTCATGCTGGACGCGGTCGCCTCGGTGGGCGCCGAGCCGCTGCTGCCGGACGCCTGGGGCGTCGACCTGTGCGTGATCGGCGCGCAGAAGGCGATGGGCGGTCCGGCCGGGGTGTCGGCGGTGTCGGTGAGCGAGCGTGCCTGGCAGCGGATCACCGCCAACCCGGCCGCCCCGCGCCGCTCGTACCTCTCGCTCCTGGACTGGAAGGAGCGCTGGATCGACGGCGGCCGCACGGCGCTGCCGCACGCTCCGGCGCAGCTGGAGATGCTGGGCCTGGAGGCGTGCCTGGAGCGGATCGAGGAGGAGGGCCTGGACGCGGTGATGGCCCGCCACGCCTCGGCCGCCGCGGCGACCCGGGCGGGTGCGGTGGCGCTGGGCGGCGGTCTGGAGCCGTACGTCCTCGATGCGCGGGACGCCGCTCCGGTGGCCACGACGCTGCGCGCCCCGGCGGGGACCGACGCCTCCGCGCTGGTCGCGCGGGCGCTGGAGCTGGAGCCCTCGCTGCCGCTCATCGCGGGCGGCGGGGCGCTGGCCAAGGAGATGATCCGGGTCAATCACTACGGGGCGGATGCGACGCGGGGGGCGGTGCTGTCCTCGCTCGCGGCTCTGGGGGCGGCGCTGGGCGACGCGGGCCGACGGGTCGACTTCGAAGATGCCCGCCGTGCGGTGACGGAAACCTCGCCGGACCTCTGATATTCATAATGCGGGGAGCTGCTTTATCGAAAGCAGCTCCCCGCATTCTTCTGCCCGCTTTCCCGCCCCCTAAACGCAGGAGTTTTCCCGGGGCCCGAACTGCATGATTCGGACACGTCTCAGAGGAGTTACAACCCTGTGACCGACTCCACACCGACGGCGTTATGCCCGAAAAATTCGGGACAAAGAGCGGGAAATCGTACCCGGATCGTGGGGGGTCTCACGCACGCCTGATAACACAGACGGGCGCGTCACCCAACCCTTTGCCTCGATGCAATTTAGAAATTTGCTGGGTAAATTCAATTCGCATGACCGCCGCACCAGCAGATTTTGCCCGTGCCCGAAGCGAATTCCTGAGTATCGACACGCCACGAGTGGAGGACGGAGCCGCGATCTGGCGCATCGCCCGCGACTCCGAGGTCCTGGACCTGAACTCCTCGTACAGCTACCTGCTGTGGTGTCGTGACTTCGCCGCGACGTCCGCCGTCGCCCGTGGCGAGGACGGCGAGCCGATCGCCTTCGTCACCGGCTACATCAGGCCCGACCGCCCCGAGACCCTCGTCGTCTGGCAGGTGGCCGTCGACCAGGCACATCGTGGCAAGGGACTCGCCGCCACCCTGCTGGACGCGCTGACCGCCCGCGTCGCCTCCGACCAGGGGCTCTCCTGCGTCGAGACGACGATCACCCCGGACAACACCGCCTCCGACCGGCTGTTCACGTCCTACGCCCAGCGGCACGACGTCCCGCTGGAGCAGGAGGTCCTCTTCGACGGGGTGCTGTTCCCCGAGGGGACGCACCTGCCGGAGGTCCTCTACCGGATCGGCCCCTTCGCCGACTGAGCCACCTGAGCCACCTGGGCCGCCCTGAGCGGACAGGCTGCTCCGTTCCCGGCCCGGCGTACCTGACCCGTACGCCGGTTTCCCCACGACTTTTCGCGCCGGCCGACCACCCGGCGCGGTCCCGGCCGCCTCCGTGCGGCAGGGAGCACCGACCACTGCCCGTCACACCCCCTCACGCAGGAGATCCGCTGTGACCATCACACCGCCCGCACTGAGCGTCTTCGAGACCCTGGAGTCGGAGGTCCGTAGCTACTGCCGCGGCTGGCCCGCCGTGTTCGACCGCGCGCAGGGCGCCCGGCTGACCGACGAGGACGGCCACTCCTACCTGGACTTCTTCGCCGGGGCCGGCTCGCTCAACTACGGCCACAACAACCCGGTGCTGAAACGAGCGCTGATCGACTACATCGAGCGCGACGGCATCACCCACGGCCTGGACATGGCGACCACCGCCAAGCGCGCCTTCCTGGAGACGTTCCAGAACGTCATCCTGCGCCCGCGCGACCTCCCGTACAAGGTGATGTTCCCCGGCCCGACCGGCACCAACGCCGTCGAGTCGGCGCTCAAGCTGGCCCGCAAGGTCAAGGGCCGCGAGTCCGTCGTCTCGTTCACCAACGCCTTCCACGGCATGTCGCTGGGCTCGCTCGCCGTCACCGGCAACGCGTTCAAGCGGGCCGGCGCCGGGATCCCGCTGGTGCACGGCACCCCGATGCCGTTCGACAACTACTTCGACGGCACCGTCCCGGACTTCCTCTGGTTCGAGCGGCTCCTCGAGGACCAGGGCTCCGGGCTGAACAAGCCCGCCGCCGTGATCGTGGAGACGGTCCAGGGCGAGGGCGGTATCAACGTCGCGCGCCCCGAGTGGCTGCGCGCGCTCAAGGAGCTGTGCGAGCGCCAGGACATGCTGCTGATCGTCGACGACATCCAGATGGGCTGCGGCCGTACCGGCGGCTTCTTCTCCTTCGAGGAGGCCGGCATCGTCCCGGACATCGTCACGCTCTCCAAGTCCATCAGCGGCTACGGCCTGCCCATGTCGCTGTGCCTGTTCAAGCCGGAGCTGGACATCTGGGAGCCGGGCGAGCACAACGGCACCTTCCGCGGCAACAACCCGGCCTTCGTCACGGCCGCCGCCGCGCTGGACGCCTACTGGGCCGACGGCCGGGTGGAGCAGCAGACCAAGGAGCGCGGCCTCCAGGTCGAGCAGGCGCTGCTGGCGATCTGCGCCGAGGAGCCGACCGCGCAGTTCCGCGGCCGCGGCCTGGTCTGGGGCATGGAGTTCGAGGACCCGGCGCGCGCCTCGGCGGTCTGCGCCCGCGCCTTCCAGCTGGGGCTGCTGCTGGAGACGTCCGGCCCGCAGAGCGAGGTCGTCAAGCTGCTGCCGCCGCTGACCATCACCACCGAGGAGCTGGACGAGGGGCTGCGCACGCTGGCCCGCTGCGTCCGCGAGACGGCCTGACCCGGCGAGTCCGGGGCAGGCGGGAAGTAGCGCCCCGGGCCCGCGGGGCCCGGGGCGGAGTTCAAGAGAAAGGCACTGCTCACTGTGATCGTCCGATCGTTCAAGGACATCGAGAACACCGACCGGCATGTGAAGTCCGCGTCCGGCACCTGGGAGAGCAAGCGCATCGTGCTCGCCAAGGAGAAGGTGGGCTTCTCGCTCCACGAGACCGTGCTCTACGCGGGTACGGAGACCTCCATGTGGTACGCGAACCACATCGAGGCCGTCCTGTGCACCGAGGGCGAGGCCGAGCTCACCAACGACGAGACCGGCGAGACCCACTGGATCTCCCCCGGCACGATGTACCTGCTGGACGGGCATGAGCGGCACACCCTGCGGCCCAAGACCGACTTCCGCTGCGTGTGCGTCTTCAACCCCCCCGTCACCGGACGGGAGGACCATGACGAGAACGGTGTCTACCCACTGCTGACCGAGGAGGCCTGAACCACCATGACCACCGAAGTACGCGCCGATCTGTACCCCTCGCGCGGCGCCGCCGAGATGACCACTCCCCGCCAGGACCCGGTCATCTGGTCCGCGCCGGGCGCACCGGGCCCGATCGCCGCCAAGGATCTCCAGGGCTACGAGCACGACGGCTTCCTCACCGTCGACCAGCTCATCACCCCGGACGAGGTCGCCGTCTACGAGGCGGAGCTGAACCGGCTGATCACCGACCCGGCGATCCGTGCCGACGAGCGCTCCATCGTGGAGAAGCAGTCGCAGAACGTACGGTCCGTCTTCGAGGTCCACAAGATCAGCGAGGTCTTCGCCGCTCTGGTCCGCGACGAGCGGGTGGTGGGCCGGGCCCGCCAGATCCTCGGGTCGGACGTGTACGTCCACCAGTCCCGGATCAACGTGAAGCCGGGCTTCGGGGCCACGGGCTTCTACTGGCACTCGGACTTCGAGACGTGGCACGCCGAGGACGGTCTGCCGAACATGCGGACCGTCTCCGTGTCGATCGCGCTCACCGAGAACTTCGACACCAACGGCGGGCTGATGATCATGCCCGGTTCGCACAAGTCGTTCCTCGGCTGTGCGGGCGAGACGCCGAAGGACAACTACAAGAAGTCGCTCCAGATGCAGGACGCCGGCACCCCGTCCGACGAGGCGCTGACGAAGATGGCCGACCGCCACGGCATCAGGCTCTTCACGGGCAAGGCCGGTTCGGCGACCTGGTTCGACTGCAACGCCATGCACGGCTCGGGCGACAACATCACCCCGTACGCGCGCTCGAACGTCTTCATCGTCTTCAACAGCGTGGAGAACGAGGCGCAGGAGCCGTTCGCGGCGCCGATCCGCCGCCCCGAGTTCATCGGGGCGCGGGACTTCACCCCGGTGAAGTAGCGGCACACGCCTGCGTGATGGGCCCGGGACGGTACGCCGTCCCGGGCCCTCGCCGCGTAACTCGCTGGACCCCGCCACCGGCCGCCGGAGAGGGTGGCGGCCATGACTTCCCATGTACGGCACATCACCGTCGGCTGCGCCGACGCCCACGCGCTCGGCAGCTTCTGGTCGAAGGTGCTCGGCGCCCCGCTCGCCGACGACGACTTCCCCGGCGATCCGGAGGCCCTGCTCGAAACCCCCGGCGCGGCGATCCTCTTCGTCCAGGGGCCCGACGCGAAGACCGTCAGGAACCGGGTCCACCTCGACATCCGGCCGCAGGACCGCACCCGGGACGAGGAGGTCGAGCGGCTCCTCGCGCTCGGCGCCACCCTGCTGGAGGACCACCGCAAGGCGAACGGGCGGGGGTGGGCGGTGCTGGCGGATCCCGAGGGCAACGAGTTCTGTGTGGAGTGTTCCGCCGCCGAGCGGGCCGCGCTGACCGGGACCCGGCTGCCGGTCACCGCCGACGATGTGACGACCGCCGTCCGGCTCGCGGTGGACACGTTGGCCGGGGCCCCGGCGGACCGCTGGGAGGCCCTCGCCGGAACGCTGGAGTGGACGTGCTGGGAGACGGCGGAGCATCTGGGCGACGATCTCGTCTCGTACGCCGTGCGGCTGGGTCCGCGCACACCTCCGCTGGAGCGGAACCTCCCCCTCCGATGGACCTCCGAACGCCCGGGCGGGCCGTACAGCCTGCTCTTCGCCGACCGGGCGGCCGGGCCCGCCGGGCTGCTGGCGACGCTGGAGGCGAGCGGTGCGCTGCTGGCCTCGATGGTGCGGACGACGCCGCCGGAGGTGCGCGCTTACCACGTCTACGGGGTCTCCGACCCGGAGGGCTTCGCCGCGATGGGTGTGGTGGAGACCCTGGTGCACACCCATGACCTCGCCGAGGGGCTGGGCCTTGCGTGGGCGCCGCCGACCGCGCTCTGCGACCGGGTGCTGGCCCGGCTCTTCCCCGACGCCCCGGCGGGCGGGGACCGGTGGACCGTGCTGCTCTGGGCCACCGGCCGCGCCGGACTGCCGGACCACCCGCGCCGCACGTCATGGCGGTGGGACGGGCGGCCTCTGGAGGATCAGACGGCGTCGAGCGCCGGGTAGTCGGTGTAGCCCTTGGCGTCGCCGCCGAAGAAGGACGACGGGTCGGGGGTGTTGAAGGGACCCCCGGCCTTGAGCCGGGCGGGCAGGTCCGGGTTGGCGAGGAAGAGCACGCCGTACGAGATGAGGTCGGCGATCCCGTCGTCGATCACGGTGTGGGCGTCCGGCCCGGTCGGCCCGTCGGAGTGCACGTTGATCAGGACGGTGCCGGTGAAGATCTTGCGCAGGGTGAGGGTCAGCTCGCGGATCGGGGCGCCCTCCAGGATGTGCAGGTAGGCGAGGCCCAGCGGCTCGATCTCCTGGGCCAGCGCGGTGTAGACGGCCTCCGGGGCGGGCTCGTCGATGTCGTTGTAGACGTTCGAGGGCGAGATGCGCAGCGCGGTGCGCGCCGCGCCGATCTCGGCCGCGACCGCCTTGACGACCTCCACGGCGAACCGGGTGCGGCCGGTCTCCGAACCGCCCCACGCGTCGGTGCGCAGGTTGGTGTTGGGCGCGAGGAACTGGTGGATGAGGTAGCCGTTGGCGCCATGCAGCTCCACACCGTCGAACCCGGCCTCGATCGCGTTGCGGGAGGCGGAGACGAAGTCGGCGATGGTCTGCCGGATCTCGGCGTCGGTCAGCTCGTGCGGCTCCACGAAGTCCTTGGGGCCCTCGTGGGTGTAGACCTGTCCCTCGGCCCTGACCGGGGAGGGGCCGACCGGGACCAGTCCTTCGGGGAGCAGGACCGGGTGGCCGATGCGGCCCGCGTGCATGATCTGGGCGAAGATGCGGCCGCCCTCGGCGTGCACCGCGTCGGTGACCTTGCGCCAGGAGGCGACCTGCTCGGCGCTGTGCAGCCCCGGCGTGAAGGGGTAGCCCTGGCCCACGACGGAGGGCTGGATGCCCTCGGTGATGACGAGGCCGGCCGAGGCGCGCTGGGCGTAGTAGGCGGCCGTCAGCTCGGTGGCCGTACCGCCCTCGCCCGCTCGGCTCCGGGTCATCGGGGCCATCACGATGCGGTTGGCCAGCGGGGTGCCGGACAGGTCGATCGGGTCGAATGCGGTGGTCATGCGGGCTCTCCAAAGAATCTGCGGCAAGGAGCAAGGGGTACGGGACCGGCCGGCAAAATATGTGGTCGGCCAATCATTGGCACTGGCGTCACTGTAGCTCATTACTTGGCCGACCAAGGTAAAGTGTGGGCAAGAGCCGCCGGGCATCATCGAAGCCCCACCTGAGCCCCACCGGAGCAGCACCGAGGAGCCCCGACATGGACACCGGCCACGCCGCCACCGCAGACGTCCCCTGTACCGACGCGCTGCCCGGAGCAGCGCTCGGCGGGCCCGTGAGCCACGCCGTCTCGCGCGTCGCCCGGCTGCACCGGATCGCGGCGGGGAAGCTGCTGAAGGGGCTGGGCCTCTACCCCGGCCAGGAGCTCCTGATGATGCACCTGTGGGACTCGGGGCCGGTCCGCCAGTCCGAGCTGATCCGGACCCTGGACCTGGACCCGTCCACGGTCACCAAGATGCTCCAGCGCCTGGAGCAGACCGGGCACGTACGCCGCCGCCCCGACCCGGACGACCGGCGGGCCGTGCTGGTCGAGGCGACGGACGAGAGCTGCGCGCTGCACGCGGCGGTGCGGGACGCGTGGAGCAGCCTGGAGGAGCACACGCTCGCGGGGCTGGAGAGCGATGAGCGCACCGAGCTGACGCGGCTGCTGGCGAAGGTGGAGGCCAACCTCTGCCAGGAGACGGAGGGGTGCCCGGAGCGCGGCTGAACCACCGCCCCGGACCCCTCAGCCCAGCACCTCCAGTCAGCCCAGCACGTCCAGCACCCGGTCCACATCCGCCTCCGTGTTGTAGAGGTGGCAGGAGATCCGCAGATTCCCGGCCGGGGCCGAGACCGCGATCCCGGCCCGGGTGAGCTCGTCGTGGCGGCGCTCCAGCCCCGGCACGGAGACGATCGCCGACTCCCCCGGCACCACCTGGTGCCCCAGCTCCGTCAGCCCCGAGCGCAGCCGGTCGGCGAGCGAGGTGGCGTGCGCGTACAGCGCGTCGGTGCCGATCTCCGCGAGCAGCGCGAGGGAGTGCTCGGCCCCGTGGTACGAGAGGAAGGCGGGCGGCTCGTCGAACCCCCGGGCGCCGGGGGCGAGTTGCTCCAGCGGACCGTAGTTGTTCGTCCAGGGGGCCCCGGCGGAGACCCACCCGGCGAAGAGCTTCGGCAGGGTGTCCTGCGCCTCCTCGGTCACGGTGAGGAACGACGTACCGCGGGGGCAGAGCAGGTACTTGAACCCGCCGGTGACGGTGTAGTCGTACGCCCCGGCGTCCAGCGGGGACCAGCCCGCCGACTGGGTGGCATCCAGCAGCGTGCGGGTCCCGTGGGCGGCGGCGGCCGCGCGGACGGCGGCGAGGTCGGCGACCCGGCCGTCGGCCGACTGGACCGAGGAGAAGGCGACGAGCGCGGTGGTGGGCCGTACGGCGTCGGCGAGGTCCGCGAGCGGGACGTACCGCATGCGCAGGTCGCCGCGGAGCGCGAACGGGCTGACGACGGAGGCGAACTCCCCCTCGGGCGCCAGGACTTCGGCGCCCGCCGGGAGCGAGGCGGCGATCAGCCCGACATGGACGGTGACCGAGCTGCCGGTGGCGACCCGGTCCGGCCGCACCCCGGCGAGCCGGGCGAAGCCGATCCGGGCCGCCTCCACCGCGTCGAAGCTGCCCGCGCCGATCCGGCGGCCGGCGGCGTTCTCGTCGGCGAGGGCCTTGACGGCGGCGATGGTGCGGCGGGGCAGCAGCCCCCAGCTGGAGGTGTTGAGGTACGTGACCTCGGGCGCGAACTCGGCGGCGGCCACCTGGCTGAGCGGAGAGATCGTCATACGCCCAGCCTGGAGCCCCCGCGACTCATAGTCAATTGCCGAAATCCGCGGGGCGCACCCAAGAAATACTTATGGACGAGGCTGGCGCTCAGCCCTTCGGAACCTCACAGGCGCCGTCCGTGTCGCAGGCCGCCGCGTCACCGCCGACGGTGGTCAACGCGGTGGCCGGGCGGTCCTTCCACGCCTGCTCCAGCGCCTGGACGAAGACCTCGGAGGGCTGGCCGCCGGAGATCCCGTACCGCCGGTCGAGCACGAAGAACGGCACCGCGTTGGCGCCCAGCTCGGACGCCTCGCGCTCGTCGGCCCGGACCTCGTCGGCGTACGCCTCGGGGTCGGCGAGCACCGCACGCGCCTCGTCGGCGTCGAGCCCGGCCTCCACGGCGAGGGCGAGCAGCACGTCGTCGTCGAAGACGGACCGCTCCTCGGCGAAGTTGGCCCGGTAGGCGAGGGTCAGCAGCTCGTCCTGGCGGCCCCGGGCCTTGGCCAGGTGCAGCAGCCGGTGGATGTCGAAGGTGTTGCCGTGGTCCCGGCCCTCGGTGCGGTATCCGAGCCCCTCGGCCTGCGCGTTGGCCGCGACGTTGGCCTCCATCGAGGCGGCCTCCTCGCGGGTCCGCCCGTACTTGGTGGCCAGCATGTCGATGACCTGCTCGGTCTCCCCCTTGGCCCGCCCGGGGTCGAGCTCGAAGGAGCGGTGCACGACCTCGACCTGGTCCCGGTGGGCGAACTCGGCGAGGCCCTTCTCGAAGCGGGCCTTGCCGATGTAGCACCAGGGACAAGCGATATCGGACCAGATCTCGACGCGCATGACTCTTCTTCTCTCCAGGGTGACGGGGGTCGCGGACGGGTGTGCGGAGGCCGCCCCACAGGACGGGCCTCTCGTTCGAACACCGAACCTGACCTGGTGATTCCCGGGGCGGCCCGTCCCTGCCGGAGCGATTCACGCAGAGATTCACGCAGGGATTCACACAGAGGGGGCGCAGCTCTTCGAGGGCTTGTCCACCGGGATGATGCGGAGCTTGTCCATGGGCATCTTGAGCGCGCTCTTCTCGGCGGGGTCCCAGAGCACAGCGGTTCCGGACGCGTCGCCGATCTTCAGATACGGACGGGAGGGGCGGAACTCCCCTCCGTCGACATGGATGTCCTTGACCGGGCCGATGGGGCGCACGCACACCCACTGCGGGGAGATGCCGAAATACGCGTCCACGGCCTTCCCCGACGCTGCCGCCCGCACCGCGCCGGCCCCGGCGTGGGCGGCTGTCTGGAGGCCGAAGTTCCAGACGCCGGACATCAGCAACACCAGGGCGAAGAAGCCGAGAAGGGTGAAACCGATCCATCGGTCGCGTACGCACCAGTGGAGATGCTGGAGATAGCCGAGCCCGGCCAGGGCGACGAGCCAGAGGTTGACCGCGAGCCCCAGCCTGACCGTGGCGATGACCTGCCAGAGCCTCGGAATCTCCACATCCTCCAGGTTCAGGCCGAAAGCATCCAGATAGAGCGCGTGGAGCCCGAGGCCGAGGGAGGGGAAGAACCCCAGGACGAGCGGCAGCACCGCGGGCAGCAGCCAGGGGGCGACGACGCGCCAGCTCCACTGGCGTACCAGCAGGCGGATCCCCGTGAAGACCGCATAGCCGGCGGCGACGACCACCAGGCCCATGGCCCCCGAGGGGCCGTCGGGCTCGCCGGAGAGCTCGATCATGGTTCCGACCGCGGCCATGCCCGCGCCGAGCCCCAGCGCCGACATCAGAGCGGCCCCGGGTTTGCCGGGCATGATCCGGGTCAGCCAGTAGGCGGCCGGCCCCAGAGCCGCGACCGCCACCGCGCCCAGCACCCACCAGGCGGCGAAGCCCTGCGGCCAGAGGCGGGCGATCAGGGACGAAGCGATCATGAGGACCGCCGCGGCGTGGCAGAGCTTGAAGATCTCGCGGTCCTCCCGCCGCCGCCTCGCGGTCACGGCCCCGGGGTCCGGGTCCGGAGTCGCCATGGGCCGGCGCACCGTCGCGCGCGGCGAGGGGGTGACCGCGCCCGGCAGCGTACGCGTGGCGAGTTCCTCGGCGCGCGAGCGGGACGCGGCGGAGATATGACGCCCCGTTCGGTAGGGCGCGAGCCGTTCCGCACACCACCGCCGGACCTGCCTCTGCCACCGCGCCCGACGCGTCGGAGAGTTCGTCGGGGGGCCAGCCGTCTCCGGGCGCTCGTAGGCGAACCAGGTCGGCCGGTGCTCGGGATCCCTGACCACCAGGTCGGTGACCTCGACGACGAGATCGAGCTGCAGCTCGTCCCCCACCACCTCGATGCGCTCCCGCGCTCCGCGCCGGGCGTTGACCCGGCTGCCGGGGAAGCGGCACTCCAGCAGATAGCGGGTCGTGCGTGCGCTCATCGCCGTCGAGGGGCCGCCCTCCTTCTGGAGAACCGGCCACCTTCTCTCCCGCAGCGCCTCCTCGAAGTCCTCGCACTCCGTCGTCGTTCCCAGCAGCTCCACCACGGCTATCGCCCGCTGGTCGAATTTCAGCGTCGCCGACACCGGCCGGCCCCCGTTCTCTCTCCGATCTCTCTCCGAGCTGTCCCTCACCGCCCGTCGCGCAGGTTCTCCACTCCCCCGGGCAGGAGCGCGATCCGGTCGAAGACCGCGCCGCAGCCCTCGCCGGTCGGCGACTGCACCAGGAAGCCGACGCGGGCGGCCGCCCGCTGCTCGGCCGTGCCCAGGGTGAAGACGCGGACGAAGGTCCAGGTCTCGCCGTCGGCGGAGGCGTGGAAGGCGTAGGCGTTGCCGGTGCGGCTGAGGCGGAGCCAGTAGCTGTCGTCCTCCACCACGAAGGCGTTGGCGTCGTCGGAGTGGCCGCGGGTGACGACGCTGCACACGGTCGCCAGGCCCGAGGAGTGCTCCAGGCAGAGCTTGGCCCAGTCGTGGTCGCCGAGGTGGAGGTGGAGCGCCCCGGCGTCGCCCGCCGCGACCAGGCCGGGGCGGACCCGGGCGAGGAGGCGGAAGTCGCCGTCACCCACCGCGCCGAGCAGGCGTGGCGTGTCGGTGGCGGAGACCGGGGCGTCACCGGACGGCGGTACGAAGAGGTCCTGGCCGGGGCCCGCGCGGCCGGTGAGCATGGAGTCGGCGTGGGTCCAGCGGCCGTCGGGGCCCTCCGGGGCCAGGGCGAAGGGGAGGCCGTCCAGGTGCAGGGTCATGCGCGGAATCCGATCAGGTGCGGGTGCGAGTGCGGGTGCAGGTGCAGGTGCAGGTGCAGAGTCACGCGCGGCGGCCGTCCACGCGGCGGGGCAGGTCCAGGGGGTTGGTCTCGCGCAGTTCCGGCGGGAGGAGCGGGTCGGGGGTGTTCTGGTACGTCACCGGGCGCAGCCAGCGCTCGATGGCCGTCGCGCCGACCGAGGTCGAGGGGGAGGTGGTGGCGGGGTAGGGGCCGCCGTGGTGCTGGGCCGGGGCGACGGCGACGCCGGTCGGCCAGCCGTTGACCAGGATGCGCCCGGCGAGCGGGGTGAGGGCGGCGAGGAGCCCGGCCGCCTCCGGGTCGTCGCCCTCCGTCGCGGTCTGGAGGGTGGCGGTGAGGTTGCCGGGGAGCCGGGCGAGTACGGCGGCGACCTCGCCCTCGGAGCCGTAGCGCGCGATCACGGTGACCGGGCCGAAGCACTCCTCCAGGAGCGCGTCGTGCGGGCCTTCGGCGGTCAGGGCGGCGGCCGGGACGGTCAGGAAGCCGGCGGAGACGGTGTGTTCGCCGCCCGCGCCGGGGGTGACGGGGGTCTCGACGTCCGGGAGGGCGGCCCGTTCGCGTACGCCTGCGAGGAAGGCGTCCCGCATCCGGTGGTCCAGCATCACGCCGGAACCGGCGGAGCTGACCGTCTCGGTGAGGGCCTTCACCAGCCGGTCGCCCGTGTCGCCGGTCGGGGCGAGGACGAGGCCGGGCTTGGTGCAGAACTGGCCGACGCCCAGGGTCATCGAGGCGCCGAGCCCGGCGCCGATCTCCGGGGCACGCTCGGCGGCGGCCGCCTCGGTGACCACGACCGGGTTGAGCGAGCCGAGTTCGCCGTGGAAGGGGATGGGGGCGGGGCGGGCGGCCGCCGCGTCGAACAGGGCGCGGCCGCCGCGTACCGAGCCGGTGAAGCCCGCCGCGCTCACCAGTGGGTGGCGGATCAGCTCGACGCCCGCGTCGAAGCCGTGGACCAGGGTCACCACGTCCTCGGGCAGACCGGTGCGGGCGGCGGCGCGGCGGAGCACCGAGACGCAGAGTTCGGAGGTGGCAGGGTGGCCCGGGTGCGCCTTGACGACGACCGGGCAGCCCGCCGCGAGGGCGCTGGCGGTGTCGCCGCCGGGGACGGAGAAGGCGAGCGGGAAGTTGCTCGCCGCGTAGACGGCGACGACCCCGAGCGGGATCTTCCAGCGGCGCAGGTCGGGCCAGGGCGGGGTGCGGGAGCCGTCCTCGTGGTCGATGCGGATGTCGAGGTAGGCGCCCTCGTCGACGACCTCCGCGAAGGCCCGCAACTGGGCGGCGGTGCGCGCGAGTTCTCCGGTGAGCCGGGCCGGGCCGAGGGCGGTCTCCGCGTCGGCGGCCTCGATGATGTGCGGGCCGGACTTGTCCAGCAGCTCCGCCGCGGCGCGCAGGAAGGCGGCGCGTGCCGTGCGGTCGGCGAGGGCGTCGCGTACGGAGTGGGCCGCCCGGACCACCCGGTCGACCTCCTCGGCGGTGGCCTCCACGGCGACCTGCTCGCGCGGGTTCCCGCTGCGGGGGTCGACACTCCAGACTGGTGCTGCACTCACCGTGATTCCCCTCGGGTCCTGGAACACCGGCCAGAGACGTTCGGTATTCTGAACAGAGTTCCTGATCGTGAATGTGCTCGGACTCTATTTCCGGGCCTTCCGTGTTGGCAATGGCCGAAGGCCGGAGAAGGAGCGTGGGGCGATGTCGGTCGCCGAGTCCGGTGGGGCGCAGGTCAAGTCCGCGGTACGGACGGTGGAGCTGCTCGAATACTTCGCGGGGCGCCCCGGCATGCACTCGCTCGCCACCGTCCAGGAGGCCGTGGGCTACCCGAAGTCCAGCCTCTACATGCTGCTGCGCACCCTGGTGGAGCTCGGCTGGGTGGAGACGGACGCGACGGGCACGCGGTACGGGATCGGGGTGCGGGCCCTGCTGGTGGGCACCTCCTACATCGACGGCGACGAGGTCGTGGCCGCCGCCCGGCCCACCCTGGACCGGCTCTCCGACGACACCACCGAGACCATCCACCTGGCCCGGCTCGACGGCACGAACGTGGTCTACCTCGCCACCCGGCAGTCCCAGCACTATCTGCGCCCCTTCACCCGGGTCGGCCGCCGGCTGCCCGCGCACTCCACCGCGCTCGGCAAGGCGCTGCTGGCCACCCACAGCGACGAGCAGGTCCGCAAGCTGCTCCCCGAGACGCTCCCCGCGCTGACCGAACACACCATCACCGACCGCGAGAAGCTCATCGAGGAGCTGCGCCTGGTCCGGGAGCAGGGCTACGCGGTGGACCGCGAGGAGAACACCCTCGGCCTGCGCTGCTTCGGCGTGGCCATCCCCTACCGGACGCCCGCCCGCGACGCGGTCAGCTGCTCGGTGCCGGTCGCCCGCCTCACCCCCGGCCACGAACAGACGGTGAAGGACGCCCTGCTGGACGCCCGCGACCGGCTCACCCTCGCGACGCGGAGGCTCTGATGACCGAGATCGTCCTGCGCCCGGTGGAGGACGGCGACCTGCCGCTGTTCTTCGCCTGGACGAGCGACCCCGCGGCGACCCGCGTCGCCGCGTTCACCTCCGAGGACCCCACCGACCGCGCCGCGTTCGACGCCCACTGGGCACGGATCCGCGCCGGATCCGGCGGTGCGGTGATGCGCACGGTGGTGGCCGACGGTGTGGTGGTGGGCCATGTGGGGGCGTACGGCGAGCCCGGCGACCGCCACGTCACGTACTGGATGGACCGTGCGCACTGGGGCCGAGGACTGGCGACGGCCGCCCTGCGCGCGTTCCTCCGCGAGACGCCCACACGCCCGCTGCACGCGTGGGCCGCGGCCGACAACCTCGGCTCACGCCGGGTGCTGGAGAAGTGCGGCTTCGTGGTGACCGGCCGGGACCGCGGGTTCGCCCACGCCCGTGGTGAGGAGATCGACGAGGTGCTCGCGACGCTGCACGGCTGAGACCGCGCACGCCCCCTCCCCCGCGCGGCGGAGACGGATCGTCGCCGGGCAGGAGGTGCGGGCGGCGGCCGCACGGGAGCGTTGTCGTCATGACGACAGCGAACCGGGCCCCCGCCCCGCCCCCGACGGCCCCGTACCGCATCGGCCGGGTCCGGAGCGTGGCGCGGGTGCTCGCAGTCGCGGCCTGCGTGCCCTACGTCGGCCTCAAGCTCGCCTGGCTGGCGGGCAGT
Organism: Streptomyces cyaneofuscatus; assembly: GCF_033109485.1. NCBI lineage: Bacteria > Bacillati > Actinomycetota > Actinomycetes > Kitasatosporales > Streptomycetaceae > Streptomyces > Streptomyces cyaneofuscatus. The sequence goes on along the minus strand of NZ_CP137002.1, from coordinate 6,611,567 downwards.
CGGGCCGGTATCCCGGACGGGAGTCCGCTGCTGGACGGCGGTGTCGTGCTGGCCGTCGGCAATGCGGCGACGGTCCTGATGGCCGGCTGTGTCGTCGTCCTCGCCCTGCTGCTCACCCGGCCCTGGGGGCTGCGGGTACCCGCCTGGCTGCTGGTGGTGCCGATGTGGGTGGCGAGCGGTCTGCTGCTGCCGATCCTGACGGCCTATCCGCTCCAGATGGCCGTCCGGCTCCTCGGCGGCGACGGTGGGCAGACTTCCGGAGGGGCGGGCGATCCCTTCCTCGAACCGTGGGTCTTCGGCGTCGTCTACGGCGGCTTCATCGTCCAAGGCCTCGCGCTGGGCACCCTCTTCGCGCTGTACGCGAAGGAGCGCTGGGGCCACCTCTGGCAGGGCCGGCTGCGGGACCTTCCCAGGACTCCGGCCTCCGGCGTGCTGCGGGTCGCGGCCGTGGCCGCCGCCTTGGTCGCCCTCGCCCCGGGCCTCGCCCATCTGCTCTGGGCCGCCGGGTCGACGGCCGGGCTCGACGAGGGGCGCGTGGCAGGGCGCACCAGCGACTTCCATGTGCTCGAAGCCGTCAACGCGCTCTTCGTGGCCGCCGCCGTCGCCGGGGTGCTGCTGCTCGCCTTCCGGCGCGGGGGCCGGCTCCCGTTGCGGGTGCCGCTCGTCCTCGTCTGGGCCGGTTCGGCGCAAGTGGCTTGCTGGGGAGGGTGGTTGAGCCTCGCCGCGCTGGTGGGTGCGGGTGACGTCGCCGATCGGCCGACGACGGCGATGGTGCTGATCTACGCTGGGCAGATGCTGGTCGGAATCCTCATCGCGCTGCCGGTCGCGCACCTCCTCGCGGAGCGCGCGGCGGCCACCTCCACGCCGTCCGGCCCCCGTTCCGGCACCCGTTCCGGCACCCGCGCGTGAGGCTGTTCGCCCCGCTGATCGGGCGGCGGGCGCGGCTGCGCTGGCTGCATCTGATCATCGGCGGCGCGCTGTTGATGCCGTACTTCCTGGTCGGCACGGTCCTGGTCAGCATGGCGGGCGGCGGGGCGGGGCTCTTCTCCTCCGTGCCCGCCCAGTTGGCCGCGTTCGCCTGTGCCCTGCCGATGGTGGCGGTCAGCGGCTTCTTCCCACTCGTCCGGCCGCTGACCGCGGCCGCGGCCCGCGCCCTGTGCGGGGTCCCGCCCGCCCTGCTGGCCGACGGGCCCGCCCGGACCCGGCAGGCCCGGGTGCGGACCACCGCCTGGTTCACGCTGCACCTGGGCCTCGGCGGGATCGTCAGCGGGATCACGCTGGCGCTGACGCCGTTCGCCCTCGCGGTGGCGGGGCTGCCGTTCTCGGCGGCGCTGCGCGAATCCTGGCTGGCGGCCGGCAGCGGTGTGCTGGTGGAGCCGTGGGCCCTGGCCCTCGCTCCGTTCGCGGGGCTCGCGATGCTGGTGGCGATGGCGGCTGTGGCGGCGGGCGCCGGGGAGCTGCTGGCCCGGCGGGTGCCGGTGCTGCTCGGGCCGACGCCCGAGGACCGGTTGGCCGCCGCCGAGCGCCGGGCGGCGGACCTGGCCGTGCGCAACCGGCTCGCCCGGGAGCTGCACGACTCGGTGGGCCACGCCCTGAGCGCGGTGACCCTCCAGGCAGGGGCGGCCCGGCGGGTCCTGGACCGGGATCCGGAGTTCGTCCGCCGGGCGCTGACCGCGATCGAGGAGACGACGCGGCGGACGGTCGGCGAGCTGGACGCGGTGGTGGGGCTGTTGCGCCGGGACGAGGAGGCGGGGAGCGGGGAGCCGGGGGACGCGGATACGGCGTACGGTCCTGGGCTCGACGCGCTCGACGGGCTGCTGGCGCACTGCGGGGTGCCGGTGGCGTACGAGCGGGAGGGCGACCCGGGCGACCCGCGCGTGGTGGTGCCGGTGGTCTCGCGGGAGGCGTACCGGATCGTGCAGGAGGGACTGAGCAACGTCCTGCGGCACGGCGGGGGCAGCACGCCCACCGCACGGCTGCTGGTCGCGGTACGGGAGAGGGAGCTGGAGATCGTGATGGAGAACCCGCCGGGCGAGCGGCCCGCCGTGGTGCGGCCCGGGGGCGGCCGGGGGCTGCGCGGTATCGCGGAGCGGGCCGCGCTGCTGGGCGGCCGGAGCGAGGCGGGACCGTACGACGGCACCGACGGCACCACCTGGCGGCTGGCCGTCCGGCTGCCGCTGACCGGTCGCCCCAAGGAGCGGCCATGAGCGGGGGGACAGCGGTGGTGCGGGTCGTGGTCGCGGACGACGAGGAGATGGTGCGTACGGCGCTGCGCGCGATCCTGGACGCGGAGGAGGGCATCGAGGTGGTCGGGGAGGCCGCCACCGGGGCGGAGGCCGTCTCCGTGGTGCGCGCCCTGCGGCCCGATGTGGTGCTGATGGACGTGCGGATGCCGGAGATCGACGGCATCCGGGCCACCGAGCAGATCCTCGCCACGCTGGAGGACCCGCCGAGGATCGTCGTCGTCACGACCTTCGAGAACGACGCGTACGTGTACGACGCCCTGCACGCCGGAGCCGCCGGGTTCCTGCTGAAGCGGTCGGCGGCCGAGGAGCTGGTGCAGGCGGTCCGCGTGGTGGCGTGCGGCGACTCGCTCCTCTATCCGGCGGCGGTCCGCGCCCTGGCCGGCCGGCACACCCGGCGGGAGACCCCTGCCCCGGCGTGGGTGGCGCGGCTGACCGGGCGGGAGGCGGATGTGCTGCGGCTGATGGCGGCGGGGCTGACCAACGCGGAGATCGCGGGGCGGCTCGCGGTCGGTCCGGCGACGGCGAAGACCCATGTGGCGGCGATCCTCGCGAAGACCGGCGCCCGGGACCGTACGCAGGCGGTCATCGCGGCGTACGAGTCCGGGTTCATCACCCCGGGCTGAGCGTCACAACGCGGTGGGCCGCGTGAGAAATCGGTGAGAAGCGGCACAACCGGGAACGGGCGGAACGCCCCCGCTCGTCCCTCCAGCGGGATGAACAAGACAATCAGGCGCGCTTCGGTCTTCTGCCTGCTCATGGTGCTCGCCCTGCTGGTGCGGGCGACGTGGGTGCAGGGCTACCAGGCCAAGGCGCTCGCAGACGACGAGCACAACCGGCGGAACACCATCGCGCAGTACGCGCATCCGCTCGGGGACATCATCGTGGCCGGTTCGCCGGTCACCGGATCGAAGGGGACCAGTGGCGGCGACCTCCGGTACAAGAGGACCTACACGCAGGGCGAGCTCTACGCGGCGGTGACGGGCTACAGCTCGCAGGCGTACGGGGCGACCCAGCTCGAAGGCATCTACAGCGACGTCCTGGACGGCACGGACGACCGCCTGAAGAACCCGGCCGACCTGATCACCGGCAAGCAGGCCGCCCCGGGCAACGTCCTCACCACGATCGACCCGGGCGTCCAGAAGGCGGCGTACGAGGCGCTCGACGACGACAAGGGCGCGGCCGTGGCCATCGACCCGAAGACCGGCCGCATCCTGGGCATGGTCTCCACGCCCTCGTACGATCCCTCCGCCATCAGCGGTACGAACGACGGCGACGCCTGGAAGAAGCTGCTGGACGACCAGGAGAAGCCGCTGGTCAACCGGGCGTTGCGGCAGCCGCTGGCGCCGGGTTCCACGTTCAAGCTCGTGGTCGCGGCGGCGGCGCTGGAGAACGGTCTGTACGGCTCCGTCGACGAGGCGACCGACAGCCCCGACCCGTACACGCTCCCCGGCACCCGTACCGTCCTGCGCAACGAGAACGCCTCCGCCCCCTGCGAGAACGCGACCCTGCGCACCGCCCTCCGCTACTCCTGCAACAACGTCTTCGCCAAGGTGGCCGCCGACCTCGGCCAGGACAAGGTGAAGGAGATGGCGGACGCCTTCGGCTTCGACACCAAGAAGCTGGACGTCCCGGTGCGGGCCGCCGAGAGCGTCTACCCGACCGGTATGGACAAGGCGCAGACGGCGCTGACGGGGATCGGCCAGTTCGAGGTCACCGCGACCCCGCTCCAGATGGCGATGGTCACCGCGGCCCTCGCCAACGGCGGTGAGCTGGCCGCGCCGCACATGGTGTCGTCGGTGACGGACGGGGACGGCTCCACGCTGGAGGAGACCGGCGACGGGGAGAACAAGCGGGTGGTGGAGGAGAAGACCGCCGAGCAGCTCCGCAGCGCGATGGTGACCGTCGTCGAGGAGGGCACCGGCACCAACGCGAGGATCGCCGGGGCCGAGGTCGGCGGGAAAACGGGGACCGCGCAGAACGGCGTGGACAACAGCAACACCCCGTACGCCTGGTTCACGTCGTACGCGAAGGACGACAGCAGCGGCAAGGAGGTCGCCGTCGCGGTGATCGTCGAGGACTCCGGCTCGGCGCGCTCCGAGGTCAGCGGCAACGGGCTGGCGGCGCCGATCGCGCAGAAGATGATGAAGGCGGCGCTGGAGCGGTGAGCAGGTCACGGGGGTCGGGGGACAGTGGCCGGGGGCCGGTGGCCGAGCGCGCACCGGCCCCCCGTACGGCGTCCCGCTACTTCACGCCGAGCAGCTGCTCGACCGGGTCGATCGCGAAGTAGAGGGCGAACAGCGCCGAGGAGGCCCAGAGCAGCCAGTGGACCCGGCGGGCCCGGCCCAGGGCGGTCTGGATGACGACGTACGCGAGGAATCCGGCCCCGATACCGTTGGTGATCGAGTACGTGAACGGCATCACCGCGATCGTCAGGAACGCCGGGATCGCGATCTCGTACCGCTCCCAGTCGATGTGCCGCACCTGTGCCATCAAGAGAAAGCCGACCGCGACGAGCGCGGGGGCGGCGGCCTGGGCGGGGACGACGGTGGCGAGCGGGGTGAGGAAGAGGGCGACGGCGAAGAGGCCGCCGGTGACCAGAGAGGCGAACCCGGTCCTGGCACCTTCCCCGACCCCGGCGGCGGACTCGATGTAGGAGGTGCTGGAGGAGGCGGAGGCCGCCCCTCCGGCGACGGCGGCGGCCCCGTCGATGAGCAGGACCCGGCCGAGGTTCGGCACCTTGCCGTTCTCGTCCAGCAGTCCGGCCTCACTGGAGACGCCGACGACGGTGCCCATCGTGTCGAAGAAGTCGCTGAGGAGCAGGGTGAAGACGAGCAGGACGATGGTGATGATCCCGACCTGCTGGAACGCGCCGAAGAGGCTGAAGGCGCCGAGCAGCCCGAAGTCGGGGGCGGCGACGATGTCGGCGGGGACTGCCGGGACGGTCAGCCCCCAGGCGGCCGGGGCGATGTCGGCGATCTCGTTGACGACGATCGCGACCACGGTCATGGCCACGATGCTGATGAGCAGCGCGCCCCGGACCTTGCGGGCCAGCAGGGCGACCGTGAGCAGCACCCCGAGGCAGAAGACCAGGACCGGCCAGCCGGAGAGGTGGCCGGTGGCACCGAGCTGGACGGGGACGGAGCCGGTCTCGCCGGGGATGCGGGTGGCGAATCCGGCGTCGACGAAGCCGATGAACGCGATGAAGAGGCCGATGCCGACGCTGATCGCCTGCTTGAGGGCGGGCGGGATGGCGTGCATGACCGCCTCGCGGAGGCCGGTGACGACCAGGACGCAGATCAGCAGCCCTTCCAGGACGATCAGACCCATGGCGTCGGGCCAGCTCATCAGCGGGGCGATCTGGTACGCGACCACGGCGTTGAGGCCGAGTCCGGCGGCGAGGGCGAGCGGCAGGTTGCCGCCGACGCCCATGATGACGGTCATCACGGCGGCCACCAGGGCGGTGGCGGTGACCAGTTGGGGGCCGGAGAGCTGCGCCCCGAACTTGTCCTCGGCCGAGCCGAGGATGATCGGGTTGAGCACCAGGATGTAGGCCTCGGTGACGGACATCCGGTGGTGACGGGTAGCTGGATTGTTCCGTCAGGGAGGGGAGTTCAGGTTTTCGCCGTGTTACGCCTTGCCGGGGAGCGAAGAGCTTCCCGTCGGTCAACTTAGGTTATCCTTGCCTTACTTGGCGCCTGGTGGTGCGTCCACGACCGAGCGTGTCCGGGAGGCGGGGAATGGGTCCGGCAGAGCACGGAACGGGACGCGGCGGAGCCGCCGCCCCCGCCCACAGCCAGGGCGAACCGGGGATCGCGCGCACCCGGGACGGGCGGGAGCTGTACTACCAGCGGCTGGCGGGCCCGGCCGGAGCGGGGACCGTGCCCACCGTGGTCTTCGAGGGCGGGCTCGCCGCCGGACGCTCGTACTGGGCGCCCGTGCAGACCGCGCTCGCCGATGTCGCGCCCACGGTGGTGTACGACCGCAGCGGTCTCGGCCGCAGCCCCGCCGCCCCGGCCGGGTTCTCGCGCCGGCTGCCCGCCCTCGCCGACGACCTGGCCGATCTGCTGGACCACCTGGGGCCCCAGGGCCCGTACGTCCTGGTCGGGCACAGCTGGGGCGGCCCCCTGGTGCGGCTGGCCGCGGCCGCCCGGCCCGCGCGGGTGGCCGGGCTGGTGCTCGTGGACCCCTCGGACGAGGCGTGCGAGCTGCTGTTCCGGCCCGCGATGCGGCGGGTCGAGCGGGTCGGGCAGCTGGCGACGGTCGCGCTGGCCCGGCTCGGGCTGCTGGGCCGCGCCTACCGCTCCCTCACCGCCGCCCTGCCGCCCGACGCCGCCGCCGACATGCGGGCCGAGGGGTACACCGTCGCCATGACCCGCACCCGGGGCCGCGAGCTGGAGGACGCGGCGGGCGACCTGCGGGCGCTCCTGGAGAACCCGCCGGGGCTCGCGGGGCTGCCGGTGACGGTGGTGTCGGCGGGACGGGTCTCCCCGGGTATGCCGAAGGCCGTACGGGAGCGGGCCACGGTCTCGCACGCGTACCGGGCCCGGCAGTCGCCGCACGGCCGGCATGTGGTGCTGCCGGAGGCGGACCACATGGTGCTGACCACCTCGGCGGCGGAACTCGCGGAGGAGGTACGGCGGTCGGTGGCCGGCCTCTAGGGGGTGTCTTGCCGACAGCCCCTCACCGCGCCCCGCGCCCGTACGCCGGACAGCCCCTTACCGCGCCCCGCCCGCGAACGGGATCTCCGCCGCGCCGCCCGGCCGGACCGGCCCCGCCGGGTGCGTCCAGAGCCCCGCATCCGCCAGCCGGGGCAGGACGCCCTCGCCGAACCAGTACGCCTCCTCCAGGTGCGGGTATCCGGAGAGCACGAACTCGTCGATGCCCAGGGCGTGGTACTCCCGGATCCGGTCCGCGACCTCCGCGTGACTGCCGACCAGGGCGGTGCCCGCGCCGCCCCGGACGAGGCCGATGCCGGCCCACAGGTTCGGGTGGATCTCCAGACCGTCCCGGCCGCCGCCGTGCAGCTCCAGCATCCGCCGCTGGCCCTCCGACTCGCTGCGCCGCAGCCCCTCCTGGACCGAGCGCACGGTCGCCGGGTCGAAGCCCGCGAGCAGCCGGTCCGCCTCCGCCCAGGCCGCCTCGGAGGTGTCGCGGGTGATCACGTGCAGCCGGATGCCGAACCGTACGGTACGGCCCTGCTCGGCGGCGAGCGACCTGATCCAGGCGATCTTCTCCGCGACCTGGGCCGGGGGCTCGCCCCAGGTGAGGTAGACGTCCGCGTGGCGGGCGGCGACGCGTCCGGCGGCCGGGGAGGAGCCGCCGAAGTAGACCTCGGGGACGGGGTCGGGGAGCTGGGTGAGCCGGGCCTGCTCGACGTGCAGGTGGTCGCCGTCCAGGTCGACGGTCTTGCCGTCCCACAACTGCCGGACGATCTCCAGGAATTCGCCGGTGCGGGCGTACCGGGCGTCCTTGTCCAGGAAGTCCCCGTAGGCGCGCTGTTCATGGCTCTCGCCGCCGGTGACGACGTTGAGCAGCAGCCGCCCGCCGGTCTGCCGCTGGTAGGTGGAGGCCATCTGGGCGGCCAGCGTCGGTGAGATGAAGCCGGGGCGGAAGGCGACCAGGAACTTCAGCCGCTCGGTGTGCTGGCTCACCATCGCGGTGGTCAGCCAGGCGTCCTCGCACCAGGCCCCGGTGGGGGTGAGCACCCCGGTGAAGCCGACGTCCTCGGCGGCGCGGGCGATCTGGGCGAGGTAGCGGACCGTCGGCGGCCGGTCGCCGCCCGCCGCCGTGACCGGGGTGCCGTGGCCGCCGCCGACGACATGGCGGCTGTCGCCGTTGGTGGGCAGGAACCAGTGGAAGGTCAGGGACATCGTCTCTCCGAAACAGGGGGTGGCAGGTCAGAGCAGGCCATGGCGGGGCGGGCGGGTGCCGTTGAGGACGTACCGCCCGATGTGCTGGATCTTCCAGCGCGCCGGGTCGTGCAGGGTGTGGGTGCGGGCGTCGCGCCAGTGCCGGTGCAGGTTGAGGCTGTCGAGGGCGGCGCGCGTCCCGGAGACCTCGAAGAGCGCGTCCGCGATCTCCAGCGCCGCGCTCCCGGCGTACGCCTTCGCCGCCGCGACCGCGATGGACGCCTCGGCCGCGCTGTCGTCGTCCAGGTCGGCCCGTGCCGCGTCCACCGCCCGGGCGGCGGTGGCCAGCAGGGCGTCGGCGGCCCGGCGGCGGAGGTCGAGTTCACCGAAGCGCTGGATGAGGAGGGGGTCCTCGGCGGCGGTGTCGTACCCGCTCTCGAACCAGGGCCGGCTCCGGGTCGTCACGAATTCCACCGCCTCGGCCAGCGCGCCCGCCGCGATCCCCGCGTCGATGGCGGTGTGCAGCAACTGGGCTATCGCACCGTGGAGTTGGGGGCCGGTGAAGGTGAGGTGGTGGGGGACGACGTGGGCTGCGGGGACCACGACATCCGCCAGTTCGACCGTGCCGCTCGCGGTCGTCCGCTGGCCCATGCCGTCCCAGTCGTCGGTCACCGTGAGGCCGGGCGCGTCGGCGGGGACGTACGCGACATGGAGCAGGTCGTCATCGGCGCGGGCGAGGACGGGGATCCAGTCGGCGAAGAGGGCCCCGGTGGAGTAGTTCTTCACCCCGGTCAGGAGGTACGAGCCGTCCTCGGCCGTGCTGAGCCGGGTCCGGATGTCCTGGAGGTGCTTGGTCCCGGCCTCGGACTGGGCATTGCCGAAGCGACGGCCGCCCAGCACCTCCGCGAAGAAGAAGGCCTGCTGCTCCGGACTCCCCTGCTGCCGCAGGACGTTGACGTACGCGAAGTGGCTCTGCGGAATCTGCGCCAGGCTGGCGTCGGCGGAGGCGAGCAGCCGGAAGACCTCCGCGAGGGTGGCGGCACAGACGTCGGCCCCGCCGTGCTCGGCCGGGACCGTGACGGCGAGGAGGCCGGTGGCGGTGAGGCGGTCGAGTTCGGCGCGGGGCAGCTCGCGCCGGGCGTCCCGCCCGGAGGCGCCCGGGCGGAACTCCTCGGCGAGTCGGGCGGCGGTGCGCAGCGCCTCGGCGTCGTCGCGGATCACCCGCGCGGTGAGGGGTGGTCGTCGTCGGGTCGGCGCGGTCACAGGGCCAGCCTCCAAGGGGGTACAGGCAGGGGTCAGCGGGTGGCGGGAACCGGGGCGGTCCGGTCCAGGGCGGCGGCGAACTGGGCGACCACCTGGTCGAGCGGGGCGGCCGACGCGGGGTCGAGGACGACCGAACCGTCCTCGCCCGCCGTGATGTGCCGGTCCAGGACGAACCAGCCCGGGACGATGTGCGCGGCGCCCATGGAGGAGAGCACCGGGCGCAAGGCGTAGTCGAGGGCCAGGACATGGGCGGTGGTGCCGCCGGTGGCGAGCGGGAGGACGGTCTTGCCGGTCAGCGCGTACTGCGGCAGCAGGTCGAGGAGCGTCTTGAGGAGCCCGGAGTAGGCGGCCTTGTAGACGGGGGTGCCGATGACGATGCCGTCGGCGCGGGCGAACAGCTCGGTGGCCCGGACGATCTCGGGGTGCGCGAAGTCGGCGCCGAGGAGGGCCTCGGCGGGCAGCGTACGGACGTCGAGCGGGATCACCTCGTGGCCCTGGGCGCTCAGGTCGGCGTCGAGGTGGCGCAGGAGGCGGGCGGTGCGGGAGGTGGCGGAGGGGCTGCCGGAGACCGACAGGACGGTGGCCATGGGACCTCGTTTCTGGGCCGGGGGCGGTGGGAGGACCGCCCCCGGCCCGGCGGGGGGCGGGTCAGGAGTACCAGGTGGGTTCGGGCAGTTCGCCGGTCAGGACGTGGCGTCCGACCTCGCGGCGCTTGTAGGCGACCGGGTCGTGCAGGGTGTGGGTGCGGACGTTGCGCCAGAAGCGGTCGAGCCCTTCGGCGGAGGCGGTCGCGCGGGCCCCGGTGACCTCGAAGATCCGGCTGGTGACCTCCAGGGCCACATCGGTGGCGCGGGCCTTCGCCGCCGCGACCCGGACCTCGAACTCACCGCGCGTCCGCTCGGTCACCTCGTCCGGGGCGTCGTGCAGCTTCTGCCCCTCGGCGGCGACGGCGTCGGCCAGGGCCTCGACGGCCCAGAGCTTGGCGGTCAGGTCGCCGTACGTGTCGATGACGTACGGCTCGTCGACCGCCTGCTCGTACCCGCCGTGCAGCCAGGAGCGGGCCTTGGTGCGGGTGTAGGTGGCGGCGGTCTCCAGGGCGCCGGCGGCGATGCCGAGGTAGAAGCTGATGAAGAACAGCTGGATCGTCGGCACGTTGAGCGTGTTGTAGACGCGGGGCCGGAACTCCTTGTCCACGTAACCGGCGGCGGAGGCCCACGGGGTGCGGACGCCGTCGATGGTGACGCCGCCGCTCTCGGTGAGGCGCTGGCCGATGTTGTCCCAGTCGTCGTGGAAGACCAGCCCCTCGCTGTCGGAGGGCACGATGGCGAAGATGTGCTGGTCGGTGCCTTCCAGGACGCCTTCGAGGACGGTGACGTCGGAGACCTTGCTGCCGGTGGAGAAGGTCTTGGCGCCGGTGAAGACGAGGTCGTCGCCGTCCTCGGTGACCACGACGTCGCTGTCGCGCGGATTGACGGCGCCGCCGAAGAACCAGGTCTGCCGGACGGCCTCGGCCTCGACGTGCTCCCACTGCTCGCGGGTGCCGACGAGGCGGGCCGCCCAGTTCCAGAGGTAGTGGTAGCCGAGGAGCTGCCCGATGGAGCCGTCGGCCTTGGCGACCTCGCGGATCACCCGGTAGGCGGTCGTCCAGTCCTGGCCCCCGCCGCCGTGTTCGGCCGGGCCGAGCAGGGTGACGAGCCCGGATTCCTTGAGCAGCTGGACCTCGGTGTACGGGGTGGCGCCCGCCTTGTCGCGGGCGGCGGCGTCGGTGGCGAGGAGGGCGGCGACCTCGGCCGCGCGGCCGATCCAGGCGTCGGGGCTGTCGGGAGCCGGGACGGTCTTCCACCGGGTGGGCGCTGCGGTGCTCATGACGATCCTTCCGGGGAGAGGGGTGCGCGGTGGGCCTCCAGCTCACGGACGAGCGGCAGCACCTTCTTGCCGAAGTACTCGACCTCCTCGTGGTAGTGCAGGAAGCCGAGGAGCAGCAGGTCGACGCCGAGGTGCTTGTAGGCGACGATGCGCTCCGCGATCTGTTCCGGGGTGCCGATGAGCCCCGTACGGAAACCGTCGTTGTACTGGACCAGGTCCTCGAAGGAGGAGTCCTGCCACATGCCCTTGCCGTCGGCGGTGGAGCTTCCCGCCTGCTTGACGGCCGAGCCGAAGCCGTGGACGGCCTCCGTGTCGGCCTTGGCGACGATCTCGCGGAGGGTGTCGCGGGCCTCCGCCTCGGTGTCGCGGGCGATGAGGAAGCCGTTGAGGCCGAAGCGGGGCGGGGTGCGTCCGGCGCTCTCGGCGGCGGCCCGGACGTCCGCGATCTGCTCGGTGACGCCGTCGAAGTCCTTGCCGTTGGAGAAGTACCAGTCGGAGACCCGTCCGGCCATCCGCCGGGCGGCGGTGGAGTTGCCGCCCTGGAAGATCTCCGGGTGCGGGCGCTCCGGCGAGGCGATCGGCTTGGGCTTCAGGGTGAAGTCCCGGATGCGGTAGAAGTCCCCGGCGAGTTCGGCGTGGTCCTCGGTCCAGACGGCGCGCAGGGCCCGGATGAACTCCTCGGAGCGGCGGTAGCGCTCGTCGTGCTCCAGCCAGGGTTCGCCGAGCGCGGTGAACTCGTCCTTGAACCAGCCGCTGACCACGTTGACGGCGAAGCGTCCGTTGCTCAGGTGGTCGGCGGTGGCGCCCAGTTTGGCGAGGACGCCGGGGTGCCAGAGGCCGGGGTGGACGGCGGCGATGACCTTGAGCCGCTGGGTGGCGAGCAGCAGGGCGAGGCTGAAGGAGGTGGACTCGTGCTGGTACTCGGCGCCGTAGCTGGCCATGTAGCGGACCTGGCTGAGCGCGTAGTCGAAGCCGTTGTTCTCGGCGAGGACGGCGAGTTCGCGGTTGTAGTCGTACCCCCAGTCGGTGCGCTGCTCGATCGTGCTGGTGACGAGGCCGCCGCTGACGTTGGGCACCCAGTACGCGAAGCGGACCGGGTCGGCGGAGGAGGACGTGGGCATGGGGTTCTCCCGGAGGGCTGAGCATGGCGGAGGGGCCTGGTGATCGAGAAACCCGATCAGGGGCGAGGGGGCGGGAGGAGAGGAGCATCCGGGCTGCGACGGTCACCGCACGAGCGCGACGGCGTACGCGGAGGTGCACGGCGTAACGCAGGCGGGCACGGCTCACGCGGACCGGGCACGGCTCACGCGGGGGTGCGAAGGAGGGAGGCTCTCCTCAGACTTCGCGACAACAGAAGGCGCTGGAAACGCGGCCGAGGTCGATGTGGCGGCGACGGGTCAAGCGGCGCACATCCCTCTCCTTTCGCGTTCCGCGGCGGACACCCGGTGGACCCGGGGACGCCTTCCGGTTCCAGAGTAGGGCGCCGGAACGCTCCGGGTCGAGAAGGCATCGACGAGGGAGCGATAGGGTTTCCCTTCCACTTGGTGACCGGTCGAGGGAAGGGCCGCCGTGCGGATCGAACAGCTGGAGTACATCGAGGCCGTCACCCGACTCGGGTCGCTGCGCCGGGCGGCGGAGGAACTGCACCTGTCCCAGCCCGCGTTGAGCGAGACCGTACGGAACCTGGAGCGCGAGCTCGGGGTGGCCGTGCTGGACCGGAAGCGGTCCGGGGCGACGATCAGTGACGCGGGGCGCGAGCTGCTGCCGCACATCATCGGGGTGCTGGACGCGGTCGACCGGCTGCGCCGGGCCGCCGACGAGCAGCACCGCACCAGCCGTACGGTCCGGCTCGGCACGGTCTTCGCGGCCACGGTCCCCCTGCTCGTACCGGCGATCCGGGAGTTCCACGCGCTGCACTCGGCCACCGAGGTGGAGGTGATCGCCGCCCAGCAGTCGGTGATCCACCGCTCGCTGCTGGAGGGCGGTGTGGACCTCGGCCTGGTGAACTACCTGGAGGGTGACGACCTGGCCCCCGACCTGCACACCACGGAGCTGCTCCGCGGCCGTCCGGTCGTCTGCCTGCGCCCCGACAGCCCGCTGGCGCCGCTGGAGTCGGTCGGGGTGGACGACCTGCTGAGCGAGCCGCTGATCGTGATGCGTTCCGGCTATCTGATGCACCGCTTCACGCACCGGCTGCTGAAGGGCCGGGTGCCCTCGTTCTCGTACTCCGCCGACGGGGCGGAGATGGGCAAGCTGATGGTGGCGGAGGGGCTCGGGGTCACCGTGCTCCCGGACTACAGCGTGGTCGGGGATCCCCTGGAGCGCACCGGCGCGATCACCTGCCGCCCGCTGAAGGACGACACGACCACGGTGCTCCTGGTGGTGCAGCGCAGCCGCTCGGGCTCGGTCACCCGGGCCGCCCGCGACCTGCACCGGATCTTCGTGGAGCGCGCGGAGGCGCACCGCAGGGCGCAGCCGTAGGGCATCCGCCCGATGCCTCCGGGCCGCCTTACTCCCCAGCATGAGCCGCACGGGCAACAGGTGCGAGAGGCGGGGGCGGTGGCATGGGCGGCGGCAGGGGCGGTTCGGCGACGATGCGGGTCCTGCGGGACCGGACGGCGGGGCGTTGCCTGGCGGGGGTGGTCGTCTCCGGATTCGGTACGTCGGCGATGTGGCTCACCGCCGGGATCTGGGTCAAGTCACTGACCGGCTCGAACAGTCTGGCGGCGCTGACCGTCTTCGCGCTGTGGGCCCCGGTGCTGGCCGGACCAGCGCTCGGCGCCCTCGCGGACCGGCTGCCCCGCAAGGCGCTGCTGGTCCGGGTCAATGCGGCGCTGGCCTGCCTGCTGGCCTCGCTGGTGCTGGTGGATTCGGTACGGAGCGTCTGGCTGCTCTTCGTGGTGCTGGTGCTCTGCGGCACGGGCGGGGTGCTCCTCGACGCGGCGGAGTCGGCGCTCGTGGCGCGGTGAACTCGCCGCCGGGCTGCGGCGGATCCGCACGTCGGCCGTGCTGCGCCCGCTGGTGGCGGCCGGGGCGGCGACGATGCTGGTGGCGGGGGTGAACGGCGCGCTGACGTACGCGTACGTGGACGAGGTGCTCGGGCGGGCGCCGGCGTACGCGGGGGTGCTGTACGCGGTCCAGGGCGCCGGTTCGGTGGCGGTGGGGCTGCTGGCGGGGCCGCTGCTGCGCCGGCTGCCGGAGCGGGTGTTCGCGGCGGGCGGGATGTCGCTGTTCGGGCTGGCGGTGGCAGCCCGGGCGGTGCCGCAGGAGACGGTGGCGCTGGCGGCGAGTGCGGCGATCGGGTTCGGGCTGCCGTGCGTGCTGGTCGCGGCGGTGACGGCGGTGCAGCGGGAGACCCCGGACGCGGTGCTGGGCCGGACGGCCGCCACGGCGGGCTCGCTGATGACGGTCCCGAACGCGGTGGCCCTGGCGGTGGGGGCGGGGCTCGTCGCGGTGGTGGACGCCCGGGTGATCGCGGCGGGCGCGGGGGTGGTGGGGGTGGTGGCCGCGGCGGTGCTGGCGCGCGGGGTCTTCGTACGTCCACTTATATGAATGGACGCGGCGGCGGTCGGAGCGACAGGATGCGCGCATGCCGCGACCTTCCGGATTCCAGTACGAACAGCACGGCGACCGGAGTGTCACCGTCACCCACCACGGCCGCCCGGCGGGCACCCTGCGCGGCGGCCGGGCGGAGAAGTTCCTGGCCGAGGTGGCGGCGGGCGACGCCCAGCTGGTGATGGCGCGCTGGACCGGCGCGTACAAGCACGGCAACGAACGTACGGCCCGCGACCACCCGCGCAACCGCCGCTGAGGACGCCCCGACGGCCGGAGGCGGGCGCTGGCAGAAGTGGCTGCCGAACGGCCGCAAAGGTAAGGGAACGGCAAAGCGGGGTCGTTCGTTACCCCGTGCATGACCGCAATGACCCCCGGCTCGAACATCCCTCTCTCCGCCGTCCGTGTGGCGGTGGACGTCGCCGCTCCGGTGCGGCTCGACGTCTCGGGCCTGCTGCTCACCGCCGACGGCAAGGTGCGCTCCGACGACGACTTCATCTTCTACAACCAGCCCTCCGGCCCCGGTGTGACCTACCGCGCCGGCGGGGGCTCCGCACCCGACGCCATCGTGGTGGACACCACCGCGGTCCCGCCCGGCATCGAGAAGATCGTGGTCACCGCGAGCCCCGACGCCGCAGGCCAGACCTTCCAGGGCATCGAGCCCACGGCCACCGTGCGCAACGCCGACGACGGCACCGCGCTGGCCACGTTCACCCCGCCCCAGCTGGGCGGCGAGACGGCGCTCGTGGTCATCGAGGTCTACCGGCGCAACGGCGCCTGGAAGGCCCGCGCGGTCGGCCAGGGGTATGCGAACGGGCTGGCCGGCATCGCCACGGACTTCGGCGTATCGGTCGAGGAGCCGGCCGCCCCGCCGGTCCCGGCCGCGGCCGCCCCGGTGGCTCCGGCGGCCGCCCCGGTCGACCCGAGGATCGCCCCGCCGGCCCCCGCCGCTCCCCCGGCACCGCCCGCCGCCGCGCCCGTGGGGGCCGGGAAGATCAACCTCGACAAGGGCCGGGTCAACCTCCAGAAGAACCAGACGGTCTCCCTGGTCAAGGGCGGCGCCCCGCTCCTCTCCCAGGTCAAGATGGGCCTCGGCTGGGAGCCCGCGTTCCGCGGCAAGGACATCGACCTGGACGCCTCGGTCATCGCCTACGGCCCCAACCGGAACCACCTGGACAGCTGCTACTTCGGCAAGCTCTCCATCCTCAACGGGGCGATCAAGCACTCCGGAGACAACCTCACGGGTGAGGGCGCCGGGGACGACGAGACGATCGTCGTGGACCTGGGCCGCATCCCGGCCGAGGCGACGGGCCTGGTCTTCACGGTGAACTCGTTCACCGGCCAGAAGTTCAACGAGGTCGCCAAGGCCTACTGCCGCCTGATCGACGCGGCCACCGGCGAGGAGCTGGTCCGCTTCGACCTGACCGGCGCCGAGCCGCAGACCGGCGTCATGATGGCCAAGCTGATCAAGCAGTTCACCGGTGAGTGGGAGATGACGGCCATGGGCGAGTTCGTGAAGTCCCGCACCGTACGGGGCATGGTGAAGCCCGCCGCCAAGTCCCTCTGACCTCCGGGGCCCGGTAGCCCTCCGTGGCCCGGGCCACAACGGCATCCGGGGCACCTGATGTGATTCAGGTGCCCCGGATCCGGAGAAGGAGGAGACGGGCGCTGACGCTGCTCGTGCTCGTCCGGTGTCTCAGAGCTTGGTCAGCTTGGAGTACGGGCTCAGGATCCTCCCCTGTCGCCCGGAGAAATCGATGAGGACTGCGTCGTTGTCGCCCTCGACAGCAAGGATTCTGCCGAGCCCGAACTGGTCGTGCGACACCCTGTCGCCCACATCGAAGCATTCGACCGGTGGGGCCTCCTGGGCCGGGCGGTTGAAGGGACTGGAAGGCAGGTGACGCCGGGATCCGGCTGACTGTTTCATTAAGTCGAGTATGCGCCCTGTGAAGGCCCGACGCCATGCCCGTTTGCCGCCCGAGCCCCAGAAGTGCCGGATTCGTGACCCGTGCTCACCAAGGCCAGTCAGCGCTTTCCCCCGCCTCCAGCAGCGGAACCATGCGGAACGCGGCGTCGGAAAGCCCCCCGAACGTGTGGCGGTTTCCGTCGCCGGACGGGGCGTGGCCGAGCCGGTATCCGGCCAGGTTCCAGGTGTAGACGGGCACCGTGTCCGGAACGCTCCGGGTGGCATCGCCACGGTAGGTGTACGACGCCTGCTCGTCAGTGACGATGAGCACCCGGTCGTGGCCCCGGTAGTGGCG
The DNA here is from genome assembly GCF_033109485.1 of Streptomyces cyaneofuscatus. Taxonomy (NCBI): domain Bacteria; kingdom Bacillati; phylum Actinomycetota; class Actinomycetes; order Kitasatosporales; family Streptomycetaceae; genus Streptomyces; species Streptomyces cyaneofuscatus. The sequence continues at coordinate 6,594,530 of NZ_CP137002.1, read as the reverse complement.
CTCCACGGCCCGTACGGTGTCGGTGCCGCCCAGGTTGCCGAAGCGCTCCAGGACCCTGAGCACCGATTCGCCCGTGCGGTACGCCACCGGCGCACTGGTCGTGCCGAACTCCACCAGGTCCGCGTCGGCGGCGCGCAGCGCGAGGGCGGCGCCGAAGACGGCGGCAGCGTCGGCCCGGTTCAGCTGGGAGCGGTCGGAGAGCGGCGACCACATGGAACCGGAACGGTCGACCAGGACCAGGGTGCGCCCGGGCAGCGCCGGAACCTGGCTCAGCGAGTGGCCGAGCGCCTGCTCCAGCGGGTACGCCCAGCGCAGCGAGGGTGCGTGCCGGTGGGCGGCGAGGTAGCGGAAGGGGAACTGCCGGGACGCGGCGACGGCCTCGGGGTCGCGGATGCGTTCCGCCGCCGCGGCCGCGACCTCGTCGCTCACCCCGGCCTCGTCGAAGTTCCGCAGATTACGTACGAGCGCCATCGTCCCCATCGACGGAATCACCGCCTGCCACGCCTCCGCGTCCATCGGCCCCTGCAGCCAGCCCGCCAGCGCCTCCCAGGTCATCCCGGCCTCGGCCAGCCGCTCGGCGCCGCCGGGCCCGGTGACGACCGCGCGACGCTCGGCGACCGGCAGCTCCATGAGGGCCCGGTGCGCGTTCAGGGTGCGGTCGCCGACCGGCGGCACGGCGCTCTCGGGCCGGTGCCTGCGGTCCAGGGCATACCGGAACAGCTCGCCCTGCCAGGGCTTGGCCGGGTCCGGAGCGGCGTGCACCAGGTTGAGGACGTCACCGAAGCGGAACCCCTTGGAGGCGGTGTCGTACTTCAGCAGGGACCGGCCGCTGTAGAGGCGGCGCACGGCATCGGCGATGCCCCGCTTGAGTGGCTTGGGCAGGGCCCGCCCGTAGCGGAAAGTCCAGTAGCCGAGCAGTTCGCCCGGCTCGTCGGCGCGCAGCAGTACGGAGTCGATGACCTGCCGGTTCGCCGGCCCCTCGGTGCACCCCGCGTCCAGCCGCGCCTTCACGTACTCCGCGCCGCCGACCAGCGAGGCGGTCCGCATCTGCCCGTCACGACGCAGCCAGTGCAGGAGCCCCGCGGTCCAGGCGGGGTCCTCGACGGCAAGGCGGCGCACGAGGGCGGCGAACCGGGTGTCGCGCTCCTCGCCGCCCTCGTAGAAGGTCTCCTGCGCCACGAAGTTGGCGACGGCGAGAAGGAAGAGCTCGGACCGCGCGTCCCGCACCCGCCCGGTCCCGCCCTGGTGGTTGGCCGCGAGCGCACCGGTCGTGGTGACGGGCGAGGTGGGCCGCGAAAGAGCGGAACGGAGCTGGGTGACGCGCTGGTTGAAGCGGGCCATGAGAATTCCCCCGAATTCCTGAATCCTGGTTCGTGGTTCCTGGGGGAGGACGCGGCGGCGGAACGGGGTGCCCGAGATCGGGGCCGACGAACGGCCCGGGGTCGACGACGGAGAACATTCTGGTGCTCTACCCGCTTGAGCTACCGGCCGGAGCCGGGCGGGACTCGAACCCGCAACCGCCAGATCAAGGAAGTATCCGTCGTCTGCGCACCGGGCACCCCGGCGCTCGCGCCTCCCGAGATCAACAGTGGCTGCGGCGTATTTCGTGAAAGGAAGGAGCCGCGGCCTTCGCACCGGGAGGTGCATGTCCATGACCTTAGGGAACAACTTCCGTGGACGCGAAGGGATTTCCGCGCGCCCACCGAAGGTGACGGTGCGGGCGCCGCGCAGGCGGGGGACGGCGGCGGGGCACCGTCGCTCCCCCTGGGCCCTGACCGTTGTCAGTGCCACTTGCTACATTGCCTGGTGGTTGAAGACCGGTCGGAGAACCTTCGAGGTCCGCGGTCAAGGGGGGTGGGCACAAAGGTCCCCGGGAGCCACCTCGGGACTATGTTGCAAGCCGTGGATCCCCACCCCCCTCATCACCGCCTCGACAGATGCACGCCGCCGGTCACGCCTCGAACTCGTGCCACCAGTTCAGCGGCTCCTCGTCCGCTCCGCCCGGGCTGCCGGTCAGTTCGTAGCTGCCGGAACCGACGGCCCTGGCAGGAAGTGTCTCGAACACCGGCTTCCCGGAACTGGCGACGCCGACGCGGAGTGCCACGTGGCAGTGGTGGGAGGGTGCGGGGCTCTCGATGCTCATGTCAGCATCCTCGCGTAGGCCGTTCCGAGCTGGGAAACCCACCTACTTCGTCGTCGGACTGCTCATGAGGCGCTCGCGCCCCCGGCAGGATGTGAACCTGCGACACCCGCTTTAGGAGAGCGGTGCTCCAGCCCCTCAGCCCCCCGCGCGCGACCGGGCCTTGAACGCCGCCTTCCGGGCGTCCTTCGCCGCCTTCTTGTCGCTGTGCAGGCGGCCCATGGCCTCCAGCACGTCGGCGGTGGCCGGGTGGTCGACGCGCCAGACCTCGTCGAAGAAGCCGCTGTGCTGGGCGGAGAGCCCCTCGACCAGGCCCTGGAGCTCGTCGAGCTCGCCGTCGGCGTCCAGTTGGGCGGCGATCGTGTCGATGGCCAGCCAGAAGATCATCGCCTCCGGCGGGGGCGGGACGTCGGTCGCGCCGTGCTCGGCGAGCCAGACCCGGGCCAGGCCGCCGAGTTCCTGGTCGCCGAGGACCGCGCGTACGGCGGGTTCGGCCTCCGCGCCGGCGAGGGCGAGTGCCTGCTGGCAGTGGAGGCGGCGCAGCGGTGCGCCCTCGTCCGTGCCGCGTGCCGCCGCCAGCAGTTCGGCTGCCGCCGCGACCGCGCCCTGGCTGCCGCGCCCGGCGAGCCAGAGCTGGATCTCGGCGCGGGCGGCGGGCTCCGGGTAGTGCGCGATGCCGTCGAGAAGGGTGTCGGCGCCCTTGTCGGCGAGGTCGCCGACGGCGGGGGCGTCCACCCCGGCCTCCAGCATCCGGGCCCGGACGCCGTACAGGCCGAGCGGGGTGAGCTTGACCATCCCGTACCGGGTGACGTCCTCCTCGTCGGCCCCGGCGGCGGAGGCGTCCACCGGCTCACCCTCCTCGACCATCAACGCCTCGTCGACCGGCTGGTACGCGACGATCCCGATGGGTTCGAGGAGCCGGAACTGGTCGTCGAGCCGCATCATCGCCTCCGACACCTGCTCCAGGATGTCGTCGGTGGGCTCGCCCATGTCGTCGGGGACGATCATCGACGCGGCGAGGGCGGGCAGCGGCACCGGGCCGTCGCCCGCGCCGTTGTCCGCGAGGGTGAGCAGGTAGAGGTTGCCGAGAACGCCGTCGAGGAACTCCGCCTCGGCCTCCGGGTCCCAGTCCAGGGCGTCGAAGTCGATCGAGCCGTCCTCGCCGACGAGGTCCGCGAAGTCGTCCAGGACGGGCGCGGTGGCGTCGGCGTGCACGGCGTCGAGGCCGTCGAGCCAGATGGAGAGGATGTCCTGCGGGGAGCCGGAGGTGATCAGCGCCAGGTTCTCGCCCGCGGTGACGGTGCCCTCGGCCTCCGCTTCCTCCGAACCGCCCGCCCCGTCCGGAAGCTCCCCCTCCTCCGGGTCCGTCACGTCGAGGAGCCCGGTGTCCACGGCGAGCCGCCAGGCCTCGCTGGCGTACGCGGCGCCCTCCTCGTCGGCGGGGAGGCCGAGGTGCTCGGCGGCGGCGGGCAGGTGCGCCTCGACGAGTTCGCCGCCCGCGCCGACCCGGGTGTCCGGGCCGGCCCAGCGGGCGAGCTCCACGGCGCGCACGAACAGCGGTGCGGCGAGCGCGTCCCGCGCCAGTTCGGCCTCGGAGTGCAGCCGCACCGGCGGCAGGATGGGACGCTCTGCGGACATCGGGAGTTCTCCTCGGTGCGTGCTCGGGAGCGTACGGAGGGCGTACGCGGTTCAGCCGTCCAAGCCTAGACGTCATTCACCGCCCGCCGCCCGGCGCGCCCTTCACGCGCCCGCGCCCGCCTCCATGCTGAGCGCCGGTGTGTAACGGTTCACGCCCCCACCGGTCACACCCTGATACTTCAGCACCCGCTCCCACAGCGGCGACGGCGAACCGACCCCCTCGCCGGGCGCGGCGAGTGCCGCGATGTGGTGTCCGGCGCTCTCCCACTCGGCGTAGTTGAGGACCCGGGTGCCGTCGGTGCTGACGTGGAAGTGTGCGGCGATGCCGCCGGCGGGGGTGTGGGGGTCCTCGCCGAGCGCCTCGAACACGGCGTCCACCCAGTCCCGTTGCCGCGCCGGATCGGGGCCGGCGAACTCCGCGTCGACGATCACGACGCACCCGGGCTCGCGGGTGTCGCCCTCAGCCCGGAGCCCGGAGCGGTAGAGCTCGTACGTGTGCGGGGCGCGGCGTTCGATGCCGGGCACGGCGGCGTCGATGTCGGCGTTGCGGGCGTCGCGGCTCTCCCGGACGAAGTCCTGGTAGGCCTGCTCGCCGGACCACTGGGAGTAGTGCAGCAGGGTCCTGCCGTCCTCGCCCGCGTAGACGCTGTACGAGAGCAGCCCGGGGTGCGGCCACTCCCGGCTCTCCCACGCCTTCCGGATGGCGTCGACGGCCTGCCGCTGACGCTCCGGCGTACCGACGTCCCAGGTACTGGCCCTGGCGATCCCGGCGTCGTCACGGGCCGGGTCCGGGCGGTCGGTGATCTGCACGGTCATGGTGGCTCTCCCCTCTCACGCGCACCGTCCGGTGCGACGTTGCCACCACCGTCACACCTCAAGTCCGCTTGAGGTCAAGGGCGGTCACTCGGGCAGCTCCGCCCGCCAGGCCGTGATGTTCAGCTCGTCCATGTACCGGATGTCGTGGCCCTCCAAGGGCTGGACCCGCGCCCCGGCGTCGGGCGCGGCGGCCAGTTCCAGCGCGTCGGCCATGACGAGTTCGCCGCCCTCCTGGGTGGAGACCCAGGCGAGCATCGACCTCACGGTGGCGCCCGGCTTCAGCGTGCGCGGCTCGGGGCCCTTGTCCTGGCCGAATACCGACCCTGCCGGGTTGACCTTCACCGGGAGGCGCTCACCGTCCTCGCCGAGCGCCTGGACCGAGGGGTAGCCGTCGACCCGGTAGGGCTTCGAGCCGCAGTTGGTCAGGGTGAGGACGGCGGCACGGCTCATCATCACGGCCTGCACCTCCCCCATGGTCACCACGGCCCCGGAGGCGGGACACGTGCCGGTGGGGGTGGCGGTGCGGGACGGGTCCGGGCCCTGCGCCGGTGCGTCGGCGACCGGTGGCGGGTTGACGGAGGACGGGGGCGGCGTCGCGGCCCGGGCGGTCGGGGTGGGCTCGCGTTCGCCCTCACCGGCCGGGACGAGGAATCCCGAACAGCCGGTCAGCGCCGTCAGGAGCACCACCACCGCAGCCGGTCTCCACGTCCGCGTCCGCCCCCGCACCCGCTCGCCCATCGCGCCCATCCCTCGCCCGCCCCTCATGACAGCCCTCCGGCCGTACGCCGTCCGCGTGTTCGATCATGTCAGGGGCGGGCTCCCCCACGGCACTGTTCAGCATCTCTTCCCGGTCCGGACAAGCAGATCTAAGTGGACCTTCACGCTCACCGGAGCCGACACTTCGGACATGACTGCCACCGCGCCCCGCCCCTTCGGCCGCGCCCTCTGCGCCATGATCACGCCGTTCACCGCCACCGGGGCGCTGGACCTAGACGCCGCCCGCGCCCACGCCGCCCACCTGGTGGCCGAGGGGTGCGACGGGCTGGTGCTCAGCGGCACCACCGGGGAGTCGCCCACCACGTCGGACGCGGAGAAGTCGGACCTGCTGCGGGCGGTCCGGGCAGAGGTCGGTGACGGGGTGCCGCTGCTCTCCGGGGTCGGCAGCGCGGACACCACGCACGCGGTGCGGCTCGCGCGCGAGGCCGAGGAGGCCGGCGCGGACGGGCTGCTGGTGGTGCCGCCGTACTACAGCCGGCCGCCGCAGGCCGCCGTGGAGACGTACTTCCTGCGGATCGCCGAGGCCACCGGCGTACCGCTGATGCTGTACGACATCCCCGGCCGTACCGGCGTCCGGATCGAGCCGGAGACCCTGCTGCGGCTCGCGGACCACCCGCGCGTCGTCGCGGTGAAGGACTGCGCGTACGACCTGCTCGGGTCGACGAAGGTGATCGCCCGCACCGGGCTGGCGTACTACTCGGGGTGCGAGGAGCTGAACCTCCCGCTGTACGCGCTGGGTGGCGCGGGCTATGTCAGCACGGTCGCCAACGTGGTCCCGCGTCAGATGCGGGCGCCGCTGGACGCGTTCGACGCGGGGCGGACGGACGAGGCGGCGCGGCTCAACGGGCTGACGGTCCGGCTGGCCGGGCTGATGATGGCGGGCGGGCTGCCCGGCACCGTCACCGCGAAGGCCCTGCTGGACGCGGGCCCGGTCCGGGAACCGCTGCAGCCCGCCGGCCGCGAGGCGGTCGACGGGCTGCGTGCGGCGTACGAGGAGCTCCTCGCGGCCTGATCCGTAGAAGATCAGTTGTGGGCGTGCAGGACGTCGTTCAGGCCGCCCCACACCGCGTTGTTCGGGCGGGCCTCGACGGTGCCGGTGACCGAGTTGCGGCGGAAGAGGATGTTGGAGGCGCCGGAGAGCTCACGGGCCTTGACGACCTGGCCGTCCGGCAGCGTGACGCGGGTGCCGGCCGTGACGTACAGCCCGGCCTCCACGACGCACTCGTCGCCCAGCGCGATGCCGACGCCGGCCTCCGCGCCGACCAGGCAGCGCTCACCGATGACGATGCGGACGTTGCCGCCACCGGAGAGGGTGCCCATGGTGGAGGCGCCGCCGCCGATGTCGGAGCCGTCGCCGACGACGACGCCCGCGGAGATACGGCCCTCGACCATGGAGGTGCCGAGGGTGCCCGCGTTGAAGTTGACGAAGCCCTCGTGCATGACGGTGGTCCCGGCGGCGAGGTGCGCGCCGAGGCGGACCCGGTCGGCGTCGGCGATGCGTACGCCCTTGGGGGCCACGTAGTCCGTCATGCGCGGGAACTTGTCGACCGAGGTCACCTGGAGGTGCAGCCCCTCGGCGCGGGCGTTCAGGCGGACCCGCTCCAGGTCGTCGACCGCGACCGGGCCGAGCGAGGTCCAGGCGACGTTGGCCAGCAGGCCGAAGACGCCGTCGAGGTTCTGGCCGTGCGGCTGGACGAGCCGGTGCGAGAGCAGGTGCAGGCGCAGGTACGCGTCGTGCGCGTCGAGCGGCTTGTCCTCCAGCGAGGAGATGACCGTGGAGACGGCGACGACCTCGACGCCGCGCCGGGCGTCCACGCCGATGGCCTTGGCGGCGCCCTCACCGAGGCGGTTGACGGCCTCGTCCGGGGTGAGCCGCTGCGTACCGGCCGGGCCGGGCTCGGGCTGGAGCTCGGGGGCGGGGAACCAGGTGTCGAGGACGGTGCCGTCACCGGCGACGGTGGCGAGGCCGGCGGCGACGGCGCCGGTGGTACGGGAAGTGGCCTGGGAAGTCGTGTCGGTCATGGACAGAAACCTAACCGGCCAGGGCCCGCTCGGGCGAACCGGTCTCAGCTTCCGGCCGTTCCCCCGGCGGCCCCCGGTCCCGCCCTGGCGACCGCTCCCGTCGCGCCCCTGAAGACCGTACGCAGCCTGGGCTGACCCGCACCCGCCCCGGCCCGCGCCCCTCAGGCCCGGCCCCGGCCGCTCAGGCGCAGCCGTCCACCACCCGCGCCAGCATCTCGCGGGTGTAGGCCGGATCGAAGGCGGAGCCGGTCAGCAGCACCTGGAGGCAGACGCCGTCCAGCAGCGCGACCAGCGCCCGCGCGGTGGCCGGGTCCGTGCGCGCGGACAGCACCTCGACCGCCGACGCGGTCCACTCCGCGGCGACGGGACGCAGGACCGGGCGGCGCAGGGCCGCGAGGTACAGCTCGTACTCCAGCTCGATCGCGCCCCGGTCGCCCTCGAACCACTCCCCCAGCACCCGGGTCAGCTCATCGGCGAGGCCGGAGGCGGAGGACGCGTCCCCGGCGCACACCTCGCTGTCGCGCAGCGCCCGGGCGAAATTCTCGTTGGACCGGCGCAGGGCGGCCGTCAGCAGCTCGTCCAGCGAGCCGAAGTGGTACGTGGTCGAGCCGAGCGGCACGTCGGCCTCGGCTGCCACGGTGCGGTGGCTGAGCCCGGCTATCCCGTCGGCCGCTATCACCCGCAGCGCCGCGTCGATGATCCGCGTACGCCGCTCGGGGTCGTACCGGCGGGCCATCAGTGGGCTCCCCCCAGGTTGAGCACGACGACCCCGACGACGATCAGACCGACCCCCACGATCTTGACCAGGCTGCTGGACTCCCCCAGGAACAGGATCCCGATGAGGGCCACGGCCGCCGTGCCGACGCCGGCCCAGATCGCGTACGCGGTGCCCACGGAGAGCGTCTTGAGGGTCTGCGCGAGCAGGGTGAAGGCGATCAGATACCCCACCGCCGTGCCGATCGAGGGCCAGAGCCGGGTGAACCCCTCGCTGTACTTCATGGCCGTCGTCCCGGCCACCTCCGCCGCGATCGCCGCGGCCAGCAGTCCGTATGCGTATCCCATGTGTACGAGTGTACGCATCGTTGCGTACGATCGTACATATCATCGGCCCACGCCAGGGGCGCTACGGTGTGCCGACCGATGACACGGCCCGGGACCACGGGCCGAGGACAGGAGCGGAGTGACAGTGGCGCAGGACGCAGGGTGGGGCGGTGGCCCGTACGGGGGCGCGCCCCACGGTGGGGGGCCCTTCCACGGGGGAGCGCAGGGACCGGGTGGCTGGAACGGCGGATGGGCGGCACCGCCCAAGCCGGGGGTGATACCCCTGGCGCCGCTGAGGGTCTCGGACATGCTCAGCGGCGCCTTCGCGACGATCGGCGGCTACTGGAAGCCGCTGGTCGGGATAGCGCTGGCGCTCTTCGGCGCGGCGACGGCCGTGCTGGGTATCGGGGTGGCCATCGCCTTCTCCACCGTGGCGGCCAACTGGGAGGACCTGACCGGGCCCGGCGAACCGGACACGGCCCAACTGGTCCCGCTGGGCATCGCGTTCGGCGTCCTGATGGTCATCGGCGTCATCGCCTACCTGCTGGCGTCGGCCGTCGTCCAGGCGGCGGTCCCGGTGGTCCTCCAGGAAGCGGTCCTGGGCCGCCCGATCGGCTTCGGCACGGTATGGCGGCGGGCCTGGTCGCGGGTGTGGGCCATGATCGGCACGGTGTTCCTGCTGGCCCTGGCCGTGGCCATCCCCTTCCTGCTCATCATGTTCACCATGGTCGCCACCGTGGTCTACTTCGTCTCGCTCGGCGACTCGGACACCGCGGGACCGCTCCTCCTGTTCGGCCTCCTCGGCTGGCTGGTGATCGCCCCGGTCGCGATCTGGCTCTGGGTGAAGTTCTCCCTGGCCCCGACGATCGTGGTCTTCGAGGCCCAGCGCCCGGTCGCGGCGCTCCGCCGCTCGGCCCGGCTGGTGCAGGGCAGCTGGTGGCGGGTCCTCGGCATCACCCTGCTCGCCTTCGGGCTGGCGTCCGTGGTCGGCTACATGATCCAGATGCCGTTCCAGGCGCTCGGCATGATCCCCGGCTCCCTGGACAGCACGGAGATGACGGGCGAACCGAGCGGCGGGGAGATCCTCGCCCTGTTCGGCGGCTTCGTGGTGCTGTCCATGATCAGCGGACTGGTCAGCCAGCTCTTCTCGTCGATCTTCCCGCCCCTGATGACCGGACTGCTGTACGTGGACCTCCGGATGCGCAACGAGAACCTGGCCCCGGTCCTGGCGGAGGCGGCGGCACAGAACCTGCCGGAGCAGTACGGGCCGCCCCCGGCCACACCCTCGTAGGCCTCAGTCGGTCAGCGTCCGCTTCGGGCGCAGCACACAGAACTCGTTGCCCTCGGGATCGGCCAGCACCACGAAAGTGGCGTCCGGCCCCTGGCCGACATCGATCCGCCGTGCGCCGAGCGCGAGGATGCGCTCCACCTCGGCGTCCTGGTCGTCGGGGGTCAGGTCGATGTGCAGCCGGTTCTTGACGGTCTTCCCCTCCGGCACGGGGAGGAAGCACATGCCCGGCAGCGCGGTCTCGTGCGCGCCGATGACGATCTCGTCCTCGTCTTCGAAGAGCACCTGCCAGTCCAGCACGGCGCTCCAGAAGCGGGCCAGGAGCGGCAGGTCATGGGCATCGACGGCGAGGTGATACATGCGGACGGCCATGCCGGACAGTGTGCCCGGCGGTCACGGCGCCCGCACCCGCACCCCCACTTACGAAGCACCTTTCGGAGACCACACGTGAAACGCCTGCTCATCCACGGGGTCGCGCCCGTCCTGCTCTGCCTCCAGGTCGCCTACCTGGGCTTCTTCGGGCTGCTGTTCGCCCAGTCGGGGCCCGGCACCGCCGAGATCGACCACACGGACCCGTCGCCCGTCGCGCATGCCCTGTTCGACGGGCTGCTGCTGGCGTTCGTCCTGCCGGCCGCCGGCGGGGCGGCGCTGCTGGGCTCGGAGTCCGTACGGGCCCGGGTGCCGGGTGGCGTACGGGCCGTGTGGCTCGCGGTGCTCGGGGGCACCGAGGTCGTCGTCGCGGTGAGCTTCGCGACGACGGCCCTGCGGGAGTCCCTGGGGCCGGACAGCCTGGTCGCGGTGGTGGCCGTGGCGGCCTGTGCGGTCATCGCGCTGGTCTGCGCCGGGGAGGTCCGGGGCACGCTCCGTGGCGCACGGCCCGCGCCCCCGCTCGCCTGAGCTCTTCCCGTACGACGCGCTTCCCGTTCGCGTCGTACGGGGAAAGCTCGAGGTCAGACGTTGAACCCGAGCGCGCGGAGCTGCTCGCGCCCGTCGTCCGTGATCTTGTCCGGGCCCCACGGCGGCATCCAGACCCAGTTGATCCGGAGCTCGTTGACGATGCCGTCCGTGGCGGACTTCGCCTGGTCCTCGATGACATCGGTCAGCGGGCAGGCCGCGGACGTCAGGGTCATGTCGAGGGTGGCGATGTTGGCGTCGTCGACGTGGATGCCGTAGATCAGGCCCAGGTTGACGACGTCGATGCCCAGCTCGGGGTCGACGACGTCGTACAGCGCCTCGCGGACCTCCTCCTCGGAGGCCGGCTTCATGGTCGCGGTCTCGTTCTCGCTCATGCGGTCTTCCCTTCGGACAGCGCCTTGGCCGTCGCGTCCTTCCACGCCATCCAGCTCAGCAGCGCGCACTTGACCCGGGCGGGGTACTTGGAGACACCGGCGAACGCCACGGCGTCCTCCAGCACCTCCTCCATCGCGTCGTCCGGCTCCAGCTGGCCCTTGGACTGCATCAGCTCCAGGAAGGCGTCCTGGATCTTCTGCGCCTGGGACAGCTCCTTGCCGACGAGCAGCTCGTTCAGCACGGAGGCGGAGGCCTGGCTGATGGAGCAGCCCTGGCCCTCGTAGCTCACGTCGGCGATGGTCTCGCCGTCGTACTTCACCCGGAGCGTGATCTCGTCACCGCACGTCGGGTTGACGTGGTGCACCTCGGCGTCGCCGTCCCGCAGGCCGCGCCCGTGGGGGTGCTTGTAGTGGTCCAGGATCACTTCCTGGTACATGGAATCAAGCTTCACCGTTACGCCCTCACCCGAAGAAGTTCCGGACGTGCTCCAGCCCGTCCACCAGTGCGTCGACCTCGGCGGGCGTGGAGTACAGATAGAACGACGCTCGCGTCGTCGCGGGAATTCCGTACCGCAGGCAGACCGGGCGGGCGCAGTGGTGGCCGACCCGGACGCAGATGCCCAGCTCGTCGAGGACCTGGCCCACGTCGTGCGGGTGGATGTCGCCGAGCGTGAAGGAGATCGTCGCCCCGCGGTCCTCGGCCGTCGCCGGACCGATGATCCGCAGGTCCGGGACCTCCAGCAAGCGCTTCACCGCGTACTGGGTGATCGCCTTCTCGTGCTGGTGGATGTTCTCCATGCCGATCGAGGAGAGGTAGTCCACGGCCGCGCCGAGGCCGACGGCCTGTGCGATCGGGGGCGTACCGGCCTCGAACTTGTGCGGCGCCGGGGCGTAGGTGGACGAGTGCATCGACACGGTCTCGATCATCTCGCCGCCGCCGAGGAACGGCGGCAGGTCCTCCAGGAGCTCCTGCCGTCCCCAGAGCACGCCGATACCCGTCGGGCCGACCATCTTGTGGCCGGTGAAGGCCACGAAGTCGGCCTGGAGCGCCTGCACGTCCAGCACCATGTGCGGGGCGGCCTGCGAGGCGTCGATGCAGACCAGCGCGCCGACCTGCTGGGCGCGGCGGATGATCGGCTCGACCGGGTTGACGGTGCCCAGGATGTTGGAGACCAGCGTGAAGGAGACGATCTTCGTCTTCTCGGTGATGATCTCGTCGATGTTCGACAGGTCGAGCCGGCCGTCGTCGGTGATGCCGAACCACTTCAGCTTCGCGCCGGTGCGCTGCGCGAGCAGCTGCCACGGCACGATGTTGGAGTGGTGCTCCATCTCCGTGGTGACGATCTCGGTGTCGCGGTCCACCCGGTAGGGCTCGTCAGCCCAGCCGAGCATGTTGGCCACGAGGTTGAGCGACTCCGAGGCGTTCTTGGTGAAGATCACCTCGTTGCGGCTCGGCGCGTTGATGAAGGCCGCGACCTTGTCACGGGCGCCTTCGTACAGCGCGGTGGCCTCCTCGGCGATCGTGTAGACGCCTCGGTGCACGTTCGCGTTGTGGCGCTCGTAGTACGTGTTGAGCGCGTCGAGGACCTGGCGCGGCTTCTGCGAGGTCGCCGCGGAGTCCAGGTAGAGGATCTTCCTGCCGTCGTGGACCGTGCGGTCCAGGATCGGGAAGTCCTTGCGGATCGCCTCGGTGTCGAGGAGGCCGGTGAGCCCCTGTCGGGCGTCAGTCACGCGGAAGCGCCACCCTTCGTGTATGCCTCGTAGCCCTCGTTCTCCAGCTGGTCGGCCAGCTCGGCACCGCCGGAGGCCGCGATCCGGCCGTTGGCGAACACGTGCACGAAGTCGGGCTGGATGTACTTCAGGATGCGGGTGTAGTGCGTGATCAGCAGCGTGCCGACCTCGCCGGTCGCGCGGACCCGGTTGACACCCTCGGAGACGGTCTTGAGCGCGTCGACGTCCAGGCCGGAGTCGGTCTCGTCCAGGACGGCGATCTTCGGCTTGAGGAGCTCCAGCTGGAGGATCTCGTGGCGCTTCTTCTCACCGCCGGAGAAGCCCTCGTTGACGTTGCGCTCGGCGAAGGCCGGGTCCATCTGGAGCCCGGCCATCGTCTCCTTGACCTCCTTGACCCACGTACGCAGCTTGGGCGCCTCGCCGCGGACGGCGGTGGCGGAGGTGCGCAGGAAGTTGGAGACCGAGACACCGGGGATCTCGACGGGGTACTGCATGGCGAGGAAGAGGCCGGCGCGGGCGCGCTCGTCGACGGACATCTCCAGGACGTCCTCGCCGTCCAGGGTGACCGTACCGCCGGTGATCGTGTACTTGGGGTGACCGGCCAGCGAGTACGCGAGGGTGGACTTGCCGGACCCGTTGGGGCCCATGATGGCGTGGGTCTCGCCCTGCTTCACGGTCAGGTCGACGCCCTTGAGGATCGCCTTCGTGGCGTTGTCGGCCTCGACGGAGACGTGCAGGTCGCGGATTTCAAGCGTTGCCATGGGTGACTCAGGACTCCTGGGTGACGGAGACGAGCACATCGTCCCCTTCGATCTTTACGGGGTATACGGGGACGGGGCGCGTCGCGGGAAGGCCGGACGGCTTGCCGGTGCGGAGGTCGAACGACGAGCCGTGCAGCCAGCACTCGATCGCACAGTCCTCCACCTCGCCCTCCGAGAGCGACACGTTCGCGTGCGAGCAGATGTCGTTGATCGCGAACACCTCGCCCTCGGTGCGGACGACGGAGACGGGTGTGCCGTCGAGCTCCACCCGCATCGGGGTGTCGTCCTCCAGCTCACTCAGCGCACAGGCCTTGACGAAGGTCATCAGACGGACGCCTTCAGCTCGGCCTCGATCGTGTCGAGCAGCCGCGCCTCCACGTCCGGCAGGCCGATCTGCTGGACCAGCTCGGCGAAGAAGCCGCGCACGACCAGGCGGCGGGCTTCCTCGGCCGGGATACCGCGGGACTGGAGGTAGAACAGCTGCTCGTCGTCGAAGCGGCCGGTCGCCGAGGCGTGGCCCGCGCCGACGATCTCGCCGGTCTCGATCTCCAGGTTGGGCACGGAGTCGACCCGGGCACCGTCGGTGAGGACGAGGTTCCGGTTCATCTCGTAGGTGTCGGTGCCCTCGGCCGCGGCCTGGATGAGGACGTCGCCGATCCAGACGGCGTGCGCGCCGTCGCCCTGGAGTGCGCCCTTGTACACCGCGTTGGACTTGCAGTGCGGGGTGTTGTGGTCGACCAGGAGGCGGTGCTCCTGGTGCTGGCCCTTGTCGGTGAAGTACAGGCCGAAGAGCTCCGCCTCGCCGCCGGGCGCCGCGTAGGCGACCCGCGGGTGCAGGCGGACCAGGTCGCCGCCGAAGGTGACGACGATCGACTTGAACGAGGCGTCCCGGCCGACCAGCGCGTTGTGCTGGGCGACGTGGACGGCCGTGTCGTCCCAGTCCTGGACGGAGACGACGGTCAGCTTGGCGCCGTCACCCAGGACGTAGTCGACGTTGGCGGCGAGCACCGCGTCACCGGTGTGGTCGATGACGACGACGGCCTCGGCGAAGGCCTTCAGCTCGATGAGCTGGTGGCCGTAGGCGGTGCCGCCCTCGCCGTGCACGGTGATCCGGATCGGCTCGGCGAGCACGGCCTCCTTGGCGACGGTGACGACCGAGGCCTGCTCGAAGGAGCTGTACGCCTGGGCGGCGACCCGGTCCACCGGCGTACCGGCCTTGCCGAGCCGGGCGTCGTCGCGGCCGACGGTCTCGACGGTGACGCCCTCGGGCGCGTCGATCGCGACCTTCACGCCGCTGCCGTTCGCGACGGCGGTGCCGTCGTGCAGCCCGCGCAGCCGCTCCAGCGGGGTGAAGCGCCACTCCTCCTCGCGACCGTGCGGGACGGGGAAGTCCGCGACGTCGAAGGACGGGGGCGCGCTCATGCGCGTGGCGACGGTCGACTCGGCGGCCACCGCGATGGAGCCGGCGGTGGTGGAGCCCACCGGAGTGTTCTGAGCCTCAGCCATGGCTGTCGTAGTGCTCGCTTTCTCAGTCAAGAAGGGGGGTGGTTCGGTGGGGGCGGGGGCGGCCGCGAGGGCCGCCCCACAGGATCCTCGTACGAGGACCTAGCCGACCGAACCCTCCATCTGCAGCTCGATCAGCCGGTTGAGCTCCAGGGCGTACTCCATGGGCAGCTCCTTCGCGATCGGCTCGACGAAGCCGCGCACGATCATCGCCATGGCCTCGAACTCGGTGAGTCCGCGGCTCATGAGGTAGAAGAGCTGGTCCTCGGAGACCTTGGAGACGGTCGCCTCGTGGCCCATCGACACGTCGTCCTCGCGGACGTCGACGTAGGGGTAGGTGTCCGAGCGGGAGATCGTGTCGACGAGCAGAGCGTCGCAGAGCACGTTGGACTTCGCGCCCGGCGCGCCCTCGCCGATCTCGATCAGACCGCGGTAGGACGTACGGCCGCCGCCTCGCGCCACCGACTTGGAGACGATGTTCGAGGAGGTGTTCGGCGCCATGTGGACCATCTTGGCGCCGGCGTCCTGGTGCTGGCCCTCGCCCGCGAAGGCGATGGAGAGGGTCTCACCCTTGGCGTGCTCGCCCATCAGGTAGATGGCCGGGTACTTCATGGTCACCTTGGAGCCGATGTTGCCGTCGACCCACTCCATGGTCGCGCCCTCGTAGGCCACGGCCCGCTTGGTGACCAGGTTGTAGACGTTGTTCGACCAGTTCTGGATCGTCGTGTAGCGGCAGCGGCCGCCCTTCTTCACGATGATCTCGACCACGGCGCTGTGCAGCGAGTCCGAGGAGTAGATCGGGGCGGTGCAGCCCTCGACGTAGTGGACGTAGGCGTCCTCGTCGACGATGATCAGCGTCCGCTCGAACTGGCCCATGTTCTCCGTGTTGATACGGAAGTAGGCCTGGAGCGGGATGTCCACGTGGACGCCCTTGGGCACGTAGATGAACGAGCCACCGGACCACACGGCCGTGTTCAGCGAGGCGAACTTGTTGTCGCCGACCGGGATGACGGTGCCGAAGTACTCCTTGAAGAGCTCCGGGTGCTCCTTCAGCGCGGTGTCGGTGTCCAGGAAGATGACGCCCTGCTCCTCCAGGTCCTCGCGGATCTGGTGGTAGACGACCTCGGACTCGTACTGCGCTGCGACACCGGCGACGAGGCGCTGCTTCTCCGCCTCCGGGATGCCGAGCTTGTCGTACGTGTTCTTGATGTCCTCGGGCAGGTCGTCCCAGGAGGCCGCCTGCTTCTCCGTGGAGCGCACGAAGTACTTGATGTTGTCGAAGTCGATGCCCGACAGGTCCGAGCCCCAGCTGGGCATGGGCTTCTTGTCGAAGAGCTTGAGGCCCTTGAGCCGCAGCTTCAGCATCCACTCGGGCTCGTTCTTCTTCTCCGAGATGTCGCGGACGACAGCCTCGGACAGGCCGCGCTTCGCCGCCGCGCCTGCCGCGTCGGAGTCGGCCCAGCCGAATTCGTACGTACCCAGACCCTCGAGCTCAGGGTGGGCAGTCTCCGTGGGGAGCGTCATGCGGGGTTCCTCCCGGCCGTGCTTGCAGATGCTGAATGGGTGGTCTGTGGGGGTGCTGCCTGGCCGCTGCGCGGCACATAGGTCGTGCACACGCCGTCGCCGTGGGCGAGGGTGGCCAGACGCTGCACATGGGTCCCGAGGAGGCTGGAGAAGAATTCCGTCTCCGCCTCGCACAGCTGTGGGAACTGCTCGGCGACATGCGCCACCGGGCAGTGGTGCTGGCACAGCTGCTCGCCCTGCTGCGGGCCCGGCGCGCTGCGCGCCGTAGCAGCGTACCCGTCGGCGCTCAGGGCCCTGGCGAGGGCCTCCGTGCGCTCTTCGGGCTCCGCGGCCTCGACCGCGGCGCGGTACGCCTCGCCCATCGCCGCCATCCGGGCACGGGCGAAGGCGGTGACCGCCTCGTCACCGCCGGACTCGGCGATGAACCGGAGGGCGTCCGCCGCCAGCTTGTCGTAGGACTGGTCGAAGGCGTCCCGGCCGCAGTCCGTCAGGGCGAACACCTTGGCGGGCCTGCCTCGGGTCCGCGCCCCGTAGACCCGCTGTTCACGGGCTTCGACGACATCGTCGGAGACGAGGGCGTCCAGGTGGCGGCGGACGGCGGCCTGGGTGAGGCCGAGGCGCTTGGCGAGGTCCGCGACGGTGGAGGGGCCATGGTCCAGGATGGAGCGCGCGACCCGGTTGCGCGTCGAGCGCTCACCGGTCGCGAGTTCCTCCTGAGGAGCCCGTCCGTCGTATTTCACAACACCATTGTTGCGTAATTCATTCGGCCCTGACAACCACGGTCCGGAACGATCTACGGTGTGGTTCGTCACTTAGGGTTACCTAATCTGGCCCCGGCAGAGGGACCACCGGAACCCCTGCCTAGACTTACGCGCCATGGAGAACGAGCCCGTCGTACAGGTCAAGGGCCTGGTGAAGCGGTACGGCACGAAGACCGCGGTGGACGGCCTCGATCTGGTCGTGGCGTCGGGCGCGGTGACGGCCGTCCTCGGCCCGAACGGCGCCGGGAAGACCACCACGATCGAGACCTGCGAGGGCTACCGCCGCCCCGACGCCGGCACCGTACGGGTCCTCGGACTCGACCCGGTCGCCGACGCGGAGCGGCTGCGCCCCCGGATCGGGGTCATGCTCCAGTCCGGCGGCGTCTACTCCGGCGCCCGCGCCGACGAGATGCTCCGCCACATGGCCAAGCTGCACGCCCACCCGCTGGACGTGGACGCCCTGATCGAGCGCCTCGGCCTCGGCTCCTGCGGCCGCACCACCTACCGGCGGCTCTCCGGCGGCCAGCAGCAGCGCCTCGCCCTGGCCCTCGCGGTCGTCGGCCGGCCCGAGCTGGTCTTCCTGGACGAGCCGACCGCCGGGCTCGACCCGCAGGCCCGCCGCTCCACCTGGGACCTGGTGCGCGAACTGCGCGGAGACGGCGTCTCCGTGGTGCTGACCACCCACTTCATGGACGAGGCCGAGGCGCTCGCCGACGACGTCGCGATCATCGACGCGGGCCGGGTCATCGCCCAGGGCTCCCCCGAGCAGCTCTGCCGGGGCGGCGCCGAGAACACCCTGCGCTTCACCGGCCGTACGGGGCTCGACCTCGGCTCCCTGGTCAAGGCGCTGCCCGACGGCTCCCAGGCCGCCGAGCCGCTCCCGGGGACGTACCGCATCACCGGGACCGTCGACCCGCAGCTGCTGGCCACCGTCACCTCCTGGTGCGCGCAGCACGGCGTGATGCCCGAGGGCATCTCGGTGGAGCGGCACACCCTGGAGGACGTCTTCCTCGAACTGACCGGCAAGGAGCTGCGCGCATGAGCGCCGGTACGTACACCCCGCGCCCCGGCGCCGCCCCGCTCCCCCGGATGATCGCCGCGCAGACGGCGCTGGAGACCCGGATGCTGCTGCGCAACGGGGAGCAGCTGCTGCTGACGGTGATCATCCCGACGCTGCTGCTCGTGCTGTTCAGCGCGGTCGACATCGTCGACACCGGCTCGGGCGCGTCGGTGGACTTCCTGGCCCCGGGCATCCTCGCGCTCGCGGTGATGTCGACGGCCTTCACCGGCCAGGCGATCGCCACCGGCTTCGAACGCCGTTACGGGGTCCTCAAGCGGCTCGGGGCCTCCCCGCTGCCCCGCTGGGCGCTGATGACGGCGAAGACCCTGTCGGTGCTGGTCACCGAGGTGCTCCAGGTGCTGCTGCTGACGGCGATCGCCTTCGCGCTGGGCTGGTCGCCGCAGGGCAACCCGCTCTCCGTGCTGCTGCTCCTGGTGCTGGGGACCGCCGCGTTCTCCGGGCTCGGGCTGCTGATGGCCGGGACGCTGAAGGCCGAGGCGACGCTCGCCGCCGCCAACCTGGTCTTCCTGCTGCTGCTGGTCGGCGGCGGGGTCATCGTGCCGCTGGACAAGTTCCCGGACGCGGTGCAGTCGGTGCTGGGGCTACTGCCCATCTCGGCGCTCTCCGAGGGGCTGCGGGACGTCCTCCAGCACGGCGCGTCGATGCCGTGGGGCCAGGCCGGGATCCTGGCGGTCTGGGCGGTGCTGGGGCTTGGCGCGGCGGCGAAGTTCTTCCGCTGGGAGTAGCCCCGGCAGCAGGGATCTCACGGGCAAGCCGCCACGAACCACCCCTCGTGAAATCATGCACAAGCCACGTCCTACGATGGTCCGCGTGGAAACCCCCATCACTGCCATCGCCAAGCGCTGGACGCCGTCCACCAAGGTGGTGAAGCGCGCCGCGCTCTCCGCCGTCCTGATGAGCGTCTTCATCATCGTGACCGGCGGTGCCGTCCGGCTGACCGGTTCGGGGCTCGGCTGCGACACCTGGCCCAAGTGCACCGACGACAGCCTCTTCGCTACGCCCGCGCAGGGCATGCACGGTGCGATCGAGTTCGGCAACCGGCTGCTGACGTACGTCCTGTCGGCCGCCGTCGGCTGGGCGATCATCGCCGTCAGTTCGATGAAGCCGCGCCGCCGCAAGGTGACCCGGCTGGCCTGGTCGCAGTTCTGGATCGTGCTCGGCAACGCCATCCTCGGCGGCATCACCGTCTGGGCGGGGCTCAACCCGTGGACGGTGGCCGGGCACTTCCTGCTCGCCAACCTGCTCCTCGCGGTCGCCGTGATCACCTGGGTCCGGATCTGCGAGGGCGACGGCCCGGCCCGCCCCCGCGCCCCCCTGCCGGTACGCCGCCTCTCCTGGGCGATCCTGGCGACCACCGTGGTCCTCATCGTGCTCGGCACCTCGGTGACCGGTTCCGGCAAGCACGCGGGCGACAGCAGCGACGTACCGCGGATGCCGTGGGACTGGTCGGCCGCCGCACACATCCACGCCATTGCCGCCTGGGTGGTCTGCGCGCTGGCCATCGCGATGTGGCTGGCCCTGCGGGTGGTTGACGCCCCCGCCGACACCCGGGCGCGCGCCCGTGACCTGCTGGTCGTGCTGCTCGCCCAGGGCGCGATCGGGTACGTGCAGTACTTCAGCGACGTCCCCGAGATCCTGGTCGGCGTCCATATGTTCGGCTCCGCCATCATGTGGATCGCCGTGGTCCGCCTGGTGCTGAGCATGCGCGAGCGCGGCGACGAGGAGCCGGCCACGCTGCCGGGCCCGTCCGCCTCCGCCGAGCAGCGGGAGTCGGCTCAGGCTCTCTGAACGGTTGTACGGAGAAGGGGCGGCGGGCAGATGCCCGCCGCCCCTTCTCCGTACGGCCGTTCAGCTGTCGTTGGACGGGCCGCCGACCTGGATCCCGGCCATCCGCGACCACTCGTACGGGCCCGTGCGGACCTTCAGCGCGAAGTCGCCGTCGAACTCCTCGTGCATCGTGATCCCGGACTTCTCCGCCGCGCTCTCGGCCACGGCGTACGTCGGAGCCACCAGGTCGCCCCAGGCGCCGTCCTGACCGACCAGGACGATGCGGGCGCCCGCCTGGCCGATGTAGGCGAGCTGCCCCTCGGCGCCGCCGTGCTCCTTGGCGAAGGACCCGATCTCACGGGCCAGCTTCGCCGCCCTGCGCTCCGCACGGGCCGCCTTCCTGGCGTCCGTCCGCGAGGTCTGCCCGGTCTCTGCTGCGTCTGCTGCCGTCTCTCCCATGGACAGGATGCTACCGACGGGTAGAGGGAACGGCGACGGGCGGGTCGCGTGGCTTGTGCCACGTGACCCGCCCGTCGAGGCCGGTGACCGGATGACTAGCGGAGGAAGGGGTCCACCGCGACGGCCAGGAAGAGCAGCGAGACGTAGGTGATGGACCAGTGGAACAGCCGCATCTCCTTGAGCTTGGCGCCGCTCACCCCGGCCCTGGCCCGGTTCTGCAGCCCGTGGGCCTCCCAGAGCCAGAAGCCGCCCGCCAGCAGCGCCACCGACAGGTAGAACCAGCCGGTGTAGCCCAGCGGGGTGAGCAGCAGCGAGACGCCGACCATCACCCAGCTGTAGATGACGATCTGCCGGGCCACCACCTGGTTGGAGGCGATGACCGGGAGCATCGGGACGCCGACCCGGGCGTAGTCGTCCTTCACCTTCATGGAGAGCGGCCAGTAGTGCGGCGGCGTCCAGAAGAAGATGACGGCGAAGAGGATGACGGCGGCCCAGGAGAGGGAGTTCGTCACGGAGGACCAGCCGATGAGCACCGGCAGGCAGCCGGCGATGCCGCCCCAGATGATGTTCTGGGAGGTGCGGCGCTTCAGCAGCATCGTGTAGACGACGACGTAGAAGAGCAGCGCTCCGAGAGCGAGCGCGGCCGACAGCCAGTTGACGAGCAGTCCGAACCAGAGCGTCGAGATCACCGCGAGGGCGATACCGAAGGCCAGACACTCGCGCGGGCTGACCATCCCGGTGACCAGCGGACGCTGCGACGTGCGGTCCATCAGCGCGTCGATGTCGCGGTCGATGTACATGTTCAGCGCGTTGGCGCCGCCCGCCGAGAGATAGCCACCCAGCGTGGTGGCGAGCACCAGCCACAGGTCGGGCACGCCCTGGGCGGCGAGGAACATCACCGGAACGGTGGTGATGAGCAACAGCTCGATGATCCGTGGCTTGGTAAGCGCCACGAACGCCTTGACACGGGCCCCGAACGGGCGATGGCCCCCTGGGCTGGGAGTCAAGGCGACCCCTGCGGGTCGGGACTCGACGGCCGTCACGCACACCCCTGACAGAGAAATCCCAGCAAGCTCCGGGCCGGAAAGGCCCTTGTGAAGACTTGCGCGAACTCGACCACTCTAGACGTTGGGGATACACCGCCCTTCGCGGGGGTGGGGTCGTGTTGAGGGTGACTGTGCGATGTACGGAGTCCGTCCGCCGGGAGGCGAAGTGCGCGGGCCGCCCGCACCCTGGAAAGTGCTCGGGAAGTGTGCCCCGCGGCGGGGGTAGGCTCGGCAACGCCCGGTGCGGTAACAGTCACCGGCTTACAACAGTGGAGAGGAGCCCTGACTCAGGGTGAGCAACAAGCCGACCACCACAGACCTCCAGTGGACCGATTTGGACCAGCGGGCCGTGGACACCGCCCGCGTCCTCGCCGCGGACGCCGTACAGAAAGTCGGAAACGGCCACCCGGGTACGGCCATGAGCCTGGCTCCCGCCGCGTACACCCTGTTCCAGAAAGTCATGCGGCACGACCCCGCGGACGCGGAGTGGACCGGCCGCGACCGGTTCGTCCTCTCGGCGGGCCACTCCAGCCTGACCCTGTACATCCAGCTCTACCTCGCCGGTTACGGCCTGGAGCTGGACGACCTGAAGGCGTTCCGGACCTGGGGCTCCAAGACCCCGGGCCACCCGGAGTACGGGCACACCACCGGTGTCGAGACGACGACCGGCCCGCTGGGCCAGGGTGTCGCCAACGCGGTGGGCATGGCCATGGCCGCCCGCTACGAGCGCGGCCTGTTCGACCCCGAGGCTGCCCCCGGCACCTCGCCCTTCGACCACACGGTCTGGGTCATCGCCGGTGACGGCTGCCTCCAGGAGGGCATCTCGGCCGAAGCGTCCTCACTGGCCGGCCACCAGAAGCTGGGCAACCTGGTCCTGCTCTGGGACGACAACCACATCTCCATCGAGGGCGACACGGAGACCGCGGTCTCCGAGGACACCCTGAAGCGGTACGAGGCGTACGGCTGGCACGTCCAGCGTGTCGAGCAGGCGCCCAACGGTGACCTGGACCCGGCGGGTCTGTACGCGGCGCTCCAGGCGGCCAAGGCCGAGACCGAGCGCCCCTCGTTCATCGCGGCCCGCTCGATCATCGCCTGGCCCGCCCCCAACGCCCAGAACACCGAGGCGGCCCACGGCTCGGCGCTCGGCGACGAGGAGATCGCGGCGACCAAGCGGGTCCTCGGCTTCGACCCGGAGCAGACCTTCGAGGTCTCCGACGCGGTCATCGGCCACACCCGCGAGGCCCTGGACCGCGGCCGCGAGGCCCGTGCCGAGTGGGACAAGTCGTTCGCCGCGTGGCGCACCGCCAACCCGGAGCGCGCCGCCGACTTCGACCGGATCGCCGCGGGCGAGCTGCCCGCGGGCTGGGAGGAGAAGCTCCCGGTCTTCGAGCCCGGCAAGTCCCTGGCCACCCGTGCCGCCTCCGGCAAGGTGCTCCAGGCGCTCGGCGATGTCGTGCCCGAGCTGTGGGGCGGCTCCGCCGACCTGGCCGGCTCGAACAACACCACGATCGACAAGACGTCGTCGTTCCTCCCGGTCGGCAACCCGCTGCCGGAGGCCGACCCGTACGGCCGCACGATCCACTTCGGGATCCGCGAGCACGCGATGGCCGCCGCGATGAACGGCATCGCGCTGCACGGCAACACCCGCATCTACGGCGGCACCTTCCTGGTGTTCTCCGACTACATGCGCAACGCGGTGCGGCTCTCCGCACTGATGCACCTGCCGGTGACGTACGTGTGGACGCACGACTCGATCGGCCTCGGCGAGGACGGCCCGACCCACCAGCCGGTGGAGCACCTGGCCGCGCTGCGCGCCATCCCGGGCCTGAACGTCGTGCGCCCGGCCGACGCCAACGAGACCGCCATCGCCTGGCGCGAGATCCTGCGCCGCTACACCAAGGAGTTCGGCGTGGGCGCCCCGCACGGTCTGGCGCTGACCCGCCAGGGCGTGCCGACGTACGAGGCGAACGAGGACGCGGCCAAGGGCGGTTACGTCCTGTTCGAGGCCGAGGGTGGCGAGCCGCAGGTGCTGCTCATCGCGACCGGCTCCGAGGTCCATGTCGCCGTCGAGGCGCGCGAGCAGCTCCAGGCGGCCGGTGTGCCGACCCGGGTCGTCTCGATGCCGTCCGTCGAGTGGTTCGAGGAGCAGGATCAGGGTTACAAGGAGAGCGTGCTCCCGCCGTCGGTCAAGGCGCGCGTCGCCGTCGAGGCGGGCATCGGCCTGACCTGGTACCGGTACGTCGGGGACGCCGGCCGGATCGTCTCGCTGGAGCACTTCGGTGCTTCGGCCGACGCGAAGGTCCTCTTCCGCGAGTTCGGCTTCACCGCCGAGAACGTGGCCGCCGTAGCGCGGGAATCCCTCGAAGCCGCAGCGCGCTGACGCCGTATATACGACGTAGATATACGACTAGTAGGAGATGCAACCCATGACAGACGCACTCAAGCGCCTCTCCGACGAGGGCGTGGCGATCTGGCTCGACGACCTGTCGCGCAAGCGGATCACGTCCGGCAACCTGGCCGAGCTGATCGACCAGAGCCACGTCGTCGGCGTCACCACCAACCCGTCGATCTTCCAGAAGGCGATCTCCTCGGGCGACGGTTACGAGCAGCAGCTCACCGACCTCGCCGCCCGCAAGGTCACCGTCGAGGAAGCCCTGCGCATGATCACGACGGCGGACGTCCGCGACGCCGCCGACATCCTGCGCCCGGTCTTCGACGCGACCGGCGGCCAGGACGGCCGGGTCTCCATCGAGGTCGACCCGCGCCTGGCGCACAACACCCTGGCCACCGTCGCCGAGGCCAAGCAGCTGGCGTGGCTGGTCGACCGGCCGAACACGCTCATCAAGATCCCGGCGACCAAGGCCGGTCTCCCGGCGATCACCGAGACCATCGGCCGGGGCATCAGCGTCAACGTGACGCTGATCTTCTCGCTGGAGCGCTACCGCGCGGTCATGGACGCCTACCTGGCGGGCCTGGAGAAGGCGAAGGCCGCGGGCCTGGACCTCTCCAAGATCCACTCGGTGGCGTCCTTCTTCGTGTCCCGCGTGGACACCGAGATCGACAAGCGCCTGGACGCCATCGGCTCCGACGAGGCGAAGGCCGCCAAGGGCAAGTCCGCCCTGGCCAACGCGCGCCTGGCCTACGAGGCGTACGAGGAGGTCTTCTCCTCCGACCGCTGGGCCCCGCTGGACAAGGCGCAGGCCAACAAGCAGCGCCCGCTCTGGGCCTCCACCGGCGTCAAGGACCCGTCCCTCAAGGACACCCTGTACGTCGACGACCTCGTCGCCCCCAACACGGTGAACACCATGCCGGAGGCGACCCTGGAGGCCGTGGCCGACCACGGCGAGATCACCGGCAACACCGTCGCCGGCGGTTACGACCAGGCCCGCGCCGACCTCGACGCGATCAAGAAGCTCGGCATCTCGTACGACGACGTCGTGCAGGTGCTGGAGGACGAGGGCGTCGAGAAGTTCGAGGCGTCCTGGAACGACCTGCTCAAGTCGACCGAGGCGGAGCTCTCGCGCCTCGCCCCCTCGGAGGGCTGACCACTTTGTCTGCTGTTCCCGGAGCCAACCCGCTCCGTGACGCACAGGACCGACGGCTCCCGCGTATCGCGGGGCCGTCGGGCCTGGTCATCTTTGGCGTCACGGGCGATTTGTCCCGTAAAAAGCTGATGCCTGCTGTCTACGACCTGGCCAACCGCGGCCTGCTGCCACCGGGCTTCTCGCTCATCGGCTTCGCGCGCCGCGACTGGGAGGACGAGGACTTCGCCCAGGTCGTCCACGACGCCGTCAAGGAGCACGCCCGTACGCCGTTCCGCGAGGAGGTCTGGCAGCAGCTCATCCAGGGGATGCGCTTCGTCCAGGGCAACTTCGACGACGACGAGGCGTTCGAGACGCTGAAGGCGACCATCCAGGAGCTCGACAAGGCGCAGGGGACGGGCGGCAACTTCGCCTTCTACCTCTCCGTGCCGCCGAAGTTCTTCCCCAAGGTCGTCCAGCAGCTCAAGAAGCACGGCCTGGCCGACCAGAAGGAGGGCTCCTGGCGGCGTGCCGTCATCGAGAAGCCCTTCGGCCACGACCTGGCCAGCGCGCAGGAGCTCAACCAGCTCGTGCACGACGTCTTCCCGCCCAACGAGGTCTTCCGGATCGACCACTACCTGGGGAAGGAGACGGTCCAGAACATCCTGGCGCTGCGGTTCGCCAACACGATGTGGGAGCCGATCTGGAACCGGTCCTACGTCGACCACGTACAGATCACGATGGCCGAGGACATCGGCATCGGCGGCCGGGCCGGCTACTACGACGGCATCGGCGCCGCCCGTGACGTCATCCAGAACCACCTGCTCCAGCTGCTGGCGCTGACCGCGATGGAGGAGCCCGGCTCCTTCCACCCGAAGGCCCTGGTCGCCGAGAAGCTCAAGGTGCTCACCGCCGTCGAGCTGCCCGAGGACCTGGGTCTGCACACCGTGCGCGCCCAGTACGAGCACGCCTGGCAGGGCGGCCAGGAGGTCCTCGGCTACTGCGAGGAGGAGGGCATCGACCCCAAGTCGACGACCGACACCTTCGCCGCGATCAAGCTGACGATCAACAACCGCCGCTGGGCGGGCGTGCCGTTCTACCTCCGTACCGGAAAGCGGCTCGGCCGCCGGGTCACGGAGATCGCGGTCGTCTTCAAGCGCGCGCCCTACCTGCCCTTCGAGTCCGGCGCCACGGAGGAGCTCGGCGGCAACGCCCTGGTCATCCGGGTCCAGCCGGACGAGGGCGTCACCGTGCGCTTCGGCTCCAAGGTGCCCGGCACCTCGATGGAGGTCCGGGACGTCACGATGGACTTCGCGTACGGGGAGTCCTTCACGGAGTCCAGCCCGGAGGCGTACGAGCGGCTCCTGCTGGACGTGCTGCTCGGCGACGCCAACCTCTTCCCGCGCCACCAGGAGGTCGAGCTCTCCTGGACCATCCTCGACCCGATCGAGGAGTACTGGGACAAGCACGGCAAGCCCGCGAAGTACGCGGCCGGCACCTGGGGTCCGGCCGAGGCCGACGAGATGCTCGCACGTGACGGACGGAGCTGGAGGCGGCCATGAAGATCGATCTCACGGAAACCACATCCAGCAAGATCAACCAGGCGTTGGTCTCGGCCCGCCGGGCCATCGGCACTCCCGCCATCGGCATGGTGCTCACGCTGGTCATCGTCACCGACGAGGAGAACGCGTACGACGCGCTCAAGTCGGCCGGTGACGCCTCCCGCGAGCACCCCTCGCGGATCATCGCGGTGATCAAGCGGGTCAGCCGCTCGCCGCGCGCCCGCCGGGACGCCCGGCTCGACGCGGAGGTCCGGGTCGGCTCCGACGCCGGGACCGGCGAGACGGTCGTCCTGCGCCTCCACGGCGAACTGGCCAACCACGCCCAGTCGGTGGTGCTCCCGCTGCTGCTCCCCGACGCCCCGGTCGTCGTGTGGTGGCCCGAGGACGCGCCCGCCGACGCCGCGAAGGACCCGCTGGGCGCGCTCGCCCAGCGCCGGATCACCGACGGCTACTCCGCCGAGCGCCCGCTCGACGAGCTGGCGGTGCGGGCGGCGACGTACAGCCCCGGCGACACCGACCTGTCGTGGACCCGGATCACACCGTGGCGCTCGATGCTGGCCGCGGCGCTGGACCAGCAGCCCGCGCAGGTCATCGGCGTCACCGTCGAGGGCGAGAGCGACAACCCGAGCTGCGAGCTGCTCGCGATGTGGCTCGCGGACCGGCTCGCCGTCCCGGTGGAGCGCACGTACTCCGGCGGCCCGGGGCTGACCGCCGTCCGGATGGAGACGAAGAACGGCGTCATCGTCCTCGACCGGGCCGACGGCTCGCTGGCCACGCTCTCCATGCAGGGCCAGCCGGACCGCGCCGTGGCGCTCAAGCGCCGCGACACGGCCGAGCTGCTGGCGGAGGAGCTGCGCCGGCTCGACCCCGACAACACCTACGAGTCCGCGGTGAAGTTCGGGGTGGAGAAGCTCCACACGGGCGGCGAGGCAAAGGCGGCCACTGCGGAGAAGCCCGCGGCGGAGGGCGAGCAGAAGGCGCCTGCCGCGAAGAAGGCCCCGGCGAAGAAGGCGGCCGCCAAGTGACGCCTCCTCAGCTGGTCGTGCACCGCGACAAGGAGCTGATGGCGCAGGCCGCGGCGGCCCGGCTGATCACGAAGATCGTGGACGCCCAGGCCGCCCGGGGCCACGCCTCGGTGGTGCTGACCGGCGGGCGCAACGGCAACGGCCTGCTGGCCGCGCTCACCGCCGCGCCCGCCCGGGACGCGGTCGACTGGGCGCGCCTGGACCTGTGGTGGGGCGACGAGCGGTTCCTGCCCGAGGGCGACCCCGAGCGGAACATCACCCAGGCCCGTGAGGCGCTGCTGGACGCGGTGCCCCTCGACCCGGCCCGGGTGCACGCGATGCCCGCGTCCGACGGCCCGTACGGCAAGGACGTGGACGAGGCGGCAGCGGCGTACGCGGCCGAACTGGCCGCCGCCGCGGGGCCGGAGGACCACGGCTCGGTGCCGTCGTTCGACGTGCTGATGCTGGGCGTCGGCCCGGACACGCATGTCGCCTCGCTCTTCCCGGAGCTGCCCGCGGTACGGGAGACCGAGCGCACCGTCGTCGGTGTGCACGGGGCCCCCAAACCGCCGCCGGTCCGCGTCTCGCTCACGCTCCCCGCGATCCGCGCGGCGCGTGAGGTGTGGCTGCTGGCGGCGGGCGAGGACAAGGCGGAGGCGGCGGCGATCGCCCTGTCCGGGGCCGGGGAGATCCAGGCCCCGGCGGCGGGCGCGTACGGCCGCAGCAGGACACTGTGGCTGCTGGACGCGGCGGCGGCCTCGCAGTTGCCGCGCGCGCTGTATCCACCGGCGTCCGCCTGATAGTTGCGTATGACGAGGCCCGGCCCGCTTTTTCTCAGCGGGCCGGGCCTCGTGCGTGAAAAGCTCGCGCCCATGGTGCATATCGGAACTGTGGTGATGGGCGCGAGCGACGTACGACGGGCGGCCGCCTTCTGGAAGGCGGCGCTCACCTACACCGAGCGGGAGCCGGGGACGGACGAGTGGGTGGTGCTGGTCCCGGTCGAAGGGCCCGGCGTCGGCGTGGCGCTGGGGCGCTCCGCCTCCCCCGTGCAGGAGGTCCCCCGGGTCCACCTCGACCTCTACTCCGACGAGCAGGAGGCCGAGGTGGAGCGGCTGATCGGGCTGGGCGCCGAGCGGGTCGCGTGGGAGCTCTACCCGCCGGACCCGGACTTCGTGGTCCTCGCCGACCCCGAGGGCAACCGCTTCTGCGTCATCGACACGACGCACAACGCCTGAGGGGCCCGCAGATCAGAGGATGACCTGGTCGGTGCCCTGCTCCAGCTTGGTGATCGCGGCCCGGCAGGCGCCGACGAAGCGGTCGAAGACCGGCGTCGTGGAGCCGGCCCGGCCCGGCCGGGTGTTGTTCGTGAACATGGCGGCGCGCAGCTCCGTGGTGAGCTCCAGCTGGCCGCCCTTGGAGAGCATGGTGCGGTTGACGGGGTTGGTGGGGTTGACGCCGGCCAGGTCCGGCGTCTCGTTCCCGTCCCGCCAGGCGATGCCCACCTTGTCGAACTCGGCCTTGAGCAGGGTCTTGAAGCGGGTGTTGAGCCCGCCGACCACCACGGCCTGCGGGACGGTGCCCGCCTGTGCCGACGTACAGCCGTGCAGGCTCAGGACGTTGAGGCTGGAGGCCGCCATGGAGATGGCGACGTGGTCGTCGCAGTTCTTGGCGGTGACGTGCAGGTCGCGGTTGCCGGAGGAGCGCAGTCCCTCGAACATCCAGTAGTCGTGCACGCCGTGGCCGTCCTGGAGCGGGGCGAGCGTGGCCGGGTGGTAACCGGCTATGCCGAGGCACAGTTCGGAGGTGCCGGTCTCGATGCCGCCGCCGTGCAGGGCCATGACGGTGGTCCGGTTGTACGGGTATCTCTGCGGCGTCGAGTGGTCGGCGTACTCGTGTCTCTTGTAGCGGCGGGCGAACTCGACGCCCTCCTGCCCGGCGAGCTTCTTGTAGAGGTCGGTGTTGGAGGTGTAGATGTCCAGGTCGTCCGTGGCGTGGGCGGGCGTCGCGGTGAGCGAGCCGAGCAGCGGGCCGCCGACAGCGGCGGTGGCCAGGGCGGTGAGGACCGTACGACGGTGGGTGAAGGTCATGATCACTATCGTCGCCCACACGGGGACGGGAGCCCAGACGGCCGGTTGTGCCGTCCGTCACGGGCCGGGGCGCACATCCCGCTCCAGCACATCCCGCTCCAGGAAGGGCTCCAGCAGCCCGGGGACGGCCTCGGCGGCGAAGGTGAGGCCCTCGGCCGCATCGGTGTCGTACGCCGAGTACGCGCCCCCTCCGGCGGCCGTGGTGGCCGTGAGGGTGAGCAGCCCCGCCCGCCGCTGGAAGTACGACTGCTTGACGGTCCAGCCGATCACCCCGGCCCGCTCCAGGGCGGCGGTGGAGCGGCGGAGCGTGCCGGAGCGGGTGACCAGGTAGCGGCCGGAGAGCGCGTGGCCGAGGTTCCGGTACGCGTCCAGGGCCAGCGCCACCGCGAGCGGCAGGAACACCACCGCGCAGCCGAGCGCGATCCACAGGAGTACGGGGGTGAGGAGCGCCCCGAGGAGGGTGAGCAGCAGGACCGGGGCGAGGGCGGCGGCGAGCGACCAGCGCAGCCGGCGGCCCCGGGCGGCGCGCGGGTGGCGGGTCAGCGGGGCGCCGGTCGGGGTGGCCTCCTCGCGCAGTATCGCGGCGGCGACGGAGTCGGCCAGCGGGCGCGGCACCGCCGGGAGGACCGTGTTGTGGTCGGCGTTCTTCGACTCGTCGTCCTGGGCGAGCCCGGTGGTGATGGCGTCCAGCCGGGCGGCGCCGACCAGCCGTACGCCGAGGGGTTCGACCAGGTCCACACCGCGCAGCCGGGCCTCCTCGACGGAGATGGACCGGGAGGTGAACAGCCCGCGCCGGACCCGGATGGTGCCGCCGGGCTCGCGCTCCAGGCGGTAGTTCCACCACATCTCGATCCAGAGGCCGAGCGCCCCGACGACACCCGCGGCCAGGGCGGCCGCGACGAGGGTGACGATCACCCACAGGAGCGGGGTCTCCTGGAAGCGGTCGCCGACCCAGGCGATGACCTCGCCCTGCGCGCCCACCCAGTCGCTGATCTGCATGACGGCCCCGACGGCCGCGCCGCCGAGCATGGGGGCGACGAAGGAGACCGGTGCGTAGCGGATCCAGCGGGGGTCCAGCGTGGCCAGTTCGCCGTCGCGGTGTTCCCCGGTCCGGGGCGTGGTGGCGCGTTCCAGCAGGAGGAGGCGGAGCCGTTCGCCCTCGGCGCGGGTGACCGGGTCCAGCTCCAGGGTGGAGTCGCTGCCGTGCTCGCCGGTGCCGATCCTGACGGTGACGAGGCCCAGGAGGCGCAGCAGCAGGTTGGCGGTGAGGTCGACGGTGCGGATGCGCTCGCGGGCCAGGGAGCGGCGCTTGACGAGGAGGAGGCCGGTGTGGAGGTCGACGCGCTCCTCGCCGATCCGGTAGCGGGTGCGGTGCCAGCGGACCCGGTCGGCGCCCGCCGCGACCCCGATGACGCCGACGGCCGCGGCGAGCGCCCAGAGCACCGCGCCGGGGAGCCCGAGCCAGCGGGCGAGGCCGAGGACGGCGGGCACGGCGGCACCCGCGACGACGCCCGCGACGACGAGGGCGGTGACCAGGACCGTACGCGGGTCGAGGCGGCGCCATCCGTCCTCGGGGGCGTACGGGGTTTGCGGGGTACTCATGTGGCGTCGCCGGGGGTGGCGCGGGTGATGCGGGTGAGCCGCTCGGCCAGTTCGGCGGCGACCTCGTGGTCCAGGCCCTCGATCCGTACCGCGCCCTTGGAGGACGCGGTGGTGACCGTGACGGTGGCGAGCCGGTGGAGCTGTTCCAGCGGGCCGCGCACGGTGTCCACGGTCTGGATCCGGGACATCGGCGCGATCCGCCACTCCTGCCAGAAGAACCCGGTGCGTACGTACACCGCGTCCTCGGTGACCTCCCAGCGGTGGGTGCGGAACCACCAGACGGGGAGGAGGGCGGCGGCCCCACCGCCCGCCGCGGCGAGAACCACGGCGGGCAGCAGCAGCCAGAAGCGGGCGGGCTCGATGAGCGCGCCCAGGACGGCCAGCGGGACGACGGGTACCGCCGTCATGAGCAGCCACTGGAGCCGCCACCAGCCGACGACCCGCTCGTTCAGCGTGTTGCGCGGCGGCCGCAGCCGTATCTCCGCCGTCCCCTCCCCCTCCGGCATGGGCTCAGCGCCCCCGCAGCGTGCGGTAGGCGGTGACCAGGGCGGCGGTGGAGCTGTCGAGTTCCCCGGTGGAGGCCTCCCCGGTCAGGACGGGCTCGATCTTCTTGGCGAGGACCTTGCCGAGTTCGACGCCCCACTGGTCGAAGGAGTCGATGTTCCAGATGGCGCCCTGGACGAAGACCTTGTGCTCGTAGAGCGCGATGAGCTGGCCGAGGACCGAGGGGGTCAGCCTGTCGGCGAGGATCGTGGTCGTCGGGTGGTTGCCGCGGAACGTCTTGTGCGGGACGAGCTCCTCCGGCACGCCCTCCGCGCGGACCTCGTCGGGCGTCTTGCCGAAGGCGAGCGCCTGGGTCTGGGCGAAGAAGTTGGCCATCAGCAGGTCGTGCTGGGCGATCAGGCCGGGCAGCAGGTCGTGGACCGGGGCGGCGAAGCCGATGAAGTCCGCCGGGATCAGCTTGGTGCCCTGGTGGATCAACTGGTAGTACGCGTGCTGCCCGTTGGTGCCGGGGGTGCCCCAGACGACCGGTCCGGTCTGCCAGTCGACGCGGTCGCCCTCGCGGTCGACGGACTTGCCGTTGGACTCCATGTCGAGCTGCTGGAGGTAGGCGGTGAACTTCGACAGGTAGTGGCTGTAGGGCAGCACCGCGTGCGACTGGGCGTCGAAGAAGTTGCCGTACCAGACGCCGAGGAGGCCGAGCAGGAGCGGGGCGTTGTCCTCGGCGGGGGCGGTGCGGAAGTGCTCGTCGACGAGGTGGAAGCCGTCGAGCATCTCACGGAACCGGTCCGGACCGATGGCGATCATCAGCGAGAGGCCGATCGCGGAGTCGTAGGAGTAGCGGCCGCCGACCCAGTCCCAGAACTCGAACATGTTGGCCGTGTCGATGCCGAACTCTTCGACCTTCTCCGCGTTGGTCGACAGCGCCACGAAGTGCTTGGCGACGGCGTCCTGGCCGGCCCGCAGCTCGGTGAGGAGCCAGTCCCGGGCGGAGGTGGCGTTGGTGATCGTCTCGATGGTGGTGAACGTCTTCGAGGCGACGATGAACAGCGTCTCGGCGGGGTCCAGGTCGCGGACGGCCTCGTGGAGGTCGGCGCCGTCGACGTTGGAGACGAACCGGACGGTGAGCGAGCGGTCCGTGAAGGAGCGCAGCACCTCGTACGCCATGGCGGGGCCGAGGTCGGAGCCGCCGATGCCGATGTTGACGATGTTCTTGATGGGCTTGCCGGTGTGGCCGGTCCACTCGCCCGCCCGGACCTTGTCGGCGAAGGCGGCCATCTTGTCCAGGACGGCGTGCACGGCGGGCACGACGTTCTCGCCGTCGACCTCGATCACCGCTCCGCGCGGAGCGCGCAGCGCGGTGTGCAGGACGGCCCGGTCCTCGGTGGTGTTGATCTTCTCCCCGCGGAACATCGCGTCCCGCAGCTCCGCGACCCCGGTGGCGGCGGCGAGCTCGCGCAGCAGGCGCAGCGTCTCGTCGGTGACCAGGTGCTTGGAGTAGTCGAGGTGGAGGTCGCCGACCCGGAGGGTGTAGGCGGTGCCCCGGTCCGGCTGCTGCGCGAACAGCTCGCGCAGCTGGGCCGCGCCGAACTCCTCACGGTGCTTGGCGAGAGCGGTCCACTCGGGGGTCTGGTTGAGCTTGGTTCGGCTTGCTGCGTTCATCCCGGATATCAGCCCACTTCTTCTTGTACGTCAGCATCCCCGCTGCCCCTCCAACCTAATTGATCGAGGAGGCGGGTGGCGCGGACGCGGGCCACGGCGCGGAAAAGCACTCCGGCCGGACACCCGTGGGGTGTCCGGCCGGTGAACGACTGGGGTGGTCCGTGGAGCTGCGCGGAACGTCAGATCTCGCCGCGGAGCTTGGCGAGGGCCTCGGCGAGGATGGCCTCCCCGTCCTCGTCGCTGCGCCGCTCGCGTACGTACGCGAGGTGCGTCTTGTACGGCTCGGTGCGGGGCGGGTCCGGGGGGCTGTCCTTGTCCTGGCCGGCCGGGAAGCCGCAGCGCGGGCAGTCCCAGGTGTCCGGCACCTGCGCGTCATGGGCGAAGCTCGGCTGCGTCTCGTGCCCGTTCGAGCACCAGAAGGAGATGCGGAGGCGCGGCGCGGACTCGCCCCGCTCGGCCTCACCCATCGGCCCCGCTCCGACCCGGCTTCCCCGGATCGCGTTGCCACTTGCCACGGTCGTAACTCCCTGCCTGATGGTGCTCGACGAAGCCCCAGTCTACGTAAGGCCCAACGCGCGTCCAGTGAAAGGAGTTACACCCTCACCGGCAATCGCGGGCGTCGGGTCAGTCGCCCAGCTTGACCAGCAGACCGAGGACGACGACGCATGCGAACCAGACCAGGCCCACCACGACGGTGATGCGGTCGAGGTTACGTTCGGCGACGGAGGAGCCACCGACGGACGACTGCATTCCGCCACCGAACATGTCGGAGAGGCCGCCGCCCTTGCCCTTGTGCATGAGCACCAGCAGCATCAGCAGCAGGCTGAAGACGATCAGAGCGATCTGGAACGCCATAACCACGGCTGGTCCCTACTTTCAGAATTCTCGACTACTGCCTGTACGTACAGCGGGGGCCGGAGGGTGGCAACCCCCTCGGCCCCCGCAAGGGTACGACGGATCCGCGCTACCGCATACTCACTGGTCGCGGAAGCGAACGATCTTGACGAACTCGTCGGCGTCCAGCGCGGCGCCGCCGATCAGGGCGCCGTCCACGTCGGGCTGGGCCATAATGGCCGCCACGTTGCCGGACTTCACCGAGCCGCCGTACTGGATACGGACGGCGTCGGCCAGCTCCGGCGAGTACAGCTCGGCCAGCCGGCGGCGGATCGCACCGCAGACCTCCTGGGCGTCCTCGGGGGTGGCGACCTCGCCGGTCCCGATCGCCCAGACCGGCTCGTAGGCGATGACGATGGACTCGGCCTGCTCGGCCGGGATGTCCTTCAGGCCGCCGTCGAGCTGCGCGAGGGTGTACGCGACCTGGTCACCGGCCTTGCGGATGTCCAGGCCCTCGCCGACGCAGAGGATCGGGGTCAGCCCGTGCTTGTAGGCGGCCTTCACCTTGGCGTTGCAGATCTCGTCGCTCTCGCCGTGGTACTGGCGGCGCTCGCTGTGGCCGACGGCCACGTAGGTGCAGCGCAGCTTGGCGAGCATGGCGCCGGAGATCTCCCCGGTGTACGCGCCGGAGTCGTGCGCCGAGATGTCCTGGGCGCCGTACTTGATCTTCAGCTTGTCGCCGTCCACCAGGGTCTGCACGGAGCGCAGGTCGGTGAAGGGCGGCAGGACGGCGACCTCGACGGCGTCGTAGTCCTTGTCGGCCAGGGCGAAGGAGAGCTTCTGGACGTGGGCGATGGCCTCGAGGTGGTTGAGGTTCATCTTCCAGTTGCCCGCCATCAGCGGGGTGCGGGTGGTCATTGAGGTTCAGTCCTCCAGTGCGGCGAGGCCGGGAAGCGTCTTGCCCTCGAGGTATTCGAGGCTGGCGCCGCCACCGGTCGAAATATGTCCGAAAGCATTCTCGTCGAAGCCCAGGATGCGGACGGCCGCGGCGGAGTCGCCACCGCCGACGACGCTGAAGGCCGGGGAGTCGACGAGCGCCTGGGCGACCGCGCGGGTGCCGTCGGCGAAGTCGGGGTGCTCGAAGACGCCCATCGGGCCGTTCCAGAAGACGGTGGCCGCGTCGGCGAGCTTCGATGCGTAGAGCTTGTTGGTCTCCGGCCCGTTGTCCAGACCCATCTGACCGGCCGGGATGGCGTCGGCGGCGACGGTGGTGGCGTCGGCCGGGGCCTTGGTCTTCAGATCGGGGAAGGCGGGGGCGACGACGACGTCGACCGGGAGGACGAACTCCACGCCCTTCTCCGCCGCGCGCCGCAGGTACTCCTGTACGGCGGGGATCTGGTCCTCCTGGAGCAGCGAGCTGCCGACCTCGTGGCCCTGGGCCTTGAGGAAGGTGTACGCCATGCCGCCGCCGATCAGGATGCGGTCGGCCCGCTCCAGCAGGTGGTCGATGACGCCGAGCTTGTCGGAGACCTTGGCCCCGCCGAGGACGACGGCGTACGGGCGCTGGACGTCGGTGGTGAGCTTCTTCAGCACGCCGACCTCGGTGGCGATGAGGTAGCCCGCGTAGTGCGGCAGCCGCGCCGGGAGGTCGTACACGGAGGCGTGCTTGCGGTGTACGGCCCCGAAGCCGTCGCCCACGTACACGTCGGCGAGCTCGGCCAGCTGGTCGGCGAAGGCGCCGCGCTCGGCGTCGTCCTTGGAGGTCTCACCGGCGTTGAAGCGGAGGTTCTCGACGACGGCGACCTGGCCGTCGGTGAGGCCCGCGACGACGGAGCGGGCGGAGTCGCCGACGGTGTCGGTCGCGAAGGCGACGTCGGCACCGAGGAGTTCACCGAGGCGCGCGGCGGCGGGCGCCAGCGAGAACGCCGGGTCCGGGGCGCCCTTGGGGCGGCCGAGGTGCGAGGCGACGACGACGCGCGCGCCGGCCTCGGCGAGCTTGGCGACCGTCGGCAGGACGGCGCGGATGCGGCCGTCGTCGGTGATGGTGGTGCCGTCCAGCGGCACGTTGAGGTCGGCGCGGACGAATACCCGCCTGCCGGCGACCCCTTCGGTGAGAAGTTCGTCGATCGTCTTCATCTGGTCTTCCGTTACTCCTTGCAAGGGCGGATGAACATGCTAAGAGGCCCGACCGGCGCTTCGTTGCGCCGGTCGAGCCCCTTCACTCACATCGTTGTGCCTGCCGACCCGAGGGTCAGAGCTGCTCGCCGACGAAGACCGTGAGGTCGACGAGGCGGTTGGAGTAGCCCCACTCGTTGTCGTACCAGCCGAGGATCTTCACCGTGTTCCCCTCCTGGACCATGGTCAGGGAGGAGTCGAAGGTGCAGGACGACGGGTCGCCGACGATGTCCGAGGAGACGATCGGGTCCTCGGTGTACGTCAGGAAGCCCTTGAGGGCGCCGTCGTCGGCGGCCTTCTTGAACGCGGCGTTGACCTCGTCCTTGGTGACCTCGCGGTCCAGGGTGACGACGAGGTCGGTGGCGGAGCCGGTCGGGACCGGGACGCGCATCGCGATGCCGTCGAGCTTGCCCTTGAGCTGCGGGAGGACCAGGGCGGTGGCCTTGGCGGCGCCGGTCGTCGTCGGGATGATGTTCTCGGCGGCGGCACGGGCGCGGCGCAGGTCCGAGTGCGGGAAGTCCAGGATGCGCTGGTCGTTGGTGTACGCGTGGACCGTCGTCATCAGGCCCTTGACGATGCCGAAGTTCTCGTCGAGAACCTTGGCCATCGGCGCCACACAGTTGGTGGTGCAGGAGGCGTTGGAGATGACGTGGTGGTTGGCCGCGTCGTACTTGTCCTGGTTGACGCCCATCACGATGGTGATGTCCTCGTCCTTGGCCGGAGCCGAGATGAGGACCTTCTTGGCGCCACCGGCGATGTGCTTCTCCGCGTCGGCCTTCTTGGTGAAGATGCCGGTCGACTCGATGACGATGTCGACGCCCAGCTCACCCCAGGGGATGTCGGCCGGGTTGCGCTCGGAGAGCACCTTGATGGTGTGGCCGTCGACCGTGATGGTGTCGGCGGTGTGGCTGACCTCTGCCTTGAGACGACCCAGGATGGTGTCGTACTTCAGCAGGTGGGCCGTGGTCGCAGTGTCACCCAGGTCGTTGACAGCCACGATCTCGATGTCCGCACCCTGCTCCAGCAGCGCGCGGAAGTAGTTGCGACCGATGCGGCCAAAGCCGTTGATGCCTACGCGGATCGTCACGAACCGATCTCCTCGTATAGGTACGCCGGTTTTCGACGCCGGCGAGTTGTATAGGGATGTCCCCGACCGCCTCCGACCCTACCCCTCCATGGGCTCCGGGGTGACATCGAGAGGGGCCGTACGCGCCACCGGGATACGCCGGGAGGCCCGTACTCCCCAGTAGGGTCACGGGCCTCCGTTCACGCTTCAGGACCTTGGTCCCGGTGCGGCCAGGGACGTTGGTCCCGGGCCGCCGCTCGGGACGTTGATCCCGGGCCGCCACCCGGGGCATCGATCCCGGGCGCCGCTCGGCTCAGCCGACCAGGCCGTCCGCCAGCTCCTCGCTGAGCGTGGCCTCCGTCCCCGGGATACCGAGATCCTGGGCGCGCTTGTCGGCCATGGCCAGCAGGCGGCGGATCCGGCCGGCGACCGCGTCCTTCGTCAGCGGCGGCTCGGCGAGCGCTCCCAGCTCCTCCAGCGAGGCCTGCTTGTGCTCCATGCGGAGCCGGCCGGCCGCCGCGAGGTGCTCGGGGACCTCCTCGCCGAGGATCTCCAGCGCGCGTCCCACCCGGGCGCCGGCGGCGACCGCCGCGCGGGCCGAGCGGCGCAGGTTCGCGTCGTCGAAGTTGGCGAGCCGGTTGGCCGTGGCGCGGACCTCGCGCCGCATCCGGCGCTCCTCCCAGGCCAGCACCGACTCATGGGCGCCGAGCCGGGTGAGCAGGGCGCCGATGGCGTCGCCGTCGCGGACGACGACCCGGTCCACGCCGCGAACCTCGCGGGCCTTGGCGGCGATGGAGAGCCGGCGGGCCGCGCCGACCAGGGCGAGGGCCGCCTCCGGGCCGGGGCAGGTGACCTCCAGCGAGGAGGAGCGGCCGGGCTCGGTGAGCGAGCCGTGAGCCAGGAACGCACCGCGCCAGGCGGCCTCGGCGTCGCAGGTGGCCCCCGAGACCACCTGCGGCGGCAGGCCGCGGATGGGACGGCCGCGGCCGTCCACCAGGCCGGTCTGGCGGGCCAGCTGGTCGCCGCCCGCCACCACCCGTACGACATAGCGCGAGCCGCGCCGCAGTCCGCCGGGTGCCATCACGATCAGCTCCGAGCTGTGCCCGAAGATCTCGAGGATGTCGCGCTTGAGCCGGCGCGCCGCCATCGCGGTGTCCAGCTCCGCCTCGATCACAATGCGGCCGCTCACCAGGTGCAGCCCGCCCGCGAACCGAAGAATCGCCGAGACCTCTGCCTTTCTGCAGCAGGTCCGGGTGACGGGAAGCCGAGAGATTTCGTCCTTCACCGCTGGCGTCATCGCCATGGGCCGATCCTTCCATGCATCCGAAAAATACGGTCGTACGCGGCGGCCAACAGCTCCTGATCATGGACCGGAACGCCGTCGGGCGATGCCACCGGCGCCAGCTCGACCGCCGCTCCGAGCCGCTGGGCGGCGTCGTCGAGCGATGCGCGGTCGGGCACGGCTGCCTCGTCGGCCAGCACCACGTCCAAGGCGAGTTTAGGGGCGTGTCGTCCCAAAACCTCCAAATGACGCTGCGGTGAGAACCCCTCGGTTTCACCGGGCTGTGGTGCGAGATTCAACGACAGCACCTTGCGGGCCTTGGTGGTGACCAGTGCGTCGAGCAGTTCCGGCACCAGGAGGTGCGGGATCACCGAGGAGAACCAGGAGCCCGGGCCGAGCACCACCCAGTCCGCGTCGAGGACCGCCTCGACGGCCTCCGGGACGGCAGGCGGGTCGGGCGGGACGACGTGCACGGACTGCACCTCGCCCGGGGTGAGCGCGACGGTGGCCTGGCCGCGCACGGTGACGATCGCGTCGGGTAGCTCCGGGTCGTGGCCCTTGACCAGCGCCTGGAGCTCCAGCGGCACGGCGGACATGGGCAGCACCCGGCCCTGCGCGCCGAGCAGCTTGCCGACCAGGTCGAGGGCCTGGACGTGGTCGCCGAGCTGCTCCCAGAGGGCGACGATCAGCAGATTGCCGACCGCGTGCTCGTGGAGGTCGCCCTTTGACTCGAACCGGTGCTGGATGACCCGGGACCAGGTGCGGCCCCAGTCGTCGTCGCCGCAGAGCGCGGCGAGCGCCTTGCGCAGGTCGCCAGGGGGCAGGACGCCCAGCTCCTCGCGGAGCCGGCCGCTGGAGCCGCCGTCGTCGGCGACGGTGACCACGGCCGTGAGGTCGCCGGTGATCCGGCGCAGCGCCGCCAGGGACGCCGAGAGGCCCATGCCGCCGCCGAGGGCGACGACCTTGGGCTGTGCACCGCGTTTGCGGCCGGAGAGCGCCGAGGTGGCGCGGCTCAGCCGCCGCATCCGCAGATTGCGACCGGTCACTCGCGCCCCATGTCCCGGTGGACGAGGACGGTCTCGATGCCTTCGGCGGCCAGGCGGGCGGAGAGCTTCTCCGACATGGCGACGGAGCGGTGCTTGCCGCCCGTGCAGCCCACGGCGATGGTCACGTACCGCTTGCCCTCGCGGCGGTAGCCGGCGGCGATCAGCTGGAGCAGCTCCGTGTACTGGTTGAGGAACTCCTTGGCCCCGGGCTGGTCGAAGACGTAACCGGAGACCTCCTCGTTGAGGCCGGTGAAGGGGCGCAGCTCCGGGACCCAGTGCGGGTTGGGCAGGAAGCGGCAGTCCACGACCAGGTCGGCGTCGACGGGGAGGCCGTACTTGTAGCCGAAGGACATCACCGTGGCGCGCAGCTCCGGCTCGGACTCGCCCGCGAACTGGGCGTCCATCTTGGCCCGCAGCTCGTGCACGTTGAGGCTGGAGGTGTCGATGACCAGGTCGGCGTCGCCGCGCAGCTCGCGCAGCAGGTCGCGCTCGGCGGCGATGCCGTCGACGATGCGGCCGTCGCCCTGGAGCGGGTGCGGGCGGCGGACGGACTCGAAGCGGCGCACCAGGGCGTCGTCGGAGGACTCCAGGAAGACGATCCGCCGGGTGACGTGCTTGGCCTCCAGGTCGGCGAGGGATTCGCGGAGGTTGTCGAAGAAGCGCCGGCCGCGCACGTCGACGACGACGGCGATCCGCGCCACGTTGCCCTGGGAGCGGGCGCCGAGCTCCACCATGGTGGGGATCAGCGCGGGCGGCAGGTTGTCGACGACGAACCAGCCGAGGTCCTCCAGACACTTGGCGGCGGTGCTGCGTCCGGCGCCGGACATGCCGGAGATGATCACCAGCTCGGGGATGGCCGGCGCCACTGCCTCGCCCGTCTCGTTCGTGGTGTTCGTACTCACGTCTGCTCCGTCTGCTCGGTCTGTTCGTTCGTGCTGCCGGTCGTCGGCGGGCGCGCTGTCGGCGTCGCCCGCGCCGTCGGCCCGGCGGGTGTGCTCGGTCATGACGTGCCCCCGTCGTCCTCTTCCATGATCTCTCCTGTGGCCGTGTTCACGGCAGGGGCCGCGGGGGCCGCCGAGGCGAGGGCGACCGCCACCGATTCGGCCGTCCTGCGCCCTATCCCGGGGACCTCGCAGATCTCCTCGATTGTCGCCTGCCGGAGCTTCTTCACGGAGCCGAAATGCTTGATCAGGGCCTGCTTGCGGGTCTCGCCCAGGCCTGCCACGTCGTCCAGGGGGCTCGTACGGATGCGCTTGGCCCGCTTGGCGCGCTGGTAGGTGATGGCGAAGCGGTGGGCCTCGTCGCGGACGCGCTGGAGGAGGTAGAGGCCCTCGCTGGAGCGGGGCAGGACGACGGGGTCGTCGTCATCGGGGAGCCAGACCTCCTCCAGCCGCTTGGCCAGGCCGCAGACGGCGATGTCGTCGATGCCCAGCTCGTCCAGGGCGCGCTTGGCGGCGGCGACCTGGGGCTGCCCGCCGTCGACGACGACGAGCTGCGGCGGGTAGGCGAACCGCTTCGGCCGGCCGTCGTCCTCCCGGGGGTCGGTCTCGTCGGCCTGGGCCGGGGCCGGGGAGTCCTGGGCGGGGTGCGGGGCCTCCCCGGAGACCGGCGGGGTCTGCTCCCACTCCCCCGTGCGCTCCTTCTCCTGGAGGTAGCGCTTGAAGCGGCGGCCGATCACCTCGTGCATCGAGCGGACGTCGTCCTGGCCCTCGAAGCCCTTGATCTGGAAGCGGCGGTACTCGCTCTTGCGGGCGAGGCCGTCCTCGAAGACCACCATGGAGGCCACCACGTCGTCCCCCTGGAGGTGGGAGATGTCGTAGCACTCGATGCGCAGCGGGGCCGCGTCCAGGCCGAGCGCCTCCGCGATCTCCTCCAGGGCCCGGGAGCGGGTGGTCAGGTCGGAGGCGCGCTTGGTCTTGTGCAGGCCGAGCGCCTGCTGGGCGTTGCGCTGGACCGTCGCCATGAGGTCCTTCTTGTCGCCGCGCTGCGGGATGCGCAGGCTGACCTGGGAGCCCCGGCGCTCGGCGAGCCACTGGGAGACCGCTTCGGTGTCCTCGGGCAGGGCGGGGACGAGGACCTCCTTGGGGACGGCGTCGCCGCGCTCCTCCCCGTACAGCTGCTGGAGCGCGTGCTCGACGAGGCCGGCCGTGTCGACCGCCTCGACCTTGTCGGTGACCCAGCCGCGCTGGCCGCGGACCCGGCCGCCGCGCACGTGGAAGATCTGGAGGGCGGCCTCCAGCTCGTCCTCGGCGACGGCGATCAGGTCGGCGTCGGTGGCGTCCGCGAGGACGACGGCGCTCTTCTCCATGGCCCGCCGCAGGGCCCCGGCGTCGTCCCGGAGGCGGGCGGCGCGCTCGTACTCCATCTCCTCGGCCGCCTGCGTCATGTCCTTCTCCAGGCGGCGGATGTAGGTGCCGGTGCGCCCGGCCATGAAGTCGCAGAAGTCCTCGGCCAGCTCGCGGTGCTCCTCGGGGGTGACCCGGCCGACGCAGGGGGCCGAGCACTTGTCGATGTACCCGAGGAGGCAGGGGCGGCCGGTGCGTGCGGCGTTCTTGAAGACGCCGGCGGAGCAGGTGCGGACGGGGAAGACGCGGAGCATCAGGTCGACGGTCTCGCGGATCGCCCAGGCGTGCCCGTACGGACCGAAGTAGCGCACGCCCTTCTTCTTGGCGCCGCGCATCACCTGGACGCGGGGGAACTCCTCGTTCAGCGTGACGGCGAGGTAGGGATAGCTCTTGTCGTCCCGGTACTTGACGTTGAACCGGGGGTCGAACTCCTTGATCCAGGTGTACTCCAGCTGGAGCGCCTCGACCTCGGTGGAGACCACCGTCCACTCGACGGAGGCGGCGGTCGTGACCATCGAGCGCGTACGCGGGTGGAGATTGGCCAGGTCCTGGAAGTAGTTGGCCACGCGCTGGCGGAGGTTCTTGGCCTTCCCGACGTAGATCACCCGGCGGTGCTCGTCGCGGAACTTGTAGACCCCCGGGGAGTCGGGGATCTGCCCCGGGCTGGGGCGGTAGCTGGAGGGGTCTGCCATGTTCACACCCTACTTGCGGGGTGTGACAGGACGTCGTCCTCCGGGTGACCGGTGCGCTCCGGGGCGCCGGGGGTGCCGGCGGCCCCGGAGCGCGGCCTCGTGGACGGTCGCTCCGGGGCGTGCGGCCCCGGAGCGCCTGGCTCAGGCGTCCGGCGCGGGGTTCCGCCGGGTGCGGAGGCGGTGGCGTACGGCGGTGGCCCCGCCGAGCGCCAGGGCGAGCAGGGCCCCGGCTCCGGCCATCGTGGAGACCGTGGTCAGGGCGGTGTCCGGGGTGCCCGTGCCCGCCGCGTCGGCGAGCGCGGGGCCGGGGGCGGGGGCCTGTCCGGTGTCCGCGCCCGCCGCCCCGGGTCCGTAGCCTCCCGCCTTGCCGGACTTCGCGTAGCCGGAGCCGGGCAGCTTGTCGCCGTACGCCTCCTTCACCCGGGCCCGGTAGGCGTTCAGGGTGGTGCCCTTCGCACCCACGGCCGCCGTCGCGTCCTCGTCCAGCGGGAGGACCCGGGAGGCGTCGTGGACGTACCAGGCGTCGATCTGCGGTTCCCGGAAGACCGTGCCGCCCGGGAGCGCGCGAGCCCCCCGCGCGGTGTAGCGGGCCTCATCGTCGCCGGTGGCGATGTTCACCACCTGCCACGCTCCGCTCGCACCGGCCCCGGGGACGGTCCACAGGGAGGCCTTCTGGCCGTCGGAGGAGACGGCGGTGGCGGCGAGGTAGTCCAGGGTGCTGGGCGCGGCCCCCGGCTTCCCGGCGACGAACGCGGCCGAGAGCGTACGTACGGGGACGGTCTTCGCCTCGATGCGCGGGGCGGCCGCCGTACGCGCCACCGCGCCCTCCCGGGCGAAGAACCGGGACAGGGTGTCCAGGGTGGCCGGTGCGGAGGCGGCCTCGTGGGCGGCTTCCAGCGTGGCGGCGGTCAGCTTCGGCGGGGCGGGCCGTTCGTCGGCGGCGGCGACGGGTGCGGCGGCGAGGAAGGCGGTGGCGGCGAGTGCGGTGGTGACGGCGAGGCGCCGGGTGGTCGCGGTCATGTCCTCACGCCCCGATCCGGTAGAGCGAGTGGGTCCAGGAGAACTGGTTGTTGTTCACGTACCAGGAGTGCGAGGCCCAGTTGTAGCGGTCGCTGGAGGGCCACGGGTCGCCCCAGTAGACCCAGCTGTTGGCGTCGTCGTAGCCGTAGATGACGTGCATGTGGCCGCCGCCGGACGACCACTGGATGCGGGTCTCGATGGGCCGCTGGGCGGCTATCTCGGCCTGGACGGTCGGGTAGCGCAGCCAGCCGGTGACGTAGCTGCCGGGCCGGACGCCGGTCCAGGACAGGCCGGTCTGGACGTTGCCGAGGGTGGCCTGCGAGTTGGGGCACTCGGTGTTCTGGGATCGGTTGAAGGAGGCGTTGCAGAACTGGTTCTGGGAGTAGCTGCGGCCGAACCAGGCGGCGATGGTGTTGCCGCCGGCCGCCCAGCACCAGTTGGTCTTCGCTTGCGCCTGCATGGTGATGTTGAGGCGCTGGGCGGCGGCGATGGAGACACCGCTGTCCGACTGGGCCGCGGTGGCGGTGGCCGCGGGGACGGCGAGAAGGACGGCGGCCGCGAGGGCGGTGAAGGACAGCCTTCGGGGACGGATTCTTCGGTTGCGCATGGCGTTCCTCCCAAGGCGGGGGGCGGGGA
Source organism: Streptomyces cyaneofuscatus (assembly GCF_033109485.1). Taxonomy (NCBI): domain Bacteria; kingdom Bacillati; phylum Actinomycetota; class Actinomycetes; order Kitasatosporales; family Streptomycetaceae; genus Streptomyces; species Streptomyces cyaneofuscatus. The sequence goes on along the minus strand of NZ_CP137002.1, from coordinate 6,549,851 downwards.
TCGGAGGAGCGCGTCCGGACGCTGATGAGGAGCATCGACCGTTGTCCGGAACAGGTCAACACGCTTCAATGCGGAGTGACATCACGGTGTGAACGGCGCGGCGCCCATGTGAACGGCGCAGCCCCGTCACCTGCTCCCCCGCATCCCCCGGGGGCGGTGTCCCCTCTCCCCCACGTGAACGTTCACCGGAGGCCCCTATGCGGCACACCGAGAGAGAACTGGACCGGGTGCTGGACACCGGCCCCTTCCATCTGGCCCTGCGCACCGCCCTCTCCGTGCGCGGGCTGCCGCTGCACCGGGTGCAGCACCATCTGGCGCACCGGGGCGTCAAGCTCGGTGTGACCAGCCTGAGTTACTGGCAGCAGGGCGTACGGCGACCGCGCCGCCCGGAGTCGCTGCGGGCCGTCCGCGCACTGGAGGACGTACTCGCGCTGCCGGACGACTCGCTGCTGCGGCTGCTGCGGGACCGGACGGAAGGGGCCGGCGGCGCGGACGGGGAGCGCCCGGCGGCGCGCTCGTACCGCTCGCTGCTGGAGTCCTCGGGCGCGGTGGAACGGCTGCTGGCGGCGATGGAGTCACCGGTGGACGGCGGGCTGCACACGGTGGACCACCAGGAGCGGGTACGGATCGGGGCGCGGCGCGAGCTGGCGGGCCGCACCTCGCTCCATGTCGTACGGGCGCACCGGGACGGGGTCGACCGCTATCTGGCGATCCACCGGGGCGATCCGGGGTGCGATCCGGCGCGGATCGCCGTACGGGCGGGAGAGAACTGCCGGACCGGGCGGGTGCGCTGGGACGCGGAGGCGGGGGTGCTGGTGGCGGAGCTGCTCTTCGACACCCGGCTGCGGTCGGGCGAGACGTACGTGTTCGGCTACGGGTTCGAGGACGGTACGGGCGGGGCGAGCGACGAGTACGTGCGCGGCTTCACCTTCGGCGGCGGGCAGTACGTGCTCCAGATCGGCTTCGACGAGGGGGCGCTGCCGGTGCGGTGCCGCCGGTTCGAGCAGGCCTCGGCCGGTGCGGCGCGGGCCGCCCGCAGAGACCTGACGCTGACCGGGCTCCACCGGACGGTTCATGTGGTGGAGGAGGGGGTGCGGCCGGGGCTGGTCGGCATCGACTGGGACTGGGCCTGACCGCCCGGTCCGCGTTACGGAGAGGCGGTCAGGCGCCGGGGTCGTGCGGCGGGTCAGGCGCCGGGGCCCGCGACGAGCTTTCCGCCCTCGGCGGTGACCGGGACGGCGGGCAGCGGCACGGTGGCCGGGCCCTGGACGACCTCGCCGGTGGTCGTGTCGAAGCGGCTGCCGTGGCAGGCGCAGTGGCCCTCGGTGCCTTCGAGCTTGCTCAGGACGCAGCCGCCGTGGGTGCACTGGGCGCTGAACGCCTTGTACTCGCCCTTGGCCGGGCAGCTCACGACGAGGCGCTGCTCGCGGTAGAGCTTGGCGCCGCCGACGGGCACCTCGGAGGCCTCGCCGAGCGCGACGGGGGCGGTGGGGGTGGGCGACTTGGCGTGGCCGAGCTTGGACTCGGTGGAGCAGGCGGCCGCTCCCAGCCCGGCGGCACCGGCGAGCGCGGCGCCCTTCAGCACGGTACGGCGGGCGGCGGGCAGGCCGGGCATGCGGACTCCACGGATCGGTGTTCGGGGTGGGGCGGGTGTCGCCGGGAGGCGGCGAAGGCTGTTGCCGCCGGTGACGGAACCGACGATACCGGCGGGGAACGGACGGCCTGCGGCCGGGCCCGGTCACTGCGGTGGCCTCCGGTCACGGCGCTGGCCCCCGGTCATGGCTGTGGCCCCCTCCCGGGCGGGGAGGGGGCCACAGCCGTCGGCTCACGCCTTGCGGGCGCGCGCCGCCTTCTTCGCGGGGGCGGCCTTGGTGGTGGCGGTGGCCTTCTTGGCCCCCGTCGCCTTCTTGGCCGCCGTGGCCTTGGTGGCGGTGGTCTTCTTCGCACCGGCCGCCGTGGCCTTCTTCGCCGTGGTGGTCTTCCGGGCGGCGGTCTTACGAGCCGTCCCCCGTCCCGACGGCACCGCGGCCTCGCTGATCCGGTCCGCGTCCAGGATGCCCTGGAGGAACTTCCCGGTGTGGCTGGCGGGGACCGAGGCGACCTCCTCGGGCGTGCCCTCGGCGACGACCAGTCCGCCGCCGTTGCCCCCTTCGGGGCCCATGTCGATGACCCAGTCGGCGGTCTTGATGACGTCCAGGTTGTGCTCGATGACGATCACCGAGTTGCCCTTGTCGACCAGGCCGGAGAGGACGGTGATCAGCTTGCTGATGTCCTCGAAGTGGAGACCGGTGGTCGGCTCGTCCAGGACGTAGACCGTGCGGCCGGTGGAGCGCTTCTGGAGCTCGCTCGCCAGCTTGACGCGCTGCGCCTCACCGCCCGAGAGGGTCGGCGCGGACTGGCCGAGCCGGACGTATCCGAGACCCACGTCGTTGAGTGTCCGGAGGTGGCGGGCGATCGCCGGGACGGCCTCGAAGAACTCCAGGCCCTCCTCGATCGGCATGTCCAGCACCTCGGCGATGGACTTGCCCTTGTAGTGGACCTCCAGGGTCTCCCGGTTGTAGCGCGCACCGTGGCAGACCTCGCACGGGACGTACACGTCGGGCAGGAAGTTCATCTCGATCTTGATCGTGCCGTCGCCGGAGCAGTTCTCGCAGCGGCCGCCCTTGACGTTGAAGGAGAAGCGGCCCGGCAGATAGCCACGTACCTTCGCCTCCATCGTCTCGGCGAACAGCTTGCGGACGTGGTCGAAGACCCCGGTGTACGTCGCCGGGTTGGACCGGGGCGTCCGGCCGATCGGCGACTGGTCGACGTGGACCACCTTGTCGACGAGGTCGTCGCCGTCGACCCGGGTGTGGCGGCCCGGGACGGACTTGGCGCCGTTCAGCTCGCGGGCCAGGTGGGTGTAGAGGATGTCGTTGACCAGGGTCGACTTCCCGGACCCGGAGACACCGGTGACCGCCGTGAGCACGCCGAGCGGGAAGGAGACGTCGATGTCGTGCAGGTTGTTCTCGCGGGCACCGTGCACCGTGAGGCTGCGGGCCGGGTCGACCGGGCGGCGGATGTCCGGCGTCGGGATGGACCGCTTGCCGGACAGATACTGGCCGGTGACCGACTCCTTGTTGGTCAGCAGCTCCTTGAGCGAACCGGAGTGGACGACCTTGCCGCCGTGCTCACCGGCGCCGGGGCCGATGTCGACGACCCAGTCGGCGACCTTGATGGTGTCCTCGTCGTGCTCGACGACGATGAGCGTGTTGCCCATGTCACGGAGCCGGACCAGGGTCTCGATCAGGCGGTGGTTGTCGCGCTGGTGCAGCCCGATGGACGGCTCGTCCAGGACGTACAGCACGCCGACCAGTCCGGAGCCGATCTGGGTGGCGAGCCGGATGCGCTGGGCCTCGCCGCCGGAGAGCGTGCCGGCCGCGCGGTTCAGCGAGAGGTAGTCCAGACCGACGTCGACCAGGAACTTCAGCCGCTCGTTGACCTCCTTGAGGACCCGCTCGGCGATCTTCTTGTCGCGGGCGTTCAGCTTGAGGCGGCCCAGGAACTCGGCGCACTCGCTGATCGACATCGCGGAGACCTCGGCGATGGACTTCTCCATCACCGTCACCGCGAGGACGATCGGCTTGAGCCGGGTGCCCTCACAGGTGGGGCAGGGCACCTCGCGCATGTAGCCCTCGAAGCGCTCCCGGCTGGAGTCGCTCTCGGCCTCGGTGTGGCGCCGCTTGACGAACTGGACCGCGCCTTCGAAGGCGGGCGTGGTGTAGGCGCGCTCGCGCCCGTACCGGTTACGGTAGCGGACCTCGGTCTGGATCTTGTGGCCGTACAGCAGGGCCTTCTTGGCGCGCTGCGGCAGTCCGGCCCAGGGGATGTCCGTGCGGAAGCCGAGCGCCTTGGCGAGCGCGCCGATCAGCCGGCCGAAGTACTCCTTGGTGTGGCCGTGCGACCAGGGGTGGATGGCGCCCTCGTCGAGCGACTTCTCCTCGTCCGGAACGATCAGCTCCGGGTCGACCTCCATCCGCGTACCGATGCCCGTGCAGTCGGGGCAGGCGCCGAAGGGCGAGTTGAAGGAGAAGGAGCGCGGCTCCAGCTCCTCGAAGGAGAGATCGTCGTACGCGCAGTACAGGTGCTCCGAATACATGCGCTCGCGCTCGGGGTCGTCCTCGGGGAGGTCGACGAAGTCAAGGACGACCATGCCGCCGGAGAGGCCGAGCGCGGTCTCCACCGAGTCGGTGAGCCGGCGCTTGGCGCTGTCCTTGACGGTGAGGCGGTCGATGACCACCTCGATGGTGTGCTTCTCCTGCTTCTTGAGCGTGGGCGGCTCGGAGAGCTGGATGGTGGTGCCGTCGACCCGGGCGCGGCTGTACCCCTTGGTCTGGAGGTCGGCGAAGAGGTCGACGAACTCGCCCTTGCGCTCGCGCACCAGTGGCGAGAGCACCTGGAAGCGGCTGCCCTCGGGCAGGCCGAGGACCTTGTCCACGATGGCCTGCGGCGACTGACGGGCGATGGGACGCCCGCACTCGGGGCAGTGCGGCTTGCCGATCCGGGCGAAGAGCAGCCGGAGGTAGTCGTAGACCTCCGTGATGGTGCCGACCGTGGAGCGCGGGTTGCGCGAGGTCGACTTCTGGTCGATGGAGACGGCGGGCGAGAGGCCCTCGATGAAATCGACGTCCGGCTTGTCCATCTGGCCGAGGAACTGCCGGGCGTACGAGGAGAGGGACTCCACATAGCGCCGCTGGCCCTCGGCGAAGATCGTGTCGAACGCGAGGGACGACTTGCCCGACCCGGAGAGCCCGGTGAAGACGATGAGGGAGTCACGGGGGAGATCGAGCGAGACGTTCTTCAGGTTGTGCTCGCGCGCGCCACGGACGATGAGACGGTCGGCCACGCCGGTCCGCACCTTTCTAGAGAGAAACGGGGGGAACTGAGCCCCCGTTCCAGGTTATGGGGGGCGCCACAGCGATGTGGGAAGCTTTGTCTCCTCCGAGCGTATAGCACGCACATTCGATTTACGGTCGCGCTCTGACACCTTCACCCGAATGGGTGGCGGAGCTAGGCTCGGCCGCATGATGGATCATGCGCATGACCTGGGAGCTGTACGCGAAGCGACCGAACGGCTGCTCAACGAAGCGGGTAAGTGGGATGACGCCGCACTCGCCGAGCCCTCACGGCTGCCCGGATGGAGTCGGGGCCATGTCCTGACCCACTTGTCACGTAACGCCGACGCGATCGGAAATGTTCTCCGAGGTCTGCCGATGTACGCGAGCAGCGAAATGCGGGACGCCGACATCGAGGCCGGCGCCTCGCGTCCCCTGGACGAGCAGCTGGCCGATTTCCGGGAGAGCGCGGACCGCCTGCGGGCGGCGGCCGACGAACCGGCCGACTGGTCCCGTACGGTCACCCTGCGCAACGGCGTGACGGATTCCGCGTCCCGCGTCCCCTTCCGCCGGCTGATCGAGCTGGAGCTCCACCACGTCGACCTGGACGCGGGCTACGAGCTGGAGGACTTGCCGGCGGACTTCACGGAGCGGGAGATCGCCTTCCTCACCGACCGCTTCAGCGGCCACCCGGACGTTCCCGCCACCACGGTGACCGCCGAGGACGGCCGCACCTGGACCACGGGCGGCGGGTCGGACGGTCCGGCCGTGTCCGTGCGGGGTACGGCCGCCGATCTCCTCGGCTGGCTGGCCGGCCGCCGCGACGGCTCGGCGCTGACCGTGGCCGGGGGCGCGCTGCCGGAGCTGCCACCGCTGTAGCGGCTGTCCGGACTCCGTCCCCGCCGTACGTCACACGGATTAGGGTGAGCCGTATGACGTACAGCGGAGCGGTGAAGGTCGGCGGACCGGCGAGCGTGCACGAACTGACGGACCTGATGATCTCCAAGGTCGCCGTCGGCGCCATGAACAACAACGCCTATCTGCTGCGCTGCCGGGCCACCGGCGAGCAGCTCCTGATCGACGCGGCGGCCGAGCCCGCCACCCTGACGGCGCTGATCGGTGACGACGGTATCGCCTCCGTCGTCACCACCCACCGGCACGGCGACCACTGGCAGGCGCTGGCCGAGGTCGTGGCAGCCACCGGCGCGCGGACGTACGCGGGCCGGTACGACGCCGAGGGCATCCCGGTCGCCACGGACGTGCCCGTGGAGGACGGCGACACGATCACGGTGGGCCGGGTCGAGCTGACCGCCCGCCACCTGGTCGGCCACACGCCCGGCTCCATCGCGCTGGTCTACGACGACCCGCACGGGGCCCCGCACCTGTTCACCGGGGACTGCCTCTTCCCCGGCGGGGTCGGCAACACGCACGAGGACCCCGAGGCGTTCGCGAGCCTGCTGCACGACGTCGAGACGAAGCTGTTCGACCGGCTGCCGGACGAGACCTGGGTCTACCCGGGCCACGGCAACGACACGACCCTCGGCGACGAGCGTCCGCACCTGCCGGAGTGGCGGGCGCGCGGCTGGTAGCCGACGGAACCCTTGTGCTGCGGGCTGTGTCAGACCCGCACACTAGGGTCCCGGCATGACCTTCACCGTGCCCGAGGCGACCCGCGTCGATCTCGATCTCGACGGGCGCCGGCTGTCCTTCCTCGACTTCGGCGGGGCCGGCCGGCCCCTGCTGGCCCTGCACGGCCACTTCTCGGAGGGGCGGACCTTCGCCCGGCTGGCCCGGGAGCTGGCCCCCGACTGGCGGGTCATCGCGCCCGACCAGCGGGGGCACGGGGAGTCGGACCGCCCGGGCGACTACGGCCGCCGGGGCTATCTCGCGGACGCCCTCGCCGTCCTCGACCATCTCGGCCTCGGCCCAGTCGTCGTGCTCGGCCACTCGCTGGGCGGCGTCAACGCCTATCAGCTCGCCGCCCACCATCCGGAGAGAGTTCGCGCGCTGGTGATCGAGGACATCGGTGCCGTCGTGGAGGACGACCTGTCCTTCTGCCTCTCCTGGCCCCGCCGGGCGCCGGACCGCGAGGCCCTGGTCGCGGGGCTGGGCGCGTCCGCGCGCTATCTGGCCGACGCGATCCACTCGTACGACGACGGCTGGGGGCTGGCCTTCCGTCCGGAGGACATGGTCGCCTCGCAGCGGCTGCTCCAGGGCGATCACTGGGGCGACTGGCTGGCCACGGAGTGCCCGGCCCTCCTCGTCCACGGTGTCCGCAGCGGCACCCTCTCCCCCGGGCACGCCCAGGCCATGGCGGACCGCCGCCCGCAGACCCGCCTGGTCCACCTGCCCACGGGTCACACGGTCCATGAGACCGATCCCGAGGGGTTCTCCGCCGCTGTCCGTGCGTTCCTCGCGGATCTCTGACGACAGGCCTCCGACGGCGCACACGCACAGCGGCCGGGGCGGACGGCTTGCGCCGTTCCAGCCCCGACCGCTGCCGGTGAGGTCCCTGTGCCGCCGTGGGCGGCCCGGGGTCAGCTGCTGACGCTCTCCGGCTGCTCGTCGGACGCGTCGATGCTCTTCGCCTTGGCCGCCGCCTCGGCCTCGGCCGCCTCCTGCTTCTTGTTGGCGATCAGGCTGGTGATCGTGGTGACCACCAGGACGCCGCAGATGACGGTGAGGGAGAACGGGATGGAGATCTCGGGCACGTGCACCCCGGACTCGTGCAGGGCGTGCAGCACCAGCTTGACGCCGATGAAGCCGAGGATCACCGACAGGCCGTAGCTGAGGTGGACCAGCTTCTTCAGCAGACCGCCGATGAGGAAGTACAGCTGGCGCAGGCCCATCAGCGCGAACGCGTTGGCCGTGAAGACGATGTACGGGTCCTGGGTCAGGCCGAAGATCGCCGGGATCGAGTCCAGCGCGAACAGGACGTCGGTGGTGCCGATGGCGAGCATGACCACCATCAGCGGCGTCATGACGCGCTTGCCGTGCTTCTGGATGAAGAGCTTCGTGCCGTGGTACTGGTCGGAGACGCCGAAGCGCTTCTCGATCGACTTGAGGAGACGGTTCTCCTCGAACTCCTCTTCCTCCTCGCCGGCCCGGGCCTCCTGGATGAGCTTCCAGGCGGTGTAGATCAGGAACGCGCCGAAGATGTAGAACACCCACGAGAAGTTCGCGATCACGGCGGCACCGGCGGCGATGAAGATCGCCCGGAGCACCAGGGCGATGAGCACACCGATGAGCAGCACGCGCTGCTGGAGGTGCGAGGGCACCGAGAACTTCGCCATGATCAGGACGAAGACGAAGAGGTTGTCGACGCTCAGCGACTTCTCGGTGATGAATCCGGCGAAGAACTCTCCGGATGACTGGCTGTTGCCGAACACCAGCAGGCCGAGTCCGAAGAGGACGGCCAGGGCGATCCAGACGATCGTCCAGATTCCGGCTTCCTTGGTCGACACGTCATGGGGCTTGCGCCCGATGAAGAAGTCGACGGCGATCAGGGCTGACAGACCAATGATGGTCACAGCCCAAAGGGTCCATGAAACGTCCACTGCGCCTCCGGCAGTTCGCTACGGCTACTGATCAGCGTCGTCGCTGCCGGAGGTCTCTTCCACCCTGGCACACGGGATGCGTGCCGGGCCGACGCCCCGGGACCGGTCACGGTCCGTACTGACGGGAACGTCGCGTAAGGAGTACTCCCCTCCGTGCACCGAACAGTACAGGCACGGCCAAGGATAGGTAAAGAAAAAGGTAAAGAGTTCACCAAGTGTGCAGTTCAGGGCGGATGGAAAGATCAGCGGCCGGCAGCTCTGCGGGCGGCCGTGACCGCCGCGAGGACCTGCTCCAGGACGCGGCTGCCCGGTGGCGTCACCGGCGGCTCATAGGTCCAGGCGTGACCGACCCAGGGGTCGGCGAGGTGGTTGTCGGCGACCGGGGTGATCCGCAGCAGCGAACGCCACAGAGGGTCGAGCACCGGTCCGTACGCACTCGCATCTTCGCGGTCCGCCACCATCAGCAGATGCACGCCGACCGCGGGGCCCTCGTCGGCGAGGTAGCGGAGCTGGGTGACGGCCCGGTCGTCGAAGCCGTGCGGGAAGTCGTTGACCACCAGGAGCTGCTCGCCGGTGTCCAGGTCGGGCGGGAGCGAGTCGGCCGCCCCGGCCCGCACCGCCATCTGCACCAGGTCCACGCGGCGGGTGAGATGGGCGAGGACCGCGGCCACCCCCTGGGGCCCGGCGGCCGGAGGGCCGGCGAGGACGCCCGCGTCGACCAGCGGCGCCAGCGGCCCCGCCGCCGAACCCGCCGGGTCGATGACGTGCACCGAGAACTCACCGGGCGGGTACACCGCGAGCAGCCGGGCGGAGTGCAGGACGGCGGTCTCCATCGCCAGGCGGCGCAGCCGGTCGCTGTCCATGAGCGCGGCGGCCTCGGAGGCCGTACGCCCGCTGTCGACCCATATCCCCCGCTCCAGCGGCAGCCGGACGAGCAGCGGGATGCGCAGGCCGGTGCGCTCGGGCAGATGGAGGTCACCGAGGCGCAGGGCCATCGGCAGCTCCATCGGGATGCGGTGGGCGTGCCAGACAGGGTTGTCCCAGCCGGCGTACGCGGCGGGGAGCGCGGGTTCGACGACGGCGGCTTCGGCGGCCAGCTGGGCGAGGTCGCGGTCGAGGACCTCGCGGGCCCGGGCGGTCAGCTCGTCGCGCTTGGCGCGGGCCTCCTCGCGGGCGCGGTCGCCCGCGCCGCCGATCCGGTTGCGCGGGTCGGACAGGGACCGGTCGAGCTCCTGGTCCATCCGGGACTCGGCGAAGTCCACAGCGCTGCGGTAGGCAGCGGCGGCCCGTGCCAGGTCCTCGAACATGCCCCAGATCTGGTTGTAGAGCCGCTCGTCCATCGACCAGCCGGTGGCGTCCCCGGCGACCGGCTGCGCGGCCTGCCCGGGCTGGGCGGGGGGCGCGGTGGGCGGCGGCGTCGGCGGGGCGGCGTGCTGCCGGCGCGGGTGCGCGTAGTTGATGGGGCCGCCGGGGGTGGGGGCGGAGGCAGAGACGGAGGCTGTGCCGGGGTCGGCCGCCGGTTGTACGGGGGTGGCTGCCGGGGGCGCGGCGGGCGCGGGGCCGGGGTCCGACGGCCCGGAGGCCTGCCGTACGCGGTCGCCTTCGGGCGTGCGGGGCGGCGGCGGGGCCACCGAGCGGGCCAGGGACCGGGCGACCGCTTCCTGGATGGACGCGGCCAGCTCCGCCGCTCCGGCCAGGCCTTGGTCGGCGAGCATCTCGGCCAGGCCGGCCGCGTACCCCTGGCCGACGGCCCGGACCTTCCAGGCGCCCTGGCGGCGGTAGAGCTCCAGGGCGCTGACCGCCGACTCGGCGTCCAAGCCGGTGAGGGTGAAGGTGGCGATCTCGGTGCCGTCGAGCCCGGTGACGGCGATGAAGGGCGCGGCGGTGGCGCCGAAGCGGGTCGGGCCGCCCACGCCCACCGGGAGGGCGAGCAGCACGGTGACCCGGTGCACCGTCTCGGGCAGGGCCTCCAGGTCGACGGCGAGGCGGTGGCCGGCCGCGGCCTGCTGGGAGACTTCGAGGCCGGGAAGCTGGGGCGAGCCGGGGTGGGCGATCCACTCGGCGCCGCGCACCACGCCGTTCTCGTCGCCGAGGGTGGCGCCGGCCACGACGGGCGAGCCCGCCGATACCCGGATCTCCAGACGGGTCTGGGGCAAGGTGTGGTTCTGCCCCCGGACCAGTTCGGCCGTCATTGCGCTGTCCCCCTCGACGATGTGTGCTGTGCCCGCGCCCGGTGCGGCTCCCGGAGGCGGGTGCCTCCGGGAGCCGCACGTGCCGGTGCCGGCCTGATCCGGTCCGGTCCGCCTACAGGTGGGGCAGGATGGACGGCATCAGGTCCTGGAAGGTGCGGCCGTTGGCCGGGTTCCCGAGGGCCGTCATCTTCCATCCGCTGCCCGCGCGGTGCACCTTCGCCATGATCTGGGCGGTGTACTGGCCGCCGCCGTCCAGCGTGTACCGGGCGAGCTCCTGGCCGTTGGTCTCGTCGACGATGCGGCAGAAGGCGTTCTGGACCTCCTGGAACGTCTGCCCGGTGAAGGAGTTCACCGTGAAGACGATCTGGTCGATGTGGACCGGGACGCGCTGGAGGTCGACGAGGATCGCCTCGTCGTCGCCGCCAGAGCCGGCGCCGCCGACCAGGTTGTCCCCGGTGTGCTTGACCGAGCCGTCGTCGCTGACGAGGTGACGGAAGAACACGACGTCGACGGGCTGCTTGTCGGCGAAGAGCACCGCCGAGGCGTCCAGGTCGATCTCCCGGGTGCGCGAGCCGAACAGACCGCGGCGCGGAGCCGCCTGCCAGCCGAGCCCCATCCGTACCGCCGTCAGGGTCCCCCCGTCGCTCTTCTGCAGGTTGATGGCCTGACCCTTGGTCATGTTGACCGTCACGCGCTGTCCCCTCTCGGCATTGCCCCGCAACCGTCCGTGTGCGGTTTCCCCGCACCCTACGCATTCCCCCCGGGACGGTAGGAGGTTCGGTCCGTTTTTGTGTCGGTCTTGCAACACACCGGGCGTGCGGTGCTCGCCGCACGCCCGGTGTGCCGGGCCTCAGGCGAGGCCCGCCTCCTTCATCTGGCGCAGCTCCTTCTTGAGCTCGCCCACCTCGTCGCGCAGCCGGGCGGCCACCTCGAACTGGAGGTCGGCGGCGGCGGCCCGCATCCGGTCGGTCATCTCCTCGATGATTCCGGCCAGTTCGGTCGCGGGACGGTCGCCGACCACCGCGCCGGCCGACGTTCCCTTGCCCTTCGCGCCCTTGGTCGCCTTCACCCCGAGCGTCGGCACCGGGGTCTTGGTCTCCTTGCCCTGGCGGTAGCCGGTGCCGAGGAGCTGCTCGGTGTCGATCTCCTCGCGGGCGATGGTCGCGACGATGTCGTTGATCTTCTTGCGCAGCGGCTGCGGGTCGAGCCCGCGCTCGGTGTTGTAGGCGATCTGCTTCTCGCGGCGGCGGTTGGTCTCGTCGATGGCCTGCTCCATCGCCGGGGTGACCTTGTCCGCGTACATATGGACCTGGCCGGACACGTTACGGGCGGCGCGGCCGATGGTCTGGATGAGCGAGGTGCCCGAGCGCAGGAAGCCCTGCTTGTCGGCGTCGAGGATGGCCACGAGGGACACCTCGGGGAGGTCGAGGCCCTCACGCAGCAGGTTGATGCCGACCAGGACGTCGTACTCGCCGGAGCGCAGCTCGCGCAGCAGCTCGATGCGGCGCAGGGTGTCGACGTCGCTGTGCAGATACCTGACCTGGATGCCGAGCTCCAGGAAGTAGTCGGTGAGGTCCTCCGACATCTTCTTGGTGAGGGTGGTGACCAGGACCCGCTCGTCGCGCTCGGTGCGCTTGCGGATCTCGTGCACCAGGTCGTCGATCTGGCCCTCGGTGGGCTTGACGACGATCTCGGGGTCGACCAGGCCGGTGGGGCGGATGATCTGCTCGACGAAGCCGTCGCCGCGCGAGAGCTCGTACTTCCCCGGGGTGGCGGAGAGGTAGACGGTCTGGTCGATCCGCTTCAGGAACTCCTCCCACTTCAGCGGGCGGTTGTCCATCGCGGACGGCAGCCGGAAGCCGTGGTCGACGAGGGTCCGCTTGCGGGAGGCGTCACCCTCGTACATCGCGCCGATCTGCGGCACGGTGACGTGCGACTCGTCGAGGACGAGCAGGAAGTCCTCGGGGAAGTAGTCGAGGAGGGTGTTGGGGGCGGTGCCGGGGGACCGCTCGTCGAAGTGCATCGAGTAGTTCTCGACGCCGGAGCAGCTGCCGATCTGGTGGAGCATCTCGATGTCGTACGTGGTGCGCATGCGCAGCCGCTGGGCCTCCAGCATCTTGCCCTGCTTCTCCAGCTCGGCCAGGCGGGCTTCGAGCTCCTCCTCGATGCCCCGGACGGCCTTCTGGAGCCGCTCGGGTCCGGCCACGTAATGGCTGGCGGGGAAGACGTGCAGGGCCCGGTCCTCGCTGATGACCTCGCCGGTCAGCGGGTGCAGGGTGGAGAGGGCCTCGATCTCGTCGCCGAACATCTCGATGCGGACGGCGAGCTCCTCGTAGACCGGGAAGATCTCGATGGTGTCGCCGCGGACCCGGAAGGTGCCCCGGGTGAACGCGAGGTCGTTGCGCGCGTACTGCATCTCGACGAACCGGCGGAGCAGCTGGTCGCGGTCGATCTCCTCGCCGACCTTGAGCTGGACCATGCGGTCCACGTACTCCTGGGGCGTACCGAGGCCGTAGATGCAGGAGACGGAGGCGACCACGACGACGTCGCGCCGGGTCAGCAGCGAGTTCGTCGCCGAGTGGCGCAGCCGCTCGACCTCCTCGTTGATCGAGGAGTCCTTCTCGATGTAGGTGTCCGACTGCGGGACGTACGCCTCGGGCTGGTAGTAGTCGTAGTACGAGACGAAATACTCCACCGCGTTGTTCGGCAGGAGCTCGCGGAACTCGTTGGCCAGCTGGGCGGCGAGTGTCTTGTTCGGCGCCATCACCAGGGTGGGGCGCTGCAGCTTCTCGATCATCCAGGCGGTGGTCGCCGACTTGCCGGTGCCGGTCGCGCCGAGCAGGACGACATCCTTCTCACCTGCGCGGATACGCCGCTCCAGCTCGGCGATGGCCGCCGGCTGGTCGCCGCTGGGCTGGTAGGGACTGACGACCTCGAAGGGCGCCACCGAACGTTCGATCTGGGAAACAGGCCGCATGGAACCACCGTACGGCCCCCCACTGACAACGGCCTCGGATGCGCTCAGTCCGAGGACACGTGGCCGGAGGTGGGGCCGGGGGCGGTCGGATGCAGGTGCACGCCGAGCGCGGCCATGCCGGTGTAGTGCATCCCGGTCACCGCGACGGCCATCATGACGCCCGCGCCCAGGCCGGAGAAGAGGACCCGGGCGGAGAGGGCGGCCCGCAGTGCGGCGGTGGCGGCGATCGCGGCTATCAGGACCGAGAGGACGACGAGGGGTGTCTCGTACGTGAAGTGCCCCCGGAAGCGGATGCCCGCCATGCCGAGGTAGTGCGTGGAGGCGATGCCGAGGCCGGTGAGGGTGCCGCCGGTGATCAACGCCATGCGGGTCGCGCCCCGGTACCCGACAATGAAGAGGCCGACGCCGGCCATCACCACGGCCACGGCCAGGGCGGCGAAGGTGTGGGGCTTGTCGTGCGAGAGCGGTGCCTCCACGACGGTGAAGCCCGTCATCGCCACGTAGTGCATGGTCCAGATCCCGCAGCCGATGGACAGCGCACCGAGCGCCAGCCGGCCGGTCTTGAAGGAGCGGTGCGTGCGCAGGGACCTGATGCCGCAGCGGAGTCCGAGAGCGGCCCCCACACAGGCCGCGAGGAAAGCCAGGACCGGGATCACCGGACCGTGGGTGAATCCCTCAACCGTTCCGCGCACGCCGTCACGCCCTTCGAGAAAGCCCGGGTTCGAGGGGGGTCCCCCAGGGCCCTGCAGGCATATGTAGGGAACACATTTTATCGGCACAGGACCGTGCTCCTGGCCCCCCGGGGTGCGTCCCGGGGTGTTCTCGGACCACTCCGGGGGCGCGGATTTCCGTTCATTCCGTGGCCATCGCCGCCCCACCCGGCGTTGGTGGGCCGCTGCCAGTCTCGTCGTGTCCGCACCCTCCGATACGGGGAGTCCACGTGTTCGTACGCACCGCAACCGCCTCCACCGCCGCCGCGGCCCTCCTCGGCGGCGGCGCCCTGCTGCTGCCCGTCGCCCCGCCGCAGGAGACGGCCGCCCGGACCCCGGACCGGCAGGTGAGCCCCGTCGTCGTGGCTCACCGGGGCGCGTCGGGGTACGCGCCGGAGAACACGCTCGCCGCCGCGGACGCCGCGAAGGCGCTCGGCATCGAGTGGGTGGAGAACGATGTCCACCGCACCAAGGACGGCGTGCTCGTCGTGCTGCACGACACCGACCTGAAGCGCACGACGAACGTCGAGGAGGTCTTCCCCGGCCGTGCCCCGTGGGCGGTCAAGGACTTCACCGCCGCCGAGGTGGCGAAGCTGGACGCGGGCAGCTGGTTCGGGAAGCAGTTCGCGGGGGCCCGGGTGCCGACGCTCACCCAGTTCGTGAACCGGCTGGAGCGCAACCGGCAGAAGCTCCTCCTGGAGATCAAGAGCCCCGCGACCTATCCGGGCATCGAGCGGGACATCCTGCGCGTGCTGGGCAGGGAAGGGTGGCTGGACCGCTCGCACGTGCGAGGCCGCCTGGTCATCCAGAGCTTCGGCGCCGACAGCGTCAAGAAGGTGCACGCCCTGCGCCCCGACATCACCACCGGCTTCCTGGGCACCCCGGCGGTGGCGGACCTCCCCTCGTACGCGGCGTTCACCGATCAGATCAACCCCTCGCACACCACGATCGGCGCCGACTACGTGGCGGCCGTTCAGCGGCTCAAGGGCCCGCACGGCAAGCGGCTGCGGGTGAACACCTGGACGGTCAACGACGCGGCGAACGCGGCGAAGGTCCGCGGCTACGGCGTCGACGGCATCATCACCAACTATCCGGACGTGGTGCGCGACGCCACGCGCTGACGGGGGGCGCCCGGATCGTTGCGGGGCGGGCCCGTCCGGTTCCGCCGACGGGACCGGCGTTGTCAGTGGCCGGTCGTACCGTGGACTCCATGAACAGCTACGGGGCCGGTGCGGCCGGTGCGGAGCCGGCCGTCGAGTGGTCCGTCGTCGAGAGCGCCATCGGGCCGCTGCTGCTCGCCGCGACCCCCGCCGGTCTGGTGAGCGTCGCCTTCCACGCCCGCCCGGACGTGCGGGACGCGGCGCTCGCCCAGCTGCGGACCCGGCTCGGCACGGAGCCGGTGGAGGCGCCCGGCTCCCCGCGCCTCGCCGAGCCGATACGCCGGCTCGCGGCCTACTTCGCGGGGGAGCGGCAGGACTTCGGCCTGGAGCTGGACTGGTCGCTGACGGCCGGCTTCCACCGCGAGGTGCTCCGCGAGCTGGAGTCCGGGGTGCCGTACGGGACGGTCGTCGGGTACGGGGAGCTGGCCGCGCGGGTCGGCCGGCCGGAGGGGGCGCAGGCGGTGGGGGCCGCCATGGGGTCCAACCCGCTGCCGGTGGTGGTGCCCTGCCACCGTGTGGTGGAGAGCGACGGCGGCCTCGGGGGGTTCGGGGGCGGGCTGGAGACCAAGCGGCAGCTGCTGGCGCTGGAGGGGGTGCTGCCACAGCCGCTGTTCTAGGGCCTGTCGTCAAACTGCCGTCGTCGCCCGAAGGGCGGCCGCGCGGCGCATGGTGCGTGCGATCGCAAGGCGCCGGAATGGTCTCGTAGCGGAGCTACTTGGCCATTTCGGCAACGCCGCGAGCGTGCGTGCCAGGCGTCGCGCGGCAGGCGGCAGTTTGACGACAGGCCCTAGGGAAGTGGCCTGTTCACTCGTACGGGTGCAACATGCCGTTCATCTGATGGCACACTGCGCCGGTGACACCATCCCTCCCCCGCTCCGCCGTACCCCCGGTCACGGCCGCCGGTCTGCCCGCCCTCCAGCGCCGGACGTCGGCCGTGCTCGTCGTCAGCCAGATACTCGGCGGCCTCGGGGTGGCCATCGGCATCGCCCTGGCTCCGATGCTGGCCACCGAGGTGACCGGCTCCGAGGCCCTGTCCGGGCTGGCCCCGACCGCCTCCGTCGCCGGTACGGCGCTGCTGTCGCTCCCGCTGGCCGCCCTGATGACCTCGCGCGGCCGGCGCCCCGGCCTGGTGCTGGCCTATCTGATCGGCGCGCTCGGCGGCGCCCTGGTGGTCCTCGGCACGATGGCGCGCAGCTTCCCGTTGCTGCTGCTCGGGATGGCCGCGTTCGGCGCCGGGTCCTCCGCCAACCTCCAGGCCCGGTTCGCGGCGGCCGACCTGGTCGGGCCGGAGCGGCGGGGCCGGGCGATCTCCACCGTCGTCTGGGCCACCACGATCGGCTCGGTGGTGGGCCCCAACATCGCGGCCCCGGCCGGCCGGCTGTTCCGCGGGAGCCCGGTGCCCGAGACCGCGGGCCCCTACCTCTGGTCCGCGGTCGCCTTCCTGGCCGCCGGGGTGACCGTGGCCGTGCTGCTGCGCCCGGACCCGCTGCTCACGGCGCGCGCCCTGGCCCCGCGGAGTCCGCAGGGAGAAGGGAAGCGCTCGCTGCGCGCCGGAGTCGCGGCCGTACGGGAGTCGCCGATGGCCAAGCTGGCCCTGGGGACCGTCACCGTGTCCCACACCGCGATGGTGTCGATCATGGTCATGACCCCGGTCCATCTGGGCGGGCACGGCGCCGGTCTCCAGCTGATCGGGCTGGTCATCAGCGGCCACATCGCGGGCATGTACGCGTTCTCACCGGTGATGGGGTGGCTGGCGGACCGCTTCGGCAGGCTCTCGGTGATCGGCCTCGCGGTCGGTCTGCTGAGCTGCGCAGCCCTGCTCGCGGGCACCGCGGGGCCCCGGCACGGCCAGACCGCCCTGGGCCTCTTCGTGCTCGGCCTCGGCTGGTCGGCGGGGATGATCGCCGGTTCGGCGCTGCTCACCGACTCCGTACCGCAGGACGCCCGGGCGGCCGTGCAAGGCCTGTCGGACCTGACCATGAACGCGGCGGCGGGCATCGGCGGAGCGACGGCCGGGGTGATCGTCGCCCAGTGGGGGTACGGCCCACTGAACGCGATCGGTGCCGCGCTGCTGCTGCCGGTGGCCGCGCTGGCCCTGCGGCGGAGCATGAAGCCTTCCACCGCCGGAGCCTGAGGCCTGTAGATCCCACAGGACTCACAGGTCCCACAGGTCCCCAGGCGCCGCAGGCCCCACGAGCCCTCCAAGCCCTACAGCCCCACGAGTCTCAGAGGCTGATGTGGTACGCCTTGCGCAGCGTCTCGTGGACCGTCCACGTCGTCCGGTCACCCTCGCGCAGGACGCAGGCGTCCCCCGGCCCGATCTCCAGCGTCGCGCCGCCCTCGACCGCCACGGTGGCCCGCCCGCTGACGACCACGAACAGCTCGTTCGCCTCGGTGTCGGTCACCACTCCCGGCGTGATCTGCCAGATCCCGCGCACCTGCTTGCCGTCGGCGGACTCCCACAGCACCTTGCCCGTCACCACGGGCTCGCCCGAGACGATCTGTGCCGGATCCAGCGGCTCCGGTTCGAGCTCGGCGTCCGGGATGTGCACGGCGAAGGAGGCGGCGGCCTGGTCATTTGTCGTCATGGCCGGTCACCTTAGCGACCACTTCCGGCCGACCCGCCACCAGGACCGGCCGGAACCGGTCCCCCCGTGGTTTGCGGCCCTCCTGCCCGCGACAGGGATGGGGGCATGCCACAGAACACCGACACCTCCTACGAGCCGGTCCTCTCCGCCGAGGTACGCGCGGCCCTGGCCGGCGGGCTGCCCGTGGTGGCCCTGGAGTCGACGATCATCGCGCACGGGCTGCCGCGCCCCCGCAACCTCCGGGTGGCCATCGAGCTGGAAGGGATCGTCCGGTCCGCCGGGGCGGTCCCGGCCACCATCGCCGTCCTGGACGGGCGGGCCCATGTGGGTCTGGAGAAGGACCAGTTGGAGCGGGTGGCCGGGGACCCGGCGGTCCGGAAGCTGGGCCACCGCGATCTCGCCCCCGCCCTCGCGCTCGGGGCGAGCGGAGCGACGACGGTCTCCGCGACGGCGTTCCTGGCGGCGCGGGCGGGCCTGCGCTTCTTCGCCACGGGCGGGCTCGGCGGCGTACACCGGGAGTGGGCCGACAGCCAGGACGAGTCGGCCGATCTGCGGCTGCTCGCCCGCACCGGGATCACGGTGGTCTGCGCGGGCGTGAAGTCGATCCTCGACGTCCCGGCGACGCTCCAGCGCCTGGAGACCCTGGGGGTGGGCATCCTCGGTTACGGCACCGGCCACTTCCCCGGCTTCTACCTGAGCAGCTCCGGGCAGCCGGTCGACTGGACCGTGCACAGCCCGGAGGAAGTGGTGGAGGTGGTCCGGGCGAAGGAGGCGCTGGGCGGCCCGGAAGCGGCGCTGATCGTCGCCAACCCCGTACCGGAACAGGACCAGTTGGATCCCGCGCTGCACGATCGGGTGCTCGCAGAGGCCCTCGCCGCGTGCCGGGAGCGCGGGATCGCCGGGCAGGGGGTCACCCCGTTCCTGCTGGAGGAGCTGATGCGGCGGACCGAGGGCGCGTCGCTGGAGGCGAACCTGGCGGCGGTGCGCGGGAACGTGCGGCTCGCGGCGCGGATCGCCGCAGCGGCAGCCGTACGGTGAACGGCGCCGGCGCGGCGGCCGGGCGCGGGCTCCTCGTGGTCGGCGAGGTGGTCACCGACGTCGTGGCTCGGCACGGCTCCCCGCTCGTCCATGGCACGGACACCGCCGCCCACATTCTGAGCGTGCCGGGCGGCGCCGGAGCCAACGTGGCGTGCTGGGCCGTGCGTTCGGGTTGCCGGGACGTGGCGCTGGTGGCGCGGGCCGGCGCGGAGTCCGCCGACTGGCACCGGGAGGCGCTGGAGCGGGCCGGGGTGCGGGCGCTGCTGGCGGTGGACCCGGAGGTGGCGACCGCCACCGTCATCGCGCTGGTGGACGCCGCCGCCGAGCGGACGTTCCTCACCGACAGCGGGGCCGTACTGCGCCTGGCCACCGAGGACTTCGCGCCCTCGATGCTGGACGGCGTGGGACGGCTGCACCTGTCCGGCTATCTCCTGTTCGCCGCGGCGAGCCGTGCCACGGCGCTGCTCGCTCTGCGTACAGCCGTGGAACGAGGCGTTCCGGTGAGCGTGGATCCGGCGTCGGCCGGGTTCCTGGCGGAGCTGGGGCCGAAGCGGTTTCTGGAGTATGCCGAGGGGGCCGAGCTGCTGCTGCCGAACGCGGACGAGGCCCGGCTGCTGACCGGCCTGCCCGAACCGGAGGAAGCGGCGGCGGAGTTGAGCCGTACGTTTCCACGGGTCGCTGTCACCCTGGGTGAGCGGGGTGCGGTGGTCGCCGCCGGGGGCGTGGTCACGGGGCGGGTCCGGGCCCGGCCGGTCCTGGACCCGGTCGACTCGACGGGCGCGGGCGACGCGTTCACCGGCGGGTTCCTCGCGGCCCTGCTGGCCGGGGCGGACGACGAGGCCGCCGCGGCGGAGGGCTGCCGGGCGGGGGCCGAAGCGGTCGCGACGGTGGGCGGACGCCCGTCCAGCCCCTAGAGACTCCCCAGCCCCGACCACGCCGGATGGCCCGGGTCGTCCGCGCGCACGACCACGTCCGCGACGTCTGAGGGCGCCACCTCCTCCTCGTACCGGGCGAAAGCAGGCAGTGTCCACCGCTCCCCCTCCGCCGTGCGCCGCCGCAATGCCCCCGGCGAGAGCCGCACATGGACGCTCAGCGCGAACGGGAACCAGTGCCCCAGCAGCAGCGGCCCGTGCACGATCACCACGCCGCCCTCCGGCAGCGGGTGGTACGGAGTGCGCGTGGCCCGGTCGGTGACCGGGTCCCACAGGTCGGGCAGCACCCGCCCGGAGCCGCCCGCTTCCAGCGGCCCGAACACCTCGCGCCAGAGCGCACCCGTGTCGAACCAGGATTCGGCGTACGCGTCCGGGTCCTCCTTCCCGTACTCGAACCGCAGGCTCGCCGGGCGCAGGAACCCCTCGGTGGCGACCACGAGCACCGACCGGCCGCGCAGCCTCAGCTCGTCGGCGAGACGTTCCGCCAGGTCAGCGGTGCGGGCGGCCGGGGCGCCGTCGATCCCGAGGGTGAGCCAGGGGGCTCCGTCGGCGGCGGTCAGGCCGTCGCTGTGCCGGGCCAGTTCGCCGGCCAGCCGTTCCCAGGTGATCGCTTCGAGTCGCACGCCTCCATCATCCCTGGCGCCGTCTCACCCGCCCCGCAGCTCCGCGGCGAGCGGACCGTCCCCCGCCACCTCGATCCGCCCGTCCTTCACCGCCTCCGCGAGGGTGACATCGCCGCGCCCCAGCTCCAGGCACAGCTCGGCGTCGAGGGTGATGCGGGCGTCAGGCTGCGGGGCTGGACCGAACCCGTACAGTTCCACCGCCGCGTCCCTCCCCGTACGGACGTGAAACTCCCCCTCGACCAGCCGGACTTCGAGGACGCCCTCCTGCGTCAGCCCGGTGAGCGCGCGCAGCAGCGGCAGGGCGAACCAGTGGGCCCGTACGGCGTCGGTGGGGCGGCGCTCGGCGAGTGCTGGGGCTCCCCACTCGGCGAGGGCGGCGAGGACCGGGAGCAGGCCGTGGCCCCGCTCGGTCAGCTCATAGACCGATGCGGCGGCGGGCGGCGGGAGTCTGCGGCGTACGGCGAGGCCGCCCTGCTCCATGTCCTTGAGGCGGGAGGCCAGGACGTCGGTGGAGACGCCCGGCAGGTCGGCGTGGAGGTCGGTGTAGCGGCGGGGTCCGGCGAGCAGTTCGCGGACGATCAGCAGCGTCCACCGGTCGCCGACGGAGTCGAGGGCGCGGGCGGAGGCGCAGAACTGGTCGTAGCTCCGGCGTCTGACGGGGCGTTGGGCGGCGGGCTGCTGACGTGGCATGCGACGCAGTCTAGACATGTTGTTGGACTTTCCAAGCTCCCACTTGGTAAAACCAAGTATCGCAGTTCGGCTCGGGGAGGCACCGCATGGAGTTCCGGCAGTCCAGCAAGCTCAACGAGGTCTGTTACGAGATCCGGGGCCCGGTCATCGAGCACGCCAACGCCCTGGAGGAGGCGGGTCACAGCGTGCTCCGGCTCAACACGGGCAACCCGGCGCTCTTCGGCTTCGAGGCGCCGGAGGAGATCGTCCAGGACATGATCCGGATGCTGCCCCAGGCCCACGGCTACACCGATTCGCGCGGCATCCTCTCCGCGCGGCGGGCGGTGGCCCAGCGCTACCAGGCCATGGGGCTCACCGAGGTCGGGGTGGACGACATCTTCCTCGGCAACGGGGTCTCCGAGCTGATCTCGATGGCCGTGCAGGCGTTGCTGGAGGACGGCGACGAGGTGCTGATCCCGGCGCCCGACTTCCCGCTCTGGACGGCGGTGACCACGCTCGCGGGCGGCAAGGCCGTGCACTACATCTGCGACGAGGGCTCCGACTGGAACCCGGATCTCGCCGACATGGCCTCGAAGATCACCGACCGGACCAAGGCCGTCGTGATCATCAACCCGAACAACCCCACCGGCGCGGTCTATCCGCGCGAGATCCTGGAGGGCATCCTCGATCTCGCGCGCCGGCACGGGCTGATGGTGTTCGCCGACGAGATCTACGACCAGATCCTGTACGACGGGGCCGAGCACCACAGCGCCGCCGTCCTCGCCCCGGACCTGGTCTGCCTCACCTTCAGCGGGCTTTCGAAGACGTACCGGGTGGCCGGGTTCCGCTCCGGCTGGATGGTGGTCTCCGGTCCGCACCAGCACGCCCGCAACTATCTGGAGGGCCTCACCATGCTGGCCTCCATGCGGCTCTGCCCCAACGCCCCCGCGCAGTACGCCATCCAGGCCGCGCTCGGCGGCCGGCAGTCCATCCGGGAGCTGGTGGCGCCGGGCGGCAGGCTGCACGAGCAGCGGGACCGGGCCTGGGAGCGGCTGAACGAGATCCCCGGCGTCTCGTGCGTGAAGCCGAAGGGCGCGCTGTACGCGTTCCCGCGCATCGACCCGAAGGTCCACCCCATCGTCGACGACGAGAAGTTCGTCCTGGACCTGCTGCTGCGGGAGAAGATCCAGGTGGTGCAGGGCACGGGCTTCAGCTGGCCGCGCCCGGACCACTTCCGCATCCTCACCCTCCCGTACGCCGACGACCTCGACGCGGCGATCAGCCGCATCGGCCGCTTCCTGAACGGGTACCGGCAGTGAGTGGGCCCCAGGCCGCCAAGGCCCCGCGCCCGGAAACGGGAGCGGGCCCGGAGGCGTAGCCGGCCTCCGGGCCCTGAGTGTGCCGCCCATCTCGCACGCCGGCACGTTTAAGGATCCGGGTCAGTCATGATGTCGTCGCGTCCTGCCTTTGGACCACCGCAGATCGAAAGCTCTGCGGGCCGGACTTGAACCGGCATCTCGACGCGCGCGGGCCCGGGCCCGTTCGATCCGGCGATCGGCGGCGAATGCTGAGTCTGGAGCAAGAGTCTGAGATTGACGGCGGTCTGCCTCTGCCTGCTTGGGCTACTCCGGCCCGTGCCGGAGGGAGGAGTCGAACCTCCACTGGAACCGCGCCTTCACGACAAGCTTCAGTTTCAGCTTGCGCTCCTCGCGCACCCCGGTGGCCTTGATCGGCTGCCGGGGAATCCATGGTCGGTCATCGGAAGAGATGACCGAGGCCGGTCACCCGAAGAGGTAACCGAATACCGCATCACCCACCCGCTGGTCGGTGACGTCCGCGCCGTTGGCCTCCTCGCGGGCGAACTTCACGGCCTGCTGGAGCTTCTCGACCCGGTCCAGCAGCTCGTTGACGCGCCGCGCGGGCAGCGCCCCGGAGAACTTGACGGTCGTCCAGTACCCGATCGGGATGTCCTCGTAGTACACCTCGACCTGCGCCGGGTGCTTCTCGGTGGCCTCCGCCTTCACATGGTTGCGGGGCACCTTCTTCGTGCGGAGCGTCCGGACCGGCTCGGTCTTCCAGGAGTCCGTCGACGGGTCCTGCACCCAGGACTCGGCGGCGTCCAGCACCGGGAGCTTGCGGATGAAGGTGTTGAGGTCGGTCAGCTGCTTCTCCAGGAAGAGCAGATACGACACCGGCACCTCGCTCACCAGCACCCGGCCGTCGACCTTCACATCGGCCCGGGCCGAGCAGTTCGCCCAGTCCTTCGTGGCGGTGACATCGAAGAGCCGGGTGAGCGTGGCGGCGGTGTCCCGCAGCACGTCCTCGGCCTTGACCTGGACCAGCGTCGACTCGGGCGGGAGCTGCTCACCCTCCTCGTCCTTGGGCTGGTAGGTCCGGGAGATCCCGGCCAGCAGTCCGGCCTTCTGCAGGCCGTGGTGGGCTGCCGTGAGGTCCTGGTGCGCCTTGGACTTGACGCCCTTCTCCACTGCGATGATCTGATTGAGTTTCGCCACGTCGAGGACGCTAGCAGTGCCAACTGCGCCGTGGCCAAAGGATTTACCGTACGTAGGTGTCGTCGGGGGGCGCCGTGACCGTGTCGCCGGTCAGCAGGGCTTCGAGGGCGGCGACCGGGTCGGGTTCGGGGGTGGCGCGGGGCCACCAGTCGTCGGCGCCGGGGTCGGACTCGTAGCCGTACCAGCGGGCGTCGTGGCCGAAGCGGAGCTGGAGCGTGCCGGCCGGGTGGGTGAGGTGGTTGCGCCAGGGCGTGAAGCGCGGGAACTCGGCGGCGGCCAGCAGGGGCCTGGCCCGGTCGAAGGGGCCGGCCGGGGGGTCCCAGGGCGTCTCCAGGACCGTGAGGCCCTCGGCGCCGCCCTGCCGCCAGGCGGCCACCGCGCGGGCCAGGTCGGTGGTGTTGCGGCCGGTGGCGTGGGCGAGCTCCCGGTAGAGCGCGCGGGTGGTGGCGGTGAGCCCGGCGGTCGGGCGTGAGGCGGCGATCCGGACGGCGTCCTGCCAGGGGGTCAGCCCGGCGAGCGGATCGCGGCCCGTGGTCAGGAGGGCGTGGGCGCGGGCGGCGGCGTCAGTGGCGAGGTGGTCCAGGCCCAGCGGATCGCGCGCACCCGGCAGGTCCGGGTAGGACGGTGGCTGACCCGGATACGCCGGTACGGGGAGGGGCGCCGGGAGCGGCGGCAGGTACCGGTCCGCGAGGGCTGCCGCCGCCGGGACCGAGGGGACGGCGGGGGCGGCGGGGCGCTCGCGGGCGGTGTGCTCGGCGTTGCGGCGGCCCAGCTCGTCCAGCAGGTCGCGCTCGCCCCGGCCCCGCATCAGCAGCAGGACGAACGGGTCGCTGTCGAGCAGCCGCGCGGTCTGGTAGCAGAGGGCGGCGACATGCTTGCACGGGCGGCCGTGGTCGGGGCACGTACAGCTCGGGTCCAGGTCGTCGCCGCCGGGCAGCAGCCGGACACCGGCCTCCCGCGCGGTGTCGGCCAGGGAGTGCGGCATCTCCTTCGCCAGGAGCGCGGAGAGGTGGCCGGGGTGGGCGGCGACCGCGTCGAGCAGGGTGTCCCAGCCGGTGTCGGTGAAGGTGCGCAGCCGCAGCTCGGCGCGGTAGGGGCGGGCGCGGCTGCCGTGGACATAGGCGACGACGCGGCCGGGGGTGACGGTGATCGCGGCGACCTTGCCCTCGTCCGCGTACGCGCGGCCGCGTGCGAGCCGGGCCTCGTCCATCGACAGGGACTCCAGCGCGGCCACCCAGGCGCGGCCCCACCAGCTGTCCGCGAAGGGCTCGCCCTCCGGCGAGGTGCGGGCGGGCACCGCCTCGAAGGTGCGGCGCAGGTCGTCGGGGCCGGGGCGGGCGCGGGGGGCCGATCTCCGGGCGGCCGGGCCGGTGGTCGGGCGCGGGGCCGGACCGGGCGTCGATCGGGGGCTCATGCGCGGGCTCATGCGGGCCTCCGCAGCGAGACGAGGTCGGCGAGGTCCCGGTCGCTCAGCTCGGTGAGGGCGGTCTCGCCCGTGCCCAGCACCGCGTCGGCGAGGGCGCGCTTGGACTCCAGCAGCTCGGCGATCCGGTCCTCCACCGTGCCCTCCGCGATGAGCCGGTGGACCTGCACGGGCTGGGTCTGCCCGATGCGGTACGCCCGGTCGGTGGCCTGCTCCTCCACGGCCGGGTTCCACCAGCGGTCGTAGTGGATGACATGGGCGGCGCGGGTCAGGTTGAGCCCGGTGCCGGCGGCCTTGAGGGAGAGCAGGAAGACGGGGACCTCGGCGGACTGGAAGCGGTCCACCATCCGCTCCCGCTCGGCCACCGGCGTACCGCCGTGGAGGAGTTGGGAGGGGATCGCGCGGGAGGCGAGGTGGGCGGAGAGGAGCTTGGCCATGGTCACGTACTGGGTGAAGATCAGGACCGAGCTGTCCTCGGAGAGGATCGTGTCGAGCAGCTCGTCCAGCAGGGCGAGCTTGCCGGAGCGGCCGGTGAGCCGGGTGGGCTCCTCCTTCAGATACTGCGCCGGGTGGTTGCAGATCTGCTTGAGCGAGGCCAGCAGCTTCATGACGAGACCGCGGCGGGCGATGCCCTCGGCCGCCTCGATCTGCGCCATCGTCTCGCGCACCGCCGCCTCGTACAGCGTGGCCTGCTCCCGGGTGAGGGAGACGGGGTGGTCGGTCTCCGTCTTGGGCGGCAGCTCGGGGGCGATGCCGGGGTCGGACTTCTTGCGGCGGAGCAGGAAGGGGCGGACCAGCCGGGAGAGCCGCTCGACGGCCTCCTCGTTGCCCAGGCCGGCGGCCGTACCGGTGTTCTCCACGATCCGGGCGTGCCGGGCCCGGAACGCCTTGAGGGGGCCGAGCAGTCCGGGGGTCGTCCAGTCGAGCAGGGCCCACAGCTCGGAGAGGTTGTTCTCCACGGGGGTGCCGGTCAGGGCGACCCTGGCCGGGGCGGGGATGGTGCGCAGGGCCTTGGCGGTGGAGGAGTGCGGGTTCTTGACGTGCTGGGCCTCGTCGGCGACGACCAGGCCCCAGGTGTGCGCGGCGAGCTGGGCGGCGCTGGACCGCATCGTGCCGTACGTGGTGAGGACGAAGCCGCCGTCCTGCTCGCCGAGGGTCCGGTCGGTGCCGTGGAAGCGGCGGACCGGGACGCCGGGGGCGAAGCGGTTGATCTCCCGGTGCCAGTTGCCGAGGAGGGAGGCGGGGCAGATCACCAGGGTGGGGGCCTTCCGCGCGCGGTGCAGGTGGAGGGCGATGAGGGTGATCGTCTTGCCGAGGCCCATGTCGTCGGCGAGGCAGCCGCCGAGCCCTAGCGAGGTCATCCGGTCCAGCCAGGCCAGACCGCGCAGCTGGTAGTCGCGCAGGGTGGCGTCGAGACCGGGCGGCGGTGCGATCGTGGCGTCCTCGGAGAGGATGCGCGTACGGAGCGCGGCGAGGGCTCCGACCGGGACGGCCTCGACCTGCTCCCCGTCCACCTCGGCGCTCCCGGTGAGGGCGACGGCCAGCGCGTCCACCGGGTCCAGCAGCCCCAGCTCCCGCTTGCGCGCCTTCCGTACGAGGGCGGGGTCGACGACCACCCACTGGTCGCGCAGCCGCACCACCGGGCGGTGGGCCTCGGCGAGGGTGTCCATCTCGGCCTCGGTCAGCCGCTCGTCGCCCAGCGACACCTGCCAGTTGAAGGCGAAGAGCTGCTCGGCGTCGAAGAACGAGGTGCCGTCGGTGGCCGATCCGGGCGCGGGCCGCACGACGGCGGCGGCAGTGAGCGAACGGGCCAGCTCGCGCGGCCAGTGGACATGGACCCCGGCGGCGGCCAGCCGGGCCCCCGCGTCGCTCAGCAGCTCGTACAGCTCGTCCTCCGTGATCGCGAGGACATCGGGGACGGGCTGGTCCAGCAGCCGCTCCAGCGGGGCCCAGACCCGGGCGGCCCGGCGCAGCGCCAGCACCGCGTCGACCCGGGCGCGCGGCCCGAACGGCTCGCCCGCCAGCCCGTTCCAGAGGCCGGCGGCGTCGACCACGTACGTCGGGTCGGCGAGGCTGTGCACCTGCACGACGGCCGCGGCGGCATGGCGGACCGCAGGGTCGTCCGGGTGCGCGGGGGCGTCCGGGGGCGCGGGGGCGTCCAGGGCGGCTTCGTCGGGGCCTTCCCGGGAGGCCGTGACGGCGTAGGTGTCGGCGGTGTCGAACAGCTCGTAGGCGGAGAGGTCGAGCCGGAGCGAGACCCGCACCCCCGCGTCCAGTCCTGAGGCCACCTCGACGGCCCAGGCAGCGGCATGCGGCAGGTGCTGGGGCTCCCGGGCGGCGAAGGGCGCGCCCATCGCGAAGGCGGCGGCGGGGGTGCGCGGGAGGGTGTCGGCGACCGCGTCCAGGAAAGACCCGATCAGCGCCTCCGGGTCGGGGAGCCGGGGCGGATCGAGCTCCGGGAGCGGCACCGCGTACCCCTCGGAGGGCATCGCGGCGGCGGTGGCCCGCAGGTGTGCGATGTCCTCGGCGTCCCGTGGGCCCGCCCGCCAGGCGTCGTGGCCGGCCGCCGTGAGACCGGGCAGCAGCCTGCCGCGCGCGACCAGGTGGAGGGCGTGGAGCGCGGCAGCGCCCCAGCAGCGGGTGGCGGGGTGGGCGGACGCCTGGTGGCGGGCGCGGACGAGGACGGGGAGCGCGTCGGCCACGGAGAGCAGCGCGGCGGGCACCTCGGCGGTCCGGAGACCGGTGGCCGCGGCCCCGCCCCGCCGGACGACCGTGAGCAGGGAGGCGCTGTACGGCACGGCGTCGGCCGGGGCCCGGTCGTCGGCGTGGGCGCCGTTCGCGTAGGCACTGCCCCCGGAGGGACCGTTCGCGTAGCCGCTGTCCGCGTAGGCGAAGGAGGAGGACCCGTCACGCGCGGGCGCACCGGGCTCCGCGTGCGGGTCCCAGAAGGCGATCCGGCCCTCGCGCGGGACCGGGCCCGGCAGGAAGAGCGCCGCACAGCGCAGCAGGCGGCCCACGTCCGCGGTGCGCGGCTCGTCGGCGCGCGGGTCCCGCGCGCCCTGTGCCCTCGGCTCTGCCATTCCGGCCACCCCCTCCCACCTGGTCCGCTGATCTTGTCGGCACGGTTCATGCTGACTCTGCGAGTCTAGGCGGGAGGTCTGACAACCCCTCCCCCTGCCGCGTCACCGCAGCTCAGAGCGGCATACGGGGGGCGCGGGACCGGCCCGGCACCCGTTACGCCCCGTGACGGGCGAACGGTCTGCCGCATCGCCCGTCCCTCGCCCGGTCGGCGGCGCACGAAATGCCGGGGCGGTGGGGAGCGGGCAGGGTGGCCAGCGCCAGCACGTCTCCCCGGCGCACCGATGAGGGCCGGAGACGTACCGATGAGAACCGGACGAGCACCGGTGTGAGCCGGACGAGCGCCGGACGAGCAGACGAGGACCCGCCCATGTCCGTGACCGCGCCCGATCCCCGCCGCCGACGCCGTCTCGGCGCCGTCGCCGCAGCCTCGCTCCTCGCCCTCACCGTCTCGGGCTGCTCCGGTCTCGGCCGCACCGCCGTCGGCCCGGTGACCTACCACACCGACCGCGAGGCGGTGGTGCAGGTGAACAGCCCCTCCGTGCGCGGCTGCCACCGGCTGTCGCCGGCCGGTGCCCGCGAGGTCGAGAACGGCACGCTGGTCGACATCGTCCTCTACCCGACCCGCGACTGCACAGGTCAGGGCACCGCCTATGTGGCCACCCGGTTCAGCGATGTGGCGCCCGAGAGCGGCCCGCCCTGGCGCAGCTACACCTTCGTGCACTGAGCCATTCACCGGGCGGGGCCACAGGCGGAGCCCGTACGTCGGGGCATGGGCCGGGCGTCAGGACATGGGCCGGGCCAGCAGCCATGTGCCGTCGTCGGTGAGGGTGCAGTCCACCGCCAGCCCCGCCGCCGCCAGGTGTCCGGCGAGCTGATCGTCGGACAGCTCCCGCGACCGGAACGTCTGCGTCCACCGGGCGTCACCGAAGTCGTACTCGGCGCGCACCGAGCGCACGCCGTCCCCCACCGGCTCCGCCGAGACGATACGGATGCGGCAGCCGGACCGGTCGACCCGCTCCCACGGCAGCCCGGAGCGGTGCGCGACGCCCTCGCGCTGGATGAGGACGATCCCGTCGTCCTTCACCTGCCTGCGGCAGACGCGCAGCATGCCGTCCCGCACCCGGTGCTCGCCCGCGTGGACCAGGAACGAGCCGAGCAGCACGACGTCGAAGCGCTCGGCGCCGAGGTCCAGCGTCTCGATGGGGCTGCGCACCGTCCGGGCGCCGACGATCTGCTCCAGCATCTGAGGCGACTCGTCCACCGCCGTCACCGTGAAACCGCGCTCGACGAGCGGGTGCGTCACCCGGCCCGCCCCGCAGCCCAGTTCGAGAATGCTCGCGCCGGCGGGGGCGACCGACGCGATCACGTCCGGCTCGTCGCCGACGGCCAGCCGCCGGTAGAGCTCGACGGCGCACCCGTCCGGGGTGATGGCCCCCGGCCCCGTCCCGGCATACCCCTCACGTACCAGTGATTCACCCATGAAGGACCAACGGTCCGCCCGGCGGCCCTGGTTCCCGCCGAGGGTCCCACGGGTCCATGCTGGAGGGGTGAGGTGATCGCCATGCGTACCGGTAGTGAGCCCGCGACCGCCCGCAGTCCGCTGCGGATGCGGCTCTGGCTGAGTCTCTGGGGGACGTTCTGGGCGCTCTTCGGCCTGGTTGCGTTCTTGCTGGTCGGGCGGGTGGGCTGGGCGGCGGCATGCGCGGTGCTCCTGGCCCTCACGCTTCTGGACCTCGGTGTGGTGATCCACCGCATGCGCCAGGGGGCGCACTACCAGCCGGGCCGGGATGTGCCCCCGTACGAACCGGACCGGGGCGGGCGCCCGCAGTGGCGCAGGCCGGACCCGGGGGACGGTACGAAACCGCCGTAGGGCTTCGAGACCGTCGTAGGGCTTCGGGACCGCCGTAGGGCTTCGGGACCGTCGGAGGGCCTCGGGACCGCCGTAAGGCCTCCGGCGCTCACTCCCCCGTGTCGAACCTGGCGGCCTTCAGGTATTCCGGCCTGGGATCCAGCGCCGCCGCGAGCCGGAAGTGGCGCATCGCCGCTTCCGGGCGGCCCGCCCGCTCGAAGGTGCGGGCCAGCGCGTGGTGGGCGAACGCGTTGTCCGGCTCACGCTCCAGCACCAGCTCGAACTCCAGCTCGGCCGGGCGCAGTTGGGCGGCGGCGAAAAAGGCGCGGGCCCGCAGCAGCCGGGCGGCGGTGTTCTCCGGGTGGGCGGCGATCACCGAGTCGAGGAGTTTGACCGCGCCCCGGGGGTCCCGGGCGTCGAGCAGTTGCTCGGCCGCGCGGAAGTCGATGACATGGGTTTCCGGGTTGCTCTCGGGCACGGTCGCATCCTTCCCTTCGCTTCCGGGTTTCCAACATCCGCCCGGGAGCGGGTATTCCGTCCGGGTATTCGGGTACGGGGGTCAGCCGGTGGCGGCGGCCCTGCGGAGGAGCTCCTCCCAGACCCCGCGGACCTGCGGCTCCAGCGCCTCCAGCGGCCCGTCGTTGTCGACGGTCAGATCGGCGACGGCGAGGCGCTCCTCGCGGGTCGCCTGGGCGGCCATCCGGGCGCGCGCGTCGGACTCGGTCATCCCGCGGACGTTCACCAGCCGGTCGAGCTGGGTCTCGGGGGACGCGTCCACGACGACGACCAGGTCGTAGAGGGGGGCGAGGCCGTTCTCGGCCAGCAGCGGTACGTCGTGGATGACGACGGCGTCCGCACCCGCCTCCCGCTCCAGCTCGGCGGCGCGGGCGCCGACCAGGGGGTGGACGATCGCGTTCAGCGCGGCCCGGCGGTCCGGGTCGGCGAAGACGATCGCACCGAGCGCCGGGCGGTCCAGGGTGCCGTCGGCGGCCAGGACGTCCGGCCCGAATTCCTCGACCACGGCCGCGAGACCGGGAGTTCCGGGCTCCACGACCTCGCGCGCGATCCGGTCGGAGTCGATCAGCACGGCACCGTACTCGACGAGTCGCCGCGACACTTCGCTCTTGCCGGCGCCGATCCCGCCGGTCAGGCCCACTTTCAGCATGGCCGCAGCCTACGGGTCCTGCCGACACACGCGGCGGCCGCCCTCCCGCTCGATGGCCCGGCGGCTCAGCCGTCGCCCTCCCGCTCGGCCAGGAAGCGCTCGAACTCGCGGCCGATCTCGTCGGCGGACGGCAGGTCGACCGGCTCGGCGACGAGGTTGCCGCGGGTCTCGGAGCCGGCGACGGCGTCGTACTGGTGCTCAAGGCCCTCGACGAGGGAGACGAGCTCCTCGTCGCCCTGGCCGATCTGCCGGTCGATCTCGGTCTGGGTGCGGTGCGCCTCGGTGCGCAGGGAGTGCGCGAGCGCGGGCAGGACCAGGCCGGTCGCGGCGGTGATCGCCTCCAGCGCGGTCAGGGCCGCGTCCGGGTAGGCGGACCGGGCGACGTAGTGCGGGACGTGGGTGGCGACCCCGAGGACGTCGTGGCCGGACTCCATCAGCCGGTACTCGACGAGGGATTCCGCCGAACCGGGGACCTGGGCCTCGTCGAAGGGGCTGCGGTGACCCGGCATCAGGTCGGTGCGGTTGCCGTGCGGGGTGATGCCGACGGGGCGGGTGTGCGGGACGCCCATGGGGATGCCGTGGAAGTTGACCGTGAGGCGGACGCCGAGGCGCTCGACGATCTGCTCGACGGCGGCGGCGAACCGCTCCCACTCCACGTCCGGCTCCGGGCCCGACAGCAGCAGGAAGGGCGCTCCGGTGGCGTCCTGGACGACCCGGACCTCCAGGGTCGGGGCCTCGAAGGACGTCCAGCGGTCGCGCCGGAAGGTCAGCAGGGGGCGCCGCGCGCGGTAGTCGATGAGCCGGTCGTGGTCGAAGCGGGCCACGACCTGGTGGGGCAGCGTTTCGAGCAGGCCGTCGACGATCTGCTCGCCGGTCTCGCCCGCGTCGATGTATCCGTCGAAGTGGTAGAGCATGACCAGGCCGGCCGACTCCTGGGCCAGCGCCATGTCGACGACGGCCAGCCCCTTCGGCTCCCATTCGTACAAACTCTGCGGATCAGGCACGGTTACCGCTCCTCCTCGTGTTCCCTGGGAAGAACGCGGCCGGCTCCATGAGCATTCCCGGCGTCCGCACTTTCCGGCGACGGAGCTTCACGGCGCGTCAGTTATTGGTCCAGACCTTGACGTGGCCGGCGGCCGTCCCTACCGTCACTGGGCAACACGTTCAGGGATGCATCCCCCATTCACGTACAGGAATGTACGGGAACGCCCCTGCCCCCTCCGACGGGAAGGCCTCCCCCCCCATGCGCCCCCGCACCCCCCTCACCGCCCTGCTGGCCGCCGCCCTCGCCACCGGCGGCCTCGCCCTGACCGCGGCCCCCGCCCACGCGGCGGCCGTGATCGACGTATCCACCGCCGCCCAGCTCAAGTCGGCGCTCACCACCGTCTCCCCCGGCGACACGATCCGGCTCGCCGACGGCACGTACACCGGCAACTTCAAGGCCACCCGGCCCGGCGCCTCCGGCGCCCGCATCATCCTCACCGGCTCCAGCAGGGCCGTTCTCACCGCGGGCGGCGGCTACGGGCTGCACCTCAACGGCGCCTCGTACTGGACGGTCCACGGGGTGACGATCAAGGGCGGTCAGAAGGGCATCATGGCCGACACCGCGAACGGGGTCGTCATCGACTCGGTGACCGTCCACGACCTCGACATGGAGGGCGTCCACTTCCGGAAGTCCTCGCGCGACGGCGTACTGAAGAACTCCCGCATCTACGACACCGGGCAGAACGGGCGCGGGATGGGCGAGGGCGTGTACGTCGGGACGGCGAACGACCTCTCCGACCGGAGCGACAACGCGCAGATCCTGAACAACACGATCGGGCCGGATGTCCGCGGCGAGAACGTCGACATCAAGGAAGGCACCACCGGGGCCAGGATCATCGGCAACACCTTCGACGGCAACGGGCTCACCGGCGCCAACTACGACGACTCCTGGGTCGACGTGAAGGGCAACAACGTCCTGGTGGAGGGCAACCGGGGCTCCCGTACCACCAACAACGGCTACGAGACCCACACCCAGCAGAGCGGCTGGGGCTGCGGCACCGTCTTCCGGAACAACATCTCGAACCTGTCCGGCGCCACCGGCGACCGGCAGCTCGCCGTCAACGTCACCAACAACAGCGCCACGTGCCGCACCACGGTGTACGCGAGCAACACCGTCACCGGAGGCCGAGGGCTGACCAACATCACCGTGACGCCCTGACCAGCCCCCCTTGTTACGCGAGTGAGGCCCGCCCCCCGAAGGGAACGGGCCTCACTTACCGCTCTACAGCTTTACCGCAGCCGATGAGCCGTCGGGGTCCGGAGCGTCAGCTCTGGCCGCCCGCCAGCTTCTCGCGCAGGGCGGCGAGGGCCTCGTCCGACGCCAGGGCGCCGGAGTTGTCCGCCGACTCCGAGGAGTACGAACCGCCACCGGAGCCACCCGAGGCGGCCGGAGCGGCGCCAGCCGGGGCGGCAGCACCCTCGGCAGCGGCGGCCTCGTCGGCCTCGCGGGACTTGATGACCTGGGCCTGGTGCTGCTCGAAGCGCTGCTGCGCCTCGGCGTACTGGGTCTCCCAGACCTCGCGCTGCGCCTCGAAGCCCTCGAGCCAGTCGTTGGTCTCGGGGTCGAAGCCCTCGGGGTAGATGTAGTTGCCCTGGTCGTCGTACGACGCGGCCATGCCGTACAGCGTCGGGTCGAACTCGACCGAGGCCGGGTCGCCACCGAAGGACTCGTTGGCCTGCTTCAGCGAGAGGCTGATGCGGCGGCGCTCGAGGTCGATGTCGATGACCTTGACGAAGATCTCGTCGTTGACCTGGACGACCTGCTCCGGGATCTCCACGTGGCGCTCGGCCAGCTCGGAGATGTGGACCAGACCCTCGATGCCCTCGTCGACGCGGACGAACGCACCGAACGGAACGAGCTTCGTGACCTTACCCGGGACGACCTGACCGATCTGGTGCGTCCGGGCGAACTGCTGCCACGGGTCTTCCTGCGTCGCCTTGAGCGACAGGGAGACGCGCTCGCGGTCCATGTCGACGTCGAGGACCTCGACGGTGACTTCCTGGCCGACCTCGACAACCTCGGAGGGGTGGTCGATGTGCTTCCAGGAGAGCTCGGAGACGTGCACGAGACCGTCGACGCCACCCAGGTCCACGAAGGCACCGAAGTTGACGATCGAGGAGACGACGCCGGAGCGGACCTGACCCTTCTGGAGGGTGGTGAGGAACGTCTGGCGAACCTCGGACTGGGTCTGCTCGAGCCAGGCGCGGCGGGACAGGACCACGTTGTTGCGGTTCTTGTCCAGCTCGATGATCTTCGCCTCGAGCTCCTTGCCCACGTAGGGCTGGAGGTCGCGGACACGACGCATCTCGACGAGCGACGCCGGGAGGAAGCCACGGAGGCCGATGTCGAGGATGAGACCACCCTTGACGACCTCGATGACGGTACCGGTGACGATCCCGTCCTCTTCCTTGATCTTCTCGATGGTGCCCCAGGCACGCTCGTACTGAGCGCGCTTCTTCGAGAGGATCAGGCGGCCTTCCTTGTCCTCCTTCTGGAGAACCAGGGCCTCGATCTCGTCGCCGACCTTGACGACCTCGTTCGGGTCGACGTCGTGCTTGATCGAGAGCTCGCGGCTCGGGATGACGCCTTCGGTCTTGTAACCGATGTCGAGGAGAACCTCGTCCCGGTCAACCTTGACGATGACACCGTCAACGATGTCGCCGTCGTTGAAGTACTTGATCGTCTCGTCGATCGCCGCGAGGAACGCGTCCGCGTCGCCGATGTCGTTGACCGCAACCTGCGGAGTGGTGGCGGTGGTCTCGGTGCTGCTCGTCATGTGGGAAAGGGCTCCGGTACGGACAGAGAATCGTAGGTACTGCTACGCCGAAAGCCCGTATCGCCTCTGCAGAAGCCGGACAGCCTGGAAAGCGCGCAATCCGTTTCCGGAGAGACGCCTCGACAACCGAGGGGACATGCAACAGACGCGAGCGCGGCCTGCTAGGTCTGAGGCGCGCAGGCTCGCAGCGCAACTTGTAGCATACGGGGGCAGCCGGACAGGGTCAATGCGCGCAGGCGTGGACCGGGGACGCGACGGCCCCTCAACGGCCCTGTACCGGAGCAACTCCTGTTCTCCGAGGCGCGTTCGGGCCGATTCGACCCGGACACAATACGGCAGTGCGGCAAGGCGTCGCGCACACGCGCCCGTCTCCCGGCACCTACCCCTGGTACGTACCGCGTGCGGCGAGTGAAGGCAAACTACAACGGCGGGCACGATGAGCCAAGAGATCCACGGGACCTACACAGAGGAACCCGCAGAACCCGAAGCGACCCGGCGGGTGGCGGACGAGGCCGAGAGCAGCCGGGCCAGCCGCGGGTGGTGGGACCGGAACGCCGACGAGTACCAGATGGATCACGGCTCCTTCCTGGGGGACGACCGCTTCGTCTGGGGCCCGGAAGGGCTCGACGAGGCGGAGGCCGCCCTCCTGGGGCCCGCCGCCTCCCTCAAAGGGCTCGACGTCCTGGAGATCGGCGCCGGGGCCGCACAGTGCTCGCGCTGGCTGGCCGGACAGGGCGCCCGCCCGGTGGCCCTCGATCTCTCCCACCGCCAGCTCCAGCACGCCCTGCGCATCGGCGAGGGCCTCCCCCTCGTCGAGGCGGACGCGGGCCGGCTCCCCTTCCGGGATGCCTCCTTCGACCTCGCCTGCTCCGCGTACGGGGCGGTGCCCTTCGTCGCCGACCCCGTGCAGGTCTTCCGCGAGGTCCACCGGGTGCTGCGGCCCGGCGGCCGGTGGGTCTTCTCCGTGACGCACCCGATCCGCTGGGCGTTCCCCGACGAACCGGGACCCGAGGGCCTCTCCGTCGCCGCCTCCTACTTCGACCGCGTCCCCTATGTCGAGCAGGACGAGCGGGGCAACGCCGTCTATGTGGAACACCACCGCACCCTCGGCGACCGGGTACGGGACGTGGTGGCGGGCGGTTTCCGGCTGGTCGACCTCGTCGAACCGGAATGGCCCGCGTGGAACGACCAGGAGTGGGGCGGCTGGTCCCCGCTGCGCGGCAACCTGATCCCCGGGACCGCGATCTTCGTGTGCGAGCGGGACTGATGCCCTCCGTGGGCGAGCGGGACTGATTGCCCTTCGCGGGCGAGCCGGGCCGACGTCCGGCCCGGGGAAGTGTCCGTACGACACTGGGGGCGTGATCCGCACCGAAGCCCTGGACCGTCTTCCCGTCCGCACCGCCGTCCCCGCGCTCCGGCGCGCGCTGGACGACCGTGGCGTCGCCGTCCTGTGCGCCCCGCCCGGCACCGGCAAGACGACCCTTGTGCCGCTGGTCCTGGCCGGGCTGACCGGGGACGGGCCGGTGCGCCGGGTCGTGGTCGCCGAGCCGCGCCGGATCGCCGCGCGGGCGGCGGCGCGGCGGATGGCCTGGCTGCTGGGCGAGCAGCCGGGCGGGCGGATCGGCTTCACCGTGCGCGGGGAGCGCGTGGTCGGGCGGGAAACCGTGGTGGAGGTCGTGACCACCGGGGTGCTGCTCCAGCGGCTCCAGCGGGACCAGGAGCTGGCCGGGGTCGACGTGGTGATCATCGACGAGTGCCATGAGCGCCACTTGGACGCGGACACGGTGGCCGCCTTCCTCCTGGACGTACGGGAGGCGATCCGGCCCGATCTGCGGCTGGTGGCCGCCTCCGCGACGACGGACGCGGAGGGGTGGGCGCGGCTGCTGGGGGATGCGCCGGTCGTCGAGGCCGAGGGGGTCTCGTACCCGGTGGAGGTCGTCTGGGCGCCGCCCGCGCGGCCGGTGAAGCCTCCGCACGGGATGCGCGTCGATCCGGCGCTGCTGACGCATGTGGCGGCGACCGTGCGGCGGGCGCTGGCCGAGCGGGAGGGGGACGTGCTCTGCTTCCTGCCCGGGGTCGGGGAGATCGCGCGGGTGGCCGGCCAGCTCGCCGGGGTGGACGCCGAGGTGCTCCAGGTGCACGGGCGCGCGCCGGCTGCCGTGCAGGACGCGGTGCTCGCCGGGTCCTCGGAAGGGCGGCGGGTGGTGCTGGCGACCTCGGTGGCGGAGTCGTCGCTGACCGTGCCCGGCGTACGGGTCGTCGTCGACTCGGGCCTCGCCCGGGAACCCCGTACCGACCACGCCCGGGGCCTGAGCGCCCTGACCACCGTACGGGCCCCCCAGGCGGCCGGACAGCAGCGTGCCGGGCGGGCCGGGCGGGAGGCGGCCGGGGCGGTGTACCGGTGCTGGGACCAGGCCGAGGACGGGCGGCTCGCGCGCTTCCCCGCCCCCGAGATCAAGGTGGCCGACCTGGCGGCGTTCGCGCTCCAGGCGGCGTGCTGGGGCGACCCGGGCGCCTCCTCGCTCGCCCTGCTGGACCCGCCGCCCGCCGGGGCCATGGGCGCCGCCCGCGAGGTGCTGGAGGCGATCGGCGCGGTGGACGAGGCGGGCCGGGTCACCGAGCGCGGCGTACGGATGTCCCGGCTCGGGCTGCACCCCCGGCTGGCGCGGGCGTTGCTGGACGGCGCCTCGGAGGCCGGGGCGCGGCGGGCGGCGGAGGTGGTGGCGCTGCTGAGCGAGGAGCCGCCGAGGGAGTACGGGGACGATCTGGCGGCGGCGCTGCGGACCGCCCGGCGGGGGCAGGACGGGTACGCGGCCCGCTGGAAGCAGGAGGTGCGGCGGCTGTCGTCCCAGGTGGACGGGGCTTCCGAACAGGGCTCCGATGACGCCGTCGTCGGGCTCGTCGCCGCCCTCGCGTTCCCGGAGCGGGTGGCGCGGGCCCGGGGCGACGGGGCCTTCCTCATGGTGTCGGGCACGGGCGCGGAGCTGCGGGACTCCTCGCGGCTGCGCAGCGCGCCCTGGCTGGCCGTCGCCGTCGCGGACCGGCCCTCCCACGCGGCCTCGGCCCGGGTGCGGCTGGC
This sequence comes from Streptomyces cyaneofuscatus, assembly GCF_033109485.1. Taxonomy (NCBI): domain Bacteria; kingdom Bacillati; phylum Actinomycetota; class Actinomycetes; order Kitasatosporales; family Streptomycetaceae; genus Streptomyces; species Streptomyces cyaneofuscatus. The sequence continues at coordinate 6,511,600 of NZ_CP137002.1, read as the reverse complement.
GGCGGTGGTCGACGAGCCCACCGCCCTCCTGGCCGCCGGGCATCTGCGGGTGCGGGGCGAGGAGGTCCGCTGGGTGGACGGCGAGGTGGTGGCCCGGTCGGTGGACCGGGTCGGGGCGGTGGAGCTGGCGGTACGGCCCCTGAAGCAGCCGGATCCGGAGCTGGTGCGCGGGGCCCTGGTGGAGGGACTGGGGCGGGAAGGGCTCGGGCTGCTGCGGTGGACCCGGGACAGTGAGCAGTTCCGGCTGCGCCTGGCGTTCCTGCACCGGGTGCTGGGCGCACCGTGGCCCGACGTGTCGGACGATGCGCTGCTGGCGGACCCGGACGGCTGGCTGGAGCCGGAGCTGTCGCGGGCCCGGCGCCGCTCCGACCTGGGCCGGATCGACGCGGGGCAGGCGCTGCGCCGGCTGCTGCCGTGGGCGACGGGCGAGGCGGTGCGGCTGGACGAGCTGGCGCCGGAGCGGATCGAGGTGCCGAGCGGCTCCCGTATCCGGGTCGAGTACGGCGGCGAACAGCCCGTACTGGCGGTGAAGCTCCAGGAGTTGTTCGGGCTGAGCGAGACGCCCACGGTGGCCGGGGTGCCGGTCCTGGTCCACCTGCTCTCCCCCGCCGGGCGGCCCGCCGCCGTCACGGCGGACCTGGCGTCGTTCTGGCAGGACGGCTACAAGGCCGTACGGGCGGAGCTGCGCGGCCGCTACCCGAAGCATCCGTGGCCGGAGGACCCCGCGACCGTACAGGCGACGCGGTACACCTCGGCACGGCTCAAGCGGCAGAGCTCCCCGTAGCCGCCGGGCTCTCCGTAACCGCCGGTCGCCGTGACCGTGCCTCCAGCCACAGCGCCAGCGCGAGCAGGCCGATGCCCAGGCCCAGGAAGCCCCAGGGCATGTACGAGGTGAGCAGGAGGACCAGGACGCGCTGGGACTTCACCAGGTCGACGGTGTCCACGATGTAGTCCTCGCGCATCTTCACATGGCCGGAGAACGCGGTGACGGTGTCCTCGGACATGCCCATCTTCTTGGCGTCGCGCAGCTCCTCCTCGTGGATCTCCTCGCCGTTGACCGGGGCCCCGGTGACCGGCTCGACCCAGAACATGCGCTTGGTCGTGTACCAGCGGGTCATGCCGGTCTGCGCGATCTGCTCGGCGGTGACGCCCTCGATGGGCATCTTCTTCGGCATCGGGACCTTGGTCCACGGGATGGTCTGCTCGAAGTAGTAGACCTCCAGGCCGCCGAAGGTTCGGGTGCCCTTGTAGTGGATGGGCGCGGTGGTGCGGGACTGGGCGTCGAAGTACTCGTAGTCCCGCTTCTCCGTGAGGAAGGGCCATTTGAACTCGATGCCGGTGCGGCGGACCGGGTCGCCGTCGACCATCTCTCCGGTGGCGTTGACGGGGGCCTGGGTGTGGGCGTCGAAGATGTAGCGCTCGGGGATCTCGGAGACCATCTTGCCGTCGGGGCCCTCGATGTAGGAGAGCGCGTCCCAGACGACGACGTCCCGTCCGGCGCTGCGTTCGATCTTCTCGGACTCCTCCACGTTGCCCTTGAGCGTCTGGACGATGGTGACCTTCTCGACCTCCTTCGCCTTGAGGGTCGTGTAGTCGAGGAGGGTGGCGGGCTTCGCCTCCAGGACGACTTCCTGGTACTGGTTCGGCGGGACCTTGGCCAGCCGGGGGAAGGCGTACCAGCGCAGCAGCGGGGACAGGGCGGCGAAGAAGACGGCGAAGGCGAGGAGGACGAGACCGGCTCGGCGGCGCATGGTGGTGGACCTCTCCCTTGCTGGGCTGCTGCTTGCTGGGGCTGGGCCGCCGTTGCCTGGCTACTGCTTGGGGCCCGGGACGGTGGTGAGCAGGGGTTTCGGTGAGGTCTCGCCCGGCGGGGAGCCGACGGCGGAGAGCGTGAACACGAGTGCGAGGGCGGCGGCCAGACCGATGGCGGCGGCGACAAGGGCACGCATGCTCGACCTCCCGGGACGGGGAACTGACGGCTCGTCAGGGTGGGGCACCGTAGCAACCGGGGCGCGAGATGAGAACACAGCGGACAGCCCCCGCGCCGGGCGGGCGCGGGGGCTGTCGGTGGAGCGGTGGGCAGTGGGGGTCAGGCTTCGGGGGTTTCCGTCTCCTCCGGCGCCGTCTCCTCGGGGGCCTGGACGGTCAGCTCGATGACGACCGAGCCGCCGCCCTCGGTGGTGAGCCGCAGCTTGTACGTGCCCGGGTTCTCGTCGGCGAAGATCTCCGGAAGCTGGAGCAGGCCGTCGGCGCCCGTGGTGAGGTCCAGGGTCCGCAGCGGCTTGCCGTCCGCGTCCTTGAAGTACGGGCCCTTGTCGTTGTCGATGAGCCCGAGGCTGTCCTTGACCATGGTGGCGGTGACGGCCACTCCCGGGGCGGCGATGCCCTTGTGCGTGGCCTTGACGGTGACGGCGTCCGCGAACTTCTCGCCGGGCGCGGCGACGAGCGCCTTGTCGCCGACCCGGACGATCTTGTCGGCCTGGCGGGCGGTGACGCTCGCCTCGTAGGTCAGCGTGCGCGGCCGGTTGGTGCCCGCGGTGGCGGTGACGGTGAACTTGCCGGTCTTCTCGCCCGCCTTGAGCGCGGGTGCGGTGGCGGTGCCGTCGGCCTTGCTGATGACCGTGACCTTCTTCTTGCCGCCGTCGAAGAGGGTGCCGGTGGTCCCGGTGATGGTGAAGGTGACGGGCAGCTGGGCCATCGGGGCGCCGAGGGCGTTGCGGGCACGGACGGAGACCCGCTCCTCGAACGTCCCGCCGGCGGTGGCGGTGAGGGGGCCGGTGCCCGCGTTCTCCAGGGAGCCGAAGGTCTCGGCCGGGGACGGGGTCGGCTTCGGGGGCGGCGTCGGCCGGGGAGGCGTCGGGGTCGGGGTCGGGCTGGTGGAGCCGTCGCCGGGCTTGGAGGGGCTCGGGCTCGGCTTCGTACCGCCACCGCCGGGCTTGGAGGGCGACGGGGACGGCGTCGGGCTGGTCGTCCCGCCGGGGGTGGGGCTCGGAGTCGGGGTGGGGCTCGGCGTCGGGGTGCTCGGTGCGGTGGGCAGGACTCCGCTGCCGTCGGGCACCTCGTGCGTGCCGCGCTGGTAGTACGCGAACCAGGAGCGGACCGTACGCAGGTACTCCGTCGACTGGTTGTAGCTCAGCACCGCCCGGTCGAGATCGGCGGCGACGGCCAGGTTCCGGCCGCCCGCGCAGAGGTAGCGGCCGGCGGCGAGCGCCGCGTCGTAGATGTTGTTGGGGTCCTTGCGGCCGTCGCCGTTCGCGTCCTGGCCCCAGGTGGCCCAGGTGGACGGGATGAACTGCATCGGGCCGACCGCGCGGTCGTGGACGGCGTCGCTGTCGTACGCCCCGCCGTCGGTGTCCTTGATCAGCGCGAAGCCCTGGCCGTTCAGGGCCGGGCCGAGGATCGGGGAGAGGGTGGTGCCGTTCGCGTCGACCTGGCCGCCGCGGGCCTGGCCTGACTCGACCTTGCCGATCGCCGCGAGGAGTTGCCAGGGCAGCCGGCAGGCCGGGTCGGTGGTCCCGACGGTCCGCTCGGCCTGCTTGTACGCGGCCAGGACGGAGGCCGGTATGCCCGCTTCCGCGCTGCCGGTGGCGGCCGGGAGGTTGCTGGACGAACCGGGGCGATCGGGCGTGACGAGGGGCGGGAGGTCGGTGTAGTACGGCGAGTTGCCGGTGGCGGCGCCGTCCTCCGGGCCGCCCGACTCACCGCCGGCGGCCTGCTGGTCACCGCCCGTGGCTCCCTCGGCCAGCGGGGCCGCGGGTGCCTGGGACGCCGCGAGCGCCGCCACGGCGGCCGCCGCCACCGCGGTGGTCGTGGCCCCCTTGCGCAGCCGTCGGCGAATGTGCGCTGCCATACGTTCCGGTCCCTCCCCCTCGAAGGCTGCTCGCGCTCCCCAGCGCAGGACTCAAGCGACCCTACGGCACCAGGTGGCGCCCGAGCACCGCACCCTGACCGCTTCTTACTGTTTTTTCACGTTCCAGCGCCGGCGTGGTCCGGGAGGGCAACGGAGGGTGCCCTGACGTACGGCTCGGGGCGTTCGCGCATACTTGCCGCCATGCCGTTCACCCTCAGCCATGCCGCCGCCGTGCTCCCGGCGGTCCGCCGGAACGGGACCGCCCGCTGGGGGCTGTACCCCTCGGCCCTCATCGCCGGTTCGTTCGCGCCCGACGTCACCTACTTCGCGGACACCGTGATCCCCGGGGCCATGAGGTTCGGCGAGTTCACGCACACCTTCCTCGGTGTGGTCACCGTGAACGTGCTGATCGCCGCCGTGCTGGTGGCGGTGTGGGCAGCGCTGCGCGAACCGCTGGTGGCGCTGGGTCCGGTAAGCGTACGGGGCCGCGTCCACGCTCTCGTACGGGGGCAGCGGTGGACCCGGGAGTCGTTCGGGCCGCACGCCTGGCTGGTGTTCGTGGGGTCGGCCGCCCTCGGCGCGGCCACCCATGTGGCGTGGGACGCGTTCACCCACCACAGCCGGTGGGGCACGGAGTTGCTGCACCTCGACCGGAGCGTCGGGGGCTTCCCGCTCTACCAGTTCGCGCAGTACGGCAGCTCGGCGCTGGCGCTGGTGGTGCTCGGCTGGTTCCTGCTCACCGCGCTGCGGCGCACGGTCGCGACCCCGGTGCCGGAGGCGCTCCCGGAGCTCGGCCGGGGTGAGCGGTGGGGTGCGCTCGGGCTGCTGGCCGGCTGCATGGTGCTGGGGATCGTCCACCGGTGCCTGCGCTTCTACGCCCACTTCGGGGGCATCGAGAACCCGCTCGACATCATCCCGACGGCCTGCTTCGGCGCGGGCGCGGGGCTGGCGGCGGGGCTGCTGCTGTACGGGGCGTGGATGCGGCTGCTGCGCGGGCGCGGGCGGCCGGCGGAGAGCCCGGAAGCCACCTCCGTACCGTCCATGGCGGACGCACCCCGTGCGGAGGAGTCCGCCGCCGACCGGACGTAGCAGGACGGGTGAGGGCCCGGACCCGCACGTAGCGGGACGAGGAGGGGCCCGGAACCGTGGTGCGGTTCCGGGCCCTTCGGCTTTCCGTGGCTCAGCTCGGCTTCTTGTCGGCGTCGGTCAGTGGGCCGCGGACTCCCAGTCCTTACCGACGCCGACCGAGACGTCCAGCGGGGCGCGCAGCTCAACCGCGTTCGCCATCTCGTGGCGCAGGATCTCCTCCACCTGCTTCCGCTCGCCCTTCGCGATCTCCAGCACGATTTCGTCGTGGACCTGGAGCAGCATCCGCGAGGTCAGCTCCGCCTCCCGCAGCGCCTTGTCCACCCGCAGCATCGCCACCTTCACGATGTCCGCGGCGGTGCCCTGGATCGGGGCGTTGAGCGCCATCCGCTCGGCGGCCTCGCGGCGCTGGCGGTTGTCGCTGTTCAGGTCGGGGAGGTAGCGGCGGCGGCCGAGGATCGTCTCCGTGTAGCCGGTGGCCCGCGCCTCCTCGACGACCCGGTGGAGATAGTCCCGTACGCCGCCGAACCGCTCGAAGTAGGTGTCCATCAGCACCCGTGCCTCGGCCGGGTCGATGTTCAGCTGCTGGGAGAGGCCGAACGCGGAGAGGCCGTAGGCCAGTCCGTACGACATGGCCTTGATCTTGCGGCGCATCTCCGGGTCGACGGCGTCCTTCTCGACGCCGAAGACCTGGGAGGCGACCGTGGTGTGCAGGTCCTCACCGGAGGTGAACGCCTCGATGAGACCGGCGTCCTCGGAGAGGTGGGCCATGACCCGCAGCTCGATCTGGCTGTAGTCCGCCGTCATCAGCGTCTCGAAGCCCTCGCCGACGACGAAGCCCCGGCGGATGGCCCGGCCCTCGTCGGTGCGGACCGGAATGTTCTGCAGGTTGGGGTCGGTGGAGGAGAGCCGGCCGGTCGCCGCCACCGTCTGGTTGAACGTGGTGTGGATGCGACCGTCGGCGGCGACCGTCTTGATCAGGCCCTCGACCGTGACCCGGAGCTTGGCCTGCTCGCGGTGGCGCAGCATGAGGACCGGCAGCTCGTGCTCGGTCTGCGCGGCCAGCCACGCCAGCGCGTCCGCGTCCGTCGTGTATCCGGTCTTCGTCTTCTTCGTCTTCGGCAGGCCCAGCTCACCGAAGAGGATCTCCTGGAGCTGCTTGGGCGAACCGAGATTGAACTCCCGGCCCACCGCCGCGTGCGCCTCCTTCACCGCCTGCTGCACGGTCCCGGCGAACTGCTGCTCCATGCCTTCCAGATGGGCCCGGTCCGCGGCGATGCCGTGCCGCTCCAGACGGGCCAGGAGGATCGAGGTCGGCAGCTCCATGTCGTGGAGCAGCTCGGTGGCGTTGACCTCCTTCAGACGGGTCGTGAACGCGTCCCCCAGGTCGAGCACGGCGCGGGCCTGCGCCATCAGGGCGTCCTGCTCGGCCCGGTCGTCCGCGCCGAAGGCCAGCTGCCCGTCGGAGGCGGCGGCCGGGGCCAGCTCACGGCCCAGATACTCCACGGCCAGCGCGTCCAGGGCGAAGGAGCGGCGGCCCGGCTTCACCAGATACGCGGCGAGCGCGGTGTCCATCGCGACGCCTTCGAGCTGCCAGCCGTGCTCGGGGAAGACCCGCATCACGTTCTTCGCGTTGTGCAGGACCTTCGGCCGCTCCGGGTCCGCCACCCACGCGGCGAACGCCCGCTCGTCGGCCTCCTCCAGCTGCGTCGGGTCCAGCCAGGCGGCGGCCCCGTCGGCGGCGGCGAGCGCGACCTCGGTGACCGTGCCGGCACCCAGCGACCAGGTGTCGACGGTCATCACGCCGAGCGGCTGCGCACCGTGCGCCTCCAGCCACGGGGCGACCTCACCCGAGCCGAGGACCGCGCCGTCCAGCTCGATACCGGCCGCCGGGGCGGGCGGCTCGGCCTCCGCGGCGCCCGGGTCGACGGCGAGCAGGCGCTCGCGCAGGCTCGGGTTGCGGATCTCCAGTATGTCCAGAATGCCGGTGACCGCCGAGCGGTCGTAGGGGGCCCGCTCCAGGTCGGTCGCGGACTTCGGCAGCTCCACGTCCCGGACCATCTCGGTCAGCACCCGGTTCATCTTCACCGCGTCCAGGTGGTCGCGGAGATTCTGCCCGGCCTTGCCCTTGACCTCGTCGGCCCGCTCCATCAGCTCGGTGAACGAACCGAACTGGTTGATCCACTTCGCGGCCGTCTTCTCACCGACGCCGGGAATGCTCGGAAGGTTGTCCGACGGGTCGCCGCGCAGGGCCGCGAAGTCCGGATACTGCTGCGGGGTGAGCCCGTACTTCTCGACGATCTTCTCCGGGGTGAACCGGGTCAGCTCGGAGACCCCCTTCGTGGGGTACAGCACGGTCACGTTCTCCGTGATCAGCTGGAAGGAGTCCCGGTCACCGGTGACGATCAGCACCTCGAACCCGGCCGCCTCGGCCTGGGTCGCCAGCGTCGCGATGACGTCGTCCGCCTCGAACCCGTCCACCGCGAACCGGTCCGCGTGCATCGCGTCCAGCAGCTCGCCGATCAGCTCCACCTGCCCCTTGAACTCGTCGGGGGTCTTGGAGCGGTTCGCCTTGTACTCCGGGAACTCCTGCGCCCGCCACGTCTTACGGGACACGTCGAACGCCACCGCGAAGTGCGTGGGCGCCTCATCACGCAGGGTGTTCGCCAGCATCGACATGAAGCCGTACACGGCATTCGTCGGCTGCCCCACCGCCGTCGTGAAATTCTCCGCGGGCAGGGCGAAGAACGCCCGGTACGCCAGGGAGTGCCCGTCCATGAGGAGCAGGCGCGGTCGGTTGTCTGCCGTCTTCTTCGATGCCGTCTCAGCCACGCCCCCGATCCTGCCACGCCCCACTGACAATCCGGACCGGGCACGGCCTTGCGCACCCGTGACAGGATCGATGGTGACGACATGAATACGCCGCCGCGTGGAAGAAGCGCTCGAAGGGGAGCAGCATCATGGCCAGCAAGCCGCCGACCGGTGACCCGGTCCAGGACGCCCCGCAGGTCGAAGCGGCCCCGCACGCCGCCGCCGGGCTGCCCGCCGTCGCCCACTCCCTGCGCATCGCCCAGCAGCAGATGGGCGTGCGCCGCTCCGCCCAGACCCTCCTCAAGGTCAACCAGAAGAACGGCTTCGACTGCCCCGGCTGCGCCTGGCCCGAGGGCGACAAGCGGCACACCGCCGAATTCTGCGAGAACGGGGCGAAGGCCGTCGCCGAAGAGGCGACCCTGCGCCGCGTCACCCCCGACTTCTTCGCCGCCCACCCCGTCGCCGACCTCGCCGGACGCAGCGGCTACTGGCTGGGCCAGCAGGGCAGGATCACCCAGCCGGTGTACCTCCCCGAAGGCGCCGACCGGTACGAGGCGGTCACCTGGGAGCGCGCCTTCGCGATCATCGCCGAGGAGCTGACAGCGCTCTCCTCCCCCGACGAGGCCCTCTTCTACACCTCGGGACGTACGAGCAACGAGGCCGCGTTCCTCTTCCAGCTCTTCGCCCGCGAGTTCGGCACCAACAACCTGCCCGACTGCTCCAACATGTGCCACGAGTCGTCCGGCTCGGCGCTCAACGAGACCATCGGCATCGGCAAGGGCAGCGTCTCCCTGGAGGACATCCACCAGGCCGACCTGATCATCGTCGCCGGACAGAACCCCGGCACCAACCACCCCCGGATGCTCTCCGCCCTGGAGAAGGCCAAGAACGCGGGCGCGAAGATCATCTCGGTGAACCCGCTCCCCGAAGCGGGCATGGAGCGGTTCAAGAACCCGCAGACCCCGCACGGCATGCTCAAGGGCACCCCGCTCAACGACCTCTTCCTCCAGATCCGCATCGGCGGCGACCAAGCCCTCTTCCGCCTCCTCAACAAGCTGATCCTCGCCACCGAGGGCGCCGTCGACACCGCGTTCGTCACCGAACACACCCACGGCTACGAGGAGTTCGCCCAGGCCGCCGAAGCCGCCGACTGGGACGAGACCCTCACCGCCACCGGCCTCACCCGCGCCGAGATCGAACAGGCCCTCGCCCTCGTCCTCGCCTCCGAGCGCACCATCGTCTGCTGGGCCATGGGCCTCACCCAGCACAAACACTCCGTTCCCACCATCCGGGAAGTCGTCAACTTCCTCCTCCTGCGCGGGAACATCGGCCGCCCCGGCGCCGGGGTCTGCCCGGTGCGCGGCCACTCCAACGTCCAGGGCGACCGCACCATGGGCATCTTCGAACGCCCCGCACCGGCCTTCCTCGACGCCCTCGACAAGGAGTTCGGCATCACCTCGCCCCGCCACCACGGCTATGACGTGGTGCGCGCCATCCAGGCCCTGCGCGACGGCGAGGCCAAGGTCTTCTTCGCGATGGGCGGCAACTTCGTCGCCGCCACCCCCGACACCGCCGTCACCGAGGCCGCGATGCGCCGCGCCCGCCTCACCGTCCACGTGTCGACCAAGCTCAACCGCTCCCACGCCGTCACCGGCACCCGCGCGCTGATCCTCCCCACGCTCGGCCGCACCGACAAGGACGTCCAGACGGGCGGCAAGCAGTTCGTGACCGTCGAGGACTCCATGGGCATGGTCCACGCCTCACGAGGCAACCTCACCCCCGCCAGCCCCCATCTCCTCTCCGAGCCCGCCATCGTGGCCCGCCTCGCCCGGGCGGTGCTCGGCGCCGACTCCCGTACACCGTGGGAGGAGTTCGAGCGGGACTACGCCACCATCCGCGACCGCATCTCCCGCGTCGTCGCCGGCTTCGAGGACTTCAACACCCGCATCGCCGCCCACCCCGGCGGCTTCGCCCTCCCGCACGCCCCCCGCGACGAACGCCGCTTCCCCACCGCCACCGGCCGCGCCAACTTCACCGCCGCTCCCGTCGAGTTCCCCGAACTCCCCGCAGGCAGGCTCCTGTTGCAGACCCTGCGCTCCCACGACCAGTACAACACCACCATCTACGGCCTCGACGACCGCTACCGCGGCATCAAGGGCGGCCGCCGCATCGTCATGGTCAACCCCGACGACGCCGCCGCCCTCGGCCTCACCGACGGCGCCTACACCGACCTCGTCAGCGAGTGGAAGGACGGCGTCGAGCGCCGGGCCGAGGGCTTCCGCGTCGTCCACTACCCCACCGCCCGCGGCTGCGCCGCCGCCTACTACCCCGAGACCAACGTCCTGGTCCCCCTCGGCTCCACCGCCGACACCAGCAACACCCCGGCCAGCAAGTCGGTCGTCATCCGCTTCGAGGAGCCCCGGAGCACCCCCGGCGACGACTGAAAACCGCCACCCCCTAAGCGTCCGCTCAGTCGTCTGGTAAGAACAGTGCACACAGCAATGAACCAGCGCAGACGATCGGAGCCGGACCCATGGGCGAGCACACCGCACCCCTCTTCCCGCAGGAAGTCATCGACGAGTACGCGGCACTCGGCGTCGACCTGCCCGCCCTCTTCTCCGCCGGCCACCTCGGCGAGCGCATGGGCGTGACCATCGTCGAGGCCGCCGCCGACCGCGTCGTCGGCACCATGCCCGTCGAAGGCAACACCCAGCCCTACGGCCTCCTGCACGGCGGCGCCTCCGCCGTCCTCGCCGAGACCCTCGGCTCCATCGGCTCCATGCTCCACGGCGGCGCCACCAAGATCGCCGTCGGCGTCGACCTCAACTGCACCCACCACCGGGGCGCCCGCAGCGGCCTCGTCACCGGCGTCGCCACCCCCGTACACCGGGGCCGCTCGACCGCCACGTACGAGATCGTCATCACCGACGAACAGGACAAGCGGGTCTGCACCGCCCGCCTCACCTGCCTCCTCCGCGACACTCCCCGCCCCGACGCCGGCTGACCACCCGCACCCCGGCGCGACCCCACCACCGCGCCCCGACGGCACACCCCGTCACCCCCCGCACCACCGCCGCAAGACCCCCTGCCCGGCCGGAAACCGCACCTCGCAATCCGGCCGGGCAGCGCCATATCCCCACCAAATCCAGCGGAGTTGATCACCACCCTCGGTCAACACCCTTGACGGCGAGCCACGTTCCATGAGCCACTCAGCAGCCACATTGGCCTCAGCGAACTCGAACGCACCTTCGCCGTTGTAACACTGCGTAACAACCACGAAATGTGAAAACCAACCGCCACCCCGGCCCGAGGCCCCCGGGGCACTCCGGCACGCCCGACGCCACCCCCACCCCGCGTCAGCACCAAGATCACCCCAAGCCCCTTAGCAGAGCTGCGCGTTCTCAGCATGTGGTCATTCCGCACTCCGTGCCAAAGCCGCACATCCACACCCGGAAACCTCAAGCCTTGCTCAACGGCATAACAAGAGCGTCACATCCGACGCCGACCCGTCCCGGACGCCCCCGGCTGCGCTTAGAGTCACCGCCAGTCACCGCGCCGCCGGGCACGTCTGCAGCACAACCCCCAAGCACCACCCCCAGCACGACCCGGCGACCGACACGGCACCTCAAGCAGAGGAGGCCGCGCCAGGGAAAGGACTTTTCGTGCGACACCGTTCTTTGCTCATACTCACCGCCGTGCTCACCACCGGAGCACTCACCCTCACCGCCTGCGGTTCGCGCGACGACAGCAACAACAGCAGCGGCAGCGACGGCGGCACCACCACCGTCGTCATCGGCGTCGACGCCCCGCTCACCGGCGACCTCTCCGCCCTCGGCCTCGGCATCAAGAACTCCGCCGACCTCGCCGCCAAGCAGGCCAACGCCAAGAAGTACGTCGACGGCGTCACCTTCGAGATCCAGGCCCTCGACGACCAGGCCCAGCCCTCGTCCGGCCAGCAGAACGCGAGCAAGTTCGTCGCCGACAAGAAGGTCCTCGGCACCGTCGGCCCGCTGAACTCCTCCGTCGGCGAGTCCATGCAGAAGGTCCTGGCCGACGCCAAGCTCGTCCAGGTCTCCCCCGCCAACACCTCGCCCTCCCTCACCCAGGGCCAGAAGTGGAACGAGGGAACCAAGGAGCGCCCCTTCGCCTCCTACTTCCGCACCGCCACCACCGACGCCGTCCAGGGCCCCTTCGCGGCGCAGTACCTCTTCAACGACGCCAAGAAGAAGAAGGTCTTCGTCATCGACGACAAGAAGACCTACGGCGCCGGCCTCGCCGGCACCTTCAAGGCCGAGTTCACCAAGCTCGGCGGCAAGGTCGTCGGCACCGAGCACATCGACCCCGAGACCAAGGACTTCTCCTCGGTCGCCACCAAGGTCAAGAGCGCCGGCGCCGACGTCGTCTACTACGGCGGCGAATACCCCGCGGCCGGCCCGCTCAGCAAGCAGATCAAGAAGGCCGGCGCCAAGATCCCGCTCGTCGGCGGCGACGGCATCTACAGCGCCGAGTACATCAAGCTCTCCGGCGCCGAGGGCGTGGGCGACCTCGCCACCTCGGTCGGCGCGCCGATCGACACCCTGCCGTCCGCCAAGGAGTTCGTCGCGAACTACGAGAAGGCCGGCTACAAGGAGCCCTTCGAGGCCTACGGCGGCTACTCCTACGACGCCGCCTGGTCGATCATCGAGGCCGTCAAGGCCGTCGTCGACGCCAACGACGGCAAGCTCCCCGACGACGCCCGCGCCAAGGTCGCCGAGGCCGTCGGCAAGGTCGACTTCGAAGGCGTGACCGGCAAGGTCTCCTTCGACGAGTTCGGCGACACCACCAACAAGCAGCTCACCGTCTACGAGTACAAGGACGGCGCCTGGGCCGCGGTCAAGTCCGGCGAGCTCACCAGCTGACCCACCAGCCTGACCCACCACCGGCAGCGCGGGGCGCCGCACACCATGCGCCCCGCGCTGTTCTATACCCGGCGAAAGACACGGAGGACCCGCGGTGAACGAACTGCCGCAACAGCTGGTCAACGGCCTGCTACTCGGATCGATGTACGGGCTCGTCGCCATCGGCTACACGATGGTCTATGGCATTGTCCAGCTCATCAACTTCGCCCACGGCGAGATCTTCATGACCGGCGGCTTCGGGGCCCTCACGGTCTGGCTCATACTCCCCAGCGGCACCAGCGTGCTGCTCGCACTCCCCCTCATGCTCATCGGCGCCATCCTCGTCGCCACCCTCATAGCCGTCGGCGCGGAACGATTCGCCTACCGACCGCTCCGCGGCGGACCACGCCTCGCGCCCCTCATCACCGCCATCGGCCTCTCGCTCGCCCTCCAGCAAGCCGTATGGGCCTGGTACCCGGGCGCCAAGTCCGCCCGCACCTTCCCCGAGATCCCCGGCGGCCCCTTCGAGCTCGGCCCCGTCACCATCCAGACCGGTGACGTCTTCCTGCTCATCGCCGCCCCCATCTCCATGGCCGTCCTCGGCTACTTCGTCATCAAGACCCGCACCGGCCGCGGCATGCAGGCCACCGCGCAGGACCCCGACACCGCCAAGCTCATGGGCATCAACACCGACCGCATCATCGTGGTCGCGTTCGCCCTCGGCGCCACCTTCGCCGCCATCGGAGCCGTCGCCTACGGCCTCAAGTACGGCGAAGTCCAGTTCCGCATGGGCTTCCTGCTCGGCCTCAAGGCCTTCACCGCAGCCGTCCTCGGCGGCATCGGCAACATCTACGGCGCCATGATCGGCGGCCTCACCCTCGGCGTCGCCGAGACCATGGCCGCCGCCTACATCGCCGAAGTCCCCGGCCTCGAACAGCTCGGCGGCCAGTCCTGGGCCAACGCCTGGGCCTTCGTACTCCTCATCCTCGTGCTCCTCTTCCGGCCCCAGGGCATCATGGGCGAGCGCGTCGCGGACAGGGCGTGACCACCATGACCACCACACAGACCACCACCACGGTCACCGCACCCGCAACGACCGCACCCACCACCCGCGGCCCGCTCACGCTCCCGCCGCACATAGCCCGGGCCACCGCCACGGCCGGCGGCGCACTCACCGTCGTCTCCGCCTTCCTCGCCTGGACCTGGACCTCCGCCTTCCCCGGCGACCTCACGGTCTACGGCTACCCCGGCGGCCTCCAGTGGCTCGTCCTCGTCAGCGGCGCCCTCCTCGCCCTCTTCGGCCTCTCCTCCTACGGGATCAAGGGCCTGGGCTGGCTCACCCCCCAAGGCGCCGACCCCGCGATCCGGCTCGCCTCCTACGCGGCCCTCGCCACCGCCTGGTTCTCGATCATCGCCATCAGCGTCAGCCTCGGCGGCGTCGTCAACCTCGAACCCGGCGCCTACGTCGCCGCCATCGCCACCCTCATCGGCTGGACCGGCGCCCGCTCCCTGCCCTACGAGCGGCCCGAGAACCACCCGGCCGACCCCGACGACAGCGGCTTCGAGCAGTTCAAGCACAACCTGAGCAACCGCTGGACCACCTACAAGAGCGCCTTCGCCACCGACAGCGCCCGGCCCGCGAAGCCCCTCCCCTCGTACCTCGAGATCCTGATCGTCGCGGTCGTCCTCGCCCTCGGACTCGTCGTCTTCACCTACGGCATCAGCACCGAGTACGACGAACTCTTCATCGGCTTCCTCATCACCGCCGGCTTCGGCTTCGCGGCGATCCAGAAAGCCGGCCTCATCCAGCGCGTGACCACCCTCACCGCACGCCACCGCAACGTGACCCTCGTCGGCGCCTTCGTCGCCGCCGCGGCCTTCCCGTTCACCCAGTCCGACGACCAGTACGCGACCATCGGCGTCAACATCCTCATCTTCGCCACCGTCGCCCTCGGCCTCAACATCGTCGTCGGCCTCGCCGGCCTCCTCGACCTCGGATACGTCGCCTTCCTCGGCGTCGGCGCCTACGCCGCCGCCCTGGTCTCCGGCTCCCCGACCTCCCCGCTCGGCATCCACCTGCCGTTCTGGCAGGCCATCCTGGTCGGCGCCGCCGCATCCATGGTCTTCGGCGTCCTCATCGGCGCTCCCACCCTGCGACTGCGCGGCGACTACCTCGCCATCGTGACCCTCGGCTTCGGAGAGATCTTCCGCATCGCCGTCCTCAACCTCGACGGCACCTCCGGCCCCGACGTCACCAACGGCTCCAACGGCATCTCCTCGATCCCGAACCTCAACCTCTTCGGCTTCGACTTCGGCGCCACCCACACCATCGGCGGATTCACCATCGGCCGCTTCGCGAACTACTTCTTCCTGATGCTGCTGGTCACCCTCATCGTGGTCGTTGTCTTCAGGCGAAGCGCCGAATCCCGCATCGGCCGCGCCTGGGTCGCCATCCGCGAGGACGAGACAGCCGCCGAAGCCATGGGCATCAACGGCTTCCGCACCAAGCTCATCGCCTTCGCCCTCGGCGCCACCCTCGCCGGCCTCGCCGGAGCCGTACAGGCACACGTCACCTACACCGTGACCCCCGAGCAGTACCAGTTCGCCCACGCCGTACCCCCCAACTCGGCCTTCCTCCTCGCAGCGGTCGTCCTCGGCGGCATGGGCACCATCAGCGGCCCCCTCATCGGCGGCGCACTGCTCTTCCTCATCCCGAACAAGCTCCAGTTCATGAGCGACTTCCAGCTCTTCGCCTTCGGGCTCGCACTGGTCCTGCTGATGCGCTTCCGCCCCGAAGGCCTCATCGCCAACCGCCGCCAGCAACTCGAGTTCCACGAGAAGGACGAAGCGCCCGCCACTCTCACCAAGGCAGGGGCCTGACGATGACCACCGACACCACCACCGCCGAGGTCACAGCCGTGAGCACACCCGGCGAAACCGTCCTCGACGCCCGCGGCGTCACCATGCGGTTCGGCGGCCTCACCGCCGTCCGCTCCGTCGACCTCACCGTCAACGCCGGTGAGATCGTCGGACTCATCGGCCCCAACGGCGCCGGCAAAACCACCTTCTTCAACTGCCTCACCGGCCTCTACACCCCCACCGAAGGCGAAGTCCGCTACAAGGGCAACGTCCTCCCCGCCAAATCCTTCAAGATCACGGCGACCGGCATCGCCCGCACCTTCCAGAACATCCGGCTCTTCTCCAACATGACCGTCCTGGAGAACGTCCTCGTCGGACGCCACACCCGCACCAAGGAAGGCCTCTGGTCCGCCCTCCTCCGCGGCCCCGGCTTCCACCGCGCCGAAGCCGAATCCAAGGCCCGCGCCATGGAACTACTGGAGTTCATCGGCCTCGACCACAAGGCCGAACACCTCTCCCGCAACCTCCCCTACGGCGAACAGCGCAAGCTCGAAATCGCCCGCGCACTCGCCAGCGAACCCGGACTCCTCCTCCTCGACGAGCCCACCGCCGGCATGAACCCGCAGGAGACCCGCGCGGCCGAAGAACTCATCTTCGCCATCCGCGACAAGGGCATCGCCATCCTCGTCATCGAGCACGACATGCGGTTCATCTTCAACCTCTGCGACCGCGTCGCCTGCCTCGTCCAGGGCGAGAAACTGGTCGAAGGCACCGCCGCCGAGGTCCAGGGCGACGACCGCGTCGTCGCCGCCTACCTCGGCGAACCCTTCGAAGGCGACCCCGGCGCGGCCGAAGTCGCCGAGGTCGAAGCCGCCGAAGCCGCCGCAGCACCGGAGACCACCACCCCGGGAACCACCACCCCCGAGGCACCGGCCACTCCGGCCACCCCCGGCGACAGCACCAGCAAGGAGAACGACCGATGACCGCACTTCTCGAAGTCGAGGACCTGCGCGTCGCCTACGGCAAGATCGAGGCCGTCAAAGGAATCTCGTTCAAGGTCGAAGAAGGCGAAGTCGTCACCCTCATCGGCACCAACGGCGCCGGCAAGACCACGACGCTGCGCACCCTCTCCGGACTGATCAAGCCCCTCGCCGGCCAGATCAAGTTCAACGGCAAGTCCCTCCGCAAGGTCCCGGCCCACCAGGTCGTCTCCCTGGGACTGGCCCACTCCCCCGAGGGCCGCCACATCTTCCCCCGCATGTCCATCGAGGACAACCTGCGCCTCGGCGCCTTCCTCCGCAAGGACAGCGACGGGATCAACAAGGACATCCAGCGCGCCTACGACCTCTTCCCCATCCTCGGGGAACGCCGGAAGCAGGCCTCCGGAACCCTCTCCGGCGGCGAGCAGCAGATGCTCGCCATGGGCAGGGCCCTGATGTCCCAGCCGAAGCTGCTCATGCTCGACGAGCCCTCCATGGGGCTCTCCCCGATCATGATGCAGAAGATCATGGCGACCATCACCGAACTGCGTGCCCAGGGCACCACCATCCTGCTCGTGGAGCAGAACGCCCAGGCGGCGCTCTCGCTCGCCAACCACGCGCACGTGATGGAGGTCGGCAGCATCGTCCTCTCCGGCACCGGCCAGGACCTGCTGCACGACGACTCGGTCCGCAAGGCGTACCTGGGCGAGGACTGAGGTCCTTCCCCTGTACGCGGAGAGGCCCGCACCCGGTTCTTGAGCCGGGTGCGGGCCTCTTCTTCTTTGTACGATCGCGTACGTACGCGGCTACTCGGCCGCCTTCTTCTTCTCCTCGGCGTCCGCGATCAGCGCCTCCGCCAACTGCTGCATCGACATCCGGCGATCCATCGACGTCTTCTGGATCCACCGGAACGCGGCCGGCTCGGAGAGCCCGTAATCGGTCTGCAGAATGCTCTTCGCCCGGTCCACCAGCTTCCGCGTCTCCAGCCGCTGGGACAGGTCCGCGATCTCGCTCTCCAGCGCCTTCAGCTCCGCGAACCGGGAGACGGCCATCTCGATGGCCGGCACGACGTCGCTCTTGCTGAACGGCTTCACGAGGTACGCCATCGCCCCGGCGTCCCGGGCCCGCTCGACCAGGTCGCGCTGCGAGAAGGCGGTGAGCATGAGGACGGGTGCGATGGACTCCTCGGCGATCTTCTCGGCGGCGGAGATCCCGTCGAGGACCGGCATCTTCACATCGAGGATCACCAGGTCCGGCTTGTGCTCCCGGGCCAGCTCGACGGCCTGCTGCCCGTCGCCCGCCTCACCGACGACGGAGTAGCCCTCCTCCTCCAGCATCTCCTTGAGGTCGAGGCGGATGAGGGCCTCGTCCTCGGCGATGACGACGCGGGTCGTCAGCGGCGGGACGTGCGACTTGTCGTCGTCGACGGCGTCTACGGGCTGGGGCGACTCGGGGGTGGTCACGGGGCTCCTTGATTCAGGGCAGGCACTGCTGCGAAGCAGCCTACCTACCTGCTGCTGCCTTCTGTCACCAGGTACACTGCTGATCGGTCACCAGGCCGGGTTGGCGCAATTGGTTGACGCGGAGGTCTCAAACACCTCTGTCCGAAAGGACATGTGGGTTCGAATCCCATACCCGGTACCAGCTCGCAGGGCGGATGTTCACTTTCGCGTGAACATCCGCTTTTTGCTGCGCGTGTTCGTACGAGTGGACGCATGAACGCGCACAGCACAGAGGTACGCCAGAAGGCGCTCGCCCTCCTCCGGACCGGCGTCAAGGGTGCCGAGGTCGCCCGCCAACTGAACGTGCCTCGCGGCACCGTCTCGTACTGGCTCCACATGGACCGCTCCCAGCGTGGTGAGTGCCCCGGGGCGCATGCCCCGTTGTGCCACCGATGCGACGGCACAACCCTCGACGAACCCACCTACGCGTACCTGCTCGGCCTCTACCTGGGCGACGGCCACATCAGTCAATACTCGGCGCACCGAGCACCCAGCCTCATGATCACGCTGGACGATGCCTGGCCAGGCATCCAGGACGAGGCGGAGGCCGCGTTACGCAAGGTCTTCCCCGAGAACTCCACGTGCCGGGTCCGCCGGACCGGCTGCCACAACATCAAGGTCTACTCCAAGCACCTCGCCTGCCTGTTCCCCCAGCACGGCCCCGGCAGGAAGCACGAGCGCGCCATAGCCCTGGAGCCCTGGCAGCAGGCCATCGTCGACGCACACCCCTGGCAGCTCGTACGGGGACTCATCCACTCCGACGGCTGTCGCATCACCAACTGGACCACGCGCATGGTGGGCGGCGAACGGAAGCGGTACGAGTACCCCCGGTACTGGTTCACCAACGTCTCCGACGACATCCGCCGCCTCTACACCGACACCCTCGACGCGCTCGGCATCGTCTGGACGCACTGCACACGGGCGGGCAAGCCCTACAACATCTCCGTAGCCCGACGGGCATCCGTCGCCCTCATGGATGCGCACGTCGGGCCGAAATACTGAGCCGTCCTACTTCGGGCTGTCGTCCTCGCCGATGTGGTGGACGCGGACCAGGTTGGTGGAGCCGGCCACGCCGGGCGGCGAGCCGGCGGTGATCACCACGATGTCGCCCTTCGCGCAGCGGCCGATGCGGAGGAGCTCCTCGTCGACCTGGGCGACCATCGCGTCCGTGGAGTCGACCTTCGGGCCGAGGAAGGTCTCGACGCCCCACGTCAGGTTGAGCTGGGCGCGGGTCGCTTCGTCGGGGGTGAAGGCGAGGAGCGGGATGGGTGAGCGGTAGCGGGAGAGGCGCTTCACCGTGTCGCCGCTCTGGGTGAACGCTACGAGGAACTTCGCGCCGAGGAAGTCGCCCATCTCGGCGGCGGCCCTCGCGACGGCGCCGCCCTGGGTGCGGGGCTTGTTGCGTTCGGTGAGGGGTGGGAGGCCCTTGGCGAGGATGTCCTCTTCGGCCGCCTCCACGATGCGGGACATGGTGCGGACGGTCTCGATGGGGTACTTGCCGACGCTGGTCTCGCCGGAGAGCATCACCGCGTCGGTGCCGTCGATGATCGCGTTGGCGACGTCGGAGGCTTCGGCGCGGGTGGGGCGGGAGTTGTCGATCATCGAGTCGAGCATCTGGGTGGCGACGATGACCGGCTTGGCGTTGCGCTTGGCGAGTTTGATGGCGCGCTTCTGGACGATCGGGACCTGTTCCAGGGGCATTTCGACGCCGAGGTCGCCGCGGGCGACCATGATGCCGTCGAAGGCGGCGACGATGTCGTCGATGTTCTCGACGGCCTGGGGTTTTTCGACCTTGGCGATGACGGGGAGGCGGCGGCCTTCTTCGTCCATGATGCGGTGGACGTCGTCGATGTCGCGTCCGGTGCGGACGAAGGAGAGGGCGATGAGGTCGGCGCCGGTGCGCAGGGCCCAGCGGAGGTCGTCGATGTCCTTCTCGGAGAGGGCGGGGACGGAGACGGCGACGCCGGGGAGGTTGAGGCCCTTGTTGTCGGAGACCATGCCGCCTTCGATGACGGTGGTGTGGACGCGGGGGCCGTCGACGTCGGTGACTTCGAGGGTGACGCGGCCGTCGTCGACGAGGATGCGTTCGCCGGTGGTGACGTCGGCGGCGAGGCCGTCGTAGGTGGTGCCGCAGATGTCGCCGTCGCCTTCGTTTTCGAGGGGTTCGACGGTGATGGTGAAGGTGTCGCCGCGTTCAAGGAGTACGGGGCCTTCGCGGAAGCGTCCGAGGCGGATCTTCGGGCCTTGAAGGTCGGCGAGGATGCCGACGCTGCGGCCGGTCTCTTCGGCGGCTTTGCGGACGTGGTGGTATCGCTGCTCGTGTTCGGCGTAGGAGCCGTGGCTGAGGTTGAAGCGGGCGATGTCCATTCCCGCTTCGACCAAGGCCTTGATCTGGTCGTATGTGTCGGTTGCGGGTCCCAGGGTACAAACGATTTTCGCTCGGCGCATGGTTCGAGCCTAAACCTTACCTACGGGTAGGTATTTGGCTCGGCATGACACCTCAACAACCTTTGGGTGAAGGGTTATTGACAAGTGTTGAATTGTGCAGCAGTCCGCTCCGATGAGCGTTTATCCGAGGGCCGGCGGGATGAGGGTGAAGGACGCTTCGACCTGGGCGTCGATGTTCTGGCGTACGGGTTCGAGGTTGATCGGGGCGGCGTCGGCGGCTTCGGCTCCGCCCGCGGCTGCGGCGTAGGGCAGGGATTCGGCGAAGGCGGCGCGGCCGAGGGGGCTGTGGCGGGTGCCGGTGTCGCTGAGTTCGAGGAGGGCGCCGAGGCGGGTGTCGAGGGCTTCGGCGTATTCGCGGGCGCGTTGGAGGGCTTCGCGGACGGCTTGGCGGCGGGCTGTGGCGTGGTGGGGTGAGGTGGGGCGCAGGGACCACCAGGGGCCGTCGATGCGGGTGAGTTCGTGGTCGGCGAGGCGGGTGATGAGTTCGCCGAGGGTGGTGAAGTCGTTGAGGGTGGCGGTGAGTTGGATGTGGCCGTGGTAGGCGCGGATGCGTTCGGCGCGGCCGTGGCGGGTGAGTTCGGGGTTGATGGTGAGGGTGCCGGTTTCGAGTTTTTCGATGGTGTCGCCGTAGCTCTTGATGAGGTCGAGGGTGGTGGCGTTGCGGTGGGTGAGGTCGTCGAGGGTGGTGCGGCGGTCGGCGCCGCGGGCGGTGAGGGTGATGGCGATGTGGGCGAGTTCGGGGTCGACTTCGAGGTGGGCTTCGCCGCGGACGGTGACGTGGGGGGTGTCGGGGGTGCCGTAGGGGTGGTGGGCAACAGGCGTGGGTGTGGGGGTTTCGGTCATGCGTTCACTGTGGCACGGGGGTGGGTGTGGAGGTGGTGTGTCGGGGGTCATCGGATCGAAACCTGTGTGGGGTGTTGCGTGGAACGGGGGGCGGGTCAGAATCTACGCGCGTTGCCCGTACTGAACGAGGAGTGAGTGAGCGATGTCGTTGGACCCCGTGGACCGCAGGACGTTTCTGGGCCGTTCGGCTGCCGCCGGTGCGGGGGTGGCGTTGGCGGGCGGTGCGGTGGTGGGCGCGGCGGGTACGGCGGAGGCGCACGGCCGCGGGCATGGTCATGGTCGTGGGCGGCCGGGCAGGCGGTACTCGTTCACGGTGATGGGCACGACCGACCTGCACGGGAACGTCTTCAACTGGGATTACTTCACCGACAAGGAGTACGACGACGCGGCCCACAACGATGTCGGTCTGGCGAAGATCTCGACGCTGGTGGATCAGGTGCGCCGGGAGAAGGGGCGTCGGAACACGTTGCTGATCGACGCGGGTGACACGATCCAGGGCACGCAGTTGTCGTACTACTACGCGAAGGTGGATCCGATCACCGCGCGGCGTGGTCCGGTGCATCCGATGGCGCAGGCGATGAACGCGATCGGGTATGACGCGGCGGCGCTGGGGAATCACGAGTTCAATTACGGGATTCCGGTGCTGCGGAAGTTCGAGGAGCAGTGTGATTTTCCGCTGCTGGGGGCGAATGCGCTGGATGCGAGGACGTTGCGGCCGGCGTTCGCCCCGTACGTGATCAAGCGGATGCGGACGCCGTTCGGGCGTGATGTGCGGGTGGCGGTTCTGGGGTTGACGAATCCGGGGATCGCGATCTGGGACAAGGCGAATGTGGGCGGGAAGATGGTGTTCCCGGGGTTGGAGGAGCAGGCGGCGAAGTGGGTGCCGAAGCTGCGTTCGATGGGTGCTGATGTGGTGATCGTGTCGGCGCATTCGGGTTCGTCGGGGACGTCGTCGTACGGGGATCAGTTGCCGTACGTGGAGAATGCGGCGGGTCTGGTGGCGGAGCAGGTGCCGGGGATCGACGCGATTCTGGTGGGGCACGCACATGTGGAGATCGCCGAGCACTTCGTCACGAACAAGGTGACGGGGAAGCGGGTGGTTCTTTCGGAGCCGGCGAAGTGGGGGCAGCGGCTGACGGTCTTCGATTTCGATCTGGTGTGGGAGAAGGGGCGCTGGACGGTCGAGAAGGCGGGTTCGCGGGTGCTGAACTCGAATGCGGTGGCCGAGGACCGGAAGGTGGTCTCGCTGTTGCGGGACGAGCACCGGAAGGTGGTGGCGTACGTGAATCAGGTGATCGGTACGTCGGTGGTGGCGATGTCGACGGCGGATGCGCCGTGGAGGGACGAGCCGATCATCGATCTGATCAACCAGGTGCAGGCGGAGACGGTGGCGGCGGCGCTGGCGGGTGGGGAGTATGCGGAGCTGCCGGTGCTGTCGCAGGCGTCGTGCTTCTCGCGTACGGCGGGGATTCCGGCCGGTGATGTGACGATCCGGGATGCGGCGGGGCTGTATCCGTTCGAGAACACGTTGGAGGCGCGGCTGCTGACGGGGGCGCAGTTGAGGGAGTATCTGGAGTATTCGGCGCGGTATTACGTGCGGACGGCCGCGGGTGGTCCGGTGGATACAGCGAAGCTGACGAATGCGGACGGGATTCCGGATTACAACTATGACGCGGTGTCGGGAGTGACGTACGACATCGATATCGCGCAGCCGGTGGGGTCGCGGATCGTGGGGCTGTCCTTCGAGGGGAAGCCGGTGGATCCGGCGGCGCGCTTCGTGTTCGCGGTGAACAACTACCGGGCGAGCGGTGGGGGCAATTTCCCGCATGTGCCGGGGGCGAAGCAGCTGTGGGCGAATTCGGATGAGATCCGGAACACGATCATCGCGTGGGTGCAGGCGAAGGGGTCGGTGGATCCGGCGGCGTTCGCTTCGGTGGGGTGGCGTCTGACGCGTGAGGGGACGCCGGTGTTCCCGTAACTCTG
The DNA here is from genome assembly GCF_033109485.1 of Streptomyces cyaneofuscatus. Lineage (NCBI taxonomy): Bacteria > Bacillati > Actinomycetota > Actinomycetes > Kitasatosporales > Streptomycetaceae > Streptomyces > Streptomyces cyaneofuscatus. The sequence goes on along the minus strand of NZ_CP137002.1, from coordinate 6,488,361 downwards.
TGCGGTGTGGTGGTTGTTCGGCCCGGGGCTCCTTCGGTGGGGTCCCGGGCCGTTCTGTGTTCCGGTGGGTCAGACGGACTGGCTGAGGGGGATGAGCGCCGGGGCCTGGGCGGGGACGCGGGGGTGGCCGGTGGTGAGGCCGAAGGTGGTGAAGGCGGTGCGTTCGGGGAGGGGGTAGGGGGTGGTGCCGGTGAGGTTGTTGAGGATGGTGGCGCTGCGCCAGGCGGCGAGGCCGAGGTCGGGGGCTCCGACGCCGTGGGTGTGGCGTTCGGCGTTCTGTACGTAGACGTGTCCGGTGACCGCGCGGTCGAGGATCAGGCGGTACTGGTCGTCGATGCGGGGGCGGTTCGAGGTGTCGCGGCGGAGGTAGGGGTCGAGGCCGCCGAGGAGGGCGTCGAGGGGGCGTTCGCGGTAGCCGGTGGCGAGGATGACGGCGTCGGTGGTGAGGCGGGAGCGGGTGCCTTGCTGGGTGTGTTCGAGGTGGAGTTCGACGCGGGTGTTGGCGAGGCGTCCTGCGGTGCGGACGTGGACGCCGGGGGTGAGGGTGGCGTCGGGCCAGCCGCCGTGGAGGGTGCGGCGGTAGAGCTCGTCGTGGATGGCGGCGATGGTGTCGGCGTCGATCCCTTTGTGGAGCTGCCATTGGCGGGGGACGAGTTCGTCGCGGGCGGTTTCGGGGAGGGCGTGGAAGTAGCGGCTGTAGTCGGGGGTGAAGTGCTCCAAGCCGAGTTTGGAATATTCCATGGGGGCGAAGGCCTGGGTGCGGGCGAGCCAGTGGAGTTTTTCGGCGCCTTCGGGGCGGGCGCGCAGGAGGTCGAGGAAGACTTCGGCGCCGGACTGTCCTGAGCCGATGACGGTGATGTGGTCGGCGGCGAGGAGTTGTTCGCGGTGGCGGAGGTAGTCGGCGGAGTGGAGTACGGGGACGGAGGGGGCTTCGGCGAGGGGGCGCAGGGGTTCGGGGACGAAGGGTTCGGTGCCGATGCCGAGGGCGATGTGGCGGGCGTAGGCGCGGCCGAGGGCTTCGGCTTCGCCGTCGGGGTCGAGTTGGGTGAAGTCGACTTCGAAGAGGGCGCGTTCGGCGTTCCAGCGGACGGCGTCGACCTGGTGGCCGAAGTGGAGTCCGGGGAGTTGTTCGGTGACCCAGCGGCAGTAGGCGTCGTATTCGGCTCGTTGGATGTGGAAGCGCTCGGCGAAGTAGAAGGGGAAGAGGCGGTCGCGGGTGCGGAGGTAGTTGAGGAAGCTCCAGGGGCTGGAGGGGTCGGCGAGGGTGACGAGGTCGGCGAGGAAGGGGACTTGGAGGCTGGCGCCGTCGAGGAGGAGGCCGGGGTGCCAGTGGAAGGCGGGGCGTTGTTCGTAGAAGGTCGCGGCGAGGGGGCGGGGGTCGTCGGGGGCGGTGGGGATGTTGTGGGCGAGGGCGGCGAGGGAGAGGTTGAAGGGGCCGATGCCGATGCCGACGAGGTCGTGGGGGCGGTCGGGTTCGGGAGTGGGGCTGGCCGGTCGGGGGCGGGCCGGTCGGTCATCGCGGGGTGTCGCCTTCTGTGCGGGGGGTGGTGGTGACTGCCAGGTCGGTGGTGGTGGCGGTGATGAGGTCGATGAGGGCCTGGAGGTCTTCGGGGGTGGTGTGGGGGTTGAGGAGGGTGGCCTTGAGCCAGAGGCGGCCGGCGGTGTGGGCGCGGCCGAGGACGGCGTGGCCGCGGTTGAGGAGGGTGCGGCGGAGGGTGGCGACGGTGTGGTCGTCGGCGTCGGTGGGGCGGAAGAGGACGGTGGAGATGGTGGGGCGTTCGTAGAGGTCGAGGGTGGGGGTTTTGGTGATGAGGTCGGCGAGGTGGTGGGCGGTGGCGAGGGTGCGGTCGATGAGGTCGGCGAGCCCGGTGCGGCCGAGGGCCTGGAGGGTGACGGCGATCTTGAGGGCGTCGGGGCGGCGGGTGGTGCGCAGGGAGCGGCCGAGGAGGTCGGGGAGGCCGGATTCGGTGTCGTCGTCGGCGTTGAGGTAGGGGGCGTGGTGGTGGAGGGGGGTGAGGTGGTGGCGTTCGGGGACGGCGAAGAGGCCGGCGGATGCGGGTTGCCAGCCGAGTTTGTGGAGGTCGAGGGTGACGCTGTGGGCGCGGTGGAGGCCGTGGAGGAGGGGGCGGTGAGTGGGGCTGAAGAGGAGGGGTCCGCCGTAGGCGGCGTCGATGTGGAGTTCGGCGCCGTGGGTGGTGCAGAGGTCGGCGATGGTGTCGAGGGGGTCGATGGCGCCGGTGTCGGTGGTGCCGGCGGTGGCGACGACGAGGAGGGGCCGGTCGAGGCGGGCGAGGGTCTGGTCGAGGGCGGCGGGGTCCATCGTGCCGTCGGGGGCGGGGACGGTGACGGGTTCGGGGAGGCCGAGGAGCCAGGCGGCGCGGGCGACGCTGTGGTGGGTGTTGGTGGCGCAGACGGTCTGGACGGGGCCGTGGCGTTCGCGGGCGAGGAGGAGGGCGAGTTGGTTGGCTTCGGTGCCGCCGGTGGTGATGACGGCGTCGGGTGAGGGGGTGTGGGGGTAGATCTCGGCGGCGAGTGCGGTGGTGAGGTCGGCTTCGAGGGCGGAGGCGGCGGGGGCCTGGTCCCAGGAGTCCATGGAGGGGTTGAGGGCGCTGGCGGCGAGGTCGGCGGCGGCTGCGAGGGCGAGGGCGGGGTGTGGAGGTGGGCGGCGCAGTGGGGGTGGGCGGGGTCGGCGGCGCCTTCGGTGAGGGCGGTGACGAGGGCGCGGAGGGCGTGGTGGGCGCCGGTGCCGTGGTCGGGGATGAGGGGTGGGTGGCGGTGCGGGTGCGGGGGTGACGGTGTCGGGTCCGCCGGCGGGGAGGGGGCGTCCCGGAGGGCCGCACCGTCGTGGAGTGCGGTGAGCACGGTGTCGATGAGGGGGCGCAGTGCGGCGGGGCCTGCGGTGCCTCCGGCGAGGGGCGGGGTGGGCATGGGCGGGGTGGTCCTTCGGGAGGGCGGGGGTGGACATGCCAGCTTGTCCCGGGTTTCGGGGGGCGCGGCCGAAGAGCCCAACGATTCGAACTCGAAAGGGGTACTGGTGGCCGGTGTGGGCCATTTGCCGGGGGTTTTGGTGGTAAGGGTGTGCGGTTTCGGGACGGGTGTGCGGGTGGCGGGTGTGTGGGTGGTTGTGGTGGGGCGGGTGTGACGGGGCGCTTGGGGTGGGGGCGGCTGTTCCCTCGGCGGTCGGTCGAGGGGCCGTCGGTGCGGGACCGGTGGAAAAACCGGCGGGCGCGCGAAGGGTGTCTTCGCGCGCCCGCCGGTTTTCCCCCGGGTCTGCCGTCTCAGTGCTCCGTGGTCCGTACGGTCAGGGCGCGGCGCAGGTCGTCGAGCTGGTCGACCAGCTTGCGGTGCAGCGCCGGGGTGAGGGCCGGGTCCTTGAGGGCGCGGGTGCCGGTGGCGAGGCTCTCGGGGTCGATGGCGTACGCGGGGAAGGCGTGCCGTCCGGCGGCTTCCGCGATGGCCGGGCCGCGGCGGGCGGCGAGTGCGGTGGCGTCGGGGTAGAAGCGGTCCACGTAGGCGGCGAGCAGCTCGTCCTGGCCGGGCTGCCAGAAGCCCTGGGCGGTGGCGGTGAACAGGTAGTTGGAGAGGGTGTCGTCGCCGAACATGGCGTGCCAGGCGGCGGCCTTGGCCTCCGGGGTGGGCAGGGCGGCCCGGCAGCGGGCGGCGCCTTCGCGGCCGGTGGCGCTGGGGTCGGCGGCGAGTTCGGCGGCGATGGCCGCCTCGTCGGTGGCGCCGAGGGCGGCGAGGCGGGTGAGGATGCGCCAGCGCAGCTCGGGGTCGAGCTCGGGTCCGCCGTGGACGGTGCCTTCGGTGAGCCAGCTCTGGAGGGTGTCGGGCTGGGTGGCGGCGTCGATGAAGTGGCGTACGGCGGTGAGGCGCAGCCCCGGGTGGGAGCCGTCCTCGGTGCGGCGGATGAGGTCGCGGCAGAGGCTGGTGAGGGTGGCGAGCGCTGCGGGGCGGGCCTCGGGGGTGGCGTAGCGGGCGGCGATCTGGCCGTCGGCGAAGGACAGGACGCCCTGGACGAGGGCGAGGTCGCTCTCGTACGGGAGGTGGGTGCGGGCGGCGGTGAGGTAGCGCGCGGGGTCCAGCTCGCCGTCGCGGACCATGTCGCGGGCCGCGTTCCAGATGACGGCCCGGGTCAGGGCGTCGGGGATGGCGGAGAGGTGGGTGAGGGCGGTGTCCCAGGAGGCGGCGTCGAGGCGGATCTTGGCGTAGGTGAGGTCGCCGTCGTTGAGGACGACGAGGGCGGGGCGGCGGCCGGGGCGGACGAGGGGGGTGGAGTCGCCGGGGATGTCGAGTGCGAAGCGGTCGCGGGGGGCGAGGTGGCCGGGGCCCGCCTGGGTGTTGAGGGCGTGGTCGAAGGTGGAGACGGTGATGCGGTGGGGGCGGCTGCCGTCGCGGTCGACGGCGAGCGCCCAGGACTGTCCGGCCTCGGTGGGCGCGGTGGGTTCGTGGACGTCGGCGGTGAGGGTGTCGACGCCGGTGGTGCGCAGCCATTGCTCGGCCCAGGCGTGGACATCGCGGTCGGTGGCGGAGGCGAGGTTGTCGATGAAGTCGGCGAGGGTCGCGTTGGCGAACTTGTGCCGGGCGAAGTGGGTGTTGATCCCGGCGAGGAAGTCCTTCTCGCCGAGCCAGGCGACGAGTTGGCGGAGCGCGGAGGCGCCCTTGGCGTAGCTGATGCCGTCGAAGTTGAGGAGGGCGGAGGCGGTGTCGGGTACGGCTTCGGGGTCGGGGGCGACGGGGTGGGTGGAGGGGCGCTGGTCGGCGTCGTAGCCCCAGCCCTTGCGGGCGACACCGAAGTCGACCCAGGTGTCGGGGAACAGGGTCTCCCCTGCTCGAACGGAGTTGGGAGCTTGGGGAAGGGTGGCTTCGGTGAGGGTCTGGTAGCCCATGTACTCGGCGAAGGACTCGTTCAGCCAGATGTCGTCCCACCAGCTGAGGGTGACGAGGTCGCCGAACCACATGTGGGCCATCTCGTGGGCGATGGTCACGGCGCGGGACTGGCGTTCGGTGTCGGTGACGGCGGAGCGGAAGACGTATTCGTCGCGGAAGGTGACGAGTCCGGGGTTCTCCATGGCGCCCGCGTTGAACTCGGGGACGAAGGCCTGGTCGTAGGAGTCGAACGGGTAGGGCTCGTCGAACTTCTCGTGGTAGCGGTCGAAGCAGGCGCGGGTGATACCGAGGATCTCGTCCGCGTCGGCGTCCAGGTAGGGCGCGAGGGAGCGCCGGCAGTGGAGGCCGAAGGGCAGTCCGGCGTGCTCGGTGGTGACCGAGTGCCAGGGGCCCGCGGCGACGGCGACGAGGTAGGTGGAGATGAGCGGGGTGGGCGCGATGGTCCAGCGCCCGTCGCCGGTGCGGGTCGCGACGCCGTTGCCGAGGACGGTCCAGCCTGTGGGGGCGGTGACGTCGATGGCGAAGACGGACTTCAGGTCGGGCTGGTCGAAGGCGGCGAAGACGCGCTGGACGTCCTCCAGGAACAGCTGGGTGTAGAGGTACGTCTCGCCGTCGGCCGGGTCGGTGAAGCGGTGCATGCCCTCGCCGGTGCGCGAGTAGCTCATCGCGGCGTCGACGTGGAGTTCGTGGGGGCCGGGGGTGAGGCCGGTGAGGGGGTAGCGGTTCCCGTCGAGGAGGGCGGGGTCCAGCGGCTGTCCGTCCAGGGCGATGGAGCGCAGGGTGGCGGGCTTGATCTCGACGAAGGTGTCTCCGGCCGCGTGGGCGGTGAACCGGATGGCGGCCCGGGAGTCGAAGGTCTCCTCGCCGGTGGTGAGGTCGAGGGCGATCGTGTACCGCTCCACGTCGATGATCTGGGCTCGGGTCTGCGCTTCGTCGCGCGTCAGTACGGACATGGGCCCATGCTGCCGTACGGGGTGGGGCGGGCGCAGGGGGGTTCTCGCTGGGCGTACGGGGGCCGCGGGGCGTACCCCGGGGCGGCGGGGGCGGACGGATACCCCCTGGGGGCTGTGGCTGCGGGGCCGTGTACCCCCTGGGGGGTGACGGCGCTTACCATCTCCTCGGCGCGGCACACCGAGTACCGAGGACGTCCTCATGACGCTCACGCCTGCGCGCGATGCCGCCGCCCGCGTTCCTGACCCTGTTCCCGCCCGCTCCCCCTCCCCCGGCCCGTTGCGCCGTGCCGCCTGCGAGTTCGGGCTGACGGCGCTGCTGCTCCTGGCGGTCGTGAGCGGGGTGCGGTGGCTGTTCGCGCCGGACGGGTACGGAGGCGGCGGGATGGCGTTCGCCCTGCTCGGGGCGGGGGTCGGCGTGCTGCTCGGCGCGCTCATGCTCTCCGCGCCGGGGCGGTGGTCGGGCGGGCACCTGAATCCGGCGGTCACCGTCGCCCTGTGGCGGCTCGGGGTGTTCCCGGGGCGGGAGGTGGTGCCGTACGTCGTGGCGCAGCTCGGCGGGTCGGTGGCCGGGACGTGGGCGGCGGGGCTGGTGTGGGGGCCGGTGGTCGCCCGGCCGCCGGTCTCCCACGCGGTGGTGCGGCCCGGTCCGGGCTGGGGCGAGGGGGCCGTGGTGGCGGCCGAGGCGGGGGTGCTGGCCGGGTCGGCGCTGCTGCTCGCCGGGCTCCTGGCGCATCCGGTGGGCCGAAGACTCCTCCCGTACGCCGTCGGCCTGGTCACCGCCCTCGTGATCGCGGTGCTCGGTCCGCTGAGCGGCGGTTCGGTTAACCCGGCCCGGCAGTTCGGCCCGGCGCTGCTGTCGGGGGAGGCCGGGCGGCTGTGGGTGTACGCGGCCGGGCCGGTGCTGGGGGCGGTGGCCGGGGCGGGGCTGTGCAGGAGGGCCGGGACACTCGGGGTTCGGATCGCCCGGCCGCCGGTCAGGCCTCGGCAGCCGTAGCGCTCCCGTTTCCGTCGGCGCTCCCGTTCCCCGCCTCCTCCGCGATGCGCTCGTGGTGACGGATGACCTCGGCGATGATGAAGTTCAGCAGCTTCTCGGCGAACGCCGGGTCCAGGTTGGCGCTCTGGGCGAGCTGCCGCAGCCGGGTGATCTGGCGGGTCTCGCGGGCCGGGTCGGCGGGCGGCAGCTGGTGGTCGGCCTTGAGGCGGCCGACCTGCTGGGTGGCCTTGAAGCGCTCGGCGAGCATGTGGACGACGGCGGCGTCGATGTTGTCGATGGACTCGCGCAGCCGGTTCAGCTCGGCCTGGACGGTCGCGTCGATCGGGGCGGTCGCGCCGGTTTCGCTCGTACTCATGGTCAGCGAGCTTAGACGCCCCTCCTCACGGCCCGATCATCGGCGGGTGGTCCGGGTCGGGTACCTGGTCGCTCCAGCCGCCGGGCACGCTGCGGCCCTGCTGTTCGCGGAAGCGGACGGGGGCGGTGCCGACGCGGCGGGCGAACAGGCGGGAGAAGTAGGCGGGGTCGTCGTAGCCGACGCGGCGGGCGACGGCGGCGACCGGGAGGTCCGTGGCGGCGAGGAGTTCCTTGGCCCGGCCGAGGCGGATGGTGAGCAGGTAGTCCTTGGGGCTGCATCCGGCGCCGCGCCGGACGGCGGTGCGGAGTTCGGCGGGGGTCATGCCGTGTTTGGCGGCGTGCTCGGCGACGGTGAGCGGCTGGTAGGCGTCGCGGGCGAGCGCCTGGAGGACCGGGTCGCCGTCGGGGCCGAGGTCGGCGCGGGCGCGGCGCAGGGCGACGAGGAGTTCGTGGACGGCGGCCGCGGTCTCGACCTCCAGCAAGGGGTTGCCGCGGCGGGCGGCGCGCACGATGCGGCCGACGGCGGCGCGGGGGGCGGCGGTGTCGGAGAGCGGGACGAGGGGGCGGTCGGGCTCGATGCAGCCGAGCTCGGTGTAGGTGGTGGTGGCGGGGCCGGTGAAGTCGACGAAGCTCTCGTCCCAGCCGGTGCCGGGGTCGGCGCCGTAGTGGTGCGGGGTGCCGGGGGTGAGCCAGATGAGGGTGGGCCCGGTGACGGGGGTGCGGCGTCCGTCGGGGCCGGCGAACCAGCCGGTGCCGGAGTTGACGATCACGGCGACGTGGTGGTCCAGGGTGCGGGGGCCGACGGTGGGCAGGGCGCCGTGCTGGAGGCCGACGCCGAGGCAGACGAGGCCGAGGCGGTGGTGGAGCGGGCTGGGGGTGAAGAAGCGCATCCAGGTGTGGTACATCGCGGCCTTCCCCTCCCAGGGTCCTGGTATCCGTTGCGTCCGTCGGGTCTGTTGCGTCCGTGGGGTCTGTTGCGTCCTTCGGGTCCGCCGAGTCCGTTGCGTCCGCCGGGCCCGTTGCGTCCAATCAGCAGCGATCTTTGTCCATGGACCCGTCGTAACGCCAGAGGTCACAGTGGTCGGACCATTGCGCGCCCGGGCCGCCGGGTGGGCCGAGCACAGGAGCGTACGAGCACGATGACCGACTTCACCGTGGGGGACGACGACTTCCGGCTCGACGGGAAGCCCGTACGGCTGCTGTCGGGTGCCCTGCACTACTTCCGGGTGCACGAGGAGCAGTGGGAACACCGGCTGGCGATGCTGGCGGCGATGGGGCTGAACTGCGTCGAGACGTACGTGCCGTGGAATCTGCACGAGGAGCGCGAGGGGGCGTACCGGGATGTGGGGGCGCTCGGCCGGTTCCTGGACGCGGTGGAGCGGGCGGGGCTGTGGGCGATCGTGCGCCCGGGTCCGTACATCTGTGCCGAGTGGGAGAACGGCGGGCTGCCGGTCTGGGTGACGGGCCGGTTCGGACGCCGGGTGCGGACGCGGGACGACGGCTACCGGGCGGTGGTGGAGCGGTGGTTCCGGGAGCTGCTGCCGCAGGTGGTGGAGCGGGAGATCGGCCGGGGCGGTCCGGTGATCCTGGTGCAGGCGGAGAACGAGTACGGGAGTTACGGCTCGGACGCGGTGTATCTGGAGTGGCTGGCGGGGCTGTTGCGGCAGTGCGGGGTGAGTGTGCCGCTGTTCACGTCGGACGGGCCGGAGGACCACATGCTGACGGGCGGTTCCGTGCCCGGGCTGCTGGCGACGGCCAACTTCGGCTCCGGGGCGCGGGAGGCCTTCGAGGTGCTGCGCCGCCATCAGCCCAAGGGGCCGCTGATGTGCATGGAGTTCTGGTGCGGGTGGTTCGACCACTGGGGGGCCGAACCCGTCGTACGGGACGCCGGGCAGGCGGCGGAGGCGCTGCGGGAGATCCTGGAGTGCGGGGCGTCGGTGAACGTCTACATGGCGCACGGCGGGACGAACTTCGCGGGGTGGGCGGGGGCGAACCGGGGCGGTCCGGTGCAGGACGGGGAGTTCCAGCCGACGGTGACGTCGTACGACTATGACGCGCCGGTCGACGAGTACGGGCGGGCCACGGACAAGTTCCATCTCTTCCGGAAGGTGCTGGCGGAGTACGCGCGGGGCCCGCTGCCCGCGCTGCCGCCGGAGCCGAGGGGCCTGGGCGGGCCGCCGGTGCGGGTGGAGCTGGACGGGTGGGCCGGGCTCGACGGCGTACTGGAGGCGCTGGGTGATCCGGAGGGGCCGGAGTCGGGCGTGGCGCCGACCTTCGAGGAGCTGGGGGTCGGCCGGGGGCTGGTGCGCTACCGGGTGGCGGTGCCGGGGCCGCGCGGCCCGTATCCGCTGACGGCCGCCGGGCTGCGGGACCGGGCGGTGGTCTACGTGGACGGGGTGCGGGCGGGGGTGCTGACCGAGGAGAGCCCGACGCTGGCCGAGCCGGTGGCGGGGCCGGCGGTGGTGGAGCTGTGGGTGGAGTCGCTGGGCCGGGTCAACTACGGGCCGCGGCTGGGTGAGCCGAAGGGGATCACGGACGGGGTGCTGCACGAGCGGCAGTACCTGCACGGTGTACGGGCCCGGGGGCTGCGGCTGGACGCCTTCGAGGAGGCGGGCGCGGTGGCGGGGGTTCCGTTCGGTCCGGTGCCGGGGGCCCCTGGGGGGACCGGGTTGTTCCGGGGGACGTTCACCGTCGGGGGGACGGAGGGCGTCGATCACGCGGGGTTGCGGCTGCCCGGCTGGACACGTGGCTTCGTCTGGGTGAACGGTTCCTGCCTGGGCCGCTACTGGTCGGCGGGCCCGCAGGAGACGCTGTACGTGCCGGGCCCGGTGCTCAGCGAGGGCGTCAACGAGGTGTGGGTGCTGGAGCTGGAGGGCGCGGGCGAGGCGTGGGTGGAGCTGGGTCCGGGGGCGCCCGTACGGTGCTCGGGCACCCCCGGAGTGGTTCAGCCGTGATCACCCGCAGGGAGGCGGGTGCTGGTCAGCGGCGTCAGAGCGTGCGGGCCGCGGAGGCGATGGCGGAGGCGAAGGTCGAGACCTCGGCGTAGACGCCGGGGTAGCCGGGCCGGGCGCAGCCGTAACCCCAGCTGACGATGCCGACCTGGACCCACTCGTTGGCGTTGTCCTTGCGGAACATCGGGCCGCCGGAGTCACCCTGGCAGGTGTCGACGCCACCGGTGTCGGGGTATCCGGCGCAGATCTCCTCGTTGGCGACGAGCTCGTTGCCGTAGGCGGAGCGGCAGGCGGCGTCGGAGACGAACGGGACGTTGGCCTTGAGCAGGTAGCGCTGCTGGCTGCCGCCCTCGCGGTTGGCGCCCCAGCCGGCGACGGTGAACGTGCCCTGGTTGTACGCGGTGGTGGTGGCGATCTTGAGGGTGGGCTGGTTGATGGGCTGGGCCAGCTTGATCAGCGCCCAGTCCTTGCCGGTGCCGTTGTAGCCGGGGGCCTGGAGGACCTTGGTGGAGCGGACCTTGACGGCGTTGGGCGACTGGAGGTCGACGACGCCGCCGGTGGCGGTGATGGAGGTGTTGTTGCCCGATCCGTTCACGCAGTGGGCTGCGGTGAGGACGATGTCCTTGGCGTAGAGGGCGCCGCCGCAGCCCATGGAGAGCCGGACCATGAAGGGGAACTCGCCCTGGGCGGCGCGGGTTCCGCCGACGACGGGGTTGGGGGCGGCGGAGGCGGTGACGGGCTGGAGGCCGACGACCGCTATGGCGACGGTGGCGACGACGACGGAACATCTCTTCAGCGCACGCAGGAGTTGCTTCACGGACTGCCTACTTTCGTGGGGGGCTGCTGTGGGAACCACGACGGGACGACTCCACGACTTGGTCATGAACCCGTCAAGGCCATCCGATTATCGGGAGCCGTTCACCGCTGCCACAAGGCGCACTTTTCGGCCAAGCTCGCCCCCGGCGACTCCCGCTCCCCTCGGACGCCCCGGCCTACAGTGGAGAGCGGCCGTGGGCGGGGGCCCTCGGCCGGAGCGGATGGGGGTACGGACGTGAGCAACGGCAGTCCGGGCGCACCGGTCGTCCACGGCTTTCCGCATCTGGACACGGTCCGGTCCGCGATCACCGCGCTGTACCGGCGGCTCTCCCCGGACGGCGTCCACTCCTACGGCACCAGCCTGGTCCCGGCCGACGCCGCCTTCTCCGACGCGGACGACCTCCACCTCGGCGCCCAGCGGGTGGCCCGGGCCCTGGTCCAGCACCTCCACCTCCCCGACGCCCGCATGATCGTCGGCTTCCGCACGATGGAGCACGCGGCGAGCGTGGAACTGACCGCGGGACCCGAGTACTTCATCGAGCTGAACGACCGGTTCCGCACCCACCGCAGGGACATCGGCGCGGCGCTCGCCCATGAGATCACCCATGTCCTGCTGCACCGGCTGGGCCTGGAGTTCCCCGGCACGCGGGACAACGAGATCCTCACGGACACGGTGACCGCGTATCTCGGCGCGGGCTGGCTGCTGCTGGACGCCTTCCGGGAGGACGCCACGTCCCGGCAGAAGCTGGGTTATCTGACGCCGGAGGAGTTCGGATACGTCCTGGCCAAGCGGGCGCTGGCGTTCGACGAGGATCCTTCGCCGTGGTTCACCAGCCCGCAGGCGTACACGGCGTACACCAAGGGCCGGGCGCAGGCGCTGCACGATCTGCGCCGGCCCCCGCTGACGGCGGCGGGCTGGGCGGGACGGCGGCGCTACGCCAAGGACCGGCGGTACGCCCAGGACCACCCCGGCACGGATCCGGGCTCGGGCGCGGACCCGGCTGTTCCGTACGCCTTCGAGCCCGGCAGCGAGGGACTGCGGGTCTCCTTCCCCTGCCCCACCTGCCACCAGCGCATCCGGCTGCCCGTCCGGGGCCGGACCGTCGCACGGTGCGGACTGTGCCGTACGCGACTGGAGTGCGACACCTGAGCATCATTTCGGCCACCGTAGGGTCGAAGCATGACGAACGAGCCGATCAGGGATGAACCAAGCCTGTTCGATGCGCTGTACGAGGACGAGAACGCTGTCGTACGGGCGCTGCGCGCGGGCGCGCAGGCCGAGTCGAGCGACGAGGAGGGGATGACGGCGCTCTATCTGGCGGCGGTCCAGGACCTGCCCGGAACGGTACGGCTGCTGCTCGCGGCGGGCGCCGATCCCGACCGGGCGAGCGGCCCCGAGGCGGGCGACCTGCCGCTGTGCGGGGCGGCGTGCGGTGGGCACACCGAGGTGGTGGAGGCGCTGCTGTCGGCCGGGGCGCGGCCGGATCTACGGGAGGAGTTCGGGTTCACGGCGCTGCGCTGGGCGGTGGGTCTCGGCCACGCGGCGACGGTGGAGGCGCTGCTCGCCGGAGGCGCGGACCCGTTGCTGCCCGGCCCTCAGGGGGAGCCGATGCTGGTCCTGGCGGCGCAGCGCGGTTCGCTGCGGACGGTGCGGGCGCTGCTGGGGTACGGGGCGGGGGCGCCGGGGCAGGAGGCGGCGGCCGGGGTGGCGCTGGAGGAGGCGCGGCGGCTGGCCGGTCTCGACCTGGAGCAGGAGTTGCTGGGGCAGCTGGAGGAGGCGTACGGGACCGGCCTCGACGCGGTGGTCCGGCGGGAGCTGGCCGACGGCGAGGAGACGGTGACCGTGGAGCTGCTGCGCGACGGGGAGCCGGCGGCGGGGGTGGACCGGCACACGGGGCACGCGGAGATCGCGGCGCTGCTGGAGGGGGTGACGCGCGGGGGCGCACCTCGGGGGAGTACGCCCGACGCGCCTCGGGGGACTACGCCCGGCGCGCCGCCCACTCCGCCCGGGTGAGCTCGTACTCCACCTCGCCATGTTCCGAGCCCTCGATGGCGTCCGGCCAGTCCTCGGCGTAGGCGCGGAGGAAGGTCAGCCCCGCCTTCTCCATCACCCGCCGGGACCCGGCGTTGACGGCCATGGTGTTGGCGGTCACGCGCTCGGCCCCGAGGTCGGTGAACCCCTTCTCCACCAGCGCCCGCACGCCCTCGGTGGCGTAACCACGGCCCCAGGCCGCCCGGTTGAGCCGGTAGCCGAGCTCGACGACGGTGCGGTCCTGCTCGTCGACGGGCCGGAGTTCGAACCAGCCGAGGAAGGTGCCGGTGGCCTTCTCCTCGGCGGCCCAGAACCCTCGGGTGCCGGTGCACGGGTGGTCGTGGAGGAGCCGTGGCAGGGTGCGCTCCCGGATGGACTCGGCGGTGGTGGGCCGGCCGCCGTTGATGTACCGCATGACCTCGGGGTCGTCGTCGAGGGCGAGCAGGGCGGGGGCGTCGGCGTCCGTGAACGGGCGCAGCGCGAGCCGGTCGGTCTCCAGGAAGGCGGGCATGCGGTGATCCTCTCCGTACGGGGCCGGGTCCCGCCACCGGATATGCGGAGCGCCGCACAGCCTGGCCCGCGCGTCGTACGGGACCGGCTACGACGCCCCGTACACGCGCTGCGGAACCTCCGCGTCCGCCAGCAGCCGGCGTACGGACTCCCCCGCCTCGGCCGGGGACCTGCGGGCGCCCCGGTCGTCGGTGGGGCCGGGGCGCCAGCCCTCCATGACGGTGATGCGGCCCGCCTCGGCCTCGAAGACGCGGCCGGTCACCCCGTCGCTCGCGGCGGAACCGAGCCAGACGACGAGGGGGGAGACGTTCCCGGGGGCCATCGCGTCGAACTCCCCCTCCCCCGGGGCCGCCATCGTCGCGGCGAAGGTCTGCTCGGTCATCCGGGTCCGGGCGGCGGGGGCGAGGGCGTTGACGTGGACTCCGTACCGGCTGAGTTCGGCGGCCGCGACCAGGGTGAGGGCGACGATTCCGGCCTTGGCGGCCGCGTAATTGCCCTGGCCGACGCTGCCGAGGAGCCCGGCGCCGGAGCTGGTGTTGATCACCCGGGCGACGGGCGTCCGGCCCGCCTTGGCTTCGCCGCGCCAGTGGGCGGCGGCGTGTTTCAGGGGCAGGAAGTGGCCCTTGAGGTGGACGCGCATCACCGCGTCCCAGTCGTCCTCGTCCAGGTTGACGAGCATCCGGTCGCGCAGGAAACCCGCGTTGTTGACCAGGGTGTCCAGGCGGCCGAAGGCGTCCAGGGCGGTGGTGACCAGGGAGGCGGCGCCCTCGGTGGTGGCGATGTCGCCGTCGTGGACGACCGCTTCGCCGCCCCCGGCCACGATCTCCTCGACGACGCGGCGGGCGGGGCCGGCCGAGCCGCCGTCGCCACCGGGTCCGACGCCGAGGTCGTTGACGACGACCCGGGCGCCTTCGGCGGCGAAGGCGAGCGCGTGGGCCCGGCCGAGGCCGCGTCCGGCGCCGGTGACGGCGACGACCCGGCCCGCGCAGAGCCGTCCGGTGGTGGGTGGGGTCATCGCATCTCCCGTTCGCGTGGGCCTGGTTGGCGGACAGGGGTGGCTGCTACCGTCCACCTAACAAATGTTTGGTGGAAAGGTAGCTGATCCTCCGATGACTGTCTCCACCGCATATCCGGCCGATGCCGAGGGCGTCTGCGTCATCACCGTCGACCATCCCCCCGTCAACGCCCTTCCCGTGCAGGGCTGGTACGAGCTGGCCGACGCCGTCCGGGCGGCGGGCCGCGACCCGGAGGTGCGCTGTGTCGTCCTGGCCGCCGCCGGGCGCGGCTTCAACGCCGGTGTCGACATCAAGGAGTTGCAGCGCGACCCGGGGAACGCGGCCCTGATCGCCGTCAACCGGGGCTGCGCGGAGGCGTTCGAGGCCGTGTACGCGTGCGAGGTCCCGGTCGTCGCGGCGGTGCGGGGGTTCTGCCTCGGGGGCGGGATCGGCCTCGTCGGGAACGCCGATGCGATCGTGGCGAGCGAGGACGCCGTCTTCGGGCTGCCGGAGCTGGACCGGGGCGCGCTCGGGGCCGCGACCCATCTGGCCCGGCTGGTCCCGCAGCATCTGATGCGGACGCTGTACTTCACCGCGCGCACGGTGACCGCGACCGAGCTGCTGGCCCACGGCTCGGTCTGGCGGGTCGTCCCGGCGGCCGAACTACTGCATGCGGCACTGGAGTTGGCGTCGGAGATCGCCCGTAAGGACGGGCACCTGCTGCGGCTGGCCAAGGCCGCGCTCAACGGCATCGACCCCGTCGACGTACGGCGCAGCTACCGCTTCGAGCAGGGCTTCACCTTCGAGGCGAGCCTGGCGGGGACGGCCGGCCGGGTCCGTGACACCTTCGGCAAGGAGGCCTGAGACGTGAGTACGGTGTCCGCCGCGCGCGACAGGACGATGACGCCCGACAAGACCATGACGCCCGACGAGGTGGCCGCCCGGCTGCACAGCGGCATGACGATCGGCATCGGCGGCTGGGGCTCACGCCGCAAACCCATGGCCCTGGTAAGGGCGTTGCTCCGCTCCCCCGTCACCGATCTGACGGTGATCTCCTACGGTGGCCCGGACGTCGGGCTGCTCGCCGCCGCCGGCCGGATCTCCCGCCTGGTCACGGC
This sequence comes from Streptomyces cyaneofuscatus, assembly GCF_033109485.1. Classification (NCBI taxonomy): domain Bacteria; kingdom Bacillati; phylum Actinomycetota; class Actinomycetes; order Kitasatosporales; family Streptomycetaceae; genus Streptomyces; species Streptomyces cyaneofuscatus. The sequence continues at coordinate 6,472,748 of NZ_CP137002.1, read as the reverse complement.
GTTCGTGACGCTCGACTCGATCCCGCTGGAGCCGCACTACCGGGCGGCCCGGGAGCGCGGGGCGTTCGCGCTGACGGAGATCGACGAGGCGATGTTCCTGTGGGGCCTGCACGCGGCCGCCAACCGGCTGCCGTTCCTGCCGGTGCGGGCGGGGCTCGGCTCGGATGTGATGCGGGTCAACCCCGAGCTGCGCACGGTGACTTCGCCGTACGAGGACGGCGAGGAGTTCGTCGCGGCGCCGGCCCTGCGGATGGACGCGGCGCTGGTCCATATGAACCGGGCGGACCGGCTGGGCAACGGGCAGTACCTGGGCCCCGACCCGTACTTCGACGACCTGTTCTGCGAGGCGGCGGACACGGCGTACGTCTCCTGCGAACGCCTGTTGGAGACGGCGGAGTTGGCGGGGAGTCCGGGCTCCGCCCCACAGACGCTCCTCATCCGGCGGCACTCCGTCACCGGGGTCGTGGAGACGCCGGGCGGCGCGCACTTCACCTCGTGCGTTCCCGACCATCCGCGCGACGAGCCGTTCCAGAAGGCGTACACGGCAGCGGCGGCGGATCCGGCGGCCTGGGCGGAGTTCAGCGCGCGCTTCCTGCCTCCGGACGGCGACGAGAAGGGCTACCAGCAGGCGGTCCGCACCTGGCACGAGGAGCAGCGATGAACACACCGGGCACTGCTGCCGCGACCCGTGCCGAGTACTGCGTGATCGCCTGCGCGGAGGCCTGGCGGGGCGACGGCGATGTGCTGGCCAGCCCGATGGGGGCGATCCCGTCCGTCGGGGCGCGGCTGGCGCGGCTGACCTTCGCCCCCGAACTGCTGCTCACCGACGGCGAGGCGACGATCGTCGGCCCGGACGGCGAGGTGGAGGGCTGGCTCCCCTACCGCAAGCACCTCACCCTGGTGACCGGCGGCCGGCGGCACGTGATGATGGGCGCGAGCCAGATCGACCGGTTCGGCAACCAGAACATCTCCTGCATCGGCGACTGGGAGCAGCCGGCCCGCCAGCTCCTGGGAGTGCGCGGAGCGCCGGTCAACACCCTGAACAACCCGGTGAGTTACTGGATCCCCCGGCACTCGCCCCGGGTCTTCGTCGAACGGGTCGACATGGTCTGCGGCGTCGGTTACGACCGGGCCGAGGCGGCGGGCCCTTCCGCCACCCGCTTCCACCGCATCCCCCGAGTCGTCAGCGATCTCGGGGTCTTCGACTTCGCGACCCCGGACCGCTCGATGCGACTGGCCTCGCTCCACCCGGGCGTCACGGTGGAGATGGTCCAGGAAGCGACGGGCTTCCAACTGACCGTCCCCGCCGACGTCCCGTACACCCGCGACCCCACCCCCGCCGAACTCGCCCTGATCCGCGAGGTCATCGACCCGTCGGGCACCCGGAACCGCGAGGTGCGGGGCTGATGCGCACGGCGCTCACGGAGCTCGTGGGGGTGCGGTACCCGATCGTGCAGACGGGGATGGGGTGGGTCTCCGGCCCCCGCCTGGTCACCGCGACCGCGCGGGCCGGGGCGCTCGGCATCCTGGCCTCCGCGACGATGACGCCGGACCAACTGCGGTCCGCGGTACGGGAGGTGAGGTCGCGGACGGACGCCCCGTTCGGGGTGAACCTGCGGGCGGACGCCGGGGACGCGCGGGAGCGGGTGCGGATCATCGTCGAGGAGGGCGTACGGGTGGCGTCGTTCGCGCTCGCCCCGTCGCAGGAGCTCATCGCGGAGCTGAAGGACGCGGGCGTGGTGGTCGTCCCGTCGGTGGGGGCCCGGCGGCATGCGGAGAAGGTCGCGGCGTGGGGCGCGGACGCGGTGATCGTGCAGGGCGGCGAGGGCGGCGGGCACACGGGGGACGTGGCGACGACGGTGCTGCTGCCCCAGGTGGTCGACGCGGTGGACATCCCGGTGATCGCGGCGGGCGGCTTCCACGACGGGCGGGGGCTGGTGGCGGCGCTGGCGTACGGGGCGGCGGGCGTGGCGATGGGGACCCGGTTCCTGCTGACCTCGGACTCGACGGTGCCGGACGCGGTGAAGGCGCGGTATCTGGCGGCCGGGGTGAAGGACATCACCCTGACGAGGGCCGTGGACGGGCTCCCGCACCGGATGCTCCGTACGGAGATGGTGGCGGAGCTGGAGGGGGCGGGACGGGTGCGTTCGCTGTACCGCGCGTTGCGGCGGGCGTCCGGCTTCCGGCGGATCTCCGGGCTGACCTGGCCCGGGATGGTGCGGGACGGGCTGGCGCTGCGGCACGGCAAGGAGCTGACCTGGAGCCAGGTGCTGCTGGCGGCGAACACGCCGATACTGCTGAGGGCGGCCATGGTGGAGGGCCGCACGGACGTGGGCGTCATGGCGTCGGGCCAGGTGGCGGCCCTGATCGAGGACCTGCCGAGCGTGGGGGTGCTGGTGGGGCGGATCATGGCGGAGGCGGAGGACGCCTTGGCGGGGCTGCCCGCCTCAAAATCCAGCCCGTCCGGCGCTTGAGGACACCACGTCGGTCCTGCGCCGGACGACCGGGGCCATCTCCAGCCTGTCCGGCGCTTGAGGACGGACCCGACGCATCCAGCCCGTCCGGCGCTTGAGGACAGCCCCGGACCGGGGTTTTCGGGGCTCTGCCCCGGACCCCGGTCCTCAATCGCCGGACGGCTGGATGTGCGCCGGACGGCTGGAGATGCCGCTAGGCGGCGCGACGCCCCCGCGTAGGCGCGCCGGAGCGTCCGCCACCGGAACGCGCCGCGCCGGAACGCGCCGCACCGCCCGAACGACCCGCGCCACCCCCCTGCGCACCGCCCCCGGCGCCACCCGCACCCGCGCCGGAACCGGACCCGCGCCGTCCCCGCCCCCGGCTCCCGGAGCGCACCGTGCCCCCGCCGGAGCCGGCCGAGCCAGAACCCGAACCGCCCGACCGGGTCCGCTGCTTCGGCGGAGTCGGCTGCGGGACCTCGATCACGATCGCGACGCCCGACGGCTCACGCGCCCCCGTGATCCGGGACAGCTCCTCGTCGCTGGAGGTGACCCGCGTGGTGCGCGGCGCGATGCCCGCGTCCTGCATCAGGCGGGTCATCTCCCGCTTCTCCTCGGGCAGCACCAGCGTGACGACGCTGCCGGACTCCCCGGCGCGGGCCGTACGGCCGCCCCGGTGGAGGTAGTCCTTGTGGTCGGTCGGCGGGTCCACGTTGACGACGAGGTCGAGGTCGTCGACGTGGATGCCACGGGCCGCCACGTTCGTCGCGACGAGCGCGGTGACCTGGCCGTTCTTGAACTGGTCCAGGGTCCGGTTCCGCTGCGGCTGGGAGCGCCCGCCGTGCAGGGCGGCAGCCCGTACACCGCTGGCGAGCAGCCGCTTGGCGAACCGGTCGGCGGCACGCTTGGTGTCCACGAACATGATCACGCGGCCGTCCCGGGCGGCGATCTTCGTGGCGACGGCCTTCTTGTCCGTCTCGTCCAGCACGTGGAGCACATGGTGCTCCATCGTGGTGACCGCACCGGCCGACGGGTCGACGGAGTGGACGACCGGGTCGGTGAGGAACATCTTGACGAGGCGGTCGATGTTCTTGTCCAGGGTCGCGGAGAACAGCATGCGCTGCCCGTCCGCCTCGACCTGCTTGAGCAGGGCGACGACCTGCGGCATGAAGCCCATGTCGGCCATCTGGTCGGCCTCGTCGAGGACGGTGATGGCGACCTCGTCCAGCCGGCAGTCGCCGCGCTCGATGAGGTCCTTCAGCCGGCCCGGGGTGGCGACGAGCACTTCGGCGCCGCGCCGCAGGGTGGCGGACTGCTTGGTGATCGACATGCCGCCGACGACGGTGGCCATCCGCAGGTTCACGGCGGTCGCGTACGGGGTCAGCGCGTCGGTGACCTGCTGGGCCAGCTCACGGGTGGGCACGAGGACCATGGCCAGCGGGGCGCGCGGCTCGCTGCGGCGCCCGGCGGTGCGGGCGAGCAGGGCCAGGCCGAAGGCGAGGGTCTTGCCGGAGCCGGTGCGGCCACGGCCGAGGATGTCCCGGCCGGCCAGCGAGTTCGGCAGGGTCGCGCCCTGGATCGGGAACGGCTCGGTGACGCCCTGCGCGGCGAGGGTCTTCTGCAACGCGGCGGGCATCTCGAGGTCCGCGAAGGCCTCGACGGAGGGCAGTGCGGGGGTCACCGTCTCCGGCAGGGTGAACTCTGCGGGCGGCGCGGCGGCGGACTTGCGGCGGGCCGGAGCCTTGGAGCGGCCGGCGGAGCCGCCACGGGGATTGGACGCCCCCTGCGCGGTCGCGCCCTGGCCGCGGCCACGGGCCGGGCGGGAGCGGGGGGTGCGGTCCTGGCGTTCGAAGCGAGTCATACGGAATTGCCCTCCTGGGGGATTCCTGGGCAACTACGGATTCGGAGCACTGCCGATGTGCTTGTCCGACCGCTTGTCGTGCGCCCCCAGGATGCGCGCACAGAGCGGGTTGTTGCTCGGAGAAGCTCAAAAGCTCGGACAGCACAAACCGGGGCCCGCACCTTCACGGTGCGGGCCCCGGTCAGCGAGGTACGCGTCGCGGCAATTAGGCCGGGACGATGTTCTCCGCCTGCGGGCCCTTCTGGCCCTGCGTGACGTCGAAGGAGACCTTCTGGCCCTCCTGGAGCTCACGGAAGCCCGAGGTGGCGATGTTGGAGTAGTGGGCGAAGACGTCGGCGCCGCCGCCGTCCTGCTCGATGAAGCCGAAGCCCTTTTCCGAGTTGAACCACTTCACGGTGCCGGTGGCCATGTCATTCTCCTAAAACAGGTGCAGTGCCGAGAATCCGCACTTTACGGATTCCAAGTCGCCGCATTGAGCCCCATCCGGAGAAAGCCGGAAAACAATAAAGCGCCTGAGGAAGCATTCCCGTCAGGCGCACATAAAGTTCATGGGTACCAAAACTGCAACGGAGACACCGTAGCACGTCCTCCCTGCGCGTGGTGGATCACGCCACGCGCAGGGCCCGAGGACGCCGGGCGCTGGTCAGAGGCGCTCGACGATGGTGACGTTGGCCTGTCCGCCGCCCTCGCACATGGTCTGGAGCCCGTAGCGGCCCCCGGTGCGTTCCAGTTCGTGCAGGAGCGTGGTCATCAGCTTGGCGCCGGTCGCCCCGAGCGGGTGGCCGAGCGCGATCGCCCCGCCGTTGACGTTGACGCGTTCCGGGTCGGCGCCGGTCTCCTTCAGCCAGGCGAGGACGACCGGGGCGAAAGCCTCGTTGATCTCGACGAGGTCGATGGCGTCGATGGTGAGGCCGGTCTTCTTCAGGGCGTACGCGGTGGCCGGGATCGGTGCGGAGAGCATGCGGATCGGGTCCTCGCCCCGTACGGAGAGGTGGTGGATCCGGGCACGCGGGGTCAGGCCGTGTTCGGCGACGGCCCGCTCGGAGGCGATGAGCAGGGCGGCGGCCCCGTCGGAGACCTGCGAGGAACAGGCGGCGGTGATCGTGCCACCGGGCAGGACAGGGCTGAGGGCGGCCATCTTGGCCAGGGTGGTGTCGCGGCGCGGGCCTTCGTCCTCGGTGACGTCCCCGTACGCGACGGTCTCGCGGGCGAAGCGGCCCTCGTCGATGGCGCGGACGGCGCGGCGGTGGGAGGTGAGGGCGAACTCCTCCATGTCCTGGCGGCTGATGCCCCACTTCTCGGCGATGAGCTGGGCGCCGTGGAACTGGTTGACGGGCGCGTCACCGTACCGGGCCCGCCAGCCCTCGCTGCCCGCGTACGGGCCCTCGGTGAGGCCGAGGGGTTCGGCGGCCTGCCGGGAGGCGAAGGCGATGGGGACCTGGGTCATGTTCTGGGTGCCGCCCGCGACGACGAGGTCCTGGGTGCCGGAGAGGACGCCCTGGGCCGCGAAGTGGAGGGCCTGCTGCGAGGAGCCGCACTGCCGGTCGATGGTGACGCCCGGGACCTCTTCGGGGAGCCCGGCGGCCAGCCATGACGTACGGGCGATGTCCCCCGCCTGCGGTCCGACGGTGTCCAGGCAGCCGAAGACGACGTCCTCCACGGCCGCCGGGTCGACGCCGGAGCGGGCGATGAGCTCGCGCAGCACGTGCGCGCCGAGGTCGGCGGGGTGGACGGACCCGAGACCTCCCTTGCGCCGTCCGACGGGTGTCCGTACCGCTTCGACGATGTAGGCCTCGGTCATGGCTGCTGCTCCTCGGTCGTCAGGAGGTGGCTAGGTGCGCAGGGCGATCCCGTCCAGCACCATCGACAGGTACTGGCGGGCGATCTCTTCGGGGCTGTGGTGTCCGCCGGGCCGGTACCAGGAGGCCGCGACCCACACGGTGTCGCGGACGAAGCGGTAGGTGAGGCGGATGTCCAGGTCGTCACGGAAGGTGCCTTCGGCGACACCGCGTTCCAGGGTGGAGAGCCAGACCTTCTCGAACTTCGCCTGCGAGTCGGTGAGGTAGGCGAAGCGCGGCTGGGTGGCGAGGTGCTTGGACTCCTTCTGGTAGATCGCGACGGCGGGGCGGTGCCGGTCGATCTCCCGGAAGGACTCGGTGACCAGTGCCTCGATGGTCTCGCGGGGGCCGAGTCCGGCCGCCAGGACGGCGTCGTACCCCTGCCAGAGCTCGTCGAGGAAGGTGGAGAGGATCTCGTCGATCATCGATTCCTTGGAATCGAAGTGGTAGTAGAGGCTGCCGGCGAGCATCCCCGCCTCGTCCGCGATGCGGCGGACGGTGGTGGCGTTGTATCCCTGGGCGGCGAAGACCTCGGCGGCGGTGGCGAGGAGTTCGCGGCGCCGTTCGGGGGTGGGGGTCACCTGGGGCTTCTTCTTGGTAGGCACCGGTCCATTGTCCGCCCGCGGCCTGGGTGTTCACGCATGGTGGTCACGCGTGCTGACTGCTGACGGCGACGACCTCACCGGTCATGTACGAGGAGTAGCCGCTGGCCAGGAAGACGATCACGTTGGCGATCTCCCAGGGCTCGGCGTACCGGCCGAAGGCCTCCTTCTCCGTCAGCTCGGCGAGCAGCTCGGCGGAGGTGACCTTGGCCAGGTGGGGGTGCATGGCGAGGCTGGGGGCGACGGCGTTGACGCGTACGCCGTAGTCGGCGGCTTCGAGCGCGGCGCAGCGGGTGAGGGCCATGACGCCGGCCTTGGCGGCGGCGTAGTGGGCCTGGCCGCGCTGGGCGCGCCAGCCGACGACGGAGGCGTTGTTGACGATCACGCCTCCGGTGCCGGCGGCCTGGAGGGAGCGCAGGGCGGCGCGGGTGCAGCGGAAGGTGCCGTTCAGGGTGACGTCGAGGATCTTCGTCCACTGGTCGTCGGTCATCTCGGTGAGTTCGGCGGTGCCGCCGAGGCCCGCGTTGTTGACGACGATGTCGAGGCGGCCGTGGGCCTCTTCGGCGTGGGCGAAGAGGGCCTGCACCTGGTTCTCGTCGGTGACGTCGCAGGTCAGGGCGGTGACACGGTCGGGGCCGAACTCCTCGGCCAGGACGTGCGCGCTCTCCTTCAGCCGCCGGGCGTGCGCGTCGCTGATGACGACGCGCGCCCCCTCCTCCAGGAAGCGGCGGGCGCTGGCGCCGCCGATCCCGGCTCCGGCGGCGGCGGTGACGACGGCGGTGCGGCCGGCCAGCAGCCCGTGGCCCGGCAGGTAGTCCGGTGCGCTCATCGGCCCATCCCCCACTCCTCGACGGTGCGTGAGCCGTACGTTAACCTACCAAACACTTGTTAGGGAACGGCCTCGGCGACAGTGCCGACCTCACGGAAGGCAGGCCCCCATGGATCTCGCGCAGACAGCACGGACCGAGGCACTGCGGGCCGAGGCGCGGGAGTGGCTGCGCGCCCATGTGCCCGCCCGGCCGCTCCCCTCCCTGGAGACGGCGGAGGGGTTCGCCGCGCACCGGGAGTGGGAGGCGGAGCTGTACGGCGGCGGGTGGTCGGCCCTCTCCTGGCCCGAGGAGTACGGGGGCCGGGGCGCGGACCTCTTCGGGTGGCTGGCGTTCGAGGAGGAGTACTGGGCGGCGGGAGCCCCCGGCCGGGTCTCGCAGAACGGGATCAGCCTCCTCGCCCCGACCCTCTTCGACCACGGCACCGCCGAGCAGCGGGCCCGGGTGCTGCCCCCGATGGCGAGCGGCGAGGTGATCTGGGCGCAGGCCTGGTCGGAGCCGGAGGCCGGGTCCGACCTGGCGGCGCTGCGGTCGCGGGCGGTGCGGACGGAGGGCGGCTGGCTGCTGTCGGGGCAGAAGACATGGTCCTCGCGGGCGGCGTTCGCGGACCGGGCGTTCGGCATCTTCCGTACGGACCCGGGGGCGGAAAAGCCGCACCAGGGGCTCACATACCTGATGTTCGGGCTGCGGGACCCCGGGGTCACGGTCCGTCCCATCGGGCGGCTGGACGGGAAGCCCGCGTTCGCCGAGGTCTTCCTGGACGAGGTCTTCGTACCGGACGAGGACGTCATCGGGGAGCCCGGCCAGGGCTGGCACATCGCCATGTCGGCCACCGGCAACGAGCGCGGCCTCACCCTCCGCTCCCCCGGCCGATTCCTGGCCGCCGCCGACCGGCTGACGGAGTTGTGGCGGGAGGTGGGCGACCCGGCGGACACGGCGCTGCGGGACCGGGTGGCGGACGCGGCGATCGGGGCGCGGGCGTACCAGCTGTTCACGGCCGCCTCGGCGTCCCGGTTCGCGGCGGGGGCGGCGCTCGGGGCGGAGTCCAGCCTGAACAAGGTGTTCTGGTCGGAGTACGACATCGCGCTGCACGAGACCGCGCTCGACCTGCTCGGCCCGGACGCGGAGGCGGCGGACGGCCCGTGGGCCGAGGGGTACGTCTTCGCGCTGGCGGGGCCCGTCTACGCGGGGACGAACGAGATCCAGCGCGACATCATCGCCGAGCGGCTGCTGGGCCTGCCGAAGGGACGGCGCTGATGCGTTTCCTGCTGGACGACGAGCAGCGGGAGTTCGCCCGCTCGCTGGACGCGCTGCTGACGGCGGCGGATACGTCTGCGGTGGTACGGGGGTGGGCTGCGGGCCACCCCGGCCCGGGACTCACCCTCTGGCGGCGGCTCGCGGACGCGGGGGTGTTCGCGCTGGCGGTCCCGGAGGCGTACGGGGGTGTGGGCCCGCTCCCGGTGGAGACGGCCGTGGCGCTTATGGAGCTGGGCCGCCACGGGGTGCCGGGTCCGGTGGTGGAGAGCGTGGCGGCGGGGGTGCTGCTGGGCGGGCTGGGCGGGCCGGTCGCCAAGGAGTGGCTGCCGAGGGTCGCGTCCGGTACGGCGGTGGTGTCGCTGGTCCTGGAGGGGTACGGGCCGTACGCGCTGGACGCGGATGCGGCGGAGGCGGTGTTCACGGTGGCCGGGGACGAGCTGCGGCTGACGCGGGGCCCTGGAGAGCTCACGCCCTCCATGGACCCGGCGCGGCGGCTGTTCCGGCCCGGGGCGGGCGGCGAGGTGGTGGCGGCCGGGCCGAAGGTACGCGAGGCGGCCCGGGCGGCGGGCACCTGGGCCACCTTCGCCACGGCGGCCCAGGCGCTCGGCTGCGGGGAGGCGCTGCTGCGGGCGACGGTGGCGTACGTGAAGCAGCGCACCCAGTTCGGTGTGCCCGTCGGCTCCTTCCAGGCCGTCAAACACCGCCTCGCCGACACCCTGCTCGGCCTGGAGTTCGCCCGCCCGCTGCTGTACGGGGCGGCGGTGGAGCTGGCCGAGGGGTCGCCCGGGGCCGGGGCGGCGGTCGCGGCGGCGAAGGTGGCGGCGGGCGAGGCCGGGTACGCGGCGGCCCGCACCGCCCTGCAACTGCACGGCGCGGTGGGGTACACCGAGGAGCTGGACCTGGCGTGGTGGCTGCGCCGGGCCCGGCCGCTGCGGGACGCGTGGGGGACGCCGTCGGTGTGCCGGGCTCGGGTGCTGGAAGGGTGAACCCCTCAGGCCTCCGGCCTCCGCAGCACCGTCACTTCCGGCGTACCGTACGAAGCGGCTGCCCCGGCCGCCAGGACTGGATGACCAGCTCATCCCCGTCCAGCCCGACGCGGACCGCCTCCGTCAGCTCGGCCCGGAAGAGGTAGAACGGCTCCGGCGGGGTGGCGTCGTCGACGAAGCGGGCGAGGTACTCCGGGTCGGTGATCTCCACCGCCCGGCCGCTGACGCGGACATCGCCGTCGTTCATCTCGGCGTCGGGGCCCGGGTTGGCGTGGAGGGCGAAGCGGGGGTCGCGGCGCAGGTCCAGGGCCTTGCGCGAGTCCGGCATCATGCCGAGCAGCAGCTCATCGAAGCGGAAGTCGGCCTCCAGGCCGCTGACACGAGGCGAGCCGTCCGCGCGGAGGGTGGCGAGGACGTGGTGCTTGTAGAGCTGGAAGCGGCGGCGGACGGTGTCGGCGAAGACGGGCTCGGCGGCGGCGAAGCCACTCCAGGACAGCGGTGCGGAAGACGTCATGGGCGCCATCGAACACCCGATACCCGACATCTTCTGTCCGGTATCGCCGACCGTCTCCGGCCGCTCACACGTCCGAGAACGTGATGACCACCGCCTGGCCCATCGTCCGCAGCACCCCGGGCGATCCGCCCTCGGCGAGCACCGCGTCGTAGCGGTCGAGCCGGACGCCCGTCCCGTCGAGGACGGCCCCGTCGAGCACGGCCCCGTCGTCCAGGGAGAGGGCCAGCACCGCGCCGCCCGGCGGTGCCATCAGGCGTACGGTGCCGCAGACGACGGCGGTCTCCGCCCGCGTACGCCCCCTGCGGTACATGACGTTCAGGTTGACGACGGGTCCGGACAGCAGGAAGCCGTCGGTGGGCCGGTCGCCGGGGAAGTCGTGCGGCCACAGCGGCTCGTCGACGATGTGGTGCTCGCCGCCGACGACGAGGTCCATGCCCGCGCCTTCAACCACCGTCAGCGTGCGGTCGATGCCCGGGAAGACGGAGAACGGCCCGTCGGCGGTGACGTCGGCGAGGCTCACGCGCCAGTCGAACCCGTCGCCTCCCGCAGGCGCGGCCGCCACCTCACGGGTGAGCCCGCCACCGTTCTTCCAGGGGACGGGCGTGCGGTCGGCGGCGCGCAGGATCCTCGTGCTCATCGGACGATCCCCTGGGCCTCGGCGGCGGCCAGCCAGGACGGGAACTCCGCGACCAGCCGGTCGTACAGCTGGCTGTCCCGCACCTTCCGGGGGTCGAGCCCGGCGTGGAAGTACCCGGCGTTGTCGACGACCCGCTTGGCCGGGACCGCCAGCTCGTCGAGCTTGCGCAGGAAGTCGAACTGGGTGCTGCGGGTGTCGCCGAACCCGACGAACTGCCAGAACAACGGCAGCTTCGCGGCCTTGCAGAGGTAGCGCTCGGCGGCGAGTTTACTGATCGGCCCGCCGTCCGTCTGGAAGACGACGAGCGCGGGCGCGGTGGAGCCGCTGTCGAGGTAGTGGTCGATGACCGCGTCCATCGCCAGGTGGTAGCTGGTCTTCCCCATGTGCCCGAGGCCCGCCACGATCGCGTCGATCCGGCCGTGGTGGTTGTCGAGGGCGATGTCGGTGACCGCGTCGATGTCCGTGGAGAAGAAGACGACGGGCACCCGGCCGTCGTCGTCGAGGTTGGCCGAGAGCCCCAGCACCCGGTCGGCCAGCGCCTGGACGCTGCCGTCCTTGTAGTAGTCCCGCATGGAGCCGGAGTAGTCGAGGACGAGGTAGACGGCGGCCCGCCGGCCGTTCAGTCCGTGCTTCTCCAGCGAGACGCCGGCGCTCTTGTACAGGCTGACGAGGCCGGGAGCCGTCTCCCGTACCTTCTCCAGGCTGATGGCCGGGCCCGTGCCCGCGACCGTGTTCGTACCGTGCATCGACGGCCCCCGTTCCGCGCTCCGCGCACCTAGAGCCTAGGGGGTGTCTTGCCGATCAGGCCGGATCAGGGAGCGGGGTCTGGTGCCGTGCATCGCAAGGCGGAGGAGGGAGTCATGGCGGAGCCATGGCGAGTGACGACAACGCCGCGAGGTGCGGTGCCAGACCCCGCGAGCCCGGCATGATCGGCAAGACACCCCCTAGGGGGTGCCCCCGGCTCCTGACTCCCCCTCACCCGTTCGCTATCTTGATCGCCGCCGCCCACACCGGCAGCCCCGCAGCGCACTCCCAGTGAAGGAGCCGGTCATGGAGGCCGCCGCCACCACGTGTTACCGCCATCCGTCGTACGAGACGTATGTCCGCTGCACCCGCTGCGAGCGCACCGTCTGCCCGGACTGCATGCACGAGGCCTCGGTCGGCTACCACTGCCCGGAGTGCGTGAAGGAGGGGCAGCGCTCGGTGCGGCGGGCCCGGACCGTGTTCGGCGGTGCGGTGTCCGGGGCGACGGCGCCCGTGGTGACGTACGTCCTGATGGCGCTGAACATCCTGGCCTACCTCGGCGAGGTGGTCCGGCCCGAGATCGTGGACCGGTTCGCGGTGCTCGGCGCCGCGCTGACCGGGCCGGACGGGGAGCGGTACTACTACCGGGGCGAGACGTTCGCCGGGTACGAGCTGACGGGCATCGCGGACGGCGAGTGGTACCGGCTGGTGACCGGGGCCTTCCTGCATCTGCCGCCGGACGCCTCGTTCGGGGTGATGCACCTGCTGTTCAACATGTTCGCGCTGTGGAACATCGGGCGCGTGGTGGAGGGGCAGCTCGGCCGGGCCCGCTATCTGGCGCTGTACCTGCTGTCGGCGGTCGGCGGTTCCGTGGTGGTGTATCTGCTGGCCCCGGACACCTCCACCGTGGGTGCCTCCGGTGCGGTCTTCGGTCTTGCCGCCGCGTTCTGGGTGATCAACCGGCGGCTCGGCCGGGACATGGCGGCGGTGAACCGGTTCATGGCCGGGTTCCTGCTGTGGATGGTGCTCTCGGCCCTGTTCACCTCGTGGCAGGGGCACCTGGGCGGGCTGCTGACCGGGGCGCTGGTGACGTACGGGCTCGCCTACGCGCCGGCGAAGCTGCGGACCTGGCCGGTGCAGCTCGGCGGCGGGGTGGTGCTGCTGGGGCTGTTCGCGGTGGCGGTGGCGGTGAAGACCTCGGCGCTGACGGGCGGCTGACCGGCGACTGAGCCGCCCCGGGTCGGAACCGGCCCGGGGCGGAACCGGCCCCGGACGCGCCACGGCGCCCACTGAGTCCGGTCGGGGACAGGCGGGCGCCGCGTTCAGTTCCGTACGCCGTTGTACGGGACGATCAAAGGGGGCTCACCCCCGGGCCGTGTGGCCCAGGGGGAAACCCGGGTGGTGCTCAGACCAGCAGGGAGCGGTCCGTCGGGCGGATCGGGGCCGGCAGGGCGCTGGTCCCGGTCAGGAAGCGGTCCACACCGCGGGCGGCGGAGCGGCCCTCGGCGATCGCCCAGACGATCAGCGACTGGCCGCGGCCCGCGTCACCGGCGACGTAGACGCCGTCGACGTTGGTCGCGTAGTTCTCGTCGCGGGCGACGTTGCCGCGCGCGTCGAGCTCCAGGCCGAACTGCTGGACCAGACCGTTGGACTGGTCGGTTCCGGTGAAGCCCATGGCGAGGGTGACGAGCTGCGCGGGGATGCGCCGCTCCGTGCCGGGCTTCTGCTCCAGCTTACCGTCCTTGAACTCGACCTCGACCAGGTGGAGGGCCGCGACGTTGCCGTCCTCGTCGCCCTCGAAGTGGGTGGTGGAGACGGAGTAGACCCGCTCGCCGCCCTCCTCGTGCGCGGAGGTGACCTTGTAGAGCATCGGGAAGGTCGGCCACGGCTGGCCCGCGTTCCGGTCCTCGCCCGGCTTCGGCATGATCTCCAGCTGGGTGACGGAGGCCGCGCCCTGGCGGTGGGCGGTGCCGACGCAGTCGGCGCCGGTGTCGCCGCCGCCGATGACGACGACGTGCTTGCCGCCGGCGTGGATCGGGGCGACCGTCAGGTCACCCTCCTGCACCTTGTTGGCGAGTGGGAGGTACTCCATCGCGAAGTGGATGCCGCCCAGCTCACGGCCGGGGACGGGCAGGTCGCGGGAGACGGTGGCACCGGCCGCGATGACGACCGAGTCGTAGCGGCGGCGGAGCTTGGCGGCGTCGATGTCCTGGCCGATCTCCACCCCCGTGCGGAACTTGGTGCCTTCCAGGCGCATCTGCTCGATGCGGCGGTTGATGTGCGACTTCTCCATCTTGAACTCGGGGATGCCGTAGCGCAGCAGGCCCCCGATGCGGTCCGCGCGCTCGTAGACGACGACGGTGTGGCCGGCCCGGGTCAGCTGCTGGGCGGCGGCGAGTCCCGCCGGGCCCGAGCCGATGACCGCGACGGTCTTGCCGGAGAGGCGCTCGGGCGGCTGCGGGGTGACGTCGCCGCTGTCCCACGCCTTGTCGATGATGGAGACTTCGACGTTCTTGATGGTGACGGCCGGCTGGTTGATGCCGAGCACGCACGCCGACTCGCAGGGGGCCGGGCAGAGCCGCCCGGTGAACTCCGGGAAGTTGTTCGTGGCGTGCAGCCGCTCGGAGGCGGCGGTCCAGTCCCCGCGGTAGGCGTAGTCGTTCCACTCGGGGATGAGGTTTCCGAGCGGACAGCCGTTGTGGCAGAACGGGATGCCGCAGTCCATGCAGCGGCCGGCCTGCTTGCTGATGATCGGGAGCAGCGAGCCCGGAACGTAGACCTCGTTCCAGTCCTTGACGCGCTCGGCCACGGGGCGGGTCTGGGCGACCTCGCGTCCGGTGGTCAGGAAGCCCTTGGGGTCAGCCATTGGTCGCCGCCTCCATCATCTTCTCGGTGGTCTCCTGCTCGGAGAGACCGGCGAGCTCAGCGGCGTCCTTGGCGGCGAGCACTGCCTTGTACGTGGACGGGATGATCTTGCTGAAGCGGGTCACGGCGGTGTCCCACTCGGCGAGAAGCTTTTCTGCGACGGTGGAGCCGGTCTCCTCGTGGTGGCGGCGCACGACGTCGTGCAGCCACTGCCGGTCGGTGTCGGTGAGCTCCTCGATCGCGCCGAGGTTGCCCACGTTGACGTTGTCGCGGTCGAGGTCGATGACGTACGCGACGCCGCCCGACATACCGGCGGCGAAGTTGCGGCCGGTCTCGCCGAGGACGACGGCGTGGCCGCCGGTCATGTACTCGCAGCCGTGGTCGCCGACGCCTTCGGAGACGACGGTCGCGCCGGAGTTGCGGACGCAGAAGCGTTCGCCGGTGCGGCCGCGGAGGAAGAGTTCGCCGCCGGTGGCGCCGTAGCCGATGGTGTTGCCGGCGATGGTGGAGTACTCGGCGAGGTGGTCGGCGCCCCGGTCCGGGCGGACGATCACGCGGCCGCCGGAGAGGCCCTTGCCGACGTAGTCGTTGGCGTCGCCCTCCAGGCGCAGGGTGACCCCGCGCGGGAGGAAGGCGCCGAAGGACTGGCCGGCGGAGCCGGTGAAGGTGATGTCGATGGTGTTCTCGGGCAGGCCCGCACCGCCGAACTTCTTGGTCACCTCGTGGCCGAGCATGGTGCCGACCGTGCGGTTGATGTTGCGGATGGCGACCTGAGCCCGGACCGGCTGGGCGGCCTCGGGGCTGTCGGCGCCGAGCGCGTCGGCGGCCAGCTTGATGAGCTGGTTGTCGAGCGCCTTGGTCAGACCGTGGTCCTGCTCGACGATCCGGTGGCGGACCGCGCCTTCGGGCAGCTCCGGCACGTGGAAGAGCGGGGCGAGGTCGAGGCCCTGCGCCTTCCAGTGGGAGACGGCCCGGTCGGTGTCGAGCAGCTCGGCGTGGCCGACGGCCTCCTCGATGGAGCGGAAGCCCAGCTCGGCGAGGATCTCGCGGACCTCTTCGGCGATGAACTCGAAGAAGTTGACGACGTACTCGGCCTTGCCGGAGAACCGGTCGCGGAGCACCGGGTTCTGGGTGGCGATGCCGACCGGGCAGGTGTCCAGGTGGCAGACGCGCATCATGACGCAGCCGGAGACGACGAGCGGCGCAGTCGCGAAACCGAACTCCTCGGCGCCCAGCAGCGCGGCGATGACGACGTCACGGCCGGTCTTGAGCTGGCCGTCGGTCTGCACGACGATGCGGTCGCGCAGGCCGTTGAGCAGCAGCGTCTGCTGGGTCTCGGCGAGGCCGAGCTCCCAGGGGCCGCCCGCGTGCTTGAGCGAGGTGAGCGGGGAAGCGCCCGTTCCGCCGTCGTGGCCGGAGATGAGGACGACGTCCGCGTGGGCCTTGGAGACACCGGCGGCGACTGTGCCGACGCCGACCTCGGAGACCAGCTTCACGTGGATGCGGGCCACGGGGTTGGCGTTCTTGAGGTCGTGGATCAGCTGCGCGAGGTCTTCGATGGAGTAGATGTCGTGGTGCGGCGGCGGCGAGATGAGGCCGACGCCGGGCGTCGAGTGACGCGTCTTGGCGACCCACGGGTAGACCTTGTGGCCGGGCAGCTGGCCGCCCTCGCCGGGCTTGGCGCCCTGCGCCATCTTGATCTGGATGTCGTCCGCGTTGACCAGGTATTCGCTGGTCACACCGAAGCGGCCGGAGGCGACCTGCTTGATGGACGAGCGGCGCGCCGGGTCGTACAGGCGCTCCGGGTCCTCGCCGCCCTCGCCGGTGTTGGACTTGCCGCCGAGCTGGTTCATCGCGATGGCCAGCGTCTCGTGCGCCTCGCGGGAGATCGAGCCGTACGACATGGCGCCGGTGGAGAACCGCTTGACGATCTCGGAGGCGGGCTCGACCTCGTCGACGGAGATCGGGGCCCGGCCGGAGGTGAAGCCGAAAAGGCCGCGGAGCGTCATGAGGCGCTCGGACTGCTCGTTCACCCGGTCCGTGTACTGCTTGAAGATGTCGTAGCGCCGGTTGCGGGTGGCGTGCTGGAGGCGGAAGACCGTCTCCGGGTCGAACAGGTGCGGCTCACCCTCCCGACGCCACTGGTACTCGCCGCCGATCTCCAGCGCGCGGTGCGAGGCCGCGATGCCGGAGGCGGGGTACGCCTTGGTGTGCCGGGCGGCGACCTCCTTGGCGACGACATCCAGGCCGGCGCCGCCGATCTTGGTGGCGGTGCCGTTGAAGTACGTCCCGACGAACTCTTCGTCCAGGCCGACGGCCTCGAAGACCTGGGCGCCGCGGTAGGAGGCGACGGTGGAGATGCCCATCTTGGACATGACCTTGAGGACGCCCTTGCCGAGCGCGTAGATCAGGTTCCGGATGGCCTGCTCGACGTCGATGTTCTCGATGAACGTGCCGGCGCGGACCAGGTCCTCGACGGACTCCATCGCGAGGTACGGGTTGACCGCGGCGGCGCCGTAACCGATGAGCAGGGCGACGTGGTGGACCTCGCGGACGTCCCCGGCCTCGACCAGCAGCCCCACCTGGGTGCGCTGCTTGGTCCGGATGAGGTGGTGGTGGACGGCGGAGGTGAGCAGCAGCGAGGGGATCGGGGCGTGCTCGGCGTCGGAGTGCCGGTCGGAGAGGACGATGAGGCGGGCGCCGTCCTCGATGGCGGTGTCGACCTCGGTGCAGATCGCCTCCAGCCGGGCGGCGAGCGCGTCGCCGCCGCCGCTGACCCGGTAGAGACCGGCCAGCGTGGCGGCCTTCATACCCGGCATGTCGCCGTCGGCGTTGATGTGTATCAGCTTGGCGAGCTCGTCGTTGTCGATCACCGGGAACGGCAGCGTGACGCTGCGGGCCGCGGCGGCGGTCGGCTCCAGGATGTTGCCCTGGGGGCCGAGCGAGGAGCGCAGCGAGGTGACGAGCTCCTCGCGGATGGCGTCCAGCGGCGGGTTGGTGACCTGGGCGAAGAGCTGGGTGAAGTAGTCGAAGAGAAGCCGGGGGCGCTCGGAGAGCGCGGCGATCGGCGAGTCGGTGCCCATGGAGCCGAGCGGCTCACCGGCGGTGCGGGCCATCGGCGCGAGGATGACGCGCAGCTCTTCCTCGGTGTAGCCGAAGGTCTGCTGGCGGCGGGTGACCGAGGCGTGGGTGTGCACGATGTGCTCACGCTCGGGCAGGTCGCTCAGCTCGATCTCGCCGGTCTCCAGCCACTCCTGGTACGGCTGCTCGGCGGCGAGGGACGCCTTGATCTCGTCGTCCTCGATGATGCGGTGCTCGGCGGTGTCGACGAGGAACATCTTGCCGGGCTGGAGGCGGCCCTTGCGGACGACCTTCGCCGGGTCGATGTCCAGGACGCCGACCTCGGAGGAGAGCACGACGAGGCCCTCGTCGGTGACCCAGTAGCGGCCGGGGCGCAGACCGTTGCGGTCGAGGACCGCGCCGACCTGGACACCGTCGGTGAAGGTGACACAGGCCGGGCCGTCCCAGGGCTCCATCATCGCGGAGTGGTACTGGTAGAAGGCGCGCCGGGCCGGGTCCATCGAGTCGTGGTTCTCCCACGCCTCGGGGACCATCATCAGCACCGAGTGCGGCAGCGAGCGCCCGCCGAGGTGGAGCAGCTCCAGGACCTCGTCGAAGGAGGCCGAGTCGGAGGCGTCCGGGGTGCAGACGGGGAAGATCCGGTCGAGCTGCGCCTGCCCGAAGAGGGAGGAGGCGAGCTGGGACTCGCGGGCCTTCATCCAGTTGCGGTTGCCCTTGACCGTGTTGATCTCGCCGTTGTGCGCGACGAAGCGGTACGGGTGGGCCAGCGGCCAGCTCGGGAAGGTGTTGGTGGAGAAGCGGGAGTGGACCAGCGCGACCGTGGAGGCGAAGCGGCGGTCGGAGAGGTCCGGGAAGAACGGCTCCAGCTGCCCGGTGGTGAGCATGCCCTTGTAGACGATGGTGCGGGCGGAGAGCGAGGGGAAGTACACCCCGGCCTCACGCTCGGCACGCTTGCGCAGAACGAACGCCTTGCGGTCCAGGACGATGCCGGCGGACTCGCCGTCGGCGACGAAGACCTGGCGGAACTCGGGCATGGTGGCGCGGGCGCCGTTGCCGAGAAGTGCGGGGGTGACCGGGACGTCGCGCCAGCCGAGGACCGTGAGGCCCTCCTGCGTGGCGATCTCCTCGATCGTGCGGACGGCCTCGGTGGAGCCGTCGGCGGGCAGGAAGGCGATACCGACGGCGTACGAACCCGCCTCGGGAAGCTCAAAAGGGGTCTCGGCGCGCAGGAAGGCGTCGGGGACCTGGCACAGGATGCCGGCACCGTCGCCGGAGTCGGGCTCGGAGCCGGTGGCGCCGCGGTGTTCGAGGTTGCGCAGTACGGTCAGCGCCTGCTCGACCAGCTCATGGCTGGCCACACCGGTCAGAGTGGCCACGAACCCGACGCCACAGGCGTCGTGCTCGTTACGGGGGTCGTACATCCCCTGCTGGGCGGGGCGACCGTCCATGGGCGACCAGGCGTCGATACGCATCGGCTCTCCCGTCGTCGTCGTGGCATTTGCGGTGCCGAGGGACGACGTTGGCCCTCTGCGAAATTTCGTGCAGGTTACATGATGGGGCGCTTCTCAAGAAGCGGAAGGCTTGTTCCAACATACGGACACCGTGGTGACCGGAAGTGACTGCGTGACCAGAGGTGACCGGCTGACCAGGGGGTGGGTCGCTGTCGGAACGATCGGCGCCCGGGGGACCCGCAGAGAGCAGGCGTCGTTGCCTGCGGTGCCTACGGCTCATGCCCGGCGGCAAAGGAAACGAAACCACCGAGTAACGGCTACTTATGTGTAGCCCTGCATAGAGACTCATTTTACGGCCGCCGGGCCGCTCCCGCCCAGGGGGCGGTGCCAAGACGTACGTCACACGGGTTGCCGCACGGTTAAGCCGTTCGGGCGGGTTCGTTACGCCGTACGCCCCGGCTTACCATGCCCCCCTCGTCAGCCGACCGCCACACCGAACAGGGTGCCGAGTCCGTACGTCAGCGCCGCCGCCCCACCACCGAGGGCGAGCTGCCGCAGGCCGCTGAACCACCAGCTGCGAGCCGTCACCCGGGCCACCACCGCACCGCACCCGAAGAGGCCGAGCAGGGCCAGGGCCACCGAGGGCCACAGGGCGCTCGCCCCGAGCAGATACGGCAGGACCGGCAGCAGGGCCCCGAGCGCAAAGGCGCCGAAGGAGGAGACGGCGGCCACCAGCGGGGACGGCAGGTCGTTCGGGTCGATGCCCAGCTCCTCGCGGGCGTGGATCTCCAGCGCCTGTTCCGGGTCGCGCGAGAGCTGCCGGGCCACCTCGCCGGCCAGCGGGGCGTCCACGCCCCGGGCCACGTAGAGCGCGGCGAGCTCGGCCATCTCGTCCTTGGGGTGCTTACGGAGCTCCCGGCGCTCGACGGCCAGCTCGGCCTCCACCAGCTCACGCTGGGAGGCGACGGAGGTGTACTCACCGGCCGCCATGGAGAACGCCCCGGCGGCCAGCCCCGCGAGCCCCGTGATCACGATGGTCTGCTGGGAGACCGCACCGCCCGCGACACCGGTCATCAGGGCGAGGTTGGAGACCAGGCCGTCCATGGCGCCGAAGACGGCGGGGCGCAGCCAGCCGCCGTTCACATCCCGGTGGGTGTGGTTGTCCCGGTGCGCCTCGTGCAGGACGGCGTCGGTCTCGATGATGGCCACGGTCTGCGTCTCCCCTGCTCCCCCGGTGGGCTGTCACCCCCGCCGAGCGGTTATCTATATAACTTTCGACAAAGTCCAAGGTACGCCGGACGGGCGACCTCCGCCAGCAAGGAAGGCCTGGCTTACCACCCCTCTGACCTGCGAAGAAAGGCCAGCCTCAGCTGCGTACCGGGGTCATCCGACCGGCCCCTTTCTGCCGCTGCACGGCCTCCGGTCACGTTCCGCGTGGCAGATATGCGGATATGCGCAAGAGCCCGGAATCGGACTCGGACGCGCCGGACGAGCGGAGGGCGACGCCATGGACACGGCCGTCGGCAAGGAACGGGGCAGGGGTGCGCTGCTGGGGCTCGCGGTCGGGGACGCGCTCGGCGCGCCGGCGGAGAATCTGCGGCCCTCGGAGATCCGCCGCCGCTGGGGGCGGATCGAGGGGTTCGTGAGCGAGGACCCGGCGGGGACCGACGACACGGAGTACGCGATCTTCTCCGGGCTGCTGCTGGCCCGGCACGGCTCGGCGCTCGCCGTCTCCCATGTGGAGCGGGCCTGGCACCACTGGATCGCCGATCTGGACGAGGGCCCGTTCCGGGGCGCCGGGTTCAGCGAGCGCGGCACCCTGGAGAACCTGCGCCGGGGCCTCGCCGCGCCGATCTCGGCCCAGCACCGGCACGCCTGGAGCGACGGCCTCGCGATGCGGGCGGCCCCCTTCGGGGTGTTCGCCGCCGGTCACCCCGCCGAGGCGGCCCGGCTGGTGGCGGTGGACGGCCGGGTGAGCCACGAGGGCGAGGGGATCTACGGGGGCCAGGCGGTGGCGGCCGGGGTCGCGGCGGCGATGGTCGGCGCGGGCCTCGCCTCGGTGATCGCGGCCGCGCTGTCGGTGATCCCGATGGACTCCTGGACCGCCCGCTCACTGCGCCGTGCGGTGGCGGCGGCCCAGCGGCCCTACCCGGACCGGCTGACGATGGAGCGGGCGGTGCGGTCGGCCGTGGTGATCGGCGGCTACCCGTGGACGGACCTGGCGCCGGAGGCGGTGGGCCTGGCGTTCGGGGCGTTCACGGCGGCCCGGGGCGATTTTCGTACCGCCGTGCTGACCGCCGTGAACATGGGGCGCGACGCGGATACGACGGCGGCGGTGGCGGGGGCCCTGGCCGGGGCGCTGCACGGGGCGGGCGCGATCCCGCCGGAGTGGGCTGCGGCGATCGGGCCGGTGCGGGGCAGCTGCCTGCCCTCGATGCGGGGGTACCACGTGCTGGACATCGCGGACCTGCTGACGCCGGAGGGCGCGGACGCGGCGGAGAGCGCGGACGCGGCGGAAAGCGCGGAGGCGGCGGAAAGCCAGGGCCGGGGCGGTGGGCGTGAGCCGTCCGCCGTACGGGACATGGCGTCGGTGGCCGCGTCCTTCGAGCCCGTACGGGAGGAGCGGCGATGACGACACCCAGGCTGCCCGCGAGCGACGCCGCCCCCTCCCGGCGCGCCCGGATCGAGGGCCTGCTCCTCGGCCTCGCCTCCGGGGACGCCGCCGGATGGCCCGCCGCGCGGCACCGGGCGGCCCGGATGCCCGAGTGGACCCGGCGGCTCACCCGGGAGCTGGACACCTTCGCCGAGCAGAACGCCACCACCACGCTCCCCGTCCCCATCGCCCTCAACCAGCCGCCCGAGCCGCTGCGGCTCGGCCCGTCCGACGACGCCGAGTGGGCCGCGTTCGCCGGCCGTACGGTGCTGGCGGCGGCCGACGACGCGGACGGGCTCTCCCCGGGCCGCCGGATGCGGGACGCGGTGGACCGGGCCTGGAACGCGCTGGCCGCCACCGTCGCCGCCGCGAGCGCCCGGGCCCCCGAGGTGGAGGCGGCGGTGCTCCCGCTGCGCGCCCGGATCTCGGTGCGGGCCGGGCTCGGCAACCTGGCCGCCGGGCTGCGGCCGCCCGCCACCGGGCACGACAACCCGCACTACTTCGACGACGCCGCCTGCGTCCGGGCGGCCGTGCTCGCCGTCGTCCACCCGGGCGATCCGGAGAAGGCGGCGGCCCTCGCGGAGTTCGACGCCCGCTACACCCAGGACGGCGACGGGGTGCACGGCGCCCGCGCCATGGCCGCCGCGATCGCCGTGGCGCTGACCGGGGCGGACGTCGACGCGGTGGTGAACGCCGCCCTCGCCCAGCTCCCCGAGGGCACCGAGATCGCCCGCAACGCCGCGCACGCGGTCCGCCTCGCCCGGGAGTTCGCGGACGAGCCCGCCGGGGCGTTCGCCCTGGTCCCGGTCCTGGAGCACCAGATCGTGGACCACGTCTACAGCTACGGGATCGCGGCGGCGGAGACCGTACCGGTCGCGCTCGCCCTCACCACCGCGGCCCGGGGCGAGATCGCCCAGGCGCTCCCGGCCGCCGCCTGCCTCTCCCGGGTCGCG
Organism: Streptomyces cyaneofuscatus; assembly: GCF_033109485.1. Lineage (NCBI taxonomy): Bacteria > Bacillati > Actinomycetota > Actinomycetes > Kitasatosporales > Streptomycetaceae > Streptomyces > Streptomyces cyaneofuscatus. Next base: position 6,450,026 of record NZ_CP137002.1, on the reverse strand, counting down.
GACTCCGCGCCCGCCCTGGCCGGGGCGCTGACCGGGGCGATCGGCTCGGTCACCGCCGTACCGGCGGGCTGGCGCGAGGCGTGCCGGACGCTGGCGGGGTGTGCGCTGCCCCGGCTCGCGGGCACGGATCTGGTCGAACTCGCCGGGCTGCTGGCAGCCACGGAACCGGCCACCCCGGGTGGACAATTCCGGCATGACGCCCACAACGGCCACGGCAGCCGAGCCCGTCCCCGCCCCCTCGACACCCCCGTCCCCTCCCGGACTCGATGACCGCATCACCCGGGCCCTCGTCGGCGCCGCCGTCGGGGACGCCCTCGGCGGCCCGGTCGAGGGCTGGACCCCCGAGCAGATCGCCGAGCGCCACGGCGGCCGGGTGACCGGGATCGTCGGCCCCTGGCACGGCGAGAACTGGCGCACCGCCCGCCCCATCGCCCCGTACCACAAGGGCGACGGGCACGTCACCGACGACACCCTGATGACCCACGCGCTGATCCGGGTCTACGAGAAGGTCCGCGACCACCTGGACGCGTACGCCGTCGCGGACCACCTCGTCCCGGATCTGCTCTCACCCCGCTGGATCCCGGAGCTGGAGGCCGAGGCGCTGCCGCTCCAGCGGATCTTCCTGGCGGAGAAGTGGATCGTGGCCCGGCTGCACTACGGGCACGTCGACCCGCGCGAGGCCGGTGCGGGCAACATCGTCAACTGCGGGGCCGCGATGTACATGGCTCCGGTGGGCCTGGTCAACGCCGGGCACCCGGAGGCCGCGTACGCCGAGGCCCTGGAGGTCGCCGCGCCCCACCAGTCCTCCTACGGGCGGGAGGCCGCCGGGGTCTTCGCGGCCGCCGTCGCCGCCGCCTGCCGCCCGGGCGCCACACCCGCCTCGGTGGTCGACGCCGTACTCGCGCTGGCCAAGGACGGCACCCGGTCCGCGATCGAGGCGGTCTGCGACGTGGCCGCGCACCACGACGACTTCGAGGCGGCGATCGCCCCGCTGCGGGCGGCGGTGGAGCCGTTCGACACGGTCGGCCCCGACTACCGCTCCCCCGCGCTCGGCGCCCGCCGCCCCTCCCGGCTGCACGCCATCGAGGAGCTGCCCGTCGCGCTGGGCATGCTGCTGGTCGGGGGCGGTGACTACCGTCGTACGGTGCTCGGCTCGGTCAACTACGGGCGGGACTGCGACTCCATCGCCACGATGAGCGGCGCCATCGCGGGCGCGCTGGGCGGTGAGGTCCCGGCCGACTGGGCACAGACGGTGGCGCAGGCGAGCCGGCTGGACCTGGAGGCCCCGGCCCGGACCCTGGCGCAGGTGGCCCGGGAGGTCTTCGCCCGGGACGTGGAGCGCCGCCGGTCCCACGAGGAGGCGTTCACCGCGCTGGCGGGTACGCGGTGAACGTCCGGCTCACCTGGGTGCAGCCCGAGGATCTGGTCGGGCACGAGCTGCGGCAGGCCGCGCAGGACGGGCGGGACGCCCGGGAGATCGAGGAGCGGTGGTACGCGGCCGGGGGTTCACCCGCCCCGGAGTGCGCGGGCGCCTCCGAGCCGCCCGCGCCGCCGCGCCTGCGCGAGCTGGCCGGGCAGCTCCTCGACGAACTCGCCCTGCTGGAATCCCCGTTGGCCGCCGACGAGCCCACCGAGCTGGCGGACATCATGGCCGCCTGCCCGCAGTGGCCAGGACCGCCCGAGGCCGCAGCCACCGTCGGCCGGGACCGGCTGCACGCGGCCTGGCTCGGCCGGGCGGCGGGCTGCCTGCTCGGGAAGCCGGTGGAGAAGCTGCCGCTGTACGGGATCCGCGCCCTGGCCCGCGCCACCGGCAACTGGCCCCTGACCACCTGGTTCACCGCGCGCGGCGTGCCCGACGAGCTGCTGGCCGCCCACCCCTGGAACCGCCGCTCGGCCCCCACCTCGCTCGCCGAGAACATCGACGGCATGCCCGAGGACGATGACCTCAACTACCCCCTTCTCACGCTGCTGTTGCTCCAGCGGCACGGGCGCTCCTTCACCACCGCCGACCTGGCCCGCCTCTGGCTGGACGAGCTCCCGGCGGGCCGCACCTTCACCGCCGAGCGCATCGCGTACGGCAACCTCCTCGCGGGCGTCGAACCCCCGGAGACGGCCCGGCTCCGCAACCCGTTCCGCGAGTGGATCGGCGCCCAGATCCGGGCCGACGTGCACGGCTGGACCCACCCCGGCGACCCGGCCGGAGCCGCCGCCCAGGCCCACCGCGACGCGGTGCTGACCCACACCGCCAACGGGGTCTACGGCGCGATGTTCACAGCGGCGGCGCTCGCGGTGGCGGCGGGCGGGGAGAGCGATGTGCACGGCTGCCTGGCCGCCGGGCTGCGGGTGGTGCCGCCGCACTCGCGGTACGCCGTCGCGGTCCGGCTCGGGATCGAAACAGCGCGCGCGGAAGGGGAGTTCGACACGGTGGTGGACCGGCTGCACGCCGCGTATGCCGACACCCACCACTGGGTACACGTGCTGCCCAACGCGGCGCTGCTCGCCGCCGCCCTCACCCACGCCGACGGCGACTTCACCCGGTCGATCGGCTGCGCGGTCTCCGGCGGCTGGGACACCGACTCGACCGGGGCCACCGCGGGCTCCCTCGCCGGACTCCTGGCGGGCGCCCCGGCCGCTCTGCCCGACCACTGGACGGCCCCGCTGAAGAACCGCCTCGCCACCTCCGTACCCGGCTACGACCGCACCGGCTTCGACACCCTCGCCGCTCTGACCCACCAGGAGGCTCTGCGCCCATGACCCGTATCGCGGTGCTCGGCAGCACCAACATGGACCTCGTCGCCTACACCGCCCGCGCCCCGGAACGCGGCGAGACCGTCACCGGCCGGGAGTTCCGGACGATCCCCGGCGGCAAGGGCGCCAACCAGGCCGTCGCCGCCGCCCGCGCGGGCGGCGAGGTGACGATGATCGGCGCCGTCGGCGACGACGCGTACGGCGCACAACTCCGCGACGGCCTCGAACACGCCGGGGTCGACACGGACCTGCTCCACACCGCCGAGGGCCCGAGCGGCACCGCGCACATCGTGGTGGACGACTCCGGGTCCAACGCGATCGTGGTGATCCCCGGCGCCAACGGGGTCGTCACCGCGCTCGGCCCCGGCGAGATCGCGGCCGTCGCCGCCGCCGACCTGCTGCTGATGCAGCTCGAACTCCCGCTCTCCGCCGTCGTGGAGGGCGCCCGCGCCGCCAGGTCCCAGGGCGTACGGACCATCCTCACCCCCTCCCCCGTACAACCACTGCCCGGCGAACTCCTCGACCACATCGACCTGTTGGTACCCAACGAGCACGAGGCCGCCGAGCTCTCCGGGCAGACCGAGCCGCACGCGGCGGCGCAGATCCTGCTGCGGCAGGTGCCGGAGGTGATCATCACGCTCGGTGCGAAGGGGTCCCTGTACGCGGCCCGGGGCGGCGAGCCGGTGCTGTTCGCGGCGCCCGAGGTGAACACCGTCGACACGACCGGGGCCGGGGACACCTTCGTCGGCGCGCTGGCGGTGGCGCTCGGAGAGGGGCGGCCGGTGGCGAAGGCGCTGGCGTTCGCCTCCTCGGCCGCCGCGCTCTGCGTCCAGAAGCCGGGCGCGTCCACGTCCATGCCGTACCGGAGCGAGATCGAGGCGGATGCCGTATGAGTACGACAGCAGCAGGGCCCGGCACACAGGCCGGCCCCCTGACCGGGCTGAAGGTCATCGACCTCGCCACCCTCTTCGCCGGGCCGCTCGCCGCCACCATGCTCGGGGACTTCGGCGCCGATGTGATCAAGGTCGAGCACCCCCGTAAGCCGGACCCCTCGCGGGGGCACGGGCCCGCCAAGGACGGGGTCGGCCTGTGGTGGAAGCTGCTCGGCCGCAACAAGCGCACCCTGACGCTGGACCTGTCCGCCCCCGGTGGCCGGGACGTTCTCCTCCAACTGGCCGCCGAGACCGATGTGATCGTCGAGAACTTCCGGCCGGGGACGCTGGAGCGCTGGGGCCTGGGTCCCGAGGAGCTGCACGCCGTCAACCCGCGTCTGGTGCTGGCCCGGGTCACCGGGTTCGGGCAGTTCGGGCCGTACGCGCACCGGCCCGGGTTCGGCACGCTGGCCGAGGCCATGAGCGGGTTCGCGGCGATCACCGGGGAGCCGGACGGGCCCCCGACCCTGCCGCCGTTCGGTCTCGCGGACTCGATCGCGGCGCTGGCGGCGGCGTACGCGGTGATGGCCGCGCTCGCAGGGCGGGAGAAGACGGGCGAGGGGCAGGTGGTGGACCTGGCGATCATCGAGCCGATCCTGACCGTGCTGGGCCCGCAGCCCCTCTGGTATGACCAGCTCGGCTATGTCCAGCCGCGTACCGGCAACCGCTCCCGCAACAACGCCCCGCGCAACACCTACCGCACCGCCGACGGCCACTGGGTCGCGGTCTCCACCTCCGCGCAGTCCGTCGCGGAGCGGGTGATGCGGCTGGTGGGCCGCCCGGAGCTGATCGAGGAGCCCTGGTTCGGGTCGGGCACCACCCGGGCCGAGCACACCGAGGAGCTGGACGGGGCGGTCGGCCACTGGATCTCCCGCCACAGCCGCGAGGAGGTCCTCAACGGGTTCGAGAAGGCAGAGGCGGCCGTGGCGCCGATCCATGACGTACGGGAGGTGATGGAGGACCCGCAGTACCGGGCTCTGGGCACCATCGCCGAGGTCGACGACCCGGAGCTGGGGCCGCTGCGGATGCAGAACGTCCTCTTCCGGCTTTCGGAGACCCCGGGCGCCATCCGCTGGGCGGGCCGCCCGCACGGCGCGGACACCGAGGAGATCCTGGCCGGGCTCGGCCTCTCGGAGACCCGGATCGCGGCGCTGCGCGACCAGGGGGCGCTGTGACCGGCCGCCCGATCCCGGCCCCGCCGCTGCCGGAAGGCCCGCCGCCACCCCTCGGCCGGCCCCCGCTGACCTGGCTGTACGTCCCCGGGGACCGGCCGGAGGTGGTGGCCAAGGCGCTCGGCTGCGGGGCGGATGTGGTGATCGTCGACCTGGAGGACGCGGTCGCCCCCGACCGCAAGGAGTACGCGCGCGCCGCCACCGCCGAGCTCCTCGCCGATCCGCAGGCCGCCGCCCCCGACGCCGTACCCATCCATGTCCGGGTGCACGGCGAGGACGACATCCGGGCGCTGACGGGGCTGCCCGGGCTCTCCGGTTTCCGGCTGCCCAAGATCACGCACGCGGTCTCCGTGCACCATGTGGCGGCGGTGGCCCCCGGCGTACCGCTCTATCCGCTGCTGGAGTCGGCGCTCGGGGTCGAGCACGCGTACTCGATCGCCTCGGCCGACCCCGCCGTCCGGGGCATCGCGCTGGGCGAGGCGGACCTCCGCGCCGATCTCGGCGTACGGGAGGACAGCGGGCTGGACTGGTCGCGCAGCCGGCTCGTGGTGGCGGCCCGGGCGGCCGCACTGCCGCCGCCCGCGCAGTCGGTCTTCCCGGACGTCCGGGACCTGGACGGGCTGTGGACGTCCTGCGTACGGGGGCGGGGGCTCGGGCTGCTGGGGCGGGCGGCGATCCATCCGCGTCAGCTGGAGGTGATCGAGCGGGCGTTCCGGCCGACGGACCGGGAGATCGAGGCGGCGGAGGAGATCATCGCGGCGTCGGCGATGGAGGCAGGGGCGCTGGCGCTGCCGGACGGGCGGTTCGTGGACGCGGCGGTGGTGGCGTCGGCGCGCCGCACACTGGCGATCGCCGGGCGGACCTGAGGTTTTCCCAGGTCCGCCCGGCGATCGGGGGCAGTGCGCGCGGGGGGAGGTCAGCTCTTGTCGGCTGCCTCGGGGGCGGCGTCCTGCTTCTTCAGCGGGTCGCTGTCGTCCTTCTTCAGCGGGTCGCTGTCGTCCTTCTTCAGCGGGTCGCCGTCCGCGTCGGCGGCCTCCGCGTCGTCCTTCTTCTCGACGTCCTTCGCGGCCTCGGCGGCGTCCTTCTCCGGCTCCACGATCTCCTCACGGCCCGGGCGGAGCTTCGCGGAGATCACGATGTAGGCGACGGCGAGGACGAAGACGATGATCGCGGTCCACACGTTCAGGCGCAGGCCCAGGACGTGGTGGGCCTCGTCGACCCGCATGTACTCGATCCAGCCGCGTCCGGCGCAGTAGGCCGCGACGTACAGCGCGAACGCCCGTCCGTGGCCGAGCCTGAAGCGGCGGTCGGCCCAGATGACCAGCAGCGCGACGCCGATGCACCACAGCGACTCGTAGAGGAAGGTTGGGTGGTACGTCCCGGCGACCCGGTTCGGGCCCTCGCTGATCTCCAGCGCCCACGGGAGGTCGGTCGGCTTGCCGTACAGCTCCTGGTTGAACCAGTTGCCCCAGCGGCCGATGGCCTGGGCGACGGCGATACCGGGGGCCAGCGCGTCCGCCCAGGCGGGCAGCGGGATGCCCCGGCGGCGGCAGCCGATCCAGGCGCCGACGGCACCGAAGGCGATGGCGCCCCAGATACCGAGGCCACCCTCCCAGATCTTGAAGGCGTCGACCCAGTTCTGGCCGTCGCTGAAGTAGAGCTGGTAGTCGGTGATCACGTGGTAGAGCCGGCCGCCGACCAGGCCGAAGGGCACGGCCCAGACGGCGATGTCGGCCACGGTGCCCGCTTTGCCGCCACGGGCGACCCAGCGCTTGTTGCCGATCCAGACGGCGACGAAGACACCGATGATGATGCAGAACGCGTAGCCGCGGAGCGGGATCGGGCCGAGCTCGATCACGCCGGTCGACGGGCTGGGAATGGAGGCAAGGTTCATGACGGGGTCGACGCTACCTTGCCGGGCGGTGGGTACGGCAAGCCACCCGGCAACGTCTGGGTAACGAGGGCCCTGTCACGGCCCCGTACCGCCCACCCCTCAAGGGACTCCCCCGCGCCCCTCAGGAAGCGGGGGCGGACGGGGTGGCGGTGCCGGGCTTCTTGCCCTTGTTGGCCTCCAGGACCCACTTCTTCAGGTTCTCCACGGAGATCTGCTCGTCGCCCTTCTTCGGGAAGATCGACTCGCCGTTGAGGAGGGCGGTCGGGGTGCCCTGGAAGCCGCCCTCGCGGAACGCCGTGTCCGACTTCTGGACCCAGCTGTCGTGCTCGCCGCTCTCCACGCAGGTGCGGAAGGCGGGGGTGTCGAGCCCTTCGACCTCTCCGGCCAGCTCGATCAGCCGGCTGTTCTTGGCGAAGGCGTCGTCGGGCTCGGGGGGCTGGTTGCGGAAGAGCACGTCGTGGTACGGGGCGAACTTGCCGACGTCCTGGGCGCAGGCGGCGGCGTTGGCGGCGCGCAGCGAACCCTTGCCGCCGAGGTTGCCGTCGATGATCGTGGCCAGGTGGTAGTCCACCTTGAGCTGGCCCGCCTCGACCAGCTCCGTGATGGTGTCCCGGAAGGCGTTCTCGAACTGGGCGCAGACCGGGCAGCGGAAGTCCTCCCAGATCGTGAGCGTGGACGGGGCGTCGGAGGCGCCGACCGGGAGGGTCAGGGAGTCCTCGCCGGTCGCCCCCGACGGGGTGATGGCGGGGCCGGAGGCGCTGTCGCTGCCGCCGTCCTTGCCCACGTTGGCCGCGATCAGGCCGACGACGGCGGCCAGCGCCAGGACGCCGACCACGGCGGAGGAGACGATCAGCGTACGGCGGCGCTTGTCGCGGCCCTTTTCCCGCTCGCGCTGCTGGGCCAGGCGCTCACGCGCGCTTCGGTTTCCCTCAGGGTTCTTGTCGCTCACACCCGCAGCAACGAACCGGGGAGGCACGTACGCGCCTCCCCGGTCCATATTCCACCCATTCAGGTGACTTCGAGGGTCACCGCTTTCGAACGCCCTGGGCCAGCTCGCCCGCGAGCGAGCGGACGGCGTCGAGGCCGGCGGCCTCGTCGGGGGCGTCCAGCATGGCCTTGACGAAGGCAGAGCCTACGATGACGCCGTCGGCGAATCCGGCGACCTCGGCGGCCTGTTCGGCGTTGGAGACGCCGAGGCCGACGCAGACCGGCAGGTCGGTGGTGGCGCGGGTGCGGCCCACCAGCTCCTTGGCCTGGGCGCCGACGGAGGCGCGGGTGCCGGTGACGCCCATCAGGGACGCCGCGTAGACGAAGCCGCTGCCCGCCGCCGTGATGGTGGCGAGGCGGGCGTCCTGGCTGCTGGGGGCGACGACGAACACGGTGGCGAGGCCGTGCTTGTCGGCGTGCTCGCGCCACAGCGCGGACTCCTGGACCGGCAGGTCGGGCAGGATGCACCCGGCGCCGCCCGCCTCGGCCAGTTCGGCGGTGAAGCGCTCGACACCGTACCGGTCGATGGGGTTCCAGTACGTCATGACCAGGATCGGGACCCCGGTGGCCTCGTACGCCTCGCGGACCGTACGCATCACGTCGGCGATGCGGACGCCGCCGCGCAGGGCGATGTCGTCGGCGGTCTGGATGACCGGCCCGTCGAGGACCGGGTCGCTGTGCGGGAGCCCGATCTCCACGACGTCGGCGCCGCCCGCGATGACGGCCTTGACCGCCTCGATGCCGCCGTCGACGGTCGGGAAGCCGGCCGGGAGGTAGGCGATGAGCGCGGCCCGGTCCTCCGCCTTGGCGGCGGCGAGGGTGGTGCTCAACAGCTCGATGTTGCCGCTCACTTGGCGTCCCCCTCGATCTCGGCGCGGTCGCTGTCCGCGTCCGCCTCGACGGCGGCGTCGGTGTCGTACAGCCCGAAGTAGCGGGCGGCGGTGTCCATGTCCTTGTCGCCGCGGCCGGACAGGTTGATGAGGATCAGCCCGTCCTTGCCGAGCTCCTTGCCGAGGTCCAGCGCACCGGCGAGCGCGTGGGCGCTCTCGATGGCCGGGATGATCCCCTCGGTGCGGGAGAGGAGGCGCAGGGCCTGCATGGCGGCGTCGTCGGTGACCGCGCGGTACTCGCCGCGTCCGATGTCCTTGAGGTAGGAGTGCTCCGGGCCGATGCCCGGGTAGTCCAGACCGGCCGAGATGGAGTACGGCTCGGTGATCTGGCCCTCGTCGTCCTGGAGGACGTAGGAGCGCGAACCGTGCAGGATGCCCGGCTCACCGGCGGTCAGGGTGGCCGCGTGCTCGCCGGTCTCCACGCCGTGCCCTGCGGGCTCGCAGCCCACCAGGCGGACATCCGCGTCCGGGATGAAGGCGTGGAAGAGGCCGATGGCGTTGGAGCCGCCGCCGACACAGGCGACCGCCGCGTCCGGGAGGCGGCCGGTGCGCTCCAGGAGTTGGCGGCGGGCCTCGACGCCGATGACGCGGTGGAAGTCGCGGACCATCGCGGGGAAGGGGTGCGGACCCGCGACCGTACCGAAGAGGTAGTGCGTGCGGTCCACGTTGGCGACCCAGTCGCGGAACGCCTCGTTGATGGCGTCCTTCAGGGTGCGGCTGCCGGACTTCACGGCGACGACCTCGGCGCCGAGCATCCGCATCCGGGCCACGTTGAGGGCCTGGCGCTCGGTGTCGATCTCGCCCATGTAGATGGTGCAGTCGAGGCCGAAGAGGGCGCAGGCGGTGGCGGTGGCGACGCCGTGCTGGCCGGCTCCGGTCTCGGCGATGACCCGGGTCTTGCCCATGCGCTTGGTGAGCAGCGCCTGGCCGAGCACGTTGTTGATCTTGTGCGAGCCGGTGTGGTTCAGGTCCTCGCGCTTGAGGAAGACCCGGGCGCCGCCCGCGTGTTCGGCGAAGCGCGGAACCTCGGTCAGCGCGCTGGGGCGGCCGGTGTAGTTGACCATGAGCTCGTTGAGCTCGGCGGCGAAGGCCGGGTCGGACTTGGCCTTGTCGTACTCGACGGCGACCTCGTCCACGGCGGCGACGAGCGCCTCCGGGATGAACTTGCCGCCGTAGGCACCGAAGTAGCCCTCGGCGCTGGGGGTCAGACCCTCGGGGTCCGGAATGAAGAATTCGGACGTCATGCGACGTGCTCCTTGGCATGGCAACGGGTGGGTTCACCGTATGCGCGGAGGAGCGAGCGCCACCGGGACCGGCGTGCGGTCGGGGTGGTGCGGTCGTACGTACGGGTGGAGATGTGGGGTGCTGCGGTACGTCGGCCGGGGCTCGCTACAGCGCGGACCCCGGGCGCCATCGCATCCCGTTCACCTGGCCGGGCTCGTCCCCGATCACGTACCGCACGCGCCGTCCGTGCACACGCCGGGCGGGGGCACGGCAGCCGCGCGGGCGGCAGCCGCGCGCCAGCGGGGCGTGCGGGTCCCGGGCCGGGGCCCCGGCGGGGCGCAGGCCCGGCCGGGTGCGGGGCGCGGGACGTCCGGTCATGGTCGCTGTCGTCCGTCCCCGGTCAGCCGCGGCCGTGGCGGAGCGCCGGGTGGGCGCCCGCGGCGACGAGGTCGGCGACGGCGGCGCGCGGGTCGCGGCCGGTGACCAGGGACTCGCCGACCAGAACGGCGTCGGCGCCGGCGTTGGCGTACGCGATCAGGTCGTGCGGGCCCCGGACGCCGGACTCGGCGACCTTGACGATGTGGTCGGGGATCTCGGGGGCGACGCGCTCGAAGGTGGAGCGGTCGACCTTGAGGTCCTTCAGGTTGCGCGCGTTCACACCGATGATCTTCGCTCCGGCGTCCACGGCGCGCTCCGCCTCCTCCTCGTCGTGCGCCTCGACGAGCGGGGTGAGCCCGATCGACTCGGCGCGCTCGATCAGGGAGACCAGGGCCTCCTGGTCGAGGGCGGCGACGATCAGCAGCGCGAGGTCGGCGCCGTACGCGCGGGCCTCCCACAGCTGGTACGAGGTGACGATGAAGTCCTTGCGCAGGATCGGGGTGTCGACCTTGGCGCGGACGGCCTCCAGGTCGGCGAGCGAGCCGCCGAAGCGGCGCTCCTCGGTGAGGACCGAGATGACGGACGCGCCACCGGCCTCGTAGTCCGCGGCGAGGGCGGCGGGGTCCGCGATGGCGGCAAGGGCACCCTTGGACGGGGACGAGCGCTTGACCTCGCAGATGACGGTGACGCCCTCGCCGCGCAGGGCGGCGACTCCGTCCTTGGCCTGGGGAGCGCGGGCGGCGCGCTCCTTCAGCTCGTCGAGGCTGACGCGCGCCTGCCGCTCCGCGAGGTCGGCGCGAACGCCGTCGATGATCTCGTCGAGCACACTCACGCGAGCGGCCCCCTTCCGGAACGGTTGACGGTGAACAGGATCAGCCATACCGATGGTATCCGTAGGAGGCCTCCGGGCCCGCATCAGGCCACGCCGCGTCCCACTACCTGGGCATTCAGGGCGCCAACGCCGAGCCGAACGGCAGATTCCGGACGACGGTGAAGATCAGGAGCAGTGCCCCGATGCTCCACCACCAGGCGGGGGCGAGGACGATCCGGAGCGGCTGTCCGCGCCAGGCCCGGACGAGCCAGATGACCCAGACGGCGGCGAAGAGGAAGTAGCCGGTGGTGGCGACGGCGTTGGCGGAGAAGGCGGCGCCGAGGTCGCCGTGGATGAAAGCGTGGGCACTGCGGAGTCCGCCGCAGCCGGGGCAGAACGCGCCGGTGATCTTGAGCAGCGGGCAGACGGGGTAGTGACCGGGCTCGTTGGGGTCGACGGTGCCGACGTAGGCGAAGGCGGCTGAGACGGTGGCGAGGATGCCGAGGGGGGTGGCGAGCCGCCGAAGCCGGCCGACCGGGGGGCCTGCCTGGCCGGACCGGGGCCCCATCCAGCCCGTCCGGCGTTTGAGGACGGAACCGTGGCCTTGGGGGCCGGGCACCTGCGAGGGTTCCTCGCCCGAGGGGCCTGTGCGCTCCGGGCCCACCCCCGCGAGGGTTCCGTCCTCAAACGCCGGACGGGCTGGGGTGGCGAGGGCTTCGGCCCCGGACGCCGGGCGGACCTGGTGGTCACCGGTTCCGTCCTCCAGCGCCGGACGGGCTGAAAGGGCGCGGGCTCCGTCCCCGGAAGCCGGAGGGGCTGGGTGGGCCCCGGTTCCGTCCTCAAGCGCCGGACCGGCTGAAGTGGTGGGGCGGGCCATGTCCGGGGTCGGGCAGACCGTCAGCGGCATGTTCCAGGGGCCGACGCCCTGGGGGTCGGGTTCGGGGTTCGGGTTCGGGGTGGCGTCCACCCGGTGATTGTCCCCGGTCATACGGAAAGGCGCAGCCCACCCGGGGCTGCGCCTTGCTGCGTGTCGGACGCGCGGGTCAGTGCGAGACCTGGGCCTCACCGGCGCGCGCCCGGGCCTCCACCAGCTCGGCGGACTCCTTCGGCATGCCGAAGCCCGCGAGCTTCATGGCGTAACCGACGATGCCACCGGCGAAGATGACGGCAATACCGGCCCAGAAGCCGAGCGGGTTGGCCGCGACCATGAAGACGCCTGCGACGCAGAAGCCGATGAAGGCGATGATGACACCGGTCCAGGCGGCCGGGGTGTGTCCGTGGCTCGTGCCCGCCATGAGTTGCTCCTTGTTGGTGTTGCGCGGTGGGTATCGCGTGGGTGTCGCTGCAGCTGTCGCTCGGGGGACGGCTCGCCTCCATTGTCCCGTACGGGGCCACCGGGGGTGAGCCGGGGGTCCGGCCCCGGCCGTGGCTAGCCCGTCGGGTCCTCGCCCCGGTCCAGTGCCTTCCACAGCTCCTCGGGCCGGTCCGGGTCCGGGGCGGTGCGGGGCGCCTTGCGGGGGCGCGGGGTGCCGTCGCGTTCGTAGCGGCCCGACATCGTGGGCCAGCGGCTGCCGAAGCGCAGGGCGAGCAGCCCGGCGACCAGGATCAGCAGGCCCCCGGCGGCGGTGACGTACGGCCAGGCGGTGTGGGTGAGGGCGTCGATGGTGGCCGCCGCGTCACCGGTGGTGCGGGCGGCCTCCTCGTCGAGGGCCGTGCTGTCGGTCGCGCCCGCCCACGCGCTGAGCGCGGCCCCGAGGCCGCTGAGGGCGAGCAGGACGGCGACGAGGCGGCGGCCCGCGCCGCGGACGGCGAAGACGGCGACGAGGGCGGCCAGGCCGACGATCGCCAGGGCGGCCGGGGCACCGGTGACGTCCCGGCCGTCGGCGGTCAGCGGCAGGGCGCCGCCGCCGGTCGCCGCCCGGCCCTCGGCCCAGACCTGGCCGGAGGCCAGCAGGACGACGGTCGCACCGGCCGCGCCCAGGAGCAGCGCGGCCGCGAGGGACCGGCGGCTGCCTCGGCCGTCCGATGAGTCGGGCGCGGGGTCGGCGGTGACGGTACGGGGCTGGGGTACGGGAACAGCACTCACGCGTTCCACTATCCCCTACCGCCTCAGCGGTCGTGGAGCCGGTTGGCCGTATGGACGGCGCGCAGGACGGCGGCCGCCTTGTTGCGGCACTCGGTGTCCTCCGCGACCGGGTCCGAGTCCGCGACGACACCGGCGCCCGCCTGCACGTACGCCGTGCCGTCCCGCAGCAGCGCGGTGCGGATGGCGATCGCGGTGTCGGAGTCCCCGGCGAAGTCGAGGTAGCCGACGCAGCCCCCGTACAGTCCGCGACGGCTGGGCTCCAGCTCCTCGATGATCTGCATGGCGCGCGGCTTGGGGGCGCCGGAGAGGGTGCCGGCGGGGAAGCAGGCGGTGAGGACGTCGAAGGCGGTGCGGTCCTCGGTGACGCGGCCGGTGACGGTGGAGACGATGTGCATCACGTGGGAGTACCGCTCGATCGACATGAAGTCGACGACCTCCACGCTGCCCGGTTCGCAGACCCGGCCCAGGTCGTTGCGGCCGAGGTCGACGAGCATCAGGTGCTCGGCGCGCTCCTTGGGGTCGGCGAGCAGCTCCTCGGCGAGCGCCTGGTCCTCCTGCGGGGTGGCGCCGCGGTGCCGGGTCCCGGCGATCGGGTGGACCATGGCCCGGCCGTCCTCGACCTTGACGAGGGCCTCGGGGCTGGAGCCGACGACGTCGAACCCGTCGAAGCGGAAGAGATACATGTACGGGGACGGGTTGGTGGCCCGCAGCACCCGGTAGACGTCCAGGGCGCTCGCCGTGCACGGGGTCTCGAAGCGCTGGGAGGGGACGACCTGGAAGGCCTCCCCTGCCCGGATGCGCTCCTTGATGTCCTCGACGGCCTCCTGGTAGGCCTCGCCGCCCCAGAGCGCGGTGTACGGCGGCAGCTCGGACGGGGGCAGGACGGCCGGGGCGTTCTCGACCGGACGGCGCAGGTCCTGCTCCATGGCGTCGAGGCGGGCGACGGCGTCCGCGTACGCCTCGTCGACGCCGGTGGAGAGGTCGTTGTGGTTGATCGCGTTGGCGATCAGCAGGACGGTGCCGTTCTGGTGGTCGAGGACGGCGAGGTCCGAGGTGAGCAGCATGGTCAGCTCGGGCAGCTTCAGGTCGTCGCCGCCGTGCTCGCCGATCTTCTCCAGGCGGCGGACGACGTCGTAGCCGAGGTAGCCGACCATGCCGCCGGTGAAGGGCGGCAGGCCCTCGTCGCTCACCAGGTCGCGCGGGGTGTGGAGGGTCTCGACGGTGGCGCGGAGGGCCTCCAGCGGGTCGCCGTCGACCGGGACGCCGACGGGCGGGGTGCCGAGCCAGTGGGCCGCGCCGTCGCGGGCGGTGAGGGTGGCGTCGCTGCGTACGCCGATGAAGGAGTAGCGCGACCAGGTCCGGCCGTTCTCCGCGGACTCCAGCAGGAAGGTGCCGGGTCGCTCGGCGGCGAGCTTGCGGTAGAGGCCGACCGGGGTGTCGCCGTCCGCGAGGAGGCGGCGGCTGACGGGGACGACGCGCCGGTCGACGGCCAGCTTGCGGAAGGTGTCGAGATCCATGGCCGGACCTTAGCTGTCGAGGAGGGTGAGGACGTCGGCGTCGAAGCAGGTGCGGTCGCCCGTGTGGCAGGCGGCGCCCGTCTGGTCGACCTTGACCAGCACGGTGTCGGCGTCGCAGTCCAGGGCGACGGCCTTCACCCGCTGGATGTGGCCGGAGGTGTCGCCCTTGACCCAGTACTCCTGGCGGCTGCGCGACCAGTAGGTGGCCCGGCCCGTGGTGAGGGTACGGTGCAGCGCCTCGTCGTCCATCCAGCCGAGCATCAGCACCTCGCCGGTGTCGTACTGCTGGGCGATGGCCGGGACCAGGCCGTCGGCGCCGCGCTTGAGGCGGGCGGCGATGGCGGGGTCGAGGCTGCTGGCGGGCGGCGTGGGGCCGGGCGTGCTGCTGGTCATGGCCCCATTGTGCCGTGGTGGCGGCGGCCTTCCGGGCGGACGTCCACTGGGCGGACCCCGGGTGACGGTCGTACGCTGGCGGGCATGTCGACCCATGCGAAGCGTGAACGTCTTCTGCTCGCCGATCTGTTGGAAGCGGCCGGTCCCGAGGCCCTGACCCTGTGCGAGGGGTGGAAGACCCGTGATCTGGCCGCCCATGTGGTGGTCCGTGAGCGCCGCGCCGACGCGGCGGGCGGGCTGGTGATCTCCGCCCTGAAGAGCCGTCTGGAGCGGGTGCAGGCCGAGTTCGCGGCGAAGCCGTACGAGGAGCTGATCCAGCTGATCCGTACGGGCCCGCCCCGGTTCTCCCCGATGTCCCTCAAGCAGATCGACGAGGCGGCGAACACGGTGGAGTTCTTCGTCCACGCGGAGGACGTACGCCGGGCCCAGCCGGACTGGTCGCGGCGCGAGCTGGACCCGGTCTTCGCCGACGCGCTCTGGTCCAACGTCGAGAAGACCGCCCGGGTGCTGGGGCGCAAGTCCCCGGTCGGTCTTGTGCTGCGCCGTCCGGACGGCCGGACGGCGGTGGCCCACAAGGGCGCCCCGGTGGTGACGGTGACCGGGGAGCCCTCGGAGCTGCTGCTGTTCGCGTCCGGCCGGCAGGACGCGGCGGACGTGCAGGTGGAGGGCGAGAAGGAGGCGGTGGACCGGCTGCACCGGGCGGCGCTGGGGATGTAGCCCCTTTACGCTCCCAGCAGCCGCCGGGCCGCCAGGGCGAGGGAGACCTCGACGGCGTCCCGGGGGCGGGTGAGGCAGCGGCCCGTGAGCTGTTCGAAGCGGCGGAGCCGGTTGAGGACGGTGTTGCGGTGGCAGTAGAGCCGCGCGCCCGCCCGCTGCGCCGAGCCGTCCGCGTCCAGCCAGGCCGTCAGCGTCTCCAGGATGACGTCCCGGTCCGAGGGGTCCAGCCGGTCCAGCGGGCCGAGCACCCGGTCGGCGAGGGCGGAGCCGAGGGCCGGGGACGAGACGACGAGGGCGTCCGGGAGGTGCTCGTCGAGTACGACCGTGCCCCCGGAGGCCGGGCAGGCCCGCAGCGCGGTCTCCGCCAGCCGCCGGGCGTCCCCGAGCGCGGCCAGGCCGTCGACGGCGGAGCCGATGCCCGCCCGGGTTCCGGCGGGGGCGTCCAGGGCGTCGGCGATGGCGTGCAGCTCGCCGGGGTCACCGGGATCGCCGGGGCCGCCGGTGAGCCGGAGGATGGCGAACTCGGCGTCGGGTCCGGTGTGCCAGAGGGGGGTGGCGGGGGCCGCGTACGGGGGCCCGTCCGGTCCCGCGGCCGGGGCCGCGTGCGGGGCTGCGTCCGGTGGCGGTGCGGTCGGCAGGGTCACCCGTGGCCGGGCAGGGGCCGGCTGCTGCGGTCCGCCGGACCGTACGGAGGCCACCGCGAGTACGGCGTACCGCCCCTGTTCCGGCAGCCCCAGCATCGCCGCCGCCTCGCCGACGTCCGCGATCCGGGCGGTCCCGTCGAGCAGCGCCGCCACCATCAGCCGCTGCTGGTTCTCGCGCCGCCAGGAGAGCCGCCGCTCGGCCTGCCGGTAGGCGTCCGCGACAATGCCGCAGTGCTCGTCGACGAAGTTCCACACATCGGCGGCGACATGGACGAGCAGCCGTACGTCGTCGGGGTCGCGGCGGGCCGTCTCGTCCACCAGGTCCTGCCAGACCATCGCGCCGCCCATCCGGAAGGCGTGCAGGACGGCGTCCAGCGGTACGCCCTGTTCGGCGCGGATCTCGCCGATCCAGCGGGAGGTGCGGTGGGCGGCGTCGCGGAACTCCCGGGGCTGGATCAGCGAGCCGACGTTGTGGCGCAGTGAGTGGTGGACCTCCTGCCAGACCTCGGCCCGGTCCGAGTCGATCGCCGCCCGGTAGCCGGGCTCCTGTTCGTACAGGGCCTCCACGAGCCGGTCGGTGAGGACCGGGAGCGAGGCGACGAGGACCCGGGCGGCCCGGTGCAGCACCTCGACGGCTGCGCGGTCGGCCAGGGAACGGAAGCGCTGGGGCAACGGCGCGGCGGGGTGGGTGCCGTGCAGCACCGCGAACCGAGGACGTACGACCTGTGGCATGGCGGCCTCCACCGGAGATCGACCGGGCGATCCTGACGCCCGCAGAATGACATACCGCCCGGTCGGTACCTAGGGGTCTGCGCGGAACTTGTCATCACGGTCTCGCAACCTCCGGCCATGACGGGCCCTCGGGGCCCAGGAGCCGGGCCAGCTCGGTGCGGGAGCGGATGCCGAGGGCGGCGAAGACGTTGCGGAGGTGGTGGTCGACCGTGCGCGGGCTGAGCGAGAGCCGGAGCGCGACCTCGCGGTTGGTGGCCCCCTCGGCGACACAGCGGGCGATGCGCTGCTGCTGCGGGGTGAGCGCGGAGAGCGCCCCGTCCGTCGCGGGCCGCACCGAGGGGCCCTGCTCCCCCGCCGCCCGTAACTCGCCGGCCGCGCGTTCCGCCCACGCGCGGGCCGAGCAGCGCTGGAAGGCGACGAGGGCGTCGCGCAGCGGGGTGCGGGCCTCGCGGGTACGCCGGCGGCGGCGGAGCCACTGCCCGTACAGGAGCTGGGTGCGGGCCCGTTCGAAGTCCCCGCCCGCCCTGGCGTGGTGGGCCAGGGCCTCCGCGTACCGGGCGTCGGCCTCCTCGGCCGGTGCCAGCAGGGCTTGGCAGCGGGCCAGTTGGGCGGGGGCCTGCGGGTCGGCGGTCCGGGCGGTCCACCCGGCGAACTCGGCCACGGCGGCGTGGAGTTCACCGGCCTCCTCGGCTCCCCGGCCCGCGAGGACGGCGGCCTCGACATAGCAGGGCACGGCGAGCATCCGGGCGGCGAAGTGGCCCTGCCGGGGCCCGGGGCGCACCAGGGGGCCGAGCCGGGCGGCCGCCTCATCCGAGCGCCCGGCGGCGAGGTCGGCCCGGGCCCGGGCCCAGGTGGCGAGGGTCGCGGGCTGGGCGAGTCCGTGCGGTCCCGCCCCGGCGAGCGCGGCGTCGCAGTGGGCGGCGCAGGCTTCGGCGGGCCCCTCCACGGAGGCGGCGAGGGCGAGGACGGCGTGGAGGTGGACGGAGCTGTCGGGCTGCCCGGTACGGCGTGCGGCGTGCAGCCCCTCCAGCGCGTGGGCGCGGGCCCCGGCGTGCAGTCCGGCCCGCAGCTCGGCGTAGGCCAGGTGCTCCAGGGCCTGCGGCAGCAGGGCGTCGGGCCCTGCGGTCCGTACGGCGGCGAGCGCCCGGGCCCCGGTCCGGCAGGCGGCGGCGACCTCCCCGAGGACGAGGGCGGCGACCCCGGCGCGGAGGAGGGCGGCGGGGGCGGGGTCCACCGGGTCGAGGCACTGGCGGAGCAGCGCGTGCCCCGCCTCCGTGCGCCCGGCGAGCACCGCGCACATCCCGGCCCGGTAGGAGGCGAACGCACGGTCGTACGGGGCGGGGTCGATGCGGCCCATGGCCTCCAGGTAGCCGGGCGCGTCCCCCGCCACCCAGGCCGCCTCGGCCGCGCCGAGGAGGGCGTCGAGGGCCCGCCGGGGGTCGTACGGGCCGAGCAGGGCGGCCGCGGCGATGAGGGCTGCGTGGGCGTCGGCGACGGGGCCGGTGCGCAGGGCGAGCAGGCCGTGGACGTACGGGGCCAGACCGGGCGAGGCGCTCTGCTCCCCCGCCGCTCCGGTACGGGCCAGCAGGGCGCGGGCCCGGTCCGGGTCACCCGCGAGGGCCGCCTGTTCGGCCGCCGCCGCGAACCGGGCCGAGCGCAGGGGCGGGCCGGTGGTGAGCGCGGCGGCGCGGCAGAGGGCGGAGGAGCGTTCGCCGTGCGGGTACGGGGCGGTCGCGGCCGCCTCCAGCCGGGCGGCGAGCACGGTGTCCGGGCCGGGGGCGGCGCAGGAGAGCTGGACGAGGGCGGCGAGCGGAAGGACGTCGCGGTCACCGGAGGGCGCGGCGGGAGTGCCCGGCAGGGCGGGGCGGTCGCCGGTCTCCGCCAGCAGGGCGGCCAGCAGCTCATGGGTGGCGCGGCGGCGGGCGGGCGGGGCGTGGTGCAGGACCGCTCGGGCGAAGAGCGGGTGGCTGAAGTGGACCCGGCTGCCCGCCCGTTGGAGGAAGCCTTCGGGGGCGGCCGAGCCGAACAGGACGCCGTCCAGGAAGTCCCGGGGCAGCCCGGTCCGGGTGCCGGCGCGCAGCAGGAGCAGGGCATCGGCCCCGGCGCCGGCGGGCTCGTGCTCCTGGGCGGCGGCCGCGAGCAGGAGCAGCGCCCGGGTGTGCGCCGGGAGCCCGTCGAGGCGGTCCGCGTGCGCGGCCAGCACCCCCTCGGCGCCGGGCAGCGGACAGGGCAGCGGGGTGCGCCCGGCGAGCTGGTCCGGGGTGAGGCGGCGGATGAGCCCGGTGAGGAGGCGCGGGTTCCCGGCCGCCTCCCGGAGCAGCTCGGCACGCACGACCGGGTCGAGTCCCCCCGTAACGCCGGGAAGCCTTGGCGGGCGACGGCCGGGGCCATCCGCCCCGCCGGACACCCCCTCCCCGCCCCCCGCAAGCCGGTCCAGCAGCGCGGCGGCCGCGTCCTCGTCCAGCGGGCCGAGCCGCAGTGCGGGCAGGCCCGCGAAGGCGGGCCCGCCGTCGGCCGCGATCAGGAGGGCGACCCGGCTGCCCGGGCCCAGACTGCGGGCCGCGAGGGCGAGGGCGGTGCGGGAGGCCGGGTCCCAGGCGTGGGCGTCGTCGGCGCAGACCAGCAGCGGGCGGGCGGCGCCCCGTTCCCGTAGCCGGGCGAGCAGCGCATCGGCGGTGCGGGGCAGGGAGTGCGGGCCGCGTTCGTCGGGGGAGGCGGTGGCATGCAGCACCGGGCCCCGGGCCCGGTGGGCGGCGGCCGCCTCGCGGAGAAGCGCGCTGCGGCCCAGGCCGGGCGGTGCCGTCAGGACGAGGGCGCCGCCGTCGCCCTGCCAGAGCCGGGCCAGCAGGCCTTCCAGGATGGCGAGTTCACCGCTGCGGCCGTACAGCCGGAGCGGACTGTGCACGGTCGTCGATGAGGTCACATCGGCACGTTAGGACCGTGCGAGCGGGGGCGGAAGGTGCGCGTCCGGCGGCCCGGCCGGGCGGTGCGGGCTCCCAGCCGGACGGCTCCGGCACTGTGCGCGGGCACAGGGCCGGAGCCGCCGGAAGGAGCCGTTCCAGGACGTGTGCGGGTCTACGACGTGTGCGGGCAGGTGCCCCGGTACTCCGCGATGGTGAGGCTCGGTCGCGGGATCGGGCAGAGGAACTGCTCGTAGCGGGTGTCGTTGTCGATGAATCGCTTCAGCCACGAAAGGCTGTACTTGGCGATCGTGGTGTCGGACGAGTTGGGCGTGAAGTGCGAGGCGCCCCGCAGCTCCAGGTAGGCCTTGTCCAGCGAGCCGGGCAGCGACTCGTAGAACGGCTTGGAGTGCGTGCCGACCGGTGCGACCGTGTCGCCGTCCGCTCCCACCACCAGGGTGGGCGTGCGCAGTTCGGGCCAGGTCTTGTCGGTGTTCCAGCCGGTCAGCGGGATCGCCGCCTTCAACGACGTACGGCTCTTGGCCGCTTCGAGCGAGCCTCCGCCGCCCATCGAGTGGCCCATCACGCCGAGCCGGGAGGCGTCGACCCGGGTCCGTACCGAGCTGCGCTGGGTCAGGTAGTCCAGCGCGGACAGGAGCTGGCGGCCCCGGCTGTCGGGCTGGTCGAGGGTGGTGTTGGTGTCGATGGTGAAGACCACGAAGCCCTGCGAGGCCAGGCGCGGGCCGAGCCAGGCGATGGAGGACTGGTAGGCCGTGAAGCCGGGCGAGATGACGACCGCGCCGAACGTGCCGTCGGCGGTGGAGGTCGGGTAGTAGATCGTGCCGCCGCCGAACCCGCTCACGGCGAGCGAGGAGACGGACGTCTGGGAGGTGGCGTACGAGCCGCGGCTCGCCTCGATGGAGGCGTTGGTGGGGGCCGGGCCGCGCTCGTAGGGGTTGGCGGCGACGGCCTGGGCGCCGGGTGCCAGGCCGGTCAGCAGGAGACCGGCGGTGGCCGCGGCGGAGGCCAGCAGGCCGGTGAGCGTACGGGAGCGGCTCGGGCGTGGGGCCTGTCGGCGTGCGAGGAGGTGCTGCTGCACGGGGGATCCTCTCGGTGGTGGCGGGGGGAACCACACCACGCGGAGGCCCATGAGCCCGTCGTCCGGGGGCTGTCGGGGTGCGCCGCGTGGCTGCCGTCGTCGTTCGTCGGCGGTCGCCACTCTCACGGTGCGTCCCGTGCACACGCATCGGCGGTATCACCGGTCTTCGCGGACCGGTGATACCGCCAAAAGGGATCGAAGGCGTCAGCGGACCGGCTGTCCCGCTTCCCGCAGCGCGTCCTTCACCTGGGAGATCCGCAGGTCGCCGAAGTGGAACACCGACGCGGCGAGCACCGCGTCCGCGCCCGCCTCGATGGCCGGGGCGAAGTCCGCGAGGCGGCCCGCGCCGCCGGAGGCGATGACGGGGACGGTGACGTGCTTGCGTACCGCCTCGATCATCTCGGTGTCGTAGCCGTCCTTCGTGCCGTCCGCGTCCATCGAGTTGAGCAGGATCTCGCCCGCGCCCAGCTCGGCGGCGCGGTGCGCCCACTCGACGGCGTCGATGCCGGTGCCCTTGCGGCCGCCGTGGGTGGTGACCTCGAAGGTCCCGGACGGGGTGCGGCGGGCGTCCACCGACAGGACCAGGACCTGGCGGCCGAAGCGTTCGGCGATCTCGCGGATGAGGTCGGGGCGGGTGATGGCGGCGGTGTTGACGCCGACCTTGTCCGCCCCGGCGCGCAGCAGCTTGTCCACGTCGTCGGGGGTGCGGACGCCGCCGCCGACGGTGAGCGGGATGAAGACCTGCTCGGCGGTGCGGCGGACCACGTCGTACGTGGTCTCGCGGTCGCCGCTGGAGGCGGTGATGTCGAGGAAGGTCAGCTCGTCGGCGCCCTCGGCGTCGTACAGCTTGGCCATCTCGACGGGGTCACCGGCATCCCGCAGGTTCTGGAAGTTGACACCCTTGACGACGCGGCCGTTGTCGACGTCGAGGCAGGGGATGACCCGTACGGCGAGCGTCACTTGGCGCCTCCTCGGTAGGCCTCGATCTCGACCTCGACGACCAGGCTCGGGTCGACGAACCCGGACACGATGATCATGGAGGCGGCGGGGCGTACGGCGTCGAACAGTTCTTTGTGGGCGCGGCCGATGTCGTCCACGTCCCGGGCGTGCGTGATGTACATCCGGGTGCGGACGACGTCCTCGCGGGTGAGGCCGACCTGCTCCAGCGCCGCGAAGGCGACGTCGAAGGCGGTGATCGTCTGCTCGTACGGGGAGCCGGCGGCGATCTGGCCGTTGACGACCGAAGTGCAGCCGGCCACCAGGACGAGGCCGTTGGGGAGTTCGACCGCGCGGGAGTAGCCGAACTTCTCCTCCCAGGGGGCGCCGGTGGAGATCCGGCGGACGGAGGCCGAAGCGGTGGGCTCCGTCATGCGGCGACCGCCTTGAGCGCCTCTTCGAGCGTGAACTCCTTCGCGTACAGCGCCTTGCCGACGATCGCGCCCTCGACACCTTCGGGGACGAGGAGGGAGATCGCGCGGAGGTCGGCGAGGGAGGAGACACCGCCGGACGCGACGACCGGGCGGTCGGTGACAGCGCAGACATCCCGCAGGAGGCCGAGGTTGGGGCCCTGGAGGGTGCCGTCCTTGGCGATGTCGGTGACGACGTAGCGGGCGCAGCCCTCGGCGTCGAGGCGGGCGAGGGTCTCGTAGAGGTCGCCGCCGTCGCGGGTCCAGCCGCGGCCGCGCAGGGTGGTGCCCCGGACGTCGAGGCCGACGGCGATCTTGTCGCCGTGCTCGGCGATGACCTTGGCGACCCACTCCGGGGTCTCCAGGGCGGCCGTGCCGAGGTTGACGCGACGGCAGCCGGTGGCGAGGGCGGCGGCGAGCGAGGCGTCGTCGCGGATGCCGCCGGAGAGCTCGACCTTGATGTCCATGGCCCCGGCGACCTCGGCGATCAGGTCCCGGTTGTCACCGGTCCCGAAGGCGGCGTCCAGGTCGACGAGGTGCAGCCACTCGGCGCCGGCGCTCTGCCAGGCGAGGGCGGCCTCCAGCGGGGAGCCGTAGGAGGTCTCGGAGCCGGACTCGCCGTGGACGAGGCGGACGGCCTGGCCGTCGCGGACGTCGACGGCGGGGAGCAGTTCAAGCTTCGGCATTACAGCGTCTCGATCCAGTTGGTCAGCAGCTGGGCGCCGGCATCGCCGGACTTCTCGGGGTGGAACTGGGTGGCCCACAGCGCGCCGTTCTCGACGGCGGCCACGAACCGTTCGCCGTGCGTGGCCCAGGTGACCTTGGGCGCACGGATCTTGGCGTTGGTGACTTCGAGGGACCAGTCGTGCGCCGCGTAGGAGTGCACGAAGTAGTAGCGGGCCTCGGGGTCCAGGCCGGCGAAGAGCCGGGAGTCCTCGGGGGCGTCGACGGTGTTCCAGCCCATGTGCGGGACGATGTCGGCCTTCAGGGGCCCGACCGTACCGGGCCATTCGTCCAGGCCCTCGGTCTCCACGCCGTGCTCGATGCCCCGCTCGAAGAGGATCTGCATTCCGACGCAGATGCCCATCACGGGGCGGCCGCCGGAGAGCCTGCGGCCCACGATCCAGTCGCCGCGGGCCCGCTTCAGCCCGTCCATGCAGGCGGAGAACGCGCCGACGCCGGGGACGAGGAGCCCGTCGGCGTTCATCGCGCGGTCGTAGTCGCGGGTGATCTCGACGTCCGCGCCGACGCGGGCGAGGGCCCGCTCGGCGGAACGGACGTTGCCGAAGCCGTAGTCGAAGACGACGACCTTTTTCGTGTCAGTCACAGCGTGCCCCTCAGTCCCACAGGCCCTGGATCCGCAGGATGCCCGCCACCAGGCACATCACGGAGCCGATCGACAGCAGCACGATGACGCCCTTGGGCATCCCCTGCTTGGCGAAGGAGTAGACGCCGCCGGCCAGGAAGAGGCCGACGACGATCAGGATGGTGTTGAGGCCGGTCACAGGGCGCCCTTCGTGGAGGGCAGGATGCCGGCGGCGCGCGGGTCGTGCTCGGAGGCGTACCGCAGGGCACGCGCGAGCGCCTTGAACTGGCACTCCACGATGTGGTGGGCGTTGCGCCCGTACGGCACGTGGATGTGCAGGGCGACCTGGGCCTGGGCGACGAAGGACTCGAAGATGTGGCGGGTCATCGTCGTGTCGTAGGTCCCGATCATCGGGGCCATGTTCTCCGGCTCGGTGTGCACCAGGTAGGGGCGGCCGGAGAGGTCGACGGTGACCTGGGCGAGCGACTCGTCCAGCGGGACGGTGCAGTTGCCGAAGCGGTAGATGCCGACCTTGTCACCGAGGGCCTGCTTGAAGGCGGCGCCGAGCGCGAGGGCGGTGTCCTCGATGGTGTGGTGGGTGTCGATGTGCAGGTCGCCCTCGGTCTTGACCGTGAGGTCGAAGAGGCCGTGGCGGCCGAGCTGGTCGAGCATGTGGTCGTAGAAGCCGACCCCGGTGGCGACATCGACCTTTCCGGTGCCGTCGAGGTTGATCTCGACGAGCACGGACGTTTCCTTCGTGGTGCGTTCCACGCGGCCTACGCGGGGGCTCATGCGTCGTGCTCCTTCTTGAGTTCGCGTACCGCATCGAGGAACGCGTCGTTCTCTGCCGGGGTGCCCGCGGTGACCCGCAGCCATCCCGGTACGCCGTTGTCCCGGACCAGGACGCCCCGGTCGAGGATGCTCTGCCAGACGGCGTGGCTGTCGTCGAAGCGGCCGAACTGGACGAAGTTGGCGTCCGAGTCGGTGACCTCGTAGCCGGTGGCGCGCAGCTCGGCCACCAGCCGGTCGCGCTCGCTCTTGAGCTGCGCGACGTACCCGAGCAGCGTATCGGTGTGCTCCAGGGCGGCGAGCGCGGTGGCCTGGGTGACGGAGGAGAGGTGGTACGGCAGCCGCACCAGCTGGACCGCGTCGACCACGGCCGGGTCGGCGGCGAGGTAGCCCAGGCGCAGCCCGGCGGCGCCGAACGCCTTGGACATGGTCCGCGAGACGATCAGGTTGCGGCGGCCCTCGATCAGCGGGAGCAGCGAGGGGTGGTGGCTGAACTCGCCGTACGCCTCGTCGACGACGACGATCGAGGGCCCGGCGGCCTGGGCGGCGTCGTACAGGGCGAGGACGGTGTCGGCGTTCACCGCGGTGCCGGTGGGGTTGTTGGGCGAGGTGATGAAGACGACCTCGGGGCGGTGTTCGGCGATGGCGGCGCGGGCGGCCTCGACGTCGATGGTGAAGTCGTCGTTGCGCGGCCCGGAGATCCAGCCGGTGCCGGTGCCCCGGGAGATCAGGGCGTGCATCGAGTACGACGGTTCGAAGCCGATCGCGGTGCGGCCGGGCCCGCCGAAGGTCTGGAGGAGCTGCTGAAGGACCTCGTTGGAGCCGTTGGCCGCCCAGACGTGGGCCGCCGTGACCTCGTGCCCGGCGGTCCGGGTGAGGTAGCGGGCCAGCTCGGTGCGGAGCTCGACGGCGTCCCGGTCGGGGTAGCGGTTGAGGCCGCGGGCGGCCTCGCGGACCCGCTCGGCGATGCGATCGACCAGGGCTTCGGGGAGCGGGTAGGGGTTCTCGTTGGTGTTGAGGCGTACGGGGACGTCGAGCTGGGGCGCGCCGTACGGGGACTGGCCGCGCAGCTCGTCGCGGATGGGGAGCTCGTCCCAGGGGTTACGGGGGGTGGTGCTGCCGTTCGTCACTGCTGCGGGACCTTCCAGCCGAACCTTGCCTTGAGCGCTGCGCCGTGGGCGGGGAGGTCCTCCGCCTCGGCGAGGGTCACCACATGGTGGGTGACCTCGGCGAGCGCGTCGCGGGTGTAGTCGACGATGTGGATGCCGCGCAGGAAGGACTGCACGGAGAGGCCCGAGGAGTGGCAGGCGCAGCCGCCGGTGGGCAGGACGTGGTTGGAGCCGGCGCAGTAGTCGCCGAGCGAGACCGGCGACCAGGGGCCGACGAAGATCGCTCCGGCGTTGCGGACCCGGTCGGCGACGGCGGCGGCGTCGGCGGTCTGGATCTCCAGGTGCTCGGCGCCGTACGCGTCGACGACCTTGAGGCCGTCCTCGATCGAGGAGACCAGCACGATCGCGGACTGGCGGCCGGCCAGCGCGGGCTCGATGCGGTCCTTGATGTGCTTGGTCGCGGCGACCTGAGGGGCCAGCTCCGCCTCGGTGGCGGCGGCCAGCTCCTCGGAGTCGGTGACCAGGACGGCGGCGGCCATCGGGTCGTGCTCGGCCTGGCTGATCAGGTCGGCGGCGACGTGCACCGGGTCGGCGGTGGTGTCGGCGAGGATCGCGATCTCGGTGGGCCCGGCCTCGGCGTCGATGCCGATGCGGCCCTTGAGGAGGCGCTTGGCGGCGGCGACGTAGATGTTGCCGGGGCCGGTGACCAGGTTGACCGGGAGGCAGTCCTCGGTGCCGTACGCGAACATCGCGACGGCCTGGGCGCCGCCCGCCGCGTACACCTCGTCCACGCCGAGCAGGGCGCAGGCGGCGAGGATCGTCGGGTGCGGGAGGCCGTCGAAGTCCTTCTGCGGCGGAGAGGCCACCGTGATGCCCTCGACGCCCGCCTCCTGGGCCGGGACGACGTTCATCACGACGGAGGAGGGGTAGACCGAGCGGCCGCCGGGGACGTAGAGCCCCACGCGCTCGACGGGGACCCACTTCTCGGTGACGGTGCCGCCGGGGACGACCTGGGTGGTGTGCGTGGTGCGGCGCTGCTCGCGGTGGACGAGGCGGGCGCGGCGGATCGACTCCTCCAGCGCGGCGCGCACGGCCGGGTCCAGCTCCTCCAGCGCCTGCTTCAGCGCCTCGGCGGGCACACGGACCGACGAGATCCGGACACCGTCGAGCTTCTCCCCCCACTCGATCACTGCCGCGGAGCCGCGATGGCGTACGTCCTCGCAGATGGGCCGCACCGTCTCCAGGGCGGCTTCCACGTCGAACTCGGCACGGGGCAGCAGGTCGCGCAGGGCAGCACCCTCGGGGAGGGTGTCGCCGCGCAGATCGATTCGAGAGATCACACCGCAATTCTCGCAGACCGCTCGGGACGCCCGGTCGCCCGTATCACTGGCTGATACATGTCTCGGCCAACTCGGGCCGTGCCCGCTGTCACTGCTGCCCGATAGCTTTCACGGCGTCACACAGAGGGAAGGACACGACTACAGCATGTGTGCACGGAGGGAGCGGCCGTGACCGAGCCGCACGAAGGCGATATCCCGGACGGGCTCAGCGCAGCGGAGCTGGGCATGTGGCAGTCCTTCCGGAACGGGACGACCTACGACTTACGTACGTACGACTCCGCCCGCAACGATCCGTTCGGCCCGCACTCCTGGGGGCCCGAGCGGAGTGTCGGCGCGCGGACGGTGGCGCGGCTGCTGCTGAGTGGGCCGCCGGCGCGGCCGGGCCGGGTGGCGGCGCTGAAGCTCCGGGGGGTGCGGATCACCGGGAAGCTGGATCTGGCGGGCGGGCGGGTCTCGCCGTACGTGGAGCTGACGGGGTGCCGTTTCGAGCAGGAGGTGGTGCTCCCGGAGTGCCACTTCACGACGTTGCGGATGGTGGGCTGTCTGCTGCCCCGGCTGGAGGCGGCCCGGCTGCACACGGAGGGCGATCTGCATCTGCCGCGCTGCCGGATCGACCGGGGCATCCGGCTCACCGACGCCCAGATCGGCACGGACCTCCTGATCAACCAGCTCAGCGTGGGGCCCGACCGGCACGGCCGGGCCTTCGTCGGGGACGGCATGTCGGTCGCCCAGGACCTCCAGGCCGAGATGATCGAGACGCACGGGGAGCTGAGCCTGCGCGGGGCGAAGGTGGGCGGTTCGCTGAGCCTGCGGGGCAGCCATCTGCGGGCGGCGGAGGACCGGCGCGCGTTGAACGCACCGCAGCTGACGGTGGAGCGCACGCTCTACATGACCGAGGCGTGGGTGAGCGTCGACACCGGGAACCAGGGCACGACTCCCCCGTACGGCGTGGTCTACGCGCCGACCCCGGCGCGCGGGACCCGGTCGCAGATCTTCGAGTGCAAGGGCGGGGTGCGGCTGGACGACGGGCGGTTCGGGGACGCGGTGGACCTGCACAAGGCCCGGTTCTCGATGACCCGGCAGGAGGAGCTGTCGCTGCGCCGGATCGTCACGCCGGAGCTGCGGTTCAACGCGGAGCGGCCGGAGGAGGGCCGGGTCGTGCTGAACGGGGCGAAGGTGGTGACCCTGATCGACCTGTCGACCAGCTGGCCGGGGCCCGGCGGTCTGGCGATGGGCGGTTTCGTCTACGAGAACCTCGTCCCGTACGGCCACTTCCCGCTCTCGCGGCGGCTGGAGTGGGTGCTGGCTGCGACCCCGGAGTACGTCCCCGAGCCGTACGAGCGGCTCGCGACGGTGCTGCGCGGCAGCGGGGAGGACTCGGACGCGCGGGAGGTGCTGCTGGCCAAGCAGCGCCGCCGCCGGGAGACGCTGCCGCCCGCCGCGAAGGCGTGGGGGTTCCTCCAGGACTGGACGGTGGCGTACGGGTACCGGCCGGGGCGGGCGCTGGTGTGGATGGCGGTGCTGTGGGCGGCGGGCACGGCGGCCTTCTCGCGGTATGACCCGTTGACGATCAAGAACGACGAGTCGCCGCTGTGGAATCCGGCGCTCTACGCGCTGGACCTCCTCATCCCCGTGGTCAACCTCGGCCAGGACGGTTACTGGCGGATGGAGGGCGGCTGGCAGTGGGCGGCGGCCGCTCTGGTGCTCGTGGGGTGGATATTGGCCACGACGGTGGCCGCGGGAGCCTCCCGGCTGCTGCGCAGGGGCTGACCGAAACGGCAGTTCGAACCGGGTGAGGGTGGCCTGGACCGGCGGTTCCGAGGGGTGCGCGGGGCCGCTGTGACGCCGGTGACGAGGTGCCTGGAGGGTCATTTTCAAGCCACTGCCGGACATTTCCTTTGCCCTTTCTTGACCCGGCCGGATACAACCCATCCACTCGGCACAGAAGCTTCACAGCGCACCCCTGGCGCGGCCCTCACCAGGGCTTTTCAATGGTCTGCACCATGGCCTTCCTTCGCGCTCTGCTCAGTACCGCGCGCATGATCCGGCACAGCCCTCCGCTGTCCGCCGGACTGCCCGCGGATGACGCCGTGCTGCTCGACGCCCCCGACGAGCGGCTGTCCCCGGCGCTGGTGGCCGCTGCCCTCGGCGACCCCGAACCGGCCGCCAAGCTGCTCGCCACCACCCGGGACTCCGCCGACTGGGAGAACCGCGACCGCTATCTCGGCCGGCTCGTCACCTTCGCCCGCCACCGGGACGGCTGGCTCACCGACTGGCTGGCCGCCGCCCCGCGCGACCCGGACGCCCTGCTGGTCAAGGCGGAGCTCGCGGTCCGCCGGGCCTGGGAGTCGCCCGCCCGCGCGGAACGGCTCCACGAGGTCGGCCCGCTGATCACCGCCGCCGCCGAGGCGGACCCGCGCGACCCGGTCCCCTGGCGGCTCGCCCTGGACCACGCCCGCGGCAGCCACGCCACGCACACCGCCTTCGAGTCGCTGTGGGAACAGGCGATACGGCGCTCCGCGCACCACTACGGCTGCCATGTGGCGGCGCTGCGGTACCTCTCGGCCGCCTGGTACGGCTCGCACCGCGAGTGCTTCGACTTCGCCGAGCGGGCCGCCGAGGACGCCGTACCCCACTCCCTGGTGCAGGCCCTCCCGGTCCGGGCGGCCTTCGCCCTCCTCCTGGACACCCAGGCGCTCGGCCGCACCACCTCCGTACTGGAGGAGCGGATCGACGCGGCGGCCGACGCGGCCATCCGGCTGTCGGCCGCCTACCGGCCCGGCGACCCGTGGCCCGCCGAGGTCCGCAACCTCCTCGCGTACGTGCTCCTCGCCCGGGGGCGCTGGGCCGAGGCGCTGGAGCAGTTCACGCTGATCGGGCAGCACGCGACGTCGTTCCCGTGGTCCTCGGTCTCCGACGACGCCCTGGGCCGGTTCCTCGACGCACGGGACGGCGCACGGCTCCAGGTGGCCTCCGTGACCCCCTTGCGGAACCGGGCCGACCGCGGACGTCCGCGCGGCCATTACGCTTGAGCGTTGTGACCACCGCCCGTCTCCCCCTTTTCCCGCTCAACACGGTGCTGTTCCCCGGCCTCGTGCTGCCGCTCAACGTCTTCGAGGAGCGGTATCGCGCCATGATGCGGGAGCTGCTGAAGAGCGACGAGGACGAACCTCGCCGCTTCGTCGTGGTCGCGATCCGCGACGGCCGCGAGACCGCGGTGACGGGCACCGGCATGCCGGACCCCGTCGCCTCCGCACCCCCCGCCGAGCGCGCGCCCGCCGAGGGCTTCGGCCCCGACCCCATCCAGACCTTCCACCGGGTCGGCTGCATCGCCGACGCGGCGACCATCCATGAGCGCCCGGACGGCAGCTTCGAGGTCCTGGCCACCGGCACCACCCGGGTCAGGCTGCTCTCGATCGACGCGAGCGGCCCGTATCTGAGCGCCGAGGTCGAGGAGGTCGCCGAGGAGCCGCCCGCCGAGGACGAGGCCGACGAGGCCGGAGCCCTGGCGGAGGGCGTCCTGCGGGCGTTCCGCGCCTACCAGAAGCGGCTGGCGGGAGCGACCGAACGCTCACTCGCCACCGGCTCCGAGCTGCCCGACGACCCCTCGGTGGTCTCCTACCTGGTCGCGGCGGCCACCGTCCTGGACGTCCCCACCAAGCAGCGCCTCCTCCAGGCCCCGGACACCGCGACGCGCCTGCGCGAGGAGCTGACGCTGCTGCGCCGGGAGACTGCGGTCATCCGCCACCTGCCCTCGCTCCCCGCGCCGGACCTGACCCGCGCCCCTACCCACCCCAACTGAACAAGGATTCCGTACCGGTGGCGAAGAAGCCGAAGAAGCAGTCGGGCGGCACCCCCGCCACGGTCGCCCTGACCGCGGCGGGCACCGCCTTCACGCTCCGCCCCTACGACCACGACCCGGCCTCCACCTCCTACGGCGAGGAGGCCGCCGAGGCCCTGGGCATCTCCCCCGACCGGGTCTTCAAGACCCTGGTCGCGGACGTCGACGGCGAGCTGACGGTCGCGGTCGTCCCGGTGGCCGGCTCCCTGGACCTCAAGGCCCTGGCGTCCGCGGTGGGCGGCAAGCGCGCCACGATGGCGGACCCGGCGGCCGCAGAACGCACCACGGGCTACGTCCGGGGCGGCATCTCCCCCCTGGGCCAGCGCAGACGCCTGCGTACGGTGCTGGACGCGTCGGCCCGGACGCACACCACGATCTGCGTCTCGGCGGGCCGCCGGGGCCTGCAGGTGGAGCTGGCGGCGCCGGATCTGGCGGAGCTGACGGGGGCGGTGTTCGCGGAGATCGGCCGGGGCCACTTGTAGCCCCGGCCGGGGCTATTCATAGCCCCTCCGGCGCTTGAGGAGCGGGGTCCGGGGGCGGAGCCCCGAAACCAGCCCGTCCGGCGCTTGAGGACAAAGGGGCCCGGGGCGGAGCCCCGGTATCGGGAAGGGGCGGGGAGGGGAACAGCCCGCCGCAGGCGCCCCCACCCGCGCCGCTACGACGCCCCCGAACCCCCACCCGGCGCCGGCGGCACATCAGGCCCCGGCTTCCCGTAATAGGACGTCCACCCCTCCCCCACCCAAGCCGGCTCAGGCTCCCGCACCCCGAACGCCGCCGTCAGCAGGACATGCACGGCCAGCGCCACGAACGACCACACCAGCACCGCCACCACCACCGCGTGCAGCTCCAGCGGCGCGTCGAAGACGACCCCCTTGCCGACCTCCCGCGCCCGGGCCACCACGTCGGAGGACGGCCCCAGCCAGATCCCCACCCGCCAGGCCAGCAGCGAGCCGAGCACCCCGCCCAGCGCGAGTCCCACCACGACGAGGACACCGCCCCGCCGCAGCCGCCAGGCGACGACGGCCGCCGACAGCACGCCGAACACGGCCGCCAGCAGGACGAACGTTCCGTCCGCCCCGATCGCCTCCTCGCCCTCGCTGTTCTGCAGGAAGACGGCACTGCCGTCGGAGACCAGGGGAACGCGGGGCGCCAGCCACAGCCACAGCAGCCCGAGCGCGATACCGGCGAGCGCCACGAGCACCAGGACCACGGCGGCCTGACGGAGCTCCGTCGCCGTGTCCGGGTCGTCGGGCGAGCCGTACGCGGGCGCGAGGTGGGAGCCCGAGGGCGGGTTCTGCCACGGATCGTGCGGGTTCGGCTGGTGAGGCGGCGTCAGAGGTGCGGTCACCGTGCCATCGTGCCAGGCCACCCTGTGCGGCGCCTCACCGGCTGCCGCACCCGTGCGTACGGGGCACGCCACCGGCGTACGACACGCCCCTACCGCACCGCCGCCCGCCGGTACGCCCACGTGGCGACCGCCAGCGACAGCACCCCCACCACCGCGCAGACCGCGAGGAAGAGGCCGATCATGCCCCAGTCCGGCGAGGCGTCGAAGGAGCGGGCCAGCGCCTCCACCCCGTACGTCGAGGGCAGCAGGTCCCGCGCCCACCCCACCGGCTCCGGCAGCCGGTCGGCCGGCAGCACCCCGAGCAGCAGGGCCGCGGACATGCCCAGCTGCCCCAGCAGCGTGGCCAGCTCCTGGCGCGGCGCGAGCAGCCCGAGAGCCGCCCCCAGACCGGCCAGGGCGGCGCCGGAGAGCGGGATGACGGCGACCAGGACCCACAGATGGGTCATCGGGAGCTGGAACAGCACGCTCCCGGTGATCGCCGTGAAGACCGTGCCGGGCACGGTGAACGAGGCGTACGCGGCCGCCGCCCCCAGCACCACCGCGGCGGGCGGCACCGGCAGGGTGGCGTAGTGGTCGAGCCCGCCGCCGGCCCGTAGCTGGCCGAAGTACTGGGCGAGCAGGTTGAGCGCGACGAACGCCACCACCAGCACGCTGGAGCCGGCGACCACCGCACGCGCCTCGGCCCCGCCGTCGACGACGCCCCGCATCAGGACCATGATCCCGACGGACTGGAAGGTCGCCACGAAGAGCAGCGGGATCCGGGCGACCCGGGCCCGGGAGAGCTGGGCGCGGTAGACGGCGGCCAGCGAGGGCAGCAGTCGGGCGCGCGGCGCGAGCGGGGCGGGCACGGTCCGCGCGGCGGAGCCGGTGGGCCGGGGCAGGGACCGGGGCCGCGAGGGTGCGGTCCGGGCCGGAATGATGCTCGTCACCTGAGGCCGCTCCCCTTACACCCGTCCAGTACATCCACCGCGCCCACCACTACGTACGGTGCCTGCGCCCCGTTCAGCGCCCCGCGTCCCCGGATCCTCACGCCTTCACCAGCCCTTTGCTCGCATTGGCCGCGTCCCCGCCGAGCGCCAGGTACACATCTTCCAGGCTGGGTGTGGCCAGGGTGAAATCGTCGAGCGCGGCGAAGGCCGCGCCGCCCGTCACCGCGGCGACCGCGGCCCGGGCCTCGTCGGGGCTGAGCCGCAGCACCCAGCGCCGCCCGGACTCCTGGGCGGACGGGCGCAGCGCGGCGACCTCCGGGACGTCCAGCGGGGCCCGCTCGCGCCACATGAGCTCGACGCGGACCTCGCCGGCGACCTTCTCCTTGAGCCCGGAGGGGGTGTCGCAGGCGATGACCCGGCCGCGCTCCAGGACGGCGACCCGGTCGAGGACGGTCTCGGCCTCGATGACGTTGTGGGTGACCAGCAGGACGGTGGCGCCGCGTTCGGCCCGGCGGCGGTCGACGGCGGCCCAGACGGCCCGCCGGGCCACCGGGTCCATGCCGGTCGTCGGTTCGTCCAGGACCAGTACGGGCCGGTCCCCGACGAGGGTGGCGGCGAAGCAGGCGAGCCTGCGCTGTCCGCCGGAGAGCTTCTTCAGGGGCCGCCCGGCCAGCTCGGTGAGGCCGAGCTCCTCCAGTACGGCGTCGCGTTCGGCGCGGGCCTCGCGGACGTGGAGGCCGCGCAGCCGGCCGGTGGTCTCGGCGGCCAGGGAGACCGTCAGCTCGTCCAGGGCGGTGGATTCCTGCCCGAGGTAGCCGATCAGCCGGGAGGCCCGCTCGGGGTGGCGTACGAGGTCGTGGCCGAGGACTTCGACGGAGCCGGAGTCGGGGCGCATCAGCCCGGTGAGCTGGCGGACGAGGGTGGACTTGCCGGCGCCGTTGGGGCCGAGCAGTCCGAAGATCTCGCCGCGCTCGACATCGAGGCTGATCCCGTCGGTGGCGCGCACCTCGGGGGTGGCGGGCGCGCCGCGGCGGCCCCGGACGGCGGGATAGGTCTTGACGAGGTCACGCACCGCGCACACGGTGCCGGTGTCGCTCTGCGCCTGTGCTGTGCCCGTACTCACGAGGTACGAGGGTACGGGGTCACACGCCCCGGTTTGCGTCCGGGGCCGTCACGCGTCGCGGAGCCCGTCACGAGCGGCGGGAGACGCCCGGCACGGCCCGGGGGAACGCCCTACTCCCCGGCGGGCACGTGCTCCGCCGCCGCCCGCACGTCGATCTCGCGCCAGAACCCGGCCCGGATCGCATAGCGGTCGTGCTCGTCGATCTGGTCGTCCTTGTGGGCGAGGAGCCCGAAGCGGGCCGCGTACCGCAGGAGTTCGCCGTCGATGCGGTGCGGGATGCGCGGGTACATGGTGGAGAGCTTCTGGAGGTGGACGGTCTCCGGGAGCCGTTCCATCCAGCGCCGGGCGAAGACCTGGCCGACCTCGAAGGGGTCGCCGCCGACGGTGGTGATGTCCTCCTCCCGGTCGGCCCAGCGCTGTTCGGCGCTGGTGACCTGGGCGAGGGTCGGCAGGGAGGCGGTCTCGGCGGGTTCGCCGAGGGGGCCGCCGCGCTCGACCCAGCCCTTGTCGGAGGACCAGCGCAGGGTCGCGTTGGCGGGGGTCGCGTTCTGGGCGGCCGTCCGGTCGGGGTGGGTGGCGTGGGCGCGGAGGGCGGCGAGGTCCTTGGGGGTGGGGACGCCCTTGTGGCCGGGGGCGGCCGGGGGCTCGGAGGGGCCGGGCTCGGCGGGCGCGGCGGGCCCGGTGCGGGCGGCGGCCTGGGCCGCCTGGGCCGCTTCGGAGGCCCGCTCGGCGGAGGCGGCGAGGGCGGCCTCCGGCAGTGGCGCGGAGAGGATGGCGGCGATCTCGGGGCGCGGGGCGGGCGGCGGGGGGCAGCTGCCGCCGGTGTCCTTGGCGCGGACGGCCTTGGTGATCCAGGCCCGGTCGAGGACGCGGCGTTCGTCCGCCTCGGCGACGAGGTCCTCGGACTGGTTGTAGTCGCCGTCGGCGGCCTGGACGGCCCACAGGTGGACGGCGACGCCGTGCTCCTTGGCGGACATGAGCCCCGGCAGCAGATCGCCGTCACCGGTCACCAGGACCACGTCCGAGCAGGCCCGGTTCCTGGCCAGCTCGGTGAGCTCGGCGTGCATGGCGGCGTCCACGCCCTTCTGCGCCCAGCGTCCGTCGCTGCGGGTCAGGGCTCCCAGCCGTACGGTCACCCGGGGCATCACCCGGAGCCTGCGGTGCTCGGGCTGGGGCACCCGGTCGGGGGCGCCGTCGAACCAGTAGATCCGCAGCAGCGGCTGCTGCGTATCGGCCTCGGCCCGCTCGCGCAGCCCCTGGATGAGGGCCGCGTGGTCGACGGTGATGCGGGAACGGGCGGGCTCTCCGGCCAGCAGACTCGCGGCTGCGCCCAGCAAGTAGCCGGCGTCCACCAGGACGACGCAACGGTCCACGCGTTCCACCCTCTTCCAGGAATTCGGGAACGGTTCAGCGGCCCGCCCCTCGATGACCGGGTCCGCTTACCCAGGGTTTCCTTCGAGTCTGCCCGACCGCACAAGGGTTAACGGCCGGAACTCGATCATCGGCGTGGCGAATCGGGAAAGGGCTGGAAAAGGTCTGGGGCGGAGGGCGGGGACGACCGTCACTGCGGATACCGCTACGCACGGTAATGATCCAACATGCACGGTTTGCGGCGCTATGTGAGTCTGACGATGGTCCTGGCCCCCCAGGATTCCCCACAGGAGGCATTCACCATGGCCAAGAACAAGAACCGCAAGCAGGGCAGCCAGCACGATCGCGCGTCCGCGTCGGAGCGTAGCGCCGAGCAGGCCAAGTCGACGGCGTACGAGTCGCAGACCCAGCCGCAGACGCAGTCCCAGGGCAGCCCGTCCGACGTGGCGCGCAAGCACCAGCGGCGCTTCGGTCACAACTGACGCGTCGGCCGCTCGCGGTCATGCACGAGAGGGGCGTCCCGCACGGTGCGGGACGCCCCTCTCGTCTCTACGGGACGGCTCAGCCGGCCAGGCAGGACGGCCCGAGCAGCACCTTCAGATCGCCGAAGAGGGCCGAATCGGCCTTGACCCGGTGCCGGTCCAGCCGCAGGACGGTGGTCTTGCGGGGGCCCTGGAGCTTGATGCGTACCTCGGTGTCGCCCCGGTGGTGGCTGAGCACCTCGCCGAGGCGCGTGACCATCGGCGGGGTGATCTTCACGGTGGGGATGGTGAGGACGACCGGGGCGTTGGTCCCGGCGTTGGAGATGTCGGGGACCTGCATCTCCATGGCGACCAGCCGGGGCACGTCCTCGCGCTTGTCGAGCCGTCCCTTGACGAAGACGACGGTGTCCTCCACGAGCTGGGTGGAGACCAGCTGGTAGGTGGCGGGGAAGAACATGCACTCGATGGAGCCGGCCAGGTCCTCCACGGTGGCGATGGCCCAGGCGTTGCCCTGCTTGGTCATCTTGCGCTGGAGACCGGAGATGATGCCGCCGACGGTGACGATCGAGCCGTCGCTGTAGTCGCCGCCCATCAGCTGGGAGATCGAGGCGTCGGCCTTGTCGGACAGCACGTGCTCCAGGCCGAAGAGCGGGTGGTCGGAGACGTACAGGCCGAGCATCTCCCGCTCCTGGGCGAGCAGGTAGGCCTTCTCCCACTCGACGTCGGAGAACTCCACGTCCAGGCCGAAGCCCGGCTCGTCGCTCTCCTCCTCGCCCATGCCGCCGAAGAGGTCGAACTGTCCCTCGGCCTCCTTGCGCTTGACCTGCACCACGTTGTCGATCATCGGCTCGTGGTGGGCGACGAGCCCCTTGCGGGTGTGGCCCATCTCGTCGAAGGCGCCGGCCTTGATCAGCGATTCGACGGTGCGCTTGTTGCAGACGACCGCCTCGACCTTGTCGAGGAAGTCGGGGAAGGTGCTGTACTTCCCCTTGGCCTTGCGGGAGCGGATGATCGAGTCGACGACGTTCTGGCCTACGTTGCGGATGGCGGTCAGGCCGAAGAGGATCACGTCGTCGCCCTGGGCGGCGAAGTTGGACAGCGACTCGTTGACGTTGGGCGGGAGCACCTTGATGCCCATGCGGCGGCACTCGTTGAGGTAGACCGCGGACTTGTCCTTGTCGTCCTTGACCGAGGTCAGCAGGGCAGCCATGTACTCGGCGGGGTAGTTCGCCTTGAGGTAGGCGGTCCAGTAGGTGACCAGGCCGTACGCCGAGGAGTGCGCCTTGTTGAATGCGTACCCGGCGAACGGCACCAGGACGTCCCACAGCGCCTTGATCGCCGCGTCGGAGAAGCCCTTCTCCTTGGCGCCCTTCTCGAAGAGGACGAAGTTCTTCGCCAGCTCCTCGGGCTTCTTCTTGCCCATCACGCGGCGCAGGATGTCGGCCTCGCCGAGCGAGTACCCGGCGACGATCTGGGCGGCCTTCTGGACCTGCTCCTGGTAGACGATCAGGCCGTAGGTGAGGCCGAGGACCTCCTTGAGGGGCTCCTCCAGCTCCGGGTGGATCGGGGTGATCTCCTGGCGGCCGTTCTTGCGCTCCGCGTAGTTCGTGTGCGAGTTCATGCCCATCGGGCCCGGCCGGTAGAGGGCCGAGACGGCGGAGATGTCCTCGAAGTTGTCGGGCTGCATCTGGCGGAGCAGGGAGCGCATCGGCCCGCCGTCGAACTGGAAGACGCCGAGCGTGTCACCGCGGCAGAGCAGTTCGTACGTCTTGGGGTCGTCCAGCGGCAGGGCGAGCATCTCCAGGTCGATGCCCTTGTTGGACTTCACCATCTTGATGGCGTCGTCCATGATCGTCAGGTTGCGCAGGCCGAGGAAGTCCATCTTCAGCAGGCCGAGCGACTCGCACTGCGGGTAGTCCCACTGCGTGATGGTGACGCCGTCGGTGTGCCGGACCCAGACGGGGGCGTGGTCGACGATCGGCTCGCTGGACATGATGACGCCGGCGGCGTGCACGCCCATCTGCCGGACCAGGCCCTCGACACCCTTTGCCGTGTCGATGACCTTCTTGACGTCCGCTTCGTTCTCGTACATCCCCCGGATCTCGCCCGCCTCGCTGTAGCGCGGGTGCTTGGGGTCGGTGATGCCGTTGAGGTCGATGCCCTTGCCGAGGACGTCGGCGGGCATCGCCTTGGTGAGGCGGTCGCCCATGGCGTACGGGTAGCCCAGCACCCGGGCCGAGTCCTTGATGGCGTTCTTCGCCTTGATCTTGCCGTAGGTGCCGATCATGGCGACCTTGTCGGCGCCGTACTTCTCGGTGACGTACCGGATCACCTCGACGCGCCTACGCTCGTCGAAGTCGATGTCGACATCGGGCATGGAGACGCGCTCGGGGTTGAGGAACCGCTCGAAGATCAGCCCGTGCTCGATCGGGTCGAGGTCGGTGATGCCCATGGCGTACGACACGATCGAACCGGCCGCCGAACCACGGCCGGGGCCCACCGCGATGCCGTTGTTCTTGGCCCACATGATGAAGTCCGCGACGACCAGGAAGTACCCCGGGAACCCCATCTGGATGATGATGTCCATCTCGTACTCGACCTGCTTCTGCCGGTCGTCGGGCACACCGTTCGGGAAGCGGCGCTGCATGCCCTTGCGCACTTCCTCCTGGAACCAGGTGATCTCCGTGAAGCCGTCCGGGATCTCGAACTTCGGCATGAGGTTCTTCGCCTCGAACATGCCGGTGGTGTCGATCTGCTGGGCGACCAGCAGGGTGTTGGCGCACCCCTGCTGCCAGGCGTCGGAGGAGTCGACGGCGTACATCTCGTCCGTCGTCTTCAGGTAGTAGCCGGTGCCGTCGAAGCGGAAGCGGTCCGGGTCCGAGAGGTTCTTGCCCGTCTGGATGCAGAGCAGGGCGTCGTGGGCGGTGGCCTCGTGCGCGTACGTGTAGTGGGAGTCGTTGGTGACCAGCGGCGGGATGTCCAGCTTCTTGCCGATCTCCAGCAGCCCGTCACGGACCCGGCGCTCGATCTCGATGCCGTGGTCCATCAGCTCCAGGAAGTACTTGTCGGCCCCGAAGATGTCCTTGTAGTCGGAGGCCGCCTGCACCGCCTCGTCGAACTGGCCGAGCCGCAGCCGGGTCTGCACCTCGCCGGAGGGGCAGCCGGTGGAGGCGATGAGCCCCTCCGACCACTGGGAGATGGTCTCCTTGTCCATGCGGGGCCACTTCTGGAGCCAGCCCTCGGCGTACGCGTCGGAGGAGAGCCGGAAGAGGTTGTGCAGCCCGGTCTTGTTGGACGCCCAGATCGTCTTGTGGGTGTAACCACCGGATCCGGACACATCGTCGCGCTTCTGGTGCGGCTGTCCCCACTGCACCTTGCGCTTGTGCTTGCGCGACTCCGGGGCGACGTACGCCTCGATGCCGATGATCGGCGTGACGTCCGCCTTCTTGGCCGAGTGGAAGAAGTCGTAGGCCCCGTGGAGGTTGCCGTGGTCGGTCATCGCGATGTGCGTCATGCCCATCTCGTTGGCCGCCTCGAACATGTCCTTGAGCCGCGCCGCACCGTCCAGCAGCGAGTACTGGGTATGAACGTGCAGGTGCGTGAAGGGCGGCTTGGTCACGGCGTCGGGCCTCCGGGAAGTCGGGCGATGACGGACGGGGGGACAGCGTGGAAGTCTACGACGTGACGGAGTCGGACGACGGGCACTCCCGGCTTCCGCCGAGCGTTGGAGAGGGCGGGGCGGGTGTCCGTTTTGTCATGCACTCCGTCACACGCACCGGGTTCCCCGGCAGGCACGCCAACGACAGCAGGAGGCAGCAAGAGATGTCGGAAACGCAGACCGGCGCAGCGCAGCGCGGGGAACAGATTCTCGCCGTTTTCGACACCGCCTTCGGGGAGCTGCTGGCCGCCGATCCCGCCGCTTTCCGGGTCAAGTTCCGCAAGATGGCGGGCTCGGCCTTCGCCTTCTACCGGGGCACGGCCTGCCTGTTCTACACCGACCTGGAGCGGGAGCAGAGCGGCGGCCCGTATCTGGACGAGCGCACCGGCCGGGTCTGGATCCACGGTGATCTCCACGCGGAGAATTTCGGCACCTACATGGACGCCAACGGCCGCCTCGTCTTCAACGTCAACGATTTCGACGAGGCATACGTGGGCCCCTTCACCTGGGACCTGAAGCGGTTCGCCGCCTCCGTGGCGCTGATCGGGTACGCCAAGGCGCTGTCCGACGAGCAGATCACCGACCTGGTCCGGGTCTTCGCCGCGGCCTACCGGGAGCGGATCCACGCGCTGGCGACGGGCGCGAAGAACGACGAGGTGCCGCCCTTCACGCTGGACACCGCTCAGGGCCCGCTGCTGGACGCGCTGCGCGCCGCCCGCTCGCTGACCCGCTTCTCGCTGCTGGACTCGATGACGGTGATCCGGGACTTCGAGCGCCGGTTCGCGGACGGCGGCGGCGCGATCGACCTGGACGCCGCCACGCGGTACAAGGTGCTGGCCGCGTTCGACGGCTATCTGGAGACGCTGCCGGAGTCGAGCCTGACCCGCCCCGACTCCTACCGGGTCAAGGACGTGGTGGGCCGCCGGGGCATCGGCATCGGATCGGCCGGGCTGCCCTCGTACAACATCCTCCTGGAGGGCAACAGCGACGCCCTGGAGAACGATGTGGTGATCTACCTCAAGCAGGCGCAGACCCCGGCGGTCTCCCGGCACATCACGGACGCCGCCGTGCGGGACTACTTCCAGCACGAGGGGCACCGCACGGTGATCTCGCAGCGGGCGCTCCAGGCGCACGCGGACCCGTGGCTGGGCTGGACCGAGCTGGACGGCGCGGGCCAGCTGGTCGCCGAGGTCTCGCCGTACGCGGTCGATCTGGACTGGTCCGAGATCGACGAGGTGGGCGAGATCGCGGCGGTCGTCGCGGACCTCGGCCGGGCGACGGCCACCATGCACGCGGCGGCGGACGACGAGAGCGGCCACTCGCTGGTGCCGTTCTCCACGGAGCGGGCGATCGACGCGGCCATCGCGGCCGACGAGGAGGGGTTCGGCGAGTTGCTGGTCGATTTCGCCCACAGCTACGGGGCCCGGGCCCGCGCGGACCACCAGATCTTCGTGGACCTCTTCCGCAACGGCCGGATCCCCGGCCTGTAGGCGCCGGCAGCCGGCCGTGCCGTGACTCTCAGCTTCTTTAAGGTCCGCTTACCTCCGCACATGACACACTTTCCGACGATGGACATCTCAGGTACGCAGCTCAGGGTGGTGCGCGCGGCGCTTTTCGCCGCGCTCGTCGTCACCCTGTCCACGGCGTCCCACGTGCTGCTCTCCGGGGTCCCGCTGCCGCTGGCCGCCGTCGCGCTCCTCGCGGCGGTCGTCTTCGGCATGGCGTACGCGCTGGCCGGCCGGGAGCGCGGCTTCGGCGCCATCGCGGGGCTGCTCGTCCCGCTGGAGCTGGCGGCCGACACGCTCTTCACCACCGGCCAGCACCTCTGTTACGGGGCGGCCGGCGGGCCCATCGCGGGCCCGCTGCGCTCGGTCGGCTTCGACGTGCTCTGCGGGGGCGGCGAGGTCGGCGCGACCGGGGCACGGATCGCGGGCGTCGGCACGGTGGGCACCCCGCTCGCCGGGATGACCGGTACGGGCGACCGCGCGGCGGCCCTGCTGGCGCAGCCGGGTCCGGCCGTGCCGTGGCTGCTGCTCGCCGCCCATGTGGCCGTCGGGCTGCTCGCCGCCGCCTGGCTGCGGCGCGGCGAGGCGGCGCTGGCGGGGCTGGTGCGCACGGCGGCCCTGGTGGCGTTCCGGCCGCTGCTCACCGCGGTCGCCGTGGTGAGCGGCACCGTCCGGTCCGCTCCCCGTCTCCCCCGCGCAGCCGGGCGCGTGCACCCGCTCTCCCCGGCCCGCTTCCCCGTGCACTCCGTGGGACGGAGGGGGCCGCCGCTCACCGCGTACGCCACCGCTGCCTGAGGGCAGGACGGCCGGCGCCGGGCAGCACCCTTCCACTCCCCACGCATCCACGGAGAACACCACCATGAGCAAGCGCAACACCCAGCAGAACAAGGCAGCGGCCCGTGAGCGGCTGCGCGCCGAGCGCGAGGCGCAGGCCAAGAAGGACCGGACCCGCAAGCAGCTCGTCGTCGGCGTCTCGGTCGTCGCGGCCCTCGCCGTCATCGGCGGTATCAGCTACGGCGTGATGCAGCTGAACAAGCCCTCCGCCTGGGACGCCGCCGCCGACGCGAAGAACGTCACAGCGCC
The DNA here is from genome assembly GCF_033109485.1 of Streptomyces cyaneofuscatus. NCBI lineage: Bacteria > Bacillati > Actinomycetota > Actinomycetes > Kitasatosporales > Streptomycetaceae > Streptomyces > Streptomyces cyaneofuscatus. Next base: position 6,407,612 of record NZ_CP137002.1, on the reverse strand, counting down.
GAGGAACACCTCCGGCAAGGACGGCACCACCGTGGTGATCGGCAAGTCCGACGCCAAGAAGACCCTGGAGCTGTACGAGGACTCCCGCTGCCCGGTCTGCGCCACGTTCGAGCAGGGCGTCGGCGAGACCGTCACGAAGGACGTCGACGCCGGCAAGTACAAGGTCAAGTACGTCGGTGCGACCTTCATCGACAACGTCGACAACGGTGAGGGCTCCAAGAACGCCCTGAGCGCGCTCGGCGCCGCGCTGAACGTGAGCCCCGAGGCGTTCATGGAGTACAAGGCCGCGCTGTACTCCGCGAAGTTCCACCCGGAGGAGAGCGAGGACAAGTTCGCCAAGGACAGCTACCTCATCGAGGTCGCCGACTCGGTGGACGCGCTGAAGGGGAACAAGGCCTTCCAGAAGGACGTCGAGGACGGTACGTACGACGCCTGGGCGATGAAGATGTCCGACGCGTTCGGCAAGAGCGGGGTGGAGGGCACGCCCACGCTGAAGATGGACGGCAAGAAGGTCACCACCGAGGGCAGCGACAACGCCCCGATGACGGCGGCCGAGTTCACGGCGGCGGTGGACAAGGCGCTGAAGGCGTAACGCCTCCAGAGCTGCCGGGCCGGGCGGCGGCCCCGACTGTCCGCCCGCCTCCGGGCGGCCCCCGACCGGCGGGCCACCTCCCGGCGACCGTTTCCCGACGGGCGGGCGAACTTCCTCCGTTCGCCCGCCCGTTCGCTGTACGCGCCCGTAGGGTGATCGGCCGTGACCAGTCGACACATACCCTCGCTGAGCCGCCGCACGGTCGTCCGGGCCGCCGCCGCGACCGCCGCCGCCGTCCCCGTACTCGCCACCTCGACCATCACCTCCGCCACTGCCGGCTCTCAGGTGGCGGCGCCCGCCTTCCTGCACGGCGTCGCCTCCGGTGACCCGCTGCCCGACGGGGTCCTGCTGTGGACCCGCGTCACCCCCGAGCCCGGCGCGGAGCCCGGTTCGGGGCGCGGGGCCGATACCCCGGTGCGCTGGGAGGTCGCGGAGGACCGGGAGTTCACCGTGCCGGCCGGGAGCGGTACGACGCTCGCCTCGGCCGCCTCCGACCACACGGTCAAGGCCGACGTCCGCGGACTGCGCCCGGCCACCACGTACTACTTCCGCTTCACGGCGGGCGGCGAGGCAGGCGGGGCCGGCGAGGGCGCCGAGGTCCGCTCCCCCGTAGGCCGCACCCGCACCGCGCCCGCCACCGGGGCGAGCGTGGCGGGGCTCCGCTTCGGCGTGGTGTCCTGCGCCAACTGGGAGGCGGGCTGGTTCTCCGCGTACCGCCATCTCGCCGCCCGCGGCGACCTGGACGCGGTGCTGCACCTGGGCGACTACCTGTACGAGTACGCGACCGGCGGCTACCCGACCCAGGGCGCGGCCCTGCGGGAGCACCGGCCCGCCCACGAGATCCTGAACCTGGCCGACTACCGCCTGCGGCACGGCACCTACAAGACCGACACCGACCTCCAGGCGCTGCACGCCGCCCACCCGGTCATCGCGATCTGGGACGACCACGAGTTCGCCAACGACGCCTGGTCGGGCGGGGCGCAGAACCACACCCCGGGTACGGAGGGGGCGTGGGCGGAGCGGGTGGCGGCGGCCAAGCAGGCGTACTTCGAGTGGATGCCGGTCCGCGCCTCCACCGAGGGGACCGTCCACCGGCGGCTGCGGTTCGGGCGGCTGGCCGATCTGCACCTGCTGGACCTGCGGAGCTTCCGTTCCGAGCAGGCGTCCATCGGCAACGGCTCGGTGGACGACCCGGAGCGTACGATCACCGGCCGGGCGCAGCTGGACTGGCTGAAGGCGGGTCTGGCCGGGTCGGACGCGGTGTGGAAGCTGGTGGGGACGTCGGTGATGATCTCGCCGGTCGCCTTCGGGGCTCTCCCCGCCCATCTGCTGGGGCCGCTCACCGGGCTGCTGGGGCTGCCGAAGGAGGGGCTGGCGTTCAGCGTCGACCAGTGGGACGGGTACACCGACGACCGCAAGGAGCTGATCGGGCATCTGCGGGACCGGGGGATCCGCGACACGGTGTTCCTGACCGGCGACGTCCACATGGCCTGGGCCAGTGAGGTGCCGGTGAAGGCGGCGACGTATCCGCTGTCGCCCTCGGCGGCGACGGAGTTCGTCGTCACGTCGGTGACCTCGGACAACCTGGACGACATCCTGCGGGTCGCGCCGCAGACCGTGTCGACGGTCGCGTCGGCGGCCGTCCGTACCGCCAACCGCCATGTGAAGTGGGTGGACATGGACTCGCACGGCTACGGCGTCCTGGACGTCACCGCCGAGCGCTCGCAGATGGACTACTACGTGCTGTCCGACAAGACGGCCCAGGACGCCACCTCCGCCTGGGTCCGCTCCTACCGGACGCGCCGGGGCACCCAGAAGGTCGAGCGGGTGGACCGCCCGGTGCGGTGAGAGAGCTCTACAGCGTGGCCAGGAAGCCGAGCGCGACCTTCCAGGTCTGCTCGGCGGCCGCCTGGTCGTAGTCGTGGAGGTCGGGGTCGGTGAACAGGTGGCCGGCCCCGGGGTAGCGGTAGATCTCCACGTCCGCGCCGGTCCGCTGCATCTGGAGGTACCAGCTGTTCAGCCAGTCGTGGGACTCGAAGGGGTCCGGGTCCGCGACGTGCAGCTGGACCGGAAGCTCGTCCACCGTGGCGTTCTCGGCGATGTCCGAGGTGCCGTGGAGGAGCAGCAGCCCGCGCGCCTTCGCGTCGCCGAGCGCCAGGGTCTGCGCGGTCGCCGCCCCGAGGGAGAACCCGGCGTAGACGAGCCCCTGGTCGGAGTAGGGCGCGGCGGCCAGCACCGCGCGCTTCAGCAGCTCCTCCTTGCCGACCTCCTCCTTGAAGGCAATGCCCTCTTCCACCGTGTCGAAGGTGTGCCCCTCGAAAAGATCGGGCACGCGCACCACGTGGCCGGCGTCCCTCAGACGCGCGGCCGCGGCGTGCACTGCGGGCGTGAGCCCGTAGGTCGAGTGGAAAAGCATGATGTTCATGAGGCCCATGGTGCCAGTTGCGCCTCACAGCTTGGAGGACCGGACGATGGAGAACGTGCTGCGCCCGCTGATCGTCTTCGGCGGATCCGTGGTGATCACCCTGCTGATCGGCTGGCTGGTCGACCGGCTGCTGCGCAAGGCCGACAGCCGCCACCACGAGACCCCGCTGTGGGGTCTGCTGCGGCGCTGCCGGCCACCGTTGCAGGTGGTGATCATCACGGCGCTGCTGCGCGGCAGCTACCGGCAGTCGGGCATCGCCTGGGTGTGGGAGCACCGGGTCGGCATCGGCCAGGCCCTCTCCCTGGTGCTGATCGGCGCCACGGCCTGGCTGGTGGTGCGGGCCGCCGCGACGGTCGTCGAGTCCAGCTACGCCCGGTACGCGACGTCCACCCGCGACCCCGCCCGGGTCCGCCGGGTCCGGACGCAGGTGACGCTGATCCAGCGGGTCGTCATCGCGGTGGTGACGGTGGTCGCCATCGCGGCGATGCTGCTGACGTTCCCGGCGATGCGCGGGGTCGGCACCTCGATGCTGGCCTCGGCCGGTGTGCTCGGCATCGTCGCGGGTGTGGCCGCCCAGTCGACCCTCGGCAACCTCTTCGCGGGGCTCCAGATCGCGTTCGGCGACATGGTCCGGATCGGCGACACCGTGGTGGTGGACGGCGAGTGGGGCACCATCGAGGAGATCACGCTGACGTTCCTGGCGGTACGGACCTGGGACGAGCGGCGGATCACGATGCCGGTCTCGTACTTCACGAGCAAGCCGTTCGAGAACTGGTCGCGCGGCGGGGTCCAGATGACCGGCACGGTCTTCTTCCACCTGGACCACGCGGCGCCGGTGGCCGCCATGCGCAAGAAGCTGCGGGACATCCTCGGCGACATCGCCGCGTGGGACGGCCGCGACTGGTCCCTCGCCGTCACCGACACGACCCCGACCACGATCCAGGTGCGGGCGGTGGTCACGGCGAAGGACGCGGACGACATCTGGACGGTGCGGTGCGCGGTGCGCGAGCAGCTGATCGGCTGGCTGCGCGACCACCACCCGTACGCGCTGCCGCGCATCGCCAGCTCCCCCGCCGCGCTGCCGCCGGGCGAGCAGTGGGCGGAGCTGACGGGGGCACGGCCCCGGCCCGGCCGCAACGGGTCCGGCCCCTCCCTCGACCTGGACGACTCCAAGTCACCCCGGACGGGCCGCGGCTGAGGACCGGGGCGTCCTGAAGGCTCAGGGCGCCCCGAGGCTCAGCGCAGTGAGCGGAAGTCCAGGTAGCGCAGCACCCGGTCCACGACCTCGGGGTCGGAGCCGGCCTCGTTGCGCGCCGAGAGGACCTCGTGGCGGGCGGCCGACATCATCTCCCGCTGGACCCGGCTGACCGCCTTGAACCGCTCGGCCCGCTTCGCGTACGCCTCGCGCCGCTCCTCGTCCACGATCTCCGGGTTGATCCGGGCCCCGATGTCGTACGCGGCCTTCTGGAGCCGCTCCACGACCTCGTCCGGGAACTCCTCGACCTCCTGGATCTCCTTGAGCCGGCGCTTGGCCGCCTTGGCGGCGCGCACGGCGAGCTCCCGCTCCAGGGCCTCCTCGGCGTCGGCGTCGGCGCGCACCCGGAGCTTGCGGACCAGCCACGGCAGGGTGAGGCCCTGGAAGACGAGGGTGACCATGATGACGCAGAAGGCGATGAAGATGATCTCGTCGCGGCCGGGGAAGGGCTGCCCGTCGTCCGTCTCCAGCGGAATCGCCAGCGCCAGCGCGACGGAGGCCACCCCGCGCATCCCGGCCCACCACATGACGACGGTCTCCCGCCAGCTGGTCGGGATCTCCTCGCTGACGTCCCGCCGGGTGTGCAGCCGCTTGGCGAGCCAGGTGGCGGGCAGCAGCCAGGCCAGCCGGACACCGACGACGACCCCGACGATCACGAGCCCCCAGCCGAGCATCTGGAACTCGCGCCCGCCCGAGGTGCCGAACACGCTGTGCAGCTCCAGGCCGATCAGTCCGAAGGCCACGCCGGTGACGAGGGTGTCGACGATCTCCCAGAAGGTACGTCCGGTGAGCCGGCCGAGCACGTCGTCGGCGTCGGCGGTGTGCTCGGCGAGGTAGAGCGCGATGGTCAGGACGGCGAGCACACCGGAGCCCATCAGCTCCTCGGCGAGGACGTAGGCGACGAACGGCACCAGCAGGCTCAGGCCGACCTGGAGGGTGGCGTCGCCCAGCAGGCCCATCAGCTTGATGGTGAGCCAGCCGAGCGCGAGGCCGACGGCGATCGCGACCACGGCGGAGAGGATCAGCAGCCCGAAGGCCTCGGGCACCGAGAAGGTGCCGCTCACCGCCGCGGCGATGGCCACGTGGTAGAGCACGATGGCGGTGACGTCGTTGAAGAGCCCCTCGCCCTCCAGGATCGACACCAGCCGGCGCGGCAGGCCGACCGAGCCCGCCACGGCGGTCGCGGCGACCGGGTCGGGCGGGGCGACGAGCGCGCCCAGCGCGACGGCCGCGGCGATCGGCAGACCGGGCACGACGGAGTTGGCGACGGCGGCGACGGCGGCCGTGGTGACGAAGACCAGGGCGACGGCCAGCAGGAAGATCGGGCGTTTGTTGGCGGCGAACTGGCGCCAGGAGGTGCGCTGCACGGAGGCGTAGAGCAGCGGCGGCAGCAGGGCCGGGAGGATGATCTCGGGCGGGATGTCGACGTTCGGCACGAAGGGCGCGAACGCCATCGCGACCCCGGCCAGCGTCATCAGGACCGGTGCCGGCAGCCCCAGGCGGGCGCCGAGGGGCACCGTGACCACGGCTCCGAGCAGCAGCAGGAGCAGCAGGGCCATTTGATCCACGGCAGGTGCCTTCCGGAGCGTGCGGTTCCGGGCCTCTCACCGGGCCGACGTGCAGGTCACGGCCTCGGCCGTGACCGCGGGTCCGGCCGGAGTGAGCGGCCGTCAGGAGCCCGGCCGGGGCGACGGCCGGGCAGGGCTCCACCCTGCCACGCACGGTTCACGGAACGGGCGAGACCCCCCGTACGGCGGGATCAGGCAGCCGCGGTGTCGCGGCGCATCGCCCGGTGCGGGATGCCCGCGTCCGGGAACTCGGGGCCGTACGCGACATAGCCGAGCCGCTCGTAGAAGCCGAGGGCGTGGGTCTGGGCGTGCAGGTCCACGGCGGTCAGGCCGAGCCGGACCGCCTCGTCCTCGATGGCGCGCACCAGGGCCGCGCCGACGCCGAGGCCGCGCGCCTGCCGGGTCACCGCGAGCCGGCCGAGCGAGCCGACGGTGAGGTCACCGCCGGTCTTCCCGGCAGCGTCGGCGCCGTGCAGCAGCCGCCCCGTACCGAGGGCGGTGCCGTCGGCCGCCACGGCCAGGACGTGCACGGCGGTCGGGTCGTAGGCGTCGTACTCGATCTCCTCGGGCACGTTCTGCTCGCCGACGAAGACCTCCTTGCGCACCTGGAAGCAGGCGGCGAGGTCGCTCTCCTCGACGGCCCTGCGGACGGTGTACGGGGGTGGTACGGCGGTCACTGGCTCTCCGCGGCGATGGTGTCGAGGGCGTGCTGGAGGTCGGCCGGGTAGGTGCTGGAGAACTCCACCCAGCTGCCGTCGCTCGGGTGCTCGAAGCCCAGGCGCACCGCGTGCAGCCACTGCCGGGTCAGCCCGAGCCGCTTGGCCAGGGTCGGGTCGGCGCCGTACGTCAGGTCGCCGACGCAGGGGTGGCGGTGGGCGGACATGTGGACCCGGATCTGGTGGGTGCGGCCGGTCTCCAGCTTGATGTCCAGGAGGCTGGCGGCGCGGTACGCCTCGATCAGGTCGTAGTGGGTCACCGACGGCTTGCCCTCGGCGGTGACCGCCCACTTGTAGTCGTGGTTGGGGTGGCGCCCGATGGGGGCGTCGATGGTGCCGCTCATCGGGTCCGGGTGGCCCTGGACGAGCGCGTGGTACTTCTTGTCGACGATCCGGTCGCGGAACTGGGCCTTGAGCAGGGTGTACGCGCGCTCGGACTTGGCGACGACCATCAGGCCGGAGGTGCCGACGTCGAGGCGGTGCACGATGCCCTGGCGCTCGGCGGCGCCGGACGTCGAGATGCGGTACCCGGCGGCGGCGAGGCCGCCGATGACGGTGGTGCCGGTCCAGCCGGGGCTGGGGTGGGCCGCGACGCCGACCGGCTTCATGATGACCACGATGTCGTCGTCGTCGTGGACGATCTCCATGCCCTCGACGGGCTCGGCCACGACCTGGACGGGGGCGGGTGCCTGGGGCATCTCGACCTCCAGCCAGGCGCCGCCGTGCACGCGCTCGGACTTGCCGGCCACCGAACCGTCCACCTGGACCTTCCCGGCGGCGGCCAGCTCGGCGGCCTTGGTGCGGGAGAAACCGAACATCCTGGAGATGGCGGCGTCGACACGCTCGCCTTCCAGGCCGTCCGGTACGGGCAGGGTGCGGATCTCGGGGTGCGTACTCACCTGTCGAGTATGCCTTGCGCGCCACGCTCCCCGCGCAGCCCGGTCAGTCCTTGTGGACGGTCCCGTCGGGGTCCAGCCCCTTGAAGGAGAGGATCACGATGAGGATGCCGCCGCAGACGATGGCGGAGTCGGCGAGGTTGAAGACGGCGAAGTGCTTGGGGGCGATGAAGTCGACCACCGCCCCTTCGAACACGCCGGGCGCCCGGAAGATGCGGTCGGTGAGGTTGCCGAGCGCGCCGCCCAGGAGCAGTCCCAGGGCGATGGCCCAGGGCAGGCTGTAGAGCTTGCGGGCCAGCCGGATGACGACCACGATCACGCCGGCGGCGATGATGGTGAAGATCACCGTGAACGCCTCGCCGAACCCGAACGCGGCACCGGGATTGCGCAGCGCCCGGAACTGGAGCCAGTCACCGATGATGTCGATCGGCGGCTGGTGCTCCAGCTTGGCGACCACGATCAGCTTGGAGACCAGGTCCAGCAGGTAGGCCACGATCGCGACGACGACGAGTGCCAGGATCTTGCGCTTGCCCGTGCCCGCGTTCACCGCGGCGTCGGCGGCCGTGGAGCCGCCTTCGTCCGTGTGCTCGGCCTCGGGATTGTCCGGCGTACCGATGATGCGCTCCGCCTCTGCCACGTGAGTCCCTCAACCTAGGTGCCTGACTGAGGACGAGGGTACGACACACCTGTACGGGTCAGCCGCGCCGCTCCTGCTTCTGTTTGTCCTCGACGCAGAGGGTGGCGCGGGGAAATGCCTGCATCCGTGCCTTGCCGATCGGTTTGCCGCACACCTCGCAGAGCCCGTAGGTCCCCGCCTCCAGCCGCGCGAGGGCCCGCTCGGTCTGCTCCAGCGTCTCCTGGGCGTGGGCAGCGAGCGACAGCTCGTGTTCCCGCGTGATGTTCTTGGTGCCCGTGTCGGCCTCGTCGTCGCCCGCGCCGTCGCCGGAGTCCCGCATCAGCCCGGCAAGGGCTGCCCCCGAGGCCTCCAGCTCGCTGCGCAGCCGCATGATCTCGCTGGTCAGCAGCGTGCGTGCCTCGGTGACCTCCTCGGGCGTCCAGGGGTCCTCCCCGGGCCGTACCGCCAGTTCGCCGGGAGCGGTCGCGGCGGCTCCACGGGCCGGCGGCACGGCCGCCTCGTCCGTAGCGGCTGCGGGGCGACTCGCGCTCTTCTTGGCTACCACCGTGTGGGCTCCCGTCTCCTCGGCGGCCTGAGCCGCCCCCGTGGCCGTCTGTGCGGCCGTCTTCGAAGCCTTCTCGGCCGCGCTCTTCTTCGCGGCGCTCTTCTTCGTACTCGCGGTGCTCTTCTCGGCGGCGGCCTTCTTCGCAGCCGCCTTCTTGACAGGCGCTTTCTTCGCGGCGGTCTTCTTCGCGCCCGCCTTCTTCGCGGCAGCCCTCTTCACGGCCGCCTTCTTCGTGGGCGCCTTCCCGGCGGCCGTCCCGTCCTCGGACGTCTCGTCGGCCGGTGGCTTCCCGTCGGCCTTCTGCCCGGCCGCGGTCTCTTCCGCCGTCTTCTTCGCCACCATGGCCGCGGCCCCTTCACATATTGTGATCTTGCACGCGAATCGTGCTGGGACGATAAATCGACCCCAGCCCCGCGGCAACGGGGCACGCCGCCCTTTCCGCCCCTCCCCGTACCCGGTCGTGGCGCACCTGCATCCGTTGTTCCCAGCTCCCCGCCCGGTAATCCAGCCCCCGGCCGCCCCCGCACCCCGCGCTCGACTCCGTACGCCCCCGACTGGCCATTCGGGTCACGCCCGGGCCCCGGTTAAACCGGTCGGCCGTCAGCCGTCCGGGCCCGTACACTGGGCGCAGCGAAAGGCATGGATGGGACGAGTAGCGCCGTACGCAGCCAGCAGCGACCCGGGGACGGTGGGAGCCCGGGGGCGAGCGCGTCGTGAAGATCACCCCGGAGCCGCCGGAAGAACGCCTCGGACCATGGGCCCCGCCCACCGGCGCCCGAGGCCACTAGACCCGGCATCGCGACCCCAATGAGGGGGCCACGGGCACACGCCCGGGGCCAAGGAGGGTGGTACCGCGGGAGCAGATCCGGCTCTCGTCCCTCCGACGGAAGTGGAATACGTCCGCCGGAGGAAGCCGCACATGACATCGCCGCAGTACCGCCAGGTACCCGCCCAGGTCGACCTGCCCGCGCTGGAGCACGCCGTTCTCGACTTCTGGCAAGAGCACAAGGTGTTCGCCAAGAGCCTCGACCAGTCCGAGGGCCGCCCCGAGTGGGTCTTCTACGAGGGCCCGCCCACCGCCAACGGCATGCCCGGCGCCCACCACATCGAGGCCCGCGTCTTCAAGGACGTCTTCCCCCGCTTCCGCACCATGCAGGGCTACCACGTGGGCCGCAAGGCCGGCTGGGACTGTCACGGCCTGCCGGTCGAGCTCGCGGTGGAAAAAGAGCTGGGCTTCAACGGCAAGAAGGACATCGAGGCGTTCGGCATCGCCGAGTTCAACGCCAAGTGCCGCGAGTCGGTGACCCGGCACACCGACGCCTTCGCCGAGCTCACGACCCGGATGGGGTACTGGGTCGACCTGGACGACGCCTACCGCACGATGGACCCGGAGTACGTGGACTCCGTGTGGTGGTCGCTGAAGGAGATCTTCAACAAGGACCTGCTGGTCCAGGACCACCGCGTCGCCCCCTGGTGCCCGCGCTGCGGCACCGGCCTCTCCGACCACGAGCTGGCGCAGGGTTACGAGACGGTCGTCGACCCGTCCGTCTTCGTCCGCTTCCCCCTCACCAGCGGCCCGCTGGCCGGCGAGGCGTCGCTTCTGGTCTGGACGACGACCCCCTGGACGCTGGTCTCCAACACGGCGGTCGCCGCACACCCCGAGGTCCGGTACGTCGTCGCGACGAACGGCGAGGAGAAGCTCGTCGTAGCCGAACCGCTCCTGGAGAAGGCCCTCGGCGAGGGCTGGGAGGCAACCGGCCAGTCCTTCACCGGCGCGGAGATGGAGCGCTGGACCTACGAGCGCCCCTTCACGTTCGTCGACTTCCCGGCAGAAGCCCACTACGTGGTCAACGCCGAGTACGTCACGACCGAGGACGGTACGGGTCTGGTCCACCAGTCCCCCGCGTTCGGCGCCGACGACCTCCTGGTCTGCCGCGCGTACGGCCTGCCGGTGGTCAACCCGGTCCGCCCCGACGGCACGTTCGAGGAGAACCTCCCCCTGGTCGGCGGCGTCTTCTTCAAGAAGGCCGACGAGGCTCTCACCGCGGACCTGGAGGCGCGCGGCAAGCTCTTCCGCCACGTCCCGTACGAGCACAGCTACCCGCACTGCTGGCGCTGCCACACGGCGCTGCTCTACTACGCGCAGCCGTCCTGGTACATCAGGACGACGGCGATCAAGGACCGTCTCCTTCAGGAGAACGAGAAGACCAACTGGTTCCCGGACTCGGTCAAGAACGGCCGCTTCGGCGACTGGCTGAACAACAACGTGGACTGGGCGCTGTCCCGTAACCGCTACTGGGGCACGCCGCTGCCGATCTGGCGCTGCGAGGACAACCACCTGACGTGCGTGGGCTCAAGGGCGGAACTCACAGAACTCACCGGCACGGACCAGTCATCCCTCGACCCCCACCGCCCCTTCATCGACGAGATCACCTTCACCTGCACGCACGAGAACTGCCAGCTGGAGGCGTACCGCGTCCCGGAGGTCATCGACGCCTGGTACGACTCGGGTTCGATGCCGTTCGCGCAGTGGGGCTACCCGTACAAGAACAAGGAAGTCTTCGAGAGCCGCTACCCGGCGCAGTTCATCTCGGAGGCCATCGACCAGACCCGCGGCTGGTTCTACACGCTGATGGCTGTAGGAACGCTGGTCTTCGACAAGTCCTCGTACGAGAACGTGGTCTGCCTGGGCCACATCCTCGCCGAGGACGGCCGCAAGATGTCCAAGCACCTGGGCAACATCCTCCAGCCGATCCCGCTGATGGACCAGCACGGGGCGGACGCGGTGCGGTGGTTCATGGCGGCGGGCGGCTCCCCGTGGGCGGCGCGCCGGGTGGGCCACGGCACGATCCAGGAGGTGGTCCGCAAGACGCTCCTCACCTACTGGAACACGGTCGCCTTCCAGGCCCTGTACGCACGCACCTCGAACTGGGCCCCGTCGGCGGCCGACCCGGCCCCGGCGGACCGCACGGTCCTGGACCGCTGGCTGCTCAGCGAACTCAACGCGCTGGTCGACCAGATGACGGTCGCGATGGAGGGTTACGACACCCAGCGCGCCGGCAAGCTGCTCTCGGCGTTCGTCGACGACCTCTCCAACTGGTACGTACGCCGCTCGCGCCGCCGCTTCTGGCAGGGCGACAAGGCGGCGCTGCGCACGCTGCACGAGGTCGTCGAGACGGTGACCCGGCTGATGGCCCCACTGGTCCCGTTCATCACGGAGCGGGTCTGGCAGGACCTGATCGCACCGGTGACCCCGGACGCCCCGGAGTCGGTGCACCTCTCCTCCTGGCCGAAGCCGGACGCGTCGGCGATCGACCCGACCCTCTCCTCCCAGATGGCGCTGGTGCGCCGCCTGGTGGAGCTGGGCCGGGCGACGCGCGCGGAGTCGGGCGTGAAGACGCGGCAGCCGCTGTCGCGGGCACTGGTGGCGGCGAGCGGCTTCGAGTCGCTTGCCCCGGACCTGCGGGCGCAGATCACGGAGGAGCTGAACGTCACATCGCTCGCCACGCTCTCGGAGGTCGGCGGCTCGCTGGTCGACACGACGGCGAAGGCGAACTTCCGGGCGCTGGGCAAGCGGTTCGGCAAGGGCGTGCAGGCGGTGGCCAAGGCGGTCGCGAACGCGGACGCGGCGGCGCTCTCCCTGGCCCTGCGCGAGGGCACGGCGTCGGTGGAGGTGGAGGGCGAGCAGATCACCCTTACCCCCGATGAGGTCATCATCACGGAGACCCCGCGCGAGGGCTGGTCGGTCGCCTCGGACGCGGGCGCGACGGTGGCCCTGGACCTGGAGATCACCCCGGAGCTGCGCCGCGCGGGCCTGGCCCGTGACGCGATCCGCCTGATCCAGGAGGCCCGCAAGAACAGCGGCCTGGACGTGGCGGACCGCATCGCCGTCCGCTGGACGACGACGTCCCCCGCAACGGCGGAGGCCCTCACGGAGCACAAGCCGCTGATCGCGGACGAGGTGCTGGCCCTGGACTACGCGGAGGGCGAGGCGGACGACACGTACGGCGCGCCGTTCGAGGACGAGGGCCTGGAGCTGGTGTTCCGCCTGCGCAAGCAGTAGGCCCGTACGCGGAAGGGCCCGGCCGGAACGCATCCGGCCGGGCCCTTCGCCGTACCCCCTCAGGGGCTCCGCCCCCGAACCCCCACGCCTCAAACGCCGGCGAGGCTGAGGTTTCAGCCCCTCCGGCGCTTGAGGAGCGGGTCCGGGGCAGCGCCCCGGTTTCGGGAAGGGGCGGGGAGGGGACAAGGCCCGCCGCAGGCGCCCCCATCGGCACCGCCCACGGCAAAGGGCCGGGCCCCGGGGAAAACCCCGAGGCCCGGCCCTTTGACTGCCGACGGCTACGCGCTCAGCGAGCGCGATCCGATCAGTTGTCGTCCTCGTCGATCAGGAAGCCACGCATCGGCGACGGCGCCTGCTGCATCGGCTGCGGCGCCTGAGGCCGAACCGGCGCCATCGGCTGCGTCATCGCGGGCGACATCTGCTGCTGCCCACCGTAGGACGGCGCACCGCCCATGGACTGGCCGCCACCCATCTGCTGGCCACCGTGGCCACCGTGGTTGGAGCTGCCCATGGAGTGACCCATCGCACCCGCACCGGCCGGGGCCAGCGAGGGGGACGGCGGCAGCGAGGCCGTCGCCGGGGTCCGCGGCGGGGCGAGCGAGTCGTCCGACTGGGTCTCCAGCTGACGCAGCTGGCTCTCCAGGTAGGACTTCAGCCGCGTGCGGTACTCGCGCTCGAAGCCACGCAGGTCCTCGACCTTGCGCTCCAGCGTCGCGCGGGCCGACTCCAGCGAGCCCATCGCCACGCGGTGCTTCTCCTGCGCGTCCCGCTCCAGGGCGTCCGCCTTGGCGCGCGCGTCGCGCTCCAGACCCTCGGCACGGCTCCGCGCCTCGCCGACGATCTTGTTGGCCTCGGAACGGGCCTCCGCGATCGCCTGGTCGGCGGTCTGCTGCGCGAGCGAGAGGACACGGGCGGCGCTGTCGCCACCGGGGCCCTGCCCCTGCTGCTGCATCTGCGGCTGCTGCATCTGCTGCATTTGCTGCATCTGCTGCTGCTGGGGGTGCTGACCCATCGGACCGCCCATGGGGCCGCCCTGCATCGGGCCCTGACCCTGCGGGCCGCCGTGGCCGCCCTGGGGGCCATGACCGCTGGGACCGGCAGGCAGCTGCGGCGCGCCACCGGGCAGCTGGGGCGGACCCATCTGCGGGGGCTGCTGCTGCTGCGGCGGTCCAGATATGGCGGCGGGTACGGGAGCGCCCGGGCGGTCCTGCTGCTCCGGGGGCTTGCGCATACCCTGCTGCTGTTGCTGCTGCTGGTTCTGCGCGGCGGCACGCGTCGCGGCGGCCAGCTTGGCGCGCAGGTCCTCGTTCTCACGGAGCAGACGGGTCAGCTCCGATTCGACCTCGTCGAGAAAGGCATCGACCTCGTCCTCGTCATAGCCTTCTCGGAGGCGGACGGTCGTGAACTGCTTGTTCCGCACGTCCTCGGGGGTCAACGGCATCTCTTCTTCACCTCTACGTAGTCGTCGGCAGTCGGCAAGACCGTATCGCTCACAACCTGACCACAACGCTGATCAGGATGTAGACGATGATCATCAGAACGAAGAAGGACAGGTCGAGTGCCACGCCCCCGAGACGCAGCGGCGGAATGAACCGCCGCAGAAGCTTGAGCGGTGGATCGGTGACAGTGTAGGTGGCCTCAAGTACGACCACCATCGCCTTGCCGGGTTGCCATGAACGTGCGAACTGGAAGACGTAGTCCATGACCAGCCGGAAGATCAGCACGATGAGGAAACACATCAGCGCGATATAGACCACATCCAGTGCGACGCCCATGTCTCGCGCTTCCCTCTCCCCTGGCTCTCGTAGCTCCGGCCTCTCGGCCGGCACCGGCCTCGCGGCCGGGTTGTTCCCGGTGTCGTGTTCTCAGCTCTGGTTGAAGAATCCGCCCTCTGCGATGCGGGCCTTGTCCTCCGCCGTGACATCGACGTTAGCAGGCGACAACAGGAACACCTTCTGCGTCACGCGTTCAATGCTGCCATGGAGCCCGAAGACGAGTCCTGCGGCAAAGTCGACAAGTCGCTTCGCGTCCGTATCGTCCATCTCCGTGAGATTCATGATCACCGGAGTGCCCTCACGGAAGTGTTCCCCGATGGTACGGGCCTCGTTGTAGGTCCTGGGATGCAGCGTGGTGATGCGGTACGGCTCCCGCTCGGACACGACCTTGGGCATGATCACCGGTGCGTTCTTCTCCATGTTCGGGCGTTCAGGTGTGATGGATGCCACGGGTGCGATCCGGGCGGGTCGCCCGCTTTCCGCGGGGAGCTGAACCGGCTCACGCTGGGCGGGCGGCTGTACCACTCGTACCGGTTCGTCCCTTTCGCGCTCCCGCTCGCGCTCGCGTTCCACCTGGTGCGGGGGCTGATGCCGTCGCCGATCGGGCTCCGGCTCAGGCTCGAATTCGTCATCGGGGTCGAACCCCGGACCGTCGTACCCATCGTCCTCCACGAGGCCGAGGTAGACCGCCATCTTGCGCATCGCGCCGGCCATGCTCCGAGTCCTCCGCTCTGTGGTGGATCGGCATTCGTCACCAAGTGCCCGCGATCCACTGTGGTCCGCCCCGTCGTGCTGGGGAATGACCATATTTTCTGCTGTGGTCCGACTTGCTTCGCGACGTTACCCGAGCCCGGGTCGGACTCCGAGTACCGCCGTACCGACGCGTACATGTGTCGCTCCGGCCGCCACCGCGTCCTCCAGGTCCGCACTCATACCTGCGGAGACCATGGTGGCAGCCGGATGACCGGCGCGCAGGCGGGTGGCGAATTCCATCAGCCGGTCGAACGCGGCCCGTTGCCTGCCGGCAAACGGTCCGGCTAGCGGCGCCACGGTCATCAGACCCTCCAGCCGCAGACCCTCCGCCGCGTCGACCGCGGCGGCCAACTCCTCGATCCCGTCGGGCGCGACGCCGCCGCGCTCTCCGCGCTCGCCGCTCTCCGCGTCCAGGGCGACCTGGATCAGACAGCCGAGCTCGCGCTCCGCACGGACCGCTGCGGCCGAGAGGGCGGTGACCAGCTTGATCCGGTCGACCGACTGCACGACATCGGCATAACTCGTCACAGAACGAACCTTGTTCGTCTGCAATTGTCCGACAAAGTGCCATGTCAGGGAAAGATCCGCACAAGCGGTGGCTTTCGGTGCCGCGTCCTGGTCACGATTCTCGGCGACATGGCGCACACCGAGCTCATGCAGCATCCGTACATCGCTCGCGGGGTAGGTCTTGGTGACCACGATCAGGGTCACCTCCTCGCGCTTGCGGCCGGCCGCGGCACAGGCGGAGGTGATCCTTTCCTCCACCTGTGCGAGATTCGCCGCGAGTTGAGCCTTACGGTCCGTCATGCCCTATCAGTCCAACCAGACATATCCGGCGAGCCGCCCGGTGGTGCGGTCGCGGCGGTACGAGAAGTGGTCGCCCGATTCACGGGTGCAGACCGGCGAACGGTGCAGGTCGCTCACCCCGAGAGCGGCGAGCTGGGCGTGGACTCCGCCGGTGACGTCGACCGCCGGGGTCCCCCAGCTGGTCTCCGACCAGGTACCGGGGACCGCGTCGGCGACCTCGGCCCGCATCTCCTCGGGCACTTCGTAGCACCGCCCGCAGACGGCAGGCCCGGTGTGTGCGGTGATCCGGGACGGGCGTGCGCCCCGCGCGGTCATGGCCTCGACCACCGCCGGGACGACCCCGGCGACCAGCCCCGGCCGCCCGGCGTGCGCCGCCCCGACGACTCCGGCGACCGGATCGACGAGGAGGACGGGGGTGCAGTCGGCGGTGAGGACGGCGAGCGCCAGTCCGCGCCGCGTGGTCACCAGCGCGTCCACGGCCGGGATCTCCGCCTCCGCGCCCCAGGGTCCGTCGACGACCGCCACGTCCCGGCCGTGCACCTGGTTCATCCAGACGACCGAGGCCGGGTCGAGGCCGAGCCGGCGGGCCGTGCGCTCGCGGTTCGCGCCGACGGCGGCGGGGTCGTCACCGACCGCGCCGCCGAGGTTGAGCTCACCGTACGGAGCGGCGCTCACTCCGCCCCACCGGTCGGTGAAGGCGAAATGAGCGCTGCCCGTGACGGGTTCCGCCTGGTGCTGACCTATCACTTCAAGAAGTCCGGTACGTCCAGCTCTTCGGCCTGGGTGTCCTGGTAGGGACGGGCCGGCGGGACGTGCGGCGGAGAGACCGGCGACAGCGGGCCCTCGCTCGAAGCCGACGCGGGGGCGGGCTCGGCCGGGGCCGGGCTCTCCTCACGCGGAGGTACGGAACCGAGTCCGCCCGACGGACGCGCGCTCTCGGCGGAGGGCCTGGCCGGGGCGGCCGGCTCCTCCCTCTTGTTCGTGCTGGCGCCCAGCGTGCTCTCGCGCCGGGCCGGCGGCTGTCCGCCGTCGAATCCGGCCGCGATCACGGTGACCCGGACCTCGTCGCCCAGGGCATCGTCGATGACGGCGCCGAAGATGATGTTGGCCTCGGGGTGTGCCGCCTCGCTCACCAGCTGGGCGGCCTCGTTGATCTCGAAGAGACCGAGGTCGCTGCCGCCGGAGATGGAGAGCAGGACGCCGCGGGCGCCGTCGATGGACGCCTCCAGGAGCGGCGAGGAGATCGCCATCTCCGCCGCCGCGACCGCGCGGTCGTCGCCGCGCGCCGAGCCGATGCCCATGAGCGCCGATCCGGCCTCGGACATGACCGACTTGACGTCGGCGAAGTCCAGGTTGATCAGGCCCGGCGTGGTGATCAGGTCGGTGATGCCCTGGACACCCGAGAGCAGGACCTGGTCGGCCGACTTGAAGGCGTCGAGCACGCTGACCTGGCGGTCCGAGATGGACAGCAGGCGGTCGTTGGGGATGACGATGAGGGTGTCGACCTCTTCGCGGAGTTCGGCGATGCCGTCCTCCGCCTGGTTCGCGCGTCGCCGGCCCTCGAAGGTGAACGGGCGGGTGACCACACCGATCGTCAGGGCGCCCAGCGAGCGCGCGATGTTGGCGACGACGGGTGCGCCGCCGGTGCCGGTGCCGCCGCCCTCTCCGGCGGTGACGAAGACCATGTCGGCCCCCTTGAGGACCTCCTCGATCTCCTCACGGTGGTCCTCTGCCGCCTTACGACCGACGGCCGGGTTCGCCCCGGCGCCGAGGCCCCGGGTGAGTTCGCGGCCGACGTCGAGCTTGACGTCGGCGTCGCTCATCAACAGGGCTTGTGCGTCCGTGTTGATCGCGATGAACTCGACGCCCTTGAGACCGACCTCGATCATTCGGTTGATGGCATTGACACCACCGCCGCCGACACCGATGACCTTGATGACTGCGAGGTAGTTCTGCGGTGCTGCCACGTCGAAGGCCTCTCGCCTCGAGTTACGTGTCGTCGCTCTGCGGGGGACCCGCGGCGACGACTGATGTCGATGGGGACGGTCCGAACGCCGACCCAAACCCTAACGTTCAACTTTAGGGTTAACAGTGTGTCTGCTTCCTGGACTCTTCCGAACAGGACACTAAGTCGACAAGTGGCGCACGTTCAACGAACACGCCGAACCTCCCGTTTTTCTTTTCACCCTATGTGATCACCCGTAGCGCTGACCAACCAGGGGGCTGGCCAGCACAAATGCACGTCAACTCCCCGATACCGCAGGGGCGCTGGGGGCACTCACGTCGAACTGTCCCGCTTTGGGGTCCGCCTTCATGAGAGCGGCGAGAACACGCGCCTTCACCGGCCCGTCCTCACTACTGCCCCAGATCACCGTCCGGCCACGGGTGAGCCGCAAGGAGATCCCGTCGTACGAGGTGACCCGCACCGCCTTGATCTCCTTCGCGAGCCCCTTCGGCAGCTCGCCCGCGACCTGCACGGCCTCCGCCGACAGACGGTCGCCGCCGAACCTGCGCAGACTCGCGGACCGTTCCGGCTTCAGCTCCAGCAGGGGCACACCCTTGGGCGCCCGGTCCACCGTGGCGAAGTGGGTGCCCGTTCCGTCTACTTCGACGAACTTCGCGCCCTTTTCCACCAGAAGGACCGGCTTGCGTTCCGTCACCTTAAGGCCGATGCCGTGCGGCCAGGACCGCACGACATCCACGGAGTCGATACGTGGCAACTTCTGGAGCAACCGGCCTTCCATCGCACCGGTGTCCACGGAGATCAGCGGAGCCCCGAGCGGTACGGCGGCAACCGCTTCCACCTCTTCGCGGGTCAGCACCTCGGTGCCGCTGGTGGTCACACGTTCGACGCGGAGCCAGGAGGAGCCGTACAGCACCCAGATGACGAACGCGGTGAGCAGGGCCGCCGCTACGCCGATGAGGATCAGGAGCGTACGGCGGCTGAGCCGGCGCCCCTCGGGGCCGATGTGCGGCGGGCGGGCGGTGGTGTCCGCCCGTCCCGTTGCGCCGCGCTGGGCGGTCGTCGGTCCGGCCACGCTCGCTCCTTCGCCGGACCCGGGGCGCCCGCCCCGGGTCCGCACCGCCTCACGCCTGGCGGCGGGAGGCAATCGCTTCGTACACCATGCCGACGAGCAGGTCGTCGGCGTCGCGCCGGCCGAACTCGGCCGCGGCACGGGACATTTCGTACAGCCGGTGGGGGTCCGACAGCACCGGCAGGACGTTGCCCTGCACCCACTCGGGGGTCAGCGCCGCGTCGTCCACCAGCAGGCCGCCGCCGGCGTTGACCACCGGCTGGGCGTTCAGCCGCTGTTCGCCGTTGCCGATGGGCAGCGGGACGTAGGCGGCGGGGAGCCCGACAGCGGAGAGTTCGGCGACGGTCATCGCGCCCGCACGGCAGAGCATCATGTCGGCCGCGGCGTACGCGAGGTCCATCCGGTCCACGTACGGTACCGGGATGTAGGGCGGCATCCCGGGCATGTTGTCGATCCGCGGCAATTCGTTCTTCGGGCCGACCACATGGAGGATCTGGATCCCGGAGCGCTGGAGCAGCGGCGCGACCCGCTGGACCACCTCGTTGAGGTGGCGCGCGCCCTGCGAGCCGCCGGAGACCAGCAGCGTGGGCAGGTTGGGGTCGAGGCCGAAGGAGGCGCGGGCCTCCGGGCGGACCCGGGCGCGGTCCAGGGTGGCGATGGTGCGGCGCAGCGGGATGCCGATGTAGCGGGCGCCGCGCAGCTTGCTGTCCGGGGTGGAGACGGCGACCCCGTGGGCGTACCGGGAGCCGATCTTGTTGGCGAGGCCCGGGCGGGCGTTGGCCTCGTGGACCACGATCGGCACGCCGACGCGCTTGGCGGCGAGGTAGCCGGGCAGCGCGACGTAGCCGCCGAAGCCGACCACGCAGTCCGCCTTGGTGCGCTCCAGGATCTGCTCGGCGGCCTTGATGGTGCCGCGCAGCCGGCCCGGGACGGTGATCAGCTCGGGGGTGGGCTTACGGGGCAGCGGCACGGCAGGGATGAGGGCGAGCTCGTACCCCCGCTCGGGTACGAGCCTGGTCTCCAGGCCGCGTTCCGTGCCGAGGGCAGTGATTCCCACGGTCGGGTCCTGCCTGCGCAGGGCGTCTGCGAGGGCAAGCGCGGGCTCGATGTGTCCGGCGGTCCCCCCGCCGGCGAGTACGACATGCACCGAAATTCACCGCTCTCCGGACGGACGCTTCGTGACGCGCCGTCTCATCGTCTTCCATCTCACCCCGGGCCTCCGCATGGCCAGGGCCGCCTTCGCGGCGGGATCGTTCCGCGCGAAGGCGATCATGAGCCCGACCGCGAACATCGTCGGCAGCAGGGCGGACCCTCCGTAGGAGAACAGCGGGAGCGGGACACCGGCGATCGGCAACAGGCCGAGCACCGCACCGATGTTGATCACGGCCTGGGCCATGATCCAGGTGGTCACGCCTCCCGCGGCATACCTGACGAAGGGGTCCTCCGTGCGTCCGGCCACGCGGATACCCGCATAGCCTAGAGCCGCGAACAGGGCGAGCACGGACAGCGTCCCCGCCAGACCCAGTTCCTCACCCGTGATCGCGAAGATGAAGTCGGTGTGCGGTTCCGGGAGTTGACCCCATTTTTCCACACTCGCACCCAGCCCGGAACCGAACCATCCGCCGGAGGCCAGGGCGTAGATTCCGTGTGCGGCCTGCCAGCAGCCGTCGTCCGGATCGGGTTCGCCGATGATGCCCATGCAGGAGAGCCGGGACATCCGGTTGGGGCTGGTCCAGATCAGCAGGAACGCCAGGGCGGCGGCGAATCCGAGCACCCCGGCGAAGAGCCGGGTGGGGGCGCCGGCCAGCCAGAGCAGCCCGAAGAGGATCGCCGTGAGAATGATCGCGGTCCCCATGTCACCGCCGAGCATGATCAGCCCGAGGAGCATGAAGGCGACCGGGACGAGCGGGACGAGCATGTGCTTCCACTGCGTCAGCAACCGCTTGTCCTGCTTGCGGGCGAGCAGGTCGGCGCCCCACAGGATCAGCGCGAGCTTGCCGAACTCGCTGGGCTGGAGCTGGAACGGGCCGCCGAGGTAGATCCAGTTCTGGTTCCCGCCGCGGGAAAGCCCTATCCCCGGCACCTGGACCAGGACCATCAGGAAGACCGTGATCATGAGCATCGGGTAGGCGAGCCCGCGGTGGAGCTTCACCGGCATCCTGGACGCGATCAGCATGAGCGCGCCCCCGATGACGGCGGCGACGAACTGCTTGCCGAAGAAGTACGTCGACGACTTGTCGATGTTCAACGCCTGGATCATCGAGGCGGAGTAGACCATCACCAGGCCCAGCACGGTGATCAGGAGGCTGGAGCCGAGGATCACGTAGTAGGCGGTCAGAGGGCGGTCCCAGGCCCGGCGTGCCTGTTCGTAGAGGCGCCGTACGCCGCCGCGCGGGGCCCGGGGCGCCGGGGAGCCGCGTCCCGCGCTCCGGGGCGGCGCCGGCCGGCGGCTGCGTACGGCGGAGCTCTTCTCGGCCGGCATTGTCGCTGTCCCCTCCACTGCTCGTGCCCGGGGCCGGTGACCCCGGGCGCGGAGGCCCGGTCGGTCAGGCGCTCGTCTCGGCGCGTGCGCGGACCGCGTCCGCGAACGCCTCGCCCCGCTTGTTGTAGTTGGTGAACATGTCCATCGAGGCGCAGGCCGGGGCCAGCAATACCGTATCGCCCGGCCGCGCGAGCCTGGCGGCGTGCTCCACCGCCTCGGACATCGCCCCAGTGTCGGTCCGGTCGAGGTCGACCACCGGGACTTCCGGGGCGTGTCGCGTCAGGGCTTCGTGGATCAGCGCCCGGTCGGCGCCCATCAGCACGACCCCGCGCAGCCGCTTCGCCGCGCCGGTGACCAGCTCGTCGAAGGTGGCGCCCTTGGCGAGGCCGCCGGCGATCCAGACGATGGAGTCGTAGGCGGCGAGGGAGGCCTCGGTGGCGTGGGTGTTGGTGGCCTTGGAGTCGTCGACGTACGCGACTCCGTCGATGTCCGCGACGTGTTCGATGCGGTGGGCGTCGGGGCGGAAGTTCCGCAGCCCGTCGCGGACAGCGGCCGGTTCCACGCCGAAGGCGCGGGCGAGGGCGGCGGCGGCCAGCGCGTTGGCGATGTTGTGCGGCGCCGGCGGGTTCACGTCGGAGACCTCGGCGAGCTCCTGCGCCTGCTTCTGGCGGTTCTTCACGAAGGCCCGGTCGACGAGGATGCCGTCGACCACGCCCAGCTGGGAGGGGCCGGGGGCGCCGAGGGTGAAGCCGATGGCGCGGCAGCCCTCCTCGACGTCGGCCTCGCGGACGAGGTCCTCGGTGGCGGGGTCGGCCGCGTTGTAGACGCAGGCGACGGTGTTGCCCTCGTAGACCCGGCCCTTGTCGGCGGCGTACGCCTCCATCGAGCCGTGCCAGTCGAGGTGGTCCGGGGCGAGGTTGAGGACGGCGGCGGAGTGGGCGCGCAGGGAGGGCGCCCAGTGCAGCTGGTAGCTGGAGAGTTCGACGGCGAGGACGTCGTACTCCTGGTCTCCGAGCACCGCGTCCAGCAGCGATACGCCGATGTTGCCGACCGCCGCGGTGCGCAGGCCGGCCGCTTCGAGGATCGAGGCCAGCATCCGTACGGTGGTGGTCTTGCCGTTGGTGCCGGTGACGGCGAGCCAGGGCGCGGCCTTCCTGCCGTTGTCGCCGCGCAGCCGCCAGGCGAGTTCGACGTCGCCCCAGATGTCGACGCCCGCCTCGGCGGCAGCCAGGAAGAGCGGTTTGTCCGGCTGCCAGCCGGGGGCGGTGACGATCAGTTCCGTGGACGGCGGCAGGGTGGCGCCGTCGCCGAGGCGCACGGTGATGCCGAGCGCCTCCAGTTCGGCGGCCTGCGCGCGGGCGCGCTCGTCGTCGCCGTCGTTGACGACGGTGACGAGCGCGCCGCGCTCGTGCAGGGCACGGGCCGCTGGGATGCCGCTGACGCCGAGTCCGGCGACGGTGACGTGCTTGCCCTGCCAGTCCACGGTGCTCACTTCTTGGCTGCCCATCCCGCGTAGAAGAGGCCGAGGCCGACGATCACGCACATGCCCTGGATGATCCAGAAACGGACCACGACCAGGACCTCGGACCAGCCCTTGAGTTCGAAGTGGTGCTGGAGCGGTGCCATCCGGAAGACCCGCTTGCCGGTCATCTTGAACGAGCCGACCTGGATGACCACGGACATGGTGATCATCACGAAGAGGCCGCCGAGGATGGCGAGCAGGAATTCGGTGCGGGAGAGGATCGCGAGGCCCGCGAGGGCGCCGCCGAGGGCGAGCGATCCGGTGTCACCCATGAAGATCTTGGCGGGCGAGGTGTTCCACCACAGGAAGCCGAAACAGGCGCCCATGAGGGCGGCGGCGACGACTGCGAGGTCGAGTGGGTCGCGTACCTCGAAACAGGCGCTGGGGTTGGTCAGGTTGTCCGCGTTAGCGCAGGACTCCTGGAACTGCCAGAGGCCGATGAAGGTGTAGGCGCCGAAGACCATCACCGAGGCGCCGGTGGCGAGGCCGTCGAGGCCGTCCGTGAGGTTCACGCCGTTGGACATGGCGAGGATCATGAACAGCGCCCAGACGCAGAACAGCACCGGGCCGATCGACCAGCCGAAGTCCTCCACGAAGGAGAGCCGGGTGGAGGCGGGGGTGTTGCCCCGGGAGTCCGCGAACTGGAGCGAGAGCACCGCGAAGGCGATGCCGACGATCAGCTGGCCGGCCATCTTCGCCTTGGCCCGCAGACCCAGCGAACGCTGCTTGACGATCTTGATGTAGTCGTCGAGGAAGCCGACGAGGCCCATCCCGGCCATCAGGAACAGCACGAGGATGCCGGAGTACCGCATGTCCTCGCCGGTGATCACCTTCGCCAGGACGTACGCGATGATCGTCGCCAGGATGAAGGCGATGCCGCCCATCGTGGGCGTGCCCTTCTTGCTGCCGTGCGTGCGCGGGCCGTCGTCCCGGATGAACTGCCCGTATCCCTTGCGGGCCAGCAGCTTGATCAGCAGCGGGGTCCCGACCAGGGTCAGGAAGAGCCCGATGGCCCCCGCGAAGAGGATCTGCCTCATCGGCCGGCGACCTCGCCCTCGGTCGAGTTCTCCAGCAGTGCCTGGGCGACCTTCTCCAGGCCGACCGACCGGGACGCCTTCACCAGCACGACGTCTCCCGGGCGCAGTTCACTGCGCAACAGGTCGACGGCCGCCTGTGCGTCGGACACGTGCACCGACTCCTCACCCCACGAACCCTCGTTATATGCGCCCAGTTGCAGCCAGGAGGCTTCTCTCCCCCCGACAGCGACGAGCTTGCTGACGTTGAGCCGGACGGCGAGCCGTCCGACCGCGTCGTGCTCGGCGAGCGACGCGTCACCGAGCTCGGCCATCTGACCGAGCACCGCCCAGGTGCGTCCCCCGTCGGCCGCTCGGGCCTGGCCCATGGCAGCCAGCGCACGCAGTGCGGCTCTCATGGATTCGGGGTTCGCGTTGTAGGCGTCGTTGACAACCGTCACACCGTCCCCGCGCTCGGTGACCTCCATGCGCCAGCGGGAGAGGGTGCCCGCCTCCGAGAGCGCCTCGGCGATCTCGGTCACGGACATGCCCAACTCATGGGCGACGGCGGCCGCGGCGAGCGCGTTCGACACGTGGTGCTCACCGTACAGGCGCAAGGTCACGTCGCTGCACCCGGTGGGTGTGTGGAGCTCGAACGCGGGCCGCCCGTCGGGGGTCATGCGGACCTTCTCGCCCCGTACGTCCGCTTCCGGGGCTTCTCCGAAGAGCAGGACGCGGGCCTTGGTGCGCGAAGCCATCGCGCGTACGAGAGGGTCGTCGGCGTTGAGTACGGCGCAGCCGTCCTCGGGGAGCGCCTCGACCAGCTCGCCCTTGGCCTGGGCGATCGCCTCGCGGCTGCCGAACTCCCCGAGGTGGGCGGAGCCGACGTTGAGGACCAGGCCGATGCGGGGCGGGGTGAGCTCGGCGAGGTAGTGGATGTGCCCGATGCCGCGGGCGCCCATCTCCAGGACCAGGTGCTGGGTCTCGGAGGTGGCGCTCAGGGCGGTGAGCGGCAGGCCGATCTCGTTGTTGAGGGAGCCGGGCGTCCAGACGGTCGGGCCGTGGCGCTGGAGGAGCTGCGCGATCAGGTCCTTGGTGGACGTCTTGCCCGCGGAGCCGGTGAGCGCGACGACGGTGGTGCCGAGGCGTTCGACGACGGTACGGGCGAGCACGCCGAGGGCGCCGAGGACGTCGTCCACGACGATCGCCGGAACGCCGACGGGGCGGGCGGCCAGGACGGCTGCCGCGCCCGCCTCGACGGCGCGCTGGGCGTAGTCATGGCCGTCCACGCGTTCGCCGGCGAACGCGACGAACAGGCTGCCGGGTTCGACCTCGCGGGAGTCGATGACGACGGGGCCGGTGACGGTGACTGCCGGATCCGGTATGTCGTGCGGCTGCCCGCCGACGATGTCCGCGATCTCGGCGAGGGAAAGGGTGATCACTTGGTCATCCCTGACTGTTGTTCTCGTGGCGGGGGGCGCGGTCCGCGGCGCCGGTGCGCCCCAGGGACCGCTCGATGGCGTCGTGCAGGACCTTGCGGTCGTCGAAGGGGCGTACGACCCCGTGGATGTCCTGGCCCTGCTCGTGGCCCTTGCCCGCGACGAGGACGGTGTCCCCCGGCTCGGCGCGCGCGACGGCGGCGGCGATGGCCGAGGCCCGGTCGGCGTCGACCAGGACGTCACCGCGTTCGTGGACGGGGACCTCGGCGGCGCCGGAGAGCATCGCGGCGAGGATCGCGAGGGGGTCCTCGGAGCGGGGGTTGTCGGAGGTCAGGACGGCGGTGTGGGCGAGGCGCGCCGCGGCGGCGCCCATCGGGCCGCGTTTGGTGGTGTCGCGGTCGCCGCCGCAGCCGAGGACGATGTGCACCCGACCCTCGGTGACCTTCTGGAGGGAGCGGAGCACGGACTCGACGGCGTCGGTCTTGTGCGCGTAGTCGACGACGGCGAGGTACGGCTGTCCGGCGTCCACCCGCTCCAGCCGGCCCGGGACCCCGGGGACGGCGGCGATGCCGTCGGCGGCGATCTGCGGGTCGACGCCTGCGACGGCCAGCGTGACGATCGCGGCGAGGGTGTTGGCGACGTTGAACGGGCCGGGCAGCGGGGCGCGGGCGGCAATCCGCTCACCTTTGGGGCCGACAGCCGTGAAGGTGCTGTCCTGCGGGCCGACCTGGACGTCCTCGGCATGCCAGTCGGCGTCCGGGTGGCCCTCGGTGGAGAAGGTGGTGACCGGGACGCCGGACTCGTCGATGAGCCGGCGGCCGTACTCGTCGTCGAAGTTCACGACGCCGCGGTGGCTGCGCTCGGGGGTGAAGAGCTGGGCCTTGGCCTGGAAGTAGTCCTCCATGCCGGAGTGGAACTCCATGTGCTCCGGGCTGAGGTTGTTGAAGACGGCGACGTCGAAGACGCAGCCGTCGACCCGGCCGAGCACCAGGGCGTGGCTGGAGACCTCCATCGCGACGGCCTCGACGCCGCGTTCGCGCATGACGGCGAACAGGGCCTGGAGGTCGGTGGCTTCGGGGGTGGTGCGCTCGGACTTGATGCGCTCGTCGCCGATGCGCATCTCGACGGTGCCGATGAGCCCGGTGGCGCGGCCGGCGGCGCGCAGTCCGCCCTCGACCAGGTACGCGGTGGTGGTCTTGCCGGAGGTTCCGGTGATGCCGATCTGGAGGAGGCCGATGCCGGGCCGCCCGTAGATGTCGGCGGCCAGCTCGCCCATGACGCCCCGTGGGTCCTCGGCGACCAGCACCGGCAGGCCGGTGGCGGCGGCGCGTTCGGCGCCCGTCGGGTCGGTGAGGACGGCGACGGCACCGAGGCCCGCGGCCTGGGCGGCGAAGTCGGCGCCGTGCATACGGGCGCCGGGCAGGGCCGCGTACACGTCTCCGGGGCGCACGGCCCGCGAGTCGTGGGTGATGCCGGTGACGTCACCGGCTCCCGCCGCTTCGACGCCGAGCCGGGCGGCCAGCTCGCCGAGAGGGGTGGGCCGGAGCCGGTCCGGTCGGGGCGCTCCCGGGTAGGTCACAGGCGCGTCCTTCTGAGAGGTTTGGGACTGATCAGCGTGGGGCACGGCGGTGAGCGTACCGGGCCGGTGCGGGCTCTCGCGAAGCGAGGGACCGGGTCCCGGGAAGTTCTCGTTCCGGTTCCCGGGATCGGGGGTGATGGTTGTCACTGAGGGTTCCCTTGGAGGAGATGCTCGCGCATCCCCGTGTTCACTCGCCGGGTTTGAAGGACACCGGCAGCCGGGGCGGCTTGCTGCCGGACGGTGGTACCTGGAGCGTCTTGAGCGCGAACTCCATGACCTGCTTGTAGATCGGGCCGCAGATCTGGCCGCCGAAGTAGCTTCCCTTGGTGGGGTTCTGGATCGCGCAGTAGACGGTGATCTGCGGATCGTCGGCCGGGGCGAAGCCGGCGAAGGAGGCGGTGTACCCCTTGTAGACGCCGCGGACCGGGTCGACCCGGTTGGCGGTGCCGGTCTTGCCCGCGACCCGGTAGCCGGGGATGGCGGCCTTGGTGCCGGTGCCCTCCTGGTCGTCGACGACGGATTCCAGCATGGTCGCCAGGGTCTTGGCGGTCTTCTCGCTGACCACCCGGTTCTCGTCGGGGGCGTCGGCTGCGGTGAAGCGGCCGTCGGCGCCCTTGGTGCCGCGTACGAGGGTGGGGGCGATCCGGACCCCGCCGTTGGCCACCGTGGAGTAGACCGAGGCGGCCTGGACGGCGTTCATGGAGAGTCCCTGGCCGAAGGGGATCGTGTACTGCTGCGAGGTCGACCAGTCCTTGGGGTGGGCGAGGAGGCCGGGCGACTCGCCGGGGTAGCCGAGGCCGGTCTTCTTGCCGAGGCCGAACTTCCGCAGGTAGTCGTAGAGCACCTTGTTCGACTCGGCCTGGGTCTTGCCGAGCTGACCGGTCGCCAGGATGGTGCCGATGTTGCTGGACTTGGCGAGGACCCCGTTGAGCGTGAGGTACCAGGTGGGGTGGTCGACGTCGTCCTTGAAGAGCCGGTCGCCGCGGTGCAGCCGGTTGGGGACGGTGACATGGGTGCCGGGCGTGGCGGCCTTCTCCTCCAGTACGGCGGCCATCGACATGACCTTGCTGGTGGAGCCGGGCTCGTACACGTCCTGGAGGGCCGCGTTGCCGAGCGACGCCGAGGTCGCCTGGGAGAGGTCGTTGGGGTCGTAGCCCGGCGAGTTGGCCATGGCCAGCAGCTCGCCGGTCCGGGTGTTCTGCACGATGACGTAGCCGCGGTCGGCCTTGGACTTGGCGACCTGGTCGCTGATGGCCTTCTGGGCGGCCCACTGGATGTCGCGGTCGATGGTCAGCTCGATGTCGGAGCCGGGCACGGCCGGGTCCTCGCTGCCGCCCGCGGTGGGGACGCGGCGGCCGCCGGACTGGGCGTAGCGGATCTTGCCGTCCTCGCCCGCGAGCTCCTTGTCCAGCTGCGATTCGAGTCCGCCGCCGCCCTTGCCGTCGGCGCTGACGAATCCCAGTATCCCGGCGGCGAGGTCCCCGTTGGGGTAGACCCGCTTGGTGGTGGGTTCCTGGAGGACCCCGGCCAGGACGTTGGCGCCGGTGCCCCCGTTCAGCTCGTCCTCGGACGCCTTCTCGGCGAAGACGGCCTTCAGGTCCTTGATCTGCTTCCAGACCTGGGGGGTCTGCCGGTACGCGAGCACGGTGTAGCGGCTCTTGGGGGTCGAGAGCTTCTTGACCAGCTCGTCGACGTCCTTGCCGAGGATCGGGGCGAGCAGGGCGGCGGCCTGCTGGGGCGCGTCGGGGGCCTTGCTGTCCTCGGGCGTGAACATCTTCGGGTCGGCCGTGATGTTGTGCGCGTCCACACTGGTGGCGAGGGCGACGCCCCTGCGGTCGGTGATCTCGCCGCGCTCGGCGGCGACCGTGTACTCCAGGTAGCGGTTCTTCTCGGCCTTGGCCGCGTACGCGGTGGCGTCGACAGCCTGGACCTGGAGCAGCCGGGCCACGAAGAGCAGCATGATCAGCGTCAGCCCGAGGCTGACCAGCCGGAGCCGGGGGCGCGGGGAGCCGAGGCGGAGCGTGCGGGGCGCCCGTCCGCGTGCGGTGGTGCGCCGTGGGGCGGGGCGGGGGCCGGGGGCCGGGGGGCGAGCGCCGGAGCGGCCGTTGGCCCCGTTACGGGGGCGCGCCGGGCCGGGTACTCGGCGGCGCGGCGGTTCCTTGGGCGGCACTGCGTCACCTGCCGGGGGTGGTCGGGGGCGGGGTCGGAGACGCCGGGTTGTTCTCCGGGGCGGGGGCGGTGTCGGCCTGGGCGCCTTGGGGCTCGGGCTCGGCGGATGCGCCCGGCGAAGGGATCGCGGAGCCGGAGGGGGCGGCCGGGGCGGCGGGGTCCGTGCCGTCGGCCTGCGCGCCGCCCTCGGGTGTCGGGTCGGCGCTCGGGGTGGGGGTGGGGCTCGGACTGGGGCTGGGCGGCGGGGCGATGGCCTTCTTGGGGACTCCGCGGACCGTGCCGTCCGGGTTCAGGAAGGCGGGGCTGCCGCCGGGGACCATGCCGAGTTCCCGGGCGCGGCGCTCCAGGGCGTCGGGCTGGGAGTAGCTGTCGACGTCGCGCTGGAGGGCCTGCTGTTCGTCGGTGAGCTCAGTGGTGTCCCGCTTGAGCTTGCTGAGCCTGAACGATCCTTCGTTGAGCGCGGAGTTCAGCAGCAGCAGGGTGATGAGCCCGCCGCCCAGGAGGAGCACGACCAGCAGGACGAAAGGCGTACGGGCCGCGCTGCTGGGTGATGCGGACGGCATCAGCCGGGCGAGCCGCCCGGCGCGCCCCTTCAGCGATGCGGCCGGCCTGCTCACCGCGTGCCCCCCGTGGTGCTCATCGCTCGTCCTCCCGGATGCGCTGGGCGCCGCGGAGCCGGGCGGGGGCGGCGCGCCGGTTCTCGGCGATCTCGTCCTCGGTGGGCAGTTCCGCGCCCCGGGTGAGCAGCTTGAGGCGGGGCTGGTAGCGCTCGGGGACGACGGGCAGTCCGGGCGGCGCGGTGTTGGCGGCGCCGGCCGCGAAGACCTGCTTGACCAGCCGGTCCTCCAGCGAGTGGTACGAGAGCACGGCGATCCGGCCGCCGACCGCGAGGCCCGCCACGGCCGCCGGGATGGCCCGCTCCAACACGCTGAGCTCGCCGTTGACCTCGATGCGCAGGGCCTGGAAGGTCCGCTTGGCCGGGTTGCCGCCGGTCCGCTTGGCGGCCTGGGGCAGGGAGTCGCGGATCAGCTCGACGAGCCGGGCGCTGTTGCTGAACGGCTCCTTCTCGCGCTCGCGTACGACGGCGGAGACGATCCGCTTGGCCTGCTTCTCCTCGCCGTACGCGCGCAGGATCCGCACGAGCTCGCCGGGCGGGTAGGTGTTGAGCACCTCGGCGGCGCCGATGCCGGTCGACTGGTCCATGCGCATGTCGAGCGGGGCGTCCTGGGCGTACGCGAAGCCGCGGTCGGCCTCGTCGAGCTGCATGGAGGAGACGCCGAGGTCGAACAGGATGCCCTGGACCTTGGGGACGCCGAGCCGGGCGAGGACGTCGGGGAGCTCGTCGTAGACGGCATGGACGAGGGTGGCGCGGTCGCCGAAGTGGGCGAGCCGTTCACCGGAGAGCCGCAGGGCCTCCTTGTCCCGGTCCAGTGCGATCAGCCGGGCGGTGGGGAAGGCTTCGAGGAGCGCCTCGCTGTGGCCGCCGAGGCCGAGGGTGCAGTCGACGACCACGGGCTCGGGGTGGGCCGGGTCCTGGAGAGCCGGGGCCAACAGGTCCAGACACCTCTGGAGCATCACCGGGACGTGTCGGGTCTGGCTCAATGCGCCCTCTCAGGCTCTGTACCGCGCGGCCGGTACGTACGTCCTGGTCCCCGCCCGCTCTGAAGGGGAGGTCCGCCGGCGCCGGGGAAGGGGCGTCGGCCGACCGAGAGCGGGAGAGGGCCGGGCCGCACGTACGCCGCACATCACGGGGAAACGGACTATACGGAATATGCAGGAGGTGCAGGGGGTGCGGAGTGGTGGTGGTACGGGTTCAGGGTGGTGACTTCGCGTTACTTTAGTCCACCCTGCCATTCGATCGATTCGCGATCAACGAACCGGGCAGCGAGTCGCGCCACCCGTCCGGAAGCGGCGACGCCACCCGAACGGGCGCGTTTCCTGGTGCTTGTGGGTTAGCTCACAACAAGACCCGTTGACGTTCTTTGTCCGCTCTCACATCCCACCCGGACCAGGTGGGAAGGCTAACGTCGTAGCCATGTCGACTTCTGCTCACTCCCCCGCCGACTCCGTGACGTCCACCGCCGCGGCGGTCCGCGAGGGGGGCCAGGTCACCGATCAGCTGGTCGAGGCGAACTCCACGTACGCCAAGGGCTTCCGCGACCCCGGGATGGACGCCAAGCCGGTCCTCCAGGTCGCCATCGTCGCCTGCATGGACGCCCGTCTCGACCTCCACGCCGCGCTGGGTCTCGAACTCGGCGACTGCCACACCATCCGCAACGCCGGCGGTGTCGTCACCGACGACGTGATCCGCTCGCTCACCATCAGCCAGCGGGCGCTCGGCACCCGCAGCATCGTCCTCATCCACCACACGGGCTGCGGCCTGGAATCCATCACCGAGGAGTTCCGGCAGGACCTGGAGCGCGAGGTCGGCCAGCGGCCGGTCTGGGCGGTCGAGGCCTACACGGACGCCGACCAGGACGTACGCCAGTCGATGCAGCGGGTGCGGACCTCGCCGTTCCTCCTGCACACCGACGACATCCGCGGTTTCGTCTTCGACGTGACCACCGGTCTGCTCCGCGAGATCAAGCCCGCCTCCTGACCACCGCCCGTCCCGGCCCACCCGCGAAACACGGCAGAGACTGACATTTCGCACCCACTTATCCACAGGCAAGTGACACGAAGCGGTAACGGCAACAAGAATGCGTGGGTGACCTCCACCGGGCCTTCCGGAGGAGCGTCCGTATTTCGGGGTGGGCCGGGCGGATACATGCGCCCCGGCCCATGCGCAAAAGGGCCGAGGAGGGCCGGGTGACGACCTATGACGATCGAGCGAGCCTCACAGATCTGACCACCACAGCGGAGCGGGTGCGCAGGTCGGTGGAGGGTGTGATCGAGGGCAAGCCTGAGGTCGTACGGCTCTCGCTGACCGTGCTGCTCGCCGAGGGGCATCTCCTCATCGAGGATGTGCCCGGGGTCGGCAAGACCATGCTGGCCAAGGCGCTGGCGCGGTCCATCGACTGTTCGGTGCGGCGCATCCAGTTCACGCCGGATCTGCTGCCGTCGGACATCACCGGTGTGTCGATCTTCGACCAGCAGCGGCGCGACTTCGAGTTCAAGCCCGGTGCGATCTTCGCGCAGATCGTGATCGGCGACGAGATCAACCGTGCCTCGCCGAAGACCCAGTCGGCGCTGCTGGAGTCGATGGAGGAGCGCCAGGTCACCATCGACGGCAAGACCTACGAGCTGCCCGACCCCTTCATGGTGGTGGCCACGCAGAACCCGGTCGAGATGGAGGGCACCTACCCGCTGCCCGAGGCCCAGCGCGA
The DNA here is from genome assembly GCF_033109485.1 of Streptomyces cyaneofuscatus. Classification (NCBI taxonomy): domain Bacteria; kingdom Bacillati; phylum Actinomycetota; class Actinomycetes; order Kitasatosporales; family Streptomycetaceae; genus Streptomyces; species Streptomyces cyaneofuscatus. The sequence continues at coordinate 6,375,016 of NZ_CP137002.1, read as the reverse complement.
CCGCTTCATGGCCCGGGTCTCCATCGGCTATCCGAGCCCGGAGGCCGAGCTGCAGATGCTCGACGTGCACGGGGGCGTCTCCCCGCTGGACGACCTCCAGCCGGTGGCGCACGCCCACGACATCGTGAAGCTGATCGACGCCGTCCGTACGGTGCACGTCGCCGACGCCGTGCGGCGGTACGCGGTGGAGCTGGTCGGGGCCACCCGCAGCCACCCGGACCTCAGGCTCGGCGCCTCCCCGCGCGCGACGCTGCACCTGCTGCGCGCCGCGAAGGCCTCGGCGGCCCTCAGCGGCCGGGACTACGCCCTCCCGGACGACGTGCAGGCCCTGGCCGCGCCCGTGCTCGCGCACCGGCTGCTGCCCACCGCGCAGGCCCAGCTGAACCGCCGGACGGCGGAGCAGGTGGTGCTGGAGATCATCCAGCGCACCCCGGTCCCGACCGATCCCGGCGCCGTGCGCGGCGGCCCCGTGCCTCCGCCCCAGGGCGCGCACGACCCGGGCCGCCCGCTCTACGGCCAGCAGCAGCCCGGCACCCGGCGGCTGTGATGACGGCCGGCGAGCCCGGCGCCGTGCAGGACGGCTCCAGCAAGGGCGGACTGCGGGCGGCTTTCGGCGGGCTCACCACGCGGGGGCGCTCCTTCCTCGCCGCCGGGGTGGCCGCCGCCGTCTGCGCGTACGTCCTGGGCCAGGCCGACCTGCTGCGCGTCGGGCTGCTGCTGGCCGTGCTGCCCCTGGTCTGCGTGATCGTGCTCTACCGCACCCGTTACCGGGTGACGGGGACCCGGCGGCTGACGCCGTCCCGGGTGCCCACGGGCTCGGAGGCCCGGGTGCACCTGCGGATGGACAACGTGTCCCGGCTCCCCACGGGGCTGCTGATGCTCCAGGACCGCGTGCCGTACGTGCTCGGGCCGCGGCCCCGGTTCGTGCTGGACCGGGTGGAGGGGGGCGGCCGGCGTGAGGTGTCCTACCGGGTCCGTTCCGACCTGCGCGGCCGCTATCCGCTGGGCCCGTTGCAGCTGCGGCTCAGCGACCCGTTCGGGATGTGCGAGCTGACCCGCTCCTTCAGCGCGTACGACACGCTCGTCGTCATCCCGCGCACGGTCCCGCTGCCCGCTCTGCGGCTCGCGGGCGAGGCCTCGGGGTACGGCGACGGGCGGCAGCGCTCGCTCGCGCTGGCCGGTGAGGACGACATCATCCCGCGCGGCTACCGGCACGGCGACGACCTGCGCCGGGTCCACTGGCGCTCCACCGCCCGCCACGGCGAGCTGATGGTCCGCCGCGAGGAACAGCCGCAGCGGGCCCGCTGCACGGTGCTGCTGGACACCCGGCAGGCCGGTTACACGGGCTCCGGGCCCGACTCGGCGTTCGAGTGGGCGGTCTCGGGGGCGGCCTCCGCCCTGGTGCACATGCTGGAGCGCGGCTTCGCCGTACGGCTGCTCACGGACGACGGGAACGCGGTGCCCGGGAGCGGGTCCGACGGCTTCGCGGGCTCGACCCAGGAGTCAGCGGACTCGGCGGGCCTGATGCTGGACACGCTCGCGGTCGTCGACCACTCCGACGGCGGCGGGCTCTCGCGCGCCCACGATGTGCTGCGCGGCGGCAACGAAGGGCTGCTGATCGCGTTCTTCGGCGATCTCGACGAGGAGCAGACCTCGGTCGCGGCCCGGATGCGGCAGCGCACCGGAGCGGCGGTCGCCTTCGTCCTGGACAGCGCCCGCTGGTCCGGCGGCATGGAGCTGCTCCTCGGCCCCCCGCCCGGGCAGGCCGAGGAGCGGCTGCGGAAGCTGCGCGAGGCGGGCTGGATCGTGGTGCCCGTGGAGCCGGGGGCCGAGCTGCCGGCGCTGTGGCAGCTGGCGGGCCAGATGCGCACCGACACCCAGTCCGCCGGCAACGGCGGTTCGACAGATTTCCCGGGGGGATGGTCATGAGCGGGCGGGCCCGGCTGGCGCTGTGCGCCTTTGCGGCGACACTCCTGGCGTCGGGGGCCCTGCTCCCGCTGGTGGAGGGGGCGGGCTGGCTCGTGCAGGCGGCCCTGCTGCTCGGGGTCCAGGGCGGGGTGGGCGCGCTCGCCCGCCGGGTTCCGCTGGCCCGGTCGCTGACGATCGCCTCCCAGACGCTGGTGACCCTGCTGCTGCTGACCGTGGTCTTCGCGCGGGACCAGGCCGTGTTCGGCGTGCTCCCGGGCCCGCAGGCCGTCGTCCGCCTCGGTGAGCTGCTGGTGGCGGGCGGCGAGGACATCGGTACGTACGCCATCCCGGCCCCGATGACGGACGGCATCCGGCTCATGGTGGTCGGCGGGGTGGTGCTGATCGGGCTGGCGGTGGACGCCCTGGCGGTGACCTTCCGCAGCGCGGCCCCGGCCGGACTGCCCCTGCTCGCCCTGTACTCGGTGGCCGCCGGACTCGGTGACGGCGGGGCGGGCTGGCTCTGGTTCCTGCTGGCGGCCTGCGGCTATCTGGTGCTTCTGCTGGTCGAGGGCCGCGACCGGCTCTCCCAGTGGGGGCGCGTCTTCGGCGGAGCCGGCCGGTCCCCGGGAGGCCTGGCGGACGGCCTGTCCGGCCGGGGCGGCGGTGCGGCCGCACCGGTCCGCACCGGGCGGCGCATCGGTGTGCTGGCCCTGGGCATCGCCCTGGTGGTTCCGCTGGCGCTGCCCGCCATGGACAACGGTCTGCTGGGCGGCCGGGGCGGCGGGAACGGCAAGGGCAGCGGTGGCGGCACCATCACCGCGGTGAACCCGCTGGTGTCGCTCAAGGACAACCTCAACCAGCCGGACAACCGGGAGGTGATGACGTACCGCACCAACGCCGAGGACCCACGCGACCTCTATCTGCGGATCATCTCCCTGGACGAGTTCAACGGCAGTGAGTGGCGCTCCTCGACCCGCCGTCTGACGGATGTGCCGGACCGCCTCCCGCAGCCCACCGGTCTGGGCCGGGACGTCTCCGTCACCGAGATCCGCACGAACATCTCCTCCTCGCCCTCGTACCGGCAGAACTATCTGCCGCTCCCCTACCCGGCGAGCGAGGTGGCGATCGAGGGCCGCTGGCGGTACGAGCCGGAGGGCCGCACGCTCATCGGCGACGACGGGCAGGACACCGGCGGCGCGCAGTACGAGGTCTCCAGCCTGGTCGTCGAGCCGACGGCGGCCCAGCTGGCGGCGGCCGGACCGCCGCCGCAGAAGCTGCGCAGCGAGTACACGCAGGTCCCCGACTCGCTGCCGAACGTGGTGGCCGAGGAGGCCGAGAAGATCACCGAAGGCTCGGCCAACGACTACGAGCGGGCCGTGAAGCTCCAGAGCTGGTTCGCCTCCGAGGGCGGCTTCACGTACAACACCTCGGTCAGTTCGGGGACGGGCTCCTCGGCCATAGCCCGGTTCCTCCGGGACAAGGAGGGGTTCTGCATCCACTTCTCCTTCACGATGGCCGCGATGGCCCGGACCCTGGACATCCCGGCCCGGGTCGCGGTGGGCTTCACCCCGGGCACCCTCCAGGCGGACGGTTCGACCTCGGTCGGGCTGCGGGACGCGCACGCCTGGCCCGAGCTGTACTTCGAGGGCGTCGGGTGGACCCGCTTCGAGCCCACCCCGAGCCGGGGGGCCACCCCGGCTTACACCCTGCCGGAGACCCCCACGGGCGGTTCGAGCGCTCCGGCTCAGCCGTCGGCCGACGCCTCCACCGCCCCGTCCGCGGTCCCGTCCGCCTCGGATAGCTGCTCGCCGCAGATGCGCCGACAGGGTGAGTGCGGTCTGTCCGCCGCGCCCGGTCCGACGTCCCCGACCGACGAGGGCACCCCGGCCGGCACGGTCGCGCTGGTGGTTCTCGGTGCGCTGCTGGTCCTGCTGCTGCCCCTGCTGCCGCTGCTCTGGCGGATCCGGGTGAGAAACCGGCGCCTCGGTTCCGGGGGGCGTACGCCCTCGGACGCGGCGGCCAGGGTCCTGGCGGCCTGGCAGGAGATCACCGACTGCGCCTGGGACTACGGCATCGCGCCGGACGAGTCGCTGACGCCCCGCAAGGCGGCGGCCCGGATCGTGCGTCTGGGCGGGCTCGACACCATGGCGGCCGAGGCCGTGCACCGGATCGCGGGCGCGGTGGAACAGGTGCTGTACGCCCCCGAGCCGCGCCTCGCGGCCGGGCTGATCGAGGACGCGCTGGCGGTGCGGGCGGGGCTGGAGGCCAAGGCCGGCCGGGGCGCACGGCTGCGGGCGAAGCTGGCACCGCGCTCGGCCGTCCGGGTGGCGTGGGCGCTCTCGGACCGGTGGGCGGCGCTCGTCCAGCGGTGGACGGACCGTCCGGGGCGCGGCCGCTGGACGGCCCGGTGGCGCCGGCTGTCACGCCAGCACGGCTGAGACGGAGGCGGGGCCCGGCCAGGACCGCGTGGTCCTGGCCGGGCCCCGCTCGTCCGTCCGCCCGTTCATCCGTCACAGAGAATTCATGCGCCAACGGCTGAGGGGCGGCCGCAGAAATGCGGCCGCCCCTCAGCCATCAGTGTCGTACGTCGTGCCGAGCACGGCCCGCCCCGCCATGAGCTCCGGGGCCGGGCCGGAAGATTCTTACTGGCCCTGTTCGTCGCGGCGGCGCTGCCACCGCTGCTCGATGCGGTTCATCACCGACCGGCGTTGTCTGGGTCGTCGGCGCGAGCCGCCGTGCCCGCCGTCCGCGGCGGCCGGCTGCTGCTCACCGGGCTTCGGCGCCTTGCGCCATCCGGTGACCGCGAGCACGGCACAGCCGAGCATGACGAGGAACCCCACCACGCTGATCCAGATCTGCTGGGCGACCATTCCGGCCATGAGGAGCGCGATACCCACCAGGAAGCCAGCGACCGCCTGGTAGACCCTTTTACGGGTGTACGTACGCAGCCCGCTTCCCTCGAGCGCTGTCGCGAACTTGGGATCTTCGGCGTACAGCGCTCGCTCCATCTGCTCGAGCATGCGCTGCTCGTGCTCCGAGAGCGGCACGGGATCCTCCTCGTCGTCGGCCGCGGGGGCGACCGGTATGCGGCCCTTCCAGGATAGGCAGGGATTCGCCCCCGTGAAACCCGCCCTCTAGCGTTCAGCCAGTCCGGACCGCTATGTCGGCTCGGCTGCTGAGGCGTAGATTCCCCGACGACCGATCCGTCATGCCGGATGGTGTCACCCGATCATACGGGGCTCCGGCCCGCTACGGGGGTCCCGAGTCCGACTCCGTGCACAGCTTCGTTGCTGATCAGCCCCGTACCGGCCCTCGCGGGGGCTTCCGGGGGCCGGTCCGGGCGCCCGGCTCAGGGGCGCTTCTCGCCGAGAACGTGCAGCTGGGTCGCGACGGAGTGGAAGGCGGGCAGCTCCGCGACGGCGGCTTCGAGCTGGAGGAGCGCGTCAACGGCACCGGGCTCGGTGTCCACCAGGACGCCCGGTACGAGGTCGGCGAAGACCCGCACGCCGTGCACGGCTCCGACCTCCAGGCCGGCCCCCGAGACCAGCTCGGCGAGCTGCTCGGCGGTGAAGCGGCGGGGCACCGGGTCGCCTTCGCCCCAGCGGCCCGCCGGGTCGGTGAGCGCCTGCCGGGCCTCGGTGAAGTGGCCGGCCAGCGCGCGGGCCAGCACGGCCCCGCCCAGGCCCGCGGCGAGCAGGCTGAGGGCGCCGGAGGGGCGCAGGGCCGCCACGGCGTTCCGTACGCCCTCGGCGGGGTCGTCGACGTACTCCAGGACGCCGTGGCAGAGCACCGCGTCGAAGCCGCCGCGCTCCACGACGTCGAACAGGCCGAGGATGTCGCCCTGGACGCCCCGGACGCGGTCGGCGACCCCGGCCTCGGCGGCCCGGCGCTCCAGCGCGAAGAGCGCGTTGGGGCTGGGGTCGACGACGGTGACGTGGTGGCCGAGCCGGGCGGCGGGCACCGCGAAGTTGCCGGTGCCGCCGCCGGTGTCCAGGACATCCAGGGCGTCCCGGCCGGCCGCCTTGACCTGACGGTCCAGAGCGTCCTTCAGGACCTCCCAGACCACGGCGGTACGGAGGGAGGCGCGGGGGCGCAGCTGGTCCGACACGGCAGATGACTCCTCGGCACGGTGCCGCCTGGGACGGCGGAGCGTGAACAGTGCAGGTGGTGATGTGAGCGTTGACCACCCTATTGCCTCGCACCGCCGTCCCGGTCATCCGGCACCGGCCCGTCTCATCCCGTGGCCGGCCTCCCCGTCCTCGGCTGCGGGAGCACCGGCTGGAGGACCAGCAGCCGCTCCACCAGGCGCAGGAACTGCGCGGCGTCACGCAGCAGGTCGTCCGCGTCCCGGTCGTCGGCGGCGCCGGGCATGCCCGCCTCGGCGCGGGCCCTGCGGGGCGCCCCGGAGGCGAAGAGGTCGCTCCAGTCGGTGAGCTCGGGCGCTATCTCCGGGAGGACCTCCCAGACGCTCCGGATGCGGTCGCGGTGGCGCTTGTTCGTCTCGGGGCGGCCCCGGGCGGCCAGCACGGCGGCCGCCGTGCGCAGGGCCGCGAGGTGGGCGGTGGCGTAGCGCTCGTTCGGTTCGTGGAGCACGGCGGCCTCGTCCAGGCCGGTGCGGGCCTTGGCGAGCAGGTCGAGGGCGGCGGGCGGTGCCGTGGTGCGGCGCAGCACGGGGTGCACATCGTCGGCGGGACCGGTCAGTGAGGGGGCAGGGCTGCCTGCGCGGCGCCGCGGGGCGGCGGCTGCGGACGAGCTGGCCATGACGAACCTCCTGTCGTCGTGTGACGGCTCCGTGGCCGTATGTGCCCATGGTGGCGGGTACCACTGACAATCGGTCAGAAACCTTCCCTGACCTGCCGTTTTGCTTCGAGCGCGAGTTCGGGATAGCTTTTTGAACTGACCGGTCAGTTCAAAGAATGGGACCGGATCGGATCACGGACGAGATCAGGGGAGGGTCTGTGGAGAGCCCGCACGGCGCCGCAGTCGGCGCCGAGGACTTCGGACTCAAGGGGCCGCGCGGCTGGGTCTTCCGCCACGTGGGGTTCAGCGCTCCACCGGGGTCGCTCGTCGCTGTCGAGGGGCCCTCCGGCTCCGGACGCACCTGTCTTCTGCTCGCTCTGACCGGCCGCATGCGCGCCACCGAGGGCAGCGCGGAGACCGGCGGCCTCGAACTGCCCCGCAAGGCGGCCGCCGTCCGCAGGATCGCGGCCCTCGGCCCGGTGCCCGGCGTCAGCGAGCTGGACCCCGCCTTCACCGTCGCCGAGCACCTGCGCGAACGGGCCCTGCTCCAGGGCCGTTACGGGGCCTCTCTGCGCACCCTGCTCCGCCCGCGCGCCGAACGCCGGGCCACCGCCCGGGCCCGGATCGACACGGCGCTCGAAGCCGCGGGGCTCGACACCGCCACCCTGCCGAAGGCCGAGCGGACCTCCGTACGGGATCTGGAGCGGCTCGAAGCGCTCCGGCTCTCCGTCGCCCTGGCGCTGATCGGCACCCCGCGGCTGCTCGCGCTGGACGACGCCGATCTCAAGCTCTCCCCCGCCGAACGCGCCGACGCCTGGGCGCTGCTGCGGTCCGTGGCCGACTCCGGCACCACGGTGCTCGCCGTGTGCAGCGAGGCCCCCGAGGACGTCCAGGTCGTCCGTACCGCGCCCGCCACCTCCGACGAGGCCCCGGCCGCACCCACCACCGAAGAGACCGAAGAGGAGGAGAGCGCCGATGCGATCGCCGAAGCTGGCCGCGCTTGAGCTGAGGCGGTTCCGCAGGGGGAAGCTGCCGGCCGCCGCGCTGGTCGCCCTGCTGCTCCTGCCGCTGCTCTACGGCGCCCTGTACCTGTTCTCGTTCTGGGACCCGTACGGGAACCTCGACAAGCTGCCCGTCGCCCTGGTCAACAACGACAAGGGGGCCACGAACAACGGCAAGCGTGTCGAGGCGGGGGACGAGATCAGCGACAAGCTCCTCGACTCCAAGGTGTTCGCGTGGCATGAGGTGAGTTCCGCGGAAGCGGAGAAGGGCGTCGAGGACGGGACGTACTACCTCTCGCTGACGATGCCGGCCGACTTCAGCAAGAAGATCGCGTCCAGCGGCGGGGACTCCCCCGAGACGGGCGCGCTCCAGGTGCGGACGAACGACGCCAACAACTACATCGTCGGGCAGATCTCCAAGACCGTCTTCGGCGAGGTGCGCAACGCCGCCTCCACCAACGCCTCGCGGGGCTTCCTGGACCGGATCTTCGTCAACTTCTCCGATCTGCACGACAAGACCGCCGACGCGGCCAAGGGCGCCGACGAGCTCAAGGGCGGCATATCGAAGGCGAAGAAGGGCTCCAAGGAGCTCGCGGACGGCCTCAAGGACTCCAAGGCGGGCACCGAGCGGCTCTCCGACGGGATCGTCAAGCTGAACACCGGCGCGGGCCAAGTCGCCTCCGGTGCCCGCCAGGTGGCCGGCGGCACCCAGCAGCTGGCCGACAAGGTCAACGGTGCCGCCGGCGAGGCCCGCCCCTTCTTCACGTACTTCAAGGAGAACGGGAAGAGCATCGGGGAGGCCGCCCGCCTGGCCGCCGACGGGGCGAAGACCGCGCGTGAGAACCTCGGCAAGCTGGTGGCCGCCGCCCCGGCGGCGGCAGCCGACGCCCGCACCGCCGCCGACGAACTCGGCAGGGTGTACCGCACCCGGTGCGAGGAGGCGGCCGAGCCCGACGAGGCGTCCTGCCCCGCGTTGAAGAAGGCCAGTGAGGCGGCGTCCGACGCCGCCACGACGGCCGCCGACGTGAGCAAGCTGGTCAGCGGTCAGAACGGCGAACTGAACACGCTCAGCACGCACCTGGCCGCCTTCCAGAAGCAGGCCGAGAACCTGGCGCAGCGCGCGCCGAACCTCGAGTCCGACCTGGAGAAGGCCGTCAAGGACGTCAACGCCCTCAACACCGGCGCCCAGAAGGTCGCCAAGGGCGCGGTCGCGCTGCACACCGGCCTCGGCAACGCCCGTACCGGCTCGGCCGACCTCAACACCGGCATGGGCAAGCTGAAGACGGGCGCCGAGAACCTCGACGGCGGGCTGTTCCGGCTCGGCGACGGCTCGGCCGAGCTCGCCCAGGGGCTCAACGACGGCGTCGAGAAGATCCCGGACTACGACAAGAAGGACCGCGACGCCCGGACCGACGTCATGGCCGACCCGGTGAAGCTGGCCTCCAAGTCCCTTCACGCGGCACCCAACTACGGCACCGGTTTCGCCCCGTACTTCATCCCGCTCTCCCTCTGGGTCGGCGCGATGGTCGCTTACATGATCATCCAACCGCTCAACAAGCGGGCGCTCTCCACCGGCGCCTCCGCCTGGCGGATCGCCTTCGCCGGCTGGCTGCCGGTCGCCGCCATCGGCATCCTCCAGGTCGGCGCCCTGATGGCCGTCCTGCACTGGGGCCTTGGTCTGGAGATGGCGCGCTCGGCCGGGACGATCGCCTTCCTGGCCCTGGTGACCTGCTGCTTCGCCTCGATCGTGCAGTGGCTGAACGCCTGCTTCGGCGCGGCAGGACGCATCCTGGTGCTGGTCGTGCTGATGCTCCAGCTGACCTCGGCCGGGGGCACGTACCCCGTCCAGACCAGCCCCGGCTTCTTCGGCGCGATCCACCCGTACCTGCCCATGACGTACGTCGTCGAGGGGCTGCGCAGGCTCATCACCGGCGGTCCTCTCGGCCCGGTCTGGCTGGGCTGCGCGGTGCTGGCCGCCTTCACCGTCGGCGCCCTCGCCCTGACCGCGTTCACCGCCCGCCGCAAGCAGGTGTGGAGCCTGAGCCGGCTGCACCCGGAGCTGAGCCTGTGAGCGCGCCGGAAGCTGGGAGAATCGGCCTCATGGAAAGCAGTGGCACCACGCGCCGCCAGGCCACCCGGCAGAGGCTCTACGAGGCGGCGGTGACCCTCATCGCCGAGCAGGGCTTCTCCGCCACCACCGTCGACGAGATCGCCGAGCGGGCCGGGGTCGCCAAGGGCACGGTCTATTACAACTTCAAGAGCAAGACCGAACTGTTCGAGGAGCTGCTCCGGCACGGCGTCGGGCTGCTCACCGCCTCACTGCGGGCCGCCGCCGAGGAGTCGGAGGAGCGCGGCGGCACCCGGGTCGAGGCACTGGACGCGATGATCCGGGCCGGCCTGGCCTTCATCGACCGCTACCCGGCCTTCACCCAGCTGTACGTGGCCGAGCTATGGCGCACCAACCGCGCCTGGCAGTCCACGCTGCTGGTGGTGCGGCAGGAGGCCGTCGCGGTGGTGGAGGACGTGCTGCGCGAGGCGGTGCGCAGCGGTGAGCTGAGCGAGGAGATCGACATCCCGCTGACGGCCGCGGCGCTGGTCGGGATGGTGCTGGTGGCGGCGCTGGACTGGCAGGCGTTCCAGCCGGAGCGGTCGATCGACGAGGTCCACTCGGCGCTGTCCCTGCTGCTGCACGGGCGGGTCAGCGGGCACTGAGAGCCCGGGGTCCCGGACGAACGGAGAGCCCAGGGTCCCGGAAAGCACGAAGACGCCGGTCCGGTGAAGCTCGCATCCCCCTGCGAACTCCACCGGACCGGCGTCTTCCGTGCATCCGTCGGACCCGTTCCCCGTGACCCCGTATGTCCCCCGTGGCCCCCGGGTCCTGACGTCGTGCACCCCCGTTCCGTCAGGGGCCGCGCCCGGTCCGCCGCCCCGTGTCGGCGGTCCGGGCGCCGCGCCCCTTCCGTGGTCACCACTCTTCCGTCCCCGCAGATCCGGGCCTATCCGCGCATCTACTCATCTCGCTCCCTGAGTACGGGTACTCAGAGCTGCGCACCCGACCCCAGCCCGTTGTCCGACCGGGTCGTTACGATCTCCTGCGTGTCCGTAATCCCTCTGGTGTTCACAAGTGGCTGGGCGAGCGGGATCAACGCCTATGCGGTGGTCCTGTTGCTCGGCGTCTTCGGCGCGACCGGCGTCTCCGACGAGGTGCCCGCCGCGTTGCAGCGCACCGACGTCCTGATCGTGGCCGGTGTGCTCTTCCTCTGCGAGGTGGTGGCCGACAAGATCCCGTACGTGGACTCCGTCTGGGACACCCTGCACACCGTGATCCGTCCGGTGGCGGGGGCGGTGATCGCCGCACTGCTCGCCGGGGAGAGCGGTTCGCTGCCGGAGCTGGCGGCCGGGGCGATCGGCGGGTCGACGGCGCTGATGAGCCATCTGGTGAAGGCCGGGACGAGGATGGCGGTCAACACCTCCCCGGAGCCCTTCAGCAACATCGGGATGAGCATCGCCGAGGACCTCGGGGTCGCCGGGGTGGTCACGTTCGCCATATTCAATCCGGTGGCGGCGGCGATCATCGCCGCCGTGCTGCTGGTGCTCGGGATCGTCATAGTCATCTTCCTGGCCTCGCGGATCCGCCGCTTCCTGCGCCGCCGGGCCCAGCGCCGCGAGGAGAAACGGCTGGCCGGCGCGGAGGGGCCCTGGCCGCCCGGCTGAGCTGCCGGTCGGTGGGTCCCGGCCTCCCGGCTGAGCTGTCGGCCGGTGGGTCCCGGCCTCCCGGCCGGGCTGTCGGTGGCGGTCGATAAAGTCACCGGCATGGCACGAATTGCGGTGATCGGCGCCGGGACGGGCGCCATGGCGGCGGCCGCCCGGCTGGCCGTCGCGGGCAACAAGGTGACGGTGTACGAGCGGTCCGCGAGCTACGGCGGCTCGCTCGGCCGTCATGAGCACGAGGGCTTCGTCTTCGACACGGGACCCGGGCTGCTGCATCTTCCCGCCGTCCAGCGGGACCTCTTCGTCAAGACCGGCAAGGAGTCCCTGGAGCAGAGCGTCACGCTGACCCAGGTCGACCCGGCGAGCCGTCACCTCTTCGCCGACGGCACGTCGGTGTCCCTGCCCAACGCCTCCCGCGCCGGGGTGGCCGCCGCCCTGGACGCGACGCTCGGCGCCGGTACCGGGGAGCGGTGGACCGGGTTCCTGGAGCGGGCCCGGGACGCCTGGGACCGGTCGCGGCGGCCGCTGCTGGAGGAGCCGCTGCGGGCGGACCACCAGGTGCTGGGCCGCGACCCGTATCCCGCCCTGAAGCAGCGGCGGTTGCTGCGCACCCGGCAGGCGGCCACCGTGGCGGAGATCGGCGCCTGGGAGCTGGCGGACGCCCGGCTGGCCGCCCTGCTCGACGGGTACGCGCTCTCCTACGGCCTCGACCCGCGCACCGCGCCCGCGAGCGCCGCGCTGCTGCCGTACATGGAGCAGTCCTTCGGCAGCTGGTACGTGATGGGCGGGATGCGGGAGCTGGCCCGGGCGGTGTACGAGCGGTGTGTGGCCCGGCGGGTGGAGTTCCTCTTCGGGGCCCAGGTGGTCCGGGTCGTGGAGAAGGACGGCCGGGCGGCGGGCGTGGAGCTGGCCGGCGGTGAGGTGGCCGAGGCGGACCGGGTGGTGCTGGGGGCGCGGCCGCACGCGGGGCTGGTGCCGGGCGGGCAGGTGTGGGGCGCGGACGATGTGACGGTCCGGGCGGGCTCGGTGCCGGGGCGGTTCGTGGTGCTGCTGTCGCTGCGCGGGGGCCGGGAGGCGGACGCGGCGCACCGGACCGTGGTGCACAGCGCCGATGCGGCTGCGGAGCGGGGGGCGGTGTTCGGGGGCCGGGTCGCCGCGCACCCGACGGTGACGGTGCTGCGCCCCGACGACCCGGCGACCCGGCCGGACGACGCGCACGAGGCGGTGACGCTGAGCGCGGTGGTGGCCACGCAGGGCCCGGTGGACTGGACGGACCCGGCGGTGCGGCAGCGGTTCGCGGACGTGCTGGTGGAGCGGGCGGGCGCGGCCGTGCCCGGGCTGCGGGAGCGAATCCTGCACACGGAGGTCCGTACGCCCGCGGAGACCGAGGCGGAGACGGGGGCCGAGGGCGGTGCGGTGCCGCCGCCCGCGCTGGCCGGTGCTCAGGGCACGTATCTGCACCCCGGTAACCTCACCCGGCTGCCGGGGCTCTATCTGGCGGGCGGCTGGTCGCACCCGGGCGGCGGGCTCGCGCACGCCGGGATGTCGGGGACGCTGGTGGCCGGGCTCGTGGTGGAGGGCGACGGGTTCCGCGGTTCGCAGTAGGGGCCGCGGGGGCGCGCCGCCTCAGTAGCGGTACTGCTCGTTCTGCCCGGTGTCGTACCCGTTGGCGTTGCCGTTGCCCTGGCCGTACGGGGCGGGCTGCTCGGGCGGCATCGGGGGGTACTGCTCGGCGTCGCGCTGCTGCGGGACCCAGACGCCGCCGGGCGGGGTGTCCGTGGTGTACGCGTCCGTGCCGTAGCTCTGGGCGTAGGGGTCGGCGTAACTCTGCTGGCCGCCCTGGCTGTCGTAGCCGTTGCCACCGTTGCCGTAGGCGTCGTAACCGCCGTAGGGGGCCGTCCCGTTGGTGGTGCCGATGTACGGGTCGGAGTAGGCGGCGTAGCTCTGCTGGCCGGTCCCGTAGTCGTAGGGGCCGGCGTAGGTGTCCTGGACCTGCTGCGGGTCGTAGCCGGAGTAGGGGTCGTACGCGGCGAACTGCGGCTGGGCCGCGGGGTCCGCCTCGTACGGGTACGAGTCCTGGCTCCCTTGGCCGGGGCCGTCGGCCGCGTAGCCGGAGTCGCTGTACACGCCGTACTGGCCGGTGTCGTCGGGCAGCGGCTGCGGCTCGTACACGGAGGTGACCGAGGTGGGGTCGTCGGACGCGGTGGCCGGAGCCCCGGTGCCGTTGCCGAAGGAGTCGAAGGCCGGTTCGGCCGCGGGGTCCGAGACCTCCAGGCCGGAGACCTCCAGCGTGGGCTCCTTGGCGGCCGGGCGCTCGCCGCCGCCCCGGCGACGGCGGCTCTCGCCCGGGCTGCCGCCTATGGCCCAGCCGGTGGAGAAGCCGCGGCGGAAGGAGAGCGTCACATAGGTCTGACCGGTGGCGAAGGCGAGGGCGCCGACGACGATGACCGGGACGGAGGCGAGCAGGACCCCCATGACCACACCGAGGAAGCCGCCGAAGGCGAGGAGCCGCCAGCGCAGCCGCGCCTTGTACTGCAGCAGCACCTCACCGAGCAGCCACAGTGCCACCAAGCCGAATGCGATGTAGAGGACCGTCCAGCCCACGCCCGCCCCCTCCTGCGGCCGCAGCCGCTCGGGGGCGGGTACGGCCGGTCACGACTGCTTGTGCAGTCCGAGATTCTCGTAGATTTCGAGCGTTGCCGTCGAGTTGTTGAGCGTGATGAAGTGCAGCCCGGGCACACCCTCGGACAGCAGCGTCGCGCAGAACTCCGTCGCGAACTCGATACCGATGGAGCGTACAGCGGCCGGATCGTCCTTGACCGCGAGGATCCGCTCTTTCAGCGGCTCCGGGACGGTCGCGTTGCTGAGCTGCGAGAATCTTTCCAGTTGCTTCACACTCGTGAGCGGCATGACCTCGGGAATCACCGGCGTATCGCAACCGGCCGCGACCACCCGGTCACGCATCCGGAGGTAGTCCTCCGGACGGAAGAACATCTGGGTGATCGCGTAGTCGGCCCCGGCCCGGCACTTGTCGACGAAGTGGCCGATATCCGTCTCCCAGTCGGAGGAGCGCGGGTGCATCTCGGGGAACGCGGCGACGCCGACGCAGAAGTCGCCGGACTCCTTGATGAGGCGGACGAGGTCGGCCGCGTACTTCACGCCCTGCGGGTGCTCGACCCACTCCCCCATGGGGTCGCCGGGCGGGTCACCGCGGACCGCGAGGATGTTCCTGATCCCGGCGTCGGCGTACTGGCCGATCATGTTGCGCAGCTCGGCGATCGAGTGGCTGACCGCGGTGAGGTGGGCGACCGGGGTGAGCGTGGAGTCGGCGGCGATCTGCTGGGTCGCCCGCACGGTCCCGGCCCGGGTGGAGCCGCCGGCCCCGTAGGTCACCGAGACGAAGCTCGGGCGCACCGCCTCGACCCGGCGCAGCGCGTTCCAGAGGTTGCGCTCGCCCTTCTCGGTCTTGGGCGCCCAGAACTCGAAGGAGTACGAGGTTTTGCCGGTCGCGAGCAGGTCACGCACCGTGCGTGCGTGGTCCGTCCTGGTGGAAGCTGTCCCAAGGGCCATAGGGCGAGGTTAACCAGGGGGTGGACACTCCCCCAACCAGAGCAGCCAAGATTGTCTCGTTTTGCCGGTTTGCCGTCCACCCCTTGGGACGAAGGTGGACCGGAAACCTCGTAAGACCTGATCAGAGGGTGTGTGCCCGGACCCTCTTCGCGAGCTCGGCGGTGGCGGCCGCCGGGTCGTCCGCCGCGGTGATCGCCCGGACGACGACGATCCGGCGGGCGCCCGCCTCCAGCACCTCGTCCAGGTTGCCCGCGTCGATGCCGCCGATCGCGAACCAGGGGCGCGACTGCCGCAGGGAGGCGGCGTACCGCACGAGGCCGAGGCCGGGGGCGTGGCGGCCGGGCTTGGTGGGGGTGGGCCAGCAGGGGCCGGTGCAGAAGTAGTCCACGCCGTCCTGGGCGACGGCGGCGTCGACCTCGGACTCGGCGTGCGTGGAGCGGCCGATCAGCCGGTCGGAGCCGATGATCGCGCGGGCGGCGGGCACGGGCAGGTCGCCCTGGCCCAGGTGCAGGACGTCGGCGCCGATGGCGTGGGCGACGTCGGCGCGGTCGTTGACGGCGAGGAGCTTGCCGTGGCGCCGACAGGCATCGGCGAAGACCGCGAGGTGCTCCAGCTCCTCGGCGGCCTCCATGCCCTTGTCCCGGAGCTGGACGATGTCGACGCCGCTGGAGAGCACGGCGTCCAGGAAGGCCGGGAGGTCACCTTGGCGCTTACGAGCGTCCGTGCAGAGGTAGAGCCGGGCGTCGGACAGCTGCTCGCGAGGCGTGGGCATGGTGGATTCCCCCCGTGGTCGAGGCGGGGCACGGGCCCGCGCTCAGCGCGGGGCCCGTACGCCGCTTCCGGTCGTGTCGGTCAGACGGCGAGCGCCTGGGCGCGGCGCTTCACCTCCGTACCGCGATTCTCACTCAGCGCCTGTGCGGGGGTGCCGGGCAGGGTCGGGTCGGGAGTGAAGAGCCACTCCAGCATCTCTTCGTCGGAGTAGCCGTCGTCCCTCAGGAGGGTCAGGGTGCCGGAGAGGCCCTTGACCACCTTGGTGCCGTCGATGAAGGCGGCGGGCACCTGGAGCGTCCGGTTCTCACCACGGCGTACGGCGATGAGCTGGCCCTCCTTGACCAACTGCCGTACACGCGTCACCTCGACATCGAGCTTTTCCGCGATGTCGGGAAGGTGGAGCCAGGCGGGGACGAGAGCATCGGTCTTTGCGTCAATCTCGGTCACAAGGACAAGCGTGCCATCTGGGACTGACAGCCGGTAGCCGGGCCGACCGTACGGGGGTCGGACCGGGGGGCACAGGGGGTCGGCCCGGGGTGTCACAGGGGGTCGGCCCGGGGTGTCACAGGGCGGTGGACTTCAGCGGTACGGCGGGGTCGGCGACCCGCTCGGGGTCGAGGACGGCCCCGGATTCGATGAGCTTGCGGCCCTGGGCGAGGTCGCGCGGGCGCCCCACCGCGAGGACGGCGACCAGCGCACCGGCCTTCAGCCAGCACACCGACCAGGTGGCCTCGGCGCCGTCGCCGCGCCAGATCAGGGTGTCGGCGTGGGCGTGGTGGCCGGCGTACTGCACGAAGCGGCCGAACTGCTCGGACCAGAAGTACGGGACGGGGTCGTGGACCGGCAGCGGCTCACCGCTCTCCGCGGCGAGGATCGCGGCGGCCGCGGTGCGCGGGCCCTGGAGGGCGTTGTCCCAGTGGTGGATCAGCAGGCGTTCGCCGTAGCGGGCGGAGGGGAAGGAGGCACAGTCCCCGACCGCGTACACATCGGGCAGGGAGGTGCGCAGCGCGCTGTCGGCGGTGACCGAACCGTCCGGGCCGCGTTCGATCCCGGAGCCGGCCAGCCAGCCGGTGGCGGGGCGGGCGCCGATGCCGACGACCACGGCCCCGGCGGGCAGGGTCCGGCCGTCCGCGAGGACCACGGTGCCCTCCTCGACGCGCTCGACCCGGGCCTCGGTGAGGAGTTCGGTGCCGCTCTGCGCGTACCAGTCGGCCATCGGGGCGGCGACCTCGGCGGGCAGGGTGCCGGCCAGCGGGCGGGCGGCGGCCTCGACGACGGTGACCGCGCAGCCGGCGGCGCGGGCGGCGGTGGCGAACTCGGCACCGATCCACCCCGCCCCGACGACGACCACGTCGTGCTGCTGCTCCAGGACGGGCCGCAGCCGGGCGGCGTCGTCCAGGGTGCGCAGCAGATGGACGCCGGGAACGGCCTCGGTGCCGGGCAGGGCGATGGGCTCGGCGCCGGTCGCCAGGACCAGGACGTCGTAGGGGACGGGGCCGTCCGCCGTGTCCAGGACGTGGTCGGCGGCGCGCAGGGCGGTGACGTCCACACCGAGGCGCAGCGTGATGTCCAGCGCCTCGAAGTCGACGTCGAAGGCGGAGTCCTCGGCCTTGCCCAGCAGCACCGCCTTGGACAGCGGCGGCCGGTCGTAGGGCTGGTGGGGTTCGGCGCCGATCAGGGTGACGGGGCCGGTGAAGCCGGCTTCCCGCAGGGCGACGGCGGTCTGTACGCCCGCCATGCCCGCTCCGACGATCACGACGTTCCGTGTGCGCTCTCGCGCCGCGTGGTGTTCCGTCTGCTCGCTCACGTGTACCACTCTATTCAGCTGACGCGACGTCAAGGGGTGACTTCCTCCACCACACTCGTCCCGCTGCCTTCCTGTGACTCCCATTCCCAGCGCTCGTCCAGCCGCACCCGGCCGTCCGGGAGTGCCGTGACGGTGGAGAGGCAGTGTCCGGAAGAGGTCGTTCCGTCCTGCTTGAGCTGGACGTAGCGGAAGTCGAGGGCGTCCCCCTCGCGGGTGCCGACGAGATGGCCGCGGGCCACGTCACCGCCCGCGTACTCGGCCCAGATCGCGCCGTCCTGCTCGTGGTACGTGAAGCGGGTACGGGTGCCGACCTGGCCCGGGGCCTGGTCGGCGACGGGTGAGAGGACGAGTCCGTCGAGCGAACGGGCCATGGTGGCTGCTCCCCTACTGGGCGGAATGCGGGTGGGTTTAGGGTGGCCAACGTAGAACAACTCGCGGGAGCCCGGACGCACCGGGCTGAGAGGGAGGCTGGAGCGCCTCCGACCGTACGAACCTGATCCGGGTCATGCCGGCGAAGGGAGGGGCTGGACACCCATGCGCGTCTCGGGGAAGACCTCCGGAAGCCCGGGGGAGAAATCAGGGTCCGATGTCCTTGTCATCGGGGGCGGCGTCATCGGCCTGGTCACGGCGTGGCGGGCGGCCCAGCGCGGGCTGGCCGTCACCGTGGCCGATCCCGGTCCGGGCGGCGGCGCCGCCCAGGTCGCGGCGGGCATGCTGGCCGCCGTCACCGAACTGCACTACGGCGAGGAGATGCTGCTCGGCCTCAACCTCGCCTCGGCCGCCCGCTATCCGGAGTTCGTCGCGGAGCTGGAGGCGGCGAGCGGCCGGGAGACCGGCTTCCGTACCTGCGGAACGCTGGCCGTCGCGCTGGACTCCGACGACCGGGCCCATCTGCGGGAGCTGCACGCCCTCCAGGAGCGTTCGGGCCTGGAGTCGGTCTGGCTGAGCGGCCGTGAGTGCCGCCGCCTGGAGCCGATGCTCGCGCCGGGGGTACGGGGCGGGCTGCGGGTGGACGGTGACCATCAGGTGGATCCGCGTCGGCTCGCCGCCGCGCTGCTGGCCGCGTGCGAGCGGGCGGGGGTGGTGTTCCGCAGGGCTTCCGCCGTGCGGCTCACCGTCAGCGGGGGCCGGGCGGCCGGGGCCGTGCTCGACGACGGTACGGAGGCCGGGGCCGACCAGGTCGTCCTGGCGGCGGGCAGCCTCAGCGGGCGGCTCGCGGGGCTGCCGGAGGAGGTCCTGCCGCCGGTCCGCCCGGTCAAGGGCCAGGTCCTGCGGCTGACCGTGCCCCGGGCGTACGCCCCCTTCCTCAGCCGGACCGTGCGCGCCGTCGTCCGGGGCGGCCACCTCTATCTCGTACCGCGTGAGAACGGCGAGCTGGTCGTCGGCGCGACCAGCGAGGAGATGGGCTGGGACACCACGGTCACCGCCGGCGGGGTCTACGAGCTGCTGCGCGACGCCCACGAGCTGGTGCCCGGCATCACCGAGCTGCCGCTCACCGAGACCCGGGCCGGTCTGCGCCCCGCATCCCCCGACAACGCCCCGCTGCTCGGCCCGACCGCCCTGCCCGGTCTCCTCCTCGCCACCGGCCACCACCGCAACGGCGTCCTGCTGACGCCCGTCACCGGCGACGCGATGGCCGAGGTGCTGACCACCGGCGAGCTGCCCGAGGTGGCCCGCCCCTTCACCCCGGGCCGGTTCACGTCCGCCGGCGCCGCCCCCGTACTCCAGGAGCAGTCCGTATGAGCACGCTGAGCCCGCCCGTGTCGGTATCGGTCAACGGGGAGCCGCGCGTCCTCGACGCGGGCACCGCGCTGGACCGCCTCGTCGCCACCCTGACCACCGCGCCCTCCGGCGTCGCCGCCGCCGTCAACGAGTGCGTCGTGCCGCGCGGGCAGTGGGCCGCCACCACGCTCGGCGAGGGCGACCGCGTCGAGGTCCTGACCGCTGTCCAGGGAGGCTGACCGTGTCCGACGACGTCTTCGCCCTGGGGCCGGCCGCCTTCGGCTCCCGGCTGATCATGGGGACCGGCGGGGCGCCGAGCCTGGAGGTGCTGGAGCGGTCGCTGATCGCCTCCGGCACCGAGCTGACCACCGTCGCCATGCGCCGGCTCGACCCGACCGTGCAGGGCTCGGTCCTCTCCGTGCTGGAGCGGCTCTCCATCCAGGTGCTGCCGAACACGGCGGGCTGCTTCACGGCCGGTGAGGCGGTGCTGACCGCGCGGCTGGCCCGGGAGGCGCTCGGCACCGACTGGGTCAAGCTGGAGGTGGTGGCCGACGAGCGGACGCTGCTGCCGGACCCTATCGAGCTGCTGGACGCGGCGGAGATCCTGGTGGACGACGGGTTCACCGTGCTGCCGTACACGAATGACGACCCGGTTCTGGCCCGGAAGCTGGAGGACGTGGGGTGCGCGGCGATCATGCCGCTCGGCTCCCCCATCGGCTCGGGGCTCGGCATCCGCAACCCGCACAACTTCGAGCTGATCGTGGAGCGGGCGGGGGTGCCGGTGATCCTGGACGCGGGGGCCGGGACCGCGTCGGACGCGGCGCTGGCGATGGAGCTGGGGTGCGCGGCGGTGATGCTCGCCTCGGCGGTGACCCGGGCGCAGGAGCCGGAGCTGATGGCGGGTGCGATGCGTCACGCGGTGGAGGGCGGGCGGCTGGCGTACCGGGCGGGGCGGATTCCGCGCCGCCATTTCGCCGAGGCGTCCTCGCCGGTGGACGGGCGGGCGGCGCTGGATCCGGAGCGGCCGGCGTTCTGAGCGGCGGTTCGTGGTCGGGGGCGCTGCCCCCGAGCCCCCGCTCCTCAAACGCCGGAGGGGCTTGAACCGCACGTCACAGGTCGGTAAGGGAACGGCCCCGGGAGTGCCCGCTCCGTCCGGGGTGTCGGTGGCGGCTCGTAGACTCTCGGGGTGGACACGACCCTCCAGGACCCTCTCGTCGGGCAGCTGCTCGACGGCCGGTATCGCATTGAGGCGCGCATCGCCGTCGGCGGGATGGCCACGGTCTACCGGGCCGTGGACACCCGCCTGGACCGGGTGCTCGCCCTCAAGGTGATGCACCCGGCGCTCGCCGTCGACGCCGCCTTCGTCGAGCGGTTCATCCGCGAGGCCAAGTCGGTGGCCCGGCTGGCCCACCCCAATGTCGTCGCGGTCTTCGACCAGGGCGCCCAGGGTGCGTACGTCTATCTCGCGATGGAGTATGTGGCGGGCTGCACTCTGCGCGACGTCCTGCGCGAGCGCGGCGCCCTCCAGCCCCGGGCCGCGCTGGACATCCTGGAGCCGGTCCTCGCCGCGCTCGGCGCCGCGCACCGGGCGGGGTTCGTGCACCGCGACATGAAGCCGGAGAACGTCCTGATAGGGGACGACGGGCGGGTGAAGGTCGCCGACTTCGGCCTGGTCAGGGCGGTCGGCACGGCCACCGACACCACGGGTTCGCTGCTGGGCACGGTCTCGTATCTGGCGCCCGAGCAGATCGAGCACGGCACCGCCGACACCCGCAGTGATGTGTACGCCTGCGGGGTCGTGCTGTACGAGATGCTGACCGGCGCCAAGCCGCACACCGGGGAGAACGCCGCCCAGGTCATCTACCAGCACCTCAACACCGACGTCCCGGCCCCGTCCGCCGTCGTGCCGGGGCTCCCGGTCGCGCTGGACAGCCTGGTGGCGAGCGCGACCGCCCGCAATCCCGAGGTGCGCCCGTACGACGCGGTCCTGCTGCTGGCCGAGGCCCGGGAGGCCCGTGCCGGGCTGACCGAGGCCGAGCTGGACGCCGTACCGCCGCAGGCGCTGTCGGACACCCACGACGGCGCTCAGGACCGTACGAGCGTGATCCCCCGGGCCCTTCCGGTGGACGACGGCGCGGACGGGGGCGGCGTGCACCGCACCAGCCGGCTGGAGATGCCGCCGCCGGTCGCCCCGCCCCGGCGCCGGGCCGCCCGGCGCGGGCCGTTCGGCGGACCGCACCGCAAGCTGATCACGATCATCACCGCCGTCCTGCTGACGCTCGGCGTCGGCGCGGGCGTCTGGTACATCAACTCGGGCCAGTTCACCCAGGTCCCCTCGCTGCTCGGCCAGACCCAGAAGGTGGCGGAGCAGCGGCTCGCGGACGAGGGGCTCGGGCTGAAGGGGGTGGAGCGGGTCTTCAGCGACACCGTCGAGCGGGGTTCCGTGGTCGACAGCGACCCCGCGTCCGGCGACCGGATCCGGGGCAACGGCTCGGTGAAGCTCGTCGTCTCGCGCGGCCCGGAGATCGTCCGGGTGCCCGATGTCGCGGGCTCCTCCCTCGCGGACGCCCGGCGCTCCCTGAAGAAGGTGGGCCTGGTCCCCGGCATGGTGACCAGGGAGTTCAGCGAGGACGTGGCGCGCGGTGAGGTGATCCGTACGGATCCGCGCGCGGGCACCGACCGGAACCCCGACACGGCCGTCGCTCTGATCGTCAGCAAGGGCAGTCCCGTCGACGTCCCGGACGTCACCGGCCTCTCGGTCGAGGACGCCACGGCGGAGCTGGCGGAGGAGGGGCTGAAGGTGGACGTGCTGCCCGGCCGGGTCCACTCCCCCGAGGCCGACGGCGACATCGCCAAGCAGTCCCCCGGCGCGGGCGCCGAGGCGGCCGAGGGCGACACGATCGAGCTGACCGTCTCCAAGGGCCCCCGGATGCTGGACGTCCCCGACATCACCGGGCGGGACGTCGACGAGGCCCGGGCCACCCTGGAGGAGGCGGGCTTCGAGGTGAAGGTCGACCGGCCGTTCCTCTCCTTCAGCAACACGATCGCGAGCCAGTCCGTGGAGGGCGGCGAGCAGGCCCCCGAGGGCTCCACCATCACCATCAGGACCAAGGGGTTCTAGACATGCGTAACCCTGTGGGCGGTCATGTCCCGGTGGCCGGCGGCCTCGCCAAGGTCGGTCTGGAGTACGCCCGTGAGCTGGCGGCCGAGGCCGTGCAGGTCTTCGTCGCCAACCCGCGCGGCTGGGCGACGCCCACGGGGAACCCGGCCCAGGACGAGCTGTTCCGCACGGAGTGCGCGACCGCGTCGATACCGGCGTACGTCCACGCCCCGTATCTGATCAACTTCGGCTCGCACACCGAGGCGACGGTCGAGAAGTCCGTGGAGTCGCTGCGCCACTCGCTGCGGCGGGCCCGGGAGATCGGCGCGCTGGGCGTGGTGGTGCACACCGGCTCGGCGACGGGCGGGCGGCCCCGCTCCGAGGCGCTGGCCCAGGTGCGGGAGCACATGCGGCCCCTGCTGGACGAGCTGACCCACGACGACGACCCGTATCTGCTGCTGGAGTCGACGGCGGGCCAGGGCTCCTCGCTCTGCTCCCGTACGTGGGACTTCGGACCGTACTTCGAGGCGCTGGACGCCCACCCCAAGCTGGGCATCTGCCTGGACACCTGCCACATCTACGCGGCGGGGCACGATCTGGCCGGCCCCTCGGGGATGCGGCAGACACTCGACCTGCTGGTGGAGACGGTGGGCGAGGGCCGTCTGAAGCTGATCCACGCCAACGACTCCAAGGACGTCGTGGGCGCGCACAAGGACCGGCACGAGAACATCGGCGCCGGTCACATCGGTGCGGAGCCCTTCCGGGAGCTGTTCGCGCACCCGGCGACCGAGGGCGTACCGCTGATCATCGAGACGCCCGGCGGCAAGGAGGGGCACGCGGCGGACGTGGCCCGCCTGAAGGAGCTCCGGAAGGGCGTCCGGAAGAAGCCCTAGCGCGCTGAAGAAGCCTTAGAGCTCGGGGCCGTCCCCGGGCTCCTCCTGGTAGGAGTAGCGCTGCTCGCTCCAGGGGTCGCCGATGTTGTGGTAGCCCCGCTCCTCCCAGAATCCGCGCCGGTCGGTCGTCATGTACTCCACGCCCCGGACCCATTTCGGGCCCTTCCAGGCGTACAGGTGCGGGACGACGAGGCGGAGCGGGAAGCCGTGCTCGGCGGTGAGGAGCTCGCCGTCCTTGTGGGTGGCGAAGAGGGTGCGCTCGGAGGCGAAGTCGTCCAGGCGCAGGTTCGAGGAGAAGCCGTATTCGGCCCAGACCATCACGTGGGTGACGTCGGGCGCGGGGGGTGCCAGGTCGAGCACCGTACGGGCGAGGACTCCGCCCCATTCGGCGCCGATCATGCTGAACTTCGTCACACAGTGCAGATCAGCGACGACCGAGGAGAACGGCAGCGCAGAGAAGTCCTGGTGGTTCCAGCAGTGCTTGTCGCCGTCGGCGGTGGCCCCGAAGACCCGGAACTCCCAGCGCTCCGGTTTGAACTTGGGAACGGGCCCGTAGTGGGTGACCGGCCATCCGCGCTGCAGTCGCTGTCCTGGTGGAAGCTCCGACTGCTCTGCCGCGCGATTCTCCCGGTTTTCCGGCTGACCCATGTATCCATGGTGACAGACAGGCAGGGGTGGTCATGACCAGGGCAGACCCCCATGGGGTCAACTCGTACTAAGCGTGCACTTACTGGACGGCCGGTGAGTGCGGTGCGAGGATGCGGCCACCTTGTCGATCACGCTTGGAAGGAGCCTCTGCGATGCAGGGCGACCCCGAGGTCCTTGAGTTCCTCAACGAACAGCTGACGGCCGAACTGACCGCTATCAACCAGTACTTCCTGCACGCGAAGATGCAGGACAATTTCGGCTGGACCAAGCTCGCCAAGTACACCCGGGCCGAGTCCTTCGACGAGATGAAGCACGCCGAGATCCTCACGGACCGGATCCTGTTCCTGGACGGGCTGCCGAACTACCAGCGGCTCTTCCACGTCCGGGTGGGCCAGACGGTCACCGAGATGTTCCAGGCGGACCGCCAGGTCGAGGTGGAGGCGATCGACCGCCTCAAGCGCGGGATCGAGCTGATGCGCGCCAAGGGGGACATCACCTCGGCGAACATCTTCGAGTCCATCCTGGAGGACGAGGAGCACCACATCGACTACCTCGACACCCAGCTGGAGCTGGTCGAGAAGCTCGGTGAGCCGCTCTACATCGCGCAGCTGATCGAGCAGCCGGAGAGCTGAGCCGACGCGCTACGAGAGGCCGTCAGGCGGCGAGCGGTGCCACCGCCGGGACCGGGTGGCTGACCGATGCCGCCGCAGGGACCGGGTGGGTGACCGATGCCGCCGCGGGGACCGGGTGCGTGACGGACGCCGCCGCGGGCTCCCGCTGCTGGCCCGTGAGGTCGCGGCGCGAGCAGTCACGCCCCAGCAGGGCCTGGATCCGGCGGACGCAGCCGCCGCAGTCGGTGCCGGCCTTGCAGGCCGAGGCGATCTGGCGCGGGGTGCAGGCCCCGGCGTCCGCATGCTTCTTGACCTGCGCCTCGGTGATGCCGAAGCAGGAGCAGACGTACATGCGGTTCACCTCCCTGCGGGCCGGTCGCTGGTGCCGTCCCCGTCTTCGTCGGTGAGGCTAACCTAACCTTACCCGCCTGGCGAGGCGCGCAAAAGCCCGGGAACGGACTGTGGGGCACGGATCACATGGATCCGTGCCCCACAGGTGCGACCGGCGGGAATACCCGCCGGACCGCTTACTGGTCGCGGTACATCTCGGCGACGAGGAAGGCCAGGTCGAGGGACTGGCTGCGGTTGAGCCGCGGGTCGCAGGCCGTCTCGTAGCGCTGGTGGAGGTCGTCCACGAAGATCTCGTGGCCGCCGCCCACGCACTCGGTGACGTCGTCGCCGGTCAGCTCCACGTGGATGCCGCCCGGGTGGGTGCCGAGGCCCTTGTGGACCTCGAAGAAGCCCTTGACCTCGTCCAGAACGTCGTCGAAGCGGCGCGTCTTGTGGCCGGAGGCGGCCTCGAAGGTGTTGCCGTGCATCGGGTCGGTCACCCACGCCACGGTGGCGCCGGACGCGGTGACCTTCTCGACCAGCTCGGGCAGCTTGTCGCGGACCTTGTCGGCGCCCATGCGGACGATGAAGGTCAGCCGGCCGGGCTCGCGCTCGGGGTCCAGGCGGTCGACGTAGCCGAGGGCCTCGTCGACGGTGGTCGTCGGGCCGAGCTTGATGCCGATCGGGTTGCGGACCTTGGAGGCGAACTCGATGTGCGCGCCGTCCATCTGCCGGGTGCGCTCACCGATCCAGACCATGTGGCCGGAGGTGTCGTACAGCTCGCCGGTACGCGAGTCGGTGCGGGTCAGCGCCGTCTCGTAGTCCAGCAGCAGCGCCTCGTGCGAGGCGTAGAACTCGACCGCCTTGAACTCGGCCGGGTCGGTACCGCACGCCTTCATGAAGTTGAGCGCGTTGTCGATCTCGCGCGCCAGGGCCTCGTAGCGCTGGCCTGCGGGGGACGACTTCACGAAGTCCTGGTTCCAGGCGTGCACCTGGCGCAGGTCCGCGTAACCACCGGTGGTGAAGGCGCGCACCAGGTTCAGCGTCGAGGAGGACGCGTGGTACATCTGCTTCAGCCGCGCGGGGTCCGGGATCCGGGCCTCTTCGGTGAAGGCGAAGCCGTTCACCGAGTCGCCGCGGTAGGTCGGCAGGGTCACGCCGTCGCGGGTCTCGGTCGACTTGGAGCGCGGCTTGGAGTACTGGCCCGCGATCCGGCCGACCTTGACGACCGGCACGGAGGCGGCGTAGGTCAGGACGGCGCTCATCTGGAGCAGCGTCTTCAGCTTGGCCCGGATGTGCTCGGCGGACACGGCGTCGAAGGCCTCGGCGCAGTCGCCGCCCTGCAGCAGGAACGCCTCGCCCTTGGCGACGGCTCCCAGGCGGGCGCGCAGCTGGTCGCACTCGCCCGCGAAGACGAGCGGCGGATACGACGCGAGGTCCGCGAGTACATCGCGCAGGGCCTCGGAGTCGGGGTACTCGGGCTGCTGCGCCGCGGGAAGGTCTCGCCAGGTGTTGCCACCGGCGACGGAGGTATTGGCGTTCACGGTCACGTGCACAACATTACGGGGTCGCGCGGGGCGTCCATTCGAGCGCTCAATAGTTGAGACACCCGCTCCGATGCCCGGAACGTCCGCTAGGGTCGCAGCATGTCGACGCAACAGATCCAGATCTCGATCCAGAACTGGTGGTGGACCGCTCATCCGGCGGCCCGCTGACACATCGCGCTGACACACTTCGCGAAGGCCGCCCGAGGGGCGGCCTTTCCTGCGTTTCGGAGCCGTTCCTCTCCCCCGTGAATCCCGTACGAGCCCCTCGTACGGTCCGTCCGGAAGGAACCCGCTCCCATGTCCCGTACCGCGCATCGCACCGCCTCCGATCTCGTCCGCCGGCTGCTGGCCGAGGACGCCCCGCCCTTCGCCCTGCTGCGCCGACGTACGCCCGGCCGTGACCACGATCACGTGGAAGTGCTGATCGGCCGGGTGCGGGAGGCGGAGCGGCTGGCCGATCTGCCGGTGGGCGCGTCGCCCGCGCTGGCCCTGGTGCCGTTCCGGCAGATCGCCGAGCGCGGCTTCGACGTACGGGACGACGGGACGCCGCTGAGCGTGCTGGTCGCGGACGAGAGTCACGAGCTGGAGCTGGCGGAGGTGCTGGCCGCGCTGCCCGCCCATGACGTGGTGGTGGAGGACCGGGGCTTCGATGTGCCGGACGCGGCGTACGCGGAGATCGTGCGGCGGGTGATCCGGGACGAGATCGGGCAGGGCGAGGGCGCGAACTTCGTGATCCGGCGGACGTTCCGGGGGGAGATCCCGGGGTTCGGGCGGGCGGACGCGCTGGCGCTGTTCCGGCGGCTGCTCGCGGGTGAGCGGGGCGCGTACTGGACGTTCGTCGTGCACACGGGCGACAGGACGCTGGTGGGGGCCAGCCCGGAGGTGCATGTGCGGATGTCCGGCGGGACCGTCGTGATGAACCCGATCAGCGGGACCTACCGCTACCCGGCCGAGGGGCCCACCGCGACGAGCCTGCTGGCGTTCCTCGGGGACCGCAAGGAGAGCGAGGAGCTGTCCATGGTGGTCGACGAGGAGCTGAAGATGATGTGCACGGTCGGCGACATGGGCGGGGTGGTCGTCGGACCCCGGCTCAAGGAGATGGCCCACCTCGCCCACACGGAGTACGAGCTGCGGGGCCGGTCCTCCCTGGACGTACGGGAGGTGCTGCGCGAGACCATGTTCGCGGCCACCGTCACCGGCTCCCCGGTGCAGAACGCCTGCCGGGTGATCGAGCGGTACGAGCAGGGCGGGCGCGGCTACTACGCGGGCGCGCTGGCCCTGGTGGGGCAGGACGCGAACGGGGCGCAGACGCTCGACTCGCCGATCCTCATCCGGACCGCCGACATCGCCCCGGACGGTTCGCTGAAGGTGCCGGTCGGCGCCACTCTCGTACGCCATTCCGACCCGGAGAGCGAGGTCGCCGAGACCCATGCCAAGGCCGCCGGGGTGCTGGCCGCCCTCGGGGTGCGGCCGGGGCGGCCGGAGGCGGAGGCGGGGCGTCCGCTGCTGGCCGCCGATCCCCGGGTGCAGGCGGCGCTGGACGACCGGCGCGGCGGGCTCGCTCCGTTCTGGCTGCGGATGCAGGAGCGCACCCGGGAGCTGACCGGGCATGCGCTGGTGGTGGACGGCGAGGACACGTTCACCGCGATGCTGGCCCACCTGCTGCGCTCGTCCGGGCTGGAGGTGTCGGTGCGGCGGTTCGACGAGCCGGGGCTGCGTGAGGTGGTGCGGGCGCACCGGGGGCCGGTCGTGCTGGGCCCCGGTCCCGGGAATCCGGGCGATCTCGCGGACCCGAAGATGCGGCTGCTGCGGGAGCTGGCGGCGGGGCTGGTGCGGGAGCACCGGTACGGGCTGCTGGGCGTCTGCCTCGGGCATGAGCTGATCGCGGCCGAGCTGGGCATGGAGATCGTGCGCAAGGCGGTGCCGTACCAGGGGGCGCAGACCAGGATCGAGCTGTTCGAGCGGCCGGAGACGGTCGGCTTCTACAACAGCTTCACCGCTCGCTGCGACTCTCCTGCCGCCGCCGAGCTGGCCGCGCACGGGATCGAGGTGAGCCGGGACGAGGAGAGCGGTGAGCTGCACGCGCTGCGCGGGCCGGGCTTCGCCTCGGTGCAGTTCCACCCGGAGTCGGTGCTGACCGTGCGGGGGGCGGCGATCGTGACGGAGCTGCTGGCGGGGCTGCCGGTGCTGAGCTGAGCCCCTTCGGGCTCACGGCCTCGGAGGGTTCACATACGCGGCACGAGCACGTTCTCGCTGTGGCGGCGGGCCAGGTAGTCGGTGACGTTCTGTACGGTCGCGTCGATGATCTGGCCCACCGCGTCCTCGGTGTAGTACGCCTGGTGCGAGGTGACGATCACGTTCGGGAAAGTCACCAGCCGGGCCAGGGTGTCGTCGTCGACGCCCTCCAGGGACTTGTCCAGGAAGAAGAGCCCGGCCTCCGCCTCGTACACGTCGAGTCCGACGCCGAGGAAGCGGCCCGCGCGCAACTCGGTGACCAGGGCTGCGGTGTCGATGAGGCCGCCGCGGCTGGAGTTGACCAGGATCGCGTCGTCCTTCATCGACTTCAGGGCGGCCTCGTTGATGATGTGCTGGGTCGCGGGCAGCAGCGGGACGTGGAGGCTGACGAGGTCGGCCTCGGCGAAGAGGCGCTCCTTCTCCACGTACTCCATGCCCAGCTCCAGGCAGGCCGGGTTCTCCACGACGTCCCAGCCGAGCAGCTTCATCCCGAAGCCGTGGGCGATCCGGGTGAACGCCTCACCGATCTTGCCGGTGCCGACGACGCCGACGGTCCGCCCGTGCATGTCGCGGCCGAGCAGCCCGTCGAGGCGGAAGTCGAAGTCGCGGGTGCGGCTCGCGGCCCGGATGACGCGCCGGTTGACCGCCATGGCCAGGGTCCAGGCGAATTCGGCGACCGAGTACGGCGAGTAGTACGAGACCCGGGCGACGCGCAGGGCGAGCCGTTCGGCGACGTCCAGGTCGATGTTGTTGAAGCCGGTGGAGCGCTGGGCGATCATCTGCGTTCCGCCGGTGGCCAGGGTCTGGAGCACCGGGGAGCCGAGGTCGGCGTTGACGCTGGTGGAGATGATCTCGTACCCGGCCGCGATGGGGGCGGTGTCCCGGTTCAGGAAGACGTCCAGGCAGCGGACCTCGTGCAGCCCGGCGAAGGCCTTCTCGATCAGGGGCTTCTCGTCTGACTGCACACCGAACGCGAGGATCTCCATAGCGCGAATATACGACTCCGCTCCCAGGTGCGCCCGGGGCCGGACGGCCCTCCGGTCGGGCCGGAGGTCCCGGCCCGCGTCCCGGCCCTCCCCGGCCCCGGGTCCCGGTCAGACGTCGTCGAGGCCGCGCTCAATCGCGTACCGCACGAGCTCCACCCGGTTGTGCAGCTGGAGCTTGCCCAGGGTGTTCTGCACGTGGTTCTGGACGGTGCGGTGCGAGATGACCAGGCGCTCGGCGATCTGCTTGTACGAGAGCCCCTTGGCGACCAGCCGCAGCACCTCGGTCTCCCGGTCGGTGAGCTGCGGGGCCTTGGGCTCGTTGGACGCGGCGGGTACGGGGTCGGAGGCGAGCCTGCGGTACTCGCCGAGGACCAGGCCGGCGAGGCCCGGGGTGAAGACCGGGTCGCCGTTGGCGGTGGAGCGGACGGCGTCGGTCAGCTCCTGGGTGGAGGCGGACTTCAGGAGATAGCCGGTGGCGCCGGACTTCACCGCCTCCAGGACGTCGGCGTGCTCACCGCTCGCCGAGAGGACCAGGACGCGCAGGCCGGGGTGGGAGGGGACCAGCTCCTTGCAGACCTGGACGCCGGGCATGCCGGGCAGGTTCAGGTCGAGGACCAGGACGTCCGGGTTGACCGCCTTAGCGCGGCGGACCGCCTGCGGGCCGTCGCCGGCGGTCGCGACGACGTCGAAGCCGGACTCGGCGAGGTCGCGGGCGACGGCGTCACGCCACATGGGGTGGTCGTCGACCACCATGACCCTGATGGGCCGGTCGGCGCCCTCCCCGCCGTCCTGCTGCGGTGCGCTCTGAGGCGTGTCCTGCGGTCCTGCGTTCTGCGTGCTCATCGGGCCGATCCTGCCTTCCCCCGGGAAACCTGTGCTTTCGGAACCTTCAACTCGACCTCGGTGCCCTGTCCCGGCACCGAGATCACCTCGGCCGTGCCGCCGAGATCGCGCAGCCGGCCGCGGATGGAGAGCGCGACCCCCATCCGCCCCTCCCCCTCCGCCTGGGCGAGGCGGCCCTCCGGGATGCCGGGGCCGTCGTCCCGGACGGTGACGATGACCTCGCCCGGCTCGTCCTCGACCAGGATCCACGCCTGGGCCCCGTCCCCGGCGTGCACCCGCACATTGTCCAGGGCGGCACTGACAGCGGCGGCCAGCTCGCGGGCGGCCTCCGCCGGCAGCACCACGGGGGCGCCGGGCTCCGCGAAGCTGGTGCGGGCGCCGGCGTGCGGGGCGAGCAGGGCGCGCAGGTCGCAGGTGGCGGCGGAGTCCGGGCTCTCCTCGTCCACGTCGACCGTGCGCACGACGGCCCCCTCGGCGGCGTCCTCGGAGACCCGGGTCGGCGGGACCAGGCCGCTGGAGACCAGGGTGCGCAGGGCCACCTCCTGCTCCCCGGCCATCCGGCCCAGCTCGGCCGCCTCACCGCCGATCGCGGTGCCCCGGCGCTGCACCATGGCGAGGACCTGGAGGACGCTGTCGTGGATGTCGCGGGCGAGGCGCTCGCGTTCGCGGGTCGCCGCCTCGATCTCCAGGGCGCGGGCCAGGGTGCGTTCACTGGCGCGGGCGACCTCGACGACGTACCCGATGGCGATGGAGGCGACCCAGACCAGCAGGACGTTGTGGAAGGTGTCCCGGCTGGGGTCGCCGCGCTGGATGATGTTGGCGGCGGCGACGAAGGTGGAGGCGAAGGCCGCCCACCGCCAGCCGCCCTTGATGGCGAAGGCGAGGACCGCTCCGGCCGTCCAGATCGAGGGCAGCGTCGGGCCGTCGAAGGTGTGGGAGTGGATGTCGGCGACCGGGGTGAGCATGATCCCGGTCAGCGCGACGACGAGATCCGCGCCGAGGAAGCGCTTGGTACAGGCCGCCGCCGAGCGGACCTTGGGCAGGGTGGCGAGCGTCCACACGGCGAGGAACGCGAGGTAGGCGAAGGCCACCCAGGGCCGCTCGAACCTCGGCTGGCCGAAGTTGTCCTTCCCCAAGATCGCGAGCAGCACCGCGTAGACCATCGTCAGTACGCGGTAGCCCGTCAGCGCGCGCCACAGCGGCTGCTCGACCGACATCCGTACGACCCGCTCACGCTTGGCCATCTGGCCCCACCCCCCGACGGTCTACGACGCGCTCAGGCGCCGGACCGTTCCGTTCCGTCCTCGTCGCCCGCGCGCCCCTGGCTCTGCGCGCGCCCGCTCTCGTCACCCGCCGCCTGCGCCTGCTTCCGCTCCCGCTTGGCCTCCTCCGCCTTCGCCTTCGCCTCGTCGGCGATCTGGCGCTTGGCGGCGGTGGCGTAGATGTCCACGTACTCCTGGCCGGAGAGCTTCATGATCTCGTACATGACCTCGTCGGTCACCGAACGCAGGATGAAGCGGTCGCCGTCCATGCCCTGGTAGCGGCTGAAGTCCAGCGGCTTGCCGATCCGGATGCCGGGGCGCATCAGCTTGGGCACCACCTGGCCGGGCGGCTGGATCTTCTCGGTGTCGATCATCGCGACCGGGATGACGGGGGCGCCGGTGGCCAGCGCGACGCGGGCCAGGCCGCCGGGCTTGCCGCGGTAGAGGCGGCCGTCGGGCGAGCGGGTGCCCTCGGGGTAGATGCCGAAGAGGCCGCCGCTCTCGACGACCTGGATGCCCGCCTTGATGGCGGCCTCACCGGCACCGCGGGCTCCGGAGCGGTCGACGGGGAGCTGGCCGACGCCCTTGAAGAAGGCGGCGGTGAGCTTGCCCTTCACCCCGGGGGCCGTGAAGTACTCCGCCTTGGCGATGAACGTGACCTTGCGGTCCAGGACAGCGGGGAGGAAGAACGAGTCGGAGAAGGAGAGGTGGTTGCTCGCGAGGATCGCCGGCCCCCGCTCGGGGATGTTCTCCAGGCCCTCCACCCACGGCCGGAAGGCGAGCTTCAAGGAGCCGCCGATGGAGAACTTCATTGCGCCGTAGATCAACTGCTCTGCCTCCTGTGTGCTGTGGCTCAGACCTTATCCCGGGGCGTACGCGGGGTCCGTGACCCGGCGCGTGCGCGGGGTCCGTGACGGCCCTGGTCGGTGTCGGTCCGGTCGCGTACGGTGAAGTCATCCGTCAAGCACGCCCCGGTGCGCGCCCCCGCCCCCACCCCCGCCTCACCTCTACCTCACCTCACGAACAGGAGACCCCGGTGCCGGTCCTCCCTGGAGCCGAGCCGTTCCGCCACGAGGGCGGAGAGGTCGGCGTCCTCCTCTGTCATGGCTTCACCGGCTCCCCGCAGTCGCTGCGCCCCTGGGCCGACTACCTCGCCGAGCGCGGGCTCACCGTCTCCCTGCCGCTGCTGCCCGGCCACGGCACCCGCTGGGAGGACATGGCGGTCACCGGCTGGCAGGACTGGTACGCGGAGGTGGACCGCGAGCTGCGGGTGCTGCGCGAGAAGTGTGCGCAGGTCTTCGTCTTCGGCCTCTCCATGGGCGGCGCGCTGTCCCTGCGGCTGGCGGCCAAGCACGGGGACGCGATCAGCGGTCTGGTGCTGGTCAACCCGGCCAACAAGGTGCACGGCCTCTCGGCGTACGCGCTGCCGGTCGCCCGCCACCTCGTCCGTACGACGAAGGGGCTGGCCGACGACATCGCGCTCCCCGGGTCGCACGAGGTGGGCTACGACAAGGTGCCGCTGCACGCCGCCCACTCGGTGCGGAAGTTCTTCCGGCTGGTCGACGGCGAGCTGCCGCAGGTGACCCAGCCGGTGGTGCTGCTGCACAGCCCGCAGGACCATGTCGTACCGCCCGCGGACAGCGCGCGGATCCTGAGCCGGATCTCCTCCACCGACGTCGAGGAGATCCTGCTGGAACAGAGCTACCACGTGGCGACGTTGGACCATGATGCGGAGCGGATCTTCGATGAGAGCTACCGGTTCATCGGCCGTCTCGCACCGAGCGTCGGGATGAAGGGGAGCACGTCCGGTGGCTGAGCACGACGCGGAACGCACAGGCAGCGACGAGGAGCGCGAACCGCGCCCCACGGAGAGCGCGGCCGTCCCGGAGGGGACGACGAAACCGGCTGTCCCGGAAGGGGCCGAGCCGGAGAAGAGGGCGGACGAGGAGCGGGTGATCGACGAGGACGCGGCCTGGGCCGCGATCGTCGCGGGGTACGGGGAGGAGCCGCCGGACCCGCCGGGCGCCAAACCCTTCAAGTCGGTCGAGGACCTCGCCCTGCTGGAGGACGACCAGCGCAACGTGGTCGGGCCGGACAACGGCCGGGCCGGTGACCCGGCGGACAAGGGGTCGGGCAAGGCACCCCCGAAGCCTCCCGAGAAGAAGCCGCTCGGCAGCTCCGTCGTCTTCGCGCCCGGTGTCGCCGGTCCCCGCGACTACGAGCTGCCCGAGTCCAAGGACGACGGCATCGATGTGCCGGACGACGGCGAAGAGGGCCACTTCGTGCCCCCGGAGCCGCCGCCGCTGCCGGAGGCCGACACCACGGCGAAGTTCGCCTGGCTCGCGGTGCTCGGCGGACCGGTCCTGATGCTGCTGGCGGTGCTGCTCCAGTGGCACATGACGTGGTGGCTCACCACGCTCTGCGTCGGCGGCTTCCTGGGCGGCTTCGTCACCCTGGTGGCCCGGATGCCGCACGACGACGATGACGACAGCTACGGCGACCCGGGGCGCGGCGCGGTCGTGTAGGTCACCTCGCGGCAGGCACTCTGAGGGCGGCCAGGACCGGCAGATGGTCCGTGGCCGCCCTCAGGTCTTCCTCGCTCACGCCGGGGAGCCCGGCCGGGACGCCGCAGCCGAGCACCTCGATGCCCGGGGTCGCGAAGACCGCGTCGATGCGCTTACGGGGCTCG
Source organism: Streptomyces cyaneofuscatus (assembly GCF_033109485.1). Classification (NCBI taxonomy): domain Bacteria; kingdom Bacillati; phylum Actinomycetota; class Actinomycetes; order Kitasatosporales; family Streptomycetaceae; genus Streptomyces; species Streptomyces cyaneofuscatus. The sequence goes on along the minus strand of NZ_CP137002.1, from coordinate 6,340,642 downwards.
TCGGGCGGGAACGTCAGCTCGCCGCCCCACGGGGCGACGGCCCGGCAGTCCTGGAGCGGCCCGGCCAGATGCCGGAACGCCTTCCCGGTCGGTACGTCGTTGAGGTCGCCACCCGCCACCGCGTGCTCCACGCCCATCGAGGCCAGCTGCTCCAGCAGCAGGTCCGCCTGGGCGAGGCGCTCGTCGCGCTGGAGGCTCAGATGGCAGCTCAGCACCCCGAGCCGGACCCCGCCGATCCTGACGACGGCGGTGGCGAAGCCCCTGCGGTGCAGGCCCGGTGTGAGCGGCAGCAGAACGTCCTCGGTGCTCTCGACGGCCGCCCGCAGCGAGCACAGCAGCAGCGGTCCGGCGGCGGTGGCGCCCCCGCTGAGGACCACGAGGTCGCTGCTCTTGGCCAGTCTCGCGGCCGCCTTGCGCCAGCGGAAGAAGCGCGGCGCCTCCTGGACGAGGACGAGGTCGGGGGCGCAGGCGCGGATGACCCGGGCCAGGGCCGCGGTGTCGTCGTGCATCGACCGGACGTTGTAGCTCAGCACCCGGATCACGGCTGAACCGTCCGGCTCGGTACGGGAGTCGGGCAGAGGCGTCAGGACCATGCGGGCCACGATACGACGGACGCCCGCCGCTGCCCCGGAGGGCGGCGACGGGCGTCCGATGCGTCGTGCCGTACGGACTCAGCCCTGGCGGGCCAGGTCGGCCGCGCCCACGAGCCCTGCCTTGCCGCCGAGTTGGGCCGCGAGCACCTGGGCGTGCGGGCGCCACTCGCCGCCGATCAGCCAGCGCCGGAACGACTTACGGATCGGGTCGAGCACGAGCTCGCCCTCGTCCGAGACGCCGCCGCCGACGATGAACGCGGACGGGTCGAACAGCGAGGCGAGGTCGGCCAGTCCGGCGCCGGCCCAGCGGGCCAGCTCGCGGAACGAGTCGACCGCGACCGGGTCGCCCTGGCGGGCGGCCTCGCTGATGTGCTTGCCCTCGATGCCGTCCACCGTGCCGTCGCCGAGGCCCAGCAGTATGGCGGCGTTCTCCGGGGTGGCGTTGGCGCGCTGCTTCGCATACCGCACGAGGGCGCGGCCGGAGGCGTACTGCTCCCAGCAGCCCTGGCTGCCGCAGCCGCAGAGCAGGCCGTCCGGGACGACCCGGATGTGGCCGAACTCGGCGGCCACGCCGAAGCGTCCGCGGCGCAGCTTGTTGCCGATGATGATGCCGCCGCCGAGGCCGGTGCCGAGCGTGATGCAGATGACGTCGTCGTGGCCCTGGCCGGCCCCGAAGCGGTACTCGCCCCAGGCGGCCGCGTTGGCGTCGTTCTCGACGACGACGGGCAGGCCGACGCGCTGCTCGACCTTGTCCTTGAGCGGCTCGTGGCGCCAGTTGATGTTGGGCGCGAAGAGCACCGTGGCGCGCTTGTCGTCGACGTAACCGGCGGCGCCGATGCCGACGGCCTCCACGTCGTGGCCCTCGCTCGCCCCGGCCACCGCCGCGCAGATCGCGTCGACGATGCCTTCGGCCGTCGGGGGCGTCGCCACCTTGAACGTCGAGAGGATCCGGCCCTCTTCGTCGACCACTCCAGCCGCGATCTTCGTGCCGCCGATATCGACGCCGATGGTGAGTCCCATGAATCCCTCAGTTTCGGTCGAGCCCCGCTAGGGCCAACCGTACCCGAGGCAGCGCCCGGCCTGGCCGGGACCGGTCGGTCCCGGCCGATGTGGAGCGGCCTGCCGGGTGGTGCGTCCGCTCGGTCCAGGACGATTCAGTCCAGGTCGATGCGTTCGGTGCCGGAGGGGCCTTCGTCGCGGGGGTCGGACGGGTCGTCGGCGGCCTTCTCCGTAGAGGCGGGCCTGGCGGGGTCGGCCGCCGTGCGGGTCCAGCGGCTCTCCTGGCCCTCCACCGCCGAGCGGTAGGCGGCGAGCAGCTCGTTGCCCGCGGCGGCGAGGTGGTCGAAGACCTGCGGGTTGCGCTCGATGACCGGCTCCACGGCGGACTTCGCCTGCCGGATGGCCTGCTGGACCGCGCCCTGGGCGGCGACCCCGAGCAGCGGCGACTGGAGCGAGGAGACCTTGTCGGCGACCGCGTCGACCAGCTTGCGCAGCTCCTCGGCGGCCGAGCCGGACTGCGGGCCATACTGCGCGCGGCGGCGGGCCTTCTCCTCGGCGAGGTCCTCGGCGCAGGCGTCGGCCCACGCGTCGCCGTCGACGGGACGATCGGTGGCTTCACTCATGGCGGACTCCTGCGACGCGGGGTGGAGACGGCCGGCGCCGGCCGGCCGGGCTCGAACTCGTACCACCGACGTTACCCGAATGGCCGCGGACCGTTCAGGAGGTACGGGTCACGGGGTACGCGGCCAGAGCGCCGGGTCCGGCGTGAAGCGGACCCGCAGGACCCCGTCGGTCAGGGCCGCGCCCGAGACCGTGCAGCGGCGCAGGGCCGAGGCGACGCGGACGATCCGGTGGAACGGGCCCACGGTCAGGAGCAGTTCCTCGCCCCGGCGGACCAGGCGCAGCTCCTCCTTCACCGCGCCGGGCAGCGGCAGGCACCAGGCCAGCATGGCCGGACGGCCCTCCTCGCCCGGCTCTTCCTCCCCCGACTCCTCCTCGATCCACCACGGGTCCTCCACCCGGCCCGGCTCACGCTCGTCCGGCGCGGGGACGGCGAGCGCGGCCAGGTCGTCGGCGGTCCGGGGGTCGCGGCCGAGGTGCGCGGCCTCGTGGACCGGGACATGCGGGGCCCACTCCTCGTGCCAGTGGCCCAGGCACTTCTCCTGCTGGGCGGCGAGATCGGCGAACCAGGGGTCGGAGGAGTGGCGCGGCAGGACCCGGTTGGCCACCAGCAGGTCGGCGCGGAGCCCGTACAGGGCGAGGCCGGTGCGGGCGGTGCGCAGGGCGTCCTCGGCGGCGGGCCCGGGCTCGGCGGCCAGGCGGAGCGTGGTGGAGCCGTCCTCGACCAGGGCCTGCACGGCGGCCAGCTCCTCGTCCTTGCGGGCGGCGGCCTCGTACAGCCACTGCGCGGGCATCGGGACCCCGGCGAGCTGGGCGAGGACCGGGCGCAGGGCGCGGGCGGCCTGGCGTTCGGCGGGCAGCAGGCGGCGCAGGTAGCGGCGGAGCTGCTCGGGGAGGGCCAGCAGGGCGAGGGCCTGATCGAGCGGCGGGAGGTCGACGACGAGGGTGTCGTAGCCGGCCGTCGACCAGTCGCCTGCGGCGGCCCGGTGCAGGGTGTGGAGAAGGGCGAGCTGCGGAGCGCCGGGGAGTTCGGTCAGCTCCTCGCCGTCCAGGCGCCCGGCCCCGACCAGGTCCAGGACGCTCGATGCGCGCTGCTGGAGCTCGGTGAGTTCAGCGCGGAAGTGGGCGCCTGAGTCGATCCGGGCGTGGTCGAGGCGGTCGGTGACCGGGGTGGGTTCCGGGCCGGAGGGGAAGCCGGGTATGGGCTCGGCGGAGACCAGGAGGGTGCGGCGGCCGCTCGCGGCGGCGGCCAGGGCGGTCGCCGCGGCGAGGGTGGTACGGCCCGCGCCGCCGGGGCCGGTGACCAGGACCGTACGCATCTCTCTCAGCCCTGCGGGAAGGATTCGACGCGCTTCTTCAGACCGGCGAGCGCGCGGTCGATGATGACCTTCTCGGCCTTGCGCTTGATCATGCCCAGGAGCGGGATCTTGACGTCGACGGCCAGCTTGTAGGTGACCTCGGTGCGCACCCCGCCGGCCATCGGCGCGAGGGCGTACGTGCCGTCCAGCGAGCGCAGCATCTGGGACTTGACCAGGGTCCAGCTGACTTCCTTGTCGCCCAGCCAGGTGTACTTCAGGACGTGGTCGTCCTTGATGGCCCCGGCGTCCAGGACGAGGCGGACCTGCTCGGCGCGGCCCTGGTCGTCCGTGGCCAGGACCTCGGCCTCCTTCACCTCGCCGGTCCACTCGGGGTAGCGGGCGAAGTCGGCGATCACGCTCATGACGTCGGCCGGTGCCGCCTCGATCGTGATGCTCGAGCTGGTGTGTTCAGCCATCGCCGTGGCCCTCCAGTGCGGTGTAACCGGTCGCTTTCGGCAGGAGCCTGCCGCTGTGCAGGCTATCGCGTGCCCGCCGCGCTCCGGTCCACGCCCCGGGCCCTTCCGGTCACCAGGTCAGCGCCCAGGGCGTCCCGGTGGAGGCGAAGTGACCGACGTTGACGCACTCGGTGTGGCCGATCCGCATCCGGCGGACCAACGGCTGGTGAACATGGCCGAAAAGTGCGTACCGGGGGCGGGTGGTGCGGATGGCCTCCAGCAGGGCGGTGGAGCCGCGTTCGAAGCGGCGGGCGACGGTGTCGTACGTCAGCTCGGGGACCTCGGGCGGGATGTGCGAGCAGAGCACGTCGACCGGGCCGAGCGCCTCGACCTTGGCGGCGTACTCCTCGTCGCTGATCTCGTACGGGGTGTTCATCGGGGTCTTCAGGCCGCCGCCGACGAAGCCGAAGACCCATCCGCCGATCTCCACCCGCTCGCCGTCCAGCACGGTGGTGCCGGGGAGGGCGTACTCGGGCCACAGGCGGGGGACGTCGACGTTGCCGTAGGTGGCGTACGTCGGAGTGGGGAAGGCGGCGAAGAGTTCGGCGTACTGCCTGCGTACCGCGCCGATGATCTCGGTGTTGCGGTCGCGGCCCGCCCACAGCTCACGGCCGAAGGCGCGGGCCTCCTCGTAGCGGCGGGCGGTGCGCAGGGCGACGATGCGGCTCGCGTTCTCCTGGCCGAACAGGTCGGGGAAGATGCCGCGCGAGTGGTCGGCGTAGTCGAGGAAGAGCACCAGGTCACCGAGGCAGATGAGGGCGTCGGCGCCGTCCCCGGCGCGGGCCAGGGCCTCGGTGTTGCCATGCACATCGCTGACCACGTGGATCCGGGTGGTGCGCCGGGTGCCGGCCGCCGGGCCGCCTGCTTCGCTGCCTCGCATACGGATCACCCTAGAGCGCCCGTCCACGCGCGGGTAGACCGGCTGGACCTGCGGTTACTTTCGAGTCGTCACGCCGGTGGACTACTGTGCGCGAAAGGGCCATTTATATGTGTGATGCATAAGACATCTGGCCGGAACCCCCTATCGGGAACCTAGTACCGGTGGGTAACGTCCGGGCAGTCCAGTCGTGCTCACCCCACTGAGCACCTGCCATTCTTGGACCGCAGCCGGTGCGTCACACAGAGCCGTGGCACCGGAGCCCGATGAGGAGCAGCAGTCTTGCGCGAGTTCAGCCTTCCGGCCCTGTACGAGGTCCCGACGGACGGCAATCTGACGGATCTCATCCGCCGCAACGCCGCTCAGCATCCCGATGTCGCGGTGATGAGCCGCAAGGTGGCCGGTGCGTGGGCCGATGTCACCGCCACCCAGTTCCTGGCCGAGGTGAGAGCCGCCGCCAAAGGCCTGATCGCCTCGGGCGTGCAGCCCGGCGACCGGGTCGCCCTGATGTCCCGCACCCGGTACGAGTGGGTGCTGCTGGACTTCGCGATCTGGAGCGCGGGCGCGGTGACCGTGCCGGTGTACGAGACCAGCTCCGCCGAGCAGGTGCAGTGGATCCTCAGCGACTCCGGCGCGGTGGCGGTGTTCGTGGAGAGCGACGCGCACGCGGCGGCGGTGGCCTCCGTACGGGAGGGGCTGCCCGATCTCGCGCACGTCTGGCAGATCGAGGCCGGCGCGGTGAAGGCCCTGGGCGAGGCGGGTGCCGAAGTCTCGGACGAGACCATGGACCTGCGGATGGTCAGCGCCAAGGCGGACGACCCGGCGACCATCGTCTACACCTCCGGCACGACCGGCCGGCCCAAGGGCTGTGTGCTGACCCACCGCAGCTTCTTCGCGGAGTGCGGCAACGTGGTGGAGCGGCTGAAGCCGCTGTTCCGTACGGGCGAGTGCTCGGTGCTGCTGTTCCTGCCCGCCGCGCACGTCTTCGGCCGGATGGTCGAGGTGGCCTCGGTGATGGCCCCGATCCGGCTCGGCTGTGTCCCCGACATCAAGAACCTCACCGATGAGCTGGCCTCGTTCCGGCCGACGCTGATCCTCGGGGTGCCCCGGGTCTTCGAGAAGGTCTACAACGCGGCGCGCGCCAAGGCGCAGGCGGACGGCAAGGGCAAGATCTTCGACCGGGCCGCCGACACGGCGATCGCCTACAGCCGGGCGCTCTCCACTCCGCAGGGTCCCTCCCTCGGGCTGAAGCTCAAGCACAAGCTCTTCGACAAGCTGGTCTTCGGCAAGCTGCGCAACGTCCTCGGCGGCAAGGGCGAGTTCGCGATCTCCGGCGGCGCCCCGCTCGGCGAGCGGCTCGGCCACTTCTACCGGGGCATCGGCTTCACGGTCCTGGAGGGCTACGGCCTGACCGAGAGCTGCGCGGCGACCGCGTTCAACCCGTGGGACCGGCAGAAGATCGGTACGGTCGGCCAGCCGCTGCCCGGCTCGGTGGTCCGGATCGCGGACGACGGCGAGGTGCTGCTCCACGGCGAGCACCTGTTCACCGGGTACTGGAAGAACGAGGCGGCCTCCGCCGAGGCGCTGGCCGACGGCTGGTTCCACACCGGGGACATCGGCACCCTCGACGAGGACGGCTACCTCGCGATCACCGGCCGCAAGAAGGAGATCATCGTCACGGCGGGCGGCAAGAACGTCGCCCCGGCGGTGATCGAGGACCGCATCCGCGCCCACGCGCTGGTCGCCGAGTGCATGGTGGTCGGCGACGGCCGCCCGTTCGTCGGCGCCCTGGTCACCCTGGACGAGGACTTCCTGGGCCGCTGGGCCGAGGAGCACGGCAAGCCGGCCGGTTCGACCGCCCTGTCGCTGCGCGAGGACCCGGAGCTGCTGGCGGAGGTGCAGAGGGCGGTGGACGACGGCAACGCGGCGGTCTCCAAGGCAGAGTCCGTACGCAAGTTCCGGATCCTGCCCGCCCAGTTCACCGAGGAGGCGGGCCACATCACGCCGTCGCTGAAGCTGAAGCGGAACGTGGTGGCGAAGGACTTCGCGGACGAGGTGGAGTCGATCTACCGCGCCTGAGCGGTGTTACGCGTACGCGGAAGGGGCCCGCACCTGAATCATCAGGCGCGGGCCCCTTCCGCGTACTCACAGCAGCGTCTTGAGCTTCTCCGCCAGCAGGTCCCAGCGCCACTTCTCCTCGACCCAGGCCCGTCCCCGCTCCCCCATCCGCCGCCGCAGCTCCGGGTCGCCGAGCAGCGTCACGATCCGGTCCGCCGACTCCTCGGCACTGCCGCCGCGCACCACCCACCCGGTCTCGCCGTCGAGCACCGCGTCCGGCGCGCCGCCCGAGTCCCCGGCCACCACCGGCAGCCCGGTCGCGGACGCCTCCAGGTAGACGATCCCGAGCCCCTCCACGTCGAGCCCTCGCCGCCGGGTCCGGCACGGCATGGCGAAGACGTCCCCGGCCCCGTAGTGCGCGGGCAGCTCCGCCCACGGCACGGGCCCGGTGAACCGCACCGAGTCCGCCACCCCGGTCTCCGCCGCGAGCCGCTCAAGCTCCTTGGCGTACGGGCCGCCGCCGACGATCAGCAGCACCGCGTCCGGGACCTGCGCGAGGATGGCGGGCATGGCCAGGATCAGCGTGTCCTGGCCCTTGCGCGGCACCAGGCGCGAGACGCAGACGACGACCGGGCGGTCCGAGAGCCCGAGGCGGGCGCGGACCTGGTCACCGCCCGAGGCCGGGTGGAAGGTCTTCTCGTCGACGCCCGGCGGCAGTTGCACCATGCGGGCGGCCGCGTCCGGGGTGAGGGCGGCGGCGATCCGGGAGCGGGTGTACTCCCCCAGATAGGTGATCGTGTCCGTGCCTTCCCCGATGCGGCGCAGCAGTTGCCGGGAGGCGGGCAGCTGGGCCCACCCGGCCTCGTGCCCGTGGGTGGTGGCGACGAGCCGTTGCGCGCCCGCGCGGCGCAGCGCCGGGGCCATGAGCCCGAGCGGAGCGGCGGCACCGAACCAGACGGAGGTGCAGCCGTGTTCGCGCAGCAGGTCGGTGGCCCGCCGGGTGACGCGCGGGGTCGGCAGCAGCATCGTCGTCCGGTCGCGCACCACGGTGAACGGCTGCTCGGCGTCGAAGGCGGCGGTGGCCGCCGTACCCTCCTCGCCGCGTTTCCAGGTGGAGGCGTAGACGACGACCCGGTCGGGGTCCAGGCGCAGCGCCATGTTGTGCAGGAACGCCTGGATGCCACCGGGGCGGGGCGGGAAGTCGTTGGTCACGATCAAGGTCTTGTCCATCGCGGCTGACAGTACCGAACGGCCGCGCTTCACGGCCCACGCCCTCACCCCCCGGCATCATGGGCCGCCGGACGAGGGCCGGAGACGGCCCAGGGCGGCGGCGATGACCGGGCGGACATGCGGATGACAGGGCAGACATCCAGGGGCGCGGCGCTCCTGCCGTGCGCGGTCTGGGCGGTGACCCGGGCGGCGCTGCTGCTCTGGGTGTGCGGGGTGTTCACCCTGGGCGGCCTCGATGTCACGGTGGACGTGTCGGTGATCTACCGGGGCTGGTACGAGACGCTGCTGACGGGCACGTACCCGCTGGACGACGTCACCTGGCAGTACCCGCCCGGCGCCGCCCTCGCGATCCTCTCCCCCGCCCTGCTGCCCTTCTGGGAGTACGCGAGCGCCTTCTACGCCCTCGTCCTGCTCTGCGACGCGCTGGTGTTCGGGCTGCTGCTGTACGCGGGCCGGCGGCCGGGGATGAGGGCGGCGGGTGCGTGGGTGTGGGTCGTGGGGGTGCCGCTGCTGGGGCCGACCGTGTACGCCCGTTACGACCTGATGGTGACGGCGGTCGCGGTGGCGGCGCTGCTGGCGGGGGTGCGCCATCCGAAGGCGCTGGGGGCGCTGGCCGCGTTCGGGGCGCTGCTGAAGGTGTGGCCGGCGCTGGTGCTGATCGGGGTCCGGCGGGGGCGGCCGACCCGGGCGGCCTGGTCGGCGGCGGCGCTGACGGCGGCCGGTCTCGGTGTGGGGTTCGCGCTGTGGATGCCGGGGGGGTACGCGTTCCTCGCCTTCCAGCGGGACCGGGGCCTGGAGATCGAGTCGCTGGGGGCGCTGTACTTCCACCTCGCGCGGCACACCGGCTGGGAGGGGCGGGTGGAGCTGCACTACGGCTCCATGGAGTTCCTCGGCCCGCACGTGGGGCTGGTCTCGACGCTGGTGCTGGGGCTGGCCGTGGTGGCACTGGGCTGGCTGCTGGTGTGGCGGCTGCGGGCCCGGACGTTCGCCGCCCACACCCCGGCGCAGGCCGCGTTCACGGCGGTGCTGCTGTTCACCACGACGAGCCGGGTGATCAGCCCGCAGTACGTGGTGTGGCTGGTCGGTCTCGCGGCGGTCTGCCTGGCGTTCCGGGGCGGCGGGATGGTGCGGCCCGCCGTGCTGGTGCTGGCCGCGGCCGGGGTGACGGTGCTGGAGTTCCCGGTGTACTTCGCCGAGGTGGTGGCGAGCGACGCGTGGGGCGTGGCGCTCCTCTTCGTACGGAACGGGCTCCTGGTGGCGGCCTCGCTGATCGCCGCGCGGCGGCTGTGGCGGGAGACGGTGCCGGGGGCGGCGGCCGGTCTGTCTCCTGTCGGCGCGGATCAGCCGAGCCGGGTGCTCAGGTAGTCGCGCCAGTCGGCGGTGAACTGCTCCGGCGTCGTGGAGAGGACCGACCCCATCGCCTGCTCCACCGCCCCGTCCCGCCCGGGATGGGCGCCCACCGCCGCGTAGAAGGCGGTGAGCTTCTCCTGGCCCCACCGCTCCGCGATCAGCTCGCAGGCCATCCAGGCGCTCTCGTAGGCCCGGGCGAGCTCGGCGGGGTCGCCGTCGAAGCCGAAGTCCTTGTCGTCGGGGAGTCCGGCGGGTACGTCACCGGCCCGGACCGCGCCCGTCAGCTCCGGGGCGACCAGGTCGGGGGTGCGGTCCTCGCCCCGGTAGGCGGCCCAGTCGGCGAAGCCCTCGGAGAGCCAGACGGGGGTGGCCGTGGAGGTGCTGGTCCGGGTGGCGACATGGGTCGTCTCATGGGTCAGGACGACGCGCTGGCCGAAACTGCCGAGTGAGGCGTACGCCTGCGGGTTGACGATCACCCGGTCCGCGAGGGCGGGCCGCTCGCCGGTGGTGCCCGCCTCACCGGTGGTGACGGCGGCGATGCCCCGGTAGCTGGTCTCCGGGGAGCCCAGCAGCCCCGCCATGGACTCCACCGAGTCCGGGACGTGGACGACCACCCGGCGCGCCCACGGCTGCGGCCAGGCGTCGGACACGGCCGGGACGGCGAGGTCCACGGTGTCCGCGATCTGGCGCAGCTCCTCCTCGGGCCGCCCGACGCCCAGGACGAGGCTGTGGGCGCCCTGTATCACCTCCACCTCCCCCTGGTGCCAGAGCTGGTCGGAGGCGCCCTTGGCGGGCCGGTCGGCGCTGACGTACCACCGCTCGCCGTCCCGCATCAGCTCCAGGGTGCGGCGGGCGGCGACGGGCGCGGTGTCGTACCCGTCGATCCGGTAGCGCAGCTCCACCTCGGCGGTGGCCCAGTCGCCGTCCTCCTCGGTGATGCCCTTCACCTCGTACGACCAGGACTTCAGGGGTACGTCGGCGAGGTTGGCCAGTTCCGTGCGCTGGGCGGCCCGCAGCTTCGCGGCGTCGGGGGCGAGCGCGTCGAGGTAGCCCGCCGGGTCCCGGGCGAGGACGGCGGCGGCGCGGCGCTCCAGGGTGGCGTCGATCTCCCGGACGGTGAGGGAGGTGTCGGCGTCGGCGGGGGCCGAGCAGGCGGAGGCGGTCAGCAGGACGGCGAGCACGAGGCCCGCCGCACACCGAGGGAGCCGAGGGCGTCCCCCTCGCGCATCACGTCCTCGTACGGCCACCCTGCCGATCGTACGGTCCGTTCCGGGCGGGCGGCCGGCACGGCGGCCGGATCCGGGCGGTGATCAGATCCGGGTCACCGAGGAGACGGGCATCATGCCGACGGGGTCGTAGCGGATCGCGGCGCCCGGGTAGGGGGCGTGGATGACCTGGCCGTTGCCCACGTACATCCCGATGTGGCTGGCGTCGGCGCGGTAGGCGACCAGGTCGCCGGGCTGGGCCTGGGAGAGCGGCACCATGCGGCCCGCGTACCGCTGGGCCTGCGAGGTGCGGGGCAGGCTCACCCCGGCCTGGGCGTAGGCCCACTGCATGAGGCCGGAACAGTCGAAGCCGGAGGGCCCGTTGGCGCCCCACACGTAGGGCTTGCCGAGCGCCTGGCGGGCGGCCGCGACGGCGGACATCGCCCGGGCCGAGCCGGGGGCGACGCCGGAGAGGTCGGGGGCGCCGTCGCGGCCGGAGCGGGAGACCCGGTCGAAGGAGGCGCGGTCCTCGGCGGGCAGTGAGGCCAGCAGTTGCCGGGCCTGGCGGAGCTTGGCCTCGACGGCCCGTTTGTGGCGGGTGACGGCGGCCCGGTTGTGCTCCAGCTCGGTGAGGGCGCGGGAGGCCTCGGCGCGTCTCTGGGCGACGCCGCGCTGGGCGTGGCGGAGCTTGTCCAGGGTGAGCGCCTGGCGCGCGCCGGCCCGGTCGAGGGCGGCGGCCCGCTCCAGGTAGGTGTCCGGGTCGGAGGAGAGCAGCAGGGCGAGCGCGGGGTCGATGCCACCGGTGCGGTACTGGGCGCCCGCCATCGCGCCGAGCGAGTTGCGCATCCGGTTGATGGACTCCTGGCCGCGGGCGGCCGCGTCCTGGGCCCGGTCCGCCTCGCCGCGCAGCCGGTCCACCCGCTCCCCGGCCTCGTTGTAGCGCTCGGTGGCCTGCTCGGCCTCACCGTAGAGCCGGTCGACGGCCGCCTTGGCGCTCTCGCGGGTGTCCTTCGGGTCGGCGCTCGCGGGGGCCCCGGTCAGGGTCGCGGCCGCGGTGGCGGCGGCCGCCGAGACGACCGTGACGCGGACGCCCCGATGGAGGCCGGACTGGGTGGGACGGCGATGGGACACCACAGGAAGCCGCACTTCCTTCCGCTGACGCAGTTGACGCAGGAACGCGCGGGTCCGTACGGGGAGCCGCGCAGCAGCCAGACAGTAATCGGACGACTACCGGGCGTCCAAAGACCTCGCCGGTGGCGGAAGGGGCGTCGAAACGGCGCTGCCCCGCCGGTGACCTCGGTCTCCGGGCGGGGCAGGGCGTCAGCGCGAGCTGGGGCGATTCCCTCGTTCGGGCGTCGCTCCGGGCGGGCGTGGCGTCAGATGCGGACGCCGAACTGGAAGGTGCCCATGTAGTCCATCGACTCGTAGCGGACGACGGTGCCCGGCTTCGGGGCGTGCAGGATCTGGTTGTTGCCGGCGTAGAAGCCGACGTGCGACAGGCCGTTGAAGAAGACCAGGTCGCCCGGGCGGAGCTGGCTGCGGCCGATCTTCGTGCCGTCGTTCTGCTGGGTGTACGTGGTCCGGGAGATGCCGACACCGGCCTGGGCGAAGGCCCACTGGGTCAGCCCGGAGCAGTCGTACGAGTTGGGGCCCGAGCCGCCGGAGACGTAGGGCTTGCCGAGCTGGGTGGCGGCGGCGCTGAGGGCGGCGGCTCCGCGGCCCGAGGCGGGGGCCTCGTTGCCGAGGTCGACCCGCTCGCTGGTGGCGCGGCTGGCGCGGTCCTTCGCGGCCTCCTCCTCCTGGATCTTCGCGCGCTCGGCAGCGGTCAGGCTGTTGAGGAGGCGCTGCGCGTCGGCCAGCTTGCCCTGGTACTTCTTCTTGTTCTCGCCGAGCGCCTTGCGGACGTCGGCGAGGTCGCCGAGCTTGTCCTGGGCTTCCTTGCGCTGCTGGGCGAGGGTGCGCTGCTTGGCCTGGATCTTCTGCAGCGACTCCGTCTGCTTGACCGTCAGCTGGTCGAGCGCGGAGGCCTGGTCGAGGAAGCTGTCCGGGTCCGAGGCGAGGAAGAGGGCGACCGAGGGGTCGATACCGCCGGAGCGGTACTGCGCGGTGGCGATCGAACCCAGCTCGCCGCGCAGGGTGTTGAGCTCGTCCTGGCCGCGGGCGACCTTGTCCTGCAGCGCGTCGACCTGCTTCTTGAGCTTGTCCTGCTGCTCCTTGGCGCCGTTGTACTTCTCGGTGGCGGCCTCGGCCTCGTGGTAGAGCTTGTCGACCTTCGCCTTGACTTCGTTCTTGGTCGGCTTGGGGTCGGCGTGGGCGGCCTGGGAGGTCAGGGCAACGGCCGCGGCGGCGGTCGCGGTGAGCACGGTCACGCGGGTGCGGCTCGGCTGCTTGGGACGACGGTGGGACGCCACGAAGGCGAGCTCCTTCTTCCTCAGAGCCGCCTACCGGGCTGTGGGGAAGAATCCCCGGCTCCGTACACTCACGGACTCGGCGGTTCCTTCGCCGTCACCCCCGATGGGTGATCAACCGTGCGAAGGTTCGAGGCCTGACCCTAGTGACCCTCTTGTGATCAGTTCAAATCCTCACAGGATTTTTCTTGTCACATCAGGCACTTCTTTACTCTCACTCCACCACGTGTAGTGGCGACTTGACGGTACGTTCCCAAAAATCCGGCATGGCACACATGTCGCACAACTGTGCCTAGACGCGCGAAAGGCGCTTCAGGAGCAAGACGGACGCGACAGGCCGGGCGCCGGCCTTGGCCACCCCGTCCGCCACCTCGCGGTCGGTGGAGACGACCACGACAGGTCTCCCCGGCGGTTCCGCGCGGGCCAGTTGACGGATCAGCTCGTCCGCCGTGACCCCCGCCTTGCTGAACAGGACCCGCACCCCGCGCGGCGGCGCGAGCAGCACCGGGGCGGCCAGTTCGGCACCGTCGAAGACACAGGTCATCTCGGCGCCGGTCTGCGCGGCGAGCACCGAGAGGCCGCCCAGCAGCCGCAACCGCTGCTTCTCCAGCGGCATCTGGGGATAGCCGGTCTTGGTGACGTTGTAGCCGTCCACGATGAGATGCGCCTGCGGGAGCGCCAGCAATTGGTCGAGGAGCGCCGGATCGGTGTCCGAAAGCGCCCTGGCGGCGATGTCCTTGGGCGACATCCGGCCCGGCTCCACCGCGTCCACGCTGTCGGCCGGGCGGGAGGTCACCGGGGGCAGGGCCAGCTCGCGCCGGAGCCCCGAGGCCGCGTCCAGGACCGTGTCGAGCAGCAGCCGCAGCCGCATGTCCTCCATCGAGCGCCCCTCACGGGAGGCTCTGCGGCCCGCCTCCACGGACGCCTCGGCCTCGCCGAGCCGGTGCTTGAGCCGGCGCGACTCGCTCTCGGCGGCGGAGAGCTGGGCGGCCGCCTCGGCGCGCTGGGCCTCCGCCTCGGCGGTGGAGCGGCGCAGGGCGGCCTCGCCGCGCTTCACCTCGCTCTGCGCGGAGCGGAGCTTGCGGTGGAGCGACTCGGACTCCTTGCGGGCCGCGTCCAGCTCGGCGCGGAGCCGCTCGGTCTCGCTGCGGGTGTGGGCGCGCGCCCGCTCCAGCTCCTCGCGCAGCTGGACCAGTTCGCGCCGGGTCTCCTCGTCCACCCGCTCCGCGTCGGCGCGCTGGACCTCCTCGCCGGCCGCCTCGACCAGCTTGACCCAGCCCACCGGGCGCAGCACATAGGCGGCGGCGGCCACGTCGACGGGGTCGGCGGCCGCGGGCGGCGACCCCGCCTCCAGCGCACCGGCCAGCTCCGGCTGGGCCTGGCTCAGCCGCTCACCGATGCGCTGCCGGAACAGCGGGTCGCCCTCCAGCGCGGCGGCCATCGCGTTCCCGGCGAACTTGGCCCGCCGGGTCGGGGTGAACCGGGCATACTGCCGCAACTGGGCGGGCAGTTCGGCGACGGTCAGGCCACCGAAGGCGTCCGCGACCAGGGCGATGACCCGCCGCCGTACGCCTTCGGGCAGCGGGCGGTCGAGCGCCTCTGCACCACCGTCGGCCGCATCGGCCGGTTCGGCGCCGCTGGTCGGCTGATCCACCGTCCGTCACCCCATAGATATGTCTGTCGGTGCGCTCCCTCAGGAAGCGGCACCCGGCCTGTCCACCAGTTCGATCTGGTCCACCGCGTTGCACCAACGGCAGCGGACCGACTCGATGGTCTCACTGACCACCTCCCGCTCCTCGACACTGGACTCACCGGCCAGGTCGAGGTGCACGTACTCCACGACCTTGGAGGACCGCGTCACGTCGAAGCGCGTGAGATTGCCGCACAGGGTGCAGCGCCAGCGGGTCGAGTCCGTCGGCAGGGGAACCGTCGTCATCGTCTGCGTCCTCTTTCGTCGTCTCCAGGAGCCCGCGCCGGGCGTGCCGCCGCGACTCCACCTGTCTACGTCAAGGATCTCGCGGTGCGCCGTCGAACTGCGGAAGTCCTGGCGTAACCCTACGGCCTCGCGTATAGGCATCGGCACGGCGAGGCGCTCCGTCCCGTTCTCCCTCGGTACGCCATGCTCTGTACATGATCGACCTAGGGCGGTTCGACTGGCGGGCCTCGGCCGGGAGGGTCCGGGACAGCGCGGCGGGCGGGACGGTGGGCGGGGCGCCGGTGACGTACGGGCTGATCGCCCTGTGCTGCGCGATCTTCCTGATCAGCCCGCTCTCCGGGTTCGGCGGCGCCTCCTACAGCAGCCAGGACGCACTGCTCGCCGCGCAGGCCGGGTACTTCGAGCGGTGGGGCGTGATCCCGGCCGAGCTGTGGGAGGGCTCGGCGCGCGCCCTGCTCACCCCGTTCACCGCGCTGTTCGTGCACGGCAGCTGGCTGCACCTGCTGGGCAACCTGCTCTTCCTGTACGTGTTCGGGGCGATGGCCGAGGAACGCATGGGCCGGGTGCCGTTCGCCCTCTTCTACGTGGGGTGCGGCTACCTGGCGCTGGTCTGTTACGCGGCGGTGCACGCGGACTCGGAACAGACGCTGGTCGGCGCGTCGGGCGCGATCTCGGCGGTGCTCGGCGCGTTCCTGTACCTGTTTCCCAAGGCCCGGGTGACCAGCCTGTTCCCGTTCCTCTTCTTCCTGCCGCTGCGGTTTCCCGCCTGGATCGTGCTGGTCTTCTGGTTCGGGCTCCAGTGGGCGGCCGCTCAGGCGGCGGACGCCGGGCCGGGGGTGGCGTATCTGGCGCATGTGGCGGGGTTCGCGGCCGGGTTCCTGTACGCCTGGGTGCGGTATCGGGGTGGGGCTAAGGTGAAGGTTCCAGCCACGGCGACCGAGGGAGACAGACAGCCGTGATCACCGCGATCGTGCTCATCAAGACCAGCGTGGACCGGATTCCGGAGATCGCCGAGGCCATCGCCGCGCTGGACAGTGTCAGCGAGGTCTTCTCCGTCACCGGCACCTACGACCTGATCGCCATGGTCCGGGTCGCCCGCCACGACGACCTCGCCGATGTCATCCCCGGCCGGATCAGCAAGATCCCGGGCGTCGAGGGCACCGACACCCATGTGGCGTTCCGTACGTACTCCCAGCACGACCTGGAAGCGGCGTTCGCCATCGGCCTGGACGCGTAACCTCCGACGCACTTCGGCCGGGTACAGGCGCGCTGCCTGTTCCCGGCCGACATGCTTTACCAGCCTCAGACCTGGGCGGCCTCGCCCCGGTCCGGGACGCAACGGCCGTCCTCGGTGCGGTACTTCCACTGGGCGCCCTCGCGGACCAGCTCGGTGACCGCGCGCAGGAAGCGGTCGATGTGCTCGTCGGGCGTACCGGCGCCGAAGCTGACCCGGATCGCGTTGAGGGACCGCTCGCCCGGCTCGGCCTCGGGGGCGCCGCACTCGCCCGGGTCCTGCGGGTCGCTGCCGAGGAGGGTGCGCACCAGCGGGTGGGCGCAGAAGAGGCCGTCGCGGACGCCGATGCCGTACTCCGCGGAGAGGGCGGCGGCGAAGTGCGAGCTGTTCCAGCCGCGCACCACGAAGGAGATGACGCCGACCCGGGGCGCGTCGTCGCCGAAGAGCGAGAGCACCTGGACCTCGGGGACCTCGGCGAGCCCTTCGCGTACCCGGCCCACCAGCTCCTGCTCCCGGGCCACCAGGGAGTCGAACCCCGCCTCGGTGAGGGCCTTGCAGGCGGAGGCGATGGAGTAGACGCCGATGACGTTGGGCGAACCGGCCTCGTGGCGGGCGGCCGTGGTGTGCCAGTCGACGTCCACGCCGCCGTCGGCGCGCCGGGCGACCTTGCGGGAGGCGCCGCCGCCGGCGAGGTACGGCTCGGCCGCCTGGAGCCAGTCGGCGCGGCCCGCGAGGACGCCCGAGCCGAAGGGCGCGTACAGCTTGTGGCCGGAGAACGCGACCCAGTCGACGTCCAGTTCGGCGATGTCCACGGGGTGGTGCGGGGCGAGCTGCGCGGCGTCGAGGACGATTCGGGCGCCGTGCGCGTGGGCGGCGGCGGCCAGTTCCCTCACCGGCCACAGCTCACCGGTCACGTTGGAGGCGCCGGTGACGCAGACCAGGGCGGGGCCGTAGGGGTCGCGGTCGGCCAGCGCGCGCTCCAGGGTCTCCACCGCCTGGCCGGGGGTGCGGGGCGCGTTGAGGTAGGTGACCTGGGCGTCGCGCCAGGGCAGCAGGGAGGCGTGGTGCTCGGTCTCGTACACGAAGACCTGGCAGTCGGCGGGGATCGCGGCGGCCAGCAGGTTGAGGGAGTCGGTCGTCGAGCGGGTGAAGACGACCTGGTCCTCCGCGCGGCAGCCGAGGAACTCCGCGACCGTGCGGCGGCTGTTCTCGAAGAGGTCGGTGGAGAGCTGCGAGAGGTATCCGGCCCCGCGGTGGACGCTGCCGTAGTACGGGGCGTACGCGGCGACGTCGTCCCAGACCCGCTGGAGGGCCGGGGCGCTGGCGGCGTAGTCGAGTGCGGCGTAGGTGACTTCACCGCCGGTGACGAGCGGAACGGTGACATCCTGCCCCAGAACGGGCAGCGGGGCACAAACCGACGGGTCGATGGCAGCGGTGGAGACAGACATGGCGAACTCCCGTAAAAGGCAGGCGAAATCCGGCGCCGGCGGGTACGCGGCAGCGCGGGAGGGGGAAGGAAAAATGGTGCGCTGAAGGAGGGCGATGAAGCCCTAGCGCATTCGCTTGCTCACAAGAGGCTCCCTAGGGACCAGGACCCCGGGGGCTGGCGTCCACTGGACGCCGAGGGGCCCGCGCTTGCCGCAGACCTCGCTGCCTACGGCCTGGTCTTCACCCGGGGCACCCCGCCACGGACGGAGGGTTGCCGGACAGCGGGCCGGGGCCGTAGTCGCTGTCACTCATGACCTGCGCAGCATCTTGCCATATGTATGCGCACGCGCAAGGGCGCAGTCCGGCATCCGGACTGCGCCCTGCGTCACACTCTGCGTCGCTCAGGCGTTACTGGCCGCCACCCACCGCTCCAGCGCGCGCTTGGCGGCCCCGGAGTCGACGGCCTCGGCGGCCACCTGGATCTTCGCCGCGATCTGCTCGGTCAGCGTGCCGGGCCCCGGGTCGAGCGCGACCAGCGCCGCCGCCGAGTTGAGCAGCACCGCCTCCCGTACCGCGCCGCCCTCGCCGTCCAGGAGGCGGCGGGCCACATCGGCGTTGTACGAGGCGTCGGCGCCGCGCAGCGCCTCGACGGGGACCAGCGGGAGGCCGACGTCGCGCGGGTCGAAGGGCTCCTCGCGGACCGCGCCGTCGCGGACCACCCAGACCCGGGAGGTGGCCGTGGTGGTCAGCTCGTCGAGGCCGTCGTCGCCGCGGAAGACGAGCGCCGAGTTGCCCCGCTCCGCCAGGACGCCCGCGACGATGGGCGCCATCCTTGCGTCGGCCACCCCGATGGCCTGGGAGCGCACCTGAGCCGGGTTGGTGAGGGGGCCCAGGATGTTGAACGTGGTCTGCGCGCCGAGCTCCCGGCGGGCCTTGGCCGCGTACCGCAGGGCGGGGTGGAACTTCACGGCGAAGCAGAAGGTGATGCCCGCCGCCTCGGCGACCTCGACCACCCGCTGCGGGGTCAGCTCCAGGTTGACGCCGAGCTTCTCCAGTACGTCGGAGGAGCCGCTCGCCGACGAGGCGGCCCGGTTGCCGTGCTTGACGACCTTGGCGCCGGTCCCGGCGATGACGATCGCGGACATGGTGGAGATGTTGACCGTCTTGGCGAGGTCGCCGCCGGTGCCGACGATGTCGACGGTGCGGCCGGGCACCTGGATGGTGTTGGCGTGCGCGTACATCGCGCGCACCAGACCGGTGACCTCCTCGACGGTCTCGCCCTTGGCCCGCAGCGCGACCGCGAAGCCGGCGATCTGCGCGTCGGTCGCCTCGCCGCTCATGATGCGGTCCATCGCCCAGGCGGTCGCCTCGGAGGAGAGGTTCTCGCCGCGCAGCAGGGGGTTCAGCAGGCCGGGCCAGGAACGGTCCGCCACGCTGTCGCCGCCGCTCGGGGTCACAACGTTCATGGTCCGCTCCAGGGGGTCCACAGCCGGGAAAGATACGGCTCCACCCTATCCAGCCACCGGGACCGCGAAGAGCCCCGTCCAGCGAATGGACGGGGCTCTCACGGTGGCGATCAGGTCAGGCGATCAGTGGTGGCCGTGGCCCTCGGTGATCTCCTTGTACTCCTCGGCGGTGGGCTTGGCGATCTGGTTGTTCTCGCCGTAGTAGCCCTTGCTGAGCTTGGCGCGCAGCTTCTGGACCGGGGAGATCTTGCGCTTGACGCCGTTCTCGTCGACCTCGGGGCCGAGTTCGACCGGCTTGTACTGCTCGTGCGCGGTGAGCGTGTGCAGCTGCCCCGGGGAGAGCGGCTCGTGGATCTCGACGAACTCACCGTGCGGCAGGCGCTTGATGATGCCGGTCTCGCGACCGTGCAGCACCTTGTCCCGGTCGCGGCGCTGGAGGCCCAGGCAGATCCGCTTCGTGACGATGAACGCGATGACCGGTCCGGCGAAGAAGAAGATCCGGACGAACCACGAGATGGCGTTCAGCGACAGATGGAAGTGCGTGGCCCACAGGTCGTTACCACCGCCGACGAGGCCGATGAAGTACGCCGTGATCCAGGCGACGCCCAGCGCCGTACGGGTCGGGGCGTTGCGCGGGCGGTCCAGGATGTGGTGCTCGCGCTTGTCCCCGGTGATCCAGGACTCGACGAACGGGTACACCGCGGGCAGCGAGAGCACCAGGCCGAAGAGGACCAGCGGGATGAACACGCCCAGGTTGAGCGTGTGGCCCCAGAAGACGATCTCCCAGCCCGGCATGACACGGACGAGACCCTCGGCGAAGCCCATGTACCAGTCGGGCTGGGCGCCGGTGGACACCTGGTCCGGGCGGTACGGGCCGAGCGCCCAGATCGGGTTGATCGTGGCGATGGCCGAGATGATCGCGATGATGCCGAAGACCAGGAAGAAGAACCCTCCGGCCTTCGCCATGTACACCGGCAGCAGCGGCATGCCCACGACGTTCTTGTTGGTCCGGCCGGGACCCGCGAACTGCGTGTGCTTGTGGTAGAAGACCAGGATCAGGTGGGCCACCAGCAGCCCGAGCATGATGCCCGGCAGCAGCAGGATGTGGATCGAGTAGAACCGGGCCACGAAGTCGTGGCCGGGGAACTCGCCGCCGAACAGGAACATCGAGATGTACGTACCGACGATCGGCACGGACAGGATCGCGCCCTGGGTGAAGCGGACACCCGTACCGGAGAGCAGGTCGTCCGGGAGGGAGTAGCCGGTGAAGCCGGTGAACATGCCCAGCACGAAGAGCAGGAAGCCGAAGACCCAGTTGACCTCGCGCGGCTTGCGGAAGGCACCGGTGAAGAAGACACGGCACATGTGCACGAACATGGCGGCCAGGAAGATCAGCGCGCCCCAGTGGTGGATCTGCCGCACGAGCAGACCACCGCGGACCTCGAAGCTGATCTTCAGCGTGGAGGCGTAGGCCTCCGACATGCGGATGCCCTGCATGGGCTCGTACGGACCGTGGTACACGATCTCGTTCATGCTCGGCTGGAAGAACAGCGTCAGATACACACCCGTGAGGATGATGATGATGAAGCTGTAGAGCGCGACCTCACCGAGCATGAAGGACCAGTGGTCCGGGAAGATCTTGCGCATGTTGGCCTTGGCCAGGCCGTAGATGCCCAGCCGGCCGTCCGCCCAGTCGGCGACCCGCTCGCCCGCGGGTGCCTTGCGCTGTCCCGCCTGGTCGGCGGGCGGGTTGGTTGTCGCAGTACTCATCCGCGCTCCCAGAAGGAAGGGCCGACGGGCTCGTCGAAGTCACCGAGCGCCTCGAGGTTGCCCTCGCTGTTCACGCCGATCCGCAGCTGCGGAAGCGCGTGGCCGGCCGGACCGAAGATGACGCGGGCGCCGTCGGAGAGGTCGAAGGTGGACTGGTGGCACGGGCAGAGCACATGGTGTGTCTGCTGCTCGTACAGGCTGATCGGGCAGCCGACGTGGGTGCAGATCTTGGAGAAGGCGACGATGCCCTCGTGGGCCCAGTCGCGCTGGCGCTTGTCCTTGATGTCGTCCGGCTCGATGCGGACGATCATCAGGGCGGCCTTGGCGATCTGCGACAGGAAGTCGTGCGCGTCGTCCTCCAGGCCCTCGGGCTTGGCGAAGGTCAGCGACCCCACGGCGACGTGCTCGGGACGCAGCGGCTGGCCCGTGTTCATGTTGACGAGCAGCTTGCCCTTGGCCCACATCGTGGTCCGGAGCTTCTTCTCCGGGAGCGGA
Organism: Streptomyces cyaneofuscatus; assembly: GCF_033109485.1. Lineage (NCBI taxonomy): Bacteria > Bacillati > Actinomycetota > Actinomycetes > Kitasatosporales > Streptomycetaceae > Streptomyces > Streptomyces cyaneofuscatus. The sequence continues at coordinate 6,319,159 of NZ_CP137002.1, read as the reverse complement.
CCGAGGTCGCGCAGCAGCACCACACCGGAGAGCGGCACCAGGGCCAGCGCGCCGAACATCGTGGTGCGGATGAGCTTGCGACGGCCGATCGCCGACTCCTCGGCACCGGCCTTGAAGTCGGCCAGGACCTGCGCCTTGACCTCGGCCGGAGCCTCGATCGGGTGGCGTTCGGCCGCGACCTCGACATCGGACATCAGGGTGCGCGCCCAGTGGACGGCGCCCGCTCCGATGAAGAAGAGCGCGAAGCCGAGCGTCAGTCCCAGGGAGAAGTTGAGCGCGCTCACATGGCCGAAGGGCCAGATGAACACGATCTTGTCCACCGGGAAGATGACGTAGGAGGCGATGAAGCCCACCGTCGACAGCATCGAGAGGACGAACATGAACGCGACGGCCCGCTCCGAGCGGTTCGCGGCGCGTTCGTCGAGGTCCTGGATGCGCGGCTTGTGGGCCGGCAGCCCCGGGTCGGCGAACGGGTCGTCCGTACCCTCCACCGCGCCGTGCGCGGTCTCCTGCACTACGGGCAGGTTGTCTTCTGGAATCTGTTGGCTACTCATGACTTCTTGGCCTTAGCGGTGTGGGCCGCGACCCAAATGGCAACTGCGACGAGCGCACCGAGTCCGAAGATCCAGGCGAACAGGCCCTCGCTGACCGGGCCCAGACCGCCGAGGGAGAGGCCACCGGGGCTCGCCGACTCCGAACCGTTCACGGTCTGGATGTACGCGATGATGTCCTTCTTCTCCTGCTCCGGCATCGTCGTGTCGGGGAAGGAGGGCATGCTCTGCGGGCCGGTCTGCATGGCCTCGTAGATGTGCTTCGGGCTCACGCCTTCGAGGTCCGGGGCGTACTTGCCCTTGGTCAGGGCGCCGCCCTTACCCGTGAAGTTGTGGCACTGGGCGCAGTTGTTGCGGAACAGTTCGCCACCCTTGGCGACGTCCGCGCCGGCCGGGTCGACCTGCTTGTCGGTCGGCGTGATCGGACCGGCGCCGAGCGACGCGACGTACGCCGCGAGCTGGTCGATCTCCGCCTGGGTGTAGATGACCTTCTTCTTCGGTACCTGGGCGCCCGGCTGCTGCGCGGGCATACGGCCCGTACCGACCTGGAAGTCGACGGCGGCGGAGCCCACGCCCACGAGGGACGGCCCGTCGGTGGTGCCCTGACCGCCGGTTCCGTGGCAGCTGGCGCAGCCTACGGTGTAGAGCTTCTTGCCCTCGTCGATGGCGAGGGACTGGGCGGTTTCATCGGCCTGCGCCTTGCCCGCAGGCGCAAACGCGGCGTACAGCCCCCCGGTAGCCGCCAGCGCGAGGAGTAGTACGACGACCGCCGCCAGCGGATGGCGTCGTCGTGCGGAGAGCTTTTTCACGGATTACCCCGGTGTCAGGATCTTCTGCGTCGATGGTGGGCGGGTGCGAGCCCGGTTACTTGATCATGTAGATCGTTGCGAACAGGCCGATCCACACCACGTCCACGAAGTGCCAGTAGTAGGACACGACGATGGCCGCGGTGGCCTGGTCATGGGTGAACCTCTTGGCTGCGTACGTCCTGCCGAGGACCAGCAGGAAGGCGATGAGGCCGCCTGTCACGTGCAGACCGTGGAAGCCGGTGGTCAGGTAGAACACCGAGCCGTACGGGTCGGACGACAGGGAGAGCCCCGCCTCCTTGACCAGCTCCACGTACTCCAGGACCTGGCCGCCCACGAAGATCGAGCCCATCACGAACGTCACGATGAACCAGGTGCGGAGCTTCTTCACATCGCCCCGCTCGGCGGCGAACACGCCGAGCTGGCAGGTGAGTGAGGAAAGCACCAGGATCGTGGTGTTCGTGGCCGAGAACGGGAAGTTCAGATGCCCGGCCATCTCCTTCCAGTAATCGGGTCCCATCACCGATCGAAGGGTGAAGTACATCGCGAAGAGGGCCGCGAAGAACATCAGCTCGGACGCCAACCAGATGATGGTTCCGACGCTGGTGAGGTTCGGCCGATTGACCGACGGGTGCGCGTGCCCGGTTTCTACTGTCGTTGCTGTCGCCACGACCGACATTATGTCGGTCGCTTATCCCGCCCTCACTCCGGGGGGTGCCGTTCGGTGTGTCAGTCCCGTGTGTCCTGCCCGAACGGCCCATCGAATCGGTGTCCTTACCGGTGCTGACGGCCGGTCGACCGGAGTACGATCCGCGCATCGGTTCATGCCCCGAGAGCCCCGAAGACACAGATGTCACGGAGGAACAATGCAGGCGACCGCCACGGTCCTGGTCTACAGCGACGACGCCAACATCCGCGAGCAGGTGAAGCTGGCAGCCGGTCGCAGGCCCGCCGCCGACGTGCCACCGGTGAAGTTCCTGGAGTGCGCGACGCTTCCGGCCGTCCTGGAGGCGCTGGACGGCGGCGGGATCGACGTCTGCGTCCTGGACGGCGAGACGGCTCCCATCGGCGGCATGGGCGTCTGCCGTCAGATCAAGGACGAGATCTTCCACTGCCCCCCGGTCCTCCTGCTGATCGGCCGCCCGCAGGACGCCTGGCTGGCCACCTGGAGCCGGGCGGAGGCGGCTGTGACGCTGCCGGTGGATCCGGTGGAGTTCGCCGACGCGCTGGCGGCGCTGCTGCGCGCCCGGCTCGCCGTGGAGGCCTGAGAGGGCCCTGTGAGCCCATGAGGAGCGCCCCGCCGTGCGGGGCGCTCCTGCTGTGTCCGGTCAGACATGCGGGCGCAGGCGGGCGGCCTGGAGCGTCTGCGGGCTGTCCGGCACCCCCTCGTTGAGGGCGCTGCCCTTCTGCCACTTCGCCCAGGAGAGGTTCCACTCGCCGAACCCGTTGTCGAACGGGGTCATGGTCTCCCCGGCGCTGCCGACGACCTTGACGATGTCGCCCTGGCGCACGGTGTCGAAGAACCACTCGGCGTTGCTCATGCTCATGCCGGTGCAGCCGTGGCTGACGTTGGCGTTGCCCTGGGAGCCGACGGACCACGGCGCGGCGTGGACGTACTCGCCGCTCCAGGTCACCCGGGTGGCCCAGTAGACCGGCAGGTCGTACGACTCCGAGGAGCCGGCGGCGATGCCGATGGACTCCCCGCGCATCCGTACGAACTGCTCCTTGGCGAGGATCACCTTGACGCCGTTGCGGGTGGAGAAACCGGGCTTGCCGGTGGTGACCGGAATGGTGTTGATCACTTCTCCGTTGCGCAGGACCGTCATGGTGTGGGTCGAGGCGTCGGTGAGGGCCTCGATCCGGTCGCCGGTGGTGATCTTCAGGGGCTTGGCCTCGGCTCCGTAGAGCGCGTTGGTCACCTTGATGCCGCTGAGGTTGGAGCGGACCTCGATGGTGGCGTTGGCGGGCCAGAACTCCTGGGGCCGGTAGTGCAGCTTCTTGTCGTCGACCCAGTACCAGGAGCCGGTGGAGGCCGGGGTGGAGCGGACCTTCAGGGCGCGCTCCACGGTGGCCCTGGAAGCCTTGTCGGTGACCGGAGCGCTGAGTTCCGCCGTGATGGGCTGTCCGACGCCGTAGGTGCCCGCCTCCGGGCCGAAGGCGACCTTCAGCAGCTTCTTGGGCGAGGAGGTGTCGAAGGAGAGCGTACGGGTGCCGGGAGCGCCGTCCCCGTTCTCGGTGGAGACCCTGACGGTGTATCCGGTGCCGGCCGCCAGCGGGGCCGTGGAGCGCCACCTCCGGCCGTCGGCGGAGAGCTCGCCCGCCAGGTGGCGGCCGCCCGTGTCCACGGCGCTGACGTCGGTGATGCGGCCGTCGTCACCCTTGACGGTGACTTCCAGCGGCTTGTCGGGGTCGGCCTTCTCGTTCTTGGAGGGGCCGTTGAAGGAGACCTGGTCGCCCGCGTCGTACGGCTTCGTCGACAGCGGGTGTCCGTCGGGCTCGCCACAGGCGGTCGCACCCGCGCCAAGGGTCACGACCAGCAGAGTGCAGCTCACTACGGTGCGGATGCGCGGCGTGTGGTTCATGAACTCAACGTAAGAAGATTCATCCGATCCAGCGCGTTCAATGACTCCGAACGAGCGAGGGGCCCGTGTCGCTTCCTGCGACGCGGGCCCCTCGTGGGGTAGTGCGGTGTCACCCTCCGGAGGGTGTCACTGGGTGCGGTTCTCACCCCGGTAGTACTCGAAGACCCAGCCGAAGAGGCCGATCAGGAGCAGCGGAGCCGAGAAGTACATCAGCCACCAGCCGAAGACGACGCCCATGAAGGCGAAGGCGCCACCGACGGCCAGCGCGAGCGGCTGCCAGCTGTGCGGGGAGAAGAACCCCAGCTCGCCCGCCTCGTCGGCGACGTCCGCCTCCTTGTTGTCCTGGGCCATGGCGTCGACCCGGTTGGCCGTGAAGGCCAGGTAGAAGCCGATCATGACCGAGAGCCCGAAGGCCAGGAAGAGCGCCGTGGTGCCGACCGGCTCCTTCGACCACACGCCGTAGACGCCGGCCATGATGAGGATGAAGACGCTCAGCCAGATGAACATCTGTCCCTGGATCTTCACTTGCCTGCCTCCTTGCCGCCGGCGAGGGCCTTGTCCGACTCGGAGTGGTGCTCAAGCTGTTCGAGCGCCGCGATCTCCGGGTGGTGCAGGTCGAACGCCGGGGATTCGGAACGGATCCGCGGCAGGGTGATGAAGTTGTGCCGCGGGGGCGGGCAGGAGGTCGCCCACTCCAGCGAGCGGCCGTAACCCCAGGGGTCGTCGACCTCGATCTTCTTGCCGTACTTGGCGGTCTTCCAGACGTTGTAGAAGAACGGCAGCATCGACAGGCCGAGCACGAAGGACGCGATCGTGGAGATCGTGTTCAGCGCGGTGAAGCCGTCGGCGGCGAGGTAGTCCGCGTAGCGACGCGGCATTCCCTCGGCACCGAGCCAGTGCTGCACCAGGAAGGTGCCGTGGAAGCCGACGAACAGCGTCCAGAAGGTGATCTTCCCGAGCCGCTCGTCCAGCATCTTGCCGGTGAACTTCGGCCACCAGAAGTGGAATCCGGAGAACATCGCGAAGACCACGGTGCCGAAGATGACGTAGTGGAAGTGCGCGACGACGAAGTACGAGTCGGAGACGTGGAAGTCCATCGGGGGCGAGGCCAGGATGACGCCGGTCAGACCACCGAAGGTGAAGGTGATGAGGAAGCCGACGGCCCAGAGCATCGGTGTCTCGAAGGACAACGACCCCTTCCACATGGTGCCGATCCAGTTGAAGAACTTCACACCCGTTGGCACCGCGATGAGGAACGTCATGAAGGAGAAGAACGGCAACAGCACGCCGCCCGTCACATACATGTGGTGCGCCCACACCGTCACCGAAAGGCCGGCGATGGCAATCGTCGCGGCGATCAGACCGATGTAGCCGAACATCGGCTTGCGGCTGAATACCGGGATGACCTCGGAAATGATTCCGAAGAACGGCAGGGCGATGATGTACACCTCTGGGTGTCCGAAGAACCAGAAGAGGTGTTGCCACAGCAACGCGCCGCCATTGGCGGAGTCGAAGATATGCGCACCGAATTTGCGGTCCGCCTCCAGCGCGAAGAGCGCGGCGGCGAGAACCGGGAAGGCCAGCAGGACCAGGACACCGGTCAGCAGGACGTTCCAGGTGAAGATCGGCATGCGGAACATCGTCATGCCGGGGGCGCGCATGCAGATGATCGTGGTGATGAAGTTGACCGAGCCGAGGATCGTGCCGAAGCCGGAGAAGGCCAGACCCATGATCCACATGTCGGCGCCGATGCCCGGCGAGCGGACCGCGTCGTTCAGCGGCGCGTAGGCGAACCAGCCGAAGTCGGCGGCGCCCTGCGGCGTGAGGAAGCCGGCCACCGCGATGAGCGAGCCGAAGAGGTACAGCCAGTACGCGAACATGTTCAGCCGCGGGAACGCCACATCGGGCGCGCCGATCTGCAGCGGCATGATCCAGTTCGCGAACCCGGCGAACAGCGGCGTCGCGAACATCAGCAGCATGATCGTGCCGTGCATCGTGAACGCCTGGTTGAACTGCTCGTTCGACATGATCTGCGTGCCGGGACGAGCGAGCTCGGCGCGCATGAAGAGCGCCATGAGTCCGCCGATGATGAAGAAGGCGAACGAGGTGACCAGGTAGAGCGAGCCGATCGTCTTGTGGTCGGTGGTGGTCAGCCACTTGATGACGACGTTTCCGGGCTCCTTGCGGCGCACGGGCAGCTCGTCCTCGTACGAGTCGTCCGCCGGTGCCGCACCCTGAGGTTCGTTGAGGATGCTCACAGTTGCTTCTTCTCCGAATCCCTGGCCGGGTCGGTCTGCTCGATACCTGCCGGCATGTAGCCCGTCTGACCCTTCTCGGCCAGCTCCTTGAGGTGCTGCTGGTACCGCTCCGGGGAGACGACCTTGACGTTGAAGAGCATCCGGGAGTGGTCGACGCCGCACAGCTCGGCGCACTTGCCCATGAAGGTGCCCTCCCGGTTGGGAGTCACCTCGAAGACGTTGGTGTGGCCCGGGATGACGTCCTGCTTCATGAGGAACGGCACCACCCAGAAGGAGTGGATGACGTCACGCGAAGTGAGGACGAAGCGGACCTTCTCCCCCTTCGGCAGCCACAGGGTCGGGCCCGGGTTGCCGTTCTGGGGGTTGCGCGTCCCGGGGATGCCCGCGTCGTAGACGCCGGTGGCGTCCTTCGGGAAGTCATCCTGGAACTTCTTGGGGATGGCGTCGAGCTCCTTGGGGATCTCGTTGCCCGCCGGGGCGGGCTGGCCGTCCACCTTCTCGATGTAGTTGAAGCCCCAGCTCCACTGGTAGCCGACCACGTTGACGGTGTGGGCCGGCTTGTCGGAGAGCTCGAGGAGCTTCGACTCATCACGCGCGGTGAAGTAGAAGAGCACCGAGACGATGATGAGGGGGACCACTGTGTACAACGCCTCGATGGGCATGTTGTACCTGGTCTGCGGAGGTACCTCCACCTTGGTGCGGCTACGCCGGTGGAAGAAGACGCTCCAGAGGATCAGCCCCCAGACAAGGACACCCGTGACGAGCGCTGCCGCCCACGAGCCTTGCCAGAGGGAGAGGATCCGAGGGGCCTCTTCCGTCACCGGGGTGGGCATACCGAGGCGGGGAAAATCCTCCCAGTTGTATGAACAACCGGAGGCCGTCGCCAGGACCAGGCCCGCAGTCAGCACCTGCGGCAGCTTCCGCCGCATCGGGCGCCGCGACGAGCGGTCGGAGCCGTTGGGACTCACGTAGCGCCTTCCCGAGAGTCTCGCCCGCACGGTCGGCGCGCCCGTCTCTACTGGTCGGTCGCCGTCCCTGTCGCGGGCAGGGGTTTGGATGTTTATGCGGACCAAACCCTACTGGACGCTATTTGGGGTCGCGCGGGGAGGGTGCCCAACGCGCCGCCCGACTCCCCGAAGGGGTGGAATCCGGGCCTCCGGCAGCCATCTGACGCCCTCTCTCCCGGCCGGGGCGGACGGGCGGGCGGCGGGGCCGGGACCGGTGCGGGCTAGCGTGGCGGTGTGCCCTACTTCGACGCCGCCTCCGCCGCCCCCCTGCACCCCGTCGCACGCCGGGCGCTGCTTGCCGCGCTCGACGAGGGCTGGGCCGATCCCGCCCGCCTGTACCGGGAGGGGCGCCGCGCCCGGCTGCTGCTGGACGCCGCCCGGGAGGCCGCCGCGGAAGCCGTCGGCTGCCGTCCGGACGAGCTGGTCTTCACCTCTTCGGGGACGACCGCGGTGCACGCGGGAATTGCCGGAGCTCTTTCGGGGCGTCGGCGTGTCGGCCGCCATCTGGCCCTCTCCGCCGTCGAGCACTCCTCCGTACTCCATACGGCGGCGGCGCACGAGGCGGCGGGCGGCTCGTCCACCGAGGTGCCGGTGGGGCGGTCGGGGGCCGTGGACCCGGCGGCGTACGCCGGAGCGCTGCGCCCCGACACCGCGCTGGCCTGCCTCCAGTCGGCCAACCACGAGGTGGGGACCGAGCAGCCGGTGGCGGAGGTGGCCGCGCTCTGCGCCGAGGCGGGGGTGCCGCTGCTGGTGGACGCCGCCCAGTCGCTGGGGTGGGGGCCGGTGGCGGGTGGCTGGTCGCTGCTGACGGGGAGCGCGCACAAGTGGGGCGGGCCGGCCGGGGTGGGGCTGCTGGCGGTACGCAAGGGGGTGCGGTTCGCGCCGCAAGGCCCGGCCGGGGAGCGGGAGTCGGGCCGGGCGCCGGGGTTCGAGAACCTGCCGGCGATCGTGGCGGCGGCGGCCTCGCTCCGTGCGGTACGGGACGAGGCGGCGGGCGAGGCGGTGCGGCTGCGGGCGCTGGTGGACCGGATCCGGTCGGTGGTGGCCGAGCGGGTGGGCGATGTGGAGGTGGTGGGCGATCCGGAGCGGCGGCTGCCGCATCTGGTCACCTTCTCCTGTCTCTATGTCGACGGGGAGACCCTGCTGCACGAGCTGGACCGGCACGGTTTCTCCGTATCGTCCGGTTCGTCCTGCACCAGCAGCACGCTGGAGCCGAGCCATGTGCTCAAGGCGATGGGCGTGCTGTCGGAGGGGAACGTCCGGGTGTCGCTGCCGGTGGGCACGGCGGAGGCGGATGTGGACCGGTTCCTGGAGGTGCTGCCCGGGGTGGTCGCGGAGGTACGGGAGCGGCTCGGCGCGCCGGTCGCCTCGCCCCCGTCCTCCTCCCCCGTCGCCTCCCTGGTGGTGGACGCGCTCGGCCGGCGCTGCCCGATCCCGGTGATCGAGCTCGCAAAGGTGATCGGGGAGGTACCGGTGGGCGCCATGGTGACGGTGCTCGCCGACGACGAGGCGGCGCGGCTGGACATCCCCGCCTGGTGCGAGATGCGGGAGCAGGAGTACGTGGGCGAGGAGCCGGCGGACCGGGGTTCGGCCTATGTGGTCCGCCGGCTCTCCTGAGGGCTGCGTCTACTTCAGGTGCTGCTGGACCTCGGCGGCGGCCTCGTGGCCGTACGCCTTGGTGAAGCGGTCCATGAAGTTGGTCCGGCGCAGGGTGTACTCCTGGGTGCCGACCGTCTCGATGACCAGCGTGGCGAGCATGCAGCCGACCTGGGCGGCGCGCTCCAGGCCGACGCCCCAGGCGAGACCGGAGAGGAACCCGGCCCGGAAGGCGTCGCCGACGCCGGTCGGGTCGGCCTTGGTGTCCTCCTCGGGGCAGCCGACCTCGATGACCGGCTCGCCGGCCTTCTCGATCCGCACACCGCGCGAGCCGAGCGTGGTGACGCGGTGGCCGACCTTGGAGAGGATCTCCTCGTCGCTCCAGCCGGTCTTGGACTCGATGAGCCCCTTCTCGTACTCGTTGGCGAAGAGGTAGGTGGCGCCGTCCAGCAGGATGCGGATCTCGTCGCCGTTCATCCGGGCGATCTGCTGCGAGAAGTCCGCGGCGAACGGGATGTTCCGGGAGCGGCACTCCTCCGTGTGGCGGAGCATCGCCTCCGGGTCGTCCGCGCCGATCGAGACCAGGTCGAGGCCGCCCACGCGGTCCGCGACGCTCTTCAGCTCGATGAGGCGGGCCTCGCTCATCGCGCCCGTGTAGAAGGAGCCGATCTGGTTGTGGTCGGAGTCGGTGGTGCAGACGAAGCGGGCGGTGTGCAGGACCTCGGAGATCCGGACCGACCCGGTCTCGACGCCGTGCCGGTCGAGCCAGGCGCGGTACTCGTCGAAGTCGGAGCCCGCGGCGCCCACGAGGATCGGCTTGGTGCCGAGCAGGCCCATGCCGAAGCAGATGTTGGCGGCGACACCGCCCCGGCGCACATCGAGGTTGTCGACCAGGAAGGAGAGGGAGACCGTGTGCAGCTGATCCGCGACCAGCTGGTCGGCGAAGCGGCCGGGGAAGGTCATGAGGTGATCGGTGGCGATGGAGCCGGTGACTGCAATACGCACGGGGAGGCTTCTCCTGCGGAAGGCGAAGGGCCGAGGTGCGCCCTCCGGGACGGCGTGACAGTTCACGCTACCGGGTGAGCTCTCCGGTCGGGAAAAGGGAAAACTACCCGATAGTAGGGCTTTCTACCTGAGCGTGACCGTGGTTACGGTGCGGATATGTCGAACCACACCGCATCGCGAGAGTCCCGAGAGACCGAAGTGAGCCTGGCCGAGCTGCGCGGGGACTGCGCACGCATGGCTCCGCACTGGGCCGCGCCCAAGAAGGCCGTCACCGTGCCGGTGAAGCCGTCCCTGATCCACGGGGTGACGGTGCCGCCCGCGTCGGCGCGGCTGATCGACGCGATGTCCGACTACGGGGACTGAGGACTTCGACGGCTGAGCACTTCGGCGGCTGAGCACAGCACTTCGGCGCGTTTCTCGGCCGGAAGTGCCATGTTTTCGGCCGGAACTGTACGGAATCCGTGCCCGGTTCACCGCCGTACGGGAACCACATCCTCCTCCGCTCCGTCCCACCGGTGTCCCCGTCCGGGGGCACGCGGTAGTGAACGCGACGGCAACGCAGTCGAAGGAGCGATCCGGTGAGCACCGAGCGACCCGACAACGACGTGACCGGCCCCCGGCGGCGGCGTACGCCGCTCGCGGTGGCCTCGGTGGCGGCAGCGGTGCTGCTGGCCGGGGGCGGCGCGGCCTACTGGGCCTCCACCGCCTCCGGCGATGGCAGCGCGGCGGACAGCGGCTCCGCCTCCCGTGACAAGGCCCCCGTGCTGGCCCTGGACTCCGTCGCCGAGGCGGACCCGGCCACCCCCGGCGACCCGAGCACGCCTCCCCCGGGCATCGCCCCGGGTGAACCGGACCCGAACGGTCCGCCCGTGGTCTACCGGGCGGCGGGCCAGCTCCCGGACGGCCCGGACGAGGCGGCGGTCCACCGGGCCACGGGCACGGTCGCCTCGGCGGAGGTGGCCCGGCTGGCGGAGGTGCTCGGCATTCCGGGGACCCCGCGGACCGTGGACGCGTCCTGGGTGGTCGGTGACGAGGACGGGCCCGGTGCGCTCCTGAAGGTCACCAAGCAGGCCCCGGGCACCTGGACGTTCGCCCGCACCATGCCGACGAAGCCCTGCGACCCGGGCGAGATGTGCGCGAACCAGAGCCCGCCGGAGGCGGACGGGCAGCCGGTGAGCGAGAAGGCGGCGAAGGCCGCCGCGGTGCCGGTCCTCAAGGCCGTCGGCCAGGACGACGCGGCGCTCACGGCGGGCCAGCTCATGGGCGACGTACGCGTGGTGAACGCGGACCCGAAGGTGGACGGGCTGCCCACGTACGGCTGGTCGACCGGGGTGCAGGTCGGCCCGGACGGCAAGGTGGTCGGGGGCAGCGGGCAGCTGAAGGCGCTGGAGAAGGGCGACACGTACCCGGTGGTCGGCGCCGAGGACGCTCTGAAGCAGCTCAACGAGGCGGGCAAGGCCAAGGGGGACGCGAGCCGGGACATCGGCGGCTGCGCCACTCCCGTACCGCTGGAGGGTGAGCCGAAGCCGTCGGACCCGCAGTGCGTGCCGGCGAACGGCAAGCGGGCGCCGGTGACGCAGACGGTCGAGGACGCGGAGTTCGGCCTGGCCCTCCAGTACGTGGACGGCCGGCAGACCCTCGTACCGTCTTGGCTGTTCCACGTCCGCCAGGGGACGGGCGGGCCGGAGAGCACGGTCACGCAGATCGCGGTGGCGCCGGAGTTCGTCGAGAAGCCCACGGCCCCGACGCCCTCGGGTGACCGGAAGGCGACCTCGTACGCGGCCGACGGGCGGACCCTTGAGGTGACCTTCTGGGGCGGCGTCTGCTCCACCTACACGGCGAGCGCCGAGGAGAGCGCGGGCCAGGTGCGGGTCACCATCACGGAGGAGAAGCAGAAGAAGGGCGCCTGCATCATGATCGCCAAGGAGCTGAAGCGGACGGTGACGCTGGAGAAGCCGCTGGGCGACCGGACGGTGATCGACGCGGAGAGCGGGGCGACGGTGCCGCGCAGCTGAGAGTCTGAGGACGTACGAGGGCGGCCCCGGGAGTGATTCCCGGGGCCGCCCTCGTACGTCTGTGTCCGCTCAGCGGTTAGCTGAACGAGTCGCCGCAGGCGCAGGAGCCGGTGGCGTTCGGGTTGTCGATCGTGAAGCCCTGCTTCTCGATGGTATCGACGAAGTCGATGGAGGCGCCGCCCAGGTACGGGGCGCTCATGCGGTCGGTGACGACCTTGACGCCGTCGAAGTCCTTGACGACATCGCCGTCGAGCGAACGCTCGTCGAAGAAGAGCTGATAGCGCAGGCCCGAGCAACCGCCGGGCTGGACGGCGACGCGCAGCGCCAGGTCCTCGCGGCCCTCCTGCTCCAGCAGGCCCTTGACCTTGGCTGCGGCGGCGTCGGACAGGAGGATGCCGTCGCTCACGGTGGTGGTCTCGTCCGATACGGACATCTGCTTCTCTCCCGGGTTGTACGGACTGCTTGCCGACGGTTCAACCGCCTGCGCCGCGGATTCATTCCGGGCCAAGCGCTTGTCTGTTCCTTTTCATGCTCGCACACCCGGTCGCCCGGGGGATGCGTCACATCGACGCTATCGGCATCGTCAAAGTGACACGAAGGAGCTATGATAGATAACGTCAAATAGACGAAAAGGCGCGTTCGCCGAAGCCGCAGAGCAGAACGCATAGAAGAAAGGGTGCGTGACGTGACCACGGCCCAGCCCCTGGACGTACAGCCGACACCCCTCGCGCTCCTGCTGCTCGGCCGCGAGGCCGACCCGAGGAGCGAGCGAGGCGTCGAGTGCCCCGGCGACCTCCCCTCCCCCTCCGACCCGGACCTGGTCGCCCGCGCCCGGGCAGCCAAGGAGAAGCTCGGGGACCGGGTCTTCGTCCTCGGCCACCACTACCAGCGCGACGAGGTCATCCAGTTCGCGGACGTCACCGGCGACTCGTTCAAGCTCGCCCGGGACGCGGCCGCGCGCCCGGAGGCGGAGTACATCGTGTTCTGCGGTGTGCACTTCATGGCCGAGTCCGCGGACATCCTGACCACGGACGCCCAGGCGGTCGTGCTGCCGGACCTGGCCGCCGGCTGCTCGATGGCCGACATGGCCACCGCCGAGCAGGTCGCCGAGTGCTGGGACGTGCTGACGGAGGCCGGGGTCGCCGACCAGGTGGTGCCCGTCTCGTACATGAACTCCTCCGCCGACATCAAGGCCTTCACCGGCAAGCACGGCGGCACGATCTGTACGTCGTCCAACGCGAAACGGGCCCTGGAGTGGGCCTTCGAGCAGGGCGAGAAGATCCTCTTCCTCCCCGACCAGCACCTGGGCCGCAACACGGCGGTGCGGGACATGGGGATGAGCCTGGACGACTGCGTTTTGTACAACCCGCACAAGCCGAACGGCGGCCTCACCGCCGAGCAGCTGCGGAACGCGAAGATGATCCTGTGGCGCGGCCACTGCTCGGTCCACGGCCGCTTCTCGGTCGAGTCGGTCGAGGACGTCCGTGCCCGGATGCCCGGGGTCAACGTGCTGGTGCACCCGGAGTGCAAGCACGAGGTCGTGGCGGCGGCGGACTACGTCGGGTCGACGGAGTACATCATCAAGGCCCTGGAGGCGGCTCCGCGCGGCTCGAAGTGGGCCATCGGCACGGAGCTGAACCTGGTCCGCCGCCTGGCGAACCGTTTCGCCTCGGAGGACAAGGAGATCGTCTTCCTCGACAAGACGGTCTGCTTCTGCTCGACGATGAACCGGATCGACCTGCCGCACCTGGTCTGGACCCTGGAGTCGTTGGCCGACGGCAAGCTGGTGAACCGGATCGAGGTCGACCCGGAGACGGAGAAGTACGCGAAGCTGGCGCTGGAGCGGATGCTGGCGCTGCCGTAGCAGCGGCCCCGTCCGCCGGGAAAAGCCCGGGTATGCCGCAGGTGCGGCATACCCGGGCTTTTCGCTGCCGAGCGGGGCTTTTCGCGCACTCGCGGGCAGGCTGAATCTTCTCCATACGAACCCCGCCCCCTCCTCCCCGTAACTACGCTGCTACTCACCGCAGTGGGCCGTCGGCGCGCGCGGGACTGACCGGATGGAACGGCGAGGACGGTGGGGCGGGCATGAGTTACGAGGACCGTGGGACGGGTGCGGGCGACGAGGCGCGGGGGGCGGGGGGTGCGGGGCAGGCGGTAGCTGCCGGTCGGGGCGGCCCGGGTGCGCTTGCGCGCACGGAGACGACCGGTCTGGACGACCGTGCGCAGACGGAGACACCTGACCCCGTCGGCCTCCCCCAGGCCGAGGAGGAGGTACGGAACCGGCGTGCCGCGGCCGAGGGTGATCCCGCCGCCGGCCGGCCCGGGCTGGCGGCAGCGCTCGGCGCCCTCTCCTCGCTCCGGGCCGAGGCCGGGGACCGGGAAGGGGCGGTGGCTCCGGCCCGGGAGGCGGTCGAGATCTACCGGGCGCTCTCCGAGAACCCCGAGGACGGCTTCGTACCCACGCTGGCCGGGGCCCTGCACCAGCTCTCGAACCGGATCTCCGCCACCGGGGACCACACCGCCGCCCTGCCCCCGGCGAAGGAGGCCGCGAAGCTGTACGCCGAGCTGGGCATGAAGCGCCCGGACCGCTACCAGGCGGAGCTGGCCGAGGCCATGAACGCCTTGGGCGACCGGATCGCCGACACCGGGGACCGGACGACCCCCGTGCCGTTCGGGAAGCAGGCCGTACGGCTCCAGCGGGAGCTGGTGGAGGAGGAGCAGCCGGACGCGTCCGTGCCGGCGCTCGTGGAGTACCTGCTGAACTACGCCCGGCATCTGGCGGCCGCCGGGGAGCCGGTGGAGGCGGTGCCCCGGGCCGAGGAGGCGGTCGGCCATCTCCGGAGCCTCGCCGCCGAGGACCCGGAGGCGTTCCGGCCCCGGCTGGCCGCCGCCCTGCACGCGCTGGGCGGCCACCGGGCGGCGGTGAGCGACGTGTCCGGGGCGATCGAGGCGGCCCAGGAGGCGTGCGGCCTCCTCCGCGAACTCTCCGCTCACCGGCCGGACGCCTGCCGCCCGGAGCTGGCCACGGCGCTCGACGGCCTCGCCGGTCACCTCAGCAGGGCGGGCGACCCGGTGGAGGGCCGGCGGGCGGCGGAGGAGGCCGTGGCCCTGCACCGCGAGCCGGCCGCACAGGACCTTGAGGCGTCCCGGCCCGGCCTCGCCGCCGCCCTGCTCACCCTGGCCCGGTGCCTGGCCTCCACCGGGGACCCGGTGGGTGCGCTGCCGCCGGTGCGGGAGGCGGTCGACCTGTTGCGGGAGCTGGGGGACGCCTTCCTGCCGGAGCTGGCCGACTCCCTCCAGGTGCTCGGTACGTATGTGGAGCTGAACGGCGACACCGAGGGGGCGGTGGAGGCGTTCTGGGAGGCGGTGGCGCTCCACCGGGCCCTGGCGCTGGAGCAGCCGGGCGCCGCTGCCGCCTCGGTCACCGCCCTGGTCTCGGCGCTGGACGACCTGACCCGGGCGCTCGCGCGGACCGGCGAGCATCTGGCGGCGATCAACGAGTTCGAGGAGACCGTCAAGGAGTTCGAGGACACCGACCCGGCGACCGCCCGACGCCTGGGCGTGGAGCGGGACATCTTCCTGCTGCGCTGCCCCGAACCGTGGCCCGGGAACGGGCTGACCGAGCTGGTGGCGTGGCTGGACCGCGAGGCGGAGGGCGGCGTGAGCGCGGACACCGTGATCGTACGGGCCCGGCAGGCGCTGCGTTCGTACGGTGACACGGCGGCGGTGCGCACGGCGTGGGAGGAGGAGACGTTCACGCCCGTACCGGAGTGGCTCGCGCTGCGGCCGGAGACCCTGGAGCTGGTCAGCGCCTGGATGTTCGCGCCCAACTGGCCCCGGTCGCGGGACTTCTGGTCCGAGAACGCGGAGGCGCTGAGCGGCCAGGCGGCGGGGACGGCCCTGGACGAGCTGGCGGTGCTGGACCCGCACGGCGCGCAACGGCACGCCGTGCTCCGCGACGCCGTACTCGTGCACGGGGTGACCGCCGCCTACGATCCGCTGATCCTGTCGGAGCAGCTGGCGGAGTGGCTGGAGTGCGCGGACTGGGCGGAGTCCCGCGCCTACCTGGAGGAGCACCCGCGCCTCCTGACCGTGACGCCGCCGCAGGACACCCCGCTGGCCCACGTCGCCGTGCTCGACATCGGCCGCGCGGAGGGCCTGGACGCGGCGTACCGCCTGGTGGCGGACCGGGAAGCCCTCCAGGCTTATGTGGACCGGTCGTTGGAGGCCGGCGACGGCACCGCGCTGATGCACGGCGGAGGCATCGAGGGCCAGGTCTTCGGCGACCGCCTCTCCTCCCTCACCCACGCCCAGGTGGCCCTGGTGCTCTCGGGCGAGAGCGAGGGCTTCGACCCCGACGACCTGGCCGCGCTCCGGCACAAGTCCGACGAGGAGACCCGTATCCGCCTGCTGAAGGAGACCCTCGCCGTCGGCGTCCGGCACCCCGAGCGGCACGGTGAGGCACTGCGCCGGATCATCCGGGCCCTCGGCGGGGACGCCTGACCCCGCTCAGCACTCAGCCCTCACTCTCCAGCCGCCCGCCCCGGCTCGCCGCGATCCGCAGGGTGTCCCCCAGCGACTCGGCGAGCCGGGTGCCGGTGAAGCGCAGCTCCTGCTCCCCCACGGCGGACTCCGCCAGCAACTCCCGTGCCTCGGCCAGCACTTCCTCGGCCGAGGCGATCATGGCGGCCTCCAGTTCGTCTGCCATCCGGGAGATGCGGCTGTCGGGGTTCGCCGTGCTGAGCCAGCACGGCGCCCCGAAGTCGTTGGTCCACGGGAGCAGTCGCATGGCCCGGCCCTTGCCGTCGAACATCATCTCGGTCGCTACCTCCGGAGAAGGCCCTCTGGTGCACCGCACGAGAGGACGGTTACGGTGTGTGCCGCAATCGTCGCCCTGGGGAACATCGCCCCAACAGGGCGCCGCTGTCCCGGCCTTGGGAACGGGACACACGAAAGGCACGCACCGTAACGTTCAAGCCCCAGCCCCTCACCCCGTACCTCTCCGCCCGCCACTACTTCGGCTCGCAGCAACGCCGCCACCGCGAGCAGGCGGGCCTCTCCCTCAACCAGCTCGCGGGCATCGTGAACTCCAGCAAGAGCACGCTGGGCCGCATCGAGACGGCGGAGCTGATGCCGCCGCCGGACATCCCGGCCCGGCTGGACATCGCCTTCGGGACGGACCAGCACTTCCACGGGCTGTACGAGTTGGCCCGCCGCGAGATCCATCCCGACCAGTACAAGCGCTATCACCGCGCGGATGTCACGGCAGGGGCGCCTGCGGTCGGAACAGCCGCCGTTCCGCTGGGCCATCATCGACGAGAGCGTGCTGCTACGGCCGATGGGAAGCCGGGACTGCATGCGCGAGCAACTGGCTTCTCTGCTGGAGCAGGTGGACACGCCGAGCAGTAAGGTTCAGGTCATGCCGTTCGGTGCGGGATCTCACTCGCTGCTGGGTGGCGCGCTGACTCTGCTGACCCTGCCGGATGGCGTTTCGGTGGCGTACGAGGAGGGCATCGAAGCTGGTCATCTCTACGAGGACCCGGCTGCGGTGAAGAGGTGGAGGCGGCAGTACGAGGTGCTGCGCGCCAACTCCCTCACGCTGGACGAGTCGGCCTAACGGATTCGTACCGCGATGAAGGGCTAACGACCATGAACCACTCCCCCGAGCTGAGCACCGCCCACTGGCGCAGCAGCAGCTACAGCAACTCCAACGGCGGCGAATGCGTCCAGGTCAGCGACGACTTCCCCGGGCTCGTCCCCGTACGCGACAGCAAGAACCCCACCGGACCCGCACTCGTCCTCCGGGCCGCCGCCTGGAGCGCGTTCGTCTCCTCGGTGAAGTAGGCCGGGAAGCCGAAGGGGCCCGTCCCACGCGCGTGCGTGGGGCGGGCCCCTTCCCTTGCCGTCAGGCCTTCGCGGGCTCGGCCTCCTTCGCCTCCTCCGGCTCCGGCTGTGCCGGGACGCCTGCCTTGGCCGCGCGCTTCGCGGCCTTCTTCTTGGCTCGGCGTTCCTTGCGGAGTTCGACCATCGCGTACAGCGTCGGGACCAGCACCAGGGTCAGGACCGTGGAGCTGATCAGGCCGCCGATCACCACGACGCCCAGCGGCTGCGAGATGAAGCCGCCCTCGCCGGTGACGCCGAGCGCCATCGGGAGCAGGGCGAAGATGGTGGCCAGGGCCGTCATGATGATCGGGCGGAAGCGGTGGCGGCCGCCCTCGATGACTGCCTCCACGATGCCGAGGCCGCGTGAGCGGTACTGGTTGATCAGGTCGATCAGCACGATCGCGTTGGTGACCACGATGCCGATGAGCATCAGCATGCCGATCATAGCGGGGACGCCCAGCGGGGTGCCCGTGATGAGCAGGAGGCCGATGGCGCCGGTCGCCGCGAACGGGACCGAGACCAGCAGGATCAGCGGCTGGACGAGCGAGCGGAACGTGGCCACCAGCAGCATGAAGACGATCGCGATGGCTGCCAGCATGGCGAGGCCGAGCTGGGCGAACGCCTCGTTCTGGTCCTCGGTGACGCCGCCGATGGTGGCGGTGGCGCCCTCGGGGAGGTCCAGTGCGTCGATCTTGGAGGCGAGCGTCGTGCTGACCGCGCCCGTGTTGTCGCCGACCGGCTTGGCGGTGATCGTCGCCGCGCGCTGGCCGTCGATGCGGGTCATCGAGACCGGGCCGGGGACCAGTTCGACCGTGGCGATGTCGCCGAGCTTGACCGGGCCGAGCGGGAGGGCCTTCAGTTCGGCCATGGTGGCCGTCGGGCGGGCCGACCTGATGACGATGTCGCGCTCGGTGTCGTCCAGCGTCGCGCTGCCGGCCGGGGTGCCGCGTACGGCTCCGGCGACGATCCCGCCCAGGGTGGTGGAGTCGAAACCGGCTGCCGCCGCCTTCTCGTTGGCCGTGACGGAGATGCGCGGGACGCTCTGCGCCAGGTCGCTCTGGACGTCGGTGACGTCCTTGATCGTGGCGACCTCCGTACGGACCGCCTCGGCCGCCTTCTTCAGGACCTCGGCGTCGGACGCCTTGACCACGACGCTGAGGTCCTGGGAGCCGAAGCCGTCGCCCGCCGCGATGGTGGTGTCGCCGATGCCGTCGAGCTTGCCGAGGGCCGCGTCGATACGGTCCTGGGCGTCCACGTAGTCGGCCGCGTCCTTCAGCGTGACCTGGTACGACGCCTGGTTGGAGCCCGTACCGCCGCCGAAGGCCGCCATGAAGCCGGAGGAGCCGACGGTGACCTGGTAGTCCTTGACGCCCTTGTCCTCGGTGAGGACCTTCTCGACCTTGCGGGCAGCCTCGTCGGCGGCCTGGAGGCTGGTGCCGGGGGCCAGCTCCTGCTTGACGGTGAGGACTTCCTGCTCGCCCGCGTCGAAGAAGTTGGTCTTGAGGAGCGGGAGCATGCCGAATGTGGCGATGAGTACCGCGACCGCGATGACCAGGCTGGTGATCCGGCGGCGGGTCGCAAAGCGCAGGACCGGAACGTACAGGCGCTGGAGCTTGCTCGCCGCCTCCTTCTCCTCGGCCAGGCGGCGGGCCTCCGCCGCGTCCTCGGGGGTGCCCTTGGGGGCGCGCAGGAACCAGTAGGAGAGGACCGGGACCACCGTCAGCGAGACCAGCAGCGAGGCCAGCAGCGCGGCGGTGACGGTCAGCGAGAACGAGCCGAAAAGCTGGCCGACCATGCCGCCGACCAGACCGATGGGCAGGAACACGGCGACGGTGGTGAGCGTCGCGGAGGTGACCGCTCCGGCCACCTCCTTGACCGCGGTGATGATCGCCGCGTGGCGCTCCTCGCCGTAGCCGAGGTGCCGCTTGATGTTCTCCAGGACCACGATCGAGTCGTCGACGACCCGGCCGATCGCGATGGTCAGCGCGCCGAGCGTCAGCATGTTCAGCGACAGGTCGCGGGTCCACAGCACGATCAGCGCGAGGACGACCGAGAGCGGGATGGAGACAGCCGTGACCAGCGTCGAGCGGATCGAGGCGAGGAAGACCAGGATCACCAGGACCGCGAAGACCAGGCCGAGCGCGCCCTCGGTGGTGAGGCCGGAGATCGACTTGGAGACGGCCGGGCCCTGGTCGGAGACGACGGTCAGCTCGGCGCCCGCTCCGAGGTCCTTACGGAGGTCGGGGAGCTTGTCCTTGACGGCGTCGGAGATGGCGACGGCGCTGCCGTCCTTGTCCATCGTGGCCATCACGGCGAGGCTCGGCTTGCCGTTCGTCCGGGTGATGGAGACCGCGGTGGACGGCTCCTGCTTCACCTCGGCGACGTCACCGAGCCGGACGACCGGCTTGGCCTGGCCGCCGCCGTCGCCGCCGTCGCCGCCACCCGCCTGCGGCTGGGGAGCGATCTGGAGGTCCTCGATCTGCTTCAGCGAGGTGTAGCCGCCGCCGACCTGGATCGTGCGGTTCTTGCCGGCCTCGGAGAAGGAGCCGGCCGGCAGCGTGGCGCCGCCCGCCTGGAGCGCCTGGGCGAGCGCGCCCGCGTTCAGGCCGGCCGCGGCGAGCTTCTTGTCGTCGGGGACGACGGAGACCTGGAGCTCCTGCACCCCGTCCACCGTGACCTGGCCGACGCCCTCGATGTCCTGGAGGGCGGGGACGACCGTGCGGTCCAGCTGGTCGGCGAGCGCCTGCTGGTCCTTGTCGGAGGTGACGGCGAGGACCACGGTCGGGATGTCGTCCGTGGAACCGGCGATGACCTGCGGGTCGACCGTCGGGGGCAGCTGGGCGCGGGCCCGGTTCACCGCCTGCTGGATGTCGGCGACGAGCTGCTTCGTACCCTCGTCGCCGAAGTCGAAGGTCGCCATGATGAGGGCGTTGCCCTCGCTGGCGGTGGAGGTGATGCCCTCGACGCCGTCGACGGCCTTGAGGGAGTTCTCCAGCGGCTCGACGACCTGCTTCTCCACCACATCGGGAGACGCACCCTGGTAGGGGGCCAGCACCGACACCATCGGGAGTTCGATGGTGGGCAGCAGCTGTTGCTTGAGCTGCGGTATCGCGATCGCGCCGAAGACGAGCGCGACGATCGAGATCAGCCCGATCAGGGCCCGCTGCGCGAGGCTGAATCTGGACAGCCAGGACATGGGTGGGTCTCTCTTCTGTGGCGTACGAGACGGAGGGGCGGGAGAGAGCGGGGACCCAAGGTCTGAGGTCCCGGTGCGTTCCGGTGCGTTCCTGCGTTCCGGTGCGTTCCGGGGTCCGCTCGGGGGGACAAGCCCGCCCGCTTATACGATCTCCGACCCGGATCGCCCGGACGTCGGTCCCCGGGCTGCTTTCTTATGCCGCGCATACCGCAGGTGGAGTACGCCGTCTCTCCACCCTCCGCGTCCTCCTGCTCCGCCTCACTCCACCCGGGGGCGTACCAGGCCCGACTCGTACGCGATGACCACCAGCTGGGCGCGGTCGCGGGCCGCCACCTTCGCCATCGCCCGGTTCACATGGGTCTTGACCGTGAGCGGGCTGACCGCCAGCCGCTCCGCGATCCGGTCGTTGGAGTGGCCGCCCGCCACCAGGACGAGCACCTCCCGCTCGCGCACGGTGAGCGCGGCCAGCCGTTCCGCGTACTCCGCGCTGTCCGGCCCCTCCCCCGAACTCCCGCCCTGCGCCAGGAAGGTGGCGATCAGCCCTTTGGTCGCCGCCGGGGAGAGCAACGCCTCGCCCGCGTTGGCGATCCGGATCGCGTTGAGCAGTTCCTCCGGCTCCGCGCCCTTGCCGAGGAAGCCGGAGGCTCCGGCGCGGAGGGCCTGGACCACGTACTCGTCGACCTCGAACGTGGTGAGCATGACCACCCGCACCGCCGCCAGGGCCGGGTCCGCGCTGATCATGCGGGTGGCGGCGAGCCCGTCCGTGCCCGGCATCCGGATGTCCATCAGCACCACGTCGGCGCCGGTCTCCCGGGCCAGCTCCACCGCCTGGGCCCCGTCGGCCGCCTCGCCGACGACCTCCATATCGGGTTCGGAGTCCACCAGCACCCGGAACGCGCTGCGCAGGAGCGCCTGGTCGTCGGCGAGCAGCACCTTGATGGGTGCCTCAGATGCCCCAGGTGTCTCAAGTGCCTCAGGTGCCTGTACGGACTCGCTCATCGGCGCTCCCCCGTCGCGGCCGCCGGGCCGGGCTGTTCCGGTTCACCCGTGCGGGCCTCCAGGGGCAGGATCGCATGGACCCGGAACCCGCCCCCGTAGCGAGGTCCCGCCGTGAGGGCGCCGCCGAGGGCGGTGACCCGTTCGCGCATGCCGAGCAGACCGTGGCCGCCACCGTCCGGGGTGCTCTCGGCACCCGGGCGCCCGGCCGCGCTGCCCCGGCCGTTGTCCAGCACCGTGATCTCGGCCGTGGTTCCGACCCGTACGACGCTCACCTCGGCCCTCGCTCCGGCGCCCGCGTGCTTGCGTACGTTGGTCAGGGCCTCCTGGATGACCCGGTACGCGGCCAGGTCGACGGCGGCGGGCAGCCCCGGGCCCCGGTCGGCGCCGGCCACCTCGACGGGGAGCCCGGCGTTGCGGAAGGTGTCCACCAGCTCGTCCAGGACCGCGAGGCCGGGGGCCGGTTCGGTGGGGGCCTCGGGGTCGCCGGACTGGCGGAGCAGGCCGACGGTGACGCGGAGTTCGTTGAGCGCGGAGCGGCTGGCGTCCCGTACGTGGGCGAGCGCCTCCTTCGCCTGGTCCGGGCGCTTGTCCATGACGTGGGCGGCGACCCCGGCCTGCACGTTGACCAGGGCGATGTGGTGGGCGACGACGTCGTGGAGGTCCCGGGCGATCCGCAGCCGCTCCTCCGCGACGCGGCGACGGGCCTCCTCCTCCCGCGTGCGCTCGGCCCGCTCCGCGCGCTCCCGGATCGCGTCGACGAAGGCGCGCCTGCTGCGTACGGCATCCCCGGCGGCCGACGCCATCCCGGTCCAGGCGAAGACGCCGAGGTTCTCCTGGCTGTACCAGGGCGTCGAGCCGAACACCATCGCGGCCACCGTCAGGATCCCCATGGTCAGCAGGCCGACCCGCCAGGTGGTGGGGCGGTCGGTGCGGGAGGCGACGGTGTAGAGCGCGATGACGGTGCTCATCACGACCGGGGCCGGCGGGTCCATGAAGATGTACTCGGTCGCCGTGAGACCGCCGGTCACCGCGAGGACCGCCATGGAGTGCCGCCGGCGCAGGACGAGCGCCGAGGCCGCCAGCACCATCAGCAGCACGCTGAACGCCTCGGGGGTGCGGGTCCCGAACGTCGGCCCGTGCCCGCCCTTGCCCGGGTCCGCGAACGAACCGCAGATCATCGCGATCAGGACGCAGAACGCCAGGGTCGCGTCGAACGCGAGCGGGTGGTCCCGAAGCCAGCGGCGGGCACGCGCGAACCCGGAGGGGAGGGTGGTCACGTCCAGCAACGGTACGGCGTGTCGTGTACGGATCGGTCTCCGCGGTGTGCCGGAACGGGCACGGAACCGTACGAGGACAGCAGGCGCGTACAGCACCTGTGCCCCGCACCGGACGGGCCGGATGCGGGGCACAGACGTAAGAGTGCTGGTGGAGCCGGTACGCCTAGTTCGGGATGAGTCCGTCGTCGCTGAGCATCGCGCGCACCTCTTCGAGGGTCGCGTCGGGCGCCGGCAGGATCAGCTCCGACGGCTCCAGGGAGTCGTCGGGGAGCGGAGTGCCGAGCTCGCGCACCTTGTCGAGGAGTGCGTGGAGCGTGGTGCGGAAGCCGGGACCGTCCCCGCTGTCCATCTCCTTGAGCAGGACGTCGTCGAGCTCGTTGAGTTCGACGAAGTGACTGTCGGCCAGCTTGACCTGGCCTTCCCCCATGATCCGTACGATCATGACGCCGCCCTCACTACTGCTTGTCGAACTTGTGCGGGGACTGCTGCGACTGCTGCGTGCCGTCCTGGGCACCGCCCTCGATCGCCTGCTGCGAGGACGAGGAGCCGCCGGCCAGCTCGGCCTTCATGCGCTGGAGCTCCAGCTCCACGTCCGAGCCGCCGGAGATCCGGTCCAGCTCGGCGGCGATGTCGTCCTTCGCCGTGCCGGTCGGGTCGTCCAGGGCGCCGGAGGCGAGCAGCTCGTCGATGGCGCCGGCCCGCGCCTGGAGCTGCTGCGTCTTGTCCTCGGCCCGCTGGATCGCCAGGCCGACGTCGCCCATCTCCTCGGAGATGCCGGAGAAGGCCTCGCCGATCCGGGTCTGCGCCTGGGCCGCCGTGTAGGTCGCCTTGATGGTCTCCTTCTTGGTGCGGAAGGCATCGACCTTGGCCTGTAGCCGCTGGGCCGCGAGGGTGAGCTTCTCCTCCTCGCCCTGCAGCGTCGTGTGCTGCGTCTCCAGGTCGGTGACCTGCTGCTGGAGGGCGGCGCGCCGGGACAGCGCCTCGCGCGCCAGGTCCTCACGGCCGAGCGCCAGCGCCTTGCGGCCCTGGTCCTCCAGCTTGGACGACTGGCCCTGCAGCTGGTTCAGCTGCAACTCCAGCCGTTTGCGGGACGTCGCGACGTCGGCGACGCCGCGGCGCACCTTCTGAAGCAGCTCCAGCTGCTTCTGGTACGAGTAATCCAGGGTCTCGCGCGGATCCTCGGCCCGGTCAAGGGCCTTGTTTGCCTTCGCGCGGAAAAGCATCCCCATACGCTTCATGACACCGCTCATGGGCTTCGCGCGCCCCCTTCTGACGGACTGAGCTCCAGCACTCCCGATAGAACCCACAGTACGGGCCCTGTCTCTATTACCGCACTGTTCGAGTCCCGATGTGCTCCTCCCCAAGGACGACTGAGCCCGGCCGGTGCTCCCGCCCAGGGTGTAGGTGACGGTCAGGGAAACCGATGGTTAAGGCCTGTTCTGCCCGTGTCGGGTGCCTACAGGGACGCCGTCCGTTGCCGGATCGTTCCCGCCCGGGTCCACGAGCCCGCGGCCCGACCCCGTACCCTTGGGTTTTGTGTTCCGTAGCCGTGC
This sequence comes from Streptomyces cyaneofuscatus, assembly GCF_033109485.1. Lineage (NCBI taxonomy): Bacteria > Bacillati > Actinomycetota > Actinomycetes > Kitasatosporales > Streptomycetaceae > Streptomyces > Streptomyces cyaneofuscatus. The sequence continues at coordinate 6,294,431 of NZ_CP137002.1, read as the reverse complement.
CAAGACAGAGAAGGCCCCCACCGACAAGGTGACGGCGGACCTCTCCCAGCAGCCCCGCGACCCGCAGGCTCCCAAGGGTCGCCCCACCCCCAAGCGCAGCGAGGCCCAGACGCAGCGCCGCCGTGCCGCGTCCAGCGCGCCGACCGACCGCAAGGCGGCCGTGAAGCGCCAGCGCGAGGCGCGCCGGGCCGATCTGGCCCGGCAGCGTGAGGCGCTCGCGTCGGGCGACGAGCGTTACCTCCCGGTCCGCGACAAGGGCCCGGTGCGGCGCTTCGTCCGTGACTTCGTGGACTCGCGCTTCTGCATCGCCGAGTGGTTCCTGCCGCTCGCCGTGGTCATCCTGATTCTCAGCGTGATCCAGGTGCAGAACATCCAGAGCATCTCGCTGCTGCTCTGGATGGGTGTGATCATCCTGATCGTGATCGACTCGATCGGTCTGTCGATCCGCCTGAAGAAGCAGCTGCGAGAGCGTTTCCCGGACACCCCCAAGCGCGGCGCCGTCGCCTACGGCCTGATGCGCACGCTCCAGATGCGTCGTCTGCGGCTCCCGAAGCCGCAGGTCAAGCGCGGAGAGCGGCCCTGAGCACGGAGATCGTCCCTCCGGTGAGCCCCGTAGGGGGCGTACGGGACACCGTCCGCCAGGAGCTCGTCGCCCGGCAGCTGGACGAGCAGATAGCCGGGCGGTTCCCGGTCGGTCAGCGGCTGCGCGTCCTGGACGTCGGCATGGGCCGGGGGGTCCAGGCGCTCCGCCTCGCGCGGGCCGGTCACTCGGTGACCGGTCTGGAGTCGGACGCCGAGCTGCTGCGGGTGGCCCGCGAGGCCCTGGCGACCGAGCCCGAGGGCATCCGGGAGCGGGTCAAGCTGATCGAGGGGCACGGCCGGGAGACCGGTGTGCACTTCCTGCCCGGCAGCTTCGACGTGGTGCTCTGTCACGGCGTCCTGATGTACGTCGAGGAGCCCGATCCGATGCTGGCCGGGCTGGCCCGGATGCTGGCGCCGGGCGGTCTGCTCTCGCTGCTCGTACGGAACGCGGACGCCCTCGCGATGCGCCCCGGCCTCACCGGCGACTTCGGTGCGGCCCTGGATGCCTTCGACTCGGCGACGTACACGAACGACCTCGGCCTCACCGTGCGGGCCGACCGGCTCGACGCGCTGCGGGCCACCCTGGCCGGGATCGCCGCCCCGCTGCACGCCTGGTACGGCATCCGGGTCTTCACCGACAACGCGGCCGACGGGACCGAGCTGCCCGCGGGCGAGCTGGAGCGGGTGCTGACCCTGGAGGACCGGGCCGGGCGGACCGACCCGTACCGGGGTGTCGCGGCGCTGCTGCATCTGTGCGGAGTGCGCGGCTAGGGCCTGTCGTCAAACTGCCGTCGTCGCCCGAAGGGCGGCCGCGCGGCGCATGGTGCGTGCGATCGCAAGGCGCCGGAATGGTCTCGTAGCGGAGCTACTTGGCCATTTCGGCAACGCCGCGAGCGTGCGTGCCAGGCGTCGCGCGGCAGGCGGCAGTTTGACGACAGGCCCTAGCGGACGGTACGAAGCCGGGTACGGCGGCAGGGCCTCGTTCGGCCCATCAGCACAGGCACCCGAAAGGGTGGGGGCACCAGACTCCGGATATGGACGCATCCCCCTCCCGCCGCTCCGCACGGCGCCTGCTGCCCCTGATCACGGGGGTCTGCGCGATCGCCCTGGCGGCCGGCTGCTCCGGCGCGGAACCGGCGGCATCACCCGCGCCGGAGGCCAGTGCCTCCGGTACGGCCCAGGGCTCCGTGACCCGTGACACCGCCGAGCTGGAGAACGCCTACAAGGCCGTCATCAACGATGTGCTGCCCTCGGTGGTGCAGATCGACGCGTCGGACAGCCTCGGTTCCGGGATCGTCTACGACGACAAGGGCCATATCGTCACCAACGCCCATGTGATCGGCGACGAGAAGACCTTCAAGGTCACCGTCGCCACCGGGGAGGCGGTGCTGAACGCCTCGCTGGTCTCCTCCTACCCGGAGCAGGACCTCGCGGTCATCAAGCTGGACGACGTGCCCGACGGTCTGAAGCCCGCGAAGTTCGGCGACGCGGAGAAGGTCGAGGTGGGGCAGATCGTGATGGCGATGGGCTCGCCGCTCGGCCTCTCCAGCAGCGTCACCCAGGGCATCGTCTCGGCGCTCGGCCGGACCGTCAGCGAGAGCCGGGCGGGCGGTGGCACGGGCGCGACGATCGCCAACATGGTGCAGACCTCGGCAGCGATCAACCCGGGCAACAGCGGCGGGGCGCTGGTCAACCTGAGCAGCGAGGTGATCGGCATCCCGACCCTCGCGGCGACCGACCCGCAGATGGGCGACAGCGCGGCGCCGGGCATCGGCTTCGCGATCCCCGTCTCGATGGTGCGGACGGTCGCCGACCAGATCATCAAGGACGGCCGGGTCACCGACTCGGGCCGGGCCGGGCTGAACATCACCGGCCGTACGGTCGTCGACGACTCCTACCGGCCCGCCGGGGTGGCGCTGGTGAGCGTGGAGCGGGACGGCGCCGCGGGCGAGGCGGGACTGCGTGCCGGAGACATCATCACGAAGATCGGCGACACGGCCGTCACCACCATCACCTCGCTCTCCGAGGCCCTGGCGGGCGACCAGCCGGGCGACAAGGTGACCGTGACGTACACCCGGGACGGCGACAGCAGGACGGCGGAGGTCACGCTCGGGGAGATCTGAGGCCCGCAGGGAGAAGGGGCGGTACGGGAAGCCCCGTACCGCCCCTTCCGGCAGCCCTCAGGCGCCGTCGGCCTGCAGGCTCATGGGGCCGTAGATCTTGGTCGAGTCCTCGAAGAGCGTCACCTGGGCGGCGCCGCCCTCCAGGAGCTCCTTCCAGTACTCACCGATCCAGGACTCCGCGTCGCCCTGGGTGGTGAACTCCTCCGGCTGCAGCGCCGGCTCCGTCTCCGTACCGTCGGACTTCTCGAACCGCCACGTCCACGCCATGTCCGCCTCCTGGGTCGCGTTGCGCCCGACTCCCGGGCCCGTTGCCGCTCCTGGGTCAGTTGCTGCCCGAAGCCTAGCCGGGCGCGCACCCGGCGTGCGGACACGGGAGGATCAAGGTGTGGAACTGACTCTGCTCGGCACCGGAGCCCCCGACGGGCTGCCGCGCCCCTCCTGCCCCTGTGCGGCCTGCGCGACGGCCCGTGGCCCGTGGGCGCGCGCCGCGACCGCCCTGCTGATCGACGACGCGCTGCTGCTGGACCTGACCCCGGGAGCGGTGTTCGCGGCCGCTCGCGCGGGGCATTCGCTGGGCGCGGTGCGCCAGGTGCTGCTGACCCATCCGCACGACGGGCCCGCCGTGGAGCTGCCGCCCACGCTGCCGCCGGCCGGACGGGTGCCGGACGGCCAGGTGTTGACGCTGATCAGCGGGCACCGGGTGCGGGCGGTGCCGATGGACGCGCCGGGGACCGGTTACGAGGTGAGCTCCCCGGACGGCGAGCGGCTGCTCTACCTGCCGCCGGGGGCCGCGCCCGCCGGTCTCGACGGGCGGGCCGAGCGGCCGTACGACATGGTCCTCTGCGATGTGATCGGGCGGCCCGACGCGGTGGCGCGGCTGCGGGCGGTCGGCGCGGTCGGGCCGGCCACCGAGGTGATCGCGGTCCACCTGGACCACGACGCCCCGCCGGGTGCGGCGCTGGACCGGCGCCTGGCGGCGGCCGGGGCGCGGGCGGTGCCGGACGGGACGACGCTGGTGGTGGGCGAGTACCCGGTGGTGCCGGACGTGCCGCGCCGGGTGCTGGTGACGGGCGGCGCGCGGTCGGGGAAGTCGGTGGAGGCGGAGCGGCGTCTGGAGACGTTCCCCGAGGTGGTGTACGTGGCGACCGGCGGGCGGCGCGAAGGGGACCCGGAGTGGGCGGCCCGGGTGGGGCTGCACCGGGAGCGCAGGCCGGGCGCGTGGCGGACCGAGGAGACCTGTGAGGTCGCGGAGCTGCTGGGCGCGGACGGGCCGCCGCTGCTGGTGGACTGCCTGTCGCTGTGGCTGACCGACGCGATGGACCGGGTGGACGCCTGGGAGGACGAGCGGTGGCGGGAGGGCGGCCAGGAGGCGTTGCGGGCGCGGGCCCGGGAGCTGGTGGCGGCGGTGCGCGGGACCCGGCGTCAGGTGGTGCTGGTGACCAACGAGGTGGGTGCGGGGGTGGTCCCGGCGACCCCGGCGGGACGGCGGTTCCGGGACGAGCTGGGGCGGCTGAACGCGGCGGTGGCGGCCGAGTGCGAGGAGGTGCTGCTGGTGGTGGCGGGGCAGGCGGTGGTGCTGCGGGGGTGAGGGGGCGGTCCTTGGCGCGTCTCGCGGGGTGAGGGGGCGGTCCTCAGCCCGACTCGCGGGGTGAGGGGGCGTCACTGCTACCTCTCGGGGTGTCCGGGCCGACCGGTACTGTTCCCGGCAGGGGCCCGCCGCCGGGTGCCCGCACCGGAAACCGACGTGACGACCCGCGAGGCAGACCTCCGTGAACCTGGACGACTTCTCCGACCTGATCGAGCGCCCCGACGGGGGCGTACGGCGCGACGCCGAGGAACGGCGGGAGCGGCTGATCGTCCCGCCCGGGGCCCTGGGCCGGCTCGACGAGCTGGGCGAGTGGCTCAGCGCCGCGCAGCAGTCCGTACCGGTCAAGGCCGTCGCGCAGCCGCGCGTGGTGCTCTTCGCCGGTGACCACGGGGTGGCGGAGCTGGGCGTCTCCGGACGTGCGGCGGGCACCACCCATGAGCTGGTGCGGGCTGCCCTCGACGGGGCGAGCCCGGTGGCGGTGCTGGCCCGGCGCTTCTCGGTGCCGCTGCGGATCGTGGACGCCGGGGTCGACTGCGACCCGGAGCTGCTGCCCGAGTCCGCCGTACGCCACCGGGTGCGGCGAGGATCGGGGCGCATCGACATCGAGGACGCGCTGAGTGCCGAGGAGGCCGAGCGGGCCGTCCGCCTGGGCATGGCGATCGCCGACGAGGAGGCGGACTCCGGCACCGATCTGGTGGTGCTCGGCGACCTGAGCGTCGGCGGGACCACGGCCGCGGCCACCCTCATCGCGGCGCTGTGCGGTACGGACGCCTCGGTGGTGACCGGGCGCGGCGGTGCGGGCATCGACGACCTGGCCTGGATGCGCAAGTGCGCCGCGATCCGGGACGCGCTGCGCCGGGCCCGGCCGGTGCTCGGCGACCAGCTGGAGCTGCTGGCCACGGTGGGCGGGGCGGACCTGGCCGCGATGACGGGGTTCCTGCTCCAGTCGGCGGTGCGCCGGATGCCGGTGATCCTGGACGGGGTCGTCGCGGCGGCCTGTGCGCTGGTGGCGCAGCGGGCGGCCTTCCGGGCGCCGGACTGGTGGCTGGCCGGGCAGGTCAGCGGGGAGCCCGCGCAGGCGAAGGCCCTGGACCGGATGGCGCTGACCCCGCTGCTGGACCACGGGGTCACGGTGGGCGAGGGCACGGGGGCGCTGCTGGCCCTGCCGCTGGTGCAGGCGGCGGCCGCGTTCGCGGCCGAGCTGCCGGAGCGTACGCCGGAGAAGGACGAGGAGGACGCCGGGCCTTCCGGGAGCGAGGAGTACGACGTACAGGCACTCGACGCGACCTGAGCGGCCGGGGGCGGCGCTGCGGGGCAGGTCCCGTGAGCCACCTTTGCCGCCCCTGTGTCCGTAATGCGCCATATGATCACCTCTCATGGGAGAGGTTCGATCGGCCGAAGAGGCAGCCCGGCACAGCACCGCCCGTTCCCGGCGCAGCGCGGCGTTCGCCATCTGGTATCTGCGCGTCGTCTCGTTCATCAATTTCCTGAGCGCCGTCTGGGTCACCCTCGGCCAGGACCTGCGCCGCCACAACACCGAGAACTACTTCACGCCGTACCTGCTCACGGCCGGGTTCTCCTCCGGGGTGATCGCCCTGTTCCTGGCGGTGACCATGCGGCGGCGGAAGCGGGCCGCGTGGATCGTGAACATGGTCCTGGGCGGGCTCGTGCTGGTCGCGTATCTCCTCGCGTTCTTCTTCGGGGAGATCCGGCAGCACGCCCAGAACTGGGTCTCCCTGGCACTGACGGCCTCCTTCGTCGTGGCCCTGGTGCTGGGGCGGCGCGAGTTCTACGCCAAGGGCGACCGCTCCAACCCCAAGCTGGCGTCCCTGGTCGCCGTGGTGGGGCTGCTGGTCACCTCGCTGGTCGCGACGGCCCTGGTCACCGTCACCAACACCGCCCACGACGACTACCGCTCCACCTTTCTGGACCGCTGGCGCTACGGCGCGCTGCGGCTGGTCTCGGTGGCCGCCGACGACTCACGCTTCCCCGGGATCACCACCCCGGGCTGGGTGAACGTCGTCATCAACATCCTCTCGACGCTGCTCCTGATCGCCGTCGTGTACGCCGCGTTCCGCTCCCGCCGGGCCGTCGACCCACTCTCCCCCGAGGACGAGGCGAAGCTGCGCGCCCTGCTGGACAGGCACGGCGACCGGGACTCGCTCGGCTACTTCTCGCTGCGCCGGGAGAAGAGCGCGCTCTGGTCGCCGACCGGGAAGGCCGCCGTGGTCTACCGGGTGGTCGGCGGGGTCTCGCTGGCCTCCGGCGACCCGATCGGTGACCCGGAGGCCTGGCCGGGCGCGATCGACCCATGGCTCGCCGAGGCCCGCGAGCACGGCTGGATCCCGGCCGTGATGGGCGCGAGCGAGGAGGCGGGCACGGTCTACGCCCGGCACGGCCTGGACGCGCTGGAGCTGGGTGACGAGGCGATCGTGGAGACGGCCGACTTCACCCTGGACGGCCGGGCGATGCGCGGGGTGCGCCAGGCCTACAACCGGGTCAAGCGCGCCGGTTACGAGGTGACCATCCGGCGCCACGCGGACATCCCCGAGGCCGAGATGGCCGAGCTGGTCCGGCGCGCCGACGACTGGCGCGACGGGGAGACCGAGCGCGGCTTCTCCATGGCGCTCGGCCGGCTCGGCGACCCGGCGGACGGGCAGTGCGTGATGCTGGAGTGCCGGAACGCGAGCGAGGGCGGAAAGCCGGGCAAGGACGACACGGGAGAGCCGGATCGGACACAGGCCCCCGACGAACTCCGCGCCGTCCTCAGCTTCGTCCCCTGGGGCCCGCACGGCCTCTCCCTGGACCTGATGCGCCGCGACCGGGAGGCGGAGAACGGCCTCATGGAGTTCATGGTCATCCAGCTCCTCCAGCGCTCCGGCGAGATCGGGATCACGCAGGTCTCGCTCAACTTCGCCATGTTCCGGTCCGTCTTCGAGAGGGGATCGCGACTCGGCGCGGGACCGGTGCTGAGGCTGTGGCGTGCGCTGCTGAGCTTCTTCTCGCGCTGGTGGCAGATCGAGTCGCTGTACCGGGCCAACGCCAAGTACCGACCGATCTGGGAGCCACGTTTCATGTTGTTCGAGAAGAGCGCCGACTTGGCGCGCATCTCCCTCGCGGCAGGCCGCGCCGAAGGGTTCCTGGAGGCGCCGGGGCTGCCGAAGTGGCTGCACCGCGCGTGTCTCGGCGCCCCTAGATGAACCGCTCCGGGACGAGCCGCGCGGAGACGAGCCGCTCGGGGACGAGCCGCTTCCCGGCGCTGCGCCGGGCCGCGCGGCGCGAGTGGGGCCCGCTGTTCACCACCGTACGGACGGGGCTCCACGACCACGGCATACGGGCGCTCGCGCTGACCCTCACGGCGGTGGCGCTGACCGCGACCGTCCAGCTGGTCCAGAACCAGGCGTGGGGCTACGGCCCGGTGCAGAACCTGGGGGCGGTGCGGGCCGAGGACCCCCTCTGGCTGGCTCTGCTGCGTACGCCGCTGTCCCTCTTCGTCCCCGCCCTCGACCTGCCGGTCTGGGGTGCGCTGGCGCAGATCCTGCTGGTGTTCGGCATCGCGGAGGTGTGCCTGGGGCGGTGGCGCACCCTCGCGATCGCGTACGTGGCCACGCTGGCGGGGACCCTGTACGCCCGGGTCGGCATCGCGCTCGGCCCGGACGCGTTCCTGGGGCTGCCGGCCTCGGACGCGCAGGTGGTGGACACCGGGCCGTCCGCGGCGGTGGTGGGGCTCGCGGTGTACGTCTGCCACGCCTACCGGGCCTGGTTCACCGGGGCGCTGGTGGTCGTCGCGATGGTGGTGGAGGTCCTCGTCAAGGACAACCTGGCGGGCCGGGAACATCTGGCCTCCATCGCCGCCGTCCTGGTGGTCTGTGCCGTACGGGAGTGGCTCGGGCGGCGGCGGACGGGCGGCGGTCAGGGCTTGCCGGCGGGCGGCAGCGGGACCCGGTCGGGGGCGCCGCCGATGAGGTCCTGAAACTTCCGGCGCGGCCCCGCCCACCGCACATCGTGGTGGTAGGCGCGCAGCACCGCCTTGGAGCGGGCCCGATGGCGGTTGCGGTAGAACCGCTTAGCCCACATCGAGGTGGGGCGGGCCAGCCGGATCGCCCCGATCAGCGCGACGAACGGGACGAGGGTGCCGAGCACCGCCATCCGGGTCTTGCCCTTGAACAGCGCGATCAGGACGAAGCAGAAGTTGACCACGTACGACGTGATGACACTGAGCCTGCCCTGCTGCTCCTCGTCGGTGACGTCGTCCACCCCGAGCGGCGAGAACCCCGCCAGGACCAGCAGCACGAGCGAGGCCGTCAGCACGACCACCTCCACGCTCTGGCGGCCCTCCTCGGTCCAGTACACGTCGTCCAGATGCAGGATCAGCGCGAACTCGTCCAGCACCAGACCGGCCCCGACCCCGAAGATCACCGCGAACACCCCGGCGGCCACCCCGTGCCTCCCCGCGGCCACCGCGCCGAAGCCGCCGACCACCGTCAGCACGACCCCGGGCACCACATGGTGGATGTGGATGCCGCCCGGGGTGATGTTGCGGAACGGGCCCTTCCCCGCGCGGATCATCCGCGTGATCGTGCGGGTGACGGCGAAGGTCAGCACGAAGGCGGCCAGCGCGAGGAGCAGCGGGAGCTTGCCCGGCTCGGCGATGTTGGTGTGCCACCAGTTACCCATGCCACCCGCTCCCGATGTGCCCTGCTCTGCGGCTTTTCTGACGTTTTGGCCAATCTATCCGTGCGCGGGAGCGGCTAACCTGCCCGCGGTGACCTCCCTGAACAGCCACGGGCTGCGTTTCGCCTTCGGCACCCTCACCGTGCTGCCCGTCCGCGTGGCCCGCTGGGACCGCGCGACCGCCAGGGCCGGGATGCTCTGCGCCCCGCTCGCCGGGCTCGTCGTCGGCCTGCTCGCCGCCGGGCTCGGCGCGCTGTCGCTGCTGGCCGGGTCGGGGCCGCTGCTCGCGGCGGTCGCCTCGGTCGCGGTGCCCGCCGCCCTCACCCGGGGGCTGCACCTGGACGGCCTCGCCGACACGGCGGACGGCCTCGGCAGCGGGAAACCGGCCGGGGACGCGCTGCGGATCATGAAGCAGTCCGACATTGGGCCGTTCGGTGTCATCACCCTGCTCCTGGTCCTGCTGGCCCAGGTCGCCGTCCTCTTCGAGCTGTACGGGGAGGGGGGCTGGGCGCACGGGGCGCTCGGGGCCGTCGTCGCGGCCGTCGCCGCCCGGCTCGCGCTCACCCTGGCGTCCCGTCAGGGCGTCCCGGCGGCCCGGCCGGAGGGGCTCGGCGCGGTGGTCGCGGCCACGGTCCCGGTGAGGTGGGCGGTGGTCGTGGCAGCGGTGACGGTGGCCCTGTGCGCGGCGGCGGGCGCGGCCTTCGGACCGTACGGGGCACTGCACCACGCGCTCGCGGTGCTGGGCGCCCTGGCCGCCGCCGAACTCCTGCTGCGCCACTGCGTGCGGCGGTTCGGCGGGGTGACCGGGGACGTGTTCGGCGGGGCGGCGGAGACGGCGGCGACGGCGGCCCTGGTGGTGCTGGCGCTCGGCCCCTGACCTGCGTACGCGCTGAGGCCCTGATCACCGTACGACCGGCTGGGCGACCGGCCCGCGTACGGCCGGAACCGACCGCCTTACCGGTCGGGAACGGCCCGCCGCCGTAACCCCCGGCGAACGGCGCGCGTAGGCTCGAACCCGGCACATTGCGGAGGGGTCTACGATGCGCCGGGCACGGTCGGCCCACCCCTCGACCGAACTGGAACTCAACGGAAGCGAGATTTCACCACCGTGACTGCTCTCACTCTCAGCACTGCCGGTGCGGCGACGCTGCGCGCCGACGCACTCGTCGTCGGCGTCGCGAAGGGCGCCGCATCCAAGTCGGGGACCCTGGTCCTCGCGCCGGGCGCCGAGGCCGTGGACAAGGCGTTCGACGGAAAGCTCGCCACCGTTCTCGCGACCCTGGGGGCCGTGGGTGCCGAGGGCGAACTGACCAAGCTGCCCGCGCCGTCCGGCCTCAAGGTCCCGGTCGTCATCGCGGTCGGCCTCGGTCCGGTCCCGGACAAGGAGGACGCGTACGACGCGGAGGCGCTGCGCCGTGCCGCCGGTACCGCCGCCCGTGCGCTGTCCGGCTTCAAGAAGGCCGGCTTCGCGCTGCCCGCCGGCTCCGTCGAGGACGCCGCCGCCGTCGCCGAGGGCGCCCTGCTCGGCGCCTACGCCTTCACCGCCTACCAGGGCGGCGAGAACAAGCTCGCCCCCAAGGACGCCAAGGCCAAGGACAGCGGCCCGAAGCTCCCACTCGCCGAGATCACCCTGGTCGGCGCCAAGCCGCGCGACAAGGCGTACAAGGCGGCCGTCGAGCGCGCCCTCGCGCTGGCCGAGGAGATCAACCGCGCCCGCGACCTGATCAACACCCCGCCCAACGACCTCTACCCCGAGTCCTTCGCCGCCGTGGCCACCGCCGCCGGCAAGGAGCACGGCATCAAGGTCCAGGTGCTCGACGAGAAGGCCCTGGTCAAGGGTGGCTTCGGCGGCATCCTCGGCGTCGGCCAGGGCTCGGCCAACGGCCCGCGCCTGGTGAAGCTCGCCTACACCCACCCGAAGGCGGAGAAGACCCTGGCCCTCGTCGGCAAGGGCATCACCTACGACTCGGGCGGCATCTCGCTCAAGCCGGCCGGCCACAACGAGACGATGAAGTGCGACATGAGCGGCGCCGCCGCCGTGTTCGCCGCCGTCGTCACGGCCGCCCGCCTCGGCCTCAAGGTCAACGTGACCGGCTGGCTGGCACTCGCCGAGAACATGCCGTCCGGCACCGCCACCCGCCCCGGTGACGTGCTGCGCATGTACAGCGGCAAGACCGTCGAGGTCCTCAACACCGACGCCGAGGGCCGGCTCGTCCTGGGTGACGCGCTGACCCGCGCCTCGGAGGAGAAGCCCGACTCGATCGTCGACGTGGCGACCCTGACCGGTGCGATGGTGCTGGCGCTCGGCAACCGCACCTTCGGGATCATGGCCAACGACGACGCCTTCCGTACGTCGATCCACGAGATCGCCGAGGAGGTCGGCGAGGCCTCCTGGCCGATGCCGCTCCCCGCCGACCTGCGCAAGGGCATGGACTCCCCCACCGCCGACATCGCCAACATGGGCGAGCGCATGGGCGGCGGCCTGGTGGCCGGCCTGTTCCTGAAGGAGTTCGTGGGCGAGGGCATCGCCTGGGCGCACCTGGACATCGCGGGCCCGGCCTTCCACGAGGGCGCCCCGTACGGCTACACGCCCAAGGGCGGCACCGGCTCCGCGGTCCGCACCCTGGTGCGGCTCGCCGAGCGTACCGCCGACGGCGACCTGGGCTGAGTGAGCGACGTGTGCGGCCCCGGGCATAGGTCCGGGGCCGTACGTGTTGTCCGGGCGGAACCGGTGAGAAGGAGAGCGGAACCGGCGAGACGGAGACAGGGTTTCGCTGTCGACGAACACCGGCCGAATACGTAGGTATCTACGCAGCAGTAACCCTCCGGAACGGACGATCATCCGTCTCGGACCCGGGCCCCGCGTCCCGCCCGCCGTCGACAAGTGCGAAGATGGGTTCTCGGCAGGACAGGGCCCCCACCACAGGGCCGAAGACAAAGCGGCCGAACACCAGCCGACCGGCCGGTCACACCCCAGCGACGGGGCCCGGCGTACGGCGCACATGCATGGAGGACGTGACGTGGCGAACGACGCCAGCACCGTTTTCGACCTAGTGATCCTCGGCGGTGGCAGTGGCGGTTACGCCGCGGCCCTGCGCGGAGCGCAGCTGGGCCTGGACGTCGCCCTGATCGAGAAGGGCAAGGTCGGCGGCACCTGCCTGCACAACGGCTGCATCCCCACGAAGGCGCTGCTGCACGCGGGCGAGATCGCGGACCAGGCCCGTGAGTCGGCCCAGTTCGGCGTGAAGGCGACCTTCGAGGGCATCGACATGGAGGCCGTCAACAAGTACAAGGACGAGGTGATCTCGGGCCTGTACAAGGGTCTCCAGGGTCTCATCGCCTCGCGCAAGGTCCACTACATCGAGGGTGAGGGCAAGCTCTCCTCCCCCACCTCCGTGGACGTGAACGGCCAGCGCATCCAGGGCCGCCACGTGCTGCTGGCGACCGGCTCCGTGCCGAAGTCGCTGCCGGGCCTGGAGATCGACGGCAACCGGATCATCTCCTCGGACCACGCGCTGAAGATGGACCGGGTCCCGAAGTCGGCGATCGTGCTGGGCGGCGGCGTCATCGGCGTCGAGTTCGCCTCGGCGTGGAAGTCCTTCGGCACCGAGATCACCATCGTCGAGGGCCTGAAGCACCTCGTCCCGGTCGAGGACGAGAACAGCTCGAAGCTTCTTGAGCGCGCGTTCCGCAAGCGCGGCATCAAGTTCAACCTCGGTACGTTCTTCGAGAAGGCCGAGTACACGCAGGACGGCGTCCGCGTCACCCTCGCCGACGGCAAGACCTTCGAGGCGGAGATCCTCCTCGTCGCGATCGGCCGCGGCCCGGTCTCGCAGGGCCTGGGCTACGAGGAGCAGGGCGTCGCGATGGACCGCGGCTATGTCCTGGTCGACGAGTACATGCAGACCAACGTCCCGACGATCTCGGCCGTGGGCGACCTCGTCCCGACCCTCCAGCTCGCCCACGTCGGCTTCGCCGAGGGCATCCTGGTGGCGGAGCGTCTCGCCGGTCTCAAGACCGTCCCGATCGACTACGACGGCGTGCCGAAGGTGACGTACTGCCACCCCGAGGTCGCCTCCGTGGGTATCACCGAGGCCAAGGCCAAGGAGATCTACGGCGCGGACAAGGTCGTCGCCCTCAAGTACAACCTCGCGGGCAACGGCAAGAGCAAGATCCTGAAGACCGCGGGCGAGATCAAGCTCGTCCAGGTCAAGGACGGTGCCGTGGTCGGCGTCCACATGGTGGGCGACCGCATGGGCGAGCAGGTCGGCGAAGCCCAGCTGATCTACAACTGGGAGGCGCTGCCGTCCGAGGTCGCCCAGCTCATCCACGCCCACCCGACGCAGAACGAGGCGATGGGCGAGGCTCACCTGGCGCTGGCCGGCAAGCCCCTCCACTCGCACGACTGATCCCCCGGTCCCGGGCGCGACGACCGACCACTTCCGCATTTTCGTAAGGAGCAACTGAAACCATGTCGGTTTCCGTAACCCTTCCGGCGCTCGGCGAGAGCGTCACCGAGGGCACTGTCACCCGTTGGCTGAAGGCCGAGGGCGAGCGCGTCGAGGCCGACGAGCCGTTGCTCGAGGTCTCGACCGACAAGGTCGACACCGAGATCCCGGCCCCCGCGTCCGGCGTCCTGTCGTCCATCAAGGTCGCCGAGGACGAGACCGTCGAGGTCGGCGCCGAGCTGGCCGTCATCGACGACGGCTCCGGCGCACCGGCCGAGGAGGCGGCTCCGGCCCAGGCCGAGTCCACCGAGCCGGCCGCCACCCCGGCCCCGGCCGCCGAAGAGGCGCCCACCGCCCCGTCGACCGAGACCGAGGCTCCGGCCGAGGCCCCGACCGCCGAGGCCGCCACCGGCGGTTCGTCCGCCGAGGGCACCGACGTCACCCTCCCGGCGCTCGGCGAGAGCGTCACCGAGGGCACCGTCACCCGCTGGCTGAAGGAGGTCGGCGAGGAGGTCGCGGAGGACGAGCCCCTTCTCGAGGTCTCCACGGACAAGGTCGACACCGAGATCCCCGCCCCGGTCGCCGGTGTGCTGCTGGAGATCGTGGTCGGCGAGGACGAGACCGCCGAGGTCGGCGCCAAGCTCGCCGTCATCGGTGCTCCGGGCGCGGCCCCGAAGCAGGAAGCACCCAAGCAGGAGGCCCCGAAGGCCGAGGCGCCCAAGCAGGAGGAGGCTCCGAAGCAGGAGGCTCCGAAGGCTGAGGCCCCCAAGGCCGAGGCGCCGAAGGCTGAGGCCCCGAAGCAGGAGGCCCCCGCGGCTCCGGCTCCGGCGCCCGCCGCCGCGCCCGCCCCCGCTGCCCCGGCACCGGCAGCCACCCCGGCCGCCGCGCCCTCCGGCGACGACGGCGCGTACGTCACGCCGCTGGTCCGCAAGCTCGCGTCCGAGAACAACGTGGACCTGAGCTCGGTCAAGGGCACCGGCGTCGGTGGCCGTATCCGCAAGCAGGACGTCGTCGCCGCCGCGGAGGCCGCCAAGGCCGCCGCCGCTGCCCCGGCACCCGCCGCTCCGGCCGCCGCCAAGGCCGCGCCGAAGCTGGAGGCCTCCCCGCTGCGCGGTCAGACGGTCAAGATGACCCGCATGCGCAAGGTCATCGGCGACAACATGATGAAGGCGCTGCACTCGCAGGCCCAGCTGACCTCGGTCGTCGAGGTCGACATCACGAAGCTGATGAAGCTGCGCAACCAGGCGAAGGCCGCGTTCGCCGCCCGTGAGGGCGTCAAGCTGTCCCCGATGCCGTTCTTCGTGAAGGCGGCGGCCCAGGCGCTGAAGGCCCACCCGGTCATCAACGCCCGGATCAACGAGGACGAGGGCACCATCACGTACTTCGACGCGGAGAACATCGGCATCGCCGTGGACGCGGAGAAGGGCCTGATGACCCCGGTCATCAAGGGTGCGGGCGACCTGAACATCGCCGGTATCTCGAAGAAGACCGCCGAGCTGGCCGGCAAGGCCCGCGGTGGCGGCCTGACCCCGGACGACATGTCCGGTGCCACCTTCACCATCAGCAACACCGGTTCGCGCGGTGCGCTGTTCGACACCGTCATCGTGCCGCCGAACCAGGCAGCCATCCTGGGCATCGGCGCCACGGTCCGCCGCCCGGTGGTCATCGACCACCCGGACCTCGGCGAGACCATCGCGGTGCGCGACATGACGTACCTCGCGCTCTCCTACGACCACCGCCTGGTGGACGGCGCGGACGCCGCCCGTTACCTGACGTCGGTCAAGGCGATCCTGGAGGCCGGTGAGTTCGAGGTCGAGCTCGGCCTCTGAACGCTCCGGCTGTAACCAGCCTCACCAGCGGCGCCCCCGTCCGGAACTCTTCCGGGCGGGGGCGCCGCCGTATTGTCTAAACAGCCCGGGAGGCCCACCGCCACCGTGATGATGTAGGCAGCACCGGTCTGCCCTGAAGGAGCACCACATGACCCCGCCCGTCGTCCACTCGCTGCGCGAACAGATCCGCGAGCACATCGTGGAGGGGATCGTCAGCGGGCGCTGGAAGCCGGGTGAGCGGATCGTGGAGCGCCGCATCGCCACCGAGCTGGAGGTCAGCCAGACGCCCGTACGGGAGGCGCTGCGCGAGCTGGAGACGCTCCGGCTGATCGAGTCGGCCCCCAACAAGGGCGTCCGGGTCCGCAACCTCACCGCGGCCGACCTGGAGGAGAGCTACCCGGTACGGGCCGGCCTGGAGCAGATCGCCGCCGAGCTGGCCGCCCCGCTGCTCGGCCAGGACTGCTCGGCGCTGGAGCCGCACGTGGCCGCGCTGTACGAGGCGGACCGGCTGGCCGACGGCGAGGCCCAGGTGCGGCACACGGTCGGCTTCCACCGGGAGATGGTCCGGGCCGCCGGGAACGCGGTGCTGCTGCACACCTGGGAGGGGCTCGGCATCGAGGTGTTCACCGCCCTCTCCATCCGCTGGCTGGGCACAGTGCAGAAGTCGTACGCGGAGGAGCACCAGGCCCTCATCGACGCGTTCCTCGCCGGGGACCCGCAGATCGGCGCCCTGGTGAAGGCGCACGTACTGGGCTGCGCGCCGCGCGCCTGACCTGACCGGCAGGCTCCGATCATCTGGCGTGCGACCTGCTCTTCCGTGCAGGTCAGCGCCCTATTTGCACGCTATTTCGCGTCACTCCGTGCCCCCTTTCGAGGCACCCCATGCCACTTTTCTTCGTATCGAGAAGTTTTGCCTTCAATCCTTTGATCGATCATCGATCAGCGCCTTACAGTTCACTTCGCGGGCCCACCGGCCCCACCGCTCTGTCCTGCCAGATAGAGCCTTCTCCACCCCCCTCCTCTCCGGAAGGCGGCGATCATGACCGACCCCGTAGGAAAGCTTCCGAGCGAGCTCGACCAGCTCCCGGACCGTGACCCCGAGGAGACCGCCGAATGGGCGGCCTCCCTGGACGCCGTCACCCAGGCCGCCGGCCCGCACCGCGCCGCGTACCTGATGCGCCGCTCGCTCCAGCACGCCGAGGGCGCCGGTCTCGCGCTGCCCAAGCTGCTGGAGACCGATTACGTCAACTCCATCCCGACCGCCGCCGAGCCCGCGTTCGACGGCGACCTGGAGATGGAGTCGAAGATCACCGCGTGGAACCGCTGGAACGCGGCCGCGATGGTGACCCGTGGCGCCCGGTACGGGGTGGGCGGCCACATCGCCACCTTCGCCTCGGCGGCCTGGCTCTACGAGACCGGCTTCAACCACTTCTTCCGCGGCAAGGAGGGGGACGGCTCCGGCGACCAGCTCTACATCCAGGGCCACGCCTCCCCCGGCATCTACGCCCGCGCCTTCCTCGACGGCCGGATCAGCGAGCAGCAGCTCGACCACTTCCGCCAGGAGTCCGGTGGCGAGGGCCTGCCCTCCTACCCGCACCCGCGGCGGCTGCCCTGGCTGTGGGAGTTCCCCACCGTGTCGATGGGCCTCGGCCCGCTCTCGGCCATCTACCAGGCGCGCTTCAACCGCTATCTGACCAACCGCTCCATCAAGGACACCTCCAACTCGCACGTCTGGGCCTTCCTGGGCGACGGCGAGATGGACGAGCCGGAGTCGACCGCCGCCCTCGCGCTGGCCGCGCGTGAGCAGCTCGACAACCTGACCTTCGTCATCAACTGCAACCTGCAGCGCCTCGACGGTCCGGTCCGCGCCAACTTCCGCGTGGTCCAGGAGCTGGAGGCGCAGTTCCGGGGCGCCGGCTGGAACGTCGTCAAGACGCTCTGGGGCAACGCCTGGGACGAGCTGTTCCAGCTGGACGCCACGGGCGCGCTGCTGCGCCGCCTGCGCGAGGTCCCGGACGCCCAGTTCCAGACGTACGCCACCCGCGATGTCGCCTACATCCGCGACCACTTCTTCGGCGCCGAGCCCGCCCTCGCCGAGCTGGCGAAGCTGCTCACCGACGCGAAGATCGCCGAGTGTTTCTACACCTCGCGCGGCGGCCACGAGGCCCGCAAGGTGTACGCGGCGTACAAGGCGGCCGTGGAGCACAAGGGCGCGCCGACCGTGATCCTGGCCCAGACGGTCAAGGGCTACACGCTCGGCAAGGGCTTCGAGTCCAAGAACGCCAACCACCAGATGAAGAAGCTGTCGATCGACGAGTTCAAGGGCATGCGCGAGCTGCTCGGCCTCCCGATCCCCGACAGCGCCTTCGAGGACGGTCTGGTCCCCTACGGCCACCCGGGCGCCGACTCCCCCGAGGTCCGCTACCTCCAGGAGCGCCGCGCGGCCCTCGGCGGCCCCGCCCCCGCCCGCCGGATGCACGCCTCGGCGCCGCTGCCGCAGCCCGAGGAGCGCGCGTTCAAGGCCCTGTACAAGGGGTCCGGCAAGCAGGAGATGGCCACCACCATGGCGTTCGTCCGCCTGGTGAAAGACCTGATGCGGGACAAGGAGACCGGCAAACGCTGGGTGCCGATCGTCCCGGACGAGGCCCGTACCTTCGGTATGGAGTCGCTGTTCCCGTCGGCCGGCATCTACTCGCCGCTGGGGCAGACGTACGACCCGGTCGACCGTGACCAGCTGATGTACTACAAGGAGGCCAAGGACGGCCAGATCCTCAACGAGGGGATCACCGAGGCCGGCGCCATGGCCGACTTCATCGCCGCCGCCACGTCGTACGCGACGCACGGCGAGACGATGATCCCGTTCTACATCTTCTACTCGATGTTCGGCTGGCAGCGGACCGGCGACCAGATGTGGCAGCTCGCCGACCAGCTCGGCAAGGGCTTCATCGTCGGCGCCACGGCGGGCCGTACGACCCTGACGGGTGAGGGCCTCCAGCACGCGGACGGCCACTCTCACCTGATCGCGGCCACCAACCCGGCCTCGCTCAACTACGACCCGGCGTTCGCGTACGAGGTCGCGGTGATCGTCAAGGACGGTCTGCGCCGGATGTACGGCCCCGATGCCGAGGACGTCTTCTACTACCTGACGGTCTACAACGAGCCGAAGCCCCAGCCCGCGATGCCCGAGGGCGTCGAGGAGGGCATCGTCAAGGGCCTGTACCGCTTCAAGGAGGGCACGCCCGCGAAGGCGGACGCGCCGCGCCTCCAGCTGCTGGCCTCCGGTACGGCGATCCACTGGGCCCTGGAGGCCCAGGAGCTGCTGGCCGCCGACTGGGGTGTCACGGCCGACGTCTGGTCCGCCACCTCGTGGGGCGAGCTGCGCCGCGACGCGCTGGAGGCCGACGAGGCACTCCTCCGCGGTGAGGTGCAGGTGCCGTACGTGACGCAGGCGCTCTCCGGTGCGCCGGGTCCGGTGCTCGCGGTCAGCGACTGGATGCGCCAGGTCCCGGACCAGATCAGCCAGTGGGTGGAGCAGGACTGGTCCTCGCTCGGCACGGACGGCTTCGGCCTCTCCGACACCCGCGCGGCGGCCCGCCGCCACTTCGGCGTCGACGCCCAGTCGATCGTGGTGGCGTCGCTGGCCCAGCTCGCCAAGCGCGGCGAGGTCCCGGCCTCGGCGGTCAAGGAGGCCCGGGAGCGGTACGGTCTCTGAGCCACCGGCCCGACCTGACCCCCCGGTCACCGGGGCGAGCGCGTCCGACAACGCGTCCGCCCCGGCGGCCGGGGGTTTCGGCGTGGACGGACGGGGGCAAGCCCCTGTGCCCCGCTGCCGCCACAATGGGCCCATGCGCGCTGCCCGGCTGATCAAGATGGTGCTGCTCCTCCAGTCCCGCCCCGTCATGTCCGCCGCCGAACTGGCGGCGGAGCTGGAGGTGTCGGAGCGCACGGTCACCCGCGACGCCCAGGCCCTCTCCGAGGCGGGCGTCCCGGTCTACGCCGAGCGCGGCCGGGCGGGCGGCTACCGGCTCATCGGCGGCTACCGCACCCGGCTGACCGGCCTCGCCCGCAACGAGGCGGAGGCCCTCTTCCTCTCCGGCCTGCCCTCGGCGCTCCGCGAGATGGGCCTGGAGGACGCGGCATCGGCGGCCCGGCTCAAGGTGTCGGCCGCCCTGCTGCCCTCCGTACGCGACGCCTCGGCCTCCGCCGCCCAGCGCTTCCACCTGGACGCCCCGTCCTGGTACCACGAACCGGAGCCCCCCGACGCCCTGCCCGCCGTCGCCGACGCCGTCTGGGACGACCGCCTGCTGCGCGCCCGCTACCGCAAGGGCGGCGGCCGCGGACACGGGCGGAACGGTACGGAGGTGGCGCGGGAGCTCGCTCCGTACGGGCTCGTCCTCAAGGCCGGGGTCTGGTACCTCTGCGCCAAGGCGGGGGACGACTTCCGGGTCTACCGGATCGACCGGTTCACCTCGGTGGAGCCGGCCGACGAGCGCTTCGAGCGGGACGAGACCTTCGACCTGCCCGCGTTCTGGGACGCCCGGGCCGCCGAGTTCGCCCGGTCCCTCCTCCGTACCGAGGTAACCGTACGGGTGTCCGAGAGCGGTGCCCGGCGGCTCGCGTTCACCGGTGACCGGGCGGCCGCCGCCACGGCCCTCTCCGAGGCCCCTCCCGCCGGCCCGGACGGGTGGCGCACGGTCGTCCTTCCCGTGGAGTCACTGGACGTGGCGTACAGCCAGCTCCTTTCGCTGGGTCCCGAGTTGGAGGTCGTGGCCCCCGAGGAGCTGCGGGGCCGGTTCGCCGAGGCGGCCGAACGCCTGCGCGAGCTGTATCGCTGAAAGGCTTCTTTTCGCCGTCTGGGCGTGCGGGGGGTCCCGGCAGGCTGGATGCTGGACCCGTGATGGACGAGACGGAATTCTGGGAGCTCATCGACAGCAGCCGCGAGGGAGCCGAGGGCGACCCCGAGGAGCAGGCCGACCTGCTCGTGGAACGGCTGGTGCAGCTCGACCCCGATTCCGTGCTGGACTTCGCCCGGCACTTCGAGGCCCGCTACAACCGCGCCTACCGCTGGGATCTGTGGGGCGCGGCCGCCGTGCTGCTCGGCGGGGCCAGCGACGACGCCTTCGACTACTTCCGGTGCTGGCTGATCGGCCAGGGCCGGGAGGTCTTCGAGGGCGCGCTGCACGACCCGGACGATCTGGCGGAGCTGCTGGACGACTTCGACGAGGAGATCGACGGGGACGGCGAGGAGCTGGGCTACGCGGCCGACGAGGCGTACGAGCAGCTCACGGGCGTGGTCGCGCCCGACCTGGGCCTGCCGCCGCAGCCCACCGAGCCGCTGGGCTCCCCGGTCGACTTCGAGGACGAGACGGCGCTGGCGGCCCGCTACCCGGAGCTCTGGGACCGCTTCGCACCCCGCTGAGTCACCGAGCTGCTGAACCCCGCCGCTCAGGGCGCCAGCGAGCGGCCCATCAGGACGTCGTCGACATAGCTGCCGTCCAGGAAGAGCTCCCCGCTCAGCACCCCTTCCACGGCGAACCCCTCGGAGGCGTAGAGCGCCCGGGCGGGGGTGTTGTGCCCGAGCACCCGCAGCGTGATCCGGTTGGCCCCCTGACGCCGCGCCTCGGCGCTCGCGGCCCGCAGCAGGGTCCGCCCGACCCCGGCCCCGCGCGCCCAGACCGCCACGGCCAGGCCCTGTATCTGCCGCACATGGGCGTGGCAGGCGAGCGAGGTGGGCTGGACCAGGCGTATGTACCCGGCGATGCGCTTCCCGTCCACGTCGGTCGCGGCCTCGGCCACCAGGAAGTCCTCGGGCCGGTGCCGCTCGTCGAAGAAGGGCTCGTACGGCGGCTGGGGCCGCGGCAGGACCGCGTGCAGCGTCGACCAGGTGGACCGGTCGAGCTCACCGAGGGTCTCCCCGTCGGCCGGCAGGGCGGGGCGGACGGAGACGGAGTGGAGGGTGGTGGTTGCGGACATGGCGCCACTGTCCCATGCCGGGTTCTTGGCACTCCATAGTGTTTTCCCCCGTATCCACTGCCGGGTTTCCCGTAGTCTCCACTGCCGGGGGTTTCCCGTTGTCGCCACTGCCGGGTTTCCCGTAGTCGCCACTGCCGGGTTTCCCGTAGTCGCCACTGCCGTGTTTCCCGTGATCCGTGGGGCAGGATGGCACCATGCCGACCTCCCGTATCGCCGTCACTGGTTCCTCCGGACTCATCGGAGCGGCGCTCGTGCGCTCGCTGCGCGCCGACGGGCACGAGGTGGCCCGCCTGGTGCGACGGCCCGCCAGGTCCGGTGACGAGGTGGAGTGGGACCCCAAGCGCGGTTACGTGGACGTGGCCGGGCTGGTGGGCTGCGACGCGGTCGTCCACCTCGCCGGCGCCGGGGTCGGCGACCACCGCTGGACCGACGACTACAAGCGGGAGATCCGCGACAGCCGGGTGCTGGGCACGGCCGCGATCGCCGAGGCCGTCGCCTCGCTGGACACCCCGCCGCGCGTGCTGCTCTCCGGGTCGGCCATCGGCTACTACGGCGATACGGGAGACCGCGCCGTGGACGAGAGCGCGCCGCCCGGGGACGGCTTCCTGCCCTCCGTCTGCGAGGAGTGGGAGGCCGCGACGGCCGCCGCCGAGGAGCGGAACATCCGCACGGTGCACGCCCGCACCGGACTGGTGGTGGCCCGCGAGGGCGGGGCGTGGGGGCGGCTGTTCCCCCTGTTCAAGGCGGGGCTCGGCGGGCGGCTGGGCAACGGCCGCCAGTACTGGAGCTACATCGCGCTGCACGACCATGTCGCCGCCCTCCGCCACATCCTGGACACCGAGTCGTTGTCCGGCCCGGTGAACCTGACCGGTCCCGACCCCGTCACCAATGCCGAGGTGACCGCCGCGATGGGCCGGGTGCTGCGCCGCCCGACCCTGTTCACGGCCCCGGCGCCCGCGCTGCGGGTCGCGCTCGGGGAGTTCGCCGGCGATGTGCTGGGCAGTCAGCGGGTGATCCCCGGGCAGCTGCTGGACTCCGGCTTCTCGTTCGCGTTCCCCGGCATCGACGCGGCGATCCGCGCGGCGCTGCGCTGAGCTCCGTGCTCAGGGGGCGGCACAGTGTGCGACCCCGTGCCCCGGTGCTCCCGGCCACGCGCGTCTGATGCACTATCAGCCATCCTCCTAACCTCGGTGCGAACTCCGGCATTCCGGGGACCTGTTGGGGGCAAGAAGCCCCCACCAGTCGCACCGACTCGGGGAGGGCCTTGTGCGCAGCACGGCACACCACGCGGACGTGATCATCATCGGGGCCGGGATCGCCGGCCTCTCAGCGGCCCATCTGCTGACCGGCGCCGGAGTCGGCGTCAGTGTCCTGGAGGCGGCCTCCACCGTGGGCGGCCGGCTGGCCACCCATGAGGTGGACGGCTTCCGCCTCGACCAGTTCGGCCCTCTGCTCTGCACCTCCTGGCCGGAGCTGACCTCCACCCCGGGGCTCGGCACCCCGGAGCTGCGGAAGTTCGCGTCCGGGGTGCTGGTGCACAGCGAGGGCCGCCGCCACCGCACCGGTGACATACGGAGCGCGAGGGGCGCACTCAGAGCCGTACGCGCCCGATCGAGCGCCCCCCAGGCCTCGCCGGGCGGCTACGGGGGCCAGCTGCGGATCGCGTCCCGGAGCGGCCTGGGCGCGAAGACCTCGGGCCTGCGGAGCAGCGCCACCGTGTCCGAGGCGATCGACCGGGCCCGGCTCGGCGCGGCGCTCTCCCGGCTGGCCGCCACCCCGACGGCCCGGCTCCTGGCCCGCCCCGAGCGGACGGCGCTCGCCGCCCTGAGGGCGGGTCAGATGCCGGCCCGTACGGTGGACGGCGTCCTGCGTCCGCTGCTGACCGCGCTGCTCGGCGACCCCGGCCTCACCACATCCAGCCGGTACGCGGACCTGGCGCTGCGCGACTATGCGCGGGGCGGACTGTGTGTACCGGCGGGCGGTTCGGGAACGCTGCCGGATCTGCTGGCGGCAGCGCTGCCTCCCGGCACGGTCCGGACCGGGGTGCATGTCACGGCCGCCGACATCACCACCGTACGCACCAAGGAGCACGGTGAACTGGGGTGCCGTTCCCTGTTGCTGGCCACCGGGGCGGGGGCCGCGGCCGAGCTGCTGCCCGGGCTGCGGGTGCCGGCCTTCCGCCCGGTGACGGTCCTTCACCACACCGCGCCCGCGCCGCCGCCGACCGGCAGGTCGCTGGTGCTGGACGGGGACCGGTCGGGTCCGGTGGCGTACACGGCGGTGATGAGCGAGGTCGACCCCTCGCGCGCGCCGGAGGGCCGGACGCTGATCACCTCGACCGTGCTCGGGACGCCTCCGCCGGACCTGGACCGTTCCGTACGGGCGCAGCTGGCGGCGCTGTACGGGACGCCGACGGGCGACTGGGAGCTGCTGGCCGCCCACCACGACCCGGAGGCCGTGCCCGCGATGGAGGCCCCGCACGACCCGCGCCGGCCGGTGCGGGTGCTGGCGGGGCTGTACGTGTGCGGCGACCACCGGGACACCAGCTCGGTCCAGGGGGCGCTGCACTCGGGGCGCCGGGCGGCGGAGGCGATCCTGACGGACCTGGGGGTGGCTCGGGAGCGTCAGGGGGGCGCCCGGCTGCCGGAGGCGGCGTAGGGGCGGGCGCTCTTTTGCGCTGACGCCCGCCCGGGGGCTGCTTTCGGTCTCAGCCCAGCGCCGCCACCCGGTCGCGGTAGCCACGGACGGGGGCGGCGTCCCGGTACGGCTCCAGGCTGCGCTCGAAGGCGCGTACGTACTCGGCGGCCCGGACCGAGCGCATCTCGGAGGCCTGCTGGGCGGCCTCGGCCCCCAGCCGGCAGGCCTGCTCCAGCTCGCCGAGGCCCAGCCGGGCGGAGGCGAGGACCACCCGGCAGAACAGCCGGCTACGGGCGTACGCCGGGGCGCGCAGCTGGAGTGAGCGCTCCGCGTGCTGGGCGGCGGCCCGGTACTGCTGGAGGTCGCGGTGGCAGTGGCCGAGCTCGTGGGCGAGCTGGGCCTCGTCGAAGGGGCGGGCCCAGGCCGGCGCCTCGTCCCCGGGGCGCGCGGTCTCCAGGGCGTGCTCGGCCCGGGTCAGCGCGGCGGTGCAGGCCCGCGCCTCGCCGAGGATCCCGTGGCCGCGCGCCTCGACCGAGTGCAGCAGGGCCTGGACGAGGGGCGGGGCGGCGGAGCCGATGCCCTGCTGGGCGACGCGGGCGAGCTGCACGGCCTCCCTGCCGTGGCCGAGGTAGACGGCCTGACGGCTCATGGTGATCAGGACGTACGCCCCGTAACCGCGGTCCCCGGCGGCCTGGGCGAGCCGCAGGGCCTGGACGAAGTACCGCTGGGCCAGGCCGTGGGCGGCGATGTCGAAGGAGGTCCAGCCGGCCAGCCGGGTCAGGTCGGCGACCGCGGCGAAGAGGCGGCGCCCGGTGGCTTCGCCGTAGCTCCCGCGGAGCATCGGCTCGGCCTCGTGCTCCAGGTATCGCACGAGGGCCTGGCGGGCGTGGCCGCCGCCGTAGGTGTGGTCGAGGGTGCGGAAGAGCTCGCCGACCGAGCGCAGCGCCGCGACGTCGCCGTTGCCGACCCGCAGGCCGGGCCCGCGCTCGGTCTGCCGCTGGCGCGGGACCACGGGGAGCACCTCCGTACCGGAAGAGGCTCCGGACGTACCCGAGGAGGCCCCGGACGTGCCGGGAGAGACTCCGGACGTGCCGGAAGAGGCTCCGGAGCCGGGCAGTCCGCCGGGCAGCGCGCCCGTCCCCGCCAGACCTGGCCGGGCCCTTCCGGACGGGTCCGCCGACGGCTGGCCACCGGCCGGAACGGGGTGGCCGGTGGCGGGCCGGCCCGCAGGGCGTACGGATCCGCCGGGGCGGGGCGCGCCGCGGAGGTCGGTGCGCAGGCCCCCGTCCGTACGGCCCGGCGCCTGCGCCTCCGTACGGCCGCCGGCTGCCGTGGCTCCACCGGCCACCCCGGCACCCGCCCTGCGGTGCGGGGCGGGCGGCTGGGCCGCCCCGCCGTCGCGGGCCACCCACTCGTCGGCGCGGCCGATCAGCCAGTCGCGGCTGGGGACGACGAGACCGGCGGGGGTGAAGGCGATCTTGCGCAGCTCGGTGTGCGTCCCCGAGTCCTTGCGCCACAGGCCGCTGACGATGTCGACGGCCTCGGTGGGGGTGGCCGCGAACTCCAGCCCCGCGTAGACGGGCGCGCAGGCGTCCAGGCCGAGGTCCTGCGCGGAGAGCCGCCGCCCGAGCCGCCGGGTGAAGACCTCGGCGATCAGGGCGGGGGTCGTGCCGCGCGGCTGCTGTCCCCGCAGCCAGCGGGTGACCGAGGTTTTGTCGTACCGCAGGTCCAGTCCGTGTTCGAGGCCGAGCTGATCGACCCGGCGGGCGAGGCCCGCGTGGGAGAACCCGGCTTCCGCGATGAGCGAGGCTAGGCGGCGGTTGGGCGTGCGCTGCGGGGGTCGTTCCGACATCAGCTGTACGGTCTCCTGCCTTCGGGGGCCCGGGCAGCCCCTGGGGAACGGCGCGAATTTAGCGTCCGCCGGGGCGGTCGGAGACACCCTTTGCTCCACGTTCATCCGATCGTGTGAGGATTGCGGACAGAGCTGACAGAAGGGACCGGACCACCCTCAGGTCGGAACACGCCGGAATACACGGCCAGGAGGCACCTCCTCCACCTGCCGGTGGGCCGGCCGGGTGACGGTCGTACAGTGGATGCGGGCGCGATCAGTGCAGGGTGCCGTCATCCCGGGGACACCCCTTCGGGCACACGGCGCCCGACGTAGGGAGGCATCTGTCGTGAGCGAGCTGCGGTTCGTCCGTCTGGGCTTCGGTGACGAGGCCGTCGAGTACACGGAGGCCTGGCAGAAGCAGCGCGAGGTGCACGCGGCCCGGTTCGAGGACCTGGTGCCGGACACCTGTCTGCTCCTGGAACACCCGCCCGTCTACACGGCGGGCCGCCGGACCGCCGAGAACGAGCGTCCGCTGGACGGTACCCCGGTCATCGACGTGGACCGGGGCGGGAAGATCACCTGGCACGGCCCGGGGCAGCTCGTCGGCTACCCGATCCAGAAGCTGCCGCGCCCGGTCGACGTCGTCGCGCACGTCCGCCGCCTGGAGGACGCGCTGATCCGTACGGCCGCCGACTTCGGGGTGGAGACCTCGCGGGTCGAGGGCCGCAGCGGTGTCTGGGTGCTCGGCGACCCGGTCGAGCAGCGGCAGGCGCTCGGCGGCCTCTCCCTGGACTTCGACCCCAGGCTCCAGGACGAGGAGTTCGACCCGCGGCTGAACGGCCCGGAGTACGCCCCGTCCAACGCGGGCCAGCGCCGCGAGGACCGCAAGCTGGCCGCGATCGGGATCCGGGTCGCCAAAGGCGTCACGATGCACGGCTTCGCGCTCAACGTGAACCCGGACAACACCTGGTTCGACCGGATCGTGCCGTGCGGTATCCGTGACGCGGGAGTGACGTCCCTCTCGAACGAGCTGGGCCGGGAGATCACCATCGAGGAGGTGCTGCCGGTCGCCGAGAAGCACCTGCGGGACATCCTGGAGAACGCGGAGCTCGCGCCCCGCGTGATCGAGCAGCCGGCCGAGCGGTCGGCGGGCCGGCCGAAGGCCGCGGCCCCGGCGTAGCGACCGGCTAGTCGTACCGGCTGGTAGTACCGGTCAGTAGCCCCGACCGCCGCCACCGGCCGGGGAAGCGCCGGGGAATAGGCCCCGTCGGCCACAGGTTGGCCAGGCGTAAGGCCGTTTGATTTACGGGCGTACCCTGGTGTTCGCCGAAGAATCCCATGCGAAAACCACGCAGCAGAAAGCAAAGGGGAGCCGGAGTGTCCGCTGTCGCACCCGACGGGCGCAAGATGCTGCGCCTGGAGGTCCGAAACAGCCAGACCCCCATCGAGCGCAAGCCCGAGTGGATCAAAACGCGGGCGAAGATGGGCCCCGAGTACAAGCAGCTGCAGAATCTCGTGAAGGGCGAGGGGCTGCACACGGTCTGCCAGGAGGCGGGCTGCCCCAACATCTTCGAGTGCTGGGAGGACCGCGAGGCCACCTTCCTCATCGGCGGCGACCAGTGCACGCGGCGCTGCGACTTCTGCCAGATCGACACGGGCAAGCCGCAGGCGCTGGACCGTGACGAGCCCCGCCGGGTCGGCGAGTCCGTCGTCAAGATGGACCTGAACTACGCCACCATCACCGGCGTCGCCCGCGACGACCTGGAGGACGGCGGGTCCTGGCTGTACGCCGAGACCGTCCGCCAGATCCACACGCTGACGGCGGAGCGGGAGGCGGGCGCGACCAAGGTCGAGCTGCTGATCCCCGACTTCAACGCCGAGCCCGAGCAGCTCGCCGAGGTCTTCTCCTCGCGCCCCGAGGTGCTCGCGCACAACGTGGAGACGGTGCCGCGCATCTTCAAGCGCATCCGCCCCGGCTTCCGCTACGAGCGGTCCCTGGAAGTCATCACGCGGGCCCGCGAGGCCGGCCTGGTGACCAAGTCCAACCTGATCCTCGGCATGGGCGAGACCCGCGAGGAAGTCAGCGAGGCGCTCCAGGACCTGTACGACGCGGGTTGCGAGCTCATCACGATTACGCAGTACCTGCGGCCCACCGTGCGCCACCACCCGGTGGAGCGCTGGGTGAAGCCGATGGAGTTCGTGGAGCTGAAGGACGAGGCCGACGCGATCGGCTACTCCGGTGTGATGTCGGGGCCGCTGGTGCGTTCCTCGTACCGCGCGGGCCGGCTGTTCCAGCAGGCGATGGAGGCCCGCGGCGCGGCCACCGGAAGCGTGCCGACGGCCCAGGCCGTGTGAGCAACCGTGTGAGTCCGCTCACCCGCGCTACCGAGCAGTAACCGCATGGCCGAGGCGGCCTGTGCGCTCCCCGCAGGTGAGGGACGCGTACGGGCCGCCTCGGCGTGCGGGGCGCCGGAATGAAGGGTTCATTGGTGTTTGACCGCCCGGTCACGCACTGGTAACACCGAGCAGTGACCCTAGGTACACGTGCAGCGGCCGCTCCCACGGCCGTCGCCGTCACTGCTTCCCGTACTCCGTCCGCGCCCCGGGTGGCGCATCTACTCCGAGGGGAAACATCATGCAGGCCGCACCGGTCCGCACCCACGCCATTCCGTCCGTCACCACCGCCCTGCGCGCCGTCGAGTCGCTGCTGCTGAGCAGCGGCCAGCGCACCGCCCGCCGCAACGCCTGGACGGCCGTCCTGGAGGACCGCCGCCGGGCCAAGGACCGGGTGGAGTCGCTGTACGTACCGGACGCGGTGGCCGACCACCGTTCCTAGGTCGCTTCCACGCCACGTAAACTTCGGTACATGGCGAGGAAGGCAAAAACCGAAGGCGCGGACAGCGCCGAGAACGCAGGGCGGCTCAAGCAGATCGCCCTGACCTACAAGATGACCAAGCGGTCCGACAGCAAGATCGGGTTCATCGTCGCGGGCGTGGGAATCGCCACGTTCGGTGTCCTCCTCGGCATCGGCTTCTTGATCGGTCACCCGGTCTACCTGGGCATCCTGGGCTTCGTCCTGGCCGTCCTCGCGATGGCGATCGTCTTCGGACGACGGGCCGAGCGTGCGGCCTTCGGGCAGATGGAGGGCCAGCCCGGTGCGGCGGCCGCCGTCCTGGACCGCATCGGACGCGGCTGGACCACGACCCCCGCTGTGGCGATGAACCGCAGCCAGGACGTCGTGCACCGGTCCGTCGGCAAGGCCGGCATCGTCCTGGTCGCCGAGGGCAACCCGAACCGGGTGAAGGGCCTCCTGGCGGCCGAGAAGAAGAAGATGGCCCGCATCGTGGTGGACGTCCCGGTCCACGACATCATCGTGGGCAACGGCGAGGGCCAGGTGCCCCTGAAGAAGGTCCGCACCAAGATGCTGAAGCTTCCCCGCGTCCTGACCGGCCCGCAGGTGACCACCACCAACGACCGGCTGCGCGCGATGGGCGACCTGATGAGCAACATGCCGCTGCCGAAGGGCCCGATGCCCAAGGGCATGCGGATGCCGCGCGGCGGAAAGATGCGCTGAGCGCGGACGTACGCGACATACACAGCACGGCCCCGGACCGAGGAATCGGTCCGGGGCCGCTGCGTTCTACGGGTGTACGCGTTCTGCATCTGTACGGGAGGGGCTACATCCGGACCTGTACGGCGCGGCCGAGCCGGTCGTGGAGGCCGCGCCCGTCGCGGTCCCAGACGAGGGCGGGAATGACGAGCAGAAGCAGGACGGTACGTACGAGAACCCGCCCGAAGCCGAGGCGTCCGCCGTCCTCGGAGACCACGCGCAGCCCCAGGAGGCGCTTGCCGGGGGTGCAGCCGATGGTGCCGACGGTGAGGGCGCTCATGAGGAGGAAGACGCCGAGCGCCCAGTTCCCCGCCGCCTGCTGGTCACCGCGAGCGAGCAGCCCGTATGCGATCACCATGCAGATCGACCAGTCGATGAAGACGGCCCCGAGACGGCGACCGAACGAGGCGACGGCCCCCGGCCCCTCCTCGGGCAGCCCGAGCCGCTTGCCTCGGTAGCCGAAATCGGCACCCATGTCTTCGGCGGCCGCGCGGGGCCCTGAGAGCCACGATCCGATTGCTTGCCTGTTGTCCACCCGTCCACGGTACTGCGCCCAGGTTTGGGCCAGGCAGGGCGGGGCACGGAAAGAGCCGCGCGGAGACAGCCGCTGAGATGCCGCTCACCCTCGCCCCGGTTAACTTGGGCGAAACAAATGGGTCATGCTTGAGAAATCACGCCTGCCTAAGGTCGGGTCCAGCGTGTGCCACCGCACTGGCCGCACCACGAGCTACAACCCCGTCCCGCCCGGGCCGGGAGTAGGAGGAGTTGGATGTTCCAGAACGCCGACGAAGTGCAGAAGTACGTAGCGGACAACGACGTCAAGTTCATCGATGTCCGGTTCTGCGACCTGCCCGGGGTGATGCAGCACTTCACGATCCCGGCAGCGACCTTCGACCCGGCCGAGGAACTCGCTTTCGACGGCTCGTCGATCCGCGGTTTCCAGGCGATCCACGAGTCCGACATGGCGCTGCGCGCGGACCTGTCGACGGCTCGGGTGGACCCCTTCCGCCGTGACAAGACCGTCAACATCAACTTCTTCATCCACGACCCGATCACGGGTGAGCAGTACAGCCGTGACCCGCGGAACATCGCCAAGAAGGCCGAGGCGTACCTCGCCTCGACCGGCTTCGCGGACACCGCGTACTTCGGCCCGGAGGCCGAGTTCTACGTCTTCGACAACGTCCGCTTCCAGACGTCGGCGAACGAGAGCTTCTACCACATCGACTCCGAGGCCGGCGCCTGGAACACCGGGTCGGAGGAGAACAACCGCGGCTACAAGGTCCGCTACAAGGGCGGCTACTTCCCGGTTCCGCCGGTGGACCACTTCGCCGACCTGCGGGCCGAGATCTCCCTGGAGCTGGACAAGAACGGCCTCCAGGTCGAGCGCCAGCACCACGAGGTCGGCACCGCCGGCCAGGCCGAGATCAACTACAAGTTCAACACGCTGCTCGCCGCGGCCGACGACCTGATGCTCTTCAAGTACATCGTGAAGAACGTCGCCTGGCGCAACGGCAAGACCGCGACCTTCATGCCGAAGCCGATCTTCGGCGACAACGGCTCGGGCATGCACGTGCACCAGTCGCTGTGGCAGGGCGGCTCGCCGCTCTTCTACGACGAGCAGGGTTACGCCGGCCTGTCGGACATGGCGCGCTACTACATCGGCGGCATCCTGAAGCACGCCCCGTCGCTGCTGGCGTTCACCAACCCGACGGTGAACTCGTACCACCGCCTGGTCCCCGGCTTCGAGGCCCCGGTCAACATGGTGTACTCGCAGCGGAACCGTTCCGCCGCGATGCGCATCCCGATCACCGGCTCGAACCCGAAGGCCAAGCGCGTCGAGTTCCGCGCCCCGGACCCGTCCTCCAACCCGTACCTCGCGTTCTCCGCGCTGCTGATGGCGGGCCTGGACGGCGTCAAGAACAAGATCGAGCCGGCCGAGCCGATCGACAAGGACCTCTACGAGCTGGCTCCCGAGGAGCACGCCAACGTCCAGCAGGTCCCGACGTCCCTCCCGGCCGTGCTCGACGCCCTGGAGGCGGACAACGAGTACCTCCAGGCGGGCGGCGTCTTCACGTCGGACCTGATCGAGACGTGGATCGACTACAAGCGCACGCACGAGATCGCCCCGATCCAGCTGCGCCCGCACCCGCACGAGTTCGAGCTGTACTTCGACATCTAGGCCTTGGGTGCCTGAAGACGCGTGAGGGCCGCCACTTCCTTCCGGGAGGTGGCGGCCCTCGGTCGTGCTGTGCGGGCCTCAAGGGCCCATGTGGTGGAAGGAGGACCACCACGAAGGGCGTCCGAGGGCTTTCTCGCGGGCAGTGCGGGCCGCGTGGTCGGCGGCTCGGGCGACGGTGTCGTGCGAGACGGGGCGTCCCTCCAAGTACCTGTAGAAGTTCCTGGTCATGTCCAGGGATGTCGTGCTCTGCAAGGGCCAGAACGACGCGACGACATGGGCGAAGCCCACCGACTGCACGCCGCCCGCGAGGTGCATCGCCTGGTCGATGAGGTTGGCGCGGCCCCGGGCGGTGTCGCAGGCGGCAAGGTAGGCGAGGAACGACCGGGACGCCGACTGGACGTCCGCGATGTCGGCGGTGGTCAACGGGCCCTCGGTCGCGTGGTCGTGGCACACCAGGTGACCGTTGTCGTCGGCCGACGGGACCTGTTCGGCGTGGCCCGCGAAGTGGACCCAGTCGTGCGTCCGCAGCCCGGCGAGTACCGCCGCCCGGCTCGCCTCCTCGTCCCGGAGCCGCGTGGCGTGCGGCGCCCAGCGGCACACGGCCTCCACCTCCAGGTGGGCACCGGCGAGCTTCGGCTGTCCCGGGGTGTTCTTGAGCCCGACGGCGAGCACCTTGGGGGCGTTGCCGAGGACGGTGTCCCGGGAGTACGCCAGCGTGCTCAGCGTCGGAGTGTAGGACGACACCACGCGGTCGATGACGGAGTCCGTGGCGGTGCTCGTGTCCGCCGGTCGCTCGGGGTCCGGGAGCGGTGCGGCCGCGTGGAGAGGCATGCCGCTCAGCGGTCCCGTCGCGCACCACCAGACACGTGGTCGCAGGTGTCCCGCACCAGGCAGCGCCGGGCGGCGGCGGGAGGCCGGCCGTGGCCGGTCGAGGTCGTCCAGCACCGGGCGGGCGACGGTGCGCCAGAGCCAGTCGAGGACGACCGAGAGCTCCTGCTCGGCCGAGGCCCGCTCCTCCAGCGACCGACCGCGATCCGAGGCCTGCCAGGTGGACCGTCGCAAAGCCTCCGCCCGCCGCAGAGCCTCGTACCAGGTCAGATCGGGCAGGGGCAGCACCCGGACCGTGCCGTCCCGGACGATGAGCGCGTCGCAGCGCACCGCGGAGACGTTGACCACGACCACGGGGCCGGTCGCGTCCCCCGTTGCCTCGACCAGGCTTCGGACGTCCGGCGGCATCAGGAAACGGGTCAGTCCCGGAACCTTCCGCAGGGTGGCCAGCACCTCCTGGAGCTCGGCCGCCCGCGCGCGGTGCGCCGACAGCTCGGGTGCCATGAAGCCCTGCTCGACCGCTGCTTCCGGATCGTCACGGTTCCACCCCGACCCGCCTCCGGCCGCGGCCACCTCGGCCCGCAACTGCAGGAACCGGCCTCCCCGCCGTGGTGCGTGTGTGTCGAGTTTCGCCAACTCCTCCCTGAGCCCGAGCGACTCGGTGAGGAACAGGCCTCTGCCGCTCTCCAGGAACTCCAGTGCGGTGTACCGGTCGCCCATGGAGACCGCGCAAGCCGCGGCGTCGGCGGCCACTCCGTCCAGGGTCGTGAGCAGCTCTTCGCGGTCCGCCCTCGCCAGGTGCTGGGGGGCGAGCAGCGGGACGAAGGAGAAGGCGAGCCGGTAGGCCTCGAGCGCCTCTGGCCAGTTCTTCAGACGGGCCGCCGCCTGCCCCCAGGCGTCGGCGCGGCGGATGCGGTCCCGAACGAGGCCTTCGGGGTGCAGCGCGCACCACCGGAACAGCTCTGTCGCCTCCCGGACCCGGGTGACGAAGGCGTCCGTGAACGGGCGTCTGCCCACAATCCAGCTCTCGGCGGAGAGCCTGAGCACCGTGGCCAGGCCGTACTTGAGGTGCACCTCCAGCTGCGAGGAGTCTCCCCCATGGGCCTCCAGGGCCTGGCGGTGCACCCTCTCCGCGACGCTGAAGTGGGACGGGTCGAACGTGTGGAAGGCGCGCGTCTGCCAGAGCTCGGCGATGCCGAGGCGGCACCGAGCCTCATCGGTCTCCGTCATGGCCGCCTTCCCGGCCGCCACATTCTCCTCCAGGAGCCCCACGGCCCTCGCGAAGTCCTCCGGGCGGTGCTCCCGCTTGTACCGGCTGACCAGCTGGGCCGCCAGGCCGAGGATGTACCTACGGCGCTGCGCGTCCTCCACGGGCAAGGCATCTACGGCGCGCTGCGCCTCCTCGACGGCGAGGTCGAGCACCTCCGCCTCGGACATCCACAGCGCCGACGTGAACACTTCGCCGAACTCGCCGAGCATCGAGGCGAGGTTGTACTGGTGCAGCGCGGCCCCACGCTCGCCGACGGTCCGAGAGACGGCCTTCCGGTAGAGGTCGTACGCCTCCGGCAGCGGAGCGCGGTCACCGGTCGCGTGGGCGTGAAGCCGGTACGTCGTCGCCATGTTGGCGAGGATCCCCGCCCGGTTCGGGTGCCGTGGCGGTGTCGACTCGACCGCCTCCCGCTGGACGGTGATCGCCCGGTCCAGCAGCTGCGGCTCGCCGGTCACGCCGTGCCAGGTGCGCAGGACGTTTCCCCAGGTGTCGAAGTAGCTGCCCCGGTCGGTGCCGTGATCCTCGCGCGGTGCGGAGCACGCCTCCTCGGCGAGCGCCTCCGCTCGCCGCAGGCGCTCGACGTCACGGTCCTGCTCGAACCGCCGCTGCTCCACTCGGCAGGCGCTGTCCAGAGAGGTGGGCCGGTCGGAGTGGCCCGGAGGCGCCACGGTCAGGGCTCGGTCGATGGCCTCGGCCGCCTCGTCGAGATGCGCCGGTTCGGGTGAACGGGTGTGGAGATCCAGCAGGGCGTCGCACAGGTGGACACAGAATCGGGCAGTGCGCGGATTGCTCTGCTTCTCGGCGCTCCTCGCGGCCCGCCGGTGGTGGTCGACGTAGGCCAGGAGGTCCTTCTCCTGGCCGTACCGGTCCCATTTCTGGTCCAGGACTCCGGCCAGGGAGGCAAGGACGTCCGGATCGTCGGCCCGGCTGTTCGGGCCGGGCTCCAGCGCCCGGGTGAGCGTCCTGTACGCGTCCTCCAGGGGCTCCGGGTCGTCCGGGCGGGCCTCGTACGCGTCGAGGAGGGCGTTGGTCAAGTTCACCAGGAAGGGAACGGTGGGGGCCTGTCGGTAGGCGAGGCGATGGCTCTCGACGGCTTCGCGCAGCAGGGCCGGATCGTGGTGCGAGCGGTAGTACATGCGCAGAGCGCTCCCCAACTCATCCAGCAGTACGGGGCGTTGCTGATCCCACTGCGGTAACTCCACGAGCCGCGCGCGGATCACCTTGATCCCCTCGGGCACCCACCGCTTGCCTTCAGACACAACTTCCCCCACTCTCCTGCGTGTTGGGTGACCATACGCTAGGGTTACGCCACTCGACATCCAGTTGTACGGACTTGCGGCTTCGGTGCGCATCGCCCCGCATCGGCGGATTCGCCCCTGCCGAGGCATGCCCGAAGACCGCGCACCGCTGCACGGAGGGGGACCGTGTGAACGACGAAGCGCTGGGCCGGGCCGCCGAAGGGCTGCTGGCCCTTCTTGAGCTGATGCCGGACATGGAGGCGACCGCCCAGGAATGGGCGCAGGTGGAGCGCATCCTGGCCACGGCCGTGGAATTGGCGATCGACCACCGGGACGCGCCCGGGCTGATCACCGCCACCCGGGACATCACCGACCTCACCGGCGCGTACCACAGCCCGACCCGGATCGGTGAACAGCCTCCCCAGCCTCCGCCGACGACCGTCCTCGAGCGGATCCCCAAGACCGTGGAGAAGGTCGGCCGGATCACGCCCCCGTCCCGTGGCTGACCGCGGCTTACGGAGGCCCGCCCTGGTCGTGCACGCCTTCTTCCGGTCACCGACCCTCTCCACCTCGCGCCCCGTGGCGCCGGGCACCACCGGCGCCCGCGGCTACCTCCGGCAGCTGTGGTCCGCGTGCCGTGACCTCGGCATGGCGGAGGCCGTCGGTCCCTACCCGTACCTCGCGGGACCCGGAGACCTGCCCGACGATGTTCCGTACCGCGCCGCGGCGACGATCCTCGCGGCCCGCGCCTCGGGTCCCGGTGAGTCGGACGACCAAGCGGTTCTCTGGGCGCGCGGCGAGGTCACGGGCCTGTCGCTCGCGCTGGCCCACCGGCCCGGCACGGTGGCCACCTGGGAGTCCGCCGCCGCGGACTGGGCCGCGAAGACTCCCGTCGGGCCGGTGCCCGAGGAGGTCCTCGGCGTGACGCTCGTGGCCCGGGCCCTCGGTCCGGTGCCCCGGCAGCTCCCGCAGCGGCCGGGCCGCGCGGATGTCCTGGCCCGGCGCCTCTCCCGCTGCCTCGGACCGTTCTCGGGCGAGCCGGGCGCCTGGACACCGGTGGCCCCGGGCCGGCTGCTCTGGGAGGTCCACCGGATGCCGGCGGACCCAGGGCTGCGCACCCTCGTGGTGCTCGGCAGGGACGACGAGGCAGCGCTGGACGCCTGGCTGTGGCAGACGGGGACGGCCGAACCGGCCCCGCTCACCCGGCATCTCCTGCACGCCGGACTCGTACGGCATCAGGCCGGTGTGCTCGCCCGGGCCCATGAGGCCATCCGGAGCCGTGACCGAGAGGTGACCGAGAACGCCGACGCCCTCGGACGGTTGCACGCGAGCGGGGTGGACGATCCGCGCCCGCTGTTCGCCGGTGCGGCGCTGGACGCCGAGACCCAGTTGGAACGCCTGCGGGTCGGCGCCCACGACCTCGCCGCCCGCCGGGCCGACCTGCGCTCCCTGTGCCGGACCGCGCAGGGCCTGGCCGCCAACATGCGGCAGGCGGTTCCGCCGGACACCCACGACGTCCCGGGCACGCCTCTCGTGGCGGACCGCGACACCGCGGACCGGCTGGCCGAGCAGGCGGACGACGCGGCAGAGCACCTCAACGCCACGATGGAGCGTGCCGAATCCGTCATCGCACTCGGCGGCACGTTCGTGGCGGAGCAGGCCCAGGCGCAGCGCCAGCACGCGACCCTCCGGCAGGGCGCCCTGGTCGCCGGGCTGCTCGCCCTCCTCGCGGCCGTCCAGTCGCTGGAGTACGAGGTCCACTTGCCCGGCTGGTTCGATGCCCCGGTCATCCTGCTGTCCGCCCTGCTCGCCGTGGTGCTGCCCACAGGCGGGGTGCGGATGCTGCGGGGAGGCGAGCAGCGGACGACACCCGTCCTCTTCGATCTCGCGGGGCTGGCGCTGCTCGGTGGGGTGCTCGGCTGGCTGCTGACGACCGTCGCGTTCTACGTGCACGACCGGCACGCCGCGCCCGTGCCGTGGTCACTGGCGGCCGCGGCCGTCGGCTCGTCGGCGGCGGTGCTGTCGGGTTGGGCCCGCTTCAGAAAGTGAGGCGCCGCGCCGGTGACGGTGCGGACGGACGGACGGACGGACGGACCAGCGGAACACCTACGGAAGGATCTCATGATGGGTCTCTTCAACCGACGCGGCAAGCCGTCCCGGGCAGGCCGCACAGCTCCGACGGCCATGCTCGGCTCCGGCCGGAAACTGACCAGCTCGCTGCCTCTCGGCGCCGCCGTGCAGTGCGTGGAAGACCTGATGGACAGCTACCGCGACCGCGCCTACCCGCACCTCCCCCACCTCGTACCCGCAGGTCACACCTGGCACGGCCCGGCGGAGGAGGCACCCGCGACCGTGTACGCGAGCCAGGACCAGGCAGGCGACTTCCTCCTCCTCACTTTCGGCCGTACCGGCGGGGGCACGCTGCTGGGCGTCTTCCCGCTGGGCTCCGGGCACGAGCGGCTCCAGATGCCGCTCATCGGGAATCTCAAGATGCGCGACGGATCGCTGAGTTCCGTGGGCACCTTCCCGGAGAGATCGGTCGCCCTGACCGCCCCCGCCGTCCCCCGCACCCTCGTCGAGGACACCCTGACCACGGCCGGTTTCCCGCACACGCCGGAGAACCTCGCCGTGCTCGCCGACCAGCTGTTCACCATGACCGTCACCAGCGGCTTCCAGTTCATCAACCACCTGGAGTCGGAGGCGGCCGGGCGCAGGTGGAGCGCCGACTGGCGGCAGCGGGCCGAGGAGTGCACCACGCTCGTGGAACCCATCCAGATGGTTGTGGACGATCTGGCGGCCTGGAACACCGATACCCTGCCGTTCATCCAGGACATTCCGCTGCGCCCCCAGAGCATCCTGCTGGAGGCGGTCGGCAACCAGGGCAGCATCTGGGAGAAGCTTGAGAGGAGCTGAACCCCGGCGACCGCCGCCCCGCGCGTTTCGGCTGCTTCCAGGCGCCGGGCGGCCGGAAGCCGACTCGTCCCTCAGCGCAGCGACGGGCGTGCCCGGCCCGCCCAGTACTCGTCCGCCGTGATGCCCAGCAGGACCACGTCGTGGTAGGCGCCGGCGAAGAACTCGTGCTGGCGCAGGCGGCCTTCCTCCACGAAGCCGAGTTTGCGGTAGAGGGCGAGGGAGGCGTCGTTGAAGGCGTAGACCTCGACCTCGCACTTGTGGCTGCGCTGTTCGGCGAACATGTAGGTGAGGACCAGTTCGGTGGCCTCGGCCGCGTAGCCCTGGCGGCGGTGTTCGCGGGTGACCTCGATGCCCGTACGGAAGCGGCCGGCGCGGGCGTCCGTCTCGCCGACCGATACCGCGCCGACGAAGGCGTGCTCGAAGCGGGTCTCGATGACCAGTTGGTACGCGGCCGGGTCCGGGGTGCGGTCGGCGCGGTCGGCGGCCCAGGTGCGGAAGCTCTCGTCCGAGCGCGGGGGGTCGACCACGTCGGCGTTGCGGGCGTCCACGGTGTGCAGGGCCAGGGCCCGGAAGCCCTCCCAGTCCGTCGGTTCGATGCCTCGGAGGCGTACCCGCTCGCCGGTCCACAGGTCGCTCATCGTGCTCCCCCGGGACCGGGTCCGTTCTTCGGCTTGATCGCCTCGGTCGTCATCCGGTCACAGTAGAGGCAACCGGCACCGCGTTCGATGCGTTTTCGGGCGTCAAGAGCGCGCGAGACTCGTCCGTGCCGCGGTCATGAACGCAGACTTGGATGCCTCCAGGTGCTCGTTGACCTCGACGTCCCCGATGTCGCGCCACACCGCGGCGTTGAGGGCGTGGCCGTACGTCGTCACGGGCTCGCGCAGGGCCTCGTCGCACAGGAGCGTGACATTCCCGGACGCAGTCCACAGTGCGGTCATGACTGGGCCCGTCTGCGTCATCCAGCCGTCCTCATCGTCGCCCCACGGCTCGGGCCTGCGGTAGGCAGCCCGTTCGGCGGCCTGGGCGCAGGCGACGAACTCCTTGAGCACCTCGATCTGTTCGGCACGGCGGCTCTCCGTGGTGGCCAACGCCTGGCGGCGTTCCTCGACCCGTTCCGCCGAGCGCTGGGTGGCGCGCTGGGCGAGTGCCGTCAGGCCGCCACCCAGCGCGACGCCGGCGAGCGAGACGACGGACGTCCATAGATCTGCGGCCACGGTGATGCCCTTCGCCCGTTTCCCTGTGCGGTCGGGGGCAATGGTCCCGCATGGGCGGTCGGGGCAGCCGTGTGCCCCCGGGCCGTGCTCGGACCGGGGGCACAGGGCTGTCGGCGGGTCGGTGGGTGGCGTGTCAGCGGCCGTAGCGGATCAGGGCGCGGACCATGCGGCACGTGGTGTCGGACGGCGGGTGCATGCCCAGGCGCTCGGCGGTGGTCCGTATCCGGTGGTTTCCGGCGCTGGAGGGCTGGTAGACCCCGCTGTCCAGCAGGGCGATCGCCAGGCGCATGGCCTTGAGGCGGCGGTTGTGCGAGACGTACCACTCGCGGGGGCGGCCGGCGGGCAGGCGCTTCTTCGTCGGCGGGGTGGGCAGCGGCGGGTGGAAGGGCATCGGGAGCTGTCGGTCGAGCGGCTCGGTCGTGGCTGCGGCAACGGCCATCGGCATCCTCCTGGCAGGGTGGTGGAACCCTCACGAACTCCCTCCATTTTACTGCCCCCCACTGACAATCGCCCCTGGCCAGAGGCGTTTTCGGCAGTCCCTCGCGTAACCTTGGCCCCATGGAGATCTGGATCAATCCGGCCTGTTCCAAGTGCCGTGGCGCGGTGAGTCTGCTCGACGCCGAAGGGGCCGACTACACCGTCCGGCGCTACCTGGAGGACGTGCCCTCGGCAGAGGAGATCCAGGACGTTCTGGATCGGCTCGGCCTGGAGCCTTGGGACATCACGCGGACGCAGGAAGCGGCGGCCAAGGAGCTCGGGCTCAAGGAGTGGCCTCGGGACGCCGGTTCGCGGGAGCGGTGGGTCACCGCCCTGTTCGAGCACCCCAAGCTGATCCAGCGGCCCATCATCACCGCCGAGGACGGCACGGCTGTTGTGGCGCGGAGTGAGGAAGCCGTGCGGGATGCGTTGGGGCGCCGGTAGCCGGCAGGGGCACTCGCTCAGCGTTCGTCCGTGCCCGCTCGCTTCGCCGTGGCGAGGGCTATGCGGTTCCAGGTGTTGATCGTGAGGATCATGGCCAGCAGCCCGGCCAGCTCCTCCTCCGCGAAGTGGGCCGCTGCCCTCGCGTAGGCCTCGTCCGGGACTCCCGCGTCCGCGACCCGCGTGACCGCGTCGGTCAGGGCCAGGGCCGCCTGTTCCCGCTCCGTGAAGAAGTGCGGCGCCTCCTGCCAGACCGCCACCATGTGCAGCCGCTCCTCGCTCTCCCCCGCCTTCCGCGCGTCCGTGGTGTGCATGTGGAGGCAGTACGCGCAGTGGTTCAGGTGCGAGGAGCGGATCTGGACCAGCTCGACCAGGGTGGGGTCCAGGCCCTCGCGGGCCGCCGCGTCCAGGCCGATCACCGCCCGGAAGACCCTCGGTGCGGCCTTCGCGAAATTGAGCCGGGCGGTGGGGGCGGGGGTGGCGGTGCGGTCGTTCGGCTTGATCTCCGTCGTCGTCATGGGTACGAATCTAGGGGGACAGATGACCGGTTGTGGGGTGCATTCCGATGGCTGAATCGTGGGTCAATTCGGCGGAGATCCTGGGCAGTGACCTGCCGTTGGAGCTCTCCGGTACGGGCAATCGCCGGGCCGTCCTGATGGGCGCCCTCCGCGAGGCCGTCCGCAGCGGGCGGCTCGCTCCGGGTACGCGGCTGCCGCCGTACCGTTCCCTCGCCGCCGACCTCGGCCTCGCCCGTAACACCGTCGCCGACGCCTACGCGGAGCTCGTCGCGGAGGGCTGGCTCGCCGCCCGCCAGGGCTCGGGCACCCGGGTCGCCGAGCGGGCCGCGCCCGTCACCCCGGCCCACCGCCCCCGCACCCCGGAACGCCCCTCCCGCCCCGTCCACGACCTGGTCCAGGGGCAGCCGGACCCCGCCGCCTTCCCGCGCGCCGCCTGGCTGGCCTCCGCGCGGCGGGCGCTCGCCACCGCCCCCAACGACGCGTTCGGGCCCGGTGATCCGCACGGGCGGCCCGAGCTGCGGCGGGCGCTGGCCGGCTACCTGGCCCGGGTACGCGGGGTGCGCGCCTCCCCGGAGCGCATCGTCCTCTGCTCGGGCGCCGCGCACGGGCTGCGGCTGCTGGCGGAGGTGGTGGGCGGCCCGTGGGCGGCGGAGGCGTACGGGCTGCCGTTCCACCGCGGGCTGCTCGCCTCGCACGGCGTCGGCACCCGGCCCGTGGGCGTCGACCGGGACGGGGCCCGGGTCGGCGAACTGACCCGCCGCGACCGGGCCGTCCTCCTCACGCCCGCCCATCAGTTCCCGACCGGCGGACCCCTGCACCCGGCGCGCCGGGCGGCGGTCGTCGACTGGGCGCGGTCCACGGGCGGGCTCGTCGTGGAGGACGACTACGACGGGGAGTTCCGCTACGACCGGCAGCCCGTGGGCGCCGTCCAAGGGCTCGATCCCGAGCATGTGGTGCTGCTGGGGTCGGTGAGCAAGAGCCTCTCCCCCGCCCTGCGGATCGGCTGGATGGTGCTGCCCGAGCGGCTGGTGGCGCCCGTCGTCGCGGCGAAGGGCGAGCGCGAGCAGTTCTCCAGCGCCACCGATCAGCTGACGCTGGCGGATTTCGTGGACTCGGGCGCGTACGACCGTCATGTACGCCGGATGCGGCAGCGCCACCGGCGGCGCCGGGACCAGCTGGTGGCGGCCCTGGAGCAGCGCGCGCCCCACGTCCGGGTCACCGGGATCGCGGCCGGACTGCACGCGGTGGTGGAGCTGCCGCCCGGCACCGAGCGGTCGGTGGTACGGGCGGCGGCCTGGCAGGGGCTCGCGGTGGAGGGGCTCGCCGACTACCGGCACCCGGGGGCGGAGCAGGCAGCGCAGGCGGACGGTGCGCGGGACGGGCTCGTCGTGGGGTACGCCACGCCTGCCGAACACGCCTACCCGGAGGCGTTGGAGGCCCTGTGCCGGGCCCTTCCGCCACCGGGGTGAG
Organism: Streptomyces cyaneofuscatus; assembly: GCF_033109485.1. Lineage (NCBI taxonomy): Bacteria > Bacillati > Actinomycetota > Actinomycetes > Kitasatosporales > Streptomycetaceae > Streptomyces > Streptomyces cyaneofuscatus. The sequence continues at coordinate 6,252,588 of NZ_CP137002.1, read as the reverse complement.
CCGATCCGGTTACCGGCCCGCCTGGGTCTCCGCCTCCGCCAGCAGCTCCGTCAGCCGGAGGCCGAAGCGGGCGTCGCAGGCGTGCGGCACCCCCGTACGTACCGCTTCGGCCAGCGCGTCCACCGCTCCCCGGAACGCCGCCTCCGCCCCATCCCAGTCCGGGACCGCGGCCGTACCGTGCTCGCCCCGCACCTCGATGTCCATGCCCGCCGCGGCCGGCGGGGCGCTCAGGCCGAGGGTCACCGTGCTGGAGGCGCCGGAGGTGTGGCGCAGGATGAGGTGGGTGGTGTCGGCGGGGCCTCGGGCGGCGGTCAGCTGCTCGACCTCACCCAGGACCGGGATCAGCACCGAGAGCGCGTGCGGGCCGACGTCCCACAGGCCCCCCTTCTCGCGCCGCCACGGCGAGTCGGCGTACTCGCTGGCCGAGCCCTCCGCGTAGAGCGAGCCGAGCCACTGCGCGCGGGCGGTGAACCAGCCGCCCACCGCCGTCTGTTCGGCGATCCACGCGGTGGTCTCCGGCGCGAAGCGGAGCGTGCAGAAGACCACCGAGGCGACCCCGGCCTTCTCCGCCGCCTCCGCGACCGCGCGGGCCCCGTCCACCGTCGTCGCGACCGGCTTGTCCATCAGGAGGTGGCAGCCCGCCTCCGCCGCCCGGACCGCGAGCGGCGCCTGGATGTCCGGCGGCAGCGCGAACGCCACCGCGTCGCTCGCCTCCAGCAGCGCGTCGATCCCCGCCTCCCCCGTGTACGCCCGGGTCCCGTGGGCGGCGGCCAGGGCCTCGGCCGCCTCGGCGCGGCGGCCCCACACCCCGCTCAGTTCGACGCCGGGGTGAGCGGCGAGCGCGGGGGCCTGGGTGTTGCGCGCCCAGGGGCCCGTGCCGAGGAGGCCGATACGGAGGGGGGTGGTGGGGGTGGTGGTGTCGGCGGGTGTCGTCATGGGGGCCAGTGTGCCCGGTGTGCCGCAACGGTGGGGTGCCACGCGAATGCGGTGGCGGGGAACAGGCGGGCAAGGTTACGTTTCCTGGGCCGGCCGCGGGACTTCGGCTGCGACTACCGGGACTTGCCTGTGAAGCGATGATTTCGTTGTTCGCGCCTCCATTCCCCGGCCGGCATCCGCAGTCCGCACCGGGGGAAGACCATGCGTACGCCCGAGAACTCCGCCGATCTCATCGCCGCCGAAGATGTCCTGCTCTTCGCGAATGCGGCGATCACCGCGACCGGACAGCGCGAGTTCCGTTCGGGCGCGCTCGACCAGCAACTGTCGCTGGACTTCCTGCACACCTACGTGCGGGTCAATTACCGCCGTGTGTACGCCGCTTGCCTCGCCCTCGACATCAACGACCACAACGCCGCCCGCATCGTGCTCGGCCTCCTGGAGACCGCGGGCGAGGCGGGCGCCGAGGAGCGGCGCACCGAGGGGCGGCTGATCGCCGCCCGGCTGGCGCGACTGCCTCCGCAGCGGGTCTACCGTCTCTTCGGCCAGGTGCGCCGGGCCGGGATCAACAACCGGCGTACCCGGGCGATCATGCGCGACTGGCTGGCGGCCCGGCCCGATCTGGGGCACGACGCGGTGAAGTACCGGAGCGGGGTGAAGACGGCCGCCCGCCATGTTCATCTGCGGTGCCCGCAGGGGGCGGAGCCGCTCGCCGAGGTCGGGGCATTCCTGTTCCGGCCGGGGAAGCTGCCGCGCTACGAGCACCCGCTGCTGGACGCCTGGCGGCGCGCGCACTACGAGCAGGGGGCCGTGGCCGAGCTGCCGTTCACCGTCGCGGAGGGGTTCGCGGCCCGGCACGGGATGAAGCGCGAGGTGTTCCTGAAGCGGGCCGCGCCCCGGATGACCCGGCTGGAGCGGCTGCGTACGCACGCCGTGGCGCAGCGGCCGGACGTCGATCTGGCGGCGATGCCGCTGACCCGGCTGGCGCTGTACGTCCTCGCGCTCCCCTTCGAGCAGCGTGCCGCCCGCCGCGCCGAGCTGACCGGTGCCCTGCGGACGGCCGCGCGCCGGGCGGCGGGGAAGCACGCCGGGAGCTGGGGCCGGGTCCACGCGGTGCTCGACGACAGCTTCTCGTCGTCCGGGTCGGGGCAGAAGCGGCGGCGGCCGCTCGCGGTGGCTCTGGCCTGCCACCACCTGCTGGAGGTGCTCGCGGCGCCGGGCGCGTACCGGGGGCTGTGGACCTCGGGGCGGGGTGACGCCCTGCTCGTACGTCCGTGGGGGCCGACCCCGCTCGGGATGCGGGTCCTGGACGCGCTGGAGCCCGGACCGGGCGGCGCGGCCCCGGACCGGCTGGTGATCGTGTCGGACGGCTGGGACAACGCCCCGGCGGGTCTGGCTGGCGAGGTGCTGCGGGTGTGGCGTGCGCGGCTGGATCCGGGGCGGCGGACGGCGGTGGTGCACGTCAACCCCGTATACGACGCGGACGGTTTCGACGTACGGCGGCTCGCGGCAGGGGTTCCGACGGCCGGGATCCGGGATGCGGAGGATCTGCCCGCGCTGGTGGAGATCGCCCGGTTCGCGGAGGGCCGGACCGGGGCGGCGGAGCTGCACGCGTATCTGGACCGGCGGGTGGCGCTGTTCCTGGGAGAGAGGGACACAGAGAAGGGGACGGAGAACGAGACAGAGAAGGGGACCATGTCGTGAACCGGCTGGAGCTCACCGGGCTCACCACCCGGCCCGCGCAGGTGTGGGGCGGCGTCCGGCTCGTACCGCTGGTGCGTGAGGCGCCGGTGGAGGGGCTGCGGCTGCACCGGGAGGTGTACGAGCGGCTCGGCGCGGGGATCGTCGAGCTCGGGCCCCGTGACCACTACGTCTCGTACATCCCCCACGGGCTGGTCGCCGACTGGTCCACCGGGGATCCCGAAGTGCCGCGAGGCGGCGGGCAGTCGGCCGCGTACGGGACCCAGCTCGGCGGCGGGCGGGACGTGCCCCGTACCCTCCGGCTGCCCCGGCCGCCCCTCCACCGCATGGCCAAGCGCCGCCCCGGCGACCGGCTGCGGTTCCTGCCGCTCCATCTGGCCCTGGAGGGGTACCTCGCGCTGCACTTCGGCGGCCCGTCCACCGCCTGGGAGGAGTGGTCGCGCCGGGCGCTGCGCGACGGGCTGTCACCGCGCGCGGAGGACGCGTACCTCGGGTGGTCGGTGCGCGGGCTCGGGGACGCACTGCGGATCTTCGAGATCCACCCGGACCAGTGCGGGGTCATGGTGTACGTCTCCGACGCGCTCGCCGCCGCCTTCGTGGTGCCGCACCCGGAGGACTACCGGCTGCTGCACGCCTCGCTGGTGGAGGACCTGTACGGGGAGCTGGTGCACCAGTACGCGCTGTACGGGGCGCCGGTGCCGGAGTTCGGGGCGCGGCTCGGGGACGGGGCGCACATCCGTACGCTCGCCGAACTGCGGGCGGCCGCGCGGGGGCAGCAGCAGGTGTGGGAGGAGGCGCACGAGAGCCTGTTCGCGCGGGAGCTGCTGGACTCCTCGTACGGCTTCGACCGGGTCTACCGCATGGGGTCGTTCACGCTGTGGCGGTTCCTGCCGCCGTTCGTCCGGGACGGCAGCGGGCAGCACATCGGCGAGACGGTCACCGACCACAAGGGGCGGGTCGCCTACCTCAAGACGTTCCGGCTCTCCGACGCCCAGATCCGGCGCGGCTATCTGCTGCACGTCCTCGCGGGCGCGGACTGGGAGCTGTCCCGGGCGGCCGCCACGCTGGGGTCGAGCCGAGAGGAGCTGGTGCGGCGGATCCGTGCCGCCGGGTTCGCCCAGCTGCTCAAGGGCAACGTATGAAGCTCCTCAGGGGCAACATATGACGAGTCCCTACAAGGTGTCCTTTTATCGCAGGAAACCTCGGTAACACGGGGTTCACACTCGGGCAACGGACGGGAAATCGCGTCTTGCCAAGCTGCGCGGCATAGACCGCTGCACCCGCAAAGGATGGCGTCCGTGACGTTCAAGGCTGAGTACATCTGGATAGACGGCACCGAGCCGACCGCCAAGCTTCGCTCCAAGACGAAGATCATGGACGGCACGCCGTCGGGCGACGTGGCGGATCTCCCGATCTGGGGATTCGACGGTTCGAGCACCAACCAGGCCGAGGGCCACGCCTCCGACCGGGTGCTGAAGCCCGTCTTCACCTGTCCGGACCCGATCCGCGGCGGTGACGACGTCCTCGTGCTGTGCGAGGTCTTCAACATCGACATGACGCCGCACGAGTCCAACACCCGGGCCGTGCTCCGCCCGGTCGCCGAGCAGTTCGCGGGCCAGGCCCCGATCTTCGGCATCGAGCAGGAGTACACCTTCTTCGACGGCCACCGGCCGCTCGGCTTCCCCGAGGGCGGCTTCCCGGCCGCGCAGGGCGGCTACTACTGCGGCGTCGGCGCGGACGAGATCTTCGGCCGCGAGATCGTGGAGAAGCACCTCGACAACTGCCTGGCCGCCGGGCTCGGGATCTCCGGCATCAACGCCGAGGTCATGCCGGGCCAGTGGGAGTTCCAGGTGGGCCCGCTCTCCCCGCTGGAGGTCTCCGACCAGCTGTGGGTGGCCCGTTGGCTGCTCTACCGCACCGCCGAGGACTTCGACGTCTCCGCGACGCTGGACCCGAAGCCGGTCAAGGGCGACTGGAACGGCGCGGGCGCGCACACCAACTTCTCCACCAAGGCGATGCGCGAGGGGTACGAGGCGATCATCACCGCATGCGAGTCGCTGGGTGAGGGTTCCAAGCCGCTGGACCACGTGAAGAACTACGGCGCGGGCATCGACGACCGGCTCACCGGTCTGCACGAGACCGCCCCGTGGAACGAGTACAGCTACGGCGTCTCCAACCGCGGCGCCTCGGTCCGTATCCCCTGGCAGGTCGAGCAGGACCAGAAGGGGTACATCGAGGACCGCCGTCCCAACGCCAACGTCGACCCGTACGTCGTCACGCGGCTCATCGTGGACACCTGCTGCACCGCGCTGGAGAAGGCCGACCAGGTCTGATCCCGACGCCACGGATGCCCCGACGGGCATCCCAACGGATGTCTCATCGGATGTCCCAGGGGCCCGCCGGTTCACACCGGCGGGCCCCTTCCTCGTGTGTTTCCCCGCTCGTTCGAGACCGGGGGAAGGAAAAGTGAGCAAGAAAAAGCGCAGCGTGAGGAAGGTAACGCCAAGAGGCCGTATCGACGGGTGAGAGGAGTCTGATGCATTGCCGCAATGTCTGCTTCAATGGAGCCATGGCCAGCTTCCAGTACATCGCGTCGGGTCGCAGCGACCTTGAGCCGTTCTGGCCTTCCCGTCAGCACCATGATTTCGACCGGGTGTGTTGCCGCGCGTGGAACGCGCAGGCCCTCTAAAGCCGCTCACCCCGGCCTTCGGTCCGCGCGCACGACGTAAGTCCGTCCTCGACGACTCCTCGCGCGAAAGAGCTGACCCTCCATGGCGAACACCCGTACTTTCTCCGCCGCTTCCGCTGCCACCGCAGCCTCCCCGGCGCCCGCTGCGGCCAACCCCACCGCCCGCTCCCTCTCCCCCAACCGGCACCGTCTGCGCGCCGTCGACCGTGACGAGGTCGCCCGGCTCTCCGACGTGGCCGACTTCCTGCCGCCGGGCGCGACCTGGCTGCCGGCCCCCCAGCACACGCTTCCCGCCCTGCCGGGCCAGCCGCCGATGATCGGTTACCTGGTGCTCGTGCCGGCCGACCAGCAGCCGGCGCTCGCCGGTGCGGTCGCCGCCTCCCAGCACGCCCGGCAGCTCGACCGCCAGGGCGACCGGCAGACCGACCGGCCGGGCGACCGTCAGGGCCGCGGGCCCTTCGCCCAGCAGCCGGCGCCGGAGCCGGCCGAGGAGGCGGCGCCGCCCGGGCCGGTCCGGATCGACGCGACCCGGCGTACGGCCTCCGTGGACGGCGTCACCCTCGACCTGACGTACCTGGAGTTCGAGCTGCTGGCCCACCTGGTGGCGCACCCGCACCGGGTGCACACCCGGGACCAGCTGGTGACGACGGTGTGGGGGTACGGGCACGTGGGCGACGGGCGCACCGTCGACGTCCATGTCGCCCGGCTGCGCCGCAAGCTCGGTGCGGAGCACCGGCGTTCGATCCAGACGGTCCGCCGGGTGGGGTACAAGTACACGCCCTGAGCTGTCTGTTGCACATGCGGCGGCCCCGGGCCACGGTCTCGTACCGTGGTCCGGGGCCGTCCCCGTGTGTCACACCTTCGCGGTTACGGGGGTGGCCTCCGCCCGCAGGTCCGGCTCGTCGCCCTCCAGGCTCGGCAGCCGCGAAAGGCCCCTCGGTGTACGCCAGTTGCGCTCGCCGAGCAGCAGCATCACGGAGGGCAGGAGCACCATCCGTACGACGGTGGCGTCGAGGAGCACCGCCACGGCGAGGCCGACGCCCATCTGCTGCATGTCCTGCATGGAGAGCGTGCCGAACACCGCGAAGACCGCCACCATGATCGCGGCCGCGCCGGTCACCGCCCCGGCCGTGCGGCGGATGCCGGTCTCGATCGCCGCCCGGTTGTCCTGGCCGGCGCCGCGGGCCTCGCGGATCCGGGAGACCACGAACACGTGGTAGTCCATGGAGAGGCCGAACAGCACCACCAGGACGAAGAGCGGCATCCACGCCTCGATGGCGCCGACCCCCTCCGAACCGATGAGCGAGGCGCCCCAGCCGTGCTGGAAGACGGCGGTCATCACCCCGTAGGCGGCGGCCACGGAGAGCAGGTTGAGGACGATGGAGGTGATGGCGATGACGTACGACCGGAAGCAGAACAGCATCAGCAGGAACGTCACCGCGGTGATGAACGCGAAGACCGGGACGATGCCGCGCCGCAGCTGGTCGTTGAAGTCGACGGAGGAGGCGGTCTCCCCGGTGACGTACGTTTCCGCTCCCGTCCCGTCGAAGGCGGCGGGCAGCCGCTGCTCGCGGAGTTCGGTGAGGCCGGTGGTGCCGCCGGGGAGGGGGGCCTCGATCTCGGCGATGTTCCGGTCGCGGTGGACGGTGACGTTGTCGAAGCCCGCGAGGGCCTTGCCGACGTCCGGGGCGGTGATGTCGGGTGCCCGGACGACGACCAGGGCGGGGGCGGGGCCGCCGGGGAAGCTCTCGGTGATCGTGCGGTGGGCGACGGAGAGCTGCGAGTCGGAGCCGAACTGCTTCTCCAGGCCCAGGGTTTCGGTCTTCATGCCGAGCGCGGGGGCGGCCAGGCCGAGGAGGAGGACGGTGGCGGCGACGGCGAAGAGGCGGGGGCGGGCGAGTACGGGGCCGAGGACCCGGCCGCTGATGTGGCCTCCCTGCCTGGCGCGGCGGTTGAGGAACGGGATCCGTCCTGCGTCGACGCGGTCGCCGAGCCAGGAGAGCAGCGCGGGCAGGACGGTCACCGAGCCGAGCATGGCGATGAACACGACGATGATCGTGGCGAGGGCGAACCCCTTGAACAGCAGGAGCCCGGAGAGGAACATGCCGCCCATCGCGACCATCACGGTCAGCCCGGAGACGAGCACCGCCCGGCCGCTGGTGGCGGCGGCGATCCGCAGGGCGGTCTCGGCGTCCCGGCCCGCCGCCCGCTCGTCGCGCTCGCGGCGCAGGTAGAAGAGGCAGTAGTCGACGCCGACGGCGAAGCCCATCAGGAACATCACCGAGTACGTCGTCTGGAACAGGTGCAGCTGGTGGCTGGCGAGGGAGAGCAGGCCGAAGGCGGCCAGGCACGCGGTGAGGGCGAGGCCGACCGGGAGCAGGGCGGCGACGACGGCGCCGAAGGCGACGAGGAGGATGCCGAGGGCGAGCGGTACGGCGGTGAACTCGGCCCGCCGGAAGTCGTCGGCCAGCAGGTCGCCGAGCCACTTGCCCGCACTGGCCTCGCCGAACTGGTGGATATCGACGTCCGGGTGGGCCTTCGCCACGGCGGCGACGGCGTCCAGCACGGGCTGGACCCGGTCCGGGGCGGTCCGTGCGTCGCCGCGCATCGCGAAGGTGATCAGGGCGTCCTTGCCGTCCTCGGAGGGGAGAGGTGCGGCCAGGTCCCGTACCGCGCCGGTGTCACGTACGGCGTCGGCCAGGGCCGCGGCGGCCGCTTCCCACTCCCCGGCGGCGGGGGCCGAGACCATGACCAGTTCGCCGGCGGGCTTGGCGAGCCCCGCGTCCTGGAGGATCTGCTCGGCGCGGGCGGAGTCGCCGGCCCCGTTCTCCGCGTCGGACATCTCGACCATGCCAATGGCCCCGCCGATGCCCGCGGCGAGCACGACGAAGAGCAGCCAGCCGAGAACGGCGGTCTTGCGGTGGTGTGTGCTCCACACGCCGATGCGTGCGGCGAGGTTGTGCCTCGCGCGGTTGCGCTTCATGCGGTTCCCCCAGGGACAGGCTTCGGAAAGGTCCGTACGTCGGAACGCATCGAATCTAGGAACGGCGGCCCGCCCGCCCCAGCCGTCGGAGCCCCCCATCGCGAGGGGCCGGCACGAGGTCCCGGGGTGGTGCTGGCTACACCCCCGGGTGGGTGGCGTACCGGCTGCCGCCGTGGGGTGGGCGCGGGCGAGACTTGCAGCACGACGGGGGCCGGCTCGGGTCCCGTGAGGGGAGAGGGATCACGATGAACGCACTCGCGACACGGATACGGCCGCCGATGCTGGCGGCGGGACGAGGGCTCGTCCTGTCGGTCTACGGGCTGGCGGTCTCCATCGTCCTGTTCGTCCTCGCGGTGCTCTCGATCGCCTTCATCCTGCTGGGCATCGGGGTGTTCACGACCCCGCTGGTGCTGGAGGGGGTGCGCCGGCACGCGAACCAGCGGCGGCTGTGGGCGGCCGACTGGTCCGGCGTACGGATACCGGTGCCGTACCGCCCGTTCCCGCAGGATCTGCGGAAAGGCGTGACCGGGCAGGTGGAACGGACCACGCTGCTGCTGAAGGACCCGGCGACCTGGCGGGACCTCCAGTGGCTGCTGGCCGACATGACGGTCGGCCCGGTCGTGGCGATACTGGCCGCCGCCCTGATGATCTACCCGGTCGAGGGGCTGGTCCTGGCGGCGGGGCTGTGGCGCGTGTTCCAGGACGGCAGCCCGTACTGGTACGGGTTCGTGCCGGTGGACAGCCAGGCGACGGGGCTGGCCGCGCTGGCGCTCGGGGCGGTGATCTTCGCCGTCGGCCTCCGGGCCGCGGCGCCGCTGCTGCGGCTGCACTTCGTGATCGCCCGCCCGCTGCTGGCGCCGACGCCCGAGCAGGCGCTCGCGCAGCGGGTGGACCGGCTCACCGAGACGCGGCACGAGGCGGTGGACACCGCCGCCTCCGAGCTGCGGCGCATCGAGCGGGACCTGCACGACGGGGCGCAGGCGCGGCTGGTCGCGATGGGGATGAACCTGGGCACGATCGAGGCGCTCATCGAGAAGGACCCCGCGCAGGCGAAGAAGTTGCTGGCGACGGCCCGGGAGTCGTCGGCGGAGGCCCTGACCGAGCTGCGTGACCTGGTCCGGGGCATCCACCCGCCGGTCCTCGCCGAACGGGGCCTCGGCGACGCGGTCAAGGCGCTGGTCCTGCGGCTGCCGGTGGCCACGGAGGTGACGGTGGAGCTGCCGGGGCGGGCGGAGGCGTCGGTGGAGTCGGCGGCGTACTTCGCGGTGAGCGAGGCCCTGACCAATGCGGTGAAGCACGCCGGCGGCGACCGGATCTGGGTGGACCTGCACCACGGCGAGGGCATGCTCCGGATCTCCGTGACGGACAACGGCGGGGGCGGTGCGCGGATCGGGTCGGGCTCCGGGCTGAGCGGAATCGAACGGCGACTCGGTACATTCGACGGCGTCCTGGCCGTCAGCAGCCCCGCGGGCGGCCCCACCATGGTCACCATGGAGCTGCCTTGCGTGTTGTCCTAGCCGAAGACCTCTTCCTGCTGCGCGACGGACTGGTGCGCATGCTGGAGGCGTACGGGTTCGAGATCGCCGCAGCCGTGGAGACCGGGCCCGAACTGAGCAAGGCCCTGGCCGAGTTGGAGCCGGACGTCGCGGTCGTCGACGTCCGGCTCCCGCCGTCCCACACGGACGAGGGGCTGCAGTGCGCCCTGGCTGCCCGGCGGGCCCGGCCGGGGCTGCCCGTGCTGGTGCTCTCCCAGCACGTGGAGCAGTTGTACGCCCGGGAGTTGCTGGCCGACGGCAACGGGGGCATCGGCTATCTGCTGAAGGACCGGGTCTTCGACGCGGACCAGTTCATCGACGCCGTACGGCGGGTGGCGGCGGGCGGCACGGCGATGGACCCGCAGGTCATCTCCCAGCTGCTCTCCCGCCGTTCGCGGGACGAGCCGATGGGCGGGCTCACCCCGCGCGAGCGGGAGGTGATGGAGCTGGTGGCGCAGGGCCGGTCCAACACGGCGATCGCCGCCCAGCTGGTGATCACGGAGCGGGCGATCGCCAAGCACACGTCGAACATCTTCGGGAAGCTCGGCCTGCCGCCCTCGGACGACGACAACCGCCGTGTGCTGGCGGTGCTGGCCTATCTGGACCGCGGCTGAGCGCCGGTACGCGCGACCGGGGTGCGCGGAGCGGTGCTCAGCCCGTGAACCAGCCCGCCGCGTCCAGCCGGAACGCGCCGCCCGGGGCCATCGCGCGGAGGTCCTGCTCCAGGGCGGCCAGCCGTTCCTCCCCCAGCTCCCGGGCCCACTCGGCCCGCAGCCGGTCGAAGCCCTCGGCGGACCGGGCCAGCAGGTCGACGCCGTGCGAGGTGAGGCGGATCAGGGTGCGCCGGCCGTCGGCGGGGTCCGGGGCGCGCTCCACGTAACCGAGGGTCTCCAGCTTCTCGACGGTCTTCCCGGCCGCCTGTTTGGAGACCCCGAGGCGCCGCCCGATGTCACTGATGGCCGCGCCGTCGCGCCCCACCGCCTGGAGGGCGAAGCCGTACGCGGGCCGGGTCTCGGGGTGTCCGTGCTCGGCGAGGTCCCGGTGCAGGGTGTCGATGATCGAGCGGAAGCCGGCGAAGAGGAGCAGCGGCAGCTCAAAGCCGTTGCGGGACTCGACAACCTGGTTTACCTTTTTTTCGTCAACCATGTTGTCCACCCTAGCGCTGCGAGAGGTTCGCCATGCCCTTCCCCGACCACACTCCCGACACCGCCCCGCCCGCCGCACGGCGAGCGCTGGAGTCGGTGACGGAGCGCCTGGGCTACCGACCCGCCGCCGTCGCCCGGCTCGCCACCTCGCCGCACACCCTGGACGGCTTCCTCAAGATCAGCGCGATCTTCGAGTCCTGCACCCTGGACCCGCTCTCCCGCGAGGTCCTGATCATGACGATGGCCACCCGTAACGACTGCCACGTCTGCGTGGCCATGCACACGGCGAAGCTGACCCGCATGGGCGCAGACCCGGCACTCCTCGCCGCCCTCCGCGACCGCACGAACCCCCCGCTTCCCGACGAACGCCTGGAAGCCGTACGCCGGTTCACGCTGGAGGTGCTCGTCTCGGCGGGGGCGGTCGACGACGAGGCGTTGCGGGACTTCCTGTCGAATGGCTACACCGAACAGAACGCCCTGGAAGTGGTCCTGGGCATCGGCGCCTACACGCTGTCCACGCTCGCCAACCGGCTCACCGGAGCACCGGTGGACGCCCCATTGGCCGCCTTCGCCTGAGAGTTGGGCATTCGGACCGCTTTCCAGCTGGAGCTTCGCACGAATCGGCCGCGGGGCTGAACAGGGCGCCAGGGCCGCGCGTATGGGACGTCACGCTTCTCCCTCGAAGCAGAGGAGTCCCATGCGACGCACAGCACGTACACCCCGTACGTCCCGCAAAAAACGCTCAAGCCTGGCTAACCGGGCCATAGCCGCCTCCGCCGCCCTGATCCTGGGCGGGGGCGGGCTGGTGGCGGTCAATGTCTACGCCTCCGCGGGGGAAGGGCCGTCCGGATCGCCGCCCACCACCCGGGCCCAGAACACGGGCCGCCAGATGTCCACCATCGACTGTCCCGATGCCGGTAACGAACTGCCCGACGTGCCCGAGCAGGCACGCCCCGAGGTCGACCGCGAGCTCGCCGCGATGGATACCCAGATCACCGACGCCTACCGGCAGTTCGCCGACCGGAAGGAGCAGATATCCCAGGACCCGGGGCTCGCCGAGAACGCCGTGCTCGGCCCGTTGCGGAACAAGCGGACGGCGAGCCTCGACCGCATCGGCATCGCGATCGGACGCGTCGGAGAGCGGCCCGCGGGGATCGAAGGCCTCGCCGGGTGCAGCCTGCGCGCCGACGACAGCGCCTCCGGCAACCCTGGCGGTAACCCCGGCGGAGATACGGGTGACGGCAGCAACGGCGGTGACGGCGGCAACGGCGATGGCGGCCAGGACGACGGCCAGGGGCAGGACCAGGGCCAGAATCAAGGCCAGGGCGATGACCAGGGCCAAGGTGACAACCAAGGCCAGGGTGACAACCAAGGCAACGGCCAGGACCCTGGACAGGGGCAGGGTCAGGGCCAGGGCGGTCAGGGCGGCAACGGGCCCGAGCCGTCCGATTTTGTCGACATCCAGTCTGTCCAGCCCAATGTCCAGCGCCCCCGGCAGCGCCGCGGCGCCTCCCGCGGCACCTTCACCACCGACTGCGGCCGTAACGAGAACGGCAAGTTCAACCCGGACAACGTCATCGTCGCGCCCGGCGTGAGCAACGGCGCGCACCACATGCACGATTACATCGGCAACCAGGCCAACGACGCCTTCGCCAGCGACGACGATCTGGCGAACGGCGCCACCACCTGCCGCAACCAGGGCGACCGGTCGACCTACTACTGGCCCGTGCTGCGTCTGCAGAACGGGCAGGACGAGGCCGACGTCAACGCCGACGGCGGCGGCAAGGACCAGAACGTCGGCGAGATCCAGACGCCGTCCCAGGTGACCCTGAAGTTCGTCGGCTCCCCCGTCGGCAGGGTCACGGCCATGCCGCGCTTCCTGCGGATCATCACCGGGGACGCGAAGGCGTTCACCAACGGCGACGCCAACGCCAACGCCTCATGGAGCTGCACCGGCTTCGAGGACCGGCAGCTGAAGGACAAGTACCCGATCTGCCCCGAGGGCAGTCAGGTGGTGCGTACGTTCGCCTTCCAGAACTGCTGGGACGGGCAGAACACCGACAGCGCCAACCACCGCACCCATGTGGCGTTCGCGCAGCCGAACGGGCGGTGCCCGAACGGGTTCCGGGCGGTTCCGCAGCTCGTCCAGCGGATCGTGTACGACGTGCCGCCGGGGCCGGGCTTCGCCGTCGACTCCTTCCCCGAGCAGCTGCACAAGCCGATCACCGACCACGGTGACTTCATCAACGTCTTCGACCAGAGGCTGATGAAGAAGATGGTGCGGTGCATCAACGACGGGCGCAGGTGCCGCTGATACGGCGCCTGAGACACCTGAGACACCTGAGACACCGAGGGGGCCGGTGCCGGTGATTCGGCACCGGCACCGGCCCCCAGGGCTTGTCCCCCTGAACCTGCGCGGTCAGCTCCCGTGGTGACCGGAGTGCCCTTCCTCGCTCCCCCCATCCCCGCTCTCCCCCGAGTGGTGCGGCGAGGCGGTCTCCACCGTCCCCCCGAGCCGGCCGCGCAGCGCCGCGACCACCTTCGCGTCACCGACGGCGACCCAGCGCCGGCCGACGAGGTACGAACCGCCGTAGTCCTTGGCCTCGTTGATCCACTCGCGGTGGCCGCGGTCGGTCGCGAAGGTGGTCAGCACGTAACGCCCGGTCGGGGTCTTGCAGTTGGCCTGCCGGAGCTCCTGGGCGTCGGTCTGTACGTTGGGTTCGCAGCCGGCCTTCTCGGCCAGCTGCTCCAGGGTTCCCGTCGCGGTCGGCGGCGCCGAGGGACGGTCACTCCCGGCGCCGTCGGCCGCGTTCTGTTTGCCGTCCGCGCTGCACCCGCTCAGGAGCAGCAGCGCTGCCAGGAGGGTGCCCGCGGCCCGGGGGCCGGCTCCGCATCGCCATTCCGGTTCTGTCACCATCGGCCCATCCTGCACCCAAAACCGGTCTCAGGTACGGGTGACGGCCAGGCTCGTCACATAGGCCTCCCGGACCGTGCCGCCGGGGAACACGGCAGCCAGCAGGGCGCGTTCGCGCTCCAGCACAGGCTCCGCCACCGCCCGGTCCGCGACCAGGAAGACGGAGTGGCTGGCGAGGTTGGCGAGGTGGACGTCGAGCGTCACCTCACGGCTCCACTCCACCTGCCGGGTGCGGAAGCCGACCCCGGCGGGGAGCTCCGCCCGGAGCCGCGCGTCGGGATCGTACGCCGCCACGTGCTGGTCCTCCTGGCCCTCACCGAAGGCGTCCAGCACCCGCCGCCGCTGCTCGCCGATCCACGCCACGCGCGGGTCGGAGTCGTTCCACCACAGGGCGAGCGCCCCGCCGGGCCGCAGGACGCGGCGCGCCTCGGGGACCGAGCGGGCGGGGTCGGTCCAGTGCCATGACTGGGCGTACGTGACCAGGTCCAGCGACCCGGTCCGCAGCGGCAGCCGGTTGCCGTCACCCCGGACCACGGGCACGTGCGGCAGCCCCCGGCGGAGCTGCGCGGCCATCCCGTCGCCCGGCTCCACCGCCACCGCCCTGGCGCCCCGGCCGTCCAGCAGGGCGGTGGAGATTCCGGTGCCCGCCCCGACGTCCGCGACCCGGGCTCCGGCCAGCGGGCGGCCGGACAGCTCCTCGAGCGCGTCCAGCAGGGCGGGCGGGTAGGAGGGGCGGCTGGCGGCGTAGGAGGCGGCCACCGCGTCGAACGAGCGGGCACGGGCCGAGTTCGTCGTCGTCATGCCTTCATCATGGCCCGGACCCTTCCCGCGCGGGACCGCGGGGAAATCCGTGCACACCCCTGGCCCCCTCGGGTACCCGTCAGTACATTGACACCATGTCTAACACGCAGCCAGCGGCGGTCGCGTCGGAGCGGACGCCGCTCAAGGCCCGCAAGGTCTCCTTCGCCTGGGAGAAGACCCCCCTGCACTGGGTGCCGGGCGACCCGTTCACCACGCACACCATCAACGTGCTCCACCTGCTCCTCCCGGCCGGGGAGCGCTGGTTCATCCATGTGTACCGGCAGATCCTCCCGTACATCCATGACGAGCAACTCCGCGAGGACGTCATCGGGTTCATCGGGCAGGAGGCGGTGCACTCGCAGGCGCATGACGATGTGCTGCCGCACATGCGGGAGTTGGGGCTCGACCCGACGCCGTACACCGCGCAGGTCGACTGGTTCTTCGAGAAGCTGCTCGGGGACCGGACGCTGCCGCCGGGGCGGCCCTCGCAGTGGTGGCTGATGGAGCGGGTGGCGATGATCGCGGCCATCGAGCACTACACCGCCTTCCTCGGCGACTGGATCCTCAACGCCGAGGCGCTGGACCGCAAGGGCGCCGATCCGACCATGCTGGACCTGCTGCGCTGGCACGGGGCGGAGGAGGTGGAGCACCGGTCGGTGGCGTTCGAGGTGTTCATGCATGTCGACGGCGGCTACCGCAGGCGGGTGCGGACCTGGGCGGCGGCCTTCTCGGCGCTGGTCTTCCTCTGGCAGCGCGGTATCCGGTTCTTCATGGAGAACGACCCGAGCCTGCTGGACGGGAAGGCTTCGTTCAAGGCGTTTCACGCCAGCGGGAAGGAAGGGACCCTGCCCAGCACGGGCTCGATCCTGCTGTCCATACCGAGCTACCTCAGCCGCTCGTACCACCCCTCCCAGGAGGGCAGCACGGCCCAGGCCGTCGACTACCTCGCCCACTCGCCCGCGGCGCTCGCCGCCGAGGCCCGTACGACGGGAACGTCCTGACCCATGGCCCTGCCCCGTCTGCGCACCGTCGCCCTCGTCGCCGGTACCGCCCTGCTCACCCGGCGGGCGCTCCGCCGACGGATCGCCCGGTCCCCGCTGTGGCCGATGCCCGCGCTGCCGGAGCCGGTCTCCGGTCACTCGCCGCGGCGGGCCACCAGCATTCGGCGGCTGCTCATCACGGAGCGGGTGTCCGTCGCCGAGGGGGTCGTACAACTCCGGCTGGAGGGTGCCGCGTTGCCGCGCTGGCAGCCGGGTGCCCACCTCGACCTCGTCCTGCCCTCGGGGCTCGTGCGGCAGTACTCACTCTGCGGTGATCCGGACGACCCGGGTACGTACACGGTCGCGACCCGGCTGGTGGAGGACGGGCGGGGCGGGTCCCGTGAGGTGCACGAGCAGCTCCACGAGGGCGCGGAGATCGAGGTGCGCGGGCCGCGCAACCGGTTCCCGCTGGTGGAGGCGGAGGCGTACGTCTTCGTGGCGGGCGGGATCGGGATCACGCCGGTCCTGCCGATGCTGCGTGCGCTGGCCGCGCGAGGGGCCGACTGGCGGCTGGTGTACGGGGGCCGGTCGCGGGGATCGATGCCGTTCCTGGACGAGATCGAGAAGCTCGGCGCCGAGGGCGGGCGGGTGACCGTGGTCGCGCAGGACGAGGCCGGGCATCCGGACGCCGTCGCCGCGCTGGCGGACATCGCGCCCGGCACGGCCGTCTACTGCTGCGGACCCGAGCCCCTGATGGCCGCCGTCACCGCCGCGCTCCCCGAGGGCTGCACTCTGCACCTGGAGCGGTTCTCCGCCGCGGCCACGGCAGGTTCGGCGAACTCCGGCGCCTTCGAGGTGGAGTTGCACCGCAGCGGGCGGACCGTACAGGTCGCCGCCGGACAGTCGGTGCTGGCAGCGGTTCGCGAGGAGCTGCCCCATGTCTCGTACTCCTGCGAGCAGGGCTTCTGCGGGACCTGCCAACAGCGCGTCCTGGAAGGCGAGATCGACCACCGGGACGAGCTGCTGACCGACGACGAGCGCGGCGACTCGATGCTGATCTGCGTCTCGCGCTGCCGGGGCGGGCGGCTGGTGCTGGACCTGTAGAAGCCACGCGGCCGCGCCCCGGTTAGGCTGTCCGGATGACGACCGGGGTACGGCGCAGGATGGGCGTCGACGAGCGCAGGCAGCAACTGATCGGCGTGGCGCTGGACTTGTTCAGCCGGCGCTCCCCCGAGGATGTGTCGATCGACGAGATCGCCGCCGCCGCGGGCATCTCACGGCCGCTGGTCTACCACTACTTCCCGGGCAAGCAGAGCCTCTACGAGGCGGCGCTGCGGCGGGCGGCCGACGAGTTGGCCGCCCGCTTCCTGGAGCCCCTCGAAGGGCCTCTGGGCGCACGGCTGTTGCGGGTGATGGGGCGGTTCTTCGACTTCGTCGACGAGCACGGCCCGGGCTTCTCGGCGCTGATGCGCGGCGGCCCGGCCGTCGGCTCGTCCACGGCCAACGCCATGATCGACGGGGTGCGGCAGGCCGCGTACGAGCAGATCATCACCCACCTGGGGGTGGAAGACCCGCCCGCCCGGATGGAGTTGGTGGTCCGCTCCTGGGTCTCGCTCGCCGAGTCGACCGCACTGATCTGGCTGGACGGGCGGCGCATCCCGCGCGAGGAGCTGGAGATCCAGCTCGTGCACGACTTCGCCGCGCTGGCCGCCGTCAGCGCCGCCTATGACCAGGAGATGGCGGGCATCGTGTTGCGGGTGCTCTCCCAGGAGCCGGCGGAAGGCCCGTTCGGGGACCTGCTGAGCCGGCTCTCGGCCCTCGCCCCCGCCGTACCGGCCGTACCGGCACAGCGGTTGCCCCGCGACGAAAGCGCCTGAGCCGACAACACCCCTACGCTGGAAGGCCGTTGCGGTGCGAGACGCGGCGGGCGGCGGCCAGCAGGGCGTGGATCTGCGGGCCCGCCTGGTCGATGTCGGTCACGGGCCTGGGGAACGGCAGCCGTACGTCGCGGTGGCTGCGCGGGTATTCGAGGCGCAGCGTCACGCCGTACCGGTCCATCGCCAGCGGCACCGCCCGCACCATCCCCCGCTCCGGGAGGGGGCGGACGAGGCGCAGCAGCAGGGGCACGAGCTCGCTGTGGTCGTCGACCAGGTGCGTCAGCATGCCCGCCTCGCAGGCGGCGACCGGGTCGGTCTCGGTCTGCTCCAGCTCTTCGAGGGTGATGAAGGTGCGGCCCTCGGCGTCCTCCAGGACCGCCTGGCCGAACTCCATGCAGGTGGAGCTCTCGGTGTCCGTGCTGTACGGGGCGGCCAGCAGGCCGGTCACCGTGACCCGGGCCCGCAGCCGCTCGCGTACGGGGGTGGGGGCGATGTCCGTGAACTCCAGGCGGGCCGGGACCCGCTCGCCGGCCGGGGCGTGACCGCCCTCGGTGGGGGCGTGCAGGTGGATGTGGCCCATCGCCCCCGTGCCGTCCAGGCGGCGGACTTCGGTCTGCACCCCGTCGCTCACCACCGTCATCGAGTGGGCGACGACGAGGATCGACCGGACGCGCTCGGCGCGGGTCGGCTGCGTGGCACGGGCGCTGAAAGGACGCATCCGAGTTCTCCAGAGGCGGTCAGGAAACCCAAGCGGTCACTTAGGTATGCCTAACCTAACCCACGATGCGCGGGTCGGGGTAGTCCGCTGCACGGATCGGTCCCCCGCGTCACTCCTGCGGGGCCCCTCAGAGCTGGAGATCGCTGTGCAGCGCCGCCGCGAGGCCGACCTCCGCGTTGTCCGCCTGGCCGCGCTCGAAGGCCCGCTGGTACGCCTCGTCGCCCACCGCCGCCCGGGCCTGGAGCTCGCAGGTCTCGCGGACCGGCCCCAGCTCCGGCGTACCGCGCTGGGGGTGGCCGACCATCCGCCAGTACGCGTGTCCGGTGCCGTAGACCCTGGCGGCCTGGGCGCCCGCGCCCTGGGCGGCGATGGCGGCGGCCAGGATGTCCAGGCCCAGCGCGATGCCGAAGCTGTCGCGGAGCCGGTGCTTGCCCGCGAGCATGGCCCGGGCGTGGACGGCGGAGGCCTCCGGGCGGCCCTGGAGCAGGGCGATCAGGGCGAGCTGGTAGTCGGCGTAGGAGCGGGTCCAGTATTCGCCGCCCCGCTCGCAGGCCCGGCGCAGCGCGGCGGCGGCCCGCCCGGACTCGGTGAGCCGGCCGAGCGCGGTGAGCGCGAAGACGGTGATGAGGCGGCAGCGCAGCCGGTGGGCGGACTCCAGGGGCGCGGAGTCCCCGCCGGGCTCGGAGGCGCCTGGCTCGCGGGCGCCGGACTCGGACGCGGTGGGCTCGGACGCGGTGGGCTCGCAGGCGCCGGGACCGGAGGCAGCGGGACCGGAGGCGCCGGGCTCGGACGTGGTGGGCTCACAGGCGCCGGGCTCGGATGTGGTGTCCGTCGCGCAGTCGGTCGCGGTGGCCCGCCGTCCGTCGGGACCCCCGTCCGGAGGGGCCGTCTCCGTCATCCGCAGCACCCGTTCCGCCGCCTCCAGCGCCGCCGCGGGCTCGCCGTTCATCAGCTGGGTGAGGCCGGAGAGGTAGGTGGCGCCGAGCATGCCCTCGTCGTCGTGGTCGTACAGCGCGATGGCCGTGCAGAGCGCCCCGTACTTCTCGGCGGTCGCGAAGTCCCCCTGGAGCAGCGCCGCGACGCCCAGCACCCACTGCAACCGGGTCCGGTGCGGTCCCTCCACCGGGCCTGATTCCAGGGCCCGTTGGGCGTAGCCGCGGGCCTCCGACAGATGGCCGCAGCAGGCCCAGAAGAAGCCGACCCGGCCCGCCATCTCCTGGGCGGCCGCCACATCGTGGGCGAGCAGGTGGTCCAGGGCGGCGCACAGGTCCAGGTGGGTGTCGGCGATCGTGTGGTACCAGGTGATCTGGTCGGGGCCGGTCCAGCCTTCGTGGGCGCGGCGGGCCAGGCCGAGGAAGCTCCTCGCGTGCCGGTCGGCGGCGGCCCGCTCCTCGCCGAGTTCGGCGAGCCACATGCGGCCGTACTCACGCAGGGTGTCGAGCATCCGGTAGCGGGGGCCGTCGCGCTGGACGACGGACTGGGCGACGAGCCCTTGCAGCGCCCGGTCCACCTCCTGGGGGGTGAGCGGCCCCCCGGTGCACACCTCGCGGGCGGTCTCCGCGTCGAAGTCCGTACGCAGGAGGGTGAGGCGGGCCCACAGGAGCCGCTCCAGCGGGGTGCAGAGCTCGTGGCTCCACCCGATCGTCGTGCGCAGGGTGCGGTGGCGGCGGGGCCAGAGGGAGTCGTCGGCGAGGAGGTCGAGGCGGGAGGCGGTGAGGTCCTCGGCGTCGACCGGGGCGTCGAAGCGGGTCCCGATGCGGGTGGCGAGCTGGGCCACGGTGTGGCGGCCGATGCCCGCGGCGGCGAGTTCGATGGCGAGCGGGATGCCTTCGAGACGGCGGCAGATGTCGGCGGCGGCCGCCCGGTCCCCGGGCGCGTCCAGGCCCGCGTGCGGGTCGGACGCCCGCAGCCGGTCCTCGAAGAGCTGGAGCGCGTCGGGGGCGCCGTCCACCGGAAGCGGCTGGATGCGCACGGTGTGCTCGCCCCGGGTGCCCAGCGGTTGCCTGCTGGTGACCAGGACGGTCAGGCCGGGCGAGGTGGTCAGCAGCTCGGCCAGCAGGTGGGAGCAGGGGGCCCGCAGGTGTTCGGCGGAGTCCAGGACGAGGAGGAGGCGCTTGTCGCTGAGCCATTCGCAGAGCGCCTCGACGGGCATCCGCAGGGTGTGGTCCGCCAGCCCGACCGCGTCGGAGACGGTGGGGAGCAGGAGCGCGTCGTCGTAGAGCGGGGAGAGGTCGGCCCACCAGGCGCCGTCCGGGTAGCGGTCGGCGGCGGCGCGGGCGGCCCGGAGCGCGAGCCGGGTCTTGCCGACACCGCCGGGCCCGATCAGGGTGGTCATCCGCCGCTCGGCCAACGCGGTTTCCAGCCGGGCCAGTTCGGCCCGCCTCCCGACGAAGCTGCTCGTCTCCTCGGGAAGGAATCCCACCTTGGTCATCATCACCGTCCGGCACGCTGGGGCAGAGGGCGCCGGTGAGCCGGCCGCCCCGGGCGGGGCGCCTGCCGCACGGGCCGGGCCGGTCCCGCCTCCCTCTGCCGGGGAGGCGGGACCGGCCCGGTGGTGGACCAGGACGGCTGTCGCGGCTCCATCGCCGACGTCTGCCGTCACCGTAGTGCCGGTGGGTGTCAGCGCAGGACGAAGACCGCCGCCGTGCGTCCCGGTACGGTGAAACTGGCTGATTTCCCGTCGTACCTGGCTCGTTTGACCGTAAGATCCGCCCCCTTGGCCTGGACCGGGTGCAGGGCGTACGTCTTCCCGGCCGGTGCGGCGAGCCGCTGGGTCGCGGTGTCCGGGGTGGCGTTGAGGACGACGGCCAGCTTGCCCAGGCGCATGGTGATCACACCGGGGGTCTCGTCCGGGCCGGAGAGCGGGAAGGACAGGGCGGACTGCACCTGCCCGGTGGTGGAGAGCGAGAACTCCTTCTCGGTCGTACGGATGGTGAGCAGGTCGCGATAGGCGGCCGAGGCGCCGTCGATCTGGGCGCACCGGGGGGCGATCGTGGCGGAGGCCGTCAGCAGCGGCTTCGCGTACGACCACTTGTCCTGGTTGTCGGCGGCGGGCGGCAGCCCCCGGCCGAAGCCGTTGCCGTCCCGGCAGTCCCAGTGCAGGGCGTTGAACCAGTCGCCGCTGTCGTAGGAGTTGCGGTCCAGCGACTTGGAGCGCAGCAGGTCGGTGCCCGCCTGGGAGAGCGAGGGGCCCTGCGAGAGGACGGAGGCGGCCATGGCCACCACCTGGGCCCTGGCCCGCTCGGCGGCCGACGTCCCCGCCGGGAGCTTGAAGGCGAGGGTGTCGAAGAGCGTCTCGTTGTCGTGGGCGTCGGAGTAGGCCAGCGCGTCACCGGGGACGGCCGCGTAACCGGCGGGCGCCCCGTTGTAGTCGACGTCCGAGCCCTTGACCGTACGGCCGGAGGTGTCGGTGAAGGTGTAGTCGGCGAGGTTGCCGGAGAGACCGACCTTGATCAGGTCCTGGTAGTGCAGCAGCCGGGCCTTCTGCTCGGCGCGGGTGCCGTTGGCGGGCGAGGAGTTGGGGTCGGTGTAGAGGCCGGAGGCGAAGCCCTGGACGCCGGGGTCCTCGTCGAAGGGGCCGCCGCCGCGCACGGCGTCACGGGCCCGGTCGGAGAAGGTCGCGATGCCGGTGCCGGCCATGTTCTTCTGGGTGGCCTGGACGAACCGGGCATCGTCCGCGATCTCGCCGAAGTTCCAGCCTTCGCCGTACAGGATGATCTTCTTCCCGTCCACGCCGTCCTTGGCGAGCGTGAGCCGGTCCAGCGCCTTGCGGACCTCCAGGATGTTGTCCTTGGGGTGGTGGCCCATCAGGTCGAAGCGGAAGCCGTCGACCTTGTACTCCTTGGCCCAGGTGACGATCGAGTCCACGACGAGCTTGCCCATCATGGTGTTCTCGGGCGCGGTGTTGGCACAGCAGGTGGAGGTGGCGACGCTGCCGTCCTCCAGGAGCCGCTGGTAGTAGCCCGGCACGATCCGGTCCAGCACCGACTTGTCGTCCTGGCCGGAGGCGACGGTGTGGTTGTAGACGACGTCCATGACCGTGCGCAGCCCGGCCTGGTTGAGGCCCTGGACCATCTGCCGGAACTCGACGGTGCGCTTGGTGCCGTCGGGGTCGGAGGCGTACGAGCCTTCGGGGACGGTGTAGTGGAAGGGGTCGTAGCCCCAGTTGAACCCGTCCTTGGCGGCGGCCTTGGACACGCAGGCCTGCTGCTCCTCGGAGTCGGGGGCGTAGACGTGCAGGTCGCAGGCGGGCGTGGCCTGGTCCTTCTTCTTCTCCGGGATGGTCCCGATGTCGAAGACGGGCAGCAGGTGGACGTAGCTGGTGCCGGAGTCCGCGAGCTTCTTCAGGTGCCGCATGCCCTTGGAGCGGGTGTCGGTGAAGGCCAGGTACTCACCCGGGTGGGTCGCCGTGCGGTCCGTGATCGAGAAGTCCCGGACGTGCAGCTCCTGGATCTGGGCGTCCCGCAGCGGGGTGGCGGCGGGCTTCTTCAGGCCGGACCAGCCGCGCGGCGCCAGCTTCGGGTCGGTGAGGTCGACGACGAGGCTGCGGGCGGAGTCGGCGGTCAGGGCGGTGGAGTAGGGGTCGGTGACCTTGTTGGTGACGAGCTTCTGGACGGTGGGCGCCCAGACGGTGACGGCGTACCGGTAGGGCTTGCCGCGCCAGTCCTTCTTGCCGGTGACCGACCAGACGCCGGTGCGGTCGTCGCGCTTCATCTTGTGCGTACGGCCGTCGAGTTCGAGGGCGACGGCCTGGGCGGTCGGGGCCCACACGGAGAGGGTGGGCACCGACTTGCGGAAGACCGGGCCGAGTTCGGCAGAGGCCGCCTTCTTCCCGTACAGGTCGTCCAGGATGCCCGCCGTCTGTACGCCGGTGGCGGCGAGCAGGGCGCCGTTGGCCGCGCGCTGGGTGGCGATGAGCTGGCCGCGCAGGGACTCGCGGACGCGGTCCCGGTCGCGCGGGTCGACGGTGAAGGCCGGATAGTCCTTCAGGTGCGGGAACTTGGCCTTCTGCGCGTCACTGAGCGCGGCTGAGGTCAGCCGCAGCCACTGGCCCTCGTCCGAGAGCGCCCCGCCGACGACGGAGATGCCGCCCTTCTTCGCGTACACGAGCTGCTGGCTGGTGGCGTCGGTCGCCTTCACCTTCCAGACGACAGTGTTGGCGTCGATCCACTGCGCCTCGGCCTTGGTCAGGTCGGGGGCCGCGCCCCCGCCGACCTGCGGGAGGAGGTAGCCGGGCTTTCCGCCGAGCATCCAGACCTCGTGGCCGTACGTCGCGAGGTCGAGGGACTGGTCGCTGGGGAGGTCCTTCTCGTCACCCTTGTGCAGGATGTAGCTGAGCGAGGTGGCCCCGTCGGTGAGCGGCACCTCGAAGGTGACCCCGTACGCGTCCTTCTTCACCGGCATCAGCGGCCTGGCCCAGTCGGTGGGCTCCTTGGCGCCGGTCCAGGTGTGGATGCCCCAGCCGTCGTAATTGCCGTCGGCGCGCTGGTAGTTGAGGACGGCCTTCGTGGTGTCCTGCGGCGGCGCCTCGGGCGCTTCGACCGCCTGCTCGTCCTTGCCCTGCTCGATCCAGACCTGCCCGGTCACCCCGAGGTCGATGGTCCGCCGCGGCCCGTCCGCCGTGCCGTTCTTCTCGACGGTGTACGGGACGGAGTCCGTGCCCTTCTCCAGGTCGATCCAGGCGAACGCACCGTACGCGTCCCGCCCGATGAACTCGGCCGTCTTCTCACCGGACTTGAGCTGCCAGCCCTCGTAGTCGCCATCCGCACGCTGGTAGTGGACGACGGCCCGGTCCCGCTCGATCGCGACGGGCTTCGGCGCCGGCGGGGTCTGGCCGGCGGTGGTCGTGGCGAGAGCGCTGGAGGTGCGGCCCGCCCGTTCGACGACAACGGCCTTGTAGCGCAAAGGCGTTCCCGCCTTGACGGTCTCGTCGAGATACTGCGTGACCTTGTACGGGGCGTGGTCGGCCGAACCGAGCGTCTGCCACTTCCCGTTGCCCACCTGGGCGGCGAAGACGACCCGGTTGAGCTGGCCGCCGTCCACGTCGGCGGTGATCTCGACGGTGCCGGTGGCGCCGGCGGCCGGGGCCTTCAGGGCGATCGCGGGCTTGGCGGCGGGAACGCCGAGGGGCTTGTCCGCGCGCAGCACGATGCTGGAGAGGGCGGGCACGGTGACGGTGACATTCTTGTCCGCACCGCTATGGACCGCGCCGGAACCACCGTAGATCGTCCGGAAGTTGATACCCGCCGACTCGGTGGAGAGCTCGACCTTCTTCGGCGTCGTCGCGTTGTTGGAGGCGACGAGGTACTCGTACGGCCGCTTGGCCTCGATGCGCGAGGTGGCGTAGACCGAACCAGCGGCGTACCGCTCGCTCTGCACCCCGTCCCGCAGCGCCGGGTGCTCCTTGGTGAGCTTGGCGAGCCCGGCGATGGAGCGGTAGATCGGGTGCTTGGTGTCGTACGCGTCCGAGGCGTGCGTGCGGTCGGTGCCGAGCTGGTCGTCGTCCAGGTAGTCGGCGGTCTGCGAGGCGAAGAGGGTCTGGCGGGAGTCCTTGTCGCCGCCCGCGCCGGTGAAGCCCTGCTCGTCGCCGTAGTAGATCACCGGGTTGCCCCGGCCGAGGAACATCAGCTCGTTGGCGAGCCGAGCCCGCTTCAGCAGCTCCGCGTCATCGGCCTGCGGGTTGTCCTGCCTGAGGAAGGTCCCGATGCGGCCCATGTCGTGGTTGCCGAGGAAGGTGACCTGCTCGTAGGCGTTGGCCTTGTCCGTGGTGTAGCGGTAGTCGTTGCCGTACACCGAGGCGAGCCGGTCCGCCGGGGCGCCCTGGGAGGCGAACTGGCGGGCGGCCTCCTGGAAGGGGAAGTCCAGCGTCGAGTCCAGTCGGCCCCGGGTGACGTACGGCGAGGTGATCGCCGGGTCGGCGGAGTAGACCTCACCGAACATGAAGAAGTCGTCCCGGCCCCGCTTGGCGGCGTACGCGTCGAGCGCGGTGGCCCACTGGGTCCAGAAGTCCAGGTCGACGTGTTTGACGGTGTCGATGCGGAACCCGTCGATGTCGAAGTCGCGGACCCACTTCTCGTAGATCTTCTCCATGCCCTTCACGACCTCGGGACGCTCGGTCCACAGGTCGTCGAGGCCGGAGAAGTCGCCGTACTCGTTGGACTCGCCGGCCCACGTCGAGTCGCCCCGGTTGTGGTACATCGTCGGGTCGTTGAGCCAGGACGGGACCTTCTTGCCCGCGCCGGGCGCCTGCACCGGGGTGTACGGGAAAGAGTCCTCGTCCACCTTCTTGACGCCGTCGCGGTCGTCGAAGGGCCGGCCGTCCTTGTCCACGTACGGGAAGGCGCCCTTGGGCTTGTAGCCGTAGGCCTTCTCCGCGTAGTCGACGGTGTCGGCGGTGTGGTTGGTGATGACGTCGAAGAAGACCTTCATGCCCTTGGCGTGGGCCTTGTCGATCAGCTTCTCCAGGTCGGCGTTGGTGCCGAAGTGCGGGTCGACCTGGGTGAAGTCGGTGATCCAGTAACCGTGGTAGCCGGCCGAGGCGTCCTTGCCGGTGCCCTGGACGGGCCGGTTCTTGAAGATCGGGGCCATCCAGATGGCGGTGGTGCCGAGGCCCTTGATGTAGTCGAGCTTCTGGGTCAGGCCCTTGAGGTCGCCGCCCTGGTAGAACCCCTTGTCCGTCGGGTCGAAGCCGTGCTCCAGGCGTGAACCCTTCAGCCCGCCACGGTCGTTGGCGGTGGTGCCGTTGGCGAACCGGTCCGGCAGCACGAAGTAGAACTGCTCACGCGTGAGGTCGTGCCGGGCCGCCTCCTTCGCCAGTTTCGCGTCGGAGGGCGGGGCGGGCGGTCGGGGCGATGCGGCGGCGGTGGCCGCCGGGACGACGGGCAGCAGCGCCACGCAGAGCGCGGCGATCACCCCTCGTCTGAGGGTGGTTCGGGACACGAGAGGGGTGCTCCTCGGCTGGTGTGGCAGGAGGGTTGGCTGTGGGCCGGAGGCAGCGCGCCTCCGGCCCACGGGGAGCTGCGGGTCAGCTGCGCCAGACGTCGGCGGTCAGCGTGACCTTTCCGGAGGACGGGACGGTGGCGGTGCGGTTGGCGCCGCTCTCCCAGGTGACGTTGCCGCCTGCGTCCTTGCGGACGTACTTGTACGCGAACGAGGTCCCGGCGGGCAGGTTCACGTCCAGCTTCCAGACGGGGTACGTGGCCGGGTCGAGCTTCGGCGCGTTGGCCGGGTTCCAGTTGCCGAGGGCCGCCTGGTCGCCGGTGACGTAGATGTTCTGGCCGAGCTGGGTGGTGGCGTTGACGCCGAAGGAGGCGCCGGACTGGCCGTTGCCCGGACCCGGGTCGGGGTTGGAGCCGCCGCCTCCGGAGCACGTACGGGCATTGGCGTGCAGGGCCACGGCCGTACCGGCGCCGAGCGTGGCGGTGAACTGGCCGGAGCCGTTGACCGTGACACCCCGGCCGCTCTGCACGTCGCAGTAGTCACCGGCCGGCAGCGAGGTCTGGAAGGTCCGGGTCAGCGAGGAGCCCTCGTGGTTGATGGCCACGTACGCCTTGTTGCCCCGGCCGAAGGCGATCTGGTCGCCGCCGTTGTCCCACCAGTTGGTGACGGCCTGGCCGCGTGCGGTGTTGCGGAAGCCGACCATGGAGGAGATCTCGCGCCAGTCGTGCTGGCACTTCCAGCCGTCGCTGTAGCAGGCGTTCACCTGGCCGTTGTTGGGCGGCCCGGCGTCGTGGTTGCTGAACTCGTAGCCGGAGTGGACGTCCGGGGAGCCGTAGGGCCAGGCCAGCATGAAGACGTTGGCTAGGGTGTAGGCGGAGCCGTTCTTGTAGTTGAGGGTGTCGCCGCCGCGCTCGGTGTCGTGGTTGTCGACGAAGACGGCGGACTTGCCGGACTCCATGAAGCCCCAGCCCTCGCCGAAGTTCTTCAGGTGGGCCAGGTTCTCGTTGAGGAAGACCTGCTTGAGGCTCCGCCCGTAACGGAACTCCTGGACGTCTCCGCTGCCGAGGTACTCGGAGGGCGAGACGGCCTCGCCGGCCCCGTAGATCGCCTCGTGCTTCCAGTAGACGTTCGGGTTGGTGAGCCGGGTCTTGATGTTGGCCAGGTCGGCGGCGGGCATGTGCTTGGCCGCGTCGATCCGGAAGCCGTCGACACCGAGCGAGAGCAGATCGTTGAGGTAGCCGGCGATCCTGCCGCGTACGTAGTCCTCGCCGGTGTCCAGGTCGGCCAGGCCGACCAGCTCGCAGTTCTGGACGTTGGCGCGGTCGTTGTAGTTGCTGATCTGGGCGCGGCAGTCGTCCATGTCGCTGCCGGAGTAGATGCCCGGGTAGTCGTACTTCGTGTACGACGAGCCGCCGGTGCCGGTGCCGTTGCCCGCCGCCATGTGGTTGATGACGGAGTCCGCGATCACCTTGACCCCGGCGGAGTGACACGTGTTGACCATGGCGGAGAAGGCGGCGCGATCGCCGAGGCGGCCGGCGATCTTGTAGCTGACGGGCTGGTAGGACGTCCACCACTGGCTGCCCTGGATGTGTTCCTGGGGCGGCGAGACCTGGACGTAGCCGTAGCCCGCCGGACCGAGGGTGTCCGTGCAGGCCTTGGCTATGGAGGCGAACTTCCACTCGAACAGCACGGCGGTGACGTCCTTGTCGCCCGGAGCGGCGGCCTGCGCGGGGGACGCGGTGCCGAATCCGGTGGGGATGACAAGAGCGGCAGCGGCGCCGGCCACGAGGGCGAGCGCGGCAGACAGGGGTCTGCGTGCCATGTCTTTCCTCCTGCGGGGGTGGGGGAAACGCGGGTGACGGTGCAGCCTCAGCCGGCAACGCGCCATGCCCTCAAGGCTCCTGAAGGTTCTTGCTGCAAGAATGCAAACCTTGCCGCGGACCAGACCGTACGAGGCCGTCAGTCACCGGTCAACCCTTTGGACACGCCCCGCTCACATCCACGAAACAAGCCATTTTTCTTCGCGGTTTCTTGCTGCAAGGTCTTTCGCAAGATATTGCGGGCCTGTTACGTTTCACCTGACTCCGGTCCGGTCGGCCGAGGGTTCCGGCGCTTCACCGTGCCCGGACTCCACGCGCCCGGCCGGCCGGGCCGGTCACGACAAGAGAGGCGTCCAGGAGTCGCACAACTCCCCGCCGGCCCTTCCTGGGCCGACTCCTGGACGCCTCTCTGTACGTGTCCCTCGAGGCCCCGCCTACGCGCGTACCGCCGCCGTGGACCCCCGTACGACCAGCTCCGGCTGGAAGACGTACTCGGTGCGCTGCACCGGGCTCCCGCCGATCTCCTCGAGGAGCGCGCCCACCGCGGCCGCCGCCATCGCCTGCACGGGCTGGCGCACGGTGGTCAGCGGCGGATCGGTGAACGCGATGAGCTGCGAGTCGTCGAAGCCGACGACCGAGACGTCACGCGGGACGTCGAGTCCCCTCCCCCGGGCGGCGCGCACGACGCCCAGGGCCATCAGGTCGCTGCCGCAGACGATGCCGGTGCACCCCGCGTCCAGCAGGGCGCCGGCCGCCACCTGGCCGCCCTCGACGCTGAACAGGGTGGAGCAGACGAGCCCTTCGGCCTCCGCCCGGTCCATGCCCAGCAGCGAGATGGCCGCCTCCACGAACCCGTCCCGCTTGCGGCGCGAGGGGACATAGCGCTGGGGGCCGATGGCCAGGCCGACCCGGCGGTGGCCGAGGTCGGCGAGGTGGCCGACGGCCATCCGTACGGCAGCGTTGTCATCGGGCGAGACGAACGGGGCGCTGATGCGCTCGTTGTAGCCGTTGATCAGGACGAACGGCACCCCGCGCTCGGTGAGCGCGGCGTACCGGGCCGGGTCGGCGGAGGTGTCGGCGTGCAGCCCGGAGAGGAAGACGATGCCGCCGACGCCGCGCTCCACGAGCTGCTCGACCAGCTCGTCCTCCGTCGCCCCGCCCGGGAGCTGGGTGCAGAGCACGGGCGTGTAGCCGTGCCCGGCCAGCACCTGCTCCACGGACTGCGCGAACGCCGGGAAGATCGGGTTGGTGAGTTCGGGTGTCACCAGCCCGATCAGTCCGGCGCTGCGCTGGCGCAGCCGTACTGGCCGTTCGTAGCCCAGGATGTCGAGCGCCGCGAGCACCCGCTGACGCGTGGTGTCCGCGACGCCCTGCTTCCCGTTCAGGACCCGGCTGACCGTCGCCTCGCTGACCGCCGCCTGGCCGGCGATGTCGGAGAGGCGGGGCGCCGCCGTGGTCCTGGGCGCGGGCAGTGTCACACCGTCCACCACACCGTGGTGTCGGCGGGCAGCACGGCCTCGGCGCCGTCGACGGTGACCGGGGAGCTGGCGAGCAGCACCCGGCCGCGGGCGGCGATGCGGACCGGGGCGCCGGTGGTGTTGACGGTGCAGACGAAGCCGGGGCGGGCGAGGACGAGGACGCCCTCGGGGCCGTCCAGCCACTCCACGTCCGCGCCCGCGCCGAGGCCCGGATGGTCTCGGCGGGCGGCGATCGCGGCCCGGTACAGCTCCAGCGTGGAGCCCTCCACGCCGGTCTGCGCCTCCACGGAGAGTTCGCCCCAGCCGGCGGGCTGCGGGAGCCAGCTGCCGCCTTCGCCGAAGCCGTACGACGTTCCCTCGCGGTTCCACGGGATGGGGACGCGGCAGCCGTCGCGGAAGCCGTCCTGGCCCTCGGCGCGGAAGAACGAGGGGTCCTGGCGGGCCTCGTCGGGCAGGTCGGTGACGTCGGGCAGGCCGAGCTCCTCGCCCTGGTAGACGTAGGCGGAGCCGGGCAGGGCGAGCATCAGGAGGGTGGCGGCGCGGGCCCGGCGCAGGCCGAGTCCGCGGTCGCCGGGGGTACGGATCTGGGTGCCCAGGCCCGCCGGGTTGGCGAAGCGGGTGGCGTGCCGGGTGACGTCGTGGTTGGAGAGCACCCAGGTGGTGGGCGCGCCGACCGGGCGCATGGCGTCGAGCGAGGTGTCGATGACCTTACGGAGCTCGGCGGCGTCCCAGGCGGTGCCCAGGTACTGGAAGTTGAAGGCCTGGTGCATCTCGTCGGGGCGCACGTAGTTGGCGGTGCGCTCCACGGTCGGGGTCCAGGCCTCGGCGACCGCGATCCTCTCGCCGGGGTACTCGTCCAGGATCGTGCGCCAGCTGCGGTAGATCGCGTGCACGCCGTCCTGGTCGAAGAAGGGCATCACGTCGTTGCCGAGCAGCTTCAGCTGGTCGTGGGCGCCGAGGTCGGGCAGGCCCTCCGCCTTGACGAGGCCGTGGGCGACGTCGACCCGGAAGCCGTCGACGCCCATGTCGAGCCAGAAGCGCAGGATGGAGCGGAACTCGTCGGCGACGGCCGGGTGCTCCCAGTTGAAGTCGGGCTGCTCGGGGGCGAAGAGGTGGAGGTACCAGTCGCCGGGGGTGCCGTCCGGGTTCACCGTACGGGTCCAGGCGGGGCCGCCGAAGATGGACTCCCAGTCGTTGGGCGGGAGTTCGCCGTCCGCACCCTTTCCGGGGCGGAAGTGGTAGCGCTCGCGCAGGGCGGAGCCGGGGCCCTCGGCCAGGGCGCGCTTGAACCACTCGTGCTGGTCGGAGGAGTGGTTGGGGACCAGGTCGACGATGATGCGCAGGCCCAGGGCGTGCGCCTCGCGGATCAGGGCGTCGGCGTCCAGCAGGGTGCCGAACATCGGGTCGATGGCCCGGTAGTCGGCGACGTCGTACCCGGCGTCGGCCTGCGGGGAGGCGTAGAAGGGGGAGAGCCACACCGCGTCGACCCCGAGGTCCCGCAGGTAGGGCAGGCGGGCGGTGACGCCGGGGAGGTCGCCCATGCCGTCGCCGTTGCCGTCGGCGAAGCTCCGCGGATAGACCTGGTAGATCACCGCGTCCTGCCACCAGCCGGTGCGGTGGCCCGGGGCGTCGTCGGACGTGCCGGTGGAGGGGGCAGCGAGGTGCTGGGTCATGTCGTCCCTGGGGTGTCTGGGTGGGGAGCGGCGCCGGTGGCCGGGTCGGGGTTTCCGGCGCCGCCGTGACGAGTGCGGTGGTGCGTGCGGGTGGTGGCGGGTCCTGGCGGGCGTCCGCGAGGGGTCTGTCAGCCCTTGACGGCTCCGGCGGACATGCCGGTGACCAGGTGCTTCTGCGCGAACAGGAACACCAGGGCGGCCGGGATGGCGATGAGCACGGAGGCCGCGGTCATCGGGCCCCACTGGGCGCCGTACTGGTTGACGAACTTCTGGAGCCCGCCGGCGAGCGTCAGGTTCTCGTCACCGACCAGGAAGGCGGAGGCGTACGCCACCTCGCCCCAGGCGGTGATGAAGGAGTAGAACGCGGTGACCGCGAGGCCCGGCTTGGCCAGCGGCAGGATGAGGCGCCAGAAGGTGCCGAACGGGGTGAGGCCGTCGACCTCGCCCGACTCGTCGATCTCGCGCGGGATGGTGTCGAAGAAGCCCTTCATCATCCAGGCGCAGAACGGCACCGAGATGGTGAGGTAGGTGATGACGAGACCGGCGGGCTGGTTGAGCAGGCCCAGGTTGGCCATGATGTTGTAGATCGGCACGATGAGGACGGCGACCGGGAACATCTGCGTGATCAGCAGCGTCCACATCAGCCCGCGCTTGCCGGGGAAGCGGAAGCGGCTCACCGCGTAGCCGGTGGTGGCGGCGACGAAGACACCGATGACGGTGGAGAGCCCGGCGATGATCGCGGAGTTGGCGAACCAGGTGAGGAACTCGGTGTCGCGGATCAGGTTCGTGTAGTTGACGAACGTGGTCTCGCGGAAGAAGTCCGTGGTGGTCGCGTACTTGGCGGGCTTGAGCGAAGTCAGCAGGACCCACAGCACCGGGAAGACCGCGATCACCGAGGTGACGATCAGGGTGAGGTGCAGGGCGACGGAGGCGAGGGGCGAACGGTCGCCGCGGAGGCGGACCTTGGCCCCGGCATGACGCGCGCGGGTGTCGGCGGTGGTGGTCACCAGTTGTCTCCCTGGGAGCGCAGGACTCGCCGGTAGACCACGGCGAAGAGCATCAGGAGTACGAGGATCAGCACGCCCCACGTGGAGGACTGCGCGAAGTCGCGCGGGCTGATCTCGAAGGAGAACTTGTACGCCTGGGTGACGAGGATCTGGGTGGCCTCACCGGGTCCGCCGCGGGTGAGCAGGAAGATCACCGGGAACATGTTGAAGGTCCAGATGGTGGAGAGCAGGATCACCGTGGTGGAGACCGGGCGCAGGCCGGGCAGCGTGATGTGGCGGAACCGCTGCCAGGCGGTGGCCCCGTCCATCTCGGCGGCCTCGTACTGCTCCGAGGGGATGGACTGCAGCCCGCCGAGCAGGGCGACCATCATGAAGGGGACGCCGAGCCAGACGTTGACGGCGATGACCGCGAACTTGGCCCAGGTCGGGTCGTTCAGCCACGGGATGCCGTCGATGCCGATGCCGCCGAGGACGGTGTTGAGCAGGCCGCGCTCCTCGTTGTAGAGGAAGCGCCAGGCGAAGACCGAGACGAAGCCGGGGATGGCCCAGGGCAGGATGAGGGCCATGCGGTAGGCGGAGCGGCCGGCGATCTTGCGGTTGAGGATGTTGGCCAGCGCCATGCCGAGCGCGAACGTGATGCTCACGCAGGAGACCGTCCACACCAGCGTCCAGCCGAGCGTGCCGAGGAACTGCGAGCCGGTCAGCGCGTCGATGTAGTTGTCGGCACCGACGAACTCGTAGGTGGCGGGCAGTTCGTTGACGCCGATCGTGCGCGCGACGTTGCGCTCGTTGGCGTCGGTCATCGACAGGTAGATCCCGCGCAGCAGCGGGTAGCCGATGATCACGCTGATCACGACGACGACCGGGGCGACCATGGTCCAGGCGTACCAGTGGGTCGACAGGCCGCGCCGGATACGGCCGGGGGCCGGTGGTGGGGTGCCAGTACCGCGGCTCCGGCCGCGGGCGACGTCATCGCCCGCGGCCTTCACCACCGACTGGCTGGTGTGGACAGCCATCAGTCGGCCAACCTTCCTGTTACTTCCAGTCCTTCAGGAGCTTGCGGTACGCGTCGCCGGTGGCCTTGGCGGCCTTCTCCGGCGTGGTCTGGTTGGTCAGAACCTTGGTGTACTCGATGCCGAGCGGGGCGAAGAGGCTGCCGCCCTCGGGGATCCAGGGGCGCTCGACGGCGGTCTCGACGACCGGCTTGAAGAAGCCGACGATCTCGCTGTTGACGGCTTCCTTCTTGGCGTACGCGGAGGTGCGCGTCGGCAGCAGGTTCAGCTCACCGGCGGCGGTGGCCTGGGACTCCACGGACGTCATGTACTCGACGAAGGCGTAGGAGGCTTCCAGGTTCTTCGAACCGGCGTAGACGGCGAGGTTGTGGCCGCCCTGGGGGGCGCCGTGCGCGGCGGAGCCGGCCGGGACCGTGGCGATGCCCAGGTTGTCCTTGTCCGTGAACTCCTTGCCGGTCAGCGTGTCGGCGACGGCCCAGGGGCCGTTGATCATCATCGCGACGTCGCCGTTCTTGAACGCCTGCATCATGTTCTCCCAGCCGTCGGAGGCATCCGTCTTCGCGGTGCCGTCCTCGACCAGGGCCTTGACCGCCTTGAACGCCTTGACGCCCTCGGGCTTGTCCACGGTGACGGTCTTGGACTCGGCGTCGACCAGGTCGCCGCCCTCGCCGTACAGGAAGGAGAGGAAGAAGTACGGGTCGTCGCCGCGCAGGTAGAGGCCGGTCTTGCCGGTCTTGTCCTTGATCTTCTTCGAGACGCTCTTCAGCTCGTCCAGGTTGGTGGGCGCCTCGACGCCCGCCTTCTCCATCAGCTTCTTGTTGTAGAAGATGCCCATGGAGTCGATGACCTGCGGAACCGCGAAGGTCTTGTCCTCGTACTTGGTGGACGCGACGGCCTGCGGCAGGAAGTCGTCCTGGTTCTTCAGGGCGGCGGTGCCGTCCAGCGGGGCCAGGTAGCCGAGGGCGGCGAAGTCCGGCGTCCAGGCGACCTCGGAGCGGATCACGTCGGGGGCGGAGCTGCCGGCCTGGGCCGCGTTCTTGAACTTGTTCTGCGCGTCACCGAACGGGACGCTGACGTACTTGACGTCGACCTTCGGGTGCTTCTTCTCGAAACCTTCGGCCAGCTTCTTGAAGACCTTGTCCTCGCTGCCGACGCTGGAGGTGTCCCACCAGGTCACGGTGCCGGAGAGCTCGCCCGAGCTCTTGCTGCCGCCGGTCTCGTCGCCGCTGCCGCAGGCGGTCGCCGCGAGCGCCAGGGCCGCGACCAGGGCGGTGGCCGTTATGCCACGTCGCATCTGAACTCCTTCAACTGCCGTACCGCTCCGTCGCGGCGCCGGGTCGACGTGAACGTAACAAGGATGAAAGACCACCGAAAGACCTTGCGGAAGATTTCTGCAAGCCCTGTTGATCGTTACATTCGCGTGTCCTCAAGGTTGCCGTCAAGCCCCTTGACGGAACCGGTGGAGCCCTGGCAAGGGCAGGCCACGCGCGGGATACGTACGACATCACCGCAGTGCGACGATCCGACCGCAGCCCGCAGCGGGCGGCCGCAAGAGCTTGCAAGGCCTTGCCGGGGCGGAGGGCTGGGGCGGGGCCGGGACGGGGGTGCGGGCGCCCGGGCGACACACAGTGGGCAATCCGACACCGGCCCGGTACAGTCCACTGACATGACCGCACGGCTTGCCGATATCGCAACTCAGGCGGGGGTCAGCGAAGCGACGGTCAGCCGAGTCCTGAACGGCAAGCCGGGGGTCGCGGCGACCACCCGCGAATCCGTCCTCGCGGCGCTCGACGTCCTCGGCTACGAACGCCCCGTACGGCTGCGCCGGCGCAGCGCGGGCCTGGTCGGACTGATCACCCCCGAGCTGGAGAACCCGATCTTCCCGGCGCTCGCCCAGGTCATCGGCCAGGCGCTGACCCGGCAGGGGTACACACCGGTCCTCGCCACCCAGACCCCCGGCGGCTCCACCGAGGACGAACTCACCGAGATGCTGGTGGACCGGGGCGTCTCGGGCATCATCTTCGTCTCCGGACTGCACGCCGACACCTCGGCCGACATGCAGCGCTACGAACAACTCCGCGGCCAGGGTGTCCCCTTCGTGCTGGTCAACGGCTTCTCCGCCAAGGTGCAGGCCCCCTTCATCTCCCCCGACGACCGGGCGGCGATGCGGCTGGCGGTGACCCACCTGGTGGCGCTCGGCCACACCCGGATCGGCCTCGCGGTCGGCCCCAAGCGCTTCGTGCCCGTCCTCCGCAAGATCGAGGGCTTCCACGCCACGATGCAGGAGCAGCTGGGCCTCACGCCGGACGCGGTGGAGGAGTTGATCCAGCACTCCCTGTACACGCTGGAGGGCGGCCAGGCCGCCGCCTCCGCCCTGATGGAGCGCGGCTGCACAGCGGTCGTCTGCGCGAGCGACATGATGGCGCTCGGGGCGATCCGGGCGGCCCGCCGGCTGTCGAAGGAGGTCCCCCGGGACCTCTCCGTGGTCGGCTACGACGACTCGCCCCTCATAGCGTTCACCGACCCGCCGCTGACCACCATCCGGCAGCCGGTGACGGCGATGGGCCAGGCCGCGGTGCGCACGCTGCTGGAGGAGATCGGCGGGACCCCGGCTCCGCACAGCGAGTTCGTCTTCATGCCCGAGCTGGTGGTCCGCGGGACGACCGCTTCGGGACCGGGTACGGGGAACGGCTCCGGACCCGGTACGGGGAACGGCCCGGGACCCGTAGGTGGCGCAGGGTCCCACCCTCGTCCTTGAGGTGCAGAACGTGCGACCGGAACCCGACCGGGGGATGATCGGGGGCAGGGGAATCTCTATGGAAGACTCTCTGCCTATGGGTGAAACGGACGTGACAGCACAGGAAGACGGGAAGACCGGCTGGTCGGACCGGCTCCGCTCCCTGCGATCGCCCGGCCGCCCCCGGCTCTGGTTCGAGATCCTGCTCATCGCGGTCAGTTACTGGCTGTACTCGCTCGTGCGCAACGCCGTACCGGAGCAGAAGGCCCAGGCCCTGAGCAACGCGGACTGGATCTGGTCGGCGGAGAAGGCCCTCGGCCTCGCCTTCGAGGAAACGGTCAATCACGCGTTCAATTCCGTGACATGGCTGATCGTGTCGATGAACTACTACTACGCGACGCTGCACTTCGTCGTGACCATCGGCGTCCTCGTCTGGCTCTTCCGCCGCCACCCCGGCCGGTACGCGGCCACCCGCCTCGTTCTCTTCGCGACGACGGGTGTGGCCCTGCTCGGCTACTACCTCTACCCGCTGGCGCCACCCCGTCTGATGAACGGCGCGAACTTCATCGACACCGTGCTCGTGCACGAGACGTGGGGCTCGATGGCGTCGGGCAACTTCAAGAACATGTCGAACCAGTACGCGGCGATGCCGTCGATGCACATCGGCTGGTCCCTCTGGTGCGGCCTGACGATATTCGCCCTGGCCTCGGCGCCCTGGGCCCGCATCCTGGGCCTGCTCTACCCGACGCTCACCCTGGTCGTCATCGTGGCCACCGCCAACCACTTCTGGCTGGACGCGGTGGGCGGCATGGTCTGCCTCGCCTTCGGCTACGCGGTCTCCCGCGCCTGGTACGGCTCGCTGCCGCAGCACCTGCCGAAGTGGGTCCCGTCGAAGTCGAAGCGGGGCGCCCGGCTGACAGGGGTCCGGGCGGCGGCACGGCTGCCACGGCCGGCGGAGGAGCCGGAGCCCGAGCCGGAGACGGCCGGGGCGCGCAGACCGTAGACGGTACGTAGGGGGGCGCGGGTGATCGTGAGGTCACCCGCGCCCCTCTCGTAGGGCCCTCAGCCGTCGGTCGAGGCCGCGGCGTGCGGTCCGCCGGCGAGCATCCGGTCCACGACCCGTGCTGTCGCACGGCCGTCCCTGGGCTCGCAGAAGTCCTTCTTGAACTGGGCGTACTTCTCCTGGTACTCCGCCTCGACGGCATCGAGGCCGCGCAGGGCCTTGACCAGCTCCTCGGAGGTCTCCAGCAGCGGCCCCGGGGCCCGCGTGGTGAAGTCGAAGTACAGGCCGCGCAACGTGTCCCGGTAGTGCTCCAGGTCGTAGGTGAAGAAGAGCATCGGCTTGTCCGAGTGTGCGAAGTCGAAGAGCGCCGAGGAGTAGTCGGTGATCAGCACATCGGCCACCAGATACAGATCGGCGATATCCGGATAGCGCGTGACATCCCACACGAAGCCCTGGCCGGCGCCCGGTACGTTGCCGTGCACGCTGGAATGCTTACGGAAGAGCAGCACGTGGTCGTGGCCGAGCTCGGCCTGCGCGGCGGCGAGGTCGATCCGCAGATCGAGCTTGTACAGCTTGCTCGCGTGCCGCTGGTCCTCACGCCAGGTGGGGGCGTAAAGCACCACCTTCTTGCCCTCGGGGAGCCCGAGCTGCTCCCTGACCCGCGCGGCCCGTACGTCGCGGTCGGCGGCGTGGAAGATGTCGTTACGCGGATAGCCGCTCTCCAGCATCTCGCCTTCGATGGAGTACGCCCTGCGCATGATCTCCGTGGTGTGTGCGTTCGGTGACACCACGAAGTCGAACTGCCGGTAGCTGTGCGGCAGGCCGGCGATGTAGGCGGGGCTGGCCTGGGGAGAGCCGAGGAGGTCCTTGCCCACCTTCTTCAGCGGGGTGCCGTGCCAGGTCTGCACGACCTTTTGCCCGGGGCGGGTGACGAACCAGTCGCCCACGGGTGTGTTGACGACGACGTAGCGGCAGCGCGCCAGCGCTTCGTACCACTCGCGGCTCCCCCAGCCCACGACCCGCGCCTGCGGCGGCATCTCGGGCAGCCCCTCGTCCTGGGTCCAGATGTGCTCGACCGCCACTCCCCGGCGTACCAGCTCCTCGTAGACCGACCGCGGCGAGTCCGAGAACTGCTTGCCGCCGAAGCTCAGGTAGAGCACCGCGTCGCGCAGGGGAAGCTTGCGCTGCTTGTGGAAGTGCTCCTCGCGCAGGATGCGCTGGCGGTACGTGCCGTGCTCATCGGGGCCGAGGAGCCGTTCCGGCTCGATGAAGATGCGGTCGAAGTTGCGGCGGTCCACGGTGAAAGCACGCGGCTGCCCGCCAGCACGCCCCTGCCCACTGCCACGCTGCGGGCCGCTGAAGCGCAGGGGCAGCTCCCCCACCTGCTCCGGACGCAAGGTCACCGGAACGTCGTCGGACTTGTCCCAGGCGTCCGCGTCGCGGAAGAACAGATACCAGCGGCCGGGACAGAGAGGGAGCGCGGGACCGTCCGTCTGAGGGGCCGCCTCGGGGTCGATCCGGACCGTGAACCGCCCGTCGGCGAGCTCGACCGGCAGCTCCTTCTCCTCGAAGCGGGTGCCGTGCCGCAGGACGACCTTCTTCCCGGCCGCCTCCTCCCGGGGGTAGGTGCCCGTGAGTACCAGCTCTCCCCCGTCCGTCACGGTCATCGCGTCGACCACGGCTCGGACGGCCCGCGTGGCCAGCACCAGCCTGCCCGGCCCGTCGCGGTGGACGGCCAGCTCACGGCCGGCGGCGAACCGGTGTCTCCCGGTCGTGAAGCCTTCGGCGAGGTGGGCCGCCTGGCCCCGGCCTTCGGCTCCCCGGAACGTCACCTTGAACTGGCGGGTCTTGATTCCCGGCGGGTCGTCGGCGGTCAGCCGGTCAAGGCTCAGCACCGCCCGGTAGCGCCGGAACGCGTCGTCGGCGGAACCGGACGGGGCCGAGAGGGCGGTGAGCGGGCTGTCCAGCCGGGTCTCGCCCTCGACGACGCTCACGGTGGTGGGAGCCTTGTGGCCGCTCCGCACCCGGGCGACCAGCACCAGCTCGCCGTCCACCACGGTGCAGGACTCGACCTCGACCGGGGGCTGCTGCACCGTGATGCTCACAGCGTCCTTGGTGAAGCCCACGACGAGACGTGAGCCGTCCGCCAGATGACGCACCTGGTTGTGCCCGGCCGTCCCCACCTCGCGCTGACGCACCCGCGTCTCGTACGTCCCGCCCGGTCCCGGTATCCCGACGCTCAGGAACCACTGACCGGCACCGTGCCCGGCGAGCTCCCGCAGCCGACGGGCGGGGACGACGACCTCGAAGCCCGTCCGGTCGTAGCAGTGCAGCGCCTGTCCCGAGGCGGCGGTGGCCTCCTCGCTCCTGGTGCGGCGCAGACGCAGCTTGACGCGCTCCCCGGTATCAGCGTGCTCCAGCACCGCGAACCGGCCGATCACGCGACCCGACGGGCGCGGCAGGTTCGCGACGAACGCGTACCCGGCCCACACCAGATCGTCGCCGCGCCACTCGACCGAGGTGAGCTGCGCGGTCATCTTCAGGTCAGGACGTTCGAGCGCGGTGATCCGCTCGGGCAGCGCAAGGCTCCGCAGCCCCGGCAGCACCAGCCGGGGACGACGCCGGGTGCCCGCCACGAGGAAGACGCCCGGGTCCCTGCGCTGCCCCCGGACCACCTCGACCAGATCCTCGGCGCGCCCCTCGGACGCGAGGTACCACAGGACACGCTCGACCGGCCGGAGGGGAGTGAGCACCTTCTCGCCGTGGGTGTCGAGGAGTCTTCGCGCCGTGGCACGCAACTCCTGGCGCTCGGCCTGGGAGCTCTCGGGAAAGAATCGCAGGGTCCTCTGCACTCCGGCCGATGTGAGATCGGCGAGAGACTGCGCCATGGGTAACGCCCCTCTTCAACGTGCGGGTCAACTCCGGGCCATCGCACGTTAACCGAGTCGCTAGGGGGGCCTACACTTCGCGCGATAACAGTACGGGCACATGCGGCGTGGATCCGTCGGCCTTGAGGCGGCAAGGACCGCCCCTTGGCCGTGTCCGCCGGACACGCACTAGACCACCGCCCCGTAGAACCGCTCCTCCACCACCGCCCGGGCCCGCCGCGTGATCCGCCGGTAGTCGTCCAGCATGTCCCCGACGTGCCCCGGCTCGTACCCCAGGTACCGCCCCACCGCGGCCATCTCCCGGGGGTCGGACGGGAACGTGTCCCCCGACCGCCCACGCACCAGCATCACCGCGTTCCGCACCCGTGTGGCCAGCACCCACGCCTCGTCCAGCATTTGCGCGTCCTCCGCCGGGATCAGCCCCGCCGCGCACGCCGCCGCCAGCGCCTCGCGCGTACGTGTCGTGCGCAGCCCCGGCTCCGCCCAGCCGTGCTGCATCTGCATCAGCTGCACGGTCCACTCGACGTCGCTGAGCCCGCCCCGCCCCAGCTTCGCGTGGAGCGTGGGGTCGGCGCCGCGCGGCATCCGCTCGGACTCCATCCGCGCCTTGAGCCGGCGGATCTCGCGTACGGCGTCGTCCCCGAGCCCTTCCGCCGGATACCGCAACGGGTTCACCAGCTCAATGAAGTCGCGCCCCAACTCCTCGTCTCCCGCCATGTGTTCGGCCCGCAGCAGCGCCTGGCTCTCCCAGACCAGCGACCAGCGCCGGTAGTACGCCCCGTACGACTTCAGCGTCCGCACCATCGGCCCGGTCTTACCCTCGGGCCGCAGATCGGCGTCGATCAGCAAGGGCGGGTCCGCGGTGGGCAGTTGCAGCAGCCTCCGCATCTCCCCCACCACCGCGTTCGCCGCCCGCGCCGCCTCCTCGTCGCTCACGCCCTCGCGCGGCCGGTGCACGAAGAGGACGTCGGCGTCGGAGCCGTAACTCAGCTCGTGCCCGCCGAAGCGGCCCATGCCGATGACGGCGAACCGGGTCGGCAGGGTGTCGCCCCACTGCTCCCGTACGGCGGCCCGCAGCGCGCCCGCGATGGTTGCGGCGTTGAGGTCGGTGACGGCGGAGCCGACCCGGTCGACGAGGGCCCCGTGGTCCTGCTCGGCCGGGCTGTCCTCGGTGCCGTACGAGCCGATGAGGTCGGCGGCCGTCGTACGGAACAGCTCCCGCCGCCGCACCCCCCGTACCACCGCGATCGCCGACTCCGCGTCCCCCGCACGCCCCACCGCCGCCAGCACCTCCTGCTCCAGGTGCTCGCGGGTGCGGGGCGTGAGCCCCTCCGGGTCGCCCAGGATCGCCACCGCCTCCGGGGCCCGCATGAGGAGGTCCGGGGCGAGGCGGCCGGCGGAGAGGACCCGGGCGAGGTTCTCCGCCGCCGCCCCCTCGTCGCGCAGGAGCCGCAGGTACCACGGGGTCTTGCCCAGCGCGTCGGACACCTTGCGGAAGCCGAGGAGCCCGGCGTCCGGGTCGGCGGAGTCCGCGAACCAGCCGAGCAGCACGGGCAGCAGCGTCCGCTGGATCGCCGCCTTGCGCGAGACCCCGGAGGAGAGGGCCTCCAGGTGGCGCAGGGCCGCCGCCGGGTCCGCGTACCCCAGCGCCTCCAGCCGGATCGCGGCCGCCTTCGCGCTGAGCCGGGACTCGGCGGGGGCCAGCTGGGCGACGGCGTCCAGCAGCGGCCGGTAGAAGATCTTCTCGTGCAGCCGCCGGACGACGGAGGCGTGCCGCCGCCATGCCTTGTTCAGCTCGGCGACCGGGTCGGTCCGCATCCCGAGCGACCGCCCGAGCCGCCGCAGATCCGCCTCGTCCTCGGGGACCAGGTGGGTGCGGCGCAGCCGGTAGAGCTGGATGCGGTGCTCCATGGAGCGCAGGAAGCGGTACGCCTCGTCCAGCTGGGCGGCGTCCGCGCGCCCCACGTACCCGCCCTCGGCGAGCGCCCGCAGGGCCTCCAGCGTGGTCCCGCTGTGCAGCGAGGCGTCGCTGCGCCCGTGCACCAACTGGAGGAGCTGGACGGCGAATTCGACGTCCCGCAGCCCGCCGGGCCCGAGCTTCAGCTCGCGCTCTATGCGGTCGACGGGGATGTTGTCGACGACGCGGCGGCGCATCTTCTGCACGTCGGGGACGAAGTTCTCGCGGTCGGCGGCCTGCCAGACGAGCGGCGAGACGGCGTCGACGTACTCCTGGCCGAGCTCCGGGTCGCCGGCCACCGCGCGCGCCTTCAGCAGCGCCTGGAACTCCCAGGTCTTCGCCCACCGCTGGTAGTAGGCGAGGTGCGAGCTGAGCGTGCGGACGAGCGGCCCGTTGCGGCCCTCGGGCCGGAGGTTGGCGTCGACCTCCCAGATCGTGCCCTCGGCGGTGGTCTCGGAGCAGATCCGCATCATGTGGGCGGCCAGCCGGGTGGCGGCCTGCATGGCCTTGTGCTCCTCGACGCCGTCGCGCGCCTCGCCGACGAAGATCACGTCGACGTCGGAGACGTAGTTCAGCTCGTGCCCGCCGCACTTGCCCATCGCGACGACGGCGAGCCGGCACTGCGCCGCGTCCTCGGGGGCCGCCGTACGGGCGATGGCGAGGGCGGCGCGGAGGGTGGCGGTGGCGAGGTCGGCCAGTTCGGCAGCGGTCTGGGCGATGCCGGTGGTGCCGCAGACGTCGCGGGCGGCCAGGGTGAGCATGCACCGGCGGTAGGCGACGCGCAGCGAGTCCGGGTCGACGGCGTCGGCGAGCCCGCGCTCGAACTCGGCGACGCCCGGGTGCAGGTCCACCGCCTCGTACGTGACGAGCGCCTGCCAGTCGCGCGGGTGCCGGGCCAGGTGGTCGCCGAGCGCCTCGGACGCGCCGAGGACCCCGAGGAGCCGGTCGCGCAGGGGCTTGGCGGTGACGAGGGTGTCCAGCAGCACCTGCCGCTCGCCCTCCTCCTCGGCCTCCACGAGCCGGACGAGGCCGCGCAGGGCCAGATCGGGGTCGGCGGTGGCGCCGAGCGCCTCCAGGAGCACGGGATCGGACCGTACGGAGGCGAGGTCGTCCAGGTCCAGCAGCTGCTCGGCGGCGGACGGGTCGGTGAATCCGTGCCGCAGCAGCCTGGTGAACGTACTGCTTCTGCGCCCCGGCACCGTCGTCATCTGCACGCTCTCCTGCCGCCCGAACCGATCTGCGTAGCCGTCACGCCGCCCCTTCGCCGCGTCACAGCTCTTCGAGCCTAGTCCTGTGCCGATGAATTCGGTGCGGGGGCGGAGTCCACCCACGGGGAAAGCACCTGACAGCACCCCTGCCACCCCATCCGACGGAGGAATCATGCCCACCGCCCAGCAGCCCCCGACGACCGAGCTGGACACCCGTTACAGCAGCGAGGGCGCGACGGCCCGCTCGTGGCCGGAGGTGGCGGCCCTGCTGGGCGCGGCCCCTCTCTACTGGCTCTCCACGGTCCGCCCCGACGGCCGCCCCCACGTCACCCCGCTGATCGGCGTCTGGTCCGACGGCGCCCTCCACTTCTGCACGGGCCCGCAGGAACGCAAGGCGCGCAACCTGGCGGCCAACCCCGAGGTGGTCCTGACGACGGGCACCAACGCCCTCGACTCGGGTCTCGACATCGTGGTCGAGGGCCGGGCGGACCGGGTGACGGACCACGCCCGGCTGACGGCGCTGGCCCGGGAGTGGGAGGCGAAGTACGGCGCCGACTGGCACTTCGAGGTCGCGGACGGCAGCTTCGTCCAGGCGGAGGCGGGCCACGCGCACGTGTTCGCGGTCCACCCCCGTACGGTGTTCGGCTTCGGCAAGGGAGAGCCGTACAGCCAGACGCGCTACCGGTTCGGGTGATCCGCAGGGCTGGTACCGATGACGACGGTGGCGTACAGCTCCTCGCAGACCACCACGCGCGGGACCAGCCCGGCACCGCGCAGGACGCCCACCGCCGCGTCCCGCTGCCGCTCACTGGCCTCCACCAGCAGGCTGCCGCCGGGGGCGAGCCACCCGAGGGCCTCGGCGGCGACCCGGCGCATGACGTCGAGGCCGTCGCCGCCGCCGTCGAGGGCGACCCGGGGTTCATGGACGCGGGCCTCGGCGGGGAGCAGCTCGACATCGGCGGTCGGAACGTAAGGAACATTGGCCAGCAGTACGTCGACACGACCGCGCAGCCCGACGGGGAGGGGCTCGAACAGGTCGCCCTCGTAGACCTGCCCGAGACCGCCGACGTTGCGCCGGGCGCACCGTACGGCGGCGGGTTCGACATCGCAGGCGTGCAGGTCGACCGGGCCCAGGGCGGTGGCCAGGGCGACACCGAGCGCGCCCGAACCACAGCAGAGGTCGACGACGACGGCCCGGCGGGGTGCGAGGGCGGCGGCCTGCGCCACGAGGAACTCCGTACGGCGGCGAGGCACGAAGACACCGGCGTCCACGGCGAAGCGGCGACCGCGGAACTCCGCCCAGCCCAGGACATGTTCGAGCGGAAGCCCGGCGACGCGGCGCTCGACGAGGAGGGACAGTTCGTCCGGGGACGCGGCGGCCTCGTGGAGGAGGGATGCCTCGTCCTCGGCGAAGACGCAACCGGCGCGGCGCAGGGC
This sequence comes from Streptomyces cyaneofuscatus, assembly GCF_033109485.1. Lineage (NCBI taxonomy): Bacteria > Bacillati > Actinomycetota > Actinomycetes > Kitasatosporales > Streptomycetaceae > Streptomyces > Streptomyces cyaneofuscatus. The sequence goes on along the minus strand of NZ_CP137002.1, from coordinate 6,208,153 downwards.
GGCGACGGTGACGGAAAAGGAACTCAAAGGGTGAACCGACATACGGGGGAACGCCTTTCGGGACATCCGATGGGCGCTCCGCGATCGCTCGGTGCCGTTCCGCCCGGCCGCTATGCCGGTGGGTCGACGCGATCGTGCGAGGTGAGCACCCGGCCTGATCCAGCGGTAATGGGTCTCACCTCCCCGGTCCGTCCCCGTACCGGTGCACGGGGGGTCGTAACACTACAACAGCCCGCGCCACGGGGGCGCGGGCTGCCGTCAGACCACCGACCGTCCGGCCGTCTACAGATCCACGCTGTCACGCAGCTTGGTCGGCGTGAGGAACAACGACGCGATGACACCGACCACCGCGATGCAGGCCGAGATGAGGAAGATGTGCCCGGTGGCGTCCCCGTAGGCGGCCCGGACGACCTCCTGGATCTGCGGCGGCATGGCGGCGACGTTCAGGGTGGACCCGCCGGAGCCGGAGGCGGCCGGGTCGATGCCCAACCGGGTGAGCCCGTCGGCGATCTTGTTCGCAACCTGGTGGGCGAGGACCGCGCCGAGGACGGAGACGCCCATGGTGCCGCCGAGGGAGCGGAAGAAGGTGATGGATCCGCTGGCCGCGCCGATCTCGCTGAGGGGCACGGTGTTCTGGAGGACGAGCACCAGGTTCTGCATCGACATACCGACGCCGGCCCCCACCCCGAGCATCCCCAACGAGACGGCGACGAGGGGCGTTTGGTGGTCGATGAAGGAGAGCCCGAGGAAGCCGAGAGCAAGAACGACGACACCGGTGACGATGTACGGCTTGACCTTGCCGGTCTTGGAGACGAGGCGTCCGGCGACGGTGGAGGAGACGAGCACGCCCGCCATGAGCGGGATGGTGAGCAGCCCGGCCTCGGTGGGTGAGTAGCCCCGCCCGATCTGGAAGTACTGGCCGAGGAAGACCGCACCGCCGAACATCGCCATGCCGACCGCGAGGCTCGCGACGATGGCGAGGGCGGGGTCCCGGCGCCGGACGACGTGCAGAGGCACGACGGGCTCCTTGACGCGGGCCTCGACGAGGACGGCCACGCCGAGGATCACGACACTCCCCCCGACCATGAGGCCGGTCTGCCAGGAGATCCAGTCGAAGTCGCCGCCGACGAAGGTGACCCAGAGGAGCAGGAGGCTGACCCCGGCGGCGATGAGCGAGGCGCCGAGGTAGTCGACCTTGGTGTCGGGCCGGCGGACCTCGGCGAGGTGGAGGGTGCGGGCGAGCATCACCGAGGCGAGCAGGGTGAAGGGCACGGCGATGAAGAAGCACCAGCGCCAGCCGAGCCAGGAGGCGTCGGTGATGAACCCGCCGAGCAGCGGCCCGCCGACGGTGGCGACGGCCATGACCCCGCCGAGGTAACCGTTGTAGCGGCCGCGCTCCTTGGGGCTGATCATCGCGGCGATGATCACCTGGACGAGCACCTGGAGCGCCCCCATGCCGAGCCCCTGGACGGCGCGGAAGGCGATGAGCTGCTCGGTGGACTGAGCAAAGCCGCAGGCGATCGAGGAGACGACGAAGAGCCCGATGGCTATCTGGAGCAGCAGCTTCTTGCTGAAGAGGTCGGCGAGCTTGCCCCAGATCGGGGTGGAGGCGGTGGAGGCCAGGAGGGTCGCGGTGACGACCCAGGTGTACTGCGACTGGGTGCCGTCGAGGGACCCGATGATCTGCGGGAGCGCGACCGAGACCACGGTGGTGCTGATCATGGCGACGAACAGCACGATGAGCAGCCCGCTGAGGGCCCGCAGGATGTGCCGGTGGTCCATCGGTGCGGGGGCGGGAGCCCCGGCCGGGGCGGCGGTGGTGTGTGCTGCGCTCACGCGCAACCTCCGGAAGGTTCGTACGAGGGGAGAAGGCTTCACCATACATGCACACTGAGCAATTTTGCCCACTGAGCAACAATTTCACACCCGGGGGATAATGCCCCCATGGACAGCAGCACCGCGGGACCAGGACTCCGGGAACGCAAGAAGGAAGCCACCCGGCAGGCCGTGCACGAGGCGACCCTGCGCCTGACCGTGGAGCACGGCTTCGACCAGGTGACGGTCGAGGCGGTGGCGGACGCGGCCGGGATCTCCCGCCGGACGTTCTCGAACTACTTCACCAACAAGGAGGACGCCCTCCTCTACGGCGAGGAGCAGCAGATCCGGGCCCTGGTCCGCACGGTCCAGAGCCGCCCCGCCGACGAACCGGCCTGGCCGGCCCTGCGCGCGGCGGTGGTCCAGTTCGCGGACCGCGTGGCGCCCCCGGAGCGCGACTGGGCGGTCCGTACCCGCCTGGCGATGCGCCACCCTTCCCTCCTGGCCCGCCAGTTGGCCAACCACGCGGCCCTGGAACGCGACCTGGCCGAAGCGGTGGCCGCCCGCCCGGGCCCGACCTCGGCGCCGGTCCGCCCGATCGTGCTGGCGGCGGGGTTCCTCGCCTCGCTGAGGATCGCGATGCGGATGTGGATCGAGGAGGACCTGGCCCGGGAGCCGGCGGCGGTGATCGACGAGATCCTGGACGAGATGGGGCGGGGGTTCGGGTGAGGGGTGACTCCTTGAGCTCTTGAGGCTGCGGCCTCAGCGGCTCGTCAAGGCATCGCGCAGAGTGCTCCCCGGACGCCCGGGAAGTGACTGGCACAACGACTCGACCCTTGAGCGGACCAAGCCGTCGCAGTAGGCCGCAGGCAATTGCATCCATGCGGTGATGGCAAGGTCGGCAGCGGCAGCCGGATCGCCGTCCGCACGAACGCAGGCCGCACGGTCGACGGCGATCAGCGCCCGGGTCATGACGGACGGAGACGTGGTGAGCGCGAGAGCGGACTTCTGCTCCACGTACGCCTCTCGGGTCCGCCCCATGAGGGTGAACGCCTGGGAGAGATGGACATGATGCTTCTGCGCCGGATAGCCGAACCAGGTATCGGCACCCTGTACGGAGTCGAGCCGAGCGGCGGAGGCACGGGCGTCGGCAACCGCTCGTAGCGCCCCCTCCCGGTCTCCGACGGCGGCAAGGGACCGCGCGGTGACAGCCGCGGCCAGGGCACCGGCCGCGCTCGGGGACCGGCCTGCTTCGGCCCGGGCGCGGATGGCCATCGTCGCGGCGGCGTGCGGAGCACCGTAGTTGAGCGGCACCATCGCATGCCGGCTCAGCACCCAGGCGAGCATGTGCCGGTCTCCGGATTCGCGCGCTGCCTGCTCAGCTGTGGCGAACCAGCCGACCGCGTCCCGTTGCTCGCCTCGATCATGCTGAATGATGGCCACCAACCCGGTGATGCCGGCTGCCGTACGCGCCAAGTCCGCGCGCACAGAAGCAGGATGAGGTCGGCCGAGCAGCTCGCGCAGCAGGTCGAGATCACCCTTCATCTGCCCTAGCACCTCGTTCGGCGGGCGCCCTCGATACCCACCGCGGTGGCGCTCGAATGCCCCGCTCAGATAGGCGAGATCACCGCTGTCCGAAGCGGACAGACCGGCATTGATGCCTTGCCGCGCCTCCGCGATGTCGGGCAGCCCAGCCATTCCGGTGGCCGCCGCTGCCACACCGAGGAACTTCCGTCGGTCCACTGCCGAGCCCTCCTCCCGCGCTTCCTCACCGATCAGCCGGTGAAGCCTTCGCCGGCGCCGGCTGGCCACGACTGCGCGAACGATCTCCTCCGTCGACGTGCCGTAGCACTCGGCAAGCAGCGCGTGCCACATCGGCGTGGGCAACCGCTTCTCGGTCTCCCACCGCTTCAGGTTCTCCGGGTCGAACCACTTGCCATCCTGGGCCGCCTGTAAGACCGCAGCCTGCTCTTCACGCGTCAGACCAGCGGCTTCCCTAATTCCCCTCAGCAGCGCGCCGATGCCTTCCGGTGCCATCATTACCCGTCCCCCAAACTTCTGAAAGTTCCGTGCCGGATTCTGGCCCCCCAAGGCGGCCCCCTGCGGGAATTTGCACCACCGGATGGCCCAGGACCTTTTGCTGATAACGGAGTTGACTAAACACCAGCAGACAGGACGACCGCGCGAAAGGGAACCTTTCCCGTTGGCGAGTCGCCCATTCGTCCGCAGGTCATCCCGTTTCGCCGAAGGGTTCACCCGTGAAGCATGTGAACAGCCAAAGCTTCTTCCTGGTACGAGCTCCCACTTCGGTCGCGATCAGCCGTCGGCGGCTGCGCGACCTGATCAGCGCGTGGCGGCTGTGTCCGGACAACGACAGCGACATGGCCATGACCATGGCCATCGTGGTCTCCGAGCTGGTGACCAACGCCGTCTCCCACGGAGCCGGCGACATGCTCAAGGTGGTCGTGAGCACGAACATCCGGCGAGGCAGGCTGACGATCGAAGTGCACGACGACTCACCCGCCCTCCCCCGGCAATGCCGCCCAGGCCCGGACGCCGAGAGCGGGCGGGGCATGGTGCTTGTCGAACACTTGGCGATCAACTGTGGCGCCGAGAACACCGTGCGCGGCAAACGGGTCTGGGCCGAGCTGGCCCTGCCACCTCAGCCGACGGCCGGTCGGCACTCGCTCGATCCGCGCCGTGCGGCGCGAGCGCTCCCCCGTCGATTTCCGATCATCCGATGGCCCCGACTCCGCGCGAGGCTCCGGATCGCAGCGCTCCTCCGTGCCCACTGAGCGTCCGCAGTCCCCGGGGCCATGACATTCGGCCCGTTAGCAAGCCCCTCATCACCCAACCTGAAGGAGACACATCGTGAGCACATCGCAGAACTCCGAGAACACCAACGAGCACGAGCTGCTCCCTGTCGAAATCGGTGACGCGACCGTGCTCACCGAGGGTCAGGGTGGCGGTCACAGCGAGGACAAGCGTCGCGCCTACAACTGCTGACTTCTTCGCTTCGGGGTGCGGGCCCACGCCCGCACCCCTTCAGGCACACCCCGACTCTGGAGTTCAGACCATGATTTTCGGTGGAAGCGGTTCACCTCTCCGGCCAAGGTGTCGGCCCGAGGGTTCCCGTCACCTCACCTCGCGACGCCGAACTTGGACACTGGGTGCTGTTCCGATCCGCTCGGTGACGTCCGTGGACGGGCGACGCCAGGTACTGATCCTCGGGCACTGCGGGGCAACGGATACCGACCTGCGACTGCTTCGTTCGGCGGCGCTGCCCGAGGATGTGACCTGGAGGTGGCCAGGCGCCTATACGGTCATCGAGGAATCCGAGGAGAGCGTCGTGGTACACACCGACCCGGCCTCCGCTTGTCCCGTGTATCTCGTCGGCCACGCAGGCGGGTGGGTATGGTCCAGCTCGGCCCGCGCCCTTGCCTCACTCGTAGGCGCCGCTGTCGACACCGAACGCCTGGCCTGCTCGATCCTTCTGCCGTCGATTCCTGCGCTCGCCGCCGGACGGTCCTTCTTCACCGGCATCGAACAACTCGCTCCCGGAAGCCGAATCGTCCTGCCCTCCGATGGCAGCTCCCCTCGCACCGCCACAGTGTGGAGGCCTGATCCGGACGCGAGCCGATCGCCCGTTGAGCAATTGCGCACGGCCCTCTACAAAGCCGTCGCAGCGAGAGTTGCGTCGGACCCTGAACTCTCGTGTGACATGTCGGGCGGACTCGATTCGACGTCTCTCGCCGCTCTGGCCGCCGTCGCTCTGCCGGACGGCTATCGGCTGAACGCCGTCACGATCCACCCGGAGGGTGATACTGCGGGCGCCGACCTACGCCATGCTCGTCGGGCAGCCGCTGCCTACGCCGGGCGGATCAACCACCGCCTGCTGGCGATGTCGGCGAAGCACTTGCCGTACACAGCCCTTTCCGACGTTCCAGCGACCGATGAACCGGCTCCCTCGACGATCACCTGGTCGCGGCTCATGAGTCAGCTTGCATGGATGAGGGAGGAGTTCGGAGCCCGCACCCACGTGACGGGGGACGGCGGCGACAGCCTGCTCTTTCAGCCTCCCATCCATCTGGCCGATCTCATTCGCAACGGCCGAGTTCGCCGCGCTGCGAGCGAGGTGTTCGGCTGGGCAAGGCTACGCCGCACATCTCCTCTGCCGCTCCTGCGTAACGCCGTCCGCATGTCATGGACCAGTCGCTCGCTCGCCCTTGCCAGACTCACCGATTCCGCCAGCGGAGCGCGACATGACGACCACGGAGACATCCGATGGTTCCCGCTACTGCCCTTTCCCCCATGGGCCGGTACCGCCGCTCGTGACCTTCTGCGGGTGAGCACACTCCGAGCCGCTGAAGCTCCCGACCCATTACCGGGCCTGGACGCCTCGGTACGCACTCTGGTGGACGAGGTCCGTGAAGTCGCCCGCACGGCCAAGGCGGACGCCGAGCTGGCCGCAGCCTCGGGGATCGATCTCGCCAACCCGTTTCTCGATCCCATGGTCATGAACACTGTGCTCCGGACCCCCCTCGACCTGCGTGCGCCTCTCCACTCCTACAAGCCCTTGCTGGGCAGAGCAATGGCCGGACTACTACCGCAGGCCGTCGCAGACCGACGTACGAAGGGCAGCTTCGACGCCGACCACTACGCGGGGCTGCGCGCCAACATGCCGACCCTCTTGGAGCTGACTCACGGACGCTTGGCTGAGATGGGGCTCATCGATACCTCTCGCTTCATCCTTTCGATGAACCAGGCGGCCGCCGGCGTACCCATGTCTCTTGCCACAATGGAGCAGGCGCTCGGCGCCGAAGCGTGGATCACGGCCCATGAACGCGAGCCTGCACCCACGTGGATCACCACGCCTGAGGAGACAGGCCGTGACTGACACTCCTCGGTACGCCACCGCCCCTGGACATGTCCGTGCCGTCGCTTTCCCTCATGTCCTGGTCCTCATCAACTACCGGACCGGAAGCGTGCAGTGCCTGCTGCCAAAGAGTGCGGCGCACTGGCACGAGGCGGCCCGGTCCGGTCGGCTCACCGCGATGCCGCGACTCTTGGCGGCCCACCTGCTCCACATCGGGGCCCTGTACCCCACTCCGGCCCCCGTGCCGTGGGCCGCACCTGTTTCCGCTCTGGCCCCCGCGGCAAGCTGGGGTAGCGCTGAGCACCCCGCAGGACTCGCCAAGGCCACCGGCCGCTTCTCGACAGCAGCTGCGACCGCTCTCGTCGCGACGTCCTTCATCCAACGCGCGGGCCCCAGGGCGAGGGCGATGAACCGGCTTGTCTCAGCTCTCCGGACCTCCGCGGCATTTGCCCGTCGCCCTGCCTCCCTGGCGGAGGCAGCCGACGCCGTGCTCGCCATCCGCCGGACCGCGTGGCACGCGCCTGTGCGAACCGCCTGCCTGGAAGAATCAGCCGCTGCCGCGTTCCTGCTCGCCACGCGCAGACTTTCCATTGTCTGGTGCCACGGGATCGCCGCAGATCCCGTCCGGCTGCATGCCTGGGTGCAGACTGTGGACGGCGATACCGTCGCCGAACCGCCCTCAACTCTTGCCTACACGCCCGCGCTCACCATCGGAGCCCGCCATCAGCACCATCCCTGACCCCATCCTCTGGCTCGGCACGGAGTCCTGCGCGCTCGGCCCCTACCGGGCGGACCTGGTGGAGACGTACTGGCGCTGGGAGCAGGACCCCGCGCTCCTCGTCGGCTACGGGCGCCAGCAGCCGGAGTCCCTGGAGGCCCGCACGGAGGGCATGGCCCATCAACTGCGCGGGGACAACATCCGCTTCACGGTGTACGACCTCGCCACCGGCAGCCCGGTCCCGGCCGGGGTGGCGACGCTGCTGCCCGACCCGTCCGTCCGCACGGCGGAGTACGTCGTGATGCTGGCCCCCGAGGCGCGCGGACGCGGCCTGGGCACGGCCGCCACCCGGCTGGTGCTGGACTACGCGTTCCACATCACCAACCTGCGGATGGTCTGGCTGAAGGTCCTGGCCCCCAACAAGGCAGGGCTGCGCGCCTACGAGAAGGCCGGATTCCGCACGGCCGGAACCCTGCGGGAGGCGGGCTACTGGCTCGGCGCGGTCTGCGACGAGATCCTGATGGACACGCTGGCCGGCGACTTCACGGGCCCGTCGGTCATCCGGGCCTGACGGCCCGAAGGCGGCTCACCGCACCGTGGCGCGGAAGCCGCCCTCAGGACCGCACCGGCTCAGAACCGGGAGTCGTCGACGTCGATCTCGTACGCGATCTCCCAGCGGATGTCCGGGACGATGATGTCGGCGGTCTCGACCGGACGGCCGTCCGAGTCGAAGTAGATGCGCTCCAGTTGGGTGACCAGGCTGCCCACGGAGATGTTGAGGAAGTTGGCCTGCTCGCGCGTGGCGCGGGCCGGTCGTGGCATCTCGAGAGCGGTGGAGATGTTCACGTTGATGGAGCGCATACGGGCGACCACGCCGATCTTGCCCCGCGGCCCCATCTCCGGGAGCAGGACCTCCGTACCGCCGGTGATGGCCATCGGTTCCCAGCTCGTGGCGAGCTGCGCGGGCTGGCCGTCCGCGAGGAACTCGTAGTGGGTCATGACACAGAGGTCACCGGGCTCGATCGCCAGCCGGGCGGCGATGTCCTCCGTGGCGGGGACCCGTGCGCGGCTGTTGCACTCCCAGGTGCCATCGCCGCCGTGGTCCTTCAGGTCGGCGCGGAACGGGGAGCCGGTCCGCTCCTGACGGAGGCGTGAGCGGACCATCCTGAGGCGCTGGCGGGCCTTGCGGACGTACGTGCCGGAACCGGCGCGGCCTTCGAGGATGCCCTCGATGATCAGGCGTTCCATGGCGCGCTGGGCGACGGACTGACCGACGCCGTACTCCTCGGCGAACCGGGAGCGGGACGGCAGCTTGTCGCCGACCCTCCATTCACCCGACAGCACCCGGGCACGGATCTTGTCGGCCACCTGCAAGTACGGGGTATCGCGAGGCATTTCGGCGGCTCCGTGAGGGTGCGGCGTTCAGGGCTCGATATTGACAAAGCTAACCCATCAGGTTGAAGCTGAGTATTCAGCATTACATGGAGTGACAACGACTTCACAGGGGAGAAGTGTGCGCTCAGCACAAGCGCGGGCAGCGGCACTGACCGGCATGCTCACCGCCGCCCTCGGCACCGAGCCGCGCGTAGCCGACACCGAGGCCGGCATCCGCGTCGAAGCGGACCTCCCCACCGAGCTCACCGAGGCCGAGCACACGGCGGTCCTCGCCGCCCTGGCCACGGCCGACCACTTCGGGCACACCCTGACCCGCACCGCCGAATTCGTCTGGGCCGAGATCAGCAGAGAGGCGACCGTGACCACGACCGATTCCCCCGACGCGGCCTACCGCGACCTGCTCGCCCACACGACGACGTGCGACGGCTGCCGGGCAGGGGCGGTCTGCCCCACCGCGGCGAAGCTCGTCCGCGCGTGGCGCGAGACGCGCGCGTAGGGGTGCCTCCTGCCGACCGGCACAGCTCACCCACTCCCCCTGAGACGGAGGCACCACATGCGTACGTCCGCCCCTCACGCCTTACCTCCGGCCCGGCCCGGGAGGCCCAGATGATCACCCTGTCCGCCACGGACGTCCGCACCTGCGAGGCCTGCTGGACCGCCCCGGTCACGGCAGCCCGCCACACGGGAGCCGGCCGCGACCTGCTCTGCGAGGAGTGCGCGGCGGGCGACTACCCGCGCCGCGTGGACCTCTTCCCCCCACTCGGCATCTACGGCCTGCCGCCCCGCAGGTTGCGGACCGACGGCAGGCACAGGGAAGGCCCCCCGAAGCCCCCACCCAACCCGGGCCCGCCCCTGCCCAACCCGCCGCCGACGCCTTCGCCACCGGGGACGCCGCCGGTGTAGCGCGCCACGCCCGTACGCCGCGAACTCAGTGTCATCGACCCAGTCGGCCCTCTCCGGGGCCAGGCCTGGCAGTCTTTGCACGACCTCGTCAGCAGCGCCCTCGCCGTGGCCACCGTCGCAGCCTGACGACAGCATCTTCCTTACGGAGACGGGTCGCCGAGAATTCGCCCGGACTCGTCCTGAGCGCCATGAGCGGAGTCCATCGCTGACGTCCGTTGCGAGCCGTCCACCTCACTGCGGGGAAGTCCGTGATCTCCGAGATGCGCTCTCGGTCGATCACCCGCGTGCGCAGATAGCCACGGACCACCATCCGTGAGTGCTCACACGTCACACCGAGCCGGTATCCCCGCACTGCCAGTACAGAGAACGCGATCACGGCCAGACCTGCCGCGAGCCGCAGCACCCCACTGTCGGCTTGCGCCGCGTACGCGATGCAGGCAACCGCCGGAACGACTCCGAGGCAACTGTTCGCCAGACGGTTGAGTGTCGCCGGTGGGCGCTCCATGACGGTCCTCGGGTGGTCGCGACTACCGGCGCACCCTACTGCCGACGGCCCGCGCAACGTCACGCGCACCAGACCGGAAGACCGGATGCGCGCGTGCCCCCACCGGAGGCGCCGCCGTGAGCCGCGGGCCCTGGCTCTCGCCTCAACGGCTTCGGGCCCGACGGCGCATACCGTCGGGCCCGAAGGCGTTCATGCGGGCTCTGCGCCGGCCTGCCGGTCCCCTACAGCACCGGCAGTAGGTTCTTCAGCTCGAAAGCCGTGACCTCGCTGCGGTACTCCTCCCACTCCTGCTTCTTGTTGCGGAGCAACTTGCGGCGCGGCTGCCTAACCTCCACGAGCATGCAGCATCACGCGTCTGAACTGCGTATGAGCGGCGATCGTTGGTCATCGCTGGTTGCTGTGGGCCGACACACGACGGCCCACAGGCGGCCCAGGAACCCGACTCTGAGGCAACCCGGGGGAGGGCGGCTCCACTCCCTTGCCTGGCACCAGGGGAAGACTGAGCCCTCCCCATGCAATCTTCGATAGACGGGCCAAATGACGCAGCGGAGCACTATGCTCGCTAAATGGACGCAGAGATCTCTCCCCCTCAAGTGGTTGCGCGAGTCAAGCGCCTGAGCGAGGACCGCTCAACAGCCTTCCTTGAGCTGCGAAATGGGAGCATCCTCACATGCACGACATCTGGGACCTGGAATCTAGAGCGAGGAGACATCACATTCGTAGATACCGAAGCGGGTAGCGTCGAGTTCGCTCCAGAGGATCTTTGGGATGAGGAGCCATGGGTGGGGGTAGTCCGCTTGTTGTCGTGTGGACAAGTGGTCGTAGATGTCGGCGGGCGCCTGAAAGTCCTTGATGAAACCGCAGAAATCGACCTTCGCGAGGGAAACACCGTGACAGGGTACGAATCTCGCGGAATCACTCAAGTCATCTCGGAAGATCCCGTTCGATACATCGACCTTCCGACTGTCGATAGCGTGACTGTAGAACAGTTTAAAGCTTCCCCAGACAGAAGTCTTAGCTTTGAGGACTTCGGCGGCCATGCCGAGATCAAAGAGCGAGCAAGAGAGCTAATTGAAGTCCCTCTAGAACATCACGATGCACTGACAAGAATTGGAGCTCGGCCAATCAAAGGCGTTCTCTTTACCGGCCCCCCTGGGACCGGCAAGACTATGCTTGCCAAGATTATTGCGCATCGCGCAGACGCAGAGTTCTATGAAGTTAGCGGACCAGAGGTTCTAAGTAAGTGGTACGGGCAGAGCGAGGAGCTCATCCGTGCAATTTTTCAGGACGCAGCCGCGCAAGAGCGAGCAATTGTTTTTTTCGATGAGATTGACAGTCTCGCCTCTCAACGCACTAAGGACTCCCACGAGGCTTCTCGAAGAGTGGTGGGGCAGCTACTTGCCGCGATGGACGGTTTTACCGCCGACACTAACGTGGTCGTGATTGCCACGACGAACCGCCCTCAAGATCTGGACGGTGCACTGCGGCGCCCTGGAAGGTTCGACTGGGAGATTAATTTCCCACCTCCAAACCTGGAGGACCGTCTCGCAATTCTTGAAGCTTCAGCACGAAAGCTGAACAGGGCGGAAGATCTTCCACATTCATATATCGCAGAAAAGACCGCCAACTGGACACCTGCGGAGCTTGCAGCAATTTGGAGCGAGGCCGCATTGCTGGCAGTCATGGAATCCAGAGACGCAATCTTTGAGGACGATTACGTATCCGGCTACGAGCGTGTCGCACAGTACCGGAAACGTCACGCGAACAGATTCCCCGAAAGGATGTCGAGCGACTCATGATTCGGCGGATTAAAAACTGGTGGAATAGCCGAAAGAGACGGAGGCATCTTGCTGCTATCAAACCTGTTCTCCGAGAGTTCGTCTACCTGGACGAAGTTAGCGTTACAAGTCTTCTCTCCTCTAGGCTAGGCGCCCTCCCCGAGCAGTACACAGAGACTCTTTCAAAGTCCATCAAATCCGAGGTAAATAGCAGTATAAATGCAGATGCCAAAGTCCTGAAGTCTGCAGTGGGTTCACGCTTCGAGACCACCCAAAGCAATGATTCACAAGTCGTACGCAAAGCTACCATTCAAGCGACATTCAAAGATTTGCATGAATACGAGCTGAATAATTCCAGCATGATCAGGGAGGATCAGGCCGAGGGGGCGCCTCCCACGTGGGAAAAGGTTGCCGCCGAGATTTATAATCAATCTTCCGCAGGACTCGCGCAGTCATGGGCCCTCAGCAATAAAAGGCTGGCCCGCGGAGAACTTATCGAGTTGAAGGTCAGGCTTCGTGCCGATCCGACCTACCGTGTAAGTTCAATCATCTCGACCATGGCCGACCTTCTAAGCAATCAGCATCTGGCCGCCGCAGTAGATCCTGAAGATATGGAGCAAGCTCAGGCCTTCAATGAGATTCTAGAAAGTCTCATGGCCGGCCTCGTACCACTAAAATGCGAGGTAGTCGACTACTCAACGTTCACTGTCGACGGTCACGATTTTGCGATTCACCGAAAGATGGAGGCGGGTCTTTCTGAGAGTATTCTGGCAACAAGGAGGCCTCTCTACCTGGCCGGAGTGACTGAGCAGTCTCTGTACTGGAAGGATATTCGACGGGTCCTGTTCTCCGATGCACCTGTCTGGGTTCTCGGCAGGATTGCGATCACGGGAATTCAGTCCAGGTGGGCACCAGTGAAACTGGCCGAAGTACTTAAGGAGGTCCTTCCTGACTTCGGGGAAGAGATCGATCGGTTCAGCTCAGGCGCATTGAATGCCCTAGCCGAGGACACCTCCCCAGAAGATTCGGTCGAGCAAAGGGTACGAGTACTGGCTCTGTATGCAGAGCTAGTCGCTGGTAGATGCAGCATGCCTCTTGACGAAGAGGCTAGAAACGAGATAGACCTCCTGGCCCGTCAGAATAGCGAGTACCTGGCGAGTTTCACTGAAAGCAGAAGAGCTTTCAGCCTTATTGTCAGCGCGCTAGAGGACCGGTTCGTCGAGACCGTTCCGCCCGAAGTTGCTGTACAAGAAAGGAGTCGGGCGTGGCATCTTAGCGGCGTAACTCCAGGCGACGTCGCGCCATCACGACCAGAAGGTTCCATGAATCCTGGTACGGACGAACGGTTCTTGGACTGTGAGTTTGTTGCGATTTATTGGTAGCAAGCGGACTAACAGCGGCTAACACAATGAGGTGGACCGGTCCTGTTGGCCATGTCCGCCTCATGAGTTGAGCGTTTGGCGGGCATGGGGACTTCGCCGTGGATCGTGTCGGATGACCTGTGGGAGCGGATAGAACCGTTGCTGCCGCGCAAGGAACGCCGGTTTCGGCACCCTGGACGGAAGCCACTGCCGGACCGGCAGGTGCTGTGCGGCATCCTCTTCGTGCTGCACACCGGCATCCGGTGGGAGTACCTGCCAAAGGAGTTGGGCTTCGGGTCAGGCATGACGTGCTGGCGTCGGCTGCGGGACTGGAACGAGGCCGACGTCTGGCAGCAGCTGCACGAGGTGCTGCTGGCCGAGCTCAACGCGGCGGCCCGTCTCGACTGGTCGCGGGCCGTGGTCGACTCCAGCCACGTGCCGGCCATACAAGGGGGAGCCGGACGGGACCGAGTCCGGTCGACCGTGGCCGAACCGGATCGAAACACCACCTGATCCCCGACGGACACGGCACTCCGCTCGCCGTGATCCTCACCCGGCGGCAACCGCAACGACGTCACCCAGCTCATGCCACTCATCGACGCCATCCCACCCACCAGAGGCAGGACCGGACACCCCCCGACACAAGCCGGACTCAGTCTTCGCCGACCGCGGCTACGACCACGACATCTACCGCAACCAGGTCCGCTAACGCTGCATCGTGCCAGCCATCGCCCGCCGCGGCACTCTCCACGGCACCGGACTGGGAACCTACCGCTGAGTCGTCGAACGCAGCTTCGCCTGGCTCCACAGCTTCAAACGCCTCCGCATCCGCTGGGAACGCCGAGCCGACATCCACGAAGCCTTCCTCAAACTCGCCTGCTGCCTCATCACCCACCGACAGATCAACTGATTGTGTTAGCCGCTGTTAGGCAGGGGGAGGTCTTCAGCCTCCCGGCTGAAGAAATCGACTACGCCGCAGGGTTGGGTGCACGTCGGGTACCAGGTGAAGGTCGCCAACGGGCAGTTGGTCTTCAGTCCACCGAAACGCAACAAGGAGCGCGACGTGCCCCCGCCCGAGAGAGTGGGGAAGTGCTCCAGCAGCACCAGGAGGCGCTCCCTCCTGTGGCGGTCACGCTGCCGTGGTTGCGCCCGGACGGCCCACTCGTCACGAAGCAGCTGCTGTTCACGCGCGCCGATGGCAGCGGGGCGATCCGGCGTACGGACTTCAACACCCGCCTCTGGAAGCCGGCGCTCGTCGAGGCCGGTGTCCTATGGAAGCCGGAACCCGGCGAGCGGCACCAGGCCGCCCGTGAGCATGGCATGCACGCGCTGCGACACTTCTACGCCTCGGTACTCCTGGACGCCGACGAGAGCATCAAGGCGCTGAGCACGTACCTCGGGCACAGTGACCCCGGAGTCACCCTGCGGGTGTACACGCACCTCATGCCCAGCAGCGAGGGTCGCACCAGGAAGGCCGTGAACAGGATGTACGAGGCCGCCAATGCGCCGCCCGACGGCCCATAGACGGCCCGGCAGGCGTGAAGCGGCTTCGGGCACGACCGTGTCGCACGGTCGGGCCCGAAGCCTCACATCCAGGCTCCACACTTCTGACCAGCCCCTACAGCACCGGCAGCAGGTTCTTCAGCTCGAAAGCCGTCACCTCGCTGCGGTACTCCTCCCACTCCTGCTTCTTGTTGCGGAGGAAGAAGTCGAAGACGTGCTCGCCCAGCGTTTCGGCGACCAGTTCGCTCTTCTCCATCAGGGAGATCGCCTCGCCCAGGTTCTGCGGGAGCGGTTCGATGCCCATCGCTCGGCGTTCCGCGTCGGAGAGGGCCCAGACGTCGTCGTCGGCGCCGGCCGGGAGTTCGTAGCCCTCCTCGATGCCCTTGAGGCCTGCGGCGAGCAGGACCGCGTACGTCAGGTACGGGTTGGCGCCGGAGTCGATGGAGCGGACCTCCACGCGGGCCGAACCCGTCTTGCCGGGCTTGTACATCGGGACGCGGATGAGGGCCGAGCGGTTGTTGTGGCCCCAGCAGATGTACGAGGGAGCCTCGCCGCCGGCGCCGGCGGCGCGGGACGAGCCGCCCCAGATGCGCTTGTAGGAGTTGACCCACTGGTTGGTGACGGCCGAGATCTCCGCCGCGTGCGTCAGCAGGCCCGCGATGAACGAGCGGCCCACCTTGGAGAGCTGGTACTCCGCGCCCGACTCGTAGAACGCGTTGCGGTCGCCCTCGAAGAGGGAGAGGTGGGTGTGCATCCCCGAACCCGGGTACTCCGAGAACGGCTTCGGCATGAACGTGGCCTGCACGCCCTGCTCCAGCGCCACCTGCTTCATCACCAGACGGAACGTCATGATGTTGTCCGCCGTGGAGAGCGCGTCCGCGTAGCGGAGGTCGATCTCCTGCTGGCCGGGGGCGCCCTCGTGGTGGCTGAACTCCACCGAGATACCCATCGATTCGAGCATGGTGATCGCCTGGCGGCGGAAGTCCATGCCGACGTTCTGCGGGGTGTGGTCGAAGTAGCCCGAGCTGTCCGCCGGGGTCGGGCGCGTGCCGTCGACCGGCTTGTTCTTCAGGAGGAAGAACTCGATCTCGGGGTGGGTGTAGAAGGTGAAGCCGAGGTCGGACGTCTTGGCGAGGATCCGCTTCAGTACGTAGCGCGGGTCCGCGAAGGACGGGGAGCCG
Source organism: Streptomyces cyaneofuscatus (assembly GCF_033109485.1). NCBI lineage: Bacteria > Bacillati > Actinomycetota > Actinomycetes > Kitasatosporales > Streptomycetaceae > Streptomyces > Streptomyces cyaneofuscatus. The sequence goes on along the minus strand of NZ_CP137002.1, from coordinate 6,192,118 downwards.
TCCGGCATGAGGATGTCGCAGAACATCCGCGCGGTGCCCGGAGCCTCCGCGCGCCACGGCAGGATCTGGAAGGTGCCCGGGTCCGGCTTGGCGATCATGTCCGATTCGTACACCCGGGCGAAGCCCTCGATCGCCGAGCCGTCGAAGCCGATGCCCTCGTCGAAGGCCTGCTCCAGCTCGGCCGGGGCCACGGCGACGGACTTGAGGAACCCGAGGACGTCGGTGAACCACAGCCGCACGAAGCGGATGTCGCGCTCCTCAAGGGTCCTGAGGACGAATTCCTGCTGCTTGTCCATTGCCACATCCTTGCAGTTCAGACGGTCCGTGCACCACCGCCCGGGGTAGGGGGACACTTCAGTATCGCGACCCGGGATTTCCCCCAGATTACGCACACGGTGTGAGAGAGAGCACTCGGCCACCCACTACGATCGGCGACCGTGGCGTACGGGGGCCGCGGCGGCTCTCCCGCCCGCCCGCGCGCGTCGGTCACCGGACCGGCCCCCACCCCTCCCGACTCTTCGCAGAAGGACTCGACGCCATGAGTTTCGGCCCCGGCGGACCCTCGTACGCCACCCCGCCCCAGCAGCCCTCCGACGGTGCCCGTTCCACCCGTAACCGGGCCATCGCCATAGGGCTCAGCGCCGCCGTCGTGGCCGGTCTGGCCGTCTTCGGTACGTACATGGTGCTGGAGACGTCCGAGGCCAAGGAGAACCGGAGCAGCGGTTCCGCCGGCCAGGACGACAAGCCGTCCGGCGGCGACAGCGGCGATACCGGTGGGGCCATCGCGGGGCTCAGGTCCTGGAATGGAGCCGAGCTCGGACGCAACCACTCCGCCGGGGACGTCGATTATCCGATGACCCCTCCCGTCGGCGGCGACCACAACCCGTCCTGGCTCAACTGCGACGGCGACGTATACGAAAAGGCCGTCCCGAACGTCAACGCGGTGCACTCCCTGGAGCACGGCGCGGTCTGGGTCACGTACAGCGCCAAAGCCGCCGAGGGGGATGTGGCCAAGCTCGCCGAGCGGGTCCGGAGCACCCCGTTCACCCTCATGAGCCCGTACGCGGACCAGGAAGGCGCCATCACGCTCAGCGCCTGGGGCAAGCAGGTCACCGTGGACAGCGCCGACGACCGGCGCGTGGACCAGTTCCTCGCGCAGTACGTCCAGGGGCCGCAGACCCCCGAGCCCGGCGCCCCCTGCACCGGCGGGCTGGAGACGGTACCGCAGTGACCGCCGACGCCGGGCGGACAGCCGACAGCGAGGGGCGGGGCCGGACGCGTCGTGTGCGGTGGGTCGCCGGGGGTGCCGTGGGTCTTGCCCTGGTCTTCGCCGGGGTCGCCGCCTTCGCCTCCGCGCGGGGGGACGGCGGGAGTGATGTTCCGGCCGCCGATTCCGCCGATGCCGGGTTCGCCCGGGACATGGCCGTCCACCACCAGCAGGCCGTGGAGATGTCCTTCATCGTCCGCGACCGTACGGACGACGAGGACGTACGCCGTCTCGCCTACGACATCGCCAACACCCAGGCCAACCAGCGCGGCATGCTGCTCGGCTGGCTCGATCTGTGGGAGCTGCCCAAGGTCGCCCCGGATGGAGCCGGGCCCATGGCGTGGATGGGCGGTGACAGCGAGAAGCACGGTGACCACGCGGGGCATGGAGGGCACGGGACCTCCACCATGCCGGGGATGGCCACCAAGGACGAGCTCAAGCGGCTCGGGTCGTTGCGTGGGGAGGAGGCCGAGGTCTTCTTCCTCCAGTTGATGACCGATCACCACAAGGGCGGCGTCTCCATGGCCGAGGCGTGCGCGTCGCGTTGTGCCGTGCCGGTGGAGAAGCGGCTCGCCCGGGGCATGGTCGAGGGGCAGCAGTCGGAGTTGGGGCTCATGCGCGACATGCTGGCCGCGCGTGGGGCGAAGCCCCGTAGCTGAGCGGGGCCCGTATCAGTCGTATGTCAGTCCGCGGGCCCGTATCAGCGCACCCGAACGGGTGATTGCGGTCGCGCGGGCCGGGCGCGCCGATGACGATGGGTTGCGCTCGGGGCCGTACGGCAGTGCCATCGGCACGCAGGAGGAAATCCCCCATGACGACCGCCAAAGACATCATGCACAGCGGGGCCCGCTGGATCCCCGCCCACGAGACCCTCGACCGTGCGGCGCAGCTGATGCGTGAGCACAACGTGGGCGCGCTGCCCGTCTCCGCCAACGGTGACTCGGACCGGATGGTCGGCATCATCACCGACCGGGACATCGTCGTCGGCTGTGTGGCCAAGGGTCACGACCCGTCGAAGGTGACCGCGGGCGACCTCGCCCAGGGCACGCCGCGCTGGATCGACGCGGAGGCGGATGTGAACGCGGTCCTGGAGGAGATGCAGAACCACCGCATCCGCCGGCTCCCCGTCGTCGAGAACAAGAAGCTCGTCGGCATGATCAGTGAGGCCGATCTCGCGCAGCACCTCACGGAGGAGCAGATCGCGGCCTGGGCTGAGAAGGTCTACTCGCGCAGCTGAGACGCCAGTGCCCTGGAGTGGCCCGGTGCCCCTAGGGGTGCCGGGCCGCTGTTCGTCCGCATACCCGTGGGGGGTAGGGTGGCCGGCATGGCGAGCACGGTCGGCGGAGTCCGGAGCGGGGGCGGAGGCAAGGGCGGCAGCGTGATGTACGGGCAGCTCCTGCTGCTCGCCGCGCTGCTCTTCGGCATCGTCACCATGCATACCGTCGGGCATCCCGCTGAGCATGCCCCGTCGGCTGCGGTGCCGGTGTCCGTGTCGGACGCGGCGGCAGTGCCCGAGGCCCCGTCCGTGGCCATGCACATCGCCATGTCCGACGCCGCGCATTCCTCCCCCGAACACTCCCCCATGAGCGGCATGGACCCGCTCTCCGTCTGCCTCGCCGTCCTCGGCGCCTGGGGGCTCGCCCTCGTCGGTGCCTGGCTGCTGCTCGGGCTGCGCGCGGACGGGCGGGCCCTCGGTACGCCGGTGGGTACGGGGCTTCTGCGGGTGCTGCGGCCGAATCCACCGCCTCCGATATCGGTGCTCGCCAGCGTTTCGGTGCTGCGTATTTAGGAGTGGGCGTCTCACCTCCGCCCCTTCACCCGAACCACATTCGCAGTCACAGCTCTTCAGAGGTGTCTTCAGCATGCCCATGTACCAACCCACACGACGCGCCGTGCTCGGCGCCGCTCTCGCCGTCGCCGGTACGGGAGTCCTCGCCGCCTGTTCCGACGGCGGCGGCCACGGCGGGGCCCATGCCCCCGGCGGCGCCCAGGACTCCGGTACGTACGTCTCCCCCGGCGGCAAGGAGGTCGCGGCGGCCGAGAAGGCGCGCGGCTCCGGTCCCGTACGCGAGGTCTCCCTCACCGCCACCCGTACCCGGCTCGATCTGGGCGGCTCCACCACCGTCGCCTCCTGGGCGTACGGGGACCGGCTGCCCGGCCGTGAGGTGCGGGTGACCGCCGGGGAGACCCTCGATCTGACCCTGGCCAACCACCTCCCCCAGCCCACCTCGATGCACTGGCACGGGCTCGCCCTGCGCAACGACATGGACGGGGTTCCCGGGCTCACCCAGCGGGCCATCGCGCCGGGGGGCGACTTCCGGTACCGGTTCGCGGTGCCGCACCCGGGGACGTACTGGTTCCACCCGCACTCCGGCGTCCAGCAGGACCGGGGGCTGTACGCGCCGCTGATCGTGGAGGACCCGAAGGAGCCGTTGGCGTACGACAAGGAGTGGGTCGTCGTCCTCGATGACTGGGTCGACGGGGTGGACGGGGCGACGCCCGACGCCGTGCTCAAGGAGCTGTCCGGGGGCATGAGTGACGGGATGGATCATGGTGCGCACACCATGTCGGGGGCCGAGGCCTCGGAAGCGGACGATCCGGACGGCGGCTCGCCCTCGCGGATGATGATGGGCGCCCGCAGTGAGCTGCTCGGCGGGGACGCCGGTGATGTCGCCTATCCGTACTACCTCGTCAACGGGCGGGTGGCCGACGATCCGGAGGTGTTCCGCGCGCGGGCCGGTGACCGGATCCGGCTGCGGATCATCAACGCCGGCGGCGACACCGCCTTCCGCGTCGCGCTCGGCGGGCACCGGCTGACCGTGACGCACACCGACGGCTTCCCCGTCCGGCATGGCGAGGGGGACGCGCTGCTGCTGGGGATGGGCGAGCGGTACGACGTCCTCGTCACCGCCGGGGACGGGGCCTTCCCGCTCGTCGCCCTGGCGGAGGGGAAGGACGCGACCGCCCTCGCCGTGCTGCGGACCGGCGGCGGTGCCGCGCCCGGAGCCTCCGTACGGCCGAAGGAGCTGGACGGGAAGCTCGTGCAGGCGGGGCGGCTGGTGCCGGATCCGTCGGTGGCGCTGGCCGAGCGCGCGCCGGACCGGACCATCCGGATGCGGCTCACCGGCGGGATGGCCGACTACGACTGGGCCTTCGACGGGCAGCCGTACGACGCAAAGCAGCGGCGGCCGGTGGAGGCGGGCGAGCGGGTGCGGGTCGTCTTCGACAACGGGACGGCCATGTGGCATCCGCTCCATCTGCACGGGCACACGTTCGCGCTGGGCGGGAACGCCGCCGGGGCCCGTAAGGACACCGCGATCGTCCTGCCGCACCGGTCGCTGACCGTGGAGTTCGACGCCGACAACCCGGGGCTGTGGATGGTCCACTGCCACAACGTCTACCACGCGGAGGCGGGGATGATGACGGTCCTGGGGTACCGGGGCTGACCTGCGCTTCCTGGTGGCCCGGGCAGATTTTGCCCGGGTCACCAGGACATCGCGTCAGAAAGACGATTACACTGGCGGACGTGCCTCAACTACGCCTCGCACTGAATCAGATCGACTCGACCGTCGGCGACCTCGCCGGTAACTCCGAGGCGATCGTCCACTGGACCCGACACGCCGCCGAGCAGGGCGCCCACCTCGTGGCGTTCCCCGAGATGGTGCTGACCGGATACCCCGTCGAGGACCTGGCGCTGCGGTCGTCCTTCGTCGAGGCCTCGCGGGAGGCGCTGCGCGCGCTGGCCGCCCGGCTCGACGCGGAGGGCTTCGGCGAGCTGCCGGTCGTCGTCGGCTACCTGGACCGCTCCGAGCACGACGCCGCGCGGTACGGGCAGCCCGCCGGTTCCCCGCGCAACGCGGCGGCCGTGCTGCACCGCGGCGGGATCGCGCTCAACTTCGCCAAGCACCACCTGCCGAACTACGGGGTGTTCGACGAGTTCCGGTACTTCGTGCCGGGCGACTCGATGCCCGTCGTACGCGTCCACGGCATCGATGTCGCCCTCGCCATCTGCGAGGACCTCTGGCAGGACGGCGGGCGCGTCCCGGCCGCCCGGTCCGCCGGGGCCGGGCTGCTGCTGTCGATCAACGCCTCGCCGTACGAGCGGGACAAGGACGACACCCGGCTCGACCTGGTCCGCAAGCGGGCCCGGGAGGCCGGCTGCACGACCGCGTATCTGGCGATGATCGGCGGGCAGGACGAGCTGGTCTTCGACGGGGACTCGATCGTCGTCGACAAGGAGGGCGAGGTCATCGCCCGTGCCCCGCAGTTCTCCGAGGGCAGCGTGATCCTTGATCTGGAGCTGCCGGCGGCGGCCACCGTGGCGCCCTCGGGTGTGGTGGACGACGGGCTGCGGATCGACCATGTGGTGCTGTCGGACCGGCCCGTGGACGCGTACGAGCCGGAGCTCACGGGCGGGTACGCGGAGCGGCTGGACGACGACGAGGAGATCTACTCGGCGCTGGTGGTCGGGCTCCGTGCGTACGCTGCGAAGAACGGTTTCAGCAGTGTGCTGCTCGGGCTCTCCGGCGGGATCGACTCGGCGCTCTGCGCGGCCATCGCGTGCGATGCGCTCGGGGCGGAGAACGTGTATGGCGTGTCCATGCCGTCGAAGTACTCCTCGGACCACTCCAAGGGGGACGCCGCCGAGCTGGCGCGGCGGACCGGGCTCAACTTCCGTACGGTGTCGATCGCGCCGATGTTCGACGCCTACATGGGCGCGCTCGGACTCACCGGGCTGGCGGAGGAGAACCTCCAGGCGCGGCTGCGCGGGACGACGCTGATGGGCATCTCCAACCAGGAGGGGCAGATCGTGCTGGCGCCCGGCAACAAGTCGGAGCTGGCGGTCGGTTACTCCACGCTGTACGGGGACGCGGTGGGCGCGTACGGGCCGATCAAGGACGTGTACAAGTCGTCGGTGTTCCGGCTGGCGAAGTGGCGGAACCGGGCGGCGGAGGAGCGGGGGCAGACGCCGCCGATCCCCGAGGCCTCGATCACCAAGCCGCCGAGCGCGGAGCTGCGGCCGGGGCAGGTCGACACGGACTCGCTGCCGGACTACGACGTGCTGGACGCGATCCTGGAGCTGTACGTGGACCGGGATCAGGGGATGGATTCCATCGTGGCGGCCGGGTTCGATGCGGAGCTGGTGGCGAAGACGTTGCGGATGGTGGATACCGCGGAGTACAAGCGGCGGCAGTATCCGCCGGGGACGAAGATCTCGCCGAAGGGGTTCGGGAAGGACCGGCGGTTGCCGATCACCAACCGGTGGCGCGAGTCGTCCTAGCGGGGTGGGGCGGTTACCGGGGGCGCCCGGTGGCCGCCTTTGTCCTCAAGCGCCGGACGGGCTGGAATGGCCCGACGGGCCCGGGAGTCACGTGGCCGCGGGCCCGTCCGGCGTAACGGTTCCGTCCTCAAACGCCGGACGGGCTGGAGGGGGTGTCGGACAGGCTTGAGTTGGCCGGATTGTCGGCTGAATTGACCACCACCAGCGACGCCCTTCCCTCTCCCCGGTCCAGGAACCCCGCCGTTGCCGCTATCGCCAGGCCCAGCACCGCCAGCACCGCGCCCACGAAGGCCGGGGACGTCCAGCCCCAGCCGGCCGCGATCGCCACGCCGCCCAGCCAGGCGCCGCCCGCGTTGGCCAGGTTGAAGGCCGAGTGGTTGGAGGCGGAGGCCAGGGTCGGGGCGTCCTTCGCCTTGTTCATGACCAGCATCTGGAGCGGGGTCGTCGTCATGAACCCGACGCCGCCCAGCAGCACCACCATCACCAGCGCCGCCCACTGCACGTGCACCGTGAACGGGAACGCCACCAGCACCACCGCGAGCGCGCCGAGCGAGCCGTACAGGGTCGGGCGCAGGGCGCGGTCCGTGAGGGGGCCCGCGGCCAGGGCGCCCAGGGTCATGCCGATGCCGAAGAGGGCCAGGACGATGGTGACCGAGGACTCGCCGAAGCCCATCGCCTTCGTGGTCATCGCCGAGAGGTACGAGTACACCGCGAAGACCCCGGCGAAGCCGAATACGGCGGTGAGCAGGCCGAGGAGCACCTGGCGGTTGCCGAGGGCGCGGAGTTCGCGGCGGACGTCCTGGTGGGCCTCGACCGGGATGCGCGGCACCAGGCGGGCCAGGGCCGCCATCGCCGTCAGGCCGATCGCCGCGACCACCAGGAAGGTGGCGCGCCAGCCGAGGTGCTGGCCGAGCAGGGTCGCGGCGGGTACGCCGACGATGTTGGCGACCGTCAGGCCGAGGAACATCGTCGCCACCGCCCGCGCCTGGCGGCCCTCGGCGACCAGCCGGGCGGCGACGACCGCGCCGACGCCGAAGAACGCGCCGTGCGGGAGTCCGGCGAGGACACGGCCCGCGAGCAGCCAGCCGAAGTCGGGGGCGAGCGCCGAGGCCAGGTTGCCGATGGTGAACAGCGCCATCAGGAGCAGCAGCATCTTCTTGCGCGGGACGCGGGAGCCGAGGCCGGTGAGCAGGGGTGCGCCGAGGACGACGCCGATCGCGTACGCCGATACGAGGTAGCCGGCGGTCGGCACGGAGGTTCCGAGGTCGTCCGCCACGTTGGGCAGCAGGCCCATCATGACGAACTCGGTCGTGCCTATGCCGAAGGCGCTCACGGCCAGAGCGAGCAGGGCCAGGGGCATGGGAAGAACCTTCGCAATCTCGGGGGCGGGGGCAGAAGGAAGAGCCGTCGCCCCGGTGTCCGCACCGGGGCGACGGCTCAGTCTTCGCTTATGTATGCGACTGGAACAAATTGTCGCAGACGCTTTATGCCACGAGATGAACGGGCGGTTGCGTGCTGTCTGTCACAGCTCCACGCGTGCCGCTATCGGCAGGTGGTCGCTGTCCGTGGCCGCCAGGGTCCACGAGGACTTCGGCTCCACGCCCTTCACCATGATCTGGTCGATCCGGGCCATCGGGAACGACGCGGGCCAGCTGAAGCCGAAGCCGTCGCCCGCCGCGCCCTGGGTGGAGCGCATCTGGGAGGTGACCGCGTTCAGGGAGCGGTCGTTCATCGTGCCGTTGAGGTCGCCGAGCAGGACGACGCGCTCGACGGGTTCATCGGCGATGGCCTCGCCGAGGGCGTCGGCGCTGTTGTCGCGCTGGTTGGCGGTGAAGCCCGCGTGCAGCTTCACCCGGACCGACGGCAGGTGGGCCACGTACACCGCGACCTCGCCCTGCGGGGCCTTGACCGTGGAGCGCATGGCCCGGGTCCAGCCCATCTTGATGTCGACCGGCCTGGTGTTGCTGAGCGGGTACTTGCTCCACAGCCCGACGGTGCCCTGGACCGAGTGGTACGGGTAGCGGGCGGCCAGCGACTTCTCGTACGTGGACACCTGCCCGCCCGGCAGCTCCTGGAGGGCCACGACGTCGGCGCCGGAGCCCGCGACCTGCTGGGCGGTGCCCGCCGGGTCGGGGTTGCCCGCGTTGACGTTGTGGGTGGCCACGGTCAGGTCGCCGCCGGTGCCGGACTTGTCGGTGATCAGGCCGCCGAACATGTTGAGCCAGACCACCACCGGGAGCAGCAGGGCGATCAGCGCGGTGGCGGAGCGGCGCAGCAGGGCCAGGAGCAGCAGGAGGGGGACGAACAGCGCTATCCACGGCAGGAACGTCTCGATGAGGCTGCCGAGGTTGCCCACCCGGTTCGGGATCTGCGCGTGGACGACCATCACGAGGGTCAGCACCACCGAGCAGAGGGCCAGGACGATCCCGCGCCGCCAGATTCCCCGGTCCCGGGCCGCTCTCTTCAGGAGGCTCCGGAAGCGGGATTCGTCGGGCTGGGGCCGCTCCGCGCTGCCGTTGCCCGTGTCCGCCCCGTACGCCTGCACCATCGCGCTCGTCCTCACTGCCTTGCCCTACACATCGCCGCGCCCCTCGACCCTAGGTGATGGGTGGCGTCTTTCCCGCCGTCGACGTCCCTCTGCCGGCTTCCCGCTGTTTCCCGCTGTCGACGGCCGCTCTCCGTCAACAGGACGAGCCGAACGGGACGGGAGGTTCCGGTTCAAGCCCGGTCGGTGAGCGCTTGTGACAGAACGATCACACTCGCCCGGCCGCCGGGGCCAGTCCCTGGAGCAGCGTGGCGATGATGCGGTCGACGAGGTCGTCGGGGAGGGGTGCGTCGGGGCGGTGGACGGTACGGACGAGCACCGCGCCGACGAAGAGGTCGTCCATCAGCTCCACGTCGAGGTCGTCGCGCAGCTCTCCGGCGGCGACGGCCCGGCGTACCGCCGCCAGTATCGCGGCGCGGCGGGGGGCGATCACCGTGGTGAAGTACTCGTCCCAGAGCTTCGGGTGGCTCTTCATCTGGGCGAAGATGTTGTGCAGCAGCGCCGAGGAGCGCTGGGCGAGGCCCCGGGTGCGCAGGGATTCCAGCATGATCCGGAGGTCGGCGAGGCCCTCGGTGCCGGAGACGGGCGGGTCGACGGGTTCCATGTCCCGTACGACGTCGACGAAGAGTTCCTCCTTTCCCGTCCAGCGGCGGTAGATCGTCGCCTTGCCCACTCCCGCCGTACGCGCGATGCGTTCGATGGAGAGGCCGGCCAGGGGTTCGCCCGCCTCCAGGAGGGCGATGACGGCGTCCAGGATCGCCCGTTCGGCCGCGGCGGAGCGGGGGCGGCCGCGGCGGGGCTCGGGGCCGGGGCCGGGGGCTGCGTCGGGATCGGGGGCGGGGGCGGGGTCGGGTGTCCCGTCGCCTCGCATGACGCGGTCGCGCTGCTCGCCGTCGTCCTGGTCCCGCACCTGAAGCCGCCTCTCGCCGTGCCGCCGTACGACCGTCGCCGGCCGCCCCGTCCCGTCCGCCCCGATTCTCGCCGACGGGGCGTGGCGGGCCCGCCACTGCCCTCCGTACCGTCAGCGGCCCACCGGCTCCTTCGCGGGCCGGGGCGCCTGGTCCACCGGCTCCGCGGTGCCCGCGCGGGTCCGTCCCGGCAGGTACAGGCCGACGACGAGGGCGCCGATCAGGGCGACGGCCGCCGAGCCCAGCGCGGTCACGTGCATGGCGCTGATGAAGGCGTCGTTGGCGGCGGCGACCAGCGGCTTTCCGGCCACCGGGCCGAGCTTCTCGGCGACGCCGAGCGTGGCCTCGATGGACTCGCCCGCCACCGCCCTGGCCCCGGCCGGGACCGCGCCGAGGTGGCCCTCGATGTCACCCCGGTAGACGGTGGAGAGCACCGAGCCGAGGACCGCGATCCCGAGCGCTCCGCCGACCTGGCGGAAGGTGTTGTTGATGGCCGATCCGGAACCGGCCTTCTCACGGGGCAGCGCCTGCATCACGGCCACAGTGACGGGCGGCATGATGTGCGCCATCCCGGTGCCCTGGACGAAGAAGACGAGGCACAGCACCCACACCGGCGTACCGGTGCCGAACAGGGCGAACGACGCCAGCCCGGCGGCGACCAGCAGCATGCCGACCGTGCAGACCGCGCGGGCGCCGAAGCGGTCCACGACCAGCCGGGCCCGGGGCGCGAAGATCATCTGGGCGGCGGCGAGCGGAACGATCAGCAGGCCCGACTGGAGGGCGCTGTAACCGCGCACGCTCTGGAGGTAGAAGGCGGAGAAGAACGTCACGCCCATGAGCGCGAAGAAGACCAGCGCTATGGCGGCGACGGCGGCGGAGAACGCGGGCTTCCGGAAGTACGTGATGTCGATCGCCGGGTGGCTGCTGCGCTTCTCGTGCCACACGAATCCGGCCAGCACCAGCAGTCCGCCGACGATGGAGAGCAGCACGGTGGTGTCGGTGAAGTCGGCGAGCTCGCCGCCCCGGATGATCCCGTACACCAGCAGGACCAGGCCGACGATGGAGAGCGCGACACCCACCGGGTCGACCTTGCCGGGCTTCGGGTCGCGGGAGTCGGGGACCAGGACGGCCATGGCGATGAGCGCCAGGATCACCACGGGGACGTTCACCAGGAAGATCGAGCCCCACCAGAAGTGCTCCAGGAGCAGCCCGCCGGTGATCGGACCGATCGCGATGCCGAGGCCGACGCTGCCGGCCCAGATGCCGATGGCCTTGGGCTGTTCGTCGCGTTCGAAGACGTTCATCAGGACGGCGAGGGTGGCGGGCATCACGAAGGCCGCCCCGAAGCCCATCAGGGCGCGCCAGGTGATGAGTTCGCCGGGCGATGCGGACAGGGCGGCCAGGGCGGAGCCGATGCCGAAGACCAGGATGCCGAAGAGGAGGACCTTCTTGCGGCCGATGCGGTCGCCGAGCAGGCCCGCGGTGAAGAGGAGTCCGGCGAAGACGAGGGTGTAGGAGTTGATCGCCCACTCCAGCTCGCTCTGGGTGGCGCCGATGCCGGTGGGGGCGGGGCTCGCGATCGTCTTGACCGCGACGTTCAGGATCGAGTTGTCCAGCACCACGATGAGCAGGCTGAACATGAGGACGGTGAGGATCCACCAGCGGCGGCGGTGGATCGCCTCGGGTATGCGGGGCTCGGCGGCCGGAGCGTGCGCGGAGGCGGAAGGTGACGGTGCGGACATGGGGACGAGCCTAACGCCGTTTCGATACGAGACCGTCTCGTATTGTTAAAACTTTGCCCAACGGTGGCCGGCCGGCCGGCGTCGTGCGCACCCACTTCCCGTTTGCCCGGGCGGGATGCCACCATGGAAGGGATCCGGGGACGCCGTCAGGGCGCCTCGAGATGACGAAGGAGTTCACCAGCCATGTCACTTTCGGCTGCACAGAACCAGTCCTCCCCCGCGGGAACCACCGCTTCCGCCCCCGACAGCAGCAAGGCGCTGTACGGAGGGAAGTCCACCCGCCGCATCACGATCCACGACATCGCCGCCGCCACCGAGCGCGGCGAGAAGTGGCCCATGCTCACCGCCTACGACGCGATGACCGCGTCCGTCTTCGACGAGGCGGGCATCCCGGTCATGCTCGTCGGGGACTCGATGGGCAACGTGCACCTCGGCTACGAGACCACCGTGCCCGTCACGATGGACGAGATCGCCATCCTCTCCGCCGCCGTCGTACGCGGCACCAAGCGCGCCCTCGTCGTGGCGGACCTGCCCTTCGGCTCGTACCAGGAAGGCCCCATCCAGGCGCTGCGCAACGCCACCCGGCTGATCAAGGAGTCGGGCGTCGGCGCGGTCAAGCTGGAGGGCGGCGAGCGGTCCCTGGAGCAGATCCGGCTGCTGGTCGAGGCGGGCATCCCGGTCATGGCCCACATCGGCCTGACCCCGCAGTCCGTCAACGCCATGGGCTACCGGGTGCAGGGCCGCGGCGACGAGGCGGCCCACCGGCTGCTGCGCGACGCCAAGGCGGTCCAGGACGCGGGCGCGTTCGCCGTCGTGCTGGAGCTGGTGCCCGAGGAGCTGGCCACCCAGGTCACCCAGACGCTGCACATCCCCACCATCGGCATCGGCGCCGGTGCCGGGACCGACGCGCAGGTGCTCGTCTACACCGACATGGTCGGGCTGACCGGCGGCAAGGTGCCGCGCTTCACCAAGCAGTACGCGAACCTGCGCCAGGTGCTCGGGGACGCGGCGAAGGAGTTCGCCGAGGAGGTCGTGGGCGGTACGTTCCCCGCGCCGGAGCACACCTTCCACTGATCCACCGCCCCTCCGGGGCCCGCGCCTTCCGCTGACCCCGGTCCCCGGGGCCCCATCAGCCATTTCCCGCACCACCGACAGCCCGCCGACATCCCCCATCGGCGGGCTGTCGCGCGTCCGCCGCCTCGCACCGGTCCGTGTCGGTCGGCTGTCGGTGAGCTGTCGGCCGGCGCTGGTCCCATGGTGGACATGGAACGCATCGACACGAACCCCAGGAGCGGCACGAACGCCGTCAAGGTACGGGGACTGGTCAAGCACTACGGCGCGACCAAGGCACTGGACGGCGTGGACCTCGACGTCCGCGAAGGCACCGTCCTCGGTGTGCTCGGCCCCAACGGCGCCGGCAAGACCACCCTCGTACGCTGCCTCTCCACGCTGATCACCCCCGACGCCGGACACGCGGTCGTCGCGGGCTACGACGTGGTGCGCCAGCCCCGCCAGCTGCGCCGCCGGATAGGCCTGACCGGGCAGTACGCCTCGGTCGACGAGAAGCTCTCCGGCTGGGAGAACCTCTACATGATCGGGCGGCTCCTCGATCTGCCCCGCAAGCAGGCGCGGGCCCGGGCGGACGAGCTCCTTGAGCGGTTCTCGCTCACCGAGGCCGCCAAGCGGGCCTGCATGGAGTACAGCGGCGGGATGCGCCGCCGCCTCGACCTGGCCGCCTCGATGATCGGCAGCCCGTCCGTGCTGTACCTGGACGAGCCGACGACCGGGCTCGACCCCCGGACCCGTAACGAGGTCTGGGACGAGGTGCAGCGGATGGTCGCCGAGGGCGCGACCGTCCTGCTGACCACCCAGTACATGGAGGAGGCCGAGCAGCTCGCCAAGGAGCTGACGGTCATCGACCAGGGGAAGATCATCGCCCGCGGCGGGGTCGACGAGCTGAAGGCCAAGGTCGGCGGCCGCACCCTGCACCTGAGGCCCTCGGACCCGGCGGAGCTGTCCGCGATGGCCCAGGCGATCCGGGAGGCCGGACTCGACGGTGTCGCCGGGGCGCAGGCCGTACCGGACGAGGGGCTGCTGTACGTGCCGATCCTCAGCGACGAGCAGCTGACCGCTGTCATCGGACTGCTGGGCGTGCGCGGCTTCTCGCTCGCCCATGTCTCCACCGCCCTGCCCAGCCTCGACGAGGTGTTCCTCGCGATCACCGGCGACAAGGCCTCCCCCCTTTCCGACCCTGCACCCCAGGAGGTCGCCGCATGAGCACCACCACCACTACTGCACCGACCCCCGCGACCGCCGGCCCCGTACCGACGAAGGCCGCCGTGGCCGACGAGGGCCGGATCGGGCTGCGGGCCAACCTGCGGCACATCGGGGCCCTGGCGCGGCGCAACATGCTCCAGATCAAGAAGGACCCGGAGTCGATGTTCGACGTCCTTCTGACGCCGATCATCTTCATCCTGCTCTTCGTGTACGTCTTCGGCGGCTCGGTCGGCGCCAGCCTCGGCGGGAACCGGCAGGAGTACGTGAACTATCTGGTGCCCGGGCTGATGGCGATGCTGGGGCTGAACATCGCCATGGCCGTCGGGACCGGCGTCAACGACGACTTCCGCAAGGGGGTCATGGACCGGTTCCGGACGATGCCGATCTCCCGGTCATCGGTGCTCATCGCCAAGATCGTGGTCGAGCTGGGCCGGCTGATGGTCGCCATGCTCATCCTGCTCGTCATGGGGTTCGTCGTCGGCATGGAGCTGCACGGCTCGGTGTTCGGGCTCCTCGCGGCGGTCGCGCTGTCGGCGGTGTTCGGTGCCGCCATCATGTGGATCTTCATCCTGCTCGGGCTGTCCATGCCGACGGCCCAGGCTGTTCAAGGGACGGCGATGCTCGTGCTGATGCCCCTGCAGTTCGGTTCCTCGATCTTCGTGCCGACCCAGACCATGCCGGGCTGGCTCCAGGCCTTCACCGACTACAACCCGCTCTCCAACCTCGCGGACGCGGCGCGGGCGCTCATGCAGGGCGACCCGGTCGGTGACTCGGTCTGGTGGACGCTGGCCTGGGCCGCCGGGATCACGGTGGTGCTGGCTCCGCTGGCGGTGGCCAAGTTCCGCAAGAAGGCCTGAGCGGAGGGGCGTTACGCCGGCGGGTGCCCCCGCCGGTACGTCTCCGCCAGGGCGGTGGCCTCGTCGAGGGAGAGGCCGCCGCCCTCCTCGTACGCCCGGGTGTACGCCGCCTCGTCGAGGCCGACCCGGGCGGCCTCCTCCGCCTCGGCCAGAACGCGGCGCTCGATCGTGGTCGGCACGTGGCCGGGAGGCAGCAGCGCCGCCTGGAGGCCCAGCAGTCTGACGGCGTCCGCGTACGCTGCGGGCTCGGCCGCGCCCGCGGCGGCGAGTCCGGCCAGGGCGCGGGCGATCGCCGTCAGATGAGCCGAGGACATCTGCGGGGCGATCATCGCCGACAGCCGTTCCCGCGAACAGCTGAGCGCCATCAGCGCGTTGCCCAGCGCGGAGGCGTGCCCGCCCTCCAGGTTGTCCAGCCAGGACAGCACCCCGTAGACGAACCCGTCGAAGACGGCGACGTCGCCGAACGTGAGGCGCGCGCTGATCACATCCACCTGTTCGCGGGCTTCCGCAACCCGGCCCTGCGCGCCGAGGACGAAGGCCAGATGCATCCGGGCGATCGCCACGGATTCGGGGCTCGGAGGCCGGCCCCCTTCGACCACCTCCCGCAGCGCCGTCTCGGCCTCCGGGAGGCGGCCCAGCTCGGCGAGCGGCCCGGCGTACCGGGCGCGCAACAGTGCCACCTGGGAACGGGCGCCGATCTTCCGCGCGTACTCCACGGCGTCGGCGTAGTCGTCCAGGGCCTCAGGGAAGTGACCGGTCCGTTCGTTGGCCTCGCCCCGGGACGCCAGCGCCTCGGCCCTGCCCCAGTCGTCGTCCAGCCGGGTGAAGATCTCCAGGCTCTCGTCGGCGTCGGCACGCGCCAGGTCCGCGTGGCCGGAGTGACCGGCGAGGAAGTTGGCGCGCAGTTGGAGCGCGGCGGCCAGCTCCCACTCGTAGCCGTGGGCGCGGGAGGCACGGACCGTCTCGTCGAGCGCCTCGCGCGTCCGGTCCATGTCGCCGGTGAGCATGACCGCGTACACCCAGAACGTCCCGGGCATGCGGCAGGTCTGCGGCTGCCCGGGCCGGTAGGCGTCGGCGACGATCCGCAGCCGCTTCTGCCCCTCTGCGTCCGCCCAGGTGGAGATCGCGTCGTCCACGCTGGCCACCTGGATCAGCGCCGCCCCGCGCCGGGCCTCCGCGAGCTGGTCGGCCTCCCAGGGCGGCGGCCGGTCGATGGCCTGCTCCGGCAGTGACGGGGCCCGCACACCGGGCGCGGCGAACGGGTCGGGGCCGAGTGAGGCGGCCGCATCGGTCCAGTGGCGGGCGTCCGAGCGCAGGTCGCGCAGCATCCAGTACCAGGACAGCGAGAGCACCAGGCACAGCGCCTCGTGCTCGTCCCGGGCGGCGACGGCGTGCCGGTGCGCGGTGCGCAGGTTCTCGTACTCGCGCTGGATGGCGGCGATGGCCGCGCGCTGCCCCGCCCCGCGCATCGTCGGCCCGGTCGTCCGCGCCAGCTCCCGGAAGTGGACGAGATGGCGCCGCTCGACGGCGTCCCGCTCGCCCGCCTCCGCCAGCCGCTCGACGGCGTACTCGCCGACCGTCTCCAGCAACCGATAGCGCATCTCCCCGTCCTCGCCGGGCTCGGCGACCACGAGCGACTTGTCGACCAGGGAACCGAGCAGGGCGGCCACGTCGAGACGGTCGACGGCGGGGCCGCCCGGTCCGGCGGGCAGGGCGCAGACCTCTTCGGCGGCGGCGATCCCGCAGCCGCCCGCGAAGACGGCCAGGCGGCGCAGGACGGCGCGTTCTCCTTCGTCCAGCAGCTCCCAGGACCAGTCGACGACCGCGCGCAGCGTCTGCTGGCGGGGCAGCACGGTCCGGCTGCCGCTGGTGAGCAGGCGGAAGCGGTCGTCCAGCCGGTCGGCGATCTGGCGGGGGCTGAGCATCCGCAGCCGGGCGGCGGCCAGTTCGATGGCGAGCGGCAGCCCGTCGAGCCGGCGGCAGATCTCGGCGCAGGCGGCGGCGGTGGCCTCGTCGGCGTCGGTACGGAACCCGGGCCGGGCGGCGGCCCCGCGCTCGGCGAGGAGGCGCAGCGCCATGGGGTCGGGCAGCGGCTCGACCGGCCGGACGAACTCGCCCGGTACGCCGAGGGGTTCGCGGCTGGTGGCGAGGACGGTGAGCTGCGGGCAGTGGGTGAGGAGGTGGTCGGTGAGGGCGGCGGCCGCGCCGACGACGTGCTCGCAGTTGTCCAGCAGGAGCAGCATCCGGCGTGGGGCGCAGTGCTCGGTGAGCCGTACGAGGGGGTCGTCGCCGGTGCGGTCGGCGGCGCGCAGCTCCTCGGCGCCCGCCCCGCGCAGCACGGTCTCGCGGGCCCCGAGAGCGGTCAGGACAGCCTCGGGCACGGTGTCCGGGTCGTCGACGGGGGCCAGTTCCGCCAGCCACACGCCGTCGGGCCAGGCATCGGCGACGGCCTCCGCGGTCTCCTGCGACAGCCGGGTCTTACCCGCGCCGCCGGGGCCGAGGAGGGTGACGAGCCGGGCGTGGGTGAGGTCCTCGCGCAGGGCCGCGATGTCGCCGTCCCGGCCGACGAAGCTGGTGAGCCGGGCGCGGAGGTTGCCGGGGGCGGGCGGGCGCGGCTGCTGGGGGGCGGGGGGCTCCACGGGGGTCGGGGGCCCGGGCGCGGCCGGTTCCTGGTGGAGCAGCTCGCCGTACAGGCCGCGCAGTTCGGGCCCGGGGTCGGTGCCGAGGCGGTCGGCGAGTACGGTGCGGACCTCCTCGTACGCCGCCAGCGCCTCGGCCGTCCGTCCGGCGTCCCGCAGGGCCCTGATGCGCAGGGCCTGGAGCGGTTCGTCGAGCGGGTGGGCCTCGCAGAGCGCGGCCAGCTCCCACAGGGCCTCGTCCGCCCGCCCGAGGACGCGCAGCGCCTCCAGCCGGGCCCGCCGGGCGCCGAGCCTGCGGGACTCCAGCCGGGAGGCGGGCGCCGCACGGTCGGGCAGGTCGTCCAGCGGCGGCCCGCCCCAGAGCGCCAGTGCCTCGTCGAGGACGGTGACAGCCTTGACCGCGTCCCCCTGCTCCAGGGCCCGGCTCCCCTCCCCCGCCAGCCGCTCGAACCGGTGCAGGTCCACCGCGTCCGGCTCGGCGGCCAGCCGGTAGCCGCTCTCCACCGACTCGACGGCACTCCGTCCCAGCGCCCGCCTGAGCCGCCCGACCAGCGCCTGGAGCGCACCGGCCGCGTCGGCGGGCGGGTCGCCGTCCCACACCTCGCCGACCAGGACCCCGGCCGGGACGGTCCGCCCCGGGTGCAGGGCGAGGACGGTGAGCAGGGCGCGCAGCCGCGCCCCGCCGAGGGCGACGGCCGTACCGTCGTCGCGGAGTGCCCGGGTGGTGCCGAGGATGCAGTAGCGCACGGGCCCATTGTCCGCGACGGACGCGGTCACGGTGTTGACCGGGTGGAACTCCGGCCGGGGTCGCCGTCGTTCCCGCCGTGTCGGCGTACGTGTCGGCCGTACCTGTCGGCGTACGTACGATGTCGCCGCCGCTTCTCCCCGCCGCCGCCGCCGTTTCCCCCCGTCCCACAGTCCCAGGAGTTGTGCCGATGACCACCGCAGCCACCCGCGGGGACCGGAGGATCAGCCCGGTCTTCCTCGGGATCGCCGCCGTCACCGCCGTCGCGGGCTGGGCGGTGTGGGCCGGCTTCGCGGGCGCCACCAGCTTCGCCGTGTTCCTCTTCGTCACCGGGGCGTGGATCGTCTCGCTCTGCCTCCACGAGTACGCCCACGCCCGCACCGCCCTGCACAGCGGGGACCTCTCGGTGGGGGCGAAGGGCTATCTGACGCTCAACCCGCTGAAGTACACCCATGCCCTGCTCAGCATCGTGCTGCCGGTCCTCTTCGTCGTCATGGGCGGGATCGGCCTGCCCGGCGGCGCCGTCTACATCGAGCGGGCCAGGATCCACGGGCGGTGGAAGCACAGCCTGATCTCCGCGGCGGGCCCGCTGACGAACGTGGCGTTCGCCGTCGTGTGTACGGCCCCGTTCTGGCTGGGCGCGCTCGACGGGGTCCCGCTCGCCTTCCAGTACGCGCTGGCGTTCCTGGCGATGCTCCAGGTGACGGCGGCGATCCTGAACTCCCTGCCGATCCCGGGGCTCGACGGGTACGGCGTGATCGAGCCCTGGCTGTCGTACAGGATCAGGCGCCAGGTCGAGCCGATCGCGCCGTTCGGGCTCATCGCCGTGTTCGCGATCCTGTGGATCCCGGCGGTGAACATCGCGTTCTTCGACGTGATCGACGCGCTGCTGGGCGTCCTGGGCGTCGACGACCTCCAGCGGTACTGCGGATACGACCTCTACCGCTTCTGGAAGGCGTTCTTCGACGAGCAGAACCCGGGGTGCGCGGTGGGGTGACCGCGCACCGCCGTCCTCACACCGGGGCGGTCACGCGCTCCGGCTCCGGGCGGGGGCGTCGCCGCCGCCCGTCGCGCAGGGCGGCGGCCAGGATCGCCACGACGACCCCGCCGAACGCCCAGGCGCCCAGGATCCACAGGGCGCCGGTGGTGGCGTTGCCGTCGAAGTAGACGGTGTTGCGGACCACCGTCGTACCGGCCCCCGGAGGCAGCGCCTGGCCGATCGCGCTCCAGAACGGTGGCAGCAGCGAGGACGGGTACACCCCGCCGGAGCTGGGGTTGCCCAGGATCGTGAAGATCAGGATGGTGAGGCCCAGGCCGACCGTCCCCGCCACCGACTGGAGGGCGACGCCCACCGCGCCGGAGGCGAAGACCACCAGCGTGCCGATGCCGACCAGCTCCCAGAAGGCGCCCGGCAGGCAGTCCAGCACCGGGCCCACGATGATCGCGCCGCCGATGCCCGAGACGAAGGCGTACGGGAGCATCGCCGTCAGCCGGACCAGGGTGCGGCGCAGGGTGGGCTTCTTGGAACCGGCCGCCATGTTGAGGGCGGAGGCGGCGAGGTAGCCGCCGATGGTCCAGCTGAGGACGAGGTAGAAGGACGACAGGCCCCGTGAGTCGCCTGCCGAGGGCGCGCGGAGGTCGCGTACGAGGATCGTGCGGTTCTGGGCGCGGGCGACCTCCTGGAGGATCTCCGTGGCCGCCGTGGTGGCCGACGGGCCGCCCGCCGATGCGACGAGCAGGGTGTCGGTGCGGGTCGCCGGGTCCACGACGAGGGCGGCGTCGGTGCGCCGGTCCAGCAGCCGCGCCCGTGCCTCGGCGCGGGTCGCGACGGGGGTGACGTGGAGGGGGTCGCCGGGGAGCGCGTCGAGGCGGGCCACCAGGTCGCTCTCCACGGCGGGCGGGGCGACCAGGGTGATCGGGACCCGGTGCGGCTTCGGCGCGTGGAAGGCGCCCATGTAGGAGAGCGCGAAGCCCAGTTGGAGCAGGAGAACCCCGAGCATGACGAGCGCGGCCCGGGTGGTGACGGCGTCGCGCACCTCCCCCAGGATGCCGCGGTCCCCGTCACCCGTCCGTGCGGTCGATCCGGATCCGTACCCGTCGTCCCTCGCGTCTGCCACGCGGCCTCCCTCGTCGGCCTCCCCACGGCCGTGGCGAGGCCGTCACATGGTCGGCCCCGGGCGGCGTCCGGGCTCCGGGGCGCGCCCGCGAGGGAGGGCCCTCGACCCGAACGGCTCAGAGCCCGTGGAGGGGGTACGGGGGGTGCTGGAAGGGCTCAGTTGGCCTCGGCGGCCGCCTCCATGCGCTGCTTGCGCACGTAGAACCACACCATGTTCGACGAGAGTCCCGCGATCAGCACCCAGATGATCCCGAGCAGGCTGCCCTGGACGAAGGAGATCACGGCCGCGGCGACGGCGAGGACGCAGACGACGAGGGCGTAGAGAGCGAGGCGGGGCATGGGAGGCGGCTCCTGTCGGGGAACGGTCGCGGTCCCGTCCAGTGTCCCCCATGCCCCGTTGTGCCCCGCCCCGCCCCGGGCCCGAGGCGGGGCGCCGGAGCCCGAGGCGGGGGCCGGAGGTCAGACGTCGGTGGTGCGCAGTCCGGCGTGGGCCTTGTAGCGGCGGTTGACCGAGATCAGGTTCGCCACCAGCGACTCGACCTGGTGGGCGTTGCGCAGCCGGCCCGCGAAGATGCCGCGCATCCCGGGGATGCGGCCCGCCAGCGCCTGCACGATGTCCGTGTCGGCCCGCGCCTCGCCCAGGACCAGGACGTCGGTGTCGATCTCCTCGATGGACTCGTCCTGGAGCAGCACCGCCGAGAGGTGGTGGAAGGCGGCCGTGACCCGGGAATCCGGCAGCAGGACGGCGGCCTGCTCGGCGGCGCTGCCCTCCTCCGGCTTGAGGGCGTAGGCGCCCTTCTTGTCGAAGCCGAGCGGGTTGACGCAGTCGATGACGAGCTTGCCCGCCAGCTCCTCGCGCAGGGATTCCAGGGTCTTGGCGTGGCCGTCCCACGGCACGGCGACGATCACGATGTCGCTGCGCCGGGCGCACTCCGCGTTGTCCGTGCCCTCGACGCCGTGGCCGAGCTCGGCGGCCGCCTCGGCGGCGCGTCCGGCGTCCCGGGAGCCGAGGGTGACCCGCTGTCCGGCGCGGGCGAGCCGGTAGGCGAGGCCGCGCCCCTGCGGGCCGGTCCCGCCGAGCACGCCGACGCTCAGGGCGGAGACGTCGGGGAGGTCCCAGGGGTCCTTGGCGGGGGGCTTGGGCGCGCTGCCGCTGTCCTGTGTAGTCATGGGCCGACCCTACTGCCAGGTAGGGCCCGGAATCCCGCCCCCGGAGGCCCGATCCCGCCGACCGTGCGGCCCGGTCCCGACCTCCGTACGGTCCGATCCTGCCCTCCGTACGGCCCGGTCCCGCCCTCCGTACGGCGGCCCGGACTCCCGCACCGTACGGCCGGCGGGGAAATCGGTTTGCCCGGAGCGCCCCCGAGTACCGATCATGGCCCTTCGTGACCGAAGCTCCCCC
This sequence comes from Streptomyces cyaneofuscatus, assembly GCF_033109485.1. Classification (NCBI taxonomy): domain Bacteria; kingdom Bacillati; phylum Actinomycetota; class Actinomycetes; order Kitasatosporales; family Streptomycetaceae; genus Streptomyces; species Streptomyces cyaneofuscatus. Next base: position 6,170,339 of record NZ_CP137002.1, on the reverse strand, counting down.
TGCCTCCCCTCCCCCGTCTCCCCCCTCGCGGTTCCGCGCCCTGCTGCCGGACCTCTCGCCGTGGCGTTCCTCGCCCGACTTCCGGCTGCTGTGGATCCAGGGGCTGATCACGTACTTCGGCAGCTTCATGGCCCTCATCGCGCTGCCGCTCCAGATCAAGCACCTCACCGGCTCGCCGCTCGCGGTCGGGGCGATGGGGGCGGTGGAGCTGGTGCCGCTGGTGGTGTTCGGGCTGTACGGCGGGGCGCTCGCCGACGCCGTGGACCGGCGCCGGGTCATCCTGCTCACCGAAGCGGGGCTCGGCGTGCTCGCCGCGATCCTGCTGGTCAACGCGCTGCTCCCGGAGCCGCTGCTGTGGCCGCTGTACGTGGTGGCCGGCGGGGTCGCCGCCCTGGCCGGGCTCCAGCGGCCCGCGCTGGACTCCCTGATGGCCCGGATCGTGCCGCATGCCCAGCAGACTGCGGCGGCCGCCCTGAACTCGCTGCGCTGGCAGATCGGGGCGATCGCTGGCCCGGCGCTGGCCGGTCTGGTGGTGGCGTACGCGGGTCACGGGACGGCATACGCGGTGACGGTGTGCACGTTCGCCGCCTCCGTGCTGCTCTGTCTGCGGCTCTCCCCAGCGCCGCCCGCCAAGGAGGCGGCGAAGCCGTCGTTGCGCGGGATCGTGGAGGGGGCGCGGTACGCCTGGAGCCGACCGGTGCTGCTGGGGACGTACGCGATCGACCTGGCAGCGATGTTCTTCGCCTTCCCGAACACCATCTTCCCGTTCCTGGCGGACGAGCTGGACGCGGAGTGGTCGCTGGGGCTGATGTACGCGGCGGGCTCGGTGGGCTCGCTGGCGCTGGGGCTGACCAGCGGCTGGACCTCCCGGGTGCGCAGGCACGGGCTGTTCGTGGTGTTCGGGGCGGCGGTGTGGGGGCTGGCGATCGCGGCGGCGGGCTGGTTCTCCAGCGTGTGGGTGGTGCTGGTCTGCCTGGCCGTAGCCGGGGCGGGCGACATGCTGAGCGGGCTGGGGCGCTCGACCATCTGGAACCAGACCATTCCGGAGGAGCTGCGGGGGCGGCTGGCGGGCATCGAGGTGCTCTCGTACAGCGTGGGGCCGCAGCTGGGGCAGGTGCGGGCCGGGGCGATGGCAGGGTGGACCGGGACCCGGTCGGCGATCTGGACGGGCGGGGTGGCGTGCGTGGCGTCGGTGGTGCTGCTGACGGCTGCGCTGCCGAAGTTGGTGCGGTACGACTCGGAGACGGATGAGGATGCGGTGCGGAGGCGGGAGGCCCGGGTGGAGGGGTGACCCGGGGCTCCGCCCCGCACCCCGCTCCTCAAACGCCGGAGGGGCTGGAGGGTGCTGCCTCAATCGCCGGCGGGCTGAAAGATGTCCTCAATCGCCGGACGGACTGGGCTTGCCCCCGGGCGGGCTTGATTTGCCCTTGTCCTCGTCGTGCCACTTCGGGTCGGTGTCCCACTCCAGGTTGCGGTCGCGGGCCGTGTCCATCGCGTGCTGGGCCGCCTCGCGGGAGGTGTAGGGGCCGAACCGGTTCTGGGCAGGGCACTCCGGGCCCTCCTCGACCTTCTTGTGCTCCAGGCAGTAGTACCACTCGCCCGGCTTGCCGACCGTGCGCTTCTTGAACAGGGCCATCGACTGCTCCTTTCCTTATCGCCATGGTGCCCCCGGGACCCCTGGTTAGACTCGCTGGCATGTCTGGCCAGTCGCTTCTCGTACCAGGGGAGATCACTCCCGTCCGTTCCGTTCCCGGAAACATCCGGCGCCCCGAGTACGTGGGGAAGCCGGCCCCGAAGCCGTACACCGGCCCGGAGGTCCAGGACACCGACACCATCGAGCGGATGCGGATCGCGGGCCGCATCGCCGCGCAGGCGATGGAGGAGGCCGCCAAGCACATCGCCCCGGGCGTGACCACGGACGAGCTCGACCGGGTCGCGCACGAGTTCATGATCGACCACGGCGCGTACCCCTCCACCCTCGGCTACCGGGGCTTCCCGAAGTCCCTGTGCAGCTCGCTCAACGAGGTCATCTGCCACGGCATCCCCGACTCCACCGTGCTGCGCGACGGGGACATCGTGAACCTGGATGTCACCGCGTACATCAACGGGGTGCACGGCGACAACAACGCCACCTACCTCTGCGGTGACGTGGACGAGGAGTCGCGGCTGCTCGTCGAGCGCACCCGGGAGTCGCTGAACCGGGCCATCAAGGCGGTCAAGCCGGGGCGGCAGATCAACGTCATCGGCCGGGTCATCGAGTCGTACGCCAAGCGGTTCGGCTACGGCGTGGTGCGTGACTTCACCGGGCACGGGATCAACTCCTCGTTCCACTCCGGCCTGATCATCCCGCACTACGACAGCCCGAACGCCACCACCGTGATGCAGCCCGGCATGACGTTCACGATCGAGCCGATGCTGACGCTGGGCACCCACGAGTACGACATGTGGGAGGACGGCTGGACCGTGGTGACGAAGGACCGCAAGCGGACCGCGCAGTTCGAGGAGACGCTCGTCGTCACGGAGACCGGGGCGGAGATCCTCACCCTGCCGTAATCAGGACAAATTCCGCAAAGGGGCCGCACCCTGGTTTGTCGCGTATTTTTTTACCGACAAGCAGTCGGGAACCAATTGACTTAGGTAAACCTAAGTAGGAGGATCGGCGTACCGGCACGCGCCGCCGCAGCGTTGCGGCGGTCGCCTGCCGATATTTCCGTCTGTTTCTGGACTTCCCGTCCCCCTCGGTCCCCGGAGGCCCGCCTTGGACGCAACCGCCACCGTCACTCCCTTCTCGACGCTCATCCGCACCGCGTCGCACGAACAGCACACCGAGGCCGAGACCTCGACCTTCATGGGTGACCTGCTCGGCGGGCGGCTGGGTGTCGACGCGTACACGCGCTACACCGAGCAGCTGTGGTTCGTCTACCAGGCGCTGGAGGAGGGCGCGGAGGCCCTGCGGAACGACCCGGTCGCCGGGCCCTTCATCCAGCCCGAGCTGATGCGCTCCACCGAGCTGGCGCGCGACTTGGCGCACCTGCGCGGGGAGAACTGGCGTGAGGGCCTGGAGCCGCTGCCGGCGACCGCCGCGTACGCCGCCCGGGTGACCGAGTGCGCGCGCACCTGGCCCGCCGGTTACATAGCGCACCACTACACCCGTTACCTCGGCGACCTCTCGGGCGGCCAGATCATCCGCGACAAGGCGGAGAAGGCCTGGGGCTTCGAGCGCAAGGGCGACGGCGTGCGGTTCTACGTCTTCGAGGAGATCACCAACCCGGCCGCCTTCAAGCGGGGCTACCGCGAGCTGCTGGACGCGGTGAACGCGGACGACCTGGAGAAGCAGCGGATCGTCGAGGAGTGCAAGCGCGCCTTCGCGCTGAACACCGCGGTCTTCCGGGAGCTGGGCGAGGTGTTCCCGCTCAGCGCGTAACCCCCGCCCCGCAGTCTGCCGCCGCCCGGGTTCAGCCCCGGGCGGCCATCAGGACGCGGCCCCCTACCTCCACCGTGCCGTCCGGCGCGGGTGCTGTGAGGATCTGGGAGCCGCGTCCTTGTGTGATGTTCAGGGCCCGGCCGAGGTGCGCGCTGAGCAGCAGGGCCGCCGCGCCCGTCGCCTCGTCCTCGACGATGCCCTCCCCGCGCCGCGGGAAGGCCCGCGCGCGGACCCGCCCGGCGGCCTCGTCCTCCCAGGCCCAGGCGTAGAGCCAGCCCTCCCCGGGCGGCGGTCCCGGCAGCGCCTCCACCTCGTCCGCCGTGGCGTACTGCTGGAACATGCGCGGCGGGGCCCACTCGGGGCGGGCGGTGATCCAGGTGAACTCCCCGTCCTGGCGGGCGAACACATCCCCGACGGCCAGCTCCAGGACCTCCAGGTCCAGCAGCCAGGCGGCGCCGACCAGCGGGTGCCCGGCGAACGGCAGCCGGAGCCCGGGGGTGTGGATGTCCACCCGGCCGCGCTCCGGGTCGTCGACGAACACGGTCTCGCTGAAGCCCAGTTGGCGGGCCAGCTGCTGCCGGGACGCCTCGTCGGGGTGGCTGCGTCCGTCGCGTACGACGCCGAGGGCGTTGCCGTGGCGTCCGTCGGGTCCGCAGAACACCCGCAGGACGTCGATGCCCCGGGGTACGTCGTAGTCGTTCACGTGCGCATTCAAGCACCACCCGGGAACGGCTGCGGGGCCGTACCTTCCGGCACGGCCCCGCGGGTGGTGCGGAGTTGATCAGGCGGTGGCGCCACGGCGGCGGCGCGCCGCGATCACGAGGCCGGCACCGGCCGCCACGACGAGGCCGGAGGCGCCGATCAGGGCGCCGGTCGGGACGTCGGAGCCGGTGGCGGCCAGGGAGCCGGAGCCGCCTACCGAACCGCCGGTGGTGGAGCCGCCGGTGGTCGAACCGCCGACCGTGCCGCCGCCGGTGGTGGAGCCGCCCGTGGTGGAACCGCCGGTGGAGCCCGAGCCGCCCGTGGAACCGGAGCCGCCGGTGGAGCCGCCAGACGAGCCGCCTGTCGAACCGCCCGGGGGCAGCGTGGCGTCCTTGTCGAGCGAGACAGCGGCGTTCAGGGGGTCCAGCTCGTCGCCCTTGTTGTACTGGCCGATGAAGGCCTCGGCGCCTTCCTCGGTGAGCGTCGCCGGGATGTCCTTGAGGGTGACGATGCCCTCCTTGGCGGTGAGCGCGCCCGCGGGCACCTTCAGGTCGGCGAAGGGCAGACCGGTGAAGGTGTCGACCTTGCCGGTCGCCATGTCCTTGCTGGAGAGGTCGGCGAAGAGCTTGCCCGTGGTGCCCTGGATGTCGATCTTCAGGTTGCTGAGGGAGAGGTCGAGCTTGTAGTCACCGGCGGTCTCGTGGCCGAGGAAGCGCACCTTGCCCTGGAACTGGGCGTCGAGGCTGTTCTTCTCGGCGTCGAGGTGGCCGGTGGCCTTGGTGAAGCGGTAGCCGTCCGCGTTGGCGGTGGCACCGTCGCTCGTCTCGACCTTGCCCTGCGCGATCGGGCCGACGACGTACGAGCGGAACGACTTCTTGAGGCCCCAGTCCAGGGTGCCGTCGACGACCGGGCCGCTGGTGGGCTTGGCGGCGTCGGTGGGGTCCGACTCGACGGGGGGCTTCACCGGCGGCTTCACGGGAGGCTTGACCGGGGGCTTCACGGGCGGGTCGACCGGCGGGTCGACCGGCGGGTCCACCGGCGGGTCGACGGGCGGCTGGGCCGTCTTGACCGTCAGGGTGGCCGGGTCGACCGGGTCGCCCTTCTTGTAGTAGCCGGCGAAGCCCGCCGCGCCCTCCTCGGTGAAGGCACCCGGGATGTCGGCGTACTTCATGCCGTCGGCACCGTTGGAGGGGGTGATGCCGTTGAGGTCGAGCGTGGACAGCGCCACGTCCTCGGTGACCACCGCGTCCTTGCCCGGGGACTTGGCGGTGATGTCGACGACGATCGTGCCGCTCTGGCCGACCGTGAGGACCTTGACGTCGGACAGCTTGATGTCCAGCGCGCCGCCGCGCGCCACGTAGTGCACGCTGCCCTTGAACGAGGACGTCACGCCGTGGTTGCCGCGGTTGTACTCACCCTTGACCAGCGGGAACTTGTAGGTGCCGTCCTCGTTCTGGGTGACACCGTCGGCCAGGGTGGTGGTGCCCTTGGCGTCCCCGATCATCTTGCGGAAGGTCTGCTTGAAGCCCCAGTCCAAGGTGCCCGATTCCAGCTGGAAGACGGACGGTGCGGGGGCTCCGGCGGCGGAAGCGTCGGCCGTGGTTTCGGCGCGGGCGCCGTCGGCCGCGAAGGCCGGGAGGGCGAAGGTCGCGCCCAGGGCGGCAGCCGTGGCGACGGCTGCTGCGAGGGCTATGGGGCGGCGAGTTGCTGCCATGCCGGTGGGTCTCCTAAGGCAACGGGGGGGGAGGAAGGGAGGCGTGGGGGGAGGGGATGAGGAACCGTAAAGCGCTCATGAGGGGCGCCGTCAGGAGGTCTGGGGGGCGTCGGGGCCCGTGGAGGTGGCGTCGGGGGCCTGGCCGGCCTTGCGGCGGCGCAGCGCGAAGAACGTCGCGGCCGCGGCGAGGAGCAGCACACCGCCTCCGATCGCGGCGTACGTGCCGGCGCCCGGGCCCGAGTCGGACGCGGCGGCGGCCGGTGCGGCGGAGGGTTCGGCCGAGGGCTTCGCGGTGGGCTCGGCGGCGGCCGTCGGCTCGCTGCCGAGGTCGGGCAGCGGGGGCAGCTGGGCCTTGTCGTCGACGGCGACGGCGAGCGAGACGGGGTCCATCTCCGTGCCCGCCTTGTACATGGAGCCGAACGCCTTGGCCCCGTCCTCGGTGAGGGTGGCGGGCACCTCGGTGAGGACGGCGAGGCCCTCCTTCGGCGCGAAGTCCTTGGCGGCGAAGGTGATCAGCGGGACGTCCTTGCGGGTGGTGCCCGCGCTCGTGACGTCGGCGGAGAGGGTGCCCTCGCCCTTGGTCACGGCGACCGTGACACCGGCGAACTTCAGGTCGAGGTCGTGGGCGCCGGTGAAGTGGATGCTGCCGCCGAAGTCCGCGTCCAGCGTCTGCTTCTTCGCGTCGTACGTGCCCTTGCCCTGCGGGAAGCGGAAAAGTGCCCCACCGTCCTGGGCGCCGTCGGCGAGCGTCCACTTGCCCTGGCCGATGGAGCCGGTGACGTACTCGCGGAAGGTGCGGCGGACGCCCCAGTCGACGGCGGCGTCCTCGAAGCGGCCCGCCTTCTCCTTGTCCTTGGCCTTCTCGGCGTCCTTCTTCTTCTCGTCCTCGGCCTTCCCGGCGTCCTCGTCCTTCGTCGCGGACGGGGCCGGCTTCGGCTGCTCGGCCGGGGCCTTGGTGTCCACGGAGAGGCTGATCGGGTCGAGCGGTGTGCCGGCGGTGTAGTAGCCGGCGAAGGCGGACGCGCCCTGCGCGGTCAGCGTCGTGGGGACGTTGGTGAGGGCGATGGGCGTGGAGCCGCCCTTCATGTTGATGCCGCCGAGGCCGAGCGTGGCGAGCGGCACCTGGGAGCGGTTGCTCACCTTGCCGGTCCCCCGCTCCTTGCTGACCATGTCGGCGAAGAGCGTGCCGCTGCCGCCGCTGATCTTGATGGTGGGGCGGCTGATGACGAGGTCCAGCTCGTTGGTCCCGTCGGCCTTCTTGTGACCGGTGAAGTGGACCCCGCCGGAGAAACCGGAGCTGAAGGCACCGGTCGCCGGGTCGTAGGAGCCGTTGGCGGAGTGGAAGCGGAACTGGCTGCCGCCGACCGTGGCGGCGCCGCCGGTCAGGCTCCAACTGCCCTGGGCGATGGGGCCGGTGACGTAGCTCTGGAAAGAGGACTTGATGCCCCAGTCCAGCCGTCCGCCCTGCACCGTGCGGCTGGCCGCTTGCGCGGTGGTGGCGGGGAGCAGGGCTCCCAGCAGCACCGCGAGGAGCGCGACGGCGAGCGCGCGGGCGGATCTGGACGGCAGCATGAGGGACCCCTCCGAGGGCTAGAAGTGAAGGTAAGGCTAACCTAAGGTATTCGCAGCCAGCGCCGGAACCCCTCCGGCACCTCCACACCACCGACACATACGTCACACCTGAACCACTTTCACAGACCGCGGAACGACAGGACGGTGCCCCGTGCGCATCACGCAGGACTTCGGCCCGAGAGGCCCCCAGGGCCACGCCGGACGGCCGGTCCGCGGCCGGGCGGGCGCCGCCCTCACTGCCGCGATGGCCCTCGCCCTGCTGCTGACGGGCTGCGGCGAAGGCAACGATTCCGCATCGGCCGGGCCGAAGGGCGCCAAGAGCTCCGCCGACGCGGACCGGGTCGAGCCGCTGGCCGCCGCCCCCGCGCCGAAACTGCCGGTGACGGTGGACTCGGCGGACGGCACGAAGGTCACGGTCGACTCCACCGACCGGATCGTGCCGCTGACCGGGTCGCTGAGCGAGATCGTCTTCACCCTGGGCTTCGGAAAGCAGGTCGTCGCCCGGGACATCACCGCCACCTTCGAACAGGCCGAGAAGCTCCCGGTGGTGACCCGCGCCCACGACGTCTCGGCGGAGAGCGTGCTCTCGCTGAAGCCGACCGTCGTCCTCGCGGACACCACGACCGGTCCGAGCGAGGCGATCGACCAGATCCGCGACGCGGGCATCCCGCTGGTCGTCGTCGAGCCCGCCAAGGAGCTCGCCGATGTCGGACGCCGGATCGACACGGTCGCCGAGGTGCTCGGCGTACCGGCGGCCGGCACCGAACTGAAGAAGCGGACCGAGTCCCGGATCGCGGCCGTGCAGAAGACCATCCCGGACCACGCGGACGGCAAGAAGCCCCGCGTCGCCTTCCTCTATCTGCGCGGTTCGGCCTCCGTCTATCTGCTGGGCGGCGCGGAGTCGGGGGCGAGTTCGCTGCTGGAGGCGGCGGGCGCGGTCGACGCCGGCAAGACGTCCGGGCTGGACAAGGACTTCACCGCCATCACCAGCGAGGCGCTCGCCAAGGCCGCGCCCGACGCGATCCTGCTGATGAGCAAGGGGCTCGACTCGGTGGGCGGCATGGACGGTCTGGTGAAGATCCCCGGCATCGCGGAGACGCCCGCCGGGATGGACCGCCGGGTCGTCTCGATCGACGACGGCGTGCTGCTGAACTACGGCCCGCGCACCGACCGGGTGCTCGCCGAGATCGTCGAGCAGCTGTACCCGAAGGGCGGCAAGGGCCAGTGACCACCTCGTACGAGGAACGCACCGGGGAGCCGGAGTCCGCGGGCCCGGGGGCCGCAGGTTCGGACTCCGCGGGCCCGCGGACCGAGGTCGCCCTGACCAAGGAGGACCCCGGCGCGGCGGCCGGCCCGAAGACGGCCCCCAAGTCCCCGCGCAGCAAGGCGTTCGTGCTCACGGTCGGGCTCTCGCTCGCCCTGCTCGCCGGGTGTCTGCTCTCCGCCGCGATCGGCGCGTACTCCATCCCCATCGGGGACGTCCTCTCCTCGGTCCAGCACCGGATCGGCCTCGGCGGGCAGCCGCTGGACCGGGTCGGGGAGAGCGTCCTGTGGAACGTCCGGCTTCCCCGGGTCGTCCTCGCGCTGCTCGTCGGCGCCTCGCTCGGCTGCGCGGGCGCCCTGATGCAGGGCGTGTTCGGCAACCCGCTGGCCGAGCCCGGCGTCATCGGGATCTCGGCGGGTGCGGCGGTCGGCGCGGTCGCCTCGATCGCGCTGGGGCTCACCTTCTTCGGCAACTGGACCATCACGGTCTTCGCGTTCATCGCCGGTCTCGCCACCGTCCTGCTCGTCTACACGCTCTCGCGCTCGGGCGGCCGGACCGAGGTGGTGACGCTGATCCTCACCGGTATCGCCGTCAACGCCTTCGCGGGCGCGCTGATCGGGCTGTTCATCTTCTTCGCGGACAACGCGCAGATCACCCAGATCACCTTCTGGCAGCTCGGTTCGCTCTCCCAGGCGACCTGGCCCAAGGTGCTGGCGGTTCTGCCGTGCGCGCTGGCCGGACTGCTCATCGCCCCGTTCTACGCCCGCAAGCTGGACCTGCTGGCCCTCGGTGAGCGGCCCGCCCGCCATCTGGGCGTGGACGTGGAGCGGCTGCGGATCACGCTGGTGCTGGTGGTGGCGCTGCTGACGGCCGCCGCCGTCGCCGTGGCCGGGATCATCTCGTTCGTCGGGCTGCTCGTCCCGCACCTGCTGCGGATGGCGAACGGCCCCGGCCACCGCTTCCTGGTCCCGGGCAGCGCCCTGGGCGGCGCCCTGGTCCTGGTGGCGGGCGATCTCGCGGCCCGGACCGTGGCCGCCCCCGCCGAGCTGCCGCTCGGGGTGCTGACCGCGCTCTTCGGCAGCCCGTTCTTCTTCTGGCTGCTGCGCAGGACCCGTCGTAAGCAAGGTGGTTGGGCATGAGGACGCTGAGAGACCTGTTCGCGGTACGGAGCCGGGAGCTGCCCTCGCCCGTGGCGCCCGGCTCCGCCGCCGTCGAGGCCACCGGGGTCTCGGTCCGGCTGGGCGGGCGGCAGGTGCTGGATGCCGTCGACATCGCCGCGCACGCCGGTGAGGTGGTGGCGCTGGTCGGGCCGAACGGGGCCGGCAAGTCCACGCTCCTGGCCGCGCTCGCCGCCGACCTGGCCCCGGGGAGCGGTGAGGTGCGCATCGGCGGGCGCCCGGTCGGCGAGTGGACCGCGCCCGAACTGGCCCTGCGCCGCTCGGTGCTGCCGCAGTCCGCCGTGCTCTCCTTCCCGTTCCCGGTGGAGGACGTCGTACGGATGGGGCGGGCGCCCTGGGCCGGTACGGAGCTGGAGGACGAGGACGACACGGCCGTGGCGGCGGCGATGGCGGCCACCGAGGTGACAAGGTTCGCCGCGCGCCCGTTCTCCGAGCTGTCCGGCGGTGAGCGGGCCCGGGTGGCGCTGGCCCGGGTGCTGGCGCAGCGGGCCCCGCTGATGCTGCTGGACGAGCCGACGGCCGCCCTGGACCTGCGCCACCAGGAGCTGGTGCTGCGGATCTGCCGGAAGCGGGCCGCCGCCGGGGACGCGGTGGTGGTGGTCCTGCACGATCTGGGGCTGGCAGCGGCGTACGCGGACCGGGTGGCCGTGCTGCACGAGGGGCGGATCGCGGTGGTGGGGCCGCCTCGGGAGATCTTCGACGGGGAGCTGCTCGGCGAGGTGTACCGGCAGCCGGTGGAGGTGTTCCCGCATCCGCGTACGGGGGCCCCGCTGGTCGTTCCCGTACGCCCCTGAGTCGTGGTTGTCGACGCCCGAACACCGGGCCCTGGGCCCCGCCAGGTCACGGTGTGGACGCTGTAACCGGACCACGCCCGCACGCCGTTCGCCGCCCCGGTAGGGTTTCGACGGTCAGTGCGGGCGACGGATGCAGAAGGCGCAGAAGCAACGGATGACGACACCCTCCAGGGCGGGCCGGCTGACGGCGGCGCTCGCCACGGCGACGGTCCTGTGCGTGACCGCGAGCGGCTGTGTGACCGTGCACGGCGAGCTGGAAGTGCTGCCGGGGGCGACGGAGTCCGAGGCCGCCCAGGCCCTGACGGACTTCATCACCGCCTACAACGCGGCGGACAAGGCGTACGATCCGGCGCTGGACGCGGACCGGGTGACGGGCTCGCTCGGGGCGATCAACCAGGCCGGGCTGAAGGCGCGGCAGACGTACAGCCCCGGCGGCAACAAGGCGCACAAGCCGCTGGAGTTGACGGACGCCACCTACATCATCCCGAAGAAGGCGGGCTGGCCGCGCTGGTTCCTGGCGGACACCGACTCCAACCGGGACGAGGACGGCGGGAAGCTGGACACCCGCTGGCTGGTGGTGTTCGTACGGAGTGGCCCCGGCGCGCTGTGGAAGGCGTCCTATCTCGGGGTCGTCCCGCCGTCCCAGGTGCCGGAGTTCACCCGGGACAAGGACGGGCTCGCCACGCCGGTGGAGCCGCAGAGCGGTGAACTGACCGTTTCCCCGGCCGACTTGAGCATCGCGTACACGGAGTACCTGCAGAAGGGCACCCCGGACGTCTTCGCCCCCAGCACGGCGACCTCGCAGTGGCGCGAGACGCGCCGGACGACCCGGCGGGCCGGGTTCTCGTACCAGTACATCGACCAGCCGCTGACCGGCTCCACGTTCGGGCCGCTCGGGCTGCGCACCGAGGACGGCGGGGCGCTGGTCTTCTTCAGCAGCAAGCACTTCGAGCGGCAGGTCACGGCGAAGGGGCTGAAGCCGGAGGTCAACGCGGATGTGGAGGCGCTGATGACCGGCGAGGTCACCAACAGCCTCACCAAGGAGCGGATCTCCAGCCAGCTGGTCCATGTGCCGGCGCGCGGGCAGAGCTCCGACTCCGGCGGCCGGGTGCGGATGCTGAACCGGCTGCCGGGTCTGGTCGCGGCGAAGGGCGAGTAGGAGAGGGCCCTTGCTCCCGGCCCCCTCTCCCCCGGTAACAGGTCAGCCAGTAACAGCTCAGCCGGTATCAGCTCAGCCGGTGACAGCTCAGACGGTGACAGCTCAACGACTCAGCGGCCAGGCGATCGAGTCGTGGTCCAGCTCGCTCTGCTCGGCGCTGCCCGCATAGCGCGCGCAGGCGTCGGTGAGCGTCTCCAGCAGGGTCAGCGGGTCGGGCAGCTCGTGCTCGGGGCCGCGCACCCAGTGGACGTCGAGCTCACCGGGAAGCCGGGCGGGCGGCAGGAGGACGTAGCTGCCGCGGCAGTGCCAGCGCAGGCCCGGGTGGGCGTCCATGGTCTCGGGGTGGCAGTCCAGCTCGCAGGGCCACCACTCGTCCTCGTCCTCGGGGGTGCCGCGGGTGGCGGTGAAGAAGAGCATCCGGTCCTCGCCGGACTGGGCGACCGGGCCGACGTCGATGCCCGCCGCGAGAAGACGCTCCAGGGCGCTGCGGCCGGCGGTGAGCGGGACGTCCAGCACGTCGTGGATCATGCCGGTCGCGGTGATGAAGTTGGCCAGCGGCTGGCTGCGGGCCCAGCGCTCGATCTGGGCACGGTCGGTGGTCGACTGCGTCTGCCAGGCGAAGGAGATGGGGTGCCGGGCGGGGGTGGGACAGCCGATGCGTTCGCACGAACATCGGTATCCGAGGGGGTGGGCGGCGGGGGCGACGGGCATGCCCGCGTCGGCGACCGCCAGGAGCAGCGCCACTCGGGCGGTCTCATCGGCTTCGGCCCCCGGTGATTTGGGACGTCGCCGCAGCCACTGGGAGATCCTGCTCTCTGTGCCGCGGAAACGGCCGGAATCGGCGCCCATCTATCCCCTCACCTCAGCATTTCACCTCAGCGTTGCCTCTCCATCGTCGCACCATCCGGCGGCGGGGGTGGCCAGAGTTCACCAGCGGGCCCGTGTACCACTGCACCGAGTGAGCACCATCACTTCCGATGTCGCCACATAACGGATAAGGATCATGAGCGAGGGGCCAGCCCGCCGAGGGCGTAGTCGACGATCGTGTCGGCGTACGCATGGGTGAGCGGGAGGGTCCTGAGCAGCCAGCGGTGGGTCAGTGGCGCGATCAGGAGCTCCAGGGCGATCCGCGGGTCGGCGTCGGGCCTGAGCTGTCCGGCCTCCTGTGCGGCCCGCAGCCGTGTGACATACAACGCGAGCTGCGGGTCGAGCAGCTTCTCGACGAATTCGGCGCCCAGTTTCGCGTCGACGATGCCCTCGGCGGTCAGTGCCCGGGTGGGGGCCTCCATCAGCGGGTCGTTCAGCTCGTCGACGGTGGCCCGGAGGACGAGCTTGAGGTCGGCGGCCAGGTCCCCGGTGTCGGGGATGCCGTACTCGGCGGCACCGGCCTGCGGGTCCGTGCCGTCGGCGTGGCCGCCCGTGCCGCCGGCCTGCGGGGCCGCCTCCTCGGCGGCGCGGGCGGCCAGGTCCAGGAAGGCCTCCATCAGGACGGCCGCCTTGGAGGGCCACCAGCGGTAGATCGTCTGCTTGCCGACCCCGGCGCGGGCGGCGATACCCTCGATCGTCGTACGCCGGTAGCCGCTCTCGCCGACGAGGGCCAGGGCGGCGTCGTAGATGGCCCGGCGGGAGCGGTCGCTGCGGCGGCTGGAGTCGGGTGCCTTGTGGGGTGCCATGCGGCCAATCTAGCGCTGGACAAGCCGATACGTATCGTCTTGCCCGGATCCCGTGCCCCGCATTCCGTGCCCGGGCGGCTTCCGTGCCCGGGCGGCTTCCGTGCCCGGGCGGCTTCCGTGTCCGGGCGGCTTCCGTGTCCGGGCGGCCGGAAGATGGCCCCGGCAGGACGATCCGATGAACCACCCGATCGGTCCACTGCGGATCTCGCCCGCACGGCGCACCATGGGCTCACGCGCAGACCGTGCGCATCCCACCGTTCCGCGGCCCCGGCCGCCGTTCGCGAGGAGCCCCAGTTGAACCGTGACGCCATCCCTCGTCGCTACCTGATGTGCGCCCCGACGCACTTCCGGGTCACCTACTCCATCAACCCGTGGATGGACCCGTCCAAACCCGTCGACCTGCCGCTGGCCCAGACCCAGTGGGAGGACCTGCGCGACCGCTACCGCGCCCTCGGCCACACCGTCGAGCTCCTCACCCCCCGCCCGGACCTGCCGGACATGGTCTTCGCGGCCAACGGGGCCACGGTGATCGGCGGGCGGGTGCTCGGCGCCCTGTTCGCGTACCGGGAGCGGTTCGAGGAGGCCGAGGCCCACCGCGAGTGGTTCCGGGAGAACGGCTTCACCGACATCCGGGAGCCGGACCACGTCAACGAGGGCGAGGGCGACTTCGCGGTCACCGCCTCCTACCTGCTGGCCGGGCGCGGCTTCCGCTCCAGCCCGCTCTCGCACGACGAGGCCCAGGAGTTCTTCGGGCTGCCGGTCATCGGCCTCGATCTGGTGGACCCGCGCTACTACCACCTGGACACCGCGCTGTGCGTGCTGGACGCGGCGGCGGACGAGATCATGTACTACCCGGACGCCTTCTCCCCCGGCAGCCGGGCCGTCCTGCGCCGGCTCTTCCCGGACGCGCTGCTCGCCCGGGAGGCGGACGCGGCGGCGTTCGGCCTCAACTCGGTCAGCGACGGCCGCCACGTCCTGCTGCCCCAGGCCGCGACGGGGCTGCTGGATCCGCTCCGGGACCGGGGCTTCGAGCCGGTCCCGATGGACCTGGGCGAGCTGCTCAAGGGCGGCGGCAGCGTGAAGTGCTGCACGCAGGAGCTGCGGGGTTAGCCCTCCCCGCCCTCCGGCGGCCAGGGATCGCCCCAGGCGATGTCCCTGGCCGCCCGGTACAGCTCGCCGTGGCGCTTGGTGACCGTGGAGCGGGACAGGCCCTCGTCGCGGGTGCAGAGCTCCAGCAGGACCTGGCCCTTGCGGAGCTGTGGCTTGCGGGTGATCCGGGCGGGCGCCGGGGTGGCGGGGAAGCGGGTGGCGACGACGTAACTGAACTTCTCGTCCTCGTGGCTGAGCGAGCCGCCCTTGACCTGCCGGTGCAGCGAGGAGCGGCTGACCCGGGCCGAGAAGTGGCACCAGTCGGTGCCCGGGGCGATCGGGCAGGCGTCGTCGTGCGGGCAGGGGGCGGCGATCCGCAGCCCGGCGGCGATCAGCCGGTCGCGGGCCTCGATGATCCGGCCGTACCCGTCGGGGGTGCCGGGCTCCACGATCACCACGGCCTGCCCGGCCCCGGCGGCCGCGTCGACCAGCCCGGTCCTGGCCTCGGGGGTCAGCTCCTTGAGTACGTAGCTGACGGTGACCAGGTCCGCCGGTGCCAGCTCCAGCGCCGCGCCGATCCGGGCCCGCTCCCAGCGGGCCTCCCGCAGCCCCGGCACCCCGGATGCCTCGGCCAGTTCGCGGCCCAGGGCGAGGGCGGGCTCGGCCCAGTCCAGGACGGTGGTCGCCGCCCCTTCCCAGGCCCCGGCCACCGCCCAGCTCGCCGCTCCCGTGCCGCCGCCGACATCGGTGTGGGTGGCGGGCGCCCAGTCGGGCGCGGCCCCGACGAGGGCGTCGAGGGCGGACCGTACGGCTTCGAAGGTGGCGGGCATCCGGTACGCGGCGTACGCGACGACGTCGGAGCGGTCCCGCAGGATCGGGGCGCCGGTCGGGGTCTCCCCGCGGTAGCTGGCGATCAGCCGGTCGACGGCCTGCGCGGCCTGCTTCGGCGGCAGCCCGTCGAGCAGCCCGGCCAGGGCCGCGCGCAGGGACTGGGCGGTGGGGAGGGTGACGTTCACCGGCGAATTGTAGGCGGCGGGGGAAGCCTCGGCCGCCTTCCGCTCGGCCCGGGCCGGGAGGGGTACGGGGTCCCCGCGGCGGGTCCGCGTCACCGGTCCGGAACAGGTTTTCCGCGAACTCCACGCGGTCAGAAGGTGGTTGCTACGCTGGCCCGCGCGAGATCGGGAAGAGGCCGGAAGAGACCGGAAGAGGCCACGAGACCGGGTTCGGTCCATCGGGGGAGCCATGAGACAGAAGGCCGTGCGGCTGACCCTGGTCGGCGGGGTGGTCTTCCTCGCCCTGCTCCTCCTCCTGGCCACCTGCGGCGGCAACCCGGAGAGCCAGGGAAAGAAGGACGCCGTCCCGGTGAAGCGGGTCATGCCGAGCGCGGGGCCGGTCACCCGGCTCACCGTCCCGCCGCAGTACGCCACCGACCGGGGCTGGGAGATCATCGGCTCCTCCCCCGAGGTCGCCGTCTCCCACGCGACGGGCCGCCTCGCCTACCTGGAGCGGCTGAACGGCGACCGGTACCGGCTGCGCACCGTCGACACCGCCACCGGGAGGCTGGGCTGGCAGGGCCAGGCCTGGCGGCCGCCGGACCCGCTGCACTACCCGAGGCTCGCCACGGTCACCGCGGGCGACCGGCAGTACTTCGTGACCTGGTCGTACGGGAAGGCCGGCGACGGGCTGACCCCGGCGTCCACCTTCGTCTCCCTCGACGTGTACGACGTGACGGACGGCGCCCGGCAGCGCGTCGAGGTGCCGTGGTCCGGCGCCCCGGACGTCGACACGAACGGCCCGGAGATCGTGATCAGCGACGGCAAGGCCAACAGCACGCTGGTCGACCCGATCACGGGCACGGTCTCCGAGCTGAGCGCGGACGAGCTGAAGTACCCCAAGGGCTGCCCGGCCTGCAAGCAGCTCACCGAGGTGTACGGGCAGACGGCGGCGGGCCTGCTCGTCGGCGGGGCCCGGGAGTTCTGGGTGCGCGGCGGCTGGTTCAGCCGGAACGTGGCGCCCCGGGGCGCCGACCGGGGCAGCGGCGTGGTGACGTCGGTGGCCGGGGACCGGGTGCTGGCGAAGTGGGCCCTGGGGAAGAAGGCCAAGCGGGCGGCCACCCACGAGCTGTGGACGGTGCACGACACGGTGACCGGCAAGCCGCTGGTCTCGGTCGAGTGCCACCGGCCCGCCATAAAACCGGGGCGCTACCCGCAGGCCGTCCTCTCCCCCTCGGGCGACCACCTGATCGCCGGGAACCTGGCCTTCGACCTGGCGGGCGGCCGGGGCCACTGCTTCGAGGAGGAGGACGGCTCCAGCCATCTGGCGCTGGCCTCGGTGACGGACGACGGGATCGCGTACGGGGCGGAGAACGCGCGCGACGCCTCGGAGGCGCTCTCCGGGGGCGGGCTGCCAGTCGCGGTGGACTTCGCGGACTGGACGGTCGAGCAGCTGTCGCGCAACGCCCGGCTGCCGGGTCTGGAGACGACCGGGGTCGGGGTGTTCCGCTGGACGGACCGGCAGGAGCGGACGCGGCTGATCGGGTATCCGCGTACGGACTGATGCGCAGGAGCGGACGCCGCTGATCGGGTACCCGCGTACGGACTGATGCGCAGGAGCGGACGCCGCTGATCGGGTACCCGCGGACCGACCCCGCAGGAGCGGACCCGGCTGATCCGCAACCCGCCTACGGACCGACCCGCCGCAGCGGGCTACAGCCCGCCGGCCTCGCGTCCCGCCCGCTGCCACGGCCGGCACAGCCCGAGGAAGCAGCCCACCGCCGCCACCGCGCACACCACCTGCACGACCGCCATCGGCACGGCCGTGTCCTCGCCCGCGATCCCGACCAGCGGCGAGGCGATCGCCCCGATCAGGAACGAGGACGTGCCGAGCAGCGCGGAGGCCGAGCCCGCCGCGTGCTTGGTCCGCATCAGCGCCTGGGCGTTGGTGTTGGGCATCGCCACACCCATCGCCGACATCAGCACGAAGAGCCCGGCCGCGATCGGCACGAGCCCGACCTCACCGAACACACCCGTGGTCATCAGCAGCAGCGCCACCGCCGCGAGCACGATCACGGCGAGACCGAAGCCGAGCACCTTGTCCAGGCTGATCCGGCCCACCAGCAGCTTGCCGTTGATCTGGCCGACGGCGATCAGGCCGATCGAGTTGAGGCCGAACAGCAGGCTGAAGGTCTGCGGCGAGGCTCCGTAGATCTCCTGCACGACGAAGGGGGACGCGGAGATGTAGGCGAACAGGACGGCGAAGGCGAGCCCGCCGGTGATCATGTAGCCGGCGAAGACCCGGTCCGCGAGCAGCCCGCGCATCGTGCGCAGGGCGTCGGTGACCCCGCCCGTGTGGCGGCTGCCGGGCGGCAGGGTCTCGTGCAGCCACCGCCAGACGACGAGGGTGAGCACGATGCCGACGCCGGTCAGGACGACGAAGATGCCGCGCCAGTCGGTGAACCGCATCACCTGGCCGCCGATCAGCGGGGCGATGATCGGGGCGACGCCGGAGATCAGCATCAGGGTGGAGAAGAACCGGGCCATCTCCACGCCGTCGTAGAGGTCGCGCACCACCGCCCGGGCGATGACGATGCCCGCGGCGCCCGCGAGTCCCTGGAGGAGGCGGAAGCCGATGAGGAGTTCGGCGGAGGGGGCGAGCGCGCAGATCGCGGTGGCGATGACGTAGACGACCATGCCGAGGAGCAGCGGCCTGCGGCGGCCCCACCGGTCGCTCATCGGTCCGACGACGAGCTGGCCGAGCGCCATTCCGGCCAGGCACGCGGTCAGTGTGAGCTGGATGGTGGCGGCGGGGGCGGCGAGGGAGTCGGTGACCGCGGGGAGCGCCGGGAGGTACATGTCCATGGAGAGCGGCGGCAGGGCGGTGAGCCCGCCGAGGACCATGGTGACCAGGAATCCGGTGCGCCGTGCGGCCTTGACGGCGGGGGCGGTGAGGCCGCCTGCCTCCGGGGCCGCCGGGAGGCCGGCGGGGGCGGTGACCTGCGGGGCACCCGGGTCGACGGAGAGGGCGCCGGCGTCCCCGCGCGGGGTGAGCGGCGCGCTGTCGGTTCCGGGACCGGTCCCGGAGGTGGGTATGTGTTCTCGCTGGGCCCGGCTGCCGCCGCTGTCCGGCATTCTCGTCTCCACATCGTTGAATCCGCATCTATGCTCTCAGCTCGGCCGGAGTGGTCGATACCTTTTTCGGGCTGGGCGGGGTGGCGGGCATGGGCGAGACGGTGCGCTGGGGTGTTCTGGCGACGGGCGGCATTGCCGCGACCTTCACGGCGGACGTACAGGCGCTGCCGGGCGCCGAGGTGGTGGCGGTCGCCTCGCGTACGGAGGCCTCGGCGCGGGCCTTCGCCGAGCGCCACGGGATCGCCCGGGCCTACGGGAGCTGGGCGGAGCTGGTCGCCGACGACGCGGTGGACGTGGTGTACGTGGCCACCCCGCACTCGGCGCACCACGCGGCGGCCGCGCTCGCGCTGAAGGCCGGAAAGCATGTGCTGTGCGAGAAGGCGTTCACGCTCAACAGCCGGGAGGCCGAGGAGCTGGTGGGCCTCGCGCGGGACCACAACCTCTTCCTGATGGAGGCCATGTGGACCTACCTCAACCCGGTGGTCCGCCGGCTGACCGAGCTGGTGCGGGACGGGGCGATCGGCGAGATCCGTACCGTGCAGGCGGACTTCGGCTTCGCGGGCGACTTCGCCCCCGGCCACCGGCTGCGCGACCCGGACCTGGGCGGCGGGGCGCTGCTGGACCTGGGTGTCTACCCGGTCTCCTTCGCCCACCTCCTCCTCGGTGAGCCGGACCGCATCCAGGCCGACGCGCTGCTCTCCCCCGAGGGCGTCGACCTGAACACGGGCATGCTGCTGGGCTGGGAGTCGGGCGCGACGGCGCTGCTCTCCTGCTCGATCGTCGGCCACCACCCGACAGCGGCCACCGTCATCGGCACGGAGGGCCGGATCGATCTCCCGCGCGACTTCTTCCACCCGGACCGCTTTGTACTGCACCGGCCCGGCAAGGAGCCGGAGACGGTCACCTCGGGGCCCGGGCCGGAGGGCCTGTCCGGCATGCAGTACGAGGCGGCCGAGGTGATGCGCGCGGTCCGGGCGGGTGAGACGGAGTCCCCCCTCGTACCGCTGGAGGGCACCCTCTCCGTGATGCGGACGCTCGACGCGGTACGGGACCGCATCGGCGTCCGCTACCCGGCGGACCAGTGAGCTGACACCCCCTAGGCCGGTGTCAGCCCCGGGTTCCCCGCCTCGGTGACGAAGGAGGCGGCGGTGGTGACCGGCGCTCCGGGGGTGGTGACGGCGGACACCGTACGGAAGTCGGCGCGCGCCTCCTTCTCCGTGAGGGTGACGACCGCGTAGCCGCGCCGCCCGTTGTAGTGCTTCATGTGCGGGTTGGCGCGGGTCTGGTTCTCCCAGTTGGCGGGCCGCTCCGCGCCGTCCTTGCCGCTGGAGATGGACGTGGTGACGATCTCGGTTCCGACGGTCCGGGAGGCGGGGTCGGCGAAGTCCTTCTTCAGGTCGAAGGCGTACGAGACGTGCACGTCACCGGTCAGCACCATCAGGTTCTCCACGCCCGCCGACTCCGCCCCGGCGAGCACCCGCTGCCGGGAGGCCGGGTAGCCGTCCCAGGCGTCCATGGAGAGCTTGTACGCGGCGGTCGGCACATCGCGTCGCTCGGCGAAGGTGACCTGCTGCGGCACGACGTTCCAGGTGGCGTCCGAGGCGCGCCAGCCGTCGATCAGCCAGCGCTCCTGGGCGGCCCCGGTCATCGTCCGCGTCGGGTCCTCGGACTCCGGGCCCGGGGTGCGCCAGCCGTCCCCGTACGCCTGGTCGCTGCGGTACTGGCGGGTGTCGAGGATGTCGAACTGGGCGAGCCGGCCGAAGGTGAGGCGGCGGTAGAGGCGCATGTCGGGGCCGGTGGGGCGCTGCGGGGTGCGCAGGGGCTGGTTCTCCCAGTACGCGCGGTACGCGGAGGCCCGCCGCAGCAGGAACTCCTCGGGCGGGACGTCGTTCTCGGGGATGTCGCCCGCGTAGTTGTTCTCGGTCTCGTGGTCGTCCCAGGTGACGACGAAGGGGTGGGCGGCGTGGGCGGCGCGCAGGTCCGGGTCGGACTTGTAGAGGGCGTAGCGCAGCCGGTAGTCCTCCAGGGTGACCGTCTCGCGGTTGTAGTGGGCGGGGAGGCGGCGGTCGGTGTAGTTGCGGGCGCCGCCGGTGGCGGTGACGGCGTACTCGTAGAGGTAGTCCCCGAGGTGGAAGACCACGTCGACGTCCTCGGCGGCGAGGTGGCGGTGGGCGGTGAAGTACCCGTCGTGGTACGCCTGGCAGGAGACGGCGGCCAGGGTGAGGGAGCTGTTACGGGTCCCGGCGGCGGGCGCGGTGCGGGTGCGGCCGGTCGGGCTGGTCCAGCTGCCGGTGCGGAAGCGGTAGAAGTAGCCGCGGCCGGGGTCGAGTCCCTGGACGTCGGCGCGGACGCTGTGGGCGAACTCCGCGTGGGCGGTGACCGATCCGCGCCGCACGATGCGGCGGAATCCCTCGTCGTGGGCGAGCTCCCAGGCCACCTGGACGCGGCTCGCCGGGAGGCCGCCTGCGGGCTCGTAGGGGCGGGGCGCGAGCCGGGTCCAGATGAGGACGGAGCCGGGGAGCGGGTCGCCGGAGGCGACGCCGAGGGTGAAGGGGTTCTCGGTGATCCGGCGGGCGTCCAGCTCGGCGGCGCTCGCCGTGCCGACGGCGGGCAGGTTCATCGTGAAGGCGAGCGCGGCGACGGCTCCCGCCCCGGTGAGCAGCCGGCGGCGGTCCAGGCCTCCGGGCCGGGATAAGGGGCCGGTGGCGGTGGTGAGTTCGGCGGATCGGACGGTTCGGACGGTTCGGACACCCTGGCCGGGCGCCGTAGAAGTCTGTGCGGCTGTCATATGCCCCTCGCTTGCCGGATGCTGCCGGATGCTGTCGGAATCCAGCGCACCGCCGGCGCACGACGCGCCGTTGTCGCGTGCACAACATCCGCATGGCGGGTCGATGAGCACCGCGTGCCCTGTGCACCGACCTCTCCCGTACGCTGCCGGGCCATGAACACTGATCAACGAGTCGCTGTGGTCACGGGTGCCGGTTCGGGAATCGGGCGGGCCGTCGCGCTCGCCCTGGCGAGCGCGGGGTGGTCGCTCGCGCTGGCGGGGCGGCGGGCGGAACCGCTGGCGGAGACGGCCGCCACGGCCGGAGCCCCGGACGCGCTGTGCGTCACCACGGACGTGACCGACGAGGACGAGGTCGGCGCGCTCTTCGCCGCCGTACGGGAGCGGTTCGGCCGGCTGGACCTGCTGTTCAACAACGCGGGCACCTTCGGCCCCGGCGGCGTACCGCTGGAGGACCTAGCGGCGGCGGACTGGCGGGCGGTGGTGGACGTGAACCTGACGGGGGCGTTCCTCTGCGCGCAGGCGGCGTACCGGCTGATGAAGGAGCAGGACCCGCAGGGCGGCCGGATCATCAACAACGGCTCCATCTCCGCCCACGCGCCGCGCCCGAACTCGGTCGCCTACACAGCGACCAAGCACGCGATCACCGGGCTGACGAAGTCGCTGTCGCTGGACGGGCGCCCGTACCGGATCGCCTGCGGCCAGATCGACATCGGCAACGCGGCGACCGAGATGACCGAGCGGATGCAGACCGGCATCCTCCAGGCGAACGGTGAGCTGGCGGTGGAACCGGTGATGGCGGCGGCCGATGTGGCGCGGACCGTAGTGCACATGGCGGAGCTGCCGCTGGAGGCGAACATCCCGTTCCTGACGGTGATGGCGACGAACATGCCGTACGTGGGACGGGGGTGAGGGGGACGCTTCGGATGTGATCACTTCTGCACGAACACGACTTCGGTGGACCGACTTTGCCGATTTCCTCACTCCCGGGTGAGGAAGCGCGCACTGACCGTATGATCACATCTCGTTACACCTTCACCTGGACGACACAGAAGGAACACCGCATGCGCATACGCACCGCTGCGCCGATCGCCCTGGCCGCCGCCACCGCCCTGGCCGGCTCGCTCCTCGCCACGGCGGCACCGGCCACGGCGGCCGCCCACCAGGGCGGGCTGCACTTCGGCACCATCCAGTACGACGGTCCCGGCAAGGACGACCGGTCGAAGAAGTCGCTCAACGCCGAGTGGGTGAACATCCACAACAACGGCAAGAAGAAGGTCCAGCTCAAGGGCTACAAGGTGAAGGACAACACCGGCTACACCTACACCTTCGGCAGCTACACGATCGGCGCGGGCAAGACCGTCAAGGTCCGCACCGGCAAGGGCAAGAACGTCGCGGGCACCGTGCACTGGAACCGGGGCTCGTACGTCTGGAACAACACCGGCGACAAGGCCCGGCTGATCAAGCCGAACGGCAAGCTCCAGGACTCCTGCTCCTGGGGGAAGTCGACGCCGAAGAACAAGGGCGTCAAGAACTGCCACTGACCGGTCGCTGAACCGGTCGCCGCACCGGTCGCTGAACCGGTCGCCGTGCTGGTGGGGCTGCCGCGGTCCGGGGGGCTGCGGCAGCCGTACGGCGAGGAGCCCGGCGGGAATGCCGGGAGCGGCGGCAGAGTTGGACAGCTCCATGACACCTGATCATGGTCACGGCACCGGCCACCGCCCCGGCCACCGCCCCGAGATCCTGCGCTACACCGCCTTCTCCGCCGACCCCGAGGGCGGAAACCCGGCGGGGGTCGTCCTGGACGCGTCGGGGCTGGACGAGGAGCGGATGCTCGCCGTCGCGGCGGAGCTGGGCTACAGCGAGACGGCGTTCCTCACCGAGCGGACCGGCGAAGGCGCGTACACCATCCGCTACTTCAGCCCCAAGGCCGAGGTGCCGTTCTGCGGCCACGCCACGGTCGCCACCGCCGTCGCGCTGGCCGAGCGGGACGGACCGGGCGCGCTGGAGTTCGCCACGGCCGCGGGCCAGGTGCCGGTCACCGTCGTCCGGGAGGGCGGCGAGCTGCGGGCCACCCTGACCAGCGTGGTCCCCCAGGTCACGGAGATCGGCACGGCGGACCTCGCGGAGGCGCTGGCGGCCCTGGACTGGCCGGCCGCCGATCTCGACCCCGCCCTGCCGCCCCGGATCGCCTACGCGGGCGCCCGCCACCTGGTGCTGGCCGCCGCGACCCGTGAGCGGCTCGCGGACCTGGCCTACGACTTCGCCCGGCTGGAGGCGCTGATGCGCCGGCTCGACCTGACGACCCTGCAACTGGTGTGGCGCGAGGCGCCGGAGGTCTTCCACGTCCGGGACCCGTTCCCGGTGGGCGGGGTGGTCGAGGACCCGGCGACGGGGGCGGCGGCGGCCGCGTTCGGCGCGTACGTACGGGAACTGGGGCTCGTCCCGGAGGCCGCTGTCCTGACCCTGCACCAGGGCGTGGACATGGGCCGCCCCGGCACCCTCACGGTGGAGCTGCGCGCCGGGGACGACCGGGTCCGGGTGAGCGGCACGGGAACCAGGATCGGCTGATCCGCTGATCGGCTGATCCGTACGGAACGGGCCAGGGTCAGCCGGTGAGCTCCTTGGCCGGGAAGACATGGGCGAACCAGCGCTCCGTCTCCTCCGGTTCGAGGGCGCGTTCCAGGATGACGTCCCCGCGCATGCCCGGGAAGAAGCGGCCCGCGGGCCAGGACCGCCGGTAGGACGGCTCGTCCAGCACCAGCAGGCGTACGCCGTCGACCACGGGGATGTCCGCCGGGGCGCCCTCGTTCCAGAGCCGGCCGCCGTCCGGGGCGGTCAGGTCGAAGGAGCCCACGGTGTCCACCTGGCCCGGGGTCTCCCGGCAGACGGCGACCTCCTGCGGCGAGGGGGCGTGGCCCTCCACATGGCCGCCGCCTATGAGCGCGTCGGCGAGCAGGGTGTGCAGCTGGAAGTTGTCGCCGATGCCGAAGAACCGCAGGGCGTAGCCGGTGCCGGTGGTCCGGTGGAGGGCGACGAGCGGTTCGTCGTCCAGCACCCGGAGGGCGTGGCCGAGGGACCGGAACTGCCGTCCGGACGCCTGCTCCACGGCGGTGAGCAGCCGCAGCAGCTCATCCCGGTCGCCGCCGCCGACCCCGGCACGTACGGCCCGGTGGTTCAGCAGCGCCACGGCCGCCATCTCCCACTGGGGCAGCGTCCACCAGCCGACCGCCGCGTCGAACCCCGTCCGCTCGACGATCTCCTCGCCCGGCTCGCCCGCGTCCGGTACGGGGAACGGGCCGCCGCCGGTCGCCGCCCACGCCTCGGCGAAGGCGGCGGCGGCCTCAAGTGCCGCCCGCAGCCCGGCCCGTACGCCAGGGGCGCAGCGCTCGGCGTCCGCGCCGCGCTCCACGCAGGCCCCGACGAGGACGGCGACGACGGCACGGGGGCCGGGCGGGACCTGCTCCAGTACGGCGGCGAGGCGCGGCCCGCCGTCCAGCAGATCCGCCTCCTTGGCCTGCCCGAAGGTCTCCTGCAGCCGGACGAACGCCTTGCCGGACCGTTTCGCGTCCTGGGCCACCACCGCGGCCTCGAAGTCCGCGACCGCTCCCCCGAACCCGGCCTTGCTGAATATCATTCCAGCACTTTATCGACGCCCCTCCGGGCACCGTGAAGCCGGTCGCCGCCCAGGGCCTCCGCGGCCCTCACCGGACGAATACCCCAGCCGGGACCGCCGCGGCCCTCACCAGCCGACGGGCGGAACCGGCCCGATAGCGGGAGGATGCGGACATGGCTGCCCCCGCGCCTGATCCCCAGCCCGGCCCCGACCCCGTACGCGACACGATCCCAGGCCCAGGTCCCGTACACGACACGCCCCCAGGAACCGGCCCGGGCCACGGCCCCGAACGCGACTCGCCCCCCGGCACCGCCCCCGACGCGGACGTCCGGTCCGGCACCGGCCCCGACGGCACCGACGCGGAGGCCCCGCCCCGCCCCGATCCGCTGACCGTCCCGAGCATGTCCGCGGGCCCGGACTTCGTCCTGCGTCCCTGGGAGATGAGCGACCTGCCCCTGATCCGCGAGGCCGCGCAGGACCCGTACATCCCCCTCATCACGACGGTCCCGTCCCGCTACTCGGACCGGGCCGCCGAGGAGTTCGTCCGCAGGCAGTGGGACCGGGCGGCCACGGGTGCCGGGTATCCGTTCGCCATCGTCCGCTCCCGGGACCGGCGCCCGGTGGGCGCCATCGGGCTCTGGCTGCGCGATCTGCCGGAGGGCCGGGCATCGATCGGGTACTGGATGGTCCCCTACGGGCGCGGCCAGGGCGTCACCCGCGCCGCGTTGCGTACGGTGACGGGCTGGGCCCTGCGCGACCTCGGCATCCCCCGCCTCCAGCTCTTCATCGAGCCCTGGAACACCGCGTCCGCCCGGATCGCCGTGGATGTCGGCTACCGGCACGAGGGGCTGCTGCGCGGCTGGCAGCAGGTGGGCGACGAGCGCCGGGACATGGCCGTGTACGGGCTCCTGAACAGCGACGGGCCGGTGGATGGCCGGGCGGTGGCCTCGAACTGAACACCGAGGCGTTACGATCGCGGGCACCGCCGCCGACCGGCAACCGCACGGCAGCCGAGCTCCAGGAGTACCGAACTTGTCCGCACCACGCATCGGCGTATCCATCGTGACCATGGGGGACCGCCCGCAGGCGGTCGAGGCGCTGCTGGCGTCGGTCGCCATGCAGGACGTCCGGCCCACCCGGCTCGTGATCATCGGCAACGGGACGGAGCTGCCGGACTACACCGCCACCCCCGGCCTGGAGGACCTCGACGGCGGGGTGACCACCATCGAGCTGCCGGAGAACCTGGGCTGCCCGGGCGGCCGGAACGAGGGGCTGCGCCGGTTCGCCGAGATCGGTGACGTGGACGTGGTCATCGAGCTGGACGACGACGGGCTCCTGGTCGACAAGGACGTCTTCCGGCGGGTCCAGGACCACTTCGCCGCCGACGACCGGCTCGGCATCGTCGGCTTCCGGATCGCCGACGAGACCGGCGAGACCCAGCGCCGCCATGTGCCCCGGTTGCGGGCGGGCGACCCGATGCGGGGCGGTCCGGTGACGGCCTTCCTCGGCGGCGGCCACGCGTTCTCCATGAAGATGCTGGCGCAGACGGGTCTGTGGCCCGCGGAGTTCTTCTTCACCCACGAGGAGACGGACCTCGCCTGGCGGGCGCTGGATGCCGGCTGGAAGGTGGAGTACGACCCCGAGCTGCTGCTCCAGCACCCGAAGACGAGCCCGGCCCGGCACGCGGTCTACTACCGGATGACGGCCCGCAACCGCGTCTGGCTCGCCCGCCGCAACCTGCCCCTCCCCCTGGTCCCGGCCTACCTGGGCACCTGGACCCTGCTCACCCTGGCCCGCACCCGCGACGCCAAGGGCCTGCGCGCCTGGGCGGGCGGCTTCGCGGAGGGGGTACGCACCCCGTGCGGCGAGCGGCACCCGATGCGCTGGTCGACGGTGTGGCGGATGACGCGGCTGGGCCGCCCGCCGATCATCTGACCTGCCGCCGGGGCGGGCTCACGGGCCGGCCGTGGCCGGGCGTGTCCGTACGTCGTACGCGTTTTCCGTCATGCGCATCACTCCTGCTCTCCGTGCCGCCTGTCCTCCCCCGTGCCGGTGGGGAACAATGACCCCGCGCAGCAGATCGCTACGAGGCGGGGCAGTGCAACTGCCAGCAGTACGTGGGCCCGCAGCCGCTCTCGCAGGTGTACGCGGAGGAACTGACGGACCGCTGGCCGACGGAGCCGCCGACCACCGCGCAGTAGGCCCCCTCACCAGCCTTCGACAGAATGACGCCGTTTGGGTATCATTACGTCATGCTGTACGGAACGCCGCACCTCTCCCCCGCCGACCACCGCGTCCTGGCCGAGGTCGCCGACATGCGCAGCACGCTGCGCCACTCCGTGCAGCAGGCCCCCACCAAATGGACCCTCGATCTGCGACGCCATTTGACCGCCTCGGCGATCGCCGCGTCCAACACCATCGAGGGCTATGAGGTCGATGCCCGCGACGTCGCCGACCTCATGGATGACGCGCAGGAGAAGGTGGACGTCACCGAGGCGAACCGTGCGGAGACCGTCGCCTATCAGCAGGCCATGTCCTACATCCAGTCACTGCACGACGCCCCCGATTTCCAGTACAGCAAGGGCCTGCTCAACGCCCTGCACTGGATGCTGCAGGGCCACCACCACCCTCGCAAGCTTGCGGGCCAGTGGCGGCGGGGACCGGTGTTCATCACCGCCGTCGGCGACCCCCACGCCACGGAGTACGAGGGCCCGCACGAAGACGACGTGGCCGCACTGATGGGCGAGTTGGTGGACTGGCTCAACACCGGTGACACCGACTCCGACCCACTCGTCCGCGCCGCGATGGCCCACTTCAACCTCGTCAAGATCCACCCGTGGGCCGAGGGGAACGGCCGCATGTCCCGCTCCTTGCAGACTTTCCTGATCGCCCGAGAAGGTGTTCTCGCCCCTGAGTTCTCCTCCATCGAGGCCTGGTTGGGGATGCCCGGTCACACCTGGGACTACTACCGGGTGCTCCGCGAGGTCGGCGGCCCCGTCTACAGCCCGAAGCGGGACACCGCCCCGTGGATACGGTTCAACCTGCGCGCCTATCACGAGCAGACCCAGAGTGTGCAGCACCGCGTGAACCGCTCCAACAGGTGCTGGATCCAGCTCGATGAGCAGCGGGACGTGCTCGGCGCCACCGAACGCCAGATCACCGCCCTGCACGAAGTCGCCATGACCGGCCGGGTCCGCCGCTCCCGCTACGAGAAGGCGGAGGGAATCAGCGAGCAACAAGCCCAACGCGATATGCAGCACCTCATGCGCCGGGATCTGCTGACCCCGGTCGGTAATACCAAAGGCCGCTACTACGTGCCCGGCTCCAGTTACCCGCAGGACGTTCTGGCCACAGCCTCCGCCCGTCACACGATCCGCGACCCCTACGAGGGCGTCTCCTAGCCTCATGGGCGGGTTGACCAGAGTCCGCCCATTTACCCAAAAGGGTCCTCTGAACAGCGCATTTGCTGTTCAGAGGACCCTTCGGCAGAACGAGCCGGCCTCTACGCCGGGTTCTGTCGCCCGGTCGCCTCACGGCGGCCGGGGAGACGGCCATCCATCTAGGACCGGCATTGCTGCCGGCCTCGTGCGGTCTACCCGTGAACTCGGGCGAGCAGCCCTCGAACGTTCACGCAGGGCCGTCCCATTCCTGGAAACGCCCCCTCTTGACCTTGCTCCGGGTGGGGTTTACCTAGCCGCCTGAGTCACCTCAGGCGCTGGTGGTCTCTTACACCACCGTTTCACCCTTACCCGGGGCCGAAGCCCCGGGCGGTCTGTTTTCTGTGGCACTGTCCCGCGGGTCACCCCGGGTGGCCGTTAGCCACCACCCTGCCCTGTGGAGCCCGGACGTTCCTCGGGAGGATCCGAGGATCCCCACGCGGCCGTCCGGCCGACTCGTCTGCCGTATCCGCCATCCTACCGGGCCGTATCGGCAGCTCAGCCGAAGTCCCCGGTCTCCAGGTCGAAGGCGAAGGGCTCGGGGAGCGGGAGCGGCTTGCCGTACGGGATCGTGAGGTGCTGGCGGTAGTCGGCGTCCTCCGGGTCGCTGAAGAGCGTCACCGAGCCCTCGTCCCGGTCGATGAGCAGGTACAGCGGGATGCCGCCGCGCGCGTAGCAGCGGCGCTTGGCCTCGCGGTCGGCCTGGGGCTTGGTGGACGTCACCTCCACCACCAGGGCGATGCCTTCGCAGGGCATCCAGGGGTCGGCGCCGCGGAACAGCCGACGCCCGGTCGCCGCGAAGGTGCCGTCGGGGATGGCGTGGTTCTTGGGGCAGCCGCCACCACTGGGAAGCTTCAGCCCCTTGTTCCCGGAGAAGTCCATGTCGGTGCGGGACTTCCTCAGCACCTGCTTCAGGACCACATTGATGTAGTCCTCGTGGTCCCCGTCCGGCGGCGGCGTCACGACAATCTCCCCCTCGATCAGTTCCGCCCGGAAGCCTTCCGGTGTGTCCAGGGCCAGGAAGCCTTCCAGAAGGACTTCCGCCTGCGTGAGCGGCTCGTGCGCCATGGCAGTCATGTCACGCCCCTTCCTCGGTCGCTCGCCAGACTGGGACATCGGGGGACCAGCCGTCCGTGAGATGGGAGTTCTTCCCCCGATCGTGGCACAAGTCCACGGAGAGGGGGCGGAGGCGGCGGAACCGCGCTTGACCTTGCCGCAGCGTCAGGGTTTCTACTGGCCGCATGCGTATCGGAGAGATCGCCGCGCTCGTCGGAGTCACTTCCCGGGCCGTTCGGCACTACCACCACATCGGGCTGCTGCCCGAGCCCGCCCGGCGGGCCAACGGGTATCGGGCCTACACCGTCCGCGATGTCGTGCTGCTGGCCCGGATCCGGCGGCTGACCGAGATCGGGCTCTCGCTGGACGAGGTGCGGGACGTGCTGGCGGATGACGCGGGGCGGGAGCTGGTCGAGGTGCTCGGGGAGCTGGACGCGGATCTGGCGCGGCAGGAGCGGGAGATCCGGGAGCGGCGGGAGGTGCTGGCGGCGTTGCTGGAGGCGCCGCCGACCTCGGACGGGCCGCTCTCGCCCGCCCTGGCCGCGCTCCTGGAGAGTGCGCCCGCCACCGGGTCGCCGGCCGCGGCGAAGGACCGGGAGCATCTGGCGTTGCTGGACACGGCGGGCGGCGGGGCCGGGGCCGAGCTGTACGCGGCGCTGCGGCCGCTGGCCGAGGCCCCCGGTGTCGGCGCGCTGTACGAGCGGCTGGACGAGCTGGCCGGGGCCGGGGTGGACGATCCGCGGATCGCGCCCCTGGCGGCCGAGCTGGTGGCCGCCGTACCGGACGAGGTGCTGGCGATGATCCCGGACGGGGAGCCGTCGCCGACGGGGTTCGGGCGGGTGCTGCTGGAGGACTATCCGCCCGCGCAGCGCGAGGTGGTGCGCCGGGTGATGGAAGCGCTGGCCGTCCGGGTCCGCGCTACGCGAGGGAGGTCGGTGTGAGAGGCATAGCTCTGCGGGCGGCTCGGGCCGCCTTGTGGGTGGTGCTGCCCGCCGAACTGGCGTTGGCGGTCTGCCTGGTGGGCGGGGTACGGATCACCGGGGCGGTCCTGCTGGCGGCCGAGGCGCTCGTCCTGGGCGTGCTCGCGCTGGAGGCCGCCGTGTTGTGGCCGCTGTACACGGCCCGGCGGCGGGCCGGCGACGGGCGGCGGGCGGCCGCGCTGTCGGCGGTGCGTGCCGTGGTTCCGGTGGCGGTGCGGCGGCTGGTGGTGCACGAGCTGCGGGCGCTGCACAGTCTGGGGGTGTGGGCCGTACGCCGTCGGCACCGGATCCCCGAGGGCGCGCTGCCCTTCTCGTACACCGAACCGCAGACCGGGACCATGTGGGCGTTCTTCTTCGCCTCCGTCCTGGAGACCGTGGTGCTGGCCCTGGTGATCCCCTGGCCGCTGGTCCACCTGATCCTGCTCGTGATCGGCGTGTACGGGACCGTGCTCATCGTCGCCCTGCACGCGGCCTGCGTGACCCGGCCGCATGTGGTGGGGGCCGACGGTTCGCTGCGGCTGCGTTACGGCGCCCTGTTCGACCTGCGTGTGCCCGCATCGCTCATCACCGCCGCCCGGGTGGAGCGGCGCTACGACGGCGGTGGGCTCGTGCGGGTCGGTGAGGACGGGGTCCTCGACCTGGCGGTGGGGAGCCAGACGACGGTGACCGTGGAGTTGGCGGAGCCGGTGGAGTTCGTCCGGCCGCTGGGGCGGCGCGGGTGCGCGCGCACGCTCCGGTTCCATGCGGACGATGCGCGGGCGGCCGTCGCGGCGCTCGGGCCGAAGCCGGCCACCCCCGTCACGCTCGCGCCGAGGCCGGTCACGCCGGAGCGAACAGCACCGTCTTCGACGCCGGGCCCGCCCGCGTGAGCCGGACCAGCAACCGCTCCCCCAACGGGAGCGGAGCCGTACCGCCCTCGATCCGGCCCACGATCGCCGGGTCCCGGAGGTGGACCGTGCCGGTGGTCGGGTTCCGGTCCCCGACATCGACCACGTACGCGTCGAACAGCTCGCCCACCCGGCCCTCCAGCAGCGCCGCCTCCACCAGGTCGACGCAGGCCCGCTCCACGGTGTTCGCGCGGCGCGTCCCCTCGGCCATCTCCGTCGGGAGCGCGGGGAGCGCCTCCCGTACCCACTCCGGGGGCTCCCTCCCCGCGGTGGCCTCCAGGCAGAGCTCGGAGGCGTACCGGTCGACCAGGCGGCGCAGCGGGGCCGTGCAGTGCGTGTAGAGGTCGGCGACGGCCGCGTGCACGGCGGGGTCGGGGAGGTCGCCGTGGTCGAAGGCGGTGTAGCCGGCGCCGCGCAGCAGGGTGGTGCACTCCTGGAGGAACGCCGCGTGGGTGCCCTTCCCCGGGTCGAGGGAGCGGACGACCTCCGCGTACGGGACGTGGTGCGGCCAGTCCATGCGCAGGGCGCGGGCGGAGCGCCGCAGCCGGGCGACGGCGCCGTCCGGGGCGATCGGCAGGGTGCGGAGGATGCCGGTGCCCGCCTCGGCCATCAGGTGGGCGGCGGCGATGCCGGTGAGGAGCGAGACCTGCGCGTTCCAGGCCTCGGCGGGGAGCGGGGCGCGGTAGGCCAGGCCGTAGGAGCCGTCGTGCTCGGTGATCTCCTGCTCGGGGACGTTCAGCGAGATGCCGCCGCGGGCCAGTTCCTGTTCCTCGCGCAGCCTCCCGATGTCCCGGAGCAGGGCGAGGGGTTCCTCGGCGGTGCCCGCGTCGATCTGCCGCTGGACGCCCGCGTAGTCGAGCTTCGCGCGGCTGCGGACCAGGGCCCGGGTCACGGCGGTGGCGACGGCCCGCCCGTCGCTGTCCAGGTCGATCCGCCAGAGCGCGGCCGGGCGGGTGGCGCCGGGGAGGAGGCTGGCAGCCCCCTCGGAGAGGACTGTGGGGTGGAGGGGGATGCGGCCGTCGGGGAAGTAGAGCGTGGTGACCCGGCGGTGGGCCTCGGCGTCGAGCGCGCCGCCCGGGCGGACGAAGGCGGCGACGTCCGCGATGGCGTAGTGCACCCGGTAGCCGCGCCCGTCCCGGCGGCGCTCCAGGTGCATGGCCTGGTCCAGGTCGGTGGAGGCGGGCGGGTCGATGGTGAGGAAGGGCAGGTCGGTGGCGTCCTCGTGGGCCGACAGGTCCGGGTCCCGCACGGCCGCCTCCGCCTCGGCCATCGCCTCGGCCGGGAAGCCGGCGGAGAGGTCGAGCTCGGTGCGCAGTGCGCGCAGCGCGGCCCCGAGCGAGCAGTCGGCCGCTCCGGTCATACGCAGATGGCGGCGGGGCATGGACCGAGCGTAGGCCGGGAGGGGGCGGGCGGCATCCGGGGCCGTGGGTGGCCGCGGCATGGCTGGCCAGGGCCGTGGGTGGCCGGGGCCGTGGCGGTCCTGGGGGGGGCTCGTTCCCGTACGAGGAGCCCGTACCCGCCCCCGTACCCTTACCGAGGACCCCGGAGTGCCCGCACGCGCGCCGGGACCGCTCGTCGTGCGTACGAAGGAGAACCGCCGTGCTCGTGCTGTTGCCGCCCTCCGAAGGAAAGGCCGCCTCGGGGCGCGGGGCTCCCCTGAAGCCGGAGT
This sequence comes from Streptomyces cyaneofuscatus, assembly GCF_033109485.1. Taxonomy (NCBI): domain Bacteria; kingdom Bacillati; phylum Actinomycetota; class Actinomycetes; order Kitasatosporales; family Streptomycetaceae; genus Streptomyces; species Streptomyces cyaneofuscatus. The sequence continues at coordinate 6,137,213 of NZ_CP137002.1, read as the reverse complement.
CCCTGTCGCTGCCGGGGCTCGCCGAGGCGCGGGCGGCGGTGCTGGAGGAGCTGGTCGAGCTGTGCCAGGCGGACGAGGAGAAGGCGCGCGAGGTGCTCGGGCTGAGCGTGGGGCTGCGGGGCGAGATCGGGAAGAACGCCGAGCTGCGGACCGCCGGGACCCGGCCGGCCGGGGAGCTGTACACGGGCGTCCTGTACGACGCCCTCGGCCTGGCCACCCTCGACGCGGACGCCCGTCGCCGCGCCGCGAAGTCGCTGCTGGTCTTCTCCGGGCTCTGGGGCGCGGTCCGGATCGGCGACCGGATTCCGCCGTACCGCTGCTCGATGGGCGTGAAGCTCCCCGGCCTCGGCGCGCTCGGCGCGTACTGGCGTACGCCCATGGAAGCCGTCATGCCCGAGGCCGCCGAGGGCGGGCTCGTCCTGGATCTCCGGTCGTCCGCCTACGCCGCGGCCTGGAAGCCGAAGGGTGAGGTGGCCGCGCGTACGGCGAGTGTGCGGGTGCTCCAGTCGCAGATCGTGGACGGCGTGGAGAAGCGGTCCGTCGTGAGCCACTTCAACAAGGCGACCAAGGGACGGATGGTCCGCGATCTGCTGTCGGCGGGGGCTCGGCCCAAGGGTCCGGCCGAGCTGGTGGACGCGTTGCGGGATCTCGGGTACGTGGTGGAGGCCGAGGCCCCTGCCCGGGCCGGGCGGCCGTGGTCGCTCGATGTGGTGGTGACCGAGATCCACTGAGATCCACCAAGACTCACCGAGTCCCATTGCATCCTCCGCAACGGGCGTTGCAGAGATCGCTCGTCGCGCGGCAGGATGGGGCCCATGACCTCCTCCCCCGCCTCGCCGCCGCCCGCCGCCCCCTCCGACACCTCCGTGCTGGACCTCGCCCCGGTCGTCCCCGTCGTCGTCCTGCACGACGCGGCCGACGCCGTGCCGCTGGCGCGGGCGCTGGTGGCGGGCGGGCTTCCGGCGATCGAGGTGACCCTGCGGACGGCGGCAGCGCTGGAGTCCATCCGGGCCATCGCCGCCGAGGTGCCGGGCGCGGTCGTCGGCGCGGGCACGGTCATCTCGCCGCAGCACGTACGGGACACCGTCGACGCGGGGGCCCGGTTCCTGGTCAGCCCGGGGTGGACGGATGCGCTGCTGGAGGCGATGAAGGAGTCCGGGGTGCCGTTCCTGCCCGGCGTCTCGACCACCTCCGAGGTGGTGGCCCTGCTGGAGCGCGGGGTGAGCGACATGAAGTTCTTCCCGGCCGAGGCCGCGGGCGGCACCGCCTACCTCAAGGCCCTCTCCGCCCCGCTCCCCCAGGCCCGCTTCTGCCCGACCGGCGGTATCTCGCTCGCCTCCGCCCCCTCGTACCTCGCTCTGCCGAACGTGGCGTGCGTGGGCGGCAGTTGGATGGTGCCGGGTGACGCGATCGCGGCGAAGGACTGGGACCGGGTGGCCCGGCTGGCGGCGGAGGCGGCGGCGCTCGGGGCGTAAGACCCTCAGCGTCGGAGCGTGAGAGCCTCAGCGCACGATCTGGATCGCGTACAGGCCGCCGATGCCCAGCGCCAGCACCCCCAGCAGCAGCCGCAACGCCGTCTCCGGCAGGCGTGGTTGGAGGCGCGCGCCGAGGTAGCCGCCGCAGAGGCCACCGAGGCCGCAGGCCAGGCCGAGCGACCAGTACGGGGCGATGTCGCCGGTCGCGGTGAGGGAGAGCAGGGCGTACGTCCCCGCTCCCACGACCGAGGTCACGAAGGTGGCGGCCAGCGCGGCCGGGGCCACCTTCGCGACCGGCATCCCGCGCCCGACCAGGATCGGGCCGAGGAGCGAGCCGCCGCCGATCCCGTAGATACCCCCGGCGACACCGACGGCCATGGCGAGGCGGGTGATGGTCCGGGGAGACACCTCCGACGGCTCGCGGGCGGCGGCGGTGTGCGCGGCGCGGTGCAGCGTACGGAGGCAGAGCCAGCCGCCCAGCGGGAGCAGCAGCACCGCGATCAGCAGCCGGAAGACCGAGGGGCCCGGCACCGCGAAGACCCGGATCACCGCGCCGACGACGACCCCGGGGACGGTGCCGAGGACCAGCAGCCGGGTCAGGGGCCCGCGCAGCCCGCCGCTCCTGTGGTGGCGCAGCAGGGCCCCGGGCCCGGCGACCACGTTGTAGAGCAGGTTCGTCGGGGTGACCGCCGGGCTGGGCACCCCGAGCACGCTGACCTGGACCGGCAGCAGGAACACCGCCCCCGACACCCCGACCGGGGCGGTCGTCACGGAGATCAGCAGCCCGGCGGCGAACCCGAGCAGCCCGGTCGGCCAGTCCATGCCGGGTCCTCGTTCCCGCTAGCGCAGGTGTGAGGTGTCGTTGAGCAGACGTACGGAGGCGTTGCCGTCCCCGTAGTACGCGACGGTCGAGATCGAGGCCGCCGACAGCTCCATCCGGAACATCGCCTTGGCCGGAGCCTCCAGCGCCAGCCGGACCAGCGTCTTGATCGGGGTCACGTGGGTGACGGCCAGGACCGTGCGGCCCGCGTACCGGGCGGTCAGGCGGTCCCGGGCGGCCGCGACCCGCTCGGCGACCTCCGCGAAGCTCTCGCCGCCGCCCGTCGGCGCGGCCTCGGGGTCCGCGAGCCAGGTGGTCAGGTCGTCCCCGTACCGCTCACGTACCTCGCCGAAGGTCAGCCCCTCCCACGCGCCGAAGTCCGTCTCGCGCAGGCCGTCCTCGATGCGGACGTCCAGGCCGAGGCGGTCGGCGACGGCCGCCGCCGTCTCGCGGCAGCGGCGCAGCGGTGAGCTGACGATCTCCTGGACGGTGCCGAGGGCGGCGAAGTGGGCGGCGGCCCGGGCGGCCTGGTCGCGGCCGGTGGCGGAGAGTTCGGGGTCGGTGCCGCCGCTGCCGGAGAACCGCTTCTCGGGGGTGAGCAGCGTCTCGCCGTGCCGGAGCAGGACGAAGGTGGCGGGGGCACCGAGATCGGGGGCGGCGGCCCAGCCGACCTTCGGGACGGCGGTGACGTCCGTGGGCTCGGGCTCTTCCGAAGCCGTGGCACCGGATCCGGCTCCGGCTCCGGAAGCAGCGGCACCTGCGTCGACCTCGAACAGCGTCCCGGCGTCCGACCCGCCCCGCGCGGCCGCCAGCGCCGCCCGCGCCCTCGCCGCTCCCGCCACCGCGTCGCCGGGCGGGCCCCGGTCGGGCAGCGGGGTGCGGGCGGGCGCGTCCAGCTCGGCCGTGGAGGCGGACGCCTCCCACTGCCGGCCGTCGCGGCCCGCGTCCATCGCCTCGTTGGCGAGCCGGTCCGCGTGCTTGTTCTGCGCGCGCGGGATCCACTCGTACGTGACGGAGGACGGCGGCAGGATCGCGGCGGCCCGGGCGGCCAGCGGCTTCATGTCGGGGTGCTTGATCTTCCAGCGCCCCGACATCTGCTCGACCACCAGCTTGGAGTCCATCCGGACGTGGACCTCCAGGTCCGGCCCGGCGGCCCCCGCGTCCGGGAAGAGCGCCTTCGCGGCCGTCAGACCGGCGATCAGGCCCCGGTACTCGGCGACGTTGTTGGTCGCGACGCCGATGTACTCGGCGGCCTCGGCGAGGGTCTCCCCGGTGGCCGCGTCGATGACGACGGCGCCGTAACCGGCGGGCCCCGGGTTGCCCCGGGAGCCGCCGTCGGCCTCGACCACCAGCCGGCGAACGGCGCTCATTACAGGCCCGACTCCGAGGTGCGGACCAGGATGCGGTGGCAGTTCTCGCAGCGCAGCACCGTGTCGGGGGACGCGGCCTTCACGTCGTTGACCTCGGTGATGTTCAGCTCCAGGCGGCAGCCCTCGCAGCGGCGCTGGTAGAGGCGGGCGGCGCCGACGCCGCCCTGCTGGGCGCGGAGCTTGTCGTACAGCTTCAGCAGGTCGGCGGGGATGACCTCGGCGACGACCTGGCGGTCCTTGGTCACCGTGGCGATCTCGGCGTCCAGCTCGGCGGTGGCGGCGTCCCGGCGGGCGGTGGCGTCGTCGACCTTGGCCTGGACGGCGGAGACCCGCTCGGTCAGCTCGGTGACCCGCTCCTGGGCGGCCTCGCGGCGCTCCATGATCTCCAGGACGACGTCCTCCAGGTCTCCCTGGCGCTTGGCGAGCGAGGTCAGCTCGCGCTGGAGGCTCTCCAGGTCCTTGGGCGAGGAGACCGCGCCGGAGTCCAGGCGCTGCTGGTCGCGGACGGCGCGCTGGCGCACCTGGTCGACGTCCTGCTCGGCCTTGGTCTGCTCGCGGGTGGTGTCGCTCTCCTCGGTGGTGGAGGCGACCAGCAGGTCACGCAGCTGGGCGAGGTCGTTGCTGAGCTGCTCGATCTCGGCGTGCTCCGGCAACGAGCGGCTCTTGTGGGAGAGCTGGGCGAGACGTACGTCGAGGGCCTGGACGTCGAGGAGTCGGATCTGGTCGGCGGGCGCGGCGTTCAGTTGGGGGCTCCAGAGGAATGGTGGGTGGTCCAGGGGTCGGTGACCTGCGTCGAGACATGGACCCGCAGGTCCCATCCGTGGCGGTCGGAAAGCGCGTCGAGCTGCGCGGCGGCCTGCTCGCACCAGGGCCACTCGGTGGCCCAGTGCGCGGCGTCGACCAGGCCGAGCGGCGAGTGCTGCACGGCCTCGGACGCCGGGTGGTGGCGCAGGTCGGCGGTGAGGAAGGCGTCGACGCCACAGGCTCGTACGGCGTCGAAGAGGCTGTCTCCGGAGCCGCCGCTGACGGCGACGGTGCGGACGAGCGCCTCCGGGTCGCCGGCGAGGCGGATGCCCTGCGCGGTGGCGGGGAGCCGGGCGGCGGCCCGGGTGGCGAAGGCGGCCAGGGTCTCGGGGTGGTCCAGCTCGCAGATCCGGCCGAGTCCGCGCCGCCCGTGGGGGTCGGTGGGGTCCGGTACGAGGGGTCCGGTGACGCGCAGGTCCAGGGCGCCGGCCAGGGCGTCGGAGACGCCGGGGTCGGCGGTGTCGGCGTTGGTGTGCGCGACGTGGAGCGCGATGCCGTGCTTGATGAGGGTGTGGACGACCTTGCCCTTGAAGGTGTCGGCGGCGACCGTCGTCGTCCCGCGCAGATAGAGCGGGTGGTGGGTGACGATCAGCTGGGCGCCGAGCTTCAGGGCCTCGTCGGCGATCGCGTGGACGGGGTCGACGGCGAACAGCACCCGGTCGACCTCGGCGTCCGGATCGCCGCAGACCGTGCCGACCGCGTCCCATCCCTCGGCCCGCTCGGGGGGCCAGAGGGCGTCGAGGGCGGCGATGACTTCAGACAGACGGGGCACGGGGGAAAGGCTACCTGTCCGGCGTGGTCCGCCGCCCCGGGCCGCCGGACCTGTACGCCAGGACCGGCGGCCGGACACGAATCGTTACTTCAACCCGCTCGCCCGGTCACTTCACCAGCTCCGCGCGGAGGTGACTACTTCACCAGGTCCGCGCGGAGGTGACTACTTGACCAGGTCCGCGCGGAGGTGACTACTTGACCAGGTCCGCGCGGAGGTCGTCGAGGACCAGGCCGGCGGCGGTGACGCCGAGGCCCAGGTACCAGGTCTCGTCGGAGACGTCCTTGGCCCGGCCCTCCTTCACCGCGTCGAGCTTCTTCCACAGCGGGTTGGCCTGCGCGGTGTCGCGCTGGGTCGCCTTGGCGTCGCCGTAGACGCCGGTGAAGATCCAGTCGGCGTCCGCCTCGTCGATGCGTTCCGGGCTGATCTCGGTGGCGAGGTCGTCGATCTGCTGGTTCTTCGGGCGGGGCAGGCCGACGTCCTCCAGGATCGTGCCGATGAACGACGCCTTGGCGTAGAGGCGGAGGCGGTCGGGCATGTAGCGGACCATCGAGACGGTCGGCTTGTCGGCGCCGATGTCCTCGCCGAGCTTCTCCGCCTTCGCCTGGTAGGCGGCCAGCGCCGAGTGGGCCCGCTCGGTGCGGTCCAGGGCGGCCGCGTTGAGGAGGTAGTTCTCCTTCCAGGTGAAGCCGGGCCGGATGGAGAACACCGTCGGGGCGATCTTGGACAGCTCGTCGTACTTGTCGGCCGCGCGCAGCTGGCTGCCGAGGATCAGGTCGGGCTTCAGGCCCGCAATGGCTTCCAGGTTGAGGCTGTTGATCGTGCCGACGCTCTTCGGGCTCCCCGCGCCCTTCTCCAGGTACGAGGGGATGGCCGCGTCGCCCTCGCTGGGCGCGTAGCCGACGGGCTTCAGGCCGAGCGAAACAACGTTGTCGAACTCGCCGACGTCGAGGACGACCACGCGCTTCGGGGCGGCCTTGATCTCGCTCTTCCCCATGGCATGGGTGACGGTACGGGGGAACTGGCCGGGCTCGGCCTCGGTGCCGTACGCCGCCGTCTTCTTCGCCGCGTCCGCGAAGTCCTTGCCGCCGGTGGCGACGGCCGCCTTCTTGTCACCGCCCGCGTCGGCCTTGCCCGTGTCCCCGCCGTCGCCGCTCCCGCAGGCCGAGAGGGAGAGGGCGGCCGCGACCGCCAGGGCGACTGCGGCGGTACCGCGGGGCCGGAGGGACATCGGTTGCTCCTGCTGGTGCGCGTACGTGCGTGGGGGCACGCCTGTTTGGTTAGGGCTGCCTCACCATAGGCGCGGCCATCTGCGCCAGCACACTCACCCCCTCCCGCTCAGGAGAATCCGGGCATCACCACCCTTATGTGTGAAGTGCGGTGGCTCGTGTTGTTCGGCTGGAAGTGCGAAAACTAGCTTTCGTAGCCGGAGGTGACGAGTCCATGACTGCCTGTGCCATCGAGGGCGGAACCGCCGGGGCCGCCACGACGGCGGATCCCGGCCCTGAAGAGTCCGGCGAGCCGGAGGAACCCGTCGGCGCGGAGTCCGCCGGGTTGGAGGGGACTGCCAGGCCGGAGCGGGCTGCCTGGCCGGAGGGGGCTGCGGAGGCGGAGGGGGCTGCCGGGCCGGAGGGGGCTGCCGGGGCGGCTCCGGCCGGGCCCGCCGCACCCTGGGCCGGCGCTCCCCGCGCCCCGGGGACGTTCACGCTGACCGCCGACGGCGCGTACGGGGCCCGGCTGACGGCGGCGCCCGGCGCCCCGGGCGAGCAGCGGGCCTGGTACCCGGAGCGCTGGACGCTGGACGGGCCCGAGCCCTACGCCGTACCGCTGCCGCTCCACCAGCCCGAGGAGCCGGACGCGCAGGTGGTGCCGCTGGCCGACGGGCGGGTGCTGATCCGGCGCCGGGTGGCGGACCGCCAGATGTTCTCGCTGCTCTACCCGACCGGGCCCGCCACCGGCGAACTGACCCTCGGCGCGGTCGAGTGCGACGGGATGACGCTGTTGCCTCCCTCGCCGGACGGCTCCAGCGTGTACGGCCTCTCGGCGGGCGACCACTCCTCCCTGCTGTGGCTGGTGGCCGGCGGCGCCTTCGGTCCTGAGCTGGTCGCGGAGATCCCCGGGCACTGCTCGGGCGGGGTCTGGCTGGACCGGGCGGGCCGGATGCTGGCCCTGGACCGGCAGCTGCCGGGCGGCGGGCCGGTCAAGGCGGTCGCCGTGGACCTGGAGCGGAACGGCGAGGTGACCCCACTGCTCCAGATCGCCCCTTCGAGCGACGACCGGCTGCTGCTGGCCGACCCGGACAGCGGGTTGCTGCTGATCCGCTCGGACGCGCCGGGCCACGACCGGCTCGGCTGGGGTGTCCTCGGCAGCTGTCTGCCCGTGCGTTTCCCGGAGTGCCTACGGCCGGCGGATGTGGCGGTGACCCCGTTCGCGGTGCAGCCGGGGCAGATGCTGATGCCGGAGAGCTGCGCCGTCGCCCTGCGCATCGACGGGGCGGCCGGAAGCTGGGTGGGGATCTGGCGTCCGCAGGGGCGGCGGCTGCACCAGCTCGCGGCGCCGGAGGGCTGGTCGGCGGGGGCCGGTTACTGGAGCCGGGACGGGGTGCTGCACCTGCCGTACGCGAACGCGGCGACGCCCTGCGCCGTGGCCCGGATCGAGGCCCCGGGCGACGACGGACCGCTCCCGGAGACCGGCGGGACGGACGGGACGGACGGCGATGCGAGCGGAACGGAACCGTCCGGCGCCGTCACCCCTCCTGTCGTGTGTAAGCCGGTTCCGTTGGGGCAGGCGCCTCTGCACCGGACAGCGTCACCTGACTAAACTCGGCGCCCGGCCACGCAGCCGCGGAACACAAAAACGTACGTGCGACGTACGACACAGGTAATGCGACACAGGTAACAGGTAAGCGATCACAACGGGGTGACTTCCCAGATGTCTGAAGCCCGAACCGACACGACCACGCCGCGCACGCCGGGGGGCGACGCGGAGGGGGCCGGGACCGGCGGTTCCGGAAAGCACCGAGGGGGTGCGTCGATGGAGAACACCTCGGTGCAGCCGCACGGGCGCCACCGCAGGCCCGCCCAGGAGGAATCCCGGGCGGCCTGAGCCGTAGCTGGCGCAGCAGCATGAGGTGGGCCCGGGTGCATACGGCGACGAACAGCCGTATGCACCCGGGCCCACCTTCTGTTTCCCCTTACTCCCGCTTGAGGCCGAGCACTTCGGCGGCCGCGAAGGTCTCGTTCGGCGGCCGGTCCGCGTAGTACGGGGTGATCAGCTCGTCCAGCTCGGCGAAGGTGAACGTCTCCTTCGCCGCGTCGAACTTGGCCGCCACCCTGGGCCGTTCGACGATCGCGACCATGCCCCCGTGGACGACGAGCAGCTGCCCGTTGACCCCCGCCGCGGCGGGTGAGGCGAGATAGCCGACGAGCGGGGAGACATGCTCGGGGGCCAGCGCGTCGAGCGTGCCGTCGGCCGGCTCCTGGAAGCCCGCGAACACGTCCTCGGTCATCCGGGTCCGGGCGCGCGGGCAGATGGCGTTGGCGGTGACGCCGTACTTGGCGAGGGCGAGCGCGGTGGAGGTGGTGAGGCCGACGATGCCGCCCTTGGCCGCCGCGTAGTTGGGCTGCCCGGCGGAGCCTGCGAGGTACGCCTCCGACGAGGTGTTGACGATCCGCCCGTAGACCGGGCCGCCGGTCTCCTTGGAGCGGGAGCGCCAGTGGGCGGCGGCGAAGTGGGTGGTGTTGAAGTGGCCCTTGAGGTGGACCCGGATGACCGCGTCCCACTCGTCCTCGCTCATCGAGAAGATCATCCGGTCCCGCAGGATGCCCGCGTTGTTGACCAGGATGTCGAGCTTTCCGTAGGCGGAGACCGCCAACTCCACCAGTTCTCGCGCCTGCTCGTGGTCGGAGACGTCTCCGAGGTGGGCGGTCGCCCGGCCGCCCGCCGCGCGGATCTCGGCGGCGACCTCCTCGGCGGGGGCGGCGGACGCCTCGCCCGAGCCGTCGCGGCCGGGCTGCCCGTAGTCGTTGACGACGACGGCGGCGCCGAGCCGGGCCAGTTCGAGGGCCTCGGCGCGGCCGAGACCTCGGCCGGCTCCGGTGACGATCGCGGACAGCCCGTCCAGCGGGAGGGGAAGTGACATGGCATTCCTCAACGTCGTTGCTCAGGGACCGGGTTCAGAGTTCGATGCAGGTACGCAGCGACTCCCCGGTCCGCATCTGGTCCAACGCGTCGTTGACCTCCTCCAGCCGGACCCGGTGGGTGATCATCGACTCCAGGTCGATCCGGCCCGCCCGCCAGAGCGCGATGGCCCGCTCGTAGGAGCGCAGCACGTCCCCGCCGCCGTACATCGAGGGGAGGATGCGCTTCTCGTCGAAGAACAGCTCGAACATGTTGACCTGGAAGTGGTCGTCCATCGCCCCGGCGCCGACGACGCAGAGGGTGCCGCCGCGCCGGGTGTGCTCGTAGGCGGTGCGGGCGGTGGCGGACTTGCCGACGACCTCGAAGACGTAGTCGAAGCCCTCGCCGCCGGTGATGCGCTGCTTGACGTCAGCCAGTTCGTCAGGGGCGACGGCCTCGGTGGCGCCGAAGCGGAGGGCGGCCTCGCGGCGGGAGGCGACCGGGTCGACGGCGATGATCTGGGCGGCGCCCTGGACGCGGGCGCCCTGGATGGTGGAGATGCCGACGCCGCCGCAGCCGATGACGGCAACCGACGAACCGGCCTCCACCTTGGCCGTGCTGATGGCCGCGCCGAGGCCGGTGGTGACCCCGCAGCCGATCAGGGCGGCGATGGCGAACGGGACGTCGTCGGGGATCGGCACCGCGCAGCCCGCGCCGACGACGACCTCCTCGGTGAAGGTGCCGGTGCCCGCGAAGCCGAAGACGTCGCCGCCGGGGCGCTTGAAGTTGGGGGTGCCCGCGTTCATGAAGCCCGCGAGGCAGAGCTGGGTCTGGCCGCGCTTGCAGGACGGACAGGCCCCGCAGGCGGGCAGCCAGCAGACGAGGACCCGGTCGCCGGCGCTGAGGCCGTTCACCCCGTCCCCGACGTCGACGACCTCGCCCGCGCCCTCGTGGCCGGGGATGAAGGGGGCGGGCTGCGGGAGGATGCCGCTCATCGCGGAGACATCGGAGTGGCAGAGGCCGGTGGCCCGGATGCGGAGCTTGACCTTTCCGGGGCCGAACCCCACCGCCTCGACGTCGTCGAGGACTTCCAGCTTCTCCTGGCCTATCTCGTGCAGTACGGCTGCGCGCATGGTTTCGGCTCCCTCGGAAGTGTCGGAGATGTCAGGAGTGTTCGACGAGCGTGTCCGCGAGGACCGGTGCGTCGTCCCGCTCGGCGGCGGTGACCGTCACCTGGACGCGGCCGTCCCCGGCCGCCCACATCCGGATGCGGAGGGTCTCGCCGGGGAAGACCACTCCGGCGAAACGGGTGCGGTAGGCGGTGATACGGGAGACATCACCGTCCAGCAGGGTGTCGGTGACGGCCTTGAGGGTCATGCCGTACGTGCACAGCCCGTGCAGGATCGGCCGGTCGAAGCCGGCCAGCTTGGCGAAGGCGGGGTCCGCGTGGAGCGGGTTCCAGTCCCCGGAGAGCCGGTAGAGCAGCGCCTGGTCCTCGCGGATCGGGCGTTCGACCGTGCGGTCCGGGTCGCGGTCCGGCGGGGGGAGGCGGTCGGACGGCCCGCGCTCTCCGCCGAAGCCGCCCTCCCCCCGTACGAAGATCTGGGCGTCGTTGGTCCAGAGCGGACCGTCCTCGTCGCTCGCCTCGGTACGCAGCACGATGACGGCGGCCTTGCCCTTGTCGTACACCGCCGCGACCTTCGAGGTCTGTTCGGCCCGGCCGGCCACGGGGATCGGCCGGTGCACGCGTACGGTCTGGCCGCCGTGCAGGACGGCGGCGAGGTCCACGTCGATGCCGGGCGCCCCCATCCCGCCGAACGCGGCCGTTCCGGCGCCGGCGACGGTGGCGAAGCTCGGCAGCACCTGGAGCCGGGACTCCAGGGTGTAGCGCAGCTCGTCGGGGTCGGTGGCGGGGATCCCCGCGCCGAGGCCCAGGTGGTAGAGCTGGACGTCCTTGTGGTTCCAGGCGATCTCGGCTCGGCGGGGGTCGGCGGCGAGGGCCGCTGGGGCATCGATGGGCATGGCGTAGCCGCTCCTTGACGGGGAGGCCGACGGGGAGACCGACGGTGGAGACCTCGGTGCGGCTGTCCGCACCGCCGACCGCACCGAGGCCGCGCGGGGACCGGCAGGACGCGCCGTTCTAGAACGCGTTCTAGCCGATGGCCCATGTATAACGCAGCCCCAGGAAGTTGGGAAGACCGCTGACGTCACGTCAGATGCGCTGCCCCCCGACGCGGTCGCTCAGACCCCGGACGCGGTTGTTCAGACCCGCTCCTGCGCCTTCACCTTCGCCGCCTGCTCCTGCCGTACGCGGGGCGTCCGGTGGTTCGGCAGCCACGCCAGCATCACCAGGACCCCGACCAGCAGCACCCCGCACGCCGTACGGAACGCCGTGGCGTACCCGGCGGTGACCTCGGCCGGGTCGACGGAGCCCGCCGTACGCGCGGCGGCGACCGTGGACAGCACCGCGAGGCCGAGGGCGCCGCCCATGGTGCGGGAGGTGTTGACCAGGCCGGAGACGAGTCCGGCGTCCCCGGCGGCCGCGCCGGAGGTGGCGAGGATGGCCAGCGGGGTGGAGGCGAGCCCGGCACCGGCCATCATCAGGACGCCGGGCAGGCAGATCGCGGTGAGGTAGGAGCCGTCGACGCCCATGGCGGACTGCCAGCCGAAGCCCGCGGCGGTGATCAGCACCCCGCCGACGGCGAGGCTCTTGGCCCCCGTACGCGCCATGATCCGGGGCGCGGCCTTGGAGCCGATGATGACGGCGGCCGAGGTCGGCATCAGGGCGAGCCCGGCCTGCAACGGCGAGTAGCCCAGCACGTTCTGGGCGTAGACGATCATGAAGTACCACATGGAGAAGGTCGCCGACCCCATCAGGAACATCGACACGTTGGCCGAGGAGACGGCCCGTACGCCGAACACCCGCAGCGGGATCAGCGGCACCGACGTCCGCGCCTCGACCAGGACGAACATGGCCAGCAGCACCGCTCCCGCCAGCAGCGGTACGAGGGTGGCGGCGGCCGTCCAGCCGACGGCCTCGGTCTGGACGATGCCGTACGCGACGGTGGCGAGGCCCGCGGTGACGAGGACGGCGCCCAGCAGGTCGATGCGGCGGCGGTCGCCTGCCCGGCCCTCGGTGATCCACAGGGCGGCGGCGACCAGGACGAGGGCGCCGACGGGCACGTTGATGAGGAGGACCCAGCGCCAGGAGAGGGCGTCGGTGAGGACCCCGCCGATGAGCCCGCCGGCCGCGCCACCGCCCGCGCCGACCGCCATCCAGGTCGCTATCGCCTTGGTCCGGGCGGGGCCCTCGGGGACGGCGGCGGTGAGGATGGTGAGCGTGGCGGGGGCGAGGACGGCGGCCCCGAGGCCCTGCGCTCCCCGGGCCGCGAGGAGCTGCCAGCCCTCCTGGGCGAGGCCGCCCGCGAGGGAGGCGGCGGTGAAGACGCCGAGCCCGACGAGGAACATCCGCTTCCGGCCGTAGATGTCGGCGGCCCGCCCGCCCAGCAGCATGAACCCGGCGAACGCGATCGAGTAGGCATTGACGACCCACTGGAGCGCGCTGTGGCTCAGCCCCAGGTCGGCGCGCATGGAGGGCAGCGCCACGTTGACCACGGACACGTCGAGGACGACGAGGAACTGGCCGGTGCAGGCGGCGAGCACGACGGCCCACGCGCCGGTGGGTATGCGGGAGCGGGAGGTACGGGTGGGCGCGGGTGCGGGGACGTCTGCCATGCCGGTCATGGTCGCAGGTAGTGGATGCCCCGTACATCGGGTATCGGTAGGAGATCCTGCGGCGGGGGCGTCCTAGGTCCGAAGTCCTGACTGCCGGTGTGGCCCCCTCACCCTCGCGGCACCGGCCTCCGGCCCCCGTCGGCGAACCCTCCGGGCCCCCACCGCCGCAGCACCGGCCTCCGGGTGTGCCTCACCGCCGCAGCAGCGTCACCACCGCCGCCCCGCCCAGCCCGATGTTGTGCGCGAGGCCGGTGCGGGCGCCCGGGACCTGGCGCGGGCCCGCCTCCCCGCGCAGCTGCCAGGTCAGCTCGGCGGCCTGGGCGATCCCGGTCGCGCCCAGCGGGTGCCCCTTGGAGATCAGCCCGCCCGACGGGTTCACCACCCACCGACCGCCGTAGGTGGTCGCCCCCGACTCCACGAGCTTGCCGGACTCCCCCTCGCCGCAGAGGCCGAGCGCCTCGTAGGTGAGGAGCTCGTTGATGGAGAAGCAGTCGTGCAGCTCGATCACGTCGAGATCGCCGGGGCCGAGGCCTGAGGCCGCGTACACCTGCTCGGCGGCGGCCCGGGACATCGGGGCGCCGACCGCGTCGATGCAGGTGCCGGAGGCGAAGGAGGCGTCGGTGTCGGTGGCCATGGCCTGGGCAGTAATCTCCACGGCCCGCTCCCCCAGGCCGTGCGCCTCGACGAACCGCTCGGAGACCACCACGGCCGCCGCCGCGCCGTCGGAGGTGGGTGAGCACTGGAGCTTGGTGAGGGGGTCGTGCACGGTACGGGCGGCGAGGATCTCCTCCACCGTGTACGGGTCCTGGAACTGGGCGTACGGGTTGTTCACCGAGTGCCGGTGGTTCTTGGCCCCGACCGCCGCGAGCTGCGCGGGCGTGGTCCCGTACCGCCGCATGTGCTCGCGGGCCGCGTTGCCGAAGATCTGCGCGGTGGGCGGGGACATCTCGAAGCCGTGGGCGGCGGCCATGATCCCGTAGTGCCGGGCGACGGGTGAGGCCGCGAAGTCCCCGCTGCCTTCGGTCCCACCGCCCAGTGAGCCCCGGGCCATCTTCTCGAAGCCGACGGCGAGGACGCAGTCGCCTGCGCCGCCCTCGACGAACTGCCGGGCCAGCATCAGGGCGGTGGATCCGGTGGCGCAGTTGTTGTTGACGTTGTAGACGGGGATGCCGGTCAGCCCCAGCTCGTAGACGGCCCGCTGCCCGGCGGTGGAGGCCTGGAAGCAGTAGCCGACGGGGACCTGCTCGACCTGGTCGTACCGGACCCCCGCGTCCTCCAGCGCGGCGGTGCCCGCCTCGCGGACCATGTCCCAGTACTGCCAGTCGCGGGTCTCCGGCTTCTCGAACTTCGTCATGCCGACGCCGACGATGTAGGCCTTCATCTGCCGTCCTGTCTGTTGGAGGGGCTCAGTCCCGGGGGAGGCCGAGGATCCGCTCGGCGACGACGTTCAGCTGGATCTGGGTGGTACCGCCCGCGATGGTCAGGCAGCGGGACATCAGGAAGCCGTGCAGGGCCCGCTCCCCCGCCTCCGGTTCGTCCACCGCGCCTGCCGGGCCGAGGAGTTCGAGGGTGAGCTCGGCGACCTTCTGCTGGTGGACGGTCTGGACGAGCTTGCGCACCGAGGCCCCGGCGCCCGGTTCGAGGCCGGAGACCTGCTGGAGGGTGGTGCGCAGCCCGATGCAGGCGAGGGCGTGGGCCTCGGCGGCGAGTGCGCCGATCCGGGTACGCGTTGTGTCGTCGAGCCCGGCCGAGCGCGCGATCAGGGCCTCAAGACCGCTGTCGAAGGTCATCTGGTCGGCCATGTGGACGCGTTCGTTGCCGAGCGTGTTGCGGGCGACCCGCCAGCCGCCGCCCACCTCGCCGACGACGGCGTCGGCGGGCAGGAGCACGTCGTCGAAGTACACCTCGTTGAAGAGGGCCTCGCCGGTGATCTCCTTCAGCGGCCGGATGTCGATGCCCCGGGCCCTCTTCATGTCGACCAGGAAGTAGGTGAGCCCCCGGTGCTTGGGCGCGTCCGGGTCGGTGCGGGCGAGCAGGATGCCGTGGTCGGCGGTGCGGGCGGCGCTCGTCCAGACCTTCTGCCCGGTGATCCGCCACCCCTCGGCGGTCCGTACGGCCCGGGTGCGCAGGGCGGCGAGATCCGACCCGGCCTCGGGCTCGGAGAAGAGCTGGCACCACTGGAGGTCGCCGCGCAGGGTGGCCGGCAGATAGCGCTCGCGCTGGGCCTCGGTGCCGTACGCGATGAGCGAGGGCACGACCCAGGTGGCGATGGAGAGGTCGCTGAGCCGGATGGACTGTTCGCTCAACTCCTGCTGGATCGCGAGCTGTTGTAAGGGTCCCGCGCCCAGCCCGTACGGGGCGGGGAGGTGCGGGGCGGCGTAGCCGGTGGCGGCGAGGGCGCGGCGGGCCTCGCGGGGTGCCAGGCCCCGGGCGGCGGCGAGGTGGGGGCGGGCGTCGGCGCGGTGGCGGGCGGCCTCGGCGGGGAGTTCCAGGGCGAGTTCGCGGCGGGCCCCGGCCTCGGCGAGGCGGGCGGCGCGCAGGTGGTGGGTGCCGGCGGCGCCGAGGAGCTGGCGGGCGAGGACGGCCCGGCGCAGCTGGAGGTGGGCGTCGTGCTCCCAGGTGAAGCCGATGCCGCCGAGGATCTGGATGGCGTCCTTGGCGCAGCTGTACGCGGCCTCCGGCGCGGTGGCGGCGGCGAGGGCGGCGGTGAGCCCGCGCGCCTCGCCGTCTCCTGACGTGTCAGCCTCCTCGTCGGCGGCGCGGGCCGCGTCCCAGGTCAGGGCGCGGGCCCGTTCGAGGCGGACGAGCATGTCGGCGCAGAGGTGCTTGACGGCCTGGAACGCCCCGATGGGCCGCCCGAACTGCTCGCGTACGCGGGCGTGTTCGGCGGCCGTGTCCAGGCTCCGGGCGGCGGTCCCGCAGGCGTCGGCGGCGAGGAGGACGGCGGCCAGGTCGCGGACGAGCGCGGAGTCGAGGGGCAGGGTCCGGTGCGCCGGTACGAGGACGGCGTCGGCCCGCACCTCCGCCGTCGGCCGGGTCGGGTCGACGCTGCGGTGCGGGCGCACGGTGAGCCCTTCGGCCCCGGCGTCCACGAGGAACCAGAGCACCTCGCCGGACGCGTCGGCGGCGGGCAGGAGCAGCAGGTCGGCCGCCTCGCCGGAGAGGACGGGCGGGGCGGCCCCGTCGAGGCGGTGGCCGCCCTCGCCCGGGGTGGCGGTGAGGGTGCCGGGGGTGAGGGCGAGGGCGGCGGTGCGCTCCCCGGCGGCGAGCCCCCGGACCAGATCCCGGACCAGATCCCGGAGCGGACCCCGGTCCAGGTCCCCGGTCCCGGCGGCGGGTCCCCGGAGCAGCCCCCCGCCCCCCGCACCCGTCGCTCGCCGCACCACCGCCCCCGTCAGCGCGGTCGCGAGGTACGGCCCCGGCAGCGACCCGTAGGCCGCCTCCTCCAGGACCACGGCGAGGTCCAGGAGACCGCCGCCCCCGCCCCCGTACTCCTCGGGCAGCTGGATCCCGGTCAGCCCCTGCCCGGCGAGCGCCTCCCAGTACGCGGGGCGCACCCCGCACGGGCCCGGGCTCCCCGCGTCCAGGAGCTTGCGCACCTCGCCGGGCGGGACGGCCCGCGCCAGCCACCCCCGTACGGAGTGCGCCAGCGCACGGTGCTCCTCGGTGATGCCGATACCTGTGCCGATCCCGACACCTGCGCCGATGCCGATACCTGTGCCGATGCCCATGCGAATCCTCGCCGGTCGCAGCCACTGGAACGGCGCAAGAGTAGAACACGTTTCACTTGGGCGGAAGGCCTGTCGGCAGAAGATCTGACGACACGTCAGGAGGTTGAGGGGCCCGAACCGGAATAGGGCCCGCCAGGGAAGCGTTCACCATGCACACACTTGGGGGGAGCCCGGGTGGTCGAGGCTGCCCGGGAGGCCCCACGGATGCGACGGACGAAACAGATACGGCACGCAGAGGACCTCCCCCGGCCGCCGAAAGCGCGCACCTCCCCCATCGTGCCCGTCCTCGCCTTCGCGGGGATCACCGTCGCGGTCATGCAGACCCTGCTCGTCCCGGTCATCAAGGACCTGCCGGTCCTGCTGAGCACCGACCCGGCCAACGCCACCTGGGTGATGACCGCGACCCTGCTGGCGGGCGCCGTCTCGACCCCGATCATGGGCCGGCTGGGCGACCTCTACGGCAAGCGCCGGATGCTGCTCGCCTCGCTCGCCGTCATGGTGATCGGCTCGCTGATCTGCGCGTCCACCGACGACCTGGTCGTGATGATCGTCGGGCGCGCGCTCCAGGGCTTCGCCATGGGCGCCATCCCGCTCGGCATCGGGATCATGCGCGACGAGCTGCCGCGCGAGAAGCTCGGCTCGGCGATGGCCCTGATGAGCTCGTCGATCGGGGTGGGCGGCGGACTCGCGCTGCCCGCCGCCGCGCTGGTCGCCCAGCACGCCGACTGGCACGCGCTCTTCCTCGGCTCGGCCGGGCTCGGCGTGCTCGCGATGGTGCTCACGTACGCACTCGTCCCCGAACCCCCGCTCCGCGCCCCCGGCACCTTCGACTTCGTCGGCGCCTTCGGCCTCTCGCTCGGCCTGGTCCTTCTGCTCCTGCCGATCACCAAGGGCGGCGACTGGGGCTGGGCCTCGGCCCCCACGCTCGGTCTGCTCGCCGCCTCCGTCACGGTTCTGGTGCTGTGGGGCCTGTTCGAACTGCGCACCCCCGCGCCCCTGGTCGA
Organism: Streptomyces cyaneofuscatus; assembly: GCF_033109485.1. Lineage (NCBI taxonomy): Bacteria > Bacillati > Actinomycetota > Actinomycetes > Kitasatosporales > Streptomycetaceae > Streptomyces > Streptomyces cyaneofuscatus. Next base: position 6,119,386 of record NZ_CP137002.1, on the reverse strand, counting down.
CCTGCGCACCACCGCCCGCCGCGAGGTGCTGCTCACCAACCTCGCCTCGATCATGGTCGGGGTCGCCTTCTACGCGGTCTCCCTGGTCCTGCCGCAACTGCTCCAGCTCCCCACGTCCACCGGGTACGGCCTCGGGCAGTCCATGGTGGTCGCCGGGCTCTGCGTGGCCCCGCTGGGCGTGACGATGATGTTCGTCGCCCCGCTCTACGCCCGGATCTCGGCCCGTCGGGGCCCCAAGTCCACGCTGATGCTCGGGATGCTGATCATCGCGATCGGTTACGGGGCCGGGCTCGGGCTGCTCGGCGCCGCCTGGCAGACCGTGCTGATCGCGGTCGTCCTCGGCGCCGGGATCGGCCTCGCCTACTCCTCGCTGCCCGCCCTGATCATCGGCGCCGTCGACCCGTCGGAGACCGGCGCGGCCAACGGGCTCAACACCCTCATGCGGTCCATCGGTACGTCGGTGTCGAGCGCGGTCATCGGCATGGTGCTGGCCAACACCTCGGTGACGATGGGCTCGGCACAGGGCCCGGTGCAGGTGCCGTCGATGGAGGGGTTCCGGATCTCGTTCCTGATCGCCACGGGGGCCGTGCTGATCGGCCTGGTGCTGGCGGCGTTCCTGCCGTCGCAGCGCCCGTCGGGCCACCCGGTGCTGCTGGCGAGCAGCGCGGACGCCGGGCCCGCCCCGGTCGCCCCGGTCGCCCCGTACGCCCCGGTCGCCCCGGTGCGGGCGGCCCCCGCTGCGACGGCCGGCCGGACCGTACGGCACGATGGGGCGCCGTCGTCAGCAGAACCGCCCCCACCTGGAGGAACCCCGTGACCGCCGCCACCCCCTCCCCGTCCCCGTCCCCGGAGGTGGTCGCCGCCTTCGAGGGCGCCAAGGGCTTCATGCCGGTCCACGAAGGGCTCGCCCTGCACGCGGCCGCCACCGAGGCCGGGGCGCTCGGGCTGCCCCTGCTGGAGGTGGGCACGTACTGCGGGCGCTCCACGATCCTGCTGGCCGACGCGGCCCGGACGGCCGGGGTGGGCGCCCTCACCGTGGACCACCACCGGGGCAGCGAGGAGCAGCAGCCGGGCTGGGAGTACCACGACCCGAGCGTGGTGGACCCCGAGGTCGGGCTGATGGACACCCTCCCGACCTTTCGCCGCACCCTGCACCGGGCCGGTCTGGAGGAGCACGTGGTGGCGCTCGTCGGCCGCTCCCCGCAGGTCGCCGCGGTCTGGGCCGGGCCGCTGGGCCTCGTCTTCATCGACGGCGGGCACACCGACGAGCACGCGAACGGCGACTACGACGGCTGGGCCCCGCATGTCGCCGAGGGCGGCCTCCTGGTGATCCACGACGTGTTCCCCGACCCGGCCGACGGCGGGCAGGCCCCGTACCGGGTGTACCTGCGGGCGCTGGCCTCGGGGGCGTTCACCGAGGTGTCGGTGACGGACTCGCTGCGGGTGCTGCGGCGCACGGGCGCGGGGATCTGAGGCGTACCGGGGCACGGGGATCCGAGGCGCACCCGGGCACGGGTCCCTGAGGCGTACCCGGGCGCGTCACCCCCGTACGGATAGCATCGCCGCGTGCCGTACGACGACAGCGTTCCCCCCACCCGCCGCGCCCGCCCGCCAATCGCGGCCGCCGCGCTGGCCGCGCTCTGCCTGACGACGATCACCGGATGCGGCGGCTCCCCGGACACGGCGGACGGGGCGGGAGCGAAGGCCTCCACCTCCGCTTCGGCTTCCGCCTCGGCCGCTCCGGAGGCCTCCCCCACCGCCTCGCTCCCCCAAGGCCCGCTGACCGGCAGGACCGTGGTGATCGACCCGGGCCACAACCCGCGTAACCGCGAGCACACCAAGGAGATCAACGAGCAGGTCGACATCGGCACCGGCCGCAAGGAGTGCGACACCACCGGCACGTCCACGGACGACGGTTACGCGGAGGCCCGCTTCACCCTCGATGTGTCGCACCGGCTGCGGGAGTTGCTCCAGGCGCAGGGGGCCCGGGTCCTGCTGACGCACGACGACGACCGGCCGTTCGGGCCCTGCATCGACGAGCGGGCCCGGATCGGCAACGAGGCGAAGGCCGACGCGGTGGTCTCGGTGCACGCGGACGGCTCGGCGGTGGGCAACCGGGGCTTCCATGTGATCCTGCCGGCGGCGGTGAAGGGCGGCGGGGCGGACACCTCGAAGATCGTGAAGAGTTCGGCCGACCTCGGGGCCCGTATCGCCGGGCATTTCGTCCGCACGACCGGAAGCTCCCCCTCCAATTACATCGGCGGCGGCACCGGTCTGGACACCCGTGACGATCTCGGCGGACTGAATCTGTCGACCGTGCCCAAAGTCTTCGTGGAATGCGGCAATATGCGTGACCCGAAGGACGCGGCCCTGCTCACCGACGCGCGTTGGCGGCAGAAGGCGGCCCAGGGGATGGCGGACGGCATCGCCGCCCACCTGAAGGGGTAGGCCTGACCACCTGAAGGGGACGGCCCGCCCGGCGGGCAAGGGGTGGGTCTGCGGGGATATTGGGGGGATAACTGTTCAAGAACCGGGCACGGGCGCAACCCGCCCGGTCAGACGATAGATTCATCCGTACGATGGGGAGCCACCCCCGAGCTTCATGCCGTGCCCGCCGCAGAGGCGGCAGCGACGACCGCCCCGACGAGACGACCGACTAAGGACCTTCACGTGAATATCCGCTCCCTCACTCGAGGCGACGGCGTGGTGATCGGAGCAGCGGTCGTGCTGTTCATCGCCTCTTTCCTCGACCTCTCCGGCTACGACTGCCCCTCCGGCGTGGACTGCTCCCGGTTCAGCAGCCCGAACGCCTGGGACTCGCTCGGGCTCCTGATGAGCGTCTTCCTCGCCGGCATCATCGGCGCGGCGCTGGTGATCGTCGGCCGGCTGTCGCCCCGCAAGGTCGTGGGGCTCGACCTCGGCCAGTTCGGGACCGCGTTCACCGTGTTCGCGCTGTGGACCGCCTTCTGGACGATCATCGACGTCAGCGACGCCGGCGCCGGCCTGATCCTCGGCCTGCTGGGCACTCTCGTGCTCGCCGCGGCCACGGTCGCCGGCCCGCTGGTCCCCGCACTCAAGGCCCCGCTCGTCGGCGCCCCGAAGCCGCCGCAGGCCGTGCAGCCGCCGTACGGTGGCCAGCCGGGCCAGGGCTACGGCTACCCGGGCGCCCAGCAGCAGCCCTACGGCGCGCAGCCGAGCCAGGGGTACGGCTACCCGGGGGCGCAGACCGGTGGCCAGCAGGGTCAGCCGGGTCAGGCCGACCCGGCGCAGGCGCAGGCCTCCCAGGCCCAGCAGGCCGCCCCGCAGGGCGGCGCGGCTCCGGGGGGCGACTTCACCCCGTTCTGGTTCGCCGTTCCGGTGGCCCGCCCGCTGTACGGCGAGGACGGCGCACCGAACCCGATCGCCGAGCTGGCGCCGGGCACCTGGTACCTCGCGGTCGAGCAGCGCGGCCAGGGCCTCATCGCCCAGACGCAGGACGGCCGTCGCGGCGTGCTCCAGGACACGACGGGCATCCAGCGCGGCTGATCCCGCACGCGTGACACCTGCGGCCCCTCGCCCTTCCGGGCGGGGGGCCGCTGCCGTACAGTCCATGCCTCACACTGCCGAACTGACGGGCCGTCACTTACGGCCGGAGGCAACGGAACCGGAGGCAACGCCATGCGGCTCGGACTGGCACTCGGATACTGGGGCCGCGGCCCGGACCCCGGCCATCTCGCCCTCGCCCAGGAGGCGGAGCGGCTCGGCTACGACTCGGTGTGGACGGCGGAGGCGTGGGGCTCGGACGCCTTCACCCCGCTGACCTGGATCGCCGCCCACACCTCACGGATCCGGCTGGGTACGGGGATCGCGCAGATGGCGGCCCGTACGCCGACGGCGACGGCCATGCACGCGCTGACCCTGGACCACCTCTCGGGCGGCCGGCTGCTGCTCGGCCTCGGCCTGTCCGGGCCGCAGGTGGTGGAGGGCTGGTACGGGCGCCCCTTCCCCAGAAGCCCGCTGACCGCGACCCGCGAATATGTGGAGGTGATCCGCCAGGTGCTGGCCCGCGAGGCTCCGGTCGAGGTGGCGGGGAGCTTCCACTCCCTCCCGTACGCGGGCCCGGACGCGACCGGCCTCGGCAAACCGCTGAAGCCCATCACGCACCCGCTGCGGGCCTCGCTCCCGGTCCTGCTGGGCGCGGAGGGCCCGAAGAACATCGCCCAGACGGTCGAGATCGCGGACGGCTGGCTCCCCCTCTACTGGTCCCCGCACCGCACGGACGTGTACGCGGCCTCGCTCGCCGGACTCCGCGAGGGCTTCATGATCGCGCCGATGGCCCGCGCGCACGTCTGCGACGACGTGGCGGAGGGGCTGCTGCCGGTGAAGGCGATGCTCGGCTTCTACATCGGCGGGATGGGGCACGCGGCCCGCAACTTCCACGCGGATCTGATGGGGCGGATGGGGTTCGAGGAGGAGGCGCGACGCATCCAGCACCTCTTCCTCCAGGGCCGCAAGGAGGAGGCGATCCAGGCGGTCCCGGACGCCTTCGCCGACGAGATCTCCCTCGTCGGCCCGCGCGCCCGGATCGCGGAGAAGCTCGCGGAGTGGCGCAAGGGCCCGGTGACGGACCTGCTGGTCACCGCCCCGGACCCGCACACGCTGCGGGTCCTGGCGGAACTGAACAGCTAGAGGCCCTAGCCGTCCGGGCTCACCCGAACGACGACCGTTCCAGCCAGAAGTCCAGCAGCTCCGCGTCGCCGAGCACCTCGACCCGCTCGCTCGTCGGCGCCAGGCGGCGGTTGAAGACGAGCATCACGTCAGTGAGCGAACCGCGCAGGGCGACCGTCGCCTTCTCGTGGTCGTGCCGCCAGGTGAAGCGGTCCTCGCCGAACTCGATCAGCCACTCCGCCCCGGGCACGTCGGTGGCGTGCAGGTGCAACGAGCGTCCGCCGCCGCGCAGTTCGTCCGCCTCCGGGTCGCCGCCCTCCTGGGCGAAGGAGACGATCCGCAGCCACTCGTCGATGGTGTCGGCGGCCACCTCGGCGTCGACCGTGTACGGGACCCGCGCGGCGAGCGCCGCGTCCGCCCGGTGCACGGCCGTCTCGTGCGTCACGCGCCGCGCCCAGAACGCGGTACTCCGCTCCCACGCCCAGGTCCACACCTCGGTGTCCGGCCCGGCTTCCCGCAGCGCGGCGACGGTGGCGGCCGCGCCCTCGGCCAGCCAGGTGTCCAGCGCGGCCGGGTCGTCGCTCCCGGGCCCCTCGGCCCCCGGCACCTTCTCCTCCGGGACGTCCTCGGTGGCCCGCCCGCGCACGATCTCCCCGACCCAGCGGTGGGCGCTGCCGACATGCACGACGAGCTGCCGCAGGGTCCAGTCGGGACAGGAGGGGACGTTCACGGTGAGATCCGCACCCTTGAGGGTGGCGCGCAGGGCGTCGGTCTGCGCGAGGATCTCGTCGCAGTAACGGTCGTAAGAAAGAAGCGTCATGCCGGGACCCTAACCGGGCCACGGAAGTTGATCACCTGAATAACCGACCGCGCGTGAGCAGCTGCCAAGCAGCGGCTATCCGGCTATCCGGTCAGCTGCGAGGTCGAGGGGACCTTGTCCTTCACCTCGGCACCCGCGTCCTTCCCGGCGCTCTTGATGCTGTCGATGACGCTCTCGAACGCCCCGATGTCCCCCTCGCCCGCCTCACCGTTGCGGAGCTTGGTGGCCATCCCCTGGAGCGACTCGATCGCGGCCGTGAGCGGGGCGACGGCCTTCGACAGCAGCGGGTCGCCCTTGGCGTTCTCCGCGGCCGCCTTGAGCCGGTTGTACGCGAACCCGCCCGCCAGCCCCGCCTTGACGAGGGCGAAGGTGCGCCCGTCGGCCCCCTTCTTGAAGGTGCCCGCGCGGTACGGCTTCACGATCCACTGGTACGTCGCCCCGGCCGCGAGCCCGGCGTTGGCCACGAAGCGGGTCTTGGCCAGCCGCTGCTTCTCGGTGGAGGCGGACGGGCTGGCGGCGGAGGCGGACGCGGAGGCACTCGCCCCGGTGCTCACCCCCGTACCGGTCGCACTGCCGGAATCACCGGAGTCCCCGCACGCGGTGGCGGAGACCAGCACGACGCAGGCGAGCAGGAGCACCACCAGCGGCCGACGAAGCGGTACGGAACGGGTCACGGCGGCCTCCCGGCAGGGCGCGTCACGGGGAGTGACGGCCCTCGGCACTCCCGGCCGCCAGACTCGCCCGGCCCCGCACGGTCCGCCACCCGGTACCGCCATTCGGGTTTCACTGAGGGTAAAGCGGTAACCAGGGTTCCATGTCCTACAGAACCCGTTCTTCTGGCAGCAGTTCAGCGGCGAGGATCATCGCCGTCGTGGCCGACATCCTGGCCTTCATCATCATTCTCTGGATCCTGATGTACCTGCTGGACGCCAACCGGGGCAACGACTTCGTGCAGTGGGTGCACGACGCGGCCACCTGGCTGGCGGGCTGGTCGTACGACCTGTTCACGTTCGACGCGGCGTGGGCGCGGGTCGTGGCCGGTTACGGTCTCGCGGCCGTGGTCTACCTGTTCATCGGGCACGCCATAGCCGGCCGGATCCGCCGCTGATCCGGCCTCTCGACAACCGGGTCACCGGCAGCAGTCCGGCTCCAGGCCGGCCGGCAGCCGCTCCCCGGAGAAGACCGCGGTGGTCGCCTCGTCCCCCCCGAGTGCGGCCACCGCCAGCAGCAGGGAGCCCGCCGTCCAGGTGGTGAGCTCCTCCGGCCAGAAGGCCTTGTTGCCCTCGAAGACGTACCCGGTCCAGTAGAGCCCGCCCTCGGCGCGCAGGTGCTGGATCGACTGGAGGATCTCCAGGGCCCGGTCCGACTCCCCGGTCACCCAGAGGGCGAGGGCGAGTTCGCAGCTCTCGCCGCCGGTGACCCAGGGGTTGGGCAGGACGCAGCGCACCCCGAGGCCGGGCACGACGAAGCGGTCCCAGCCCTCCTGGATGCGGGCGGTGGCCTCGGCCCCGGTGACGGCGCCGCCGAGGACCGGGTAGTACCAGTCCATCGAGTAGCGGTTCTTGTCGAGGAAGCGCTCGGGGTGGTTGCGGATCGCGTGGGCCAGTGCCCCGGTCGCCAACTCCCAGTCGGGCTGCGGCTCTTCGCGCCGCTCCGCGATGGCGAGCGCACAGCGCAGCGCCTGGTGGACGGAGGACGAACCGGTCAGCAGCGCATCGTTCACCGCCGTCCCGTCCGCCTCCCGCTTCCAGCCGATCTGCCCGCCGGGCTGCTGGAGTCGGAGCACGAACTCGATCGCCGCGAAGACGGTCGGCCACATCCGGTCGACGAACGCGTCGTCCCCGGTGGCGAGATAGTGGTGCCAGACGCCAACGGCCACGTAGGCGCAGAAGTTGGTCTCGCGGCTGCGGTCGGTGGGCTGCTGCGGGTCGCCGTCGTGGTAGGCGGCGTACCAGGAGCCGTCGCCGTTCTGGTGGCGGGCCAGCCAGTCGTAGGCGCGCTCGGCCGCCTCGTGCTCGCCTGCCGCGTCCAGCGCCATCGCGGCCTCGGTGTGGTCCCACGGGTCGAGGTGGTGGCCCCGGAACCAGGGCAGCGCCCCGTCCTCGCGCTGTACGGCGAGGAGGGCCGCGACGGTCTCCGCCGCCTCGGCGGCGGTCAGGACCCCGGGCAGGACCAGGTGCTCGGTCTGTTCGGGAGTGCTCACGCCTGCGCCTTCGGAAGGTGCGGCTTGGTGGCGTACGCGACGAAGCTCTTGCCGACGACCGGGTTGAGCAGCTGCTCGGCGACCCGGGTGGCGAGCGGCTTCTTCATGATGTCCCAGACCAGCAGCTTGTGGTACGCCCGCACCGGCAGCGCACGGTCGTTGTCGACGCCGAAGGCGCACTTCAGCCACCAGTACGGCGAGTGCAGGGCGTGGGCGTGGTGGGTGCCGTACGGCTTCAGCCCGGCCTCGCGGATGCGGGCGAGGAGCTGGTCGGCCTTGTAGATGCGGATGTGGCCGCCCTCGACCTCGTGGTAGGCGTCGGAGAGGGTCCAGCAGATCTTCTCGGGGCCGTAGCGCGGGACGGTGATGGCGATGCGGCCGCCCGGCTTGAGGACCCGGACCATCTCGGCGAGGACGCCCTTGTCGTCCGGGATGTGCTCCATGACCTCGGAGATGATCACGACGTCGAAGGAGTCGTCGGGGAAGGGCAGGTTGAGGGCGTCGCCCTCCATCGCGGTGGCGGTGGCGCCCTCGGGGGCCTCCCCGGCCTCCTTCATCGCGGCGAACCACTTGGCGACCTCGCGGATCTCCTCGCCGTTCTGGTCGAGGGCGACGACCTGTGCGCCGCGCCGGTAACACTCGAAGGCATGCCGGCCGGCACCGCAGCCCAGGTCGAGCACTCGGTCGCCTGCGGCGAGCGGGAAGCGGGTGAAGTCGACGGTCAGCACGAGGGCCTGCCTTCGAGGTCGGAGGTACGGGTTCAGAGAAGCGGGTTACGGCAGCCGGTGAACGGGATCGCCGTCACCTGCGGGCCGCTGCTTGACGGACGGCGATCGCCTGACGGTACAGCTCGGCCGTTCCGGCGGCCGCCCGGGCCCAGGTGAAGTTGGCCAGTACCCGCTCACGGCCCGCCGCGCCGAGCCGGGCGCGCAGCTCCGGGTCGGCCAGCAGCCGGGCGAGCGCCCCGGCCAGCGCGTCCGCGTCGCCGGGGGCCACGGCGAGGCAGGTCTCCCCGTCGCGGCCGGAGACCTCGGGGATCGCGCCGCCGGTGGTGGCGACGAGCGGTGTGCCGGTGGCCATGGCCTCGGCGGCGGGCAGCGAGAACCCCTCGTACAGCGACGGCACACAGGAGACCTGGGCGCTGCGCACGAGGTCGACCAGCTCGGCGTCGCTGATGCCCTTGACGAACTCGACCGCGTCCGCCAGCCCGTGCCGCTCGATGGCCCGGGCGACGGGCCCGTCCTCGGCGCGCTTGCCGACGACGACGAGGTGGGCGGCGGGGTTCTCCGTACGGAGCTTGGCGAGCGCGTCGACGAGGTGGACGAGGCCCTTGAGCGGGACGTCGGCACTGGAGGTGGTGACGATGCGGCCCGGTACCTCGGCAACGGAGGGGTCGGGCGACCAGAGGTCGGTGTCGGCGCCGATGTGGACGACGCTGATCCGGTCCGCCCGTACGCCCAGGTCCTCGACGATCTCGGCACGGGAGGAGCCGGAGACGGTGAGGACGGTGTCCAGCTTGCGGGCGACGCGCTTCTGCATCCGGGTGAAGGCGTACCAGCGGCGTATGGAGGCGCGCCGGCGGCGGCTGGTGGCGGCCGCCAGGTCGAGCCTGCGGTCCACGGTGATGGGGTGGTGGATCGTCGTCACGAGCGGGGCCCCGAGGTCGCCGAGGAGCCCGTAACCGAGGGTCTGATTGTCGTGGACGACGTCGAACTCGCCGCGCCGGGCCAGGAGATGGCGGCGGGCGCGGAGGCTGAAGGTGAGCGGTTCGGGGAAGCCGCCGGTCCACATGGTGGCGACCTCGGCGAGGTCGACCCAGTCCCGGTACTCGCCCCACTTCGGCGTACGGAACGGATCGGGCTGCCGGTACAGATCCAGGCTGGGGAGCTCGGTGAGCGGAACGCCCTCGTCGAGCACGGGGTAGGGCTGGGCGCCGATGACCTCGACGCTGTGCCCCAGCCGCGCGAGCTCACGCCCGAGGTGGCGTACGTAGACACCCTGGCCGCCGCAGAACGGGTTGCCCTTGTACGTGAGGAGCGCGATGCGCAGCGGCCGGTCACCGGCCCCGGCGGAGGTGCTGCTGTCGCCCGTGCGGGGGCCCGTCTCTATGGCCTCAGCGGTCACACTCGGCCCCCTTCTGACTGCGTGTTCGCCGGAGCGTAACCGGTAGCGCTAATCTAGAACAAGTTTCAGACTTGATCGTTCGACGTGCATCGAATCTACCGGCAGGTAGCGACGGTGTGAGGCCCGGATCAGGTGATTCGCGCCACGACGGAGGCCCTGGCATGCTGTGCGCGCCCGGACGCGTTCGCTTCGTCCGCCCGGGTGCGGGACCAACGCCATGGATCGTGAACGGGGACAGCATGACCGCGGACGCCAGACCGGGAGCGCAGCCACCCACGGACCGCGCAACGCCTCCGCTCACCGAGCGGCAGGAGGCCCGCCGCCGCCGCATCCTGCACGCCAGCGCCCAGCTCGCCAGCCGCGGCGGGTTCGAGGCGGTGCAGATGCGCGAGGTGGCGGAGGCGGCCGGGGTCGCCCTGGGCACCCTCTACCGCTACTTCCCCTCCAAGATCCACCTGCTGGTCGCCACCATGCAGGACCAGCTCCAGCACATGCACTCCACACTCCGCAAACGCCCCCCGGCCGGCGACGACGCGGCCCAACGGGTGGCCGAGACCCTGATGCGAGCCTTCCGCGCCCTCCAGCGCGAACCCCACCTGGCGGACGCCATGGTCCGCGCCCTCACCTTCGCGGACCGCAGCGTGAGCCCGGAGGTGGACACGGTCTCCCGCCTCACGACGGCGATCATCCTGGACGCGATGGGCCTGGAACACCCGACGCCGGAGCAGCTCTCGGCGGTCCGGGTGATCGAGCACACCTGGCACTCGGCGCTGATCACCTGGCTGTCGGGCCGGGCGTCGATCGCCCAGGTCAAGATCGACATCGAGACGGTCTGCCGCCTGATCGACCTGACGGCGGAGCCGGGTCCCGGGCGGAGCTGACGGCCCTCGCCCGGACGCCGCGGTTCAGGGGGTCGGCGGCGCGGCCGGATAGCACTGCTGCCGGGGCCCGACCGGGGCGAGGCTGACGCAGACGCGCAGGGCGTCCGGGCTGTCCGTGGCGACCATGGGCGTGTGGAGGCGGATCCCGGTCGCGTACTTGTCCGGCACGGTGAGTGTCTGCGGCTCCCCGCCCGCCACGGAGACGGTGAAGACGTCCCCGATGCGCTGCCCCCCAGACCCGCGCCCAGCCCGCACCGCACCCGGCTTCGTACCGCAGGTCGACCCGGAGGCCGGGGGCGAGCCGGTGGGTGCTGACCATGTCGGGGTGCATGCCGCAACGGGTGGCGATGACGTCCCGGCCCGTACACCGCTGGCCGTGACAGGCGAACTCGGGCTCGGAGGAGCCGGGACATCGGCATCGGCACGCTCCGACCGCCAGGGGCCGGCCATGACGAGCCAGGCGGCGCAGAGGAGGGCGGCGGCGAGAACCGCGCCGGTGCGCCCGTGGCGGCGAGCGGGAGCGGGACGCGGGTCGAGCGGCTCGGGTGGCGAGGATTCTTCACGTACCGATACGGGCCATTTGGCAGGCGCCGCACCGGACGGAACCGACCAGGAAATCCTGCGCTACGGCTACACGGACGGCCACCTCACAGCGGTCACCAACTCTTCCGGCCGGCCTCTCCGCTTCGACTGCGACGACCTGGGCCGCATCACCGCGTGGACGGACACCAACGGCAGCCGGTACGAGTACGTGTACGACGACCTGGACCGCTGCGTCTATCAGTCCGGTACGAACGGCCATCTCGAGGCCCGCTTCACCTGGGACGACACGGACCCTGAAACGGGCATGCGTATGACGTCCATGACTGACGCACTGGGCCACACCAAACGTTTCGTGATCAACGAACGCGCTCAGGTCGTGGCGGAGATCAACCCGTTGAGGGCAGTCACACGCTTCGAACGCGACCCCTACCACCGACTGCTCACAGTCACCGACCCGCTGGGGCACGTCAGCCGGTCGACGTACGATGCGCGGGGCCGTCTTGTCTCTGTCGTCCGACCGGATGGGCAGGAGGCTACCGCTGACTACAACGATCTCGGCCTGCCGGTTCGTATCACCAACCCGGACAGAACGGTGATCCGCCAGCAGTACGACGATCGGGGCAACCGGGTCGCGATCATCGACGCATCGGGCGCTGTTACGCGCACGACGTACAACACAGCGGGACATCCAACCTCTGTTACAGACCCGCTGAACAACACGACCCGCATCCGCAGCAACGCGGCCGGATTGCCCTCGGAGATCACCGATCCGCTCGGTGCCACCACGCGCATCGAACGGGACGGGTTCGGCCGTCCCGTGGTCCTGACGGACCCGCTCGGCGCGATCACCCGTCTCGCATGGAGTCCCGAGGGCAAACTCGTCGAACGCACGGACGCGGACGGCAGTATCCAGTCCTGGACCTACGACGGCGAGGGAAACTGCCTGGCACACACCGATGCCATGGGTTCAGTCTCCCGCTTCGAGTACACACACTTCGACCTCATGGCAGCCCGTACCGGCCCCGACGGGGTGCGGTACGAGTTCACCCACGACCACGAACTTCGCCTTACCCAGGTCCTCAACCCTCAGGGCCTGACGTGGAATTACGCCTACGATCCGGCCGGTCATCTGATATCCGAGACCGACTTCGATGACCGCACGCTCAGTTACGCACGCAATGCGGCCGGTCGGCTCACCGCCCGCACGGACGCCCTCGGTCAGGTCACCCGCTACGAGCACGACGAGATGGGCCGCATCGTCCGCAAGGACGCGGCAGGTTCCGTGAGTACTTTCGCCTATGACCTCACTGGTCAACTCGCCGAGGCAGTCACCGCGGACGCGACCGTCACGTGGCTCCGCGACCAGTACGGCCGCCTCAAGTCCGAGACAGTGAACGGCCGGACCACCTCGTACACCTATGACGCACTAGGCCGCCGCACCCGCCGTATCACCCCAAGCGGGGCCACCAGCACATGGACCTACGACACGGCGGGACGTCAGACCTCTCTCACCACGGCGGGTCGTACCCTGACCTTCGAACACGACGCGGCGGGCCAGGAAGTCGCCCGTCACCTGGGCGATCACGTCACCATTGCTTCGTTGCTCGACCCCATGGGACGCCTCACCGCGCAACAGGTGACAGCGGCAGGCCGCAGTATGCAGTCCCGCGACTATACCTACCGCGCAGACGGCCACCTCATCGGGCTCACCGACCAGCTCGCCGGCGCGAAGTCCTTCAAACTCGACGCAGCAGGCCGGGTCATCGCGGTCAACGCCTCGAATTGGACGGAACGCTACGCCTACGACGCAACCGGCAACCAGACGGAAGCCTCCTGGCCCGACTCTCATCCCGGGCAGGAAGCGACAGGCACCCGCGACTACTCAGGCACAGCGATTACCCGTGCCGGCAGCATCCGCTACGAACACGACGCCTTGGGCCGCATCACCCTCCGCCAGAAATCCCGCCTTTCAAGGAGGCCGGAAACCTGGCGATACGAGTGGGATGCTGAGAACCGCATGAGTTCGGCGAAAGCGCCGGACGGATCCGCATGGCAGTACAGATACGACGCTCTTGGGCGCCGTATCACCAAACAGCACCTGTCACCTGACGGGCACACAGTCGTAGAGGAAACGACCTTCACCTGGGACGGGATCACGCTGTGCGAACAGTCGACCGAAGTTCAGGCTACTCAAGATTCCATTAGTCTCACCTGGAATCATAACGGGCTGCGACCGATCACTCAATCAGAGCAGATCATCAGCACCGCCACACCGCAGAAGGTGATTGATGAGCGATTTTTCCTCATCGTCACCGAAAGCAATGGCTCGGTCCTGGATCTCGTAGACGAATCAGGAAAATCATCTTGGTCCACACGCAGCACTCTATGGGGAGTGACTGCCTGGTCCAGAAAGAGCACGGCATATACCCCACTCCGGTTCCCCGGTCAGCAGTTCGACGTCGAAACTGGACTGAACTACAATCTTCACCGGTACTATGAGGCGGGAAATTCCCGCTATCTCACCCCGGACCCACTCGGGCTTGACCCTGCCCGCAACCCCAACTCTTATGTACCAAATCCACACCGAGAAATTGATCCGCTCGGACTGTCAGCGTACAAGGTGCTTTACCATGGGACACGGGAATGGAAAGGAGAAGAGTTCTCCCTCGATCCCAAAATCAGCGAAAAGCGAGAGTACACACCGAACGCGGGAATATATTTGACAGATGACTTCACGCGCGCAGCCACGCAGTACGCTGGGCCGAGCGGAACAATCGTGCGCGTAGAGGTTCCGGCCGAAAAGGCAGCCTCTTGGCTGAGGCTTCACGAAGGGCCTGCAGGAAACCTTCCGGAGTACTTCGTAAATAATCTCGAAGATCTAGAAGTACTGAACAGGAAACTCACTGCCCTGCCACAGCAGGAAGCGATAGCGCAGCATTTCATGGGAATATTCTAAGCTTTGAGGGGTAATGAACCAACATTTCGGAATCTCGGAAGAATCACTGGGGCGAGAGATCTTCGGACCCCTGGGAGGAATCGTAGAGCTAGGAACAGTTGCTGATTCTCACCCAGAGCGACCGTGGGAAATTGCATCAGTGACCGATTTCGTCACCCGACATCAAGAAGAAATCGACCAGGCACTCTCGGCAATTCAGAGAATTGGAAAATTCAGCGCGGCCACGATGGCAATCGTAGGTGAGCTGGGCTGGCATCAGAGCCACGAGATTACGGCCCCATCGCTGCTCCTGTGGTCAGGAGGGATCGAAGAATTCTCGCCACAGCTGGGTGAGCCCCATTCCCTTCAGAGAATGGTACGAACCGGCGGCGACCTGCAGATGACACATTTGCTCCACGCTCTGGTGGGTGCAGCTGTATCCCGGCAACAACCCGCAGCGGTCACGTCCAGGACGATCATCCATGCTCTGATGAACGCGGCAGTACTCCTGGGGAAGGATGCCAATGATGCCGCATACTCCACCTACCGCATGTGGCGCGTTGCGTTTCTCCCTGGAATCCTCATGCCGTCTGCTCCGTCACCCTCGGAAGCGAAGGCTCGGTACCGAGAATTCGCGCACCGGCTTGAGGGATACTTCATCTCCTGAGTGCACCACGCCACTCTGTAGATATGCGGGAGGATAGATTCGTTGCCACACTCCGGGATCTTTCTGCTGGAGGACACCTCGCCGTACATCCAGGAAGAAATCCAGAGATTCCTGGCCGGGACAGAGGATGAGGGGCTTTAAAGCTGGCCGGACTTAAGCAGAGGAACGGCATGACCATCGGCAACAGTAATCTCCTCGGGATCGCCAGGGACCTCTCTTCGCCCTCTCCACAGGCAAGGGAAGAGGCATCGGAAAGGATCTGCGACTGGGTTCATTCATTCGACCGGAGAGAGGTCCGGGTGGTGGCAGCACTCCTCTCATCGGCGGCAGTAGAGGAACCCGAGAGGGACTGTCGGGAGAGTGAGCTCAATGCCCTCAGTGAACTCACCGCGTCCGGCCTGGTGGAAGCCGATGATCTCGCGCCACTCCGTGAGCTACGACGCGACCTCCTGACGGAGCCTGACGCTGAGCACTACGACTACCTTGTGGGGCCACTTGTGTGACGCCCAACCCCGAAGCGGTCACTCCTCCGGCGGGAACACCACCTCCCCCGACCCCACCAGCGTCAGCGTGATCGCCTCCACCGGGCAGCCCTCCGCCGCCGCGAGGACCTGTTCGCCGGCGTCGCGGTCCTCGGTCTGCGGGTGGGACTGGCGGGCCGTGTCCAGGTGGAAGGCGTCCGGGGCGTGGTTGACGCACATGCCGGAGCCGATGCAGACGGAGCGGTCGACCTCCACGTGCCAGCGGTCGCCCATCATGCCTCCCGGTAGCCGGCGGGGAGGTGGATCATCTTGTGCTCGAAGAACTCGCCGTAGCCCTCGGGGCCGAACTCGCGGCCCAGGCCGGAGTTCTTGTAGCCGCCGAACGGGCCGAGCATGTCCAGGCTGAAGGTGTTCACGCTGTACGTGCCGGTGCGGACGCGGCGGGCGATGTCGATGCCCCGTTCGGTGTCGGCTGTCCAGACGCTGCCGCTGAGGCCGTACGGGGAGTCGTCGGCGATGCGGACCGCCTCGGCCTCGTCGCCGTACGGGATGAGGCAGATCACCGGGCCGAAGATCTCCTCGCGGGCGATGCGCATGGAGTTGTCGACCGAGCCGAAGAGGGTCGGTTCGACGTACCAGCCGCGTTCCTGGGAGGCGGGGCGGCTGCCGCCCGTGAGGATCTTGGCGCCTTCCTCCTGGCCCAACTTGATGTAGTCGAGGGAGCGTTGCTGTTGGCGTTGCGCCACCAACGGGCCCAGTTCCGTGGTCGGGTCCAGCGGGTCGCCCACCCGCAGCGCGCCCGCCGCTGCCGCGAACGCCTCCGCTATCTCGTCGTAGCGGGAGCGCGGGGCCAGGATGCGCGTCTGGGCCACGCACGCCTGGCCGTTGATCATCCAGGCGAAGGGGACGATGCCCGCGACCGCCGCCTCCAGGTCCGCGTCCGGGAGGATGACTGCTGCCGATTTGCCGCCCAGTTCGAGGGTGACGCGGGTGAGGTTGCGGGAGGCTACCTCCATCACTCGGCGGCCCGCCGCCACCGAGCCGGTGAAGGACACCTTGTCGATGCCCGGGTGGCCCACCAGGTATTCGCTCACCTCCCGGTCCGCCGGGAGGATGGAGAGGACCCCGGGCGGCAGGCCCGCCTCCGCCGCTATCTCCGCCAGGAGGTAGGCGTCCAGCGGGGTTTCGGGAGAGACCTTCAGGACTGCCGTGCAGCCTGCCAGCAGGGCGGGGGCCAACTTCGCCGCGGCCGTGAACTGCGGGACGTTCCACGGGACGACCGCCGCCACCACCCCTACCGGCTCGCGGCGGACCAGGAGCGGGCCCAGGACTCCGTCGCGGCGCTCCTCGTACGGGAATGTGCGCGCCACCGTGATCGCCGAGTCCCACACCATCATCGCGGCCAGCGCCTGCACCATCACGCTCGCGCTGTACGGGGTGCCGTTCTGGGCGCTGATCAGGCGCGCGAACTCCTCGTACCGTACGGCGAAGGCGTCCTTGACCCGGGTGATCACCGCGATCCGCTCGTCCAGCGTCATCCGGGGCCACGGGCCCTCGTCGAAGGCGTGGCGGGCCGCGGCGACCGCGCGGTCCACATCGGCCTCGGAGGCGTGCGGTACGCGGCCGATGACCTGTTCGGTGTGCGGGGAGATCACCTCGATGACGCCGGTGGAGAGCGGGTCGGTGAACTCCCCGCCGATGAACAGCTTTCCGTGTTCCACCAGCTCCGTACGTTCCGTCATGGCCGTTGCCTCCCGCGAAGCGAACCCGTGCACCGCAACTGACTGCTCGTCAGAACTGATACCAGTTCCTGTTCCAGGAGTCCACGGCGTGAACCGTACCCAGGAGGCGTCGATTTGGTTGGCCTGGGCTACCAATGGAACGAGTTCTCGTTAGAGTGGGGGCAGTTCGCGCCGCCCGCCGAGCAGAGATGGGGAGCCCATGACTCAGGTGACGCAGGTGGCCCAGGTGGCCGACCACGGCGGGGGCGTCCACAGCATCAAGGTCCCCATCCCGGACAACCCCCTCGGCCACACCCTCGTCCACCTCGTCGACACCGACCAGGGGCCCGTCCTCATCGACACGGGGTGGGACGACCCGGCCTCCTGGGACACCCTGGTCGCCGGGCTCACCGCCCTCGGTACCGCCGTCACCGACGTCCACGGCGTCGTCATCACCCACCACCACCCCGACCACCACGGGCTCTCCGGCCAGGTCCGCGAGGCGTCCGGGGCCTGGATCGCGATGCACGAGGCGGACGCCGCGATCGTCCGGCGCACCCGGGAGGCCGCTCCCGGCACCTGGCTCGACTACCTCGCCCGCAAGCTCGCCGCCGTCGGCGCGCCCGACGACCACCTCGCCCCGCTGCTCGCCGCCCGCAGCAGCGGCCGGCTGCGGACCCTGCCCGGGCTGCGCCCCGCCCTGCCGGACCGGGAGATCGTGCCCGGCGAGCTGCTCCCCCTCGCCGGGCGGCGGCTGCGGGCCGTCTGGACCCCCGGCCACACCCCGGGCCACGTCTGCCTCCATCTGGAGGAGCGGCATCCGGCGAATCTGCCGGGGCACGGGCGGCTGTTCTCCGGGGACCACCTGCTGCCCGGGATCAGCCCGCACATCGGGCTGTACGAGGACCCGGACGACACCGCCGTCACCGATCCCCTCGGGGACTACCTCGCCTCGCTGGAGCGGATCGGGCGGCTCGGGGTGGCCGAGGTGCTGCCCGCCCACCAGCACGCGTTCACCGATGCGGGCGGACGCGTACGGGAGCTGCTGGACCACCACGAGGAGCGGCTGACCGGGCTGCTCGCCCTGCTCGCCACGCCGCTCACCCCGTGGCAGCTGGCCGAGCGGATGGAGTGGAACCGGCCCTGGGAGCAGATCCCGCACGGTTCGCGGTCGATCGCCGTCTCGGAGGCCGAGTCCCATCTGCGGCGGCTGGTGAAGCTCGGGCGCGCGGAGGCGGTGCCGGGCGCCGACCCGGTCACGTACATCGCCGTGTGAGTGCACCGGGAGCATCGCCGTGTGAGTGCGCCGGGAGCATCGCCGTGTGGGTGCGCGGGGAGGAGCCCGCGCGCTGCTCCCTCCGGACGACGCCTGCGGTCTGCCGCCCCGAGCGGGGACGCTACGGCCCGGTAGAGTGGGCAGGTCGTCATCATGCCCGTACAGGGGGGAGCCGGTGCGAACCGGCGCCGGCCCCAGCCGTGAACCGTCCGAGCCGTCCGCGCGACGGCAGCCGGAACGTCCCTAGGGCGGAGTGTGAGCGGCCGGGGGCAGTGTGACCACGGGCCCCAGGGTCACCGGGAACCCGGTGGCCAGGGTCACCGGAACCCCGGTGACCGGCACCGTCGAGGTATACGGGGCCGGAGCCCGGTGCCCTCGTGCGCCCGGGTGAGCCGGCCCCCGCAGGAGAGGCACAGCCCGCCATGACCGTACGCCGCAGCGCAGCCGCGCTCGCGACCACCGCCGTTCTTCTGGGCGCGGCCGCACCCTTCGCGGCCGCACCCGTCGCGGTCGCCGCACCGAGCCCGTCCCCGTCGGTGCAGTTGCCGCTCGGGCTCTACGGGACCACGGACCCCACGTACGACGGGGTGTGGCGGCAGTCGCTGGCCTTCCTCGCCCAGAAGATCGAGTACGTCACGCCGTCGAAGCAGTCCGTGGACTGGCTGCTGGAGCAGCAGTGCGACAGCGGCGCCTTCACCTCGTACCGGGACGACGCCTCCGCGCCCTGCGACGCGTCGACCGTGATGGACACCAACGCCACCGCCGCCGCCGTCCAGGCCTTCGTCGAGCTGGGCCAGCACCGGGACGCCGCCGACAACGGGGCCGACTGGCTGAAGTCGGTGCAGAACGAGGACGGCGGCTGGGGGTACAACCCGGGCAGCCCGAGCGACGCCAACTCCACCGCCGTCGTGATCGGCGCCCTCGCCCGTACGAGCGTCCCGATCAACGAGCTCACCACCGCCGACGGCAGCACCCCGTACACCGCGCTCCAGGCCCTCGCCATCCCGTGCGGGAAGAAGGACGGCGGCGCCTTCGCCTACCAGCCCGGCAAGAAGGGCGAGCTCGTCGCCAACAACGACGCGTCGGCCGCAGCCGTGCTCGGGCTGCTGGGCAAGGGCATGGCCATCGGGGACGCCAACGCGGTGAAGGACCCCGTCTGCACGAAGGGCGACGACCTGACCGCCGAGCAGAGCGCGCAGAACGGCGCCCACTACCTCGCCGCGACCCTGGCCGCCTCCCCCTACCTGGAGCAGCCGCCGATGCCGGGCGCCGAGGAGAGCGAGCCGCAGCCCGACTTCGGCAACACGGCGGACATGGTCGTCGCCCTCGCCGCCTCCGGGCACAAGGACAAGGCCGCCGCCTCGGTGGAGTGGCTGGAGAAGAACTCCAAGGACTGGGCGCAGCAGGGCGGGCCCGCCGCCACCGCGCAGCTGATCTTCGCCGCGCACGCCACCGCCGCCGACGCCCGCGACTTCGGTGGGGTCGACCTGGTCGCCCAGCTCAACGCGACCGGCCCGGCCCCGGCCGTGACCGCGCTGCCGTCCCCGACGCCGACCGGTCCGCAGCCCTCCAGCGGCACCGAGAGCGAGGACAGCGGGCTCGGCCTGTGGTGGCTGGTCGGCCTCGGTCTGTTCTTCGGCGCGGGTATCGGTTTCCTGCTCTCCATGCGCCGGAAGAAGCAGCAGCCGTGACGCGCACCTCGTCGGCGCCGGCCGTGACGCGCACCTCGTCGGCGCTGTTCCGGAGTCCGGTCGCCGCTCTCCTCGCCGTCCTCCTCGCCGCCTCGGGCGTCCTGCTCGGGGCCGGCGGGGCGCAGGCCGCCGGGTACCGATACTGGTCCTTCTGGGAGGGCGACGGCAAGAGCTGGGCGTACGCCACCCAGGGCCCGTCCCTCGTGCGCCCCGACGACGGTACGGTCCAGGGCTTCCGGTTCGCCGTCAGCGAGGACTCCGCCGACGCCGACCGGCCGCGCCGCGCCCCCGACTTCGGGGCGATCTGCGCGGACACCCCGGCGAAGGGCGGCGCCAAGCGGGTCGCCCTGGTGATCGACCCCGGTACGGCGGAGGACGCCCCGGCCGGGGAGAAGCCGCCCGCGCTGCGCACCGCCTGTGCCCAGGTCGCGCCGGACGCCAGCAGCGCGGAGGCGCTCGCCTCGGTGGCGAAGCCGCTGCGGTACGACAGCAGCGCGATGATCTGCGCGATCTCCGGCTACCCGAAGTCCGGCTGCGGCGAGCAGGTGTCGGGCGACGGCAGCAAGAAGGACGGCAGCGGGAAGCCCTCCGCGCCTGAAGCCTCCTCGGCTCCGGCGGCGGATGACGGGGACAGCGGCGGTGGTCCCTCCGCCGGTCTCCTCCTCGGCATCGGGGCCGTCCTGCTGCTGGGCGTCGCCGCCGTGTTCCAGGCCCGCCGGCGCCGATGACCCGCTCCCCGGGGACGGCCCGGCTGCTCCGCCGTGCCCTGCACGCGCCCGAGGCGGGCCGCTCCAACGCGCTGCCCGCCGGGGCGTGGTGGCTGTGGGCGCTGGGTCTTGCCACCGCCGCCTCCCGGACGACCAACCCGCTGCTGCTCGGCCTGCTGGTCGCGGTGGCGGGGTACGTGGTGGCGGCCCGGCGCACGGACGCGCCCTGGGCCCGTTCGTACGGGGCGTTCATCAAGCTCGGGCTCTTCGTCGTGGCGCTGCGCCTGGTCTTCTCCGTCTTCCTCGGCTCGCAGATCCCCGGCTCGCACACCGTGTTCACGCTCCCCGAGGTGCCGATGCCCGACTGGGCGCAGGGGGTGCGGATCGGCGGCCGGGTCACGGCGGAGCAGCTCGTCTTCTCGCTCTACGACGGGATGAAGCTGGCCACCCTGCTGATCTGCGTCGGCGCGGCGAACTCGCTCGCCAACCCGGCCCGGCTGCTGAAGTCCCTGCCCGGTGCGCTGTACGAGGCCGGGGTCGCCGTCGTCGTCGCGATGACGTTCGCCCCGAACATGGTCGCCGATGTGGTCCGGCTGCGCACCGCGCGGCGGCTGCGGGGGCGGCCGACCGGTGGGGTGAAGGCGGTGGCGCAGATCGGACTGCCGGTGCTGGAAGGGGCGTTGGAGCGGTCGGTGGCGGTGGCCGCGTCGATGGACGCGCGGGGGTACGGGCGTACCGCCCAGGTCCCGCCCGCCGTCCGGCACACCACCAACGTCCTCACCCTCGGCGGGCTGCTCGGGGTGTGCGCCGGCACGTACGGGCTGCTCGCCGCGCAGGGGGCCGTGTACGGGCTGCCGGTGCTGCTGGCGGGGCTCGTCGCGGCGATGGCGGGGCTGCGGCTGGGCGGGCGGCGCTCGGTGCGGACCCGGTACCGGCCGGACCGGTGGGGCGTGCGGGCCTGGCTGGTGGCGGGGTCGGGTGCGGTGGTGGCGGCCGCGATGATCTGGGCGGGCTCGCTCGATCCGGAGGCGCTGCACCCCGGGGTCGTCCCGCTGACCGCGCCCGTGCTGCCGCTCTGGCCCGCGGCTGCTGTGCTGGTCGGGCTGGTGCCCGCGCTGGTCGCCCCCGTACCGCCGTCCTCGCGCGGCCGGGACTTCGAAGAACACGACCATCGCGGCAAGGAGCAGGCGTGATCAGGTTCGAGCAGGTCTCCGTGCGGTACGACGGGACGGACCGGCCCACGCTCTTTGGCGTCGATCTCTCGGTCCCGGAAGGGGAGTTGGTGCTGCTCGTTGGCCCGTCGGGGGTCGGCAAGTCGACGTTGCTGGGGACGGTCTCTGGGCTCGTGCCGCACTTCACGGGCGGGGTGCTGAGCGGCCGGGTCACGGTGGACGGGCGCGACACCCGCACCCACAAGCCGCGTGAACTGGCCGATCTGGTCGGCACGGTGGGGCAGGACCCGCTGGCCCACTTCGTCACGGACACGGTCGAGGACGAACTCGCGTACGGCATGGAGTCGTTGGGCCTGGCGCCGGACGTCATGCGGCGGCGCGTGGAGGAGACGCTCGATCTGCTGGGCCTGGCCGAGCTGCGGGACCGGCCGATCGCGACCCTCTCGGGTGGCCAGCAGCAGCGGGTGGCGATCGGTTCGGTGCTGACCCCGCACCCCAAGGTGCTGGTCCTCGACGAGCCGACGTCCGCGCTGGACCCGGCGGCGGCCGAGGAGGTGCTCGCCGTGCTCCAGCGGCTGGTCCACGACCTCGGGACGACCGTACTGATGGCCGAGCACCGGCTGGAGCGGGTGGTGCAGTACGCCGACCAGGTCGTCCTGCTGCCCGCGCCGGGCGCCGCCCCGGTGATGGGCGCGCCCGCCGAGATCATGGCCGTCTCGCCGGTCCGGCCGCCGGTCGCCGAGCTGGGGCTGCTGGCGGGCTGGGACCCGCTGCCGCTGTCGGTTCGGGACGCTCGGCGCGGGGCCGGTGACCTGCGGGAACGGCTGGCCTCGGCCTCACCGCCCGGGCCTCCGGAGCTTTCCATGAACGTGTCCATCGCGGCGCCTCCCGTATCGCCCGGTCCCCGTCCCGGGCGGATCGCCCGACTCCTGGGTCGTACGAAGGCCGTGGAGGCGCCCGGTCCCGCCGATCCCGTCACCCGGGTCGAGTCCCTCGGCGTGCGGCGCGGGCGGATCGAGGCGCTGCGGCGGGTCACGCTCACCGTGGCGCCCGGCGAGACCGTGGCGCTGATGGGCCGTAACGGGGCCGGGAAGTCCACGCTGCTCGGCGCCCTCGTCGGCATGGTCGAGCCCACCTCCGGCTCCGTACGCGTCGGCGGCCTGGCCCCCGCCCGTACCGATCCGCGCGCCATGATCCGCCGGGTCGGCCTCGTCCCGCAGGAGCCGCGCGACCTGCTGTACGCGGACACGGTGGCCGCCGAGTGCGCCGCCGCCGACCGGGACGCGGGCGCGGCCGAGGGCACCTGCCGGGCACTGGTCACCGAGCTGCTCCCGGGTGTGGAGGACGGTACGCATCCGCGCGACCTCTCCGAGGGGCAGCGCCTCGCGCTCGCGCTCGCCCTGGTGCTGACCGCCCGCCCGCCGCTGCTGCTCCTCGACGAGCCGACCCGGGGGCTGGACTACGCGGCGAAGGGCCGGCTTGTCGGCGTCCTGCGGTCGCTGGCGGCCGAGGGGCACGCGATCGTCCTGGCGACGCACGATGTGGAGCTGGCGGCGGAGCTGGCCCACCGGGTGGTGATCCTCGCCGACGGGGAGGTCGTCGCGGACGGCCCGACCGGCCGTGTGGTCGTCTCCTCCCCCGCCTTCGCCCCGCAGACCGCGAAGATCCTCGCCCCGCAGGAGTGGCTGACCGTCTCCCAGGTGCGCGGCGCGCTGGAGGCGGGCGCGTGAGGGTGACGGCGGAGGGGGTACAAAACCGGGCTCCCCGGCCCGTGCGGCTCGGGCCGAAGTCGGTCGCCGCGCTGGTGCTGGTCAGCGCGGTCGGGGTGGTCGCCTTCGGGTGGCCGCTGCTGGCCGGTGCCGGGTCGGGGCTCGCGCATGCCCAGGACGCGCCGTGGCTGTTCGCCGCGCTGCTGCCGTTGCTGGTCGCGGTGGTGGTGGCGACGATCTCGGAGTCCGGGATGGACGCCAAGGCCGTCGCCATGCTCGGCGTGCTGGCGGCGGTCGGGGCGGCGCTGCGCCCGCTGGGGGCGGGGACGGCGGGCCTGGAGCCGATGTTCTTCCTGATGGTGCTGAGCGGGCGGGTGCTGGGGCCGGGCTTCGGGTTCGTGCTCGGCTCGGTGACCATGTTCGCGTCCGCCCTGCTCACGGGTGGGGTGGGGCCGTGGATGCCGTTCCAGATGCTGGCGATGGGCTGGTTCACGATGGGCGCGGGGCTGCTGCCGGGCGCAGACCGGCTGCGCGGCCGGGCCGAGCTGGCGATGCTCGCGGTCTACGGGTCCGTGGCGGCGTTCGCGTACGGCACGATCATGAATCTGTACGGGTGGACGATCATCCCGGGTCTCGGCTCGGGCATCTCGTTCGTCGCGGGCGACCCGCTCCCCGAGAACCTGGTGCGCTTCCTCGCCTACTGTGCGGCGACCTCACTGGGCTGGGACCTGGGACGGGCGGTGCTCACCGTCGTGCTGACGCTGACGGTCGGCCCGACGCTGCTGAAGGCGCTGCGGCGGGCGACCCGGCGGGCGGCGTTCGACGCGCGGGTGGGGTTCGAGTAGCCGTAAGCCCCCAGACGTGCCCTGCGCCTACAGCCGCTGGATGATCGTGCCCGTGGCCAGCGCCCCGCCCGCGCACATCGTGATGAGCGCGAACTCCTTGTCGCGGCGTTCCAGTTCGTGCAGGGCCGTGGTGATCAGGCGGGCGCCCGTCGCCCCGACCGGGTGGCCGAGCGCGATCGCGCCGCCGTTGACGTTGACCTTCTCCAGGCCGTCGAGGTCCGCCTCGAACTCCTGGGCCCAGCTCAGCACGACCGACGCGAACGCCTCGTTGATCTCGACGATGTCGATGTCCTTCAGCGACATGCCCGCCTTGCCGAGCACCGCCCGGGTGGCGTCGATCGGACCGTCCAGGTGGAAGTGCGGGTCGGAGCCGACGAGGGCCTGGGCGACGATCCGGGCCCGGGGCTTGAGCTTCAGGGCGCGGGCCATCCGCTTCGAGGACCAGAGGATGGCGGCGGCCCCGTCAGATATCTGGGAGGAGTTGCCGGCGGTGTGGACGGCGCTCGGCATGACCGCCTTCAGCCCGGCGAGCGCCTCCATCGAGGTGTCCCGCAGCCCCTCGTCCCGGTCGACCAGCCGCCACATGCCCTGGCCGGCCGCCTGCTCCTCCTCGGTGGTGGGGACCTGGACGGCGTACGTCTCCCGCTTGAAGCGCTCCTCGGCCCAGGCGGCGGCCGCCCGCTGCTGCGAGAGCAGGCCGAGCGCGTCGACCCTCTCGCGGGTGAGGCCGCGTTTGCGGGCGATGCGCTCGGCGGCCTCGAACTGGTTGGGCAGGTCGACGTTCCACTCGTCGGGCCAGGGCTTGCCCGGACCGTGTTTCGACCCGCTGCCCAGCGGCACCCGTGACATCGCCTCGACGCCGCAGCTGATGCCCACGTCGATGACTCCGGCGGCCACCATGTTGGCCACCATGTGCGCGGCCTGCTGCGAGGAGCCGCACTGACAGTCCACGGTGGTCGCGGCGGTCTCGTACGGCAGGCCGACGGCCAGCCAGGCGTTGCGGGCCGGGTTCATGGACTGCTCCCCGGCGTGGGTGACGGTGCCGCCGACGATCTGCTCGACGCAGTCGGCCTGGATGCCGGTGCGGCCGAGCAGTTCACGGTAGGTCTCGCCCAGCAGGTAGGCGGGGTGCAGATTGGCGAGCGCGCCTCCACGCTTGCCGATCGGGGTGCGTACGGCTTCGACGATGACGGGTTCCGCGGCCATGAGCTCGTCCTCTCCTCGCCCTTCCGTCGGGGCGTCCCGGCGCCCACGGAAGGAACTAGTACGCGTTCTAGTTATGCATGCAGTCTCGTGACGCGGGACCGACTGCGCAAGGGGCGTGCACCGACCGCGTACACCCCCCGCACGCGCCCCCGCTTCCGGCACATCGACTGTGCGGGCCCCCGACGGGGAACAGATCCGGCCAGGACTCTTGCGACTTGTAGAACTCGTTACTACCTTGCGGGCAGATTCTGATGGAGCGTCAGGAACGCCAGGCAAGGGCGGCTGTCGGACGGTTCGCCACCAGATCCGGAGTGGAGAGGTGCCCATGCGCTGCCCCCATCTGCCCGACGGGTTCGACTTCACCGACCCCGACCTCCTCCAAGCCCGCGTCCCGCACCCGGAGTTCGCGCTGATGCGGCAGACCGCTCCGGTGTGGTGGTGCACGCAGCCCGCCAACATCTCCGGCTTCGGCGACGAGGGGTACTGGGTCGTCACCCGCCACGCGGACGTCAAGTACGTTTCCACGCACCCTGAGTTGTTCTCCTCGAACACCAACACCGCGGTCATCCGCTTCAACGAGACGATCAGCCGCGACCAGATCGAGGTCCAGAAGCTCATCATGCTCAACATGGACCCGCCGGAACACACCCGGGTCCGCCAGATCGTCCAGCGCGGCTTCACCCCGCGTGCCGTGCGCTCGCTGGAGCAGGCGCTGCGGGCGCGGGCCCGGTCCATCGTGGAGACCGCCCACGCCTCCGCCGGGGCCGACGGCTCCTTCGACTTCGTCACGAACATCGCGGTCGAGCTGCCGCTCCAGGCGATCGCCGAACTCATCGGCGTACCGCAGGAGGACCGGTCCAAGATCTTCGACTGGTCCAACAAGATGGCCGCGTACGACGATCCCGAGTACGCGATCACCGAGGAGGTCGGCGCCGAGGCGGCGATGGAGATCGTGGCGTACTCGATGAACCTGGCGGCGGCCCGCAAGGAGTGCCCGGCCCAGGACATCGTGAGCCAGCTCGTCGCGGCGGAGGGCGAAGGGAACCTGTCCTCCGACGAGTTCGGGTTCTTCGTGATCCTGCTGGCGGTGGCCGGCAACGAGACCACCCGTAACGCCATCAGCCACGGCATGCACGCCTTCCTCACCCACCCCGAGCAGTGGGAGCTCTACAAGAGGGAGCGGCCGAAGACGACGGCCGAGGAGATCGTGCGCTGGGCGACCCCCGTCGTCTCCTTCCAGCGGACCGCCACCCAGGACGTGGAGCTGGGCGGTCAGCGGATCCGGAAGGGCGAGCGGGTCGGGCTGTTCTACTCCTCGGCCAACAACGACCCCGAGGTCTTCGACGCCCCGGAGGCCTTCGACATCACCCGCGACCCCAACCCGCACCTCGGCTTCGGGGGCGGCGGCCCGCACTTCTGCCTGGGCAAGTCGCTGGCCGTGATGGAGATCGACCTGATCTTCAACGCCATCGCGGACGTGCTGCCGGATCTGCGGCTGCTGGAGGACCCGCGGCGGCTGCGGTCGGCCTGGCTGAACGGGATCAAGCAGCTTCAGGTGAGCGCGTCGCCCTCCTGAGGTTCCTCTACGAGTGGCGGGGCGGGCGCGGCGGGCGGACCATGTAAGGACGCGGCGATCCATGCCGAAGGGGTGCCGGGACGGTGTTGGACGTCGTCCCGGCACCCCTTCGGGCTGTTCGCTACTTGCCGACCGCCTCGGCGCGTACGGGTTCGGGTTCGGGCTCCACAGTCGGCTTCACGGGTTCCGCCGCCCCCGGCTTCTCCCCGGCCTCCACCTTCCGCGGCCCCGACAGCAGATACGTCAGCCCGAAGCCCAGCGAGACGACCAGCGCCCCGCCGGCCGCGTCCAGCACCCAGTGGTTGGCGGTCGCCACGATCGCGGCGATGGTGAAGAGCGGGTGGAGCAGGCCGAGCGCCTTCATCCACAGTTTCGGGGCGAGCATCACGATGACCACCCCGCACCACAGCGACCAGCCGAAGTGCAGTGACGGCATCGCCGCGTACTGGTTGGTGACCGTGGTCAGCGTCCCGTAGTCGGGCTTCGCGAAGTCCTGCACCCCGTGGACGGTGTCGATGAAGCCGAGGCCGGGCATGAGCCGGGGCGGGGCCAGCGGGTAGAGCCAGAAGCCGACGAGCGCCAGCAGGGTGGCGAAGCCGATGGAGGAGCGGACCCAGCGGTAGTCGGCGGGGCGGCGCGCGTACAGCACACCGAGGATCGTCAGCGGGACGATGAAGTGGAAGGTCAGGTAGTAGTAGTCGAAGAACTCCCGCAGCCAGGCGATCTGCACGACCGTCTGGTTGACCCAGAGTTCGATGTCGATGTGCAGCCACTGCTCGATGGCGTGGATCTGCCGGCCGTGCTCCTCGGCGATCGGGCGGCCCGCGGTGGCGGCGAGGCGGACCTGGGCGTACGCGGAGTAGACGACGCGGATGAGCAGGAGTTCCAGCAGGAGGTTGGGGCGGTGGAGCGCCCGGCGCCAGAACGGCAGGAGCGGCACGCGTCTCCAGCGCGCGGCGACCGGTTTCGCGTAGTCGGTGGGGATCGGCTGCTGCCAGTACGGTGAGGTGCGCAGGAGGAACGGGGCGAGGCAGGCCGCGCCGAGCGCCGCGATGAGGAGCACGTTGTCCCGTACGGGGATGACCAGGCCGACGTTCGGCAGCAGCATCTTGCCGGGGAGCGTGAGGACGAGCACCACGACGGCCGGCCAGACCAGCCGGTCGGAGGCGCGCTTGCCGACCTTGCCGACGACGGCGAGGAGCACCCACAGCAACTGGTGCTGCCAGGCGGTCGGCGAGACGGCCACGACGACGCAGCCGGTCACGGCGACGGCGAGGAGCAACTGCCCGTCCTGGGCGTAGCGGACCGCGCGGCGTACGCCGACGACGATGACCGCGGCGGCGAGGACGAGGAACAGGGCGATCTCCGTCGGCCCCTCGAAGCCGAGCCGGAGCAGCGCGCCGTGGAGGGACTGGTTGGCCAGGCTGTCCGGCCGCTCACCGAGCCCGGCGCCCGCGACATGGTGCACCCAGTACGTCCACGAGTCCTTCGGCACCGCGGCCCAGGCGGCGGCCGTGCAGAAGGCGAAGGCGGCCACCGAGACCACCGAGGCCCGCCGCTTCCCGGTCAGCCAGAGGAGAGCCGCGAAGAGGAGGAGCGTCGGCTGGAGGGCGGCGGCGAAGCCGACGAGGACGCCCTGCAGCCGGTGGTCCCGGGCGACGAAGCAGGCCAGCAGCACCAGGAGGACCGGCAGGATGCTGGTCTGGCCGAGGTGGAGGGTGTTGCGGACCGGCAGCGACAGCATGAGCAGGGTGATCGCGACGGGCACGGCGAGCAGCGCCGTACGCCGGCCGACCGGTGCGGGCAGGGCCCGGGCGGCGACGACACCGAGAGCGGCCACCAGGAGCAGGGTGCCGAAGGTCCACGCGATGCCGAGGGCCGCCTCGGCCGACGCGGTGAGCGGCTTCAGCACCAGACCGGCGAAGGGCGTTCCGGTGAACCGGCCGCTGTCGTAGAGCGAGCCCGTCACGTGCAGGACGCCGTTCTCCCCGATCCAGGTCTCCAGATCGGTGAGCCGTTCGCCGGGCGGCTGCCGCAGCACCACCGCCATCTGCCGTACCGCCAGCACGGCCACGACCAGCCAGAGCAGGACCCGGGTCAGCCCGGTCCTCGTCTCCGTGTTCGTCATCGCGTCCGCCACCGCGCCACCGCGCACACTGTGATCCGCATTTGTCACGCTGCGCCGACCCTCCCACCGTTCCATGCCCCGCCCCTTCGACTCGGGGCAGCGCAGGATGAAGCCTCGCATTGCCCTACGAGGTAGACACAATCAACCCCCTCTTTGCCTGACTGTCATCATGCTTTCGTCCTGAAGAATGTCTGTCCGAAAAGACGATCAGGCGGGTGCCGGGCCGGTGGGGGTGTCCGCCTGCCAGGCGGCGAAGAGCGGCACGTCGGTGTCGGCAGGCAGCACGACGATGCCGAACGGACGGTCGTAGGCCAGGTGCAGGACCCGCTGCGGCGGCGGGGCCGCGCTCCCGGCCCGCATCGCGACCACCGTCACCGCCGCGGCCTCCACCCCTTCCTCGGCGACCTTCAGCACGGCCTCCTGGACCACGTCGGAGATGGTGAGCGGCAGGGGCGAGAGGCCGGAGAAGTCCGCCGCGTCGGAGGTGGCCAGCCGGACCCCGAGCGCGGGCAGATGTCCGGTGACGGCGATGCGCGTACGGAGGGCGAGGCGCGGCAGGGCGACGCTCACCAGGTCCGTGTCGGGGTGGGTTCCGGTGTTCCGGTCCGCCCAGCCGGCGGGCAGCACCTGCCCGGCGCTCGCGCCCGGCTCGCCCAGGACGAACCTGACCCGGGCCCCCTCCCCGCCGCCCTCCCCGGCGGTGCAGCGCAGCTCGACGACGTACGTGCCGTCCACCACCCGGACATCGGCGAGCGGCACGCCCTTCGTCATGGTCGCCACCGGGCGGGTCGTGCCGGAGGCGTCGGTGAACGGCCGGTCGCGGGTCAGCCAGCCCTCGAACGGCTTCTCCCAGCGGGCCTTCAGCACCAGGACGTTGACGAGGGCGAGCAGGGTCTCGGCGGTGACCTCCAGCGGCAGCGCCTCGATCAGCCCGCCCGTGGCCTCACGCACCCAGGCGTCGACGGCCCCCGGGTCCACGCCGTCGTCGAACCGGACGTCCGGCAGCGCCTCGCGGTACGCGCGCTCCACCGGCACCCGGCTCCACACCCGGGTCGCCACCCCCAGCGCGCCGGTCAGCGCCAGCTCACGGGCCGCCGCCGTCACGGCCGGCCCCGCCTCCCGGTCCGCCGTACCGAGGAGCGCCCGCAGCTCCCGGGCGGTCTCGCCGCGCGCCCCGGCGGCCACAGCGGCGAGCGCCAGCCACAGTCCGGCGGGCGAGCAGACGAAGCTGCCGCCGTCGGCCGGCTTCCTGGTGGCGAGCGCGTCGCGTATCCAGCGGTCGGCGAGACGGCGGACGGACAGAGCCCGCGCCGTGGAGTCGGTGGTGGGTCGGTTCACTGGTGCCCCCTGCACGTAAATCACGTCGTCCTTCGGCCGTGAGGGAGCAAGAATGCCGCACATGACCTGGACCGTGACCGCCGAACGATTCGACTCCCCCGACGCCACCGCGCTGCGCCGCGACTACTACGACGAGGTCGCGAGCCGCTACTGGCAACGGCCCGCCACCGCCGCGGAGATAGCCGAGGGGCTGGCCGACGACGGCGCGGACCTGCTGGCTCCGCCAACCGGTCGGTTCGTCGTCGGTCGCCACGAGGGCAAGGCCGCGAGCTGCGCCGGGCTGGTGCTGACGGAGGAGGCCGCGCCGGGTTCGGCGGAGCTGACGCGGGTGTACGTACGCCCGGCGTTCCGGTCCACGGGCGGCGGCGGGCTGCTGCTGGCCGCGGTCGAGGAGGAGGCCCGGGCGCTCGGGGTGCGGCTGCTCCGGCTGGACACCCGTCTCGACCTGGTCGAGGCGCGCGGGCTGTATGCGAAGCACGGTTACGGGGAGGTGCCGGCCTTCCACCGGCGCAACCCGTACGCGGAGGTGTGGTTCGCGAAGGAGCTGTGAGGGGCTTCGGGGGCGGGCCGGTCAGGGCCGGTGGTGCGGGTGGTCCCTGGCGTCCCCGTGTTCCCCGTGTTCCCCGAAGCGCCGGTGGTCCGGGTGGTCGATGTCGTGGTGCCAGTCCGCCGCGTGGTCGCGGGGCGGCGCGGGCGTGTGCGGGCGTTCCTTGCTGGACCCGCTGACCTCGGCGGTCAGCTCGGCGACGAGTTTGACCAGGTCGGTGGGGCGCTCGGGCCCCCACCAGTCCCCCAGCAGTTCGGCGAGGGAGTCCTCCCGGGCCTGGGAGAGCCGGACGACCGCCTCGGCCCCCGATTCGGTGAGGATCATCTGGAGTCCCTCGCGGCGGGCCAGTCCGCGCCCCTCCACCTGCCGGGCCGCCTCGGTGATCACCCGTAGCGGTACGGGGGTCACCTCGGCGAGCCGGGCGGGCTCGACGGTGCCGTGCCGTTTGATCCGCAGCAGCAGCCAGCTGGCGGCGGGCAGCAGGTCGTACCCGGCGCGCGCGGTGATCTTCTCGTAGATCTCCCGGCGCCCCTCCCGGGTGGCCAGCACCGAGAGTGCGCGGGCGCACTCGTCGTACGAGGAACGCTCCACCGGGTTGGACGCGAGCGTCTGGCTGGTGTCGGGGGCGGTCACCGAGCCCCGGAGCTTGTCCTCCCGCAGGAACCAGGCCAGTACGAAGGCGATGAGGACGACGGGGGCCGCGTACAGGAAGACGTCCGTGATGGAGGTGGAGTACGCGTCCAGGATCGAGGGGCGCAGGTCGGCCGGGAGCATCTGGATGGAGCGGGGGTCGGCCGCCAGCCGTTCGGCGTCGACGCCCGGGGGCAGGGACCGCCCCGCGAGAGCGCTGTCGAGCTGGCCGGTGAGCCGGTTGGTGAAGACGGTGCCGAAGATGGCCACGCCGAACGAGGCGCCGATGGAGCGGAAGAACGTCGCGCCGGAGGTGGCGACGCCGAGGTCCCGGTAGGAGACGGCGTTCTGCACGACGAGAACGAGGACCTGCATGACGAGGCCGAGCCCGGCGCCGAAGACGAAGAAGGAGAGGCTCATCTCCCAGGTGGAGCTGGCCGGGGAGAGCCGGTGGAGGAGCAGGAGGCCGGCGGCGGTGAGGGCGGTGCCCGCGAGGGGGAAGACCTTCCAGCGGCCGGTACGGCTGACGAGCTGGCCGGAGCCGGTGGAGGTGAGCAGCATGCCGAGGACCATCGGCAGCATGTGCACACCGGACATGGTCGGGGTGATGCCGTGGACCACCTGGAGGAACGTGGGCAGGTAGGTCATCGCGCCGAACATCGCGAAGCCGACGATGAAGCTGATCACGGCGACGAGGCTGAAGGTCCTGATCCGGAAGAGTTTCAGCGGCAGCACCGGCTCCGCCGCCCGCCGCTCGACGGCGACGAACGCGATCAGCAGCACGACGGCGAGCACCGCCAGCGCGATGATCTGCACCGATCCCCAGGCCCAGGTCGTGCCGCCGAGGGATGCCACCAGGATGAGACAGGTGGCGACGGAGGCGATGAGGAAGGTGCCGAGGTAGTCGATGGTGTGCTTCTCGCGGTGGACCGGGATGTGCAGCACGGCCGCGATGACGAGCAGCGCGACGACGCCGATCGGCAGGTTGATGTAGAAGACCCAGCGCCAGCTGAGGGTCTCGGTGAAGAACCCGCCGAGCAGCGGCCCGAGCACGCTCGTCACTCCGAAGACGGCACCGAACAGGCCCTGGTACTTGCCGCGTTCGCGTGGGGTGACGATGTCTCCGACGATCGCCATCGAGAGCACCATGAGCCCGCCGCCGCCGAGCCCCTGGAGAGCCCGGAAGCCGATGAGCTGGGGCATGTTCTGGGCCATGCCGCAGAGCGCGGAGCCGATCAGGAAGATGACGATCGCGGTCTGGAAGAGCTTCTTGCGGCCGTACTGGTCGCCGAGCTTGCCCCAGAGCGGGGTAGCCGCCGTCGCCGCCAGCAGATAGGCGGTGACCACCCAGGAGAGGTGGTCGAGGCCGCCGAGCTCGCTGACGATGGTCGGCAGCGCGGTGGAGACGATGGTCTGATCGAGTGCCGCCAGCAGCATGCCGAGGAGCAGCGCGCCGATCGCCACCAGGACGGTCCGGCGGGACTGCCCCTCGCCTGGGACCATGGGCGGGCTCAGCTGCTGGGCCATGGGCGTCTCCTCGATCGGCTGCGATTCGCTGCGATTCGCCGCGATCCACTGCACTTCGCTGATCCACTACACCCCCATCCTGGCCGTTCCGCCCTGTTATGGCCTGTCGGGCACCGGCGGGGCATTGGGCTTCGCCGGAGCGGGCTGCATAATCGCAGGCAGTTCAAGGGGAGGGGACCCACGATGACCGGACACGCATGCCCGGAGTGCGGCAGACGGACGGCCGGCGAGCCCGGCACGGAGCACCGGGTGCCCTGCCGGTGCGGCACGGACACGGGCGCGACGCCGCTCACGGGGGACGAGCTGCGCGCCGCCCGCTCGGCGGAGATGGCGGCGGCGGAGGACTTCGACCCGCTGCGGATCAGGCCGTACGTGACGTTGGGGAACGCGTCGGCGGGTGAGGGTGGCGGCGCGGGGGACGGTGATGCCGCGGGGGACGGCGCCGACGGGTCCGCGGAGGCCGGTGTCGTTGCGGGGGACAGCGGGTCCGGGCAGGGCGCCGGGGGCGACGCGGCCACCACCATGCCGCTGCACCTGGACATGGGTAAGGGGTCGGACGCGGACTCCCGTACGGGCATGGGTACGGGCCCCGGGCCCGGCGCGACCCACCCCCCGGCGGCGGACGAGAGCAGACGCCGCACCGCCTCCCCGGGCGTGGGCACACACCCCGGCGCGGGACCGACAACCGCCACGGGGCCAGACTTCAGCACGCCCCCCGCCGCCCCCGACCCCGTCCAGCCGCGCCGCAGGCGCCCCTTCGCGGCCCTGGCCGTAGGGGCGGCCGTGGCGGCGGTGGTCGGCACGGCCGCCTTCGCCGGAGGGCTCTTCGACCGGGACGGGAGCCAGGAGGAGGCGCTGCCGGAGGCGACGACGAGCGCCCCGGACACAGCGGACGAGCCGGCGGCGGCCTCCGTGGCCCCGTCCCCCTCCCCCTCGGCCGCTCCGTCCCGTACGGCATCGGCCTCACCCACCCCCTCGGCGTCCTCCGCCTCCCCGTCCCCCTCCGCCTCACCCTCGGAGAGTGCCGAGCCGAGTCCGACCGCCTCCGCCCCGGCGACGCCGACCCCCGGCGCCCCGTCCGCGTCGGCGACCGGTGACGCACCCCCGCCGTCCGCCGCGCCGCCCGCGGAGCTGGCCCCTTCCTCGCTGCGGCGCGGCGACCAGGGCCCGCAGGTGGCCGTGTTGCAGAACCGGCTCGCGGAGGTGTGGCTCTACCACGGCGACGCGGACGGGAACTTCAACGACCGGGTGGAGAACGCCGTGCGGGTCTACCAGTCGTACAAGGCGATCCAGGGCGACCCGGCCGGTGTGTACGGGCCGGAGACCCGGCGTGCGCTGGAGGCGGAGACGACGGGACAGGGCCGCGACTGACCGGCCGCACCGGGCCCTCGGACAGGGCCCGGCCCGCGGGATTGGCTTTCCGGCCCAGGTTTTTGTATCTTCGTGGAACAAAGTAGCTCCCGCCCGCACTCCCTGACCGGCGGGCGGGGCTGCTCTTGTACCGCGTCACCGCACACCCGCGTCACCGCACCACCATCCCCCGCGCTCTGGAGCCAGCCGATGTCGGCCACCGTCCTCACCGCAAGCGCCCTCCTTCTCGACATGGACGGCACCCTCGTGAACTCCGACGCGGTCGTGGAGCGCTGCTGGCGCCGGTGGGCGCTCAAGCACGGACTGGACCCCGAGGCCGCCCTCAAGGTGGTCCACGGCCGCCAGGGGTACGCCACGATGGCCGTCCTGCTCCCGGACCGCCCCGTCGAGGAGAACTACGCGGACAACCGGGTGATGCTCGCCGAGGAGACCGCCGATGTCGACGGCGTGGTCCCGATCGGCGGAGCCCCCGCGTTCATGGCCGCGATCGCCGGCCTCCCGCACGCGCTGGTGACCTCGGCCGACAGCGCGCTCGCGACGGCCCGGATGGGGGCGGCCGCACTGCCGATGCCCGACGTCCGCGTCACCGCCGAGCAGGTCGGCGCCAGCAAGCCGGACCCCGAGGGCTTCCTCAAGGGCGCGGCGGAGCTGGGCTTCGG
The DNA here is from genome assembly GCF_033109485.1 of Streptomyces cyaneofuscatus. Lineage (NCBI taxonomy): Bacteria > Bacillati > Actinomycetota > Actinomycetes > Kitasatosporales > Streptomycetaceae > Streptomyces > Streptomyces cyaneofuscatus. Next base: position 6,083,981 of record NZ_CP137002.1, on the reverse strand, counting down.
GGCGGCGGACTGCATCGTGTTCGAGGACTCAGAGGCGGGCATCGCGGCGGGCCGGGCGGCCGGGATGCGCGTGGTGGGCGTCGGCCCGCGCGCGGCGGCCCTGTCGCCGGACGCCCACGTGGAGGACCTGACGCAGATCCGGGTGGAGGCGGCCGAGGACGGCACGATCCGCCTGCACATCCACGAGGCCTGAGCCACAGGACACCCCCTCACCCCCGGTGCAGCCACCCCCGCGCGACCAGCTCCAGCACCACCGCGACGGCCACCACCTGCACCGCCATCAACGCCACCAGGACGAAGAGCTGCACGGCGCCCGCCTCCACGGGTGAGGCGCCGCCCAGCAGCATGCCCACGAAAGCTCCCGGCAACGTGACGAGCCCCACCGTCCGGGTCTGGTCGAGCCCCGGCAGCAGCGCGTCCGACGCGGCGGGCCGTACGATCTCCAGCCGGGCGTCCCGGTCGAGCATCCCGAGGGCCATGCCCGCCTCCACCTCCCCGTGACGGGTGGCGAGTTCGTCCAGCGCGCGCCGCCCGCCGAGTACGGTCGCGGTGAGCGCCCCTCCGATGAGGATGCCCGCCACGGGGATGAGCGCCAGCCCCCGGACCGGCACGAGCCCCGTGACCAGCAGCAGCCCGACGACCGGGAGCGCCCCCGCCCCGATCGGCACGGCCGCCCACCACCAGGTGCGGTTACGGGTGATGCGGCGCCCCGCCGTCCAGGCGGCCACGGCGAACATCAGCACCAGGAATCCGAGCAGCGGCCCGAGCCGCTGGGCCACCCAGCCGATGAGCAGGGAGACCGCGGCGAGTTGGCCCGAGGCCCGCACCCCGGCCACCAGGATCTCGCGCGAGCGGCCCAGCCGGGCCCACGCGGCGACGGCGGCGGCGAGGGCCAACAGGGCGACGAGGACGACCCCGAGGGCCGGCGTGACCGGAAGCAGCACCTGGCAACGATAGATCCGCCGGCCACCCGGTCATACCGTCGGCGAACGCACAGGCCGCCCAACTCCCCTCCCCACGCACCCGACGGGCGCCCCCGCCGTCCGACTCCCCTCCCCACGCCCCCGGCGGACGCCCCGGTCGCGCAACTCCCTTCCCACGCCCGGCGGTCGGTTCACCTCCACGCGATCCGTCACACCCCTTGATGTGACGTGCACATGTCGTCACTCTGTTACCTGGTGCCCACCCCCAGGAAACCTGGCGCCGCCACGCTGGCCGGGCTCCGCATGCCGCCCGCCCAAGCACCCCCCACCTCAAGGGAGTTCGCATGTTCGGTATCTACGCGCGTCGCTCGGCCGTCGCCGCCGCAACCGCCACCCTCGCCGCCACCTCCGTCCTGCTCACCGCCCCGACCGCCCAGGCCGCCCTCCCCACCCCGGTCAGCGCGGCGACCGCACGCACCTACCTCGGCCAGCTCACCGTCGGCGCCGAGGGCTCGTCCAGCGGCTACAGCCGCGACAAGTTCCCGCACTGGATCACGCAGTCGGGCGCCTGCAACACCCGCGAGGTGGTCCTCAAGCGCGACGGTACGAATGTCCAGCAGGACGCCGCCTGCGCCGCGGTCAGCGGCAGTTGGTACTCGCAGTACGACGGCGCCACCTGGAGCGCCGCCTCCGACGTCGACATCGACCACATGGTCCCCCTCGCCGAGGCCTGGCGCTCCGGCGCGAGCAGCTGGACCAACGCCCAGCGTCAGTCCTTCGCCAACGACCTGACCCGCCCCCAGCTCATCGCGGTCACCGACAACGTCAACCAGGCCAAGGGCGACAAGGACCCGGCCAAGTGGATGCCGCCGCGCGCCGCGTACAAGTGCACCTACGTGCGCGCCTGGGTCCACGTGAAGCACTACTACGGCCTGAGCGTGGACTCGGCGGAGAAGAGCGCCCTCCAGACAGCCCTGAACGGCTGCTGAGAATCGCCCACCGGCCCCAGCCCCGACCCCGCCGTCGGCCGCCGGAACCTGTGCACCCTCCCCCGTCGTTCTGTACGTTACGGAGCCCATCCGTGACATAGGCGCGAGGAGGGCACGACATGACCGGACTGCGTCTGGGGCCACTGCTGCGGTACGTGGACTGGGAGTCCGGTTCCGCCGCGACCGTCTGGGTCGAGGTGAGCCGTCCGTGCACCGTGGAGGTCCGGTGCGCGGACGGGGCCTCGGGGGTGTCCCCGACCTTCGCGGTGGGCGGGCACCACTACGCCCTGGTGGTCGTGGACGGGCTGACGCCCGGCACCACGACCGCGTACGAGGTGCTGGTCGGGGAACGGCGCGTGTGGCCGCCCGAGGACTCCCGGCTTCCGCCGAGCACCATCACCACGCCTCCGGTGGGGGCGGCCGCGGCGGAGGGGCACGGGGTCCGGGTCTCGTTCGGCTCGTGCCGCTGGGCCGCCGCCCCCGGCGACGGGCACGATCCCGTGGGCCCGGACGCGCTGGTCACCCTGGCCGCCCGTCTCGCCGCCGACCCGGTCGCCGAGCGGCCCGACGTCCTGCTGCTGCTCGGCGACCAGGTGTATGCGGACGAGACGTCGGCGGCGACGCGGCGGCGGCTCGCGATGCGGCGTGATCTGCGCGAGCCGCCGGGCGCGGAGGTCGCGGACTACGAGGAGTACACCTGCCTGTACGACGAATCGTGGCGCGACCCCGAGGTGCGCTGGCTGCTCTCCACCGTGCCGAGCTGCATGATCTTCGACGATCACGACGTCATCGACGACTGGAACACCAGCGCCGCCTGGCAGGAGCAGATTCGCGCCACGCCCTGGTGGCACGAGCGGATCGTCAGCGGACTGATGTCGTACTGGGTCTACCAGCACCTGGGCAACCTCTCCCCCGCCGAGCTGGCGGCCGACCCTGTGTACGCCGCGGTGCGGGCCTGCCCCGACGGCACCGAGACCCTCCGCCGCTTCGCCGCCGAGACCGACGCGGATCCGGCCCGGACCCGCTGGAGCTACCAGCGCATTTTCGGCCGAGTACAACTGCTGATGGTGGACACCCGGGCGGCCCGCGTCCTGGACGAGGGGCGTCGGGCGATGCTGGACGAGAGCGAGGCCCGCTGGGTGCGGGATCGTGTGCTGGAGGACCCCGCAGCGTACGACCATCTCCTGATCGGCAGCTCGCTGCCGTGGCTGCTGCCCCCGCTCGTCCACGATGCCGAGACCTGGAACGCGGCCCTGAGCGCGGGGGCCCGCGGTGGCCGCTGGGCACGCTTCGGGGAGAAGGTGCGCCGGGCGGCCGATCTGGAGCACTGGGCCGCGTTCCCCGAATCCTTCGGCCGGTTCACGGAGTTGCTCCGCCGCGTGGGGAGCGGCCCGGACGCCCCGGCGACCGTATGTGTGCTGTCCGGGGACGTGCACCACGCCTACATCGCCGAACCTCACTGGCCCGCCGACACCCCCGGCGGCGCCCCGCACGCCCGCGTCCTCCAGCTGACGTGTTCGCCCGTGCACAACTCGGTCCCCCGGTCGATCCGGCTGGGCTTCCGCTTCGGCTGGAGCGGAGTGGGCCGGCGCATCGGCCGGATGCTCACCCGCCACGGGCGTACGGAACCGTCGCCGGTCACCTGGAGCAGGGCGGGCGGCCCGTGGTTCGGCAACCAGCTCATGACGCTGACCCTGCATGGCCGGAACTCTGCGCTGACATTGGTCCAGGCCAAGTCGGTCGACGGCGACAACCAGCTCGTGAGTGTTCTTGAGCGTTCACTCACCCAGGAGCCCTAGTCAGTTTTCAGCCATACGCCAGAATGTTGAACTTGCAAGTACTAGTGAGGTTTCCCTAACCTGAGGCGCTCAATCGGTTCACGTCCCCACCCAGACCGAAGGAGCCCACCCCCCATGACCTCTCGCCTGAACGGTGCCCAGCCCTATGCGCTCGGCCTTTTCCGTTTCGCCATCGGCCTGATCTTCGCCATCCACGGCGCCTCCAGCCTCTTCGGCGTGTTCGGCGGCCGCGAGGCGGAGGCCGGAGCCTGGCCGGGCTGGTACGCCGCCCTGATCCAGCTGGTCTGCGGCGCCCTGGTCGCCCTCGGCCTCGGCACCCGTATCGCCGCCCTCCTCGCCTCCGGCTCGATGGCCTACGCGTACTTCGTCGTCCACCAGCCCGAGGCGCTCACCCCGGTGGGCAACGGCGGCGAGACGGCGGCCGTCTTCTGCTGGGCGTTCCTGCTGCTGGTCTTCACCGGCCCGGGCGCCTTCGCCCTGGAACGGCTCTTCGGGTCGCGCGCCGAGCGCGTCCCCGCCGAGGAGTCCCGCCGCGAGCCCGCCACGGCCGGCGTCTCGGCCTGACCTTCCGGCACCGCCCGTACTGCCGTCTTCCGTCCTCCCCCGCCTCCGTGCGCGTCTAGGACGAGAACGGCACCGTGAAGCAGGCCACCCGCTTCCCCGCGCCGCCCTGCGCGTCGTGGACGATCACCGACCGGGCACCGCCGTCCCGGAACCCCCACTCGTGCCGGGCCTCCGCCTCGCCGTTGCCGTTCCGGTCGGTGCGGAAGTCCAGCCACACCTCGTTGACCGGGTCCGCGGTGGCCGAGGCGCGGTGCTGGTAGTGCGGCCCCGCCGACGCCGGATCGGCCGCACAGGGCGAGGTGTGCACGTGCATCCCGTACGCACGGTTCGGGACCAGGCCGCGCAGCCGGGTGCCGACGCGGTGGCTGGTCCGGTCGGCGTACTGCGTGATCTCGATCCGCGCGGCGGCCGGGACGAGGGCGGTGTCGTACGTCAGCGCGTCGGACGGGACGAAGGAGCCGGGCGGGGAGAACACCCCGTCGGCCCGCATATAGAACCCGCCGCTCCGCGACGCACCACCGACGGGCCCCGCCTCCCCGGCCCCCGTCCCGGTGCTGGCCCCGGTGCCGGTGCTGTGGGCCGCGTGTCCTCCGCCGTCCGGAGCGGGTGCGCCGTCCGTGCCGTCCGCCGCGCCGTGGGCGATGGTGGCACCGCCGGTGAGCATCAGCAGGGCGGCCGCGCCCACCAGCACCCTTCTCCGTACGGTCCCCGGCGCCCGCGCCACCCGGCCCGCCCCGGCTGCCTCAGCCGCCCCGGCCACCCCTGCTGCCTCTGCTGCCTCTGCTGTTCGATCCACCTGTGCCGTCATGCGCTGCCGCTCCTCGCTCGTACCGGTCGTTGCGGCCTGCCTAACGCCCGTACCGCCCGCAAGGTGTACGCGACCCGCGTAAACGTCACCCCACCCTGAGCGATCTGCGCAGAACCCTCACGCGTACGCTGTACAGCTGAACCTGCCGCCCATGCCGCTCCCCTGCGACGTCGCGGCGTTGACATGATCGGGGAGTAGACGGGTGCTTGAGAGTGTGGGCGCACTGACCAGCAGCCCATGGATCTACGTGGTGGTCGCCGTCTCGGTGCTCCTGGACGTCTTTCTCCCCCTGCTGCCCAGCGGTGTCCTCGTGATCACCGCCGCCACCGCGGCCGCCGCGGGCTCGACCGGCGTCAACGGTTCGGGCGACGGGACGGGTGAAGTGCCCTCGCTCGTCGTCCTCATCCTCTGCGCGGCCACCGCCTCGGTGCTCGGCGACCTCGTCGCGTACCGCCTCGCCTGGCGCGGTGGCGACCGGCTGGACCGGGCGATCGCGCGCTCCCGCCGCCTCACCAAGGCGCAGGAACGTCTCGGCGCGGCACTGAGCCGGGGCGGCGGCGCGCTCGTCGTCATCGCCCGGTTCGCACCCGCGGGCCGCTCGGTGGTCTCCCTCGGGGCAGGCGCCGCTCACCGCCGGAAGCGGGACTTCCTCCCCTGGTCCGCCGTGGCGGGCCTGGTCTGGGCGGGCTACAGCGTGGGCCTCGGATACTTCGGGGGCCGGTGGCTCGGGTCGACCTGGTTCGGGACGGCCGTCTCGGTGCTGGCCCTGTTCATGGCGGGCGCACTGGCCGCGTTCCTCGTGAAGCGCCCGGCTGCCGAGCGGGACGCGGCGGCGGCCACGGCGGAGCCGCTCCAGGACTCCTGTGACCCGGCGACCGTACCGGCCCCGGTCACAGGACCCCGGCCCGTCCAGCAGGACTCCGTCCCCGGCACCACGCCCAGCACGGTGCCCAGCCAGCCGAACGCGCCCACTCCCGTCACGTCACCGGCGCCGGTCTCCCCCTGAGCCGTTCTCCGGCCCCGGCCCCGTCCCGGCTCACCCTTCGACGGTGCTCCGGGCGGCCGAGCCCCGTATCTCCAGGCCGTCCAGGAGCTTCATCGTGGCCTCGGTGATCTCGTCGACGGCACGGTCGAACACCTCCCGGTTGTGCGCGGCGGGCGCGCGGAAGCCGGACACCTTGCGTACGTACTGAAGGGCTGCGGCCCGCATGTCCTCCTCGGTGGCCTCTTCGGGGAGGGCGGGCGGTCGAAGGGTCTTGATACTGCGGCACATGACTCCAGTGTGGACCGCACCACTGACAACGGCCCGGCGTCGCCCGGCGTCGCGACCGGTGCCTACCCCTCGACCCGCTCGACGGCCGGGATCTCGTAACCCCCGTCGAGGACGGCGGCCCCCGGCGTGTACAGCCGCAGCATCGGCCGGAAGTCCCCGGCGGGAGCGGGAAGCCAGTTCGCCGCCCGCGCCGGGTCGGCGGGCCGGTCGTGGGAGAGGTACAGGGTGAGCGAGCCGTCGTCCGCGTGGACGAGGCCGGGCGTACGGTCCCCGATCGAGTACCGGCCGGCCGGGTTCTCCACGAGGTAGTAGTCCGGGGTGCTGTACATGGTCACCGACCAGAACGACTCGACGGGCGGCGGCTCGGGAAAGCGCAGGAGATAGGAGTGCGCCCCGTTCAGCTGCCGCCCCTCGCTGTCCTGGAAGGTCTGGGCGTACACCGCCTCGTACCCGTGGTTCCCCCACAGCCCGATCCTGGCCGCCACCGCGCGAGCCAGGTAGGAGGCCTCCCGGTCGGCGATCCGCCACTGCGGCGCGTCGATGGTGCCGACGCCGAAGTGGTCCAGGTTGTAGTCGAACACGTGCGGGTCCATGTTCCAGCTGCCCGGCCTCCCGCCCCCGCCGCCCGTCCCGGCCCGGCTGACCCCCTCGACCCGGGCCCGTCCCCGCTCCAGCCCCTTCGTCAGCGCGTCGACGAGGGCCGGGGAGGCGGCGGCGTACGGCGAGGGCCCCTCCTCCAGCAGCCCCAGCGGCTGGAACCGGTCCTGGTACGCCTGGTCGGCCGCGGACGGCGGGAAGTCGGCCATCCACACCCGCAGCTCCTCGAAGAACCGCAGCTCCTCCGGTACGCCGGGTTCCGGCGCGGGCAGCCCGGTGCGGTGGGGCCGGCCGTCGAGCGGGGCAAGCGTGAGCCGCTCCTGGAGCGCCCGGACGCGCGGCAGGTCGCCGGGGCCGTCGCAGGCGTAACGCCCCGCCACGGTCACCACGGAGGTGGGCGCGTCGACGACCCCGCGTACGCCGTCGGGAACGCTGCCCGCCCAGCCGGGCGGCACGATCAGCCACTCGCCCTCGCCGGTACCGGTGGCGCGCCGGCCGACGTACGCGAAGTTGTTCGTCCAGGCGTCGACGAACTGGAGCACGTAGTACGCACCGCCGCTGTCGGGGACGTGGAGGCGCAGCGGCCCGCCGGACAGGTCGAGCTGGGCGATGGAGTAGACGGTGTCGTTGTTGACGGAGACGAACTCCGTACGGTGGTCGGCGAGGCGCTCGGAGTGGGCGAACCGGTTGAAGGGCGTGGCCGCGAGCGCGCCGAACCCGTCTCGGAGCGAGGTCCCGACCATGGAGAGGTCGCAGACCAGGGGATACCCGTAGACGTACGCCTCGGCGGCGAGGTCCACGAGGTCGCCCCCGGTGCTGTCGGGTGACGTCCCGGTGGTCTCCGGCACGTCAGAACGCCGGCCTGGAACGGTCGGTGCACAGGGCCCAGATGATGAAGACGTCGATGGCGATGGTGACGATGGCCCAGATCGGCGTGTACGGGAGCCACATGAAGTTGGCGATCAGGTTCAGGGAGACGAGGGCGATGCCCACGGCCCGGGCCCAGGTCGCGCCCTTGAGGATGCCCCAGCCGACGAAGATCAGGACGACGCCGAGGATGAGGTGGATCCATCCCCAGGTGGTGACGTTGAACTTGAAGACGTAGTCGTTGACCGCCGCGTACACATCGTTGGTGGCGATCCCCGCGACGCCCTTGATCACTCCGAGGACACCGTCGACGAGGAGCAGGAAACCGGCGAACAGCGTCCCGCCGCCGGCCCACGCGTTGCCGGAGTCGGCCCCGGATGCGGCGGCGGGGCGGGAGGTGCTGTCGGGGGTAGGTGCGCTGGGCTGGGACATGGGGACTCCTTGGCCGGGACAGGCAGCCGGTGCCTGCGGTCCTGACCTGCACTGATGGTGCGTGCAGATCAGATTCGACGTTCCCTGAGGCCTGGCCGGTGAGCCACTTGGACGCACCCGTTCGGGTGACGGCTCACGGGGTCACTCCCACGTGTCGAGGTCGCCGCCGCGCCATTCGATCAGCCCCGGCCGGTCCAGCTCGACGGCCTGGTCCGGCCCCGGCGCGAATCCGGCGGCCCGCAGCAGGGCGGCCACCTCGCCCCGCCCATGCGCCAGCCCCACGATCTGCCCGTGCACGGTGACCCGCCGCCCTCCGGTCGCGGAGGGCGGATAGACGATCACAGGCGGGTGCGCGGCCATGTCTCCACGGTGCCTTGGGGGTCGCGGGAGCGCATCCCGGGAGGAGTCGCAACGTGTGGGAGCGCATCCCGGGAGGAGGCGTGACGGGCGGGAGCGCCTACCGGCCGAGCAGCAACGCCTCCGAGCCCACCGGCCGGAACCCGGCGGCCTGGAACGCCCTGATGCTGCGCGCGTTGCCCGCGGCCTGCTGGGACCAGAGGGGCTCGCCGTCGGGCACCAGATGCCGGGCGGCGGTGGCCAGGGCCCGCCCCAGGCCCCGGTGCCGGGCGTTCTCGGCGAGTTCGACGGCCACTTCCCAGCGCCCCGCCACCCCACGCCCGAGGACCAGCACCCCACCGTCGACCGTCCACATCCGCACCCCGTCCCGCCGCCTGCGTGCGCTCATGACCCGGGGATGCACCGGGTCGGTGATCTCCCGCAGCTCCAGCGGTGGATCGCCGGGGAGAGCGGGCGCGACCGTGAGGAGGTCGATCGTGTCGGTGGTCCGGCCGGTCCGCTCCAGGAACGCGTGCAGGAACCGCGGATGCATGGTGGCCGCCAGCGCATCGCAGTCGAGGGACGCCAGGGTCGCGTGGATCCACGCGGGGTCCTCGTCGGTGAACACCACCGAGTGCGCGGTGAAGGCGATCACGCCGCTGTCCCGCACGCTCGGCGCCTCCACCACGGTGGTACTCCCGTCAGGCGCCGGAAACCGGCCGCGCGCGGCCCCGTCCAGGATCTCCGCAAGGGTCTGCCCCATGGTCGTGCCTTTCCCCGTCGCGTTGCCGCGTGCCCGCACATTGCCGCGTGCCCGCACCCACAGGGGCGCCGCCACCGCCGCGCTGCTTTCCGGCGCCCATCATGGAGCACCCCTCAACGGCGACGCGCCGTGCTCCCGTCCGCGCAGCCGACACAGGTCGTAGCCGCCGGCCGTACCTCCAGCCGGGCGGCCGGAATGGGCTCCCCGCACACCTCACAGCGGCCGTAGTCGCCGCTCGCCAGCCGTTCCACGGCCAGGTCCAGCTCGGCCAGGTGCTCACGCGCCTGCGCCAGCAGGGCGGCGACATGGGCCCGCTCGAAAGCGGTGCTCGACCCCTCGGGATCATGCTCGTCGTCGACGGCCACCAGGGCGTTCGCCTCGACGATCGCCTCGAAGTCACGGCTCAGCGCCGCCATGCGCTCGCTCGTGTCGGCGTGTTCCGCCACGAGCCGCTTCCGTACCGCTTCGTGCTCGGGCGGCGGGACGTACGCATCGCCACGACTGTTACCGGTCACCCACTCCACAACGCCGGGCCGGGAGCGCCCATTCCATGCCGTACGACAGGCACCGCACGACCGCACCCCACGCTCAGCCGTCGGTCGAGTCTGCGGCGTGCGGTCCGCCGGCGAGCATCCGGTCCACGACCCGCGCCGTCGCGAGACCGTCCCCGGGCTCGCAGAAGTCCTTCTTGAACTGGGCGTACTTCTCCTTGTACTCCGCCTCGACGGCATCCACGTCACGCACGGCCTTGACCAACTGCTCGGAGGTCTCCAGCAGCGGCCCCGGGGCCCGGGTGGTGAAGTCGAAGTACAGGCCGCGCAACGTGTCCCGGTAGTGCTCCAGGTCGTAGGTGAAGAAGAGCATCGGCTTGTCCGAGTGCGCGAAGTCGAAGAGCGCCGAGGAGTAGTCGGTGATCAGCACATCGGCCACCAGATACAGATCGGCGATGTCCGGATAGCGCGTGACATCCCACACGAAGCCCCGCCCCACACCCGGCACGCTGCCATGGACCTTCGGGTGTTTACGGAAGAGCAGTACGTGATCCCCGCCGAGCTCGGCCTGCGCGGCCGCCAGGTCGATCCGCAGATCCAGCTTGTACAGCTTGCTCGCGTGCCTCTGGTCCTCACGCCAGGTAGGCGCATAAAGGACGACCTTCTTGCCCTCCGGCAGACCGAGCCGCTCCCTGACCCGCGCCGCCCGCTCCTCACGGTCAGGCGCGTAGAAGACGTCGTTGCGCGGATAACCGCTCTCGAACATGTCTCCTTCGATGCAGTACGCCCTGCTCATGATCTCCGTGGTGTACGCGTTCGGCGACACCACGAAGTCGAACTGCCGGTAGCTGTGCGGCAGGCCGGCGATATAGGCGGGGTTCGACTTGGCAGAGCCGAGCAGGTCCGCGCCGATCTTCTTCAGCGGCGTGCCGTGCCAGGTCTGCACGACCTTTTGCCCGGGACGGGTGACGAACCAGTCACCGATCGCCGTGTTGACGACGACGTAGCGGCTGCGCGCCAGTGCCTCATAGAACGCGCGGCTGCCCCAGCCCACCACCCCCGCCTCCGGCGGCATCTCGGGCAGCCCCGCGTCCTGGATCCAGATGTGCTCGACCTCGACCCCTCGGCGCACCAGTTCCTCGTAGACCGACCGCGGCGAGTCCGAGAACTGCTTGCCCCCGAGACTCAGGTAGAGCACCGCGTCACGCAACGGGAGCTCACGCTGCTGCGGGAAGTACTCCTCACGCAGAATGCGCTGCCGGTAGGCGCCGTGTTCATCGGGGCCGAGCATCCGTTCCGGCTCGATGAAGACGCGGTCGAATTCGCGGCGGTCGACGGTGAAGGCACGCGGCTGCCCACCGACGCGCTGCGGGCCGTTGAAGCGCAGGGGCAGCTCCCCCACCTGCTCCGGACGCAAGGTCACCGGTACGTCCCTGGACTTGTCCCAGGCGTCCGCGTCGCGGAAGAACAGATACCAGCGGCCGGGGCACAGGGGAAGCTCCGGGCCGCTCACCTGAGGGGTCGCCTCGGGCTCGATCCGGACCGTGAACCGCCCGTCGGCGATCTCGACCGGCAGCTCCTTCTCCTCCAGGCGGACGCCGTGCCGCAGGATGACCTTCTTCTTGGCCGCCTCCTGACCGGGATACGTGCCCTCGACCACCAGCTCTCCCGCCGCCGTCACGGTCATCGCGTCGACGAGGGGTCGGACGGGTCGCGTCGCCAGCATCAGCCGGCCACGCTCGTCGCGGTGAACGGACAGTTCACGGCCGCGCGCAAGCGCGTACCGGCCGGTCGTGAAGTCCTCGGCGAGGAGGGCCTCCCGGTCCTGCCCGTCGGCTCCCTTCAAGGCCACCTTGAAAGGACGGGACTTGATTCCCGACGGGTCGTTCGCGGTCAGCCGGTCAAGGCTGAACACCGCTCGGTAGCGCCGGAACGCGTCAGCGGAAGCGGACGAGCCGGATGAGCCGGACGAGCCGGACGAGCTCGACAAGGGAGTGAGCGGGCTCTCGAACTCGGTGTCGCCCTCGACGACGCTCACGGCGGTGGGAACCTCGGCGCCACTCCGCGCCCTGGCGACCAGCACCAGTTCGCCGTCCGCGACGGTGCACGACTCGACCTCGACCGGAGGCTGTTGAACGGTGATGCTCACGGCATTCTTGGTGAACCCGACCACGAGACGGGAGCCGTCCGCCAGATGACGCACCTGGTTGTGCCCGGCCGTGCCCGCGTCGCGCTGGCGCACCCGCGCGGTGTGGATCCCACCCGGCCCCGGTATCCCGATGTGGAGGAACCACTGACCGGCACCACGCCCGGCGAGCTCGCGCAGCCGACGGGCGGAGACGACGACCTCGAAGCCCGTCCGGTCGTAGCAGTGCAGCGCCTGCCCGGAGGCGACGGTGGCCTGCTCGTTCTCGGTACGGCGCAGGCGCAGCTTGATGAGGCGCCCGGTCTTTCCGTTCTTCAGCACCGCGAACCGGCCGACCCGGCCCGACGGGCGCGGCAGGTTCGCGACGAACGCGTACCCGCCCCACACCAGATCGTCGCCGCGCCACTCGACCGAGGTGAGCTGCGCGGTCATCTTCAGGTCACGACGTTCGAGCGCGGTGATCCGGTCCGGCAGCGCAAGGCTCCGCAGGCCCGGCAGCACCAGCCGGGGCCTACGGGCACCTGTCACGAGGAAGGCGCCCGGGTCCCTGCGCTGGCCACGGACCACCTCGACCAGATCCTCGGCACGCCCCTCGGACGCGAGGTACCACATGACACGCTCGGCCGGGCGGAGGCCGGTGAGGACCTTCTCACCGTGAGTGTCGAGCAGTTGCCGCGCCGTGGCACGCAACTCCTCGCGCTCCGCCTGCGAGCTCTCGGGAAAGAACCGCAAGGTCCTTCGCGCTCCTGCCGATGTGAGATCGGCGAGAGACTGTGCCATGGGTAACGCCCCTCTACAACGTGCTGGTCAACTCCAAGCCATCGCACGTTAACCGAGCTGCTCGCGTGCCTCACACTTCGCGTGATAACAGTACGAAAAACATGCAGCTGGGAGCCGTCGGGGCTGGAGAGGCTGGATATCGGTGCAGCGGTATCGGGGGGGGGCCGGACCAGCGAACGCTGCAGCAGACGCTGCGGGGGCTGCCGTCGTTCACCACCGTCAACGCCCCCCGCGGCGGCTCGCTGCGGGGGGCGTTCTCGTCTGGTGGGCGCGGACGGTTTCGAACCGCCGACATCTGCTTTGTAAGAGCAGCGCTCTACCCCTGAGCTACGCACCCGTGGATGAGGCAACAGCGTACATGGGCCGGGCCCCCTGCTCCTAAACCGATACGAGCCCCGAGCTGCGGGGGCTGGGCGCGGGGGTTAGGCGCGGGGGCTGGGTGCAAAGGCCGGATCGAGTGGGGGGATAACCCCACCCCCGAGACGGTAGCTCTCCGGATGCCGCTGACCGGGCCCCGGTGCATACGGTTGGCAGTACACCGGACACCGGCAGCGACGACCGGTGGCACCGTCCGGCTGTACTTCCTGGGGGACCGATCATCGTGGACATCCGTACCAGCGCACCGACCCGCAAGCGCGGCGGGGTCCCCGGACGCGTAGTCGCCGTGGGCGGCGGGGTCGCGCTACTCGCGCTGGCTCTCTCCGGGTGCGGGGGCGCCGACGTCGAGGACGCGCCGGTGGAGCGCAAGTCGTTCGCGTTGCAGGGGAAGACGCTGACCATCGACGCCGAGGACTCGAACGTGACCCTTGTGCCGGCCGATGTGGACGAGGTCGAGGTGGAGCGGCAGGTCGACGGGTGGGTGGTGCTGGGGAGTGGGCCCGATCCCGTCTGGAAGATGGAGAACGACACCCTGACGCTGCGGATGAAGTGCGACGCCATGATCAACAACTGTGCCGCGCGCCACGAGGTGAAGGTGCCGCGCGGGGTGACCGTGAAGGCCGACGCGGACAACGGTGAGATCACCGCGACCGGGTTCGACGCCGCCTTGCGGCTCTCCGCCGACAACGGCGACATCGTCGTACGGGATTCCGGCGGAGAGCTAGACCTCAAGAGCGACAACGGGTCCGTCCTCGCCGAGCGGATAGGCACCAAGTCCGTGGTCGCCCGCGCGGACAACGGGGAGATCCGGCTGGGGTTCAGCGGTGTGCCCGATCTGGTGGACACCGTCAGCGAGAACGGGAGCATCGTCATCGATCTGCCGCAGGGCGGACAGAAGTACGCGGTGAACGCGAGCGCCGACAACGGGGAGGTCGCCATCGGGGTGCCGCGCAGCGAGAGCAGCGCCCATGTGGTGAAGGCCCGCAGCGACAACGGGGAAGTGAAGGTTCGAACAGCGAACTAGAACCGCGAACTATCGGGCCCGTGTGTTCGTCCTTACCTGGTGGGAGAATGTACCGGCAGGGGCGGAACAGCACGGGAGAGGGATGTGACGGCGACACACACGCGGCCAGAGGCAGGAGCGGGTGGGAGTTCCGCCGTCGAGAGCGTTTCCGGTGCCCGGGGCGGGAGCCGCGAGCGGCGAGCGCCCGGAAAGCCTCCCGGGAGGCCGCCGAGGAGGCGGACAGGCCCGGCAGGCCAGGGGCTCCGGGATGTTCTGGCCCTCGTGCTGCTGCCCGTGCCCCTGCTCGTCGCCACGCTGCCCGCCGCCTTCGCCGGGGGCGGTACGCGGCGGTGGTTCGGCGGGCGTGGGGAGAGCCAGCGTGCCGAGGCCCAGGCAGCCAGGGACGCGGCGGCCGAGGCCTTCTACGAGCTGGACACCGCCCAGCGCGACCTCAAGATCTCCATCGAGACGATCAACGCCGTCGACAACTCCCCCCGTGGCCGCAAGGCGGCCGAGGACTTCGCCGCGCTGGGACGGCGCATCGACGACGTCAGCCACGCCTACATCACCGCCGTCGACGCCCACGACCTGGACCGGGACGATCTGGAGCCCTCCGTCGCCGCCAGCGCCCGCACCGAGCTGACCCGGGCCAAGGACGATCTCGTACGGGTCAAGGGCGAGCTGGACCGGTTCGGCCAGGGGCTCGGGACGCTGCTGGGCAGTGCGGAGACCCAGCTCGCCCGGCTCGCCCCCGCCGTGGAGCGGGCCCGGCAGGCGCTGCTCGGCGCGAGCAACGCGCTCGATGCCGTACGGGCGGCGGGGCTGCGCGCCGATGAGCTGGCGGCCCGGCTCGCCGCCCTCGCCCCCGAGCTGACCAAGCTGAACCAGGGCGCGGGAAAGCACGGGGTCGCCGAGACGCTCCAGCGGGCCGATGTGGTCCTGCGTGATGCGGAGGCCCTGCGGACCGAGGCGGAGCGGCTGCCGGAGCGGGCCGCCGAGATCGACCGGCGGCTGGTGTCGCTGCGGACCCGCGCCCAGGCCCTGACGACGCGGGCGGGCTCGGTGGAGCCGGTCCTCAGCGAGCTGCGGCGCCGGTTCTCGGCCGCCTGCTGGCAGGACCTCCAGCCGGTGCCGGAGCAGGCCGCCGTCAACGTGACGCAGGCGGAGGAGAAGCTCGCGGAGGCGGCGAAGGCACGCGACGAGCAGCGCTGGGCGGACGCCACCTCCCGGCTCTCCACGGTCCGGGCCCTGCTCAACGCGGTGGACGAGGCGGTCTCCGCCGCCGGGGACCGGTTGCAGCGGCTGGACGCCGTGGCGAAGGACCCGCAGCAGGAGATCGAGCGGACCCGGTTCGCCGTACGGGACGCGCAGCGCCTCGCCATGGCCGGCCGGCACACGCCCGACCCCCGGCATGCCCGGCCGCTGGACGACTCGGTGGCGCGGCTGGACCGGGCCGTCGCCGGTCTTGAGGGCCGTCACCCCGACTACTGGCACTTCCTGACCGAGACCGAGGCCGTGCGGCAGACCGCCGCCCGGGTCGTCTCCGACATCCGCGAGGAGCGCGGCGCCGGCGCTTGAGCCAGCGCCTGAGCCCGCGCCCTCCCTTGAGGCCGTAGCCGCCGGGCGGCGATGGCTCTAGCCTGGGGCCATGCCTCGCTATGAATTCCGCTGCCGCACCTGCGGAGACACGTTCGAACTCAGCCGTCCCATGGCCCAGTCCTCGGACCCGGCCGCCTGCCCCGCCGGCCACGACGACACGGTCAAGCTGCTCTCCGCCGTGGCCGTGGGCGGCGCCGCCGCGTCCGCACCCGCACCGTCCGGTGGCGGGGGCGGAGGCTGCTGCGGCGGCGGTTGCTGCGGCTGAGCCCGGCCGCGTAACCAGCAGGAAAGGCTCGCGCGCTACTTCTTGCGCGCGAGCGTCAGGCCGTCCGAGACCGCCAGCAGCACGCTGTCCATCCGGGCGTCCGCGCTCGCATGGTCGTTGAACTCCTTGATCGCCGCCGCCGACCCGGTGGCCCGCGGGTCCGTGACACCGCCGTGGAAGAGCACGTTGTCCACGGCGATCACACCGCCCTGCCGCATCCGGGGCACCAGCTCCTCCCAGTACCCGATGTAGCCGCCCTTGTCGGCGTCCAGGTAGGCGAAGTCGATGTGCGGCTCGGCGGGCATCGCGCGCAGGGTGTCCAGGGCCGGGGCGATGCGCAGGTCGATGCGGTCCGCGACGCCCGCCTTCTCCCAGGCCTCACGCCCGTACGCCGTCCACTCCTCCGAGATGTCGCAGGCGATCAGCGTGCCGTCGGCGGGCAGCGCCTGGGCCATGGCGAGGGCGCTGAACCCGGTGAACGTGCCGACCTCCACCACATGCCGGGCGCCCACCAGCCGGACGAGGAAGGCGAGCAGCGGGGCCTGCTCCTCGGCCGACACCATGCCGGCGTGGTCGGGGAAGCGGGCGTATGTGGTCTCCACCAGCTCCCGTTGGACCGGGTCCAGCGGCGGGTTGTGGGCCAGCATGTACGCGTACAGCTCGGGGGTGATCGTGGTCTCGTTGCCCTTGGTCATGCCCCCAGCCTTCCCCAACCGGCGCCGTCGCGCAGCCGAACCCACGCAGCCCACACAGCCGGGCTCACGCAGCCGGACTCACGTGGCCGAAGCCGCCGCCAGGAACCGGCGCAGGATCTCCTCCCCCGCGGCCCCGCCCCGCTCCTCCAGCGCCACGACGTGCGGGGCGCGCCAGTCGTTCTCGGCCAGTTCGCCGTGGCCGGGGCGCCAGCCGAGGTCGGCGGCGAGCAGCAGGTCGGCGTCGAGGAGGGAGTCCCCGGCGGCGAGGGTGCGGGTGGCGCCGGAGCGGCGGGCGACCTCGTTCATGGCGGCGCTCTTGGTGAGCGGCACGGGGACCGCGTAGATCTTGCGGCCCTGGAGGGAGACGGTCCAGCCGCGCTCCTGCGCCCACACCGCGAGCTCCTTCACCCACTCCTCGGGGAGCAGGGAGCGTTCGACGACCAGATAGGCGAAGAGGTTCTCGGCGACGCGCTCCTTGAGCAGCCAGGCCGGGTCGGCGGTGGTGGCGAGGTGGGCGCGGATCTCGGTGAGGGGGGCGCACTCGTCGGCGATGCGCGCCTCCACCCGCTGCTGCCAGTCCCGGTCGGAGACCCCGTCGACCAGGATGTGGCCGCCGTTGGCGCAGATCGCGTACTGCGGGGCGGGGCCGGGGAGATGGATGCGGTGGTACTGCTCGCGGGTCCGGGTGGTGGTGGGCACGAAGACCGTGGAGCCGGCCACGTCGGTGAGGAGGGCGGCGGCCGTCTCCGTCATGTACGAGAGGGGCTTGTGGCCGTACACCTCGACGCAGAGGAGCCGGGGAGCCTCCGCGTCCGGCATCGCCAGGTCGAGCGCGGCCGCCGAGTAGATGAGGGTTCGGTCGAGGTCGCTCGCCACGAGGGTGGTGGAAGAAGCCGTGCTCATGCGCCCTGCACCGCCTTGCCGTCCGCGCCCGTCGCACCGCGCGTGAACCGGGGGTGGATCAGACCGACACAGCTGTACGGGAGGTCGTCGACCTCCTCGACGGGGACGCCGCGCTGTTCGGCCAGCAGCCGGATGTGGGTCAGGTCCGTGCCCGCCCCGCGCTTCGCGAGGATCTTCCAGGGGACCCGGCGCAGCAGGACCCGGGTGGTCTCGCCGACGCCCGGCTTGACCAGGTTGACGTCGTGGATGCCGTACTCCTCGCTGATCCGCTCGACGGCCGCCCAGCCCTCCCAGGTCGGCGCCCGGTCGGCGGCGAGCAGCTCCTTGGTCTCGGCGTCGACCTGGTCCGCCACCTCGTCGAACCGCGCGGTCACCGCCGCCAGGAAGTCACCGGAGACGTCGGAGTCCGCCAGCTCGCGGTAGAACTTCGCGCCGTGGAAGTCGTCGGGGCCGACCAGGTCGGCGCGGAGCACCGTACGGGAGATGAGCCCGGAGACCGTGGAGTTGAGGCAGGCCGAGGGGATCAGGAAGTCCTCGCGGGTGCCGTACGTACGGACGCAGCCGCCCGGGTCGGCGAGCACCGCGATCTCCGGGTCGAAGCCGGCCGGGCCCGCGGAGCCGCCGGGTCCGCCCGACGCCTCGAACTCCTCGATCGCCGCCGCCAGTTCGCGGGTGATCGCGCCCTTCCCCGTCCAGCCGTCGACGAACACCACGTCGGCCGGGTCGTGGTGGGCGGCGAGCCAGCGCAGGGCGGTGGCGTCGATGCCCCGGCCCCGGACGATGGAGATGGCGTAGTGCGGCAGGTCCAGGCCGTGCCGGTGGCGGGCCCAGTGGCGCATCAGGACCCCGACGGGCGTTCCGGCGCGGGCGAGCGAGACGAGGACCGGGCGCGGGCCGCGTTCGGCGAGGACCGTCTCGGTGACGGTGCCCACCGCACGGGCGATGCGCGCGGCGGAGGCGTCCAGGGCGGCAGCGAACAGGGCTTGGTACTCGGCGCTCGGCTGGTACTCCACGGGCAGCGACTCCGCGTAGTGCGCGCCGCCGCTCTGGATCGCCTCCTCGCGCTCCTCGGTGGGCGCTTCCAGCTCGGTGTCCGAGAGGTCCTGGAGCAGCCAGCCGACGTCCTCGGGCGCGTAGCTGGAGAAGTCGGGGCCTCGGAGGGGCTCGGGCAGCACGGCGGGCTCCTGAACGGGTGTGGGGGTGTACGAGGGGACGACCGCGAGGAGGACCTGGCCGGTGTGGGCCGCGAGGCGGGCCAGGAGGCCGTCGGGGGCGTGCAGTTCGGGGGTGTCGGCGGTGGAGTCGACGACGGCGACCACCGCGTCGAACCCCGCTCCCGCCACGTTGTACGCGTACCGGTCGCCGGGGCCGTCCGCCGGGTCGTCGTGGGCCGGGAAGACGAGGCGGGTGCGTATCGCGTAGCCGGGATCGTCGACGGCGAGGACGGGCGAGCGGGTGGTGGTGGAGTACCGGATCTCGGCGCCGGACCCCATGGCCGCTTCCAGGGCGGTGCCCAGGCGCAGCGGCGCGTACATCAGCTCCTCGAAGCCGAGGACGAGCACGCGGCGGACATCGCTGTCCAGCGCGCCCGCGATCCGCTCCGCCATGCCCGGGAGCGCCGCTTCGAGCGCCGCCCGGTGGGCGGGGGTGAAGCCGTGCCGGCCGCCGTCGGGGACCTCCGCGGGCCAGTCCAGGGCGACCCGGGTAACGGGGGCGGGGGCGACCCCTGCGACAGCCTCGTCGGCGCGCCCCGCCTGCTCCGCCTCCTGGTCCGCGACCAGGGCCTGGCCCCGCTCCAGTACGCCTTCGGGGAGCGTGACCGTGCCCGAGGAGCGGGTCACCAGGTCGACGCGGGCGCCGATCTCGGCGGCGAAGGCGGTCAGCCGGTCCCGGTCCCCGGCCGAGCGCATGTCGACCAGCGCGACGATGACGTACCGCTCGCGCGGGTGCGTCTCGTGCAGCGCGTGGATGGTGTTGAGCACGGTGTTGCCGGTGGAGAACTCGTCGTCGACCAGCACCAGAGTGGACGCTTCCGCTCCCCCGGCCAGCAGCTCGGGGTCCTCCGGCAGCAGCAGGTGCGAGGTGGCGTGCGAGTGGGCCTCCTCGAAGCCGCCCGCCTGCGCGACGCCCGCGACGGGCCGCCGGGTGGAGTGCAGGTACGGGGCGTCCCGCAGGCCGTCCGCGACGGCGTGGCCGAGGCCGGTGGCCGTCTCCGCGTACCCGAGGACCACCGCGCGGCGGGCCTCCTCCGCGCCGAGGAGCGCCCGTACGCGCTCACCGAGCCCGTACCCCGCCCCGTACACGACGGAGGGCTTCTGGGGCACATGCTTGCCCAGCACGTTGGAGACGAGCAGGTGGGCCCGCTTGGGGTTGCGCCGCAGGGCGAGGCCCAGCAGCTCGTGGAGCTCCCCGTCGCCCTCCAGGGCCACTCCCAGCCGCTCGGCCACCCAGTCGCCCGACCACACCACGTCCACGGCCTCTTCTCTCCTGACGCGCCCGCTCATCGGTACGCGCTCACTACGCTCGGTCATCGGCACGCGCTCATCACCGTCGGTCATCAGCACGCGCCGCCACGCTCGGTCATCGGCACGCGCCGCCACGCGCGCTCACTTCGTCAGGCCGGCGGCCAGCAGGTCCACGAAGCCGACGTCCTCGCTCGCCACCCCGAAGACCTCGGCCCGCCGGAGCGTGCGCTCGGCCCAGGCCCGGTGGGGCTTCACTTCATTCATCTTGTTCGTATACGCCGAGCGCAGCACCCCGCCGCCGCCGCGCTCGGGCCGCAGGATGTCCTGCGCGTCGGTGAACTCCTCGTGGCTGACCACGGAGAGTGCGTGGACGGGTGCCACGTGCGACGGGTGGATGCAGGTCTTGCCCAGCAGGCCGTTGGCCCGGTCGAGCTCGATCTCCCGCAGCAGGCCGTCGAGGTCGTGCTCGATCAGTGCCGTACGCAGCTCTTCCGCGCTGCCCTCCAGGAAGGGGCTGCGGCGCAGCTGGGGCTTGAACATGCGCTCCTGGCGGCGGAAGTACTCCCAGACCGGGCCGGTGATCGTGAAGCCGGTGCCGTCGGCCCGGCCGAGCACGTTGACCACGTCGGCGATCACGGAGCCGACGATCTGGACGTCGTACGCCGTCATGTCGGGCGCGCGGCGCAGTCCGTAGGCCGAGCAGAAGTCGGTGACGCCGAGCCGGAGGGCGAGCACCCGGTCCCGGTACTTGTCGACGGAGCGCGCGATTCCCTGGAGGACTTCGCCGCGCGTCTCCAGGTGGAGCAGCTCGGGCGATTCGAGGACCGGCATGGCGAACAGCCGCTGTCCGCAGGCCGCTTCGGCTTCCGCCAGGGCCTCCAGGAAGAGCGTTCCGCGCTCTTCGGTGAATTTGGGAAGTACAAAACCGGACAACATCCGGACGGAGGTGCCGAGCCGGTCGACGAGGTCGGTGATCTGGCCCGGTTCACGGACCCGGACGAACAGGAGCGGCAGCCCGGTGTCCGTGGCGTCCCGCTCCGCGAGCTGCGCGAACTGCCTGACCAGGTTGGCCTCGGCCTCGACCACCTCGGCGTCGTCGATCGAGTCCTCCAGGCACAGCACCATGGAGACGACGCCGCGCCCGGCCTGCTTCATCACATCGTCGGCCAGTGTGGGCCGGGTGGCCGGGGAGTAGAGCGTGGCGCCCAGGGCGACGGAGAGCAGGCTCGCGGGCGAGGCCGCGCTGAACTCACACGGCTCCTGGAAGAACAGGCCCTCCCGGGCAGCGGGCGGTATATGCCCGAAGTGACGCATGAGTTTCCCCCGAACTGCCTGACCGGCCGGACAACGTATGGCCGGTAATAGTACGTACGGACGCGTGTCAACAGTTCCCGATGTACATGAATTTCCGGTTACCCGCCCTTCACGCCGCCTCTTCTCGCGGTACCGTTCGGCCCTCCTGGTGAGCCACTCCCTCTCCCTCTTCCCCCTCTCCGGCCCGGCACCGACGCGACAGGCCAGGGACTTTGCCGCCCCCGCGTTGTCCGCACGTGCCGCCAGCAGGCAGGATGACGCCCATGACGCACACGATGCTGAAGGGCTCGAACGTCCCGGTCGACGCCGTGGCCGTACGGGCCGTGCTGCGCTGGACCCCGGGGACCGGTGTTCCCGACGTGGACGCCTCCGCCCTGCTGCTCGGGACCTCCGGCCGTGTGCGGTCCGACGAGGACTTCGTCTTCTACAACCAGCCCCGCCACCCCTCCGGGCTGGTCCGGCGGCTGCCGAAGCGCAGTGTCGCCGAGGGGCTCACGGACACCGTCGAGGCGGACCTCGGCGGGCTGGACGCGTCGGTGGACCAGGTCGTCATCGCCGCCTCCACCGACGGCGACGCCTTCCAGCGCGTGCCTGACCTGCGGATACTCCTCTTCGACGCGGCGTTCGCCGACGGGGACCCGCTGGCCGTCTTCGATGTGCGGCCGGAGACCGGGGAGGAGACCGCGATCATCTGCGGGGAGCTCTACCGGCGCGGCGAGGGATGGAAGTTCCGGGCGGTCGGCCAGGGCTATCCCACCGGGCTGATCGGTCTTGCCACCGCCTTCGGGATCTCGGTCGACGATTCGGAGGCCGGTGACGGTGCGGAGGAGCCCTCCGGAGCCGCCCCGGGCCCCGCTCAGCCGCCCGCCGCCCACGCGCCCGCCCACGCCGCCTCCGATTCCGCCGCCGCCACGCACACGGCCTCCGCGCCGGACCCCGACTCCCAGGCCACGGTCCTGCACCGGCAGCCCGCCTACGGCTACCCGCCGCCCGTCGCGCCCCCGGCCGTGCCTCCGGTGGCCGCGCCGCAGCCCGCCGCGAACGCCCAGCCGGCGTACGGCTACCCGCAGGGGGCCGGTGCGCCGCCCGCGTACGGCTATCCGCAGCCGGCGGCGGCCGCCGCCCACGCGCCCGACCCGCACTTCGTCCTGCCGCCGCAAGGGCCGCAGTTCATCCGGTCCTGAGCCCATCCGGAATCCGGACCTGAGCCCTCAGGTCCGGACGGGCTCAGATCCGTGACTTGTAGCTCAGGTCCGTGACTTGTAGCCGCGCCCCCACTGCATGCCGTAGCCGTAGAGCCGGTCCAGCTCGGACTGGAATCCGTACACGAACTTCACCTCGCGCCGCACGATGAGCTCGCCCTTGACGTTCTCCACGGTGAACACCGCGCAGGAGCGGGCCTGCGGTGCGCGCTCGTCGAGTTCGATCTCGATCCGGGGGCCGTTGCCCGGGTAGAGCGTGATCTTGGCGTGCGTACGGTCGAACGCGGGCGTCCGGTCGTAGATGTAGACGAAGAACAGCAGCCGCTTGAACTGGTCGCGCTGGTCGAGGTTGACGTAGACCGTCTCCCCGGAGGGCGCGCCGAAGCGGTCGTCGCCGCTGAGCCGGATGTAGGGCGGGCTGTTCAGATCGCCGATGAGGTTGCCCAGCGGCTGGACGACCCCCTTGGTGCCGTCCGTCAGCTCGTACATGCAGCCGAGGTCCAGGTCGACGTTGACGACGCCCTGGGTGTGCGCCTGGACCACCTCGGGCTGGAAGAGCTTCAGGGGGCGCCGCAGCCGGCCGCTCTGGCGCGAGCGGCCCTCGATGTCCGATGTACGCATCCGCCAGGACAGGTTGACCCTCAGGTTGCCCGAGAGGGCGCCCTGTTTGCTGAGCGAGACCGTGGCATTGCGTTTCGAGAGCACGATGGCGCTGGATGTGCCGTTGCCCGAGTCGAACTGTGCCGCGCGCCCCGGCCACAGGCCGTCGAAGAATCCCATCCCAACCCCCACCTGTTTCCCGACCTGTTCCCGACACCGCTGCGGGGCGGCCACCGGGCCGGTTCCGGGGGAATCCCGGAGAGCCGTCGCCGTGTGGGCCGCCCCGCAGAGAGCGTTCCTCAATCCCTACCGGGTCACACCCCGGAGCGGACTTCGGCCTTGGAACCCGGACTTCCGCCGATGTCCCCGTGGCCTCCGCCCGAGGCGGCGATGGCCCGGTTGCGGCGGAGCGAGGACCAGAAGGAGAGACCGATGAGGACGACACCGATCAGGCCGGTGATGATCTCGTTGATCTCGTACTGGATGGTCACCAGCAGGATGACGGAGAGCGCGCCGATCGCGTAGTGCGCGCCGTGCTCCAGATAGACGTAGTCGTCCAGCGTGCCCTGGCGGACCAGGTAGACGGTGAGCGAACGGACGTACATGGCGCCGATACCGAGGCCGAGGGCCATCAGCACGATCTCGTTGGTGATGGCGAAGGCGCCGATGACGCCGTCGAACGAGAAGGAGGCGTCCAGGACTTCCAGGTAGAGGAAGAGGAAGAACGCGGCCTTTCCGGCGAGGGCGACCCCGGTGACGGGCTTGCCCTTCCGCTTGGCCTCTTCCTCGGCCTCGTGCTCGCGCTCCTCCTCCTCTTCGAGCTTGCCCTCGAAGAATCCGGAGAGCCCGCCGACGATGAGGTAGGTGATCAGACCCGCGATACCCGAGAGCATGACGGTCGACGCCTTGTCCACATGCCCGCCACCGTGCTGGTGGGCCTGGGTCGCGAAGGTCATGGCGGTGATCATCAGCACGATCAGCGCGACGCAGACCGACAGCATGTCGACCTTGCCGAGCTTGGCGAGCGGGCGCTCGATCCAGCGGAGCCACTGGATGTCACGGTCCTCGAAGATGAAGTCGAGGAAGATCATCAACAGGAACATGCCACCGAAGGCGGCGATCGACGGATGGGCGTCCGTCACCAGTTCCTTGTAGCGCTCGGGGTCGTTGAAGGAAAGGTCGATGGCCTCGATCGGCCCGAGCTGGGCGCTCACGGCCACGATCACGACGGGGAAGACCAGCCGCATACCGAAGACGGCGATCAGGATGCCGATGGTGAGGAAGATTTTCTGCCAGAAGGCATTCATCTTCTTCAGGATTCCGGCGTTGATCACCGCGTTGTCGAAGGACAGCGAGATCTCCAGGATCGTCAGGATCGCGACGATACCGAAGGCTTGCCACCCCCCGTAGAAGAAGGCTGCGACCAGGCCGAGCGCGGTAACCGCGAACGACCAGCCGAAGGTTTTCAGAACCACTGCTACCCCATCGTGTTCTTTGTAAGGGTCTCCCCCGGTGTGTACGGGGCTCCCCCGCGCCGTGCGCGGCGTTACGAAACGTTGACGCCGAAGTCTAGAGCGATGCCCCGGAGCCCCGACGCGTACCCCTGACCGACTGCACGGAATTTCCACTCACCCTGGTAGCGGTAGAGCTCACCGAAGATCATCGCGGTCTCGGTGGAGGCGTCCTCACTGAGGTCGTAGCGCGCCAGCTCCTGGCCGTCGGCCTGGTTGACGACGCGGATGAAGGCGTTGCTGACCTGTCCGAACGCCTGGCCCCGGTTGTCGGCGTCGTGGATGGAGACCGGGAAGACGATCTTGTCGCAGTGCGCGGGGACCTGGTCGAGCCGCACGATGACCGACTCGTCGTCGCCGTCGCCCTCACCCGTCAGGTTGTCACCGGTGTGCTCGACGGAGCCGTCGGGGCTGGTGAGGTTGTTGTAGAAGATGAACCACTCGTCACCGAGCACCCGGCCCGACCGGCACAGCAGCGCGCTGGCGTCGAGGTCGAAGTCGGCTCCGGTGGTGGAGCGTGCGTCCCAGCCGAGCCCGACCAGCACCTGCGTGAGGTTGGGTGCGACCTTGGAGAGGGAGACATTGCCTCCCTTGGCGAGTGTGACGCCCATGTGTGTCCTCCCCGAGTCGTGGAAACGCTTTACGGGCGCTCTCCACGCCCGCGGTCGGGCGTGGAGAGCGCCCGGTTGAGCGCGTCCGGCGCCGCACGGGGCGGCGCCGGACGGGGTGATGCGTGGGCGCGGCGCTGCGCGCCCGGTCCTGCTGAGGCGTGCGGGTGCTCAGACGTTGACGCCGAAGTCCTGCGCGATGCCGCGCAGGCCCGAGGCGTAGCCCTGGCCGATGGCGCGGAACTTCCACTCGGCACCGTTGCGGTACAGCTCGCCGAAGACCATCGCGGTCTCCGTCGAGGCGTCCTCGCTCAGGTCGTAGCGGGCGAGCTCGCTGTTGTCGGCCTGGTTCACCACGCGGATGTACGCGTTACGGACCTGGCCGAAGCTCTGCTGACGGCTCTCGGCCTCGTAGATCGAGACCGGGAAGACGATCTTGTCGACGTCGGCCGGGACACCGGCGAGGTTCACCTTGATGACCTCGTCGTCGCCCTCGCCCTCACCGGTGAGGTTGTCACCGGTGTGCTCGACGGAGCCGTCGGGGCTCTTCAGGTTGTTGAAGAAGACGAAATTGCCGTCCGCCGCGACCTTGCCCTCGGCGTTCGCCAGCAGCGCGCTGGCGTCGAGGTCGAAGTCGCCGCCGGTGGTGGTGCGGGCGTCCCAGCCCAGACCGACGATGACCGCGGTCAGGTTGGGCGCGGCCTTGGTCAGCGAGACGTTGCCGCCCTTGCTGAGGCTGACTCCCACGAGTCCTCCAGTAGTTTTCTCAGGGGCCGGCAGACACCAGCGTCCCCGTCGTTCGTTGGCATCGGATCAACGATTGGATCCTAGTGACCGGTTCCCGGCGAAAACAGGCTTTTGGCCGGGCGCCGCCAGGAGATCGTCTCAGAGCGCTTCGAGCGCCTTGACGTAGTCGTTCAGGTCACGCGCGTCCGGCAGGCCGTTGACGACGCTCCAGCGGACGGTGCCCGCCTTGTCGATGATGAAGGTGCCGCGCACCGCGCAGCCCTTGTCCTCGTCGAAGACGCCGTACGCCCGCGAGGTCTCGCCGTGCGGCCAGAAGTCGGAGAGCAGCGGGTATTCGAGGCCCTCCTGCTCGGCGAAGACGCGCAGGGTGTGGATGGAGTCGTTGGAGACCGCGAGCAGCTGGGTGTCATCGTTCTCGAAGCGGGGCAGCTCGTCGCGGAGCGCGCACAGCTCACCCGTGCAGACGCCGGTGAAGGCGAACGGGTAGAAGAGCAGCACCACGTTCTTCTCGCCGCGGAAGTCCGCCAGCCGCACGGTCCGGCCGTGGTTGTCCTTGAGTTCGAAATCCGGGGCCTCGGTACCGACCTCGATCGCCATGGAACACACAGCCCTTCCGTCGCTTCTCACGTCTCTCACGTCCCGGCTTCCGTTCGTACGCGGCCGTCGTGTCCGTTCACACGTGTCCGGCCGTCCGGGTGACTCCCACCCTACGCACGGGCCGCCGGAGCACGTACGAAGGCCCCCGACGGCGGCTCAGCGCCGTCGGGGGCCCCGGGTGGTCCAGCGAGTGGTTCAGCGCTTGGCCTTGGCCCCCTTGGGGGTGGCCAGACGGCTGCCCGTCCAGTCCTTGCCCGCGCTGATGCTCTTGGTCTGGGCGAGACCGGCCGTCTGGGCAGCCTCATTGATGTCGCTCGGTTCGACGTATCCGTCACGGCCGGTCTTCGGCGTCATCAGCCAGACCGTACCGCCGTCCTCGAGCAGACCAATGGCATCCACCAGCGCGTCCGTAAGGTCGCCGTCCTCGTCGCGGAACCAGAGCAGGACGACGTCTGCGACGTCGTCGTACTCCTCGTCGACGAGTTCCTGGCCGGTAGTGGCCTCAATGCCCTCACGGAGCTCCAGCTCGACGTCGTCGTCGTAGCCGATCTCCTGGACCACTTGTCCGGGCTCGAACCCCAGGCGTGCTGCCGGGTTGGTCCGCTCCTCCGCGTGGTCCGCGGTCGCGCTCACGGGATGCCTCCTGATCATGTCTTCGGAAAATGCTGCAGCCACGCGCGTGCGCGGGGCGTAGGCCGTAGTCCACACGGGCCCGGCGAATCGCGCAAGTACCCGGCGTGCGAGACCGCCTAAACGGTGACGTTCCCTGCCACGTCACCGCAAGCTCCGGCATGTCTCTCCGGGGCCTGGGCCGGTCCTTCCGGGGCTCCGCAAGGTCACCCCATCCGTTTACGTCCTTCCTCAGCTTATGCCGTTTCGCTCCGCCAATCGGATTCGAACGGCCTTTGGGAACGCTTGGACGGGTTGGGCGTAAGGTTGCGGTTTGCCCGTACCCCGCCGCGTACTGCCCATACTCGTGCCCCGCCGGAGAAATTTCGGAACCTCGGGGTTACCCCACGGTAGAGATGACGTTCGGGCCCTCGCGGTAGCACGATGGAGGCGGCGCACACGCAGTTGACCCGGGGGTACGTTCCCCGTAACAGACCCCGCAGAGCACCACCGAACAGCGAAGGAACAGTGTGGCTTCCGGATCCGATCGCAACCCGATCATCATTGGCGGCCTTCCGAGCCAGGTCCCGGATTTTGATCCGGAGGAGACCCAGGAATGGCTCGACTCCCTCGACGCCGCCGTCGACGAGCGAGGCCGTGAGCGGGCCCGCTACCTGATGCTCCGCCTCATCGAGCGCGCGCGGGAGAAGCGTGTCGCCGTGCCGGAGATGCGCAGCACGGACTACGTGAACACGATCGCCACGAAGGACGAGCCGTTCTTCCCCGGCGACGAGGAGATCGAGCGCAAGGTCCTGAACGCGACCCGCTGGAACGCGGCCGTGATGGTCTCGCGGGCGCAGCGTCCCGGGATCGGTGTCGGCGGCCACATCGCCACCTTCGCCTCCTCCGCCTCGCTGTACGACGTGGGCTTCAACCACTTCTTCCGCGGCAAGGACCAGGGCGACGGCGGCGACCAGATCTTCTTCCAGGGGCACGCGTCCCCGGGGATCTACGCCCGCGCGTTCCTCCTCGACCGGCTGAGCGAGGCCCAGCTCGACGCCTTCCGCCAGGAGAAGTCGAAGGCCCCGAACGGCCTGTCCAGCTACCCGCACCCACGGCTGATGCCGGACTTCTGGGAGTTCCCGACCGTCTCGATGGGCCTCGGCCCGCTCGGCGCGATCTACCAGGCGCGGATGAACCGCTACATGGAGGCGCGCGGCATCGCCGACACCTCCAAGTCGCACGTGTGGGCCTATCTGGGCGACGGCGAGATGGACGAGCCCGAGTCGCTGGGCCAGCTCTCCATCGCCGCCCGCGAGGGCCTGGACAACCTGACCTTCGTCGTCAACTGCAACCTCCAGCGGCTCGACGGCCCGGTGCGCGGCAACGGCAAGATCATCCAGGAGCTGGAGTCGCAGTTCCGGGGCGCCGGCTGGAACGTCATCAAGCTGGTCTGGGACCGCTCCTGGGACCCGCTGCTGGCGCAGGACCGCACGGGCATCCTGGTCAACAAGCTGAACACCACGCCGGACGGCCAGTTCCAGACGTACGCCACCGAGACCGGCTCGTACATCCGCGAGCACTTCTTCGGTGACGACCCGCGGCTGCGCGACATGGTCAAGGACATGACCGACCACCAGATCCTGCACCTGGGGCGCGGCGGGCACGACCACCGGAAGGTCTACGCGGCCTACGCGGCGGCCAAGGCCCACAAGGGCCAGCCGACCGTGATCCTCGCGCAGACGGTCAAGGGCTGGACGCTGGGGCCGAACTTCGAGGGCCGCAACGCGACCCACCAGATGAAGAAGCTCACGGTCGAGGACCTCAAGCGGTTCCGCGACCGGCTGCACATCCCGATCACCGACAAGCAGCTGGACGAGGGCTACCCGCCCTACTACCACCCGGGCCGCGACTCGGAGGAGATCCAGTACATGCACGACCGCCGCAACAGTCTGGGCGGCTATGTGCCGACCCGGGTGGTGCGCGCGAAGCCCCTGCCGCAGCCCGAGGACAAGACGTACGCGGCTGCGAAGAAGGGTTCGGGTACGCAGTCGATCGCCACCACCATGGCGTTCGTCCGCATCCTGAAGGACCTCATGCGGGACAAGGAGATCGGCAAGCGTTTCGTGCTGATCGCGCCCGATGAGTACCGCACGTTCGGCATGGACGCGTTCTTCCCGAGTGCGAAGATCTACAACCCGCTGGGCCAGCAGTACGAGGCGGTCGACCGCGATCTGCTGCTCGCGTACAAGGAGTCGCCGACGGGCCAGATGCTGCACGACGGCATCTCCGAGGCGGGCTGTACGGCCTCGCTGATCGCCGCCGGTTCGGCGTACGCGACGCACGGCGAGCCGCTGATCCCGGTGTACGTCTTCTATTCGATGTTCGGGTTCCAGCGCACCGGTGACCAGTTCTGGCAGATGGCCGACCAGCTCTCGCGCGGTTTCGTGCTGGGTGCGACCGCCGGGCGTACGACGCTGACCGGTGAGGGCCTCCAGCACGCGGACGGCCACTCGCAGCTGCTCGCCTCGACCAACCCGGGCTGTGTCGCCTACGACCCGGCCTTCGGGTACGAGATCGCGCACATCATGCAGGACGGGCTGCGCCGGATGTACGGCGAAGCCAACGAGGACGTCTTCTACTACCTCACCGTCTACAACGAGCCGATCCAGCACCCGGCCGAGCCGGAGAACGTCGACGTGGACGGCATCCTCAAGGGTGTCTACCGCTTCAAGCAGGGCGAGGCGGGCGAGATCCCGGCGCAGATCCTGGCGTCCGGTGTGGCGGTCCCGTGGGCCGTCGAGGCGCAGAAGATCCTCGCCGAGGAGTGGAACGTCAAGGCGGACGTCTGGTCGGCCACCTCCTGGAACGAGCTGCGGCGCGAGGCCGTGGACGTGGAGCGGTACAACCTGCTCCACCCGGAGGAGGAGCAGCGCGTCCCGTACGTGACGAAGAAGCTCGAAGGGGCCGAGGGCCCGTTCGTGGCGGTCTCGGACTGGATGCGTTCGGTGCCGGACCAGATCGCGCGCTGGGTGCCCGGCACCTACCAGTCGCTGGGCGCGGACGGCTTCGGCTTCGCCGACACCCGTGGTGCGGCGCGCCGGTTCTTCCACATCGACGCGCAGTCGATCGTCCTCGCGGTGCTCACCGAGCTCGCGAAGGAGGGGAAGATCGACCGGTCGGCCCTGAAGACGGCGCTGGACCGCTACGACCTCCTGGACGTGGCCGCGGCCGATCCGGGCGCGGCGGGCGGCGACGCGTAGCCGTAGAGCTGCTGTAGGGGCCCGAGGGGCGGCGACGCGCGTGCGTCGCCGCCCTTCGGCGTGTCCGGTCGCGGACGCTAGTTCTCCCAGATCTTGAACGCCCGTACCTGGTACGGGGAGCGGGGCAGCCAGGTCCCGCCACCCGGGTACGTCTCGAACTCGCCCGTCTCCTGGCATTCGGCGGACTGGTAGGTGGTGACGGGCCGGCCGGTGCGGTTGGCGAGGGACTGGGCGTCGCCGCCCTTGGGGAGCGGGGTGCAGCTCTCGATGTCGACGGTGGAGAGTTCGTACGTCTGCCGGGCGCCGGTGAAGTCGGGCTTCTTCCAGAGGCAGAGCCGGCCCGCCTCGCAGGTGCCGAGCCGGACGTCGGAGGCAGGCTGCGCGCGCACCGGGGACCGGTCCTGGGCGAGCGCCTGCGGGATGAGTGCGGTGAGTGCGGTGACGGCCAGTCCTGCGGCGAGAACGGTCGTGCGGTTCGTACGCGTGGTCGTGCGCGTGGTCGTACGCATGGTGGATCAACCCCCGTGGTCGTGCGCCGCGCCCTGTCGTGGCGCGGCGCTGTCCTGACCACCCTGACCAGCGCGGAAGCGCCCGGGGAAGAGGCGGACGGCCCACGCCACCCTGATAGGCGACAGCCCCGCCGAAAGGATTCGGCGGGGCTGTGGTGTGCGCTGTGTTGACGCGTTCTTCGGGGGCGGGGCCTAGATGTGGCCGACTCCGGCGCCCGCCTCGGCGTTCGCGCCGCGCTTGGTGAGGGTGGCGACACCGGCCGCGACGACGGCGACGACGCCCGCGACGGTGAAGGCCAGGCCCATGCCGGACATGAACGTGTCGTGGATGACGCCGCCGATGGTGTCGATGACGTCCGGCGTCATGCCGGGAGCCTTGGAGAGGGCGTCCACCGGGACCATGCCGAACTCGGCGGCCTCCTCCAGCTTCGGGTCGGGCGTGCCGGGCAGGCCCGCGTCCGTCCAGTTGCCGGCGAACTCCGAGCTGACCTTGGAGGACATGACCGCGCCGAGGACGGCGGTGCCGAGGGCGCCACCGACCTGCATGGCGGCCTGCTGGAGGCCGCCGGCCACGCCGGAGAGCTCCAGGGGCGCGTTGCCGACGATGACCTCGGTGGCGCCGACCATGACCGGGGCGAGCCCGCAGCCGAGCAGGGCGAACCAGAGGGACATGGCGAAGGTGCCGGTGGACTCGCTGAGCGTCGTCATGCCGAACATGGCGGTGGCCGTGCAGACCATGCCGCCGACCAGCGGCACCCGGGGGCCGAACTTGGTGATCAGCAGTCCGGCGACCGGCGAGGAGACGATCATCATGGCGGTCAGCGGCAGCAGGTGGAGACCGCTGTCGACCGGGCTGAGGCCGTGAACGCCCTGGAGGAAGAACGTCACGAAGAAGAGGCCGCCCATGAAGGCGAACGCCATCAGCACCATGAGGATGGCGCCGGCCGTCAACGGGATGGAGCGGAACATCGCCAGCGGGACGAGCGGCTCGCGTACCCGCGTCTGCCAGAGGCCGAAGGCCAGGAAGAGGGCGATCGCGAGGCCGAGGAAGAACCAGGTCCAGGCGCCGCCCCAGCCCCAGGACTCACCGGCCTTGATGATGCCCCAGATGAGGGAGAACATCGCGCCCGAGAGCAGCACGATGCCCAGGATGTCGAAGGAGCGCGGCGCGTTGGCGGCGCGGTGGTCCTTGAGGATCACCAGGCCGAAGACGAGCGCGACGATGCCGACCGGCACGTTGATGAAGAAGACCGACTGCCAGCTGACGTGCTCGACGAGCAGACCGCCGACGATGGGGCCGCCTGCGGTGGACGCCCCGATGACCATGCCCCAGATGCCGATGGCCATGTTGAGCTTCTCGGCGGGGAAGGTGGCCCGCAGGAGGCCGAGCGCGGCGGGCATCAGCAGGGCGCCGAAGAGGCCCTGGAGCACGCGGAAGAGGACGACCAGGCCGATCTCCTTGGAGAAGCCGATCGCGGCGGAGGAGGCCGCGAAGCCCGCGATGCCGATGAGGAAGGTCTGGCGGTGGCCGAAGCGGTCACCGAGCTTGCCCGCGGTGATCAGGGCGACGGCCAGGGCGAGCAGATAGCCGTTGGTGATCCACTGGACGTCGGCGAGCGTGGCACC
This sequence comes from Streptomyces cyaneofuscatus, assembly GCF_033109485.1. Lineage (NCBI taxonomy): Bacteria > Bacillati > Actinomycetota > Actinomycetes > Kitasatosporales > Streptomycetaceae > Streptomyces > Streptomyces cyaneofuscatus. The sequence continues at coordinate 6,051,319 of NZ_CP137002.1, read as the reverse complement.
GAGGTCCTTCTGGATCGCGGGGTTCGCGATGGCGACGATCGTGCCGTCGAGCGCGACCATCATCACGCCGATGGCGACGGCGAACAGGGTCAGCCAGGGGTGGCCGCGAAGCCCCTTGGCCGCGGCGGGTACGGGGCCGTCTTCCGGTTCCCGCGGCGCCTTCTCGACGGTGGTCTGACTAGTCATACGCGGAGACTAGTGACAGCCGCTGACAGTTGACAAACGCATTCACGAGACAGTAGCTGTCGCGTAGCTCACAGGTAAGCTGACCTGGACAAACGAGGGAAAAGAGGACTGGTACGTGACCCATGGGCAGAGAGCCGCGACCCGGCCCGGACTGCGTGAGCGCAAGAAGCAGCGCACCCGCGACGCCCTGTTGCGCGCCGCCCTCGAACTCTTCACCACCCAGGGGTACGAACGCACCACCGTCGACGAGATCGTCGAGGCGGTCGACGTCTCCCAGCGCACCTTCTTCCGCTACTTCGCGAGCAAGGAGGACATCACGTTCGCGGTACAGGAGATGGTCGAGTCCCGCTTCATCGCGGAGCTGCGCGACCGCCCCGCCGGCGAGGCCCCGTTCGAGGCGATGCGCCGGGCGGTGCTCTGCGCCTGGAACAGCATCGGTGAGGCGATCGAGGAGGTCATCACGGTCGACCTCCATATGCGCACGTACCAGATGATCGAATCGACCCCCTCCCTGCTCGCCGCCCATATGCGGCGCGGGATCGCCCTGGAGAACCAGATCGCCCAGCTGATCGCGGAGCGCGAGGGGCTCGACGTGGAGCGGGACCCGCGGCCCCGGGTGGCCGTCGCCGCGTTCTCCGGAGTGATGCGGGTGACCGGCCAGCTGTGGGGCCAGGGCCACGATTCGAGCGTCGAGGCGCTGCGCGACCTCACCGAGGAGTATCTGGACCAGCTCGTCCCGGCGCTGGCGGGGGACTGGCGGCAGGCGGTGTGACCACGGCCCGCAGATGGACGGCGGCGACCACAGTGCCAGCGGTCGGCCGTGACCGTCCGTGAAGAAGTTCGGTTGAATCCTTCGCAGCCGGGTGATGTACCTCACCTGAATCACGGTCGTACGCGCACGTCTCCTAGGGTGTGGCGCAGTGACTTCTTTCGACTCCTCCCCCACCCTGACCGCATGGCGCGCGCTGCTCGCCGTAGCGGTCGTGTTCGTGATGCTGGCGACGACGGGCTGGTCCGCCGTACGGGATCACCAGGCCGACGGGGAGCGTGAGCTGGCCCTCGCCTCCTGGGCGCGGGACCGGATAGCGGGACGTCCGCTGCCGGAGGCCGGGGCGCCCGCCTTCCGGATGGCCCACTTCTTCGCCACGCTCACCTCGGGGCAGCAGATGTCGCTCGCCGACAAGTACCCCACGGTCGTGGGGAACCTGAACGGCGTCCCGGTCACCCTGCGCTACCACGCCAACCGGCTGGCCCTGAAGCAGGCGGTGGCCGTAGAGAAGCGGCGTACGTACGACGAGACGCTCGCGGAGGGCGGCCGCAGCGAGGCGGCCCGGCGGGCGGCCCGCTTCCGGTCGATGCTCGCGAAGGACCGCCAGATCCTGGCCTTCGACCCGTCCGGGCGCGGCCGTGCCGCCGAGGTGTTCGGCGATCTCGACCGGGCCTCCCGGGTCTCCGTGGTCGTCCCGGGCGTCGACACCAACCTCCTCACCCTGGAGCGGAGCCACCGCGTCAACTCCGCGCCCGTCGGCATGGCGAAGTCCCTGTACGGGGCGGAGCGCGCGGCCTCCCCCGGGACCCGTACCGCCGTCATCGCCTGGGCCGACTACACCGCCCCGGCCGGTCTCGGCATGGACGCGGCGCTCGGCGGACTCGCGACGGAGGGTGCCCTGCGGCTGAACGCGCTGGTGGGGGCGTTGCCCGGCACGTCCACGGTCTCGCTGTTCTGCCACAGCTACGGCTCCGTGGTGTGCGGGGTGGCCGCCGACAAGGCTCCCGACCGGGTGGCCGACATCGCGGTCGCCGGATCCCCCGGTATGCGGGCCGAAAGCGCCGCGCGGCTCGACACCGACGCCCGGATCTGGGCGATGCGGGACCGGGACGACTGGATTCAGGACGTGCCGCACCTGGAGTTCGGCGGCATCGGGCACGGCGCGGACCCGGTCGACCCGGCCTTCGGGGCCCGGCTGGTCTCGGCGGCCGGCGCCGCCGGCCACAGCGGCTACTTCGAACCCGGCACCGAGAGCCTCGGCAACTTCGCCGCGATCGGCGTCGGCGCCTACGGGTCGGTCAGCTGCGCAACCGCCGATGGCGCTTGCCACAGTGGTATTTCCGGTGACCGGGAAGGCTGACGCGCGTAGAGCCGCGTGACAAGCCGATTAATTGCGACTTACGCCGAGGGGGGACGTGCGAGCCTGTGCCGCATACGATGAGGCACATGGGTGATGTGCTGGCCGGAATTCATGCCACCTGGGAGTTCGACGCCGACTCCGTGCTCATCCGCTTCGAACGGGGTATCCGCACGCCGAAGCTCCTGCAGAGCCTGCGGGAGCGCCGCATCCCGCATGCTGCGCTGTCGTCGGTGACGCTGACCCCGGGCAAGCGGGACACGGTGGTGCTGCGTGTCGTGCCGAGACCGGGTGCGGACCCGCTCCTGGAGGCTGCCGCGGGGCAGCTGAAGGAGGGGTGCGACCCCTACCGCCTGGTGCTTCCGGCGGACCGGGAGCTGCTCGCGGAGTATTACGCGGACGAGCTGCGGTCCTGTCTGGGCCCCGCGTCCGACGAGCCCGCCGACCGTTTCCTGGTGGCCGCCCCCGAGGCGCCGATGCAGTTCAAGGCGTACGACGGACGGGCCGCCTTCGACGGGGAGCGGATCTCCTTCCGGTGGTTCTGGACGGGGGCCTCCAGCGCGAAGTGGAAGGCCGGTGACCAGACGTACCGGGTGAGCGAACTGGCCGGAATCGAGTGGCGCTCCCCCGAGGGCCTCGACGGCTATCTCCGTCTGGTGCCCCGTGCGGCCGTCCCGGCGGACCACCGCACCGGCGGCAGCCTCGGCGACCTCCACCGGCCCGTCAGCCCTGGTCTTGAGGCGGCGGGCATAGCCGTGGACGGCGCCCCGGCCACCGTGAACCGTGCCCCGGCGGACCAGGATCCGGCGGCGGTCCTTTTCGGCCTCGGCTACGGGCCGGTGCACGAGTCGCTGCCCTTCGCCGCCGCCGTACTGGAATCCGTACGCAGCACCCAGAGCGCGCCGGCCGTCCCGGCCCCGGTCCTGGTGAACGCCGGGCGGCGCGACCCCGCGGACATCGCCGAGCGGATCCATCACCTCGGCGAACTCCATCAGGCGGGACTGGTGACGGACGACGAGTACAGCGCGAAGAAGGCACAGCTGCTGGCGGAGCTGTGAGGCCTCGTACGCACCGGAGACCAGCCCTGCCACCCCGTACGTCCCGGAGTGCGGCCCCGCCACCCCGTACCCCGGTATGAGGCGGGCCGGGGGCGGTCAAGTCCCCGGTATGACGCCCCGGCGGCGGTCGTCCTCCTAGGCTGGCCCGGTCATGTCCACTTCCCCCACCGGGCCCCAGCCGCCCGCCGACGGCCTGCTGAGCGCCGCCCGCCGCAATCTGCGCGAGCTCGCCCACGGACTGTCCCACGCGTCCCATCCGTCCACGCCGTTGCTGGCCCACGCCCCGAAGCGGTGGCAGCGGCTGCTTCCGTACGTCGTGGTCCTCGCGCTGGCCGCGACGTTCATCCCGGTCACCATCACCAACCTGACCACGCAGTACGGCGTGCCCGGCGCGCTCGCGGGGGCGCTCGGCGTGGCCCAGGCGGCGCCGCTGCTGATGCTGGCCCACCGGCCCCTCCAGGCGTGGTGGATCGTCTTCCCCGCCGACATCCTGGGCGCGTTGGTGCTGCTGGCGCAGCCCGCCGATCCGCACGACGTCTGGCCGTGGACCCCGCCGGTGATCGTCGCCTACCTCTTCCTGCTGCTGGCGCTCGGGCTGCGCGAGACGCGGCGGACCGTGATCGCCGTCTGGGCGGTGACGGGCGCCGCCGGAGCCGTCCTGCACCTGATCGCCCCGGACCGCAGCAGCGGCAGTGCCCTGCTGCTGACGATCCTCGGCGGGGTGGTGCTGGTGATCGGCGGGGCGGTACGGGAACGGGGCGTCGCACAGCGCCGGCTCGCCGAGCAGGAGACGATCAGCGAGGCCGAGCGGGCGCAGCGCACGCTGCTGGAGGAGCGGACCCGGATCGCGCGGGAGCTGCACGACGTGGTCGCCCATCACATGTCGGTGATCACCGTGCAGGCGGACTCCGCCCCGTACCGGATCAGCGGGCTGCCGAAGGCCGCCGAGGAGGAGTTCACGGCGATCGCGGCGGCGGCGCGGGAGTCGCTGGGCGAGATGCGGCGGCTGCTGTCGGTGCTGCGCAGCGAGGGGGCCGAGGGCGACCGGGCGCCGCAGCCCGGCCTGGACCGGCTCCAGCAGTTGGTGGAGGCGACCGTGCGGGCGGGGCTGCCGGCGGAGCTGGCGCTCAGCAAGGAGCTGACCTCAGGGCGGGGCGAGGTGCCCCCGGCGGTGGCCCTGTCGGCGTACCGGATCGTGCAGGAGGCCCTGGCCAATGTCGTGCGGCACGCGCCCGGGGCTCGCACCCGGGTCCTCGTCGCGCCGGAGCGCGGCCACCTCCTCGTGCTCGTCGTCAACGAGCGCGCCGCCACCCGTGCTTCGCCGTTGGAGACGAGCGGGACGGGGCACGGGCTGGTCGGGATGCGCGAGCGCGTACGGTTGACCGGCGGCACGCTGGACACCGGTCCGCTGCCCGACGGCGGGTTCCGGGTCGCGGCCCGGATGCCGCTGCCCTCGACCGCCGCGCCGTCCGCTCCCCCGCCCGCCGCACCGCCGACGCCCCTGCCTCCGGAGGATCTGTGACCATCCGCGTGATCATCGTCGACGACCAGGCCATGGTGCGGGCGGGGTTCGCGGCGCTGCTGGCGGCGCAGAGCGATATCGACGTGGTCGGCGAGGCGGCGGACGGCCGGCAGGGCGTGGAGGTCAGCCGCCACCAGCACCCGGATGTGGTCCTGATGGACGTGCGGATGCCGGAGATGGACGGACTGGCCGCCGCCCGCGAGCTGTTGAACCCGCCGATCGGGGTGGTGCACCGGCCGAAGGTGCTGATGCTGACCACCTTCGACGTGGACGACTATGTGTACGAGGCGCTGCGTGCCGGGGCCTCCGGGTTCCTGCTGAAGGACGCCCCGCCCGCCGATCTGATCGCGGCGGTACGGGTGGTGGCGGCGGGCGACGCGCTGCTGGCGCCCTCGGTGACGCGGCGGCTGATCGCGGACTTCGCGGCGCAGCGGCCGTCGGGGGCGACGCGCGGCGGCCAGGCGCTGCGGCTGAACGGGCTGACTCCGCGCGAGACGGAGGTGCTGGAGCTGATCGCCCGGGGGCTGTCGAACCAGGAGATCGCGGGGCGTCTGGTGCTGGCCGAGCAGACCGTGAAGACGCACATCGGCCGGGTGCTGGCCAAGCTGGACCTGCGGGACCGGGCGCAGGCGGTGATCTTCGCGTACGAGTCGGGGCTGGTGACGCCGGGGGACGCGGGGGCCTGACTCCTCCTCGTACGGAGTCGCCTCGTCGTACGGAGTCGCCTCGTCGTACGGAGTCGCCTCGTCGTACGGAGCCGTCCCCTCGCACGGAGCCGTCTCCGCCACCCCCTACCCCAGTAGCACTTCGCAGTTGGCCCCCCGGTGTGACGCCCCCTCACCCATCTTCTTCCTACCTTCCTCACGTTCGCGCCGCTCGGTGCGGCAGCGGAGAGGGAGGGCACGATGCGCCGATACGCGAGGACCGTGGTCGCGTTCGCACTGGCTACGAGCGTGGTGACGGGGACGGCGGGCTGGGTCTCGGGGGATGCGCAGCAGGCGCTGACCGGGCCGCCGTCGGGCACCACGTCGTGGCGGGCGGACCGGGTGCTGGGGGCGGAGCTGCCCGATCCGGAGCGCGCGGACCCCGCCGAAGTTGTCGCCTTCTTCGACGGGTTGAGCGAGCGGGAGCGCCAACTGCTCCTCGTTCGGCACCCGTCCGTCGTCGGCAATCTCGACGGCGCCCCGCTTGAGCTGCGCTACCGCGCCAACGCCCTCTCCCTCGCCACCGCCGAGGACCCCCGCTACCGCTCGCTCGCCGCGCCGGGCCGCCAGATCCTCGCGTTCGACCCGCGAGGGCGCGGCCAGGTCGCCGAGGTCTTCGGGGACCTGCGCTCGGCGCACCGGGTCTCGGTGGTGGTGCCCGGCTCGGACAACGACGCCGGGACCTTCGACCGGGCGAACGATGTGTACGGGACACCCGCCGGTATGGCCAAGTCCCTGCACACGGAGGCCGGTCCGGGCACCGCCGTCATCGCCTGGACCGGGTACACCACCCCCGTGGGCGTGGGCGTCGACGCCGCGACCGGGCGGCTCGCGGAGGCCGGCGCCGGGCGGCTGACCCGGTTCGTGGAGGGGCTGACCGCCGACGGGCTGCCCGAGCCCGCCGTCTTCTGCCACAGCTACGGCTCCGTCGTCTGCGGCCTCGCCGCCCACCGCCTGTCCGCGACCGACCTGGTGGTCCTCGGCTCCCCCGGGATGCGGGCCGACGACGTGGACGGGCTGCGGACCCGGGCGACGGTGTGGGCGGCGAAGGACCCGAGCGACTGGATCGACGACGTGCCGAGTGTGCGGTTCGCGGGGCTCGGCCACGGGCCCGACCCCACGGACCCGGCGTTCGGGGCCCGCCGCATACCGGCCGGCGACGCCCGGGGCCACACCGGCTACTTCGCCCCGGGCACGGACTCGCTGCGGGCCTTCGCGGCGATCGCACGGGGAGCCGCCACCGAGGAAGGAGCGGCCCGATGAACACCCGTACCCGTACGCACCGGCTCGCCGCCCGCGTCGAGGCCGCCACCCCCGCCCACCGGGACCGGGCCATCGACGGCCTGCGGGCCCTCGCGCTGCTCGCCGTGCCGCTCGGGCACTGGATGCTCGGCGGGTTCCGGCTCGACGCGGACGGGCTGCACAACGCGAGCCCGCTCTCGACGTTCGGGGCCTTCGCACCGCTCAGCTGGGTGCTCCAGATGCTGGGGATCTTCTTCCTGGTCGGCGGGTACGCCTCGGTCCTCTCCTACCACCGCCGTCCCTCGACCACGGCCGCCTGGCTGCGCGGGCGGCTGGTCCGGCTCGGCCGGCCGGTGCTCGGGGTGACCGCCGTGTGGGCGGTGCTGCTGGCCGCGCTGTCCTGGCTGGGCGTCCCGGGCGACACCCTGCGTACGGGGTCGACGCTGGTGATCCAGCCGCTCTGGTTCGTCGGGGTGTACACGGTGGTCACCGCGCTCACCCCGCTCTGTGTCCGCCTCGCGCGCAGGCTCGGCGGGTGGGCGGCGCTGCCGCTGCTGGGGTCGGTCGCGGTGGTGGACTTCCTGCGGTACGGGCCCTTCGCCGAGGGGATGCCGTCCTGGCTGAGCGTGCTGAACATCCTGCCGGGGTGGCTCTTCGCCTATCAGCTCGGCGTCTCGTGGGGCGAGGGGCGGATAGGGAAGCGGGGTGCGCGGCTGCTGCTCGTCGGGGGCGGGGTGCTCTTCGCCGTGCTGCTGCTGGCGTTCCATTACCCGGCGTCGATGGTGGGCGTGCCCGGTGAGGTGCGGACCAACTCGCACCCGCCGTCGCTGCTGGTGGTGGCGCTGGCGGCGGCGCAGAGCGGGGCGGCGATCCTGGTGAGGGACCGGCTGGGGCGGGCGTTGCGCAGGCCGCTGCTGTGGGCGCCGGTCGTGGTGGTCAACCTGTCGGCGATGACCATCCTGTGCTGGCACCAGAGCGCGATGCTGGCCGCCGCCGTACCGGCCTCGCTGCTGGACGGGGGTACGGCGGCGGTGGCGGGGCTGACGACCGGGCCGGACACGGTGGGCTGGGTGCTGGCCCGGATCGTGTGGCTGCCGGTGTTCGCGGGGCTGCTGGCGCTGATAGCCCGGTACACCCGCCGCTTCGACGCCCCGTGGAAGGCGGGCACCCGCGCCGCGAACGCCCGCCGCGCGCTGGCGGGGGTGCTGGCGGCGGGGTTCGCGGTGTTCGCGCTGGGGCTGGCGTGAGGGGGGCCCGGGCCCTTGGCCGTGATGAACTTCATGAACCACTTGATGACCACGTAGTGAGCCATCGGCCCCCGCCGAACCTACTCCCGCGCCGCCGAGGTCAGGCTCATGTCCGGGTAGCGGTCGCCCGCCACCTGGCCCGCGATCGGCTCCAGGAGAGCGAGCTCCTCGGGTGTCAGCGTCAGGTGGGTGGCCGCGACGTTCTCCAGGAGGCGGCTGCGCTTGCGGGTGCCGGGGATCGGGACCACCGTCAGGCCGTGCACCTGCGCCCGCTGCTGCACCCAGGCGAGGGCCACCTGCGCGGCCGTCACCCCGTGAGCGGCGGCGATCTTGTGGACCGGCTCCAGCAGGGCCGCGTTGGTGCGGGCGTTGTCGCCGGTGAAACGGGGCTGGTGCTTGCGGAAGTCGCCCTCGCCCAGGTCCTTGCCCGCATCGGTGAAGGAGCCGGCGAGGAAGCCCCGGCCGAGCGGCGAGTACGGCACGAGCGTGACGCCGAGCTCCACCGCCGCACCGAGTGCGCTCTTCTCCACGTCCCGGCTGAAGAGGGACCACTCCGACTGGAGGGCGGCGATCGGGTGGACGGCGTGCGCGGCGCGCAGTTCGGGGCCGGTGACCTCGCTCAGCCCGATCTGCTTGATCTTGCCCTGCTGGATCAGCTCCGCCATCGCGCCGACCGATTCGGCGAACGGGACGGCCGGGTCGTGGCGGTGCATGTAGTAGAGGTCGATGACGTCGGTGTTCAGCCGGCGCAGGCTCGCCTCGACGGCGGTCCGGATATAGGCGGGGTCGTTGCTCACACCCCGGTGGCCGGGGTCGTCGGAGCGCACCAGGGCGTACTTGGTGGCGAGCGTGATCTCGTCGCGGTGGGCGCCGAAGAAGGGGGCGAGGAACTCCTCGTTGGCCCCGCGCCCGTAGACGTCGGCGGTGTCGAAGAGCGTGACGCCCGCCTCCAGCGCGGCGTCGAGGGTGTCCCGGGCGGAGAGCTCGTCGGTGTCCCCGTAGAACTCGCTCATGCCCATGCAGCCGAGCCCTTGGACGCCGACCGTCGGGCCGGCCTCGCCGCCCAGCACGACGGCGGTGGCGATGGTGTTCCTGTCGTTGTCGGTCATCAGGCGCTGTGCCTCTCCGGCGCCGTGCGGGCGCCCGCGTAGAACTCGATCTTGTGGTCGAGGACGGCGAGGGTGTCGTGGAGCTCCGCGATCCGCGTGATCACATCGCGGCGGGTCGACTCCAGCAGCTCCTGGCGCGCCTCGAAGGTGGACTCGCCCTCGCGCAGCAGCTCCGCGTACCGCACCATGTCGGCGACGGGCATGCCGGTCAACCGCAGCTTGCCGACGAAGACCAGCCAGTCCAGGTCGCGGTTGGAGAAGCGGCGCTGGCCGGTGTGCGAGCGGTCGACGTGGGGCATGAGCCCGATCCGTTCGTACCAGCGCAACGTGTGCGCGGTGAGCCCGGTGAAGGCGACGACCTCACTGATCGTGTAGCTGTCCTTGCCCTCGGGCCGGGGGTGCGGCTTGGGGAGAGCCGTGCAGGCGTTCACCCCCGAGGAGGGCTGCGCCCGTGGTGGTGCGCCGGTCGCGGGGGTGCTCCGGGAGGTTCCGTCGATCACCGTCATGCCCTCCACGCTAAATCCTTGGAGTGCACTCGAAGCAAGCAAAGTAGGCAGGAAACAGCGGGAGGAAACAGCGGCAGGAACAGCGGGAGGGATCAGCGGGAAGGGGGCTCAGAGTTCGTCCTCCGCACGGGTCAGCGCGTCGGTGATCACCCGGGTGGCGAAGTTCGGGTCGTCGGCGATGCGGTTGATGTGCTCCGCGAGCAGGAAGGCGGTGGCCTCCAGGGGCGTCATCTCCGCCCGCGTCCAGTCCCCGTACTGCTTGCGCCAGAGGCTGGGGCTCAGGCCGGTGCCTGCGGCGATGACCAGGCCCGCCATGGTGGGGACGGCCTCGGGGCGGATACTCTTGGGCATCATGCGCATCGAAGCGACCAGGGTCGGGACCACGTACTCGATGACGTCCTTGTCGTGGTCCTCGTGGGCCTTCCGCAGCCACGTCATGTACATGTAGATCAGCGTGCAGACGCCGTCCAGCACGTCCTCGGCCCCGCCGGGGCCCAGCGACTCGGTGAACTGCGCCATCATCGCCCGCTGTTCGGCGTCGGTCTCCGTGGTGCCCGCGTGGATGCTCCGGAGCCGGGAGTCGATCAGCATGAGCGCCGCGCCCACATCGCCGGCGGGAGCGTACTGGGGGCCGTAGGCCGATGACACAGTGGACACGAGAACCTCCTCGTACGGCTGCGGTGCGCAGCGCCTTGCCTCCGCACGGTAGTCGGCCGAGGGGGCGGGAGTTGGTGACTTCGTCACCTTTCGGACGCGGTGACGGGGCCGGTTCCGCGAACGTTAGGCTCGGTCCCATGGAGAGCTTGCGGATCATCGACACCTGGCCCGTCCCGACCGCGGCGGCCGCCGTCGTACGGGCGGACGGCACCGTCCTCGGTACGCACGGCCCGACCGACCACCGCTTCCCCCTCGCCTCGGTCACCAAGCCGCTCGCGGCCTACGCGGCGCTGGTGGCGTACGAGGAGGGGGCCGTGGAGCTGGACGAACCGGCCGGGCCCGAGGGCTCCACGGTCCGCCACCTCCTGGCCCACACCAGCGGCCTCGCCTTCGACGAGCACCGGGTGACGGCCCCGCCCGGCAACCGCCGCCTCTACTCCAACGCGGGCTTCGAGGTGCTGGGCGACCACATCGCCAAGGCGTCCGGCATCCCGTTCGCGGAGTACCTGCGCCAGGCCGTCCTGGAGCCGCTGGCCATGACGTCCACGAGCCTGGACGGCTCCCCCGCCCGCGACGGCGTCTCCACCGTGGACGACCTGGTCCGCTTCGCCGCCGAGGTCCAGGCCCCCCGCCTCCTCGACCCCCGTACGGTCCTCGAAGCCCAGAGCGTCGTCCACCCGGGCCTCAAGGGCGTCCTGCCGGGCTACGGCCACCAGAGCCCGAACGACTGGGGCCTCGGCTTCGAGATCCGCGACTCCAAGTCCCCGCACTGGACGGGCGCTTCCTCCTCCCCGGCGACCTTCGGCCACTTCGGCCAGTCGGGCACGTTCCTGTGGATCGACCCGGTGGCCGGGGTCGCCTGCGTGGCACTGACCGACCGGGCCTTCGGCCCGTGGGCCGCCGAGGCCTGGACCCCGTTCACGGACGCGGTCCTGTCGGAGGTCGCGAGCTGAAGCGGGCGCGGGCACCCGTCGACTTCCTCCGGTCGACGCACTCGAACCACACGGCCTCCCCCGTGCCGTCCCAGCGCTTGATCACGCCCCGGTCGTCGGTGACGGCATTGACCAGAATCAGCCCCCGCCTGCCGTCGTCGAGTTCGTCGCGCTTGATCGCGAGCGGGATCTTCGGGCTGCTGTCCGCGACCTCCACCCGCACGCCCTCCCGGTCGGCAGCCGGGCTGGATGCGGATTCAGGTGCTGCCCTTCGAGGCCGGTGAACACGCGAGCCTGGCTGGCTCGTTCACCGCCATGCGCTTCGATGACAACCCCGACATCGTCTACACCGAGGACCTCATCTCCGGCCACATGACGGCCAACCCCGACACGGTCAGCAAGAACCCCACCGGCCCCGCCATCACCATCGGCTCCCCCGCCTGGCAGGCGTTCGTGGACGGGCTGCGCTGAGGCGCGTTCGCACCGACGCGGCCGCAGCGGCGGTACGGAGGCGAGCCGCCCCCGTACCGCCGCTGCTGCTTTCAGAGGTCGGCGGCCGCCCGCTTCCGCCGCCGCTCCTTGACGAAATCGACGGCCAGCGCCACCACGCAGAACGTTCCGAACACCCCTCCGAGCACCCTGAGGTAGACCGGAGACCCCGAACTCGCCGCTGTCCAGAGACCGTAGATACCCATCAGCACGAGATATACCGGCGACTCGACGACCGACCGTTTCCTGGTCACGGCCGGACCTTCCACCTGGGGCGGCGAGCCGTGCCCCCGCCGTGCCGCTTCCGCCGGTCCTTGATCCTTTCCCCGACGAACACGGCAACCCCTCCCCCGGCGAGCGGCAGCAGCGCCTGGCTCGCCCAGCCGTCCCCGAGCAGGGCGGCCAGCCCCGCGGCCACGCCCAGAACGCCGATGATGATCAGCACATCGGACAGCTTCACCGTTCGCCCCCCCATCCCGCTCCGGTCACACCCCGGGCAACGGAAGCGCCACCCGTCGTCCCCGCCCGAACTCCTCGGCCTCATCATCGCTGACGACCGCGAACGCGCCTGCGGGCACCCCGGGCAGTGTGGCCACCCGCGAAGCCACCGCCAAGAGTTCTTCGTCAGCGGCTCCGGTGACGAAGAAGACGTAGGCGTCCCCGTATTCCTCGCCCTCGTCATGGACTTCCACACCGCCCTCGTCCTCAAGGTCGACCAGGAAATCCTCGACCTGATCGATCCAGGGGTACGGGGAGGAGCCGTCCGGCAGGTCCGGCGTCGGCAGCATCGGCACGTGTATCTCGACAAGGGTGGTGGTCACGGGGGACATCCTGCCGCCTGGCACCGACACAGGTCGCTGATCGGGCCGCCGCCGACCGCGTGCGGGCTTGCTAGATTCGTGCGCCATGCGATCAGTGGCGTACGACCTCGAATTCCGGGAGCAGTCCCGCCGCATACGCGACTGGGGGGCCGGACTCCTGGTCCTGGCCGCCCTGTTGTGGGGGTGGTGCGCGGTTCTGCTTCTGACGAGCCATTCGGTCGAGGCCCCTCCCGGGGCGCTGACCGTTCTGGGGCTCTCCGTGCCCGTGTCCCTCGTGGGTACGGCCCTGTTCACGACCGGCCTGGTGAGCCGGCGGATGAGCGCGCACGGCCAGGCGATGCGCGACCTGGACAGGCTGGCGGACGAGCGGACGAGGCTTTCCGCCCTCTGACCCGCCCCGGCACCGAACCCCGTCAGCGCAGCTCCCACACCAGCAGCTCCGCCGCCCCAGCCACCGCGGCGGCCTCCAGCCCCTCCGCGTCCGTGATCCGGGCCGCGTCACCGGGGCCCAACTCCTCACCGTGCAGGGCGACTCGGCCTCGTACCACATGCACGTACAGGCGAGCCGCGTCCGGCAGCGCCGTGCGCTCGCCCTCCGTCAGGCGGCGCACGTGCAGCATCGCGCCGGCCTGCGGCAGGGCGTACGGGGTGGAGTCGGCGATGCCGGGGACGACCGTGTACGCGGGTTCGCCGCCGGACTCCAGGGGGGCCAGCCACATCTGGAGGAAGGTCAACGGCCGCTCACCGTCGTTGCGTTCGACGTGGCGGACTCCGGCGGCGGCGCTCAGGTGGGCGACGTCCCCGGCCCGTACGACGGTGGAGTGGCCGGCCGAGTCGCGGTGGGTCAGCTCGCCCTCGACCACCCAGGTGACGATCTCCGTATGGCTGTGCGGGTGCTCGTCGAATCCCGCGCCCGCTGCCAGGCGCTCCTCGTTGCAGGCCAGGATCGGGCCGAAGCGGAGGTTGTCGGGGTCGTAGAAGGGGCCGAAGGAGAGGGCGTGCCGGGTCTCGATACCGGCGTCCGGCTCGCCGCCCCGGTAGCGGTCCTCGGACCGGTGTACGGAAATCACCTGGCCACGGTAGCCCGGTGGCTCCCTTTCCGGGAGCGGCGGTCACCGGGCAGCCACCCCCGTACCGACCAGTAGGCGAGACCCTCGCCCCGCCCCACCGATCCACCGGCCCGATAAGGCAGTCTTGTCCTCGTGCCCCGACCCGATCCTGAGCATTCCGCCGCCCACGACGCCCACCTGCATGCCGCGACCCTGAAACGGCTGGAGCAGTCCTCCGGCCGGCTGGCCGCGAACGCGATTGCCCGCATGGACGAATCGCTGCCGTGGTACCGGGCCATGCCCCCGGAGAACCGGTCCTGGATCGGCCTGGTCGCCCAGGCCGGTATCGCGGCGTTCACCGAGTGGTTCCGGCATCCCGAGACCCCGCAGGCCATCTCGACCGATGTGTTCGGCACCGCCCCGCGCGAGCTGACCCGGGCGATCACGCTGCGACAGACCGTCGAGATGGTGCGGACGACGATCGAGGTCATGGAGGCCGCGATCGAGGAGGTGGCCGCGCCGGGCGACGAGTCCGTGCTGCGGGAGGCGCTGCTCGTCTACGCGCGGGAGATCGCCTTCGCCACCGCCCAGGTCTACGCCCAGGCCGCCGAGGCCCGGGGGGCGTGGGACGCGCGGCTGGAGTCGTTGGTCGTCAACGCGGTGCTGTCCGGGGAGGCCGACGAAGGGGCCGTGTCCCGGGCCGCCGCGCTCGGCTGGAACTCGCCCGAGCATGTCTGCGTCATCCTCGGCACCGCCCCCGACGGGGACAGCGAGCTCACCGTGGAGGCGATCCGGCGGGCCGCCCGGCACGCGAAGCTCCAGGTCCTCACCGGAGTCCTCGGCAACCGGCTCGTCGTCATCGCGGGCGGCAGCGACAACCCGCTCCAGGTCGCGAAGGGCCTGATCGGGCCGTACGCGGCCGGGCCGGTCGTCGCCGGGCCCGTCGTGCCGGACCTGCTGGCGGCCACCCGGTCCGCGCAGGCCGCGGCGGCCGGGCTGAAGGCCTGCCTGGCGTGGCAGGACGCGCCGCGCCCGGTGCTGGCGGACGATCTCCTGCCCGAGCGCGCGATGGCCGGGGACCCTGCCGCGCGGGACCAGTTGGTGGAGGAGATCTACAGACCGCTGGAGGAAGCCGGTTCGGCGCTGCTGGAAACGCTGAGTGTCTATCTGGAGCAGGCGAGCAGTCTGGAGGGGGCCGCACGAATGCTTTTCGTCCACCCCAACACCGTGCGCTACCGGCTACGACGTGTGACCGACGTCACCGGGTGGTCACCCTCCGATGTGCGCTCCGCGTTCACCCTCCGAATCGCTCTCATCCTGGGGCGCTTGGCCGCGGCGGATCCTCAGTCCTAGACTTTTGTCGGACTTCAACAATTCCCCTGACGGTTCTTCGTCCCTGTCCCCACGGGCGTACCGAGCCGTCCACAAGAGAGAGTGTGAGGGTGCTCGTACTCGTCGCTCCCGGCCAAGGCGCTCAGACGCCCGGCTTCCTGACTCCCTGGCTCGACCTCCCCGGTGCCGCCGACCGCATCGCGGCGTGGTCCGACGCCATCGGGCTCGACCTAGCCCACTACGGCACGCAGGCCGACGCGGACGAGATCCGCGACACGGCCGTCGCCCAGCCGCTCCTGGTCGCCGCCGGCCTGCTCTCGGCCGCGGCCCTGGACGCCCCCTCCCCCGACGTCGTCGCGGGTCACAGCGTCGGTGAGATCACCGCCGCCGCGATCGCCGGTGTCATCGACGACGAAGCCGCGCTCCGCTTCGTCCGGACCCGGGGGCTCGGCATGGCCCAGGCCGCCGCGGTCACCGAGACCGGTATGGCGGCCCTGCTCGGCGGCGACCCCGCCGTGACGGTCCCGCACCTGGAGAAGCTCGGCCTGACCCCCGCCAACGTCAACGGGGGCGGCCAGATCGTCGCCGCCGGCACCGCGGCCCAGATCGCCGCCCTGGAGGCCGACAAGCCCGAGGGCGTACGCCGGATCGTCGCACTCAAGGTGGCCGGCGCGTTCCACACGCACCACATGGCCCCGGCCGTGGAGAAGCTGCGCGCGGCCGTCGGGGACCTCACGGTCACCGACCCGACCGTGCGGTACGTGTCCAACGCCGACGGCCACACGGTCGCCACCGGCACCGAGGTCATCGCCCGCCTGGTCGGCCAGGTCGCGAACCCGGTCCGCTGGGACCTGTGCATGGAGACCTTCCAGGAGCTCGGCGTCACCGCGCTGGTCGAGCTGAGCCCCGGCGGCACCCTCACCGGGCTGGCCAAGCGGGCACTGCCCGGTGTGAAGACGCTCGCGCTCAAGACCCCCGACGACCTCGACGCGGCCCGCGCGCTCATCTCCGAGCACGCGGGCGCCTAAGGAGCCCGAGAGCATGTCGAAGATCAAGCCCAGCAAGGGCGCCCCGTACGCGCGCATCGTCGGGGTCGGCGGCTACCGCCCGACCCGGGTCGTGCCGAACGAGGTGATCCTCGAAACGATCGACTCCTCCGACGAGTGGATCCGCTCGCGCTCCGGCATCGTCACCCGCCACTGGGCCTCCGACGAGGAGACCGTGGCCATGATGTCGATCGAGGCGTCCGGCAAGGCCATCGCCGACGCGGGCATCACGCCCGAGCAGATCGGCGCGGTCATCGTCTCGACCGTCTCGCACTTCAAGCAGACCCCGGCCGTCGCCACCGAGATCGCCCACAAGATCGGCGCGGGCAAGCCCGCCGCCTTCGACATCTCGGCCGGCTGCGCGGGCTTCGGCTACGGCCTGACCCTCGCCAAGGGCATGATCGTCGAGGGTTCGGCCGAGCACGTCCTCGTGATCGGCGTGGAGCGGCTCAGCGACCTGACCGACCTGGAGGACCGCGCGACGGCCTTCCTGTTCGGTGACGGCGCGGGCGCGGTCGTCGTCGGCCCCTCCCAGGAGCCGGCCATCGGCCCGACCGTGTGGGGCTCCGAGGGCGACAAGTCCGAGACCATCAAGCAGACGGTGTCCTGGAACGAGCTGCACATCGGCGACGTCTCCACGCTGCCGCTCGACTCCAAGGGCGAGATCAAGTTCCCGGCCATCACGCAGGAGGGCCAGTCGGTCTTCCGCTGGGCCGTCTACGAGATGGCCAAGGTCGCCCAGCAGGCGCTGGACGCGGCCGGGATCGCCCCGGAAGACCTGGACGTCTTCATTCCGCACCAGGCCAACATGCGGATCATCGACTCGATGGTGAAGACCCTCAAGCTGCCGGAACACGTCACGGTCGCCCGTGACATCGAGTCCACCGGCAACACGTCCGCCGCCTCGATCCCGCTCGCGATGGAGCGGCTCCTGGCGACCGGTCAGGCGAAGAGCGGCGACACCGCGCTCGTCATCGGCTTCGGGGCGGGTCTCGTCTACGCCGCGACGGTCGTTACCCTCCCCTAGGCACACCGGACCTTTTGGTCCGTACGCACAACCCTGAAGAAACCCACCGAAGGAGCGCCAAGATGGCCGCCACGCAGGAAGAGATCGTCACCGGTCTCGCCGAGATCGTCAACGAGATCGCCGGTATCCCGGTCGAGGACGTCCAGCTGGACAAGTCCTTCACCGACGACCTGGACGTCGACTCGCTGTCCATGGTCGAGGTCGTCGTCGCCGCCGAGGAGCGCTTCGACGTCAAGATCCCCGACGAGGACGTCAAGAACCTCAAGACGGTCGGCGACGCTGCCGACTACATCCTGAAGCACCAGGGCTGATCCCAGCCCGGCTGTGTCGCCACCCGGCGGTGGCGCCGCTGATTCACGACCCTCTACACGTGGAGAAGATTTTCCAGTGAACTCGACCAATCGCACCGTGGTCGTCACCGGTATCGGCGCAACCACTCCGCTGGGTGGCGACTCCGCATCGACCTGGGAAGGTCTGATGGCCGGCCGGTCCGGCGTCAAGCCTCTCGAAGGCGAGCGCTTCGCCGAACTGCCCGTCCGGATCGCCGCCCTCGCGGCCGTCGACCCGAACGACGTACTGCCCCGCCCGCTCGCCCGCAAGCTGGACCGCTCGGCGCAGTTCGCGCTGATCGCGGCCCGTGAGGCGTGGGCGGACGCGGGCTTCACCGCCAAGGCCGGCGAGGACGAGACCATCGCCCCCGAGCGGCTCGGCTCGGTCATCGCCTCCGGTATCGGCGGCGTGATCACCCTGCTCGACCAGTACGACGTGCTGAAGGAGAAGGGCGTACGCCGCGTCTCCCCGCACACCGTTCCCATGCTCATGCCCAACGGCCCGGCGGCCAATGTCGGCCTGGAGGTCAACGCCCAGGCCGGTGTGCACACCCCGGTCTCCGCCTGCGCGTCCGGCGCCGAGGCCATCGGGTACGCCGTCGAGATGATCCGCACCGGCCGGGCCGACGTGGTCGTCGCCGGCGGCACGGAGGCGGCGATCCACCCGCTGCCGATCGCGGCCTTCGCCAACATGATGGCGATGTCGAAGAGCAACGACGAGCCGGAGAAGGCCTCGCGCCCGTACGACACCGGCCGGGA
Organism: Streptomyces cyaneofuscatus; assembly: GCF_033109485.1. Classification (NCBI taxonomy): domain Bacteria; kingdom Bacillati; phylum Actinomycetota; class Actinomycetes; order Kitasatosporales; family Streptomycetaceae; genus Streptomyces; species Streptomyces cyaneofuscatus. Next base: position 6,033,178 of record NZ_CP137002.1, on the reverse strand, counting down.
CGGCTTCGTCCTCGGTGAGGGCGCGGGCGTCGTCATCCTGGAGTCGGCCGAGCACGCCGCCAAGCGGGGCGCCAAGGTCTACTGCGAGGTGCTGGGCCAGGGCCTGTCGGCCGACGCCCACCACATCGCGCAGCCCGAGCCGACCGGCCGGGGCATCGCCGCCGCCATGCAGAACCTGCTGGACTCCAGCGACCTCAAGCCGTCCGAGGTGGTTCACCTCAACGCGCACGCCACGTCGACGCCGCAGGGTGACATCGCGGAGATCAAGGCGCTGCGGAAGGTCCTGGGCGACGACCTGGACCATGTCGCGATCTCGGCGACGAAGTCGATGACGGGGCACCTGCTGGGTGGCGCGGGCGGTATCGAGACGGTGGCCACCGTGCTCGCGCTGCACCACCGGATCGCTCCGCCGACCATCAACGTCGACGAGCTGGACGAGGCGATCGACGCGGACATCGTGCGCGGGGAGCCGCGGGTGCTGCCCGAGGGGCCGATCGCGGCGATCAACAACTCGTTCGGGTTCGGTGGGCACAACGTGGTGCTGGCGTTCCGGTCCGTGTGACCCCTGGTTTTGCGGGTGAAGCCCGCTTCCCGGTTGTCGGGGAGCGGGCTTCCGCACTTCAAGCCCCTCCGGCGATTGAGGAGCGGGGTCCGGGGCAGAGCCCCGGGAGCTAGACGACCTGGTGCAGCCAGCGGACCGGGGCGCCCTCGCCCGCGTGGCGGAAGGACTCCAGCTCGTCGTCCCACGGCTTGCCCAGGAGGGAGGCGATCTCCACCTCCAGGTCGCTCTCACCGCGCGTGGAGCGGGCCAGGGCCGCGCGCAGGCGGTCCTCGGGGATCAGGATGTCACCGTGCATGCCGGTGACGGCGTGGAAGATGCCGAGGCCGGGGGTGGAGCTGTAGCGCTCGCCCTCCGCCGTGGGGCACGGTTCGGCGGTCACCTCGAAGCGCAGGAGGTCCCAGCCGCGCAGGGCGGAGGCGAGCTGCGACGCGGTGCCGACCCGGCCCTTCCAGGAGAATTCGGACCGCCAGGTGCCGGGCGCGGCCGGCTGTCTGATCCAGTCCAGCTGGACCCGCACACCGAGGACGCCCGCCACTGCCCATTCGACATGTGGGCACAGCGCGCGCGGTGCGGAGTGAACGTACAGGACTCCACGTGTCGTCACCGGAACCTCCCGTGTGGGACGAGGTACGCCTTCCCCAGCGGCCTCGCGCCCGCACCGCCTCTTTTCGGCCGGATCCCGAGGTTGTCATCAGTAAACAGCATCGGGAGTTAATCTCCTGAAAAGGGACAGTGTGTGACGTGACGTAATGTACCGGAGCCACCCGCCGTGACGAGGCCGGGAGCGGTGCCACTGGTTCGACGGGGAAAAGCTACCGTGCGCCGGGGCCGTCCGTGTGACGTACCGTCGGTCCGGGGCCCCTGATTCGCCGGCTTTCACCCGGCAGGGCGCGCACGCCCGCGACCTGGGGGATCGTGGGCTTGCCGGGGGCATGACCAGAGGCATAAGCCAGGGGTTGACCGGAGGGGAACGGCGAATGACGGAGCGTGCGACACGCCCTCGAATGCGTACCGTCGGGGCCGCGCTGGCGGCGCTCTCGTTCGTCGGGGTGGCGGCGCTGGCCGGATGCAGCGGTGAGGGTTCGGGTGACGGCGTGTCACAGAACGCGCCCACCACCTCCTCACCCTCCGCGTCGCCGTCCCCCTCCCCCACCTCCGGCTGGAACCCGAAGCCCGGGTCCGTGGCCGCCGTCGGGGACTCCATCACCCGGGGCTTCGACGCCTGCTCGGCGCTGGCGGACTGCCCCGAGGTGTCCTGGGCGACCGGGAGCGACAGCCTGGTGCGGAGTCTCGCCGTCCGGCTGCTCGGTCCGGCGAAGGCCGTGGACCGCAGCTGGAACCACGCGGTGTCGGGGGCCCGGATGGCCCAGTTGCCGGAGCAGATGGCGCTGGCGGCGAAGGAGCGGCCGGAGCTGGTCACGGTGATGATGGGCGCGAACGACGCCTGCCGGGACTCGGTGCGGCTGATGACGCCCGTGGCGGACTTCCGGGCGTCGTTCGAGGCGTCGATGCGGCAGCTGCGGGCCGGGGCGCCCAAGGCGCAGGTGTACGTGTCCAGCGTGCCGGACCTGAAGCGGCTCTGGTCGACAGGGCGGCTGGACGAGGGGGCCAAGCAGATCTGGAGCCTCGGGATCTGCCGGTCGATGCTCGCGGAAGCGGATGACCTGGGGCCCGCGGCCGTGGCGCGGCGGGACGCGGTGCAGGAGCGGGTGGTGGCGTACAACGGGGTGCTGCGGGACGTCTGCGCGAAGGACCGGCACTGCCGGTACGACGGCGGGGCGGTCTTCGGCTTCCGCTTCACCGGGGCTCAGCTGAGCCCGTGGGACTGGTTCCACCCCAGCCGCGACGGCCAGGCCAGGCTGGCGGAGATCGCCTACCGGAACATCACGGCCGCCGAACCCCCCGCGTAGGCCCCACGCCCTCCCCACCGGTGGCGCGAACCCGCTCCCCCCGTTCACCATGGGGAGCGTGATGTGCCGGTCCGCGACCGAGGGTGGTTGATCATGACGACAGTGGAGCGGAGGCCCGGTGCTCCGGCCGCCGAGGATGCCGCCGCCCCGCTCGCCTCACCGGTCAGCTCGCACAACGAGTGGGATCCGCTGGAGGAGATCATCGTCGGGCGGCTCGACGACGCGACGATCCCTTCCGGCCATCCGGTGGTCTCCTGCAACATCCCGCCGTGGGCGGCCCGCATCCAGGGGCTCGCGGCCGGTTACAAATACCCGCGGCGGCTGATCGAGCCCGCGCAGCAGGAGCTGGACGGGTTCGTCTCGCTGCTCCACTCGCTCGGCATCACCGTCACCCGTCCGGACGCGGTCGACCACCGGCGGCGGTTCGCCACCCCCGACTGGGCCTCGCGGGGCTTCTGCAACACCTGCCCGCGCGACAGCATGCTGGTGATCGGCGACGAGATCATCGAGACCCCGATGGCGTGGCCGTGCCGGTACTTCGAGACGCACTCCTACCGCCGGATCCTGAAGGACTACTTCCGGCGCGGGGCGCGCTGGACCGCCGCGCCGAAGCCGCAGCTGACGGACGAGCTGTTCGAGAAGGACTTCCGTACCCCCGGGGCCGATGAGCCCATGCGGTACATCCTCACCGAGTTCGAGCCGGTCTTCGACGCGGCCGACTTCGTGCGGGCCGGGCGCGATCTGTTCGTGACGCGCTCCAACGTCACCAACGGCATGGGCATCGAGTGGCTGCGCCGCCATCTCGGCCCCGGCTACCGCATCCACGAGATCGAGAGCCGCTGCCGGACGCCCATGCACATCGACACGACGTTCCTCGTGCTGGCGCCCGGCAAGGCGCTGGTCAACCCCGACTACATCGATGTCGACCGGCTGCCCGCCGTCCTGGACTCCTGGGACATCCTCGTCGCCCCCGAGCCGGAGCCCGTCAAGGAGCTCGTGCTCCGGACGACCTCGATGTGCGGCAAGTGGCTCAGCATGAACATCCTCATGGTCGACGAGACCCGCGTCATCGCGGAACGCCACCACACCGGGATGCTGCGCGCGCTCGAACGGTGGGGCTTCGAGCCCATCCCGTGCGACCTGATGCACTACGCGCCGTTCGGCGGCTCCTTCCACTGCGCGACCCTCGACGTGCGGCGGCGCGGGACGCTGGAGTCCTACTTCGACTGACCGTCGGTGACCTCCACCGTCGTGGTCGCGCGGACGTCCGCCAGGGAGCGGGCGGCCTGGACCTCGTACGTGCCGGGGACGGTCCGCCAGCCGTACGCCTCCTCGTCCCAGACCTGGTACGCGCGGTGCTCGACGGGGATCGTGACCTCCACGCTCTCTCCGGGGGCCGCGGTGACCCGGGCGAAGCCGGCGAGCCAGCGGGCCGGGCGCTCGGGGAGGCCGGAAACAGCTTCCGGGGCCAGGTAGATCTGGACGGTGTCGCTGCCGGGGCGGGGGCCCGTGTTGCGGGCACGCACGGTGACCGCGTCGGGGGTGGCCGACACGCTCTCGTACTCCCAGGTCGTGTAGCCGAGGCCGTGGCCGAAGGCGTACGCGGGGGTGGTGCCCGCCTGCTCCCAGGCGCGGTAGCCGATGAAGACCCCTTCGGTGTACGGGAGTTCGCCGCCCATGGGGGTGGTGGCGGTGACCGGGGCGTCGGCCAGGGTGGCGGGCCAGGTGGTGGGCAGGCGGCCGCCCGGCTCCTCCTGCCCGCGCAGTACGTCGGCGAGCGCGTGGCCCGCCTCCTGGCCGGGGAACCAGGTCAGCAGAACCGCCGCCACCTCGTTCCGCCAGGGCAGCTCCACCGGGGAGCCGGAGTTGACGACGACGACCGTACGGGGGTTGGCGGCGGCGACCGCGTGGACCAGGGCGTCCTGGTGGCCGGGGAGCCTGAGGTCGGTGCGGTCGAAGCCCTCGGACTCGACGCGTTCGGTGGTGCCGACGACCACGATCGCGGTGTCCGCGCCGCGGGCCGCCTCGACGGCCTCGGCGATCAGCTCGTCCGGGTCGCGGAGCGGGGCGAGGTGGACGAGCGAGAAGGCGACGCCCTTGAGGGGGTGGCCGGTTCCGGGGCCGGGGCGGTGGTTGAGGGAGACCCGGACGGGGGTGTACGCGGTGAGGGGAAGGCGGCCGCGTTCGACCGGCTCGTTGAAGAAGGCGCCCAGCGGGTCGGTGCCGGGGGCGCGGTCCTGGGTGCCGTCGAAGAGGGGGAGGTCGTCGACGGTGAGGGCGAAGGAGCCGGTGCCCCGGGTGCCGAAGGTGTGCTCGCCGCTCTCGCGCGGGGTGAACGTGCCGGTGATCTCGACGGTGTCCAGGGTGTCGTGGGTAACGCCTTCGGGCAGGTCGGCGCCGATCCACTGGATCTGGCCGCTGGGCAGCGGGACGGTGGCTAGGACGGTTCCGTCGGCGTCGCGGCAGACGGCGGTGAGGTCGAACCCCGCCTCCGCGATGGCCAGTTCGTCGCTGGGGTCGGCGCCGACGGAGTACGTCAGCGTGCCGTCGGGGAGGGCGGCGGTCAGTCCGTCGAGCGGGGAGACCACACGGGCGGGGAAGACCAGGGCCGAGCCGCCGCCGAGCACCCGGGCGTCCCGGGCCAGGGCGCCGGAGAGGGCGACGGTGGTGCCGGGGGCCAGCGGGAGGACGGGGGCCCCGTCGCGTACCTCGTTGCGCGCCCCGTCACGTACCTCGTTGCGTACGAGCACGAAGGAGCGGCGGGCGATCTCGCGGGCCAGCGCCTCGCCGTCCACGGGCGCGGGCAGATCGGCGGGGGCCACAGCGGGCGGGGCGGACTCCAGGGCGCCGACGCGGGCGGCGAGCAGCAGGATGTTCCGTACGGCGATGTCGACGATCTTCTCGTCCACCTCACCGGCCCGGACGGCGTCGGCCAGCGCCTCGCCGTAGACCGTGCGCGGGCCGGGCATCGCGGCGTCGAGCCCGCCGGTGATGGCGCCGACGGTGGTCCGGGCGGCGAGCCAGTCGGAGACGATGAAGCCGTCGAAGCCCCATTCGCCGCGCAGCACGGCGTTCTGGAGGTAGCGGTGCTCGGTCATCGTGGAGCCGTTGACCTGGTTGTAGGCGGCCATGATGCCCCAGGGGTGGGCGTTCCTGACGATCCGCTCGAAGGGGGCGAGGTAGAGCTCGCGCAGGGGGCGCGGGGCGACCACGTTGTTGACGGTGAAGCGGTCGGTCTCGGCGTCGTTGGCCACGAAGTGCTTGACGGTGGTGCCGACCCCGCCGTCCTGGACGCCCCGGACGTATCCGGTGCCGATCTCGCCGGTGAGGTACGGGTCCTCGCTGTACGCCTCGAAGTGACGGCCGCCGAGCGGGGTGCGGTGCAGGTTGACCGTGGGGGCGAGCAGCACGTGGACGCCCTTGCGCCGGGCCTCCTGGGCGAGCAGCCTCCCGGCGCGGCGAGCGAGCCCCGGGTCCCAGGTGGCGGCGAGGGCGGTGGGCGAGGGCAGGGCGATGGAGGGGTCGGCAGCGGTCCAGCGGACACCCCGGACGCCGATCGGGCCGTCCGACATCACCAGGGAGCGCAGGCCGATCGCGGGCAGGGCGGGCAGCGACCACAGGTCCTGACCGGCCAGCAGGCGCGCCTTGTCGTCGAGGCCGAGAGCGGCGAGGGCCGTGTCGACGGCCTCCCGGCGGAGCGCCTTGGAGTTGCTGGTGCTGGACGCGGCTGCCACGGCCGTACCTCCTGGTCGAGTGGTCGAGTCCGGTGGACCGGTGGGCCCTCCATGGTGACGCGCCCACCGGTAGCGCGGTAGGTTTTGTTATGTTTTCGTTACGTTACGAGGTGGCGGGTGCGGTGACGACGTACGGTTCTGGTGAGCGGGACCGGCGTGAGGCCGGGCGGCAGGGAAGGGGCCGGCGATGGCACGGGCCAGGAGCGAGGAGCGGCGGGCCGAGATCCTGCGCGCCACCCTCGAAGTGATCGCCGAGCGCGGCTACCGGGGCGCGACGCTGGGGGCGGTGGCCGAGCGGGTGGGCCTGACCCAGCAAGGGCTGCTGCACTACTTCCCGACCAAGGAGGCGCTGCTGGTGGCGGTGCTGGAGGACCGGGACCGCTGGGACACGGGCGGCCGGGGCGGGGCGGACGGGGCCTGGCGGCTGGAGCTGCTGGGCTCGCTGGTGGAGTACAACGCGATGCGGCCGGTGATCGTGCAGACCTTCTCGGCGCTGCTCGGCGAGAGCGTGACGGAGGACCACCCGGCCCGGGAGTTCTTCACCCGCCGCTACACCCAGGTCCGGGCGGGCATGGCCGCCACCCTGCGCGCCGAGTACGGCGACACGCTGCCGGGCGGGCTGAGCCCGGAGCGGGCGGCGGTGCTGCTGGTGGCGGTGATGGACGGGTTGCAGTACCAGTGGCTGCTGGACCCGGAGGCGGTGGACATGCCGGGGGCGTTCGGGGACTTCCTGGGGCTGCTCCGGGGCGCGGGCGGGCCGGAGGCCCCGTGAGCCTCAGGGTTCAGCGTGCCAGGCCCAGCGTGACGCCGAGGCCGACCAGGACCGAGCCGATGGACCGGTTCAGCGCCTTCTGGCGCCGGAGCATCGCGCCGCGCAGCCGGGAGTGCGAGAAGAAGAGCGCGACCAGCGCGAACCAGCCGAGGTGCGCCGCCGACATGAAGAGTCCGTAGCCCGCCTGCTGCCAGAGGGCGGTCTCCGGGCCGACGACCTGGGTGAAGGTCGCGACGACGAACAGGGTGGTCTTCGGGTTGAGCGCGTTGGTCAGGAAGCCGCTGCGCAGCGCCCCGAAGCGGGTGAGCCCGGGCCGGTCGGTGAGGTCGACGTCGAGGTCGGCGCGGGCCAGGAAGGTGCGTACGCCGATGTAGATCAGGTAGGCCGCACCGGCGAGCTTCACCGCGGTGAACAGGGCCGTGGAGGAGGCGATGAGCAGTCCGACGCCGAGCATCGTGTACGTGACGTGGACCAGGACGCCCGCCGCGACCCCGGCCGCCGCGAGGACCCCGGTGGTGCGCCCGTACAGATAGCTGTTGCGGACGACCATGGCGAAGTCGGCGCCCGGGCTGATGACGGCGAGGACGGTGATGGCGGCGACGGCCAGCAGCTCGGTCATACGGCCCACTCCTTCGGGGTGGCGGGGAGGCCTGCGGCCGGGTCGGCCAGTTCGCGGGCGAGGAGGGTGGCCCCGGCGACCGCTCCCGGCATCAGGAACACCGCGACGAACGGGACCAGGAACGAGAGAGCGAGCGGGACGCCGAAGCCGAGCACCAGCAGCCGGCGGGTGCGCAGCAGGCCGAGCCGCTTCTTCAGGTGCAGCCCGCGGCGCTGGAGGGCCACGCCGGTCAGCTCCTCGGCCAGGAAGTAGCCGGAGACGCAGATGCCGATCGCCGGGACGACGGTCTGGCCGACGACCGGGATGAAGCCGCAGGCGAAGAGGGCGATCCCGAAGAGGGCGACGCGCAGCAGGATGCGTACGGAGTCCCGGGCGGAGATCCACAGTTCGCGCCAGAGCGGCAGCCCGGACTCGTGGACCTCGCCGCCCTCGCTGCGCTCGACCTCCTCGGAGAGCGACTCGTAGAACGGCTGGCCGACCAGGAGCGTGACCGCGGTGAAGGTGATGACGGCGAGGAAGAGGCCGAAGACGAAGACCAGCGCGGTCAGCGTGGTGCGGAGCAGGCCGAGCCAGGGTGAGGACCAGTCGTCGGCGAACGGGGTGGCCCAGGCGACGAAGTCGTCGGCGCCGTAGCCGAGTCCGACCAGGGCGCCGGCGTACACGACGAGGGTGATGAGTCCGGGCAGCAGCCCGAAGCCGAACCACCGGCCGTGCCCGAGGACCCAGCGCTGGCCCTTCATCAAGTAGCCGAAGCCTGACCCGAGATCGTTCATGGGCGTCAGCGTACTGGCGTACGGAAGCGGTACGGAAACGGCGAGGACCGCACCCCGGAGCGGGGTACGGTCCTCACGCGCGAAGGCTGCTGCCGGGTCAGGCGACCGAGAGCTCGACCTTGATGTTGCCGCGGGTCGCGTTCGAGTACGGGCAGACCTGGTGGGCCTTCTCGATGAGCGACTGGGCGGTGGCGGCGTCGACGTTGGGGATGGTCGCGCTGATGGCGACCTCCAGGCCGAAGCCGCCGGCCTCGGTCTTGCCGATGGACACCGAGGCGGTGACCGTCGAGCCGGAGATGTCGGCCTTCTCCTGGCGGGCGACGACGCCCAGCGCGCCCTGGAAGCAGGCGCTGTAGCCCGCCGCGAAGAGCTGCTCCGGGTTGGTGCCCGCGCCGCTGCCGCCGAGCGCCTTCGGCGGGTTGACGACCACGTCGAGCTGGCCGTCGTCCGAGGAGACGCGGCCGTCACGGCCGTTCTCGGCGGTGGCGACAGCGGTGTAGGCGACGTCGATCTTCTGGATGGTCATGATGTGAGGATTCCTCCTGTTGGTGCGCCGCGACTCGCGCCCACGATCGCGACGGCCTGGGATGAGCCTAACGCGTGACCGGAACGGGCCGGGGGCGGGTCGGGGCGGGTCAGGGGCGGACCCGGGGGCGGGTCAGACGAGCGAAACGATCATCTTCCCGGTGTTCTCACCGCGCAGGAGGCCGACAAACGCGTCGTAGCCGTATCCGATGCCCTCGACCGTGGTCTCGCGGTACTTCAGCTCGCCGGAGGCCAGCCAGCCGGCGACCTCCTCGACGAACTTCGGCTGGAGGTCGGCGTGGTCGCCGACGAGCATGCCCTGGAGCCGCAGCCGCTTGCCGATGATCAGCGCCATGTTGCGCGGGCCGGGAGTCGGCTCGGTCGCGTTGTACTGCGCGATCATGCCGCAGATGGTGGCGCGGCCGTGCACGTTGAGCGCGCCGATGGCGGCTTCGAGGTGGTCGCCGCCGACGTTGTCGAAGTAGACGTCGATGCCGTCGGGGGCGGCTTCCTTGAGCTGGTCGCGGACGGGCCCGTTCTTGTAGTTGAACGCGGCGTCGAAGCCGTACTCCTCGGTGAGGAGCTTGACCTTCTCGTCGGAGCCCGCGGAGCCGATGACCCGGGAGGCGCCCTTGAGCTTGGCCAGCTGGCCGACCTGGCTGCCGACGGCACCGGCGGCGCCGGAGACGAAGACCGCGTCGCCCTCCTTGAAGGAGGCGACGTCGAACAGGCCCGCGTAGGCGGTGAGTCCGGTCATGCCGAGCACGCCGAGGTAGGCGGAGAGCGGGGCCAGGTCGGGGTCGACCTTCACCGCGTGCTTGGCGGGCACGTCGGCGATCTCGCGCCAGCCGAGGCCGTGCAGGACGTGGTCGCCGACGGCGATCCCCTCGGCGTTCGAGGCGATGACCTCGCCGACCGCGCCGCCGTCCATCGGGTGGTCGAGCTTGAAGGGCGGGGTGTACGACTTCACGTCGTTCATCCGGCCCCGCATGTACGGGTCGACGGAGAAGAACTTGTTGCGGACGAGGATGCGGCCTTCGGCCGGAGCGGCCACGGCGGCCTCACGCAGTGCGAAGTCCTCGGCCTTGGGCCAGCCGTGGGGGCGGGCGACGAGGTGCCATTCGCGGCTGGACGTGGGAAGTGCTGCAGACATGGGCTCGGGGTCTCCTCAATGTCCTACGGGGGAAGCCTTGGGGGAAAGCTTCATGACATGAAACAACCGTGCACCTAAATATTTCATATTGTCAAGTAAATCGGTACGCTGGTGCGCATGGCCACCCGCACAGACCCCCTGACCCTTGAGGTCGTCGAGCTCATCGGCACCGTCGTGGCGCGCTACCACGAGGAGTACGACCGGGCCGCCGCCGAGCACTCCCTCACCGGGGCGCAGGCGCGGGTCCTCGGGCTGCTCGCGCTGGAGCCGACCCCGATGCGGAAGATCGCCGTCAAGCTGAAGTGCGAGCCGTCGAACGTGACCGGCATCGTGGACCGCCTGGAGACCCGCGGCCTGGTCGAACGCCGGGCGGACCCGGTGGACCGCCGCGTGAAGCTGGCCGCCGCGACGGAGGCGGGGCGGCGGACGGCCCGGGAGCTGCGTGACTCGCTGAACTTCGCCCGGGAGCCGCTGGCCGAGCTCTCGGACGCGGAGCGGACCGTCCTGCGGGATCTGCTGCGGCGGATGCTGGGCGAGGCCTGATCCGGACGAGAGGCCCTACGTGCACACGAGACGCCCTACGTGCACCACCACAGGAAGCGGGTGCAGGTCGGCGACGGCGTCGGGGAGGGCGTGGGTGCCGGGTCCTCGGTCGGGTCACCCGGCGGGGGCGGAGGCGCCGGTACGGTCGGCGGCTCCTGCGGGTCCTCCGGCTCGACCGGCCCGGACGGGTCGGCCGGCGGGCTGTCCGAGGCGTCCGGGGGCGAGGCGGGGGTGGTGGTCGCGTCGTCGGGCTCGGGGCCGGGGTCCTTCGAGGCCGTGGGGGCGGCCGTGGCGCCGGGGTCCGGTGACTCAGCCGGGTCGGCCGCCGACGCGCTGCCCGACGGCGACGGGTCCACCGGTCTGCCCCGGCCGGTCGTGACCGGGCCCGGATCCTGCGGCGGCTCGCCGGAGACGGAGTCCGGGACGGCAGGCTCGTCGGGGTCGCGCGGCGCGTCCTCCACGAAGTCGGCGGCGGTGTCGTCCCGGCCCGGCTCCATGGCCAGCTCCGCCAGGCTCAGCGCGCCCGCCGCGAGGACCAGGCCGCCCACCGCGAGCAGCACCGTACGGCCGCGTCTGCGGTGGCTGCCCCGCGCACGCCGGCGCGAGCGGGCGGCGGGTGCGGGCGCGGCGGCATCGGCGGGGGCGTCCTGCGCGTGGCCCGTGGGCGTCGGCGCGGGCACCGCGAAGGGGCCCAGCGCCTCGGCGGGAGTCCCGCACCCGGCGCAGGCCAGGGCTCCGTTGAGATGCCGTCGGCACGGGTGGCAGTAATCCATGGCGCCCGCAGATTAGGCGTGCACAGATCGGCGGAGGAAGCGGATCAGGTGAGGATCCTGTGAGGAACACGGGATTCCGCGGACGGCCGGTCCGATACGCCTGACCTGCGGGAGGATGGGCGGCATGACCGCTCCCACCCCCTTCGGCCCCCGGGAATTCCAGCTCGTCCTGCTGCGCCGGATGGCCGACCACCAGCCCGGCCTGGTCGAGGAGGCGCGGCAGGAGCTGAGCGCCTCGCTCGCCGACATGCGGGAGGCCAACCGCCGCTGGCAGGCCATGGTCCGCGCGCCCCGGGGACGGGGATCGCTGCGGCGCTACCGCTCGGTGCTCGGCGAGCCGGAGGTGACGCTGAAGCGCCGGGTGGGCGACCTGGAGTGCGAGGCGCTGCTCTGGCCGGTGCCGCTCTGGCCGGACCTCAGGTTCGAGGTGATGGCCGCGCCGGGCGGGGCCCTGTGGAACGAGTGGCTCGTCCGGGCGCCGGGGGCGGCGGGCCCCGAGCTCACCTCCGTACCGTCTCTGCGTCCCTGGTCGTGCACCGTGGACGAGGTGGCCCGGGCGTTCCCCCCGGCGCGGCCGAGGGAGGGCAGCGCGCCGACCCGGTGGGCGCTGGCCGTCACCGACCCGGGCAGCGGGGCGCCGTACGTCGCCGAGTTCACCTGGGGGCTGTTCCAGCGGCTGCTGCCCGGCTGAGGGGCTGCCGTCAGCTGTCGGGGCGTCAGCTCACCACCCTCGTACGGCGCATCCCAGCGCGCGCGGCCCGGTGGGGAACGCGACGATGCGATGAGAGGCCGGCTGCCGCCGGTACCCCCATCCGTGCTCTCGGGAGAACCTGCCGTGACCGTCAGCCTTGAGCAGTTGCAGCGTTGCCACATCGCCGTCGATCTCGGGGCCGCGAGGACCCGTGTGTACGTCAAGGGGCTCGGGCTCGTCGTCGACGAACCGAGCGTCGCCGCCGTCAACACCCGTACGGGATCGCTCATCGCGGTCGGTGTGCTCGCCGAGCAGATGACCGGTCGCACCCCCGAATACATCCGGGTGGTCCGCCCGGTCTCCGGCGGATCCGTCGTCGACATCGAGATGGCCCAGCGCATGCTGCGCCATCTGCTCGGCGACAAGCTCCGCCGCCAGCTGCGCCGCAAGCCCCGGCTGCGCGCCGCCGCCTGTATCCCGCACGAGGCCGATCCGCTGGCCCGGCGCGCCACGGTGGAGACGCTCACCGGGCTCGGCGCCCGGCGGGTCGAGCTGGTGGACACGCTGATCGCGGCGGCGGCCGGCTGCGGGCTGCCGGTGGAGCAGCCGACCGCGACCATGATCATGGCGTGCGGCGCGGCCACCACGCAGATCGCGGTGCTCTCGCTCGGCTCGATCGTGACGGCCGTCCGGCTCCCGGTCGGCGGCAACGCCATCGACGAGGCGGTGATCCAGTACCTGCGCCAGCACCACGCGCTCATGCTGCCGAGCCAGTCCGTGCGCCCGCTGCAACTGGCGCTGCACGGCAACGGCCTGCAGCTCACCGGGCCCGCCCTGACCGAGATCCACGGCCGGGACGTGGCGACCGGCCTGGCCCGCTCGGTGCAGGTCGACACCGCCGCCGTACGGAAGGCCATCCACACCCCGCTCACCGCCGTCCTGGACGGCGTCGGCAAGGTGCTGCGCGAATGCCCGCCCGATCTGGTGGCCGACCTCGCGGACCGCGGGATCATGATGGTGGGCGGCAGCGCGCTGCTCCCGGGGTTCGACGAGATGCTCCGGGACGCGACCGGCATGCCGGTGCACATCGCCGACCGGCCCGACGTCTGCTCGGTGCTCGGCCTCGGCGCGATGCTGGACGGCAGGATCCAGCCGATGGTTCTGAACCCGCTGGCGGGTTAGGCCTCCTTGACCTCCGTCGGCCGGCTGCCGCTCCTGCTGGAGGCCGTCCTCAGCATCGGCAGCGACCTCGGGCTCCGGGCCACCCTCCAGCAGATCGTGGACACCGCGACCACCCTGACCGGGGCCCGCTACGGCGCCCTCGGTGTGCTGGAACCCGACCAGGACCGGACCGAGGCGCTGTACACGACCGGGATGACCGAGGCGGAGCGGCAGCGCGTCGGCCACCTCCTGCCGGAGCGACGGGCGGCTCTTCCTCCCGAGGAGGGAAGGAAGGCGCCGCCCGCCCCGGCCTTCCTCACCGCCCCGATCCAGGTGCACACCCAGCTCTTCGGCCACCTCTGCCTGGCGGAGAAGAGTTCAGGCCCCTTCTCGGAGACGGACCGGGCCCTGCTGCTCGTCCTCGCCTCCCAGGCGGGCATCGCCATCGGCAACGCCCGGCTCTACGAGAGCGCCCGGCAGCGGGAGCGGTGGATCGAGGGGGCGGCCGCCGTCACCACGGCCCTGCTGACCGGCACGGACGCGGCCGACGCTCTGATGACCGTGGCCGAGAGCGCCCGGGTGCTGGCCGGTGCCTCGGCCGGGGTGATCCTCCAGCCGACCGAGGCGGGCGGGATGGAGATCGTGACCGCCTCCACGCTCGACGACCCGGCGGGCATCGTCGGCACGACCATCGCCCCCGGCTCCCCCGTCCTGGTCCAACTGCTCGGCGGCGAGCCGGTGTTCATCGACGACTCCGCCACCGACCCCCGGATGACCACCGACGTACGGTCCCGGTTCGGGCCCAGCATGATGCTGCCGCTGCAGAGCGGCGGCCGGCTCATCGGCACCCTCGCGCTGCCCCGGCGGCGCGGCGCACCCCCGTACACGGCGGTCGACCGGCTGCTGGCGACCCAGTTCGCCTCGCAGGCCGCCCTGGCGCTGGTGATGGCCGACGCGCAGGCGGACCGGGAGCGGCTCGCGGTGTACGAGGACCGCGACCGGATCGCCCGTGACCTGCACGATCTGGTGGTCCAGCGGCTCTTCGCGACCGAGATGATGCTGGAGTCGACGCGTCGGCGTGCGGTCACGGAGGAGGACGCGAGCGAGCTGCTCGGGCGGGCCGTGGACGAGCTGGACTCCACGATCCAGGAGGTCCGCACCGCGATCTTCGCCCTCCAGCAGCCGCCGGCCGAGGCCCCGAGCACGTTCCGGGGCCGGGTGCTGCGGGAGACCGGGGGCGCGGCGGCGCTGCTGGGGTTCCCGCCGTCGGTGCACTTCACGGGGGCGGTGGACGCGCTGGTGGGCGAGGAGACGGGCCGGGAGCTGCTGGCCGCGCTGCGCGGGGCGCTGGCCGCCGCGCACCGCAGGCCGGGGGTCTCGGCGATCGATGTGGCGGTGGACGCCACGGTGCGGCTGCCCGACGGGCGGAGCGCGGTGCGTCTGGTGGTGGCCGATGACGGGGACGGCGAGGGGGTGTGGGGCGGGGCGGCGGCGGTGACCTGGGAGGCGCCGCTGTAAGCACCGCCGAGGAGGTGCGATCAGTGCTTCGGGGCCGCCCGCAGCGCGCGGCGCCGTCAGTGCTTCGGGGCCGCCCGCAGCGCGATCCGGGTGGTGGAGTGGGCCACCCCCGCCTCCCGTTTCAGCCGTCGCAGCAGCGAGTCCAGCGCCACCGGGTCGGCCGCCGTGGCGCGGATCAGGTAGTCGTGGCCGCCCGTCACGTGCACCACCTCCGTGATCCCGGGCAGCATCAGCACCGAGCGCTCGAACTCCTCGTTCGTCGTGTCGAGCCGCAGCGTCACATCGATGAAGACGACCAGGCCCGAACGGGTGTCGGCGGCCGGGTCGACGATGACGGTGAAGCCGCGGATCACCCCGTCCTTGCGCATGCGGCGGACCCGGTCGCCCGCCGCGTTGGCGCTGAGCCCCACGCGTACGCCCAGATCCCGGTACGAGATCCGCGCGTCCTCCTGGAGAATGCCGAGGATTTCCCTGTCCAGCCGATCCATACCGCGATTGTCCCAGCTTGTGGCGATATCGGCTGAGGGGAGCCGAGGGGGAGCCGGAAAGGAGCCTCGGGAAGCCGCTGTCGCCCGGTCGGCGCAGTCCGGCGGGCCGTGCACTCCCCCGCGGCCTTGACTTGCCGTGTGGATACCGCCGTCAAGCAGTCCCCCGAGCCCCCGGACGCCTCCGCCCCGGCGGCTGCCGCGCCCTCCCCGGCCGCCTACCGCAATCTCGCCATGGCCACGATCGGCTTCGCCCTCACCTTCTGGGCGTGGAACCTGATCGCGCCGATGTCCGGCGACTACAAGGACCGGCTCGGGCTCAGCTCGTTCCAGCAGTCGTTCCTGGTGGCCGTGCCGGTCCTCGTCGGGTCGCTCGGCCGGATCCCGGTGGGCGCGCTGACCGACAAGTACGGCGCGAAGCTGATGTTCCCGCTGGTCTCCGCGCTGACGATCGTGCCGGTGCTGCTGCTGATCCCGGCCAAGAACTCGTACGGGGCGATGATCGCGGTCGGCTTCCTGCTGGGGCTCGGCGGCACGACGTTCGCGATCGGTGTCCCGCTGGTCAACTCGTGGTTCCCGCCCGCCAAGCGGGGGTTCGCGCTGGGCGTGTTCGGGATGGGCATGGGCGGGGTGGCGCTGTCCGGCTACTTCACCCCGCGCATCGCGAAGCACGGCGACAACCTGCCGTTCCTCGTGGTCGCGGGCGCGCTGGTGGTGTTCGCGCTGCTCGCCGCCGTCCTGGTCAGCGACCATCCCGACCGGAAGATCCCCACGGACACGTTGGTGCACCGGCTGGGCGAGGCCGGGAAGCTGCGGGTGACCTGGGAGCTGTCGGCGCTGTACGCGATCGGCTTCGGCGGGATCGTGGCGTTCGGGGTCTATCTGCCGACGTACCTGAAGACCTGGTACGAGATGTCACCGACCGAGGCGGGCACCAAGGCGGCCGGGTTCGCGCTGGTCACGGTCGTCTTCCGGCCGATCGGCGGCTGGCTCTCGGACCGGATCCACCCGGCCCTGGTGACCGCCGGGGCGCTGCTGCTGGCGGCCCTGATGGCGGTCGTCCAGGCCTTCGAGCCGCCGCTGAATCCGGTCGGCACCATCGCGCTGCTGGCCATGGCGGCCGGGCTCGGCACCGCGAGCGGCAGCGTGTTCGCCCTGGTCTCGCAGGTGACCCCGCAGCCGAAGGTGGGCAGTGTGACGGGCATCGTCGGCGCGATGGGCGGGCTCGGCGGTTTCGTACCGCCACTGGTGATGGGGGCGATCTACAGCGCCAAGGACAGTTACGCGATCGGCTTCATGCTCCTGTCCGATCTGGCGCTGGCGGGGTGCGTGTACGCGTACGGGCGGATGCGGAACATCCAGCGCGACGGGTGAGGTGCACGGGCAGGGAAGAACGGCCGCGTTCCCGCCGGAACGCGGCCGTTCGTCTGTGGGCCCAGGCTCTACCCGCGCCGCTGTTCGAAACGGTCCGCCCAGTACGCGGTCCGGTCCAGGTACGCCGTCTCGGCGGCCGCCCCGGTCTTGCCGTAGGCCCCCTCGAAGGTCTCGTAGCCGTGGCCCGTGGGCGGGTCGGAGGCGGCCGGTTCGATGGAGCTGCCCTCGTGCCACTCGTTGAACGAGGTGACGGAGACCCAGGTGGGGTCACCGCCGATCGCCGGGTCCAGGGCGTTGTTCCACTGACGGTCGTACGAGGCGCCGTCCGCGCGGCCCAGGGTGGGGGTGGTGTTGCCGGGGACGGCCCGGTCGTCGATGTAGCCGGGGGCGACCGAGGGGGCCCAGACCAGGCCGTTGGCCTTGGCGTAGTCGCCGGCCTGCTTCCAGCCGGGGGCGGTGGCTCCGGCGATGCCGTCGTAGGTGTAGATCCCGCCGAAGTGGGCGACCTTGGTGGTGTCGGTGGTCTGGGCGAGGACGATGGCGGTGTCCTTGACGGCGTCCAGCGCCGACCAGTCCTGGATCCGCAGGCTCTCGAAGACGTAGTAGGCGTTGCGGTCGCCGTGGGCCGCGTCCCGGTAGAAGGCGGGGTGGTCGCCGAACTTCCCTTCCAGGTAGGCGATGTCGTCGACGACGGAGGCGGCGGTGCGGCCGGTGTACGGCTCGATGTGCCAGGCGACCTCGATGCCGTGGCGGGCGGCGGCGTCCATCACGTCACGGGCGAGGCCGTCCTCGTAACTCCCCTGCCCCCACCAGCTGTAGACGATGACGCCCGCGCCGGACCGCTGCACCCACTCCATGTGCTGGTCGACCGCCCCGGCGATGTCCCCGGAGTCGTACGGGCCGAGCTTGGGGTAGAGGTCGGCGCCGAGGGAGGCGGGCGGGGTGTGGCCGCCCTGCTGCCAGTGGCGCCAGTTGCCCGCCGGGCCTTCCGGGGTGCCGTACCAGGGGTAGTAGAAGAGGTGGACGTCGGACGAGCCCTCGTCCTCGGTGGCCGGGGTGCGGGTGAGGGTGAAGCGGTCGACGTCGAAGAGGGCGCCCGCTCCCCCGGTGAACCGCAGGAACAGCGGGCCCGCGCCCGGTGCGGCGGCCGTGAGGGGGGTGGTGACCTCGGTGAAGGTGTCCCAGCCGCCGGTGGGCGTGACCTCCACCGAGCCGAGGAGCGGCCCGGTGGCGGAGCCGGCGCGGACCTCGATGGTGCCGCCCGCACCGGCCGAGGAGACCGTGGCGGTGAAGGCGGTGGCTCCGGCGGTGTCGAGGGAGGCGTAGCCCGCCCAGTCGCCGTGGTCGATGTAGCCGAGGGTGGCGCCGCCGCTGGCCGCCGCGTGCGGGGCGGCCTGGACGCCGGAGGAGGAGGTGTACGCCTCCGCCTCGGCGCTGTCACCGCCCGGGCCGGGGTCCCCGGTGGAAGAGCAGTCCGCCTCGACGGCTCCGGCCGCGTACTGGATACCGCCCAGGAGGAGTTGGCGGAAGTCCGGGTCGGCGAAGGAGTCGATGGTGTGGCCGAGGCCGGTGTAGAAGGAGCGGCCGTCCTGCTGCTCGTGGCACCAGGTGATGGGGTGGTCGCCGGCCATCTCGCCGCCGCTGTAGCTGGATTCGTCGAGCGACTGGAGGACGTGGACGTCTCCGCGCGGGTTGGAGCGGTAGTTGTACCACTCGTCCGTCCTCGTCCAGGTGTCGTCCAGGTGCGCGGTGGCCGGGTGGACGTGGTCCTCGGTGGTGAGGCGGGCCTCCTGGATCGCCGGGTGGCTCTGGAACCAGGCGCCCACCAGGTCCTCGTACTCCGGCCAGTCGTACTCGGTGTCGGCGGCGGCGTGGACGCCGACGAAGCCGCCGCCCCCGTCGGCGTAACCCTTGAGGGCGTTCTGCTGGCTGTCGTTGAGGACGTCGCCGGTGGTGGAGAGGAAGACGACGGCCTCGTACGTGGCGAGGTTCTGCGGGGTGAAGGCGGTCGCGTCCTCGGTGGCGGTGACGGTGAAGTCGTTGGCCGCGCCCAGCTGTTGGATGGCGGTGATGCCCGCCGGGATGGAGTCGTGGCGGAATCCGGCGGTCTTGGAGAAGACCAGGACCTGGTACGGGTCAGCGGCGGCTGCCGCGCTCGGGGCGGCCGGGCTCAGGAGGGCCGCTCCGAGGGCGAGCGCCGCGGCGCAGGCCAGGCGGCGGATGCGGGATCGTCTCATCGGTTGCTCACCTGTGCTCCCTGTGTGCTGAATCCCTGTGTGCTGAGTCCCTGCGTGCTGAAGGTGAAGGCGTCCAGGTCGAAGAGGCTGCCCTGACCCGTCGGTCCCTTGAAGACGAAGAAGAGTTCGATGGGTCCGGCAGGGGCGTTGTTCACGTCCGCCGTCACGTCGACAAAGTTCTCCCAGCCGCCGGTCGGGTCGACGGTGAGGGTGGAGAGCAGGGTGCCGGTCGCGGAACCTGCCCGCAGCTCCAGGGTGCCGCCCGCGCCGCCGGAGGCGACCCGGGCCGTGACGGAGGTGGCGTTGGAGAGGACGTACGGTTCGAAGGAGATCCAGTCGCCGTCGTCGGTGTAGCCGACCGTGGCGCCGCCCTCGGCCGGCCCGTGCGCGGCGACCTCGATGCCGGAGTGGGCGGCGAAGTGCTCGCCCTGGCGGTGGCGGGGCTGGAGGATCGAGTCGCTGTGGGTGGTCAGCCCGCCCGCGTCGGTGTACTCGGCGTCGAAGACCCCGTAGATGTTGGCCGCGCTGTCGTGCTCGCCGTCCACGGGCACGTCGATGGTGCCGGAGCAGCCGTTCTTCGAGGTGATCTGGTGGCGGTGGCTGTCATGGCCGAGGAGGTAGGTGACCTTGACCTTGGAGCAGTCGACCGTGCCGTCCTCGGGGTCGCTGACGGTCACGGTGAACGGGACGGAGTCGCCGAAGGAGAAGAGGGTGCCGTCCGCCGGGGTGGTGAGGGTGACCGTGGGCGCGGTGTTGCCCGCCGTCACGACCAGGCTCGCGGTGCCGGTGAGCCCTTCGGGATCGGTGACGGTGAGGGTCGGGTTGAAGGTCCCGGCGGTGGTGTAGGTGTGGTCGGGGTTCGGGTCGGTGGAGGTGGACCCGTCACCGAAGTCCCAGGCGTAGGCGAGGTTTCCGCCCTCGGGGTCGTTGCTGCCGGCCGAGGAGAAGGAGACCGCGAGCGGGGTGGGCCCGGAGGTCCTGTCGGCGGCGGCCCGGGCGACCGGGGAGCGGTTGCTGCCCGCGAGGTACT
Source organism: Streptomyces cyaneofuscatus (assembly GCF_033109485.1). Taxonomy (NCBI): domain Bacteria; kingdom Bacillati; phylum Actinomycetota; class Actinomycetes; order Kitasatosporales; family Streptomycetaceae; genus Streptomyces; species Streptomyces cyaneofuscatus. The sequence goes on along the minus strand of NZ_CP137002.1, from coordinate 6,013,318 downwards.
CGATGCGGTAGAGCGCCTGGTTGCTCGCGCCGGTCCCGTAGTCGAGGACGTACAGCGCCCCGTCCGGTCCGAACGCGGAGTCCATCACCTGGGTGCCGGTCCACGGGAAGGTGTCGATGGCGCCGGGCGATCCGTCGGCCTTCACCTCGACCGGCTTGATCCACTTGCGGCCGTACTCGGTGGCGAAGAACCGGCCGTCGAGGGAGGCCGGGAACTTCACGGCGGAGTCGAGGCCGGGGTCGAAGTCGTATACGGGTCCGGCCATCGGGGACTCCGAGCCGCCGCCGAACTCCGGCGGGGAGCCCGCGTCACCGGCGTACCGGATCCAGGCGGGCTGGGCGGGAGGCAGGGTGGCGAGGCCGGTGTTGCGGAAGGAGTTGTTGGCCGGGTCGGCCGCGCAGTCGTACTTCGCTCCGGCGGGGCCGCTGGGGAAGGTGTACTCGCCGTACGTCTCCGTGGGCGTGTTGGTGCCCGTGCAGTACGGCCAGCCGAAGTTGCCGGGCTCGGTGACGCGGTTGAACTCGACCTGGCCACTGGGGCCCCGGTTCGGGTCGGTGGTTCCGGCGTCGGGGCCGTAGTCGCCGATGTAGACGGCTCCGGTCGACTTGTCGACGGACATCCGGAACGGGTTGCGGAAGCCCATCGCGTAGATCTCGGGGCGGGTGTTCTCGGTGCCGGGGGCGAAGAGGTTGCCCGCCGGGACGGTGTAGCCGCCGTCGGCGGTCGGCTTGATCCGGAGCAGCTTGCCGCGCAGGTCGTTGGTGTTGCCGGAGGACCGCTGGGCGTCGAACTGCGGGTTGCGGTCGGTGCGTTCGTCGATGGGCGCGTAGCCGCTGGACTCGAAGGGGTTGGTGTCGTCACCGGTGGTCAGGTAGAGGTTCCCGGCGGCGTCGAAGTCGATGTCTCCGCCGACGTGGCAGCACTGGCCCCGGTCGCTCTCGACCTCCAGGACGACCTTCTCGCTGGCGGTGTCCAGCGTTCCGTCGGCCTTCAGCACGAAGCGGGAGAGGTTGAGGTGACCCTTCCACGGCTCGAAGTCGGCGGCGGAACCGGTGGTGGGGGCATCGCCGGGCGGGGTGTCCAGGGCGGGCGAGTAGTAGAGGTAGACGTACCGGTTGGCCGCGAAGTCCGGGTCCACGGCGACGCCCTGGAGGCCTTCCTCGTCGTGCGTGTAGACGTCGAGCTTGCCCGCCGTCCTTGTCGAACCGGCCGCGTCGGTGAGGCGGAGCGTGCCGTCGCGGGCGGTGTGCAGGACGGACCGGTCGGGCAGCACGGCGAGGGACATGGCCTCGCCCAGTTCGGCCGGGCCGAGGGCGAGTTGGACCTGCTGGTAGTCGGCGGCGGGGATGTCGGCGGCGGCGCGTGGGGCGCGGGCGTCGGGGTCGTCGGCCGTGGCCGTTGCGGTGGGGACGGCCAGGGCGGTGGCCAGCAGGGCGGCGAGCGCGGTGGCGTATCTGGACCAGCGTGGGGGTGCGGGTGACATGGTGTGGGGTGGTTCCTTCCTGACGGTACGTGGGGTCTGTCAGGCAAGGCGCTGTCGCGCTTTGCGACGTGCAGGGGCCTGGGACGCAGGCGGCTTCTTACTCTCGGAGAGCGCTCCAACGTCCTTGTGGGCCAGGCTTTTTGCATGCTGGCAACGCGAAATTAATTTGTCAATGCTGTGTCGAAATTGCGGCTCGGTGCTCCGTGCAGCCATGTGGCGGGCGGGATGGGCCCCCCGGAAGCCCGACCCGAGGGCTCCGGAAGCCCGACCTGGGGTGACGCTGCCCTCATCACCGTCCGGGTCCCAGCGAGGTCCGCGCCGAGCCCCTAGGCTTCCCGGCGTGACCCTCCTTCTTCCTGCGCTCCAGTCCCCCACCGGCCCGGCAGCCTCCCGGGAGGCCGTCCGCTTCGGTGCCCTCACCCTGACCTACGGCGAGCTGGCCGCCGCCTCCACCACCCTCGCCGCCCGGATCACGGACGCGGGCCGGGTCGCCGTCTGGGCCACTCCGACGGCCGAGACCGTGATCGCGGTGGTGGCGGCGCTGCGGGCCGGGGTGCCGGCCGTGCCGCTCAACCCTCGTACGGGCGACGCCGAGTTGGCGCACATCCTGGCCGACAGCGAGCCCACGGCCGTCCTGGCGGGCCCGGACGACGCGCTGCCCCCGGCGCTGGAGAAGCTGCGGCGGGTGACGGTGGACGCGCGGGCGTTCGAGCGTACGGAGGATCACCCGGCGGTCGAAGCCGATCCCGAGGCCCCCGCCCTGATCGTCTACACCTCCGGCACCACCGGCCCGCCCAAGGGGGCCGTGCTGCCCCGCCGGGCCATCGCCGCGTCGCTGGACGCGCTGGAGGACGCCTGGGGGTGGACCGGCGACGACGTCCTGGTCCACGCGCTGCCGCTGTTCCACGTCCACGGGCTGATCCTGGGCGTGCTCGGCCCGTTGCGGCGGGGCGGCGCCCTGCGCCACCTGGGGAAGTTCTCCGCCGAGGGGGTGGCCCGGCAGCTGGGGTCCGGGGGCACGATGCTGTTCGGCGTACCGACGATGTACCACCGGCTGGCCGAGGCGCTGGACGCGTCGGCGGGCGGCGCCGAACGGGGGGAGCTTGCCAAGGTGCTGGCCGGGGCGCGGCTGCTGGTCTCCGGTTCGGCGGCGCTCCCCGTCCATGACCACGAGCGCATCGCGGCGGCGACCGGGCGGCGCGTGATCGAGCGGTACGGGATGACGGAGACCCTGATGAACACGGGGATCCGGGCGGACGGCGTACCGCGCCCGGGCACGGTCGGCCCGCCGCTCGCCGGGGTGGAGCTGCGCCTGGTGGAGGAGGACGGCACGGTGCTGGAGGGGCCGGAGGCGATCGGCGAGATCCAGGTGCGCGGCCCGAACCTGTTCACCGGCTACCTGAACCGGCCCGACGCCACAGCCGCCGCGCACACGGCCGACGGCTGGTTCCGTACGGGTGACGTCGGCACGGTGGACGGGGACGGGTACGTCACGATCGTCGGGCGCAAGGCCACCGACCTGATCAAGAGCGGCGGCTACAAGATCGGCGCGGGCGAGATCGAGAACGTGCTCCTCGGCCACCCCGGCGTCCGGGAGGCGGCCGTGACCGGCGAGGCGGACCCGGACCTGGGCGAGCGGGTCGTGGCGTGGGTGGTCGCGGCCGACCCGGACTCTCCGCCCCGGGCCGAAGAGTTGGCGGACCATGTGGCGGGCCAGCTGGCCCCGCACAAGCGTCCGCGTACCGTGCACTTCCTGGACGCGCTGCCCCGTAACGACCTGGGCAAGATCATGAAGAGGTCGCTCCATGCCGGCTGAGCCCGCCCCCCGTATGACGGCCCGCGAGGCCATCGCGCTGCTCACGGACGGCGCGGGCTTCACCGAGCACCGCCCGCAGCCGCGCCCCCTGCCGCCGGACGGCCCGCTCGGCTGGGCGGGGTACGACGCGGCGCGGGAGCGGGCGGCGGAGCGCACGGGCGAGGAGGAGTCCGTGGTGTACGGGACGGGAGTCGTGGGCGACCGGGAGTGCGTGCTGCTCTCCTTCGAATTCGGCTTCCTGGGCGGCTCGTTGGGCCAGCTGACGGGCGACCGTCTGGAAGCCGCGTACGAACTCGCCCTGTCCCGGCGGCTCCCGCTGCTCGCGCTCGTCGCCACGGGCGGCAGCCGGATGCAGGAGGGCATGGTCGCGCTCACCCAGCTCCAGCGGGTGGCGGCCGCCTCCACCCGGCTGCGGGCGGCGGGGCTCCCGCAGATCGCCGTGGTCCGCGACCCCACGACCGGCGGCGGCTGGGCCACCGTGGGGGCGGGCGCGGATGTGGTGCTGGCCCTGCCGGGCGCCCAGGTCGGGTTCGCCGGGTCCCGGGTACGGCCGCCGGACGCGGACCCGTACGCGTACGGTGCCGAGGGCCAGTTCGCGGCGGGCCAGGTGGACGCGGTGGTCCCGGCCGGGGAGCTGCGGGGGACGGTGGGGCGGTGGCTGCGGGCGCTGGGAGCACGAGAGGCACACGAGGCACCCCGGTCCGCCGCCCCGCACGATCCACCGCCCGCCGCCCCGCTCCCCCGCGCCCAGCCGTCCTCCCCCGCCGGGCTGCCGGCGAGCGGCCGGGAGGCGGTGGAGCGGGCCCGTGCCGCGCAACGCCCGCGCGCGGAGGCGTACTTGGCGGACTACTTCACCGTACGACTCCCCCTCCACGGGGACAGATGCGGCGGTACGGACCCCGGGCTGCTGACCGGCTTCGGGCTCCGGGCGGACGGGCAGCCGGTCGCGTACGTCGCCCAGTGCGGGACCCCGACCCGCCCGGCCGGGTACCGCGCGGCGGCCCGCACGATCCGGCTCGCGGACCGGCTCGGCACCCCCGTCCTCACCCTGGTCGACACCCCGGGCGCCGCCAACGACGCCGAGGCGGAACGGGCGGGCGCGGGCGCGGCCATCGCGGACACCTTCGCGGCGATCGCGGCGGCCCGGGTCCCGGTGACGACGCTGGTGATCGGCGAGGGCGGCTCGGGCGGTGCGCTGGCCCTCGCGGCACCGGGCAACACCCATGTCACGGCGGACAGTTACTTCTCCGTCATCGCCCCCGAGCCGGCGGCGGCGATCCTCAAGCGGCCCCCGGCCGAGACGGGCGCCACCGCCGACCAGCTCCGCCTGCGCCCGCAGGACCTGGTGGAGCTGGGGATCGCCCGCTCGATCGTCCGGTAGGCGGGCTACGGCTGCGGGTCCCGGGCGTCGTAGCGGGCGAAGCCGCGCCACTTCAGGGCGAGCAGGCAGACGGCGACGACACACGCGACACCTCCGCCGACGACGGCCACGGCGGGCGAGGCGAGGTCGGCGACCGAACCGGCCAGGAAGTCGCCGAGCCGGGGCCCGCCCGCGACGACGACGATGAAGACGCCCTGGAGGCGGCCGCGCAGCTCGTCGGGGACGGCCGCCTGGAGCATGGTGTTGCGGAAGACCATGGACACGGTGTCGGCGCACCCGGCGAGGGCGAGGAAGAGCAGCCCGAGCCAGAGGTGGCGGGTGAGCCCGAAGACGGCGATGGCGGCGCCCCAGCTGCCGACGGCCAGCAGGACGGCGAGGCCGTGCAGCCGGACACGGCCGAGCCAGCCGGAGAACACCCCGCCGAGGAGCGCCCCGAGCGCGGGGGCGGCGACGAGCATGCCGGTGGTCCGGGCGTCACCTCCGTACCAGACGATGGCGACGACCGGGAAGAGCGCCCGGGGGTGGGCGAGGACCATGGCGCACAGGTCGGTCAGGAAGGTCATCCGGAGGTTGGGCCGGCCTCCCAGGAACCGCAGCCCGTCCAGCACGGAGGCCCGTTTACGCGCCCCGCTGCCCTCCCGGTCCTCCCGGTCGGGCAGCATCGAGGGCAGCCGCCACATCGCGTAGAGGGAGGCGGTGAAGGTGAGGGCGTCGACGGTGTACGCGGCGCGGTACCCCCACCAGCCGACGATCAGCCCGCCCAGCATCGGCCCGACGAGCGCACCCGTCGTACTGGTCATGGAGCTCAACGCGTTGGCGGCGGGCAGCTGTTCGGGCGGCAGCAGCCGGGCCACCATCGAGGAGCGGGCGGGGGCGTTGAGCGCGAAGCAGACGGCCTGGAGGGCCACGATCGCGTACAGCAGGCCGACGTTCTCGATGCCCGCGAAGGTGGCTGCCATCAGGACGAGGGCCAGGGAGAACGACCCCGCCGCGCTGAACAGCCCGAGCTTGCGCCGGTCGACGGTGTCGGCGACAGCCCCGCCGTAGAGCCCGAACACCACGAGCGGCACGAGCGAACAGAACCCGATGAGCCCCACGGAGAACGCGGACCCGGTGATGTCGTACACCTGGAGCGACACGGCGAGGGCGGTCATGCCCTGCCCGATCCAGGACACGGTGTTGCCGAACCAGAGCCGCCGGTAGTCGGGCGAGGACCGCAGCGGGGTGAGGTCGGCGAATATCCGCGTGCGGTGTACAGGTGGTTCGCTGGTTTCGGTCACAGGGGATGGTAGCCACGCCCCTTTCCGGGGCGTCCGGGCGGCCCACTGCGCGGACGGCACAAAGGGGGCATGTCCGGAAGCAGCTGGCCCATCCGTGTGAACGGTGGGGTATCCCCGGAATCCGCACCGGGCCCCCGCACAGCCTCGCCGAGGTTGCCGACGGAGTACCGGGCCGCCCTGCACGGCAACCGGCTCCACCCCGCCAAGCGCGTCCGGCTCGACTGGGAGGCCCAGGAGGGCCGGGTGCGCGTCACGGTGGGCGACGAGGGTCTTCCGCACCACCACACAGAGGGCAGACACTCATGACTCAGATCAACCGCCGCACCGTGAACGACGTCACCATCCTCGCCCCGACCGGAAAGATCACCATCGGGGTGGGTGACGAAGCGCTGCGCAACGGCGTGCAGGACGCGCTCCAGAGCGGCGCGACAAATATCCTCATCGACTTCGCGAACGTCACCGCCATCGACAGCTCAGGCATCGGCGAGCTCGTCTCCTCCTACACCAGGGCCACCAACCGGGGCGGGAAGCTCAAGCTGGTGAACCTGTCCCCGAAGATCCACGACATCCTGGCCATCACCCAGCTGATCACGGTCTTCGAGGTGTACGACGACGAGGACGATGCGGTCAAGAGCTTCGCCTGATCCACCACCCCCTGAACCACCGAGGGCGGCGCCACTTCGGCGCCGCCCTCGCGCGTGCTCTCCGCAGGGAGCCGGCCACTCCCGAGGCCTCCACGGAACATCCACAACCACTGCCCAAGGATCCGCACTCCGCCCCCGTGAGGGTCTTGGCGAGTTGCTAGCGTGAACGGGAGCCGAGGCGCCACCGGGCGCGACGGAAGGCGACAGGTCCACGGGGGAAGGGTTTTCCATGGCATGGGACGAGTGGGAGCAGCTGAAGGCGGACGCCGCCGACCGGCAGTCGACCGGGATGCAGCTGAACCAGCTCGACCCCGGGGACGGCGGCTCCGCCGCTCGGCTTCCCGGACAGACGGGCGACCTGAAGGTGGGCCAGAGCGATCTGACGAAGATCGGCAGCGAGGCGCACCGCCTCTACGACAACCTCTGGAACAAGGCCCGGGTGGCCGTTCCCAGCAGCGGCAAGGCCGCCGGTGACCTCAGCGGTCAGGGCTTCGCGCTGGGCGCCGGGCTCAAGCATGTGTCGAAGCGGTGGGACGAGCAACTGAAGTCGCTCATGGACGCCTGCGCCCATATCTCCAACCACATGCAGGTCACCAAGAAGGTGCACGCCGGTGACGAGCACTACATCCACCGGCAGATGAGCAGCATCACCACGCTGGACGCCGGATTCGACGAGCGGGCCGGCGAGCCGGGCAAGAAGAACCCGGCGTACGAGCCGAAGAAGTAGCGGCGCGACCACAGACGTACAGGAGAGACGACACCTCATGGACCTCGACGCGCTGCGCTTCGCCAACTTCGCGACACTCGACGAAGCCGTCTCGGACTGGGGCCTGCTCGTACGGCACCTCGTTGACCTGAAAGGGCAGGCCCAGGACGGGCTGCGCAAGGCCGCCAACACAGCCGACTGGGCCGGCATGAACGCACAGGTCACCAAGGAGTTCGTCGGCAAGACCGCCGGAGAGTTCGCCGATGCCCACACGCAGGCGAACACCATTCACAAGATCCTCAGCGACACCCGGGACGAGCTGCGGCAGTACAAGAAGGACCTCGAAGGCGCCATCAGCCGCGGGCAGAAGAAGAACCTGACCGTCACCGCCACCGGCAACGGCGGTTTCACCGTCACGATGAACATCCACCCGGACCGGGCGGCGAAGGGCACGTCCGTTCCGGAGCACAGCGAGAGCGATGTCACCGCGCTGCGCGACGAGGTCCAGGCCATCCTCCAGAAGGCCACGGAGAGCGACAGCTCGGCGAGCAAGGTGCTGACCGCGATAGCCGACCAGGCCAAGATGGGCTTCTCGGAGGCCAGCTACAAGGATCGCGACTCCGCGGCGGCGGCCGTCGAGGCGGCGGAGGATCTCGCCGAGATCGCGGCGAAGAAGCCCAAGGACCTCACCCCCGCCGACATCGACAAGATCAACGAAGGTCTGGCCACCCACAAGGACGATCCGCTGTTCGCCGAGCGGTTCGCCACACAGCTCGGGCCGCAGAAGACCCTGGAGTTCTGGCAGGGCATCAACGACCCCGTCGTGAACCCGAACGTCGGCCGCGAACGGCTCGACAAGCTCGACGACCTCCAGCGCAATCTCGGCCTGACGCTCGCCACCGCCACCCAGAGCGACTCCGCCGACATGACGAGCTGGAAGGGCAACATGATCAAGCTCGGCGACCAGCCCATCGGCCGGGACGGCGGCGGCCCCATGGGCTTCCAGGTCATGAGCAACCTGATGCGGACCGGCGACTACGACGACCAGTTCCTCAAGAGCTACGGCACCAAGCTCATGGAGACGGAACGCAAGCTCACCGGCAACGGCGAGCACGCCAACATGGCGTGGCAGCACCTGGGTATCGACCCGTGGCTCAACCGCATCGGCGACGACAGCGGCGACGACCCGCTGACCGGCTACCTCAAGGGCCTGTCCAACAGCCCGGACGCGGCGACGGACTTCTTCAACGAGGAATATGTCTCCAAGGACGACTCCCCCTTCGAGCGCGACACGGACGGCAACGGCAAGAAGGGGAACGTCCCGCTTTCCAACTTCCAGTACCTGTTCGAGGAGCGGGAGTGGCCGCAGGAGAGCAACCTCAAGGGCGACGACGACAACACCGGCCGCAACAACCTCGCCCTCGCCCTGGAGGCCGCCACGACCGGGCACCCGGCGGGCGAGCTGCCGACGGTGGACACTCCGGCCCACAACGAGGGCCAGACCAAGCTCTTCGAGTCGATCGTGGCCTCCGTCGCGGAGGACAACGAAAGGCTCACGAAGCACAACTACATGTCCGACAGCATCGGGCAGATCACCTCGGAGTACCTGCCGGACATCAACCGGGCCATGACGAACGACTCGGACGGGGAGACGGACAGGCTGTTCCCCGTCGCCGGCAGCTCCGCCACGCTCAACCACCGTGACGTGAACGCCCTGCTGCTGACCGTGGGCCAGAACCCGGAGGGGTACGCGGCGGTGGAGGTGGCCAACAAGGTGTACATGGCGAACCTGATGGACTACCACCTGAACCCGGATCTGCCGGCCGACAAGGTCTACTCGAAGGACCCGGAGTTCGCCGTCCACGAGATCGCCCACGGTTCGGGCGAGGTGTCCGGCACGCTCGCCATGGGCCGCCAAGAGGCGGTCGCCGGCGAAGCCGAGGAGGCCGACAAGAAGTACGAGCAGTCCGTGGCGCAGTGGAAGAACGCCATCTCGGGGGGTATCGGGACGGGTATCGGCGTCGGTACGTCGTTCGTCGCCAGCCCGGTCGGCGGCGCGGTGGCCGGTGGTGTGGCGGACACCGCGAGCAGCATGATCCTCGACGCCCTCTTCAAGGACGCCGAGGGGAAGGCCAAGGACGACGCCGGCCCTGTCATGGGCGAATTGTGGGAGAGCGGCGTCGAGAAGAACTCGGAATACACCGAGCAAGCCGTGGAGGCGGCGGCGAAGGCGCACGGCCGTGACGACCTGACGGACAACAGCATCGACGAGAAGGCGCGCAGGGCCGCCCAGGACGGGTTCATGGCCGCCGGCACGAACACCGAACAAATGAACCCCCACTTGAAGACGGACATCTGACCGCATGCCCGGGACGACGCCTGCCGCGCCTTCCCCGCTCCCGTATCGAAAGGCTTCTCTCGTTGTCTGCCCGCGGAACTCTTCGGCGTCGTCGGTTCACCAGCAGGGTCGTTCCCCTGTCGGCCGCCGTCGCTCTCGCTGCCACCCTGTCGGCGTGCTCCGGCGACGAACCGCCCAAGAAGGCGTACACCGTGCCCAGCTCGTCTTGCGGCATCGCCGTGGAACCCGCGCTGGTGAAGGCAGTGCTGCCCGGCGGTGACTCCCTCACCTCGGCCACCCAGAAGCCGAACGGCGGAACCATCCGCTGCAACCTGTACGTGGACAGCAAGCTGGTTCTCAGCCTCGCCCAGGCCTGGTGGAGTGAGGGGCAGACCACGGCGGCGGTCGCGCCGGCGTACCCGGGCACGAAGGACGGAAAGATGTCCGAAGACGAACGCTTCATTTACAGCGGGGAAGCCGGCGTCGGCAGGACCGTCTCTTCCTGCAAGGTAGCGAGGCATCCGGAGCAGGACCTCTACATAGCGGTCGAGACCCGCGAATCGGGCGTGGACGACCCGGACGCCATCGAGAAACTGCTCGTCGCCTACACCAAGGCGGTCGAGGGGTCGGCAGCCTGCCGGTGACCTCGGCGCCGGTCGGCGAGGAGGCCGGTGACGGCGGTGACGTAGGCGCGGGCGGTGCCGACGGATGTCCCGTAGCCCGCGGCGGTCCGGGCGTGGGTTTCGTGGTGGGGCAGGTACGCGAGCGCGACGAGCGCCCTCTGCTGCGGCGGAAGTTTGCGCCATCGGCCACCCTCACGGGTGACGATGAGCATCATGACCCGCTCGACCAGAGCGTGAGGGAGGGCGAGTGCGGCAAGGCAGAGAACCAACAGACGTCCTGGGCCGTGGGTTGAGACGTAGAACACCTCTCCCAACGGCACGGGAGCCCTGTCCGTTGCGGGCCCCGCCTGCACACCAGCTCCGTCACCTGCTCGGTGGCCATCCTGAGAGGCTCACTGGCCGGTTTTCACGCACACCGGCCCGTCTTCGCGCTTCGGTCGGTGGTGTCGGCTGATCCCCGTGAGGCAGCCCCCACGACCAGCGGCACGTGCTCAGGACGAGTGGGTGGCGCGATGCCGACCGTGCCCGAGCGGTACGCAACGGCATCCGCATGCCGATTCGTGAGCGGAAAGTACTGGAGACCGACCTCGCGTCACCACGCTCCGCCCGGCTCGGCGACACACACCGACGTCCCGGAAGCCCCGGCCGCCGTCGATCGCATCGCCTCCAAACCGTCGACACGAATCACACTCTCGATCCGGCCCCCGTCCTCGCTCAGCATGACGCTCAGCACCGGCACAGCCTCCGCACCCGCCATGCGTACCGTGGTGCGCCAGGGAAGACGCGGCCCCTCGACCACCACCTCGCCCGCGTCGCCAGGTCCTGTGGTGTAGGAAATCTCGCTCACGCCCGCTCCGGTGACCACATACTCCACCTCGAAGGACCCAGCCGCAGCGTCCACAGCCGGCAGGCTGAACGCCTCCGCCCCGCTCACCGCACCCCGCAGAACTTCTGGGTCTTTCCACCGATCGCTCACCTTTTGCTTCCTTCCAGAGAGGATTGGTCAAACCCGCCCGTGCGCTTCGGACGCGATAGGCGCCATGCACGCCCACGTCTAGGTCACCACCGGACAGCGTCCGACACCCGTGACCACTCGCCCCTGCCGACAAACCGGTCGAAAAGTTCGCCAGGCGGCAGCCGACATGATTGCGGGCTCACACAATGATGCATGGGGCAGGAATCAAATGCTCTGTCGGGGTGCAGAAAAACCAGTCGGCGCCTGGTGCCGACTGGCATCTCCAGGAAGCCCCCGAAACTCGCCGACAACAACTCAGAGTAACGCCCAGATCGCGAGACACCAGCATCTCTCCAAAGGCGCCCGTCGCCGTTGCCTTCGAATAACACCCGGACCCTACGTCAGTTGAGTTACTGGGCGGATTGGCCTCAATCGCCCGACACTACCGCCTGGATGGAGGTTGAATCATCATCCGGCCAAAGGAAAAATCCGAAATCATCGCCCGGAGGGACCTCCGCCTCGGTTGGTAGATCGGCGCCCTCCTTGCACACCAGAATTTCAGGCGAGACTCCGCCGGTCGACCGCGAGAAGATCACGACCGGCAATTCTTCGGCCATGATGGCCGACTCAATTGCAGGCAGGAGATTTCCCCGGGAGGCCCATTGAACATGTGCGTCAAGATATGCCGTAACCAGGGAGTGCGGCCGAACGGATCTGGCGATTATCGAAGGGTCCTCGTCCAAAATTGGATGCCATCGATAGCCGCAGGACCCTTCCGCCCAGCGCTCAAGGATTGCAGTCGCGCCTCGCGACAACCTGACGCTCTGCGCGACCTCCTCCCAGAATTCAGCATCTGCCGGACGGGAGACCGCTGTTGTTGCATCGCTTTCTTCCTCGTCCCAAGACACAGAAACCGCATGCAACCCTAGGCGTTTCACCTCCTCCAGAGAGTCCGCCGCATCCGGTTGGATCTCTACCGAGAGATAGAAGTCAGTCTCGACCGCCACCCGCAGAATATCTCCACTTGTCAAGGTGCAAGAGATCAAGCCATGTCGGAGCATCCACCTGAGCAACCTCAAGGCAGCGTGCCGATCAACAGAGCAGCCGTCATAAACGGCGCCAAGCCAGGTCGGCGGAGGCTCGTTGAGAACTAGGTTCCTCAACTCGAACCTGTCCGCCTGGACCGCGTCGGCCAGGGAAGCCACGGCTGAGATGTAGGAATCCTCCACACGCTGATACTCGGCAGCCGTCAGCACTTCGCCATTGAAGGACTTGCCGACATCTTCGAAGGAAGTCCAGTCGGCAATCAAGCCACTACGTCTGGGATCGCCATACTTCGAGACGAGGAAACATAGCGTCACGGGCGAAGCCATTTCAGTCTGCCGAACTTGCCCAGATCGCACGAACCGCTCCGGAGCGCATTCATGTTTGTCTTGAGCAACTCAGCGGAAGGCCCGGCCTTGAAAGGCCACCGCTGTGTCCAGTCATACCTTGAGTTACGTACCTCTCCGACGCCGGTGCCTTATCAGTGCCGGTCCCGTCGCCGTCCGGCTGGAGCCGACCGGTGTCGACGGGAACCCTGCGGTCATCCCGGCCCGAAAATTCATCGGACTGTGAGGGAACGCGCCCTAACGGTCGGGATGAAGTATCGCTGCCGGATCGAGGGAAGGTCAGTGGCCCCTCGACGCCGAGATCAGGACGATCTACTCCTCTTCAGGCAGCAGGTCGTTGAAGACATCGATCAGGTCCTCCAGGAGATGGCCGCGCTGATTCGGTTCCCAATCAGGCCCCGTGCCCGACCTCATGAATTCGTCGGACAAAAAGTCCAGCACTTCTTGAATTGACTGACTGCTCGGCGGCTCTGCCGTACCGAAAATGGCCAGCATTTTCGGTTCCTCCTTGATGAGGGGCATGAAATCACTGAACAGACGCGTCCCGCCGGTGAACCAGGCCGGACGAGTGACTTCAGCGGATTCGTCTCGATGCTCCACAGATTCTCCATCAATCAATGCATGTCCTTGGGGCGCGATGAACGCTTTCCTATCCAAGGGCCGCGCGACTTCCCGAAGGTCGTGATCACTTTCCCGAACTCGTTGAGAACAACCGTCGCACCTCGCCCCTTCCCTTGGAACCGCCATTGTAGACCTCTGTGATCCACCATATGGGTGATCTTCTTCGGGTCGCGTACAGCGTCAACCATCTTCTCCAGGTTGACCCCTCGACCGTCATTGCGTCCAATTGCTTGGTGCAGGCCGTGCGATACGTAGCCGGTGATCTTGTCCGGTTGATTCGGATGCATGGCGCAATTCGAAGTCCCGTTGCAAGCGGAAGGCCCTTCGTTGCTCGGAGCGGAGGTGGCGGCGTCCTCGGCCTGCCCCCTGGCCTCGCTCTTGATCTCCTCACGAGCCTTGCTGCCGGCCGACTGCTTCGGACTGGCCTTCTGCTGCTGAGCCGGCTTCGCCTTCTGCGACGGCTTCGGCCTGGGCCTCGGCTGCGACTTCGGCTGCGGCCGGGGCTTGGGCTTGGCCTTGCGGGCGGCTGCGCGGGCCGCCTGGGCCCTCTTCGCCGCCGCGCGCTGTGCGCGCTGCTTGGCGCGGGCGGCGGCCTGGCGGGCTGCCGCGCGCTTTGCCGCGGCGCGCTGTGCGGCCCGTTTGGCGGCGGCGCGCTTCGCCGCGGCGGCCTTGCGGGCGGCTTCGCGCTTGGCCTTGGCGGCGGCCTTCTTCCGGGCTGCGGCGATGGCGCGCTTGCGGGCTTCGGCCAGGAGCCTCTTGCGGAGGGCCTCGGCCGCCTTGCGGGCGGCGATCTGTGCGGCCCGGCGGGCCGCGGCGCGGATGGCCGCCTGGATCGCGATACGGGCCGCGATGCCGATCAGGATGGGGAAGAAGAGGCCGTCGGGGTCGGAGAAGGTGGCGGGGGCGTTGTTCGCGTAGGCGTAGGGGTTGATGGTGGCGGGCTGCTCGTAGTCGACCATGGGGTCGACGGACAGGAAGCGACCGGTGGCGGGGTCGTAGGGGCGGGCGCCGAGCTGGGTGAGACCGGTGTCCTGGTCGCGGGTGCCGCCGACGAATCCGCGGTATCCGGGCCAGGTGGACGGGGCCGCGCCGCGGTCCTCGCCGAACGGGGTGAGCAGGCGCCGGGTGACCGGCATACCCGCCGCGACCATGTCGACGGATGCCTGGGTGGAGCCGTGGTGGTCGGCGAGGAGGACCTCGCGTCCGCCGTCGGAGGAGCGGACGGTGGTGGCGCCGTCGGGGTGCGCGTAGGAGCGCTGCACCGATTCGGTTCCGTCCGCCTTGACGGTCAGTTCGGTCTCGCCGAGGTAGAGGGTGGTGGCTCCGTCCGAGCCGGTGCGCAGGAGGCGCTCGCCGGAGGCGTCGTAGAAGTAGGAGGTCTTCTTCTCGCCTCCGCCTTCCAGGGGTGCGGTGACGGATTCCAGGTTGCCCTCGACGTCCCAGGCCAGGGACTGGGTGGTGCCGCCGATCTGGCGGGTGGTGGTGTTGCCGGCCGTGTCGTAGCCGAAGGTGGACCTGGTGGTCCCGTCGGCGCCGGTGGAAGTGATCTCCCTCAGCCGGTTCGGGCCGCCCGCGTCGCCACCGTAGCTGTAGGTGCGGGTGATGTCCTTGGCGACATTCCCCGCGGGGTCGTGCTCGACCATCTTGGTGCGGTTGCCGGACGCGTCGAACGCGTAGGACTGCCAGTACGCCTCGGATCCGCCGACCGTCTCCTTGCTCGGGCCGTCAGCGGCGCACTTCTCCTTCGCCGTCCAGGCGGAGGTCATGCGGCGCAGTTGGTCGTAGGCGAAGCACTGGGTGTCGGTGCCGGTCTGCGCGTCGGGCATCCCCGGACCGGGGGTGCGGGAGATACCGGTGACGTTGCCTGCCTCGTCGTACGAGTAGGTGGTGTCGTCGATACGTCCGGGCTGGACGGAACGGTCGTGGACGACGCGGTCGGTCCGGCGGGTGAAGTCGTTGTGGAAGTAGGTGGAGAACAGCTTCTTGCCCGCGGGTCCGGCCTCGGAGCGCAGGATCTCCCCGTACTTGGAGTACGTGACATCGGTGACGTAGTTGGCGGCGCCGGAGATGGAGATGGGCAGGTCGTCACCGTTGTACCGGAAGACGAGGCGTTCCTTGGCCATCGGCCCGACCTTGGGCAGCTCGACCCAGGACAGGTTGCCCGTGGACGTGTAGGCGTAGGTGTACGTGTACTCGCCCGCGGCCTTCCCGGCCGTGCCGGGGATGGTGGTCCTGGTGGTGCGGGGGCGGTAGTTGGCGTCGTACTCCGTCACCTCGTCGCGGTAGGCGTTGCCGTCCTTGTCGTAGCGGATGGAGGCGACGGGCAGGCCCTTGCCGAGGGTGTCGTAGGTCCACTCGACCCGCTTGGGGCCGCTCGCGGAGCCCTCGCGCAGGCTGGTGGGGCGGCCGCCCTTGTCGAAGGTGGTCACCAGCTTGTTGCCGCGGGCGTCGACGACGGTGGTGAGGTCGTCACCCCGGTCGTACTCGAAGCGCGTGGTGCCGCCGTCGGGATCGGTTGCCGAGGTCTGTCGGCCCCGGGCGTCGTAGGTGAAGGTGTGCTCACCGCCGCCGGGCTCGGTGACCTTGGTCAGCTGGTCCTGGTCGTCGTAGCTGTAGGTGGTGTCCTGCCAGGCGGACAGGTCTGCCTTGGTGTACTCGCGCAGCTTGGTGTCGCGGCCGTCGGTGTCCTGGTAGGTGGTGGTCACCGTCTCCCCCTTGGGCGGGGTGACGGTGACGGCGTCGCCGTCCTTGACGGTGGTGCTGCGGAGCTTCTCGTCCCCGTAGTGGTAGGTGACCTCGGCGGTCTCCTCACCGAGGCCGTCGAAGACGGCCCGGGTCTGCGAGGGGACCACGTTGTCGCCGACGGTCAGCAGGCTGGGGGCGACGTTCTGGTCGTTGAAGTAGCCGTCGTTGCTCTTGTACGCACGGCCCACGCTGTCGTAGAAGGTGTCGCTCACGATGCGGCCCTCGCCGCCGACCGAGGCGTCCTGCGTCTGGCGGGTGCGCAGTAGACCGTCGAGGATCTCGTAGCTCGTGGCGTACGAGCCGTCGTCCTTCAGGGTCCTGTTGGTGACGATCGTGGGGCCGTCGCGCCGGATGGTGTAGTCGTACTCGGCGGACGGGGACTGGGTGGCCGGGTTCCGGTCGATGTCCCAGACCTTCAGCAGGCGCCCGAGCGGGTCGTAGCGCATGTCGACGCGCTTGCCGTTGGCGTCGATCTCCGCGGTGGGCAGGCCCCGGTGGTCGAACTCGGTGGTCTCGGTGTGGCCGAGCGGGTCGGTATCGACCTGCTTGGTGGGGACGGCGCCGGTGGCCGGGGTGAAGGCGATCCGGGTCTCGTCGCCCTCGACGTCGAAGGTCTTGGTCTCCCGGCCGTGGATGTCGTACTCGGTCCGGTCGACCGTGATGTGGCCGTCGCCCGCCGCGTTGAGCTCCTGGACCTCGGTGACCAGGCCCCGGGTCGGAGCGGCCTTGTACGCGCCGCCGTCGTAGAGGGACCGGGTGTCATCGATGACCTTGCCGCCGGGGGCACCGCACGCCCCGGTAGTGGTGATCTCGCGGGACTCGGTGTCGAGGATGTGCTTGGCGGTGTTGCGGGCGTACTCGATCCGGGTGCACGCCTTCTTGCCCGAAGGGGTGGTCTCCTCGACCTCGGTGGGCAGTCCGGCGCTGTCGTACGTGGTGGTCTCCGAGCTGCGCCGCCAGGTGGCGTCCTTGACGTGTTCACGGGTCTCGGACTTGACCGGGGAGACCATGTACGCCTGGAGCGGGGTGGTGCCGGTGCGCATGCGCTCGGCGGTCTTCACCGCGGAGGGGGTCAGCTTGGTGGCCGCGGCGATCGCTCCGCCGTCGGAGGCGTAGGTGATCTCCTCGCGCAACTGGCCCTGGAACTCCAGGCGGTCGGCGATCTTGCCGCCCTCGGAGTCCTCGATCTCCACCGAGCGGGTGCCCGACGGCAGCTTGTCGCCGTGCATACCGCGGAAGTAGCGGTTCTCGGTCAGCTGCTTGACGTCGGTGCCGGACCCCAGCCGGGTGCGGACCCGCTCGTAACCGCGGTACTGCGACCAGGTGCGCCGCTTGGCCTCGGTGTTCTCGGAGTCGTCGTACGCCCAGGCCGCGCCGCCCAGGTACTCGTAGCTCGTCACCTTGGCCACGGCGTCGGTGGCGTTGTCCTCCTCGCGGACCTGGGTGACGACGTACTTGTGGAAGTAGTCGGTGATCGGCTCCAGGGCGCCCTTCGGCGTCCAGTTCTGCGGGTAGCAGCGCAGCGTGTTGGTGTGCGCGTTGGCGGGCATGGTGCCGCCGCGCTTGCACTGCTGCGGGGAGTAGGTGACGCCGATCGTGCCGCCGTTCTCGGTGTCCACGGCGTGGATGCGGTAGCGGGAGAACGGCTCCAGGCCCTCGAAGCCGTCGACCCGGTTGTCCATCTGCTCACCGCGGAAGGTGACCTTCGGCATGGTCGCGGTGGTGCCGTCCTGGCCGTGGCCGGTGCGCTCGATGGACTTCAGCCACAGGGCGGGTGAGGTGCCGTCCCCGGTGGCGGGGAAGTTCTGGTCCAGGGTGAAGGAGTCGACGTCTCTGAAGCCTCCGTTGTTGACCTGGGTGGTGATCTTCGTGAGGCGCTTGGTGGACCAGAACGTCGGGGAGTTCTTGTCCTTGCACTGGTCACCGGCGTTGCACTGCTGGTCGATCGGGGTGTCGGGCCAGTGCTTGGCGTTGGCCGGGGACCGGTCGCTCTCCGCGCAGGTGAAAGCGGAGCCGGGTATGCAGCGCTCGGCCACGGTGAACGTGATGCGTGCGGCGGCGTTCTGGGTGAACAGCTTGTCGGCGCGCTGCCCGTAGTCGATGTTCTTCAGGTAGGCGCCGCGGTCGTACTTCACGCCGGCGGGCTTGTTGTTCTTGCCGTAGTGGTTCGACTCCTTGGCCCACCACAGGGACATGGCGTCGCCGCGCGGGTCGACGACGTAGTCGAGCATCCAGCGCCAGCCCTGGTCGCAGAACGAGTCGGCGAACGCAGAGGCGCGGCAGGGCTCCCCTGCGTGGTTGCCCGCGACCGGCACGGTCAAGGTGGAGTTGGTGCGCTGGGCGGCTGCACCGGGCAGCTTGTTGAGGCCGAAGTGATACTGGGTGCCGTCCGTGGTGGTGAGGACCCAGTACTCGCCGCCCTGGGTGCCGTTCTCCGCGCCGGTCTTGCGCTCCAGCTTGGAGCCGTCGTCGTCCGCCGGCCGCCAGGTGACTTCGGCGTCATCCTTGCCCGGTTCGGCCGAGGGTGACTTCGGGTCGTCCTTGACCAGTTCGGTCGAGGTCCCGCCCAGGGACATCACCATCTGGTCGGAACCGAAGCACAGGTCCCCGGTCTTGCCCGCTTGGCCGGGGTTGTTGGCACCGGTTCCCTGGTCGTCCGAGCAGGAGCGGTATCGGCGCTCGATGAAGCCGGGCTCGTAGTCCCAGCCCTCGGCGATCCACGAGGACTGCGCGTTCGTCGAGGCGGTACGCCCGTCGACGGCCTGCGAGGAGTAGCCCAGCGCGACCTCCGGCTCCGGTCCGCCCGGGACCTCCGGCGCGTCCACGGGGTACGTCCACGAGAAGCCGCCCGAGGAAGAGCCACCCATCCAGGAACCGGAAGGAGAGAGCGACGTGGCGGAGTAGTCGCCGCCCGATCCCGCCGCTCGCGCCACCGCGGCCAGGGCGAGCGGCTGGGCGGCGCTGCCCGCGCGGGCCTGGGGAAGGTCGATCTCGCCGGTCAGCTGACGGGCGGAGGTGTCGTTGTGCTGGGTGAGCGACTCGCCGGTGGCGGTGTCGACCAGTTCGAGGCGGGAACCCCAGTTGGCACCGAAACTGCCTTCGAAATCACGGTAATTGAACTTGACCTGGGCTTTACCCGAGGGTGGTGCGTCAACCGTGGACCGGGCTCTGCTCGCCATAAGCGGAACGGTGGGAGTCACCGTGAACAGGACCCCGTTGACGCCCGCTTGTTCGGCGGCCTTCCGGTCCAGGACCTCGATTTCCACGAGGCCGGTGTCGGCGACCTTCTCGGTCCGGTCGCCATCCGCCTGCCGCACCGATACCGGCCCCGCGTCGACGGCGGCCGACCTGCCCTTGGCCGAGGCCGCGGCGATCCGCTCGGTCTGCTTGCCGGTCGGCCAACTCTCCTCGGGTGCCTTCCAGTTGCGGTCCGTGCCGCTGGAGCGGTCCTGCTTCCCCGGTACGAAGTCCTTGCCGGGTATGGACTTCTCGTGCCGTACGCCCGGTGGCTCGGTTCTCTGCTCCGCGGCCTGGGCGACATCCATGCCCGGGATCAGGGAGGCCAGAAGCGCCACCATGGTCACGATGGCGATGGTGACCAGCACCTGGGCCAGGTAACGAATTTTGGGCAGCGTGGTGTCCACGTACACGAGGGAATCCTCACAAGATCGCCGAGAGGCGCTCAATGTAAAGTTAATGTGAAGGTAAAGTCAATCCTTGACCTTTCCTTTTGGATGCAGATCACTGGCCTCTGTGCGGCCAACTCCCCGGACGGAGATGATCCGCGACCGGAAGGACCGCACAGAGAGCTTCACGCAAGATGCACATACGGGCCCGAATGCCCCTGTGTGACTTGCGGCTATCGACTTCTCAGCAGAAGAAAGTGACTACATGTCGCACATACCGGGCAGGGCGAGACTGCGGCGCACCAGTGCGCTCCTCGCTGGCCTCCTCACCGCCGCCTGCCTCTCAGGCACGACTCCCGCCCTCGCTTCACCGGGGCAGCCCATAGAGGTTCCTGACGAAGCGACGGCCCTCATGGCTGCCGAGGCCAAGGCGTCCGCACGCGCGACGGCCGAGGGCGAGCCGGTCGAAGTCGCCTCCGCCCGTACGGAGACCGGCGAGGTCCACGCCATGCCCGACGGCACCATGCGCCGCACCGAGCACACCGCTCCGGTGCGCGTCAAGCGGGCCGGCCAGTGGCAGGCGATCAACACCGACCTGCACCGCAGCGGTGCCCGGCTGGCCCCCAAGGCGGCCCCCGGCGAAGTCACCTTCTCCGCCGGTGGCGACGGGGAGCTGGCCACCTTCACCGACAAGGGTCGCAGCGTCACCCTGAAGTGGCCCGACCCGTTGCCGCAGCCGCAGTTGGACGGCCCCACCGCGACCTACCCGGAGGTCCTTCCCGGTGTGGACCTGGCGGTCTCGGCGAAGCTGGACGGCTTCGGGCACGTACTCATCGTGAAGGACGCACAGGCCGCGGCGCAGCCCCGTCTGAAGACCATCACCTACGGCCTGGAAGCGGACGGGCTGCGGGTCGAGAAGGACGAGGCGTCCGACACCCTCCGCGCCGTCACCCCGCAGGGTCAGGAGGTCTTCTCCACCTCGACGCCGCGCATGTGGGACTCATCGAGCACCGGCACGGCCCGCCGCGCCGCCCTCGCCCAGGAGTCCGACCCCGGCGTCCAGTCCGCCGACCTGCCACTGACTCTCTCGCCCGACGCCCTGACGCTGACGCCCGACCAGGATCTGCTCAACGGGGAGGCCACCACCTACCCGGTCTACCTCGACCCGAACTTCAACGGCGCGAAGCAGGCGTGGACCATTGCCTACTCCCGCTACCCCTCCACCTCCTACTGGAACGGCGCCAACTGGAACGGCAGTTACAAGGACCAGCCGCGCGTCGGCTACGAGCAGGACTCCAGCGGCAAGTCCCGCGCCTTCTTCCGCCTCAACTCCAAGGGGCTGGGCGGGGTCCAGGTCCTCTCCGCCCAGTTCCAGATCACCAACACGTACTCCTGGTCCTGCTCCGGGCGCAGCACCGAACTGTGGCTGACCGGCGGCATATCGAACGAGACCACCTGGAGCAAGCAGCCTTCCTGGTCCACCAAACTGCAGACCAAGTCCTTCGCCTACGGCTACAACTCAAGCTGCAACGCCCGCGCGGTCGACTTCGACGCGAAGGTCGCCGCCGAGCGCGCCGCCGCGGGGAACTGGGCCAACATCACGGTCGGGCTGCGCTCCACATCGGAGACGGACACCTACACCTGGAAGCGGTTCAACAACAACCCCAAGATCATCATCAGCTACAACCGCAAGCCCAACACGCCCTCCAGCATGCAGACTTCGCCCTCCACCAGCACGAATACGGCCTGCAACGTCGCTCCCTACGTCACCCTGGGCAACACGGACGTGACCCTCAGGGCGAAGATCTCCGACCCGGATGGAGGCACGGTCAAGGCGCGCTTCCACCTGTGGCCCACCGGCAAGCACCCCAACGACGCGGCGGACGGGGTTCTGGTCATCAACCGCGACGTCCAGGTCACCTCCGGCAGTATGGCCTCCACCGTGGTCTCCAAGAACGACCTCAAGCGCTACGAGGGCTTCGGGTCCGGGGGGCGGTTCTCCTGGAAGGTGTCGGCCCTCGACGCCCACACGTCCTCCGGATACACCCCCGCCGGTGGCGGCTGCGCGTTCGGCTTCGACTCCAGCCGTCCCTCATCCCCTCCCGGCGTGACCTCCACCGAGTTCCCGAACGGTGACAGCGGCACCTGGGGCGCACCGGCCAGGACCGAAGGATCGTTCACCCTGGCCTCCGGGGGCGTTTCCGACGTCGTGAAGTACACCTATGGGCTGAACAGCAACCCGCCCACCACCGAAGCCACTCCGTCATCGGCCGGCGGTTCCGTGACGGTCAGGCTCACCCCCACCCACACCGGTCCCCACGTCCTGTACGTCGTCAGCCACGACGGGGCCGGCAACAAGTCCGACACCCAGGCCTACCTCTTCTACGCTTCCAGCCCCGGGATCCCCGAGAAGCCGGGTGACCTCAACGGCGACGGCCACCCCGACCTCTACGCCGTCGACTCGACCAGCAACCTGCGCTTCTATCCCGGCAACGGTGAAGGCCGCTTCGGCGCCCGGATGGACGTCTCCACGACCAGCCAGTGGGCAGGCTCCCTGATCACCCACCGCGGCGACTGGACCGCGGACGGGTACGAGGACCTGATCGCCCGCCGGAGCGACGGCAAGCTGTGGCTCTACCCCACCGACGGCCTCGGCCGCGTGGATGAGGAGACCCGCCAGGAGGTCGGTCAGTTCGCCACGCCGGGCGAGCCCGAGTACATCGATCCCGCCTCCGTCGACCAGCTCGTCTCCCTCGGCGACATGAGCGCCGATCCCGACGCCGCCAAGGTCGACTTCGCCGCCGTGATCGGCGACACCCTGTGGTACCTGCCCGGCTACACCGGGGGCAACCTCGACTACGGCTACCCCATCGCCGACACCGGCTGGAAGAACATGACCCTGGTCTCCCCCGGCGACCTCGACGGCGACGGCCACCCCGACCTGATCGCCCGCGACACCGTCAGCGGTCAGGTCTGGCTCCACCGGGGCAAGCCCGGCCCGGACGGCGGAACAGACCCGTTCTCCCTCGCCGACCCGGCCACCCGCACCGCCTACGCGACCGGCCTGCCCGCCACCACCCACCCGCTGATGACCGCGACCGGAGACGCCAGCGGGGACGGCGTCACCGACCTGTGGTCCACCCACCTGGTCACGGGCAGCGGCAACCTGATGTTCCACCCCGGCCGGGCAACCGGCGCGGCACAGCCGCCGCTCCTCGTCGGATCCGGCGGCTGGCACACCATCAGGTCCATCGCCTGACCCTGCCCCGATGACTCCCAGGGCGGTGCGGCCCGAACGCGAAGGAACGGCCCGCGCTGCCCCGGGAGACGGCCGGAAGACGGCAGTGGTCCGGTTGAAGCAGCCTCTCGGGCGGCAGGCTTACGCTCGCAGGCCGGCATGAAGAACTTGGTGATCACGGCAAATGCCGGGACGCCAGCTCAAGATCGACGAGCGTGTGGCGGAGCGTGGCAGCCCCTCGACGGCCTTGGGACCGCGCCACGACGCTCCCCAGGCGTCCGCCGCAAAAGGCCAGGTCAGACGCGTCTGAATGCGCTGACACGTTGCGACAGCGAGTGCGGTACCGCGCGGCGCGCAGCTAGTACCGCACGAAAAAAGCCCCGAAACACGCGTTTCCCCAGGTCAGAACGATTCTGCCTGGGGAAACCCGGTGGGGCGGGTGGGACTCGAACCCACGGCCGACGGATTATGAGTCGCCAGGTTGAAGACTGGCTCACTCTGGCTGACTCCGAATGCCCTGGCTATCAGGGGTGCTGCCGGTCCCTCACGCTGGCAGACTCCGGTAATTCTGGGAGCCTGCGGGACCTCCGCTCACGCACCGCTCACGCAATCCCTACGGGCTACATGCTGGCTGACCTGCACGGATTCCATTGTCCCGCACCCCGCCGTGCACGGCAATGGTGAACGCGAAGCAGCCCCCGCCTCGCGCGAGAGGCAGGGGCTGCTCCATCCGACCGGCCAACGGGGGTGCGCCGGGCGGAAGCGGATTACACCGGGGGGCGGCCCGGTGTCGGGGTCGGCTTCGGGTTCGGCAGCGGCGGACCCTGGTCGGGCGGGGTCTGCGGGGAACCGCTGCCGTGCTTGCCCATCTCGATGCGCCGGGCGGTCAGCTTGTACACCCCGAGCGGCGGGAACAGGTCGACGCGGCGCGGAGCGTTCGCGTCGGCGCACCCGCCGCACAGCAAGTCGCGCTGCCCGTCAGCCACGGGACGGGACGCGGTGACCGGCTCCGTCCAGCAGGCCTCGCAGAAACGGACGTCGGTGTCGGACAGGGTGAGGGTCATCGGTGCCGCCCACGGGCTGTTGCAGGCTGGGTGTCGGTGGTACGCATGGTGGTGCCTCCGTCCTGATGGATGGGTGGTGACCCGCTCCGGCCGCTGTCCTGCCCGGGATTGCGCGGTCGGGGCGGGAGTCAGTGGCGCCGGGCCTGGCGGACGGCCGCGCGGAGACGGGCAGCCGTCGGGCACGGGATGTCGGCGCGGCAGGTCGGGCAGCTGATCGTGTGACCGAGGAGCGTCCGGTACTCCGTGTCCTCCGCGGTTGCCGTCTTCACGACGCACCGCTGTGGCACTCGGGGCACTCGCAGGCGGGGAACTGGTGCGTGGCCTCGGGCCGTTCGAGGGGGACGACCTCAGCCTCCTCGCGCACAACCCGGGTGGTCCCGTCGCGGTTTACCTCATACACCTTGATCGTCATCACGGGTAAGCCCCCGTCGCAGTCGGTGAGATACGCCAGACCGTAGGGAGCCCCTGTGCGCGCACACCAGCGGTGTGCAGATCTGTGCGCACAACCACCCCTGCGGGTGTCACAGGCGCAACGCCCCCTTGACCCACCCCCACCCGTGCCCGACGGTGTTGCACACAACTGCACACCACCAAGCCGGAGGAAGCCCATGTCGTTACAGTTCATCGGAATCGACCCACAGACCGGCGACGAGGAAAGCCCGACCGTATGGGTCGACCAGGAGAAGGGGGAGCTCGTCTTCCAGGGGTGGAAGCCGAGCCCCGAACTCGAAGCCGAGTGCGCCGCCCTCACACTTCCCGGGCACGCCGTAGGAATCCCCGACACCGAAGCCGTCGTCCGCATCCCCGCAAGGATGGCGGACCTGATCAGGAAGGCGTGCGATGCCGTCGAACGTGCCGACCAGGTTCGCTGACCTCCTGGCCCAGTGCGAACGGTCCGCCGTCCACCTGGAGATGCGGGACGCTTACGCCGTCGACAAGGAGAAAGGCCCGTTTGCCGAGTGGCAGGCCGGCTTCCGCCACGATCCCGCCGATCGGATGTCCTGGTGGCGCCCCTGGCTCGACCTGGTCGCCGACACCGTCGGCCGCGGCGTCACAGTGCGCCGGGCCCGCATCGTGTCCGAGCCCGTCAGCGACTACATCCGCTACGAGCACTCCGGCACCTTCACCAACATCGCCGCTGGCGAACAGGTGCGGTGGCTGCCCCGCCGCCGCGCCTCCGACATCGCCCTGCCCGGCAACGACTTCTGGCTCTTCGACGACCGCCTCGTCCGGTGGAACCACTTCGCCGGCGACGGCTCCTCCCAGGGCCCGGAGGACACCACCGACCCGGCAGCGGTGAAGCTGTGCAGCGACGCGTTCGAAGCCGTGTGGGACCGGGGCGTACCGCACGACAAGTACGACATCCGCTGACGACCGCACCCGGACAGGCCGGCACATGACCACATCCCCCTCCTCCTCGGCTCAGGCCGCGCGCGAAGTCGTCGCCCGACGACTGCGCGACCTCCGCAAAGGGGCCGGGCTCACGGTCACCGAGCTGGCCGCCGGGTGCGGCTGGCACCACGCGAAGACGTCCCGCATCGAGAACGCCCGCACCGCGCCCTCCGCGGGCGACATCCGCCGATGGTGCCGGACGGCCGGGGTGGAAGCCCTGGCCGAGGACCTCATCGCCCAGTCCCTGCACGCCGAGTCGATGTACACCGAGTGGCGCCACCAGATCCGCCACGGACTCAAGCAGCTACAGAGCAGCTCTGTCACCTTCTTCCGGCAGACCGAGCTGTTCCGCGTCTACTCCTCCTCGCTCGTCCCCGGCCTCCTCCAGACCGAGGGGTACGCGGCCGCCGTCCTCGCGATGAGCGCCCGCTTCCGCGACCTGCCCGTCGATGACAGTGCCGAAGCCGCCCGCGCCCGCGTCGACCGCTCCCGCGTCATCCACGAGCGGGGCCACCGCTTCGTCCTTCTCATCGAGGAGGCGGTACTCCACTACCGGATCGGTGACGCCGACGCGATGGCCGCCCAGCTCGGCCACCTCCTCACTGCCGGCGCCCTGCCTGCCGTGTCGTTGGGCATCATCCCGGCGACGGCCCACCGCGAGCAGTGGCCGCGCGAGACGTTCCACGTCTACGACACCTCGCTTGTCTCCGTCGAGCTGGTCTCGGCCCGGGTCCGCATCACCCAGCCGAGCGAGATCGCCGTGTACGCGAAGGCGTTCGAGGAGCTGCGGCAGACCGCCGTGTACGGGGCACCGGCGCGCGCCCTCATCGTGAAGGCCATCGATGCCCTCGGCTGACCCCGGGCATGACGAAGGGCCCCCACCGCCGCGAGGCGGTGGGGGCATTGGGGTGACGCTCGCGACCGCAAGCTCGTCGCGGCCCGACCCTCAGTCAGTCGCGATGTCGTCCGCGTTCTTCTGGCACGCGGCCACCGCGACGAACCCCACACCACAGGTTTGGGCGTCGTTTGCCTGGACGGAGGGGGACAGGTCAGCACCGCCACAGTGATTGGTGGCCGTAAGCACTGGCAGTTGGGCCATAAGCCCCTGCACACCGCCACTCCCTCCAGACGTATGCCCATGCGGCTGGTTCGCTGCGTTGAGGTTGGCGCAGCTCGTACCGAAGGAGGGGCTGAGGAAGTCTCCGATCCCCCCAGCGTTCGCGGGCGATGCGCTGACTACCGCTCCGCCCAGTGGCACGGCCGTCAGAAGGAGAGTGCCGAGTGCGATGCGCTTGTTCATGGGCTGTGAACGACAAGGGGGCGGGAAGGTAACTCACGAAAGGCCCCCACCGCCGCGAAGGCGATGGGGGCCAGGTCACGCGTCTTCCGCGCCCCGGATCAGGGCCGCGTCGGTCGGGTCGGGTGGCTCCGGTGGGGTCTCCCCGAGGTCGAGCAGTCGCGCGCGGAGCTGCCGCACGTATCGCTGGAGCGCCCGCAGTACCCGGAGCCGGTGCGCGGATACCTCCGCCACCGCCTCCAGTGCGCCCGCCGTACCACCGCCCGGGTCCGGATCGGCGCCTCGCGTGCGGGAGATCAGGGCCACGGTGATTGAGACGATGCCGCCGACCACGATCGCCGCGATCCCGCCCAGCCCCTCAGTGTCCATACCGTTCTCCGTTCGGGTTGCCGCCGGTCTGCACCGCCTCCACCAGCCGTGCCTCCAGGCCTCGTACACGACGTCGCAGGCTCAGGAGCTTCCGGGTCGCGGCGGCGAGGATCAGCAGCAGCGACGGGACGACCGCCCACGTCACCCCCGAGTACCAGCCCTGGCTGAACTCCGACAGCGCCCGTGCCCCGGAGTAGGCGACCGCCCACATGGCCGGCGGGCCCGCGGCGGCAGCCCACCCCCACCAGTCCCGGGCCCCCGGCCGGAACGCCGCCAGCACCGACAGGGCCCCGGACGTAATCCAGACGACGCCCCAGGCGGAGATCGGCATGCGCCCGCCGAAGAGCAGCGCGCTGACGCCGTGGACGGTGCCGAACCTCGGGTTGTCGATGAGCCCCACGCCGTAGTTGATCCACCCGAATCCGCAGACGAGGAGGGCGGCGCCGCGGTACCCGAGGCGGGCCCGGAGCCGCCGGGCAACCGCGGCCCGCATCAGAGACCCTGGCCGGGGGTGGCCCGCTCCGGGGCGGCCGGCCGGTTCGGTACGGCGTAGGTGATGCCCAGCGCGCCGAGCACCGCGAGGACGATCGTCACGGTCTCTCCGCTGGTGACGACCTGGTCCTGCACGGCGGTGACCGCGGCGGCCGCCCCGGCAGACAGGCCACCGACGATGGCCTTCGCGGCGTTGCTGATTCTGATCATGATGGTCTCGATTCCTTAGACGGGCTGCGCGAGTGCGCGGCAGCCGATGACGGTTCCGGAGGCGTTGCGGACCTCGCGGTAGGGGACGAGGAGGTCGTTGCGCCGTGTGGCGAGGCCGAGGGCGACGACGAGGGAGACGATGTACTGGTAGCCGTCTCGCTTGGGCGGGAGGTTCTGGGCGTGCCCGAACTCGACGAGTTCGAAGACGGTGCCGCCGCCGAGTTCGATCGTGGCAAGCCGCGCCGGGGTGGGCTCCGGCTCGTAGACCTCCATGAGGTGCGCGTCGAGGTCGTCGCTGCCGTCCTCGCGCTCTCCCCAGTAGAGCCGGATGGGGTGCGGCGTCAGGTTGAGGATCATGCGCTGGTCTTCTTCTCCAGCGCGGTGACGCGCTTCTCCAGAGCGTCGATTCGCTCGTCCGTGGTGGGGGGCTTCGGGGCCGGCGCCGGGGGCTTCGGTGTGGTCGGCGGCTTCGGGGCGCTCGGCGACCAGCTGGCCGGGTGCTTGAGCCGCTCGGCCACGTCCTTCCGGACGGCGTCCATCCCGCCCGCTAGGCCGCGCGGGTCGATCTTCCCCGGCTGCCACTCCGCATGGCCGATCACCGAGGTGGTCCCGTCCTTGCCCCACTTGTGGGCGCGGAGCACGGCGGCCGAGGCGCGGACGATCGCCTCACGCTGCACCGCAGGCCAGGGGTCCGAGCCGTTGCCGAGGTTCTCGCACTCGAAGCCGTAGAACCTCGCGTTGCCGTCGGTGTTCGCCTCGTTGTCCGCAGGCAGGGCCTTCTCCGCGATGACCGCGGCGAGGACGTCGCCGTCACCAGCACCCGCGTGGTTCGCCCGTCCGTACCCGACGAGGTGCACCGTCCCGTCCTTCGCGATCACCCCGTGGCACAGCGGGCCGGGAAGCTGGGAGTGCCCGTTGCGGCACAGGGCGACCGTGGACGCGGTGCCCTTCGTCACGGTGTGATGGATCATCACCCCGTGGACCGGACCCCACGCGCCCTTGCTGTTGCGGTTGTGGGCCCGCCAGTTGCCGACCTCCACGACCTTCACGCCCTCGGCGCGCAAGGCCGCGAGGAACGCGGCGGCGGACAGTGGTTGGGCCATGACGGCCTCCAGACATGACGAAGCCCCGGGCCGGGGTGGCTCGGGGCGGGTGGGTGAGGGGTGGGTCAGATGCGGTTGTGGCCGGGGCTGGTGGTGCCTCCAGCCCAGTCGAGTACGGCGCCGGTCCCGGTGACGACCAGGGCGACGCCGGCGGCCCAGGAGTTGCCGGTGAGGTCGTTGCCCGCGATGACGGCGCCGGTCGCGCTGGTGTGCGCGCTGATGCCGTTGACGGTGGTCACCGTGCCGCCCGCCTTGCGGATCTTGTTGCCGGTGACGGTGCACCGCACGGCGTTGTTCGAGAGGCGGATCGCGGCGGACGCGGCCCCGGCGATGTGGTTGTT
Source organism: Streptomyces cyaneofuscatus (assembly GCF_033109485.1). Taxonomy (NCBI): domain Bacteria; kingdom Bacillati; phylum Actinomycetota; class Actinomycetes; order Kitasatosporales; family Streptomycetaceae; genus Streptomyces; species Streptomyces cyaneofuscatus. Next base: position 5,984,203 of record NZ_CP137002.1, on the reverse strand, counting down.
GGAGAACAGGGAGTCGCCGCCCCCGCCGACGGTGATGCCGTGGTTCGCGGCCGTGCCGACGATCGTGTTCCCGTTGACGGTCGCGCCCGTGGTGTCGGTCAGGTTGAGCCCGTTCGACGCGGACGAGGTGATCGCGTTCGCGGTGACCTGGGCGTCGGTGCACTGGTTGACGTAGAGACCGGTGGAGCCCATGGCGTCGATGCTGTTCCCGGTGACGCCTGGGGCCCGGCAGTGCTCGACCTGGACCCCGTTCGCGCCGCCCGTGGCCCGCCCGTTGACCGTGTTCCCGGTGATGCGCACCCCGGAGTGCTTGGCGGTCGCGAATCCGAGGACCCTGATCCCGCTCTCGCCGCCGGGTCCGTCGATGATGTTGTTGGCGATGACGACCTGGTCGGGGGTGAGCGCGTATCCGGCGGTGGCCGGGTCGGGGACGGTCATCGTGATCCCGGCCTTGCCGGTGGACCGGATGATGTTGCCCTCAATGACCGCGCGGCGCCACCCGTACCCGCGGATGCCCTCGGACAGGGTGCCCTCGATCACGTTGCCGCGGATGGTGATGTTGTCGTAGTAGGTGCCCGTGCGGATGGTGTGGGAGCCGACGAACCGGCCAAATGGCCCCAGCGTGCTGGACGGTCCGCTGTAGCAGCCGATGACCTCGATGTTCTTCGACGGGGTGCCGTCGAACAGGCCCACCGCCGTGGACCCGCTGACCGCGATGTCGATCTGCAGCGCCTCGGAGAACTGTCTGGTCCCGCCGCTGCTCAGGTCGGCGAAGCCGAGGAACCGGCAGTTGATCGCGCGGCCTCCGTCGATCGCGTTGAACTCCAAGGCATGCGCCTGCGACGTGTTGAGGATCGTCGCGTCCCTGACCTCGATGTTCCGGGCGTGGTTGAAGCTGATCACGTCGTGCAAGCCGCTGGTTTGGCCGGGGCCGGTGCCCGCGTTGCCGTCCCACGTGCCGCCGAGGACCGCGATGTTGGAGCGGCCCTCGTAACCGGCCCAGCTCTCGCTGGTGTTGGCGTAGTTGTGGAGGAGCCCCCCGCCGCCGGTCGCCTTGATCGTGGCCCCGTAGGCGCGGATGGTCGTGTTGTCGTAGGCGCACAGGGACCCGGCGCAGGCGTAGGAGCCGGGCGGGATCAGGACGGTCCCGCCGCCCGCGTTCCGGGCTGCGTCCAGGGCGGCCTGGATCGCGGGAAAGTCGTCGGTGACCCCGTCGGCGGCACCGTCCACGACGTACCAGCCGGGCATCCCCGCGTTCATCAGGGCCTCGTCGGCGGTGGCCTGTGCGGCGGCCGCCGCAGCTGCTGCGGCGCCGGCCGTGGTGACCGCTGCGGCGGCCGCCGTCTGGGCGGAGCCGGACGCGGTGGCCGAGGCGTCGGCGGTGTCCAGGGCGGTCGGGGCGATCTCTCGGGCGGCCTCGTACCAGCGGACCGGGGACCCGGTGCCGTCCAGGTACTGCCACTCGATCGCCCGGGTGTCGGCGATGCGGATGGTGCGGATCGCTCCGGGCTGCGCGTGCCCGGACGGGTTGGAGCGGAGCTGGCCGATCGGGGTGGTGCCGTCGGCCTCGAACAGGGCGGTGATCGGCTCCCCGCTGCCCGCCCGGCGGACGTTGACGGGGTAGTCCGGGATGATGTCGCCGGCCGCCGTAGTGAGGACGGCGGACGGGTTCCCGCCGAAGGTGTAGAGCATCTGGGGGCCCCTCTCAGTCGAGCCAGTAGGAGCCGGAGAGGTCGATCCAGGACGGGCCGGTGCCGCCGGAGACCTGGAGACCGTCCTGGCTGAACCAGCACAGGGCGCCGGAGCTGCCGAGCGCGGAGGAGCTGCTGTTGCCGAGGACCTCCATGCGGCCGACACCGGTCATCGGGTCCCCGGCCAGGGACGCACCACCGGCCCAGGTGGAAGGCTGCGCGGGCCTGCAGTCGGCGGGAACGTCCCCCACCTTGACCCCGCCCATAGCGAAGGGCGTGCCGTCGGTGCGGATCAGCCGGCCACGCACGTGGACCTCCATACCGACCCGGCGGACCTGCGGGGTGAGCTCCCCGGACTCGTATCCGGCGGCGAGACTGATCGTGCGCCACGCCGGGAGCGGCTCGTAGATCGTCGCCCACACGTTCCCGGTGGCCGTCTTCAGCCACAGGGACCCGTTGTTCGCGCTGACCAGGGTGTGGATCGGGGCGGCCGCGTACAGGGTGTCGCGCTCGGCCTGGTCGGCGACGTGCTGGACGAGGTGGGGGTCCAGGGCGCCGGCGAGCGCGGCGAGCGCGCCCGGGCCGGCGGGGGCGTCGCCTCCGGCCGGGACGGGGAGTTGGGCGTAGCCGAGCTGGGGCATGGGTGAGCTCCTTAGGGTGCGGCGAAGGTGATGCGCAGGGCGCCGCCGGTGACGGCCAGGTAGTCGGTGCGCCCGTTCGCGTAGATGGCCAGGCCGCGGGCGCTGCCGGAGGCGAGCGCGGTCCGCCAGGAGGAGGGCAGGGTGGCGGTGCCGCGGGAGCCGACGGACAGGCGCAGCAGGTCCTCCGGGTCGGAGCCGAGCGACAGCTGACCGGACGGCGGGGAGGTGTAGTCGTGCAGGTACACGTGCAAGGGCCTCTTGGCGTTGACGCCGGAGCCGCGGGCCCGGGTGAAGGTCACCGTCATCGAGGAGACCGTCTTGCCCGCGCAGGCGGCGGCGATCTGCGTGCCGTAGAACCAGCCGCCCCGCCGGTTCCCGCGGCCGGTCCAGTCGCCCTGGGTGGGGTTCGAGGCGTAGGAGTCGGGGCGCCCGCCCCGCCAGGTGCCCGAGGAGGTCGGGCTGATGGTGACCGGGGACGGCGGCCGGACCGGCGGGGCCGGCGGCGGTGGCTCGGTCGTGGCCGCGAGCTGGTGGTAATACTCCGCCTTGCCGCCGGGCCCCTTGCGCACGAACGTGCCGATGACGGACTGCCACCCGGTGCCGGGCGGCGACTCGGTGCCCCAGGACACGGCACCGACCACCTGAAGATCGGTGGCCACCTCGGCGGCCAGCTCCCGGATCTCGGCCTCGGTGGTCTCCCCGGGGTCGTCGCCGAGCCGCCAGACGACGGCCGGCCGGGCACTCTTGGTGACGGCGACCCAGTCCCCGGCCGCCCGGTTGCGGTAGCCCTCCGAGCACGGCACGTCGAGCAGCAGCTCGTCGCCGATGCGCAAGTTCACGCCGCGGTCGGTGACGCCGTCGACCTGCGCACTGCGGATCTGCAGCCCGGCCTGCGGCTGCGGGGCCAGGAGGTGCCCGAGCTCGAACGCGGGTGAGGTCATATCGCCAGCCTCCTCGCCGTGGTGCGGGTGGTGCAGGACATGGACGCGGCCCCCAGCTGGTAGGGGCAGGAGTCGATGATGTGGCGCTGCCACTCCCCGGGCCGCACCTCGACCTCCACCACGTCCCCGGCCTCCAAGGCGGGGTTGCAGGCGGAGGTGAAGCTGAGCGAGGCCTGGATGCCGAGGGAGTCGGCGAGCCGCGCGCGGCCGACCTCCTGCGCCTGCGCTATGTCGGTGATCAGGGCCGATGCGTACCGGGCCGCCCTGATCCGGACGCCGGTCAGGCCTTCGCGCTGCGGGGCGAGCGGGTCGCCCACGGGGTCGGGTCCGGCGTAGGTGAGGCTGCCCGGGTCGTCATCCCACACGTAGACCGGGCCGATGGCCGCCCCGCCGTCACCACCGTCGCCGCTGATAGCCCACAGGTTGACGAGGCCTTCGGAGGTCTCCTGCTCGGCAGGCTGTACGAGGGCCAGGCCGTAGGGGATGCGCCAGACGACCGGGTCGGCCAGCGTCGGTACGGGGGCGAACGTGGGGATGCCCCGGGCGTCCGCGTACACCTCAGCGCCCATGGCCGCCGCGATCCCGGTCCCGACCCCGGAGGTGTCCAGCCCGCCGGACAAGGCGCCCCACCGGTCCTCCTCGATGACGAACGCGGGCACCGGGGTCCCCGCAGTGACGCCGGGCCGCCAGGCGACCGGCACCCCGGGCAACGCCTCCCCGATCAGGACCTCGGCCAGGGCCTGCGCGGAGTCCGGGCCGACCATGCGCGGAGCCGGAAGGTCCGCCGAGCGGATCGCGTCCTCCCGGCCCAGGAGCTCGACTTCGGCCCCGTGGCGGGTCCGGGTGAGCCGGTCTACGACGTACACCCCGGCGGGAATCCACTCCACGTCCATCCGCGGCCCCTTAATCCCCTGCCACAGGCGGACCTGGGTGACCACGCTGTTGACGCCGGAGGGGCCGAGGGGGACCCCGGCCAGAGCGGCGGTGCCGGAGTAGCGGCACTCCGCAGTACGGTCCGGCCGCACCTCGGCGCCCACCAGCGTCGGCACCGGGACCCAGCTCTGCCCCCCGTCGTTGGACCAGTCCGCCCGGATCGGCCGGCGGGCCGCCCCGGCCACCGCCGCCAGGGCCTGGCCGGAGATCGGCAACATGTCAGGTCACCCCGTTCGTGCTGAGGGACGCCCAGCTGCTGTAGGAGGCGGCGACCGCGTCCCACGTGGCGAACTGCTGCGCCACCGTGTCCCAGGACCAGCCGGGGATGCGTAGCGGAGCTCCGGCCGTATCCGGGCGGGCCACCGGCTCCACCGCCCAGGAGAACTGGTAGCCACCGCTGGAGCCGAGGCGACCGGTGGAGACCGGGCCGGTGATGTCCGCCGGGACGTGGAACGCGTCGGGCAGGGTGACGTACCCGGGCCGGGTCTGCAGCAGCAGCACCCCCGACCGCAGCAGCCTCCGCACCTGGTCCACGGCCTGCGGGGGGACGTCGATGGTGAGGGTGTACGCCTCGGCGGCGTGCTGGTCGTAGGCGACCACCCGGTACGGGGAGCCGGGCACGTCGACCACGTCCTGGCGGCCGGCCGCCGTGGCTTCGGGGCGCCCGACGATGACGGCCCGCAGTGACAGCGACGGGTTGTCGATGCTCTTGAGCCAGACGTCCCGCACCTGCCCGGGCGCCGGGGCGGGCACGGTCACCGCCAGGGACGAGGACGGTCCGGTGGTCCCGTCGGCGTAGAGGGGGGTGGCGGTGTAGATGACGGCGACCCCGAGCGGCGCTTCGTGGTCGTAGGCGGTGCCCGCGCCGCCGATCGCCCACGCCGGGTCCGCCGACCGCACCGGCACCGGGGCCGGTGCGCCCGGGTCCTGGCGGACGATGCGGACCTGGCGGACGGCGGCCGCGCCGGGCAGTGCGGTGACCCGCACCGACGGGGAGGCGTGCGCCGCGCCTTCCCACTGTCCGCCGGGCAGCGACCCGTCGATGTACTCGCTCGGGCTGCCGGCGCCGGTCTGGATCATCACCGCGTCCGAGTACCAGACCGTGCCCGCCGGCGCGGTGTAGGCCACCGCGATACGGTCCACCGTTTTCCCGGCGGGCACCGTGTACGTCACCGACATCCGCACCCACTGCCCCGCCACCGGGGGGACCCCCGCGGTGACGGTGCCGTGCGTCGTGGTCGCGTCCCGGAACGCGAAAAAGACCGTCGTCCCGGTGCCGGGGACCTTGACCCAGGCGGAGGCCCGGATCGTCACCCCGGCGGCGACCGGCTCACACAGGTACTGCATCCCGCTGGTGGCTCCCGCCGCCGTGTGCTTGGCGCACGCGATGCCGTACCGGGAGTCCGTCGTGACCCGCTCCCTGGCCGATCCCGCGTACTGCTGGGTGTTCGCCAGGTCCACCTCCAGAGACGGGTTGAGCGTCAGATTCCGCGCGGACGGCGGGGTGTTCGCGTTGTAGGCGAGGACCACCCCCGCCCACAGCTCGTCCACGGTCGCCGCGAGGTACCCGTCCGGAGACGTGACCCGGGCGGGCGGTACGACCAGCGGCGCGCCCGGGTCCACGATCATCGGCATGAGCCACCTACTTCCTCTTGGTGCCCGCGCGCGCCGTGCGCCGGGCGGTGCTGAGCCGGGCATCGATCCGCGACTCGAAGTGCGCGGCGAGCCGGGTTCCGTCGTCCAGGACCAGGGCGATGGCCGCCCCGTCCAGCGCGGCCACCGGGTCGGCACCGGCCCGGTGTGAGGTGACCGGCACCAGCCCGCCTGGTACCGCCGCCTGGCCGAGCCGCTCGGCTGCAGACGCGACCTGCGGGCCCATGGCGGCCATCCCCGCGACGACCCCGGCGCCCAGATCGGCGCCGGCGGCCTTGCCCTTGCGGGACGGTGAGCGGGCGTCGATGCCCTTCTTGCCGCGGATCGCCTTGATGGCCCCGGCGCCGAGCTGGGCCATGGCGTCCTGGATCGCCTTCTCCTCGGCGAGGAGACCGGTCAGGAAGCCCTTTGCCGAGCCCTTCCCGGCGTCGTACATCAGGTCGGCCATGGTCCGGCCGTAGGACGTCGACAGGGCGCCCCCGGACTTGACCAAAGCGTTGATCTGCTTGATGTCTGCGGAGGAGGCTCGGGAGACCAGTCCGGCGAGCTGGCTGTCCGGGCCGAGCGCGTCCAGCTGGTCGATCAGCTCCTTCGACGCGCCCCGCTTCGCCAGGGTGGTGAGCGAGGCCGTGAAGTTCTTCGCGGTGGCCTGCTTGCCCTTCATCCCGGCGATGAGACCGCCGACCGAGGTGACGTCCCCGAGGGCGGCGATGCCGAGGAAGTCGGACATCACCTTCGACTTGTCGTTGGCGAACCCCTTGGCCTCCGCGATCCGTGCGGACACCTTGTTGCGCTTGGTCGCCAGGGCCTGCAGGCGCACGGTGGTGGCCTTGACCACCTTGGAGAGGCGGACGCCCGCGCCGCCGGCGGCGGCCAGGTCCCGGGCCAGCTTGGCCGAGGCCTTCCCGATGTCGGCGGCCGACCCGGTCAGGCTCTTGCTGAACGCGGCCAGGTCGCCACCGATCGCGGCACGGGCCTTGACCTGCCCCCTCCTGGTCGCTGCGGCCCGGACTGCCGCGGCCCGTCGTGCGGCCGCCATCTTCGCCGCCGACGTGGTGCCCTTGGCGAACCCCCGCAGACGGCCGAGCGCAGACGCCATGCGCATGGACGTGGTGGTGTCGTACACCTCCGTGTCCCCGCCGCCGAAACGGACCAGTTCGGGCCCCTGCTCGCCGACCCAGGCCAGCTCGCCAGGACGGGGCCGGCCACCGGAGGCGAACCCGCGCAGCCCGTACCGGTGGGTGAACATCGCCGCGTTGGCCGACCGGGCACGAGACCCGACGACCACACCGTCCCCGCCCCTGGACTCGACGTTGACACCTTGCAGCGTGCCTGCGGTGTGCCCGACACCGGCGTTCGTGATGCCGATCTGGAACGGGGAGCGGGCGTTGAGGACCCACCCGGACGGGGCCGTGGCGCCGGAGAACGCTCCGGTGGCCCAGCGGCGACGGTTCGGGGCCAGGCCCCGGATCATGTTCTCGATCGCGGAGAGGAACCCTGAGCAGTCGAACCCCTGCGGGCCCACGCCGCCCCAGATGTACGGCTTCCCTGCCTGCGCCCGTGCCCACGTGAGCGCCGACTTGAAGCCCTTGCCGCCGATACCCGCCTTCTCCAGCGCGGTGTCCGCGCGCCCCGAGTAGCCGATGATTGATTCGATCATCTTCTTCGGGATGCGGGTGACCATGTCCCGGTACAGGGACGCGCTGCCGCTGATCTTGGCGATCAGGGGCTTCACCACCGCGTCGAGCCCCGCGACGGCGCTGGCCCTGACCCCGTCCTTCAGCCACCCCACACCGGCCTTGGCCAGGTCGACGCCCTTGGACGCGGCACCCTTCACCCAGTCGAAGATGCCGCCCCTCGCGAACCCGCCGCCCTGGAACGCGCGCAGCGACCGGCCGTGCATCGCCGCGTCGTTGACCGCGAGGAGCCGGGCCCGCTCGTAGGGGTCACGCATCGCCTCGGACACCGCGATGCCCTCACCACGGCGCAGCGGGACCAACTGGTCGTCGCCCTGCCGGTACGAGGACTGGCCGGCCAGCACGCCGCCCCGGGCGAACCCGGGAAAGCGGTCCAGTGTCGGGGCGCCGAACTTGGCGGCCACCTCGTTCCAGACGCCCCGGATGCCCTTGTTGTAGACGGTGTCGATGACGAACTCGATCGGCTTCTTCGCCTTCTCCTTGATCGAGGTGAAGGCCTTCCCGACCGCGTCCGCCCCCGTCTTGAAGGCCTCACCCAGCGACTTCGCCAGACTCTTCGCCTTGTCGATCGGCGGCTTGATGCCCTGCTGGTACAGCCAGGACGCACCCTTGCCGATGTTGTCGAACGCGGGCTTGATCGCGTTCTTCCACAGCCATGTGCCGACCGCGCCCAGGGCCCGGAGCCCGGTCATGATGTGCCCGGCCTGGGTCTTCACCCCGGCCCACAGGGACACCGCCCCGCCGACGATCCAGTTGAATGCCGGCTTCAGGGCATTGGTCCACAACCACTTGCCTGCCGCGCCGACCGCGCGGAGCCCGGCCATGAACGACTGCAGCTGTGGGCGGATCGCGGTCTTCCACAGCCACACCGCGCCGGCGCCGATCGCCCGGAAGGCCGGCCCGATCGCGTTGCTCCACAGCCACTTGCCGACCGAGCCGAGCTGACGGAACGCGAGGACGGCCGGGACGACCAGGACGACCCCGATGATCGTGGCCATGATCCGGGCCCCGGTGTCGATCGCGGAGAACACCGGCTTCAGCGCGTTGTTCCACAGCCACATCCCGGCGGCCCCGACGGCCCGCAGGCCGACCATGAACCCGGCGAACCCGGGCTTCAGGCCCCGGTTCCACACCGCGTCCCACCCGGCCTTGATGCCCGCCCAGGCGCCCTGGACGATGGTGCGGAACGTCTCGCTCTTCTTGTACGCCACGACCACCGCAGCGGCCAGGGCGAGCACACCGATCACGATGAGCGTCACGGGGTTGAGGGCCATGACGGCGTTGAACCCGGCCTGAACCAGCGTCCAGGCGCGGGTGACCGCTGCGGCGGTACGGATCGCGATGGAGTAGACGCTGAGCACGCCGATCGTGATGCCGGTGGCGATCGAGGACGCGGTCATGGCGAGGGTGACGCCGCCGATCGCGATGGCGAGCGGGGCGAACCACACCCCGTACTCCTTCACCCACCGCACCCCGGACATGAACCCGGCGCTGATCGTCTGGACCGCGGGGACGGCCTCCCGGTCGATGAACTCGATGAAGTCCTCGATGCGCGGCAGGACGTACTTCGCGGTGACGTCCCCGAGCAGCATGAGGCCGCGCCGCTTGAACGCCTCGAACTTCGCCCCTGCGTTGTCCCGCAGGTCGTCTCCGGCACGCTTCGCCGCACCGCCGACCTTCCCCAGGTCGCCCACTGCCTTCGACGGGTCCAGGGCGAACAGGGCGTCGCCGAGGTCCTCCGCCTTGGTGCCGAACAAGGCGACCGCGGCCGCGTTCCGGTCGACCCTGTCGGGCATCGCCCGGAGCTTGTCCAGGACGGTCTGGAGCCCCTTGGCCGCGCCGGCACCGCCCTTGGCGAACATGGCAGTGGAGTCCTTCGCCGACATCCCCAGGAGCTTGAAGCCCTCGGCCGAGGCCTTGGACCCGTCCGTCGTCCGGATCTGGAACTCCTTCAGGGCGTCGGCGACGACGTCGGTGTCCCTCGCGCCCGCCTGCATCCCCTGGGAGAACAGGCCCATGGACACCTTCGCGTCCAGGCCCAGCGACCGGAAGATGGTGGAGTATTCGTTGAAGGTGTCGGCGAGGTCGTCCGCCCTCGGGCCCATGGTCTGGAACCCGCGGGTGAGGATGTCGAACGCCTCGGTGGCGTTCTTCGCCAGGCCGGTCTTCACCATCTGCCCGGCCGCGTTCGCGCCCTGGGCGAGGTCGATCTCGAACAGGGTGGTGAGGTCCTGGGCCTTGGTCGCGATCGCGGCCAGCTGCTTCGTGGTCGCCTTCTCCGGGGCGAGCCCCGACGCCATGATCGCTTTCACGGCGGCCGCACCGTCGGCGATCGTCTCGGTGACCGTGCCCGCGTACAGCTTTCCCGCAGCCTTGCCCGCCTTCTGCGCCTCGGCCGCGCTCAGGTCCAGCTGGGCCTTCAGCATGCCGGTCGCCTTCTGCTTGGCGACGGCCTCCTCGATGCCCTTCGTCAGCAGCGCACCGGCGGCGACACCGACGGCGGCGGCCCCGGCGAGGACCTTGCCCTTCATCCCGGCCATGAGGCCCTCGCCGCCCTGGGCGCCCGCGCGGGCGGACGCCTGGGCAACGGGGTCCTCCAGGTTCCGGCGCAGCTCACGACGGAACTCGGCCATGGACGGCATGACGTCCAGCCACACGGAAGCAGCGCGGGGCATCGGATCACCCCTTCTCGGTGCTACGTAGGCAGGACCATGTCCACGATCTGCTGGTAGCCCGCGCGCGCCTTGCGAAGCTCCCGGGCCTCGGCCTTGGCCTTCTGCTTCGGCGTCGGGTTCCCGGGCCGCCACACGGGCTCCGGGTGGGGCTGCTGTGCGGCAGTCTCAACCCGGTTGGCGTTGCGGAAGTCGACTTCCATACGGCCCAGGTGATCGCGGAGGTCTGCGAGTTGGTAGTCCGTCGCTGTCCATGACGACTTGGTTGCCGCCCGGGCGAGCGCACCGTTCGGCGGCAGGCCCTCTACCAGCACCCGTAGCTTGCGCAGGGTGATCTCCCCCCGCCAGAACTCGGCGATCGGGTCGCGGGGGGCGTAGTGGTGGCAGAGGTCCGCTTCGACGGCCTCGGGGTAGTGCCCGAGGACGTCGACTACCGTGTAGGGCGCTTCTTGATCCGGTCGGAGGAGTCCTGCTGGACGGCCAGGAACAGCAGCCCGAGGTCGGTGTCGCTGTTCCCGGCGGCCCTGTACTTCTCGTACTGCTCGTCACCGAGCAGCGCCCGCCCCTTCTCCGCCGCGTTCTCCGAGCTGTCGACCTTCTCCGCCCAGTCCTCGTTGGCGAACATCGGGTGCGGGAAGGAGTACGGTCCGCCGGGGGCGTCGAACTCGACCTCTTCGCCGCCGACCGCCTCGGCGAACTGGGCGTGCACGTCCGCCAGGACGTACTTCTTGCGGTTGACCTTCGGTGCCATGGGGTCTCTCGTTTCTGGGTGGCCGGTGGGTGAGCCGGTGAAGGCACCGAGGCGGCAGGGCTCACCCTGGGCCGCCGCCTCGGTGCCGGTGTGCGGGCGGTGCTCACGCGCCGCCGGGCGTGGTCGTGGAGACCACCACGGCGGGGCTGGTGCCGCCGGTCAGGGACCCGGCGTTGCCGGTCATCTGCGCCACGTCCGTGCCCGCCAGAGCGCCGGCGAAGGTGACGGCGACCGGGGTGCCCGGGTGCGGCCCGCCCGTGCAGGTGACGTTGCCCGACCCGATGTTGGACAGGGCCTGCAGCGCGGTGCGGACCTGGGCGGCGGTCGCGTTGTAGACGATCGGCGCGGTGGTCTGCCCCGAGTACGTCAGCGTGTACGTGCCGCCGGTCGGGCCACCGGTGATCGCCACCGACTGGACCTCGTTGGACTTCGGGGCCAGGGACCGCCAGCCGGGCCCGTCAATCCACGTCCGGGAGTCGGTGCCCAGGGCTTCGTCCACATAGGCCTGGTAGGTGACGCCGCGGGCGATCTCCGCCGTGCGGGTCCACTGCTCGTCCTCCCGGCCCGTGCGCAGCGCGGAGGGAAAGTGGCGGACGATGTAGATGGCCTCGCCGGTCGTCTTGTTCAGGTCGCGGGCGATGAACACGAGCCGCCGGTACAGGGTGGGCGGGGTCAGGGGCCGGGACCAGGTCCAGGTGGTTGTGCCGATCGTGGCCAGGGCCTCGGCCCCCGACAGCGGCAGGTTGTCGTACAGGGCCACCGCCGCCGCGTTCGTCTCCTGCGGGACCCACTGGGCGGTCTGGGTGTCGGTTTCGACGTCGGAGCGGGTCGGACTGGCCGACTGCCCGGACTCGACGTCGGAGGTCGACAGGTCGCCGCTGAAGGTGATCCCGTCGGTGGTGGTGAAGCCGACCGCCTTGTAGCCCTCGGGGAGGGTCTGCAGTACCCCGCTCCCGTCGAACGGGCTGGAGAGTGCCGGTGCGTTGGCGTCGGCGGCGAAGATGCTGTAGCTCAGTGCCTTGCGGATCAGCGACGAGCGCAGGTCCGCCATGGTGGTGAAGTCAGCGGCCGGCATAGCGGGCCCCTTTCTGATGGTGGGTGCGCGGGTCAGGCGGGCGCCTGGGCGCGGCTGGTGAGCGCGTAGGTGGCGACCGCCCGGCGGATCGCGGGGTTGCCGTAGGAGACCGGAGCCGGGCGCGAGGTGGTCTCCACGCTGTCGATGACGACCCGGGCCCCGGGCACGTGGCTGCCCGCGGCGGCGAGGAGCGCGGCCCGCACCTCGCGGGCCAGGTCCCACATCCCGGTCCGGGTCGCGGCGAAGGTGTCGACGTCGACCAGGGCGGTGTCGGTGACCAGGTCGTCACCTCCGCCGGTGAGGATCTGCACCTGCACCAGCGGGAGCTTCTTCTCCAGGTCGGCGGGGAGCTCGTTGACGACCCGGGCCCCGGGGATGGCCGCGCGCACGATGAGCGCGGCGGCCTGCTCGATGTCGCCCCAGGTGACGTCCTCGGGGGTCACTGCGGAACGTCCCCGCGGTGCGGCAGGACGGTCTGCGGGGTGACCCCTGCGGCGCGCCCCAGGACCCGGCGGCGGGCGGTGTTCGTGGACCCCCACTCCTGGGCGGCTGCGTCCTCACGGTCGGCGACGACCTTGGCGGTCGGCCGGCCCGAGGGGCGGGTCTCCTCGGAGACGCGGATCTCGTTCGCGAACCCGTCATCGATCTCGGCGGACGCGATGGCCTTGGCCCGCTGGGCGATCTCCTCGGCCTTCGCCTTGAGCGCGGCCCTCACCCTGGGGTGGCGCATGATCTCGGTCAGGCCGCGCTCATCGAACACGATCCTGGGGCGCCTGCTCATCCGGTGTACTCCTTCAGGATCGCCGTGGTGTGGGAGAGGAACGACGCCACCGACCTGGCTACCGACGGCTTCCCGTCGACCTCGTACTTGTCCTCACCCACCTGGATCAGGTCGGTGTGGGCCAGGCCCATGCCGGGCGGGCCGAAGAACTGCCATCGGGACACGGTCTGGTCGGCGGCCGCGGTGAGGTACTCGACCGAGTCCAGCGGCTGCACCGAGCAGTGCTCGACCTCGACCGGGTCGGCCTCGATCCAGCGCTCGTTGCCGCGGTCGTCCTCCCCGTAGTGGCGGGCGATGTGCGCGACGGTCTGGTCCATCAGGACCGAGCGGCCGAACATCAGTACCGCCCCCAGCGGGCGACGGGGGTCTGGTCCCGGTAGCGGGCCAGCTTGTCCTTCTCGATGTCGGCCAGGGACATCGCCAGGGTCTCCGTCGCGAACGTCACCGACCGCTGCCCGGTGGACTCCTGGCGCAGGCTGAGCGGGTTCACACACCCGCGTGAGGCCACGTCCAGGGTGACGCCCAGGACATCGTCAGGGACGGTGAGAGGCCCGTGCGTCAGGGTCACCACAGCCCGGCGGCGTGGATCGCGGGGCGGCGAATCGAGGCACAGGAGGTCGCCCTCGCGCCACCACCCGGACGCGGGCAGGGTCTGCCCGGCGACCTGGACGGCAGCGACGGAGACGACCGGGCCGGGCAGGCGCACCTGGGCGTCCACGATCCGCAGCGCCACCGTGTCGGTCCGCCGGGAGAACGTGCAGCGAGCCTCCATGCGGACCAGCGCGGACGCCACCCGCAGCGCCAGGGCGCAGGTGTCGGCGGGGGCGCTGCCGCGCGGGACCTGCAGCCAGTCCTCCAGCTGCTCGACGGTGGCCAGCGGCGGCAGCGTCGACACCTCAGCCGTCCTTGACCGACGACTCGCCCGTCTCGATGTTCCGCTCGACGGTCACCTCCACACCGTCCGGGCGCAGCGCGGTGTACGTCTCGGTCCGGTCCTTCGCCGCCGACCGCTTCGCCGCGGCCTTCTTCGGCGCGGGTACGACCGCGTTCACGGTGCCGTGCCCGGCCAGGGCGGCCGCCCCCTTGTCCGGGGTGGCCGAGACGGCCCGCTCGTCGGGGTCGGTGGTGTCGGCCGGCCCGTCGCCCGGGGCCGTGGTGGACGGGGCGTCCACGTGGGTGTCCAGCCGGGTCTCCTCCGGCGGAGTGGTGCTCTTGCTCGTAGCCATGGGGCTGGGTCCCTTCAGGGATCAGGCGTTCAGGACGCCGCGGATACGGGCGGCGGCCTTGCCGCCGAAGACGGCGAGTCCGGTGTAGAACTCGATGCGCGTGCGGTAGGCGGGCTTCTCCTGCAGCTCGCCGAGGTCCTTGACCTGGACGCCGCCGTTGGTGAGCCCGGTGACGGCGCGGTCGCCCTCGTCCTGCCCGAACTTGACGATGTAGATGGAGGAGGCGGTACCGGACGCGCTGCCCTGCGTCTCTGTCTGCGGCAGGATGTCCACCCCGGCGGCGGTCTGGCCCGGGTCCAGGACCGGAATCCCGTTGTACGTCTGCACCATCTTCTGGGTCAGCGCCTCGCGGACCATGTCCACGCCGCCGAGCCGCCGGCCGGACGACTTGATCCGGGCGATCGCTGCGGAGTTGGCGTAGATGACCCCGTTGGAGGCGTTGATGCCGGGCACGGCGGCGATGCCGCGGTCCAGGACGTCGAAGAAGTCGTGACCGCCGGCGACCGGGCCCATGCCGTTGGTGGCGGCGTCGATGACCTGCGCGCCGACGAGCCGCTTCTTCAGCCCGTCGAAGCCCTTCGGGGTGACCGCCACGTCGCCGTTGAAGAACTGGTCCTGGAAGTAGTAGCTGGCGGCCTTGACCTTGAGGCGCGTCTGGGTCGCGCGCTGGTCGTTGAGGTTGCCCCTCGTCTTGATGATGAAGTTGTCGACGTCCGCGTCGCCACCGAGGATGACGAGGCTTTCGCTCTTCTGGTTCACGGTGCCGGTCGACTCGACGTAGGCCTCGTTCACGGCACGGAACGCGACGCCCGGCAGGGTGCCTTCCTCGTTGTACCCGTAGGCGTTGCCCTCGATCGTCATGAACGGGATGCGGTCCAGCACGCTGGACTCCTGCACGAACGTCTCGATGACGCCCCTCTGCAGGCTGGTCGTGGACAGCTTCGCTGCCTCGACAAGAGTGACGGCCACAGCGGGCCCCTTTCAGGTGAGGCCCGCAGCAGCGGGCCGGGTTACTTGGTCGTGGACTCGGTGGCGTAGGCGTGGCGCAGGCGCCCCAGGCCCGGCTCGACGTCCGCCGGCGGGGTCTCGTGGCCGCCGCCACCGACGTCGCCCCACGGCTGCTTGCCAGCCAGGTAGGGGCGCTCCTTCAGGAGGTCCTCGATCGCCTTCTTGACCTGCTTGGCGTCGGGCTCCCCGTCGTCACCGACCTTGATCTTCGTCAGGTCGATGTACCGGGCCGCGTCGGCCGGGTCGGCGAGCTTCCCGGCGGCGGCCGCCTTCACCTCGGCCCGGACGATCCGGGCGTTCGACTCGACGGCCAGCTCCTCGCGGAGCTCCTTCTTCAGGGCCTCGGCGTCCACGGGCTTCGCGCCCGCGTCGCCCTTCCCATCGCCGTTGTCTTCCGGCTTCGCGCCGGTGTCCTTCGGCTTCCGGGTGAGCTTCGCCTCCAGCTCCTTCACGCGCGCCTCGGCGGTGTCGGCGCGCGCCCGCTCGGCCTGCAGGGCCTTCTTCCCGCCCTCGCCGAGCTTGTCGTCGTCCCCGCCCTGGCCGCCGTTGTCGGAGCCGCCCCCGTCACCGCCGTCGCCGCCGGAACCGGAGCCGCCTCCGTCCCCTCCGTCGGCGTACAGGAACGGGGAGAAAGGGCCGTGGCCATACGGGTGCGCCCAGCCGCCACCGGTCGCGCGCAGGGTGTTCTTCCGGGTGTGGAGCATCGCGCTCCTCCTCGCATGTGTGGGTGTCCGCGCGGCATCGCGCCGCGCGCCCGCCCGGGCATCGCGCCCGGGAAGCTCAGTAGATGTAGCCGTGC
Source organism: Streptomyces cyaneofuscatus (assembly GCF_033109485.1). Classification (NCBI taxonomy): domain Bacteria; kingdom Bacillati; phylum Actinomycetota; class Actinomycetes; order Kitasatosporales; family Streptomycetaceae; genus Streptomyces; species Streptomyces cyaneofuscatus. Next base: position 5,968,335 of record NZ_CP137002.1, on the reverse strand, counting down.
TTCTTCAGCAGCCGCAGCTGGTGCTCACGGTCGTCGGCCAGCCGCAGGATCTCCTCCGGCATCAGGCGCGGAGTGCGGGAGCGGCTGTACCGCTGGCCGGGGATCTTGGCCGCGCCCTCGGCGGCCAGGCGCTTACCCGCAAGGCCTCGCCGCGTGGTGCCCTCGGTCGTCGCCTGCACCTTCCGCCCGTGGACGGTCATGGTCTGCATGCCCCGGCGGGCGTTGATGACCTGCCCGAGGTCGGCGCCCTTCGCGAGAGCGTCGACCGCAGCAGCCCCGAGCCGCTTGCGCTGCTCCTCCGGCGACATCTGCGCGACCAGGTCCTCGGGTCCTGGGACGTCTCCCCACCGCTCGATGTCGATCGGGTCCATCCCGCAATCGCACTTCGGGTGCCGCTGGAACCCCGTGGAGTAGGAGTACTGGCGGCCGGCGAGGATGATGCACCGCCCGCACGCGGGCAGCTTCACGACCCGCACGTAGGCGATACACCGGCGGTGCGTGGCCATCGACACCATCGTGGCCGAGCGGGACGCGTCAGCGATCTGCGTCGACACCATCCGGGCCATCTGGTTCATGCCCGCCACCGCCGCCGCCTCCGCCCCCACCCCGGCCGCATACGCGGTGTACGTGGTGATGGCCGGGGTATACAGCAGCGTCGCCAACGGCCGGCCGTCCGACGCGATCCCGGCGAACGCCTCCGGGACCAGCGCCGCCAGCGCGGGGGCGGCCGCGTTGCGGGCGGCCATCGCCATCATCACGAACTGCTGGGCGCCCTGGGCCGCGGTCAGCTGCCCGGCCACCACGGCCTGGAGGATCGCGGCGCCCCGGTCGCCCTGGAGGGACGCCAGGATGTTCGCCGGGTCCAGGCCCGACCAGATCGCCCGGACCTGCGCGACGACCGCCTGCGAGAGGGACTGGACCTGGGTGTACCGGGAGTCGGCTGCGTCGCTCACGCCTCCTCCTCGTCCTCCGGTCCCTCGTCCTCGGTGGCGCCGTCCTTCGGGCCGAACGCGGACAGGGCGGCCGAGGCGGCCTCGGCGGCGGCCTGCGCCTGCGCGTCACGCATCCGAATCCACTCCGTCACCTGCTCCTCGGTGACCCCGGGGATCATCCGCCACAGTGCCTCGTCCGGCACGCCGATCGCCTTGTATTTCGTCAGGGCGTCCGCGTACTGGGCGACCGAGCGGTACTGGGGGTCGCGCCACACGGTGCGGCCCATCGCCAGGGACGCCGCCCGGGCGGGCTGGTCGGCGGCCAGTGCCTCCAGGCGCATGACCTCCAGCAGGTCCTCACCGAAGTACGTTTGCCGGTCCGACGCCTTCGCGACGAGCCCGGACTCGGCGGCCTCCAAGGCGTCGGCGGCGATGTTCGCCATCTCGCCCAGGAGGTACTGCGGCGGGGTGCGGGTCTGCGCGGCGATGTGCCGCACCGCCTGCGAGATCACCTTCAGGTACGCCTCAAGGTCGGCCGGGGTGAACTGGCCGATCTGGGCGCCGTTCTTCGACAGCCACAGGATGCGGGCCTTGGAGTACTGCCCGAGCGGGAGGTCCTCGGAGTAGAGGATGTTGCCGTCCTCGTCGAGGATGTCCGTGACCGGCTTGTCCATCCCCATCACGACGCGCTGCGGCAGGGCGGCGAAGTCGGCGCCGGTGAACAGGTGCGCCCACAGGGTGTTGATGCCGTCCTGCAGCGGGGCAACCGCGTCCAGCTCGGACTCCGGGTCGCCGTGCAGCCGGGACCGGTTGGCGATCTCCACAATGGGGATCTCGTTGCCCATCGGGTTCACGAAGTCGGGCAGTTCGGAGCGGCGCAGGCCGATCGTGCGGGTTACCCACTCACCGGCGTTCAGGGTTCGCTGACGCCGGTAGACCATCGGCGGCCGACCGTTGTACGCCCGGGTGAACAGCGTCGCGAACTCGTGGGAGCCGTCCGACCAGATCCGCAGCGCGGAACGGCGCACGTTCCGGGTGCCGGGCGCGTAGTCAACGATCGCCTCTCCGGCGGGGATGAACGTGATGTCCGACTCCTCACCGGACGGGTTCCACACCAGAGCATGGGAGCGGGCAACGACCAGGGCGTCCAGGATCGCGAGGTTCACGTCCACCCGGGCGCGCGTGCGCTTCCACGCGCGCATCGCCTCGGTGTCGGTGTTCCCGTCCTCGCCCTCGAAGGAGACGACCTCCAGGCGCTCGCGCAGGGTGTCCGGCACCGTCTTGCACCAGTTGTCGGAGAACCCCTCGAACAGCCCGCCGACCTGCTCATCGAACTCCGGAGACGCGAACCGCAGAGGCCTGGCCCCGCGGTACAAGCTGTTCCGCTCGTCCACGTCCGCCTTCCGGGCGTCGATCCGCGACTTCAGCTTGCGGATCTTCTCCTCGGGCGCGTCGTCCTCGGAGAGGACCTGCCCCGTATCCAGCAGCACGGCCGCACCTCCTTACGCGCTGAGCGCCTCGTCACGGATCTGCTTGCGGCGCAGGTAGCCGTCGACCGCGCCGACCAAGGCGTGAACCCCGTCGATACGTGACGAGCTCTTGTCCCGGTCCGGCTTCACCGGGCGGATGTTGTCGTTGCCGTCGCGGATGATCTCCACGCAGTCGGCGTTCCACCGCAGCACCGGGTGCCCGGCGTGCAGGAGCGCCTTCTCCATCAGGAGCCGCTCCAGCTCCTTCGCGGCCGGGCTCATCCCCAGGTACGTCTGCGCGATCGGCACGACCTCCCCGATGCGATGGTTGGCCTCGATGCGCTGGATCGACCCGCCGGTGAACATCCGGTCGTAGGACACCCGCTTGATACGGAAGCGCCGCGAGTCCGCCAGGATCTGCTTCTCGATCGCCGCGTAATCGATCGCGTCGCCCTCGGTCAGCGTCAGGAACCCGTCCCGCGCCCACTCCTTCAGCGGCACCTGCAGCTGGTGCTCCAGCTCCTCCAAGCGCCCCTCCGGCACCCAGAACCGGGGCACGATCTCCAGCTCGATCCCCGGCCTACGGGACTTCACCACCAGCACCCACGCCGACAGGTCGGACACGGCGGAGAGGTCCAGGCCTCCCCAGGCGTCCTGCAGCTTGAGGGCCTTGTCCGAGGAAAGCTCCGGCTTGCCCTGGTCCCACAGCGGCATCGGGAGCCACTTGGTCTTCATCGACATGCGGCGGTTCAGGTACAGGCGGCAGAACCCGGGGAACGCCGACGGCGTGGTCTTCGCCTTGTCCGCCGCGTCCCGGATGCTCTTGATCGACGGGAAGCCGTACCGCAGGCCGGGGTTGGCCTTGTGCCACGTTGCCTCGGCGAACGGGTCATCGCTCTCGGCGGCCGCCCAGATCACCCCGTAGTGCGACGGGAACGTGATCACGTTCGCGGCGATCCGCTTCGTGAACGTGTGCTTCTCGTCGTAGATCGTGAACTCGGCGCCGTCGTCCGCCGTCGTGATGTACACGATCAGCGGCTGGTCCCGGGCACCCGTACCGGTCTCGATCGCCTCGATCAGGTCCCGCGACTTGTGGACGTGAACCTCATCGACCACACCGCCGGACACGTTCAGCCCGTGCGCCGCCTCAGCCACCCGCGACAGCGCCCGCAGGATGCCCCCGTTGCGCCGGCCGACCAGAACTGCCGCCTTCGCGTCGACCGCCTGGCGGCCCTTGCGGGAGGAGAGCGCCATCAGCTTCGCGTCATTGAAGACGCGGGAGGCCTGCTCGCGGTCGATGCCCGCGGTATACACCTCGGGCCCGTGCTCCCGGTCCGCCAGCAGCAGCGTCAGCGCCACCCCTGACGACAGAGTCGACTTCCCGTTCTTCCTCGGAACCTCGACCCACGCCGACCGGATCACTCGGACGTCGCGCTGCAGCTCCTCATCGAAGAACAGCCACCCGAACACGGGGGCAATCACCCAGACGACCTGCCACGGGGCCAGCTTCAGCGGCGTACCGCCCCACCGGGCCTTCGTGTGCTTGAACGACTCGATCGCCCGCTTCGCCCGCCCGGCCGCCTCCACCGAGAACCAGGCACCCTCCTGCCGGTCCGCGTGAAACGCCACCGTCAGCGGCCGCGACTCCAGCGCCTCCCCGATCTCCTCATCGGTCAGGCCCAGTTCCAGCAGCGCCGCGCGCGGTACGGGCAGCCCGTCCGACATGTCCTCCAGCGACAGCCGGTCAGTCGAACACGCCGTCGTCATCGCCGCCCCCGCTCTCCGGCGGGGTCAGCCGTGTGGCCGCCGCCGGCGACAACCCCAGCTCCCCGACCAGCGAACGGAAGTGCGCCCGGTACTGGTGGATAATCGTGGTCCACGGGTTCTTCACGTTGCCGCGCTCCGTCGACACCACCAGGCCCTCAACCGACAGGTGCCGCTCCGCCTGGACCAGTCGGGCCCACGTCACGCAATACTCCAGCGCCGTGTCCCGCTGGGTGTTCGACAGGCCGGCCGCGATGACCAACATCGGCACCGTCCGCGCCCACGCGGCCGCGGCCTCTGCCCGCACCAGCTCATCGTCCGGCCCGTCACCCGGCAGGTGCAGCTCCCAGTCCGGCTCCACCGGGTCGACCGGGGCGAACTTCACGCCCTCCGACTGCCGGTCCTCCCGGAACGTCCCCTCACGCACCGCCTGAAGGTGCGGCTTCGGCTTCGCGCCACGAACGGCCACGCCAAACACCACCCCTCGTCACGCTATGCGGTTGCCGGTCACCCACAGGAACGGCCCAATCGGCCACCACGCGAGCCGCCCTCCCCGGCGGGCTGCCGGAGGCGGCAGGGGGAGTCACCCCCCAGGGTGGGGCGGGGGTGTCGTGGGCCAAGCAGCCTGGGCGGCCTCGTTGGACAGGTCGTAGAGCCTGCCTCGGGGACCGTGCTGGACGGTCTCGGGGCCGTGCTCGCCCTCGTACTGGATCACCACCGGGGTGTCGTCGGGACTGGTCAGTGTGGCCCTGGTGATCGCCTCCACGGCCTTCCGGATGACCTTGTCCCGGTGGTCGCGGCCTCGGCGGGCGAAGGTGGCGACGATCTGGATGGTCTCGGCGTCCTGGCCATCGCCGATCCGGACGTAGACGGGCGCGGCTGTGGGTTCGGGTTGGGTCATCGGGCGTTCCACCCTCCTGGTTGGTGCTTGGCTGTTTCGCTGCTGTGGCATGGCACGCAGAGCGGTCGCAGGTGCTTGTCCGCGTCGGGATCAGGGTCGCCTCGGCGTACCAGTTCCTTGCGTGACAAAGGGTGGTGGTCTGCTGCTGTGGCTGGTCTACCGCAGAGCAGGCACCACGGATGTGTGTAGAGGTAGGCAGCACGTCGCCTTGCCCATCGCGTGTCGTATCCCCGTTCGCTGCTACTGCCTCTCAGGGCTTCGGCCTGGGCTGTGTGGGTGGGGCAGCGGCCTTTGGTCACGAGGTGGGGGCAGCCGGGGATGGGGCAGGGTCTACGGGGGCGGGAGGGCATGGGGTGGGGCCCTTCCTGGGTGGGGGCTATGCCGTGCGGGTGACGCGTAGCCAGCTTCCGGCGCGGAGGACGGTGGCTGTGGCGTGGGCTGCGGCCTGGGCTCCCTGGATGGAGATGGTTCCGTTGGCGCCTGCGGTGATGGTGCCGAGGGGGGCGACGATGAGGCCTGCGATGGTGGTGCCGACTCCGATGGGGGTGTTGGGGTCGTACCGGGTGAGCCTGATGCTGCCGGTGCCGTCCGAGACGCCGAGGGTGATGCCGCCGGGTGTCCAGTGTCCGGTGGAGCCGGGTGGGGCGGCCAGGGTGAGGAGGAGGTCGGCGGCGGGGTCGCCGGTGACGACGAGCATGGCCTCGATGGCGTATCGGCCGCCGGCGGTCACGGGGAACGAGAGCTGCTCGTCGGCTTGGAGCGTGGTCGAGGTGAAGGGTTTGTCGGTGGCCTTGTCGAGGAAGCGGGTGGCGCCGACGGTGTCGCCGGTCGGGATTGTGCCCGGGTCGCCTTTCGCGCCCTTGAGGGAGGCGATCCACTGCGCCGGGCTGCCGATGTAGCCGCCTGCTACGGCGATGTCGTAGGCGCTGGCGCCGTCTTGGCCGTCGTCGCCGTTGTCTCCCTTGGCGCCGCGTGGCCCGGGTGTGAGGACGTAGTCCCCGGTGTAGGGCTCGGTGGGGGCGAGGTCGGCGAGGTCGATGGTGGGGCCGAGGGCGGTGGTGAGGAGTACGGGGTAGGTGCGGCCCTGTGCGTCGTCGGGGACCTCGATGACCGTGTGTGTGTATCCGGTGGGTTCGTACCCGGTGGCGTCGGCGACGAGGACGGTGAGGGACAGCTCGCCGTTGGTCCAGCGACCTTCGGCGTCGCCCTGGACGGTGTGGCCGAGGTCCGGGTTGGTGACGACGGCCGGTGCGGGGCGGACGATGACGCGGCCGCGCATGGGCCCGCCGTCGGGGTGGGTGCGGCTGCTGGTGATGGTGATGGTCTCGACACCGTCGGGGAGGGGCATGGTCACCTCCCGGGGTAAGACGAAGCCCCCGGGGCCGTGGGGCCGCTGCGGGGGCTTTTCAGTGGTTGTGTGTATGTCCGGACATGCGGAACACGGGGTCAGTGTGACATTGGGGTTGGTGCTGGTCAAGCGGCCTTGATGTGCGTGGTGTTGGTGAGCTCGTTGAGGTCGATGAGCGCGCGGCCGTGGCGGTCGTAGCCGTGGCGGGTGAGGGTGCCGCGGCTGAGGCGCTTGCGGAGGGTGGGGACGGCGATGCCGGTGGCTACGTGGGCGGCGTAGAGGTCCACGAGGGTCATGTGCCCAGTGTGCACGGGTGAGGCCCCACCGACGGGGGATGGCGGTGGGGCCTCGTGTGCCGAGCGTACGACCCGGGTCGGACAGCGGGGGCTACTTCGGTTTAGCGGCCTTCTCGGCCTGGCGGGCGGTCTGCGACTGCGCGTTGCGGCGGGCCAGCTCGGCGGTGCTAATGGTCTTCTCCAGTGCCATGATCGTGGTCCTGTCTCCGTGCGGGATGGGGCCCGGGGCGGCCGGTCGCCTGGCAGTGATGCGGCCGCCCTGGGGTGTGTGGCTAGAAGCGCTCGAAGCGCGGGTCGGCGGCCGCGTTGGCGAGCAGTGCGACGGCGTCGACGCGGGCGGGCGGGTCGAAGTGGTGGCCCGTGGGGCACATGAGGCGGCCGGCGCCGTCGACCTTGCCGTACAGGGTGAGCCCCTCGCTGGCGCCGCATTCGGGGCAGGTGATGACGGTGCTGTCGGGCAGGTTGATGACGCCCTTGATGGTGATGTCGAGGTCGTCGGACTGGGTCATGGGGTCCTCCTGGGGGGGGCTCGGGTCTGTCCCGGCTCCCCTCACCGCCCGGTCGTGCCGGGCGGATCGGGCAGGCGTCAGGCCGCGGTGGTGCGCTCTTCGGCGGGAGAGGGGCCGGTCTCGGCCTGCTCTTCGGGGGTAGAGCGGCCGGTCTCACCTGCGTCTTTTCCCTGGGAGAGGGGGTGCTCTTCCGGAGGGGGGAGGGGGGTGGTGAGGTCGGCGAGGCGGACCCCGGAGCGGCCCTTGATGTCGCCGATGGTGAGGCTCCGGGTGATGGGGATGTCGAGCTCTGTGAGGGCACCCCGGAGAGCGGTGTCGTCGTGCCTGGCCATGCCGGGGAGGAGGCGCATTGCGGGGTAGAGCTCGTAGAGGTGGATGCCGGGCCGGTCGCCGATGGTCTCGGTGAGCCACTGGACGATGGCGTCGCGGGGGGTCTCCGGGGTGGCGGTGGGGGGCTTCGGGGCGGCCCTCCAGGCGGCGATGACCCAGGCGGCGATGAGTACCCACAGGACGATGGGGGTGCGGGCCTCGGCCTTCCACGCGATGTAGGCGGCGGCGATGAGGACCGCGGATCGGGCGGCGGTCGACGTCGACTCGCCTTTCTCGGTGACCCAGCTGGTGATACGGGCGGTCTGGCGGCGGTGCCCGTCCGCGAGGCGGCGGCCGGCGCGCTGGAGCGGGGTCATCAGATGATCCCGAGGAGGCTGTTCCCGGCCTCGTTGACGAGGGGGATGAGGGCGAGGGCGAGGGTTCCGGCGATGCCGGGGCTCATGCCGACGGTGGCTCCGGCGACGCTGCCGAACACCAGCGGCTTGCGGCTGGTGTCCTTCACCTTCTTCCACAGGGCGAAGAGGGACACGAACGCGGCGAGGACGATGATCGCGCCGCCGGGGGTGAGGTTGGGGACTCCGGCGGTGCCGACGGCCTGGGTGGCGGTGCCGGTGGCTCCGCTGATGACCTTGTCGCCTGCCATGTTGCTGAGGTTGCGGACCCATCCGGCGACGGTTCCGAGGAGTCCGCCGGCGCAGGACGCGGCGAGGATGCCGAGGATGATGCCGGAGGCGAGGGGGGTGAGGCTGCGCCAGTCCTTGCCGGTCTTGACGGTCTTCTGGGCGTTCCACCAGCGCAGGAGGTACCAGACGAGGACGCCGAGGCCGATGCCGAGGCCGCCGACGGAGAGGGCGGTGTTCACGTGGTTGCTCCAGTCATGAGGCGCAGGATGGTGTTGAGCCAGGGCAGGGTGAGGACGGAGCCGAGGATCGCGGCGATGAGGAGTACGCGGCTGATCCATCCGTCGCGGGTGTGGTTGATGTAGGCGGTGGCGGCGAGGACGGCGATGTCGATGGTCCAGGCGCCGCTGGGGTGGCCGGTGTTGACCATGTCGGTGAGGAGGGTTCCGGCGCCGGTGGCGAGGCTGTAGCCCTCGTAGAGGGGGGCGAGTGCGGCGCCGGCGGCGGTGAGGTTCCAGACCGGGCGGGCGCCGGCGAACCAGCGGGGTTTGGCCGGGGTGTGTTCGGTGGCGGGGTGGTGCTGCTTGTAGGCGGGTGCCGGTGTGTAGGTGGGCGGGTAGTTGGGCGGCGGCGGGATGTTCCCGGGGGTGCTCATGACCGGTTGCTCCCGGTGATCTCGCGGCGGAGGTCGGTGGCGTCGCGGCGGGAGAGCCCGTACTCGTCGCGGAGGCGTTCGATGGTCACGGGGCGCCCGGTCTCGGTGACCACCTGCCGGTTGAGGGCGCGGGCTTGTTTCCGCAGTTCGGACGGGGTGATGGTGACCGGGACGGTGACCACCTGGCGGGGGTCCTGGGCGGGTACGGCGGTGGTCATCTTGCTGAGCGCCAGGGTGGTACGGGGGAACCTGTCGGCGGGCCACGCGATCGGCCGGAACTCTTCGACGGTGACCGGCCGGGTGACCACCTGCCCGGCGGTGGGGGTGAGGCGTTCGAGGGTGACCGTCGGCGGCTCGGCTGGTACGGGCGGCGGCTCGGGGGTGGTCACCTTGGTGCACGTGATCGGCAGCAGCCGGGCGCCTTCGGGTACCACCTCGGGCACCGGGCGGGTGGCTGGTACGGCGGCCGGACTGGTGGTCACCTTGACCACCGGCCGCGTGGCGGCGAGCGCCTCATGCACCTGGCGCATCAGGGCGCCGAACGCGACAAGGGCGGCGGTCGGGGGTACGGCGGCGACGACGTACTCCATCGGCTGGGCGCCGTCACCGACCCCGGCCACGTTCAAGGCGATCGAGCCGAGCGACCCCGTCGCGGCGAGGGCGATGGCCCAGCCGTCGACCCGGTTGCGGAGCGCGGCCCGGAGCATGAGGAGCTCCCCGGCGATGATGAACAGGTCGACGGTGGCCGGCCAGACCCAGGCGCGTTCGGCGTCGAGGCCGTTGGCGTCGGCGACGTCGTGGAGGTGCTCGTATGAGAGCCAGAACGCGGCGGCGGTCAGGAGCACGGTGACGGTGGCGGCCCCGGCGGCGAGCGCCCGGTCGGGTGCGGTGCGGGTCACCGGGGTTCACCGCCGTGGACCTGGAGCTCGTTGAGCTGGCGGGCGTACACGCGGAGGGTCGCGGCGTGCTCGATGAGGGCGTCGGCCGCGCGGACCAGGGCGGCGGGGTCGAACTCGTGCCACTCGTCCACGACGTGGATGGTGGCCATGATCTGGTTGTTGGTGGGACTGAAGGGCCGCCACAGGAACCCGACGGGCAGGGCGCGGACGGGGCCGTGGCAGGGGGTGAAGACGACGAGGTGGGTTTCGGCACCGGAGTGCTCGATGTCCTCCCGGTAGGCCTCGCCGGTGTGGTCGGCGGTGCACCAGTCGGGTTCGGTGACCTGGACATCGCCGTAGTCGGCGGTGGGGACGGTGATGGTGCGAGGGGCGCTCATCAGATGCCCCTCGCGATCTGGAGGAGGCGCAGCGCGTAGGCGTCGGCGGTCTCCCGGTCGTAGACGCTGGGGAGCGCCCGGGCGGCGTGCTGGATGGCCTCGTCCGCGATGACGGCGGGCAGGCCGTCGGTGAGGACGAGGGCGACGCCGTGCAGGTAGTCGTTGACCGTGTCGAGGGTGAGGGCCTCGAACGGGTCCTCGGACTGGAGGGCGGACGCGACGGCGGTGAGGATCTGCTGGGCGCGGGACGGCTCGGTGAGGAGGTGCCGCAGCGCGGTGTCGAAGGCGTCGGTCGTCATCGCCCACCGCCGGTGCGGACCCGGCGGAGCGCCTCGTCCATGTCCGGGTCGGAGTCGGTGGCCGTGGGGGCGTAGTAGCCGGCGGCGGTGGCCCCGAGGTTGCGGTTGGCGTACTGCCAGCTGCCGGTGTCGGCGGGCTTCTCGTTCTGGTTCCGCTTGAGCCGGTAGTGGTGGCTGACGGACTGGCGGGCCATGACGCGGAGGAGGCCGCCGATGTTGCGGACCTCGGTGATGCGGTCGCCGTAGCGGAGGAGGGCGAGGAAGGTGTTCTGGGTGAGGTCTTCGGCGAGGTGGGTGTCGGGGGCCCCGTACTGGTCGAGGCGGCCGAGGATGGTGTTGCGGACCATGGGCCGGTACTGGTGGTACGCGGCGGTGAACTGGTCGATGGGGCTGATCGCGGCGGTGGCCGCGGGCATGGGAAGATGCCGGTGGTCCATGAGGAGCCTCAATCTCTCTCGTGGGCAAGTGCCGGAGCGTTCGCTCGCTCCGGTGCGTCAGGGAGTCGGCCGATGCGCGCGCCCCTCCGGTGTTCGAGCACCGGGGGGAGCTGTTGGCCGGCTCCCGCTCTGCGTTATGGGGTTGTGGTGGGGCCCTTTCGAGTGGGCCTGGTCTGCTTCTTGATCGCCTGGTCGACGGTGGTCCAGCCCTTGCCGAGGTCCTTGGCGACTGCGTAGACGCTTCCGAGTTCGGCGACGCCCTCGGCGAGAGCTGCCGCCCTTCGTTTGGCTGCGGCGTTCACCTTGGTCTGGAGCTGTTCGAGCAGCTCTTCCTCCAGGCGAACCCGGTCTCGCCAGGGTTTCGCTTCCATCCCCCGAACCGTATCACTGGGGGGCCGTGATAGTCCAGCGCTACGCGGCATCACGGGCCTTCGCGTCCTCGGTGATCCACGTCTTCAACTGCGCCCACACGTAGGGCGGGTAGGCGGTGCCGCACCATTCGCACCGCACCGCCTTCGCCCCGGGCTTCAGGTGCAGCACCGCCCCGCACAGCACACCGGACGGATCGGTGGCCGGGCAGTGCCCGAGCCGCTGACCGCGCGACACTGCGGGGGTCGGGGCGATGATCGTGCGCACCGAGTCGACCAGGTCGCGGATGTCCTTCGCGAAGTACCCGGCGTTCGGCCACGACACCGCGATCCACGGCATGTTCGCCAGCAGCCCCGTCACGGCGGCCTGGAGGCGGCCCTCGACCCCGCCCGAAGGTGTGGCCACCGTGTGGCCACGGTCCCTGCGGACGTCCGCCAGCCACCGCTCTGCGGCCCCGACGATGCCGCCCGGGCCGCGCAGGTCGAGGATGTCCTCGTTGACCGGCAACGGCGCGGGCCCGCCTTTCCCGGACCGGGCCGTGGCGACACCGCCGGCGGGCGCCAGGAACGGGGCCAGGCCCCGGTACAAGGCGGGCAGCGACTGGACCCGCACCTCGGTGGCCTTCGTGCAGCCGATGCACAGGTAGCTGCCGGTCGGCTCGGGCTGGTCGCACAGCAGGCACAGGTTCATGCCGCGAGTCCTTCCGTGTCGGGCCACTGGCACCCGGAGAGCCCGGTGGCGTTCTTCTCCGGGACCTCGGCCAGCTGGTGGCCGAGGTGGTGCAAGCCCATCGCGAGGAGGGTGTACGCGTCGGCCATGTCGTAGCGGCCGACGCCGTCGAGCTCGATGCCGTACCGGCGGGCGACCTCGTCCCGTACCAGCCCTTTGGGTGCGGAGCCTTTCCCGGCGGCGTACAGGGCCCGGCAGGACGGCGGGACGATGGCGTAGGGGATGCTGCGGCGCCAGCAGGCGTGGCGGACCATGACGCGGAGCCCGGCCAGGTCCTCGTGCCGGTGGGCCACGCCCCCGCCGAACGAGGGGCCCTCGATGATGACCAGGTCGGCCTTCTTGATGAAGGAGGTCACCTCGTCCACGAGGTGGTTGAGCCGGGGGTGGCCCCGGAGGGTCTTGGGGCGGATGTAGTCGGCCCATCCTTCGCCTGCGACGCCGGTGCAGGTGAGGGAGAGGTCGAGGCCGATGACGAGGGGCCGGCCGGTCACGGGCGTCTCCTTCGGGGCGAGGTGGTGACACTTTCACCACCTTGGATGCTGGGTGGTGGCCGCCCTCGAATCCCGAGGGGGCGGCCGGTCTACGAGTTAGGCGTCGACGACCGGCGTCGGCGTGAGGGGCATGTCCCAGGTGCGGCGGGTCTCCAGGCCGGAGAGGGCGGGGGTGTGCTCGCGCAGTTCGCCGGGCGTCCACACCATGTCGCCCCACACGAACGCGGGCTCGACGCAGGTGGTGACCAGCCCGTTGGGCAGATGCGCCTCGACGGTGGTGGCCCAGCCGATGACCGGGCAGACGATCTCGTCGTTGCCCTCGTGCTCGCTGATGTTGAACGCAACGACCCAGTCAGGGGTGGCCGGAATCATGTTGATGACGTTGCCCTTGTCGATGTTCACGGGTTCTCCTCGGACTATGCGGCGAGCGCCGCGTGGGTGTGGCCACGGAGCGCGTGGCTGGCCTCGTGGATGTCGATGAGGTCGGAGACTTCTCCGGCTGTACTGCCGGCGGGGACCAGGACGCGCTTATATCGGCACAACGCGCGCTGCTTGGTGCTCGGCGCGCGGTCGCGGTGGCGGGCGGCCCGCTCGAAGAACGCGGGGTTCACCAGCTGCCGGGCGCGGGACTCCTGCCAGGCCATGGCCTCGGCGAGCGGGTACTCGTTGTCCACCCCTGGGGCGAGCACGCCCTGCGCGGGGTCGTGGAACCGGAGTCGGTAGGTGCCCGGCTCGGTGCCCCGGATCAGGAAGAGGTACGTGCTGGCCTTGAGCGGGATGAACCAGAGGCCGTCGTCGGTCTGGAGCCAGCGGACCGGCGACTCGTGGAAGAGGTTGACGTCTTCCCACTCGACCTGGCCGAGCGCCGCCGCCGCCAGGTCGTCCTCGTCGGAGGCCTCCCCCAGCGACTGGCCCTCCTTCGGTGCGCTGACGTCCTTGCCGGTGAGGTCGACGATCGACGCCAGCTTGTGCCGGGTCGAGGCGCCCAGGACATCGAGGACGAGGGCGTTCTGCTTGCCCTCATGGAGGCGGAGGCCCCGACCGACCATCTGGCAGTACAGGCCCGGGGACTTGGTGGGGCGGGCGATAACGACGCACGACGTCCACGGGGCGTCGAATCCCTCGGTGAGGACCATGCAGTTGGTGAGGACCTGCACGTCGCCGTTCTCGTACCACTTGAGGGCCGTCTGCCTGGCCTCCTTAGGCATGTCGCCCCAGATCGTCGCGGCGGTGATCCCCGCCTCGTTGAAGGCGTCGGCCATCGTCTGCGCGGTGGCGACGGTGGGGGTGAAGACGACGCCGGGTCGGTCGGAGGCGAACTCCTTGTAAGCGTCGGCGACGACGTCAGCGGCGCCGGAGTCGTCGAGTGCCTGGCCGAGTTGCCCGTCGGCCAGGTCGCCGTTGCGGGTCTTGACCTTGTCGAGGTTCAGTCCTTCAACGACGACGCGCTTGCCGCTGACGTCAACGAGGTAGCCGTCGCGGATCATGTCGAGAATGTCGAGGGTGAAGACGACCTCTTCCCAGACTTCGGCGAGGCCGCCGCCTTGGCGGGTCATGGTGGCGGTGAAGCCGGCCACGGGTACGCCGCGCCACGCCCCGAAGTGTTCGAGGGTTTCCATGTAGGTGCGGGCGGCGGCGTGGTGGCACTCGTCCACGATGATCAGGCCGATGTCCTGGATGGCCTTGCGGCGGCGTTCGACGGCCAGGGTCTGGATGCTGGCGATGATGACGTCGACGTCGTGGTGGTCGTTGTACTGGGCTTTGACGATGCCGACCCGGAGGTCGGGGCGGACCGCCCGGATCTTGTCGGCGGCCTGGTCGATGAGTTCCTTGCTGTGGGCGATGACCAGGGCGCGCCGGCCGTTGAGCTGGTTCAGCATGCCGCTGATGAGGTTGGCGAAGACCACGGTCTTCCCGGCGCCGGTGGGGAGTACGACGGCGAGCCGGTTGTTGTCGCTGGCTGCCCATCCTGCGGTGAGGGCGTCGATGGCCTTGACCTGGTAGGGGCGGGGGGTGAATTCAGGCATGGGTCACCTCGGCTCGCAGCGTGGTGGGGTTCACTCGCTGCGGCTGGTTACGCCGGTTACAACCTGCGTAACCGAGTGCGCAACCGCGCTTTGTGGCCCTGATCTGCTCTTTCTTCTCTACTTCTAGAAGAGTTACGTAAGTAACGTAGAAAGCAGGTAGGCGCAGGTAGGCGCATCTTGTCCGTGCGCACGCCCGCGCCTGCGCACACATGCGCACGCGCATGCATGCCCATGTTCCGCTGATCCGCGTAACTCCCCCCGGAGGGGCGCGATGAAGGCCCTGAGCTGCACATATGCCCATCAGGGCCGGTTGCGTAAGCTACGCAACCGGGGCGTGTAACCGGCCTCATGCCGCCTCCTTCAGGTCTTCTCCGAGGGCGGTGGGGGTGAAGAGAAAACACCTGGTGGCGCGCCCGTCGATCTTCACGACGGGGCGGTAGGTGGTCCGGCCGCGGTCGATGGCCTCGACCAGGTACCCCGCGGCGATCCACCCGCCGAGCACGGCGTCGAGCTGGTAGTCAGCGTCGTGCAGGATGCCGCGTAGCCGCTCGGGCAGGATCGCGATGTGGGTGCGCTTCTCCCGGTGCTTCACGGCGCCGAGCCATCCGCGGACCGGCTGGCGATCGTCCGGGCCGGAACCGGGGTAGAGCTCGGCGGAGTGCGCGGCGAGGTACTCGCGGACCACGTCCATGGCCAGCTCGGGCTGGTTGTCCGTCGCCCCGCCCGTCGTGAACATCTCGTTCCACGTCTCGACGGGCAGCGGGTCGTAGGGCAGCAGCCCCGTCTCGCAGGCCATGGCCTCGGCGAGTGCCAAGACGGCCACCATGGGGGCCCTGCGGCCGGTCATGGCGCTGTCGCCCCGGAACTGCACCGCGAGGTCCTTGTGGCGCGCCCGTAGCCGGTCCCGGCCGCCTTCGCGGGCCAGGCCTTTGCGGACGAGCTCGACGAACCGGGGTCCGGCGTGGCCGTAGTTGGCGAAGACGGCGTCGTGGACATGCCGGGCGGTGTCACCGTCTTCCCCGAACGGGGCCTCGGTGGTGCACAGCGCTCGGGCTGCGGCGCCCTGGTTGCGGGTGTAGGAGAGGATGCTGCGTTCGCCGGAGGAGAGCAGGATCGTCTGCCAGGGCAGTGCGCCGGCGTACCCTCCGGAGCGGTCCTTCCCCTTCTGCATCGGTAGCTGGTAGAGCAGGTAGTCGATGATGGTCTCGTCGGAGACGGCCATGGTCTCGTCGAGGAACGTGGGCAGGCCCCGGACGAGGTTGAGCCGCTTCTCGATGGCGAAGACGGTGCCCCGCCAGTTGGAGATCGCGGACGCGTTCTCGCTGGGGTCGGCCCAGACGCTGCACCCGCACTGCAACGCCGTCGTCTTGCCCTTGGTGGAGCGGGACGAGACGTCGACGGTGAACGAGTCGAGGCCGAGCGGGCCTAGGAGCGGGGCGGCCAGGGACGCGGCGATGACGACCCTGGGCACCCGGTGGTGTTCCAGGAGTCCTACGGCGGTACGCCACTCGTCCAAGGTTCCGGAGGTGTGGAATGCCTGGGCGGGCAACCGCTGCTCGTCGTAGCGGACTTCGAGCTTGATGCCGGTGTCGGGCGAGGACACGAACGTGCCGTCCGGCTGCCACCCGAGGTTGCGGGCGAGCATCTCGCGTGGCAGGGCGTGGGTGTTGGCGGCCTCGAACTCGGCGAGCCACCGCTCCAGGGGCCGGGCATCGCTCTCGATGGCCGGGAGCCCGGCAGACCCGAGGGTCTTGACCAGTTCACGGCCGCGCTTGGCGATGTCCCGGGCGACGACCTTGGAGACCGTGCGGTCGCGGTCGGTCCACGACAGCTGGACGGACTGTTCGCCGTCGGGGTCCTCGTAGGCGCTGGTGACGACGATGGGCGCGTAGGTGAACCGGGACCAGGGGGCCTCGTCCTTCCCGGTGGCCTGGTCGACTCCCTTGGCGGTGATGCGGTACCCGCGCGGGATGGTGCACCCGGCGAGTCCGAAGGTGGTGCTCAGGTCGAAGCCGACGCGCGGCCGCTCGGCTGGCTCTGGCTCCGGGTCGGGCTGCCGGGCGCTGGTGCCCTCGATCGGCGGGACGGGTGCCGGGTTCGGAACGGACCGGAGCCGGGTCGGTTCATCGGGGATGTCGACCAGGTCGTCGAGGGTGTAACCGGCGGCCAAGTGGTCGTAGATGTCGGCCTTGGGGCGGTCGACCGCGCCACGGACGACGCGGATCTCCCGGACGCGTCCCTTGAGGGCGGCGGCCACCTTGCGGGCGTGCTTGATGCCGGGCTCGTCGTTGTCGGCGATGATGGTGACCTTGGCGGCCCCGTCGAACCAGGTGGCCATGCCGGGCCGCCAGTCCTGGGCGCCGCCTGCGGTGGTGGCGACCTTCCCGATCTTCTCCAGGGCCTGGACGCATTTCTCGCCCTCGTTCCAGAAGATTTCGGTGCCGTTCTTGACCGCCTCGATGAGCTTCGGCAGCCGCCAGGGGACGCGGACGATGTCCTTGAGCCCGTACTCCTTGCGCCCGTTGACCATGCGGTACTGCATGAAGTCTTTGCTCTTGCCGTCCTTGCCGGGTTCGCGGCGGTCGCGGCGGTAGTGCTCGGTGCTGTCGGCCTGTTCGTAGATGTAGGTGGCGACGACCTGGGGGCGTTCGGGGCGTTCCAGCGGCTGGTCGAAGAGGTCGGCCTTGGTGAGGCCGAGCCCGGCGATGATGTCGTCCTTGCCCTCTTCGCCGCAGACGTGGCAGTGGATGACGGCGCCGAGATTGCCCTGCCGGACGGACATGGAGGGCGTCGAGTCGGTGTGCATGGGGTTGCCGCACTGCGCCTCGTAGCCGCCGCCGGCCGCCTTGTAGTTGAGCCCGCTGCTGGAGAGCGCGTTGAGGACTCGGTCGATGGCGGCGCCGGTGGTGCTGTTCACGAACGGTTCTCCCGGGTGCCGCAGCGGGTGGGGTGGGTGGTGCGGATCTCTGCGGTGAAGGCGGTGACGGCGGTGGTGCCGTAGACGGGGCCTTCGGTGGTGCGGCAGAGGTAGCAGTCGTAGCGGGCGCGGATGTTCTCGGCGTCGATGACGAGGAGGCCGTTGATGCCCGGGGCCGGGCGGCCCAGGGTGTCCTGGGCCGCCACGGTGGAGCGCTGGGTCACGGGCGGGCCTCGCTGTCCATCTGGCCGCGCATCGTCCGCAGCGCGCTGGTAAGGGTGTCGAGCTGGGTGATGAGCTGGTCGACACCGGCCGGGTCGAAGGCGAGCCCGTTGAGGTCGCCGACGTTGACGTACACCTGGGTGCCGCTGGTGAACGACTCGTCGGCGCCGAGCCCGACGGCGATGGTGACGGTGTCCTCGGGGTGCCCGTCGTCGGACACGGTCACGGCGGTCTCGTGCCCGATGTGCTCGGTGTACGTGCCGCCGCCGTCGCGCTCCTCGTACTCGTGGGTGAGGCAGGCTGCGGTATTGCACCATGGGTAGTGGCCGGGGGTTCCGTCAGCGATCGTGACGGAACTCGCTTCGCCCGCGCCGAGGATGACCGCGAGGTGGTTGCGCTGGGCGCGGAGCCGGGGCAGGTACTGCTCCATGTCGGTGATCAGCCGGTCGGCCCCGGGGACGTCGAGCTCGACGTCCATCCACGGCTCGGCGTAGACCGCGAGGCTGTGCGAGTGCTGACCCGCGGCCGGGTTCAGGACGCTGCACACCTCGGAGAAGATGAGCGCCCCGGTGGCCCCGGGCGCGGTGACGCTGTACGCCTCGGCGCCGGGCTCCAGCGGGGCCTGGCCGTCGACAATGTCGGCGAGCGCGGCGACGGTGTCGAGGTGGCGGCGGAGTTCGGCGACCCGGGTGCGGGTCTGCGCGGGGGTGAGGTCGAGGTCGAGGAACCCGATGTACGGGCCGGAGCCCTCGGCCATGACGTTCGCGGGGAGAACCCGGTCGCCGTACCCGTCGGGGGTGGGCGCCTCGGTGTAGGCGGAGGCGTGCATGGTGTGGTTGCCGGTCTCGGCGCACCAGGGGTAGACCGTGCAGGTCTGGGTCTCGGTCATGCGCTGACCGCCTTGATCCAGGCGTTGCGGGCCTGCTCGGTGATGTCGGTGTACTCGACGCCGAAGGGGGCGGGGAGGTCGGCGACGTCGAGGTTGAAGGTTTTGGCGGTGAGGTACCGGACGAGGGTGTCGGTGATGCGCGGGTCGCGGCCGGGCGACGTGAGGATGGTGATCTTTCCGCCGTTGCCGATGTGGACGCCGCCGTAGAAGTTGGCGTCGGTGATCGACGATTCAATGACCTGGATGTCCAGGCCGGTGAGGACCTGATCGAGGGGCAGTTTCATGATCTGCGCGACGGTGACGGTGGCCCGGCTGATGGCCGGTTCCGCCTGTCCGGGCGTCGCCTGTCGGCTGTCGGTGGCCTGTGACAAGATGTCCATGGACGTTTCCTCTCTACTGTTCACGCGGCTGGGTGGGGCGTTCGCTCGAAACCGCTGGAGTTACCGCTCCGGCGGTTTCGCTGTTTCCGGGGATGAGCCCGAGGAATCGGTGGAGGTCGATGGTCCGCACTACTCGGCGTCGGCCGAGGCGGATGACCTCCAGGTCGCTGGGGAGCCGGTTCTCGGCAGCCAGCTGGTAGGTGGTGGACTCGGCGAGGCCGAGCGCTTTCCCGACGGTCGGCCACAGGGGCACGAGCGCGGGCAGGTCGAGGATCTCGGCGACCGAGAGGGCCGCCGTCATTCCGACTCCTGCGGCATCACGTCGCACGGGCGGCAGCCCAGAGCGTCCGTGATCTTCTTCAGGGTCTCCGGTCGCGGCTGACGCTTGCCGTTCTCGATGCGGCTGAGAGCGGGTCCGCTGATGCCTGCGATGGCCGCGAAGCGGTTCATCCCATGCCCCAGCTCGACCCGCCTACGGCGGATCAGAAGTCCGTTGGTCTTCATGCCAGGACAGTACGACACATCTGGCTTCGATGCCAAGCATTGACGCCAATGTTCCAGGTTTCGTAGCCATCAGGTTGGCAGAACGAGCGGCAACGTAGCCAGAACGTGCGGCTACGTCACCAAGACGTAGTGGACACGCGGCTCCGCGCCTGCCACAGTCGTAACCTGTACTTGATGCCAGTTGTTGACAGGAGTGGATGTGGCAACCAAGCGGGGCCCCGAAGCGTGGACGCGCCTGGGCTCGAAGATTCGTGAGTCGCGCGAAGCCCAGGGCTTCAGCCGTAAAACCTTGTCTCAAATCTCGGGAGTCTCCGAGAAGAGCATTCAGGTGGCGGAGGAGGGGCGCGAGCCGCGCGCCCGGTGGCCACAGTCGCTTTCACTAATCGAGGCCGGCCTCGGCTGGGCCAAGGGCAGCATGGAACACGTTCTCGACGGCGGTGAGCCCTCGTTGGCGCACACGGAAAGCGTGCCCCTCTTTGAGCTCGCTGATGACGGAGATCTGTTCAACAGAGAGGAACTCTCGGACCCGGTCAATCTGCTGAGGCAGCGACCTTCGCCCTACACGCGCTCTGTGATCCTTGCGCAACTGCCCCGGCAGGTCAGGGCGAGCCTCAGCGACATCCTGCGCTTCGGACGCCGGGCGCAGAATCACGGAGCCTCAACGAAACTCGTGGAAGAGTATGAGCGGGTTGTTGAGGCACTGATCCTTGACCTAGCGGCCAACGGGCACGGCTTCGAGCCTTCCTTCGAACCTGGCTCGCTGGCGGACTGGGTGCGCGCGGAGACGATGGACCCTCTGGTTCGAAAGACGAGGATGGAGCGGGAAATTGCAGCTGACCGAAGGCGACGCGCCAACCGGGCAGAGGCCACACAATTCGACGATGACGTGGTGCTCGATGGCGCGACTTCAGCCGAAGTGCTCGCGGAACTGAGGAAACTTGCCCTCGAAGTGGTTGAACTCTCGCAAAAGATCGGCGAGGGGGAACTGGAGAGGAAGATGGAAGGCGAGCGCACAGGCCAAGAGGAGTAGCTCATGAAGGGTTCGACGTACCGCCGTTGCTACTGCCGTGACGATGACGGCAAGGCCCTCGGCAAGACGTGCCCGCAGCTCTCCTCGCGCCGGCACGGGGTCTACGCGGTACGCCAGGAACTCCCCGCCCGCGGCGACGGCACCCGCCGGTCGTTCTCCCGCTCCGGGTACGACACCGCGAAGAAAGCGCAGGAGGACCTCGACCGGGTCCGGGCGCTCCTCGACCTCCCCGACGGTGACGACGCCGACGGCCAGGTCCGCATCGGAGATCTGCTGGAGAACGTCAGCAAGGACAAGAAGGCGCCGCTGCCCGACCTGGAGCAGACCCGGCGCCGCTTCCGTGCCGGGCAGTCCCTCACCAGCCGCCTCACCGTGGGCGACTGGCTGGACGAGTGGCTGGAGGCGAAGCGCCGGAAGAAGACGACGCTCACCGGGTACGCCTCCCACATCCGCGTGCACCTTCGGCCCCGCATCGGGCACCTCCAGCTGGACCGGCTGAACGTCGGGCACCTGGTCGAGATGTTCGACGCGATCAACGACCACAACGAGGTCATCGAGGCGGAGAACGAGGAGCGGCGCGAGCAGGAGCGCCGGGCGACATGGGGGAAGAGGTCCCGGCCGCCGGAGTCGGAGACCGCGCGCCTGGCCTCCGAGCGCGAGAAGCTCGCCGCGCTGCCCCCATACCGGCGGGTGACGGGGCCGGCGACCCAGCAGCGCATCCGGGCGACGCTACGGTCCGCGCTGAACTCGGCGATCTCGAACCAGATGCTGACGTTCAATCCGGCCTCGCACGTCGAGCTGGCGTCGGGCAAGCGGCCGAAGGCTCTGCTGTG
This sequence comes from Streptomyces cyaneofuscatus, assembly GCF_033109485.1. NCBI lineage: Bacteria > Bacillati > Actinomycetota > Actinomycetes > Kitasatosporales > Streptomycetaceae > Streptomyces > Streptomyces cyaneofuscatus. Next base: position 5,947,108 of record NZ_CP137002.1, on the reverse strand, counting down.
GACGGCCGAGCACGTCGAGCGGTGGCGTGCCACGGGTGAGAAGCCGTCAGGGGTGATGGTGTGGACGCCCGTCCAGGTCGGCGAGTTCCTCGACCACGCCGAGCAGGACCGGCTGTACGCCTTGTTCTCCCTGATCGCGTTCCGGGGGTTGCGCCGCGGTGAGGCGGTCGGCCAGGCGTGGGCGGACATCGACCTCGTCAACGGCACGCTGCGCGTCTCGAAGACGATCATTCAGGACGGGTGGACTCCGGTGGAGAGCGACCCAAAGACGGAGGACAGCCAGGCCGTCATCGCCCTCGGCCCGGCGATGGTGGAGACGTTGCGCGAGCACCGGCAGCGGCAGGCCCTGGAGCGGGCGGTGTACGAGGAGAAGCGGCTGCCGTGGACGGACACCGGAAAGGCGTTCGTCCAGGAGGACGGGACGTGGCTGCACCCGGAGAAGGTGTCGGACGTCTTCCGTCGGCTGACCCGGGAAGCGGACCTGCCGCCGATCAACCTGCGGGACCTGCGGCATGTGGCGGCCACGCTGATCCACGCGGGCGGCGGCGACTTGCACGCCATCAAGGAGACATTGCGGCACGGGACGATCCAGCTGGCCGGCGACACGTATACGAGCCTTCTGCCCCAGGTCGACCAGGAGGTGGCGAGGAAGGCTGAGTCGGTCGTTCCTCGCGCCCGCCGTTCGGGGGTTCCTGGCACGGCCGCTCACGCACCGCTCACGCAGGAGCCCTGAAACGCCGAAGCGCCCCACCCTGGTCTAAACCAGTTGGGGCGCTCCGATGCTGGTAGGAACGTTCCTGCCAGTCACCACAGTGGTGGGGCGGGTGGGACTCGAACCCACGGCCGACGGATTATGAGTCCGCTGCTCTAACCGGCTGAGCTACCGCCCCGTCTCGGCGTGGCGCGTACAAGTGTGCGCACCGTCTGCCGCAGCATAGCCGGTCATACGATCTCTCGCTTCGGATGGTCGACTTCGCCTGATCTTGAGGACGGCGCTGCGTGCTGCCCGGTTGCAGGGGAGATCGAAGAGACCCGAAAGAGTCACGCGGGGGCTCCACAGGCGGTCCCGGACGGGCACGCGAAAAAGGACCCCGAAGGGTCCTCTTCCGTTCCGCTCCCCCGACTGGACTCGAACCAGTAACCCTCCGGTTAACAGCCGAATGCTCTGCCAATTGAGCTACAGGGGATCGCGCTCCCCCGACTGGACTCGAACCAGTAACCTGCCGGTTAACAGCCGGCTGCTCTGCCAATTGAGCTACAGGGGATTGCTGCGTTGCTTCGAAATCGTACCTGCCTGGCGGCTGCCGGGCGGCGCGCGTTCGCTGCGACACATACATTAGCGCAAGCAGGGGGGTGCTCCGCCAATCGGTATCGCCCGGGGTGATCTCGGGTGCTCGCGGGTAGGCGGGCTGCACACGTCGCACCAAGCGTAGGAAGGGTGGCAGCCATGCGGTACCGGCTCACGTTCATCGCCGGAGTGGCCCTCGGTTACGTGCTCGGCACGCGAGCCGGGCGCGAGCGTTACGAGCAGCTGAAGAAGTCGGCCCGGCAGTTCACGGAGAACCCCGCCGTGCGCAATGCCGCCGAGAGTGCCGCGCACAGCGGCCGGGACATCGCCGGCAAGGCGTACCACTCGGTCAGCGACAAGGTCGGGGACAAGGTGCCCGCCTCCGTCGCCGAGCGCGTCCGGTCGCTGAAGGAGCGCAGCAGCCAGAACGGCGGCGCCGAGGACGACTGGGGGACGACCAACACCTAGGAAGCCCGTCGCACAAGGCGGCTGTTACGGGAAAGTCCCGCGGTGCGGCAGAATCTCCGTATGGGCATAGTCGCGGGGCTGGACAGTTCTTCCGCCTTCACTCACATCGTCGTCTGCGACACGGACTCGGGCGCCGTGCTCCGGGAGGGGTATGCCGCCCACCCGGTCGAGGCCAAGGCCTCCGAGGTCGATCCGCAGGCCTGGCTGCTCTCCCTCGGTGAGGCGGCCTCCGGCGGGCTGCTCGAAGGTGTGCAGGCCATCGGTGTCTCCGCCCAGCAGCACGGGCTGGTCCCGCTGGACCGACAGGGCAACCTCGTGCGGCCCGCGCTGCTCGGCAACGACCGGCGGGCGCAGGTCGCCGCGGCCGATCTCGTCGACGCGCTGGGGGGCCGGCAGGCCTGGGCCGAGGCAGTCGGGGCCGTACCGCAGGCCGCGCAGCCCGTGGCGAAGCTGCGGTGGCTGGCGCGGACCGAGCCGGAGAACGCGCAGCGGGTCGCCGCCGTGATGCAGCCGCACGACTGGCTCGTGTGGCAGTTGCTGGGGCGGCCCGCCCGGCGGACCACGGACCGGGGCGCCGCATCGGGGACCGGTTACTGGTCGGCCGGGTCCGCCGCCTACCGGCCCGATCTGGTGGAGCTCGCCCTGGGCCACCCTGCCGCCCTGCCCGAGGTGCTCGGGCCCGCCGACTCCGCCGGGACCACGCCGGAGGGGCTCCTGATCTCCGCCGGGACCGGCGAGACCATGGCCGCGGCGTTCGGGCTCGGGGTCGCCGTCGGCGACGCGGTGGTGTCGCTGGGGGCCTCCGGGTCCGTGATGGCGGTGCACCACGAGGCGCTCGCCGACCCGCACGGGATGATCACCTCCTTCGCCGACGCCACCGGGATGCACCTGCCGGTGGTCCATGTCTCCAATGCCGTACGCGCGTTGCGCGGGACCACCGAGATGCTCGGCCTGGACGGGCTGGAGGAGCTGTCGGCGCTGGCCCTGAAGTCCACGCCGGGCGCCTCCGGTCTCGTACTGCTGCCGTACCTGGAAGGCGAGCGCACCCCGCAGCTCCCGCACACCGCCGGCACTCTCAGCGGACTGCGGCGTGAGTCGATGAAGCCGGAGCACCTGGCGCGGGCCGCGTTCGAGGGGATGCTCTGCTCGCTGGCCGACGCCCTGGACGTTCTGCGCGGGCGGGGGGTGGAGGTGCGGCGCGTGTTCCTGCTGGGTGCGGCCGCCGAGCTGCCCGCCGTACAGGCACTGGCTCCGGCGGTGTTCGGCACGCAGGTCGTCGTACCGCAGCCCGCCCAGTACGCGGCGCTCGGTGCGGCCCGGCAGGCGGCGTGGGCGCTCGGGGTCTCGCAGGGCACCCTCGACCCGCGCACCCCCCCGGCCTGGCAGGGCGCCTCCGCCCAGGTGCTGGAGCCGGGCGAGGAGCTCGCGGTCGGGCGGGCGGTGCGCCAGCAGTACGGGGCGACTCGGGATCAGATCCATCCCGGGGCTTTCGGCGGGGCGCAGTAGAAGGACGGCCGGTAGGAGGACGGGACCCGCTCCAGCCTTGACCGGAGTTTGGGGAAAAGGGTTCGCCGCTGGAGTACGGCGTACGCGAAACTTGGTCGGCCTCTGCCCTTCGCCGACTCCGAGAGACACGCGTGCTCATAAAACTCCTGCGGGCCCACCTGGGCCCGTACAAGAAACCCATCGCGCTGGTGGTCCTCCTCCAGCTGCTCCAGACCTGCGCCACCCTGTATCTGCCCAGCCTGAACGCGGACATCATTGACAACGGTGTCGTCCGGGGCGATACCGGCTACATCCTGGAGTTCGGCGGTCTCATGATCGCCGTCAGCGTTCTCCAGGTGCTCTGCAACGTGGGGGCCGTCTTCTACGGGGCCCGGACCGCGTCGGCGTTGGGGCGGGACGTGCGGGGGGCCGTCTTCGACCGGGTGCAGTCGTTCTCGGCCCGGGAGCTCGGGCGGTTCGGGGCGCCCTCGCTGATCACCCGGACCACCAATGACGTCCAGCAGGTCCAGATGCTGGTGCTGCTGGCGTTCACGCTGATGGTGTCCGCGCCGATCATGTGTATCGGCGGCATCATCATGGCGCTCGGCCAGGACGTCCCGCTCTCGGCCGTGCTGCTGGCGGTGGTTCCGGTGCTCGGGATCTCGGTGAGCATCATCGTGGCGAAGATGCGGCCGCTGTTCCGGACGATGCAGGAGCGGCTGGACACCGTGAACCGGGTGCTGCGCGAGCAGATCACCGGTAACCGGGTGATCCGGGCGTTCGTGCGTGACGGGTACGAGGAGAAGCGGTTCCGGGGGGCCAACACCGAGCTGACCGATGTGTCGGTGGCGACCGGGCGGCTGATGGCGCTGATGTTCCCGACCGTGATGACGGTGGTCAACCTGTCGTCCGTCGCGGTGGTGTGGTTCGGCGCGCACCGCATCGACAGCGGCGGGATGCAGATCGGTGCGCTGACCGCGTTCCTCGCCTATCTGATGCAGATCGTGATGGCCGTGATGATGGCCACCTTCATGTTCATGATGGTGCCGCGCGCCGAGGTGTGCGCCGAGCGCATCGAGGAGGTGCTCGGTACGGAGTCGAGCGTCGTGCCGCCCGTCTCCCCCGTCACCGAGCTGCGCCGGCACGGGCATCTGGAGGTGCGGGGCGCGGAGTTCCGGTACCCGGGTGCCGAGGAGCCGGTGCTGCGGGCCGTGGATCTGGTGGCCCGGCCCGGTGAGACCACGGCGATCATCGGGTCGACCGGCAGCGGGAAGTCCACGCTGCTCGGTCTCGTACCCCGGCTGTTCGATGTGACGGACGGCGAGGTGCTGGTCGACGGCGAGGACGTGCGGACGCTCGATCCGGTGCTGCTGGCGAAGACGGTGAGCCTGGTGCCGCAGAAGCCGTACCTCTTCTCGGGGACGGTCGCGACGAACCTGCGGTACGGGAACCCGGACGCGAGCGACGAGGAGCTGTGGCACGCGCTGGAGGTGGCGCAGGCCAAGGGGTTCGTGGAGGGGCTTGAGCACGGGCTCGACGCGCCGATCGCGCAGGGCGGCACCAATGTGTCGGGCGGTCAGCGGCAGCGGCTCGCCATCGCCCGGACGCTGGTGCAGCGGCCGGAGATCTATCTCTTCGACGACTCGTTCTCGGCGCTGGACTACGCGACCGACGCCGCGCTGCGGGCGGCGCTGGCGCGCGAGACGGCCGGGGCGACCGTGGTGATCGTGGCGCAGCGCGTCTCCACCATCCGCGACGCCGACCGGATCCTGGTGCTGGACGAGGGGCGGGTCGTGGGCAGCGGCAGCCATCACGAGCTGATGGACGGCAATGAAACGTACCGGGAGATCGTGCTCTCCCAGCTGACGGAAGCGGAGGCCGCGTAATGGCCGGTCCGGGCGGACGGATGATGGCCGGGGGCGCGCCCACCGAGCGATCGATGGACTTCAAGGGGTCGAGCAAGCGGCTGCTGAGACGGTTCGGCCTGGAGAAGGCCTCGCTCTGGCTGATGCTCGGCGCGGTGACGGGCAGCGTGGCGCTGTCGGTGGCCGGGCCGAAGATCCTCGGGCAGGCGACCGACCTGATCTTCGCCGGGGTGGTCGGCCGGCAGATGCAGGCGGGCACGACGAAGACGGAGGCGATCGAGGGGCTGCGCGCGGAGGGCAGCGGTTCGATGGCCGACATGCTCACGGGGGTGGACTTCACGCCGGGGCAGGGCATCGACTTCGGTGCGGTGGGCGGTGTGCTGCTGGCAGTGCTGGTGATCTACGTCGCGGCCGGGGCGCTGATGCTGGTCGCGACGCGGCTGTCGATCCGGGTGATCAACCGGATCGTCTTCCAGCTGCGGGAGGACCTCCAGACGAAGCTGGCGCGGCTGCCGCTGTCGTACTTCGACCGGGCCAAGCGCGGTGAGGTGCTGAGCCGGGCGACCAACGACATCGACAACATCTCGCAGACGCTCCAGCAGACGATGGGCCAGCTCATCAACTCGCTGCTGACCATCGTCGGCGTCCTGATCATGATGGTCTGGATCTCGCCGCTGCTGGCCCTGGTGGCGCTGGTGACGATCCCGCTGTCGGTGGTCGTGGCGACGCAGGTCGGCAAGCGGTCGCAGCCGCAGTTCGTGCAGCAGTGGCGGGTGACGGGGAAGCTCAACGCCCACATCGAGGAGATGTACACCGGGCACACCCTGGTCAAGGTCTTCGGGCGGCAGGAGGAGTCCGCGCGGGACTTCGCCGAGCAGAACGACGCACTGTACGAGGCCGGGTTCAAGGCGCAGTTCGCCAGCGGGCTGATGCAGCCGCTGATGTTCTTCATCTCGAACATCAACTATGTGCTGGTGGCCGTCGTCGGTGGGCTGCGGGTCGCGTCGGGCACGCTGTCGATCGGTGACGTGCAGGCGTTCATCCAGTATTCGCGACAGTTCTCGATGCCGCTGACGCAGGTCGCCTCGATGGCCAACCTGGTGCAGTCCGGCATCGCGTCGGCCGAGCGGGTCTTCGAGCTGCTGGACGCGGAGGAGCAGGGTCCGGACCCGGTCCGCGGTGAGCTTCCGAAGGAGCTGACCGGGCGGGTCTCGCTGGAGAAGGTGTCCTTCCGTTACGACCCGGACAAGCCGCTCATCGAGGATCTGTCGCTGAGCGTGGAGCCGGGGCAGACGGTCGCGATCGTCGGTCCGACGGGCGCGGGCAAGACCACGCTGGTCAATCTGCTGATGCGGTTCTACGAGGTGACCGGCGGGCGGATCGCGCTCGACGGGGTCGATGTGGCGAAGATGAGCCGGGACGATCTGCGGTCGCGGATCGGCATGGTGCTCCAGGACACCTGGCTGTTCGGTGGGTCGATAGCCGAGAACATCGCGTACGGCGCTGCGCGCGAGGTCAGCCGGGAAGAGATCGAGGAGGCGGCCCGGGCGGCGCACGCCGATCGCTTCATCCGGACGCTGCCCGACGGGTACGACTCGGTGATCGACGACGAGGGTTCCGGGGTCAGCGCGGGCGAGAAGCAGCTGATCACCATCGCCCGGGCGTTCCTCTCCGACCCGGTGATCCTGGTCCTGGACGAGGCGACCAGCTCGGTGGACACCCGGACCGAGGTGCTGATCCAGAAGGCTATGGCGCGCCTGGCCCATGGGCGTACGTCGTTCGTGATCGCGCACCGGCTCTCGACCATCCGGGACGCGGACGTGATCCTGGTGATGGAGAGCGGGTCGATCGTGGAACAGGGCACGCACGAGGAGCTGTTGGCGGCCGGCGGTGCGTATGCGCGGTTGTACGCGGCGCAGTTCGCGGAGGCGCTGGCGGAGGTGGACTGAGCCGCCGGCCTTGAACCGTCGCGTGGATCAGTCGAGGTAGCCGCGGAGCTGGTCGGCGAAGGCGTGGTCCCGCAGCCTGCTGAGGGTCTTGGACTCGATCTGGCGTATGCGTTCGCGCGTCACGCCGAAGATCCGGCCGATCTCCTCCAGGGTGCGGGGCCGCCCGTCGTCCAGGCCGTAACGGAGCTGGACGACCTTGCGTTCGCGCTCGCCGAGGGTGGAGAGGACCGCCTCCAGGTGTTCGCGCAGGAGGAGGAAGGCGGCGGTCTCCACGGGTGAGGCGGCGTCGCCGTCCTCGATGAGGTCCCCGAAGGAGACGTCGTCCTCCTCGCCGACGGGCGCGTGCAGGGAGACCGGTTCCTGGGCCAGGCGCAGGACTTCGGTGACCCGCTCGGGCGTCAGGTCGAGCTGGCCGGCGACCTCTTCGGCGGTGGGCTCGTATCCGCGCTCCTGGAGCATCCGGCGCTGGACCCGGACCACGCGGTTGATCAGCTCCACGACGTGGACGGGGACGCGGATGGTGCGGGCCTGGTCGGCCAGGGCGCGGGACATGGCCTGGCGGATCCACCAGGTCGCGTACGTCGAGAACTTGTAGCCCCGGGCGTAGTCGAACTTCTCCACCGCCCGGATCAGCCCGAGGTTCCCCTCCTGGACCAGGTCGAGCATGGTCAGGCCGCGGCCCACGTACCGCTTGGCGACGGAGACGACCAGGCGGAGGTTGGCCTCGATGAGCCGGCGCTTGGCGGTGCGGCCCATGACGACGAGCCGGTCCAGGTCGCCGGCGAGCCGGGAGTCCAGGTCCGGGGTGTTGGCGAGGCGCTCCTCGGCGAAGAGCCCGGCCTCCACGCGGCGGGCCAGCTCGACCTCGTCGGCGGCGGTGAGCAGCGGGATGCGGCCGATCTCGCGCAGGTACTGCCGGAAGAGGTCGGAGGTGGGGCCGCCGCTGTCCGTCCGGCTCCGCGCCTCGCGGGGTTCGGGGGCGTGCTCCGCTTCCTCCATGACGGCCTCGGGTGCGCTCAGGACCACCTCGGGCGCCCTGGCGGGCGGGCCGGCCGTGGTTTCCGGCTGATTCTCCGGGTGGTGGACGGCCCGGTTCTGCACGGGAATCGCCGACATGTGCTCGGTCGTGGTCGACACGGTCCGGGTCTGCACGGGGGCGACCTCCAGGTGATCGCTGCCGGATGACTCTGGCAGCCCCAGTGTGGGGCACGGCACAGGGTTGCCACGAGGGGCGTGCGGGGACTTTTTGATTCCGGTCGGTCACCGGCCGGTTACTGCTCCCGAGGTCCGTCCCGGAGGGCCGGTACGCGCTCAGAGCGCGTCGGCGCCCTTCGCCCGCAAGGACTGCGCGTACTGCTGGAGCACCCAGACCTCGTTCTGCGCGGCCGCCAGGTCGTCGGGGGCCACGTTGCTGCCGAGGCGGGCGAGGCTGCCCTGCACCTCGTCGATCCGGCGGTCGACGGCGCGCAGCCGGACGTGGACGAGCTGCATACCGGCGTACGTCTCGTCGATCGTCCGGCCCATGAAGACCTCGACGGCCAGCTCGGTGACGAGGGAGCGCACGGTGTTGTTGGGGGCCGCGTCCATCACGGCGACCAGATACTCGCGGTTGTCGCCGAGGCCGCGTTCGGCCCCGCCCGCCTCCGCGATGCACTGGCGCACCGCCGCATAGGGCGGGGCGGTGAACTCGTCCGCGCCGTACGCGTCGAAGGCCGGGGAGACCAGGGCGGGCTTCTGGAGGGCGAGCTTGAGCAGCTCGCGCTCGGTGCGGTGGGCGGGGCTACGGAGGTTGAGCGCGGGGCCGGAGGGGGCGGCGGGGGCCTGGACGGCCTGGGCGGAGTGCTGGGGTGCGCCGCCGCGCCGGTCCTGGGGGCCGCCCGGACCACGGCCGCCGCGTGGGTCGCCGCGTCCGTCGCCGCCCTTGTCACGGGCCCAGCGGGCGAGCTGGGCGACGCGGCGGACCACGAACTCCTGGTCCAGGATGCCGACGAACCCCGCGAGCTGGACCGCCACCTCACGCTGCACACTGCTGGTCTTGATCTTGGCGACGACGGCGGCGGCCTCGTCGAGCGCGGCCGCCCGGCCCGCCGGGGTCTCCAGGTCGTACCGGCCGACGATCTGGCGCAGCGCGAACTCGAAGAGCGGGGTGCGCGGCTCGACCAGGTCGCGTACGGCGTCGTCGCCCTTGGCGAGCCGCAGGTCGCACGGGTCCATGCCGTCCGGGGCGATGGCGATGTACGTCTCGGCGGCGAACTTCTGGTCGTCCTCGAAGGCGCGCAGCGCGGCCTTCTGACCGGCCGAGTCGCCGTCGAAGGTGAAGATCACGCGGGCGCTGCCGTTGTCCATGAGGAGGCGGCGCAGGATCTTGATGTGGTCGTTGCCGAAGGCGGTGCCGCAGGTGGCGATGGCGGTGGTGACCCCGGCGAGATGGCAGGCCATGACGTCGGTGTACCCCTCGACGACGACGGCCCGGCTGGCCTTGGCGATGTCCTTCTTGGCCAGGTCGATGCCGTACAGCACCTGGGACTTCTTGTAGATCGGGGTCTCGGGGGTGTTCAGGTACTTCGGGCCGTTGTCGTCGTCGCGGAGCTTGCGGGCGCCGAAGCCGACGATCTCGCCCGCGGTGTCGCTGATCGGCCACATCAGCCGGCCGCGGAAGCGGTCGATGGGGCCGCGCCGGCCGTCCTGGGAGAGGCCGGAGGTGATCAGCTCCTTGTCGCTGAAGCCCTTGCCGCGCAGATAGCGGGTGAGGTGGTCCCAGCCGGCCGGGCTGTAGCCGACGCGGAAGTGGGTCGCGGCGTCCTGGTCGAAGCCGCGCTCGGCGAGGAACTTCCGGCCGATCTCGGCCTCGGGGCTCTCCAGCGCGCGGACGTAGAAGTCGGCGGCGGCCTGGTGGGCCTCGATCAGCCGGATGCGTTCGCCGCGCTGGTGGGAGGGGTTGTAGCCGCCCTCCTCGTACCGCAGGGTGATGCCCGCCTTGGCGGCGAGGCGCTCGACCGTCTCCGAGAAGGAGAGGTGGTCGATCTTCATCACGAACGCGATGGTGTCGCCGCCCTCCTGGCAGCCGAAGCAGTGGAACAGGCCCTTGCCGGGACTGACCTGGAAGGAGGGGGACTTCTCGTCGTGGAAGGGGCAGAGTCCCTTGAGGTTTCCGCCGCCCGCGCTGCGCAGCTGGAGGTATTCGGACACGACGGAGTCGATCGGGACCGCGTCCCGTACCGCCTTCACGTCGTCGTCGTTGATCCTGCCAGCCACGGATGAAGTCTACGGGTGGGCGACGACAACCCCGACGCCCACAGGGCTCCGCCCCGGCCGAAGCGCGTGGTCAGCCGGTCCGTCGGGCGGCCCAGACGGTGCGTTCGGTGCGTACGGCGAGGTCGTCGCGGCGCAGGAGCGAGCCGGGGCCCTCGGTGTCGAGCAGCCGGTCGAGCGCGGCCAGGTCCTCGGGCGCGAGGGCCCCGGCCACGCTGTGGCGCAGGCGGCGGAGGCTGCCGAGGGCGTAGGCGCCGACGGCCTCGCCGCGGGAGCCGTCGGTGGTGCCGGTGTCCACGGTGATCGTGCGTTCGTCTTCGAGCGTGAACCCGGCTCCTGTCAGCTTCGGGCCCCAGTCGGCGCCTCGGTGGGGTACATGTTCGGCGTGGAAGCGGTCGCTCGCCTCGTGGCAGCGCTCCTCCAGGCCGGGCCGGTCCTCGGGGGCGGTCCCGGGCAGGAAGCGGGGGAAGCCGGAGAGCTCCACCACGACGAAGAGTCCGCCGGGGGCGAGCAGGTCGTGGACGGCCTTCAGAGCCCGGTCCGGGTCGGCCATGTGGTGCATCGAGGCCGACGCCCACACCAGGTCCGGGGAGCCGAGGTCGGGCCAGTCGGCGGCGTCGAGGTCGGCCTGGACCGTCCGTACGCGCCCCTCCGCACCCCGGGCGCACGCCTTCTCGCGGAGGCGCTGGAGGTGGGCGGCCGAGGTGTCGACGGCGGTGACGTGCGCCTCGGGGAAGCGGTCGAGGAGGGCGAAGGTGCCCGTTCCCGTCCCGCAGCCCAGGTCGACGATCCGGCGGGGCGGCGCCTGGACGGGGAGCCATCCGGTGAGGGCGGTGAGGTGTTCGGCGAGGACCTGGGCGTCCAGGTCGAGGATCTCCGCCTCGCCGTGGCTGTCGTGGCTGCCGTGGGTGTGGGTGTGGGTGCGTGCGTCTGCGTGGGTCATGTGGCCACCGTAGGACGGGTATGCCTCAGCGGCACGGCGTCTCCCGGTATTGGCAAGAAGGTGGCCGCCTGCTGTGCCGGGCGCGCAACGACGTGCGCCGCACGCGACGAAAGCCGTCACGACGAGAGCAGACACGCCGTGCGCCGTCATGTCGTGTGCGGCAGGTCCGGTACGCAGTCGTTCCCGGTGCGCCGGGTGTCGCGCAGGTGGCCGCGGCGGGCGTCACGGTCGAAGATGCCGAGGATCTCGCACGGGCCGCCCTCCGCGCCGATCGCGTGCGGCAGCATCGTCGGGAACTCGGCGGCCTGGTTGGTCTCCACCCGGAAGCGGCGGTGCCCCAGCATGAGGACCGCCGTGCCGGAGAGGACGACCAGCCACTCGTGGCCGGGGTGCGCCCGCATCCGGGCCGGGTTGTCCGGGGGCGGCTCGGTCATCCGCTGCCGTACGACGGTCATCCCGGGGTCGCTCTTCACGGGCCAGCGCATCAGCCCGTGGGCGCCGTCGATCATCGGGCTGATGATGACGTCGTCGGAGGCGGTCTCCACCAGCTGGTCGAGCGTGGTGTCCAGGGCCCGGGCGAGCGTGACGAGCTGGTCCAGGGCGAGGCGGCGCTGCCCGTTCTCGATCCGGCTGAGCGAGGACTGGCTGAGGTTCGCCCGGCCGGCCAGCTCCTCCAGGGACCAGCCCTGCGCCACCCGCAGGGCGCGGATGCGTTTGCGTACGAGGCTGTCCAGCTCATCGGTGCCGTGCTCCATGCGCACCACCGTATGCCCATGGAGCAGCGGATCGCCCCAGGGTGATCCGCTGCTCCCGGCAGGCCGTCAGAGCAGGGACGTCAGGTCCACCGACGGGTCGGCCAGCGCCTCCGGGTCGTGCTGCTGACCGGCCCGGATCAGCTCCTGGATCGTCTCCGTCACGTCCCACACGTTGACGTTCATCCCGGCCAGGACACGGCGGTCCTTGAGCCAGAACGCGATGAACTCCCGCTTCCCCGCGTCGCCCCGGATGATCACCTCGTCGTAGGAGCCGGGCGGCGCCCAGCCGGAGTATTCGAGGCCCAGGTCGTACTGGTCGGAGAAGAAGTACGGCACCCGGTCGTACGTCACGTCCTGGCCGAGCATGGAGCGGGCGGCGGCCGGTCCGCTGTTGAGGGCGTTGGCCCAGTGCTCGACGCGCAGCCGGACGCCGAGCAGCGGGTGGGCGACGGCGGCGACGTCCCCGGCGGCGTAGATGTGCGGGTCGGAGGTGCGCAGCGCGGCGTCCACGGCGATGCCGCCGCCGTGCGCCCGCTCGGCCATCTCCAGGCCCGCGGCCTCGGCGAGGGCGGAGCGGGGGGCGGCGCCGATCGCGGCGAGCACGTCGTGGGCGGGGTGCTCCTCGCCGTCGTCGGTGCGGGCGGCCAGCACCATGCCGTCCTGGCCGGTGATCTCGGTGAGGCGGGCGCCGAAGTGGAAGCGGACGCCGTGCGAGCTGTGCAGCTCGGTGAAGATCTGGCCCAGCTCGGGGCCGATGACCTGGTGCAGCGGGGTGGGCTCCGACTCGACGACGGTGACCTCCGCCCCGTACCCCCGGGCGGCGGCGGCGACCTCCAGGCCGATCCAGCCGCCCCCGGCGATCACCAGGTGGCCGTTGTCGCGGCCGAGGGCGGCCAGCACGTTGCGCAGCCGGTCGGCGTGGGCGAGGCGGCGCAGGTGGTGGACGCCGGCCAGGTCGGTGCCGGGGACGTCGAGGCGGCGCGGTTCCGAGCCGGTGGCGAGCAGCAGCTTGTCGTAGTGGATGACGGTGTTGTCGCCGAGCTGCACGGTCTTCGCGTACCGGTCGAGGACCGTGACGGGCTGGCCGAGGTGCAGTTCGACGTCGGCGCCCGCGTACCAGGGGCGCTCGTGCACGAAGACGCTGTCGCGTTCCTCCTTGCCGCCGAGGTAGCCCTTGGAGAGCGGCGGCCGCTCATAGGGGTGGTCGCGCTCGTCCCCGATGAGGATCACCCGGCCGGTGAACCCTTCCGCGCGGAGCGTTTCGGCCGCCTTCGCCCCTGCGAGTCCCGCTCCGACGATGACGAATGTCCGATGTGCGTCGACCACTTGATGCCTCCTCAGTGCTGTGCTGCGCGGCGCCTCCGGCTGCGAGCGTCCCGCACGCAGCGTGATGGCGAAAGAGGGTGTGCCCCGGACAGGTCACACCCAGTGGTCATTTCTCCATTCTTCTCCAGTCTGCCCCTCAGCCGCGGCGCGCTGTGAGCGCGGCGTGCAGGGATCGTGCGGAGGCGTCCGTGAGCGCCGCGATCTGGTCGACCAGGACGCGCTTACGGGAGTGGTCGTCGGGCGCCTGGTCGAACAGGGCCCGGAAGTGCGGCTCCAGGCCTTCGGGGGCGCGGGCGGTGAGGGCGGCGGCCAGCTCGGCGATGACGATGCGCTGGTCGGCGCGGAGGGTCTCCTGCTCGGCGCGCTGCATCACGTAGCGGTCGGCGACCGCCTTGAGGACCGCGCACTCGTTGCGGACCGCGCGCGGAACGACGAGCTCCGCCCCGTACCGGGTGAGGCGGCCGGGGCCGTAGAGCTCGCGGGTGGCGGTCTCGGCCTCGGTGCAGAACCGGCCGATGAGCTGGCTGGTGGCGTCCTTCAGGCGGGCCTGGGCCACGGCGGAGCCGTCGTACCCGTGCGGCCACCACTCCTGGTCGATCAGCCGGTCCAGCGCCTCGGCCAGCTCCTGCGGGTCGGTGTCCACGGGGACGTACCGGCCGATGGCGACGGCGAAGATCTCCTCGCGCTCCGGCTCGGCGTAGAGGCAGTTGGGGTCGATGTGCCCGGCGTGCAGCCCGTCCTCGAAGTCGTGCACCGAGTACGCCACGTCGTCGGACCAGTCCATCACCTGGGCCTCGAAGCAGGTGCGGCCCTCGGGCGCCCCCTTGCGGGCCCACTCGAAGACCGGGAGGTCGTCCGCGTACACGCCGAACTTGACCGAGTGCGGGTCGGTGGGGTGCGCGCCGCGCGGCCAGGGGTACTTGGTGGCGGCGTCCAGGGCGGCCCGGGTCAGGTTGAGGCCGACGCTGACCAGCTCGCCGGTGCGCGGGTCGTGGACGAACCGCTTGGGCTCCAGGCGGGTCAGCAGCCGGAGCGACTGGGCGTTGCCCTCGAAGCCGCCGCAGTCGGAGGCGAAGTCGTTGAGCGCCTGTTCGCCGTTGTGGCCGAACGGCGGGTGGCCCATGTCGTGGGAGAGGCAGGCCGTCTCCACGAGGTCCGGGTCGCAGCCGAGGACCGCGCCCAGCTCGCGGCCGACCTGCGCGCACTCCAGGGAGTGGGTGAGCCGGGTGCGGGGGCTGGCGTCCCAGACGAGGGAGCGGGTACCGGGCGTGACCACCTGGGTCTTCCCGGCGAGCCGGCGCAGCGCGGCGGAGTGCAGCACCCGGGCCCGGTCGCGCTGGAAGGCGGTGCGGCCGGGGCGCTTGTCCTGCTCGGTGTCGAAGCGCTCGGTGTCGGCGGGCCCGTAGCCGCTCCCGGTGACGCGCTCACTGCGTGCGGCTGGTGTGCCTGGTGCTGCTGGTGTGGCTGGTGCTACTGGTGTGCTGGATGTGCCCTGTGTTTCTGGTGTGCCGTGTGTCTGATCTGCCCCGCGTGCGCCCTGTGTGCCGTCCATGGTCCCGACAGTAGCGACCGGGGCGGACAACGTGTCGTGAGCGGGCCGGGGAGTCAGGCGGAAGCGAGCAAGCTCACCATCTCGGAGGGCGCGGTGGCGGAGAGGGGGTGTCTTGTCGGTCAGGCCGGATCAGGGAGCGGGGTCTGGTGCCGTGCATCGCAAGGCGGAGGGGGGAGTCATGGCGGAGCCATGGCGAGGGACGACAACGCGGCGAGGTGCGGTGCCAGGGCACGCGAGCCCGGCCTGACCGACAAGACACCCCCTAGTGCCTGGTCGTAGCGGTGGAGGAGGAGGTGGGCCATCGCCGGGTGGGCGCCGAGCGGAACGGCGGCGGTGCGGGGTGCGGCGCTCGCGGCGGCGCTCGCGAAGCGGCCGGGCGCGGTGAAGTACGAGGCGACGAAGGTACGGTGCCGGCCCCGGGCGGCCAGCGCGCGTACCGCGGCGGGGACGGTGGGCGTCGCGGCGGAGGCGTACGCCGGGACGACGGGCACCCCGCCGAGCCGCTCGGCGAGCATCCGGGCCGTACGCCGTGTGTCCTGGGCGGAGTCGGGGTCGCGGGACCCTGCGGCGGCGAGGACCACGGCGGCACGGCGGCCCCCCTCGTCGGCGGGGTCCCAGCCCGCCTCCACGAGCCGCCCGTACAGCGCCTCCACCAGCAAAGGGTGCGGCCCGAGGGGGGCGGCGATCCGGGTGCGTACGGAGGGGGCGGCGGCCGCGGCGGCGGGCAGGTCGTGCTTGACGTGGTGGCCGCGCCCCAGGAGCAGCGGTACGAGCACGGCGTCGGCCCCGCGCAGGCCGTCCAGGGTGTCCGGGAGGAGCGGCTGGTTCAGCTCGATGTGGCCGAGCCGGACGTCGAGGCCGGGGCGCAGGTCGCGGACCCGGTCCAGGAGCACGAGAACGGTCCGCAGGGCCTGCGGGTCGCGGCTGCCGTGGGCGACGACGAGGAGGGCGGGCGGGGCGGCCTCGGAGGGGGAAGGCCGGGGCGCGGCGGGGGGCCGGGGCACGGCGAGGGGGCGGGTGCGGTGCATGGGCCTGCGGGTTCCGTTCCGGGAGACGGGGCTTGGGGCGGGGACGCGGGTGGGGGCCGGGCTGGGTGGTGATGAACCCGATCGTGCCGGGCCGAGGTTGCCGGGCCGTTGCGCGAGGGTCACGGAGGTTTTCCGCCCCCTCACGGCGGGGTGGTGGCCGGTGTGCGGGGCGGGGGCCTGCACCCGTTTCTGCCGGTCGGCGAACCTTTCGGGCGTTTCGCTCGTCAGGTGGGGTGGGACCGAACGACGGTACGAACGATGAGGGGGCTCTCGTGCGAGGGATGCGCGGCATGCGAAGGGCGCGGGATACGCCGGGGGCTCGGGCGGCTGCGGGGACGCAGGCTGCGTCAGGGGGGCGGCCCGCGTCGGAGGGCGGCGCGAAGAGACGCAGACCGTGGCTGCGGCTGCCCCGGCTCTCCGCGCTCCGGCTGCCGCGCTCCCGTCGGGGCCGACGGCTCGCCGTGCAAGGGCTGATGGCTCTCTGCGTGCTGGCGCTGCTGCCCGCGACCTGGATGCGGCTGGGCGCCGACGCGCGGGTGGGGACCACGGCGGACGCCCCGGCCCGGGAGGTCGCCATGGTTTTCGGCGCCGGGCTCTGGAAGGGCCGGCCGACCCCGTATCTGGCCCACCGGCTGGACGCGGCGGCCGAGCTGTACCGGACGGGCAAGGTGAAGGTCGTCCTGGTCACCGGGGACAACAGCCGGGTGGAGTACGACGAGCCGGACGCGATGCGCACGTATCTGACCGAGCGCGGGGTGCCGGACGACCGGATCGTCAGCGACTACGCCGGGTTCGACAGCTGGGACTCGTGCGTGCGGGCCAAGAAGATATTCGGGGTCGGCCGGGCGGTGCTGGTGAGCCAGGGCTTCCACATCCACCGGGCGACCACACTGTGCCGTTCCGCCGGGATCGACGCGTACGGGGTCGCGGTCGACGAGCCACGGGACGCGACCTGGTACTACGGCGGCACCCGGGAGCTGGCCGCGTCGGGGAAGGCTGCCCTGGACGCCCTGTTCCGCCCCGACCCGCGCTTCCTGGGACCTCAGGAGGCGGGCGTGACGGAGGCGCTGGCGTCGGCGACGCCGTGACGTGGGCCGGGGCCGTGACGCGTGAGCCTCACAGGGGTGCTGGGACCTCACAGAGGGGTGGGCGGCGGGCTGAGGGGGGCGTTCCGGCGGTGTAACCCGGTGCCCCCGTCCCCGTAATACCGCTCTCGCAGGCTGGGCCCCATGACCGGTACCGAGACGCCCACCCACTGCCCGTACTGCGCCCTCCAGTGCGGGATGAGCCTGCGCCCGGTGGCGGGCCCGGAGGTGGCCGAGGTGGTGGAGCGCGCCGGGTTCCCGGTCAACCGGGGCGCGTTGTGCGGGAAGGGTCGGAGTGCGCCCGCCGTGCTGCGGCGGGGGGTCCGGCTGACCTCCCCGCTGGTACGGAGGCGGCCCGGCGGTGAGCTGGAGGAGGCGGGCTGGGACGAGGCGCTGGGGCGGATCGCCGAAGGGCTCGGCGGGGTGCGGGCGGCGCACGGGGCGGACGCGGTGGGGGTGTTCGGCGGGGGCGGGCTGACCAACGAGAAGGCGTACGCGCTCGGGAAGTTCGCCCGGGTCGTGCTCGGGACCTCGCAGATCGACTACAACGGCCGGTTCTGCATGTCGTCGGCGGCAGCGGCGCACCAGCGGGCGTTCGGGCTCGACCGGGGGCTGCCGTTCCCGCTGGAGGACATCCCCCGGACGGGGTGCGTGATCCTCGTCGGGTCGAACCTCGCCGAGACGATGCCGCCCGCCCTGCGGTATCTCACCGAACTGAAGGCGAACGGGGGCCGGCTGATCGTCATCGACCCGCGCCGCACCCGCACCGCCGAACAGGCCGACCTGCACCTGGCACCCCGCCCCGGCACCGATCTGGCCCTGGCGCTCGGGATGCTGCACCTGGTGGTGGCGGGCGGCCGGGTGGATGAGGAGTTCGTACGGAGCCGTACGCGCGGGTGGGAGGAGGCGCGGGCCGGGGCGATGGCGCACTGGCCGGAGCTGGTGGAGCGGATCTGCGGGGTGCCGGTGGCACGGCTGCGCGAGGCGGTGGAGCTGTTCTGCGGGGCGGAGAGCGGGATGGTGCTGACCGCGCGGGGACCCGAGCAGCAGGCCAAGGGGACGGACACGGTGGGCGCGTGGATCAACTTCTGCCTGGCCACCGGGCGGGCGGGGCGGCCGCTGTCCGGGTACGGGTGCCTGACCGGGCAGGGCAACGGGCAGGGCGGCCGGGAGCACGGCCAGAAGGCCGACCAGCTGCCCGGCTACCGCAAGCTGACCGACCCGGCCGCCCGCCGCCATGTCGCGGAGGTGTGGGGCGTGGATCCGGAGAGCCTGCCGGGGCCGGGGCGGAGCGCGTACGAGCTGCTGGACGCGCTGGGCCGGGACGTGCGGGCGCTGCTGGTGATGGGCTCCAACCCGGTGGTGTCCGCCCCGCACGCCTCGCACGTCGAACGCCGCCTGGCCTCCCTGGACTTCCTGGCGGTGGCGGACGTCGTCCTCTCCGAGACGGCGGCGCTGGCGGACGTGGTGCTGCCGGTGACGCAGTGGGCGGAGGAGAGCGGGACCACCACCAGTCTGGAGGGCCGGGTGCTGCTGCGGCGGCGGGCGCTCGATCCGCCGGAGGGGGTGCGCAGCGACCTGGAGGTGCTGCACGCCCTGGCCGGACTGCTGGGCCACGGCAAGGGGTTCCCGGCCGACCCGGCGGAGGTCTTCGAGGAGTTGCGGCGGGCCTCGGCGGGCGGTGCGGCGGACTACGCGGGCATCACCTACGAGCGGATCGCGGCCGAGGACGGCGTCTTCTGGCCGTGCCCCGACGCGGACCACCCGGGGACGCCCCGGCTCTTCCTGGACCGGTTCGCGACGGAGGACGGGCGGGCCTCGTTCGTGCCGGTGGTGCACCGCGCGGCGGCCGAGGAGACGGACCGGGAGTATCCGGTGGTGCTGACGACGGGGCGGGTGGTGGCGCAATACCAGTCGGGGGCCCAGACCCGCCGTGTGGACGAGCTGAACGCGGCGGCTCCGGGGCCCTTCGTGGAGCTGCACCCGCGGCTGGCGGAGCGGATCGGGGTGGCCGAGGGCGAGCCCGTCGCGGTGACGTCCCGGCGTGGGCGGGCGGTGGCGCCGGCCCGGATCACCGGGGCGATCCGGGCGGACACGGTGTTCATGCCGTTCCACTGGCCGGGTGAGGGCCGGGCCAACACGCTGACCAACCCTGCGCTCGACCCGGTCTCGCGGATGCCGGAGTTCAAGGTGTGCGCGGTCCGCCTGGAGGCCGTCCGGTGACCCACCGCCCCTCGGCGATGACGCTGCCGCTGGTGCGCAGGGAGCGGGTGACGGCGGCCGCGGCGAGGTAGACCCAGGCCCGGGTCCCGGGAGGTCCCTGACCCTCGCGGGTCCCGGGAGCCCCCTCCCCCGGCAGCTCGACCTCGCGGACGACCCGCTCGTACAGATTGCGCGGGTGGCCGGGCCCGAGGTACTCCTCCAGATGGTCCAGGAGCCCGAGCAGCTCCCCGTACACCCCGGGCGCCGCGGTGAGCAGGGTGCCGTGGACGCGGCCGTGGCCGTCGATGGCGTACGGGTAGCCGGGCCCGTCGTACAGCAGGGCCCGGGGCAGGACGGCCGCCCGCTCCCCCGACGTACGGCCGCGGAGGAACAGGTCGTGGTTGGGTTCGCCGGGGAGCAGCGTCCCGTACACGAAGAACGGCAGCTCGTCGGTGGGCGGGGAGCCGGGGTCCAGGGTGCTCATGGCCGCCGTCACAGGGCCGCTGCGGGAGCCGTCTCCGCCGTGACCCAGCCGAGGTAACGGGCGCTGCCCCGGATCACCGGGATCGCGATGATCTCGGGGGTGTCGTAGTCGTGCGCCTCCTGGAGGTACTCCTCCAGATCCTCGTAGCGCCCTGCCGCCGTCTTGAACAGCACCTGCCACTCCTCGGACGACTCGATGGCGTTCTGCCAGCGGTAGACCGAGGTGACGGGCGCGGAGATCTGCGCGCACGCCGCCAGCCGGGCCTCCACCGCCCCCTGCGCCAGCTCGTGGGCCTTCTCCTCGCTGTCGGTCGTGGTCAGTACGGTCAGCCATGCCGGCGGCGCTGTCATCGTCGGTCTCCTCGGAGTACGGCGGGCTCCTGCCCGGACGGCGGGGTGCTCCCGCCCGTGCACCGATTGTCGGCCCGGAGGGGGTCAGGCGCTGTACGGATGGCGGTTTCGCGCGTCGCGCAGGGCGTTGCCCCACCAGGCCAGCTGGTCCAGGAGCGCCTTGGCCGCCGCGTCGACGTCCGCCGGGTCGCGGTGGTTGCCCGCGTCGTCGAAGAGGGCGCCCGCGTTGTGGAAGGAGACGGTGTCGCGGACGGTGACCGTGTGCATCTCGGCGAAGACCTGGCGGAGCTGCTCGACGGCCCGCAGCCCGCCGGACCTGCCGCCGTAACTGACGAAGGCGACGGGCTTCGCCTGCCATTCGGCGCGGTGCCAGTCGATGAGGTTCTTCAGCGGGGCGGGGAAGGAGTGGTTGTACTCGGGGGTGAGCACGACGAACGCGTCGGCCGCCGCCAGCCGTGCCGAGACCGCCGCGACCCTGGCTGCCTCCTCGGGGCCGGGGCTGAAGGAGAGGGCGTCGGGGAGCCGGGCGGTGACGACATCGATGAGCTCGGTCTCGATGCCGTCGTACCGGGCGGCCCGGCCGAGGAACCAGTCGGCGATGACCGGCCCGAAGCGGCCTTCCCGGTTGCTGCCGAGGATGACGGCGACCTTGAGGGGGGCGGGGGACGTCGTGGCGGAGGACGTCGTGGGTGCGGATGTGGTGTCCATGGCGTCGAGCTTTCAGCCTCAAGCTTGGTTGAGGTCAAGTCGTCGTCGGGGAATGTCGCGATCTACGGTTGCCCCATGACGAGCGCACCGCCCCCTCCCCTCCCCATCCAACTGCCCTACGTCGAGATGGACGGCCACCCCGCCACCGAGGACGACCTCCGCGTCCCCGCCCTCTTCGGGTTCGGCCACTTCACCGCCCTCCAGGTCCGGGACCGCAGGGCGCGGGGGCTCGGGCTGCACCTCGAACGGCTGGAGGGCGCGAACCGTGAGCTGTTCCAACTGCCCCTGGACGGGGGCCGGGTGCGCGAGCTGATCCGGGGCGCCCTGGACCGTGCCGGGATGCGGGAGGCGTCCGTGCGGGTGCACGGGTTCCTGCCGCCCGGGGAGAGCCATACGCGGGTGATGGTCACCGTCCGCGAGCCCGCCGCGATGGCGCCCGGGGGCCGGAGCCTGATGTCGGTGCCGTACGCCCGGCCCGTGCCGCACATCAAGCGGCCGGGCGAGTTCGGGCAGACGTACTACGGGATCCTCGCCGCGCGCGCCGGGTTCGACGAGGCCCTGCTGACCGCGCCGGGCGGGGTGGTGACCGAGGGGGCCATCACCAACATCGGCTTCTGGGAGGGGAGTTCGGTGGTGTGGCCGGACGCCCCCGCGCTCACCGGCATCACCATGGCGCTGCTGGAGCGCGGCCTCGCGGCGGCCGGGGAGCCGTCGGTGCGGCGGGCGGTGACGCTGGACGGGCTGGGCGCGTACCGGGGGGCCTTCATCTGCAACTCGCAGGGGATGGCGCCCGTGCGGCGGATCGATGCCGTGGAGTTCGGAGACGGAGACGGCGAGATGGAGGGGGTGATGGGGCGCTTGGAGGCTGCGTACGCGAGTGCGCCGGAGGAGCTTCTCTGACCCTGCCCGGCGGTCGACCTTGGCCGAAAATCGACCGTGACGCCCTCGCTCCGCCCCGGTGACGGACCATGGGGAGCATGCAGATCCATATCGAGGCCTCAGCGCTCCCCGGCCGCACCTGCGGGCCGGACTCCGACTTTCCCGGGTTCGAGAACATCCACGTCGGCGTTCAGCGCAAGGACCGGCCCGGTGAGCTGCTCGGTCTGCATCCCGGGGACGCCCCAACCGCCTCCTGGACCCTGGAGTGCACGGCGAAGGCCACGGCGGACGGGGTCGAGATCTCGGGGCCGTACATCCAGAACCGGCTGGGCGGGCGGTTCATCTATCTGTCGTGGGGGACCGTGGACGAGGCCGGGCTCTTCAGCATGTTCCGGCGCGCCAAGCTGATGTTCAGCGACATCGAGCCCGAGGTCCTCGAAGCCGCCGCGCGTTCCGGGCAGCTCACCGGGCGGCTGGGGCTGACCGACGCGAAGGGGCAGCCGCTGTGCGCGCGGGTGCGGCCGCCGGCGATCTCCTGGAGTGCGGGGGCTGGGGCTGGGGCGGGCGCCGGTGAGGCGCGCACCGGGTGAACCCTCCCCGCCGGATCCGACACCGCCCCCACCGGACTCAGGGGGGTAGGCCGATGAGGGCGGGTGCCGTGGGGGGCGGGGATCCGTCCCGTGGGGGGGGTGTCTTGCGTGTGCCCGCGCCCCACGAGCCCATGCGTGTGATGTGGGTCACACCTTCCCGGCGGGTCTCACTCGATCGGCACCCGGTCCGGCGGCACGGACCGAACGGCCCAGTCGCACCGCCGTGACCTGCGGCGATCTCCGACGGCAAGGGTGCCGCGCCGGTCCGTACGGGTGAAAGCTGACCTGGCGTCAGAAGGCGTGCGGCGGCGACCGCCCGTTAGGTCGGGGGCAGGACACAACTGCTCGCGCCGTCTGCCCGGAGGATCCCCATGCGCAGTCCTGCCCGCCTGATGACCGGTACCGCCACTGCCGCGGTCACCGTCATAGCGCTCGGTCTCACCGCCGCCCCGTCCGCGTACGCAGGCGATGACTTCGGCCGGCTGGAGATCACCCCCGCGACCGCGCCCCCCGGCGCCAAGGTCACCGTGAACACCACCGCCTGCGGCCCCAAGGGCTCGGGCATCGGTGACGCGAACTCCCTGGACGCCGGGGACTTCGAGGTCCGGCGCGGTACGCACAAGGAGGTGCTCGTCGGCCAGTTCACCGTGCCGCACGACACCCGGCCCGGCGTCTACGAGATCGTCGTCTCCTGCGACAACGGCAAGGACGCCGTCGGGGACCTGAAGGTGATCGGCGGCGGCAAGCACGACCGGCCCGACCACGACCGCCCGTCCGGCCATGTGCGGACCGGGGTCGGCGGCAGCGTCGAGCCGAACTCCACGCAGGTCGCCCTCGGCGTCGGCGTGATCGGCATGGCGGCCGTGGGCGGTCTGTGGCTGCTGCGCCGGCGGACCGAGTCCACCGAGGGCAGCTGAGGGCAGCAGCCCAGGGGCCCGGGGCAGCTGGGACCAGCGCCCCGGGGGCCCGGGAGGCCGGGCCCCCGGAGGCAGCCTCACCGACCGGGCCGGGCGCGTCCCCGAGCGCGCCCGGCCCGCCTTCGATCCGAGACGCATCAGGCTGACGAGGACGACGACGTGTCCCAGAGCGCGCAGAAAGCCAGGGGCTGGCTGGTGGGCATCGCCGTGCTGTGCGGTATCTGGCTCGTCCAGAACGGCTCCGGCGACCAGCTGATCCCGCCGCAGCCCTCCAGCACCCAGGCCTTCGCCGCCGGGCCCCAGCTCCAGCCCGGCTCCCCGGTCGCCGAACCGCTGCACCCCTCCGACCCGGTCCGCATCCGCATCCCGAGCATCTCGGTGGACGCGCCGATGATGCGGCTGGGGCTCGGTGCCGACGGCAGCCTGGACGTCCCGCCGGACACCGACCGCAACCTCGCGGGCTGGTACGCCGGCGGGGTCCCGCCCGGCGCCAAGGGCACCGCGATCGTCGCCGGGCATGTCGACAACGCCGAGGGGCCCTCCGTCTTCTACGCCCTCGGCGCCCTCACCAAGGGCACCCGCGTCGAGGTCGTCCGCGAGGACAAACGCACCGCGGTCTTCTCGATCGACGCCATCGAGGTGTACGACAACAAGGACTTCCCCGACCAGCGCGTCTACGGCGAGTCCCCGCACGCCTCGCTGCGGCTGATCACCTGCGGCGGCGGGTTCTCCAAGGAGACCGGCTATCAGGGCAATGTGGTGGCCTACGCCCATCTCACCGATGTGCGCTGAGTCCGGGGCACGTTCCACTGGGCCCGGGACACGTTCCGCTGAGCCCCGGATACGTCCCCGTACCCGCTCCTAAGCCGTCCACTGGTCGTAGCCCAGCTTCGCCACCAGCGAGAACACCACCGTGAGCAGCACCGCCCGGACGAACCCGCTCCCCCGGCTCAGCGCCATCCGGGCCCCCGCCATCCCGCCCGCCAGGTTGAAGACGGCCATCACGGCGGCCAACTGCCACAGGACCGTGCCCTGGTAGGCGAACATCGCCAGCGCCCCCGCGTTCGTGCACACGTTGACGATCTTGGCGGTGGCCGAGGCCGTCACCAGATCCAGATGGAGTACGGCGGTGAGCGCGAGCACCAGGAAGGTGCCGGTACCCGGGCCGAACAGGCCGTCGTAGAAGCCGATCCCGCCGCCCACCAGCACGACCGCGGTGACGATCCGGGCCCGGGTGACCGGCCGGGCGTCGGTGTCGCCCGCCGCCGCCGTGCCGAAGGACGGGCGCAGCAGGACGAAGGCGGCGACCCCGAGCAGCGCCACCATGATCACCGGGCGCAGCACCTCGCTGCTGATCCCGGCGGCGAAGAACGCCCCGCCCATCGACCCGGCGAGCGCCATCAGCCCCACCCGTACCGCCAGCCCCACCCGGACCGGCGCTCTGCGGACGTACGTGATCGCGGCGCCCGAGGTGCCGACGATCGCGACGGCCTTGTTGGTGCCGAGGACATGGGCGGCCGGTACGTTCGGCAGGCCGAGCAGCAGGGCGGGCAGGAGCAGCAGCCCGCCGCCGCCCACCACCGCGTCGATCCACCCCGCGGCGGCCGCGGCCAGGCAGAGCAGGATCAGGGTGGTGAGGGTGATGTCGGGCATGTCCTCGACATTAGAGGGAGGCCCGCGCGCCGTTCTCACAGGGGCCGCCGGGCGGCGCTGAGCGCACGGTTCCGCCCGGGAAACCGGCGGGATGCGGCCGGGTAACACCCGCCGAGCATGCTCCTGCCCATGAGGAAGAAGACCCCATGAGGAAGAAGACGGAGAGCGCCGCGCCCGTCGTGGTGATCGGCGCCGGGATGGCCGGTGCCCGGCTCGCCGCGCGGGTCCCCGGGGTCACCGTCGTCGGCGAGGAGCGGCACGCCCCCTACAACCGGGTGCTGCTGGCCGATGTGCTGGCCGGGCGGTACGCCCCGGACGTCATCGCGCTGCCCGCCACCGAGGTACGGCGCGGGGTGCGGGCGGTCCGCATCGACCGGGCCGACCGGCTCGTCCACTGCGACGACGGCAGCGTCCTGCACTACGGGCGCCTGGTCCTGGCCACCGGCTCCAACCCGGTGCTGCCGCCGCTGCGCGGGCTCGGGGCCACCCTGCCGGACGGGGTCCACCCCTTCCGTACGCTCGACGACGCCTTGGCCCTGCGCGCCGCCGTACGCCCCGGAGCTCGGGCGGTCGTCATCGGCGGCGGGCTCCTCGGGGTGTCGGCGGCCCGGGCGCTCGCGGAGTGCGGCGCGCAGGTGGTGCTGGCCCAGCAGGGCGAGCACCTCATGGAGCGCCAGCTCGACCCGGAGGCGGCCGCCCTGCTCCGGGTCCACCTCGAAGCGCTCGGGGTGGAGGTGCACACCGAGTGCCGGGTCCGCGGGCTGCGCTGCCCGGGCTCACCACCAGCCGTACGGGCCGTCCAGCTCGCCGACGGTTACGAGCTCGCCGCCGACCTCACCGTGCTGGCCTGCGGGGTACGCCCCCGGACCGGGCTCGCCCGCGCCGCCGGTCTCGACGTCCGCAAGGGGATCGTGGTCGACGACGAACTGCGCACCTCGGACCCGTACATCCACGCCCTCGGTGACTGCGCCGAGCACCGCTCCACGCTCTACGGACTGGCCGGACCCGCGCTGGAGCAGGCCGACGTGCTGGCCGAGGTGCTGGCCGGGCGGCCTGCCCGCTACGAGGGGACCCGGGCGCTGACCCGGCTCTCCCTGCGCGCCGGGAGCCGCGCCCACGGCACCCAAGGACCCGACGCGCTTGATCTCGCCGCCTTCGGTGAGGCCCGTCCGCTGCCGGGCGACGACGTGATCCGGCTGTCCGACGCCACCCGGGGCGCGTACCGCACGGTCGTCCTCCGGGAGGGCCGGCTGGCCGGCGGGGTGCTCCTGGGCGACCTCGGCGCGGTCGCCGGTCTCGCCCGCACCTGGCAGGACGACGAACCGCTGCCGCCCGCCATGTCCCTGCTCCACCTGCTCACCGACGACGGAGGCCACTGAGATGCCGGACACCACCATCCCGAACACCACCCCCACCTTCGTCCTCGTCGGGCACGGCATGGTCGGTCAGCGGTTCCTGGAGTCCCTGGCCGCGCGCGGGCTGACCCCGGCCGCCGGGCGGGCCCGGATCGTCGTGCTCTGCGAGGAGCCCCGGCCCGCCTACGACCGGGTCCAGCTCACCTCGTACTTCGCCGGGCGGACCCCCGAGGAACTCTCGCTGGTGGAGCCGGAGTTCATGGCGGAGCACGGGATCGAGCTGTACGTCGGCGACCCGGCCGAGAGCGTCGACCGTACGGCCCGGACCGTGACCGCGCGGTCCGGGGCGGTGTTCCCGTACGACACGCTCGTGCTGGCGACGGGCTCGTATCCCTTCGTCCCGCCGGTGCCGGGGAAGGATTTCCGGGGCTGCTTCGTGTACCGGACGATCGAGGACCTGCTCGCCATCGAGGAGTACGCCAAGGGGGCTCAGACCGGCGCGGTGGTCGGGGGCGGGCTGCTCGGGCTTGAGGCGGCGGGGGCGCTCAAGGGGCTCGGGCTGCGCACCCATGTGGTGGAGTTCGCGCCCCGGCTGATGCCGGTCCAGGTGGACGAGGGCGGCGGCGCGGCCCTGCTGCGGACGATCGAGGACATGGGACTGACCGTCCACACCGGGGTCGGTACGCAGGCGGTCACCGCAGGCACGGACGGGGCCGTGAACGGGATGGAGCTCTCTGACGGGTCCTCGCTGGACACGGATCTGGTGGTGTTCTCCGCCGGCGTGCGGCCGCGTGACCAACTGGCGCGCGACTGCGGGCTCGCGGTCGGGGAGCGGGGCGGGATCGTGGTCAACGAGGAGTGCCGGACCTCCGACCCGGCCGTCTTCGCGATCGGTGAGTGCGCGCTCGCGTCGGACGGGCGGGTCTACGGGCTGGTCGCGCCGGGCTACGAGATGGCGGAGACCGTGGCCGAGGTGCTCGGCGGCGGGCGGGCCGGGTTCACCGGTGCCGACATGTCGACGAAGCTGAAGCTCCTCGGTGTGGACGTGGCCTCGTTCGGCGACGCGCACGGGAGTGCGGAGGGCGCGCTCGACGTGGTGTACGCCGACTCCCGCTCCGGCGTCTACAAGAAGCTGGTCATCGGGGCCGACGGCACCCTGCTGGGCGGGGTGCTGGTCGGGGACGCCGACGACTACGGCACCCTGCGGCCGATGACGGGGAGCGTCCTGCCGGTCTCTCCCGAGCAGCTGGTGCTGCCCGCCGGGGCGGGCGGGCCGGTGGTGCTGGGGCCCTCCGCGCTGCCGGACGACGCCGTCATCTGCTCCTGCCACAACGTGAGCAAGGGCGCGATCTGCGAGCACACCACGCTGCCCGAGGTGAAGAAGTGCACCCGGGCCGGGACGGGCTGCGGCAGTTGCGTCAAGGTGATCGGGCAGCTGCTCCCGCAGAGCCAGGACACCGGCCTGTGCGGCTGCTTCGCCTACAGCCGCAGCGAGTTGTACGAGATCGTCCGCACCCTGGGCGTCACCTCCTTCACCGCCCTCCTCGACTCGCACGGCCGCGAGGAGGCGCGCGGCGGGGAGGGGTGCGAGGTCTGCAAGCCGACGGTCGGCTCGGTCATCGCCTCGCTCGCCCCGACGCTCGGCGCCAGCGGCTACGTCCTGGACGGGGAGCAGGCGTCCCTCCAGGACACCAACGACCACTTCCTCGCCAACCTCCAGCGCAACGGCTCCTATTCGGTCGTCCCGCGCATCCCCGGCGGCGAGATCACCCCGGAGAGGCTCATCGTGATCGGCGAGGTCGCCCGCGACTTCGGCCTCTACACGAAGATCACCGGCGGCCAGCGCATCGACCTCTTCGGCGCCCGCGTCGACCAACTGCCGCTCATCTGGACCCGGTTGGTCGACGCGGGCTTCGAGTCCGGGCACGCGTACGGGAAGTCGCTGCGAACGGTCAAGTCCTGTGTGGGGCAGACCTGGTGCCGCTACGGCGTGCAGGACTCCGTGAAGATGGCGATCGACCTGGAGCTGCGCTACCGGGGCCTGCGCTCCCCGCACAAGCTCAAGTCGGCGGTCTCCGGCTGCGCCCGGGAGTGCGCGGAGGCCCGGGGCAAGGACTTCGGGATCATCGCCACGGCCGGCGGCTGGAACCTCTACGTCGGCGGCAACGGCGGGGCCACCCCGCGCCACGCCGATCTGCTGGCGCAGGACCTCTCGGACGCCGAACTGGTGCGGCTCATCGACCGGTTCCTGATGTTCTACATCCGTACGGCGGACCGCCTGGAGCGCACCTCGGCCTGGCTGGAGCGGATCGACGGCGGCCTGGAGCACGTACGGGATGTCGTCGTCCATGACTCGCTGGGGCTCTGCGACGAGTTGGAGAGGCTGATGGCCGACCATGTGTCCGGCTACCGCGACGAGTGGGCCGCGACCATCGACGACCCGGAGCGGCTGCGGCGGTTCGTGAGCTTCGTCAACGCCCCCGACGCCCCCGACCCGTCGGTGAAGTTCGTCCCGGAGCGGGACCAGATCAAGCCCGATCTGGAGCTGCTCGCGGGCCCCGTGCTCGCCGTCCGCACTCTCGAAGGGACCCCGTCCTGATGACCACCGAAACCCTGAACACCACCGCGACCGCCACCGTCGTCCGGGTCGCGCACGCCGACGGCTGGCTCACCGTCTGCGACCTGGACCGGCTGAGCCCCGGGCGCGGGGTCGCGGTGCTGCTGCCGGACGGCGGGCAGGCGGCCCTGTTCATGGACCGGGCGGGGGTGGTGCGGGCGATCTCCAACCGGGACCCGTTCACCGGCGCGTACGTCCTCTCCCGGGGGCTGCTCGGTTCGGCGGGCGGGCGGCCGTTCGTAGCCTCGCCGCTGCTGAAGCAGCGCTTCGACCTGGAGACGGGGGTGTGCCTGGACGACGAGGAGGTGTCCGTTCCGGTGTATGCGGTACGGGTGGAGTGACGGCCCGGACCGCCGCCATCCGCCCGCCGTTCACCACGAATTGACATCCCGTCAACTGAGCGCTCCTACAGTCCTGACGCGCGACCCGCCGGTCCGTCCGGAGCGGCGGGCCCTCACTCATCCGTGGAGTGATCGTGGAACGTCGGACCTTCTTGCGCACGGCGGTGGTCGGCACCTCGGCGGCGGCCTTCGGCGGCACCCTGTGGCGCGGCGCCGCCTCCGCCGCACCCGCTCAGCCGGCCCCCGGCCCGTACGGCGCACTGCAGGCGGCCAACGGCAACGGCATCCAGCTGCCGAGCGGCTTCACCAGCCGCATCATCGCCCGGTCGGGCCAGACCGTGCCGGGCACCTCCTACCGCTGGCACAGCGCCCCCGACGGCGGGGCGACCTACGCCGACGGCTCGGGCTGGATCTACGTCTCCAACGCCGAGGTCTCCTCGGGCAGCGGCGGCGGGGCGAGCGCCGTGCGCTTCAACTCCTCGGGCACGGTGACGTCCGCGTACCGCATCCTGTCGGGGACGAACAACAACTGCGCGGGCGGCTCGACCCCGTGGAACACCTGGCTCTCCTGCGAGGAGGTCACCCGGGGGTACGTCTACGAGACCGACCCGTGGGGCGTGAACGCCTCGGTGCAGCGGCCCGCGCTCGGCCGGTTCAAGCACGAGGCGGCGGCCTCGGACCCCGACCACGGGTACATCTACCTCACCGAGGACGAGACCGACGGCCGCTTCTACCGCTTCCGGCCCACCACCTGGGGCAACCTGTCGAGCGGCACGCTCCAGGTCCTGGTGGCGGGTACGGGCACCTCCGGGCCGGTGACCTGGGCCAACGTCCCGGACCCGGCGGCCTCCTCGACCCAGACCCGCCACCAGGTCTCCGGCGCCAAGGTCTTCAACGGCGGCGAGGGCTGCTTCTACGCGGCGGGCACCTGCTGGTTCACCACCAAGGGCGACAACCGGGTGTGGGCGTACGACGCGACCACCTCGTCGATCTCGCTGGCGTACGACGACTCGCTGGTGACGGGCGGCGCCGCCCCGCTGACCGGGGTCGACAACGTCACCCGGGCCGGCTCCGGCGACCTGTACGTGGCGGAGGACGGCGGGAACATGGAGATCTGCCTGATCACGCCCAACGACACCGTGGCGCCGTTCCTGCGGATCACCGGCCAGTCCGGTTCGGAGATCACCGGCCCGGCGTTCTCCCCGAACGGCAAGCGGCTCTACTTCTCCTCGCAGCGCGGCACCAGCGGCAGTTCGTCCGGTGGCATCACGTACGAGGTGACGGGGCCGTTCCGCAGCTGACGCGCCGCGTGTGCGCCGGGGCTCCCCCGTGGCCCCGGCGTACCCTTTCGC
Source organism: Streptomyces cyaneofuscatus (assembly GCF_033109485.1). Taxonomy (NCBI): domain Bacteria; kingdom Bacillati; phylum Actinomycetota; class Actinomycetes; order Kitasatosporales; family Streptomycetaceae; genus Streptomyces; species Streptomyces cyaneofuscatus. The sequence continues at coordinate 5,916,664 of NZ_CP137002.1, read as the reverse complement.
GGTTCAGCCCCCGCGGTTCAGCCCCCGCGGTTCAGCCCTGGCCCTCGACGGCGGAGGCGTCCATCCAGATGGCCTCCCAGATGTGGCCGTCGGGGTCCTGGAACGAGCGGCCGTACATGAAGCCCATGTCCTGCGTCTCCCCCGCCGGGGACCCGCCGGCCGCCAGCGCCGCGTCGGCGAGTTCGTCGACCTTCTGGCGGCTGTCGGCGCTCAGGGCGAGGATCGCCTCGGTCGTCTTCGAGGCGTCCGCGATGTCCTTCTTGGTGAACTCCTTGAAGCGCGGCTCCGTCAGCAGCATGACGAAGATCGTGTCGCTGATGACCACACACGCGGTCTTGTCGTCGCTGAACTGCGGGTTGATGCCGTAGCCGAGCTTCTCGTAGAACCCCTTCGAGGTCTCCAGGTCCTTCACCGGCAGGTTCACGAAAATCATCTGAGCCATGGTCGTTGCCTCTTCCTCTGTCCTTCGGGCTGTCCCCGTGGGCGCTGTCGAAGGGGTAGACGGCGGGGCCGCCAGGAACTCATCGCCGTACGCGCGACGAGTTTCCACCGACTTTTCGCGGCCGCCCGCCCCCTCAGGAGCCCCCCGGCGGCGCCCCTCAGGACAGCGCGAGCGGCGCCCCGCCCCGCAGCAGCGAGCCGCCCAGCGGGGTCAGCGTGTGGAGCACCGAGCTGCCGTGGCGCAGGGTGAGGACCAGGCCCGCCTCGCGCAGGACGGAGGCGTGCTGGCTCGCCGAGGCGAGGGACACCCCGGCCCGGCGGGCCAGTTCGCTCGTCGTGCAGCCGTTGCCTATGGACTGCAGGACGGCGGAGCGGGTGTGGCCCACGAGCCGGCCGAGCCAGGGTCCGGGCTCGGCGAACTCCGGGGCGCCGGGGTGGGTGACCGGGTAGACGAGCACGGGCGGGAGCGACGGGTCGCGGTAGACGACGGGGGTGCCCCGGCAGAAGAACGAGGGCTGGAGCAGCAGCCCGCGCCCGTCGAGATACAGGTCGCGGTCGACGGGGTAGTCCGCCTCCAGCACGGGGGCCCGCCACCGGATCATCGGCGGCAGGGCCGCCAGCAGCCCGTCGGCTCCGCCGTCCAGGAGCGCGCGGCCCCGCACGGCCCGGTCGGCCTCGACGGAGGCCCGGATGTGCGGCCAGTACGGCTCGACGGCGGCGTCGTGGTAGCTCCGCAGGGCGCCGATGAGCCGGGCGAGGGGTTCGGCGCGGCCCTCGGAGAGCGCGGCGGGCAGCGCGGCCGTGACCCGCCCCGCGCCGGCGTCGGAGCAGCCGGGGCCCCGTGCGCCCCGCTGCCGCCGCCGTCCGGCCACCATCAGGTCCAGCTCGCGGCGGATGCGGTCGGCGGGGGTGTCCCGCAGCGCCTCCATTCCCACGTCGAGCCCGAAAGGCTCGGCGCCTTCCTGCGAGGGCGTCAGGAAATCCGGGAAATAGCCGCGGGGCGGGACGACCGCCGACAGCAGTTGTGCTTCACCATTCAACCGAGCTCGCGTTTCGGTCCGCCATTTCCCGAACACCGTCGAAGCCCGCCGGTCCCTCAGCCGGTGAAAACTGAGAATCGTTTCCCACAACGCGTCCGGTCTCGTGGCCATCCGCACCCGCGAAAGGTCCAGCCTGGACACATGGATCCGCAGCACTACCGCCCCCACCTGTTGCATCCGCAATTGCCCCCACCGAAGGGTATGCGGACCGTCACAGGAGGTCACCACGGGGTTTCGGCCAGAAGTGAAACGTCTCGCCCCGTTCCGCTTCACCCGAAAAGCTGTACGACGTCGGGTACGCATCCGGTGCCCGCCGGATGAGCACGTGAAGGCCGTGGGGGGCTTTGTGTGTTCGGCGGCGGCGGGCGGCGGTGCGGCTCCGTACCCGACGGGGGTAAAGCCGGGTGCGGTCCATGGGTGGGGATCCATGGACCGCACCCCGGTCCCCTCCGCTCCACCGGGCGGCCATCACCATTTCTTTGCGCATTAAACGAAGCAATGTGTGCTACGACACATCGGTAGCAAGCATTCCGCTATGGTCCGCCTTCCGGCGGCGCCCACCACATATTCCGCGGGCAAGACGAAGCGGCGGCACCCCCGCACAGGGTGCCGCCGCTTCTCGGTGTTCCGGGGATCTGTCCCGGGATGGCGGGCCGGTGAGGGACCCAGCCCAATTCCCTTATGAATCCCCGGAGTTGGTCACACGTGCCGCATCAGCGGCTGTCGCTCCCGCGCGACTGCGCAGCCGCCCGGCCCGCCTCCAGGCGGGCCACCGGGATGCGGAACGGCGAGCAGGAGACGTAGTCCAGGCCCACCTCGTGGAAGAAGTGCACCGACTCCGGGTCACCGCCGTGCTCACCGCAGACGCCGAGCTTGAGGTCCGGGCGGGTGGCCCGGCCGGCCTCCACGGCGCTGCGCACCAGCGAGCCGACGCCGTCCTTGTCGATCGTCTCGAACGGGGAGACCCCGAAGATGCCCTTCTCCAGGTACGCGGTGAAGAACGAGGCCTCCACGTCGTCGCGGGAGAAGCCCCACACCGTCTGGGTCAGGTCGTTGGTGCCGAACGAGAAGAACTGGGCGGCCTCGGCGATCTGGGCCGCCGTCAGCGCGGCGCGCGGCAGCTCGATCATGGTGCCGATGGTCAGCTTCAGGTCGGTGCCGGTGGCGGCCTGGACCTCCGCGATGACCCGGTCGGCCTCCTCGCGGACGATCTCCAGCTCCTGGACCGTGCCGACGAGCGGAATCATGATCTCGGCGCGCGGGTCGCCCTTGGCGTTCTTGCGCTGGGCGGCGGCCTCGGCGATCGCCCGTACCTGCATGGCGAACAGACCGGGGATGACCAGGCCGAGGCGCACCCCGCGCAGACCCAGCATCGGGTTCTGCTCGTGCAGCTTGTGGACCGCCTGGAGCAGGCGCAGGTCGTTCTCGTTGGCGTCCTTGCGGGACTCCGCGAGCGCCACGCGCACCGACAGCTCGGTGATGTCGGGGAGGAACTCGTGCAGCGGCGGGTCCAGCAGCCGTACGGTGACGGGCAGCCCGTCCATCGACTCGAACAGCTCGATGAAGTCGGCCTTCTGGAGCGGCAGGAGCGCGGCGAGGGCGCTCTCGCGCTCGTCGTCGGTGTCCGCCAGGATCAGCTTCTCGACCATCTCGCGGCGCTCACCGAGGAACATGTGCTCGGTGCGGCACAGGCCGATGCCCTGGGCGCCGAAGCGGCGGGCCCGCAGCGCGTCCTCGGCGTTGTCCGCGTTGGCCCGCACCCGCAGCCGGCGGACCCGGTCCGCGTACGCCATGATCCGGTGCACGGCGGCGACCAGCTCGTCGGCGTCGTCGGCACCCGCGTGCATCCGGCCCTCGAAGTACTCGACGACCGGCGACGGTACGACGGGTACCTCGCCCAGGTAGACCTTGCCGGTGGAGCCGTCGATCGAGACGAGGTCGCCCTCCTCGATGACCTTGCCGCCCACCGTCATCCGGCGGCGCTTGGTGTCGACCTCCAGGTCCTCGGCGCCGCAGACACAGGTCTTGCCCATGCCGCGCGCCACGACCGCCGCGTGCGAGGTCTTGCCGCCGCGCGAGGTCAGGATGCCCTCGGCGGCGATCATGCCTTCGAGGTCGTCGGGGTTGGTCTCGCGGCGGATCAGGATGACCTTCTCGCCGGAGCGCGACCACTTGATCGCGGTGTACGAGTCGAAGACGGCCTTGCCGACGGCCGCGCCCGGCGAGGCGGCGATGCCCCGGCCGAGCAGTTCGGTCTTCGCCTCGATGTCGAAGCGCGGGAACATCAGCTGGGCGAGCTGGGCGCCGTTGACGCGCTGGAGCGCCTCGGCCTCGTCGATCAGGCCCTGGTCGACGAGCTGGGTGGCGATCCGGAAGGCGGCACCGGCGGTGCGCTTGCCGACCCGGGTCTGGAGCATCCAGAGCTGGCCGCGCTCGATGGTGAACTCGATGTCGCAGAGATCCTTGTAGTGGTTCTCCAGCGTCTCCATGATCTGCATGAGCTGGTCGTACGACTTCTTGTCGATCGACTCCAGATCGGCGAGCGGCACCGTGTTGCGGATACCGGCGACGACGTCCTCGCCCTGCGCGTTGGTGAGGTAGTCGCCGTAGACGCCCTGGTGGCCGCTGGCGGGGTCGCGGGTGAAGGCGACGCCCGTACCGGAGTCGGGACCGAGGTTGCCGAAGACCATGGAACAGACGTTGACGGCCGTGCCGAGGTCGCCGGGGATGCGCTCCTGCCGGCGGTAGAGCTTGGCGCGGTCGGTGTTCCACGAGTCGAAGACCGCGTTTATGGCCAGGTCCATCTGCTCCCGCGCGTTCTGCGGGAACTCGCGTCCGGCCTGGTCCTGGACGATCTTCTTGAACTGCTTGACCAGCTTCTTCAGGTCGGCCGCGGCCAGGTCCGTGTCGACCGTGACCTTCTTGGCCGCCTTGGCGTCCTCCAGGGCCTCCTCGAAGAGGTCGCCGTCGACGCCGAGCACGGTCTTGCCGAACATCTGGATGAGGCGCCGGTAGGAGTCCCAGGCGAAGCGCTCGTCACCGGACTGGGTGGCGAGGCCGGCCACCGAGGCGTCGGAGAGGCCGATGTTGAGGACCGTGTCCATCATGCCGGGCATGGAGAACTTGGCGCCCGAGCGGACGGAGACCAGCAGCGGGTCGTCGGCCTGGCCGAGCTTCTTGGCCATCCGCTCTTCCAGCGCGGTGAGGTGCGCACTCACCTCGTCGCGCAGCGCCTTCGGCGCCTGCCCGCTCTCCAGGTAGACCTTGCAGGCCTCGGTGGTGATCGTGAAGCCCGGCGGGACGGGAAGACCGAGGTTGGTCATCTCGGCGAGGTTCGCACCCTTGCCGCCCAGAAGATCCTTCAGATCCTTGTTGCCCTCGGTGAAGTCGTAGACGAACTTCTGAGGATCTTTGTTTTCCGACACGGGTCTCGACTCCTCGAGGACGCGGTGGCTGCCCTGACGGCCAGGAACATACCCAGATCGAAGGTGTATGGGTACGTCCACTTGGTCGTCATGCGGCCGCAACCACCCGTCCGCCAGCAGATCTAAAGAAACTCTCCGGCGGGCGGGCTGCGGCTCTCCGTTCATCTCCTGAAGGCAGCATGGCCATTTCTTGACCCTCAGCTCTCATGTGAGCGGCACACTCCGCACTTGAGTACACTTCTCGAACGCCGTTACGTGGCACTGAGTGCCAGGTCTTCCAGAAGTGCAGCCACCGCCATAACGCTCATCTGAGCGCACCGCCGATCAAGGGTGGCGTGAATCACGCTGGTTTCGGACCCCGGATTTCAGGATTCGGACGGCGCGGAGATGTCCCGGGGACGACTCAGGCAGTCGGCGAGCACCCCGAGATCCACCTCTTCCAGGCTACGGGCGAACGTCCGCCCCTGCCCGGGGGCGACCGGGAGCAGCGACGGGACCACCAGCACCGCGCACCCGGCGGCGTCGGCGGAGGCCGTGCCGTCCGGGGAGTCCTCCACCGCCACACAGGCGGCGGGGTCGGCGGCGAACCGCTCGGCCGCCGCCCGGTACGGATCCGGGTGCGGCTTGGTCCGTACGGTGTCGTCGGCCGACAGTGTGAAGGCGAAGTCCACCCCGGCCAGCGACCCGGCGACCACCGCGTCCACGACACTCCGGGGCGAGGCGCTGACCAGGGCGATCGGCACGCCCGCGCCTTCCAGCGCGGCCAGCAGCGCGGCGGCTCCGGGGCGCAGCGGGGCGCCCGCGTCGACCTTGCGGAAGAAGGAGTCGGTCAGCTCGGCGGCGGTGCCGGGGAGTTCCGCGGGGTCGCCTCCGGTCACGCCGATCAGATGAGCGGCGGTGTCGGTGACGGCCCGGCCGACGACCTCCGGGGCGTCCGCGTCGCTCAGCTGGTGGCCGAGCCCGGCCGCCACCTCACGGGCCGTCTCCCACCAGAGGACCTCAGTGTCGACCAGGGTGCCGTCCATGTCGAAGAGGACGGCGGAGGGGAGGGCGGCGGGGGCGGTCGTCTTCACGCGTCCACCTTGCCACCGGAGGCCGCGGCACCGGGTGCCGTCGTCTCCCGTACGGGCACGACCAGCACCGGGCGGCGGACCGGGACGACCCGGGCCCGTATCCCGGGAGCGAGCTCCGTGGCGTCCCGGGAGGCGAGGTCGGCCTTGACCGCGACGCCGTCCGGGAGGTCGAGGAGGACCCGGGTGACCGAGCCCAGGAAGGCGGCGGAGACGACCGTGGCCGTGCCCTCCGGGTCTGCCGTGACACCGATGCTCTCGGGGCGGATGAGGACGTCGACCGGCCCCCGGCCTGCGGGAACGTCACCGTCGACGGGGAGCGTGGCCCCGGCGACGGCCACCGAACCGTCGCCGGTCAGCTGCCCGGGCACCCGGTTCATGGTGCCGACGAACTCGGCGACGAACGGCGTGGCGGGGCGCTCGTACAGCTCGGCCGGGGGCGCGCACTGCTCCAGGCGGCCCGCGTTGAGGACGGCGACCCGGTCGGCCATGGAGAGGGCCTCCTCCTGGTCGTGGGTGACGAAGATGGTGGTGATCCCGAGCGCCAGCTGGAGGCGGCGGATCTCCTCGCGCAGGGTGAGCCGGACCTTGGCGTCGAGCGCCGAGAGCGGCTCGTCCAGGAGCAGGACCCGGGGGCGCAGGGCGAGCGCGCGGGCCAGGGCGACGCGCTGCTGCTGGCCGCCGGACATCTGGTGCGGGTAGCGGTCGCCGTGGGCGGGGAGCCCGACGAGTTCGAGGAGCTCGTTCGCGGTGGCGTGCCGCTCGGCGGTGGCGACGCCCTTCATCCGGGGGCCGAAGGCGACGTTGTCGCGGGCGTTGAGGTGCGGGAAGAGGCTGTAGGACTGGAAGACCATCCCGGCGTCGCGCCGGTTGGCGGGGACCGGGGTGATGTCCTCGCCGTCGACCAGGACCTCGCCGGAGTCGGGCTGCTCGAACCCGGCGAGGACCCGGAGCGCGGTGGTCTTGCCGCAGCCGGAGGGGCCGAGGAGGGCGAGCAGCTCGCCGGGTTCGGCGGTGAGGTCGAGGCCGTCGAGGGCGACGGTGGGGCCGAACGCCCGGCGCAGGGAGCGGAACTCCACCCGGGCGCCGGTGGCGGCCCGCCCCTCCCGGGCGCCGGCTTCGGCCGGCTCAGGACGGGGGGCGGCGGTGGGCAGGGCTGACATGGGTGGCTACTCCTTGCCAGGTACGGGAGTGGGGGCGGCGGCCGGGACGGTGGTGGCGGAGGACCCGGTTCCGGCGCGCGAGAGGACGAGCAGCAGGGCCCAGGTGATGAGCAGGGAGAGCAGGGAGACGGCGACCGACATCCGGGCCTCGGCACCGGAGACGGTGACGATCCACACCGCGAAGGGCCGGAAGCCCAGCAGCGAGGCGACGGTGTACTCGCCGAGCACCAGCGCCAGGGTCAGGAACGACGCCCCGGCGAGCGAGGAGCGCAGGTTGGGCAGGATGACGCTCACGATCACCTGCAACCGGCTCGCCCCGCAGTTCCGGGCCGCCTCCACCAGCGTGGGTACGTCGACGGCGCGCAGCCCCGCGTCCAGCGAACGGTGCACGAACGGCAGCGCCAGCACCGTGTAGGCGAGGACCAGCACCACCGGGAACGACTCGTTCTGCACGGCCAGGAAGGTCTGGTAGAGCGGGGTGCGCGAGAAGTGGTCGGGCCCCCAGCGCAGCACGGTGGCGATCCCGGTGACCAGGGCGATCGGCGGCACCACCAGCGGCAACATGCAGATGATCTCGACGACGGCCCGCAGCCGGGGCGGCCCGAGCCGCACCGCGACGAGCGCGGGGACGACGAGCAGCAGGGCCAGAGCGATGGTGGCGGCGGCGAGCGAGAGCGAGAGGAACAGGCTCTCGGTGAAGCCGTCGGCGGACAGGATGCCGCTGTACGCCTCGAAGGTGAGGCCCTGGTTCGGCACGTGGACCGTGAAGACGAACGAGGAGAGCAGCGGGGTGACGAAGTAGAGCCCGGCGATCGCCAGGACGGCCCCGCGCCAGTAGCGCGGACGCGAGCGGCGGGCGGCCTTCACCGGGACGGGCGCCTCGGTGGCCGGGGCGGCGGTGGTCAGTGCAGCCATCGGGAGCTCCGTCGCTGGAGGGGCAGATAGACCGCCATCACCAGTCCGGCGATCACGATCATGTCGAGGCTGAGGGCCAGCGCCACGTTCTCCTGGCCGACCAGGACGTTCCCGGAGAGCGCGTCGGCGATCTTCAGGGTGACCAGCGGTACGGAGCCGCCGACGAGGGCGGCGGCCGTGGCGTGCGCGGCGAAGGCGCTGCCGAAGAGGAGGACGAACCCGCCGAGCAGCGAGGGCGCGAGCACCGGCAGTCCGACGTACCGCCAGAACTGCCAGGCGGTGGCGCCGTTGTTGCGGGCGGCCTCGCGCCACTGGGGGCGCAGTCCGTCCAGCGCGGGGACGACGACGATCACCATGAGCGGGATGAGGAAGTAGAGGTAGATGACGGTGAGCCCGGTGAAGGAGTAGAGGTTCCAGCCGAGCGCGTCGAGGTGGCCGAGCTGGGTGACCACACCGGAGATGCCGAGGGTGGCGACGAAGGCGAAGGCCAGCGGGATGCCGCCGAAGTTGGCGAGCACGCCCGAGGCGGTGAGCACGGCGCCGCGCAGCGCGCCGCGCCGGGAGGTGACGACGGCCTGGGCGATCAGCACCCCGAAGATCGTGGCGATGGCGGCGGTCAGCGCGGAGAGTTCGACGCTGCCGGTGAGCGAGGTGAGGTAGGGCCCCTGGAGCGAGCGCTGAAGGTGCTCACCGGTGAACTCGGTGGTCCCGGCGACCGGGTCGGTACGGGTGATGGCCCCGTACAGCAGGGCGCCGGCGGGCAGTCCGAAGCAGAGCCCGGCGAAGACCAGCAGCGGGAGGGCCCCGAGCCAGGCGCGAGGCGCCCGGCGGCGGCGCGTTCGGCCGCCGGCCTTCCTGCCTTCGGCCTTCCTGCCTTCGGTCGTCCGGCCGGCAGCGGGGGCCGCCCCGGGTCCCGGGGCGGCGGTCGGGTGGGAGGGGGTCATCAGGAGACGGCCTTGTCCCAGTTCTCGGAGAGCGTGGCGTTGGCCTGGTCGAGCTCCTCGGAGGAGGGGAACGTCGGCGTGCCCTCGACGGCGGGAAGCTTGGCCACGAAGGCCTTGTCGGCGGTCCCGTCCTCGGTCATGGCGGGCAGCAGCACCGGGCGGGCGTACCCCTTCAGCCAGAGGTTCTGGCCCTCGGCGCTGTACAGGTACTCCATCCACAGGCGGGCGGCCGCCGGGTGCGGGGCGTCCTTGTTGATGGCCTGCGAGTAGAACTGGGCGTAGACCCCGTCCTTCGGTACGGAGACCTTCCAGTCGACGCCCTTGCCCTTGAACTGGTCGGCGTACCCGGCGTTCAGGTAGTCCCAGTCGATGCTGATCGGCGTCTCGCCCTTCTCGACGGTGGCCGGGGTGGACTCGACGGGGATGAAGTTGCCGCTCTTCTTCAGCTTGCCGAAGAAGTCGATGCCGGGCTGGATGTCCCCGAACGACCCCTTGTTGGCCAGGGACGCCGCGTACACGCCGCCGAAGGCGGAGCCGGACTTGGTCGGGTTGCCGTTGAGGGCGACCTTGCCCTTGTACTCGGGCTTCAGCAGGTCCGCGAAGGTCTCGGGGCAGGTCTTGATGCGGGCGGCGTCGCAGCCGATGGAGACGTAGCCGCCGTAGTCGTTGTACCAGCGGCCGTCGGCGTCCTTCTGGCTGTCGGGGATCTTGTCCCAGGTGGCGACCTTGTACGGGGCGAAGAGGTTCTCGGCGGCGCCGCTGCGGGCGAAGGCGATGCCGAGGTCGAGGACGTCGGGGGCGCGCTTCTGGCCCTTGCGGGACTTGACGGCGGCTATCTCGTCGGAGCTGGAACCGTCGGGGTTCTCGCTCTTGATCTTGACCTTGTACTTGGCCTGGAAGCTCTTGATGATCTCGCCGTAGTTCGCCCAGTCCGGCGGCAGGGCGATCACGTTGAGCTCGCCCTCCTTCTCGGCGGCGGCGACCAGCTTCTCCAGCCCGCCGAAGTCGGCGACCGAGGCGGCCTCGGTGGACTTCACCCCGTTCGCACCGGTCGTGCCCTCCTCCTCGGGCGCGGCGCCGCACGCGGTGAGAGCGGTGAGAGCGGCGGTGGAGAGGGCGAGGGCGGCAACGGCACGGCTGTTGGCGCGGATACGGGGACAGGGTCGGGCTCTGCGCACGGTAGGTCTCCCTGGAGCGAAGCGTGAGGGCCACTTGTTCATACAAGCTGGCACCAGTTCGCCCGGGCCAGGTGTCGGGAAAGTTAACGTCCCATGTCCACTGCCACAAGAGGGCAGGAAGAGGAAAGCCTACTATTCAGGGGTTGTGGTAGATAACGGCCTTGCATCGAAACGTGTCACGCCGACGCTAGAGTGAGCGGCAGGACCGTCACCGACGAGCGGACCTGTACACAACGCACGGTTTACATGAAGCCAAGGGGGACGTGTGGGCGCTACGCGCTACCGGGAGATCGCCGAGTCGCTGCGGCACGCCATCCGCACCGGCACCTATCCGCTCGGCTCCCGGCTGCCGTCGGAGAGCGACCTCTCCGCCCGCTGGGAGGTCTCGCGCGGCACGGTCCGCCAGGCGGTGGCACTGCTGGCCTCCGAGGGCCTGATCGGCTCCCGGCAGGGGGCGCGACGGGTGGTGCTGCGCCAGGAGCGCCGCCAGAGCTTCCAGCAGCTCAACAGCTTCGCGCAGTGGGCACAGGCGATGGGGTGCGAGGTCGCCAGCCGCATCCTGGCCCGCACGCTGCGGACCGCGACCGACGAGGAGGCCGAGCGCCTGGACGCGGAGCCGGGCAGCCAGGTGCTGTACGTGCTGCGGCTGCGGTGGCTGGACGGGGAGCCGGTGATGGTGGAGCGGACGGTGTACGCGGACTGGGTGGCCCCGGCCGTCCTGGAGCTGCCGGAGGACTGCGTCTCGATCATGGACAGCATCGCGGAGCGGGCGGACATCGTCGCGCACCACGGCGAGCACCTGATCGACGCGGTGGCGGCGGGCAGCGAGGACGCGCGCCTGCTCCAGGTCCGCCGGGCCAGCCCGCTGCTGCGCCAGCGCCACCTGACGTACACGGCGGCGGGCCGGGCCATCGAGTGGACGGACGACCGCTACCGGGCGGGCAGCGTGGTCTTCAACGTGATGAACTCGGCGGGCGCGGCCCCGCTGGAGCGCCGGGCGGGCCCGGACGTGCGGGGCTGACCGGCTTCGGGGTGGGGCTCAGCCCGCCTCGTACGCGTACGGACTCGTACACGCACGGACTCGTACGCGTACGGACTCAGCCGCCGGAGGTGTCCAGCTCGGCGTCGGCGCTGACACCGGAGCAGTCGTACGGGTCCTTGAGCCAGCCGTCCGGCAGGACGACCCGGTTGTTGCCCGAGGTCCGCCCGCGCGGCCCGTCGGCACCGTCGGGCCAGGGCTGGTCGAGGTCCAGCTCGTGCAGCTGGCCGCCCAGCTCCTCCAGCGAGGAGGTGATGGCCAGCTTCTTGCGCATCTCGGAGCCGACCGCGAAGCCCTTGAGATACCAGGCCACGTGCTTACGGAAGTCGATCACGCCACGGGCCTCGTCGCCGATCCACTCCCCCAGCAGCGTCGCGTGCCGCACCATGACGTCCGCGACCTCGCGCAGGGTGGGCGCGTGCCGGGTCGCACGGCCCTCCATGGCGTTCACCAGATCGGCGAAGAGCCAGGGCCGCCCGAGGCACCCGCGCCCGACCACGACACCGTCGCACCCGGTCTCGCGCATCATCCGCAGGGCGTCGTCGGCGCACCAGATGTCGCCGTTGCCGAGGACGGGAATCTCCGGGACGTGCTCCTTGAGCCGGGCGATGGCGTCCCAGTCGGCGGTGCCGCCGTAGTGCTGGGCGGTGGTGCGGCCGTGCAGGGCGACAGCGGTGACCCCCTCCTCGACGGCGATGCGTCCGGCGTCGAGGAACGTGAGGTGGTCGTCGTCGATGCCCTTGCGCATCTTGATGGTGACGGGGAGGTCCCCTGCGCCTGAGACGGCCTCCTTGAGGATGGCCCGCAGCAGCGGCCGCTTGTAGGGCAGCGCGGAGCCGCCGCCCTTGCGGGTGACCTTGGGGACGGGGCACCCGAAGTTCAGGTCGATGTGATCGGCCAGATCCTCTTCGACGATCATGCGGACGGCCTTGCCGACGGTGACCGGGTCCACTCCGTACAGCTGGATCGAGCGCGGGGTCTCGGTCGCGTCGAAGTGGATGAGCTGCATGGTCTTCTCGTTGCGCTCGACCAGCGCCCGCGTGGTGATCATCTCGCTGACGAACAGCCCCTTGCCCCCGGAGAACTCCCGGCACAGCGTCCGGAACGGGGCGTTGGTGATGCCGGCCATGGGCGCGAGCACCACGGGGGGCTGCACGGTGTGCGGGCCGATGCGGAGCTGCGGGAGGGCGGGGGCGAGCGTGGTCATTGCTCCATTGTCGCGTACGCCGGAGGGGGTGGCGGGCTCGGGCTTCCGCGTAGGCGGCAGGGGGCGGCGGGGGGCGATTTTCAGCCCCGTTTCCTTGAGGCACAAATAGTTTCCACAGGGAAAGTGTTGGCGCGGCGGAGAACTTTCCGGGGTGTACCGGGCGCGCAGGTCGGCTTGTTCTGGCACGTTTACGGATTCCTGGTCGAGAACTTGTTCGTGTCGCGTGAAGGGCTCGTGGCAGCGTGTGCCGCTCCGGTGATCGCAGCGGTCACCGCGCCCACGAATCCCGCGGGGGATCGCATGGTTTCGCGTGCTTCCGGCACGCCGTTTCGGCGTGCTCGCACATCTCGCACATTTCGCACATCTCACAGAGGTGCTCTGACGGCGGCCTTGGTCGTGGCCGCGCTGGGCGCTTCCGCACTCCCGGCGCTGGCCGCGCCGGGTGGCGACCCGGCCCCGGCCCCGGCAGTGGGGTCGGTCTGGGGCAAGAAGGCCGATCCGGAGTCCATACCGCCGGTCAAGGTCGGCACCAACAGACCGCCGGCCGGCGAGGAGCAGTCCGCGCCGTCGGCGGCGGAGACGGCCTGGCAGGAGGCGCAGAAGAAGCGGGCCAAGGCGGGTGACAGCGCCTCGTCTCCCGCGGCGCGTTCGTCGGCCGGTGTGCGCGTGTACGTACCGGAGGGGCAGGGTGCGGTGCCCTGGCACCAGATCTCCGATGTCCGGGTCACGGACTCGCTGGTGGCGAGGATCAACCTGTCGAACGGCAATCTCATGCTCGCCGGCACCGACTTCGACGTCGCCGGCGTCGGCCAGAAGCTGCGGCTGGCCCGCACCTACAACTCGCTGGACGCCCCGTGGGGCAAGGTGTCGCAGCGGTGGTGGCAGGAGTACGAGCGCTACCTCCACGTCTTCACGAACGAGGTGGTGGTCTACGGCGCCACCGGGGACGCGGCGTTCTTCACGAAGAACGCCGACGGCACCTTCACCACGCCGAAGGGGTACTCCAAGGACCTGAAGAAGAGCGCGGACGGCACGTACACCCTGACCGACCGCAAGTCCGGCTCCAAGGACACCTACGACGCCAACGGCACCCTGACGAAGGTGACGGACCGGAACAAGGGCGCCATCACCGTCACCCAGCACGACGAGGGCTCGGAACACAAGGGCTTCAAGATCACGGAAACCCGCTCCGGGCGGTGGGTGGATCTGGTCAAGACCTACCCGAACCAGTGGCAGGCCAAGGATCACACCGGCCGAACCGCCGTCTTCGACCTCAACCCGGCCGGTGACCTGGCGAAGACGACGGACACCGAGGGCAAGGCCACCGTCTTCGGCTACGACTCCTCGCGCCGCCTGACGAAGATCACCACCCCCAAGGGCCGGGTGACGGTCTTCACCTACGACGACGAGAACCGCGTCACCTCGATGCTCCGGGCCACCGAGCTGAACGGCTCCGGCCACACCGGCCCGACCTGGAGCTACGCCTACTCCGCCGCTTCACACAGCGACGCCGGTACGACGACGGTCACCAACCCGGAGACCCACGCGACGAAGTACGAGCACGACGCGGACGGCCAGATCGAGAAGGTCACCGACGCACTGCAGCAGAGCCGGTCGCGGACCTTCGACGCGAACCACAACATCGACACCGCGACCGACGCCATGGGCGTGGGCAGCACCCCCGGCAACGAGACGACCTATGGGTGGGACTCCCGTAACAACCCCACCGGCTCCACCCTCCCCACCGGAGCGACCGCCACCGTGACGGGCTACCAGACCATCGCGGGCGCGGACCTGCCCGGTCGGTCGACGACGGCGGACGGCGAGAAGACCGACTACACCTACGACACGGCGGGCAACACCAAGTCCGTCGCCGTCGAGGGTACGGGCGGAGGCAACCAGTCCTTCGACTACAACCCCGCCACCCCGACCTGCGGGGGCTTCGAGGGCCAGATCTGCAAGGTCACCACGGAACTGACCGCCTCGAAGTCCGTCGCCACCACCTTCACCTACGACGCCCAGGGCAACCTGAAGACGGCCAAGGCCCCCGCGCCGCTGGGCACCACCACCTACACATACGACGACCTCGGCCGGGTGGCGACCGCCAAGGACGCCCGCGGCATCACCATCACCTACGAGTACGACCACCGCGACCGGGTCAAGAAGGTCGACTCCTCCAACTACCAGGCCGTCACCTACGAGTACGACGGCGACGGCAACCTCACCCAGCGCTCGGACGGCACGGGCGTCATCAAGTACGCCTTCGACCCGCTCTCCCGCGAGACGGTCCGGACCCTGCAGAACGGCTCGCAGACAGTTCTGGCCTACACCCCGGCGGGCAACGTCGACACCTACCAGGACCCGGCGGGCCTGACCGACTACACCTGGAACAAGGTCAACAAGCTCACCGAGCTGAAGGACCCCAAGGGCAAGATCACCAAGTACGAGTACAACAAGAACGACGTCCGTACGGTCACCACCTACCCCGGCAACACCGTCCACACGGTCACCCCGGACAAGTCCGGCCGCCCGGAGAAGATCAAGGCCACCAGCCCCAAGGGCACCCTGGTCGACCTCGCCTACACCTACGGCTACGGAACCGGTGGCGCGACCGACGGCACCAAGATCCGCACCACCACCGACACGGTCGCCGGGACGAAGACGAGCTACGAGTACGACAGCGCCGGCCGCTTCTCCTACGCGGCGGAGAACAAGGGCTCCACGCTCAACTCCTCGTGGCAGTACTGCTACGACCTGGGCGGCAACCTCACCTCGCAGGGCACCGACAAGGGCTGCCCGCGCGGCACCACGTACACCGTCAACGACGCCCAGCAGATCACCGCGAAGAACGGCTCCACCACCAACTGGTCCTACGACCAGATCGGCAACGAGACCGCCGCCGCCTCCACCCCGGAGACCACGCGCACCGGTATCAAGTGGTCCGACCACTCGCAGATGACGTCGATCACCACCGGCGGGAAGACGTACGCGGGCCAGTACGGCTCGACCGACCAGTCCGAGCGCATCAAGCTCGGCGACACCTTCTTCCACAACGGCCCGCTCGGCCTCTCCGCCACCTCGACGGCGGGCGTGGACACCGGATTCAACCGCGAACCCGGGGGCACGCTGAACTCCATGACCCGCGGGGGGAAGAACCACTACTACCTGACCGACGCGCTCGGCAGCGTCGTGGCCCTGGCCGACGAGTCCGGCACGAAGGTCAACACGTACTCCTACAGCCCGCGCGGCGTCCAGCGAGCCGCCACGAGCGAGCAGGCGCCGCAGCCGTACCGCTTCGCCGGCGGCTACCAGGACCCCACCGGGCTCTACCACTTCGCCGCCCGCTACTACGACCCCAACATCGGCCGCTTCACCACCCCCGACCCCTCCGGCCAGGAGAAGAACCCCTACCTCTACGCCGAAGGCGACCCCGTCAACCGCATCGACCCCACCGGACTCGCCTGGTACTCACCGATCGTCAACGGCGCGAAGACTGTGGCGAAGTGGGGGAAGCCGGCCCCCGGCTACGTAGTCGCGTGCTACTCCATCAACTCGGTCCTGGATGAAGACGGCAATGACCTCAAGGAGGAGCTTGGCGATCTATGGGCCTGTGCCGACCCCACCGGCGGATTCATTCCGGATTAAACGACGGTGCGACGAGGCGCTCCAACTGCTGGCCGATCGCTCCCCTTCATGAATTCTTGGAGACGGAAATGACTCGCAGTAGAAAAATTCAGATCGCACTGTGGGTTCTGGCGATCATCGCAGGGGTGACCGTAGGGATCCTCACCGTGGACTGACTCATTCGTTGCCAGGGGTAGCCAGCGCGTTTCAGTCTGCCCCGGCAACGAATCTCCTTCTGTGTCTGTTGGCGGACGGATGGCCCTCCGGGGCCGGAGGTGCCCGGAAGCCCGCCGCGCACCTCCGGCCCCGGTCCATCGCGACCTCGTCCGCACCACCCCTCGCGACGCGTAACGCGCCACCACGGGCGAACAGGTCCCGCAGCCCTACCGCTTCGCCGGCGGCCACCAGGGCCCCACTGGGCTCTACCACTTCGCCGCCCGCTACTACGACCCCGACATCGGCCGCTTCACCACCCCCGACCCCTCCGGCCGGTGCTGCCTCAGGAATGGAGACATGTGCGTGAAAGCTGGGCAGATCATCGCCGCGGTGGGGAGTCTGCTGATGGCGATCGGAGCGGTCATCGCGATGATCGCCGGGCCGACCTGGCTTGCGATAGTTCTCGTCGTCGCCGCTTGTTGCGGACTGGCAGGAGTCCTTGCCGGACGGCGCGGCTAGCGTCATAGCCGGCGTCTTCATCCTGACGAACGGATTCGGCCTTCGAGCCAGGTGAGCGCGGCCCGGTACTCGTCAACCGTCGCGCGTGGTCACTGCCCGGTGGGTGGCCGACCCACCGCGGTCTGCGCGTCGGCTGCCGCGATCACCATGTCGGCCAGTTCCCCGGCGGACTGTCCGCGACCCGCGTCGATGCGATGCAGGCCCAGCCTGTCGACGGCCTCGGTCATGAGTGTCTGGTAGCGCTCGGTGCGGGCCAGGAACCGCTCCATCAGGGCCTGTTCCTGGTCGGTCGCCGCTTCGTAGCGGCCCGCCGCGTGAACGCGGGCGCGTACCACGGAGTCGGCGGCGGTGAGCCACACGGCGGCCGTGCGCGGGACCCGCAGCGTCGCGACGTGGACGGGCCAGAGTGCCGACCCCTCCAGAACCACGCCCGTCCTGCCACACCCCACGGTCGCATGGGTCGCGATCAACTCTTCGATACGGGGCCACAGTCGATCGTAGTGGCCGAGAACAGACGCGATCAGTTCGTCAACCGTAAGTGATCCGTAGTGCTCGGCCACATGGGCCGGCACCTCCCGCTCCGGGGTTCTCCAAGGTCGCCCGGGGTGCCGGGCCAACCCGTCGGTGCTCAGGGCCTCGAACCCGAGTCTCTCCGCCACCGCGTGGGCAACGGTCGACTTTCCGACGTTCGACGTCCCGCCGATCAGAACCACCCGTACATCACGCACGTCCGCGACCCTACCGACCGGTCCGGGACGATGCCTTGCAGCGACGCCCTCCTCTCCGACACCGCTACTTGAGCTCGGCGGCCAGAGCGATGCGGTGCAGCCGCTCCAGCCGGGTGCGGGTCTCCTCGTTTGGACCGCCCCGCCCCCGTCGACGTACCGGGAACGCTGCTCCTGGCGCTGTCCCTGATGACGCTGCTGGCCCCGCTCACGGAGGGGCGGGCCGCCGGGTGGCCGCTGTGGACCTGGGTGTCGCTGGGGCTGTTCCCGGTCGCCGCGTACGCCTTCTACCGGGTGGAGCGGCGGGCCGACCGGCTGGGCCGCGTACCGCTGGTGCCGCCGAGCCTGCTGCGGCTGGACTCGCTGCGGCGGGGGCTGGCGCTGGTGGTGCCGTTCTCGATCGGCTTCGGCGGCTTCATGTTCGTGATCGCGGTGGCGCTCCAGCAGGGCCTGCGGATGGGCCCGGCGGCCGCCGGTCTCTCGCTGGCCCCGATGGCCCTGGCGTTCTTCGGGGCCTCGCTCGCCGGTCCCCGCCTGATCCGCCGCTACGGCACCCGGGTCGTCACGGCGGGCGGGGTGATCCAGGCGGTGGGCGTGGTGGTGCTGGTGCTGACCGTGCACTCCGCGTGGGAGGGCCTCGGGCTGTGGGGCCTGCTGCCGGGTGTGGCCGTCGCGGGCCTCGGACAGGGCCTCCAACTCCCCGTACTCTTCCGGATCGTGCTCTCCGACGTACCGCCGGAGAAGGCCGGGGTGGGCGGCGGCGTGATGACGACGACGCAGCAGGCGGCCCTCGCCCTCGGGGTGGCCACGCTCGGCACCCTGTTCCTGGCGCTGGTGCCGGGCCTCGGCATGCGGGACGCGCTGATCGTGACGCTGCTGGTGCAGCTGGCGGCGGTGGCACTGACGACCGGGCTGAGCCTGCGGCTGCCGCGTACGGTCGCGTGAGCGGGGCGGCGTCGAGAAAGCGCGCTGAGAGCACGCGTCCGGATGACAGCGCTTTCTGCCTGCCTGCCCAGCACCTTTGTGCCGGGAACAGCATAGATCTCAACGGCAGTTGACCATCAACTGCCCGTCATCTTTGCAACGATAAAACAGAAAGCGCTTACCCGACTGTTGCCTTTTCTGTCGAGGCTGCCCTTCACTGTGAACGGCAGCCCGTCGGCCACCGGACATCCGGCTGCCTCGGCCCTCAAGGAGGAAGGCCCATGCGGCGTTTGGCCGTACTCGTCTCCGCCCTGTTCCTCGCCACTGCGGTCCCGGGCCAGGCAGCCGCACAGCCTCCCGACATACCGCCGCAGGAACCGGGCGTGACCATGCGGGTGTTCGACGTCCAGATGGCCCTGGAGGACTTCTGCGCGCTCAAGCCCGGACAGACGCCCAACGTCGACGAGTTGAAGCCGACGATCGACTGGACCACCGCCGGGGACTTCGGCATGGACGGGAAGTTCGTCACCGAGGTCACCGCGTACCTCGACGTCGAGTCGGCCGGGAAGCATGACTTCCGCATCACCAGCGACGACGGCTCGCGGCTGATCATCGACGGTACGCAGATCATCGACAACGGCGGCAAGCACGGTGCCCGGCCCAAGGAGGGCTCGGTCGAGTTGACCGAGGGCCACCACGCGCTGCGGATCGACCACTGGGACGGCGAGTACGACCAGCGGCTCCTGCTGGAGTGGCGGCCACCGGGAGCGAGCGCCTTCTCCACCGTGCCCACCTCGGTACTGAGCACCGACGCCGACGTCACCCGGGTCACCTCTCCCGGCCGCAAGGTCTGCGAGGGCATCGACGAGTCACCGGGCGACGGCCTGCCGCTGGCCGGGGTCCACCCCGACTACACGCTGACCGACCTGCGGCCCGCCGGTTTCGAACCGCAGGTCACCGGCATGGACTGGCTGCCCGACGGCCGACTGGCCGTCAGCACCTGGGGCGGCAGCCGGGAGAGCAAGCTCGGTCAGGTGTACCTGCTCGACAACGTCACCGGGAACACCGACCCGTCCAAGGTGACCAAGAAGCTGATCGCCGAGGACCTGCTGGAGCCGATGGGCCTCAAGTACGTCGACGGCACGGTCTACGTCTCCGAGAAGAACGGCCTGACCGCACTGGTCGACAAGGACGGTGACGAGGTCGCCGACGAGTACCGCAAGATCGCGACCTGGCCGTTCGGCGGCAACTACCACGAGTTCGCGTTCGGGCTGCTGTACGAGAAGGGGAACTTCTACGTCAGCACGGGCATCGCCATGGTCCCCGGCGGCGCGACCCAGGACCCGCAGAACGTGCCCAACCGCGGCTCCACGTTGAAGATCAACAAGAAGACCGGCAAGGTGTCCTACGTGGCCGGCGGGCTGCGCACACCGAACGGCCTCGGCTGGGGCCCCCAGGGCGAGATCTTCGCCACCGACAACCAGGGCGCGTACGTGCCCACGTCGAAGCTGGTCCGGATCGAGCAGGGCGCCTTCTACAACCACCACACCAACCCGGACGGCGTCTACGACGACCAGCCGGTGACCGAGCCCGTGCTGTGGCTGCCGCACGGCGAGATCTCCAACTCGCCGAGCAACCCCCTCCTCCTGCCCACGGGCCCCTTCGCCGGGCAGATGGTGTTCGGGGACGTGACCTACGGCGGCCTCCAGCGGGCGTACCTGGAGAAGGTCGGCGGCGAGTACCAGGGCGCGGTGTTCCGCATGACGCAGGGCTTGGAGGCCGGGGTCAACCGGATCAGCCTCGGCCCGGACGGGGCGGTCTACGCCGGCGGCATCGGGGACTCCGGCAACTGGGGCCAGGAGGGCAAGCTCAAGTTCGGCCTCCAGAAGCTCACGCTCACCGGTGACCGGGCCTTCGACATGCGGGCCATGCGCGCCGTCGACGGCGGCTTCGAGATCGAGTACACCCAGCCGCTCTCCGAGGAGACCGCCGAGGATCTGTCCGCCAAGTACCGGGCGCAGCAGTGGCGTTACGTGGCGACCCCGCGGTACGGCGGCCCGAAGGCCGACGAGGAGACCCTCGACGTCACCTCGGCGACGCTCTCCGCGGACCGCAGGACCGTGACGCTGAAGATGGACGGCCTGCGCCCCGGCCACGTGGTCCACGTGCAGTCCCCGCGCCCGTTCGCGGCCGAGAACGGCGAGGAGCTGTGGAGCACCGAGGCGTGGTACAGCCTCAACACGCTGCCCGACGGCTCGAAGGCGCCGCCGGTGTACGAGGCGGAGTCCGCGTCCCTGGCCGGCGGCACCAAGTTCAACGACAACCACTCCGGGTACTCCGGCACCGGCTTCATCGACAACAACTGGGAGCCGGGCTCCCGCACCACCTTCGCGGTGCGCGCCGGCAAGAAGGGGAAGCACGACCTGGCCCTGCGCTACGCCAACGGGCAGAACTCCGACCCCGAGCCGAAGCCCCGGTCGATGACCCTGTACGTCAACGGCGAGCGCCACAAGCAGATCTGGCTCAACTCCACCGTCGCCTGGAACAAGTGGGCGACCCACACCGAATCGGTGCCGCTGCGCAAGGGCGCGAACACCATCACGTACGCCTACGAGCCCGGGGACGACGGCCATGTGAACCTCGACAACCTCACCGTCACCCCGACGAAGCGCACCACGCTCTTCGACGGCACGGACCTGGACGCCTGGGAGTCGAACAACGGCGGTCCGGCGGCATGGCCGGTGGCGGACGGTTCCGTGGAGTCGTACGGCGGGGACATCCGGACGAAGGAGACGTTCGGCGACTTCCGGATGCACGCCGAGTGGTACCAGCCGGACTATCCGGCCGACGTCACGGGGCAGGCACGGGGCAACAGCGGCGTCTACATCCAGGAACGGTACGAGCTCCAGATCCTGGAGTCCTTCGGGGTGAAGGTGCCCGCCAAGGACGACGCCGGGTCGATCTATCTGCGTAAGGCGCCGGACGTCAACGCGGCGACCGCGCCCAAGACCTGGCAGACGTACGACATCGAGTTCCGGGCCGCCCGCTTCGGCAGCGACGGGAAGAAGACGCAGGACGCGCGGGTGACGCTGCGGTGGAACGGCAAGGTGGTCCACAACGACGTGGCCATCGCCGGGCCGACCGGTGCGGGCCGGCCGGAGGGGCCGGCTCCGGGTCACATCAAGTTGCAGGACCACGGGGATCCCGGCGAGAACCCGAGGTTCCGCAACATCTGGATCGAGCGGCTCTGACGCCCGCGTCCAGTCCACGGTGACATGGTGCTGCCCCCTCCGGTCCCGGAGGGGGCAGCACCGTTCCGTTCCGTGTATCTCTCCGTCCGCCCGTCAGGACCGGTCCTTCGGGCTCAGTGACGGTGGCGCAGGGAGAGGTAGTAGGCGCCGACCTCCGTCAGATAGGCGGGGTCGGTGGTCTCGCTGTCGGTCGCGAACCGGGGGGCCGCCTTGATCTCGTCGCGGGACGACGCGAGCTTCACCGTCTGCGACGCGGCGTCGACAGCGGTCACCGCACCGGCCGGGATCAGCACGCTCCGGCCGAACTTCCACACCCCTGTGTCGACCACCAGGTTCTGCATACCGGGCGTGTCCTCCTGGCGCTCCACATGTCCGATGGCCCCGTCGGCGGCCTCCACGCTGAAACCCGTCAGCGGCTGCCCCGCGACGTAGCCGATGTCCTGTCCGAACGCCCACACATCGCTCACTGGTACGTCTCCTCGCTCTCTTCCGGCCCGGAGCCTCTCGCCGGTGTTCCGACGGGTCCCGGAACCGGATGCTTCACCGGTCGGGTCACCTGGCTGATGCCCCGAACATGTGCCCGGCACGCCCGGCAGAGCGATCACGGAAGGTGCTTGCGGGCCGCCGCGACAGAGCCCGTCACACCGTGCACCGCCGTGTCCGTCACGTCACCGATCCGGTCGGCGACGGCGTGGGCCCGGTGGGCGAGGGCGTCGGACGCGTGGTCCGCCGCGTGGCGGGTGCGGTAGGCGAGCGAGGGCTTGCCGTGGGTGTCGGCCGCGGCGATGAGGAGGCCTCCGGCGAGGGACACGTTCGCGAGCAACTCGGCACGCCGGGCCGCACGTTCGTCGGGGTCCCCGGCCGGTCCGTCGGAGTAGGCCGCCCAGGCCGCCGGCACCAGCGTCACCACCAGGGCCGCCGACGCCCATCGGGGCGCGCGCCCCAGCGCGAGGAGGACCCCGGCGCCGAGCTGCACCGCGCCTTGCAGGCGGGCGAGCTGCTCGGGGTCGTCCGGGAGGAAGGAGTACCGGGAGGCCAGCACCGCGAGCGGATCGTTGCCGGTCCCCTCCGAGGAGTCCCGGGGGACGGGGTGGCGTACCGCCGTGTACCCGTCACGGATGAACTTCGTGGCCAGCAAGGGCCGGGCGACTCTGCGCAGAACAGGCATGTGCGTCGGCTGCCCTGTCCGGGGCGGTGCACACCCGTCCGGGCGTACGAGGCACATCGCCGGGATGAGGGCGGCCACAGGGGGCACAAGGGCTGTGACACGCTCGATGTGACGGATGGTGACACATGTTGCTCCCTCGACCGGACACGATTCGCACGCTGCTGGCCCGGTACTACGAGCTGCAGCTGGAGCACTCCCAGGACTCCCACTACGAGCTGCAACGGAGCCTGGAGGACGTGACGTACACGTTGTGCGTCAGCACCGGCACCCGGACCGTCCAGGACGCTCTGCTCGCGGCGGAAGCCATCCTGCGGACGTCGCCGACGGATCAGCAGCCCGCATTTCAGATTCCGGAGCAGCGGAACACGCCCCCTGGTCCGGCCTCGCACCCCTCGGCTCCCTGAGCGCCACGAGGCAGAGAGCCAGGTGGACGCTCCGTGACGGGAAACGAAGCCGATACGGCCGGTCACGTGTGCCGCCCGGCCTCGGCGGCCGAGGCGCGCAGGGAAGTGGAGTTCGCTCTCCACCCTCTGCTGTGCTCAGCGGACAGCTACTACCTCCGGGCGCACCGGGCGGGGTTCGAGGACGCGGTGCTGGTCGCCTCCGAGCTCGTGGGCCATGTGCTCCACCACCCCGAGGACTCCCCCGGCTGCTTCCTCGTGTGCCTCCTCCACAGCGACGAGGTCACCATCACCGTGACCGACACCTGCGAGGAGATCCTTCCGCTCTGCCCGCGCGCACCCTCTCCAGGAAGCACCGGCCTGGCCGGGGTGGGATGGTGGGTGATCAACAAGGTCGCCGACCAGGTCGTCGTCCAGACCCTGCCCACCGGCGGCAAGACGATCACCGTGGCCGTGCCGCTCTCCGGGCCCTGATGGCGCTCTTGACCCTTTCCGGTCCGCCCGGACGTTCATCACTCCATCCCACTCTTCCGCATTCCCGATGGCGTCAGAAAGTTTTCCCTCCGCAGCCGCTAGGTTTCGATGTGAAGGTGTTCTCGTCGTCACCCGAAGGAAATGCTTGATGAAGGTTCGCACCGGGAATCCGTCCGCCGCTCGTGCCGTGACAGACGACTTTCTGTCCGGCCAGGACCGGCCGGCCCCGTCGCCCGAGGACTCCCGCGAAATCGGCCGGCTGCTCTTCGCGCGGCTCGCCGAACTGGAGGAGGGCACCGCCGAACACCAGTACGCCCGCAACACCTTGGTCGAGATCCATATGAACCTGGTGCGGTTCGCCGCACGGCGCTACCGCACCCATCAGGCCGGGCAGTTCGAGGACATCCTCCAGGTCGGCACCATCGGCCTCATCAAGGCCATCGAGCGCTTCGAGCTGTCCCGCGAGGTGGACTTCCCGGCCTTCGCACTCCCCTATATCAACGGCGAGATCAAGCGCTTCTTCCGTGACACCACCTGGTCCGTGCACGTACCCAGGCGCCTCAAGGAGCTGCGCTCCTCCATCAAGGCCGCCCACGAGGACCTGGCCGTGCGTCTCGACCGCGCCCCCACCACCTCGGAGCTGGCCCACCATCTCGGCTTGCCGGAGGACGACGTGGCGGAGGCCCTGATCGCGGCCAACGGCTACACCGCCGACTCCCTCGACGCGCCCCTGGGCACCAGTGCGGGCGGCGCCGGGGACACCGGGCCGAGCTGGTTCGAGACGCTCGGCGACCAGGACGGCAGGCTCCAGCACGTGGAGAACCTGCACACGCTCGCGCCTCTCCTGGCCGCTCTGGACGAGCGCCAGCGCACCGTGCTGCGGCTGCGCTACGGCCAGGAGCTGACGCAGACGGAGATCGGCGCGCACCTGGGCGTTTCACAGATGCACGTCTCACGCATCCTCAAGCGCACCTTGGCGGTGTTGCGCGCCGGAATGCTCGACTGAGGACGGACCGCGCTCGACCACACGCACGGAAGCCCGAGGCGGTACCGCCTCGGGCTTCCCGGTGTCACCCCGCTCGATCACATACTGCTGAGGACCGCACCCAGGACCATGCCGCCCACCAGGCCGATGGCGCTGACGACGATGGCGATCGTGGAGAGCCGCTCGTGCCGGACGGTCTTGGCGATGATGGCCATCACCAGACCGGCCAGGGCGAAGACGATCGGCAGGATGATGAACCCGATCACGCCCAGCACGATCGCGATGATGCTGAGCACGTTGCTGCTCGTCCCGCGCTGAGGCGTGCCGTGGTGCTGCTGCCCGGTCGGCTGGTTGGTGTACTGCGTAGTCATCTGCCACTCCTTCGGGACGTCTCGCTCCGAGACCCGATCCCGATGCGGACCGGCCTGAACCTCGGGTGCCCCGAACTTCCGCGCTGACACCACTACTTGGACTCGACAGGCGAGCGGCCTCCGGTGCCGTGGTCGCTCGGACGGCCGCGATCGCGCAGGGCCTGCTCGACGGCTTCGAGGCGGCGTCGCTGTCGGCGCATGGTGAGGGGGTTGACCAGAAACAGCCCCGCCAGCACGAGGTTGTAGCCGGCTCGCACGTAGTGCCCGTCGAAAGCGTGGAGCAGGCCGGTCACGAACCACAGCAAGGTGAGACCCCCCAGCAGCCACCCCACCCACCGGCTGTCCTGGAGGTCCAACGAACGCCGCGCCCGTGTCGCGGCGTCGATCGCGGCCGGCAACTCCGTCGGATCGTCCGGCACTTCACCGCGCCGGATCCGGCGGACCACCTTCATGTACCGGGCCGTACCGAGCCCCAGCCTCGCCGCCCGGCGACGCGTCTGCCACCAGGCCAGGGCGACCACGAACGCGGCCAGCAGTACGAAGACGGCGGCGAGCGTCAGCCCTCAGCACCCTGCCGGGCATCCGCGCCCCGCCCGGTCCCGCCCCCGGGAATCCTCCGGAACGGCCTTGCGCCACACCGGAGTTGCCTCACATGCGCCGCCACGGACCGGGCACAAGGGCCGGTACGGATACGGAAAAATGGGGGGCCGTCGATGAGCTCTGGTCCGGAAGTGCTGGCGTGGCGCGGTTCGGACGACCCGTCCGACTGGGCGGGCGTCGCTGTGATCATGGTGCTCTACCTGCTGATCGGCTACGGACTGGAGTACCGGTCGAAGAAGCGCCGGGGTGCCGAACGCCCGGCGAAGGCAGCGGCGGAGGGCCTGTTCTCGGAACGCCAGGGGGGCATGATGGCCGCCCCGGAGCAGCACTTCGCCAGCCGTATGGTGATGATGTTCGGTGCGCTGGCCGCGGGACTCGCAGGATTCCTCACCCGGGGTGCGCCCACCGGGGTGCACTATGCGGCCATGGGCGGTGTGGCGCTGCTGGGGATCTTCGCGTGGGCGTACTTCGACCACCGCACGGAGCCGCGCACCAACTCGGACCAGTAGAAGTGACCTTGAGCCGGAACTTGATCGGCCATCAGGTGATCTTGGTTACAGCTTCTCGGGGCCGGGCCTCCCGTCCTGGTGCGCTGCCAGACTCGGGATGTCCCATCCGATGATCACCTCTCGCGTGGTCACGCCCCGACAAGGTGCCGATGTCCCCGTTCACGACACGGAAGAGACCCGACGACCGAGTGCCGCGAGGCCGGACCAGGCGCCGGAGAACCCTCTTCGGGGCCCTGCTCGCCCTGGCGCTCTCCCTCTCCACGCTCACCCTGTCCGCCGCACCCGCGCAGGCGAGTGACGCCTACAACAGCATCACCAGCGCCTCCGCGTCCAACGTCGACTGGATGTCCCGTATCGCGGACGGCACCAGCCTGTCCTGGCTCTCCGTGCCCGGCACCCACGACAGTCTCGCGCTCTGCGGCGAGCGGGACCCGAAGACCGGGAAGTGCGGAGGCATCGCCACCAGCATCACGCAGACCCAGGAGAACCACGGGTTCAGCGCGCAGACGCTGACCACCCAGTTCCGCGCCGGGATCCGGGCCCTCGACATCCGGGTCCGGGTCGACAAGGGCGACGAGGGGCTGAAGTTCACGATCCACCACGGCGCCGCCTACCAGTACGCGAACTTCACCGACGTCCTGAACGCGACCCGCGACTTCCTGCGCGACGAGCCCGGTGAGACGGTGCTCCTGCATCTGAAGGCCGAGTGCGACGGCGGTGCCTTCGGCTGCGAGGACGCCGAGGGCTACCGTACGGACGAGTGGCGCAAGAAGGTCTTCGACTCCTACCTCGACGGCCGCTCCTACACCGGCACCGGCGACGAGAGCACCAAGTCCACCGCCTGGCGCGACCTGTTCTGGGCTCCGTCGGTGACCGGAAAGAGCCAGGCCGGCCAGGTCCCCTCGCTCGGTGAAGTGCGCGGCAAGGTGGTGCTGATGGGCTACCGGGCCACGAAGGGCGGCATCTACGACGGGTACGGGATCAAGCAGCCGTACCCGGCCGGCGGCTCCAACGAGGAGTACGTGCAGGACGCCTACGAGGTCGACACCATCAGCGACATCGCCGGCAAGTGGGAGAAGGTCCGGGCCCACCTGCGGAAGACCAACGGCACCTGGGACTCCTCACGGCCCGGTGAGAAGGAGTACCCGTACAAGCCGGGCGCGCTCTACATCAACTACACCAGCGGTACGGGCGGTGGCGCCCACCCCTACACCGTGGCGGGCGGCACGCCCACGGCGACCGGGGTCAACTCCTTCCTGCGGCAGTGCCTCCAGGGCGAGAACGACCGGTGCCCGGAGTTCCACGCGGACCGCGGCGACAAGTTCGGCGGCCGGTCCGGCCTGGACCGGATGGGCGTCGTGATGATGGACTTCCCCGGCGGGAAGCTCATCGACGACATCATCGGCCGCAACGAGACCGGCGGCTCCACCCGCAAGGTGATGGTCGTCGGCGACTCCATGTCCCAGGGCCACGAAGGGGACTACACCTGGCGCTACCGGCTGTGGCAGTGGTTCCGCGACCAGCGGATCGCCGTCGACTTCGTGGGCCCGTACAGCGGTACGAAGCCCCAGGACGCCCCGTCCGCCCCGCAGCCGCCGCGCCTCCAGGGCGAGCCGGAACCGGCGGCCGGTCCACCGAAGACCTCCGGCGCGTACGCCAAGGACGCGCAGGACTTCGACAGCGACCACTTCGCGGTCTGGGGACGGCAGGCGGCCCAGGACAAGTCCCTGATCAAGGAGCAGGTCGCCAAGTACCAGCCGGACCTGCTGCTGGTGGGCCTCGGCTTCAACGACATGGGCTGGTTCGTCAGCGACGCCGGCGGCACCCTCGACAGCATGAAGAAGCTGGTGGACGAGGCGCGCGCCGCCAAGCCGAACCTCAAGTTCGCCGTGGCCAACGTCCCGCAGCGGGAGAAGATCGGCGGCCGTGACGACCTGATCACCAAGACGACCGCGTACAACAAGGCGCTGGCCGAGGCCGTCCCCCGTTGGCACTCGTCCTCCTCGCCGGTCAAGCTCGTCGACTGGGCCGGTGCCTACGACTGCGCGCCCGCCTCCTGCCCCGCCGCCTACGACGGCCTGCACCCCAACGCCGTCGGCGAGTACCAGATCGCGGGCGCCTTCGGGTCCACCCTGCACAAGGAGTTCGGCATCGGCTCCGCCGCCCCGAGCGTCCCGACCACCGGCCCGGCCCGCACGGCCGGCACCCCGGGCAATGTGAAGGCCACCTCGGCGGACAGCGGGATCGTGGTCACCTGGGACCAGGTCTTCGGGGCGTACGGGTACGAGGTCCGCTCCCGTCTGGCCGGGCTGCCCGACTGGAGCACCGCGCGCTCCATCGGCAACCGGTTCGACACCACCTGGGTGGCCGACGGCCAGAAGTGGGAGTACCAGGTACGTGCGGACGGCGGTGCGACCAACTCCGCCTGGTCGTCCACCGTGAGCGCCACGGCCCGGCCGAAGACGGCGGCCGGTCCGGTCGGCATCGTCACCCGTCCCACGGCGACCGGTATCGACTTCGCCTGGGGCACGCCGACCGGACCGTACACCGACTC
The DNA here is from genome assembly GCF_033109485.1 of Streptomyces cyaneofuscatus. Lineage (NCBI taxonomy): Bacteria > Bacillati > Actinomycetota > Actinomycetes > Kitasatosporales > Streptomycetaceae > Streptomyces > Streptomyces cyaneofuscatus. Next base: position 5,887,981 of record NZ_CP137002.1, on the reverse strand, counting down.
CATCGACCGCTACGGCGTGATCGCGTACGACCGGGACACCCCGGGCGCGTTCGTCGAGACGGTGGGCACGCGGAACAAGGCCCTCCACTTCGACGGGCTGAAGCCGGGCCACCGCTACACCCTGGCCGTGCAGACCTGGAACCGGGCGGGCGGCGGGCTGCCCGCGGTCGGCCGGCCCGTCGTCGTCGGGGCGGGGACACCGTCCGCTCCGACGGGCCTGAAGGTCGTCTCGACCGATGCGACGACCGTCCAGCTCAGCTGGAAGGGCTCCCCGCAGGCGGCCGGCTACCGGGTGTGGATCCGCAACATCAACAACGGCAGCCAGTCGGCGGCCGACGAGTCGGTCATCTCGGAGACGAACCACGGGATCGCGTTCCTGGTCCCCGGGACGTGGAACTACGAGTTCTGCATGACGGCGGTCAACGGCGCGCTGGAGTCGGGCAAGTCGAACTGCGTGGTGGCGCCGAGGCCGGCCGGCAGCTGAGTCGGCGTACGCCCTTGTACGGAGCCGGGTGTTCCAGGACGTCTTCCGTCCTGGAACACCCGGCTCATCGCACGTCCGGGCCGATGCGGTCCGTCGTCCGGCTCGTCGAGTCGTACGTACGGGCCTCGGCCCACCGTCCCGCTACCGCCGCCGCCCCTGGCGGAAGCCACCGGCCGTCGGGCCCGGGCCAGACGGCACCGCGCCCCCGGCCGAGCGTGATGTGCGGGACCCATCGGCCAGGAGCGAGCAGCGGATGGGACCGGCCGTCACCGTCGGCCTCCCGCAGGATCCGCCACACCCTCTCGTGCAGCGCGAGCAGCGCGGCGTCCGGCCGGACCGCCCAGGCCAGCACATTGTTCCGGCCGGAGAAGCGCAACAGCCCGGTCAGGTGGAGCGGCAGCGGCAGTACGTCGAGCGCCTCCGCCAGCGCTCCACGGGTGGCGGCCGGCAGGGCGTCCGCCGTGGCGAGCGTGAGGTGCGGCCGGCTGGTCGGGTGGCGGTGGCCGGCCTGGCTGGGGAGGCCCTCGTCGGCGATGGACCGCCACACGCGGCGTACGACCCGCTCGGTCGCCTCGTCCGGCAGGAGCTCGATGCTGTGCACCAGCGCAGCGTACGGTCGTGGTGCCGCGCTCGCCCTCCGTACGGCCTCAGACCTCCTGCGGGTGGCCGCCGTCCCCTTCGACCACCAGCCGGTCGGTGCCGGGCTCCTCGGCGCCTTCGACCACGGTCACGTCGATCGTGCCGTCGCCGGTGGTGTCGAACTGGTAGAGATCCGCGACGCCGTCACCGGTGGTGTCCGTCATCCACACGTCGGGCTTGCCGTCGCCGTTGGTGTCCGCGCTGAGGAGGACGTGGTGCTCGTCCCCCTGGGTCACCGGCGCTTCTTCGGTGGTTCCGTTGGTCTCCATGGCGGCCGGTTTCCCCCGGGAGACTGTTCGAAACCGCGGCGGTCGACGGGCCCGTGGTGTCTGGAGCTTGCGGGCTGCGGAGTCCGCAGGTGGTGCGAGGCGATCGGCAACGTGAAGGCTCAGCAGCCGGGCGGCGCCGGGGGTGGGGAGGCGTGGGAGACTCGATCATGCCTGTGACCAATCCGTGGCTGGCCGGCCCGTCGCCGACGAAGCGTCTCGATCGTGAGCGCCTGGAAGAACGCATACGCAACCTGCTGTCGACGCAGAACATGTGCGTGATCGCGACAGCGGGCCCGGAAGGCCCCCTCGCGACACCCGTGCGGTACTTCTCCCTCGACTTCGCGGTGATGTTCAGTACGGCTCCGGGCTCCCCGAAGATGAGGAACCTCGCCGCCGATCCCCGCGTATCGGTGGGGATCTTCGCCCCGCTGGTCGGACAGGCCAGCAGCCGGGGGGCCCAGCTCTTCGGGCAGGCTCGCGTGCTGTCCGAGGACGACCCCGACTTCGCCCACTACTGGCCGGCCTTCCGCTGGCAGTCCGACCACGTCGAACGGTCGCGTTCGCTCGACGAACCCCCGTCCGGCCCCCTCGTCGTGATCGAGGCCGAGCGGATCGTCTATACGGAGCACTGGCTACGGCGCGAGGGCTTCGCACCACGCCAGTTCTGGACCAAGTAGGACCGGCAGCACGGCGGTAGGCGCGTCAGAAGACGGACAGCCCGGTGAGCGTGGTGAAGCGGTCCAGGGCCGAGACGCCCGCCACCGAGTTGCCGCGCTTGTCGAGCCCCGGGCTCCACACGCACAGCGTGCAGACCCCGGGCACGATGGCGATGATCCCGCCGCCGACACCGCTCTTGCCCGGCAGCCCCACCCGGTAGGCGAACTCCCCGGCCGCGTCGTACGTCCCGCAGGTGAGCATCACCGCGTTGACCTGCTTCGCCTGGCTGCGGGTCAGCAGCCCCGACCCGTCGGCCCGGACTCCGCCCCGGGCCAGGAACCCGGCGGCGAGGGCCAGGTCCGCGCACGAGGCCTCGATGGAGCACTGCCGGAAGTAGGCGGCGAGCAGGGCCGGGACCGGAAGCGTGATGTTGCCGTAGGAGGCCATGAAGTGGGCCAGCGCGGCGTTACGGTCCCCGAAGGCGGCCTCGGAGGCGGCGACCTGCGGTACGAAGTCGATGGCGGCGTTGCCGCTCTCCGTACGCAGCAGGTCCCGCACCTGGCCGGCGGCGTCCCCGGTCAGGGCCTGGAGCCGGTCGGTGACGACCAGCGCACCCGCGTTGATGAACGGGTTGCGCGGAATCCCGTTCTCGTACTCCAGCTGCACCAGCGAGTTGAACGGGTTGCCCGACGGCTCGCGCCCCACGCCCTGCCAGAGCTGCCCGCCGTCCAGGGAGAGCGCCAGGGCCAGGGCGAACACCTTCGAGATGGACTGCGTCGAGAACGGCTGCCGCCACTCGCCGACCCCGTAGACGGTCCCGTCCGGCTCCGCGACCGCCATGCCGAACCGCCGGGGGTCGGCGTCGGCGAGTATCGGTATGTAGTCGGCCGGGCTGCCGTGGTCGGTGAGGCCGGCCATTTCCCCGGCGATGCGACTGATCACCGAGGAGAAGCGGTGCGAACCGGCGCACGGAGCCGGAGGGGCGGCGGAGGCGTGGGACACGGAAGTTCCTGACGGGGCGGGGTAGGGACCGGGAGGGTCCGGCGTACTGGCGAGAGCGAGGCCACCCTCAGTCTGGCCTGCCAACCCCATGCGGCCCAAAAGAGGCCCTTGACCGCTCCCGTTCGGGAGAAGCACTACCGCGCGGCTCAACACACCTGTTCGGCGGTGGTTCCCTCGACTTGCGGCATTGATCCGCTCCCATTAGGGCATGTCGACCCCCCTTCCCCTCCGCCCCGGAGCACACCCCGGCGTCCGGCGTTCCGCCTTCCGCGCCGCGCTGGCCGTGGTCACGGCGGCGACCGTGACCGCCGCCGCTTTCACCATGGCCGGCACCGGTGCCCGTGCCGCCGACGGTGACGTGGCCAACAGCGTCCTGGCCGACCTCACCGTCTCCGACGTACCCGCCGCCGGACTGGACGCCTTCGCCGGTGTCTTCGGCACAGCCGGTTCCCCGCCGAACGGGGGGCTCGACAACGGAGACCTCTCCGACCCGTCGGGCGTGCTGGACTTCCTGACCGTACGCGGCCAGGCGGTCGCCAGGACGAACGCCGAAGCGGAGAGGAACTGGGCACAGGCGCAGGCCTCCGGGTTCACCCTCTCGCTGAACGACCGGGACTACCTCAGCGTGGGCTCCCTGGACGCCTACGCCGAGTGCATCCCCGCTCCCATCGGCCCGCTCGCCCTGGCCTACGCGCGCACCGACTCCAACACCATCGGCGTCCTGGGGCGCCAGGTACCCACCGGAACGACCCAACTGGAGTTCACCGGAGCGGAACTGGGCACCGACGAGGTCAGCACGGCCACCCTCACCGTCCAGTACGACCAGATCGAGGACCCCGCGGGCGGCGGCTACCAGCCGCAGAGCTCCGCCCGGGCCGGCCTGGACATCACCATCACCGGCGTCCTGCGCGACGAAGAGGGCCAGGAGCTGTACGACGGGCCGCTCGTCGACGTCGAGCTCGGCCACGTGGACGTCACCTGCGACGGCACCACCTCACCGCCCGTCACCACTCCGCCGGTCACCACACCACCCGTCACCTCACCGCCGCCCACGCAACCGCCCATCACGATCCCGCCCGTCACCGTTCCCCCGGTGACCGTTCCCCCCATCACTGTTCCCCCGGTGACCGACCCTCCCATCACGATCCCCCCGGTCACCGTCCCACCCGTCACCGTCCCGCCGGTCACGGTCCCCCCGATCACCCTCCCGCCCACCACACCCCCGATCACCAGGCCCCCGGTCACCAAGCCTCCGACGCCCACTCCCACCCCCACCCCGACCAAGCCCGGACCCAGCCATGAGCCGGACTACGGCTACGGCGACGACGGCCACAGCGAGCACTGAGCATCCCGCCCCGTCGATCGTCGTACGGACCAGCGGGTGACTCACCCGGACCGAGGCGACGCGACGGGGCGGTTTGAGTACACGTACTCATGAGCGAGGTTCCGGCCGGGCCCGAGAGTGGGGGCCCGCACCGAACTTGAGGAGCAGGCCATGAGTGCCCACCCCGCCACGGCCCCCGCCGCCCCGGCCCCGGCCCCGGCCCCGGCCATGAGCCTGCCGTCCCGGCGCCGTCTGCCGGCCCTCCTCGCCATCGGGGTGAGCGCGGCGCTCGTCGCGTCGTGGTTCGGCGCGGCCGATCCGACGACCTGGCTGCTGGAGACGGTGTGGGTGATGGTGGGCCTGCCGCTGGCGATCGCGCTGCGTCACCGTTTCCCGCTGAGCGGCCTGCTGTGCGGGCTGCTGGCGGCGCACGCCCTGGTTCTCATCGTGGGCGGCCACTACACCTACGCGGAGGTGCCCGTCGGGGACTGGGTGCGCGACTGGCTCGGCTGGGACCGCAACCCCTACGACCGGTTCGGCCACCTCGTGCAGGGCTTCGTCCCGGCCCTCCTGGTACGCGAACTCCTCCTCCGCACCTCCCCGTTGCGCGGAAGCCGCTGGCTCGCCCCGCTCATCGTCTGCGCCTGCCTGGCCTTCAGCGCCGTCTTCGAGATGATCGAATGGCTCGCGGCCGTCACGGGAGGCCAGGCCGCGGACGCCTTCCTGGGCACGCAGGGAGACGTCTGGGACACCCAGTGGGACATGTTCTGCGCCCTCATCGGCGCCGTCTGCGCCCTGCTGCTCCTCAGCCGCGTCCACGACCGGTCCCTCATCCGTCTGAGCCGGGAGAGGTCGACCACGAGCTGATGGAAAAGGGGTGCTTCCACCGGCCGGTGGAAGCACCCCTTTGTCGGCGTCCGGAAACTCCCCCGCCGACCGGAGGAAAAAGCCGCGCCTGAAGAGCGGAATGCGTCAGGCGTTGATCTTCTTCAGGTCCACCACGTCCTCCGCGGCGGGCTTCTGTGCGTCGACCTTCTTGTTGTAATCGCTCAGCACGGTCTCGCTCGGCACTTCGCCGCCCTCGGACACCGCCTTGAGAACGTAGGGCTCGCCCTCGGTGGCCACGTACATGGTGATCTTCTCGCCGTTCTTCTGCTCCTTCTCCAGGATCAGCGCCGGCGTGCCGTCGACCTCCGTGGTCTTGCCCTTCTTCATTCCCTTGCGCTCGGACTTGTCACTGTCCAGCAGGGCGAGGGCGGCCTGCTTGTCGCACATCCCCTCCGTCCCCGCCTGTGTCGAATCGGAGACGACCCACTTGTCCTGCACCTGCTGGACCACCTTCTCGGTGCCGGGCTTGCCCTTCAGCGTGTTCTGCCAGAACTTCTCGTCGCCCCGCACGTAGACGCTCTGCCCGACCTGGACGACATCGGCCTTGGCTCCCTTTCCGGTCATGGTGCCCGTACAGAGATCCTGGTCGTCCACGCGGAAATCGAGGCCGATCTCATTACCGTCGGGCTGCTTCGCCTTTCCGACGATCCGCAGGGATTTCGCGTCCCGCGTGGCCTTGACCGCTTCCTCCGCGATGGTGTCCGCGCTCTTTCCGTCAAACGCGTCATCGGAACTCTCACCGCCACAACCGACCAGGACCGTCGCCCCCAGAGAAACCGAAACCGCGGCCAGGATGACCTTCTTCATCGCATTCCCTCCCTGAATGGTGGAAGGCCTCCCCGGGCCCTCACGAGCCCGGCTACCCAGGAAAAGCGGAAGATCACTCACCTATTTATCGCTTTTCCCGACACCACGAGAAAGAGGCGTTATTCGGCCAGCATGGCCGGTGGGAGGGGCGCGGGCGGAGCCGGTGGCCGACAACCGGCACCCCGTCGTCAGTCGGCCAGAGGCAAGGCGGCCGCTATCACGTTCCGCTCCTTGCGGCCGGCCAGCGGGAAGACGATCTTCAGACCTTGCTCACTGTCCGCCGAGGAGATGACGAAGGACGAGTTGAGCACCCGCTCCTTGATCTCCGAGCGGACGAGACCGGCGCGCGGAATCGTCATCAGGTGCTCTTCGGGCCGGGCGAACGTCGGGTTCGCCCGGAAGATGAAGATGCGGCGATCGGTCATCCCCAGGTACATGGGGGTCGGCACCGGAATGACGGCCATGGCACCGCCGCTCAGGATGGCCGTGGCTGCCGCAAATCCTGCCGTCCGGGGCACGGTGACGGAACTCAGGTTCACGATGGTCGTCACCTCGACCTGCTCACCGGGTTCGAGCATGGGGTCGATGGCTGCCAGAAGAAGTCGGCGGCGCTTGCCATTCATGTGCGTACTCCTGCACCAGGGGGGCGTGAACCGTACGGGACCGTCCCGTACGGTTTGCGACTGTCCAGCTCCCCTGGCGCCACAGGGTCTCGACGCCCGGAAGGCAGCCGGGCCGGAGCCCCGCGCGGAGCCCGGCCGCCGTGAGTCGTCGGCACATCTTGGCATGGGTGGTCAGGGGCTCAAGGAGATGCCCCCGACCCACCTCAGCAGCGGTGTCAGGCGGCGTCGAACGTCCCGGCCTGCACGCCCGTGACGAAGGCCGAGAACGCGGCGGCACGGACGTCGACCACCGGACCGTCCACACACTTGGAGTCACGGACCGGCACGATGCCGCGCGCGGTGACAAGGTTGACGGCCACCTCGACGCAGTTACCGCCGTTGTCGCTGTACGAGGACGTGAACCAGCGCGGGGATTCGGTCATCACGGGGTGCCCTTCCGTAGCAGGAACCCCCACCATGGCCGACCCGGCAAGGCGGGCGCCAGAGGGCCTCACGGGGTCGTGGGCCGAGTCTGCGGCCGGATGTAATCTACCCTCTCGAACCGAGGGGGCACATATGAAGCTGCTGTTGACGTCGCTGAAGCGGGCCTGGGCCGACTGGGCGGTCTGCCTCGTCATGGTGGTGATCGCCGCCAACCGCAAGAGTCCTTTCCTGTTCGCCCTTTTCGTTGCGATGGCCGTGCTGGCGGCCCTTTTCGGTGCCCACAGGACCTGGCAGGCCATGAGGTCGACAGGTCGGCCTGAGGCATCGCGATGATCCGTCAACGCCGTAGAGCGGCTACGAGAGTTGTGCCGTGCCCGGACGGCAGGACGCCCCACCGCGGCTGAAACGGTGGGCGGCTCTGGACCGGCAGCGGTCAGACGGTGTCGAACGTCCCGGCCTGCACGCCCGCCACGAACGCCGAGAACGCGGCGGCACGGACGTCGGCCACCGGACCGTCCACACACTTGGAGTCACGGACCGGCACGATGCCGCGCGCGGCGACGAGGTTGACGGCCACCTCGACGCAGTCACCGCCATTCGCGCTGTACGAGGACGTGAACCACTGCGGGTGCTCGGTCATCGCGAAAAGCCCTTTCGTAGCGTGAAGTTCCACCATGCACGAGCCCGAAGAGCAGCACCAGAGGGCCCCGCGCGCACGCCTCCTCCCGACAGCAGGACCGCCCCACCATGCTCGGCACGGTGGGGCGGTTCTGGATCGCCAGCGGTCAGGCGGCGTCAAACGTTCCGGCCTGCACGCCCGCGACGAACGCGGAGAACGCGGCGGTACGGACGTCGACGACCGGGCCGTCCACGCACTTGGAGTCGCGGACCGGGACGATGCCCTGCGAGGCGACGAAGTTGGCGGCCACCTCGATGCAGTTACCGCCGTTCGCGCTGTACGAGGACTTGAACCAACGGGGGGATTCGGTCTTCACGGGGTGCCCTTTCGCAGCTTGCTGATCTTGGCCACAGACGCCGCCTTCGACAGCGCCTCGCCCTGGAGTTGATGGTAGGCCGTGAACATGGCTGCCACCACCGAGGTTTCGCGCTCGACATAGCCCTGCGCCTGCGATTCGGCATACGCGACGATAGAGCGGTCGGCCATGGTCAGCAGGTTGACCGGGAGGTAGAACGCCCTTCGCTCGCCGAGGCTGAACGGCGCCACCTGGATGATCCAGTTGGGCCGTGCGGCCATCTCCTCCAGCCGTCGGAGCTGGGCGTTCATGACCTCCGGACCGCCGACGGCCTGGTGGAGGCAGCTCTCGTCCATGACGACGAACATCATGGGCGGCTGCGGCCGCACCAGGGCCGCCTGCCGCTGTTCCAGGCGCGCGACCCGCTCGTCGGCTTGTTCGTAGGTGATGGAGCCTCGTTCCACGTCCCCATAGGCCACGGCCCGCGCGTAGTCCGGTGTCTGTAACAGCCCGGGAATGAGGCCGACCTCGAACAACCTGATCTCCACCGCTCGGCCCTCGTACCCCACGTACTCCGGGAAGCCCTCCAGCATCGAGCCGTTCCGCAGCTCGGCGTACTCACGCTCGAACGAGTCGGCCGTGCCTGTCGTACCAAATGCCTGGTCAGAGTTGCGCGCGAAGCGCAGAGTTGGCGGTTTGCGAACAGTTTCCACCGCCGAGATGTGCTGACTGGAGTACCCGATCTTCGGAGCCAGCATGTCCTGGCTCCATCCCCGATCCACCCGGTACCTGCGGATACGGGCGCCGAAGGCCGCCCGCGGACTGCTGTCGGGGTTGAGTTCTTTGATATTGGCCACGCCACACTCCCAACTCTTCCTTTAACTCCAACCAGTTGAAGGGGATTTCACGTTAGGTCACTCTGAATCGCCCCGGTAGCCGTTCAGCTACAGAGTGGAGCGATAGGTGTACGACGTGAACGTTCGTCCGAATCCCCAGGAACCTCCCCCTGACCTCCCCGCCCCCGGCGCCCTCCTGGTCGACACCAGCCGCAACAACCGCGTCGGCGAGTTCCGAGGGGTCGCCGGCTGCTACTGGTCCCTCCGCCCCATGGGCGGCGGGTGTGAGTGGGAGGTCGAGCCCCGGCACGTACGCCCCGCGCTCCCCATAGAGCAGCTCCGCGCCCGCACCGCCCGCGCCAACGCCCGCAGCCGGGGTGAGGTCCTGTGAGCAGCCCCCTCACCCGGGGCCCGACCGGCGGCGACCACGGGCGGGCCTCGTGACGCGCGCACGGTACGCCACCGAGGTCACCATCATCGTCGGGCAGCGGTTCGCCTCTCTCGGCGGGGTCACCGTACGCAACCGGCGCCTCGCCCTCCTATGGCTCCGCCGACAAGCCCTCCGCCTCGCCAACGGACACGGAAGCGCCGTACAAGACGAGTCACCCGCCGACGTACGGCCCGTCCGCTTCCACGGCTCCGACGCGCCCGAACGCCTGCGGTTCTGGGCCACCGACGCGCACCGCCAGGACGACGCGATACGGACCCTCGAAGCGGGCTTCCCGCTCCACTTCACCGTCACCGACCCCGCCGTCGGGCTCCACCTCACCCTCGCCGGATGGCACACCGCCCCGGCCACACCGCTGTAGCTCCCCCTCCGCAGAAGAGGCCTCCGTGCTGCAATGCACCGCCCTCACCCGGCTCCCCCTCAGCGAGGTGCTCACCGCCCTCGTGACCATGCCCTACGGCCCCGACACCCCACCCGACGACTTCACGCTCGACCACTACGTGCTGTGCGAACTCGGCGATCACCGCGCCGACATCGACCACGCCGCACTCCTGTGCCCTGCCGAGAACCCCGACCGGCCCGCGCTCTGGTTCTTCTGGAGCGGCACCGACACCGACCGCACCCACCGAATCACCACCGCGCCCTGGTGCCCTGCCGTCCTCCGGCACCTTCGCACCGACGCCGCCCTGCCGTGCTCGCTCTTCACCGGCCATCCCACCGGCCACTCCTGGGACATCACCGATCCCCTCGCGGACCTCATCGCCGGAGCGGCCGGTGCCGATACCGATACCGACGCCTCCGACGGCCCACGAAAGCGGCACCGGCCATGATGCAGTGCACCGCCGTCGCCCTCCTCCCGCCCCCGGACCACCTCGTCGCCCTCGCGCCTCCCGGGCAGCGCCCCGAGACCGGCCACGTCCTGTGCGAACTCGGCGACGACCATGACGACCGGCACGCCGCCCTGCTCTGGGACGAGGGCGGGCGGCCCGGAAGCGGCGTCTGGGTCCGCTGGAAGGGCTCCGGGCCCGCCACCCTCGTCCCTCTCCCCTGGTGTCCCGCGCTCGATCCCCGTAACGAAGCCTGCGAGCTGTTCGCCGCGCACCCCTCCGCCCACAGCTGGCACGTCACGGACCCCACCGACGACGCCGTCACCCGGCTCCTCATGGGCCATCACCCCGGTCTGTTCCCGGAGTTCAGGGGCGGGGACGTCGACAGAGAGGGTGATCAGGACGGGACCGGGGGCCGGTCCTGATTCCGGTAGCCGCCTCAGCCTCCCCGGGGCCGTCAGCTCTTGCCGCGCTCGGTGATACGGGTCAGCAGGCGCGCGGTCGCCTCCGGCGCTTCGAGCATCACGTCGTGGCCGGTCGGCAGCGAGTGGACGTCCCAGCCGTCGGCTCGTGCCCGGTTCTCGGACCGTTCGAGGCTGGGCAGCGGCGGCCGGGTATGGCGCACGTAGGACGTGGGAAGGGCTGCGAGCGCTGCCGGGTCGAAGTCGACGGCCTCCGTCTGGCAGCGCAGCGGGAAGGCGGTGAGGCGGGGCGCCACCCAGGCCGCCAACTCCTCGTCCTTGATGCCCCATTGGGCAAGGAAGGAGGCGTCGGCGGGCAGGTACCGGCCTTCGCCCTTCTCAGCGGCGAGTGCACGGTACCGCTGGGCCGTCTCGGGCGGCTCGACGTCCAGCAGACACTCGCCCGGCCGGACGAGGAACGCGCCGAGGAAGGTGACCGAGGCCAGGCGGCCGACGGCCCGCTCGGCGACCGGGCCCGCCAGGACACCGGCGTAGCTGTGCAGGACCAGGTGGACGTCGCTGAGGTCCTCGTAGTGCAGGAGACCGGCCACGTCCGCCACGTGCGTGGCGACGCCGACGTCCGGGCCGAGGAGGTGGGCGTGCTCCCCTTGCCCGGTCAGGCTCGGCGTGAAGACCCGGTGGCCGGCCCGGGAGAGCAGGTCGCGGACGGAGCGCCAGCACCAGCCACCGTGCATGGCTCCGTGGACCAGCACATAGTTCCCCATGACAGACCGCCTCGTTTCACCTCGATCGCGCCCCTCCCATCCGCACCTTAGGGCGCCGATCACCACGCGGACGGGACGACAGGACGGCTCGGGGCGGGTCAGGTCATCGCCTGTGCCCCTATGACCGACAGCAGCCGCAGCCGGTCGTAGCTCTCGCTGCCCGGCGGCGCCGTGTAGACGAGCAGGCTGTGCGACTGGTCCGGGTCCAGCAGCCGTTGGCAGTTCAGCTCCAGGACGCCCACCGCGGGGTGGATGAAGCGCTTGACCTCGTGCGGACGGATGCCGACCTCGTGCCGGTCCCAGAGGCGGCGGAACTCTTCGCTCCTGTCCAGCAGCAGCTCGGCGCAGTGGGCCGCGCGGGAGCCGGCGCCCCGCAGGGTCGCCAGCTCACGCAGGCCGGAGGCGAACATCCGGGAGAGGAAGTCGTGGTCGTCCGCCACGTACAGCGAGCGGGTGGCGGGGTCGGTGAACCAGCGGTAGCCGATGGAGCGGTCGAAGCCCGAGTAGCGGGTCGTGTCGCCGGTGAGGGCGACGCCCAACGGGCTCTGCCGCAGGGTCTCCCCCAGTTCGGTGACGATCTCGGCGGGGGTGTCGTCCAGCCGGTCGAGGATGCGGAGGAGGCCGGGGTTGATGTGCTCACCGGTCGTCCCCCGGACGGGCGGGGTGTGAATGGAGAGGCGGAACAGGTGGTCGCGCTCCTCCAGGGAGAGGTGGAGGCCCTGCGCGATCGAGGCGATCATCTGCTCCGACGGCTGCGGGCCGCGTTCGCGTTCCAGCCGGGCGTAGTAGTCGGTCGACATGTGGCAGAGCACGGCGACCTCCTCGCGGCGCAGTCCGCCGGTCCTGCGGCGCTGACCGCGCGGGAGTCCGACGTCCTCGGGTTGCAGCAGCTCCCGGCGGTGCCGGAGGAAAGCCGCCAGGCCCGCGCGGTCGATCTCCACTGTTCTCCTCCGGTCCGTGTCTTCGTCTTCCCGGTCGTCCGCCCCCGCCCCCGGTCGTCCGCCCCCACCTCCTTTGTAGCGTCCGGCGGCTGTCCCAACCACGGATCGTCGATCCCCCCATACGGCCGGGCGCGTCCCCGGAGTCCGGCCTCACCCGGAACGTAACGTCGCCTCGCCGGTCGAACAGCGGGCCGCCGATCAGCGGATCGGCGGGCCCTGGATAGGCCGCGGCGACGGCGTCACCGTGGAAGCGACCCCGCCTCACGGACCCCACGAGGAGTGACCCCCATGGCCCGCACGACCCCCGACCTCACCCTCCCCGACCTCTCCGGCAAGCGCGCCGTCGTCACCGGCGGCAGCGACGGCATCGGGCTCGGTATCGCGGCCCGCCTCGCCGCCGCCGGTGCCGAGGTCGTCCTGCCCGTCCGCAACCAGGGCAAGGGCGAGAAGGTGCTCGCCGCGATCCGGCGGCAGGCTCCCGGCGCCCGGGTGTCGCTGCGCCCGCTCGACCTGTCCTCGCTGGAATCGGTCGCCGCGCTCGGCGACTCCCTGGCCGGCGAGGGCCGGCCCATCCACCTGCTGGTCAACAACGCGGGCGTCATGACTCCGCCCGACCGGCAGACCACCGCCGACGGCTTCGAGACACAGTTCGGCACCAACCACCTCGGCCACTTCGCCCTCGTCGGCCGCCTGCTACCCCTCCTGCGGGCCGGGCAGGCCCGGGTGACCTCGCAGATCAGCGTCTCCGCCAACCAGAACGCGATCAACTGGGACGACCTGAACTGGGACCGCTCGTACAACGGCATGAAGGCCTACAGCCAGTCGAAGATCGCCTTCGGGCTGTTCGGCCTCGAACTCGACCGCCGCAGCCGGGCCGAGGGCTGGGGCATCACCAGCAACCTGTCCCACCCGGGCATCGCGCCCACCAGCCTGCTCGCCGCCCGGCCTGAGCTGGGCCGGGCCAAGGACACCCTGGGCGTGCGGCTGATCCGGTTCCTGTCCGCGCGCGGCATTTTGGTCGGCACGGTGGAGAGCGCCCAACTGCCCGCCCTGTACGCGGGGACCGCGCCCCACTCCCGGGGCGGCGCCTTCTACGGGCCCAAGGGCCCCGGTCACATGGGTGGCCCGCCCGCCGAGCAGAAGCTCTACTCCCGGCTCACCGGCATCGACGAGGCCCGTCGGGTCTGGGAGGTCTCGGAGGAGCTGACCGGCGTACGGTTCACCGACCTGGCCGGCCGATAGAGGCCCGGGCGGCCGGTAGGGGCCCGGGCGGCTCGGCTACACGGCGGGCCGGTACGTGGATTTCCGTACGCGGGGCCTCCTTCCGGTACCAGGCCTCCGGTACGTGGGTGTCCGCGTAGCGCCGGGCCACGGCCGCCAGCTCGTCGGCGGGCGTGCCGCAACGCACCAGCCCGGCCGGGATGTCGATTCAGTCCACCTGTTCCACTGCTTCTCCTCCGTCGTACATCGTCGTTCAGGCCGCTGCCGGCTTGACCAGGTCCACGACGCCCTCTTCCCAGGTGCCGGGCAGCACGACGTATCCCTGTCGCTCGTAGAGAGCGATGTTGCGGTGGCTGGCGGCACCGGTGGACAGGACGATGCGGTCGCCTTCCTCAGCCGTGGACTCGGCCCGGCTCAGCAGCCAGCGGCCCACGCCGAGGCCGCGCAGGTCGGGAGCGACGGCGAGCCGTCCGACGTGCAGGTCGGTGGCGATGCGGCGGGTGCGGACCATGCCGAGCAGCCGGCCGTCCCGCCAGAGGCCCGTGGCGTCCCAGTCGGCCAGCCAGGCGCGCACGTCGGCCGGTGATTCGTGGAGCGCGGGGATGGCCAGCGTGTCGTTGGCGAGGGCCTCCTCCATCCAGCAGCAGCGCTGGAGCACGGTCACCTCCGCGGCGTCGTCCGGGCCGAGCCGGCGTGCGTACGAACCCGGCAGCGGGCCCTCGACGGAGGCCGCGTGCTCGCGCTCGCGCATCGGGGCCAGGGCGCGCGCCGCCCGGACCAGCTCCGCCAACAGGCCCTGGGCCGCGTCCGCGTGGCGCGCCTCGGGCTCCAGGCGGCCGTCCCGCAGCGCGTCCGCGATCCGCAGGGCGACGGTCGCGCCGAGCGGAACCAGACGCAAGGTGGTCACCACCTGCTTGGCGTGCTGGACCGCGCGGGTGCCGGCCGAGGTGTGGCCGTAACTGACGAAGCCGACCGGCTTCCAGGCCCACTCGGGGCTCAGGTAGTCGAGCGCGTTCTTGAGCGTGGCCGGCATGCCGTAGTTGTACTCCGGCGTCACGAAGACGAAGCCGTCCGCCTCGGCCACGATCCGGCTCCAGCGGCGGGTGTGGTCGTGGTGGTGGACGCCGGTCGACGGGTGCTCCTCCTCGTCCAGGAACGGCAGGCCCAGATCGCCGATGGCCAGCGGTACGAGGTCCGCGCCGAGCCGCTCGGCTTCGGGTGCCAGCGTGTCGATCAGCCACCGGCCGACGGCGGGGCCGAGGGCGTTGGGACGGGTGGTGCAGATCAGGACGAGGATGCGCAGCCGTTTCGTTGTCATGGAAACGAAATTAGCCGGTAGATTGATTACATGTCAACGAATGGGGCGGAGCCCCCGGTCAACTGGCTCTCCGACGACGAGGAGCGCGCCTGGCGCGCGTACCACCGCATGGTCACCGCGGTCCAGGTCGGCACCGCGCACGACCTGGCCGCGCTCGGCCTCTCCGAGCCGGACTACGAGGTGCTCAGCACGCTGTCCGAGCGGCCGGACGGCACCAGCACGCTGCACGAACAGGCCGCCAAGATGGGCTGGTCGCGCAGCCGCCTGTCCCGGCACGCCTCCCGCATGGAGACGCGCGAGCTGATCCGGCGCGCGCCCGATCCCAGCGACGGCCGAGGCTGCCTCCTCGCGCTGACCCCGACCGGCTGGGACACCCTGCGCGGGGCCGCACCGCTCCATGTCGCCTCCGTGCGCCGCCACTTGATCGACCGCCTCGACCCGGAGGAGCTCGCGGCCCTCGGCGCGATCGCACGGAAGCTGGCGGCGGCACCCTGAACCGTTGCCCGGGAGACGGGGCAGGGCGCCGGTCCATACCGGTCGACGCGTATCGGCCGCGCACGTGGCCGACTCGCCACGCTTGTCAACGTACGCCGCGCGGACCACCCGGGAGTGATCTTGCCAACGACAACTCCCCTGTGACTTGCTGGAGTCGAGCCACAACCGTCCGTAGCAGGCGGGCCGGTGAGCGGTGAGGCGAAGGGATGACGATGAGCACTGCCAGCGCGGGAGCCGCGGGAGCCACCGACGGCGAGGACGCCGACCCTCCGATCAGTACGGTCGCGGGGACCGGGGCCGCCGGGTTCAAGGGGGAGAACGAGCCCGCCGTGACGGCTCACCTGAAGCATCCTTACGGCATCGCGATCGACAGCGTCGGCACCCTCTACTTCTCCGACTACAGCAACCACCGGGTCCGGAAGATCACGACCGACGGGAAGGTCAGGACCGTCGCGGGCAACGGCACCGCGGGCTACGGCGGCGACAACGGCCCGGCCACCTCGGCCCGGCTGAACTGCCCGCGCGAGCTGGCGGTGGACCGGGCCGGCGCTCTCTACATCGCCGACGCCGAGAACCACCGGGTCCGCAAGGTCACCCCGGACGGGCAGATCACCACGGTCGCGGGGAGCGGGTCCGCAGGCCACAGCGGCGACGGTGGCCCGGCCACCTCGGCCCGGCTGAACAAGCCCTTCGGGGTGGCCGTGGACGACTCCGGTGCCCTCTACATCGCGGAGTGGGGCAACGACCGGATCCGGAAGGTCACCCCCGACGGGACGATCAACACCATCGCGGGGACCGGGAAGGCGGCGTACGGCGGTGACGACGGCCCTGCGGTCTCGGCCCATCTGCGGGCCCCGTACTCGCTGGTGCTGGACGACGCAGGCGCTCTCTACATCGCCGACGCGAGCAACCACCGGGTCCGGAAGATCACCCCGGACGGGCAGATCACCACGGTGGCGGGCAACGGCTCGGCAGGCTTCGGCGGTGACGGCGGCCCGGCCACCTCCGCCAAGCTGAACCGGCCCTACGGACTCGCCCGGGACAGCACGGGCAACCTGTACATCTCCGACTTCGAGAACCACCGGGTCCGCAAGGTCACGCCGGACGGGCAGATCAGCACCGTCGCCGGTACGAAGGGCGCGGGCTACGGCGGTGACGGTGGCCCGGCCTCCGCCGCGCAGCTCAACCAGCCGTACGGGCTCGCCGTCGACTGCGTGGACGCCCTTTACATCGTGGATCACGTCAACCACCGCATCCGGAAGATCGCCTCCCCGAGGATGGCCGGCATGCCCGACTCCGGCACCGTCGCCTCCTGGGCCAACGTCCGGAGCAAGCTGCGGATGGGCGTCCTGCGCGAGTCCACCGCCGACGGGGCCGAGATCCGCCAGGCGCTCGCCGCTCCCCGCGACCACCAGCGGTGGCGGCTGGTCCCGGCCGGTCAGGAGGACGGCGACATCCTGTACACGTTCGAGAACGTGCGCAGTGGCAAGGTCCTGGAGGTCCGCGGGGCCCACCAATGCGACGGGGCCGTGGTGGCGCAGCGCGCGTACGAAGGCGCGGACGCGCATCACCAGCAGTGGCGGCTGATCCCGGTGGGCGCCGCCGGCGATGCGCAGCAGGTCTTCGAGATCGCCAACCGCAACAGCGGTCTGCTCCTGCGGGTCGGCACCAACGCCCGCGCGGCGGTCAGGCAGCACAACGCCGAGGGCGACCACCGCGAGCGGCAGTGGCAGTTGCTTCCCGCGTGAGACCGGGAGCGGAGGGGCGGAGGCGCCTTGCGCCTCCGCCCCTCCGCTCCTTCGTCCTCCGAGTCCTTACGAGCCCTCCGCCTCCGGCTTCTCGGCCTTCGGGGTCTCCGGGGTCTTCGGCGGCTTCGCGAAGTCGCGCTTCTTCGGCCTGTCTTCCAGGTCCTCGTCCTTCTGGAGGCCGCTGTGCTGCTCCACCGTCCCGCTCGCCTCCTGCATGCCGGCCGCGGCCGCCGAGGAGACCGAGCCGGGGTCCTGGGCGTACTGGGCCTGGGCCCCGGCCGATTCCTGGGTGGCCTGGACGAAGGAGCCGAGGAAGCCCAGGATGATCCGGGCCTCGGGCGACTGCTCCTGCACGACCTTGGCGCGTGAGGTGGAGCCGTGGATCCCGTTGGTGAACAGGCTGGCGGTCGTGTCGTCGTACGTGTCGTCGTCGGCGTCCTCGAAGTCGACGCCCGCACCCGGCTGCGGTCTGGTGCCGTTCGTGGTCACGGAGAAGAGGCCCGCGCTCCTGCCCGCCGAGCCGAAGATGTTGTCGAACACCATGGTCGTCACCCCTGGTTGTCGTGTGGCGGTGTCACCGCCCGGTCACGGGTTCTTGTACAGCGTCTGCTGACTGTCGCTCAGGTCCTCGCCGTCGAACATCGCGTGATGGACGTCCAGCGCGGAGACGACCTCGGCCGTGCCCATCATGCGGAAGCCGCCGGCCGCCAGGTCGATGTCACCGATGTCGCGGGCGACGACCGGTGCCAGGCCCGGGTAGGCGGAGGACTGCGGTGGCGAGAGGACCGTCACCGGCACCGCGTACTGCACCGCGATCAGCCCGGAGAAGGTCACCGGGATCTCGTAGGTGTACAGCCTGCGGACGCGTCGCTGGGTGACCAGGGTCTTCACCCGGGAGCCGGGCTCGACCTTGCCGGAGATCTGCGATTTCGACGCCCAGCTGGTGGTCAAGGAGCCGCCGACGGTGGCCGCGATGCCCAGCGCCAACTGGGCGTTGAGCGAGGCGTTCCCGGTGGCGCTGCCGGTCGTCGTGAACCCCACCGAGTTCGTCACGGTGTTGGTGGAGGTGTTCGACGAGGCGTTCCGGTTGGACGTCTCGGTGGCGTGGGCCTTGTCGACGCCGACGCTGTCCTTGCTGTTCTTGTTGGTCACGGTGTCGGTGTTGCGGTTCGCCACCTCGTTCTGGCACTGCGCCTGGAGCTGCGACTGGAGGTCCAGCCGGAGCTGGTTCTGGAGTTGCAGTTGGAGCGAGGCCCCGACGCTGCCGCCGAAGGTGAGCTTGGCGTCCCCGTGGAGCGACCAGGTGACCCCGTTCGACACGGTGAAGTCGACGGAGTCGGTGAACGACATCTCCGACGTCTGACTGCGGTTGACGTAGGCGCGCGAGGAGAACGTGTCCGGCGGGGGCTGGACGATGTTGCTCCGCTCCTCGATGAGCGGCTCCCCGAGGGTCATGTAGGCCAGCCAGCCCAGTTGGTGCGCGGACCCGGGGAAGGAGCCGAAGCTCGACTTGTTGAGGGAGAACCCGACGGGCTTGTGCTGGGCGCCGTAGTTGTCGACGTAGACCAGATTGGGGTGGCCCAGGATGGACTGCCAGGTCTGTTCGATGTTCAGTTCCCGCAGGTTCTTCTTCGTCAGCGGCTGGCGCTTGGCTGGTACCAGGTTGTACGCGGTGGAAGGCATTCCCCGTCCTCGACTGTCTGGCCGGATCGCGCTAGGCGAAAGCGGAAACAAGCGGCTGCGCATGTCCCGGAATTCGAAGCTAGCACGCGCCTCAATTTCTCCGTAATGCATCCCCGCGCATCGCACCCGATCGAGGGAGCTCCGTTCCGGCCGCTGTCCTGAAAAGAGGGTTCACGAAAACTCTGAGCCCTCCTCGATCGCCCGAGCGACCAGTTTGCGTCATTCTTACCCCCACCCCCTCCGACCTCGAACGTTGTCGGCTATAGGTGCATTTGCCTCGGTCATTCATTCGCTTTTCGTGCCGTTCTCACCGGAGTCCATTGCGGCCTCGACCAGGGGGCGTGATAAACCACTGCACTGAGTGCCCGACACGTTGTTCTCCATCTCCAGACTCCATCTCCAGAACAGGTGAGGTTTCCGCGATGTACACCCAAGAACGCACGGCGATGTCGAATTTGGTGGTCGGCGGCCCGGTGGCGGTGAACAGCTATGACAACGCGATCGTGGCGGCGCTGCTCGAAACCCGGCCGGTCATGCTGGTCCACGCCTTCAACGGCGGTTATCTGCGGCCTGCCGAGCTGAAGGAGCAGAGCCACGACAAGGGCGTCCAGCTGTCCACCGCGCTCGATCCGGCCACCAAGGAGGCGAAGGGCCACCTCTGGTACATCACCCCCGGCGGCTTCTTCGGGCAGCGGCCGCTGTACTTCATCGAGAGCGCCGCCGGCCAGGTCTCGACCCCGCCCCCCGCCCCGGGCACGGCCCAGCCCCCGATCGACGCCGGGCGCGGCGACGACGGCGTACCGAAGCCGCAGCGCCGACGGATCACCGTCCACCAGGAAGCCCCCCAGAGCGGCGCCGACACCCTCCAGGTCGGCCTGCCCGGCAAGGTCGGCGAGAAGTGGCGCGGCAGGAACGGCACCCCCGAGGACACCCAGCTCTGGGTCGTCACGGTCACCCCCTGGGGCGGGATCACCTTCGTGCCGATCACCCACCCCGACGCGATCCTCGGCTTCAAGGACCACGCGGTGACGGCCAACGGCGAGGCACGCCTCACCTACAACTGGGGCGGGGACTTCACCGGGACGGTCATCAACACGTTCTACCCGCGCCTGCCCAACGAGTGGAACGTCCCGTACCACCACGTCTTCACGTGATCCGCGCCCACCACCGCCACCGCGGCCCTCGCCGCCCACTCCCGAGTCAACGTCCGCGTCCGCACCGCCTGGAAGAGGCACCACGATGCCCGTGCCCACGGAAGAACTGAAGCTGGAGATCGTCAACGCCGCCACCGGGAGGAGACTCGGCGCCAAGGCGGCGCCGAGCGCGGACGGGACCCTCGTCGTCCGCGACTTCCCCGCCGGAGCCGACGCCGGAGCCGGGGCCGACGGCCCGCGCCCGGACCTGTGGCAGCTCACTCCCGTGACGCCGGCGCAGGACGACCCGGCGTACGTGATCCGCAACGCGGCCGGCGGGAAGGTGCTGGACAACCCCGCCGCCGCGGACCGCGGGGTCCGCCAATGGGACGCGGCCGCCGGGAAGAAGGGCCAGCAGTGGCACGTCGTCCCCGTCGAGGGCGAGGCGGGTCTCTACTTCATCGAGGGCGTGGCCGACGGCACCGTTCTCGACCTGGAGGAAGTGGCGGAGCCGGACGACCCGGAGGACGGGTGGAAAGGCCCGGACGAGATCCGGATCACCCTGAACCCGTACGACGACGGCGCGGCGAGCCAGCGGTGGCGGTTCGTCCCGGCCGAGCCCGAGCGCACCAGCGACCTCGTCCTGCGCTGGGCGCCCCTGAGCCACTGGAACAGCCGGCAGTCCTGGCGGCTGGGCCGCTCGGCCGCGCTGCGGCCCGTACCCGGCGCGGCCCCCTCCTTCAGCGACCCGCTGCTGGTCCTCGAAGCGTACGGAAGTGCTCCGGAGGCGGGCGGCTGGAAGACCGACGTGCTCACCCCCTCGCCCGGCGGAGGGCCCGGCACCTGGGCCGGGTCCGGAGCGCGGCTGCTGGCCGACACGGCGGGCTCGGCCCACGCCGACATCGTGGCCGTCAGGCCCACCAAGGGCGCCGTGACGTCGGTCGGGCGGGGCGACGGGACGTTCGACGACGAGCAGCCGCTGCACCAGGGGGCGACCGCCCCGAACGCGGCGGACCTGTGGTCCTTCGTGGACCTGGCGGGCACCGGCAGGCCCGATCTGGTGGTCCTGTGCACCGGCGGGGTCCGGATCTCCGCCCGGGGCGAGGACGGGGCGTTCGCGCCCGCGGGCGGCGACCTGGCCGTCAAGGCGTTCGGGCACGGCAAGCAGGCCGGTGAGTGGCTGGCCGACAAGCACCCCCGTTTCCTGGCCGACACCACGGGCGACGGCCGGGTCGACATCGTCGGCTGCCACGACGACGGCGTGTGGATCTCCCTCCAGGCCGAGGACGGAACCTTCGCGCCGCTCCCCGGCGAACCGGCTGTCCGGGCCTTCGGGCACGGCGAGGAGGCCGGCGGATGGCTCGTCGCCCGCCACCCGCGCTTCCTGGCCGACACCACCGGGGACGGCCGGGTCGACATCGTCGGCTGCCACGACGACGGCGTCTGGGTCTCCCTCCAGGCCGAGGACGGCACGTACGCCGAACCGCTGTACGTACTCGACGAGTTCGGGTTCGAGCAGGGGTGGCGCTCGGCCGACGGGTACCCCCGGTTCGTGGTCGGCGCCGCCGAGGGCCGCGCGGCGTACATGGTCGGGTTCGGCCCGCAGGGCGTCGTCGTCTCCCACGGCCGCGGCGACGGCACCTTCGAGCCCGCGCGGCTCGTCCTGAACGACTTCGGGCGCGCCCAGGGATGGACGGGCGGGAAGCATCTCCGCCTCCTCGCGGACGTGACCGGGGACGGCACCCCGGACATCGTCGGCTTCGGCGACGAGGGGGTCTGGGTGGCGCACGCGGTGGGCGAAGGCCGTTTCGAACAGGCGCAGTTGGTGTGCCGGGGCTTCGGATACGGCGAGGAGGCGGGCGCCTGGCGGGTGGATCGCCACCCTCGCTTCCTGGCCGACATCACCGGCGACGGCCGCGTAGACATCGTCGGCTTCGGCGGGCCGGGAGTGTACGTGGCCCGCAACCTCTTCCGGCGCTTCAGGACCCAGTAGCCGCGTGGCGGTGTGCCGGGGCGCTCACCGGCGTACGCGAAGGGGCCCGTTCCGTACGTACGCCGTACGGAACGGGCCCCGGTGCGTGGGTGCGTCAGCTCTGCGCGGGCGGCATGTCCTGCTCGGACTGCCCGGACTGCCCGGACTGCCCGGACTGCTCGCCCGGCTCGGCGGCGGTGGCGGCCGCCTGTGCCTCGGCGCGCTCGCGCATCTTCCGTACGAGCTCCTGCTTCTTGTCCTCGGCCACCTTGCGGTCGGCCCCTCGCGCGGAACCCGCGCCCTGCTGTTCGGCGCGGGACAGCTTCTTGCGCTGTCCTCCGACGCCGAGGAGGTTGTTGCGGCTCTTGGCCACGGCGTTCTCCCATTCGTGGTGATGAGAAGTGAGTCAGGAAAGGTCGAAGGGGCCGGTCGCGCCGGTCCCCGTGGCGGCGGGGGCTGGACTCACCCGCCGCGCTCTCACTCGTAGATCTGGAAGAACGAAGACATGCCGAAACGGTACCCCGCGCCCGGAGCACCCCGCACCAGATTTTCAGGCCGTCGGGTCGACCGTCGCCTGGTGGGCCTCGGTCAGGTGCTCCTGGGCCTTCAGCCAGGGCAGGAACTGCGCCGAGCGGCGCCAGCCGCAGGTGGAGCACGTCAGCTCGCGTGACATGCCCGACTTCCTCACCCGCACGACGTGTTCACGGCCGTGCTGGTCCCATCTGGTGACCTTGCTGCTGGTGATCGACGGCATCGCGTACCTCCCGGGACGGCGGCGGGGGCTCCGGTGGACCGAGCGGGCCGAGTGGACCGATACGGCGAAGCCCCCGGTTCCGTACCCGGAACCGGGGGCCTCACGCGCCTACGGGCGCACGTACGGGAGTTGTCAGCAGCCGATCAGCCGGGCGCCGAGGTACGCCTGGATCTGGTCCAGGGAGACGCGCTCCTGCTTCATCGTGTCGCGCTCGCGCACGGTCACCGCGTTGTCGTCCAGGGTGTCGAAGTCGACGGTCACGCAGAACGGGGTGCCGATCTCGTCCTGGCGGCGGTAGCGGCGGCCGATGGCGCCGGCGTCGTCGAACTCGATGTTCCAGTTCTTGCGCAGGTCCGTCGCCAGGCCCTTGGCCTTCGGCGAGAGCTGCGGGTTGCGGGAGAGCGGCAGGACCGCGACCTTGACCGGCGCCAGGCGCGGGTCGAGGCGCATGACGGTGCGCTTCTCCATGACGCCCTTGGCGTTGGGCGCCTCGTCCTCGGTGTAGGCGTCGAGCAGGAACGCCAGCATCGCGCGGCCGACACCGGCCGCGGGCTCGATGACGTACGGCGTGTAGCGCTCGCCGGCCTCCTGGTCGTAGTACTGGAGGTCGGTGCCGGAGGCCTTGGAGTGCGCCTTGAGGTCGTAGTCGGTGCGGTTGGCGACGCCCTCCAGCTCGCCCCACTCGCTGCCGCCGAAGCGGAAGCGGTACTCGATGTCCGCGGTGCGCTTGGAGTAGTGGGAGAGCTTCTCCTGCGGGTGCTCGAACCAGCGCATGTTCTCCTCGCGCATGCCGAGGTCCGTGTACCAGTTCCAGCGCTGGTCCATCCAGTACTGCTGCCACTCCTCGTCCTCGCCCGGCTTGACGAAGAACTCCATCTCCATCTGCTCGAACTCACGGGTCCGGAAGATGAAGTTGCCCGGAGTGATCTCGTTCCGGAAGGACTTGCCGACCTGCGCGATACCGAACGGCGGCTTCTTGCGGGAGGTCTGCTGCACCTGGCCGAAGTTGGTGAAGATGCCCTGGGCGGTCTCGGGGCGCAGGTAGGCGACCGAGCCGGAGTCCTGGGTGGGGCCGAGGTGGGTGGAGAGCAGGCCCGAGAACTCCTTGGGCTCCGTGAAGGTCCCCTTGTTGCCGCAGTTGGGGCAGTTGAGGTCGGCGAGGCCGTTGACCGGCGGCTTGCCGTGCTTCTCCTCGTACGCCTCCTCCAGGTGGTCGGCGCGGTAGCGCTTGTGACAGGAGGTGCACTCGGTCAGCGGGTCCGAGAAGGTGGCGACGTGACCCGAGGCGACCCAGACGTCCGGGGCCAGGATGACCGACGAGTCGAGACCGACCACGTCCTCGCGCGAAGTGACCATGTAGCGCCACCACTGGCGCTTCAGGTTCTCCTTCATCTCGACGCCCAGCGGCCCGTAGTCCCAGGCGGCGCGCTGACCACCGTAGATCTCACTGGAGGGGTAGACGAAGCCACGGCGCTTGCTCAGGCTGACGATGGTGTCGATCTTGTCGGCGGCCACGGTGCTCTCTTCATACGACGATGACGAACGGCGAATGCTTCAGATTACCGGCGGGCGCACCCCTGGGATCAAATCGGTAAGCGGTCCGGCGATCTTCGGCCTCCCCGCTATGTGACCTTCCGGGCATCTCATCCACCTTGTTGACAATCGTTTCCAGTTTTGTTGAAAATGACTGTCATGAACGTACGCCGCCTCATACCCACCACCGCCGTCGCCGGAGCAGTCGTCCTCGGTCTGACCGCTCTCTCGGCCTGCTCCACCTCCGACGCAGCGGACGGGGGCAACGGCGACAAGCTGAAGGTGACCGCGTCGTTCTACCCGATGCAGTTCCTCGCCGAGCGGATCGGCGGCGAGCACGTCGCCGTCACCAGCCTCACCAAGCCGGGCGTCGAGCCGCACGACCTGGAGCTCACCCCCCGCCAGATCGGCTCCATCAGCGAGTCCGACTACGTGCTCTACCTCAAGGGCATCCAGCCCGCCGTGGACGACGCGATCCAGCAGTCCGGTGTGCAGAACACCGTCGACGCCGCGACCCTCACCACGCTGGAGAACCACGGAGCCGAGGTCAGCGGCCACGACCACGGGCACGAGGGCGAAGAAGAGCACGGTCACGAGGGCGAGGAAGCCCACGAGGAGCACTCCGAGGGCGACGGCCACAACCACGGCGAGGAGGGCGGCGCCGACCCGCACATCTGGCTGGACCCGGTGAAGTACGCCGAGGTCGCCAAGGGTGTCGGCAAGTCCCTGGAGAAGGCCGACCCCGACCACGCCGCGGACTACAAGAAGAACACCGAGGCCCTGGTCGGCGAGCTGAACAAGCTGAACACGGCGTACGAGACCGGGCTGAAGAACACCGCCACCAAGACCTTCATCACCACCCACTCCGCCTTCGGCTACCTCGCCGAGCGCTACGGGCTGACCCAGCAGGGCATCGCGGGCATCGACCCCGAGGCCGAGCCGACCCCGGCCCGCATCCAGGAGCTGCACACCATCGCGGAGAAGGAGAAGGCCACCACCGTCTTCTTCGAGACGCTCGCCAGCGACAAGACCGCGAAGACCCTCGCGAAGGACACCGGCCTCAAGACCGGCGTCCTGGACCCGCTGGAGGGAATCACGAAGAAGTCCCAGGGCGCTGACTACATCGAGGTCATGGAGTCCAACCTCACCGCGCTGCAGAAAGCACTCGGCGCGAAGTGACCCGCACCACATCCCGATCGGAGGCGCTCATGCCGGAGCGTGAGAACAGCACCCGCGAGGCCGTCGTCAGCCTGCGCGGCGCCACGGCCACCCTCGGCGCGCGCCCCGTGCTGCGCGGGGTGGACCTCACCGTGCACCGCGGCGAGGTCGTCGCCCTGCTCGGCGCCAACGGTTCCGGCAAGTCCACCGCCGTACGGTCCGCCATCGGCCAGGTCCCGCTGACCGGCGGCACCGTCGAGCTGTTCGGCACCGAGCTGCGGCGCTTCCGCCAGTGGGGCCGGATCGGCTACGTGCCCCAGCGCACCACGGCCGCCGGCGGGGTCCCCGCCACGATCCGCGAGGTCGTCGCCTCGGGCCGGCTGGCCCGTACGAAGCTGCGGTGGCCCGGGAAGGCGGACCGGGCGGCCGTGGACCGGGCCATCGAGCTGGTGGGCCTGTCCGACCGCGCCAAGGACTCCGTGAGCGCCCTGTCGGGCGGGCAGCACCAGCGGGTCCTGATCGCCCGCGCCCTGGCCGCCGAGCCGGAGCTGCTGATCATGGACGAGCCGATGGCCGGGGTGGACCTGGCGAGCCAGGAGATCCTGGCGGCGACCCTGCGCGAGCAGGTGGCCCTGAACACCTCCGTGCTCCTCGTGCTCCACGAGCTGGGCCCGCTGGAGCCGCTGATCGACCGGGCCGTGGTCCTGCGCGACGGCTGTGTGACGCACGACGGGCCGCCGCCGGAGGCGCTCGGCCAGCACGCGCTGCCCGGCCACGACCACGTACACCCCCACGCGGCCGCCGAGCCCGTACGGACGGGACTGCTGACCTGATGTTCCTCGAATTCCTCAACCCCCCCTTCATGCAGCGGGCGCTCATCGCGGCCGTCCTGGTCGGCATCACCGCGCCCGCCATCGGCATCTACCTGGTCCAGCGCCGCCAGGCCCTCATGGGCGACGGCATCGGCCACATCGCGATGACCGGCGTCGGCCTCGGCTTCCTGCTCTCCACCAGCCCCGTCTGGATGGCCACCGCCGTCGCCGTGGCCGGTGCGGTCGTCATGGAGCTGATCCGCTGGTACGGGCACACGCGCGGCGACCTCGCCCTGGCGATGCTCTTCTACGGGGGCATGGCGGGCGGCGTCATGCTGATCAACCTCTCCGACACCGGCTCCAACGCCAATCTGACCTCGTACCTCTTCGGCTCGCTCTCCACCGTCTCCGAGTCCGACGTCATCGCGATCTGCGTGCTGGCGGCCTTCGTGGTGCTGGTCACGGTCGGGCTGCGGCGGCAGCTGTTCGCCGTCAGCCAGGACGAGGAGTTCGCCCGGGTCACCGGGCTGCCGGTGCGGGTGCTGAACCTGCTGGTCGCGGTCACGGCCGCCGTGACGGTGACCGTCGCGATGCGGGTCGTCGGGCTGCTGCTGGTCAGCGCGCTGATGGTGGTGCCGGTGGCGGCCGCCCAGCAGATCACCAAGTCGTTCAAGGTGACGTTCGTGCTCTCCGTGGTGATCGGCACAGGGGTGACCCTGGCCGGCACCGTGACCTCGTACTACCAGGACGTCCCGCCGGGCGCGACGATCGTGCTGCTGGCCATCGCGGTGTTCGTCGCGCTGACCGCGCTCGCGGCTCCGCTCGCCCGGCGCCGGGCCCGGGCGAGCGAGGCGAAGGGTGCGGAGTGCACTCTGGAGGTACCGGCGGCCCGCCGGGGAACGGACGACCTGCGCGTTTGAGTGCGGCGTCCGGTCGGGCTGGCACAATGGCCCGACACATGTACGGGCGACACGAGGAGGCACCTGTGGCCACGGCGCCGATCAGTGGCACGAACGCAGCGCCGGTACGCGGCCGGTCCACCCGGCAGCGGGCGGCGGTGGCGGCGGCCCTCGACGAGGTCGACGAGTTCCGTAGCGCCCAGGAGCTGCACGACGTCCTCAAGCACCGCGGCGACTCCGTGGGCCTGACCACGGTCTACCGGACCCTTCAGTCCCTCGCCGACGCGGGCGAGGTCGACGTCCTGCGCACCACCGAGGGTGAGGCCGTCTACCGGCGGTGCTCGACCGGTGACCATCACCACCACCTGGTCTGCCGGCTCTGCGGCAAGGCGGTCGAGGTCGAAGGGCCCGCCGTCGAACAGTGGGCCGAGATGATCGCCGCCCAGCACGGCTATGTGAACGTCGCGCACACCGTCGAGATCTTCGGCACGTGTGCGGAGTGCGCCGCCGCCAAGAAGTAACCGCGCGAACGTAAAGGGGCCCCTGTACGCGTACAGGGGCCCTTCTTACGCCCTACGTCACTTCTTGGCGGCCGTCCTACGTCACTTCTTGGCGGCCTCCGCGGCCTCGGCCGCCTCCTGCGCCCCGCCGAAGCGGCGGTCGCGCTGCGCGTACTCCAGGCAGGCCCGCCACAGGTCCCGACGGTCGAAATCCGGCCAGAGAACGTCCTGGAAGACCATCTCGGCGTACGCGCTCTGCCAGATCAGGTAGTTCGAGGTGCGCTGCTCGCCGCTGGGGCGCACGAAGAGGTCCACGTCCGGCATGTCCGGGTAGTAGATGTACTTCTGGAACGTCTTCTCGTTGACCTTCGACGGGTCGAGCTTCCCGGCCGCCACGTCCCGGGCGATGGCCTGCGCGGCGTCCGCGATCTCGGCGCGGCCGCCGTAGTTGACGCAGAAGTACAGCGTCATCTTGTCGTTGTCCTTCGTCTGCTCCTGGGCGACCTGGAGCTCCTGGACGACGGACTTCCACAGCTTGGGCATGCGGCCCACCCAGCGGATCCGGATGCCGAGCTCGTCCATCTCGTCGCGGCGGCGGCGGATCACGTCGCGGTTGAAGTTCATCAGGAACTTCACCTCGTCCGGCGAGCGCTTCCAGTTCTCCGTGGAGAAGGCGTAGAGCGAGAGGTTCTTGACGCCCATCTCGATGCACCCCTTGAGGACGTCCATGACGACGCCCTCACCGACCTTGTGGCCCTCGGTGCGGGGCAGGCCCCGCTCCTTGGCCCAGCGGCCGTTGCCGTCCATCACGACGGCGACGTGCTGGGGCACCAGCTCGCCGGGGATCTTCGGAGGCGTCGCGCCCGAGGGGTGCGGCTCGGGGGTCTTGTACGTGCGCCGGTTACGGCCGCCGAGGATCCCGCGTACTGCCATGAGGTTCTCAGTCTC
Organism: Streptomyces cyaneofuscatus; assembly: GCF_033109485.1. Lineage (NCBI taxonomy): Bacteria > Bacillati > Actinomycetota > Actinomycetes > Kitasatosporales > Streptomycetaceae > Streptomyces > Streptomyces cyaneofuscatus. Next base: position 5,859,479 of record NZ_CP137002.1, on the reverse strand, counting down.
CCTGTGTCACTTCTTCACACAACGCGTCGCTCTCTAGGGGCCCGCGTCACTTCTCGACGTACCGCAGCGAGCGCAGGCCGCGCTCCAGATGCCAGTGCAGATAGGCGGACACCAGCCCGCTCCCCTCCCTGACATGGCGTGCCTCGCAGGCGTCCGCCGTCGCCCAGTCGCCGCTGAGCAGCGCGCTCAGCAGTTCGAGTGCCTGTGCCGAGGGTACGACGCTCCCGGGGACCCGGCAGTCACCGCATATGACGCCCCCCGCCGCGACGGAGAAGAACCGGTTGGGGCCCGGCATCCCGCACTTGGCGCAGTCCTCGAAGCTCGGCGCGTACCCGTTGACCGCGAGCGAGCGCAGCAGGAACGCGTCCAGGATCAGGTGCGGTGCGTGCTCGCCGCGGGCGAGGGTGCGCAGGCCGCCGACGAGGAGCAGATACTGCTGGACGGCGGGTTCGCCCTCGTGGTCGGTGAACCGCTCGGCGGTCTCCAGCATCGCGGTGCCGGCCGTGTAGCGGGCGTAGTCGGCGACGATCCCGCCGCCGTACGGGGCGATGGTCTCGCTCTGGGTGCAGAGCGGCAGCCCGCGGCCGATCAGCTCGCTGCCCCGGGCGAAGAACTGCACGTCGACGTGGGAGAAGGGTTCCAGGCGGGCGCCGAACTTGGACTTGGTGCGGCGCACCCCCCGGGCGACAGCGCGGACCCGGCCGTGGCCCCGGGTCAGGATCGTGATGATCCGGTCGGCCTCGCCCAGTTTCTGCGTACGCAGCACGACGCCGTCGTCCCGGAACAAGCTCATGGGACCATTGTCGCGCACAGCCGGGCGGGGCCGTACGCCTGTGCGCCTGTGCGCCTCCAGAAAGCCCTGGGAGGCCCTGGGGAGCCCTAGGAGGGCGTGCGAGCGGCTGCGGCGAGCAGGCGGGCGGTGTCGTCGGCCGGGAGCTTCAGGGCGCCGCCCACCGTCGTCAGGACCTCGCGCTCGGCCGGGCTGTAGGCCCCGTCGGCGAGCGCGATCCTGGCGCCCTGGAGGAGGACCGACTCCCGGCCGGCGGTGGCCAGGTGCGGGGCGAGCGGGGCCAGCACCTCGTGGAGCTCGATGGCGAGGGCGGCGCCGCACGCGTCGGCCGCCGGGTCGGACCGGCCGCCGTACCCGGTGTCGGCGGCGAGCACCTCCACCACGGTGTACAGCTGCTCCTGGGTGCAGTCGTCGAGCCCGGCGTCCCGGACGACCCCGACGGCGGTGTCCAGGACCGTACGGGAGGTGGTCCCGCCGGCCGCGAGGACGGCCAGGGTGACCGTGTGGACGGCCTCCCGGAGCATCGAGGAGAACTGGGTGGTGGTCGGGTGGTCCAGGGCGTCAGGGGCGAAGCGGGCGCGGCAGGCGGCGCACTCCACGACGGGCCCGGTCTCGCCCCGCCCGGCCAGCGGGATGCCGAGGACGGTGAGCCGGCGGCGGCCGGTCAGGCGGCGGTAGTTGCGGTCGCCGCCGCAGCCGGGGCAGAAGAAGGCGCCGTCACCGACGGCGTCCCAGACCGTGCGGATGCCGCAGAGGACCGGCCTCAGAGCGCGTTGTCCTTTGGCTGACCGCACGTCGCACACCTCCGTAACGCTCCGGCAACATTGCCGTGTGTTGGACGTGATGTTAGCCACATGCGTGAGGTGGCGTCAGTAGCCCGGAGGTCACAACCCTCGGATATGGCCGAACCCCGACCGCCCGGAGCGGGCGGTCGGGGTTCTGGGACTGCTGACGTACGGGGTCAAAGCGGACGTCCGTACGAGGGGGCGTCCGGCCGGGTCAGCGGGAGGCGCGGTTGACCGCGGAGACGACCGCCTTGAGCGAGGCGCGGGTGGTGTTGGCGTCGATGCCGATGCCCCACAGCACCTTGCCGTCGATCGCGCACTCGATGTACGAGGCGGCCTGGGCGCTGGCGCCCTCGCTCATCGTGTGCTCGGTGTAGTCCAGCAGCCGGGCGTCGATGCCGATGGCCTGCAGCGCTTCGAAGAACGCGGAGATCGGTCCGTTGCCCGATCCGGTCAGCACGGTGTCCGCGCCGTCCACGGTGGCCTCGACGGTCAGGGTGTCCGTGCCGTCGGTGTCGGTGGTGGTCTGGCCGGAACGCAGCTGGATGCGCCCCCAGGCGTTGTCGGCGTTCGGCAGGTACTCGTCCTGGAAGGTGGACCAGATCTGCGTCGGGGTGACCTCGCCGCCCTCGGCGTCGGTCTTGGCCTGAATGATCCGGGAGAACTCGATCTGCATCCGGCGCGGCAGGTCCAGTTTGTGGTCGTTCTTCAGGACGTACGCGATACCGCCCTTGCCGGACTGCGAGTTGACCCGGATGACGGCCTCGTAGGAGCGGCCGACGTCCTTCGGGTCGATCGGCAGGTACGGCACCGCCCACTCGATCTCGTCGACCGTCTTCCCCTGGGCCGCCGCGTCCTTCTCCATCGCGTCGAACCCCTTCTTGATGGCGTCCTGGTGGGAGCCGGAGAAGGCGGTGTAGACCAGGTCGCCCGCGTACGGGTGGCGCGGGTGGATCTCCATCTGGTTGCAGTACTCGCTGGTGCGGCGGATCTCGTCGATCTGCGAGAAGTCGATCTGCGGGTCCACGCCCTGCGAGAACAGGTTCATGCCCAGGGTGACCAGGTCGACGTTGCCGGTCCGCTCGCCCTGGCCGAACAGGCAGCCCTCGATGCGGTCGGCCCCGGCCATGATGGCCAGCTCGGCCGCCGCCACCGCCGTACCCCGGTCGTTGTGCGGGTGGACCGACAGGCAGACGAACTCCCGGCGGGACAGGTTGCGCGACATCCACTCGAAGCGGTCCGCGTGGGTGGAGGGCGTGGAACGCTCCACGGTGGCGGGCAGGTTCAGGATGATCTCGCGGCCCTCCTCGGGCTGCCAGACGTCACAGACCGCCTCGCAGACCTCCAGGGCGAAGTCCAGCTCGGTGTCGGTGAAGATCTCCGGGCTGTACTGGTAGCCGAAGATCGTCTCCGGGCCCAGGATCTTCTCCGCGTACTCCATCACCAGCCGCGTACCGTCCACCGCGATCTGCTTGACCTGCTCCTTCGAGCCCCGGAAGACCACGCGGCGGAAGGTGGGGGCGGTGGCGTTGTACAGGTGGACGGTGGCCCGGCGCGCGCCGACCAGCGACTCGACGGTCCGCTCGATCAGCTCCTCGCGGGCCTGCGTCAGGACGGAGATCGTCACGTCCTCGGGGATCGCGCCCTCTTCGATGATGGAGCGGACGAAGGCGAAGTCGGTCTCTCCGGAGGACGGGAAGCCGACCTCGATCTCCTTGTAGCCCATGCGTACGAGCAGGTCGAACATCTCGCGCTTGCGGGCGGGGCTCATCGGGTCGATCAGCGCCTGGTTGCCGTCGCGCAGATCGGTGGACAGCCAGCGGGGCGCCACGGTGATCCGGTTGTCCGGCCAGGTGCGGTCGGCGATGTCCACGGCCTCGTAACCGCGGTACTTGTCGACCGGCATCCCGGACGGCTTCTGGAGCTGCGTCGCGTTGGTGACGGGGGTGGGGCGGCCGACAGCGTTCTCGGCGGGGTTCACAGCACCGGCGGGGTTCACGGGCGTGGTCATGGCGTAGGGCTCCTCGGGGTCCGACGTGGGGTCGGCCGACGGTGTCGCTGCAGCACCAGACTCCGCGGGGAGGGGGTCGGCCTACGACTACAGGCCCTCGCCGCGGCAGCTAAGGAGAAGCAGCCCGAAACGCATGATGCGACGAGCCTAGCCGAGGGTGGCCCGGGGTGTCGGTCCGTATCAGTATGCGGGACCGGGCATCGATGAGGGGGAAACGGTGACTCATCACTCCATTTCGTCAATCATCATCGCAACCAGTGACAGGGCGGTGACGGAGTGCCACAGTCATTTCATGCAGCCTCGAACCAACGATGACGGGCTCCACCCCGTCTTCTGCACCATCGTGCCGCCCCACGTCCTCGACAAGCTGTCGCACTCAGGCGACGCCCGGCTCGCCGATCCGGCCCGCCGCACCCTGGAGGCCGACGCCCTCCGCCGTGATCGCCGTCGCCTGACGGCCCTCGCCGCCGCGCCCGCCACCCCCACGGCGGGCGCGGTCCCCGCCAAGCCCCACCGCACCCTGTACGACTGCGAGAACGGCACATCCCTGCCGGGCACCAAGGTCCGCGACGAGGGCGACAAGCCCACCTCGGACGCCAGCGTCAACCGCGCGTACGCCGGCCTCGGCGCCACCTTCGAACTGCTGCTCTCCGCCTACGGACGCAGTTCGATCGACGGCAAGGGCCTGCCCCTCATCGGCTCCGTCCACTACGGCCACGAGTACAACAACGCGTTCTTCGACGGCGAGCAGATGGTCTTCGGCGACGGTGACGGGGAGATCTTCCTCGACTTCACGTACGCCATCGACGTCATCGCCCACGAACTGGCCCACGGCCTCACCCAGTACACCGCCAACCTGCGCTACGAGGGCCAGTCGGGCGCGCTCAACGAGTCGGTCTCCGACGTCTTCGGCTCGCTGGTCAAGCAGTTCTCGCTGGGCCAGAGCGCCGAGCAGGCCGACTGGCTGATCGGCGCCGGACTGCTGGCACCCCGGGTCAGCGGGGACGCCCTGCGCTCGATGAAGGCTCCGGGAACGGCGTACGACGACGATGTGCTCGGCAAGGACCCGCAGCCCGCGTCGATGGAGGACTACGTCGAGACGGAGGAGGACAACGGCGGGGTCCACATCAACTCCGGCATCCCCAACCGCGCCTTCTACCTCCTGGCCTCCGCCCTGGGCGGCAACGCCTGGGAGCGGGCCGGGCAGATCTGGTTCGACGTGCTGACCGGCGGCGAGCTGACGGCCACCGCGGACTTCGAGGAGTTCGCCCGGCTGACGGTCGCGGCGGCGGGCGCCCGCTTCGGGGAGCGCGGCGAGAAGGAGGCGGTCCTGAAGGCCTGGTCCGAGGTGGGGGTGCGGACGGCGGAGTGAGGCGGCCTTGAGCATTCACCGAGCAAGGCGGGCGTGACCGTCTCCGAGTGAGGCGGCCTTGAGCGTTCCCCCGGCCCCGGCTAGACAGGACCCCATGCGTATTCAGGTCACCAGGACCGGCGGCTTCGCCGGCATCTCCCGCCACCATGAGGTCGACACCGAGGGCCGGGAGGACGCGGCGGAGTGGGAGTCGCTCGCCGAGGAGGTCCTCGCCGCCGCCACCGAGGCCGGCACCCCGGACGCGCCGCCGTCCGGGGTGCCGGACGGATTCCGGTACCGGATCACGGTCGGGGACCGCACCGTGTACTGCGCTGACCCCGATCTGACCGGGGCCCAGCGCACGCTGGTCTCACGCGTCCTGAAGGAGGGCGCGTGAGACCGGCCGCTCCGTAGGGCGGCTCAGAAGCCGAGCTTCCGCAACTGCTTCGGATCGCGCTGCCAGTCCTTCGCGACCTTCACATGCAGGTCGAGGAAGACGGGCGTGCCGAGCAGCGCCTCGATGTGCTTGCGCGACTTCGTGCCGACGTCCTTCAGCCGCTGGCCCTTCGGGCCGATGATGATGCCCTTCTGGCTGGGGCGCTCGATGTAGACGTTGGCGTGGATGTCCAGCAGCGGCTTGTCCGCCGGACGGTTCTCGCGCGGCAGCATCTCCTCGACCACGACGGCGATGGAGTGCGGCAGCTCGTCGCGTACGCCCTCCAGCGCGGCCTCGCGGATCAGCTCCGCGACCATGACCATCTCCGGCTCGTCGGTGAGGTCGCCCTCCGGGTAGAGCGGCGGGCTCTCAGGGAGCAGCGGGGCGATGAGGTCGGCGAGCAGGCCGACCTGCTGGTCCTTGACCGCCGAGACCGGAATGATCTCGGCCCACTCGAAGCCCAGCTCGTCCGCGAGCGCGGAGACGGCGAGGAGCTGTTCGGCCAGCGCCTTCGACTCGACCAGGTCGGTCTTGGTGATGATGGCGATCTTGGGGGTCTTCTTGATCCCCGCGAGCTCCTTGACGATGTACTTGTCGCCGGGGCCGAGCTTCTGGTCGGCGGGCAGGCAGAAGCCGATGACGTCGACCTCGGCCCAGGTGGTCCGTACGACATCGTTCAGCCGCTCGCCGAGGAGCGTGCGCGGCTTGTGGAGGCCGGGGGTGTCGACCAGGATCAGCTGCGCGTCCTCGCGGTGGACGATGCCGCGCACGGTGTGCCGGGTGGTCTGGGGGCGGTTGGAGGTGATCGCCACCTTCTGACCGACCAGAGCGTTCGTCAGGGTGGACTTTCCGGCGTTGGGGCGGCCCACGAAGCAGGCGAAGCCGGCCCGGTGGGGGGAGGTGGTCTCCGCTTGCGGGGCAGCGGATTCTTGGTTCGGGCGAGCGCTCATGGCGACCATTCTCCCCGATCGCGGCGGCACTCCCGTACAGCGGTCCGTAGAGACGCGCCGGAGGGCCGCCTCGATCAGGGGCGGGCCCGGCCCGTCAGCCCGCCGTGACCCGCAGCCGCAGGGTGCCGTCCAGGCCCGCGAGGAACACCGGCGTCTCCGGTCCGCCCAGGTCCCGTACGGCGGCGCGGTCCTCGTCGGCGGGGGTCTCGGCGGCGGAGACGACGGCGGCGGCCTCCAGCGAGGTGGCGCCGCTGGCGACGGCCATGGCGACGGCGGTCTGCAGGGCGCTCAGCTTCAGCGACTCCAGCGCCACGGTGCCCGCCACATACGTACGTCCCGTCTCGTCGCGCACGGCGGCGCCCTCGGCCACCCCGTTGCGGGCGCGGGCGCTGCGCGCCAGGGTGACGATCTTGCGGTCCTCGGCGTCGAGGGCGGCGGTGTCTGTGCTGTCAGTGCTGTCGCTGCTGTCGGTCATGGCACGAGCATACGAAGCACCCGGCGGCGCTGATCCACTCACCCCGGCACCGGGTACATGGGGCGGTTCCCCCGTGACTCCTGGTCTCCCGTTTCCCCGACGGACGTCAGAAGGCCGGTGTCTCCGACGACGGGTGCGGGACTGCCCCGTTGACGCTCGGTGGCGACAGGGGCTCGGCTGTCTTCAAGACACCTGTCAGCTCGGGGAGTTTGGCGGCAGCGAACTTGAGGATCAGCGCGGCCTGGAGATGAGCCTTAAGGGCCGGATCATCCACGTCCTCAAGGAGCCTGATCGCCTGACCGGCGTCCCGTTCAACCTTCATGTCCTGCCGGAGCGACTGGGTCTGAGACTCCATGTGCTTCAGCGCCAGGTCCGCACGCCGGTGGAACAAGGTGCCGATCACGGTCATCACGAGACCCGCCACGCTGGCCGTGACGGCGGCGTACTGGTCGCCGGTACTCTCAGCTCGGAAGATCGCCATGCCAACGCCGGAGATCAGAACAAGTCCGCCCACGACCGAGCACGTCAGGCTGACGATGAAACTCCTACGGGCCTGGGTGAGCCCGTAGGCGTAGTACTCGATGAGCAGAGCCGCGAAATTCTGATCAGCGCTGAGGGGCGGCCCCTCCTCATTCTTCTCGTCGGTGGCTGACGGGTCCGCAGGGCCGGTGGGTTCACCCAGTACCTCGGCGCGCAGACGTTCACGCTCGGTGTCCACGTCCCGTTTGAGCACCTTGCTCACCAACGTGCTGTATGCCTGCGAGCCACCAGTGGCGACAAGGGATGAGAGGGATGCCGAGATGAGCGCGATCATTGCCGGGTCCACGGCTCAACCATCCCAGAATCCTTGGAACGGCGCGGTGAATCTCCTGCTGAAGTGTGCGGCGCGGCTGACCGCGTGGGGTTACGTGGACGGGCCCGCTCCCCACGGGGGAGGAGCGGGCCCGTGTCGTACGCGTACGTCCTACGGCCGGTCCAGCTTCAGCCGCTCCGCCTTCGGGAGGCCGGCGACCACCAGGTCGTAGGAGTCCTCGATCAGCTCGCGCAGCAGCTTGTCCGGGACGCCGGAGACGGTCACCGTGTTCCAGTGGCGCTTGTTCATGTGCCAGCCGGGGACGATGGCCTTCGGGTGCTCCTCGCGGAGGCGGATCGCCTCGTCCGGGTCGCACTTGAGGTTGACCGTGAGCGGCCGGGCATCCAGCGAGGTGAGGGCGAACATCTTGCCGAGCACCTTGAAGACCGAGGTCTCCGGGCCGAACGGGAACTCCTCCACGCTCGCGTTGAACTCCAGGCAGAAGGCGCGCAGCCGCTCGGGCGTCATACCGTCTCCGTCTCCGCTTCCTTCTCCTGGGGCTCCACCAGCACCGTGACGATCTTGTTCCGGCGGCCGGCCGGGGACTCGGCGGTGAGCCGGAGCTTGCGGCTGTCGGGCAGGTCGACGACGGCCGAGGCACCGGCGATCGGGACCCGGCCGAGCGCCTTGGCGAGCAGTCCGCCGACGGTCTCCACGTCCTCGTCGTCGTACTCGTCGAGCCCGAAGAGGTCGCCGAGGTCCCCGATGTCGAGGCGTGCGGTCACCCGGTAGCAGCCGTTCTCCAGCTCCTGGACGGGCGGCAGCTCGCGGTCGTACTCGTCGGTGATCTCGCCGACGATCTCCTCCAGGATGTCCTCGATCGTGACGATGCCCGCCGTGCCGCCGTACTCGTCGATGACGACGGCGACATGGCTGCGGTCGCGCTGCATCTCGCGCAGCAGGTCCCCGGCGTTCTTGGTGTCGGGGACGAAGGCGGCGGGGCGCATCGCGGTGGAGACCGGGTCGGCCTCGGACTCGCGGTTGATGTGGGTCTTGCGGACCAGGTCCTTGAGGTAGACGATCCCGACGATGTCGTCCTCGTTCTCGCCGGTGACCGGGATCCGGGAGAAGCCGGAGCGCAGGGCGAGGGTGAGGGCCTGGCGGATCGTCTTGTAGCGCTCGATGGAGACCAGGTCGGTGCGGGGCACCATCACCTCGCGCACCAGGGTGTCGCCCAGCTCGAAGACCGAGTGCACCATGCGGCGCTCGTCGTCCTCGATCAGCGACTCCGCCTCCGCCAGGTCCACCATCGCGCGCAGCTCCGCCTCACTGGCGAACGGGCCCTTGCGGAACCCCTTGCCCGGGGTGAACGCGTTGCCGATGAGGATCAGCAGTTGCGGGATCGGGCCCATGATCCGGGCCAGCGGCAGCAGCACGTACGCCGAGGCCGTCGCCGTGTTCAGCGGGTGCTGGCGGCCGATGGTGCGCGGGGAGACCCCGACGGCGACATAGCTGACGAGGACCATCACGCCCATCGCGAAGGCGAGCGCCTCCCAGGTCTCCGGGAACTTCTGCAGGCACACATAGGTGACGAGCACCCCGGCCGACACCTCGCAGGCGACCCGCACCAGCAGGGCGACGTTGAGATAGCGCACCGGGTCGGCGGCGACCTGCGCCAGCTTCGCGCTGCCGCGCCGGCCTGCCCGGACCGCCTCGTCCGCCCGGAAACTCGACGTACGGGCGATGCCCGCCTCGGCGCAGGCGGCCAGCCAGCCGACGACGACCAGCGCGACGGCGCCGGTGATCAGGGGCGCGATCACGAGACGGTGGGGGCCGGGGACGCGCCGGTGAGACCGTGCTCACCGCGCCAGCCGTCCACGATGGCGGCCTGGAGACCGAACATCTCGGCCTTCTCCTCGGGCACCTCATGGTCGTACCCCAGCAGGTGCAGCACTCCGTGGACGGTCAGGAGCTGGAGCTCCTCGTCCATGGAGTGCTGCGTCGGCGCCTCTTCGCCCTGCTTCTTCGCGACCTCCGGGCAGAGCACGATGTCACCGAGGAGCCCCTGCGGGGGCTCCTCCTCGTCCTTGGCCGGCGGACGGAGCTCGTCCATCGGGAAGGACATGACATCGGTCGGACCGGGGAGGTCCATCCACTGGATGTGCAGCTGCTCCATGGCGTCGGTGTCCACCACGATCACCGAGAGCTCGGACAGCGGGTGGATCCGCATCCGGGCCAGTGCGTAGCGGGCGATGTCGAGGATCGCCTGCTCGTCGACCTCGGTTCCGGACTCGTTGTTGACGTCGATCGACATGGTGCGCTGCGACTACTTCCCTTTACGGCGGTCGCGTCGGCCGTCTTCCCGGCCGTCCGCCTGACCGTCCTGCTGACCGTTTCGGCTGTCGTACTTCTCGTACGCGTCGACGATACGGCCGACGAGCTTGTGCCGGACGACATCCTGGGAGGTGAGACGCGAGAAGTGCACGTCTTCCAGGCCCTCCAGGATCTCCTGGACCTGGCGCAGCCCGCTCTTGGTGCCGCTCGGCAGGTCGACCTGGGTGATGTCACCCGTGATGACGATCTTGGAGTCGAAGCCGAGGCGGGTGAGGAACATCTTCATCTGCTCGGCGCTGGTGTTCTGCGCCTCGTCGAGGATGATGAACGCGTCGTTCAACGTCCTGCCACGCATATATGCGAGCGGCGCCACCTCGATCGTGCCCGCCGCCATCAGGCGCGGGATCGAGTCGGGGTCGAGCATGTCGTGCAGGGCGTCGTAGAGCGGGCGCAGATACGGGTCGATCTTGTCGAAGAGGGTGCCCGGGAGGAAGCCGAGCCGCTCCCCCGCCTCGACCGCGGGGCGGGTCAGGATGATGCGGCTGACCTGCTTGGCCTGGAGCGCCTGGACGGCCTTGGCCATGGCCAGGTAGGTCTTGCCGGTGCCCGCGGGGCCGATGCCGAAGACGATCGTGTGCTGGTCGATCGCGTCGACGTACCGCTTCTGGTTGAGCGTCTTGGGGCGGATGGTGCGGCCGCGGTTGGAGAGGATGTTCTGGGTGAGCACCTCGGCGGGTGTCTCGCCCTGGGGGTCTCCCTCGCCGGTGCCGGCCGCCCTGAGCATGGCGATCGACCGTTCCACTGCGTCCTCCGTCATCGGCGCTCCGGTGCGGAGCACGAGCATCATCTCGTCGAACAGGCGCTGGATGAGGGCGACGTCGGCCGCCTCGCCCGTGGCGCTGATCTCGTTGCCCCGGACATGGATGTCGGCCGCCGGGAAGGCCTCTTCGATCACGCGCAACAGCGAGTCACCCGATCCGAGGAGCATCACCATGGGGTGAGCGGCCGGGATCCGGATCTGGGCACGCGCCTGCGGCTGTGTGGGTGTCTGAGTCATGGGCCGGCCCTCGGGCCTGCGCATACCTCCCGTTGCAGGGCTGTCGCTGCTCGACAACCTCTGGATCACCAAGCCTACGACTTGGCAGTGACAACGCAGAGTGCTTTTACCGGCCGTGTGTACGAGCCGTGTGTACGAGGAGTCCGCTGTCCGCTCACTGGCGGAAGCCGATCGTGGGGACCGCGCGCCGCAGCGGCCAGGCGCGGGCCGTGGTGGGGAGCAGCTCCTCCAGGAAGGCGTACCGCTCCAGGGCGGTGGGGTCCTGGTCGTCGAGGGTGCGGATGCGCTGCCACCAGGCGGCGATCTCGGCCCAGCCGGGTGCGGAGAGCGAGCCGCCGAACTCCTGGACCGAGAGGGCGGCGGTCAGCCCGGCGAAGGCGAGGCGGTCGGCGAGCGGCCAGTCGGCGAGGGTGCCGGTGACGAAGCCGGCCACGAAGACGTCCCCGGCGCCGGTCGGGTCGAGGGCCTCCACCTCGATGGCGGGCACCTGGGCGGCGGCCCCGGTGCGCCCGTCCACGGCGTACGCGCCCTCGGCGCCCAGGGTGACCACGGCCAGCGGGACGCGTTCCGCGAGGGCGTGGGCGGCGGCGCGCGGACAGTCGGTGCGGGTGTAGCGCATCGCCTCCTCGGCGTTGGGCAGGAACGCCTCGCAGTGCGCCAGGTCGGGCAGCGCGTCCAGGTCCCAGCGGCCGGTCTCGTCCCAGCCGACGTCGGCGAAGATCAGCGCGCCGTGCCGGGCGGCGGTGGCCACCCAGGGTTCGCTGCGCCCCGGGACGAGCGAGGCGATCGCGGCGCGGGCGCGCGGGGGGCACTGGGGGAAGGCGGGGTCGGGGGCGGCGGCGGGGGCGGCTTCCGTGGGGCCCGCTCCCGCCTGGCCCGGGACGGCCGAAGGGGCCGGGGCCTCGTGGCCGTGGGAGACCATCGTGCGCTCGCCCTCGTACGCCATCGAGACCGTGACCGGGGAGTGCCAGCCGGGAACGGTGCGCGACATCGACAGGTCGATGCCCTCGCCCTGTTCGAGGGCGTCCCAGCAGTACTCGCCGTAGTGGTCGTCGCCGAAGGCGGCGGCCAGCGAGGTGTGCAGGCCGAGCCGGGCGAGCGCGGTGGCCATGTTGGCGACGCCGCCGGGGCTGGAGCCCATGCCGCGGGCCCAGGACTCGGTGCCGCGCACGGGGGCGCTGTCGAGGCCGGTGAAGATGATGTCGAGGAAGACCGTGCCCGTCAGGAAGACGTCGCAGGCGGGGTCCTGCGGGGCGCGCAGCGCCTGCAGCGGGTCGATCCCTGGAGTGTCAGTGCTCACCGTGCGCTCCCCGGCCGTGCGGCAGATCTGGACAGTGTGAGATCCGGCCAGTCTGCCCGATTCGGGGCCCGGGGCGGGGCCTCCCCCGCCGATGAGGGCCCGGCCGACATGCCATCCTGACCTGCATAAACATGCGCTGTTACCCGGCTTCCGAGCGCATAAACGCATAAGTGACCCAGATCACGGCGGGGCGACTTTCGGGCGGCCGGGAGCGCTTGATACAAATTGCCCCGCGAGCACCTTCGGGGACGTTGTCCGATGAGAGCCGCACGTCTCGCATCTCCCGTATTTCCCCGTACCCCCTCGCATTCTCCCCTTCCCGTGCGCCGGGCATCGCTCTGCCCTGCCCTGCGCGCGTCGCAGCACCCTCTCCCCCTCCCCCTGCCTGCTCAGGCATGTCTCCAGGAACGCCCATGTCCTCGCGCCGCGCCGCGTGGCCGCTGGTCGCCGTCTTCACCGCCGGCTACCTCGCCTCCTATCTGCTCCCCACCATCGTCGGCCGCCTCAGCGTCCATCTCGGGCTGACTCCCGCCCAGGCGGGCCTGGTCGGCAGTGCTCTGCTGCTGAGCTCGGCGAGTGCCGGGTTCACCCTGGCGGGCCGGGTCGAGCAGTACGGGTCCCGTACCCCGGCCCGCGTCGGTCTGGTGCTGGCCGCCGTCGGGTACGGCTCCGCGGCGCTGGCCGGGTCCGTGCCGCTCGTGGTGGCCTCCGTGGTGGTCGGCGGCTTCGGCTCGGGGGCGGCGACGGCGGTCGCGGCGGCGGGGATCGCCGCACAGCGCGACCCGCACCGGACGTCCTCGCTCGGGCTGCTCACCGTCTCCGCCACGGCGGGCGCCCTCTATCTGACGATCCCGCACCTCGGCGGCGGCCACCGGCTCCCGTTCGCCGCGATCGCCCTGGTCGCCCTGCTCGTCTGGCCCGCGACCACCCGGCTGAACGGCCCCACGGCCCCCGAGGAGTCCGCCTCGCGGATCACCGGCCGCCTGCCGCACCGTCGTTCCGGTCTCGTCCTGGCGGGCGGGATGCTCGTCTGGTCCATGGCGCAGAACGCGCTCTGGGGCGTCAGCAGCCGCATCGGCGTGGTGCAGGTGGGGCTCTCCGAGGTCACCGTCGGCGCGGTGTTCGCCGCCGCCCTCGGCGCGGGCCTGCTGGGCGTCATGGGCGCCGGGGTGCTGGGCGCCCGGGTGGGCCGGGCGGTGCCGATCGGGCTGGGGACCGTGGTCATCGCGGGGAGCATCGTGGTCAGCTCCTCGGCCCGGGACCTGGGCTCGTTCGCGACCGGCGAGATCCTGTGGAACACCGTCTACCCGGTGGTCCTCTCCTACCTGATCGGTCTGGCCGCCTCCCTGGACGTACGCGGCCGCTGGGCGGTCCTGGCGGGCTCGGCCTCCTCCGTGGGCGTGGCCTGCGGCCCGCTGCTGGGCAGCGTGCTCTCCGAGGAGGCCGGCTACCCGGCGATGGGGCTGATCCTCGGCGCGGCAACGCTCCTGGTCGCCGCGCCGGTGACCGCCGTGGCCCTGCACACCGGTGGCCGGCCGCTGGTGCCCGGCTCGGTCCGCCGCCGTGGTGGCGCCCCGGCCGCGCTGCTGGCCGCCACCACCGGCAGCCTGTCCGGTGCCGTGCCGAAGCTCGGCTCACCGGAGCAGGCCGTCACCGAACTCCGCGTACGGCGCAGGCGGCTGGTGCGCAGCGCGATCCGGACCGCCGGTCCGGACGGCGGGCCCGATCAGTCGAACGCGTACGCCTCGACCTCGGACAGGTAGCGCGCCCTGCGCTCCTCGTCGTGGTCGAGGAAGGCCGCCTCGAAGGAGTTCCGGGCCAGGGTGCGCAGCTGCTCCGGGTCCAGGGCGAGCGCGTCCCGTACGGCGTCGAAGTTGTCGCCCGCGTACCCGCCGAAGTAGGCGGGGTCGTCGGAGTTGACCGTGCAGAGGAGCCCCGCCGCCATCATCTCCGGCAGCGGGTGGTCCTTCAGCGTGTCGACCGTGCGCAGCCGTACGTTGGAGAGCGGGCAGAGCGTCAGCGGCACCCGGTCCGCGACCAGCCGCGCCACCAGCTCGGGGTCCTCCATGCAGCGCAGCCCGTGGTCGACGCGCTCCACGCCGAGGACGTCCAGCGCCTCGCGGATGTAGGACGGCGGCCCCTCCTCCCCCGCATGGGCCACCTTGCGCAGACCGAGCGCGGTGGCCGCCTCGTACACCTCGCGGAACTTGGCGGGCGGGTGGCCGACCTCGGCGGAGTCCAGGCCGACGGCGCTGATCCGGTGGAGGTACGGGCGGGCAGCGTCGAGAGTGCCGAGGGCGGCTTCGGCGGAGAGGTCGCGCAGGAAACACAGGATGAGCTGGGTGGAGATGCCGTGGGTCTCCTCGCTGCGCTCCAGCGCCCGGCTCAGCCCCTCGATGACCGTGCCGATCGGGACGCCGCGGGCGGTGTGGGCCTGCGGGTCGAAGAAGATCTCGGCGTGCCGGACGCCCTGGGCGGCGGCGCGGGCCAGGTAGGCGTCGGCGAGTTCGGTGAAGTCCTCCTCCGTCCGCAGCACGGCCATGAGCGCGTAGTAGAGGTCCAGGAAGGACTGGAGGTCGTCGAAGGCGTAGGCCCGGCGCAGTTCGTCGGTGGTGGCGTACGGCAGGGTCACCCCGTTGCGTTCGGCGAGGGCGAAGGCGAGCTCGGGTTCGAGGGTGCCTTCGATGTGGAGGTGGAGTTCTGCCTTGGGGAGGTGCACGGTGTCTCGCAAACGGTGGTGCTGGGTGGGTTCACAACGGTGGTGCGGCTCTTTCGGACTGCGGTGGTTCAGTGATGGTGGCGGGGCGGGAGCGGGACTCTGATCAGGTCCTGCGCGACGGTGAGTTCGCCGTCGAACCCGGCGGCCCGCGCCTGGGTCTCGAAGAGTTCGGGGTCGCTGTAGCGCTGCGAGAAGTGGGTCAGCACCAGATGGCGTACGCCGGACTCCTTGGCCACCCGGGCGGCCTGTCCCGCGGTCAGGTGGCCGTGGTCGGTGGCGAGCTTCTCGTCCTCGTCGAGGAAGGTCGACTCGATGACGAGCATGTCGCACCCTTCGGCGAGCGCGTACACCCCGTCGCAGAGCCGGGTGTCCATGACGAACGCGAACCGCTGCCCGCGCCGGTGCTCGGAGACCTGCTCCAGCGTGACGCCGCCGAGTGCGCCCTCACGCTGGAGGCGGCCGACGTCCGGCCCCGCGATCCCGTGCTCCTTGAGGAGGGCGGGCAGCATGCGGCGGCTGTCGGGCTCGGTGAGGCGGTAACCGTACGACTCGACGGGGTGCGAGAGCCGGTGGCTGTCCAGCGTGTACGAGGGCGTGGTGGCGAGGACCCCGCCGGTTCCGGCGACCGGGGTCTCGGTGAGCCGGACGGTCTCGCGGTAGGCGGTGGCGTACCGCAGCCGGTCGAAGAAGTGCTGCCCGCTCGCCGGGTAGTGGGCGGTGACGGGGTGGCGGACCTGGTCCAGGTTGATGCGCTGGATCACCCCGGCGAGCCCGAGGGAGTGGTCGCCGTGGAAGTGGGTGACGCAGATCCGGTCGATGTCGTGCGCGGCGACCCCGGCCCGGAGCATCTGGCGCTGGGTGCCCTCGCCGGGATCGAAGAGGATGCCCTCGCCGTCCCAGCGCAGCAGATAGCCGTTGTGGTTGCGGTGCCGGGTGGGGACCTGGCTGGCGGTGCCGAGCACCACCAGCTCGCGTACGGACATGGGGAAACGCTCCTGCGCTGCTGCTGTACGGGAAGGGCTATCCGGGGGGCCACTGGAGGCCGCGGCCGCCAAGGACGTGGGCGTGCGCGTGGAAGACGGTCTGGCCGGCGCCGGAGCCGGTGTTGAAGATGATCCGGTATCCGGTGGAGTCGATCTTCTCGTCGGCGGCGACGGCTCCGGCCTCGGTCAGCACGTCGGCGGCGATCTGCGGTTCGGCGGCGGCGAGCGAGGCGGCGTCCGGGTAGTGGACCTTGGGGATGACCAGGACGTGGGTCGGGGCCTGCGGGTTGATGTCGCGGAAGGCGACGGTCGTGTCGCTCTCGCGGACGATGGTCGCCGGGATGTCTCCCGAGACGATCTTGCAGAACAGGCAGTCGGTCTGCGGTTCTCCCGCCATGGCGCCGGGCCTCCTCGTTCGCTGGTGATCAGTAAGGCTCATGCTAGAGCCTCTTGCCCGGCGGCCGGGGCCTGTTCAGCCCCAGCGGCCCGTGCGCCCCAGCAGCAGCGCGGTCGCGGCCGTCCCGGCGGTGGACGTACGCAGCACGCTGCGGCCCAGCCGGTAGGGGCGGGCGCCCGCCTCGGCGAAGGCGGCCAGTTCCTGCGGGGAGACGCCGCCCTCGGGGCCGACGACGAGCACGATCGTTCCGGTGGAGGGGAGTTCGGCGGTGGCGAGGGGGGTGCTGTCGTGGTCGCGGTCCTCGTGCAGCACCCCGGCGAAGTCGGCACCGGCAAGGAGGGCGGCGACCTGCTTGGTCGTCATGGCCTCGGTCACCTCGGGGAAGCGCACCCGGCGGGACTGCTTGCCCGCCTCCCGTGCCGTACTGCGCCACTTCGTCAGGGCCTTGGCCCCTCGATCGCCCTTCCACTGGGTGATGCAGCGGCCGGCCTGCCACGGCACGATCGCGTCGACGCCGGTCTCGGTCATGGTCTCGACGGCCAGTTCGCCCCGGTCGCCCTTGGGGAGCGCCTGGACGACGGTGATCCGGGGCGTGGGCTCCGGCTCCTCGTGCAGACTTTCGACCGCGACGATCAGCCGGTCCTTGCCCTCGGCGGCCCGGACCACGCCCTCCGCCCAGTGGCCGAGCCCGTCGGTGAGGACGACGTCCTCACCGGGCTCCAGCCGCTTGACCGAGACGGCGTGCCGTCCCTCGGGTCCGTCCAGGACGAACTCCGGCCCGGCGGGCATCCGTTCGACGACGAAGACCGGTGCGGTCACCGGGGGCTCCTCATGCTCAGGGCCGTACGAGCGGCCTCCAGTTCGTCGATGAGCAGTTCGATCAGCTCGCCGACGGGCAGTTCGCGGGCCATCCGGTGGCCCTGTCCCGCCCACAGCGCCATGCCCTGGGCGTCCCCCGCCTTCGCGGCGGCCTGGCGCAGGCCGGTGGTCAGGTAGTGGACCTGAGGGTAGGCGGCGGGGGCGTACGGGCCGTGCTCGCGGACGAACCGGTTGACCAGGCCGCGCGCGGGGCGGCCGGAGAAGGCGCGGGTCAGTTCGGTGCGGACGAAGAGCGGGTTGGTCAGGGCCTGCTTGTGGAGCAGGTGGGCGCCGGATTCGGGGCAGATCAGGAAGGCGGTACCGAGCTGGGCGGCGTCGGCGCCCGCCGCGAGGACGGCGGCGATCTGCGAGCCGCGCATCAGGCCGCCGGTGGCGACGATCGGGATCTGCACGGTCTCGCGGACCTTGGTGACGAGGGTGAGCAGCCCGGTGCCGGTGTGGTCGGCCTGCGGGTCGTCGCGGTGGGTGGACTGGTGGCCGCCCGCCTCGACGCCCTGGACGCAGACGGCGTCGGCGCCCGCCCACTGGGCCGCCTGGGCCTCCTCGGCGGAGGTGACCGTCACGATGGTGTACGTCCCCGCCTTGGCGAAGGCGTCCAGCGTGTTGCGGGTGGGGCAGCCGAAGGTGAAGGAGACCACCGGGACGGGGTCCTCCAGCAGGATGGCGACCTTCGCCTCGTACCCGTCGTCGCCGCAGCCGTCGGGGTCGCCGAGCGGGGTCTCGTACCAGGTGGCCTCACCGGCCAGCTGGTGGCGGTAGACCTCCACGGCGCCGGCGTCGGCGAGGGCGGGCTGCGGCATGAAGAGGTTCACACCGAACGGGCCGCCGGTGAGCCGGCGCAGCTGTTTGATCTCGTTGTACATGCCGTCCACCGTCTTGTACCCGGCGGCGAGGAACCCGAGCCCGCCCGCGTCGGCGACGGCCGCGGCGAGCTGGGGTCCGGAAGCGCCGCCCGCCATGGGGGCCTGCACGATCGGATACCGGCAGAGATCGGTCAACGCGGAGGACATGAGCGCATCGTGCCATGTCCGCCGCACAGGGCCGAATCAGCCAGCGAGCGACCTGACCGGTTCTCCCACCGAACGCCGCACCGCCCACCGGTCGGTAACCGATGGGCGGTGCGGTGAAAGGCGGAAAAGGGTTCAGCGGCCGTTGAAGGCGTCCTTCAGCCGGGAGAAGAGACCCTGCTGACCTGGCTGGAACTGACCCAAGGGCCGCTCCTCGCCGCGCAGCTTGGAGAGCTCCCGCAGGAGCCGCTCCTGTTCCGCGTCGAGCTTGGTCGGCGTGATCACCTCGACGTGGACGATCAGGTCGCCCCGGCCGCCGCCGCGCAGGTGGGTGATGCCCCGCCCGTGCAGGGGTACGGACTGGCCGGACTGGGTGCCGGGCCGGATGTCGATCTCCTCGACGCCGTCCAGGGTCTCCAGCGGACACTTCGTACCGAGCGCGGCCGCGGTCATCGGGATGGTGACCGTGCAGTGCAGGTCGTCGCCGCGCCGCTGGAAGACCGAGTGCGGCAGCTCGTGGATCTCGACGTACAGGTCGCCGGGCGGGCCGCCGCCGGGGCCGACCTCGCCCTCACCGGCGAGCTGGATACGGGTGCCGTTGTCGACGCCCGCCGGGATCTTGACGGTGAGCGTGCGGCGCGAGCGGATGCGGCCGTCACCGGCGCACTCCGGGCACGGCGTCGGCACGACCGTACCGAAGCCCTGGCACTGCGGGCAGGGCCGCGAGGTCATGACCTGGCCCAGGAAGGACCGGGTCACCTGCGAGACCTCGCCACGGCCGCGGCACATGTCGCAGGTCTGGGCGGAGGTGCCGGGGGCCGCGCCCTCGCCGCTGCACGTGTTGCAGACGACCGCCGTGTCGACCTGGATGTCCTTGGTGGTGCCGAAGGCCGCCTCGGCGAGGTCGATCTCCAGGCGGATCATGGCGTCCTGGCCGCGCCGGGTGCGCGAGCGGGGCCCGCGCTGCGAGGCCGTTCCGAAGAACGCGTCCATGATGTCGGAGAAGTTGCCGAAGCCGCCGGCTCCGAAACCGCCCGCGCCGCCGCCCCCGCCGTTGGCGGAGAGCGGGTCGCCGCCGAGGTCGTAGACCTGCTTCTTCTGCGGGTCCGAGAGCACCTCGTAAGCGGCGTTGATCTCCTTGAACCGCTCCTGGGTCTTCGGATCCGGGTTGACATCCGGGTGCAGCTCGCGTGCGAGCCGACGGAATGCCTTCTTGATCTCGTCCTGAGATGCGTCGCGGCGCACGCCGAGTACGGCGTAGTAGTCCGTGGCCACTTACGACTCCGCCAGGATCTGTCCGACGTAACGTGCCACTGCGCGTACCGCTCCCATCGTTCCGGGGTAGTCCATGCGGGTCGGTCCGACCACGCCGAGTTTGGCGACTGCCTCGTCGCCCGAACCGTAGCCGACCGCGACGACGGACGTGGACGTGAGGCCCTCGTGGGCGTTCTCGTGCCCGATCCGTACGGTCATGGCTGAGTCCGTGGCCTCACCGAGCAGCTTCAGCAGGACGACCTGCTCCTCCAGTGCTTCCAGCACCGGCCGGATCATCACAGGGAAGTCGTGCCCGAAGCGGGTGAGGTTGGAGGTGCCGCCGATCATCAGCCGCTCCTCCGTCTCCTCGACCAGGGTTTCGAGGAGGGTGGAAAGAACCGTGGAAACCGTCCCACGGTCCTCGCTGTCGAAGGATTCCGGCAGCTCCCGCACCAGTCGCGGGACATCGGCGAAGCGGCGTCCGACGACCCGGCTGTTGAGCCGGGCCCGCAGATCCGCGAGCGATGCCTCACTGAAGGGCGCGGGGCAGTCGATCATACGCTGTTCGACCCGGCCGGTGTCCGTGATCAGGACAAGCATCAGCCGGGCGGGGGCCAGCGAGAGCAGCTCCACGTGCCGCACCGTCGAGCGGGTCAGCGAGGGGTACTGCACGACCGCGACCTGCCGGGTCAGCTGCGCGAGCAGCCGCACGGTCCGGCCGACCACGTCGTCGAGGTCGACCGCGCCGTCGAGGAAGTTCTGGATGGCCCGGCGCTCGGGCGAGGAGAGCGGCTTCACGCCGGCGAGCTTGTCGACGAAGAGGCGGTACCCCTTGTCGGTCGGGATGCGCCCCGCGCTCGTGTGCGGCTGCGCGATGAAGCCCTCGTCCTCCAGCACCGCCATGTCGTTGCGGACGGTGGCCGGGGAGACCCCCAGCTGGTGCCGCTCCGTGAGCGCCTTGGAGCCGACGGGCTCCTCGGTGCCGACATAGTCCTGGACGATGGCGCGCAGCACTTCGAGTCTGCGTTCGCTGAGCATGGCGCACACCTCCAGCTGTCGTTCTCCGGTGTCTTCACTCCGGTATCCGTCTGGCACTCGGTGCGTACGAGTGCCAGCTACCCACCGGTCAGTGTACGGGGGTGAGGTGGGGCGGGGGCAAGGGCGACCGGCCACGCCGCCGCCGAGCCGTGCGGGACGTTGCCGATAGCGTCGCCCCATGGACGTGTTGTGGGAAGACTTCGGCTGGGAGCGGTTGGGTCACGGTATCGGGCGGCGGCGCCTGCCGGGCTGGGATGCCACGGCCGCGCTGGTCGCCGGGGCCGACGGTGTGCTCCTGTACGACACCGGCTCGACCCTGCGCGAGGGCGTCGAGCTGCGCGGGCAGGCCGAGGCGCTGCTCGGCCGCAGGGTGACGCATATCGCACTGAGCCACCCGCACTTCGATCATGTGCTGGGGACGGCGGCGTTCGCGGGGGCGCAGGTGTACGGGGCGGTGGGGATCACCGCGCTGCTGAAGCGTTCGGCGGACGAGCTGACCGGGTCGGCCGTGCACCACGGGCTGGCGGAGGACGAGGCCCACCGGGCGGTGGACACGCTGGTGGTGCCGCACCACGAGGTGACCGGCGAGTGGACCCTCGACCTGGGCGGCGGCCGTCAGGTGCTGCTGGCCAACGTGGGCCCGGGCCACAGCGGCCATGACCTCGCGGTGCTGGTCCCGGGCACGGAAGGGGAGCCTCCGGTGGTGCTCTGCGGGGACCTGGTGGAGGAGTCGGGCGAACCGCAGGCGGGCCGGGACGCGATCCCCTCGCGCTGGCCCGCCGCCCTGGACCGGCTGCTGGAGTTGGGCGGCGAGGGCGCGGTGTACGTACCGGGGCACGGGGCGGTGGTGGACGCGGCGTTCGTCCGGGAGCAGCGGGCGGCGCTGGCGGAGCGGTTCAAGGCGGGGTGAGGGTTGCCGGGCTCCCGGGGTGGGTGGCGGGTTCTCGGGCGGAGTGACGATCTTCGGGGCGGGGTGAGGATTATCGTCTGCCCATGCGCAGCTATCAGCCGGACCTGACCCCGCCGTGGAAGAGGTCCGCCCCCGTGCCCGAGGTCCCCGCCGAACCCGATCTGGTCGTGGAGGAGGTCGCCACCGGTTTCTGCGGGGCGGTGATCCGCTGCGAGAAGACGGCCCAGGGTCCGACGGTGACCCTGGAGGACAGGTTCGGCAAGCACCGGGTCTTCCCGATGGAGCCGCGCGCCTTCCTGCTGGAGGGCAAGGTGGTCACGCTGGTGCGCCCGGGGCCGGGTGGTCCGGTGCGCCCTTCCCGTACGGCCTCCGGCTCCGTCGCCGTGCCCGGTGCGCGGGCCCGGGTGGCGCGGGCCGGGCGGATCTATGTGGAGGGCCGGCACGACGCGGAGCTGGTGGAGCGGGTGTGGGGCGACGACCTGCGCATCGAGGGCGTGGTCGTGGAGTACCTGGAGGGCATCGACGACCTCGCGGCCATCGTGGACGAGTTCTCCCCGGGGCCGGACGCCCGGCTCGGGGTGCTGGTGGACCACCTGGTGACCGGCTCCAAGGAGTCCCGGATCGCGGCGCAGGTCTCGGACCCGCATGTGCTGGTGGTGGGCCACCCGTACATCGACGTGTGGGAGGCGGTGAAGCCGTCGTCGGTGGGGATCGAGGCGTGGCCGGTGGTACCGCGCGGCCAGGACTGGAAGACGGGGGTGTGCCGGGCGCTGGGGTGGCCGGAGAACACCGGGGCGGTCTGGCAGCACATCCTGTCCAAGGTGCACAGCTACAAGGACCTGGAACCGCAGCTGCTGGGAAGGGTCGAAGAGCTGATCGACTTCGTGACGGCCGTCCCGGACTGATCCCAGGCAGGGCCCGGGGGCTCAGTCCACCAGGTCCCGCACCACCGCGTCGGCCAGGAGCCGCCCGCGCAGGGTGAGGACCGCGCGGCCCTCCTCGTACGGGACCGGGTCGAGCAGCCCGTCGGTGAGCGCGCGGCGGGAGGCGGCGAGGCCGTCGGGTTTGAGCAGGTCCAGCGGGCAGCCCTCGCGGAGCCGGAGCTCCAGCAGGATGCGCTCGACCCGGCGGTCCTCCTCGGCGAGGATCTCCCGCCCGGCGCCCGGTGACCGGCCCTCGGAGAGCGCCTGGGCGTACGCGCCCGGGTGCTTCACGTTCCACCAGCGGACGCCGCCGACGTGGCTGTGGGCGCCGGGGCCCGCGCCCCACCAGTCGGCGCCGCGCCAGTACAGCTCGTTGTGGAGGCAGCGGCCGGCCTCGGTGGTGGCCCAGTTGGAGACCTCGTACCAGTCGAACCCGGCGGCGGCGAAGGCCTCGTCGGCGATGAGATAGCGGTCGGCGTGGGCGTCGTCGTCGGTCATCGGGATCTCGCCGCGCCGGATGCGGCGGGCGAGCTGGGTGCCCTCCTCGACGATGAGCGCGTACGCGGAGACGTGGTCGGGGCCCGCGCCGATCGCCGCGTCCAGGGTGGCCCGCCAGTCGTCGTCGGACTCGCCGGGGGTGCCGTAGATCAGGTCGAGGTTGACGTGGTCGAAGCCGGCCGCGCGCGCCTCGGCGACGCAGGCCTCGGGGCGGCCCGGGGTGTGCGTGCGGTCCAGGATCTTCAGGACATGCTGCTTGGCGCTCTGCATCCCGAAGGAGACCCGGTTGAAGCCGCCCTCGCGGAGAGCCGCGAGGTAGGCCGGGTCGACGGACTCCGGATTGGCCTCGGTGGTGATCTCGGCGTCCTCCGCGAGCCCGAACTCCTCCTTGATCGACGCCAGCATCCGTACGAGATCGGCCGCGGGCAGGAGCGTGGGCGTGCCGCCGCCGACGAAGACCGTGCGGACCGGGCGCGGGTCGTCGCCGAGGACCTTGCGGGCCTGGCGGACCTCCTCGATCAGGTGGGCGGCGTAGTTGTCGCGGGAGGCGAGCGCGCCGCCGGAGCCTCGCAGCTCGGTGGCGGTGTAGGTGTTGAAGTCGCAGTAGCCGCAGCGGGTGGCGCAGTACGGGACGTGCAGGTAGAAGCCGAGCGGACGGTCGGCTGCGCCTTCCAGGGCATGGCGGGGCAGCGCCCCGTCGTCGGGTACGGGCTCACCATCGGGCAGTACGGAAGGCATACCGACCATTGTCGCTCGCGCCTGAAGTGCTTAAGTCCGCGTGCTGGTCCGCGTGGAGCACCAGCAGGGCCACGTCGTCGTCCGGCGGCTGCTCGGCGAACTCGTGGACCGCTCGCCGGATCCGCTCGGCCGTCGCGTCGGCGGGCAGCCCGGCGCACCCGGCCAGCACCCGGGCCAGCCCGTCCCCGTCGTCGAACATCAGCGGCCCGGACCGCCGCTCGGTCACCCCGTCCGTGACGCAGAGCAGGGTGTCCCCGGGCGCGAGATCGAAGACCTGGCTCTCGTACGCCACGTCCTCGACGACCCCGAGCAGCACCTGCGGCTCGGCCGCCGGGCGTACGGAGCCGTCGGGGCGCAGCAGCAGCGGCAGCGGGTGCCCGGCGCTGGCCACCGTGCAGCGGACGCCGCCGCCGGGGAGCGGGACGACCTCCCCGTACAGCAGGGAGAGGAAGCGGGACTGGGATCCGTCGTGGAGCTGCTGGCCCCCGGCGGCGGCGACCATCAGGGCGGCGGCCTCGGCGGCCTCCATGGCGTCGTCCAGGAGGAGGCGGTTGAGCCGGTCCAGGACTTCGCCGACGCCGAAGCCCTCGCGGGAGAGCAGGCGGAGCCAGGGGCGGGCGAGGCCGGTGACGACGGCGGCCTCGGGGCCGGAGCCCTGGACGTCGCCGAGGACGAAGCACCAGCGGTCGCCGGGGCACGGGAAGATGTCGTAGAAGTCACCTCCCACCACGCCGTCGTCGCTCGGTTCGTATACGAGGGCGCTGGTGACGCCGGGGATCTCCGCGACCTTGCTGGGGAGCAGGCCGCGCTGGAGGATCCGGCTGATGGTGGCCTGCCGGGTGTAGGCGCGGGCGGCGCCGACGGCGAGGCCGAGACGGCGTACGAAGTCCTCGATGAGCGAGGCGACGGCGTCCGGCACCTGGGCGACGCCCTCCCGGCCGACGAGCACGGTGCCGAGCGCCCGGCCGGCCGCCGTGATCCGGAAGGCGAGGGCGGCGCCGTCGCGGGCGCCGGGCTGCGGAGCCTCGTCCGTGGGCGGGTGCTCATCGGAGGGCGGGTGCTCGTCCGTGGACGGGTGCTCTTCCGTGGGCGGGTGCTCTTCTGCGGGGTGCGCGGACCACGGCACGGGGACGGGTACGGGGCCGGAGCCGACGCCCGCCGGGAGGCGCAGCGGCTCCCGCTCCAGGGCCGTGCGCAGGGGCTCCGTACCGGTCTCGTCGCTGTGCCAGACCCGGGCCAGCCGGGGTTCGGCCCCCGGTCCCCCGCCCTCGGCCTCCAGCCAGATCGCGCACCAGTCCGCGAGCCGGGGCACCAGCAGCTGGCCCGCTATGGCGGCCACCAGGTCCTCGTCGAGCTGCCCGGCGAGCAGGTCGGACGCCTCGGCGAGGAAGGCGGGGGCGCCCCGGCTGTCCCAGACCGCGTCGTCGCGTTCGGTGCGCCGGGCGGCGGGGGCGAGGATCTCGGCGGCGCGCAGGCCGCGCCGGAGGGAGTCCTGGTCGGGCGGGGCGGCCGGGCCGCTCCAGTCGTCGACGGGGAGGCGGGCCCAGACGGTCTTGAGGCCGGTGCGGTAGGTGATGCCCCAGGACTCGGCGAGGGTGGCGACGAGCTGGAGGCCCCGGCCGTACTCGGCGGGGTCGGGGAGGCCGGCGGGTTCCTCGGTCTCCGTACGCGTACGGCCGGGATCTCCGGGCTCGTCGGCGCCGACCGGGCGGGCCGGGTGGTGGTCGGTGACCTCCAGGACGAGGGCGGCCGAGGGCTCGTCGCCGCCCTCCTCCTCCAGCCGGAGCACCAGGTCGACCGTGGTCCCGGCGTGCACGACGGCGTTGGTGACCAGCTCGTTGGTGACGGTCACGGCGTCGTCGGCCAGCCGGTCGCTGAAGCCCACGGCGGCGGGCACCCCGAGCCCGGTCCACTCCGCGAGCGCCGCCCGCACGAACCGGCGGGCGGCGGACGGGGCGAGCGGTATTCCGGGCAGGCTGGTGCGGCTGGCCAGACGCGGGCCGTGCGCGTACCCGGCACGGGCGGTGCCGGGGCGCTGCACGGCGTCCCGCTGGTCCCGCTGGTCCCGCTGCAAGGGGATGGGTGCCACGGTGCCGCTCCTCCGGGTCCGCTGATTCCGACAGAGTGACAGACCGGACGCGCCCATAAGCACCGAGTTACCGAAGTGGGCAGAAAATCGAGCAGTTCGAACGCAAGGCTTCGGAAAACGGCCCCACAGCGGCGCCCCTGTGGCGGCGCGCGATGGTGTACGGGTTTGCATCTGCCGTAACGGCATGTGGTCCGGTGGGTTCCCTCCCCGCTCCACCGAGGAAAGGCACCCGCTCATGCACTTGTCCTTCGTCCCGCCGCGCCGGGTGAAGATCGGTGACGCGGCGGCGTTCGCCGGCACGACGCCGCGGGCGATCCGGCACTATCACGCGATCGGGCTGCTCCCCGAGCCCGAGCGGGGCGGCGACGGGCGCCGCCGCTACGGCCACCAGGACATGATCCGGCTGCTGTGGATCCGCAGGATGGCCGGTGCCGGAATCGCCCTGGACGACATCCGGGACGCCCTCACGGCGGACACGGAGAGCGTGGGCGACGACCGGGAACACGGCGACAGTGGCGGCGGTGACGTTGACGGCGGTGACGGGATCGCGCTCAGCCTGGAACGCCTGGAAAACTCCCTCGCCGCCCAGGAGGCCGTGCTGCGCCGGCAGCGGACCGCCGTGCAGCGCATGCGCGCCGAGGGCAGCCGCATGGGCTTGCTCTCCGATGTCGTGACCGACCGTTTCAAGAGCCTGCCAGAGGGGTCCCTGCGCCAGGGGGAGCTGGACACGCTGCTGGTCACGGAGCGGATCTTCGGCCCCTTGGGCGCAGCCGTCCAGGCCACCCGTTTCATCGCCCTGGCCACCCATCCCGCCCTGCGGGCGGAGTCCGATCGCGTCGACGCCGCCGAGGAGGCGCTCGACGACACCGTTGCCGTCGACGATCCGCGGGTGGCCCGGGTGGCCGCCGAGCGGTACGCCTTCGAAGGCGCCTTGGATGCCTTCATCGAGGAGTCCGGTCTGGCCGGGGACGACGATGCCCTGTTCGAGGCCTGGGACGCCCGGGACTCCGCCACCACCGACCAGGAGGAGGACGAGGAGGAGGCAGAGGACGACGACGGGGGCGGCGACCGCGGTTCCGGCGGACGGAGGGCGCGCACCATGAGCGCGTTCGAAGCGGTGGGCAGAATGCCGTACGACTTCTCCCCCGCCCGTCTGCGCTGCATGGAACTGGCCGAACAGCTCGCGGCCCAGGACACACCCACGGCCTGAACCACGGGCCGGCCGGCGGCCAGGAGTGGGGAAACCGGGTTCCGTCGCGGCGATGAGCCTGCGGGCGTCCGCGGGTCTACCCCTGGAGAGACGACCGACTCACCAGGAGCACGCCATGGGCCTCATCCACATCGAGCTGTTCGCGACCCTCGACCTCGTCGGGCAGGCGCCCGGCGGACCCGACGAGGACCCGCTCGGGTTCCCGTTCGGCGGCTGGCAGGCGCCCCTGCTGGACAAGGTCACCGAGGCGCAGATCGGTGGAGCGTACGAGGGCACGGACGCCCTCCTGCTCGGCCGGCGGACCTACGACATCTTCGCCGCCCACTGGCCTCACCAGGAGGGCGGCGAGGACGACGGGATCGCCACGCTCTTCAACAGCGTCCCGAAATACGTGGCCTCCCGCGGCGGGCCCGACCTCTCGTGGGCCGGGTCGACGCTGCTCGGCCCGGACCTGGCTGCCTCGGTGCGCGAGATCCGTGACCGGCACGAACACGTGAAAGTCGTCGGGAGCCTGAACCTCGTGCAGAGCCTCCTGCGCGAGAAGCTCTTCGACCGCCTGGACCTCTGGCTGCACCCCATCGTGCTCGGCGTCGGCAAGAAGGTGTTCGACGGGGGCGCGGTGCCCACCAACCTGACGCTCCTCGCCCCACCGGCAGCCGGCCCGAAGGGCACGGTGTACCTGCGGTACGGGCTGGCCGACGGCACTCCCGCGACGGGGGACATGAGCGCACCGGACCGCGGCACCGGAAGCTAGCGCGCTCGTTCACGACCGCCGACCGGGCCATGGACGGCGTACGGGGTGGCCGGACACCCGTCGGTGTCCGGCCACCCCGTCCGCGTACACAAGGCGCTTCGGCGCTTCGGCCCTTCGGACTACGCCTCGCGCGATCCCGCGTACATCTCGTCGATCAGCCCCTGGTACTCCCGCTCGACGACGGGCCGCTTCAGCTTGAGGCTCGGGGTCAGCTCGCCGTGCTCGACGTCCAGGTCGCGCGGCAGGAGGCGGAACTTCTTGATGGTCTGCCAGCGCTGGAGGCCCTCGTTGAGGCGCTGTACGTACCCGTCGATGAGCTCGACGGTCTGCGGGGCGGCGACCACCTCCGCGTACTCCTTGCCCTCCAGGCCGTTCTCGGCGGCCCAGTTCAGGATGGTGGGGCCGTCGAGGGCGATGAGCGCGGTGCAGAAGTTACGGTCCGCGCCGTGCACCAGGATGTTGGAGACGAACGGGCAGACCGCCTTGAACTGGCCCTCGACCTCGGCCGGGGCGACGTACTTGCCGCCCGACGTCTTGATCAGGTCCTTCTTGCGGTCGGTGATACGCAGGTAGCCGTCGGCCGACAGTTCGCCGATGTCCCCGGTGTGGAACCAGCCGTCCGACTCCAGGACCTCTTCGGTCTTCTCGGGCAGCTTGTGGTAGCCCTGCATGATGCCGGGGCCGCGCAGCAGGATCTCGCCGTCCTCCGCGATGCGCACCTCGGTGCCGGGGAGCGGCTTGCCGACGGTGCCGGTGCGGTAGGCCTCGCCCGGGTTGACGAAGGAGGCGGCGCTGCTCTCGGTGAGGCCGTAGCCCTCCAGGATGTGCACGCCGGCGCCCGCGAAGAAGTAGCCGATGTCGGGGGCGAGGGCGGCGGAGCCGGAGATGCAGGCGCGCAGCCGGCCGCCGAAGGCGTCGCGGATCTTGGAGAAGACCAGCGTGTCGGCGACCTTGTGCTTGGCGCCGAGCGCGAAGGGGACGGACGCCTTGCCGGTACGGCGGAAGTTGTCCTGGGAGACCTTGGCGTACTCACGGCCCACGCCGGCCGCCCACTGGAAGATCTTGTACTTGGCGCCGCCGCCCGCGCGGGCCTTGGAGGCGACCCCGTTGTAGACCTTCTCGAAGATCCGGGGGACGGCCGCCATGTAGGTCGGCTGGACCACCGGCAGGTTCTCGATGATCTTGTCGATGCGGCCGTCGATCGCGGTGACGTGGCCGACCTCGATCTGGCCCGAGGTCAGGACCTTGCCGAAGACGTGGGCGAGCGGCAGCCAGAGGTACTGCACGTCCTCGGCGGTGATCAGCCCTGTCGCCACGGTGGCCTTGGCCATGTACGACCAGTTGTCGTGCGGAAGCCGTACACCCTTGGGGCGGCCGGTGGTGCCCGAGGTGTAGATGAGGGTGGCGAGCTGGTCGGCCGTGATGGCGGAGACCCGGTCGGTGACCGCGTCCGGGGTCTTGGCGAGGAGCTCGTTGCCCCGGGCCTCCAGGTCGTCGAGGGTGATGATCCAGCCCTCGGGGTCGCCCTCGGCGGGCTCGACGCCGGCCGGGTCGATGACGACGACATGGGCGAGGTCGGGCAGCTCGGTGCGGCGCTCACGGGCCTTGGCCAACTGCTCGGCGTCCTCGGCGATGAGGATGCGGCTCTCGGAGTCGGCCAGGATGAAGGCGGACTCCTCCGCGTTCGTCGAGGGGTAGACCGTGGTGGTCGCGGCGCCCGCGCACATCACACCGAGGTCGATGAGGATCCACTCGACCCGGGTGGCGGAGGAGAGGGCGACCCGCTCCTCGGGCTGCACGCCGAGCGCGATGAGCCCGGCGGCGATCGCGTAGACCCGCTTCGCGGCCTGTCCCCAGCTCAGCGACTTCCAGTCGTCGGGGCCCTCGCCCGAGGCCGACGGCACCGGATAGCGGTACGCCTCCCCGTCCGGGGTCGCCGCCACGCGGTCGATGAAGAGGGCCGCCACGGAGGGCGGCCGGTTATCGATCAAGGTCTGTGTGTCGCTCACGACGTCCTCCGGGCCTGCGGCATTGCTCCGACCGGCTTCTTTGATCCTGCGACTACTGCGACTGAGCGTCGCTGTCCTGTGCTGCTGTCCTGCTGCGCAACCTGCTTGTTCGGCTTGTTTAACTGGCGAGTAACCATCGATGCGTGATCAGAGTAGAGGGCACTCGTCCGCCACGTAAGAGGCAACGAGCCGCCGCTTTCATAACGAAAGGGCCCTCACTCCGCACGTTACTGCGGTGTGAGGGCCCTTCGGACGACTCATCGGCGAGCGTCGGCCTGATCGTCGGCAGGCGTCGGCGCGGGGGCTACTTCTTGCCCTTGCCCTCGCCGGCGGACTCGTCGGTCGACAGGACGGAGATGAAGGCGTCCTGCGGGACCTCCACGTTGCCGACCATCTTCATCCGCTTCTTGCCCTCCTTCTGCTTCTCCAGCAGCTTCCGCTTACGGGAGATGTCACCGCCGTAGCACTTGGCGAGGACGTCCTTGCGGATGGCGCGGACCGTCTCACGGGCGATGACCCGGGCGCCGATGGCGGCCTGGATCGGCACCTCGAAGTTCTGCCGCGGGATGAGCTTCTGCAGCTTGGCGACGAGCCGGACGCCGTACGCGTACGCCTTGTCCTTGTGGGTGACCGCGGAGAACGCGTCCACCTTGTCGCCGTGCAGCAGGATGTCGACCTTGACGAGCTGGGCCGACTGCTCGCCGGTGGGCTCGTAGTCGAGGGAGGCGTAACCGCGGGTCTTGGACTTCAGCTGGTCGAAGAAGTCGAAGACGATCTCGGCGAGGGGCAGGGTGTAGCGGATCTCGACCCGGTCCTCGGAGAGGTAGTCCATGCCGAGCAGGGTGCCGCGTCGGCCCTGGCAGAGCTCCATGATCGCGCCGATGAACTCGCTGGGGGCCAGCACCGTGGCGCGGACGACCGGCTCGTGCACCTTGTCGATCTTGCCCTCGGGGAACTCGCTCGGGTTGGTGACGACGTGCTCGGTGCCGTCCTCCATCTCGACCCGGTAGACCACGTTGGGCGCGGTGGCGATCAGGTCGAGGCCGAACTCGCGCTCCAGCCGCTCACGGACCACGTCCAGGTGGAGCAGGCCGAGGAAGCCGACGCGGAAGCCGAAGCCGAGCGCGGCGGAGGTCTCCGGCTCGTAGACCAGGGCGGCGTCGTTGAGCTGGAGCTTGTCCAGCGCCTCGCGCAGGTCCGGGTAGTCCGATCCGTCCAGCGGATACAGCCCCGAGAAGACCATCGGCTTGGGGTCCTTGTAGCCGCCCAGCGCCTCGGTCGCCCCGTTCTGCAGGGAGGTGATCGTGTCACCGACCTTGGACTGCCGCACGTCCTTCACACCGGTGATGATGTAGCCGACCTCGCCCACGCCGATGCCGTCGGCCGGGGTCATCTCCGGGGAGGACACCCCGATCTCCAGCAGCTCGTGGGTGGCGCCGGTCGACATCATCTTGATGCGCTCGCGCTTGTTGAGCTGCCCGTCGACGACACGGACGTACGTCACGACACCGCGGTACGAGTCGTAGACCGAGTCGAAGATCATCGCGCGGGCGGGGGCGTCCGCGACGCCGACCGGGGCGGGCACGTCCCGCACCACCCGGTCGAGCAGCGCGTCCACGCCGACACCGGTCTTGGCGGAGACCTTCAGCACGTCCTCCGGCTGGCAGCCGATGAGGTTGGCCAGCTCCTCGGAGAACTTCTCCGGCTGCGCGGCGGGCAGGTCGATCTTGTTGAGCACCGGGACGATGGTGAGGTCGTTCTCCATCGCCAGGTAGAGGTTGGCCAGCGTCTGGGCCTCGATGCCCTGTGCGGCGTCGACCAGCAGGATCGTGCCCTCACAGGCCGCGAGCGAACGCGAGACCTCGTAGGTGAAGTCCACGTGGCCCGGGGTGTCGATCATGTTGAGGATGTGGGTGGTCCCCGTGTCCTCGCCCGTGTTGGGCGCCCAGGGCAGCCGGACCGCCTGGGACTTGATGGTGATGCCGCGCTCGCGCTCGATGTCCATCCGGTCGAGGTACTGAGCACGCATCTGCCGCTGGTCGACCACTCCGGTCAGCTGAAGCATCCGGTCGGCAAGGGTCGACTTGCCGTGGTCGATATGCGCGATGATGCAGAAATTGCGGATCAGCGCCGGGTCGGTACGGCTCGGCTCGGGCACGTTGGAAGGAGTCGCGGGCACGCAGGGTCCTGATTCTTGAGACGCCGAACGCCGTGTCTCGGGTCGATGTCGGGTCGGTCGGATCGTCGGTCGGATCGATACGTAGGCTCCATCGTCCCACGCCTGCGGGACCGCGACCGGTTTGGGCCGGTCGGAGGGTGACTGCTACCGTGGACAGCTGTGCCTCGTGGCTCTCACGAGCGGCGCGGCTCACCTAGTAGATCCAATCGAACCTGAAAAGGCTCTTTCGTGGCGAACATCAAGTCCCAGATCAAGCGGAACAAGACCAACGAGAAGGCGCGCCTGCGCAACAAGGCCGTCAAGTCGTCGCTCAAGACCGCGATCCGCAAGGCCCGCGAGGCCGTCGTTGCCGGTGACGTCGAGAAGGCCACCACGGCCGTCCGCGACGCCTCCCGTCAGCTCGACAAGGCTGTCTCGAAGGGTGTCATCCACAAGAACGCCGCCGCCAACAAGAAGTCGGCGCTGGCGTCCAAGGTTGCCTCCCTGCAGGCCTGAGCTTCTTCCCGAAGCTCACTGATGTGACCGCCGGAACGGACCAGACGGGCCCTCTCTCCCGCCCCTGACCGGCACCCCGCGCCGCACACCGAACCTGCGTTCGCCACGCGGGTGCGACGCACCAAGAGCGTGACCCGGAAGCCCCGGGCGCCGATCTCCCCAGATCAGCGCTGCGGGGCTTCCGTGCGTACGGGGCATTTCCAGCCCGTCCGGGGTATTCCTTCCAGCCCGTCCGGCGTTTGAGGACGGAACCGGACACGCCAGAGCCCCGCACCCAGTGGTGAACCGTGAGGGCTACCGCCCCGCCCTCGCAGCCCGCGCAACAGCGACGACGGCCTTCTCCAGGGCGTACTCCGGATCGTCCCCCCCACCCTTCACCCCCGCATCCGCCGCCGCCACGGCCCGCAGGGCCGAGGCCACCCCGTCCGGCGTCCACCCCCGCATCTGCTGCCGCACCCGGTCGATCTTCCACGGCGGCATCCCCAGCTCGCGGGCGAGGTCCGCCGGCCGCCCGCCCCGCGCGGAGGACAGCTTCCCGATCGCCCGCACCCCCTGCGCCAGCGCACTGGTGATCAGCACCGGCGCGACCCCGGTCGACAGCGACCACCGCAACGCCTCCAGCGCCTCCGCCGCCCGCCCCTCGACCGCCCGGTCGGCGACGGTGAACGACGACGCCTCCGCCCGCCCCGTGTAGTAGCGCCCGACGACCGCCTCGTCGATCGTCCCTTCGACATCCGCGATCAGCTGCGACACCGCACTGGCCAGCTCCCGCAGATCGCTGCCGATGGAGTCGACCAGCGCCTGGCACGCCTCCGGCGTCGCGGACCGCCCGTGGGTCCGGAACTCCGACCGTACGAAGGAGAGCCGCTCGGCCGGCTTGGTGGTCTTCGGGCAGGCGACCTCCCGGGCCCCGGCCTTGCGCGCCGCGTCCAGCAACCCCTTGCCCTTGGCCCCGCCCGCGTGCAGCAGGACGAGCGTGATCTCCTCGACCGGCGCCCCGAGATACGCCTTGACGTCCTTGACCGTGTCGGCCGCGAGATCCTGCGCATTACGCACGATCACGACCTTGCGCTCGGCGAAGAGCGAGGGGCTGGTGAGCTCGGCGAGCGTGCCGGGCTGCAACTGGTCGGACGCCAGATCACGGACATCCGTATCGGCGTCGGCAGCGCGGGCCGCCGCCACCACCTGCTGCACCGCACGGTCCAGGAGGAGGTCCTCCTGGCCCACGGCGAGGGTGAGAGGGGCGAGCGGATCGTCGGTGGAATTCTTCCTGGTGGCCATCGCGATCCAGCATCCCATGCCCCACTGACAGCCCGGATGCCCCGCCGCCCCGGGGTCGGGGGCACAGATGCCCGTACCGGAGAATGACCGGGTGAGCGATGTGAGACATGTACTGGTGCTGCCCGACCGCGACGCCGCGGAGGAGGTGGCCGGGGAGCTGGCGGACCGTTTCGGGGTCGCCGAGGAACCCCAGCTCGTACGGGACGCCCTGGCCGGCGAGGACGACGCCGAGGACGCCCAGTGGCTGGTGGTCGTGGAGGACCCGGCCGGACGCCTGGACCCTGCCTCGCTGGACGAGTTCGCGGCGGAGTACGAGGGGTGGCTGGAGAAGCCGTAGCACCCGGGCCCGAACGGGAGCGAAAGACCTAGGTCCCGTGGCCGACGCGCACCGCACCGGGCGGCGGTTAGCGTGACGGCCATGATCACCCCGGAACCTCCCCGCAGCCCGGAACAGCGCCTGCGCGACACCCTCGGCCGCCTCCGCGACGACCAGGACGCATGGGTGGCCACCGCGTCCCCGGACGGCATCCCCTGCCTGGTGCCCCTGTGGTTCGCGTGGGACGGGGCCACCTTGCTCATGGCGACCCGGAGGACCAACCCGACGGCGGTCAACGTGACCCCCACCGGCGCGATCAGGGTCACCCTCGGCACCCCCCGCGATGTGGTGCTCATCAAGGGGGAGGCGGAGATCGTCGAGGGGACGGCCCTCCCCACCGACGACGGCGACGCGTTCGCGGCGAAGCTCGGGTGGGACCCGCGGAAGAGCGCTCCGTGTGTGTACCTCCGCATCACCCCGCACACCGTCCAGGCCTGGCGGGAGGAGAACGAGCAGGCCGGCCGTGACCTGATGCGCTCCGGCACCTGGCTGGTCCAGCCCTCCTCCCCCGCCACCGCCGACCGGTCAGCCCTCCCCTCCTGAACGGCCCACCGCCCGCAGCTCCTTGCCCGCCCCCGTCACCGCGATGGCCCCGTCGGTGTCGGTCCGCAGGACCCGCGCCCCGGCGGCCCTGAGCGCGTCGACGGTACGGGGGGCGGGGTGGCCGTACGGGTTGTCAGCGCCGCAGGAGATGAGCGCCAGCCTCGGCCGTACGCTGTCCAGCAGCCCCGCGTCCTGGAAGCCCGAGCCGTGGTGGGCCACCTTGAGGACGTCCACCCGGGGCAGCCCCGCCGGGCTGTGCAGCAACCCCCGCTGGGCCGGTGGTTCGAGGTCGCCGAGGAGCAGCAGCGTCAGCCCGCCCGCCGCCCGTACGTGCAAGGTCACGCTGGAGTCGTTCGGCCCGCCCACCCCCTTCACCACTCCTCCAGGGCCGTCGCGCGGCCAGAGGACCCGCCACTCCAGCGGCCCCGCCCGACGCCGCTCACCGGGCACGGCCCGCACCATCGCGACCCGAGCGGCGGCCGCCGTACGCCGGACGAACGCGGCCTGCTCGGGCGGCTCGTCGAGGCTCGTCGTCTGGACCGCGCCAACGGCCCTGCCCCGCAGCACGCCGGGCAGCCCCCTCACATGGTCGGCGTGGAAGTGGGTGAGGATCACGAGCGGGACGCGGGTGACCCCGAGATCGCGCAGGCAGCGGTCGACCGAGCGGGGGTCGGGTCCGGCGTCGACGACCACACCCGTCCCCTCCCCGGCCGCGAGCACCATCGCGTCGCCCTGCCCCACGTCGCACAGCGCGAACGCCCAGCCGGGCGGCGGCCACCCGGTCATGATCCGGGTCAGCGGGACCGGCCGCAGCACCACCAGGACCAGGAGCAGCGCGGCGGCAAGGCAGAGCCAGGGATGGCGGATGAGCCGAGGGGCGAGCAGCACGGACAGGACCGTGAGGAGCGCGAGGAGAGCGGCGCCGGCCCACCCCCCGGGCCACGGGGCCTCCGCCCCGGGAAGGTCCGCCCCCGTGCGGGCCACCGAGGCGATCCACCCGGCCGGCCAGCCCGCGACCCACGCCAGCAGTTCGGCCACCGGAGGGGCGACCGGGGCGACGGCCAGCGCCGCGAACCCGAACACCGTCGCGGGCGCCACCGCGAACTCCGCCAGCAGGTTGCACGGAATCGCCACCAGGCTCACCCGCGAGGCCAGGACCACCACCACGGGCGCGCACACCGCCTGCGCCGCCGCTGCCGCCGCCAGCACCTCGGCGAACCGGACCGGCATCCCCCGCCGCTGGAGCGCCGCGCTCCACCGCGGCGCGAGCGTCAGCAGGGCCCCCGTGGCCAGGACCGACAGCAGGAACCCGTAACTCCGGGCCAGCCAGGGGTCGTACAGCACCAGGAGCACCACGGCCGCCGCCAGGGCGGGAATCAGGGACCTGCGGCGGCCGGTCCCGATGGCGAGCAGGGTGATCAGACCGCAGGCCGCCGCGCGCAGGACGCTCGGCTCGGGACGGCAGACGACGATGAAGAGGAGCGTCAGCCCGCCGCCGATCAGCGCGGTCCCCCGCAGGGAGATACCCATCTTCGGCGCCAGACCTCGCCTTTCGCTGTTCAGCGCCGATCCGGGCGGGCCGATGAGGAGGAAGAGCAGGATCGACAGATTGGCTCCTGACACCGCCAGCAGGTGGGTCAAGTCCGTTGCCTTGAAAGCGTCATGGAGCTCCGGCGGGACCCTGGAGGTGTCTCCGACCACCAGCCCCGGCAGCAGCGCCCGCGCGTCGGCGTCGAGACCGTCCGTCGCCTCCCGCAGTCCGGAGCGCAGCTCCCCCGCCGCGCGCTGGACGGCCGTCGGGGGCCCGGTGATCCGGGGCGGCCCTTCGGTGTCCACCCGCAGGACGGCGGCCAGGCGTTCACCCTCGTGGGCGGGGGGTGAGAGGCGGCCGCCGACGCGGAGCCGGGTGGACGGCAGGAGCTCCTGCCACCTCGCCCGGTCGTCCCCGGGCGAGACCATGAGGAGCACAGGTGTACGGACCCGGGTGCGGCGGCCGTCGGGGGCGGCCACCTCGGTGATGTCCGCGTTGAGCAGGAGCATGGCGGGGGTGCTGTGGCTGCCCCGCACGCCGGGGCGGGTCGGCCGGGGGTCCGAGGTGACCCGCACCTCGGCGTCGACCCGCGCATGCTCCTGCGCCAGCCCGGGGACGGGCCCTCGCCGCACGTCGGCGCCGTGCAGTCCGGCCGTGGCCCCGCCCGCCGCCGCGCAGAGCAGCACGGCTCCCGCCGCGACGGCCCGCTTGCGTCCGGCAGGTGCCGCGGCCGACCTGCCCCCGGACGGTGCGGCGGCCCGCCTGGGTCCGGAGGGCACGATGGCCCGCCTGCCTCCGGCGGACGCGGCCGCCAGGAGCGTGAGCGCCACGACGGCACAGACCACCACCCCTACGGCCACCCAACGTCCCGGAAGTCCCAGCGCGAGCGCCGCGGCCGCCCAGACCGCCAGCGCCGGTGGGACGAGCCGCAGATCCGTCGGCCCCTCCTCCCGGACCCGAGCCGTCCCCGGCACTCCGCTCGGGGTGGCGGTGGCGCCCCGGTCGGCCACACTCGCCTCGGGGCCGTTCATGGCTGCACGAGCGGTCGGAGGTCGGCGAACCGGCGGTCACCGATGCCGTTGACCTGCCGGAGCTCGTCCACGGACCGGAATCCGCCGTTCTCCGTGCGGTGGTCGATGATGTGCTGGGCCAGCACGGGCCCGACCCCCGGCAGGGTTTCGAGCTGCTCCTTGGTCGCCACGCTCAGGCTCAGCAGTGCCGCAGGACCGGCCGTCCCCGGTGCGCCCGCCGCCCCGCCGGTCGCGCCGAGGGCGGCCGGGGCCTGGGGCAGCCCCACCGCTACCTGCTCGCCGTCCATGAGCACGCGCGCCCGGTTGAGCCCCGTCACATCGGTCCCGGCGCGCACCCCGCCTGCCGCCCGGAGCGCGTCCGCCACCCTGGAGCCGGCAGGCAGGCGCTGGACGCCCGGGCGGTGCACCTTGCCGCTGACATCCACGACGATCTCCCCGACCGGTTCGGGAGGAGGGGAAGGCGGAGCGCCCGCGACCGGCCGGGGCACCGGGTCCGCGCCTGTGGCCCGTAACGGATCCCCGGCCACCGCCGCGGCCCCCGCCTCCACCGTCTCGGGCGCACGCACCCCCTGCGGACGCACGGACCAGAAGTGGAAGGCGGCGAGGCCGACGGCGGCCACCAGCACCAGGGCCAGCGCCGCAAGCGTCCGGGGCGCCATCCCCCACCTGATCCGCACCCATAAGGGCACCCGGTCCCAGAGCCCCGACACCACACGCCCGGCCTGTGAGGGACCAGCTGTCCGGCCCTGGACGCCCTCTCCCTCGCGGTCATCAGACAGTGGGTACGTGCCGGGACCGGACTCAGGAACCACACCCGGACCGGGCTCAGGAGCCAAACCTGGACTCGGCTCAGCAGCCACCTCCGCACCCGGTCCACCCGCCATCAGCGCGTCCGCCCGGCGCCTCGCGGCCGCCGCGGCCAGGGCGGCACGGCCCCGCGCGGACCCCTGCCTGCCAGAGCGGGCGCCGGACCGGGCGCCGGGACGGACCCCCGCCCGGCCGCTCGGACGGCTGCCGGGACCGCGCCGCACCCGGCGCCCTCCCGCCGGAGCACGTTCGGCGGCGGCCGCCGCTCCTGCGGCCGGATCACCGAAAGCCGGTGCCGGGGCACGTTCGGCAGACAGCAACGAAGACGGAGAGGCCGCAGGCGGGGCGGCGGCGGACAAGTGGTCAGCGGCGGCAGAAGCGTGGTCGGGGATCGACACCCGAGAAGTTCGAAGGGCCATGCCTCACGACGTTAGGCACACCCGCCCGAACCCGCTGAGCAGCCCCGATTCCTGTGGACAACCGGCCAGTTGTGGATATCCCGGTCACCCGTCCGTGGGCTCCGGCGTCGTCACCGCGGAGCGATCACCGAGGCGAGATAACCGCGCCCAGCAGCCCCGGCCCCGTGTGCGCCCCGATCACCGCGCCCACCTCGCTGACATGGAGGTCGGCCAGCCCCGGCACCCGTTCCCGCAGCCGCTCGGCCAGGCGCTCCGCCCGCTCCGGCGCGGCGAGGTGGTGGACGGCGATGTCCACCGCCGCCTCACCGGCCCGCTCGGCGACGATCTCCTCCAGGCGGGCGATGGCCTTGGACGCCGTCCGTACCTTCTCCAGCATCTCGATCCGGCCGCCGTCGAGCTGGAGGATCGGCTTCACCGCGAGCGCGGATCCCAGCAGCGCCTGGGCCGTGCCGATACGGCCGCCCCTGCGGAGGTAGTCGAGGGTGTCGACATAGAAATACGCGGATGTTCCGGCGGCCCGCTTCTCCGCCGCCGCCACGATCTCGTCCGGACTGCCGCCCGCCTCCGCGCTCTCCGCGGCCGCGAGGGCGCAGAAGCCCAGGGCCATGGCGACCATGCCCGTGTCCACCACGCGTACCGGGATCGGGGCGTCCTTCGCCGCGAGCAGCGCGGCGTCGTACGTGCCCGAGAACTCCGCCGACAGGTGCAGGGAGACCACGGCTTCGGCCCCGCCGTCAGCCGCCGCCCGGTAGGTCGCGGCGAACACCTCGGGGCTGGGGCGCGAGGTGGTCACGGAGTGGCGTTTCTGCAGGGCCAGGGCGAGCGAGCGGGCAGAGATCTCCGTGCCCTCCTCCAGCGCCTGATCGCCCAGGACGACGGTCAGCGGCACCGCGGTGATGCCGTGCCGTTCCATCGTCCGGCGCGGCAGGTAGGCCGTTGAATCAGTGACGATAGCGACATGGCGGGACATGAGCCGGAGGTTACCTGCCGAGGTGGGAGTGCGGGAGCCCGGCCCCGGCCCTCCGATCATTCGTGGTCACTTCGGAACGCGTCCTGTCACCATCAGCCATCAGACATGAGCCGCGCAGCCATCAGACATGAGCCCCCCCACTCATCGGCTGAACGCCCGGACGGCCTGCCGTCAGTTGGTCGTCTCCGGCCTGGCCGACTTCTGCCACGGGTACTTCGTCCGCAGGTGCGGGTCCGGCGCGGTGATCGCCTGCGGGGCCTCCTCGCGGGCCGGTCCGCCCCAGGACTCGTCCGCCGTGCTGCTGTTGCCGCCCCCGGCGGCCGGCTCGGGCCAGTCCACCCCGGCGTCGCGCCCTCGCGTCGCCCCGGCGCCCGGCCCCTGGGAGGCGGCTCCAGGAGCCTGCCCGGGCCGCTGCTCCTCCACGGTCCAGTGCCGCAGGGCCCCCGCCTCGATGTCGATCTGCGCGTTCAGCGCGTCCAGGTCGTCGTCGGCGAACTGCCGCGCGCGGTCCCGGGCCGCCCAGCGCAGCGAGTCCGCCGAATGCGTGATCCGCTCGGTGCGCTCCCTCAGCTGCGGCAGCAGGCCGGCGACCGTCGCCCGGTCCGGCTCGCGCTCCAGCCGCTTCAGCTCCTCGTCCAGCTCCAGGCCGTGGGCGCTCAGCCGCCGGAAGAGGTCCACCGACTCCGCGAGCGAGGAGTCCTCGGCCACCCCGGCGTGCAGGGCGTCCTGGGTGGCGCGCATCGAGGTGCGCAGGGCGAGCCGGAGCTGGGCCAGCTCGCCCGCGACACCGGTCTGGCCGAAGCTCTTGGCCCGGAGCGTGGTGTCCTCCACCGTGCGGCGGGCCTGGGTGATCGTGCGGTCCACGCCTCGCTTGGCCGCGCCGACAGCCTTCACGGTCGCATAGACGCCCAGCGCGATGAACGCGACGAAGAGCAGCGCCAGGATCGTGATCACGGCTTCCATGAATGCCCCTCGGTGTCTCGATGCGGCTGCCGGTAGCGGTCGCCCCTCCACCGTAAACGGAACGGGCAGGCCGAGGGTTCCTTCGGAACCCCCAACCTGCCCGTAGGGGATGGCCCTGACCGCGTACCGAGGTGGCTACGCGGGGACGATGTTCACCAGCTTCGGCGCGCGCACGATCACCTTGCGGATCCCGGCCCCGCCCAGCGCCGCGACGACCGCCGCGTCCGCCAGGGCCAGCGCCTCCAGCTCCTCGTCCGTGATCGAGGGCGAGATCTCCAGGCGGGCCCGGACCTTGCCCTTGATCTGGACGACACAGGTGACGGTCTCGTCCACGACGTACGCCGGGTCGGCCACCGGGAAGTCCTGGTGGACGACGGAGTCGGTGTGGCCCAGGCGGCGCCACAGCTCCTCCGCGATGTGCGGGGCCAGCGGGGCGATCAGCAGGACCAGCCGCTCGGCCACGGACCGCGACAGCGGGCCGCCCGCCTTCGTCAGGTGGTTGTTCAGCTCGGTGATCTTGGCGATGGCGGTGTTGAACCGCATCCCCTCCAGGTCCTGGCCGACCCCGTCGATGGCCTTGTGCAGGGCCCTCAGGGTGTCCTCACCGGGCTCCGTGTCGACGACGGTGACCTCGCCGCTCTCCTCGTCGACCACGTTGCGCCACAGCCGCTGCAGCAGCCGGTACTGGCCGACCACGGCACGCGTGTCCCAGGGGCGCGACACGTCCAGCGGGCCCATCGCCATCTCGTACAGGCGCAGGGTGTCGGCGCCGTACTCGGCGCAGATCTCGTCCGGCGTGACCGCGTTCTTCAGGGACTTGCCCATCTTCCCCAGGACGCGGCTGACCTTTTCGCCCTCGTAGTAGAAGGCGCCGTCGCGCTCCTCCACCTCGGCGGCGGGGACGGCGATGCCCCGGGCGTCGCGGTAGACGAAGGCCTGGATCATGCCCTGGTTGTACAGCTTGTGGAACGGCTCGGCGGAGGAGATGTGGCCCAGGTCGTGCAGCACCTTCGACCAGAAGCGCGCGTACAGCAGGTGCAGCACGGCGTGCTCGGCGCCGCCGACGTACAGGTCGACACCGCCGGTGGGCTGCCCCTCGCGCGGGCCCATCCAGTACTGCTCGATCGCCGGGTCGACCAGCTGCCGGTCGTTGGTCGGGTCCAGGTAGCGCAGCTCGTACCAGCAGGAACCGGCCCAGTTGGGCATGGTGTTGGTCTCACGGCGGTACTTCCGCGGACCGGCACCGTCGCCCAGGTCCAGGGTGACGTTGACCCAGTCCGCGTTGCGCGACAGCGGGGTCTCCGGCTGGGTGTCGGCGTCCTCCGGGTCGAAGGTGCGCGGCGAGTAGTCCTCGACCTCCGGCAGCTCCAGCGGCAGCATCGACTCGGGCAGCGGGTGGGCGATGCCCTCCTCGTCGTACACGATCGGGAAGGGCTCGCCCCAGTAGCGCTGGCGGCTGAACAGCCAGTCGCGCAGCCGGAAGTTGACGGTGCCCTCACCGACGCCGTGCTCCTGCAGCCACTCGGTGATCCTCGCCTTGGCCTCGACGACGCCCAGGCCGTCCAGCGAGACCTCGTCGTTGGCGGAGTTGACCAGCTTCGCGTCGTACGAGCCGAAGGCGTCGTCCCACGTGGAGGGGTCGGTGCCGCGGTCATCGGAGGGCTGGACGACGCAGCGCATCGGCAGCTCGAAGGCGCGCGCGAAGGCAAAGTCGCGCGCGTCGTGCGCCGGTACGGCCATGATCGCGCCGGTGCCGTAGCCCATCAGGACGTAGTCCGCGATGAAGACGGGGACCTTCTCGCCGCTGACCGGGTTGGTGGCGTACGCGCCGGTGAAGACACCGGTCTTGTCCTTGGCCTCGGCCTGCCGCTCCACGTCGGACTTGGCGGCGGCCTGCTTGCGGTACGCGGTGACGGCCTCGGCCGGGCTCGCGTGCCCGCCGGTCCACACCGGGTGGGTGCCCTCGGGCCAGGCGGCCGGGATGATCCGCTCGACCAGATCGTGCTCGGGCGCCAGCACCATGTAGGTGGCGCCGAACAGGGTGTCCTGACGGGTGGTGAAGACGGTGATGCCGCCGGCGGAGTCGACCGGGAACTCGACCCGGGCGCCCTCGGACCGCCCGATCCAGTTGCGCTGCTGCAGCTTGATGGCCTCGGGCCAGTCCAGGCCGTCCAGGTCGTCCAGCAGCCGGTCGGCGTAGGCGGTGATGCGCATGTTCCACTGGCGCAGCTTGGCCTTGAAGACGGGGAAGTTGCCGCGCTCGGAGCGGCCGTCGGCGGTGACCTCCTCGTTGGCCAGCACGGTGCCCAGGCCGGGCGACCAGTTGACGGGCGCGTCGGAGGCGTACGCCAGGCGGTACTGACCCAGCAGGTCGGCGCGTTCGGCGGCGCTCAGCGCGCTCCACTCACGGCCGTCGGGGGTCGCGCGCGTGCCGTTCTCGAACTGCTCGACCAGCTCGGCGATCGGGCGGGCCTTGCCGGCCTCGGCGTCGTACCAGGAGTTGAAGATCTGCAGGAAGATCCACTGCGTCCACTTGTAGTACTCGGCGTCGATCGTCGCGAAGGAGCGGCGGTTGTCGTGGCCCAGACCCAGCCGGCGCAGCTGGACCTTCATGTTCTCCATGTTGGCCTCGGTGGAGGCCCGGGGGTGGGTGCCCGTCTGGACCGCGTACTGCTCGGCGGGCAGGCCGAACGCGTCGAAGCCCAGGGTGTGCAGCACGTTGTGGCCGGTCATCCGCTGGTGGCGGGCGTAGACATCGGTGGCGATGTAGCCCAGCGGGTGTCCGACGTGCAGCCCCGCACCCGAGGGGTACGGGAACATGTCCATGATGAACTTCTTCGGCTTGGCGGCCAGCTCCGGGTCGCCCGCCAGGTCACCGGTGGGGTTCGGTGCCTCGTACGTCCCCTCCGCGTCCCAGAAGTCCTGCCAGCGTGCCTCGATGTCGGCGGCCATCGCCGCCGTGTAGCGGTGCGGCGCGGCCGTCTCGGCAGCGGAATTCGTCTCGCTCATGATCCTCAAAGCTCCATCGATCGTCATCTGCCGGGAAACGAAAAATCCCCTCGCACAGGAGGGGACGCCGCGCTGACTCCGACCAGGCGTTCTCACCGGTCGGGATTCTTCAGCGCGGCTCGCTAAGCAGAAGGCGTACGGCACGCATGGCGTCAGGGTACCGCACGGGCCCGGAGGGTAGCGGGGAGCGGCCGGTGGGCGGACATCGCATGGCTTGGCGGAGCACTCGGAGACGGGGTTACTCGGCGTACCGGCTTCTATCAGGGCAACCGAGCAAAGCCCGTACTGGTTGGTATGGGGCGTCCTAGCATGCGGCAACGGGACCGCTTTGCCGAACTATTCGGAGTCGCCCCTATGAACCCTCTGAACTCTCTGAACTCTCATCGCAAGATCCGCGTATCCCCCAGCATGAGCCCCGGAATGAGTCGGCCTGTACAGGGCGGCCTGACTGTCACCGCCCTGGTTTTCGTCCCTCTGCTCGCCGTCGCGGGGAGCGACAGCTTCCGCGCCACCCTGGATTTCACCACCGGCGTCCTGTCGCTGGTGTCGCTCAGCGCGGCCGTCGCCTGGGGCCTGCTGGCCACCGACCGGCTGTTCCTCTCCACCCGCCAGCGGATCATCTGCCAGGGCATCCACCGGGCCACGGCCATCGCCGCGCTCGGCTTCCTGCTGCTGCACGGCACCGTGAAGATCGCGCTCGGCCATGTGTCCTTGATCGGCGCCCTCATACCCTTCGGCCTCGGGGTCACGGGTACGGCGGGGCTGATCGGCTTCGGATCGCTGGCCGGACTGCTCATGGTCGTCACGGCCGCGACCGGCGCCCTGCGCAGCGCGTTCGCCCACCCCTCCCCCGCGGCCACCCGGCTGGGACAGTCGCTGGGTTCTCCCCGGGAGGCGGGCGGGATCGCGGGCCGGTGGCGCGCGCTGCACGCCCTGGCCTATCCGGCCTGGTGCGCCGCACTGGTCCACGGCCTGTACGCGGGCCGGGCGCCCGCCACCTGGGTCGTCGTGATGTACAGCCTCTGCCTCACCGCGGTCGCCGGCGCCCTGTGCCTGCGACTGCTGCCCCGCCCGACGAAGCGCCGGATCACCGACCGGATCACCGCGCTGATGAGCCCGGACGCGGACCTCGACCTGCCGGACCCGGTGCTGCGCGGGTCCTCGCGGCCGGGCGCGGAGCGGGAGTCCGGCCGGGACCGCGAGCCGCCCGCGGCGGACCCCGAGGGGTGGAGCGCCCCCGCCCGGGAGGTCCGGGGCACTCCGGTGCGCCCGCGCACCCTGTCGGCGCCGCTGCCCCCGCCGATGCCCCCACCCGTACCGCTGTCCGGCTCGCTGCACGAGGCGCCGACGGAACTGCTGTACGGGGTCCAGCCCCCGGCGTACGAACCGCCGCCCCGCAGCTCCGACCGGCTCGCCGACGGCCCTGTGGGCGGACCGGGGGCCGGGCCCGGGCTCGGGTCGGCGGGCGGGCCGGGGATGGGGCCGGCGGGCGGGC
Organism: Streptomyces cyaneofuscatus; assembly: GCF_033109485.1. Classification (NCBI taxonomy): domain Bacteria; kingdom Bacillati; phylum Actinomycetota; class Actinomycetes; order Kitasatosporales; family Streptomycetaceae; genus Streptomyces; species Streptomyces cyaneofuscatus. Next base: position 5,814,690 of record NZ_CP137002.1, on the reverse strand, counting down.
CCGGGACCGGAGCGTCGGGCGGGCCGGGGATATCGGCCGGATACCGCGCCGTCTCCCAGGCCGGTGACGCCACCCGCCCACCGGGCGCCAGGTGGCCCGCCCCCTCCCCCGCCCCGCCCGCGCAGGCCCACCACGGCCCGCAAGGAGCCGAGCACACCTACGCGCCCCCGCAGGAACCACCGCTGTACACGTCGCCGCTCTACACGACGTCCCCTTACGGCACCCCGGCGTACGGCACAGCTGACCCGACGTCTTCTTTCGACAGCGCGCCCGCTTCCTTCGACAGCGCGTCGGCTTCCTTCGACAGCGCGCCGACCGGCAACGTCCCGACCGGCAGCGTCCCGATGCCCGGCGCCCCCGCTCCGTCCTACGAAGCCTCCTACGAAACCCCGTACCCGTACCGGGCCGCTCCGGCGCCCGAGCCCTTCGACACAGCCGTCCCCACCCCAGCCGTCCCCATCACACCCACCCCCGGCACCGGCGCCGAACCGCCGGCCGGACCGTTCTCCGCGCCCCCGGCCGGCGAACCGTGGCACGCACCCGCAGGAGACCGACCGTGAATGCCCCCCTCCCCGACGTTCCCGAGGTCCGCGTCGTCGGCCTGCCGCAACTGACCACCGGGTTCGACCTGGTGGAGCGGCTCGACCTCGCGATGCACCTGAAAGTGCACGGACCCCTCGAACCGATGACCGGCGAGCGGCTGGCCGAGCTGGCCGAAGCGATCTCCCTGCGCGGGCGGGGCGGCGCCGGGTTCCCCTTCGGAAAGAAGATGCGGGCCGTGGCGAAGGCGTCCATCCGGCGTGGGGTGCGGCCCGTCGTCGTGATCAACGGCAGCGAGGGCGAGCCCGCCTGCCGCAAGGACACTGTCCTGCTCAACCGCGCCCCGCACCTCATCCTGGACGGCGCCCTGCTCGCCGCCGAGGCGCTCGGCGCGCGCACGCTGGTCGTCGCCGTCACCCGTAACTCCACCGAGGTCTCCGTACGCGCGGCACTGGCCGAGCGCGGCCTCTCCGACCGGCGCGGCCAGCAGTTGCGCGCCCGCGTGGTGCGCACCCCGGAGCGCATGGTCTCCGGCGAGGCGTCCTCGGTGATCCGTGCGGCCAACGGCGGCCCCGCCATGCCCCCGGGGCGGCGTGAGCGGGCGGCGGAGACCGGGGTCGGCGGCTCCCCGACGCTGCTGTCGAACGCGGAGACGTACGCCCAGCTCGCCGTCGCCGCCCGGATCGGCCCCCGCCGCTACGGGCACACCGGGCTGCCGAACGAACCCGGCACCGTCCTGCTCACCGTCTCCGGCGCCGTGGCGCGGCCCATGGTCATCGAGGTGCCCACCGGGGTGCCGCTGCGGTACATCCTCCAGCTGGCCGGAGCGCCGCCGCTGCCCCAAGGGGTCCTGACCGGCGGCTACCACGGCAACTGGATCGACGCGGTCGCCTCCCACAACGCGGTGATATCCCGCGAGTCCCTGGCCACCGTCGGCGGCGCGCTCGGCGCGGGCGCGATCCTGCCGATCGGGCCGGAGACCTGCCCGCTCGGCGAGTCCCTCCGGATCGCGAACTGGCTGGCCGCCGAGACCGCCGGCCAGTGCGGCCCGTGCAAGCTGGGACTTCCGGCGGCGGCGGGCGGACTCTCCGACGTACTGAACGGCGGTGGGCCCGCCGCGCTGGAGGCCCTGCGCGAGGTGACCCAGGCGGTGAAGGGCCGGGGCGCGTGCAAGCATCCGGACGGTTCGGCGCGGTTCCTGATGTCGACGCTGTCGGCGTTCACCGACGACCTCGCCGCCCATGTCCTGGACGGCGGCTGCGGGCGCGAGACGCTCGGTGTGCTGCCGCTGCCCGCCTCCGGCTACCAGGACCTGGAGGAGTCGATCCCCAGCGGCGAGAAGCTGGCGGTGGACTGGACGCTCTGCCAGGGCCACGGCCTCTGCGCGGACATCGTCCCCGAGCTCATCAGGCTGGGCCCTGACGGCTATCCGGCGGTGGCGGACGCCTCGGTCCCGATGCATCTGCGCGGGCGCGCCCAGCGGGCCGTACGGCGCTGCCCCGCGCTGGCGCTCCGGATCGAGCAGCCGGCCGCCGAGCAGCGTCCCGCGCTGCCCGCCGTCACCCGGCGGGCCCTGGGCAGCGGACGCGACTGACCGGGCACCACGAACGAAGAAGCGGGCCACCCGGATCGGGTGGCCCGCTTCTTCGTCTGGAACTTGTGGAGCTAAGGAGAATTGAACTCCTGACCTCCTGCATGCCATGCAGGCGCTCTACCAACTGAGCTATAGCCCCTTGTTGTCCGCCGCCCGGTTTCCCCTGGCGACATCGAGAACATTACACGGTCCCCCCGGTGCTTCACCAAATCGTTTCCGGTGCGCACGCATATGCCCGAATTATCCCGAGGATTGAACCGTCAGCCCCAGGTCAGAGGCCTGAAGGATTCCTGGAGGACCACTGGAGGATCACGCCGTGGCGAAGGAGTAGAAGCGCTTGAGGGTGCAGTGCTCCTCCAGGAGCCGCCCGTAGATCGGCTCCCCCTCCAGCTCCCGGTAGGTCTCGATGGGGTCGCCTTTTATGATCAGCGCCCGGGCGCATTCCTCGCACCAGTACTGGTACTCCGGGTTGATCGGGTCCATGTCCCTGACAATGGGCGTACCGCTCCCGCACCAGTCGCACTTACGCCTGTGTGCACCCATCAGTCAGCTCCAGCTGTGGCCGCAGGCCGTGCACACGTAGGAGACCCCTCCGTTGTCGCCCAGCCCTCCGTTGTCGCCCAGCACTTGGGCCACGTGGGACGAACCGCAGGACGGACAGCCGAGCCGGGATCGATCTTCGGACGTTACGGGGCCGGGGGACGAGGCGGCGACAAGGGGCAGGTCGGGGACGTGTTCGCGACTCGCAGGCATCGCGCTCCCTCCCGATCGGTCCGTCGCCCCCTCCGGCGCTCCGATTCTGCCATGGCCCCGCAAGAGGGTCAGCCCGCTCGCCGCCTCCCGGGGAAGGTTCCCGCTCTCAGGGCGCGAGGGTCCGGGCATCGGCGGCGGCGTCATACCGGTCCTGTGCGTCGAGAACATCCTCGACATGGGACTCCGCCCAGACCTGCAACGCCCTCAAGGGGGCGTGCAGCGTGCGGCCGAGATCGGTGAGCTCGTAGCGGGTATGGCCGTCGGAGTGCAGGGCGCGGTCGATCATGCCGTCACGTTCCAGGGCCCGGAGCGTATCGGTGAGGACCTTCTTGGTGATGCCCTCCACCGCACGGTGCAGTTCACCGAAGCGGAGGGGTTCTTCGTGGAGGAGGACGACGATCATCGCGGTCCATTTGTTCGCGATACGCGCCAACGACCGGCGTGAGGGGCACTTGGCGGAGAACACGGTCCACTCCGGTGTCATGCGCGCCCCTCCTCCGTGGTGACGTTGAGGTAACCGCGCACCCCGTCGGCACACCGAGCCCTCAGCCTATCGAGGCCTGTCGAACAGAAGCGGAGAAAGAGCATGTCGGCCATGGACGTGGTGGGACGGTACGGGGCGGCTGCGGCGGCCGGGGACATGGTGGCGCTGGCGGCCACGCTGACGAAGGACGTGGTGTGGCATCAGCCCGGCGCGAACCAGCTCTCGGGTGATCATGTGGGGCCCGAGGCCGTACTGGCGCACCTGGGCAGGTTCATGGAGCTCAGCGGTGGCACGTTCGCGCTGGAGACCGAGTCGGCGACCGAGAGCGGCGACCTGGTGGCCACGACGGTCCGGTTCACGGCCGAGCGCGAGGGCGCGGGCTCTCTCGACCAGCACGGGGTGGACGTCTTCCGCGTCGAGGGCGACCTGATCGCGGAGATCTGGCTGATCGGCGAGGACCAAGCCGCCGAGGACCGGTTCTGGGGCTAGGCACGTGCCCGGCGGATCTTGGCCGGGCACGTGCCTAGACCTCGATCGCCAGGTCGCCGATGAGCCCGGCACGGAGCGTGAACCGGTAGCGGAGGACGACCGTGCCACCGGGGAAGTTCCCGTCCAGCCGCACCCGCACGGTCACCTGGCTCCCGTCGACGGTCCGCTGGCCGATCCGGGTGCTGGTGTAGGTGTACTCGGCCGAGGACTTCTCGCTCCAGGCACGGATCGCCTCGATGCCCTCATAGGTCTTCCCGTCGTCCAGAACGGTCGCGCCCGGCGCGAACAGGGCCGCGACGTCGGCGTAGCGCTTCTCGTCGTGCGCGTCGAGGTAGGCGACCACCGGCGCGGGCAGCGTCGCGGGGTCGTAGGCGGTGAAGGTGTCGTTCATCAGGGTCTCCTTTGCGAGGGGTCGGCGGGCCGGGGGCACATGGTGCGGGGCGCGCTCCACGCCGGATGCAGTCACTTCTATTTTCGCAGTCATCATGGCTGCTAGATTAGCAGTCACTGGCCGGAGCGACGAGCGAGGAGGAATGCGCATGCCTGCACGTGTCCGCGTCGAGGACCGGGAGTGCCCGCTGTCGACGGCGATGTCGTACGTCGGGGAGTGGTGGACGGTCCTGCTCCTGCACGACTGCTTCGACGGATACACGCGCTTCGACCAGTTCGAGGCCAACATCGGGCTGTCCTCCAGCATGCTGACCACCCGGCTCAGGACGCTCGTCGACAACGGCATCCTGACCAAGCGCGTCTACCAGGAGCGTCCGGTCCGGCACGAGTACGTGCTCACCGACTTCGGCCGCTCCCTGCGGCCGGTCCTGGTGGCGATGGCCGCGTGGCGGAACGAGCAGTTGGCGCCGTCCGAGCGCGCGATGGTGCTCGTCGACACCGACACCGGCCGCGAGGTGGAGCCTGTGACGGTCGACCCGGTCACCGGCCTGTCGGTGTCGGACCCACGTTTCGCGTTCCGGTCGGGCCCGGCGGCGGGCGAGGAGATGCGAGCGCGCTACGCGGGAGAACGAGGAAAGCCGGGCGGTTCGTGACCCTCATCGAGGAGGATCATGAACTGCCCGGCTTCACCTGTCTTGAGTGGAGCTAAGGAGAATTGAACTCCTGACCTCCTGCATGCCATGCAGGCGCTCTACCAACTGAGCTATAGCCCCGCTGTCCGCTGTGTTTCCCTGCGTTTCCGCGCTGCGAACAAGAAGAACTTTAGCCTGTGACCTGCCGGAAAGTGAAATCCGGCCGCGGCCGCCCGGGGACGGCCCTGCGACGGCCCTTGAACAGGGGTCCGGAAGGGCCCTAGTCGTCGTCGCCGAGCACCGGTTCCGGCAGCGTGCCGGCGTTGTGCTCCAGCAGGCGCCAGCCGCGCGCGCCCTCGCCCAGGACGGACCAGCAGCAGTTGCTCAGCCCGCCGAGCCCTTCCCAGTGGTGCGCCTCCAGGCCGAGGAGACGGCCGATCGTCGTCCTGATCGTGCCGCCGTGGCTGACCACGACGAGCGTGCCGTCGGCGGGCAGCTTCTCGGCGTGCTCCAGGACGACCGGTGCGGCCCGGTCGGCGACCTCGGTCTCCAGCTCGCCGCCGCCCCTGCGCACCGGCTCGCCGCGCTTCCAGGCGGCGTACTGCTCGCCGTACCGCTCGACGATCTCCACGTGCGTCAGGCCCTGCCATTCACCCGCGTACGTCTCACGGAGTGCGGCGTCGTGGGCCACGGTGAGACCGGTGACGGCGGCGAGCTCGGCGGCCGTGGCCGCCGCCCGCCGGAGGTCGGAGGCGACGACGGCGTCGGGCTTCAGCGAGGCGAGCAGCCGGGCGGCCCTGCGGGCCTGCCCGACGCCCTCCTCGGTGAGCTCGATGTCCGTGGAGCCCTGGAAGCGCCGCTCCAGGTTCCACGCGGTCTGGCCGTGACGCCAGAGGACGATCTTGCGGCCCCTGCCGCTGCGGCTGCCGTTCAGCTCTGGTCACCTTCCGTGCTGCCGTTGAGCTGGGCGTGCTCCTCGGCCTTGCCGCGGGTCTTGATCGCGTCCTCGGGGAGGGCGATCTCCGGGCAGTCCTTCCACAGGCGCTCCAGCGCGTAGAAGACGCGCTCCTCGCTGTGCTGGACGTGGATGACGATGTCGACGTAGTCGAGGAGGATCCAGCGGGCGTCGCGGTCGCCCTCACGGCGCACCGGCTTGGCGCCGAGCTGCTTCTGCAGCTGCTCCTCGATCTCGTCGACGATCGACTTGACCTGGCGGTCGTTGGGGGCCGAGGCCAGCAGGAAGGCGTCGGTGATCGACAGCACATCGCTGACGTCGTAGGCGATGATGTCGTGCGCGAGCCGGTCGGCGGCCGCCTGAGCGGCGGCGTTGATGAGCTCGATGGAGCGGTCCGTGGCGGTCACATGCAGGCTTTCGTCGGCGGTCGGATGCAACCTCTAGGGTCTCACGGACCGCCGACAACCCCTCCCGCCGACGATTACTTGCTCTTGTAGTCCTGCCCCAGTACGGCGGACACGTCCGCGTTCGCGGCCGGCTCGCCCTTCTTCACGGCAACGGCGGGCAGCCCGAGGGTCTTGGCGACCTCCGTGGCCTTCTCCTTGTCCCCGGCGCCGCGGTAGAGCACCACGGACTCGGCCGCGGTCTCGGCCTTGCCGCTGTCCACGAACGCGTAACCGCCGTTGACCAGCGTGATCCGGGCGGATTCGCCGGCGTCGGCCTTCCCGGTGGCGTTGCGGACGGCGACCCTCAGGGGCGCGCCCTCCTCGGGAGCCTTCACCGTGCCGCCGAGGATGTCCTTGACGACACTCCGGGTGGCCGCGTCGGTGAGAGTGCCGTCGTTCTGGACCGGCAGCATCGCCGTCTTGTAGTCGCCGACCTTGGCCCGCGAGGCCAGCTTGGCCAGCGAGGCGCCGAGGTCCTTCTCGGGCAGCGACGGGTCCAGGACCTGCGCCAGCGTCTCCACGGTCACGGTCGCGGCCTTGGGGTCCTCCGAGATCTTGCGCAGCACCGCGCGCATGACGTCCCCGAACCGCGTCAGCTGCTTGGCCTCGGCCTCCCCGGGCGCGAGGTAGGTGGCGTACGCGACGGCCATCGGGCCGCTGAGCGTCTGTGCCTCCCCCTTCCTCACCAGGGGCGCGGCACCCTTCTTGGCGTCGGGAACATCGATGTCGGTGTCCATCTCGATGTTGCCGACCTGCTCGACGAGGATCTCCAGGTACGGGGTGTCCAGCCGCCAGGTACCGCTGATCTTGGTGCCGAGAAGGGTCTCGATCGACTCCCTGGTGCCGGTCCTGCCGTCGTCGTCGACGGACTTGCCCAGCGTGGTGGTGGCTCCGTCGTCACCGGCGACGGCGAGGGTGTTCGGCAGGAGGACGGTGGTGCCCTGCTTGGTGGTGGCGTTGTCGACGAGCAGTGCGGTCGACGTGCCGCCCTTCTTGGTGTTGTGCAGGTGCACCACGATCACGTCGCGCTGCTGCGCGCCGACGGCGACCGACTTCTTCTCCTCCTTGCCGGAGAGGCCGGGGAGCATGTCGGCGGACCAGAGGTACCCGACCCCGCCGACGACCACGAGCACGGCGACGACGATCAGGGCGATCATCCGGTTGCGGCCCTTGCGCCGCGCTTCCTCGCGCCGCTCGCTGCGGCTCTCGGTGAACTTCAGCCAGTCGATGACGTCTTCGGAGTCCTCGTCGGGCTCCTCGATGAACGAGAACTGTTCGGTGCGGTAGTCCGGCGCGGGGGCGCGCTGCCCGGGGACGGCGGGGTCCTCCTCGGCCGCCGGCTCCCCCTCGGGGGCCTGCTCACGCGTGGGCCGCGCGGCCGGCTGCGGGGCGTGCTGCTGCGGTGCCTGCTCCGGTGCGGGGGCGGCTGCCTGCTGCGGGATGTTCCACTGGCCGGTGTCGACGGCGGCGGGCTGCTGACCGGTGGTGTAGCCGTAGTCGGTGTAGCCCCCGTAGCCGTAACCCTGCCCCTGCCCCTGGCTCTGGCCGTAGCGCTGGTCGGCGCCCTGACCGTAGCCCTGGTCGGTGCCTTGGCCGCCCTGGTCCTGTTGAGGGTGATGCCCCGCGTAAGGGTCATAGGCCTGGGGCTGCTGGGTCTGGCCGTACGGGTCGTATCCGTACCCCGTGTCCTGGGCCTGGCTCTGCCCCTGACCCTGTCCCTGCTGGGCGGCGTAGGGGTCGTACTGCTGTCCGCCCTGCTGCCCTTGCTGCTGGTACACCGGCTGCCCGTACTCGTCGTAGCCGATGATCTGCGGCTGCTGGTAGTACGGGTCGTGGCCGTACGGGTTCTGTCGGTCGTTCACCGGTGCCCCTCTCCGTGGCTCAGTCGCCGCGGTACAGCTGGCGCTTGTCGATGTAGCGGACCACACCGTCCGGCACCAGGTACCAGACCGGCTCCCCCTGCGCGACCCTCTCACGGCAGTCCGTGGACGAGATCGCCAGCGCGGGCACCTCCACGAGAGAGACACCGCCCTCGGGGAGTCCGTCGTCCGTGAGCACGTGACCCGGCCGGGTCACACCGATGAAGTGGGAGAGCGAGAACAGCTCCTCCGCATCGCGCCAGGTGAGGATCTGGGAGAGCGCGTCGGCGCCGGTGATGAAGAAGAGGTCCGCGTCGCCGTGGACCTCGCGCAGGTCCCGCAGCGTATCGATGGTGTACGTCGGTCCGCCACGGTCGATGTCACTGCGGCTGACCGAGAACTGCGGGTTGGACGCGGTGGCGATGACCGTCATCAGGTAGCGGTCCTCGGCCGGGGAGACCGTCTTGTGGCTCTTCTGCCACGGCTGCCCGGTCGGGACGAACACGACCTCGTCGAGATGGAACTGGGCGGCCACTTCACTGGCCGCCACCAGGTGTCCATGATGAATCGGGTCAAACGTCCCGCCCATGACGCCGATCCGGCGCTTTTCGGGGCCGGTAGGCACTTCCTGCTCTCCCATGCGTGCAGAGCCTACTGGCACAGCTGTACGCCTCTGACTCAGCGGTCGCGGTTGAAGCGAGTGGTGATCCACAGCAGGAACATCAGCGCGAGGAAGGCCAGGCCTCCGACGAGGTAGGGGTTGAGGCTTTCGTGGTTGCCGCCGCCCTCGCCTCCGGAGGCAAGGGTGACCAGCTCGTGTGCGGTGCTCGTGAGGCTCATCTTCGGCAGGACCTATCGATCGTGAGTCGGAAGGAAGACGTCGGGCACATCGTATGCGGGCGCCTTGGGCACGCTCACGCCGACTCAGTCGTTGTCATCGTTGTTGCCGTAACCGCGCAGCAGGAACCAGGCGAGCAGCACCGCTCCGACGATCGAGGCCAGCAGCACGATCCGAAGGGTGGCTCCCGGTCCCTGATCGCTGGACGCGGCGGCGAGAGTGATGGCGGTATGCGGCATTTCGGGGTGCTCCTCATAGTTGTCCACAGCCCCCCGCACACCGTAGCGCCAGCGCATACGCTGGTTTTTGTCCGGGGGACGAGCGACGTCTCGTACGAACAGGGGGCCACCCATGACCGACAGCAGTCACGAAAACGTGCCGAGCAGGGCACGCAGGCGATTCCCCGGGATTTCCTCCCGGGCCTACGAGCACCCGGCGGACCGCTCGGCCCTGGTGGCCCTGCGCCGGCTCACCGGTTTCGACACCGTGTTCAAGGCGCTCAGCGGGCTGCTCCCGGAGCGGAGCCTGCGGCTGCTCTTCCTCTCCGACTCCGTCCGGGTGAGCGACGCGCAGTTCGCCCACCTCAACGACATGCTGCGCGACGCGTGTTACATCCTGGACCTGGAGAAGGTCCCGCCGATGTACGTCAAGCAGGACCCGCAGCCCAACGCCATGTGTATCGGTCTGGACGAGCCGATCATCGTGGTCACCACCGGCCTGGTCGAGCTGCTCGACGAGGAGGAGATGCGGGCGGTGGTGGGCCACGAGGTGGGCCACGCGCTCTCCGGTCACTCGGTGTACCGGACGATACTGCTCTTCCTGACCAACCTGGCCGTGAAGGTCGCCTGGATCCCGCTGGGGAACGTGGCGATCATGGCCATAGTGACGGCGCTGCGCGAGTGGTTCCGCAAGTCGGAGCTCTCCGCCGACCGGGCCGGGCTGCTGGTGGGCCAGGACATCCAGGCCTCGATGCGCGGGCTGATGAAGATCGCCGGTGGCAACCACCTCCACGAGATGAACGTGGACGCCTTCCTCGCCCAGGCCGACGAGTACGAGAAGGGCGGGGACCTGCGGGACTCGGTCCTCAAGATCCTCAATGTGCTGCCCCGGACGCACCCCTTCACCACGGTGCGGGCCGCCGAGCTGAAGAAGTGGTCGGAGACCCGCGACTTCCAGCGGATCATGGACGGCCACTACCCCCGGCGCGACGAGGACAAGGACGCCTCCGTGTCGGACTCCTTCCGGGAGTCGGCCTCGCACTACGCCGACACGGTGCGCACCAGCAAGGACCCGCTGATGAAGCTGGTCGGAGACATCGCCGGGGGCGCCGGGGACCTGGGCGGCAAGCTGCGCGACAAGTTCACCGGCGGTGCCGGGGCCGCCAAGGGCGGTGCGGGCCCGACCGCTACGGACGGGGGCGGAACTCCCGGAGGGACTGCGGGTCCTGAGGGGACTGAGGGACCTGAGGAGGGGCCCCGGAAGGCGTAGGGGCCGCTGCGGGGGCGGCGGCAGGGGGGCCGAGCGGTGCCAGGGTCCCGCAGAGTGCCGCCGCGGGCCGGCCCGGGGCGTACGGGTCGGTGGCCGCGGGGCCCCGGTCGTCCGCCCGCTCCCCCGCCAGGAGGGGGCGCAGCGTCCCCGTCGCGCCGGACGAGCAGGACTGCGGCCCGGCCTGTACGTGGGCGGTGCGCAGCTCCAGCCGGTGCAGCCGCAGGTCCTCCCGGTCGAAGCGGAAGGTCAGCTCGCGGCGGACGGTGAAGAGCGAGGCGCCGTCCTCCTTCCGGGGGCCTGTGGCAGGGCGCAGGGCGTAGGTGAAGGTGTGGTCCGCGACGACCTCCAGGGTGCCCGCGCCGTCCTCCGCGTAGGCGAGGGTGCCCTGGACCCGGGCCTGGGTGTCCGCGAGCTCCACCTGGGCCGGGTCGAAGCGCACCAGCCAGCCGGTGGCGGCGTGGAGCCCGTCGTCGGCGGGGCTGCTCATGGACCGTTCGAACTGGCCCCGCTGGTCCGGGTCCAGGAGCTGCTCGACGGGCCGGCGGACCTGGCCGGTGAGGACGTCCGGGTTGAGCGAGGACTCCACGAGGTAGTCCTTGACGATGGCGAGGGCGGTGGTGATCTGGCTGTCCGAGAAGTTCTGCGTGCGCCGTACGGAGGGGAAGTTGATGCCCGCCGCGCCGACCCGGAAGCCGGAGACGGGGGCGGACCGGTAGAGCCGCTCGGGTGATCCGGCGGGGACGGAGCCGCGCGGGGCCAGCGGCACCACGGTGGTCCGCAGCGGTTCGGCCCGCCGGGTGACGGGCTGCGGATAGGGATTGCGGAAGCCGATGTAGACGGCCGTGGCGAAGGCCAGGGCGATGAGGACGACCAGCACGATGGCGGCCCGGGAGCCGTGGCCGGCCGGGGGCACCGGCTCCGGCAGCGTCCGCACGGCACGGGCGTGCTCGCCCATCCGCTCCTGGGCCGAGAACTCCTGCATGCGGGCACTGCGGATGAACGATTCGTCGAAGACGAGCGAGCGGTACTCGTCCTCGCCGCCCTCGGAGTTCTCGGGCGGGCCGTTCGGCGGTTCTGAGCGGCCTGTCATGACGTCTCTCCCGCGTCTCCGCACCACCGGGTCTGCCCGGCGCGCAACGGTCTGCTTCGGCCGCCGGGCGTCCGGCAGCGGGAAGCCCCCCGGGAAGCGAGGGGTCACATGTTCAGACTAGGTCGATCGGCGGTGACGTAAACGCGGAGAGCGTCGGGAAGTGGGGGCCGGGGCTACCGCCGTACGGGTGATGGCCGGGCCGGTGACCCCGGTGCGGGGACGGGCGCGGGGCCGCTCAGGGAACGGAGGGGGTGGCGGAGACCGTCGGGCGGGAGTGCTCCACGGCGGCCGGCGGAATCGCCCCGGGCTGGTCCACGCCGCTGGTCACGGGCGGCGGCGCCGGATCCTGGCGGTTGGCCGAGGCGCCCCGGTAGACCGCGGAGAAGGCGAGGGCGACCATCCCGACGCCCATCACCAGGGCCAGCAGCCAGGCGACCGGGCGGTGCCAGCGGGCGGCGCCCCGATAGCCGGCCGTCCCGTAGCAGCCGGGTCCGGCGTCGTCGTCACCGTCGGGGTCGTAATCGAGGTCCTGCGGGTCGTGAGGGGCCCTGGAGCGGCCGTGGGAGCCGTATTCGCCGTCCGTGGGGCGGCGGCTGCGGCGGGCCCGGGCGGCGTCCGCCTGCGCGCGGGCCTCGGCGGCGGCCAGGAGGCGCTCCACGGCGCTGGGTTCATGGACGACGGCGGCCCGGACGAAGTCCTCGTCGAACACCACGGAGGCGAAGTCCTTGTCCGCGCCCCCGCGGTCGTCGTCGGGCTCCCAGCCGTCCGGGAACGGCTTGCCCCCCACGTCGTCCGGCACGGAATCAGCGTAGCCGGGCCGGGACCTTTTGGGCAGGTGCTCCGGAAAGTCGTCCGGTGGGCGAGATGGGGAACATGCGGCCGGTCCTTGACCCGTGCGCGTACGCCGGGCGGTGTGCCAGGCCCGGCGTACGCGCACGGGGCGCCGCTAGCGGGTGTGACCGTCGCCCGTGACGATGTACTTCGTCGAGGTCAGCTCCGGCAGCCCCATCGGGCCGCGGGCGTGCAGCTTCTGGGTGGAGATGCCGATCTCGGCGCCGAAGCCGAACTGCCCGCCGTCCGTGAAGCGGGTGGAGGCGTTGACGGCGACCGTGGTCGAGTCGACCAGCTGGGTGAACCGGCGGGCGGCCGCCTGCGAGGTGGTCACGATGGCCTCGGTGTGGCCGGAGGACCAGAGGCGGATGTGGGCGACCGCCGCGTCCAGGGAGTCCACGACCGCGGCGGCGATGTCGTACGACAGGTACTCGGTCTCCCAGTCCTCCGTCGTCGCCGCGACCACGGTCGCCTTGGTCCCCTCGGCGTGGGCGAGGACCTGCTCGTCGCCGTGGACCGTCACCCCGGCCTCGGCCAGCGCGTCCAGGGCGAGCGGCAGGAAGGCGTCGGCGACGTCCTTGTGGACGAGGAGGGTCTCGGCGGAGTTGCAGACGCTGGGGCGCTGGGCCTTGGAGTTGATCAGGATGTCGACGGCCATGGACAGGTCCGTCTCCGCGTCGACGTAGACATGGCAGTTGCCGGTGCCGGTCTCGATGACGGGGACCGTGGACTCCTCTACGACCGTACGGATCAGGGAGGCGCCGCCGCGCGGGATGAGGACGTCGACCAGGCCGCGGGCCCGCATCAGCTCCCGTACGGAGTCGCGGCTCTCGCCGGGGACGAGCTGCACCGCGTCGGCGGGGAGGCCCGAGCCGCCGACCGCGTCGCGCAGGACCCGGACCAGGGCGGTGTTGGAGGCGTACGCGGAGGAGGAGCCGCGCAGCAGGACGGCGTTGCCGGACTTCAGGCAGAGGGCGGCGGCGTCCACGGTGACGTTGGGTCGGGCCTCGTAGATGATGCCGACCACGCCGAGGGGGACGCGGACCTGGCGCAGGTCGATGCCGTTGGGCAGGGTCGAGCCGCGCACGACCTCGCCGACCGGGTCGGGCAGCGCGGCCACGTCCCGGACGTCGGCGGCGATGGCGCGGATGCGCTCCGGGGTGAGGGTGAGCCGGTCGATGATGCCCTCGCTCGTACCGGCCTCGCGGGCCTTCTCCACGTCCTGCGCGTTGGCCTCGACGATCTCGGCGGTCCGCACTTCGAGGGCGTCGGCGATGGCCAGCAGCGCGTCGTCCTTGGCAGCGCGCGGAAGTGGCGCGATATCTGCGGCGGCGGCGCGGGCCCGGTAGGCGGTCTGCGCGACCGGGGAGAGGTTGTCGTAGGGCGAGAGCGTGGTCATGCCCGCAGAGTAATGCGCGCTCTGCGGGCATACGGCACGTATCCCGTGATGCGAGACGGCCGACCCGAAGGGCGGACGCCCCGGGCGGACGCCCCGCCCGGGGGGGCTCAGTAGGGGTGTACGCCGACGGGGGCGGCGGGTGGCGGTCCGTATCCCTCGGCGATGCGCTGGTGGTACGTCTCGCGGTCGATGACTTCGAGGCCGACGATCTTCCACGGGGGCAGCTGGGCGCTGGAGCGGTGTTCGCCCCACAGCCGCAGGGCGACCGCGGCCGCGTCGTGCAGGTCGCGGGCCTCTTCCCAGTAGCGGATCTCCGCGTGGTCGTTGGCATAACGGCTGGTCAGCAGGAAGGGGTGGTCGTGCGCGAGCTGTTCCAGGCCGCGCCTGACCTCCGCCAGCGGAATCTCGGTGCCCGAGACGCTGAGGGTGATGTGCCACAGCTTCGACTGCGGGCGGTCCTCCTGTTCCGCCGTCACCGGCTCCTGTTCGGCGGTGCCTCCCAGGGGCGGGTTCCGGTCGAAATCAGCCCCCGCTCCGACACTCGTCAGGGCGCGGCTGCCCGTGCCTCGGGGCGACGCCCCCGGGCGCGCTCGTCTCACCGGCGGCCTCCTGTGATGTGTTGCTGTGCGGACCCCTGTTTCCCCGCTACAAAGTGGACCAGTCCACGGCCTGGTGTGGGGCGGTTTTGGTAAAGGTCCCTGCCCGATGGCGGGACTTTCAGCCGATTCAGGGGGTACGGCGTGGCGTGAGGACGACGAGATCGTCCCTGTGTACGACCTCACGTTCGTAAGCGGGTCCGAGTTCACGGGCGAGGTCGCGGGTGGAGCGGCCGAGCAGCTGGGGGATCTCCTTCGCGTCGAAGTTGACGAGCCCGCGGGCGACCGGGGTGCCGCGCAGGTCGCGCAGCTCCACCGGGTCGCCGGCGCTGAACTCGCCCTCGACGGCGGAGATCCCGGCGGGCAGCAGCGAGGTGCGGCGCTCCACGACGGCCCGTACGGCGCCGTCGTCCAGGGTGAGCGCGCCCTGCGGGGTGGAGGCGTGGGCGAGCCAGAGGAGCCGGTCGGCGGAGCGGCGGCCGGTGCGGTGGAAGTACGTGCCCGTGTCGCGGCCCGCGAGGGCGTCGGCGGCCCGGCTGGCGGAGGTGAGGACGACGGGGACGCCGGCGGCGGTGGCGATGCGGGCGGCCTCGACCTTGGTGACCATGCCACCGGTGCCCACGCCCGCCTTGCCGGCGCTGCCGATGGTGACGCCGGCCAGGTCGTCGGGGCCGGTGACCTCGGCGATCCGGGAGGCGCCGGGGGGGCCGGGCGGGCCGTCGTAGAGGCCGTCGACGTCGGAGAGGAGGACGAGGAGGTCGGCGTGGACGAGGTGGGCGACGAGGGCGGCGAGCCGGTCGTTGTCGCCGAAGCGGATCTCGTCGGTGGCGACGGTGTCGTTCTCGTTGACGACGGGGACGGCGCCCATCTCCAGGAGCTTGTCGAGGGTGCTGTAGGCGTTGCGGTAGTGGGCGCGGCGGCTGGTGTCGTCGGCGGTGAGGAGCACCTGGCCGACGCGGACGCCGTACCGCGCGAAGGAGGCGGTGTAGCGGGCCACCAGGAGCCCTTGGCCGACGCTGGCGGCGGCCTGCTGGCGGGCCAGGTCCTTGGGCCAGCGGACCAGGCCGAGCGGGGCGAGTCCGGCGGCGATGGCTCCGCTGGAGACGAGGACGACCTCGCGTTCGCCGCCGTCCCTGACCTTGGCCAGGACGTCGACGAGGGCGTCGACCCGGTCGGCGTCGAGGCCGCCGGAGGCGGTGGTGAGCGAGGAGGAGCCGACCTTGACGACGATCCTGCGGGCGCCGGTCACGGCCGCCGCCCTGCCGGACGGCCCCCGCCCCGGCACCGTACGGTCCTGGAGTCCGTGTCCCGACGCCGTGCCGTCCGCCGCCGTACGGTCCGACGGCCTCTGCTCTGCCACGTGCTTCCTCGCTCTGGATCGCCCCGGTGTCCGGTGAGGGGCGCGCGTGCCGCCCCCGGCACGCACAGTACGCGAGCGGCCGCCCCCGCTGCCTGCCGGTTTCGCCCGGTGGACACCCCCTTAAGGCGCGTCCCCGATGGCGAGCATCCGGTCCACCACGCGGGCGGCGGCGCGCCCGTCGGAGGGCTCGCAGAAGTCGGCCCGGAACCGGGCGTACTTCTCCTGGTACTCCTCGCTCACCGTGTCGATGTTCCGGATCGCGTCGACCAGGTCCTCGGAGGTCTTGATCAGCGGTCCGGGGGCGCGGGAGGTGAAGTCGAAGTAGAAGCCGCGCAGGGTGTCGCGGTAGTGCTCCAGGTCGTACGTGAAGAAGAGCATCGGCCGCCCGGAGTGGGCGAAGTCGAACAGCACCGAGGAGTAGTCGGTGATCAACACGTCGGCGATCAGGTAGAGGTCGGCGATGTCCGGGTAGTACGTGACGTCGTGGACGAAGCCCTGTCCGGCGCCGGGGATGGAGTCGAGGACCTTGTGGTGCTTGCGGTAGAGCAGCACGTGGTCCTCGCCGAGCTCGCGCCGCGCGGCCTCGACGTCGATCCGGTTGTCCAGCTTGAACCGGCGGCCGCCGTAGCGCTGGTCGTCGCGCCAGGTGGGGGCGTACAGCACGACCTTCTTGTCGGCGGGGATGCCCAGCTTCTTCCGTACGGCTCCGGCGCGCTCGGCGCGGTCGGGGGCGTGGAAGACGTCGTTGCGCGGGTAGCCCGCCTCCAGCACCTCGCAGTCGAGGCGGAAGGCGTGGGTCATGATCGGGGTGGTGAAGGCGTTCGGGGTGATGAACAGGCTGTACTGGCGCGAGCGTTGCGGGAGGCTCGCGATGTAGGCCAGGTTCGCCTTCGGGGTGCCGAGGAGGTCGGCGCCGATGCGCTTGAGCGGGGTGCCGTGCCAGGTCTGGACGACGACCTGGCCCTCGCGGCGGACGAACCACTCGCGGATGCCGCCGTTGGTGACGACGTACCGGCTGCGGGCCAGCGCCTCGTACCACTCCTGGCTGCCCCACTCCACGCCGCGTACGCCGGGCGGCAGGACGACCTGCTGGTCGTGGACCATCGCGATGTGCTCGACCTCGGTGCCGCGGCGCTTGAGCTCCTCGTAGACCGCGCGGGGCGAGTCGGAGAACTGCTTGCCGCCGAAGCTGTTGTAGAGCACGGCCTCGCGCAGCGGCAGCTTGCGCTGCTCGGGGGTGTGGACGTCGCGCATGAGGCGCTGGCGGTAGGCGGCGCGCAGTTCGGGGCCGAGGACGGGGCCCGACTCGACGAAGAGCCGGTCGAAGTCGACGCGCTCCACGGTGTACGTGCGGTGCTCGCTCCGGTGGGAGAGCGGCAGCAGGGAGACGAGGTCGGGGCGGAGCGTGACCGGGAGGTCGCGGGTGTGGTCCCACTCGGTGCGCAGGCGCAGACGGGGCATCCAGCGGCCGGCGCGCAGCGGCACGGTGCCCTCGTAGGTGGGCATGGTGTCCGGGCGCAGGCGGGCGGTGAAGCGGCCGTCGGCGAAGGTGACGGGCAGCGGGCGGTCCTCGTTGCGGCCGGTGTGGCGCAGGACCATCGTCATGCGCTCGGCCGGGCCGGTGTAGGTGCCGGAGAGCACGAGTTCGCCGTCGGCGCTCCACTCGACGGTGTCGACGACCGGCTGGACGGTGCGCAGTTGGGGGGTGAAGTTCCCGGCGCCGTCGGTGAGGATCGCCAGCTCGCGCCCGTCGGGGAGCGGGTGGACGCCGGTGCGCAGTCTCTCGCCGTTGGTGGCGCGGCGGGTGGTGCCGTCGGCGAAGACGATGAGCGTGCGGTACTTGCGGGAGGTGCCGGGGGCGATGCCGTCGGCGGGAAGGGCGGCGAGGGGCAGCTCGGCGGTGTGGCGGAACCAGCCGTCGTCGCCGGTGCCGGCCTGACGGAGCGGCAGGTCGGTGGTGAAGCCGCTCGGCTCGTGGTCGATGCGCAGCCCGGTGGGGACCTTGGCGGCGGGGGCGGTCACCCGGGAGCGGAGGGTGACGGTGAGGGTGTCGCCGTCGGCCTCCTGGGCCTCGATCTCGGCGGGGACGACGTCCACGGTGAGCTTGAGGCGGTTGCGGTCGAAGCCGGCGACGAGCCGGACGCCGTCGTCCAGGACGCGGGTGAGGCTGTGTCCGGCGGCGCCCGCGCTGTTCTTGGTGACGCTGCCCACGGACATGCCGCCGGGGCGCGGGATGCCGATGCCCAGGCGCCAGGTGCCGGACTGCCACCGGCCGCGCGCCCGCAGCCGGCCCGGGTCGATGCCGAGCTCGAAGCCCGACCAGTCGTAGCTGTGGAGGGCGCCCTTGGCCTCGGCCGTGGCGCGCGGCTCCTCGACCGTGCGCAGGCGCAACGGGAGGGTGGAGCGACTGCCCTGGCGGCGGAGCACGGCGACGCGCAGGGAGCGTCTGCCGGTGGCGGAGGGGACGTTGGGGATGTAGGCGTAGCCCTTGACGAGGAGCTTGCCGTCCTGCCAGGCGAGGTCCAGGAGCTTGCCGCGTACGGGGAGTTCGCTGCGGTTGAAGTTGCGCACCGAGGAGGGCAGCGAGGAGCTCTCGATGCCGGGCAGCTCGATCCGGGCCCGCCGCAGGCCCTTCACGGAGAAGGCGCCGGGGTTCTCCCGTTCGTAGTGGAGGAGTTCCGCCAGCTCCTCGCCGCGTCCGCTGGCCGCCAGGTGCCACTTGACCCGGGCCATCGGCGAGAACTGCCGGACGATCTTGGGGGCCGCTCGGTCAAGGAAGTCCTTGGCCGCGCTGTGGAAAGCGGGACGCTCCTCGGCCGGGGTCTCCGGGAAGTACTTCATGAGCCGGCTGAGCTCTTCGGGGATCGCTTCGGGGGACGCCACGGAGGAGTGCCTTTCCGGGGGTGGACGTACGGAGGGTGAACCCCGGGAATACGGGGTGTGAGGAGACGCCAACAGCGGTCTCATGGATACACCCCCGATTGACGTGACGCCAATCACACGAACGGGTCGTTCGACCCCCGCGCGGACGGCGCGGGGGCCCCTGGAACCCGTCCGGTCAGACGCGGTGCGCGCGGGGTGCGCGCCGGGCGCCGAGCACCGTACGACGGGCCTTGCGGACCACGCGCCGGGCGAGGGAGACGCGTGGTTCGGGCTGCGGCGGCTCGATCCGCCGGCCGCCGACCCGTTCGGTGACGGTCACCTCGTACGCGCGCCTCGGCAGCACGGAACGCTTGCCCGCCTTGGCGAAGTGCGGATACGCGAGCAGGATGCGGTCGCCCTCGCGGACCACCTCGGGCTCCTTCTTGTCCCGCAGGAAGGCCGCGATGTCGAGCAGCAGGTCGAGCCGCCCCCGGGCCAGGGCGGTGAGCCGCAGCCGCTCGTGGACCTTGAGCCGACGGCCGACCTCCGGGGTCCAGTAGGCGTCCATCAGGGGGGCGGCGAGGGCCGCCTTCTCCTGGCGTACGGCGTCGGACTGATTCACCAGTCCGGGTCCGAACTGGGGCAGCAGCGTGATGACGAACGGACGCACCATCAGTGAATCCCGGCGCGGCCCGGGGGGCACCAGGCCGGCGATGAGCTCCATGAGGGCGCGGGCCGAGTCGAAGCGGCGCCGGTGGTCGCCCTTCTTGGTCAGCTGGTTGCCGTCCTCGCGGCCCACCAGGTAGTAGCAGGTGTAGTCGGCGACGACGGAGACCCCGTTGCCGCGGAGATACGCCTCCATGGTGAACAGGGCGTCCTCGCCCGTCTTCAGCCGCTCGTCGAAGCGCATACCGAGCCGTACGAGGAGGTCGCGCCGGAACAGTTTCTGCGCGCTCAGGGTGAATTTGATGTTGGATTCATAGAGGTCGGCGTGGTCGAGCGTCTCTTTCCACATCGACTTCGCGGCACCGCGGTTGACGCCGACGATCTTTCCGAGCACCACGTCCGTGCCCGCCCGGTCCCCCATGGCGACCATGCGCTCCAGGGCTTCCTCGCCGAAGTAGTCGTCGGCGTCGAGGAAGAAGACGTACCGGCCGCAGGCGACCTCCAGGCCAAGGTTCCGCGGGCCGCTGGGACCTCCGGAGTTGGGCTGCCGGACGACGCGCATGGGGATCGCGGTCCGGGCGGCGAACTCCTCCAGGCAGGCGCCGGTGCCGTCGGTGGAGCCGTCGTCGACCGCGACGATCTCCAGGCGTCCGGCGCCGATCGTCTGCGCCTCCACGGACTCCAGGCAGCGGACCAGGTAGGGCATCGCGTCATACGCTCCGATGATCACACTGACATCGGGCTCGTGGTTCGTCCTGGGCATGTCGGCCATATGCACCCGTCGATTCCATCACGAAAGAAGGTGGATTGTCCGACTATGCACCTGCTATGCACCGACACGCCGAACGACCCGTACATCCCTCCCTCAGGGAGACGTACGGGTCGCGGTCAGGGTTGCGTCCCTTTCGGACAGCCCGGTTCGGCCAGTCCGGCCGGCGAACGCCTCAGCGCGGCGAGGCCCCTTCGGTGACCGCGGTCTCCGCCGCCGCCTCCACCGCTGCCTCCGGCGCCACCACGGAGACGCCCACCGCGTCCGGGTCCGCCACGGAGCCGGCCTCGGCCTCGGCCGGTGCCTCCGGCTCGCCGGTGACGGCGCCGTCACCGGCGGCCGCCTCCCGGTCCGGGACGGCGATGGCCTGGTCGCCGAGCCGCTGGGCGACACCGGCGTTGCGGGCCTCGGCCTTGGCGGCGAGCGCCCGTACGGCGGCGTTGAACTGCTCCATGGAGGTCGGCTCGTCCGGACCCAGGAGGTACGACTTCAGCTCGCGGCGCGCCCCGGCCAGCGCGTCGGCCGCCGGGTCGGCGACGGCGGCCAGCAGCTCGTCGAGCTCCTCGGCGCTGTTGGAGAGGATGACAGCGGCCCGTACGGCGGTGTTCTGCCGCTTGAACTCCTCGGCCCCGAGCGCCGCGGAGTCGGTGACCGCGTACGGCTTGCCGCTCGCGATGAAGTCGGAGACCACGCTGGAGATGTCCGAGACCATGGCGTCGGACTCGTTGAAGCAGTCGTACAGCTTGGGCTCCGCGCCCACCACCGTACGGTGCTCCCACCAGCCGAAGGAGCGCCAGTAGGCCTCGTTCCACGCGGCCCGCAGCTGCGCCGCCTCCGCCTCACGGGCGGGATCGGCGAGCGAGACCCGCGACTCCTCGGCCTCATCCCCGCCGGCCCGGCCGACGACGGCGAGCTCCGCGAGGCGGGCGTTGATCCGGACCAGCTCGGCCTGGGCGGCGCTCCGCTCGGCGGCCGTCCGCCCGGCCTCCGCCGACCAGCGGGGCTCGGCGGCGCGCTCCGCGGCCGCCTTCTCCAGCATCGCCCGGATCTTCGCGTCGACCGCCTTGGCCTGGCGGCTGCGGATACCGGTGAAGGGGTGCGGCTTGTAGATGATGCGGACCGGGTCGTCGGCGGCGAGGAGCCGACGCACGATGTTCTCGCCCGCCAGGAGCAGGGAGGTGTTGCCGGGGTTGTCGTCCCAGCCCTCCCAGGTGGGGGCGTACAGCACGGTCGGGATGGGGTTGCCGACCTCGCCCGTCCCGCTCTTGATGGGCTCCAGCTGCGGGCGGCCCACCTCGACGATGTCCTCGTCGCGGACGCCCACGTCGGCCAGCGCGTAGCGGTCGCGGCCGGCCCGGCCGGCCGTCCAGACCTCGTCGTACACCTTGGAGTACGGGTTGACGCTGGCGAGCTTGTCGCTGTCGCCGTGGCCGATGAAGACGTGCTTCATGGTCGGCACCCGCAGGATGTGGATGTTCTTGCCGACGTTGGCCGGATACAGGCAGACCCGGGCGGTGGAGAGGTCCAGGTTCATCAGGTGTGTGCCCGCCGGGACGCAGAGGACCGGGACGGAGGTCTCGGCCAGCTGCGGGACCAGGTTGCGCTCGCGCATGACGATCAGCGGGCGGCCCTCGACGCGGGCCATCGTGTCCAGCCACATGTTGCCCTGGTAGGCGGACTCGTTGGAGCCGGAGAAGTAGAGCACCACGGTCGGCTGGTACTCGCGCAGCCAGGTGTCGACGGCCTTGAGCACGGTGGCGGCCGGGGGCACCAGCCGGCTGCGCCGCACGTACGGGATGAGCGCCACGACGTAGACGAAGCCGAGCAGCAGGGTGAGCGCGGCACCGACGTAGCCGATCCGGTCCTCACCGGTCCCGGCGGCGATCAGGATGCCGGCCATCGCCGCGATGTCGAGGTGCAGCATCTTCTCGCCCGCGCGGTGCAGCAGCGCGCTCGGCGGGGCGTCCGGGATGCGTACGGAGTGCAGGTCCACGTTGCGGGTGACGACCGGCATGGTGCGGCGCAGCCGGATCAGGGTGGTCACCGCGCCCTGCGGGGCCTGCAGGCCGTAGAAGATCAGGAAGCAGGCGACCGCCGTGTAGAAGAGCGGCTCCTCGGCGAGCCCCATCCGGGCCAGCAGCAGGACGAGCATGAGCTGGCGCAGCAGGAACCGGATGGACAGTCCGGCCCGCACCTTGCCGAGCCGGTTGATCAGATAGCTCCCCCGCTGGTGCAGATACCAGTCCGCGGCATAGGTGACAGCCGCGGCCGCCGCGAAGAACCAGATGTTCGGAAGGAGCGCGGCGAGCATGACGCAGGGGTATCCCAGCCCCATCAGCAACGCTGCCGCGAGTTCTGACCTGCTGCCCACACGGGCCAGGCGAATAGCTGTCGAAATCACGAGGAACCTGCTCCAGGGGGGTGCCGGTCGGATTCACGCAAAGGGGAAAGTATGAAGAGAAGACTTCACGAACACGGGCCTCTGTCGTCGCGCTAAGCGAAGACAGAGGCCCGTATACACACAATGGTCAAGAATTATTACACATCCCCTTGACGGTCCAGCGCGTGGGCCAGAGCCTGCTCGAACCCGGAGGACGCCGAGGCCTCGGCGGTGGGGTCCTGCTGCCGTACGTCGACGACGTGACCGGTCATCTCGGAGAGCAGCACGTCCAGCGAGGTGTGTGCCACGGCCTCCGAGGAGAGCAGCGAGCCCTCCGGCTCCTGGCCGAACGCCTTGGTGCGCATCGGCGTCGCGGTCCGCTCCGGGTTGACGCAGTTGACCCGGATCCGGTCGCCCGCCCACTCGTCGGCGAGCGCCTGGGTCAGGTTGACCATCGCGGCCTTGGTGGAGGAGTAGAGGCTGTATTCGGCGCGGCCGCGGGTGTAGCTGCTGGAGGTGTAGAGCAGCAGCTGGCCCCGGGTCTCGACGAGGTACTTGTAGGAGGCGCGCGCGATCTGGACGGGGGCCAGGTAGTTGACGCTCAACGCTTCCTGGATCGTCTCGTTGTCCGTCTCGGCCAGCTTGCCGATGCGCAGGACGCCCGCGGTGTTGATGACGTAGTCGACGCGGCCGGTCTCGGCGTGCGCCTTGGCGAGCGCCTCTTCGATGTGGTCCGGGTTCTCCACGTGCGTGCCGGTGGTGGAGCGGCCCAGCGCGTAGACGCTCGCGCCGTGGCGCTCGGCCAGCGCCGCGATGTCGGCGCCGATCCCGTACGAACCGCCGAAGACGACGAGGGTCTTGCCGGAGAGCAGTTCACGGTAGGCGGCCTCGTCGGCCTGGCGCGGGGCGGCGGTGGAGGCGAGCTGGAAGAGCTTGTCCGTGATGAAGACGTCGACCGGCTGGGTGACCTTCATGTTGTACTCGTCGCCCGCGACCACATAGATCGGCACGTCGGGGAGGTACTTGAGGACCACCGAACAGTCGTCGGTCGCCTGGAAGTTGGGGTCCGACGCCGCGATCCGGTAGGCCTTGCGGATCGTGGAGAGCTTGAACGCCTGCGGGGTCTGGCCGCGGCGCAGCCGGGAGCGGTCGGGGACCTCGGTGATGAACTCCCCGTCCTCACCGTGGGTGCGGGTCACGATGATCGTGTCCGCGGAGGGGATGGCGACGTCGACGGCCTGGTAGCGGTCGAGGGCCTCGACACAGTCCCTGATCACACGCTGTGACAGCAGCGGGCGCACCGCGTCGTGGAAGAGGACGTTGCGGTCCTCGCCCTCGGCCAGCCCCTCGCCGAGGGCCGCGATGGCACGCTCGGTCGTCTCGTTGCGGGTGTTGCCGCCCTCGATGATCCGCGTGACCTTGGTCAGCTGGGCCCTGGCGACGATCTTCTCGACGTCGGGTACGAAGCCGGGTGCCATGAGCACGATGACGTCGTCGATGTCCTCGGCGTTCTCGAAGATGGTCAGCGTGTGCTCGATGACCGCCTTGCCGGCGATCTTCAGCAGCTGCTTGGGGATCGACAGTCCCACGCGCTGCCCGGTGCCACCGGCGAGTACGACCGCGGTGGTCCGGGGCTTGGCTTCGTGCGGCTCAGACACAGACGACCTACCTTGCTATGACGGGGGAACAGCGCGATGCTCGCACTCTCCGTGACCGTCTCGCAAGGTGGACGCCGCCCGCCCCACCCCCTGCGGAAACCGGCAGTTCACCCTCTGGCCAGGGAGGTTGGAAGGACCGGGTCCGGTACGCGCGTGATCCGATCCACAGAGATGTTGCATAATCTGCACATCTGCGGCCCTTGCGGCGCTCCTGAGCGACCTGCCAGGAGGGCCGGACCACCGCATATCCGCTCCGAGGCCACGCCCTGAGGCCACAGCCCCGAGGCCTCCGGACGGCCGGACTCCATACGGAGTCGAGCCGTCCGGTCATGGAACAGATGTGCCCGGGGGGAGCCGGAGCCCTCCTAGAAGGGGTCGAACTCGTCGTACTCCTTCTCCGCGTCGTCACGCTCCGCCTCACGGTCCCGGCGGCGCTGCGCCGCCGGACGCTGCTCCTCCAGGCGGTGGTCCTCGCCGCGGCGGCCGAGCATCTCGGCGCCTGCGCTCACGGTCGGCTCCCAGTCGAAGACGACCGCGTTCTCCTCGGGTCCGATGGCCACACCGTCGCCGGCCCGGGCGCCCGCCTTCATCAGGGCGTCCTCGACGCCGAGGCGGTTGAGCCGGTCCGCGAGGTAGCCGACGGCCTCGTCGTTGTTGAAGTCGGTCTGGCGCACCCAGCGCTCGGGCTTCTCGCCCCGCACCCGGTAGATGCCCTCGTCGTCCAGGGTGACGGTGAAGCCCGCGTCGTCGACGGCCTTGGGGCGGATGACGATGCGGGTCGCCTCCTCCTTCGGCTTGGTGGCACGCGCCTTCGCGATGATCCCGGCAAGCGCGAAGCTCAGCTCCTTGAGGCCCTTGTGCGCGATGGCGGAGACCTCGAAGACCTGGTAGCCACGGGCCTCCAGGTCGGGGCGGATCATGTCGGCGAGATCTTGGCCGTCCGGGATGTCGACCTTGTTGAGGGCGACGATGCGGGGCCGGTCGTCCAGGCCGCCGTAGAGCCGCAGCTCCTCCTCGATCATGTCGAGGTCGGAGACGGGGTCGCGGTCGGACTCCAGCGTCGCGGTGTCCAGGACGTGCACGAGCACCGAGCAGCGCTCGACGTGGCGCAGGAACTCCAGGCCGAGGCCCTTGCCCTGGCTGGCGCCGGGGATGAGGCCCGGGACGTCGGCGATGGTGTAGACGGTCGAACCGGCGGTGACGACGCCGAGGTTCGGGACGAGCGTGGTGAAAGGGTAGTCCGCGATCTTCGGCTTGGCCGCGGAGAGCACCGAGATCAGCGAGGACTTGCCCGCGCTCGGGTATCCGACGAGGGCCACGTCGGCGACGGTCTTGAGCTCCAGGACGATGTCCCGGCTCTCCCCCGGCTCACCGAGCAGCGCGAAACCGGGCGCCTTGCGGCGGGCGGAGGCGAGCGCCGCGTTGCCGAGGCCGCCGCGGCCGCCCTGTCCGGCGACGAAGGTGGTGCCCTGGCCGACGAGGTCGGCGAGCACGTTCCCGGCCTTGTCGAGGACGACGGTGCCGTCGGGCACGGGCAGGACCATGTCCTGGCCGTCCTTGCCGGAACGGTTGTCACCGGCGCCGGGCTGGCCGTTGGTGGCCTTGCGGTGGGGGCTGTGGTGGTAGTCCAGCAGCGTGGTCACGGACTGCTCGACGACGAGGATCACATCGCCGCCCCGTCCGCCGTTGCCCCCGTCGGGGCCGCCCAGCGGCTTGAACTTCTCACGGTGTACGGAGGCGCAGCCGTGGCCTCCGTTACCCGCGGCGGCATGCAGCTCGACGCGGTCCACGAAGGTGGTCATGGTTGGTGCCTCCAGATAACAGGTGCAGGTACAGCAGGAAAATGCGGAATTGTCTCTGTCGTAACACGCCGAGGGCGGACCCGCTTCCCCGGTTGCCGGGAAAGCTGAGATCCGCCCTCGGAAGGTGCTGTGTGCCGTTACGCGCGCGTCGAAAGGATCAGACTGCGAGCGGAACGATGTTCACGACCTTGCGGCCACGGTGCGTACCGAACTCCACCGCACCGGCGGTCAGCGCGAACAGCGTGTCGTCGCCGCCACGGCCGACGCCCGTGCCCGGGTGGAAGTGGGTGCCGCGCTGGCGGACCAGGATCTCACCGGCGTTGACGGCCTGACCGCCGAAGCGCTTCACGCCGAGCCGCTGAGCATTGGAATCGCGCCCGTTCCGAGTGGACGATGCGCCCTTCTTGTGTGCCATGTGTTCTCAGTCCCTTACTTCGCAGCCGCGGGGATACCGGTGACCTTGATCGCCGTGTACTGCTGGCGGTGACCCTGGCGACGGCGGTAGCCGGTCTTGTTCTTGTAGCGAAGGATGTCGATCTTCGCGCCCTTGTGGTGGTCCACGACCTCGGCCGTGACCTTGATGCCGTCGAGCACCCACGGGTCGCTGGTGACCGCGTCACCGTCGACAACGAGCAGGGTCGAGAGCTCGACCGTGTCGCCAACCTTGGCAGTGGAAATCTTGTCAACCTCAACGATGTCGCCGACAGCTACCTTGTGCTGGCGACCACCGCTGCGCACGATGGCGTACACGCGGATCTCTCTCTCGCTCGGAACGGATCCCCTGATGCCAGCCGCTCGCACGGGCCGAGGCCCGGGGCGATCCGGAAGGATGAGCGGCCTCTCCTGGCGGACGGCGCGAACACCGACCGTTACCGGGAGGGATGTGCTCAGGGGTAGGCGCGTCAAGTGAACACACCGAGGGTCAAGGTTACGGGGCGGGGGTGTGGGGGTCAAACCGGGTCGGCGGCCCCGTTGCGGCTCCCCCGGAGCCGCGGCCACACCTATGCTTTCCGGGCCAGTCAGCTCTCCGGAAGGCACACACCGTGAACTACAGGGTCCAGCCCACCGCCCAGGTCGACGAGAGTGCCGAGATCGGCGCCGGCAGCAGCATCTGGGAGCTGGCGCAGATCCGTGAGGGCGCGAAGCTCGGCGAGGGCTGTGTCGTCGGACGCGGCGCCTACGTCGGCAGCGGCGTACGCATCGGCGACAACGTCAAGCTCCAGAACTTCGCCCTCGTCTACGAGCCCGCCGAGCTCGGCGACGGGGTCTTCGTCGGGCCGGCGGTGGTCCTCACCAACGACCAGTACCCGCGCTCGGTGGACCCCGACGGCAAGCAGAAGCGCGGCGGCGACTGGGAGGCCGTGGGCGTCAAGGTCGCCGAGGGCGCGTCGCTCGGTGCCCGGTCCGTCTGTGTCGCGCCGGTACGGATCGGCCGGTGGGCGATGGTCGCGGCGGGCGCCGTGGTGACCAAGGACGTCCCGGACTTCGCCCTGGTCGTGGGCGTACCGGCCCGGCGGATCGGCTGGGTGGGCCGCAGCGGCGTGCGCCTGGTGGCCCGCGAGGGTGAGCCGGGGGTGTGGGAGTGCCCGCGGAGCGGGGCGGTGTACGAGGAGGAGGACGGGGTCCTCAGGGAGCAGCCGATCACGCCTGCCCCCTGAGGTCTGCCGCTCAGTCCTCCAGCAGCAGCCGGTCGAACCCGGGGCTGATCACCGGCCAGTCCCAGGTCGTCAGCGCGTGCTCCGCCGCCTCGGCGCCCGCCTTGCGCCAGGTCTCCTCCGTCGCCGTCAGCGCGAGGATGCGGTCGGCGGCCTCCCTCGGTGAGCCGACCACCCAGTCGGCGGGGAAGAGCGTCCGGGCGCCGTGGTCCTTGCCCGCGAAGAACGGCCAGTCGCGGACCACCGGAAGCGCGCCGCTGGCGGCGCCCTCGACCAAGCCGCAGTGGAAGCTCTCCCGCACCGAGCTGCTGAGGATCACCCCGATCCCGGTGAGCGCGCCCGGTACGTCCTCGGTGCGCCCCAGCAGCTGGACCGCCCCGGTGGGCTCCAGCTCGGCCAGGTCCCGCCGGAGCAGGTCGTCGTAGGCGCGGGCTGCGGCGCTGGCCTTGCGGTCCAGTCCGTCGCCGATGACGACCAGGCGGTAGCGCTCGTCGTGTTCCCGCAGCAGCCGCAGCACCTCCACGGCCCACCGCGGGTCCTTGGCGACGACGCCCGCCCCGATCAGGCCGACGGTGAAGCGGGTGTCGCCGCCGGTCTTCTCCTGCCGGAACCGCTCCAGGTCCATGGCGTTGGCGATGACGTGCAGCGCCGGTGCGCCCGGCTCCCGCAGCCGCGGCAGGCAGTCGGCGACCAGGTCGCGCAGGTGGTCCCCGACGAAGACCAGGTCGTCGACCCGGTCCAGGTCCATCAGGTGCGGCCAGAGGGTGAACGCCTCGTAGCTGTGCAGCCGTACGACGATCCGGGTGGTGCCCGGGTCCACCAGCGTGAACAGGGCGGCGGCGTTGGTGCACCAGTCGACGAAGACCGTGTCCGCCCAGTCCAGGTGGGGCCGGAGCGCCTTCTCGGCCCGCTCGCCGAGGGTGGCCGCGCCGCCGAGCGCGTACTCCATCATCCGCTGGGCGCCGCGCGCCAGCGGTCGCAGCGTCTCGTCCTCCTTCACCTCCAGGAAGCGGATCTCGACGCCCGGGTGGTCGGCGTACCGGTCGCGGATCGACTGGAGGAAGTTGGCGTTGGAGTACGTCGTGACCAGCAGCCGCAGCGGCCGGCCGGCCGGTGGGGCGGCGGCGGGTGCCGCACGGCCGCGGGATGCGGTCATGGCCTGGAAGGCCGTGCTCGCGCGGAACGGTGCCAGATAGCCGGCCGGGTCCTCGGCCAGCGGCGAGGTCAGCGAGTCGAAGTGCACGGCCCGGGGGAAGGCGAGGGTGAGCGCCGAGGAGAGCGAGGCCGCGGCCTTCTTCGCCTCGTCCTTGGCGTACCACCGGTCGGCGGTCGCGAGCGCCGCCTCGTACGCGGAGCGGCGCAGCGCCGCGTCGTCGTGGCCGCGCTCCAGGTCGGCCCTGGCCGCCTCGGCGAGCAGGTCCGCGCGCAGGGCCCGGTCGGCGGTGAGCCGGGCGGCGTCCTTCAGCACCAGGGTGGCGCCGGCCTTGCGGCCGCCTTCGGACATGCTCAGGCTGACGCGCCGGGCCAGCTTGGCCCGCAGCCGGTCCGGCACCTTGGGCGCGACCACCGCACCGCGCCACGACTTGGCGCCGACCGAGGTGCGCAGGACGGCCGGGGAGGAGGCGCGGCGCAGCGCCCCGCCGGCCACGCGCCGGGCGGCCCGCTTGGTGGTGCGGGCGGCGGTGGCCGGGGTCGGTACGGACCGGGTGACGGCCCGCACGGCGTAGTGCAGCGGCCGCTCGCGGCGGTCCTCGACGGCCTTGAGGGCGGGCGCGATGCCGAAGACGGCGTGGGCCCTGCGGTTCAGCTGGGCCAGCCGCCACACCGTGTAGACGGCGGTGGCGTCCAGGGCGACCAGGACGTGGGCCCGGCGGCCGGAGCCGCGCACCTGCCGGTCGCGTTCGGCCGAGGCCCAGACGCGGCGCGGGCCGGAGAGCTTGGCCACGCGCTTCTCGAACATCCGGCCGCGTTCGGCGGCCGCCTCGGTCAGGGAGCGCAACCGGGTCAGTTCGAGGCCGGGGTCGATGTCGTCCGGGGCGAAGAGCCCCGCCAGTTCGACGGTGGCGCCCGCCGCGCGGAACTTCTCCAGCGACGCCTTGAGGACCGCGGCCTGCGGCCGTGTTCCGGCGATCAGCAGTACGTGCGTCATACGGAGAGGTCCTCCACCTCGTGGGTGCCCGAGGCCGTGGACGGCGTCGTGGAGCTCCCGTCCCCCTCGGGGGCCGGGACTGCCTGGCGGATGAGACGGCGTACGGCGGGGCCCAGTTGGGCCGCTCGCGCGTACTGCGCCGCGTGGGCCCTGGCCGCCGCCCGGTCCTCGTCGCTCGCCTCGACCGCGAGCTTCGCGGCGCCGGAGTATGCGGCGGCCAGCGCTTCCTCGTCGAAGCCGAAGGCTCCCGTCCACAGCGGGTGGCCGGTCATCACGGTGGTCGCGTCGTGCTCCACCGCGTGCGCGGACATGACGGGCAGGCCGGTCGCGGCGTACTCGTAGACCTTGCCGGAGGTCATGTACTTCCCGCCCATGATCATGAGGAGCAGGACGTCCCAGCTCGCGAAGATGTCCGCCAGCTCGGCCTTGGGGGCGGGTCCCCCGAAGCTGACCGCTTCGCCGCGGGCCTGCGCCTGCCGGATCAGCTCTATGTGGGCGTTGGCCTCGCGGGTCGCCCCGGAGCCGATCTGGCCGCGGATCTCCAGCCGTGAGCGGGCGACGAGCGGGTCCCGCTCGCGGGCGATGCGCCAGCCGTCGAGAACGGCCTTGAGGATGCGGGGCGGTGAGGTCACCACACCGAGGTGCCCGAAGGTCAGCCCGGCGTCCGCGTCGGGGACGCGCGTACGGGCCGGGACGCTGTCCTCGTCGTACCCGTTGCGCACGACGTGGACGCGGTCGGCCAGATCGGGGTGACGCTCCCGGTACCACTCGGCGATCGGGTCGTTCACCAGCCACAGGGAGAGCGCCTGGCTGAGCACCTTGCGTTCCCACACGCCGGAGGGCGAGTCGGCGGTGAAGGCCTCGCCGCCGTCGATGACGTCGACGGACCAGCCGTCCCGGAAGTCGATCGCGTACGGAACCTTGTGGGTCTCCCACAGGTGCAGGGCCGCGGCCATGTTCACGTACGGCACGCAGGTCGCCACGGTCAGGTCGGCGGGCCTCTCCCGGTGGATCCGCTCGACGGCTTTCTCCAGGTCGGCCTTCCAGCCGCCGTAGATCGGCTCGGGGAATTCCTTCATCCCCTTTTTGCGGTACGCGGCCGTCCACTGCGTCGGCCGTAGCGCGCGGTCCTCGGAGAACTTCCGGATATCGGTTTCCAGGTCCTCGCGCACCAGCGGCAGCTTCACGATGCGAACGCGCGGATCGACCCGCTCGGAGAGCGTGTGGTCGAGGCCGAAGTCCCGCTCCCAGGACTCGTCGGCAATGGTCACCACCGTGACGTCCCAGCCTTGTGAGACGAATTGGTTGGCTGTTTCACGCATCCGGTAGGCGCAGCTCTTCGCAGCGGGGGGAAACCCGATCGCCAGGTAAATCACATGGTGGGGAGCAGGGGTGTTAGACACGTCAAAACGCTAGCACGGCAGGCCTTCACCCCTGCCCCCGTTGTCTACGGAAGGTCAGCCACCGATCACTACGCGTCGTACGCCGGCCCACTTCTCCGGGTCCGTCGTGCGGCGGCCGTCGACCAGGACGCGGACGTCCGGCAGATCGGCCGCGGCGAGCTCGCGGTACTCGGCGTGGTCGGCCTGGAGGATCGCCGCGGTGACGGCCTGGTGGCTGTCGTGCGGGACGAGACCGAGGGCGGTCAGCTCCTCAGGGGTGTAGAGAGGGTCCGAGACGAACGGCACCGCCCCGCGCGCCTTGAGTGCCTCGACGACCCCGAAGACGCCGGAGAACGCGGTCTCCTTGACGCCCCCGCGGTAGGCGGCGCCCAGCACCAGGACCCCGACGCCGTCCAGGTCGCCGTAGGCGGCGGCCAGCAGGTCGACGGCGTACTCGGGCATCGCGGCGTTGGCCTCGCGGGCCGCGCGGACGACGGTGGCCTCGGGGTCGTTCCACAGGTACATCCGCGGGTAGATCGGGATGCAGTGGCCGCCGACGGCGATGCCGGGCTGGTGGATGTGGCTGTAGGGCTGGCTGTTGCAGGCCTCGATGACCTTCTTGACGTCGATGTCGTTCTTGTCGGCGAACCGGGCGAACTGGTTGGCCAGGCCGATGTTGACGTCCCGGTAGGTCGTCTCGGCGAGCTTCGCCAGCTCGGAGGCCTCCGCCGTGCCGAGGTCCCAGACGCCGTTGGGGCGGGGCAGGTCCGCGCGCTCGTCGAAGTCGAGCACGGCCTCGTAGAAGGCGACGCCCGCCGCCGAGGACGCCTCGTCGATGCCGCCGACGAGCTTGGGGTAGCGGCGCAGGTCGGCGAAGACCCGGCCGGTCAGCACCCGCTCCGGGGAGAAGACCAGGTGGAAGTCCTCGCCCGGGGTGAGGCCGGAGCCCTCGGCCAGCATCGGCGCCCAGCGCGTACGGGTCGTGCCGACGGGCAGCGTGGTCTCGTAGCTGACCAGGGTGCCGGGCTTCAGGCCCGCCGCGATGGCCTTGGTGGCGGCGTCCATCCAGCCGAAGTCCGGGGTGCCCTCGGCGTCCACGAAGAGCGGGACGACGACCACGACGGCGTCGGACGCGGCGACGGCGGCCGTGGTGTCCGTCGTGGCGGAGAGCAGGCCCGCGCCGACGGTCTCCTTGAGCAGGCGGTCGAGGTCGTGCTCGCCGGGGAACGGCTCGGTGGCCGCGTTGACCAGCTCGACGACCTTCTCGTTGACGTCCGCGCCGATGACCCGGTGGCCCTTGGCGGCGAACTGCACGGCGAGCGGAAGCCCGATCTTGCCGAGCGCGACTACACAGATGTTCATCTGGACACTTTCCTCTTCAGCCGGGACAGCTTCCGCTTCGCCCCGGACAGCTTCCGCTTCAGCCCGGCCAGCGTTCGGCGCAGCCGTGTGCCCAGGTCGGGCTTGGGTTCCCACAGCAGGGCCGTCGTGATCACGAGCCGCCCCTTCGCGTTCGGGTTGGCCGAGACCCGGTAGGGAGTGGTGCTCCCCCACCGGCGAGCCAGCGGCATCGGCAGGCCGCCGGTGCGGACCGGGATCTCATACGTGGTGCCCGCGACGTCGACGTAGACACGTACGCCCCGCTTGGCGCGGATCCGGTCGACCGGGATGCGGGCGCTCAGCAGGGTGCCGGTGCCGTCGGCGGCGGGCTCCCGGGTCAGCTCGCCGACCGCCTCCGGGCGCTCGGCGTCCTTGGGCAGCTTGCGGGCGCCGGCCTTGTCGGCGCTCTTCGGGAGGGCGCCCTGGGCGAGGGCGACGACGGCCGATGAGGTGTCGCCGGTGATGCCGACGCGCACCTTCAGGGCGAGGGTGAGATCCTCCCCGTCCTGCTCCCAGGCGGCCGACTCCAGCTTCGTACCGTCCGCGAGTCTGCCCGAGACCGTCTCGCGCGCCTCGTACCAATGGTCGTCGAGACCGATCGCGGCGTCCCGGAAGCCCGGGTAGGGCGCGAAGGCGCGGTCCCCTTCCAGCAGGAAGGGCGGAGCGCCGTGCTCCGCCTCGTCCGCGATGGCGCGGGTGAGCTCCGCCACGGCGCCGCGCTGGGCGAGGCCGAGACGGACCCGTCTCTTCACGCCGCTCGCGTCGCGCAGGGTGTCGGTGAAGTAGGTGTCCTGGAGGGCGGCCAGCCCCGCGCAGATCTCCTGCCGCGTTTCGAGGGGGAGCGCGGGGAAGTCGTCGAGCATGAGCTTGGACAGCTCCCACTCGAAGTGCCGCTTGAGGACGGCGTCGCGCCGGGGGCCGGCCGGGATGAGTCCGGCGGTGTGGTCCATGATGCGCGCCGTGCAGCGGAGCCGGGCCAGGTGGTCCGCCCGGTAGGTGATGTTGCTCGCGTCGCCGCGCTTGACCGCGTAGTAGTACGTGTAGTCGGCCAGGACGGAGATCCTGCGGGCCCGGACGCACGCCTCGATGGTGAACGGCTGGTCGCTGCCGACGGGGAGGTCCTCGGGGAAGCGCAGTTTGTGCTTCTCCACCAGTTCGCGGCGGAAGAGCTTGGTGTTGGCGAGCGTGAAGGGCAGCGCCGAGTCGTAGAGGCTGACGTCGGGCTGGTTGTCCGAGTACAGCTTCTGGTGGACGTAGCGCCCGTTGGTGCCGACCATCTTGCCGACGACCACGTCGGACTCGTTGGCGTCGGCGCAGGCGACCATGCGCTCCAGCGCCTCCTCCCCGAGGTGGTCGTCGGACCCTATGAAGTAGACGAACCGGCCGGTGGCCAGCTCCAGGGCCCGGTTGCTCGGCGCCGCGGGCCCGCCCGAGTTGGGCTGGTGGACCACGGTGAAGACGTCCGGGTACTTCTCCGCGAAGCGGTCCAGTTCGCGGCCGCTGTCGTCGGTCGATCCGTCGTCCACCGCGACGACCTGCAGCCGGTCCTCGCCGATGGTCTGCGCCACCAGGGAGTTCAGGCATTCGGTGAGGTACGGCATGGTGTTGTAGACGGCGACGACCACCGTGACGTCGGGTGTTGCGGTCATCTCGCCGTACCTCGCATCAGCCGGGTGTAGACCCCGTCGAGAACCTCGGCCTGGGCTTCCCAGGTCCATTCGTCCAGCCTGCCCTCGACCTCGTAGGCGGCGGTGTAGCGCTTGGGTGCGTCGAGCACGGCCCGGACGGCCCGGACGTAGTCGGTGACGTTCTCGGCCTCGAAGACCTCGCCCTGACCGGTCTGGCGGGTCATCTCGGCCATGGTCTTCACATCGCTGACTACGAGCGGCAGCCTGGCGTGCGAGTACTCGAAGAACTTGGTGATCAGGGCGATCTCGTGGTTCGGCCAGTGGTGGATCGGGATGACGCCGACATCAGCGGTCGACAGGAACGAGACGACCTGCCAGTGCGGCACGTACGGCATGGCGTGCACCCGGTCCTCGACGCCGAGCTCCTCGGCCCGCTTCATCAGCGTACGGATGTACGGCAGCTCGGGGTGGCTGGCCACGAAGGCGACATGGACGCCGGGCAGCTCGGGAAGCCCGTCCACCATGATGTCCAGGCCGCGCTGGCGGGCGGCGAGGCCGCTGTAGACGAGCAGCGGCACGTCCGGGCCGATGCCGCACAGGTCGCGCAGGTCGGGGACCGGCAGAGCGGTGAAGCGCGAGGCCTCGGCCGCCTCCGGCGCGTTGAGCACCACGTCCGGGCGCTCGGGCAGCTTGTGGGTCTCCTTCAGGAGATCGGCCAGGCCTCCGGAGACGGTCACCACCGCGTCGGCGTACTTGGCGTGCTCCCGCTCGTACGCCACCATCGCCGGCAGCTTCCGCTGGTTCACCCAGGAGCGCACTCCGGGCAGGTACTCATGGGCGTCCCAGACCAGGGAGACCGGCCGGCCGGCCGCGCGGGCACGGAGCTTCGCGCGGGAGCCGACGCCCAGCATCCGGAAGTCGTTGGCGTGGATGATGTCCGGTTCCAGCGCGTCGATGACGGGCCCGTAACTCAGTTCGAAGTCCCAGACGCTCGGGTCGAGCCGCCGCCACGCGCGGTCCCCCATGGTCGTCAGCCAGAAGGCGGTGGTCGCCTTGTCGAGGGCCGCGGACCGGGTCCTGCGGATGCTGCGCAGCTTCCTGGTGTGCCGCGAGCGCAGCTTCACCCAGCGGCTGCTGGCCTTGGCCGCGCCCCGGCGCGCCGCCAGCCACACCTGGCCGCCGGCGGACCCGAGCGGGGACCGGTCCTCGCCGGTCCTGAGCGCGGCGCCGCGGACCCGGAGGTCGGCGCGCCAGGCCTTGACCTGCTGCGTACGGAATTCGGCCACGCGTTCGGAGGGGTAGGCCAGGGGTCGGCGGATCGGAGCACCGCGCAGGTCCTGGGGGCGGGTCGACATCTTGGCCTTGACCCCGAGGAGGCGGACCTCGGCGTCACCGAGCTGCCAGGCCCGCACCTCCTCCTTGCCGGAGAACTTGCCCAGCAGGATGACGTCCCAGCCGGCCTCGGCCGCCGAGCTCGCCTGCTTCTGTACGCGGGAGTCGCCGTGCACGCTGTTGTCGACGAGCATGACGATACGACCGCGTGAACCCGCCTTGCGGGGGATCGCGGTGAAGTCGGTGAAATCAGGAATGTCAGGTGCCATGTTCCGTCCGGTCCGGAGCCGTGAGAGTAACGGTGGTGCGGGTGGAGGCGGACTCCAGTACGGCTTCGGCCACCTCGACGGTGAGAAGCCCCTGCCGCAGGGTGCAGACGTCGACCGGTTCCCCCCGCACAGCGTCGCGGAAGAGTTCGTGCTCGACAAGGAGCGGCTCGCGCTTGGGGATGGCGTAGCGGATCATGTCGCCCTCGGATACCCCGCGGAAGGCGCGCAACGCCTCCCACTCCGTGGCGACCGCCGCGTTGGAGTGGAAGGTGAGGTCGGCGGTGAGGGTGTCGGCGATGAAGCAGCCGCGCTCCCCGGTGACCGAGGTGAACCGCTCCTTGAGCGGGCTCAGCCAGTTGACCAGGTGGTTGGCCATCGTGCCGTCGGAGAGCTGGCCGACGGCGGAGACCATGTCCTCGTGCGGGCGGCCCGACTTGGAGACGGTGTGGGCGGCGATCGAGGTGTACGCCTGGCCGGTGACCCAGCCCGTCAGGTCGATGTCGTGCGTGGCGAGGTCCTTGACCACGCCGACGTCGGCGATCCGGTGCGGGAAGGGGCCCTGGCGGCGGGTGACGACCTGGTAGACGTCGCCCAGCTCACCGGCCTCCAGGCGGGCGCGGAGCGAGAGCAGGGCCGGGTTGCAGCGCTCGATGTGGCCGACGGCCGCGACCAGGCCGCGGGACTCGAAGGCCTCGACGAGGCGGCGGGCGCCCTCGACGGTGTCCGCGAGCGGCTTCTCGATCAGGGCGCAGACACCGGCGTCGGCGAGCTGGAGGCCGACCTTCTCGTGCAGGCCGGTGGGGCAGGCCACGACGGCGTAGTCGACACCGCGGGCGAGGAGCTCGTCGACGGTGGACAGGACGGGGGCGCCCTGCGCCCAGCCGTTCCGGTCGCCCGCCGGCTCGACGACACCGGCCAGCTCGACGCCCTCCAGTCCGGCGAGGATCCGGGCGTGGTTGCGGCCCATGGAGCCGAGGCCGATGAGCCCGGCCTTCAGTGCGGCGGTCACAGGTTCTCCCCCAGGGAGTTCACGGCGGTCACGATGCGCTCCAGGTCGTTCCGGGTGAGCGAGGGGTGCACGGGCAGCGAGACGACCTCGGCCGCGGCCCTCTCGGTCTCCGGCAGCTCCCAGGTGCGGCCCGCCTTCTGGTCCGGCTCCCAGTACGGCTTGAGGCGGTGGATCGGCGTCGGGTAGTAGACCGCGTTGCCGACGCCCGCCTCGGTGAGCCCGGCCATCGCGGCGTCCCGGTCGCCCCGGATCCGCACGGTGTACTGGTGGTAGACGTGCCGGGCGCCCTCGGCCACCGGCGGCGTGGTGACGGTCGGGGCGGTGATGTGGGCGTCGAAGTACGCGGCGTTGGCACGGCGCTGCTCGGTCCACTCCTCGACCTTGGCGAGCTGGACGCGGCCGATCGCGGCGGAGACGTCGGTCATCCGCATGTTGGCGCCGACGATCTCGTTGGCGTACCGCTGCTCCATGCCCTGGTTGCGCAGGAGGCGCAGCGTACGGGCCAGTGCGGCGTCGGCCGTGGTGACCATGCCGCCTTCGAGGGCGTGCATGTTCTTGGTGGGGTAGAAGCTGAAGGTGCCGCCCGCGCCGAACGCGCCGACCGGGGTGCCGTTCAGCGCCGCCGCGTGGGCCTGGCAGGCGTCCTCGACGACGGCGAGTCCGTGCTTGTCCGCGATCGGCATGAGCTTGTCCATCGCGGCCGGGTGGCCGTAGAGGTGGACCGGCATGACCGCGGCGGTACGGGGCGTGATCGCGGCTTCGACGGCCGCCGGGTCGAGACCGAAGCCGCCCGGCTCGATGTCGGCGAAGACCACGTCGGCGCCGGTCAGGCGGACCGCGTTGGCGGAGGCCGCGAAGGAGAACGAGGGGACGATCACTTCGTCGCCGGGGCCGATCCCCAGGGCCAGGAGCAGCAACTGGAGGGCCGAGGTGCCCGAGTTGACCGCGATGCAGTGCCGCCCGTCGACCAGGCGCGAGAAGCCCTCCTCGAACGCCGCGACCTCGGGTCCCTGCACGACCCGGCCGCTGCGCAGTACGCGTACGGCGGCCTCGATCTCGTCTTCCCCGATGACCGGACGGGCAGCGGGGATCGGCTGCTCGTTGATGCTCGTCATGGACGTCCTCCTTGAACACCGCAAGAGCTCGTTACCGGGCAGAATTCTGGGGTGCGGGACGTCTTACGAGGCCGCGCGAAACGCCACCGGCACGATGCCGACGCCCTGCCGGGGAATCCGATCCGGTCCGTGGATCTCCGAACCGGTCACCAATTGTAGTTTCTGCGAAGAACTCTGACAGTCCAACAGCCGCCATCACATTATCAGGGATTTCACAACTGATTTCGGGAACGTTAACCGCCCTTGCATCAGTTCTGGAACAAAGCCCGTGGCCCGCCCCGAAAGTAACGGGACGGGCCACGGACAATGAACAGCCGATTGCCGGGAGACGTCAGCCGGTCGACGCCTCACCGTCGGTGGACGGCGCCGAGGCGGTCACGGAAGGCGACGACTGCTCGGCGGCGACGGTCTTCTTCGTCGTCTTCTTCGCGGCCGTCTTCGCCGTCGTCTTCTTCGCGGCGGTCTTCTTGGCGGCCGTCTTCTTGGCCACCGCCTTCTTCGCCGGAGCCTTCTTGGCGGCGGCCTTGCGGGCCGTCTTCTTCGCCACGGGCGCCTCGTCCGGCTCACCGGACGCGGGGGCCTCGGCGGCCTCGGCCTCCGGGGCCTCGGCTCCCTTCGGCTCGGGCGCGGACTCGACGACGAGGACCGCCGCCTCCTGGGAGCCCGTGGGCGAACCCGCCGGAGCGGTGACCTTACGGGTCACCCGGCGGCGGGCCCGCGGCGGTGCGGCCTCCTGGGGAGCCTCGGCCACGGGGGCCTGCTCCTGGACGGGGGCCGGGGCCTCGGCGGGCACCTCGACGACCGGGTCCTCGACGGCGACCGGGTCCGTGGCGGGCTCGGCCGGCTGTACGGGCTCCGCCGACTCGGCCTGCTTCGGCGAACCCGCCGGGGCGGTGGCCTTACGGGTGGCGCGACGGCGCGTACGGCCCTGGGGCGCGGCCTCGGCCACCTCGGCGGCCTCCTGGGCGACCGGGGCTTCCGGAGCATTCGCCGGCTCGGGCGTGTCGAGGACCGGCTCGGCGACCGGCTCCACGACCTGCTCGGCGACCGGCTCCGCCTCGACGACCGGAGCGGGCGCCTCGGTCCTCGGGGCACCGGCCGGGGCCGACGCCTTGCGGGACGCCCGACGGCGGCCACGGCCACGCGAGGCCGCCGCCTCGGCCTCGGCCGGGCTGCCGTAGAACTCCTCGTCCGCGGTGACCTCGGGCTCCACCGCCACCGGGGCGGCGACCTCGGCGGCCAGCTCGGCCTCGGACTCGGTCTCGACCGGCTCGGCCGCGTCGTCGTCGTGACCGTGCTCGTGGCCGTGGTCCTGCTCGTGACCGTGCTCGTGGTCCTGGCCCGCGCCGCCACGGCGCTTCTTGGACTTCTTGGAACCGCCGCCGCCACCGACGGACGTCGGCTGCTCCATGTGGACGATCACACCGCGCCCGTTGCAGTGGACACAGGTCTCGGAGAAGGACTCCAGCAGACCCTGGCCCACCCGCTTACGGGTCATCTGGACCAGGCCGAGCGAGGTGACCTCGGCGACCTGGTGCTTGGTGCGGTCGCGGCCCAGGCACTCCAGCAGACGCCGCAGGACGAGGTCCCGGTTGGACTCCAGCACCATGTCGATGAAGTCGACGACGACGATGCCGCCGAGGTCGCGCAGCCGCAGCTGGCGCACGATCTCCTCGGCCGCCTCCAGGTTGTTCCTGGTGACGGTCTCCTCCAGGTTGCCGCCCTGGCCGGTGAACTTGCCGGTGTTGACGTCGACGACGACCATCGCCTCGGTCTTGTCGATCACCAGCGAACCGCCGCTGGGCAGGTAGACCTTGCGGTCCAGCGCCTTCATCAGCTGCTCGTCGATGCGGTACGTCGCGAAGACGTCGACCTCGGACGTCCAGCGGGAGAGCCGCTCGGTGAGGTCGGGCGCCACGTGCGAGACGTACCCGTGGATGGTCTCCCACGCGTCGTCACCGCTGACGATGACCTTGGAGAAGTCCTCGTTGAAGATGTCGCGGACGACCCGGACGGTCATGTCCGGCTCGCCGTAGAGCAGCGTCGGCGCGTTGGAGCCGCTGGTGCCCTTCGCCTTCTTCTGGATGTCCTCCCACTGCTGCTGCAGCCGCTCGACGTCACGGCGCAGCTCGTCCTCGCTGGCACCCTCGGCGGCGGTGCGCACGATGACGCCCGCGTCCTCGGGGACGATCTTCTTGAGGATCGTCTTGAGGCGGGAGCGCTCGGTGTCGGGCAGCTTGCGGCTGATCCCGGTCATCGAGCCCTCGGGCACGTAGACGAGGTAGCGGCCGGGCAGCGAGACCTGGCTGGTGAGGCGGGCGCCCTTGTGGCCGATCGGGTCCTTGGTCACCTGGACCAGGACCGACTGGCCGGACTTGAGCGCGGTCTCGATGCGGCGCGGCCCGTGGGCCATGCCGAGCGCCTCGAAGTTGACCTCACCGGCGTACAGGACGGCGTTGCGGCCCTTGCCGATGTCGACGAACGCGGCCTCCATGGACGGCAGGACGTTCTGGACCTTGCCCAGGTAGACGTTGCCGACGTAGCTGGTGGCCTGCTCCTTGTTGACGTAGTGCTCGACGAGCACGTTGTCCTCGAGGACGCCGATCTGGGTGCGCTCGCCGCTCTGGCGGACGACCATCACGCGCTCGACGGCCTCGCGGCGGGCGAGGAACTCCGCCTCGGTGATGATCGGGACGCGGCGGCGGCCCTGCTCGCGGCCCTCGCGGCGGCGCTGCTTCTTCGCCTCCATACGGGTCGAGCCCTTGATGGACTGGACCTCGTCGAAGCCGGTGCCCGGCTCGCGCTCCTCCTTCTTGCGGGGCTCGCGGACCTTGACGACCGTACGCTCCGGGTCGTCCGTGCCGTTGTCGGCCTCGGACCCGCCCTCACCGCTGCGACGGCGACGGCGGCGGCGACGCCGGCTGCTGCTCGAACCGGAGGCGGCGGAGTCGTTGTCGTCGTCCTCCTCCTCGT
The DNA here is from genome assembly GCF_033109485.1 of Streptomyces cyaneofuscatus. Classification (NCBI taxonomy): domain Bacteria; kingdom Bacillati; phylum Actinomycetota; class Actinomycetes; order Kitasatosporales; family Streptomycetaceae; genus Streptomyces; species Streptomyces cyaneofuscatus. The sequence continues at coordinate 5,773,917 of NZ_CP137002.1, read as the reverse complement.
CGGCCTCCTGGACCTGGGCCGGCGCCTGGTCGTCCTCTGAGCGGGACGGGGCGGGCGCCTCGTCGGCGTGCTGCTCGGCCTCGTCCGTGTCGCTGGCCTCGCCACGGCGGCGACGGCGGCCACCGCGACGGCGGCGGCGCGAGGGGCGGTCGCCGTACTCGTCGGTGTCCTCGCCCTCGTGCTCGTCCGCCTCGGCCTCGGGGGCCTCCTCGGCGGGCTGCTCGGCGGGCGCCTCCACCGGGGCGGCGGTCTGCTCGGGCTGCTCGGCGGCCTCGCCACGGCGGCGGCGACGGCGGCGCGAGCCGCCCTGCGGCGCGGCCTCGGCGGGCGCGGGGGCCTGTGCGACCTCGGCGGTCCGCTCCTCGGCCTCGTCGACCTCGTCGTACGGGGAGGAGGAACCGGCCGCGGCAGCGGCGGCGGCCGTCTCCGGGGTCTGGAACATCGGCTCGGCGAAGACCGGGGCCTGGAACACGGCGACGGCGGGGCGCGTGGCGCGGCGGCCCTTGCGGGTCGGCTCCTCGGCCTTGGTCGTGAACTCGGGGCGGCCCGCGGCGGCGGTGGCCCGGCGGCGCTGGCGTCCGCGCGGGGCGGCCTCCTCGACCTCCTCCGCCTCGGCGGCGAGCTCCTCGGCCACGGCGGCGGGCAGGCTCTCGGCGGCCTCGACGGCCTCCACCGACTCCTCGGCGACCGGCTCGGCCACCTCGGTGACCTGCGGGGCTCCGGCAGGGGCGGTGGCCTTACGGGAGGCACGACGGCGGCTGCGCGGCGCCGGGGCCTCCTCGGCGGGCTCGGCGGCCTCGGCGGCGGCCGGGACCGGCTCCAGGGCGGGCGCGGCCGCATCCGTGGCGGCGGCGGCCTGCGGGGTGCCGGCCGGGGCGGAGGCACGGCGGCGGGTACGGCCACGCGGGGCCTCGGCGGCGGGGGCCGCGGGCTCGACGGGCGCGGCGGCCTCGGCGGCCGGCTCGGCCACGGGTGCGGCGGGCGCGGCCGGCTCGACCACGACAGCGGCCTCGGCGGCCTGCGGGGCACCGGCGGGCGCGGTGGCCTTGCGGGAGGCGCGACGGCGGCGCGGGGCGGGCGGCTCCGGGGCGGCCTCGGGCTCGACTGCCTCGGCCACCGGCTCCTCGTCCTCCTCCGGCTCCGCCACGAGCGGCTCGGCCGGGGTCTCGACGACCTCGACGACCTCGGCGGCCTGCGGGGCACCGGCCGGAGCCGTCGCCTTGCGGACCGCGCGGCGGCGGGTACGCGGCGCCGGGGCCTCCTCGGCGGTCTCGGCGGCCTGGGCCGGGGCCTCGGCCACCGGAGCAGGGGTCTCGACGGTCTCGGCGACCACCTCGGCGGTCTCCGGAGCGCCCGCGGGTGCGGTCGCCTTGCGCACGGCGCGACGGCGCGTACGGGCGGGGGGCGCGGCTTCGGCGGCCGACTCGGGGGCCGTCTCCTCGGGCGCGGTGGCCGGGGTCTCCACGACGGCGGCCGGTGCGGTCTCCTCGGCGGCGGGCGCCTGGACCGCGCCGGGCGGGCCTGCCGGGCGGGAAGCGGCGCGGCGCCTGCGGCGCGGCGGCAGCTTGTCCCCGGGGGTGTTCTCTTCGTTGTTCCCGTTGGTCGCGGGTTCGTTCGGCTGAGGCATGCGGGCGGTTCTCCCGTCGCGCTCCCGGGCGCCGCGTCTGATTCCGGTCCGGCCACGGTCCGCAGTGGTGCGGCAGGGCCGTCCGGGGCGCGGGCGCCGCACGGGAGCTGATGTCTGGCTCGCCGGTTCCGTCCGCGGTGTTGCGGACGGCCTGGCGAAAGTCTTGTCGGGTCAGTCAGTGCGCGGCCCGACCCAGGTGGCTCCCGAGTCGGAGGGCTGCGCTACAACGACCGCCTTACGCGGAACCTGCACCTTCCGGCGCCGTCGCGACGGCTGCTGCGACCGCGGGATGTGCGGTCGGGGCGGCCTCGCGGTCGGGCGCGAGCGGGTCGGTCACCGTGCCGGACTCCTCGTCGAAGAGCCCCTGCGCCAGCCTCGTCACCGCGGCGGGGACGGGCGGCGCCAGGTCGGCCACAGCGCGGAGACCGGACAGGACGTCGTCGGGTCGCACGGCAGGTGTCACGTGCCGAACAACCAGCCGCAGTATCGCACAGGGCTTGTCCCCGGGCCTATCAGCCGGTGGATCAAGGGCCTGCAGGTCGGCGACGGCGGCGCGGGCGTCGAAGGTGCGGATGCCGTTCTTCGCCTTGCGCTGGACCTCGACACTCTCGGCGGCGTTGAACGCGTCGACGGCGCTGCGCGCCTCGTCGGGATCGACGCCGTCGAGGCGCATCTCCCAGACGGAGGCGGTCAGCCGCTCGGCGAGGCCGGAGGTGCGGGCCTCCACCGCGTCGGTGATGTCGAGACCGTCCGGCAGCGAGCTGTCGAGCAGCTGACGCAGGAGGTCGGGGTCGCGCGCCTCGGTGAGGGCGATCTCCAGGAACTCGGCCTCGCTGCCCGTGCCGGTGGGGGCGGCATTGGCGTAGGAGACCTTGGGGTGCGGGGTGAAGCCCGCCGAGTACGCCATCGGCACCTCGGAGCGGCGCAGTGCCCGCTCGAAGGCCCGCTGGAAGTCGCGGTGACTGGTGAACCGGAGGCGGCCGCGCTTGGTGTAGCGCAAACGGATGCGCTGCACTGCCGGTGCGGGCGGCGGGCCTTCGGGCTGTCGCTTGCCCAGTGGTTCTTCTCCTCGGTGCGGGGCGGGCGCTGTGGAGCGCCGCCCACGAAATACGGGGTGGTCCCCGGGGTGCCGCTCCGGCTCACCCCTGCTTGACGAGTTTCTCGTCCAGCAGGGAGGTCTCGGGCGCCTGCGCCGCGCTGGGGACAGTCGTTGTACTACCCAGAGTACGCGCAGGCACCCCCTGCGGTTCCCCGGACCGCGCGCCGGCCGTTCCGCCGACCAGGGCGCGCCAGGCGTCGCGGCGGGCCTGCCGCACGGTTTCCCGGGCGGTGGCGAGGGCGGACCGGGCGGCGCGGCCCGCTTCGAGGGCGGCGCGCCGGGCCGGGGCCCAGAGGGCGTCCCGGACGAAGTGGCCGAGCGGGGTGCACACCGTGCGGTAGGCCCAGGCGACCGGTACGCCGATCAGGTGCCGGAAGAGCCAGGCGATCCCCCGGCCCAGCGCCCGGGAGAGGTACCCGGCGATCCGCCAGGCGACCTCGGCGGCGTCCGCGATCTCCCGGCCGACCGGGGCGAGGAGGCGGCGGTACAGCCAGGAGCCGGGGGCGACGAGCAGCGTCATGACCAGCCAGGTGACCGCGATCCCCAGCCCGCGCCCGGTGGCCGCGATCCCCTTCCAGACCTCGCCGACGACCCAGGCGGTCCCCTGCCACACCCTGTCCAGCGCCCAGGCCGTGCCCCGGCCCAGCGGGGTGAGGACGGCCCCGTACAGCCACACCAGCGGCACGATCACGCCGTACCGGGCCGCCGGGACGAGCGCGTACCGCCACAGGCCCACCACCGGCCCGACCACCAGCGTGGTGAACAGCCAGGCCGCACCCCGGCCCAGCGGCGTGAGAACCGTCCCGTACAGCCACACCAGCGGCACCGCGACCCCGTACTTCGCCCCAGGCACGACCACATACCGCCACAGGCCGATCCAGGGCCAGATGAAGAGGGCGGTGGCCAGCCACGTGACGGCCAGGGCCAGCGGGGTGAGGACGTTGGTGAACAGCCAGGACAGCGGGGTCAGGACCAGAGTGTCGGCCAGCCAGGCCAGGCCCCGGCCCAGCGGGCGGAGCAGGGTCCGGTCGGCAGCGTGCCAGCCGGCGGCCAGCAGGTCCCAGACCATGCGGACGGGCAGCACCAGGACCAGCACCACGATGCGCACGGGGATCCTGATCAGCCGGGTCAGGGCGGTGTGGGGCTCGTACCGTTCCAGTTCCTGGTGCTTGCTGTCGTCCATGCCCTCAATGACGCGTCAGGCCCGGTCCGGGGTTGCCGGGCCGGGCCTGCGGTGTGTCACGGAGCTGCTACTTGTTGACCACGCTCAGCGGGAGCAGCTTCTTGCCCGTCGGGCCGATCTGGATGTCCAGGTCGAGCTGCGGGCAGACGCCGCAGTCGAAGCAGGGGGTCCAGCGGCAGTCCTCGACCTCGGTCTCGTCGAGCGCGTCCTGCCAGTCCTCCCAGAGCCAGTCCTTGTCCAGGCCGGAGTCGAGGTGGTCCCAGGGCAGGACTTCTTCGTAGGTGCGCTCGCGGGTGGTGTACCAGTCGACGTCGACGCCGTACTCGGGCAGCGTCTTCTCGGCGCAGTTCATCCAGAGGTCGTAGCTGAAGTGCTCGCGCCAGCCGTCGAAGCGGCCGCCGGACTCGTAGACCGCGCGGATGACGGAGCCGACGCGCCGGTCGCCGCGCGAGAGCAGGCCCTCGACGATGCCGGGCTTGCCGTCGTGGTAGCGGAAGCCGATGGAGCGGCCGTACTTCTTGTCGCCGCGGATCTTGTCCCGGAGCTTCTTCAGCCGGGCGTCGGTGTCGGCGGCGCTCAGCTGCGGGGCCCACTGGAAGGGGGTGTGCGGCTTGGGCACGAAGCCGCCGATGGAGACCGTGCAGCGGATGTCGTTCTGGCCGGAGACCTCGCGGCCCTTGGCGATGACGTTGACCGCCATGTCACCGATCTGGAGGACGTCCTCGTCGGTCTCGGTGGGCAGGCCGCACATGAAGTACAGCTTCACCTGACGCCAGCCGTTGCCGTACGCGGTGGCCACCGTCCGGATCAGGTCCTCCTCGGAGACCATCTTGTTGATGACCTTGCGCATCCGCTCGGAGCCGCCCTCGGGGGCGAAGGTGAGACCGGAGCGGCGGCCGTTGCGGGTCAGCTCGTTGGCCAGGTCCACGTTGAACGCGTCGACGCGGGTGGAGGGCAGCGAGAGGCCCACCTTGTCGTCGGTGTAGCGGTCGGCGAGGCCCTTGGCGATGTCGCCGATCTCGCTGTGGTCCGCGGAGGAGAGGGAGAGCAGGCCGACCTCTTCGAAGCCGGTCGCCTTGAGGCCCTTGTCGACCATTTCGCCGATGCCGGTGATGCTTCGCTCCCGCACGGGGCGCGTGATCATGCCGGCCTGGCAGAAACGGCAGCCGCGGGTGCAGCCGCGGAAGATCTCCACGGACATCCGCTCGTGCACGGTCTCCGCGAGCGGGACGAGGGGCTGCTTGGGGTAGGGCCACTCGTCGAGGTCCATGACGGTGTGCTTGGAGACGCGCCACGGCACGCCGGACCGGTTGGGCACGACGCGGCCGATGCGGCCGTCGGGGAGGTACTCGACGTCGTAGAAGCGCGGGACGTAGACGCCGCCGGTCTTCGAGAGCCGGAAGAGCACCTCGTCGCGGCCGCCGGGGCGGCCCTCGGCCTTCCAGGCGCGGATGATCTCGGTGATCTCCAGGACGGCCTGCTCGCCGTCGCCGATGACCGCGCAGTCGATGAACTCCGCGATCGGCTCGGGGTTGAAGGCCGCGTGGCCGCCCGCGAGGACGATCGGGTGGTCCACCGTGCGGTCCTTGGCCTCCAGCGGGATGCCCGCCAGGTCCAGGGCGGTGAGCATGTTGGTGTAGCCGAGCTCGGTGGAGAAGCTCAGCCCGAAGACGTCGAACGCGCCGACGGGGCGGTGGCTGTCCACGGTGAACTGCGGCACGTTGTGCTCGCGCATCAGCTCTTCGAGGTCGGGCCAGACGCTGTACGTGCGCTCCGCGAGGACGCCCTCGCGCTCGTTGAGTACCTCGTAGAGGATCATGACGCCCTGGTTGGGCAGCCCGACCTCGTAGGCGTCGGGATACATCAGGGTCCAGCGGACGTCGCAGCTGTCCCAGTCCTTGACGGTGGAGTTCAGCTCACCGCCGACGTACTGGATGGGCTTCTGCACATGCGGGAGCAGAGCTTCGAGCTGTGGGAAGACCGATGCGGCAGACATCTCGCGAACCTTCGTGAGCCGGCAGGGGTGACCATCAAGCGTACCCCGCGTCTCAGTGCTTCAGATCCGCCCGCAGTACGGGGTCCGAGGCCCGCGCCCACACCTCGGGCAGCTCGCGCTCCCGCGCGTCGGCGGCCGCCTCCTCGTGCCCGTACAGAAGTCCCCAGGTGAACGTGGTCTCGCCGGCCGCGTGTGCCTCGATCGCGAGGGTGCGCAGGGCGTCGCGGGCGACCACGCTGTCCTGGTGGTCGCCGAGGACGGTCTGCACGGCCTTCACCCGCTTGGCGAACCGCTTGGCGGGCTTTCCGAGGGCGGGCCTGGCCGCGTCGCCCGCGTACCGGGCACGTTTGGCGGCCTTGCGGGCCTCGTGCATCGCGGCGTCCCGCTCGGGGCCCGGCGGGTGCTCCAGGGCGTGGTCCATGCGGCGCGCGAGCTTCTTGTAGTCCTTGAGCACCGCGCGGGGCAGCTCCTTGCCGGGGGCGCGGGAGGCGGCGGGGCGCAGGGGCGGGTCGGCGGCCAGGGCGTCCAGGGTGTCGAGGAGGGCCAGATACCGATTCCCGTCCAGTACGTCGGTGATGCGGCGGCGCGATCCGGTGCGGCGGGCGGCCGACCAGACCGTCAGCCGACTGCCCGCCGGTCCGAGGGCCAGCGTGGTGGGCAGGGCATCGACCCGGGTGGTGAGGCGCTCGTCCAGGACCTCCTGGTCGCGGTCGACGCCCAGTTCACCGGCGAGCCACTTGAGCTCGGCACCGACGGGGTCGGTGGTCTCGCGGTCCAGGATCCTGCGGTAGGTCTTGAAGGCGCTGCGCAGCCTGCGGGTCGCCACGCGCATCTTGTGCACGGAGTCGGGCAGGTCGCGGCGGACGGCGGGGTCGAGGTCGACGATGGTGCGGATCTGCTTGCGTACGTAGGTGAGGACGTGGTCGCCCGTGGTCTGCGGGTCGTCCGCCTTCGGCTCCTTCTCCTTGCGTACGGGAGCGGTCTCCGCCAGCGCCCTGGCGAGCTTGGACGGCGATTCCGAGGGGCGCACCCCGGCCTTGCGGAGCCGCTTCTCGACCGCGTCCAGGAAGGCGGGGTCGCCGTCGTCGGCGAGCTCGACCTCGATCTCGGTCCAGGTGGCGGTGGTGCCGGTCCCCTCCCCCGCGAGCCGTTCGGCGAGCACCGTGTCGACGCTGACCTCGGCGAGGAGGGTGCCGTCGGGGTCGTTCAGGTGCTGGACGTCGCGGGAGGAGAGCAGGCGGACGACGGGGGCCGGTTCGGTGTGGCGGAGGCGGGAGCGGAGCAGGGCGGCGAAGGAGGGCGGCAGGGTGTCGGCGAGGGGTTCGTGGAGCTCGTCGCGGATGCCGGTGGCGACGGGGAACTTGAGGTGCCAGCCCTCGTCGGCCCCGCCGGTCCTGCGGCGCAGGGTGAGGGAGTGGGAGGCGAGGCGGAGGTCGGCGGTGTCGTAGTAGACGGCGTCCAGCTCCGTGACGCCGCGCTCGACGACCTGGCCGACCCCGGCCACCCGGCTCAGGTCGGGCAGCCGGGTGGCGTCGGTGGTTTCGTACTTCCGCTCGATCTCGCGCTTGGTGTCCGCCATATACGGACACCTACCCCCGTGAGCCGGATTCAGGCGGACATGGGTCGCTGCACCCTGATCGACTGGAGCAGCCCGATCGCGACCCAGACGGCGAACATCGAGGACCCTCCGTAGGAGACGAAGGGCAGCGGCAGACCGGCCACCGGCATGATGCCGAGCGTCATGCCGATGTTCTCGAAGGACTGGAAGGCGAACCAGGCGATGATGCCGGCGGCGACGATCGTGCCGTACAGCTCGGTCGTCTCGCGGGCGATCCGGCAGGCGCGCCACAGGACGACACCGAGCAGGACGATGATCAGCCCGGCACCGAGGAAGCCCAGCTCCTCACCGGCGACGGTGAAGACGAAGTCGGTCTGCTGCTCGGGGACGAACTGGCCGGTGGTCTGGGTGCCTTCGAAGAGCCCGGTGCCGGTGAGGCCGCCGGAGCCGATCGCGATGCGGGCCTGGTTGGTGTTGTAGCCGACGCCGGCCGGGTCGAGCGCCGGGTTGGCGAAAGCGGCGAAGCGGGCGATCTGGTAGTCGTCGAGCAGCCCGAGCTGCCAGACCGACACGGCTCCGGCGGCGCCCGCGCCGAGCAGGCCGAAGACCCAGCGGTTGGAGGCGCCGGAGGCCAGCAGGACGCCGAGGACGATCACGGCCATCACCATCACCGAGCCGAGGTCCGGCATCAGCATGACGATGGCCATCGGGATGACCGCGAGGCCCAGCGCCTTGGCGACGGTCCGGTGGTCGGGGTGGGGCTGGTCGCCCGCGTCGACCCGGGCCGCCAGCAGCATCGCCATCACCAGGATGATGGTGATCTTGGTGAACTCGGAGGGCTGGATGGAGAACCCGGCGGGCAGCTTGATCCAGGCGTGGGCGCCGTTGATGGTGGTGCCGAGCGGAGTCAGGACGGCCAGGACCAGCAGCACCGAGATGCCGTAGAGGACCGGGACGGCTCCGCGCAGGGTGCGGTGGCCGAGCCAGATCGTGGCGATCATCAGGGCGACGCCGATGCCGGTGTTCATGGCGTGCCGGAGGAGGAAGAAGTACGGGTCGCCCTGGGTGAGGTGGTCGCGGTTGCGGGTCGCGGACCAGACGAGCACCGCGCCGAGCACGGAGAGTGCGAGCGAGGCCCCGAGCAGCGGCCAGTCCAGCCGCCGGGCGACGGAGTCGCGGGCGGTCAGCTTGGCCCAGGAGCCCTGATCGGGGGCGTAACGGGATACGGAGAAGCCACCGGCCATCAGGGTCGCCTCCCGGTCATCGCGGGTGATCCGGTGAGTCCCGGCTGGCCCGGCGGCTGCGGGACCAGGTTCTCCGGGTCCGCCTCCTGGCCTTCGGGCTGGGTCGGGACGGGGTTGTACGGCTTGATCTTCGGGGCGTGGATCGATCCGTCGGGCTGGATCTTCGGCAGCGCCTTCTGGGGCTTGGGCAGCAGGGCCTTCTTCATATCCTGGTTGCCCTCGGCGTCGAGGCCGTAGAGCGCGTCGTAGATCTTGCGGACGGCGGGCCCGGAGGCGCCGGAGCCGGTGCCGCCCTGGGAGATCGTCATGACGATCGTGTAGTCGTCGGTGTAGGTCGCGAACCACGAGGTGGTCTGCTTGCCGTACACCTGCGCGGTGCCGGTCTTGGCGCGCATCGGGATCTTGTCCTGCGGCCAGCCGCCGAACCGCCAGGCCGCCGTGCCGCCGGGCTCGACCACCGAGCGCAGACCCTTGTCGAGGTCCTTGATGGTCTGGGCGTTCACGGGCAGCTTGCCGGTGGACTTGGGCTTGATCTCCTGGACCGACTTGCCGTCGGGGCTGATCACGGCCTTGCCGACGGTGGGGGCGTGGAGGGTGCCGCCGTTGCTGATGGCGGCGTACGCGGTGGCCATCTGGATGGGGGTGACGAGGACGTCACCCTGGCCGATGGCGTAGTTGATGCTGTCGTAGGCCTTGAGCTGGTTGCCTTCGAGGCAGCTCTCGTACGCGATCTGCTGGACGTAGGTGCCGCCCTTCTTGCCCTCCTTGCACCAGGCGTCCTTGTTCGCCTTCCAGAAGTCCTGCTTCCACTGGCGGTCCGGGATGCGGCCCTTGACCTCGTTGGGCAGGTCGATGCCGGTCTCGGCGCCGAGACCGAAGTCGCGGGCGGTGGTGTAGAACCAGTTCTTGGCGTCCTTCTTCGGCTTTATGCCGCCGTCCTTGGCCCACTCCTCGTGGCCGAGGCGGTAGAAGACGGTGTTGCAGGAGTACTTGAGCGCGTCCCCGAGGGTGATGGGGCCGTGGCCCTGGGACTCGAAGTTGGCGAAGGTCTGGCTGCCGAGGCTGTAGGAGCTGCTGCAGTTGTAGCGGTCGTTGAAGGCGTGGCCGCCGCGGACGGCGGCGCTCGCGGAGACCACCTTGAAGATGGAGCCGGCGGGCGCCTGGCCCTGGATGCCCCGGTTGAGCAGCGGGTAGTTGGACTTCTTGCTGGTGAGCTTGGCGTACTGCTTGCCGGAGATGCCGCCGACCCAGTCGTTGGGGTCGTAGTCGGGCTGGGAGGCCATGGAGACGATGCGGCCCGTCTTGGACTCCATGACGACGACGGCGCCGGAGTCGGCCTCGTACTTGCGGCCGGTGATCTTGTCGGTCTCCTGGCGGACGGTCTTCATCGCCTGCGCGAGCTCGTACTCGGCGACCGCCTGGACGCGGGCGTCGAGGCTGGTGACGAGGGTGGAGCCGGCCACCGCGGGGTCGCTCTCCGCCTCGCCCATGACGCGGCCGAGGTTGTCGACCTCGTAGCGGGTGACGCCGGCCTTGCCGCGCAGCTCCTTGTCGTACGTCCGCTCGATCCCCGACCGGCCGACCTGGTCCGAGCGCAGGTACGGCGACGGGCCGTCCTGCGCCTTCTGGATCTCCTCGTCGGTGACGGGCGACAGATAGCCGAGCACCTGCGCGGTCCTCGCCTTGCCGGGTGCGGCGTAGCGGCGTACGGCGGTGGGTTCGGCGGTGATGCCGGGGAAGTCCTCGGCGCGCTCGCGGATCTGGAGGGCCTGCTGGGTGGTGGCCTCGTCGGTGACCGGGATCGGCTGGTAGGGCGAGCCGTTCCAGCAGGGCTGGGGGGTCTTGGAGTCGCAGAGGCGGACCTTGTCCCGGACGTCCTGGGCCTTCATGTCCAGGACGTCGGCGAGGCGGGTGAGGACGCCGACGCCGTCGTCCTTCATCTTCAGCAGCTCGGTGCGGCTGGCGGAGACGACGAGGCGGGTCTCGTTGTCGGCGAGCGGGACGCCGCGCGCGTCGAGGATCGAGCCGCGCACGGCGGGCTGGACGACCTGCTGGACGCCGTTGCCGGCGGCTTCGGCGGTGTACTCGTCGCCGTTGCGGATCTGGAGGTACCAGAGGCGGCCGCCGAGGGTGAGGAGCAGCGAGAAGACGAGAACCTGGATGACGATGAGCCGGATCTGGACCCGCTGGGTCCGCCCGGTCTCGGGAATGTTGCTCACAGTCGCTTGACCCCCTTGATGCGTCCCGCGCGGGAGGCCCGGTTGCGGGCGGCCTTCGCGCGCAGGCCGCCGCGCTGGTTGCCGATGCGCAGCCCGGTGCCGGAGGCGAGCCAGCCGGCGGCGACGTCGTTGCTTCCGCCGGACGCCTCGGAGAGCGGGTCGTTCTCGGTGCGTCTGGCCAGGGCCATGATCAGCGGCACGACGAAGGGTGCCAGCAGCAGGTCGTAGAGCGCGGCGGTGAACAGCAGGCTGCCCAGGCCCACATGGCGGGCGGCCGTGTCACCGACGAGGGCGCCGACGCCCGCGTAGAGCAGGGTCGAGCCGAGCGCGGCGGCGACCACCACGGCCATCGGAGCGAAGGCCGACTTGAGCTGCCCGTTCTCCGGCCGGGCGAGGCCCGCGAGGTAGCCGATGACGCAGAGCACCAGGGCGTAGCGCCCGGCGGCGTGGTCGGCGGGGGGCGCGAGGTCCGCGAGGAGGCCGGCGCCGAAGCCGATGAACGCGCCGCTGACGGGCCCGTACACGAAGGCGAGTCCGAGGACGGTGAGGAGCAGCAGGTCGGGGACGGCGCCGGGGAGCTGGAGGCGGGCGAGGACGGTCACCTGGACGACGAGGGCGACGACGACCAGGGCGGTGGAGAGCAGAGTCCGGTTGAGGCGCATGGGGATCAGCTCTACTCCTGGTCGTTTGCCGCGTTGTCGGGTTGCTGGCCGCCCGGTTGCTGGGCGTTGCCCTGCTGGTTGCCTGCCGCGTCGCCGGCTGCCGCGCCGTCGCCCGCGTTCTCGTTGATGTTGCCGACGACCTTGCCCGAGCCGTCGACGAGGTCGCCGTTGGGCTGGACGGTGACGGTGACCGTGGGGGTGGGCTTGGGCTTCGCCTTGACGGGCGCCTTGGGCAGCACCGTGTCGCGCGGGTCCTGGCGGGGGGCCTGGACGACGACACCGACGATGTCGAGCTTGGTGAACCCGACGTACGGCTTCACGTAGACGGTCCGGGTCAGCGCGCCGCCCGAGGGGTCGACGCGGACGACCTCGCCGACGGGGACGCCGGGCACGAAGGGCTTGTCCTTGCTGGAGCCGAAGGTGACGAGGCGGTCGCCCGCCTTCACCTTGGCCTTGCCGTTGAGGAACTGGACCGAGAGCGGGCGGGAGCCCTGGCCGGTGGCGAAGCCGAGCTCGTCGGTCTTCTCCATCCGGGTGCCGACGGTGAAGTCCGGGTCGTTGGCGAGCAGGACCGTCGCGGTGCTCGGGCCGACGGTGGTGACCCGCCCGACCAGCCCCTCACCGTTGAGGACGGTCATGTCGCGGCGGATGCCGTCGTTGGCCCCGGCGTCGATGGTGATCGTCCAGGAGAAGCCCTGGGCCGCTCCTATGGCGATGACCTCGGCGCCCTTGATGCCGTACTGACCGGCGCCCGCGTTCTTCAGCATGGCGTCGAGCTGGCGGACGCGGCTGTTGGTGCGGTCGTCGCTGCCGAGCTTCGCCTTCAGCGCGGCGTTCTCCTGCTCCAGGGCGGAGATCCGGTCGTGTCGCTTGCCGGAGTCCCGTACCGCCCCTATGGCGTTGCCCACCGGGTCGACCGCCGTCGCGACGCCGTTCTCGATCGGCCCGAAGACGGTGGCCGCGGCCTGCCGTGCGCCGTCGACCGGTGACTCCTCGCCGCCTCGGATATCCACCGTGATCAGGGCGAATGCGATGGCGATCAGCAGCACCAGGAGCAGCCGGCTCTCTCGTGTGTCCCTCACGTGCGGCGGCCGTGCCTTCCTCGTCGGAATGTTCGTGCCTGTGTGTGTACGTGGCTGTCCGTGCGTCAGCACCTGCGTACTTCAGTACGTGTACAGCAACGATCTATATCAACGATCCGGCGGGCGGAGCCGCAGCGTCCGCGCGCCGGATCGGGTGATGTCGTGGCCGTCCTAGCGGCGGGGCTGGGCGTCCAGCACCTGCTGGAGCGCCTCGAACTCCTCGACGCACTTGCCGGAGCCGAGCGCCACGGAGTCCAGCGGGTCCTCGGCGATGTGGATCGGCATGCCCGTCTCGTGGCGCAGCCGCTCGTCCAGACCGCGCAGCAGCGCGCCGCCGCCGGTGAGGACGATGCCGCGGTCCATGATGTCGCCGGAGAGCTCGGGCGGGCACTTGTCGAGCGTCGTCTTCACGGCGTCGACGATCGCGTTGACCGGCTCCTCGATGGCCTTGCGGACCTCGGCGGCCGAGATGACGACCGTCTTGGGCAGCCCGGAGACCAGGTCCCGGCCACGGATCTCGGTGTGCTCGTCCTTCTCCAGGTCGAACGCGGAACCGATCGTGATCTTGATCTGTTCGGCGGTCCGCTCACCGAGGAGGAGGGAGTACTCCTTCTTGATGTGCTGGATGATCGCGTTGTCCAGCTCGTCACCGGCGGTCCGGATCGACTGGGCAGTGACGATTCCGCCGAGCGAGATCACCGCGACCTCGGTGGTGCCGCCACCGATGTCGACGACCATGTTGCCCGTGGCCTCGTGGACCGGCAGGCCGGAGCCGATGGCGGCGGCCATGGGCTCCTCGATGATGTGCACCTGGCGCGCGCCGGCCTGCGTCGATGCCTCGATGACGGCGCGGCGCTCGACCCCGGTGATACCGGAGGGCACGCAGACGACGACCCGGGGGCGGGCCAGGTAGCGACGCTTGTGGATCTTGAGGATGAAGTAGCGGAGCATCCGCTCCGTGATCTCGAAGTCGGCGATCACGCCGTCCTTCAGGGGCCGCACGGCAACGATGTTGCCCGGCGTGCGCCCGATCATCTTCTTGGCCTCGGAGCCGACCGCCAGGATCCCGCCGGTGTTGGTGTTGATGGCCACGACGGACGGCTCGTTCAGGACGATGCCGCGCCCCCTGACGTACACCAGCGTGTTGGCAGTCCCGAGGTCGATAGCCATGTCACGGCCGATGAACGACATTGAGTTCCCCTTGTTCCCCATGAGGATGCGTCGGGCCTTCCCAGGTAGCGAAGATGGCTTGTTCTGGTAGGCGAGGTTGGCGCTGCGGGCGTGGAAGCTTCCATCGTAGTGCCGTATGCACGGACACAGCGCGAGGGTCCTTCGCCGGTGTAGGCGGAACGGGTGCCCGTTCTACCCATGGTGACGTTACGTCGGAGGGATGCGTTCCCGCGATCCCAAACCCTATGCCGAAGGGCGACCGAATTACTTCGGTCGCCCCAGGCATGCAGCGCTGTTTGGCCGATCGGGTCAGGAAAGTCCCGGAAAGAAAAGCTTCAGTTCTCGCTCTGCGGACTCCTGCGAGTCCGAGGCGTGGATGAGGTTCTCCCGGGTGATCGTGCCGAAGTCACCACGGATGGACCCGGGCGCGGCGGCGATCGGGTCGGTGGGGCCGGCCAGGGTACGGATGCCCTCGATCACCCGCTCACCTTCGGCCACCAGGGCGACGACCGGGCCGGAGGCCATGAACTCCATGAGCGGCTCGTAGAACGGGCGGCCCTTGTGCTCCCCGTAGTGCTGCTCCAGCGTGTCGTGGTCCAGGGTGCGCAGCTCCAGCGCGGTGATCCGCCACTCCGCCTTGCGCTCGATCCGGCCGACGATCTCGCCGATCAGGCCGCGGCGGACCGCGTCGGGCTTGAGCAGGACGAGGGTGCGCTGAGTCATGTGCGGCTCCTTGCAGACACTACGGGTGCGGTGAGGCGAGATTACAGGGATACGGGGAGGGGTCTGCGCCCGGGTTCACTCAGGGTCACCCTCGCGTCGGCCGACGGATCAGGCCGTGGCCCCGCCTGCCTCCTGCTGAGCCTGCTGCTCCTGCTGGTCCGCCCAGCGGGCCTTGGCCTCGTCGATCTTGCGGCCGTAGTGGATGGAGGCCCACCACAGTCCGCCGAAGACCAGGCCGAGGATGAACATCATCGGGACCACGAAGCCGCTGAGGACCAGCGCGACCTGGAGCGCCCAGCCGAGCTGGACGCCGCCGGGCCGGCCGAGCATCCCGCAGAGCAGCAGGGACAGCACCATGCCGGCGCCGCAGACCGTCCAGACCGTGGCCTGGGAGACGTCGTCCAGCTTCATCGCGACGAGTCCGGCGAAGCCGATCACGAAGAACTCACCGAGCAGTGTCGAGGCGCAGAGCGTACGCATCCGGGACTCAGCCCCTTCCCAGAAGCAGCCGGGCCTCGCCGACCGTGATCACCGATCCGGTCACCAGGACTCCGGCGCCCGCGTACTCGTCGTCCTCCTCGGCCAGCGTGATCGCCGCCTCCAGCGCGTCGTCGAGCCGCGGTTCGACCTGGACCCGGTCGTCGCCGAAGACCTCGACGGCGATGGCGGCCAGCTCGTCCGCGTCCATCGCGCGGTCGGTGGAGTTCTGCGTGACGACGACCTCGGCGAAGATCGGCTCGAAGGCCTCCAGGAGCCCGCGCACGTCCTTGTCACCGCTGGTGCCGACCACGCCGATGAGCCGGGAGAAGCTGAACGCCTCGGAGATGCCGTCCGCCGCGGCCCGGCCTCCCGCCGGGTTGTGGGCGGCGTCCAGGACGACGGTCGGGCTGGAGCGCACGACCTCCAGCCGGCCGGGCGAGACCACCGCGGCGAACGCCTTGCGGATGGCGTCGATGTCGAGCGAGCGGGCCTGCTCGGCGCCGATGCCGAAGAACGCCTCGACGGCGGCGAGCGCGACGGCCGCGTTGTGCGCCTGGTGGGCCCCGTACAGCGGGAGGAAGATCTCCTCGTACTCGCCACCGAGTCCGCGCAAAGTCACCAGCTGGCCGCCGACCGCGACCTCGCGGGAGGTGACGCCGAACTCCATGCCCTCGCGGGCCACGGTGGCGTCCACCTCGACGGCCTTCTTCAGCATCACCTGCGCGGCGTCCACCGGCTGCTGCGCCAGGATGACGGTCGCGCCCTGCTTGATGACACCGGACTTCTCCCCGGCGATCTCGGCGGGCGTGGTGCCGAGGCGGTCGGTGTGGTCCAGCGAGATCGGGGTGACGACGGCGACGGTGGAGTCGATGACGTTGGTGGCGTCCCAGGTGCCGCCCATGCCGACCTCGACGACCGCCACATCGACGGGCGCGTCGGCGAAGGCCGCGTACGCCATGCCGGTGAGCACCTCGAAGAAGGAGAGCCGGTAGGGCTGCTGGGCGTCGACCATCTCGACGTACGGCTTGATGTCCTCGTACGTCTCGATGAACCGCTCGGGCGCGATCGGGGAGCCGTCGAGGCTGATCCGCTCGGTGATCGACTGGACGTGCGGCGAGGTGTAGCGCCCGGTGCGCAGCTCGAAGGCGTTGAGCAGGGCCTCGATCATGCGGGCGGTGCTCGTCTTGCCGTTGGTGCCCGTGATGTGGATCGAGGGGTAGGCGCGCTGCGGCTCGCCGAGGACGTCCATCAGGGCGGCGATGCGCGTGACGGAGGGCTCCAGCTTGGTCTCGCCCCAGCGTCCGGCGAGCTCCTGCTCCACCGCGCGGAGCGCCTGGTCGGTCTCGGGGTCGGCGGGCCGGGCGGGGACCACATCGGCCTGAGGGGCGCCCCCGTAGGTGCGCAGGGTGCGGCTCCCGGCTTCGATCACCGCCAGGTCGGGGTCGCGCTGGGTCTCTTCGCCGACGATCTCCTCGAAGGTGTCGTCGGGCTGGGACGCGTCGTGCCGGTCTGAAGGGCGGGGCTCACTCACGGGGCCCAGTCTACGGATGGGCACCGACATCGCGCGCAGCGCCCGGCTCACTGCCCCGGCGGCGGTACGGGGAAGCCCCCGCATCCCCGGTCGGTCGGGGGTGCGGGGCTTCGCGCAGGGGGTGTCCGACAATTCGGCGTGGATCAGCGGGGGGCGTCAGGTGCGGTGCATCGCAAGGCTCCGGAGAGTCCTCGTAGCGGAGCTACTAGGGCTTTTCGGCAACGCCGCGAGGCGCCGTGCCGGGCGTCGCCCGCCCGCGCCGAATTGTCGGACGCCCCCTGGCTGATCAGCTTGCGGGGAGGGCCGCCAGCTGGGCGGAGATCCGCTCGATGTCGGCCTCGGCCTTGGAGAGCCGGCCGCGGATCTTGTCGACCACGTTGTCCGGGGCCTTGGCCAGGAACGCCTCGTTGCCGAGCTTGCCGGTGGCCTGCGCCTTCTCCTTCTGCGCCGCCTCCAGGTCCTTGGTGAGCCGCTTGCGCTCGGCCGGGACGTCGATCGTGCCGGAGAGGTCCAGGGCGACGGTGGCCCCGGCGACCGGGAGGGAGGCGGTGGCGTGGAAGCCGTCGCCCGCGGGCTGGAGCCGCAGCAGCTGGCGGATGGCCGCCTCGTGCGGGGCGAGCGCCGTGCCAGTCAGGGTCAGCTCGGCCGGGACCTTCTGGCCGGGCTGGAGGCCCTGGTCGTTACGGAAGCGGCGGACCTCGGTGACGACCTGCTGGACGAGCTCGATCTCCTTCTCGGCCGCGTCGTCGCGGAAGCCGGAGTCGCCCGGCCACTCGGCGATGACGATCGACTCGCGCCCGGTGAGCGCGGTCCACAGCGCCTCCGTGACGAACGGGACGATCGGGTGCAGCAGCCGCAGCATCACGTCGAGGACCTCGCCGAGGACCCGGCCCGAGACCTCGGCCGGACGGCCGCCCGCGAAGAACGTGGTCTTGGAGAGCTCGACGTACCAGTCGAAGACCTCGTCCCAGGCGAAGTGGCGCAGCGCCTCGCTGATCTTGGCGAACTGGAAGTCGTCGTAGAACGCGTCGACGTCCGCGACCGTCTTGTTGAGCCGCGAGAGGATCCAGCGGTCGGTGACCGACATCTCCTCGACCGGGGGCAGGTCGCCCTCGATCGTGGCGCCGTTCATCAGGGCGAAGCGGGTGGCGTTCCAGATCTTGTTGGAGAACTTCGCCGAACCCTGGACCCAGTCCTCACCGATCGGCACGTCGGTGCCGGGGTTGGCGCCGCGCGCGAGGGTGAAGCGCAGGGCGTCGGAGCCGTACTTGTCCATCCAGTCCAGCGGGTTGACCACGTTGCCGAAGGACTTCGACATCTTCTTGCCGTGCTCGTCGCGGACCATGCCGTGCAGGACGATGGTCCCGAACGGCGGGGTGCCGTCGTTGACGTACAGGCCGAACATCATCATCCGGGCGACCCAGAAGAAGAGGATGTCGTAGCCGGTGACCAGGACGGAGTTCGGGTAGAACTTCGCGAGGCTGTCGGTCCGTTCGGGCCAGCCGAGGGTGGAGAAGGGCCACAGGCCCGAGGAGAACCAGGTGTCCAGGACGTCGCTGTCCTGGGTCCAGCCCTCGCCGGTGGGCGCCTCGTCGTCCGGTCCGACGCAGACGACCTGGCCGTTCGGGCCGTACCAGACGGGGATGCGGTGGCCCCACCAGAGCTGGCGCGAGATGCACCAGTCGTGGAGGTTGTCGACCCAGTCGAAGTACCGCTTCTCCATCTCCTGCGGGTGGATCTTGACCTTGCCGTCGCGGACCGCGTCACCCGCGGCCTCGGCGAGCGGGGCGACCTTGACCCACCACTGGAGGGAGAGGCGCGGCTCGATGGTGGTCTTGCAGCGCGAGCAGTGGCCGACGGAGTGGACGTACGGCCGCTTCTCGGCGACGATCCGGCCGTCGGCGCGCAGGGCGGCGACGATGGCGGAGCGGGCCTCCAGGCGGTCCAGGCCCTCGAAGGGGCCGGGGACGGTGATGACCGCGCGCTCGTCGAGGACGGTGATGAACGGCAGGTCGTGCCGGTTGCCGATCTCGAAGTCGTTCGGGTCGTGCGCGGGGGTCACCTTGACCGCGCCGGTGCCGAACTCCGGGTCGACGTGGTGATCGGCGACGACGGGGATGGTGCGGTCCGTCAGCGGCAGCTTGATCTGCTTGCCGATCAGGTGCTGGTAACGCGCGTCGTCGGGGTGGACGGCGACGGCGGTGTCACCGAGCATCGTCTCGGCGCGGGTGGTGGCGACGACGATGGTCTCGTCGCCCTCCCCGTACGTCATGGAGACGAGCTCGCCGTCGTCCTCCTGGTACTCGACCTCGATGTCGGAGATCGCGGTGAGACAGCGCGGGCACCAGTTGATGATGCGCTCGGCGCGGTAGATCAGCCCGTCGTCGTACATCTGCTTGAAGACGGTCTGGACAGCCTTGGAGAGGCCCTCGTCCATGGTGAAGCGCTCACGGGACCAGGCGACGCCCTCGCCGAGGCGGCGCATCTGGCCGGAGATCTGGCCGCCGGACTCGTTCTTCCACTGCCAGACGCGCTCGACGAAGGCCTCGCGGCCCAGGTCGTGGCGGGACTTGCCCTCCTTGCCGAGCTCGCGCTCGACGACGTTCTGGGTGGCGATACCGGCGTGGTCCATGCCCGGCTGGTAGAGCGCCTCGAAGCCCTGCATCCGCTTCCGGCGGACGAGGGCGTCGATCAGAGTGTGCTCGAAGGCGTGGCCCAGGTGGAGGGAGCCGGTGACGTTCGGCGGCGGGATGACGATGCTGTAGGGCGGCTTGTCGCTGTGCTCGTCGGCTTCGAAGTAACCACGCTCTACCCAGCGCTCGTACAGCTTCCCCTCTACATCGGCCGGCGCGTACTGGGTCGGCAGTTCGGGGTTGCTGGCTGGCTGCTGCGATGAGTTCTCGGTCACGGGGGACAGTTTAGGGCCGTCACAGGTCTGCACTGAAACGGATTGGTTCAGTAACGGTGTCCGGGCCGATGACCCATGTCAGGGCGGCTTCCGTCAGGATGTTGGCAACGCATAAGGAATTTCGGAGGGGACACCGCAATGAGCTACAACCAGCCGGGCCCGTACGGCGGGCAGCCGCCGCAGGGCCAGCCCGGACCGTACGGACAGCAGCCCGGGCCGTACGGCGGTCAGCCGCCGCAGGGCCCCCCGCAGGGCCAGCCCGGCTACGGCTACCCCCAGCAGGCCCCCCAGGGCGTCCCGCCGCAGCAGCCGGGCCCGTACGGCGCGCCGCCGCAGGGCCAGCCCGGTTACGGCACCCCGCCGCAGGGTCAGCCGGGCTACGGCTACCCGCAGCCCCAGCAGCCGGGCCCGTACGGGCAGCAGCCGCCCACTCCGCCGTACGGCGGCCAGCCCGCGTACGGGGGGCAGCCGCCGTACCCGCCGCAGCAGCCGAAGAAGAAGACCGGGCTGATCGTGGGGGCGTCCGTGCTGGCGCTGGCGGTCATCGGCGCCGGGGTGTGGTTCTTCACCTCGGGCAACGCGAGCAACAGTGATGTGGCCGACTCCACCAAGGGCTACAAGCTGACGCCCGCCGCCTCCGTGGACGACTACGCGAAGGACCCGGCCAAGCCGGTCCGGTCCGGTCCGCTGACGGGGAAGTCGAAGGCCGATGCCGAGGCCGCGGGCGTCAAGGACCCGCAGCAGGCCGGCACGGAGTACCAGAGCGGCTCGAAGGACAACCCGCTCACGCAGAAGCTGCTCCTGCTCCAGGGCTACTGGGGTGAGGTCCAGGACCCGGCCAAGGTCATCAACAACTCCTTCAATGACGCCGAGAAGAAGATGAGCGAGAGCAGCAACGGCGCCAAGGTCTCGCTCATCGGCAGCCCCAAGGACGTCAAGCCGGCCGGATTCGACGGCGCACTGATGCGGTGCCAGGACCTCAAGACGATCAACGACAAGGCCGACGGCACCCTCGCGAAGGGGCCGAAGGAGGTCATCACCCCGGTCTGCATCTGGGCCGACTACAGCACCGTCGGGATGGTCGTCGCCGTGGACGTCGGCGGTGCCCTGACCGGCAAGGGCATCGCGCAGGACGAGGTGGCCGCCCTCGCCGCCAAGCTCTACAACACCTCGCGCACCAAGATCTGACGCGCCCGGTCTGCCTCAACCCCGAAGGGGCGCCCGCCGGTTGACCGGTCGGGCGCCCCTTCGGCGTACGTAACTGCGCTGTCGTTACGCGGACTTCTCGTGGCGGCCGCCGTCGTTCTTGCCGATCGTGCGCGGCTCGCGCGGGACCAGCGTCGGGTTGACGTGGTTGCGGACGACGTCCGGGGTGATGACGACGCGGGCGACGTCCTTGCGGGACGGGACCTCGTACATCACGGACTGGAGGACTTCCTCCATGATGGCGCGCAGGCCGCGCGCGCCGGTCTGGCGCAGGATCGCCTGGTCGGCGATGGCCTCCAGCGCCTCGCGCTCGAACTCCAGCTCCACGCCGTCGAGTTCGAAGAGGCGCTGGTACTGCTTGACCAGGGCGTTGCGCGGCTCGATGAGGATCTGGAGCAGCGCCTCGCGGTCCAGGTTGTGGACCGAGGTCAGCACGGGGAGACGGCCGATGAACTCGGGGATCATCCCGAACTTCACCAGGTCCTCCGGCATGACCTCCTGGAACTGGTCGCTCGCCTGGATCTCCAGCTTGGAGCGGATCGTGGCGCCGAAGCCGATGCCCTTGGCGCCGGCCCGGGACTCGATGATCTTCTCCAGTCCGGAGAAGGCGCCGCCCACGATGAACAGCACGTTCGTCGTGTCGATCTGGATGAACTCCTGGTGCGGGTGCTTGCGTCCGCCCTGCGGCGGGACGGAGGCGGTGGTGCCCTCCAGGATCTTCAGCAGGGCCTGCTGGACGCCCTCGCCGGAGACATCGCGGGTGATCGACGGGTTCTCGCTCTTGCGGGCGACCTTGTCGATCTCGTCGATGTAGATGATCCCGGTCTCGGCCTTCTTGACGTCGTAGTCCGCCGCCTGGATCAGCTTCAGCAGGATGTTCTCGACGTCCTCGCCGACATAGCCGGCCTCCGTCAGCGCGGTGGCGTCCGCGATGGCGAACGGGACGTTGAGCATGCGGGCCAGGGTCTGCGCGAGGAGCGTCTTGCCGGAGCCGGTGGGGCCCAGCAGCAGGATGTTCGACTTGGCGAGCTCGATCGCGTCCTCACGGCCCGCGCCGCCGCCGTTCTCCCCGGCCTGGACCCGCTTGTAGTGGTTGTACACCGCGACCGAGAGGGCCTTCTTCGCGGGCTCCTGCCCGACGACGTACCCCTCGAGGAACTCGTAGATCTCGCGGGGCTTGGGAAGCTCTTCCCAGCGGACCTCGCTCGTCTCCGCGAGCTCCTCCTCGATGATCTCGTTGCAGAGATCGATGCACTCGTCGCAGATGTACACACCGGGTCCCGCGATGAGCTTCTTCACCTGCTTCTGGCTCTTGCCACAGAACGAGCACTTGAGCAGGTCGCCACCATCACCGATGCGTGCCACGAGGTTGCTTCCCCTTCGCCTGGGAGACCGCCTGGTTCAGCGGCTCCTGGTGCCTCTATCCGACGGTACCTTGCCTGGGCCCCCGTTCGGGCCCCCCTTGGCACGGTTCACACGGCCGAGACCGTGCAAACGGAATGTGCCAAGGGGAAAGACCGACGTCAGAGCGATGCGCCCGCGGTGGTCTTGCGGGTGGACACGATCTGGTCCACGAGCCCGTACGCCAGGGCGTCCTCGGCCGTGAGGATCTTGTCACGCTCGATGTCCTCGCGGATCTTCTCCAGCGGGGTGGTCGAGTGCCGGGCCAGCATGTCCTCCAGCTGCGTCCGCATCCGGAGGATCTCGTTGGCCGCGATCTCCAGGTCGGAGAGCTGCTCGCGGCCCGTCTGCGAGGACGGCTGGTGGATCAGGACACGGGCGTGCGGGAGCGCCATGCGCTTGCCCGGGGTGCCGGCGGCCAGCAGGATGGCGGCGGCGGAGGCGGCCTGGCCCATGCAGACCGTCTGGATGTCCGGCTTCACGAACTGCATCGTGTCGTAGATCGCGGTGAGCGCGGTGAACGAGCCGCCGGGGCTGTTGATGTAGATCGAGATGTCGCGGTCCGGGTCCATCGACTCCAGGCACAGGAGCTGCGCCATGACGTCGTTGGCCGAGGCGTCGTCGATCTGGACGCCGAGGAAGATCACGCGCTCCTCGAAGAGCTTCGCGTACGGGTCGTACTCACGCACACCCTGCGAGGTGCGCTCCACGAAGCGCGGGACGACGTAGCGGTTGTCCACCTGCGGGCCGGTGTAGAGGCCGCTCGCGGAGGCGCCGGGGAAGTTGTTCATGTGGGTGTTCACCATCCTGGTGGCGTTCTGTGGGCTGGGGGTCTCGGCGTACGAGAGGTGTGCGGGAGGTGCTGCCGGTCCGGTGGGAACCGGATCAGGCACCCGTGCCGCCGCCGCCCGGGATGCCCGACGCGACCGTGATGATCTCGTCGATGAGGCCGTAGTCCTTGGCCTCCTCCGCCGTGTACCAGCGGTCGCGGTCGCCGTCGCGGATGATCGTCTCGACGGTCTGGCCGGAGTGGTGGGCGGTGATCTCGGCCATGCGCGTCTTGGTGCGGAGCAGGTACTGGGCCTGGATCTTGATGTCCGAGGCCGTTCCGCCGATGCCGGCCGAACCCTGGTGCATGAGGATGTCGGTGTTGGGGAGCGCGAAGCGCTTGCCCGCGGCACCGCCGGTGAGCAGGAACTGGCCCATCGAGGCCGCCATGCCCATCCCGATGGTGACCACGTCGTTCGGGATGTACTGCATGGTGTCGTAGACCGCCATACCGGCCGTCACCGAACCACCGGGGCTGTTGATGTAGAGGTAGATGTCCTTGTCGGGCTCGGCGGCAAGGAGCAGGAGCTGTGCGGTGATCTTGTTGGCGATGTCATCGTCGACCTGCTGACCGAGGAAGATGATGCGCTCGCCGAGCAGTCGGCTGTAGACCTGGTCACCGAGGCCTCCACCGAGGGACGGCTCTCCGGCGGCGTAGGGCATCAGATTCGTCACGTATCCACCTGCTCGTCTCTGACGGCTCCGGCCGTCTCAGCGTCTTCGTACCGGGCGGGTGAGGGACTCCCCCACCCTTCCTCTTCATGGACCCTAACGCGCAGGTGGGACAACGCCATCCCGGTTCCGCAACTGTTCGCTGGGAGCGCAAGGTCCGCAGGGGGCACAGGGGTTCCGGGCCCGCACGGCGGTACGGAGGGGAATGCGGACGGCATACGGACGCTGTACGGCGACGGGCCCCGGACGCATGTGGTGCGTCCGGGGCCCGTCGTGCCGGTCAACGTGTGGCCGGCGTCGGATCAGGGCGAGGCTCAGGCCTCGTTCTTCTCCTCGGCCTTGTCCTCGGTGGTGGCCTCGGCGGCCGCCTCCGTGGTCTCTTCCTCGTCGTCCTCGAGGTCGACGACCTCACCGTTGGTGTCGACGACCTTGGCAGCCTCGACGACGACGGCGAGCGCCTTGCCGCGGGCGACCTCGCCGACGAGCATCGGCACCTGGCCACCCTCGACGACGGCCTGGGCGAACTGGTCGGGGCTCATGCCGGAGGAGGCAGCACGCCGCATGAGGTGCTCGGTGAGCTCCTCCTGGTTGACGTTCAGCTTCTCCTTGTTGACGAGCTCGTCCAGGATGAACTGGGTCTTGATGCCCTTGATGGCCTGCTCGGAGGTCTCGTTCTCGAACTCCTCCAGGGTCTTGCCCTGGATCTCCAGGTACTTCTCGAGGTCGAGACCCATCTGACCGAGCTGGTGGTGCTCCAGGTTGTGCTTGCGGGTCTGGACCTCGTCCGCGAGCAGCTTCTCCGGGATCGGGACCTCGGCGAGCTTCAGCAGCTCCTCCAGGACGCGCTCCTGGGCCTGCGTGGCCTGGTCGTACTGCTTGGTGGTCTCCAGGCGCTTGCGGCTGTCCGCCTTCAGCTCCTCCAGCGTGTCGAACTCGCTGGCCATCTGGGCGAAGTCGTCGTCCAGCTCGGGGAGCTCACGGGCGGCGACGGCGGTGACCTTGACGGTGACCTCCGCGGCCTTGCCCTCGGCGGAGCCGCCCTTCAGCTCGGAGGTGAAGGTGGCCTCGCCACCGGCCTCCAGGCCGGTCACGGCCTCGTCGATGCCGTCGAGGAGCTCGCCGGAACCGATGGTGTACGAGACACCCGCGGCCACGCCGTCCTCCAGGACCTCACCGTCGACCTTGGCCTCCAGGTCGATCGTGACGACGTCGCCGTCGGCGGCGGCGCGCTCGACCGGGTTGGTGGAGGCGAAGCGCTCGCGCAGCTGCTCCACGGCCTTCTCGACCTCTTCGTCGGTGACCTCAAGGGCGTCGACGGTGACCTCGATGCCGGAGTAGTCCGGGATCTCGATCTCGGGGCGTACGTCAACCTCGGCGGTGAAGGCCAGCAGCTCGCCGTCCTTCAGCTCGGTGATGTCGACCTCGGGCTGGCCGAGGACGTTCAGCTCACCCTCGTTGACCGCCTCGGTGTAGAACTTCGGGAGGGCGTCGTTGACGGCCTCCTCCAGCACAGCACCGCGGCCGAACCGCTGGTCGATGACCCGGGCGGGGATCTTGCCCTTGCGGAAGCCCTTCACCGTGACCTGCTGGTTGATCTTCTTGTACGCCGCGTCGAGGCTGTCCTTGAGCTCCTCGAAGGGCACCTCGATGCTGAGCCGAACCCGAGTCGGGTTCAGGGTCTCCACGGCGCTCTTCACGGTTCGGTCTCCTTGGTGGCTGACTTCTTGGGGTTCTGCTGGGCCGCCTGATTGGTGGCTTCGCGGACCGAGCCCGGTACATCAGACACACGGGCACGCATTTTGCATAGTAACGGCAAGGGGGAGGACTCCCACAATGCGATCTTGCTGGTGGTCGGGGTGGCCGGATTCGAACCGACGACCTTCCGCTCCCAAAGCGGACGCGCTACCAAGCTGCGCCACACCCCGTCGGTGCGACACGTAGGGTACATGCACCGGAGCCGTGCGTCGGCCGCTTTGCGGAGGGGCGCGGAGGATGGTCCGGCGGCCGGCGTCAACGGGTGTGCGGAGAGCGCCGCCGACCCGCTACGATGCTGTCCGTGCCGCGGTCCGGTGGACCTGCGGTGCACCGCTCGCGGGCGTAGCTCAATGGTAGAGCCCTAGTCTTCCAAACTAGCTACGCGGGTTCGATTCCCGTCGCCCGCTCCACGCCTGGGCCCGGTCCGATATCTCCGTCGGACCGGGCCTCTTGCGTGCGGGGCTTCCCGCGTGCGGGAGCCGGACCGGCTCAGAAGCTGATCTGGTTGATCGTGTCCGCTATCGAGTTCATGAACCTGTTGATCGACGGGGCCATGCCGGTCGACGCCAGGAAGAACCCGAACAGCACGGCGACGAGCGCGGGGCCGGGCTTGATGGAGCCCCCACGGATCAGCACCACCAGGATGACCGCGAACAGCAGCACCATAGACAGTGAAATAGCCACGTCTGATCACACCCTCGGTCGGTCCGCCTTGCCGGCCCGGAAACGTGCACCACTGCGCGCCCCGTCGCGTCCATCGTGCCACCAACTCCCGGGTGTCTGCTGCCGGGTGACGGATCGCACTGACCGGATCCCGCCATCCTGCCCAGCTCACGGGGGCTCCACGCCGGGCAGCCGCACCTCCGCCGCGAAATCCGTGCGGCCGCATATTCACCGACTCCGGCCGCGGTGATCTTCTCCCTGTTCCCACAGGTCGTTCACAGGTAATTCGAGCGGCGGGTAGCGACGTAATTCACTCGCTCAACACGCCGCCGATATGCCCTGTTTAAGCGGGATCAAGTGTGTCATAGCGGGCAGTGTTCGACTGTTTCACCTGCGAATAGGCGGGAACACGCGATATCTCATCGCGGTTTTACGCGTGGCAATCGACGGGTCTAAGGTGCCTTAGATGTTCCAAGCTCCGAGCGTATTCACGAGGGCCCCGCTCCCCCCGGCGACCCGGGAGCCGGAGCCCAGACGCGAGCAGACGCCCACCCCCACGAACGCCGCCCCGGCCCCCACCGAAGTCCCGCCGAAGGCGGCGAAGCGGCGTGATCCCTACTTCGACAACGTGAAGTATCTGGCCATCGTCCTGGTCGCGGTGGCGCACGCCTGGGAACCGGTGATGGACGGCAGCCGGGCCACCCGGGCGCTCTACATGATCGTGTACACGTTCCACATGCCGGCCTTCATCCTCATCTCCGGCTATTTCTCCCGTACGTTCGACATGTCGTCCCCCAAGGTGAAGCGCCTGATCACCGGGGTGGCCGTGCCGTACGTGCTGTTCGAGACGGCCTATTCGCTCTTCAAGCGGTACGTGGACGACTCACCCGACACCTCGATCACCCTGGTCGATCCGCTGTTCCTGACGTGGTTCCTGATCGCCCTGTTCATCTGGCGGGTCACCACACCGATCTGGCTCACCCTGCGCCATCCGCTGCCGGTGGCGCTCGCCATCGCGATGCTGGCCTCGGTCTCCCCCGACATCGGCGACGACCTGGACCTCCAGCGGGTCTTCCAGTTCCTGCCGTTCTTCGTCCTCGGCCTGCTGATGAAGTCCGAGCACTTCCAGCTGATCCGGCGCCGCGAGGTGCGGCTGCTCGCCCTGCCGCTGTTCGCGGGCGCGCTGCTGTTCGCGTACTGGATCGCCCCGCGGATGCAGCTCGGCTGGCTCTACCGCGCCAACAGCGCCCAGGAGATGGACGCCCCGTGGTGGTCGGGTGCGGTGATGTCGCTGGCCCTGTTCGGCTGCGCCCTGGCGCTGACCATCGGCTTCCTGGCCTGGGTGCCGCGCCGGAACATGTGGTTCACGGTGCTGGGCGCCGGGACGATCTGCGGCTATCTGCTCCACGGCTTCCTGATCAAGGGCGCTGTGTACACGGGCCTGTTCGACCGGCACACCTGGCTCTCCGGCCCCGTCGGCCTGGTGTTCGTCTCGGTCGTGGCCGCGGGCGCGGTGACGCTCATGTGCTCGCCGCCGGTGGCCCGGGCCCTGAAGTTCGCCACCGAGCCGGACATGAAGTGGGCGTTCCGGAAGGATCCCGCGAAGCGCTGAAACCGCTCCCCTCCTCGTACCTGATCCACCCGTCGGCGGGGGCCGCGGGTGGATCAGTGTGTTTCGGGGTTGCGCGCTTCCGGGTTGGCCGAATCCTTTCGGTCCGAGGGTGACTTCCCGCCGGTCAGCCCCAACAGCCCCCGTACCTGCGCATACTTCGCCGTCAACCGGGTACGCGTCGGCTCCTCCAGGACGGCCAGGCGGGCCGGATCCGCGTTGTGGGCCAGATCCGCCTCCTTCACGAGCAGGGCGCCCGGGGTGGCGAGGATCCGGGCCGTGTACGCGGACAGCTCCTCCCCCGGCCGCTTGGTGACGGCCAGGACCATGTCCTTGACCTCCTGCGGCAGCGCGGCCTCCGCCAGCCAGCGCGCCGAGAGCGCGCCGTCCTCGATCGCGTCGTGCAGCCAGGCCGCGGCGATCTGCCGGTCGCTGCCGCCGCGCACCCTCACGCCCTCGGCCACCGCTGCCAGGTGTTCCGCGTAGGGGCGGCCCGCCTTGTCGGTCTGCGTCGCATGGGCCTCGCGGGCAAGAGCCTCGACCTGGGCCAGGTTCAGATGGTTGCCGGACATGGCCCGACTCTACGGCGGCGCGTCAACAACCCCTCCGGCCTGCGGCGTTGTCGGGAAGACCCGTCATGCCCCAAACAGACAAAAGCTGACAATACGACGGCTTCATAGTTGCAGAGTCAATCGTTCGGTAAACTAATTACTGATGGTTTATTGACGCCCCCTTGACGCCCTCTTGACCTACTCCCTAAGGAACAGGCTCATCGGACACGCAGACACCCTCCTCGCCATGGGCGGCGCCTTCCTGGCCGCTGCCGTCCTCGCCCGTCTCGGCGGCCGCATCGGGCTGCCTACGATCCCCCTGTTCATCCTGGCCGGCATCCTTCTCGGCCCTCACACCCCCGGTTACACGCTTCTCTCCAACCCGCACGACCTGGAGATGCTCTCCGCGCTGGGACTCGTCCTCCTGCTCTTCTACCTGGGGCTCGAGTTCCACATGGACGACCTCAGGACGGGCGGCCGGAAGATGGCCATCGCGGGCGGGACCTATCTGGTCCTGAACGTGGGCGCCGGTCTCGGTTTCGGTTTCGCGCTGGGCTGGGGCACGTCCGAGGCGCTGGTCCTCGCCGGTGTGCTCGGCATATCCTCGTCCGCCATCGTCACCAAGATCCTGGTGGACCTGGGGCGGATCGGTAACCCGGAGACCCGGCCGATCCTCGGCATCATCGTCGTCGAGGACGTCTTCCTCGCCCTCTACCTCGCCGCTCTCCAGCCGATCCTGTCCGGTGCGGACAGCCTCTCGGCGATGCTCGTCGACGCCGGCAAGGCCTTCGGCTTCCTGCTGCTGCTCGCCCTGGCGGCCCGGTTCGGGACGAAGGTCATCGGCAAGCTGATGAACACCAGGGACGACGAGCTCCTCGTCATCTCCTTCCTCGGTGTCGCGGTCTTCGTCGCCGGTGTCTCCGAGATGTTCGGCGTCGCCGACGCGATCGGTGCCTTCATGGTCGGTCTCATGCTCGGCTCGACCACCTCCGGCGAGCGCATCCTCAAGCTGGTCCACCCGCTGCGCGACGCGTTCGGCGCGATCTTCTTCTTCGCCTTCGGTCTCTCCATCGACCCCGGCGTCCTCCCGAGCGTCTTCTGGCCGGTGCTGGCGGCCGTCGTCCTGACGCTCGCGATGAACGTGGCGGCGGGTCTCGCCGCCGCCCGGATCTACGACTTCGGCTCCCAGGGCACGGCCAACATCGCCACCACGCTGGTGGCCCGCGGCGAGTTCGCGCTCATCCTCGCGACGATGGCGGCCGCCGCCGGACTCGACAGCCGGCTCTCGCCGTTCATCGCCGGCTACGTGCTCCTGCTCGCCGTCCTCGCCCCGCTGGCGGCCGGACGCTCGCACTGGCTGGCGCGGATCCTGCCCGGCGGACGCGGTGGCGGTAGCGGCAAGGACGGTGGCGGGAAGGACGGCGACAAGGATCAGGAGCAGATCCCGGTGTCGGTCTGAACGGAGACGGAGAGGTGTCCTCGTACACCGCACCCGTGAGTGACGATCACCACATGATCACTCGCGGGTGATGGGCACCTCTCCGTTGACGAGGCCCTCTCAGTGCCACCGTGGCTCTCTCGGTGCCGCCGAGGCTCTCTCAGTGCCTGCGCGAAAGCAGCAGGAGCGCCCGGTCGTCGTTGACGTCCTTGGCGCAGGCCTCGATCAGATGCCAGGCCGCGCCCTCGAAGCCGGCGGAGACATAGCGGTCGGCCTCGCCGGTCAGCCGGTCGATCCCCTCGGCGATGTCCCGGTCGGACGCCTCCACCAGTCCGTCCGTGAAGAGCATCAGCACATCGCCCGGGGCGAGCGAGCCCTTGACCGCGTCGAACTCGGCCCCGTCGTAGACGCCGAGCAGCGGCCCCTCCCCCGACTTCTCCTCCCACTGCCCGCTGCCCGCGTGCAGCTGGAGCGCGGGCGGATGACCGGCCGAGAAGATCTCGTAGTCGCCGGAGTCCAGGTCCAGCACCAGGTGGATCGAGGTCGCGAACCCCTCGTCCCAGTCCTGCCGCAGCAGATAGCCGTTGGCGGCGGCGAGGAAGCCGTGCGGCGGCAGCGAACCGAGCAGGCCCCCGAAGGCGCCGGAGAGCAGCAGGGCCCGGGAGCCCGCGTCCATGCCCTTGCCGGAGACGTCGGTGAGGACGACCTCCAGGGTCCGGCCGCCGTGGGTGCGGGCCGCGACGACGAAGTCCCCGGAGAAGGACTGCCCGCCGGCCGGGCGCAGGGCCATCTCGCGGTGCCAGCCCTGGGGCAGCCGGGGCAGGGCGCTCTGGACCCGGATGCGTTCGCGCAGGTCGAAGAGCATGGTGCCGCCGCGCCGCCAGGGCACCCCGACCCGGGCCCGGAACTGGGCGAGGACCAGACCGAAGAACCCGCAGGCGGCGACCACGAGGACGGTGCCGGGGGTGACCCGGGCCGGGCCGTCCAGGTACGGGCCGAGGGTGAGCGCCTCCACGATCAGGGCGCCGGCGGCCGTGGCGTACAGGCCGAGCAGGCTGGCGGGGCGCAGCAGGAGGCCGCCCGCGACGATGGGGAGGGCGAGGGCGGCCGGGTCGATCCAGACCGGGCTGGCGATGGTGGCGAAGGTGATGGCGGGAATCGTCAGCAGCAGACCGGCCATCGCGATCCAGTCGGAGCCGTCGCCCCGGAAGTAGTCCACCCCGGATCTGCGCAGCCCGATGCGGGCCCGGTGCGCCGATCTGCGCCACCGGGCCCAGAAGTCGTCCACTCCTCCGCGACGGGCCATTGCCGGGACCCTATCCACCCGGACGCCTCCGGTGCAGGGGGACCCCGGTGACGATCCGCGCGAAATCGGGTCGTCCGCTTCCGCTCACCCTGGTAGGGATGGCCTATGACTTCAGAACTCCGTGTGCTGCGACCTGCTGAATGGGACTCCTGGTTCGCCTGTCTGGAGCGTGCGTTCGGGGGCGTGGCGAGTGCCCCGGAGTCGCGTGCGCTCTGGCAGGACCTGACCGAGCACGACCGGTCCATCGGGCTGTGGGACGGGGAGGTGTGCGTCGGTACGGCGGGCGCCTACAGCTTCCGGCTGACCGTGCCCGGCGGGGCCGCGGTGGAGACGGCTGGGGTGACGGCGGTGAGCGTCTCGGGGACGCACCGGCGGCGCGGGCTGCTGCGGACGATGATGCGGCGCCAGTTGGACGACGTACGTTCCTGGGGCGAGCCGCTCGCCGTGCTGACGGCCTCGGAACCGGCCATCTACGGGCGCTTCGGGTACGGGGCCGCGACCCGGGCCCTGAGTGTGAACATCGACACCTCCCGCGTACAGCTGGATCTGCCGCCGGGCACCGACGAGGTACGGGTGCGGTACACGGATCCGGTGGCGGCCCTGCCCGCGTGCGAGGAGGTGTACGGGCGGCTCGCCGCGGAGCGTCCGGGCACGCCGGTGCGGCAGCCGAAGTGGGAGCAGGCCGCGGTGATCGACACGGAGAAGGACCGGGCGGGCGCCTCGCCGTTGCAGTGCGTGCTGGCCGAGCGGGACGGGGAGGTGACCGGGTACGCCACGTTCCGGGTGCGGCCCGACTGGGACCGGGCGGGGCCGAAGGGGACGGTGGCGCTGCGGGATCTGGCGGCGCTGGATCCGGCGTCGTACGCGGCGCTGTGGCGGTTCCTGTTCGGCATCGACCTGACGTCGTCGGTGGAGGCGGGCTCGCGGCCGGTGGACGAGCCGCTGATGCATCTGGTGTCCGACGTGCGGCGGTGCGAGGCGCGGGTGCAGGACTCGCTCTACGTACGGCTGGTGGAGGTGGGGGCGGCGCTGGAGGCGCGCGCGTACCGGACGCCGGTGGATGTGGTGCTGGAGGTGGCGGACGACTTCTGCCCGTGGAACGCGGGGCGCTGGCATCTGGTGGCGGACGCGAAGGGCGGTGCCTCGTGCCGGCGTGCGCCGGATCGTGCGCCGGATCTGGAGCTGTCGGTACGGGAGCTGGGCGCCGCCTATCTGGGCGGGGTGTCGTTCACCTCGCTCGCGGCGGCGGGGCGGGTGCGGGAGGTGCGGCCGGGAGCGGTGGAGGAGGTCTCCTCGGCGTTCTCGTGGCACGTGGAGCCGTGGCTGCCGCACGGGTTCTGAGCAGGCGTTGCCCGAGCGGTCAGGCGCCGCCCGGGTCCTGGCAGCGCGGGCACCAGAAGAGGTTGCGGGCGGCGAGGTCCGCCGTCCGGATCTCGCTCTCGCAGATGTGGCAGGGCAGGTTGGCCCGGCGGTAGACGTAGACCTCGCCGCCGTGGTCGTCCTTGCGGGGCGGGCGGCCCATCGCCTCGGGGAGGTGCTCCGGGCGGACGGTGTCGATCCGGTTGTTCCGCACGCCCTCGTGCATCAGCTCCACCAGGTCCGCCCAGATCGCGTCCCACTCGGCGCGGGTGAGGTCCTTGCCCGTGCGGTACGGGTCGATGCCGTGGCGGAACAGGACCTCGGCCCGGTAGACGTTGCCGACGCCCGCGATGACCTTCTGGTCCATCAGGAGCGCGGCGACCGTGGTCCGGCTGCGGGAGATCCGCTGCCAGGCGCGCTCGCCGTCCTCGTCGCCGCGGAGCGGGTCCGGGCCCAGGCGCTCGTGTATCGCGCGCTTCTCGGGCTCGGTGATCAGGGCGCAGGTGGTGGGGCCGCGCAGATCGGCGTGGTGGGCCGCGTTGACCAGGCGGAGGCGAACGGTGTCGGTGGGCGGCGGGGGCGGGGCGGTGCCGAAGCCGAGCTTGCCGAAGAGGCCGAGGTGGATGTGGACCCAGCCGGAGGAGCCGAAGCCCAGGAAGAGGTGCTTGCCGTGGGCGTCGGTGGTGGTGAGGGTGTGCCCGTCGAGGAGGGCCGCACTGTCGGAGAACTTGCCCTGCGGGCTGCTCACCCGGACCGGCCCGCCCGTGAACCGCTCGGCGTGGTCCTGGGCGAGGCGGCGGATCGTGTGTCCCTCGGGCACGGCGGGCTGCTCCTGTGGTTCCTCTGGAAGGGCGGGCGGTGACATGGCCGTGCCGCCGGGTCCGGGACCCGGCGGCACAGGTGGGCGTCGGGGTCAGCCCTGCTGCGGGTGGTGGGCCGGGATCGGGGGGAGCTCGCCGGTGTTCTCGTACGCCGAGAGCATCTCGATGCGGCGCGTGTGGCGCTCCTCGTTCGAGTACGGCGTGGAGAGGAAGATCTCGACGAACTTCGTCGACTCCTCCACCGTGTGCATCCGGCCGCCGATCGCGACGACGTTGGCGTTGTTGTGCTCGCGGCCGAGGGCGGCGGTCTGCTCGCTCCAGGCCAGTGCGGCGCGGACGCCCTTGACCTTGTTGGCGGCGATCTGCTCGCCGTTGCCGGAGCCGCCGATCACGATGCCGAGGCTGTCCGGGTCCGCGGCCGTCTTCTCGGCGGCACGGAGGCAGAACGGCGGATAGTCGTCCTGGGCGTCGTAGATGTGGGGACCGCAGTCGACGGCCTCGTGCCCGTGGGCACCGAGCCACTCGACGAGGTGGTTCTTGAGTTCGTAACCGGCATGGTCGGATCCGAGGTACACGCGCATGGTGCGAAGTGTGGCACGAACTCCGCCGGGTAGCCGTCAGCGGGGTCGCACACCCTCATTCGATGATTCGCAGGTTCGAGCCCGATTTCATGTGGCGAACACCACTCGGGCAACGATCAGGCAAACGATCCGAAAGAGGGGGTTCCCCTTCCGCCTTGTATCGGGCTTGAATGCGTGGCCTTGTCTTCGCACACCCCACGGGCACGATCCGACGGCGGAGCAGGGCACACCCTCATGCTCGAAAAGGTAAGGAATCCCCCCATGACGTCGCAGACGACGCTGGCGAAGCCGGGCCAGGAGCCCGGTGAGCCGGACCGGCCGGACTCGTCGGGCGGGCTTCAGGCAGGCCTGAAGAACCGCCACCTCTCGATGATCGCGATCGGCGGCGTGATCGGCGCCGGGCTCTTCGTGGGATCGAGCGCGGGCATCGCGGCCGCGGGACCGGCGATCCTGATCTCGTACGCGATGGTCGGCCTGATGGTCGTCCTCGTGATGCGGATGCTCGGCGAGATGGCCGCCGCCCGCCCGAGCTCCGGCTCCTTCTCCGCCTACGCCGACCAGGCGCTGGGCCGGTGGGCCGGTTTCTCCATCGGCTGGCTCTACTGGTTCTTCTGGGTCGTGGTGCTCGCCGTCGAGGCCACGGCCGGCGCCAAGATCCTGGAGAGCTGGATCCCGGGCGTCCCGCAGTGGGCCTGGGCGCTGATCGTGATGGTCGTGCTGACCGCCACCAACCTGGTCTCGGTGGGCAGTTACGGCGAGTTCGAGTTCTGGTTCGCCGGGATCAAGGTCGTGGCGATCGCCGCGTTCGTGGTCGTCGGCTTCCTCGCGGTCTTCGGGTTCCTGCCCGGTTCGGACAACCCGGGGTCGGGTCTCGCGCATCTGACGGACAGCGGCGGGTTCTTCCCCGAAGGACCCGGGGCCATCCTGACCGGTGTCCTGATGGTCGTCTTCTCGTTCATGGGCAGTGAGATCGTGACGCTGGCCGCCGGCGAGTCCTCGGACCCGCAGCGGGCCGTCTCGAAGGCCACCAACAGCGTGATCTGGCGTATCGCCGTCTTCTACCTCGGCTCGATCTTCGTCGTGCTGACGCTGCTGCCGTGGAACGACCCGTCGATCCAGGAGAAGGGCAGCTATGTCGCCGCCCTCGACTCGATCGGGATCCCGCAGGCCGGCAACGTCATGGACTTCATCGTGCTGACGGCCGTGCTGTCGTGTCTCAACTCCGGCCTGTACACGGCCTCCCGGATGGCGTTCTCGCTCGGCGAGCGGGGCGACGCGCCGAAGTCCTTCGCCCAGGTCAACAAGCGCGGCGTGCCGCAGGCGGCGATCCTGTCCTCGGTCGTCTTCGGCTTCGTGGCGGTGTTCTTCAACTACCAGTGGCCCGACACGGTGTTCGCGTTCCTGCTGAACTCCTCCGGCGCGGTCGCGCTCTTCGTCTGGCTGGTCATCTGCTTCACCCAGCTGCGGATGCGCGGGATCATCCTGCGCGAGACCCCGGGCAAGCTGGTCGTACGGATGTGGCTCTTCCCGTACCTCACCTGGGCGACGATCGCGGCGATCTCCTTCGTCCTGGTCTACATGCTGACCGACGACACCGCCCGCGAGCAGGTCGTGCTGTCGCTGCTGGTCGCGGCGCTGGTGGTGGGCATCTCGCTGGTCCGGGAGGCGCGCAGCCGCAAGGCGGTC
The DNA here is from genome assembly GCF_033109485.1 of Streptomyces cyaneofuscatus. Lineage (NCBI taxonomy): Bacteria > Bacillati > Actinomycetota > Actinomycetes > Kitasatosporales > Streptomycetaceae > Streptomyces > Streptomyces cyaneofuscatus. The sequence goes on along the minus strand of NZ_CP137002.1, from coordinate 5,738,559 downwards.
ACCCCCGCCGAGTGACACGTATGTGAGTGACACGCATGTGAGTGACACGCGCGTGAGAGATACATGACTGTAGGTGTCAGGTATCTCGGGGAGGCTTTCCTTCGTACCGCCGAAAGCGCGAGCGAAGGAGAGCCTCCCTCATGGTTTCCGCATCCGAAGGGTCCGCCGGGCACAACGGGCGGGCCGAGCCCCTGCCCACCTTCCAGACCGGCTTCCCGATCCGGCCCGGCCGGCTGGTGGAGGCCGCCACGCCCGAGGACGTACGGGAGGCCGTGGCGTACGCCGGCGGGCGCGGGCTGCACGTCGCCGCGCACGCCTCCGGCCACGGCCTCCCCGGCCCCGTCGAGGGCGGGGTCCTCATCGCCACCCGCGCCCTGGACTCCGTCACCGTCGACCCGGTCCGCCGCACCGCCCGGATCGGCGCGGGCGCGAGCTGGGGCCGGGTGATCGAGGCGGCGGCCCCGCACGGGCTCGCCCCGCTCAACGGCTCCTCCCCCTCCGTGGGCGCCGTCTCCTACACGCTGGGCGGCGGGCTCGGGATCCTGGCCCGGGAGTTCGGGTACGCCGCCGACCACGTGCGCTCGCTGGACGTGGTGACCGCCGACGGCACCGCACGCCGGGTCACGCCGGAGCGCGAGCCGGAGCTCTTCTGGGGGCTGCGCGGGGGCGGGCACCGGCTGGGGGTGGTGACCGGCCTGGAGATCGCTCTGGTGGCGGTGGAGCGGCTCTACGGCGGCTCGATCGCCTTCGACGGGACGCGGGCGGCGGGCGAGGTGGTACGCGGCTATCTGGAGTGGACGCGGACCGTGCCGGAGACCCTGACGTCTTCGCTGGCCGCGCTCGTGTACCCGGACCTGCCCCAGCTGCCCGAGGAGCTGCGCGGCCGGTACGTGATCTCCGTGCGGGTCGCCTTCACGGGGGACGTGGCGGAGGGCGAGCGGCTGGTGGCGCCGCTGCGGGCGCTCGGGGGGCCCGCGGCGGTCCTGTCGGACTCGCTGCGGGAGATGCCGTACACCGAGAGCCACACCATCCACAGCGACCCGCCGTTCCCGCACGCCTACTACGGGGACAGTGCGGTGCTCGGCGAGCCGGACGCGGAGCGGACCGTACAGGCCTTTGAACTGGCCGGGCCCCGGGCGCCGATGATGACCGTGGTGCAGCTCAACCACCTGGGCGGGGCGCTGGCCGCGCGGCCGGAGGTCCCGAACGCCGTGCCGTACCGCGATGCCGGGTTCCTGCTGCGGCTGCTGTCGCCGCTGGACGGTACGGAGGTGGGCGCGGTGCGCGCGCTGTACGGGGAGGTGGGGCGGGTGCTGGAGCCGGCCGTCCTGGGGCGGTCGCTGAACTTCTCCTTCGGCGGCGGGGACCGTACCGCCGGTTTCCATGAGGCGGAAACGGCGAAGAGGCTCGCCGGTCTGGTCTCCCAGTACGATCCGGCGGGCCTCTTCGGTGGCCCGTACGGGGCCTGAGTCTTCGGGCGGACGGGATCAGCCTCGGCGGCCCAGCAGCTTCCAGGAGGCGGGCAGCGCGCCCATCGCCAGGGCCGCCTTGAGCGCGTCGCCGATCAGGAACGGGGCGAGACCGGCCGCGACGGCGGCGCTCAGGGACATACCGGTGGCGAGCGCCAGGTAGGGCACGCCGACGGCGTAGATGATCGCGGAGCCGATCACCATCGTGCCCGCCGTGCGGAGCACCGAGCGGTCGCCGCCGCGGCGGGCGAGGGCGCCGACGACGGTGGCGGCGAGCAGCATCCCGAGGATGTAGCCGAGGGACGGCATCGCGTAGCCCGAGGTGCCCTCGGCGAACCACGGCATCCCGGCCATGCCGACGACCGCGTACACCGCGAGGGCGAGGAAGCCGCGGCGGGCGCCGAGCGCCGTGCCGATGAGGAGCGCGGCGAAGGTCTGGCCGGTGACGGGGACCGGGGAGCCGGGGACGGGGACGGAGATCTGCGCCGCGATGCCGGTGAGGGCGGCGCCGCCCAGCACGAGGGCCGCGTCGACGGCGTAGCGGTGCCGGGCTGCGGGCAGCAGGTCGGCGAGGACCGCTCCGGAGCGGACGGGGGCGGCAGCAGTGCTCATCGGGACTCCGCGGGTGAGGGCAGGCGGGCTGGGACGGCTCCGCCAGGCAGGTGGGGTGGGGCATGTGGGGTGGGGCAGATGGTGGGACTGCTGCCGACGTTAGCCCAGCAGTGAACGACCGATCACCATCAGCCGCCCACAAAGCGGTGGTTGACGGGTTGGTGGGATTCGCACAAAGGTCCCCGCGCAATCGCCTCTGGGCGTGATGCTCGTCACGGAGGTGGGGCGGCGGGTGGTCCGTTTTGGCGGGAGAGGCCTTGGAGGCTCAGACTGTAGGTTCCCCATAAATGATCCGAGAGTGACCCGCACACCATGCACGAGGCTCCCCCCACCCCGTCCGGGCCCACCACGGCCCCCGCCGAGCCCCTCGAACACGGGCTGAAACAGCGTCACCTCACGATGCTCGGGCTCGGCGGGGTGATCGGGGCCGGGCTGTTCGTCGGGTCGGGCGCGGGGATCGCGGTGGCGGGGCCCGCCATCGTGGTCTCGTATCTGATCGCGGGCGCGCTCGCGATGCTGGTCATGCGGATGCTCGGCGAGATGTCCGCCGCGATGCCCGCCTCCGGCTCCTTCTCCGTGCACGCGGAGCGGGCGCTCGGGCGGTGGGCGGGGTTCAGCGTCGGCTGGCTGTACTGGTTCCTGCTGGTCGTGGTCCTCGCCGTGGAGGCGACGGCCGCCGCGCAGATCGCCCACGGGTGGGTGCCGGCGGTCGAACCGTGGGCGTGGGTGCTGCTGTTCATGGTCGTGTTCACCGCGGCCAACCTGGCGGCGGTGAAGAACTTCGGCGAGTTCGAGTTCTGGTTCGCCTCCTTGAAGGTCGGCGCGATCGTGGTCTTCCTGGGGCTGGGGGTGCTGGCGGTCTTCGGGTGGCTGCCGGACACCGACCCGGTCGGGATGACCAACCTGACCGGGCAGGGGGGCTTCCTGCCGAACGGGTGGGGCGGGGTCGTCTCCGGCGTGCTGACGGTGGTCTTCGCCTTCGGCGGCCTGGAGGTCGTCACCATCGCCGCCGCCGAGACGGACGACCCGGCGCGTGCGGTGGGGCGCGCGGTGCGCAGCGCGGTGGTGCGCATCCTCTTCTTCTACGTCGGGTCGATGCTGGTCATCGTGACCGTGCTGCCGTGGACCGCCCAGCAGGCCGGGCTGAGCCCGTATGTGAAGGTGCTGGACTCCATCGGGGTGCCGTCGGCCGGGCAGATCATGAACATCGTGGTGTTCGTGGCGCTGCTCTCGGCGCTCAACGCCAATCTGTACGGCTCCTCGCGGATGGTGTTCTCGCTGGCCGAGCGCGGGGAGGCGCCGCGCGGGCTGCTCAAGGTGTCGGGCGGTTCCCCGGGGAAGGCGGGCGGGGTGCCCCGGCGGGCGGTGCTGGCCTCGGTGGCCTTCGGCTTCGTCTCCGTACTGCTCAATCTGCTCTGGCCGGACACCGTGTTCCTCTACATGCTCAACTCCGTCGGCGCGGTGCTCCTGTTCGTCTGGGCGCTGATCGCCGCCTCCCAACTGCGGCTGCGCGCCCGGCTGGAGCGCGAGGCGCCGGGGGCGCTCGCGCTGCGGATGTGGTGGTTCCCGTATCTGAGCTGGCTGACGCTGGCGGGGCTGCTGGGGGTGCTGGTGCTGATGCTGACGGACGCCGACGCGCGGCCGCAGGTGCTGTGGTCGGCGGGGGCGACGGCGCTGGTGCTGCTGGTGGCGGTGGGGCGTCAGTGGCGGGAGCGTAAGGGGTCGGCGCTGACCGGCCGGTAGGGACGCAAGGGTCGGGATGCATGGGTCGGGACGCAAGGGGTCGGCTCTTACCGGCCGGTAGGCGCGTGTGCACCTTGTGTGAGCCTCGTGCCCGTATAGCGGACACCCGTTCCGTGTGAGCGGTGCGGATGCTCAGACTGTGGGTTCGTCCCCTGTCTCAGCTAGCGAACAGAGCTTGTCCATGTCTCGGACCTCCGTGTCTCCCCCCACCGCTGACTCCGCGGCCCCCACCGGAGCCTCGGCGGACTCCGCGCTCACCCACGGTCTCAAGCAGCGGCACCTCTCGATGATCGCCCTCGGCGGCGTCATCGGCGCCGGGCTCTTCGTGGGCTCCGGGGCCGGGATCGCCGCCGCCGGACCCTCGATCGTCGTCGCGTACGCGCTCTCCGGGCTGCTCGTCATGATGGTGATGCGCATGCTCGGCGAGATGTCGGCCGCCAACCCGGCCTCCGGCTCCTTCTCCGTGCACGCCGAACGGGCGATCGGCCCCTGGGCCGGGTTCACCGCGGGCTGGTCCTTCTGGTTCCTGCTCTGCGTCGCCGTCGGCCTGGAGGGCATCGGCGCCGCCCAGATCGTCAGCGGCTGGCTGCCCGGGACGCCCGAGTGGGCCTGGGTCGCCCTGTTCATGGTGGTCTTCCTGGGGACGAACCTGGCGGCCGTGAAGAACTTCGGCGAGTTCGAGTTCTGGTTCGCCGCGCTCAAGGTCATCGCGATCACCCTGTTCCTGGTGCTCGGCCTGCTGGCGATCTTCGGCGTGCTCCCGGACACGAAGGCGCCCGGCCTGACCAACCTCACCGGCGACGGGGGCTTCCTGCCCAAGGGCATGGACGGCTTCATCATCGGGCTCCTCGCCTCCGTCTTCGCGTACGGCGGTCTGGAGACCGTCACCATCGCCGCCGCCGAGTCGGAGAACCCGGTGCAGGGCGTCGCGAAGGCGGTCCGTACGGCGATGTGGCGCATCGCGGTCTTCTACATCGGCTCCATGGCCGTCATCGTCACCCTGGTCCCCTGGGACAACCCGAAGGTCGCCGAGGTCGGCCCCTTCTACGCGATGCTCGACCACCTCGGCATCGGCGGCGCCGCGCAGATCATGAACGTGGTCATCCTCATCGCCCTGCTCTCCGCGATGAACGCCAACATCTACGGCGCCTCGCGGATGGCCCGGTCCCTGGTCGCCCGGGGCCAGGGACCGGCCGTACTCGGCCGGATCTCCTCCGGGGTGCCGCGCAACGCGGTGCTGTTCTCCTCGGTGTTCGGCTTCCTGTGCGTGCTGCTCAGCTACTGGCGGCCGGACGACGTCTTCCCCTGGCTGCTGAACATGATCGGCGCGGTGATCCTGGTCGTCTGGATCTTCATCGCCGTCTCCCAGCTGATCCTGCGCCGCCGCACCGAGCGCGAGTCGCCCGAGAAGCTGGTCGTACGGATGTGGCTCTTCCCGGTCCTCACGATCGTCGCCCTGGCGGGCATGGCGGGCATCTTCCTGCTGATGCTGCGCCAGCCGGACACCCGCGACCAGCTGCTGGCCACAGGGGCGCTGACGGCGGTGCTGATCGGGATCGGTGTCGTACGTCAGCGGCGGCTCCGCGGCAGTGACGCGGCCGAGATCCCGGCGCAGCGGAAGTAGTCGCCCGCTGCTGTGATCCGGGGACGTGTGGAGCCGGGGCAGGGGGCGACCCTCCGCCCCGGCGTCTTCGGTCACAGCAGAAGCAGCACCGCCGCGCCCCACAGCACCGAGAGGGCCACCAGCGGCGGCCCGGCCGGCATGCCCTGCCGGGACGCCGGCGCCTCCTCGGCCGGGCGCAGCTCCGGGTCGAGGTGCAGGGCCCGCACCTCGTCGGCGGCGCGCACCGCATACGGCTCACGGCCCAGGCGGCGCTCCAGCCACGCCCAGCCGGTGGGGGCCAGGTCGACGTTGTCGTGGCCCTTGCCCGTGCCGATGCGGATGCCGTCCTCGTGGTGGCGTACGGCGGTGATCGCGTCCCACTCGACCCGCCGGACGCGCCACGCCCCGGTCACCCACAGCCCGTCGCGGTCGGCGGTGATCCGCCAGATGAGCATCGTCGCCACGGTCGAGATCAGCCACGCCAGGGCCACGGGCAGCCACAGCCAGGACCACGACGGCCCGTCGTCGAGCATGGCCCAGATGCCGCCGCCCTGCACCACCAGCAGGAAGAGGCCCACGGCGCGCGAGAAGCCGTGCGCCTTCCACACCCGCAGGCCCGGGCCGGGCGTCATGGTGGCGGCGATGTCCTCGACGGACCGCCGCTCGTTCTTCCGCCTACGGCTCTTCGCTCCGCGCGCCAGCAGCCCCGGGACGGCCGGCTTCACGGCGGTGACGCTGCACTCGGCCAGCACCTCCGGCTCGTCCGCGTCGAGGCGCGCGGCGAGGGCGACCTCGGCGCCGGCGTAGGGGACGCCGTACAGGACGGCCTCCCGCAGCGGCGGGGGCGGGTCGTCGCCGCGGAGAATCTGCTTGACCTTGGTGAGGTCGACGGCGTCCGCTTCCCCCTCGTCACTCTCCTTCTGCTCCTCCTCGTCCTCCTCCTCCTCGAAGGCGTGCAGCGAGTGGAAGTGCAGGATGGGCTGGAGTCCCTGCCGGTCGTCGGCCGCGAACACCCAGGTACGGGCATCCTCATGTCCCTCACGCACCAGCACGCGCAGCACCGGCAGCGGCCGGCGCCGCAGCCGCGCCGACCGCGTGCGCCCGTCCACGCCGTTCGCGAAGAACCCCAGCGCCGCGGCGGCGCCGCCCAGCGCCAGCGTCTCCCACCCGAAAGCGTCGTACGGCTCCGCGACCAGCGCCGCCCAGTCGCCGTCCACCACGATGTCGACCCGGCTGCCCTCGGGGAAGTCCTCGGGGAAGGCCGTCTCGAAGCGATGGGTCCGCTCGTCGGCCTCCACCTTCAGGATGTCGTTGCCGTCGTCGTCCTGCTCCTGGGCCACGACGAGGCCGGACAGGTGCGTGGCGCCCGCGGCCCGCTCCTCGTACGCGTCGGCGACCTGCTGGGCCTGCCAGGAGCCGAACCCGGCGGCGGCGAGCATCAGGGCGGCCAGGACGAAGGAGAACCGGCCCCGGCGGAACGTCAGCGCGGCGGCGGGCAGCCGCTGGGCGACCGGCCCGGCGGCCTCCAGGGCCAGCGCCCGCTGCCGCCCGGCGAGGGTGAGCCGGTGGACGATTCCGGCGGTGGTGAACGCGGCGGCCACGGGGTAGGCCAGCGCGTACGGTTCGCCGAACGACTCGGTGAAGCCGCCGTCCTCGGCGAACCCCGCCAGCCCGGCCGCCAGCCCCGCGAGGGCGAGCCGGGGCTGCCGCCACACCCAGTACGGGGTCACCACCAGCACGACCATCATCCCGAGCCCCGACCAGTCGGTGCCGCACGGCTCGGCGGACGTACAGGGGGCGAGGGGAGCCTCCCCCATGTACCAGAACATCGAGACGACCAGCGCCAGCACCGCCCAGAGCGGGTGTGCCCACCGGGCGGGCACGGCGGCGAGCCAGCGCTCGGCGTCGGGGGTCCGCCAGTCGGCGGTGCCGGGGGGTATGTGTTCGGCGGGCAGCGGCACGGGAGGACTGTTCACCAGGGCAATTATGTCCAGGGCTGGTGCACGGACCCGGGCCGGGGCCGGTCCGGGGCCTGGGCAGGTCCAGGCCTGGGCAGGTCCAGGCCTGGGCAGGTCCAGGCCTGGGCAGGTCCGGGGCCGGTTCGAGGCCGGGGCCTGACGTCGGCGGTTCCGTCCCAGGTAAGGCACAAGTCTCCCCTTACGCCGCCCGCCGCACACGCTCTTCGCGGACGCGTGTGCGGCGGGGTGAAGGGGAGGTTCTCAGCGGGTGGTGCGCTTGCTCGCCGTCTTCTTGGCGGTCTTCTTGGCCGCCGCCGTCGTCGTCTTCTTGGCGGGGGCGGGCAGCGCCGTCTTCTTGGCCGGGGTGCGCTTGGCGGCCGCGCGCTTCGGTGACGCGGCCGCGGCCGCCGCCTCCTCGGTGTCGGCGCCGGCGTTCGACAGGGAGCCGGAGCTGCTCTCCAGGTGGGCGCGGACGAACCACTGGAACTGCTCCAGGCCGCGCAGGTGCTCGATGAGCAGGTCCTCGGTGACGGGGTCGATCTCACCGGCCTTCTCGACCGCCGCGCGGTGGTCCTCGATGATCCCCGTGTAGACCAGGTCCAGGGCGCCGAGGTGGGCGATGGCGTCGGCGCGGCCGACGCTGTAGTCGTCCCAGGTGCGCTCCTTGACCAGAACGCCCGGCGTGCCCTGCGGCTCGCCGCCGAGGGCGGAGATGCGCTCGGCGGCCGCGTCGGCCATGTCCCGTACGGCGGCGGTCTGCGGGTCGAGCATCTCGTGGACGGCGATGAAGTGCGGTCCGACCACGTTCCAGTGGATGTGCTTGAGCGTCAGGGCGAGGTCGTTGAGCGCGTGCAGGCGCAGCGTCAGGAGGTCGATGACCTGCCGGCCCTCGTCGACGCCGAGGCCGGGGACGGTGTAGCGGGGGGTGCGTGCGGGGGACATGGGGCTCCTGTTCCTGGTGATGTGCCGGTGGGTGGGTGAGTGGGGGGATGGCGGTCTAACCGGCGTCGCCGGTGCCGCCTTCGGTCGGGGTGGCGCCGGGGCGCTCGCCGCCGGGCCGGACGGGGCCCGCCGCCGCACGGATGCTCGCGAGGGCGGCGTCGGCCACCGCGCGCGGGGTGATGCCGAACTCCTCGTACAGCCGCTCGTAAGGGGCCGAGGCGCCGAAGTGCTCCAGGCTGACCATGCGGCCCGCGTCGCCGACGATGTCCCGCCAGCCCTGGGCGACGGCTGCCTCGACGCTGACCCGGGCCCGTACGGCGGGCGGCAGGACCTCGTCCTGGTACGCGTACGGCTGGTCGGCGAACCACTCGCGGCAGGGCAGGGAGACCACCCGCGCGTCGTGGCCCTCGGCGGCCAGCAACTCCCGGGCCTCCAGGGCGATGTGGACCTCGGATCCGGTGCCGATGAGGATGACGTCGGGCGTCTCCTTGCGGCTGTCGGCGAGGACGTAGCCGCCCCGGGCCGCTCCGGAGGCGGGAGCGTAGGCGCCTTCGCCCTCGCCCCGCTCCAGGACGGGCAGCGGCTGCCGGGTGAGGGCGAGGCCGGCGGGGCGGTCGTGGTGCTCCAGGACGGTGCGCCAGCAGACGGAGGTCTCGTTCGCGTCGGCGGGCCGTACGACGTCGAGGCCGGGGATCGCGCGGAGTGCGGCCAGCTGTTCGACGGGCTGGTGGGTGGGGCCGTCCTCGCCGAGGCCGATGGAGTCGTGGGTCCAGACGTAGGTGACCGGGAGCTTCATCAGGGCGGCGAGGCGGACGGCGGGGCGCATGTAGTCGCTGAAGATCAGGAACGTACCGCCGTAGGGGCGGGTGAGGCTCTGGAGCGCGATGCCGTTGAGGGTCGCGCCCATGGCGTGCTCGCGGATGCCGAAGTGGAGCGTGCGGCCGTAGGGATTGCCGGGGAACTCACCGGTCTGCTTCCCCTCGGGCACGAAGGACGGCTCGCCCTCCATGGTGGTGTTGTTGCTGCCCGCGAGGTCGGCCGAGCCGCCCCACAGCTCGGGGAGCACGGGCGCCAGCGCGGTCAGCACGTCGCCGGAGGCCTTGCGGGTGGCGATGCCCTTGGGGTCGGCGTCGAAGACGGGGAGGCTGTCGGTCCACCCGTCGGGGAACTTCTGCTCCAGCAGCCGGTCCAGGAGCGCGGCGCGCTCGGGGTGGGCGGTGCGCCACTCCTGGTAGCGGGGCTCCCAGGCGCGATGGGCTTCGGCGCCCCGTTCCCGTACCGCACGGGCATGGGTCAGTACGTCGTCCTCGACGGTGAAGTCGGCGTCCGGGTCGAAGCCGAGCAGCTTCTTGGTGGCGGCGACCTCGTCGTCGCCGAGGGCGGAGCCGTGGGCCTTGCCGGTGTTCTGCTTGGTGGGCGCGGGCCAGCCGATGATCGTGCGCAGCAGGATCAGGGAGGGACGGCCGGTCTCGCTCTTCGCGGCCTCGACGGCGGCGAGCAGGGCGTCGACGTCCTCCACGTAGTCGCCGGTCCGGGTGAAGTCCACGGTCTGGACGTGCCAGCCGTACGCGGCGTAGCGGGCGGTCACGTCCTCGCTGAAGGCGATGTCGGTGTCGTCCTCGATGGAGATGTGGTTGGAGTCGTAGAAGACGACGAGGTTGCCGAGCTCCTGGTGCCCGGCCAGCGAACTGGCTTCGGACGTGACGCCTTCCATCAGGTCGCCGTCGGAGGCGACGACGTACACGTGGTGGTCGAAGGGGCTGGTGCCGGCCGGCGCGTCGGGGTCGAGGAGGCCGCGCTCGCGGCGGGCCGCCATGGCCATGCCGACGGCAGAGGCGAGCCCCTGGCCGAGCGGCCCGGTGGTGATCTCGACGCCCCGGGTGTGGCGGTATTCGGGGTGGCCGGGGGTGCTCGACCCCCAGGTGCGCAGCGCCTCCAGGTCCGTCAGCTCCATCCCGTACCCGCTCAGGTACAGCTGGATGTAGAGGGTGAGGCTGGAGTGGCCGCAGGAGAGCACGAAGCGGTCGCGGCCGAGCCACTGGTCGTCGGCCGGGTCGTGGCGCATGACCTGCTGGAAGAGCAGGTACGCCAGCGGCGCCAGGCTCATCGCGGTGCCGGGGTGGCCGTGGCCCGCCTTCTGCACGGCGTCGGCGGCCAGCAGCCGGACGGTGTCGACGGCGCGGACGTCGAGCGGGCCCCAGCCAGCCGCGTCCGCGACTGGCAGGGCCAGCTTCGGGTCGCGGCCGCGGTCGGGGCCGCCGCCCGGGGCATCGGGGGCGTCGGGGGCATTGCGGGGTGCCATCAAGTCCTCCTGCATCGGTGGGGCGGTCAGCGGCGAGCGGCGCGCCTGCGGACCCCGGCTCCGCGACGACGCCCGGCCGCTTGGCCGGGTCCCCCGGAACGACGGGTCCAAACCTGCGATGGCGTACGCAGCACGACAGGAGGAGCAAATCACCCTTGCGGGACAAAGCGCGGAAGACCTGCGGGAGAAGGAGCGAAGAGCGGGGCCGCAGGTCCTAGGCCGAAGGGCTGATCAACTCGGGAACCTTCCTGCTGTTAGCCTGCTCCTGCATATAGGTTGCAATAACAACTGGACGGCATTCCCAGCAGTCGGAGGGCTCGCATCATGGCCACGTACACGCTCCCGGAACTCCCGTACGACTACGCGGCGCTCGAACCGGTCATCAACCCGCAGATCATCGAGCTGCACCACGACAAGCACCACGCCGCCTACGTCAAGGGTGCGAACGACACCCTGGAGCAGCTGGAAGAGGCCCGCGACAAGGAGGCCTGGGGCGCGATCAACGGCCTCCAGAAGAACCTCGCGTTCCACCTCTCCGGCCACATCCTGCACTCGATCTACTGGCACAACATGACCGGCGACGGCGGCGGCGAGCCCCTCGCGGCGGACGGCGTGGGCGACCTCGCCGACGCGATCACCGAGTCGTTCGGCACGTTCGCGGGCTTCAAGTCCCAGCTGACGAAGGCCTCGGCCACCACCCAGGGCTCCGGCTGGGGCGTGCTCGCGTACGAGCCCCTCAGCGGCAAGCTCATCGTCGAGCAGGTCTACGACCACCAGGGCAACGTGGGCCAGGGCTCGGTCCCGATCCTGGTCTTCGACGCCTGGGAGCACGCCTTCTACCTTCAGTACAAGAACCAGAAGGTGGACTTCATCGAGGCGATGTGGCGGGTCGTCAACTGGCAGGACGTGGCGAAGCGTTACGCGGCCGCCAAGGAGCGCACGGACGTACTGCTGCTCGCGCCCTGACTCCGCTCCGGCGGTTGATGCGTCCTGCCTCGTGATCGTCTTCTCAACCTTCACCGCGGCAGGCGGATGAACGGAAAGCCCTCGCGAGGACGTGACTCGCGGGGGCTTTCCCATGCCCCGCGCGGCGCCTCGCGCCTCGGGTCACCGGGGTGCGGCTGAGGGCACGGCCTCGGGAAGGTGCCCGCCTGAGCCCTGCCCGTCGGGCCGGTCCGAGCGGTGCCCGCCGGGCCGGTCCGAACCCTGGCCGTCGGCGAGCAGGCGCAGTGCGTCGGCGGAGGGTTCGTCGTTGGCGGTGTAGATCTCCAGCCGGTGGTCGGGGATGTCGGGCTGGAGCCAGACCTGGTAGTCGACGCTGACCCTGCCGACGGTCGGGTGGCGCATCCGCATGGTGCCCACGGTGCAGTCGGCGACATCGCCGGTGGCCCACAGCCTGGCGAAGTCGTCGCTGCGCATGACGAGTTCGCCGATGAGCTCGGCCAGCCGGCGATCGGTGGGGTACCGCCCCGCGGTGAACCGCAGGTAGGCCACATGGATCCGGGCGAGTTCGTCCCAGTTCTCGTGCAGGGCACGGGTGTGGGAGTCGAGGAAGAACATCCGCGGGACGGACGGCCGTCGCGCCGGGTCCTGCGGCGCTTCGAAGTCGACGTGTTCGGCGGTGAGGGCGTGCCCGGTGCGGTTCCACGCCAGCACATCGCCCCGGCGGCCGAGGACGACGGCCGGGGTGTTGCGGCCCAGCGACTCCAGGAGCGCGAGCACCCGCGGATGCAGCCGCTGGCGCTGATGGCGGACCATGCGCGGTTCCGCCCGCCGGAGCGCGAGGTTGTGCAGGTGGGCGCTCTCCGCGGGGTCGAGCATGAGGATGCGGGCGAGTGCGTCGAGGACCTGCCGGGAGGCGGCCCCGGCCTGGTCCTGCTCCAGCCGGGTGTAGTAGCCGACGCTCACCCCGGCGAGCTGGGCCAGCTCCTCCCGCCGGAGTCCGGGGACGCGACGGGAGGTGCCGTAGGTGCGAAGTCCGATGTCCTCCGGTGTGACCCGGGCGCGGCGGGACTTGAGGAACGTCCCGAGGCTCTCCAGTTCCATGGCCATGGCTGCGAGTGTAGGAGGGCACGGCGGGGTCCTGGGTATCCCTGCGAGGTGTACCCATGGCGTGGGGATGGCTGCGCGTCATGGCGAATCCCAAGCTCGTGCCCATGAAGCGAACTACTGACATCCACAGGCCCGGTCCGCGGGCATGGCTCGGCCTGGCGGTGATCCTCGGCCCGGTTCTGCTGGTCGCGATGGACGGCTCGGTGCTGTTCCTGGCCATGCCGAAGGTCACCGAAGCCCTCGCGCCGACCGCCGGGCAGGCGCTGTGGACGCTGGACATCTACGGATTCGTCGTGGGCTCCCTGCTCATCACCTTCGGCGGCATCGGTGACCGGTACGGCCGGCTCAAGCTGCTGATGAGCGGGGTGGCCCTGTTCGGTCTCGCCTCGCTGGGAGCGGCGTTCGCGTCGAGCCCCGACCTGCTCATCGCCTTCCGGGCGCTCATGGGCCTGGCCGGGGCGACGCTGCTGCCCTCGGCACTCGCGGTGCTCGGCGAACTGTTCGAGGACCCGAGGCAGCGGGCCCAGGCGATCGGGATCTTCGCCGCCGCCTTCGCCGCCGGGTTCGCGATCGGGCCGGCGGTCGGCGGGCAGTTGCTGAGCCACTTCTGGTGGGGTTCGGTCTTCCTGGTCAACCTTCCGGTCCTCGTACTGTTCCTGGTGCTGGCCCCGTTCCTGCTCCGCGAGGTGGCGACCTCGCGGGCGGGCCGCATCGACGTGCTGAGCGCCGTGCAGTCCGTGGCCGGCCTCCTGCTGAGCATCTACGCCGTCAAGCACCTGGCCGCGGAGGGCTGGTCGGCGACGGTCGCGGCCGTGGGAGTGGCCGGCCTGGCGGTGCTGGTGTGGTTCGTCCGGCGGCAGCTCACGCTGGAGCATCCGCTGATCGACTTCAGGCTGTTCCGGGACCGGGTGTTCACCGTCGCGATCATCACCGGGCTTCTGCCGCTCGCCGCGTGGTCGGCGACCGCCTACCTGTCGGGGGTCTACCTCCAGTCCGTACTGGGGATCCCCATCCTGCGCGCCGCGCTGCTCGCCCTCCCCGGGGCCCTGCTGCTCACCGTCACGTGCATCGTGACGCCGATGCTGGTCGCGCGCATCGGCAAGCGGACGGCGCTCGTCACCTGCCACGCCCTCGTGGCCGCCCGTCTGCTCCTGCTGCTGCCCGTCGCGTCCTCCGGCGGGGTGGGCTGGTACATCGCGTCCACGGTGCTCGCCGGGGTCGGGTACGGCATCTCGTTCAGCCTCGTCGCCGAGACGGCCGTCGCCGCGGTTCCGGCCGAACGGGCCGGGTCGGCGGCCGCGATCGCCGAGACCAGCAACGAGCTCGGCAACGCCCTGGGCATCGCGCTGCTCGGCTCGTTGTCCGTCCTCGTCTTCCGCCTTCAAGGCCCTGACCTGGCCGGTACGTTCGGCGAGACGCTCGGCCTCCCCGGCCTCGCGCCCGCGGTGATCGACCAGGCGAAGGACGCCTTCGTCACCGGTCTCCGCGTGGTCGCCGTCACCGCCGCCCTCCTCCATGTCGTCCTCGGCCTCGTCACCTTGCGCAGGCTTCCGAAAGCCTTGGAGGACGAGGGGGAGGCCGGCCCGGGCGGCGAGGGCTCGAAGGCTGCCGTGGCGGAGGCAGTCACCGCGGACGGGTCAAGGTAGGCCGCCATGCCCTGAACGGGAAAATACCCGGCACCGATCCGGCCGGACTGCCACGATGACCTTCGTTCCACCCTTCCCTCCTCCGAGCCTGGTGGCGCTCCATGAGCCCCGGGGCCCCGCCACGAAGCGCAGGGAATCGGCATCCGGCTTCGCGGCAGCGGTGATCTGCGGCAGACATGAAGTCGGCCCTGCCCGGCCCCTCACGCGAAGCCGCCCATGCCACGGAAAACGAGTTCCTCTCCCAGATCAGCACGGCATACGCTCGCTGACCGACGGTCGGCACTGCGTGTCCGACGTGACGGAAGGGCTTGGTGGGAGGGTGTGAACAGCGGCAGCGGAGTTGCCTCGCCGGAACACCTGCCTGGGTACGTCTTCCGGCCCTGTCGCGGCCACGAAGACCACGGCGCGATGGCCACTGTGCGGCGGGGCTGTGCGGACCGGGACCGGATCGACGCCCGCTCGGTCGTGGAAGGACTCCCGACAGCGGCCGAGATCGCGGAATCGTGCGCCGCGTCGGACGACCCGTCCGAGAACCAGATCCTGGTGGAGCACGCCGGTGGCGTCATCGGCTACGCGACGATCAGGTGGTGGCGGGAGCGGGACGGCACGTGGTTGTACCTGCACCGTGGCTACCTGCTACCCAACCACCGTAACCAGGGCATCGGTTCAGCCATGCTCAGCTGGACAGAAGGCCGGATCCACCAACTTGTGCGGCAGCATGGAACGGCGCAGACAGCCGTGTTCGGCGCGAACGCCATGGCCTCGGAACAGGATGCGACGGCGCTGCTCCTCGCAACCGGCTACCGGCGCGTCTTCAGTCTGGTGGAGCTGGAGCTGGCCGAGCTCCGCAAGCTCCCCGACAGCACACGGTTGCCGGCCGGTATGCGCGTGGGTGCCGTCGATCCGGGCAGCTATCGCGCGGCCTGGAAGACGGTCGTCGATTCGTACGCGGATGCCGCCTTCACCCAGAGGTGGACGTTCGAGAGCTTCCTCGCCGCGGCGGATCCGACGTGCTGGCGGGCCGCTTGGGACGGGGAGCACATGGGCGGCGTCGCCTTGTGCTCCATCCGTCGGCAGGACCCCGCGGTGGGCGAGGTCGAAGAGTTGAGCGTTCGGGCGGAGTCGAGACGTCTGGGCCTTGGGCGGGCTCTGCTGCTGGACGGGTTGCGATGCCTGCGTGAGCACGGCGCGGAGACCGCCCGGCTGTACACCGGGACCGCGAATCCGCACCGGTCCTACGACCTCTACGAGAGCGTGGGGTTCCGGCGCCAGAACGAATACGTCCGCTACCGAAAGCGGATCGGCGTCTGATCCGGCGGAGGTTCCGGAAAGCTTCGGGTGAGTCGGCAGTGAAACGGCTGCGCGGGCCGCCTGATCACGGTGTGTGCCGCCGGAACAGTGACCCCACGAACTCCGTCAGCAGCCGTTCCTTCAGCCGGACCGGCAGGGTGTCCAGCAGGAACAGCACCGGGGCCATCCTCTCCGGGAGTGCGCCGGGCCCTCCCGGCGGCCCCTGCCCCAGGCCCGCGAAGGCCAGGATGCCCGCCACGTCCTCCGGGGTGAGGGTGTCGGGGTCCAGGGTCGCCGCCAGGTCCGTGAGGGCCGGGTCGGGGGTGATCGGGGGGAGGGTGCGGGCTGTCGTCAGGGCGGTGGCCAGGTCGGTGAGGAGGGCGTCCACGCGGTCGACCGTGGCGGGGGTCAGGGTGAGGTGGAGGTTGGGCGGGAGGCCGTCGAAGGAGAGCTGGGGCTGGAGGTACCAGCCGCGTACGCGCATCTCGTCGGCCAGGTGCAGGAGGAGGCTCAGGTCCGGTGTGGCGGCGGTGCCGTCGGGGGTGGCGGGGGTGAGGACCGTGAACGCGACCAGGCCCGCCTCCGGTTCGCCGAGGATGTGGACGTCCGGGGTGGTGCGTAGGCCCTCCAGCAAGTGGTCGGAGGCTTCCGCCACCCTGGCGGCCAAGGTCGTGTAGCCGTCCTCGCCTATGTGCTGGAGCACCGCCCACGCCTGGGCCGGCAGGCCCGCCGACTTGGTGCCCTGGACCGTCGGGTTGACCACCGGGTAGCCGGGCCAGCCCGCGTGGGCGAAGTACTGGTGGCGGCGGAGTTCGGCGTCCCGGTAGAGGACCACGGAGGCGCCCTTGTCCGCGTAACCGTACTTGTGCAGGTCGACCGAGAGGGACGTGACGCCGGGGAGGGAGAGGTCGAAGGGTTCCACCGTGCGACCCGCCTTGCGCAGGTACGGGAGCAGCCAGCCGCCTATGCAGGCGTCCACATGGCACAGCACCTCGTGCCCGGCCGCCGCTTCCGCGATCCTCGCCACCGGGTCGATGACCCCGTGCGCGTACGAGGGGGCCGAGGCGACCACCAGGGCGGTACGGGGGGTGATCGCGGCGGCCATGGCGGTGGGGTTGGCCTTGTACGTCACCGGGTCCACCGGGACCACCACCGGTTCCAGGCCCAGGTAGGCGGCGGCCTTGTGGAACGCGGCGTGCGCGGTGGACGGGAGTACCAGTTGCGGGTCACTCACGCCTCGGGTCGAACGGGCGTGGTCCCTCGCCGTCTTGACCGCGAGCAGGATCGATTCGGTGCCGCCGCTGGTGAAGGTGCCCTGGACTCCGGCCGGCGCGCCGAGGAGGGCCGCCGCCGCGCCCACCAGGTCGTTCTCCAGGCGCGCCACGCTCGGGAAGACCGTGGGGTCCAGGCCGTTGACGGTGGCGTACGCGGCGTAGGCCTCGGCGGCCAGTTCGTCCAGGCCCTCGCGCCCGGCGTCGTAGACGTAGGCGAAGGTCCGGCCGCCCCGGGTGGGGGCGTCGGCGGTGCGCAGCGCCTTGAGTTCGGTGAGGATCTCCGCCGCCGGGCGGCCTGCGGGGAGCGCGGGGGTCTCGTGGGCGCTTGCTGCGGGGTCAGGCTGCACGGGTGGCGTCCTCCGGGGCGTCGGCGGGGTCCTCGCGGTAGTGGTGGAGCAGCCACAGGCTCGCGGCGGCGAGGAGTGCGGGCAGCAGGCTCATACCCGCCGTGATGCCGGTCAGCGCGGCGGCCGGCTGGGCGACCTCGTGGTCGGCGTCCGAGGAGCGGAAACCGGTCAGGGCCAGGACCAAAGCAAAGACGCCCGCGCCCAGCGCGAACGCCAGCGTCTCGGCCGCCGTCCACAGGCCGGTGAACGTGGCCGCGCGGCGCTTGCCCGTACGGGCGGTGTCGGCGGCCAGCGTGTCCGCGAGCAGGGTGAGCGGGAGGAGTTGGAGGCCCGCGTAGGCGATGCCGATGACCGCGACGGCGGCGTATCCGAGGGCGTTGCCGACCTGGCCGGTGAGGGCGAGGGCCGCCGCCCCGGCGACGTACAGGACGGTGGCGCAGCCCTGCGCGTACTTCGCGCCGCGCAGCCGGGCGAGCCTCGTCCACACCGGCATGAGCAGGACCAACGGGCCGATCAGGCACGCGAAGAGCGGGGTCACGGCGCCCGGTGAGCCGAGGGTGTACGTGGCGAAGTACTGGACCCCCGCCAGCATCACGCCCACCGCCAGCGCCTGGAGGAACCACATGCCGGCCAGGAAGCGGAACGGCCGGTTCGTGCGGGCCACGGCCAGTTGGGCGCGGAGGGAGGGTTCGGCGGTGGAGCGGGCCACTGCGGGGGCCCACCGGGTGGTGAACCAGGCGCCGAACATGCCCACCGCGAGCAGGACCGCGACCGCGATGCCCATCAGCCGGTAGCTCGCCGGAGTGCCGCCGTCCGCATGGGCGATGGCGGGGGCCAACGCGCCGGAGAGCAGGATCGCGGCGCCCAGGAAGCCGACCCGCCAGCTCAGCACCCGGCGGCGTTCGGCCGGATCGTCGGTGATCTCGGCGGGCATCGTGACGTACGGGACCTGGAAGACCGCGTAGGCGGTCGCGGCGAGCAGGAAGAGGGCGGCGACGTACGCGGCGGCGGCCATGCCGCGCAGCGGGGGCGCGGCGAAGATCAGCGCGAAGAGCGGCGGCAGGGTGCAGGCGCCGATGAGGAGGAACGGGCGGCGCGGGCCGCCGCGCAGCCGGCTGCGGTCGGAGAGCGCGCCGACGAGCGGGTTGATCAGGACGTCCCAGGCCTTGGGCAGGAAGACCGCTGCCCCGGCGAGGGCCGGGGAGACGGCGAGCACGTTGGTCAGGTAGTACAGCAGGATCAGGCCGGGCACGGTGGCGAAGGTCCCGGTGCACAGCGAGCCGAGGCCGTATCCGATCCGCACCCGGCGCGGGAGGAGCGGGCCCGGACTGCCCGGACTTCCCGGACCCCGCTCCGTACCGCTGTCGTGGCGGCTCTCGGTCGGCATGGGGCAGATCATGAACGAGAGTTCGACCGCCGGGCAAGGGGTGGGCCGGAGACCCCTCAGGTCATTGCGTGCCCTCGTCCGCCACGCAGAACTCGTTGCCCTGCGGGTCCTGGAGAACATTCCACGCCAGACCGTGCATGGAGTGCTCGCCGATCACCGTCGCCCCCAGCCCCACCAGACGCGCCACCTCCGCCGGGCGGTCGGGGGACGCGAAGTCGACGTGCACCCGGTTCTTGACGGACTTGGGCTCGGGCACCCGCTGGAAGCCGAGGACCAGCGGCGTGGCCGGGACGATGACGAACTCGCCGTAGTCCTGCGTTCCGTCCACCCCCAGCGCGGTGGCCCACCAGGCGGCCAGCGTCTGGGGGTCGGGACAGTCGATCGTGATCATCTCAGGTGAGAAGCGCATGGTCCTCACCGTACGGGCCGCCACTGACAACGGGCCGGGAGCACGGCCGCGCTCCCGGCCCGACCAGGCAGAAGGACCGGTCTCAGTCGAAGATCGGGCCCTGCGTGCGGGTCCGCTTGATCTCGTAGAAGCCCGGGATCGAGGCGACCAGCAGCGTGCCGTCCCAGAGCTTCGCGGCCTCCTCGCCCTTGGGGGCGGGGGTGACGACGGGGCCGAAGAAGGCGACCTGCTCGCCGTCGGCGCCGGGCACGGCGACGACCGGGGTGCCGACCTCCTGGCCGACCTTGTCGATGCCCTCCTGGTGGGAGGCGCGCAGCTCGGTGTCGTAGGTGTCCTTGTCGGCGTACTCCAGCAGGTCCTCGGGCAGGCCGACGTCCTTCAGGGCACCGGCGATGGCCTCGCGGGTGGGGCCCTCGCCGTTGTTGTGGAAGCGGGTGCCGAGGGCCGTGTACAGGGGGCCGACGACCTCGTCGCCGTGGAGCTGCTGGGCGGCGATGACGACCCGGACCGGGCCCCACGCCTTGTTCTCCAGCATGTCCCGGTACTCCTCGGGTACGTCGTCCAGCTTGTCCTCGTTCAGGACGGCGAGGCTCATCACATGCCAGCGGATCTCGATGTCGCGGACCTTCTCGACCTCCAGGATCCAGCGGGAGGTCATCCACGCCCACGGGCAGAGCGGGTCGAACCAGAAGTCGGCCGGGGTCTTGCCGTTCGCGGGGGTGTTCTGGGACATCTCTCTCCTCGGATAAGGCCTGTTGCTGCTGTGGGCGGGAACGCCGCCGAGGGGCCTTCCATTCCCGTGCCTGCCCCGTGCCGACCCCGTACCGGCCACTACGGCCTGACCGGATACCGGCCGCCGGGGACGCGTGCAAGGATCAATGGGTTCGAACACGACACATGACGCGCGTCACGAAGGAGTGCCCGTGCCCGGTGAAAACCTGTCCCGCGACGAGGCCCAGAAGAGGGCCGAGCTGCTGACCGTCGACGGTTACGAGGTCGAGCTCGACCTGCGTTCCGCCGTCGACGGGCCCGAGGGGGCCGACGGGGGCGACGGCGGGGGCGACGGCGACTCCGGTCCGCGTACGTTCCGCTCGCTCACCACGATCCGGTTCCGCTCGGCCCGCGCGGGTGCCTCGACCTTCGCCGACCTGGTGGCGCCGGGTGTGGA
The DNA here is from genome assembly GCF_033109485.1 of Streptomyces cyaneofuscatus. Classification (NCBI taxonomy): domain Bacteria; kingdom Bacillati; phylum Actinomycetota; class Actinomycetes; order Kitasatosporales; family Streptomycetaceae; genus Streptomyces; species Streptomyces cyaneofuscatus. Next base: position 5,718,357 of record NZ_CP137002.1, on the reverse strand, counting down.
CGCCGTGACGCTGAACGGGAAGGCCCTCGACCCCGCTGCTGTCTTCGACGGCGCCCGGGTGGCCCTGGACGGCCTCCTGGAGGGCGAGAACGTCCTCGTGGTCGACGCCCGGTGCGCGTACAGCAGGACCGGCGAGGGCATGCACCGCTTCGTCGACCCGGAGGACGGCGAGGTCTACCTCTACACGCAGTACGAGCCGGCCGACGCCCGCCGGGTCTTCGCCAACTTCGAACAGCCCGACCTCAAGGCGCCCTACCGCTTCCAGGTGACCGCCCCCGACGGCTGGCGGGTCTGGTCCAACGGGGCTGAGGAGTCGCACGAGGGCGAGGTGTGGCGGTTCGCGGAGACCAAGCCGATCTCCACGTACATCACGGCCGTCGTCGCCGGTCCGTACCACTACGTGACCGACCACTACAGCCGTACGTTCGAGGACGGCACCACCCTGGAGATCCCGCTCGGCGCGATGTGCCGCAAGGGGCTCGCCAAGCACTTCGACGCGGACGACGTCTTCCTGGTCACCAAGCAGGGCCTGGACTTCTTCCACGACAACTTCGACTATCCGTACCCCTTCGGGAAGTACGACCAGGCCTTCGTGCCGGAGTACAACCTCGGGGCGATGGAGAACCCGGGCATGGTCACCTTCCGCGAGGAGTACATCTTCCGCGGCAAGGTCACCTCGGCGGCCTACGAACGGCGCGCCAACGTCATCCTGCACGAGATGGCGCACATGTGGTTCGGCGACCTCGTCACCATGGAGTGGTGGGACGACCTGTGGCTGAAGGAGTCCTTCGCGGACTTCATGGGCTCCTTCTCGATGGCGGAGGCGACCCGCTTCACCAACGGCTGGATCACCTTCGCCAACAACCGCAAGGCGTGGGCCTACCGCGCCGACCAGCTGCCCTCCACGCACCCCATCACGGCCGACATCCGTGACCTGGAGGACGCCAAGCTGAACTTCGACGGCATCACGTACGCCAAGGGCGCCTCCGTACTGAAGCAGCTCGTGGCGTACGTGGGACGCGACGCCTTCCTTGAGGGCGCGCGGCGCTACTTCAAGAGCCACGCGTACGGCAACACGCGCCTGGGTGACCTTCTTTCGGTGCTGGCGGAGACCTCAGGGCGTGACATGACGGCCTGGTCGCGCTCCTGGCTGCAGACGGCCGGCGTCAACGTGCTGACGCCCGTCGCGTCGTATGACGAGGCCGGGAAGCTGACGGAGATCGTCGTCGTACAGGAGGCCGCGGCCTCCCATCCGGAGCTGCGCCCGCACCGGGTCGCCGTCGGCCTCTACCGGCGTACGCCGGAGGGTGAGCTGACGCGGTACGCCCGGGCCGAGGTGGACGTGGCCGGGGAGCGCACGGTGGTGAAGGAGCTGGCGGGTTCCGAGCGGCCCGATCTGATCCTGGTCAACGACGACGACCTCACGTACTGCAAGGTCCGCTTCGACGAGGGGTCGCTCGCCACCCTCCGCGACCACCTGGGCTCCATCACCGACCCGCTGGCCCGCGCCCTGTGCTGGTCGGCGCTGTGGAACCTCACCCGGGACGCCCTGCTGCCCGCCCGCGACTTCGTCGCGCTGGTGCTGGCGCACGCCGGGCGCGAGAGCGACATCGGCGTCCTCCAGATGCTGCACGCCTGGGCCCAGTCGGCGCTGGTGAACTACGCCGCCCCCGCCTGGCGCGAGGAGGGCGGCCGGGCACTGGCCGAGGGCGCGCTGCGCGAGCTGCGGGGAGCCGAGCCGGGCAGCCAGCACCAGCTGACGTGGGCCCGGTTCTTCGCGGCCGTCGCGGGCTCCGAGGCGGACTTCCAGCTGCTGGGCGGGCTGCTGGACGGCACGGCCCGCATCGACGGGCTGGAGGTCGACCAGGAGCTGCGCTGGGCCTTCCTCTCGCCGCTCGCCTCCCACGGGGTGGCGAACGAGGCGGCGATCGACGCCGAACTGGCCCGCGACGACACGGCGTCCGGCAAGCGCCACCACGTACGGTGCCTGGCCTCGCGCCCCTCGGAGGCGGTCAAGGCGCAGGCGTGGGCGGCTGTCGTGGAGTCGGACAAGCTGTCCAACGCCCTGGTCGAGGCGACGATCGCGGGCTTCGAGCAGCCCTCGCAGCGGGAGCTGCTGGCCCCGTACGCGAGCCGCTACTTCGAGGTGATCGAGCGGGTGTGGGCGGAGCGGTCCATCCAGATCGGCATGCATGTGGTGAAGGGGCTCTTCCCCGCACTCCAGGACAGCCCGGAGACCCTCGCGGCGACCGACGCCTGGCTGACCGAGCACGCGGAGGCCGCTCCGGCGCTGCGCCGGCTGGTCCTTGAGGCCCGGGACGACCTGGCGCGGGTGCTGCGCGGCCAGGAGTGCGACGCTCGGGCGTAGACGGGCGTGGGCGACCCTCAGCGGGCCGTCGCAGGGTTCCCCAGGGGGCGCGCGGGGCAGGTGTGTGCGCGGCGCGAAAGCAGCGCTCGTACACCCGCCCGGCGCGCCCCCTCCCCATTCTCCGCTTGACGGCCCTTTTCGGTCCTCGAACGCCCGTACTTTAGGGCGGTGTTGTCCGGAATTGTCGACGGGCGTGTAACAGGGGTTAGGGCACCCTCGGCCGGCGGGAAATCATCGACCATGACCCAGAACACCCCGCTCTCCCCTCCGTCCCCGCGCCTCCCCCGCCCCCCGCACCACCTCCAGGACGTGACGCACCGCGTCCTGTCCGCGGCCCAGCTCCGCGCACGGGGCGTCTCCGCCGCGCAGACGTCCGCGCACTGCCTGCTCGGCGGCCCCTGGCAGCACCTGCTCCCCGGGGTCTATCTGCTGCACCCGGGCCCGCCCAGCGGCCAGGAGCGGCTGCACGGCGCCCTGTTGTACGCGGGCCGCCCGCCGGTCTCCTCCCGGCGTACGGTCCCGGCGCCCGCGGACACGGGGTTCGGCGAGGCGATGGTGACCGGGCAGGCGGCGCTCGCGCTGTACGGCTTCGCCACGGTGCCGGACCTCGGGGCGCTGCACCGGATCGACGTCCTGGTGCCGCGCACCCGACGGCTGCGCTCGACCCGGTTCGTGGAGGTGGTGCGGGCGACCGTCGCGCCGCCCGTGCCGGTGCGGCTGGCCGGGGTGCCCGTCGCCCCGGTGGAGCGGGCACTGGCCGACGCGGTGGCGGGGCTGGGGGATGCGGAGGAGGTGAGCCGGCTGCTGACCGAGGCCGTGCGGGCCGGGCACAGCGAACCGGCCGCCGTGGTGCGGGAGCTGAGCGCGGCGAAGCTGCTGGGGCGGCCGGCGGTGGCGGGTGCGGTGGAGGCGCTGCTGGCGGCGGGGCGGGCGGTGGCGGAGGAGCGGCTGTACGCGATGGTGCGCGAGCACGGGCTGCCGGAGCCGCTGTGGAACGTGGAGCTGCGGCTGCCGGGCGGGCCGGAGCTGGGCGGGGTCGACGCGTACTGGCCGGATCTCGCCGTCGCCGTCGAGCTGGACACCCGGGCGCCCCGGTCCGGTGCGCCGGAAGAGGGGCGGCGGGGCGGGAACCGGGGCGCGGGACGCGTGGAGGACCCGCAGTGGTCCGCGTACGCCGCCCGGCGGGACCGGCTGGAGCGGCTGGGGGTCACGGTCGTCCACCTCACCCCGAGGAAGCTGCGCGAGGCGATGGACCAGCAGGCCACGGTGGTGCGTACGGCACTGATGGCGGCGAACGACCGGGAGCCGGCCGCGTACCTGGTGGTGCTGCCTCGGTGAGCCGGGGGCGAGGTGTTCCCGGTGCCACTGGTCCGGACCACCAGACGCGTGGTCCGGACCGCAGACCCGGAATCAACCGTTCCAGCAGACGCTTTGGCCTCATTCATCCCGCGTGACGCATCGTCCCCGGTGGCGGATCTATGCCATGTACCTGTCTCGTCTCCGTCAACTCTCCACAAAGCCCTGTCATTTACGACAGGCTGAGCGGTCATCCGGTACCGAATTCCGGACTCTCTCTTTCAATTACAGGGATGCTGATGACCAAGGAATCCCCCAGCTCCATACCCGGGACGAGACGCGCCGCGCGCATAGCGGCCGCGGCCGGCCTGGCTGCCGCCCTCGCGGCCGCCGGCGCCGCGCCGGTGTTCGCCGTCGACGACCCGGCACCGGCACCCGTCAAACCGGCCGCCACGAGCGACCGGGGCGACAAGCTCGGCAAGGCTGACGCCGAGGTTCTGGCCAAGGCCGAGGCCAAGGGCGAGAAGAACGTCACGATGATGGTCGCCACCACCCCGGGGGCGACCGAGCAGGTCACCGAGCAGCTGGACGCCGTCAAGGGCTCCGTGCTCGGCCAGACCTACGACAAGCTCGGGTACGTACGGGCGACGGTGCCGACCGGCACCGCCGAGGCCACCATCGAGGCGGCCTCCAAGCTGAAGTCCGTGCTCGGCATCGATCTCAAGCAGGAGATCAAGCTGGACGACCCGACGCCCTCGGGCGACCGGGCCGCGGGGGCCAAGCAGCTCAAGGCCACGGGCAGTTACACGGCGCCGAACAAGAACACCCCGGCCGTCAACCCGTACAACCCCTCCTTCGAGACGGGTGCGGTCGAGTTCGTCGAGAAGAACCCGACGGCCGACGGCCGCGGGATCACCATCGGTGTCCTGGACTCCGGTGTCGACCTCGGCCACCCGGCGCTGAAGAAGACCACCACCGGCGAGCGCAAGATCGTCGACTGGGTCACCGCCACCGACCCGGTGAGCGACGGCGACGGCACCTGGCTGCAGATGTCGCAGACCGTCACCGGCCCGACGTTCACGGTCGACGGGAAGACCTACTCGGCTCCGGCGGGCAGCTACAAGTTCGCCACCTTCGCCGAGTCGGCCACCACCGGCGGCGACATGGCGGGCGACCTCAACCGCGACGGTGACACCACCGACGTGTGGGGCGTGCTGTACGACGCGGTCAAGGGCACCATCCGGGTGGACCTGAACGCGAACGCGGACTTCTCCGACGACACGGCCCTCAAGCCGTACAAGGACAAGTTCCAGGTCGCGTACTTCGGTGAGGACGACCCGGCCACCAAGGTCGTCGAGCGCATCCCGTTCGTCGTCGAGACCCGTAAGAACGTGGTCTACAACGCCGCGGGCGCCAAGGCCGACTACGTCAACATCGGCGTGATCGAGGGCTCGCACGGCACGCACGTCGCGGGGATCACCGCGGCCAACGGCCTGTTCGGCGGCAAGATGAACGGCGCGGCGCCCGGCGCCAAGGTCGTCTCCTCGCGCGCCTGCACCTGGTCCGGCGGCTGCACCAACATCGCGCTGACCGAGGGCATGATCGACCTCGTCGTCAACCGCGGTGTCGACATCGTCAACATGTCGATCGGCGGCCTGCCGCCGCTGAACGACGGCAACAACGCCCGCGCCGAGCTCTACAAGCGCCTCGTCGACATCTACGGCGTCCAGCTCGTCATCTCGGCCGGCAACAGCGGCCCGGGCCTCAACACCATCGGTGACCCGGCCCTGGCCGACCACGTCATCTCGGTGGGCGCGTCGATCTCCAAGGAGACGTGGGCCGCGAACTACGGCTCCAACGTCACCAAGAAGTACGACCTGCTCCCCTTCTCCTCGCGCGGTCCGCGTGAGGACGGCGGCTTCACGCCGACCATCTCGGCCCCGGGTGCGGCGATCAACACCACCCAGACCTGGTCCGAGGGCGGTCCGGTCAAGGAGGCGGGCTACGCCCTGCCGCCCGGCTACTCGATGCTCCAGGGCACCTCGATGGCCTCGCCGCAGGCCGCCGGTGCGGCGGCCCTGCTGCTCTCCGCCGCGAAGCAGAAGGACCTGGAGCTGCCCCCGGCCGACCTCCGCGTCGCGCTGACCAGCTCGGCGACCCACATCAAGGACGTGCCCGCGCACGCCCAGGGTTCCGGTCTGATCGACATCGTCGGTGCCTGGAAGCTCATCACCAAGAAGGGCAACCCGGCGCACGAGTACAAGGTGAAGGCCCCGGTCGACACCGCGATCGACTTCGCGCTCAAGGACCCGGGCTTCGGCACCGGTCTCTACGACCGTGAGGGCGGGCTCAAGACCGGCGAGACGAAGGTCTACGAGATCACCGTAACCCGTACCACCGGTCCGGACCGCAACGTCCAGCACAAGCTGTCGTGGAAGAACAACGACGGCACCTTCAAGCTGAGCAGCCCCGAGTACGTCTCGCTGCCGCTCGACACCCCGGTGAAGCTGAAGGTCACGGCGAACGCCAAGAAGGCGGGCGTGCACAGCGCCATCCTGGAGCTGGACGACAAGAAGACCGTCGGCATCGACCACCAGGTCCTGTCCACGGTCGTCGTCGCCAACGAGCTGAACGCACCCGGCTACGCTTTCAAGTCGTCGAGCTCGGTGCAGCGCAACGGCACCACCTCGTACTTCATCAACGTGCCGGAGGGCGCCAAGACCCTTGAGGTCGCCCTCAGCGCGCTGCGCTCGGGCAGCCAGACCCGGTTCATCGCCCTGCACCCGTACGGGACGCCGGTCGACCCGACCTCCACGGTCAACTGCTACCCGAACTACGAGAACCCGGCCAACACCTGCCGTCCGGACGTGCGGTCCTACAAGGACCCGTACCCCGGCGTGTGGGAGATCGAGGTCGAGTCGCGCCGTACGTCGCCGCTGCTGGACAACCCGTTCAAGCTGGACGTCTCGCTGCTCGATGCCTCCTTCGACCCGGCGGTGCAGACCATCGCCGAGGCGAAGATCGGCGCTCCGGCCGCGGTGAACTGGAAGGTCACCAACGGCGCGGCGGCTCTTGAGGGCAAGCTCAAGGGCGGCTCGCTGGGCTCGGCCAAGGTCGACAAGCCGTCGATCTCCACCGGCCAGACCCGCCAGACCACGGTCACCATCGGTGCGGGCGTCGAGAAGCTCGACTTCGCCATCGGCGGTACGTCGGACGCCAACGCCGACCTCGACCTGTACGTCCTCCGGGGCGCCACCCAGGTCGGCAGCGGCACCACCGCCGGCTCCGAGGAGAAGGTCAGCCTGGTCAACCCGGCCGCCGGTACGTACACGGTCATCGTCGAGGGCTACTCGGTCCCGTCCGGGTCGACCACCTACGACTACCGCGACGTGTACTACGCGGCCTCGCTCGGCACCCTGAGGGTCGACGCGTCGAAGACCTACAACCTGGCGAACGGCGCCTCGGCGCAGGTCGGCGCCGAGGTCGTGGTCGCCGGTGCGGCTCCCGAGGGGCGGCAGTTCTTCGGTGAGGTCCAGCTGGTCAACGCACGCGGCACCGCCGCGGGCACCGGCAGCGTCGTGATCGAGAAGGTCACGCCGTAACGGACACCGTACGAGCAGCAGCGGGGCGGGCGCTCTCCATGAGCACCCGCCCCGCTGTGCGTGTTCATCGTCACACCGCGGGGAAGGCCACCGCAGATGTTTCCCTTGGCCTGCCCGGCCGATGCAGAATCTGCGGTTCTCGAGCGGGGAGTCCGCAGGTCGGACAATGGATTGGACAAGGCAGGCCCGGACATACACATCATGGAGCGGTAAACGGGCCGCGCGTACGTACAGAGGGAGTCTCAGTGAAGGTCGGAATCGTCGGCGCCACCGGTCAGGTCGGCACAGTCATGCTCAGGATCCTGGCCGAGCGGGACTTCCCCGTCGACGAGCTGCGGCTCTTCGCCTCCGCCCGCTCCGCCGGCTCCACGATCGACTTCAAGGGCTCCGGCGTCACCGTCGAGGACGCCTCCACGGCCGACTACACCGGCCTGGACATCGTGCTGTTCTCCGCCGGTGGCGCGACCTCCAAGGCGCTGGCCGAGAAGGTCGCCGGCCAGGGCGCCGTGGTGATCGACAACTCCTCCGCCTGGCGCAAGGACCCCGAGGTCCCGCTGGTCGTCTCCGAGGTCAACCCGCACGCGGCCCGTGTCCGGCCCAAGGGGATCATCGCCAACCCGAACTGCACCACGATGGCCGCCATGCCCGTGCTGCGCCCGCTGCACGCCGAGGCCGGCCTCGAAGCGCTGACCGTCGCCACCTACCAGGCCGTCTCCGGCTCCGGCGTGGCCGGCGTCGCCGAGCTGCACGGCCAGGCGTCCAAGGTCGTCGCCGAGGCCGAGAAGCTGGCCCACGACGGCGAGGCCGTGGACTTCCCCGAGCCTGCCGTCTACAAGCGCCCGATCGCCTTCAACGTGCTGCCGCTGGCGGGCTCGATCGTGGACGACGGTTCGTTCGAGACGGACGAGGAGCAGAAGCTCCGCAACGAGTCCCGCAAGATCCTGGAGATCCCGGAGCTGAAGGTGTCCGGCACCTGCGTCCGGGTCCCGGTCTTCTCCGGCCACTCGCTCCAGATCAACGCCCGCTTCGCCCGCCCGATCGGCGTCGAGCGCGCCTACGAGCTGCTCAAGGACGCCGAGGGCGTCGAGCTCTCGGAGATCCCGACCCCGCTCCAGGCGGCGGGCAAGGACGCCTCCTTCGTGGGCCGCATCCGGGTCGACGAGACCGTCGACAACGGCCTCGCGCTCTTCGTCTCCAACGACAACCTCCGCAAGGGCGCCGCGCTGAACGCCGTCCAGATCGCGGAGCTGGTGGCGGCCGAGCTGAAGGGCTGACGCGCGACCCTTTTATGCGTACGCGTACGGGAAGGGGCGGCCACCGGATACCACCGGTGGCCGCCCCTTCGTGTGCGTACCTCAGGGCCGCCGCACCTCGAAGTGGAGGCATCCGTACTCCACCGCCCGTACGTGCACCAGCGCCACCTCCGGGTCCGCGAACGCCTCGCCGAACGCCGCGTCGAAGCCCTTCTCCGCCTCGGCCGGGATCTCCAGCAGCCGGCCGCCGACGATGTGCCCGCGCGCGTCGTAGCGGCGCACCGTGCGCAGGGCGCCGGGGCGTGAGAAGGGGTAGCCGGGGCGTGCCGGGGCCGGGCCCGCGCACTCCTCGGCGTGGATGAAGACGGGGCCCTGCTCGTCGTACGCCCCCGGGGCCGCCCCGGTCGCGGCCGCCCAGCGGCGCAGCGGGGCGTAGGAGACCAGGGCGATGCGCTCCCCCGGCTCGCTGCCGCGCAGGCAGCAGCGGAGAGGGGCGCCGGCCCCCGTCTCCGTGTACGGGGCGCAGAGGCGGCCCGCGTCATCGGTGGCGCGGAGCTCGGCGAGGGCGGCGGGGGCGATGGCGCGGGGCTCGTATCCGGTCATGGTTCGAGCCTGGCCCCCGGAGCCGTCCGCGTCCGGCGGAAAACGGACATCGCATTGGGGGCACGGCACGTGGAAGGATGACGGAAACGTCGCATATCAAGTCGCACACCTAGGAGATGACCGCGTGCCTGGCACGAATCTGACCCGCGAAGAGGCACAGGAGCGGGCGCGCCTGCTGACCGTGGACGCGTACGAGATCGATCTCGACCTCTCCGGAGCGCAGGAGGGCGGCACCTACCGGTCCGTGACCACCGTGCGCTTCGACTCCGCGGAGGCCGGTGCGGAGACCTTCATCGACCTGGTCGCCCCGGCCGTCCACGAGGTCGTGCTCAACGGCGAGGCGCTGGACGCCGCCGCCGTGTTCCGCGACTCCCGGATCGCCCTGCCGCAGCTGAGGACGGGCGCCAACGAGCTGAAGGTCGTCGCGGACTGCGCGTACACCAACACCGGTGAGGGCCTGCACCGGTTCGTCGACCCGGTCGACGAGCAGGCCTATCTGTACACCCAGTTCGAGGTGCCGGACGCCCGCCGCGTCTTCGCCTCCTTCGAGCAGCCGGACCTGAAGGCGACCTTCCAGTTCACCGTGAAGGCTCCTTCCGGCTGGACGGTCATCTCGAACTCGCCGACGCCGGAGCCGAAGGACGACGTCTGGACGTTCGAGCCGACGCCGCGCATCTCCACGTACATCACGGCGCTCATCGTCGGCCCGTACCACTCGGTGCACAGCAGCTACGAGAAGGACGGCCAGTCCGTCCCGCTCGGCATCTACTGCCGCCCCTCGCTCGCCGAGTACCTGGACGCGGAGGACATCTTCGCCGTCACCCGGCAGGGCTTCGACTGGTTCCAGGAGAAGTTCGACTACGCGTACCCGTTCGCCAAGTACGACCAGCTCTTCGTCCCGGAGTTCAACGCGGGCGCGATGGAGAACGCGGGCGCGGTCACCATCCGCGACCAGTACGTCTTCCGCTCCAAGGTGACGGACGCGGCGTACGAGGTGCGGGCCGAGACGATTCTGCACGAGCTGGCCCACATGTGGTTCGGCGACCTCGTGACGATGGAGTGGTGGAACGACCTCTGGCTCAACGAGTCGTTCGCCACCTACACCTCGATCGCCTGCCAGGCGGACGCCGAGGGCTCGAAGTGGCCGCACTCCTGGACCACGTTCGCCAACTCCATGAAGACCTGGGCGTACCGGCAGGACCAGCTGCCCTCCACGCACCCGATCATGGCGGACATCAGCGACCTGGACGACGTCCTCGTCAACTTCGACGGCATCACGTACGCCAAGGGCGCCTCCGTCCTCAAGCAGCTCGTGGCGTACGTCGGCAAGGACGCGTTCTTCCAGGGCGTGCAGGCGTACTTCAAGGCGCACGCCTTCGGCAACACCCGCCTCTCCGACCTGCTGGGCGCGCTGGAGAAGACCTCCGGCCGTGACCTGAAGACCTGGTCGAAGGCGTGGCTGGAGACGGCCGGCATCAACATCCTGCGCCCGGAGATCGAGACCGACGCCGACGGTCGCGTCACCTCCTTCACCGTGCTCCAGGAGGCCCCCGCGCTGCCCGCCGGCGCCAAGGGCGAGCCGACGCTGCGCCCGCACCGGATCGCCATCGGCGCGTACGACCTGGACGAGAGCGGCAAGCTCGTCCGGACGGACCGGATCGAGCTGGACGTCGACGGCGAGCGCACCGCCGTGCCGGAGCTGGTGGGCAAGGCCCGCCCGGCGGTCGTCCTGCTCAACGACGACGACCTGTCGTACGCGAAGGTCCGCCTCGACGAGGAGTCGCTGCGGGTCGTCACCGAGCACCTGGGCGACTTCACCGAGTCGCTGCCGCGCGCCCTGTGCTGGGCCTCGGCCTGGGACATGACGCGCGACGGCGAGCTGGCGACCCGCGACTACCTCTCGCTGGTGCTCTCCGGCATCGGCAAGGAGTCGGACATCGGCGTCGTCCAGTCGCTGCACCGCCAGCTGAAGCTGGCCCTGGACCTGTACGCGGCCCCGGAGTCCCGTGAGTCCGTGCTCAACCAGTGGACGGAGGCGACGCTCGCGCACCTGCGGGCGGCGGAGCCGGGCAGCGACCACCAGCTGGCGTGGGCCCGTGCCTTCGCGGCGACGGCCCGCAACCCGCAGCAGCTGGACCTGCTCCAGTCGCTGCTGGACGGTACGGAGTCGATCGAGGGCCTGACCGTCGACACCGAGCTGCGCTGGGCGTTCGTGCAGCGGCTCGCGGCCGTCGGCCTGCTCGACGAGGAGGAGATCGCCGCCGAGTACGAGCGCGACCGGACGGCGGCGGGCGAGCGCCACGCGGCCACCGCCCGGGCCTCGCAGCCCTCGGAGGAGGCCAAGGCGGAGGCGTGGGCCTCGGTCGTGGAGTCGGGCGAGCTGCCCAACTCGCTCCAGGAGGCGGTCATCACCGGCTTCGTCCAGGCGGACCAGCGCGAGCTGCTGGCCCCGTACACGGAGAAGTACTTCGCCTCGGTGAAGGAGGTCTCGGACTCGCGCAGCCACGAGATGGCCCAGCAGATCATCGTGGGCCTCTACCCGGCCCTCCAGGTCTCCCAGGAGACCCTGGACGCCACGGACGCGTGGCTGGCCTCGGCCGAGCCGAGCGCGGCCCTGCGCCGGACGATGTCGGAGTCGCGGTCGGGCGTGGAGCGCGCGCTGAAGGCCCAGGCGGCGGACGCGGCGGCGGCCACCGCGTAGTCGCTTTTCGTACGCGCCCGGGGGCGCTCTCTCCGCTGCGGCGGAGGGGGCGCCCCTTCGGCGTACGCCCGGGTCTCTTCGGCGTACGCCAAGGTCTCTTCGGCGTACGCCCGCGTGCGGGCCCGTACCCCGTGGCCTAGCGTGCGAGACGTACGCCGTACGCAACCGGAGGGTCGATGCCCGGCTTCGCCGCTGTCCCGGTCGCGCTGGCCCTGTGCGCGGGGCTGCTGACGGGCCCGGCCGTCGCGGAGCCCCGCACCGACTGCCGCACGGGCCCGGCGGGCTGCTACGGCCTCTACACGTACGGGTACAGCCTCGGGCTGCACCCCTTCACCAGCCCGCACGCGGTCCGGGCCCAGCTGACCGACCACTTCTGGCTCTTCCCGGTGAGCGGCGGCTGCGCGGGCCGGATCCGGGCGGGCGCGCGGTGCGAGCTGCTGGGCGGCAACCCGGTGGAGGTCGAGTACATCGGGAACGACTTCTTCCAGATCAACACGCTGCCGGGGCACCAGCTGGGCCGGGGCATGCACATCCGCTTCGCGTTCTCGCGGACGCTCGGCTTCCACACCCTGACCGTCCGCGCCTGGCAGGACCGGCCCACCGACTGCACGGGCGAGGCCTTCTGCAACACGGTGAACCGGGTGTTCGCCTGGGGCACCTGGCGGGTGCTGGCCCAGACGCTGCGGATCTCCGCGTACGCCGCCTGAGCCGCGCGGGCCGTTGGAAACCGCCCGGCGGGCGGGCGCAGGAGCGCAGCCGTCCGCCGGGCGGTAGCAGGGGGCACTACGAGGCGGACTCCTCGTAGCGGCGGGTGAGCTCGGCCGTGCCGGACTCCGTGAAGCCGCCGTGCAGCCGCATCCGGGCCACCCCGCCGTCGGGGAAGGCGTCGAGGCGGACGTGGGTGACGACGGCCTGGGCGCGCAGCACGAAGCGGTGCAGGGTGTCGGGCTGGAGGCGGGTGCGCGGGATGATCTCGAACCATTCGCCGGTGTCGCCGTTGCGGCCCTGGAGGGCGATCCAGCCGGCGGAGTTGCCCTTGAGGTAGGCGGTGTCGATCTCGACCGCGCGGACCGCGCCCTGGGCCGGGAGGCGGAAGCGGACCCAGTCGTTGGTGTCGCGGACCCGGCGGCGGCGGTTCTCCCAGCCGTCGTCCATCTTGCGGGAGGTGCCCGGCAGGATGATCTGGGTGGGCGAGGAGTAGAACCGGTCGGAGGCGTCCTCGTAGGTACCGCCGTTGAGCACCGAGATCAGGTCGACCGTGCCGAGCGCGGCGATCCAGGCCGGGTCGGGGACGACCTCTCCGTGCACGCGGAGGCGGGCTATGCCGCCGTCGGGGTGCTGGCAGAGGCGCAGGTGGGTGTAGCGGCGGCCGCCGGTGATCTCGAAGGCGTTGGCCGCGTGCCCGCGTACGGGGGTGGGCGGAAGGATCTCCTCCCACTTCACGTCGTCGGCGAGCAGCTCCTCGGGGCTCGGGGCGCCCTCCACGGCGGTGGCCTGCACCGACACGCGCTGGGGGTAGTTGCCGCGGAAGTGGGCGGTGTCCACGATCAGGCCGCGCACGATGCCGGGGGCGCCGAGACGGACCATCGCCCAGTCGTGGTCCTCGGGGGCCGGGAAGGGATGCTCGGCGTCGGCGCCACGGCGGCGGCGGGTCTCCCAGCCGTCCATGATCTTGCCCTTGTGGCCGAAGTGCTCGGGGTCGAAGACCGCGCGCTCGCGCAGGAGGAGGTTCTCACGCTCGGCGAAGAACTCGTCGTTGGCGGCGATCACTCCCGCGCCGAGGCGGCGGTCGGCGAGGTCGACCAGCTCGGTGAAGGGGAGGTCGCCCGCCTCGCGGTAGTCGGCGTACGGGTCGCCGCCGCCGTAGGGCGCGGCGTCATTGGCGTGGGGGTCGGTGTCGGAGTTCTGGAATGTGGTCTCGCTCGCGTCGAAGGTCATGCCCCTACCTTCGCGCCGACCGACCCGTCAGGTCCATCGAAAGTTTTCGCAGATACCGTTCAGCTCAGCTGAAAGATCGGGCGGTCTCGGTGAGTGCCGCGAGCACCCTCGCCACCGCCGGGCCGCTCTCCGCCCCGTGCCGGACCGCCGCCACCACGTGGCGGCGCGGCTGGTCCGCCTCCAGGACCCGCATCACCACCCCTTCGCGCCGCTGCTCCCGGGAGGCCATCCGGGGGACGAGCGCGATGCCCATGCCCGCCTCGACCAGCGCGAGGATCGCGGTCCACCCGGCGGCGCTGTGGGCCTGCTCGGGGACGAAGCCGGCCGCCTCGCAAGCCGCCGTGGTGATCTCGGACCAGGGGCCCGAGCCGCCGAAGATCCAGCGGTCGGCGGCCAGGTCGGCGAGGCGCAGCGCGGGGGCGTCGGCGAGTGGGTGACCGGCCGGGAGCGCCACGTCCAGCGGGTCGGCGAGCAGCGGGAAGAGGGAGAAGCGGGGGTCGCGGGCGGTCGGGGCGTGGGCGGCCAGCGAGAGGGCCAGGTCCACCTCCCCCGCGGTGAGCAGCTCGTACGCCTGGGCCGCCTCGGCCTCCCGTACGCGTACGTCGGGTCCCGGGCGGTCCTCGGCGCGCAGCAGCCGCACGGCGGGGACCACGAGGGCGGGTACGGCGGTGGAGAAGGCGCCGACCCTGACCTCGCCGGCCTCGCCGCGCAGATAGCCGGTGAGTTCGGCGTCCGCCCGCTCCAGCTGGGCGAAGACCGCCTCGGCGTGGCGCAGGACGAGGTGGGCGGCGTCCGTGAGGCGGACGCGGCGGCCCTGGGGCTCCAGGAGCTCCACGCCGAGTTGCTTGGCCAGGTTGGTGAGCTGCTGGGAGACGGCGGAGGGGGTCATCAGGAGCGCCTCGGCGGTCGCCGTCACCGTGCCCCGGTCGCGCAGGGTGCGCAGGATGCGGAGCTTCTTGACGTCCCACTCGGTCATGGCCGCAACCTACCGGGGTGCCGTATGTGCCGTCCGGCGCCTTCCGCCGCCGGACGTACGGATGCGCGGTGCGGGCGTACAGATGCGCCGTGCGGACATGCAGATGCGCCGCGCGGTAGCTCCTACCGGCGGCGCATCCTTCGTACGGGTGCGGGTCAGACCTGCTTCTTGGACTTGTCCAGGACCATGACCAGGGCCGTGATCACCAGGAACAGCCCGATGGGCGCGATGACGTAGAGACCGATGGTCTCCATCGCGCTGAGGCCCGGACCCGGGTCGTCACCGTCGTCGCGGGTGAGCGCGAGAGCCGGGGCCGACATGAGCAGCATCATCAGCGTCGTCCCGGCCGCAACGACGCCGGCGCGCATTCCGTTCTTCTTGTCCACGGTGCCAACGTAGCGAACGCCTAGGCGGGGCGCTCGCCCGGGGGTGCCGTACGGGCCTTCGGCGGCCGCAGGACCTCCATCAGGCCGTGCAGCCGGGGCGAGGCGGCGATCTCCTCCAGGGTGACCGGATGGCCCTCCGGGTCGGCGATGGGCAGCCGCCAGTTGGGGTACTGGTCCCAGGTGCCGGGGAGGTTCTGCGGGCGGCGGTCGCCCACCGTGTCGGGGAGCCAGACGCCGGTCATCCGGGCGGGGGTGGCGCGCAGGAAGCGGTGGACGGCGCGGACGGCCGCCTCCTCGTTGCCGTCGCCCTCGGGGAGCATCCGCAGCCGGGCGAGGAGGGCAAGCCACTCCGCCGTACCGGTGACGTCCTCGGTGAGCTCCTCCTCCAGGGGGCGGGTGAGCAGGCCGAGGCGGTGCCGGAGCGTCACATGGTCGCCGGTCAGCCGGGCGGCGGTGGAGGGCAGGTCGTGGGTGGTGGCGGTGGCGAGGCAGTCCCGCCGCCACTTCTCGGGGGCCAGCGGGCGGCCGTCGCCGTCCCAGTCGCGCTCGAACCAGAGCACGGAGGTGCCGAGCACCCCGCGCCGGGCGAGCGCCTCGCGGACGCCGGGCTCGACGGTGCCGAGGTCCTCGCCGACGACGACGGAACCGGCCCGGTGGGCCTCCAGGACGAGGACGGCGAGCATGGCCTCGGCGTCGTACGTGACGTACGTACCATCGGTGGGCGGTCTGCCCTCCGGCACCCACCAGAGCCGGAAGAGGCCCATGACGTGGTCGATGCGCAGGGCGCCCGCGTGGGCCAGCAGCCCGCGCAGCAGGCCCCGGAAGGCGGCGTAACCGGTGGCGGCGAGGGCGTCGGGGCGCCAGGGCGGCAGACCCCAGTCCTGGCCGCGCGCGTTGAAGGCGTCCGGGGGCGCACCGACGGACATGCCGTGGGCGAAGGCGTCCTGCCGGGCCCAGGTGTCGGCGCCCGCCGGGTGCACGCCGACGGCCAGGTCGTGGACGATCCCGACCTCCATCCCGGCGTCCTCGGCGGCCCGCTGGGCGTCGGCGAGCTGGGTGGCGGTCAGCCAGGCGAGGCGGCAGTGCAGGTCGACCCGGTCCAGCAACTCGGAGCGGGCGCGGGCGGTCCCCGGGGAGCGGGGGTCGCGCAGGGGCTCGGGCCAGGCGTGCCAGTCGGGGCCGTGCACCTCGGCGAGCGCGCACCACAGGGCGTGGTCCTCCAGCGCCTGGCCCTGCTCGGCCAGGAAGTCGCAGTAGGCGGCGCGGCGGCCGGGGGTGAGGGGCACCTGGGCGATCAGCTCCAGGGCCTGCCGTTTCAGCTCCCAGACGGCGTCCCGGTCGATCAGGGCGCCCTTGTTGAGGACGGCCTCGCTGAGGGCGGCGGCGTCCTGGCGGAGGTCGTCCAGGGTGGCCCGGTCGTGGACGTGCCCGTACTCCGGGACGGACTCGACGTGCAGGTGCACGGGGTCGGGGAAGCGGCGCGAGGAGGGGCGGTACGGGGAGGGGTCGGTGGGCTTCCCGGGGACGGCCGCGTGCAGGGGGTTGACCTGGATGAACCCGGAGCCGAGGGTGCGCCCGGCCCAGGCGGCGAGGTCGGCCAGGTCGCCGAGGTCGCCCATGCCCCAGGAGCGGGCGGAGAGCAGGGAGTAGAGCTGGACCAGGAAGCCGTGGGTGCGCTCGGGCGGCTGCGGGACCCGGGCCGGGGCGACGACCAGGGTGGCGGTGGCCTCGTGGTGGTCGGGCGCCCGGACATGGACGCGGTGGACACCGTACGGGGGCTGGGTCCAGCCGGGCGGGAGCTCGGCCGCCGGGTCCGGGGCGGCCTCCGCGGCCTCCGCGGCTCCCGAGGCCTCCGCGGCCCCCGGCAGCTTCCAGGACGAGGCGGCCTCCGGGACCTTCCAGGAGGTGGCGGGCGCGGGGGGCCCGCCGGCCGGCTCCGGCTCGACCGTGACGGTCGAGCCGGGCGGCAGCGCGGTCAGCGCGGGCGGTAGCGGCTCACCGGCCCAGACCACCACGGTGGGCGGCAGCAGGCGCGAGCGGGACTCCGCGGCGACGAGTGACCTCCGTACGTCCTCCGGGGTGCCGGCGTCCACGCCCAGCGCGGCGAGCACGGCGATGACCGTGTCGTCGGGGACGGACACCGTGACATCCGGGGACGGGGAGTAGGAGGTGGCGACACCGTGCAGTGCGGCGAGCCGGGACAAGCCCATTCAGACTCCTGGGAACTCCATGCCCCCTGCGGTGCCGGGTGCGGTCGGCTCGCTGGTCAGAGGGGCGACGGCGGCGAGCGGAGGCTCGCTCGTGAGCGGGGTGGCATCGGCGAGCGGGGGCTCGCTGGTCAGCGGTGCGGCGTCGGGGTAGGGGGATTCACCGAGCAGGAGGGAGATGTCGGCGAGCGGCGGCCCGCTGATCAGGTGGGCGACATCGTCGAGGGGAAGTCGGCTGGTGAGCGGTGCGGGATCGGCTTGGGCGGGTACCTGTTTGGAGAGGGCGGAGAGCAGAAGCTGCGCGGATGCGGGCATGGTGGCCTCCTGGCCGTGGAGAACAGGACACAGCAGGCCTACCCAGGCCTCGCGTGCGCAGACCTCGACGTGACGTACACGTCATGTCCAGGCAGATACCACGCACGCATCAGAACAACGAGCCAACGTGCCGTGAGTCACATTCCGTTCCCCAGTACGGCAGGTATGGGCCGTTTTCAGCCATCCCCGTCAGCCACACGCGTCCCACCAGGCACGAAGGTGTCACTATTCCCGGCAAATCCGACAGAACAGCCAGCTGCATTGACACCCTCGCGCCCGGGTGGTGGGCTCGGACCCCACTCAGGCCTTTCGAGGGAGCGCGACGTGCGGTTCGGGCGCAGAAAGCAGGCCACGGCCGTGGCCGTCGCCGTGATCGGTGGGCTGCTGAGCCCCTTCGCACCGACCGCGACCGCCGCCCCCGCCGACCCCGGCAAACCCCCCGCCACCTCGCCCGACCGCGCCGACAGCGCGCAGCCGCCCGCCGTGTGGCCCCGGCCGCAGAGCATCAGGGCCACCGGCCCCGCCGTGCCGCTCGGCCGTGAGGCCACCGTCGTCGCCGCGCCGGACGCCGATCCGTACGCCGTCGAGGAGCTCCGCTCCCTCCTCCGCGCGGCCGGAGTCACGACCGTCCACGAGAGCCTGCCGGGACGCGGGCCCCTGATCCGGATCGGCGGCCCGGGCGCCGGGGAGGCGCTGCGGGCGCTGCGCGCACCCGACCGCGCCGACCTGCCCACCGGGGGCTACCGGATCGCCTCCGGCCAGGTTGCCGGGCGCGCCACCGTGGCCCTGGACGGGCTCGGCGAGGACGGCCTGTTCCATGCGGTCCAGACGCTGCGGCAGCTGGTGCGCGGCGGCTCGGTGGCCGGGGTCGTGGTGCGGGACTGGCCGGGCACGGCCGTACGCGGCATGGCCGAGGGGTTCTACGGGCAGCCCTGGACCCAGGAGGAGCGGCTCGCGCAGCTCGCCTTCATGGGCCGCACCAAGCAGAACCGGTACCTCTACGCGGCGGGCAACGACCCCTACCGGCTGGCCCGGTGGCGTGAGCCGTACCCGGCCCTGAAGCGCGCCGACTTCCGGGAGCTGGCGCGGAAGGCCGAGGCCGAGCATGTGACGCTCGGCTGGGCGGTCTCCCCGGGGCAGGCCATGTGCATGGCGTCCGACCAGGACGTCCGGGCGCTGACCAAGAAGATCGACGCGATGTGGGCGCTGGGGGTGCGGGTCTTCCAGCTCCAGTTCCAGGACGTCAGCTACAGCGAGTGGCACTGCGACCTGGACGCCGAGACGTTCGGCAGCGGCCCCAAGGCGGCGGCCCGCGCGCAGGCGAGGGTGGCCGGGGCGGTCGCCCGGCATCTGGAGGAGCGCCATCCGGACGCGGCGCCGCTGTCGGTGCTGCCGACGGAGTTCTACCAGGACGGGGCGACCGACTACCGCACGGCGCTCGCCGCCGAGCTGGACGACCGGGTGCAGGTGGCCTGGACCGGCGTCGGGGTCGTACCGAAGAAGATCACCGGGGGTGAGCTGTCCGGGGCGCGAAACGCGTTCCGCCACCCGCTGGTGACGATGGACAACTACCCGGTCAACGACTACGCCCAGGACCGGATCTTCCTGGGGCCGTACACCGGCCGGGACCCTGCGGTGGCGAGCGGTTCGGCGGCGCTGCTGGCCAACGCGATGGAGCAGGCGGCCGCCTCCCGCATCCCGCTGTTCACCGCCGCCGACTTCGCCTGGAACCCGAAGGGGTACCGCGCGGACGAGTCCTGGCAGGCGGCGATCGACGATCTGGCGGGCGGCGACGCGGGGACCCGGGAGGCGCTGCGGGCACTGGCGGGCAACAGCGCGGACTCCGTGCTCGGCTCGGCGGAGTCCGCCTACCTCCAGCCCCTGTTCGCCGCGTTCTGGCAGTCCCGGGCGGCCGCCGCGCCGGTACGCGACCGGGCGGCGCGCGAGCTGCGGGCGGCCTTCACCGTGATGCGGCAGACCCCCGACCGGCTCGCCACCCCCGCCGAGGGGCGCCTCGCCGACGAGGTGCGGCCCTGGACCGAGCAGCTGGCCCGCTACGGCCACGCCGGTGAGCTCGTCGTGGACCTGCTCCAGGCCCAGGCGGCCGGCGACGGGGCGGCCGCCTGGCGGGAGCAGCTGGCGCTGGAGCCGCTGCGCCAGGAGATCGCGGCGGCCAGGGCCACGGTCGGCAAGGGGGTGCTCGACCCCTTCCTGGACCGGGCGGAGAAGACCGCCGACGGCTTCAACGGCGTGGACCGGTCCAGCGGCCGGGTCACCAAGGACGCGCACAGCTACACGGTCCGGCTGGACCGGGCCCGCCCGGTGGAGGCCGTGACGGCGCTCGCCGAGCCCGGACCCGACCTGACCGGCGCGGTCGTGGAGGCCCATGTGCCGGGCGAGGGCTGGCGGGCGCTGGGGCGGCTGTCCCCGACCGGCTGGACCCAGACCGCCGCGAAGGGGCTGCGCGCGGACGCCGTACGGGTCACGGTGCCCGAGGCGGCCCGGACCACGCCCCCGTCGTACCTGAGCCCCAGCCTGCCGCCGGCCCCCGCGATCCCGGCGGGGACCCCGAAGCTGCGCGCGCTGGTGCCGTGGTTCGGGGACGAGCCGGACGCGGTGCTCGACCTGGCGCACGGCGAGACGGACGCGGAGATCGGCGGTGAGCCGCAGCGGGTGGCGGCGCGGCTGGCCGGGCGGCGTCCGGCCGAGGTGAAGGGCAAGCTCACGGCGAAGGCGCCGAAGGGCATCGAGGTGCGGGTCCCGAAGCAGACGACGGTGCCGCGCGGCTCCCGTACCGAGGTGCCGGTGGACATCACCGTTCCGGCGGACACCCCGGCGGGTGAGTACGAGGTGCCGCTGGCCTTCGGCGGCCAGGAGTCCACGCTGACCGTGCGGGCCTTCCCGCGTACGGGCGGCCCGGATCTGGTGCGTACGGCCACGGCCTCCTCCTCCGCCGACGAGACCCCGGACTTCCCGGCGTCCGCCGCCTCGGACGGCGATCCGGAGACCCGGTGGTCCTCACCCGCGGAGGACGGCGCGTGGTGGCAGGCCGAGCTCCCGCAGCCGGTGCGGCTGGGGCAGGTGGTGCTGTCCTGGCAGGACGCGTACGCCGCCGGCTACCGCATACAGACCTCCGCCGACGGCCGCACCTGGCGCACCGCGGCGACCGTCCGGGAGGGCCGGGGCGGTCGCGAGTCGGTGCGGATGGACGCGAAGGACACCCGGTTCATCCGGGTGCAGGGCGATGCCCGGGCGACGCAGTACGGCTACTCGCTGTGGTCGGTGGAGGCGTACGCGGTAGCGGAGTGACGTTCTGGACAGGGACGACGAAGGCCCGGTCTCAGGCGGAGACGCCGTCGATCCGGGCCATCACGTCGTCCGCGCCGAACGGTTGCAAGTACGGCAGCCAGCGCGGGTCGCGGTGTCCGGTCCCGATGATCCGCCAGGCCAGGCCGGTCGGCGGGGCGGGCTGGTGGCGCAGCCGCCAGCCGAGCTCGGGGAGGTGGCGGTCGGCCTTGACGTGGTTGCAGCGGCGGCAGGCCGCCACCACGTTGTCCCACGCGTGCTGTCCACCGCGGCTGCGCGGGATCACGTGGTCGACGCTGGTCGCGGCGGCCCCGCAGTACATGCAGCGCCCCCCGTCCCGGGCGAACAGCGCCCGGCGCGTCAGGGGAACGGGCCCCCGGTAGGGGACCCGGACGAAACGCTTGAGCCGGACCACGCTGGGCGCGGGCACGGCGGCGGTGGCACTGTGCAGGAAGGCGCCGGTCTCCTCAAGGCAGATCGCCTTGTTTTCGAGGACGAGGACGAGCGCGCGGCGGAGCGGTACGACGCCGAGCGGCTCGTACGACGCGTTGAGAACCAGGACGTGCGGCACGGTGGATGCCTCCTTGTACGCCGGCGGCGCGTGGCTCGCGCCGGGACGATCCGATCTCAGTCTCTCCTCATGCCTGGTCAAAGCGCCACCACGTAGGGGTAACGGGCCGGGAGGATTTTTCTCACCCCCGGGCGCGGCGGGCGCCGTCCCGGCCCCGGAGGGCGGTCCCACCAGGGCGGCCGTCCGCACTGTGTGATCGGCCACAGCAGAGGTATCCCCGGTGAGACCTGTCTCTCCTCCGAAGACGGCAACGATCCACTCCCCCGGCTTCGTTAGTGTTATCGGTCAACCGTCGTCCCTCTGGAGGTCCCCACCGTGCACCTGTCCGTCCTCTTGGCCGCAACCCCGTCACCCGGGCCGGGCGGCTCGCTGGAGGAAGCCGCCGAGCAGGCCGGGAACGCCGCGGGTTGGGTCGAGGAGAACTGGTCCACCTGGCTGAGCACCGGTCTGCGGATCATGCTGATCGTGGCCGTCGCGGTCACGCTGCGCTATCTGATCCGGCGCGCTCTGACCAACCTGATCGACCGGATGAACCGCAGCGCCCAGGCGGTGGAGGGCACGGCGCTGGGCGGTCTGCTGGTGAACGCGGAGCGCAGACGCCAGCGGTCGGAGGCGATCGGCTCGGTCCTGCGGTCGGTGGCCTCCTTCATGATCATGGGAACGGCCGCCCTGATGGTGCTGGGCGCCTTCAAGATCAACCTCGCGCCACTCCTCGCCTCGGCCGGTGTCGCCGGTGTGGCACTCGGCTTCGGCGCCCGCAACCTGGTCACGGACTTCCTCTCCGGCGTCTTCATGATCCTGGAGGACCAGTACGGGGTCGGGGACACGATCGACGCGGGGGTGGCCTCCGGTGAGGTCATCGAGGTGGGCCTGAGGGTCACCAAGCTGCGCGGCGACAACGGCGAGATCTGGTACGTCCGCAACGGCGAGGTGAAGCGGATCGGCAACCTCAGCCAGGGCTGGTCCACCGCCGGGGTCGACGTCACCGTCCGCCCGACGGAAAAGCTGGAGCACGTCCGTGAGGCGATCACCACGGCCGCCGAGACCATGACGAAGGAAGAGCCCTGGTCGGAGCGGCTGTGGGGCCCGGTGGAGGTGCTCGGCCTGGACGCGGTCCTGCTGGACTCCATGACGGTCCGGGTCACCGCCAAGACGATGCCGGGCAAGTCGGTGGGCGTGGAGCGCGAGCTGCGCTGGCGCATCAAGCAGGCGCTGGACGACGCCGGCATCCGCATGATCGGCGCGGTGCCGCTCCAGGCGGAGGCCGAGTCCACGGCGGACCCGACGGCGGCGATGGCGGCCCCGTCGGCCTATGCGTCGGCGACGTCCCCGCAGTCGATGGCGGCGACGCCGATACCGCCGCCGGCGACGAACCTGAACAAGTAGGGGCACGCGTGCGCTGAAGAAGGGGCGCTCCACCGGGTCGGTGGGGCGCCCCTTCTTCTGTCATCGGGGAACGGTCACTTCTTCCCCCCACAGTAGGCCTGGGCGTTTATCTCGTCGCGGGTCATGACCTTGCCCTTATGCGTGATGAACTCGTCGTCCCGCAGCTCGGCCGAGTCCAGCTCGGTGAGATCGACGTACCCCGATCCGCTGACCTCCTTGCCGTCCCTGACCTGCCGCGTGTCGACGTAGAACTCGTCCGGCAGAGTGCCGGGCAGCTCCTTGGTCACTCTGGCGAAGCTGTCCGGCCCGTTCACCTGGAAGACCCCGCCCCGAGCCTCGGCCGTCCGGGGCTCACGGGCGCTCCAGAGCGTCTCGAAGCCGCCCTCCTTCTTGTCCTTCCTCGGAACCACGATCTCCGCGCTTTCGACCGTCTCGCCGGGGCAGAGCGGCATGGCCACGAGGAGGCCGGCACCCTCCATACGGAAGCCGGAGTAGGTGATCGGCCCGTTGGGCGGGATGCACGACGAGAGAGCGACCATCGCTACGCCGGCGAGCAGTGCGGGAAACAAGGACGTGGACCTCATGGGCAGGAGTAGCCCCCGTCTGCGTAGTCCGCCTGCTCCTCGTACTTGTTCCCGCATGGGTCCAGACCTTCCATGAAGTACTTGATGATGAAGTTGTCTCCGTACTTCTCCCACTGCTTGACGTGCTCGCGCTCATGCCGGAGACGTTTGGGGGAAACATACTCAGGGACACCCTTCTCGGTGGTGTAGGTGTCTCCCAGCGTGGTTCCGCCCCTGGCTGAAAGAGGGATCAACCCGTGGGTGCAGACGGTCAGATCCGCGCCGTCATCCTTGCAGGAACCGCCCGTGAGAATCACCGACGCCTCATACAGCTCCCCGACTGCGTCGCTCTCGTACCGCGGGATGTCTCCGAGGAAGCCGGCCGTGTCTCTGGCAGCTTCGGCACCCACGTCGTTCAGCCACTTGATCAGGTTGTAGTTCTTGGAGGAGCCGCTGGTGACCGGCATGTTCGTGATGTGCAGGCGCAGGAGTTCGGTCCGGCACTCCTTGTTGCAGCCCTTCAGGTCCACCTTCGGCAGGAACCGCGACTGCGGTGGCTGCATGCCGTACATCAGCGTGCGGATCTGGTCGGCGCGCGCCTGGCGCAGTGCCATCACACGCTGCTGCTCGTAGAGGGCCGCCGCCCGGCACTGGGGACCGCAGGTGTTGCCGGACGCGGTTCCGCCCTTGGACTTGCCGGAGCTGCCCGGCCCGCCGTAGCCGCCGGGCCCGCCCGAGCCCACCACCGGCGGGGAGACGGTCTCCTCGGCGGCGATCACGTCGGGGGAGCAGCTCTTGCCGGAGCAGGAGAACGAGCCGAGGCCGGTCGGGTCGGCCAGGGTGACCGGGTTGTTCTCCGCGTAGGAGTACCCGTTGAGGGACTGGTGCTTGTCGCTCTCCAGCAGCGGGTCGACGCTGAGGAAGCGGCCCAGCAGGGCGTCGAACTGGCGGGCGCCGATGTGGGTGAGGCCCGTTCCGGTGTCCGCCGGCTTGCCCAGGAACCGTTTGTCGTCGGGCCAGTTACCCGGCCCCGTTCCCCGGGCGGCGCCGAACGGTGTCGTGTAGCGCCGGACCACCGCCTGGGTGGTGGCATCGATCGCGAGGCTGGACGTGCCGTGGTTGTCACCGGCGAGGAAGGTGAGCCGTTGGCTGCCGGACTCGTTGCTGCGGACGGCGATGACGGTGCCGTCCGCCTTGTAGGAGCGGGTGGCCCATGACGTGCGGGTGGATCCGGTGACCTTGAGGTGGATCTCCGTACCGCCCAGGTACAGCACGCTCTCGCCGTCACCCGTGGCACGGCGGATGAGCAGGGTTCCGTCGGCGTCGTAGAGGTAGTTGGTCCGACGGGTCCCCTCGGTGAGCTGGCTGAGCCGTCCCTCGGCGTCCCACAGCAGGCTCTGGCCCGCCGTGGGCCCCGGGCGTTTGGTGGTGTTGCCCGTCTTGTCGTAGTCGTACGCGGGGGCGGCCGCGTCGCACGGCTTCTCGCCCGTCGCCTTGGTGGTGGCCTTCAGGGCGTGCGGCCGGGCGGTGTCGGTGTAGCAGAAGGTGCTGGTGGTACCGGTGCCGTTCACGTCGTACTGGGTCTCCGTGCGGCGCTGGCCCCCCTCGTCGTAGGTGTACGCCGTGCGGTACGGGGCCGGCCCGCCGGGCGTGGTGCCGGAGCAGTCGGCGGTGGTCGACGTCCGGGCCTCCTTGAGCCGGCTGTGCCCGTCGTAGGTGAAGCACTGCGTCTCGCCCTTGAGGACGGCGTCCGGGTTGGGGGTGTCGGTGATGCTGGTGACGTTGCCCGCCTGGTTGTAGGTGTAGCCGAGGTCCTGCGGCTTGTACGGGGCGGTCTGCGGGGTGGTGACGTAGGCGCGGGTGATCCGGCCGGTCCCCTCCTCGTACTCGTTGTTGAGGTAGGTCTTCTTCGCCTCCGCGGCACCCGAGACGGCGAGCGTGAGCTGAAGCGGGCGGCCGAGCACGTCGTAGGAGGCGCTGTGGAGGTAGCCGGAGGTGCCGGAGGCGACCGAGGCGGTCTGACCGGTGGACGTGTAGGTCATCGCCACCCGCTCCGCGGGCAGTCCTCCGGCGGCCGGCTCACCGGTGTACTGCACCGTGCCGTCCAGGTTGTACGCGGTCTCGAAGGCGTAGCTGCTCTGGGCCGCGCCCGAGACGACCAGGGGGTCCTTGGCGTCCAGGGAGATCTGCGAGGCGGTGGCCCGGTAGCGGCTGTCGTAGGCGGTCACGGCCTTCGTGTACGCCCTGCCGGTGGCGACGGCTCCGCCCTCGTAGCGGATGGAGCTCGTCATCTGCCCCTTGGCGACGGTGTCGAAGGTCCAGTGGGCGAGCTTGTTCGCGTCGGTACGGGCTCCGGCCCACAGGTCGGTCGTACGTCCCAGCTCGTCGTACTTGTAGAGGAGTTTCCGGCCCTCCGCGTCCTCGGCCCAGTCCGGCCGGTCAGCGGCGGTGTAGCCGGTCGAGGAGGCGCCCTTGTCCGGGTCCGTCGCGGCGACCTTGCGGCCGAACAGGTCGTAGGTGTAGGTCCACCTGCTGTTGTCCGGACCGGTGATCGAGCTTTCCTTGCCGTCCGTGGTGTAGCCGAACCGCGTCGTCGTGTAGGCGGCCCCGGCGGTGCCGGTGTACTCGATGTCCGTGGGCTGCGGCGCCGCGTACTCGCGGCGCTGGACCGTGCGTCCGAGGGCGTCGGTGATCACCCGGGTGGCCCGGCCGCCCGCGGGCGCGCTGGTGGCCGTGGAGTCGCCGGTGTAGCTCTTGGTCGTGGTCCACTTGTCGATGCCGAAGACGGCGAAGGTGTTGCCGATCTCCCGCCCCGCGCCGTCGTGGACGAAGTCGTTCTGCTTCGGCGCACCACCGAACTCGGCCCGCGCGTAAGCGGCGTCGGGTGTGAACTTGGAGTCGAAGACCTCACTCAGCGTCTGGCGGACCAGGCCGCGTGAGTCGTAGCGGGTGTCGGTGAGCAGACGTCCGCCGTTCGAGGTCGGTGTCTGCTTCTGGAGGGGGCGCAGCAGCGAGTCGAAGATCTCGTACGACGTGCTCACCGCGGACGAGGACTTGATGGTCGAGGTCCCGATGGCCGGCGCCTTGCCGCGCTGGAGGGTGTAGGAGTAGGTGATGCTGGGGCTCTGGCCGGCGCTGGAGCTCCGGTCGGGCAGCCAGACCTGCCGGAGCCGGCCGAGCGCGTCGTAACTCTGCTCCGTCTTACGGGAGTTCGCGTCGTGCGTCTGGACCGCCAGCCCTCGGACGCCGTCCAGCACGGTGATGGTGCGGTGCCCCTTGGCGTTGGTGACGGTGGCCCGCGCGGGGACGCCGGCTCCGGTCGGTGTGTAGACGGTCGAGGTGGGCTGCCCCGCGGCGTCCGTCACGATCAGCGGGCGGCCGAGCGCGTCGTACGTCGACGCGGTGGTCCGCTGCCAGCCCTTGGGGGCGCGTTCGCCCCCGGTCGCCGTCGCCGGGTATCCGGTGGCCCGGCCGGTCCAGGTCTCCGTGCCGCGGGTGGGCTCCTGGGACGCTGTCCAGCCCGTGGTCGACGGTGTGTCGTAGACCGTGGCCGTGTCGGCCAGCACATCCCCGCGGGTGGCGGAGGAGGCGGGCAGGGAGAGCGCCGCCTCGCCGGTCGCGCAAGGGCGGCCGACGACGCGGATACGGGACGTGAGGTCGCTGAGCCCCAGGGTGTCGTTCCGGGCGTACCAGGTCCTGGTGCACGTCTCGTCGCCCGACTTGGCCAGGTCTCCCGCGCTCTCGATCCGCTCGGCCATGCCGTAGGAGTCGTACGTGGTGGCGGTGCTGGTGGAGCGCCAGGTCTTCGACCGCGTGAGGTAGGTGTGGGTGGTGGCCCTGCCGGTGCGCACGTAGTACGCCTCTGTGTCGGCGTGGGACTTGTGCTGGGTCGCGGTGCGGACGGACCAGGGGTCGTTGACGGTCACGGAGACGGGGGTGTTCCCGTCATAGGTGATGGTCTGCCGGGCGAATCCCGCGTACTGCTCGGAGTCGGTGACGTCGGGTACGTCGAGGCCCGCCACGTCGATGCCCGGAACGCTGACCGTGCGGGGTCCGCCCGTCGCGCGCGGGTCCTTGTGCATGCCCTGGAGGAACGTGGACACGGTCTTGGTCCGGGTGCCCGTGGCGGCGCCCGCGAGGGCGGTGACCTTCTGGTAGCCACGCCAGGACGACCAGGTCCGCTCGTCGGAGGGGACGAACGGGCTGTTGTTGTAGTGCCAGGCGGGCTTCTCGTAGACGTAGGAGTGCTCGACGGTCTCGCCGTGGCCGGCCGGGTCCCCGACCGTCACCGCGAGGACCCGGTACTTGTGGTACCAGTCCAGACTCGCGTCCGTCGCGCCGTTGATGTTCCAGTAAAGGGGGTAGCACGGCTCGGCGTTGTCGTCCTCGGCCGACGGCATCCGCGATCCGCGGACGCACTCGGGGGCGCTGTAGGTCACGGTGGTGAGTGCGCCGGTCTCGGTGGTGATCGTGTTCAGTCGGGGGCGCGTGAGGGGCGAGATGTTGCCGCCGCCGGGCTGGGTTCCGCCCGCCACCCGGTTGGGGCGCATGTGGTAGGTGAAGTCCACCGGGTCCGGGGTGATCGCCGTTCCGGTGTGGCCGGTCCTGCGCAGGCTCCGGAGGGAGAGTGTGTGGTCCGAGGAGTTCCCGATGTCGCCGCCGTCCAGGTACGTCTGGTCGAAGGCCCAGGAGTCCACGGGAGTGTAGTCACTGCCGGCGAGCGTCCCGGTCGTGATCTTCGTCAGGCGCTTGCGGGAGAAGAACGAGGGTCCCTCGGCCAGGCACTTGTCCTTGTTCGCCCCGGCGGCGCAGATCGCGTCGAAAGGTACGTCGGGCCAGTTCTTGGCGGTGCTCTCGGTCAGCTTCTCGCAGTCGGATGCGGTGCACCTCTCCTTGTGCTCGAAGCTGACCCGGTAGGGGGCCGTGGCGGAGAACAGGGTGTCGCTGCGCTGTCCGTAAAGGATCCTGTTGAGGTGGCCGCCCCTCGTGTAGACCGTGTCCGCCGTGTCGGCCTTGTTCTTGCGGTAGTGGTTCTCCTCCTTCGTGTACCAGTACGTCATGGCGTTTCCGTGGATGTCCTCGACGTAGTCGAGGTTCCAGCGCCAGGCCTGGGTCAGGGAGCGTTTGGCGAAGGTGTCGCCCTTGTTGTGTCCCGGCTCGTCCTGGTCGTCCCCGAAGACCGGGGCGGTCCAGACGGAGTTGGTCCGCTGGGAGCCCGCGCCGAGCAGTTTGTCGACCCCGAAGTGGTACTTCGTACCGTCGGCGGTGGTGACGATCCAGCTCTCGCCGTCGTCGTCACCGTTGTCCGCGCCGGTCTGGCGGGTGACCTGGGAGGCGTCGTCGTTGCTCAGCCGCCACTTGCCGGTGGTGTCGTCCTTGACCAGCTCGGACGACTTGCCGTTGAGGACCAGCGAGGCGTTGTCGTACTTCCAGCACAGGTCGTACTGCTTGGCGTGGCCGTCCTTGGCACACGAGCCGTACTGCCGGTCGATGTACGACACCGTCGACAGCCCGAAGCCCTCGCCGACATCGGTGGCCTGGTTGTTCGTCGAGGAGTTACGGCCGTCGATGGAGCCGGAGTCGTAGGAGAGATCCAGGGAGGGCTGGGGTCCGGCGGCCGGGGCCGGGGCGCCCATGGGGTAGGACCAGGTGAACGATCCCGACGAGCCGCCGGCCTCCCAGCTGGCGGAGGCGGCGAGCGGGGTGGCGGAGAAGTCGCCCCCGCCGGAGGCGGACTGACCGGAGCCGGTCGCGGCGACGGCCAGCACGACGGGCGCGGCCTGTTCACCCGCCCTGGCGGCGGTCGCGGCCGGGAAGGAGACCTCGGCCGTCAGCTGCTGTCCCTCGACGTCGTTACGGGTGTCGAGAGGAGTGGCCTCACGGCAGCCGGCCGCGCCGGGGGTGGTGAGGGCGCAGGCGGGAAGCTGGGCGAGGCTCAGCCGGCCTGCCCAGCCGCCGCCGATCACGGACGCGAACGAGGCGTAGTCGACGGTCACTTCGGCGGTGCCGGGGCGGTCGCCGCGCGCCGTGAGGAGCACACCGCGCACGCCCCCCGCCGCGGTGTCCTTCCGGTCCAGCACCGCCACGTCCACCTCGGCCGGGCCCGCCGTGCCGCGCACCCGCTCCACGGTGACGGGCACCCGGCCGACGCGGGTGGGGCTGCCCTTCCCGGCGGCGGCCGACGGGACCTCGGCGGTGGCTCTCGCGGGCCAGGAGGACGCCCCGCGTTCGCTTCCCGCCCGGTCCGCCTCGGCGGCGTTGCGCGCCGCCGACCGCTCGGCGTTGCGGCGCACCTCGGCGGCACCGGTGGCGCTCATGGGCTCCACCTTGCTGGCCCGTTGCTTCGGCACACCGGGCCGGCCGGGCCCTTCGGCGGCTTGCGCCACAGGTGTCAACCCGACCGGGACGGCGAGGACGACGGCGAGAGCGAGGAGCAGGGGCGTCCGCCCCGTACCTCTTCGTCCCCGGCCGGCGCCGACCGGCCCCCGTTCTTTACGTCTCCGATGAAATGCCTGCGAAGTCTTGCCCATGACAGCACTGCTCCCACATGTCACGAATGAAGTGCGGCCCGCCCGGGACCACGCCCGCCGAGGAACGGCGTCGTGTCGTCGAACCGGGGTCCGCTGTGCCTGAACCGGCCCGGCACGGTCCGCGTACGGGAGCGTGCCGGGCCGCGGGGGTGTCCTGCCGATGGGGCAGGACACCCGCTGGGTCGGTCAGTCGCCGACGACGTCCGCGATCTGGTCCACGTCGGACATCGCCCCGGCCCAGAGCCGGACGTCGTCCACGCGGGCGGGCAGGTGGTGCCCCCACGCGGTGGTGCTGTAGCCCTTGCCGACGGCGAAGTCACCGGCTCCGGTGGCGGACGTGTACGTCTTGTCCATGTCGTTCTGCTTCAGCCCGACATGGAGCCGCACCACCGACCCGCCCGTCCCGTCCAGGGCGTCGAAGACCCCCGTCAGCCGGACCGGACTCCCCAGCTCCGCCTCCTCGTCCGAACTCACCCAGTCACCGGCTCCGTTGGCGCCGACCCGGCCGAAGTGCCAGAGCCCGACCGGAGCGGTGTACTCGTTGCCGTCGTCGTCGAACCGGGTCTCCTTGCCGGTGAGCTCGAACCAGAGGCCCCAGGAGGAGCCGGTGGCCGTGCGCTGCCCTGCCACCTGGCCGACGTATCCGATGTTCTTGGTGAGCAGGGCCTGTTGATCCAGCTCGACGGCCGCGGTCACCGTGAAGGAGCCGGAGTCGTCGACGACGGGGCCGGAGGTGGCGGCCGCGTCGTCCTTGCCGTCCAGCACCAGGGAGCGGCCGTCCAGCACGGCCCCTCCGCTCGTCGCGAGGCTGCGCCCGTATCCGGTGCCCTGGTCGGCCAGGGTGGTGCCGGATGCCCCGGAGGGGTCCCAGTGCGCCACCAGCTCGACGTCCGCCTGACCGGTTCCGGCCGACAGGCTGCGCGCCTCCGTGGCCACCTCGGCCGGGGAGAGGACACGCTGCCACGCGGCGACCTCGTCGATGGAGCCGTTGAAGTTGAACAGGTACTTGTTGGCCCACTTGTAGCGGCCGATCTGGAAGCCTCCGTTCGCGGCCCAGCCTCCGTCGGAGACGACGGAGCCCTGCTGGCGGCCGTTGACGTAGAGCGCGACCGTCTTCGTGACCGGGTCGTAGCTCCCCGCGAGATGGGTCCATGCGTTGACCACGGCGGGCCGCCTGCCGCACACGCCGTAGTACGCCTTGCCGTCGGCCGCGTCCTGCGCCTTGGTCCCGAAGCACCAGGAGTCGTACGTGTTCTCGTACCACAGGAGGAAGGGGCTGAACTGCGCCCCGTCCTGGGAGAGCACGATCCCTTCCGTGGCCTTGTTCTCCATCCGCACCCAGGCGGACACGGTGTACGCGGACCGGGTCTCCAGGACCGGCGCGCTCGTCGCCGCGTATCCGGAGGTGCCGTTCAGCCGTAGTCCGGTGTCGGTCACGGGGGTGGCGAGCGGCTGCCCGTCTGGACCGTGGCGGAGTTCACCGCGCCGGCCCAGCCCATCGCGCACCGCGCCGGTGGCCAGGGTGGCGTTCTCCTGGTTCGCGGCCGCCGTGGTCGAGGAGTCGATGGCGGGGCCGCTCTTCTCGTCGAAGCGCCAGCGGCCGACCGGGCCCGACCCCTCCTTCACCAGAAAACTGACGATCCGGACGGCTCCCCAGGTCACCGTGTCCTTGGCCCGGACCTGGAGCTGATAGGTGCCCGATTCCTGGGGGACGATGTCCACGCCCACGGTCGAGCCCTTGATCTCGCCCGACCACGGGACCGAGTTCGACTGCCGGTACTGGTAGGCCACGTTCGTGTCACCGGCCGCCGGAGCGAAGGTGAACCGCCCCTTGGTGCCGGGACCGCCGCCGGGCAGGCACACGGTGCCGCACAGGGTGTACGGGCTGCCGCTCGCCGGAGTGACGACCGGGGGCAGAGGCCGGGACCGGTCGACCTTGAAGTAGCAGGGCGTGGTGTAGCCGGTGTTCAGCCTGTTGGCGCCGGCTTCGTCGTACGACATGGTCAGCGCCTTCAGGCGGTACAGGACCCCCTCCGTCAGTTTGGGCAGTCGCCGGTTCTGGACCGCCCCGCTCCCGACGTAGCCGGAGGTGGGACCGTCGACATCGGTGTGGGCGACCGACCAAGTCGATCCGGAGAGCTTCTCGGTACGCCACCGGATGCGCAGGTTCGCCTGGGACGTCCCCCCGGAGGCCGCCATGGGCTTGCCCGTGACCACGGGCTCGGGGTCGCCGATGGTGGAGGGGTCACCCGAGTCGGTCGAACACACCACGCCGGTGCCCGAGGGGAAGCCGGTCGACTTGGGGAGCGCCGGGAGACCGACGTACTTCACCACGAGGACGGCGTCGTTCTTGAAGCGCTTCCAGGCCGAGGTGTCCGTCTCGTCGTGTGCCTTCAGCATCAGGGTGAGACGGGCGAACTTGCCCGCGGCGAAGCTCTTCACGGTCGGCGTGAGGTTCTCGTTGGACTCGCTGGGCGAGTCCTCGAAGAAGATGGGGGCGTCCGGCTGGTCCGGGTCGCACGCGGAGCCCCGGCCGGCGGAGACGTTCCGGTCGACCATCAAATCCAGATGTGTGGGCCGGCTGGTCCAGGTCGTGGAGGAGGAGATGTCGGTCGTCCGCACCAGGTCCACCACACGGGGATCGCACTGGAACGCCCAGGGTTCCGTCACCCGGAAGGAGGCGGACAGGACGTTCTTGCCCTTGAGTTCGGCCGGCGAGAACTCGAAGTAGAGGCGCTGCACGTATCCCGGACCGCAGTAGTAGCCCAGCCAGGTGCCGCACTTGCCGACGCCCTTGCCCTGGCCGTCGTCGCCGTTGTTCCACTCGTAGGACTCGTAACCGTCGGACCTCAGCAGGGTGCGTTCCGACTCGCCCCAGGTGACGGGCGGGTCGATGAAGAGCGGAAAGGCCGACTCGCTCGTGCCGTCGAGCATCGCGGCGTCCGGAACGACAGTGAGGGAGTCCTTGGTGACCTGTACGTCGATGCGCTCGACGTTGTCGCCCTGGCCCGGTTCCAGACCGGAGCCCGAAGCGGCCGGTTCCGCGCTGCCGCCGGTCACCCCCGTCCGCCGGGAGGCCACCGTCCCGGCTCCGCCCTTCGACGCGGCGGACCCCGGAGCGGCCGTGGCTCCGGCGGAGTCCCACATCTGGGCCGGCGGTGCCCGGAAGACCGTCCGGCCGTCCCCGTCCACGGCGGCGAGGTTTCCGGCGCTGCCTCTGCGGACGTCGAGGCCGGCCGTCTCCATGCCGAAGGTCAGCTTCTTGAGGCGGGGGTCAGCGGCGGCCTCGGGCGTCTTGACGATCAGAATCTGCTGGAAGCTCGCCACCGTCGCGGTGACCTTGAGATCCACGTCCGGCAGCACGTCGTCGTAGACGGCACTCGCACCGTCGATCCGGGGGGCGGGCAGGTCGTGGGGCCACTCCAGCTCCAGCGAACGCCCCGCCTTCCCAATCTTGGCCAGGGCGCCGTCGCCACCGCCCGAGAAGGATATGGAGACGGCGGCGGCCTTCGGCCCGACCGTTCCGTCGGAGCGGCGTTCGAGCGTCGCGTCGGGCTGCTGCCAGCCGCCGTCGGCCTTCGCCACCCGGACGGGCGTCACGGACTGTTCAAGGGTGAAGCTGACTCCGTCCGGGTTGGCGTACACAGTCGCG
The DNA here is from genome assembly GCF_033109485.1 of Streptomyces cyaneofuscatus. Lineage (NCBI taxonomy): Bacteria > Bacillati > Actinomycetota > Actinomycetes > Kitasatosporales > Streptomycetaceae > Streptomyces > Streptomyces cyaneofuscatus. Next base: position 5,684,704 of record NZ_CP137002.1, on the reverse strand, counting down.
TACTCCGAACGCTTCCCCTCCACCTCGACCCGCGTTCCCGCTTCCTCGGCCCGGTCCAGGGCTCGCTGATCCTCGGTGACCGCCGGCGGTTCCTCCGTCGCGGTCGCACCCCGTGCGTCCGGCACCGGCATCACCAGCAGCGACATCAGCGCCATCAAGGCGACCGCGCCCCCGCTCCGTCTTCGGGCATGCCGAAAACCCAACCCAAACTCCACAGTCCCCACCCCAGAGTCACAAGACCAACACAAGCGAGGGCTGAGTCAAGGGCACGTCAATTCACTTCGTCAAGCGAAAAATTCACGAAAACAAACATCGCGTGGATCGCAAACCAGCCATCCGGCCCACCTGCCGGTACCGGCCACACCCGTACGGCATCACGCTCCGCAAACACGCCGGGGCTGACATCGCCACACACGTCACGCCCATTACCCCCACGCCTCCGCAGAACGAGGCCAAGTGGAGCGGCTTCGGCCGCTACCGTCGCCGACCGTCACCATCACCCCGACGTGGCTTCATGGCACAGGTCACAGTTCGATTGTCCGATAGGCGATCCCCATTGACGCCCCGGCGACCCGCGTCTTACGGTCCTCCCAGAATAGGAAAGTTTCCTAACAGAGTCGACGAGGGTGGGGCATCCACGATGACGGGAACCACACCGGGCACCCCCCGGGTGCTGCGGGCCATGAACGACCGGGCCGCCCTCGATCTGCTGCTGGAGCACGGGCCGCTCTCCCGGACCCGGATCGGCAAGCTGACCGGGCTGTCCAAGCCCACCGCGTCCCAGCTGCTGGCCCGGCTGGAGGCGGCGGGACTCGTCGTCGCCACCGGGACCAGTGAGGGGCGGCCGGGGCCCAACGCGCAGCTCTACACCGTCAACGCGCGCGCCGCCCATGTCGCCGGGCTCGACGTCAACGAGCGGCGCATCATCGCCGCCGTCGCGGATGTCACCGGGGCGAGCGTCGGGGAGTTCGAGCTCGCGACACCGGGGCGGCGCGCCGACAGCGTGGTGCGCCAGGTCGCCGACGCGCTGGACGGGGCGGTGAAGGAGGCCGGGCTGACCCGGGCCGACATCCACCGGGTCGTCATCGGCACCCCGGGCGCCTTCGACCCGGGCACCGGGCGGCTGCGGTACGCCTCGCACCTGCCCGGCTGGCACTCCCCCACCCTCCTGGACGAGTTGGCCGCGTTCCTGCCGATGCCGGTGGAGTACGAGAACGACGTCAATCTGGTCGCCGTGGCCGAGCAGCGCCTCGGTGCGGCCCGCGGCCACGAGGACTTCGTGCTGCTCTGGAACGAGGAGGGGCTCGGCGCCGCCCTCGTCATCAACGGGCGCCTGCACCGCGGCTTCACCGGCGGCGCGGGCGAGGTCGGCTTCCTGCCGGTGCCCGGGACCCCCCTCGTACGCCAGGTCGTCAAGGCCAACAGCGGCGGCTTCCAGGAGCTGGCGGGCGCCCAGGCGGTGCCCCGGATCGCCAAGGCGCTCGGCATCGACCCCCCGCAGCAGCCGCACGCCAAGGCCGCCGCCACCCTGCTGGAGCGGGCGGCCGCCGCGTACGAGCAGGACGAGGCGCTGACCGAGCTGCTGGGCCAGTACGCGCACCGGCTCGCCACCGGCCTCGCCTCCGTCACCGCCGTCCTGGACCCGGGGCTCATCGTGCTCGCCGGCGGCGCGGTCGCCGCGGGCGGCGAGGTCCTGCGCTCCCTGATCCAGTCCGAGCTGGCCGAACTCGCCGCCTCCCGGCCCCGGCTGGTCGTCGGTGAGATCGACCGCACCCCCGTGCTGCGTGGCGCCCTGGAGAGGGCGCTCGCCGACACCCGCGACGAAGTGTTCGACACCTCGCGCTGAACCGACCCCCGTAACCGCCCCTGCCGTCTGCCTCTCTTCCCCCGTCCCTGGGAGCTTTGTCATGCGCACAAGCCGTCTCACCACCACCGCTGTCGCCGTCGCCGCGATATCGGTGCTCGCCACCGCGTGTACCGGCCAGTCCGAGGCCGGGGCCACCGACGACCCGAAGGCGAAGACCACGATCAACTTCTGGCACGGCTGGAGCTCGCCCGCCGAGGTCAAGGCCGTCGAGGACAACATCGACCGGTTCGAGAAGGCCCACCCGAACATCACGGTGAAGGTCTCCGGCAACATCAACGACGACAAGCTCAACCAGGCTCTACGGGCGGGCGGTTCGGACGGGCCGGACGTGGTCTCGTCCTTCACCACGGCCAACGTCGGCAAGTTCTGTGCCTCGGGCGCCTTCACCGATCTGAAACCGTTCATCGAGAAGTCGAAGCTGGACCTGGAGAAGACCTTCCCGAAGGTCCTCCTGGACTACACCCAGTTCGAGGGCAAGCGCTGCGCCCTGCCGCTCCTCACGGACGCCTACGGCCTCTACTACAACAAGGACGCGTTCAAGAAGGCCGGGATCACCGCGCCGCCGAAGACGATGTCCGAACTGGCAAGCGTGGCGAAGAAGCTGACGGTCGAGAAGGGCGACACCTACCAGCAGCTCGGCTTCATGCCGAACTTCCACGGCTACGAGACCGTCGTCAGCCACTACATGCCCTCATGGGACCACACCTACTTCGACGAGAACGGCAAGTCCAACATCGCCAAGGATCCCGCGTTCGCCAAGATGTTCACGTACCAGAAGAGGCTGGTGGACAGCCTCGGCGGCTACACCAAGCTGGAGAAGTACCGGGGCACGTTCGGTGACGAGTGGGGCGCCAAGCACCCGTTCCACACCGGCCAGGTGGCCATGCAGCTGGACGGTGAATGGCGGCTCGGGATGGCCGAGGACGCCGGGGTGGACTTCGAGATCGGGGTCGCGCCGATGCCCGTCGCGGACGACGAGGCGGACAGCTACGGCAAGGGCTACCTCTCCGGCACCATCGTGGGCATCGCTCCGGCCAGCAAGAAGCAGAACGCCGCCTGGGAGCTGGTCAAGTTCATGACCAGCGACACCGAGGCGGTCGTCAACTTCTCCAACGGCATCCGGAACGTGCCCTCCACCCTGGAGGCGCTGAAGTCGCCCGGCCTGAAGTTCGACCCGCGCTTCAAGACCTTCCTGGACATCGCCCAGCACCCGGATTCCAGCACCTCCGACGGGGCCGTCAACGGGGCCACGTACCAGCTGACCCTCCAGGACTTCGGCTACCAGTACGAGAAGGGCGCGGTGAAGGACCTCCAGGCCGGTCTGGAGAAGACCGCGAAGCAGATCGACACCGACATCGCCAAGGCCAAGTAGCCCCACGATGACGACGCACACACTCCGCTCCAAGCGCCGCAGGTCGGCGTTGCGGAACGCGGCCTTCATGTCGCCGTGGCTGATCGGGTTCTCGGTCTTCTTCGCGTACCCGATGGTCTCGACGGTCTACTTCTCCTTCACGTCGTACGACGGGTTCGGCGCGCCGGTCTTCAGCGGGCTGACGAACTGGACGTACGTCTTCCAGGACTATCCGATGTTCTGGCCGTCGCTGTGGAACACGCTCTGGCTGGTCGTCGTCATGGTCACCTGCCGGGTCGTCTTCGGGCTCGGGATCGGGCTGCTGATCACCAAGATCAAGACAGGGACGGGCGTCTTCCGGACGCTCTTCTACCTTCCCTACCTCGCCCCGCCCGTCGCCGCGACGCTCGCCTTCGTCTTCCTGCTCAACCCCGGCACCGGGCCGGTCAACGCGATCCTGGGCGACCTGGGGCTGCCGACGCCCGGCTGGTTCAACGACGCCACCTGGTCCAAGCCGGCCCTCACCATGCTCGCGGTCTGGGGCATCGGGGACCTGATGGTCATCTTCATGGCCTCGCTGCTGGACGTGCCGACCGAGCAGTACGAGGCGGCCGAGCTGGACGGCGCCTCCGCCTGGCAGAAGTTCCGCTTCGTGACCCTGCCGAACATCGCGCCGATCGTGCTGTTCGCCGTGGTGACGGGCGTCATCCAGGCGATGCAGTACTACACCCAGCCGTTGGTGGCCGGAAAGGTCGCCTCCGGGGTGATCGGCGGCTCAGGACAGTCCTTCGAACCCGGCTATCCCGACAAGTCGACACTCACGCTCCCTCAGCTCGTCTACAACCTCGGTTTCCAGCGCTTCGACTACGGCGCCGCGTGTGTCGTCGCCCTCGTCCTGTTCGCCCTGGCCATGGCGTTCACCGCGCTGCTCATGCGAGGCCGCAACAACCTGATCCAGGCCGGTGACTGAGCTATGACCCAGCTCCTCGACAAACCTCGCGCACTCCCTACAGGTGATGCGCCCACGCCCGCCGCGCGCACCGCCCGCCGTAAGGCCCTGCTGCACTGGATCGCCGTTCACTCGCTCGGGATCGCCGCCGCGCTCTTCTTCGTGCTGCCGTTCGTCTTCGTGGTGCTCACCTCGCTGATGAGCGACCAACAGGCGCTGACGCGTGACCTCACACCCAACACCTGGGAGTGGGGCAACTACGAGAGGGTCTTCAACACTCCGGGCTTCCTTGTCTGGTGGCGCAACACCCTCTTGTACGCGGGACTCGGCACCGTACTGACCGTCGTGTCGTCGATCCCCGTGGCGTACGCGCTGGCGAAGTTCCGCTTCCGGGGCCGCAAGCTGTCCCTGATGCTCGTCATCTCGATGATGATGCTGCCGCCGCAGGTCGTCATCATCCCCATGTACCTGTTCTGGGCGAAGCAGATGGACCTCTCCGGCACCCTGTGGCCACTGATCATCCCGATGGCCTTCGGTGACGCGTTCTCCATCTTCCTGCTGCGGCAGTTTCTTCTGACCATCCCGAACGAGTACCTGGACGCCGCCAAGGTGGACGGGTGCGGTGAGTTCCGCACGCTGATGAAGGTCGTCCTGCCCATGGCCAAGCCCGGCATCGCGGCCATCGCGCTCTTCCAGTTCTTCGCCGCCTGGAACGACTACTTCGGACCACAGATCTACGCCTCCGAGAACCCGGCCGCCTGGACGCTCAGTTACGGCCTGGAATCCTTCAAGGGCGCACACCACACCGACTGGAACCTGACCATGGCCGCGACCGTTCTGGTCATGGCCCCCGTGATCGCCGTCTTCTTCTTCGCTCAGAAGGCATTCGTCGAGGGCGTCACACTCACCGGAGTAAAGGGCTGACAATGAAGCTCGCAGTAGTTGGTGGCGGGTCCACCTACACCCCTGAACTGATCGACGGCTTCGCCCGGTTGCGGGACACGCTGCCGGTCGAGGAGCTGGTGCTCGTCGACCCGGCGGCCGACCGGCTGGAGCTGGTCGGCGGCCTGGCGCGGCGGATCTTCGCCAAGCAGGACCACGCCGGGAAGATCACCACGACCACCGACCTGGACGCGGGCGTCGCCGGCGCCGACGCGGTCCTCCTCCAGCTGCGCGTCGGCGGACAGGCCGCGCGCAACCAGGACGAGACCTGGCCGCTGGAGTGCGGCTGCATCGGCCAGGAGACCACCGGCGCCGGCGGCCTCGCCAAGGCGCTGCGGACCGTGCCGGTCGTCCTGGACATCGCCGAGCGGGTGCGCCGCACCAACCCGGACGCCTGGATCATCGACTTCACCAACCCGGTCGGCATCGTCACCCGCGCCCTGCTCCAGGCCGGGCACAAGGCGGTCGGCCTGTGCAACGTGGCGATCGGCTTCCAGCGCAAGTTCGCCCGGCTGCTGGACGTGGAGCCGGGACAGGTCCACCTCGACCACGTGGGGCTCAACCACCTCACCTGGGAGCTGGGCGTGCGCCTGGGCGGCCCGGACGGCGAGAACGTGCTGCCGAAGCTGCTCGCCGAGCACGGTGACGCCATCGCCGACGACCTCCACATGCCACGTCAGATCGTGGACCGGCTCGGCGTCGTCCCCTCGTACTACCTGCGCTACTTCTACGCCCACGACGAGGTCGTACGGGAGCTGGGGACCAAGCCGTCCCGGGCCGCCGAGGTCGCGGCGATGGAGAAGGAACTGCTGGCGATGTACGGCGACCCGACACTGGATACGAAGCCCGAGCTGCTCGCCAAGCGCGGCGGCGCGTTCTACTCGGAGGCGGCCGTGGACCTCGCGGCCTCCCTGCTGGGCGGCGGCGGTTCGCCGGTCCAGGTGGTGAACACGTACAACAACGGGACGCTGCCCTTCCTCCCGGACGACGCGGTCATCGAGGTGCAGGCCCGGGTCGGCCACGACGGGGCGACCCCGCTGGCCGTGCCCGCGCTGGACCCGCTGTACGCCGGTCTGATCGCCAACGTGACGGCGTACGAGGACCTCGCCCTGGAAGCCGCGCTGCGCGGGGGCCGGGACCGGGTCTTCAAGGCGCTGCTCTCCCATCCGCTGATCGGCCAGTACGAGTACGCCGAGCAGCTCACCGACCGGCTGATCGCGCACAACCGGGAGCACCTCGCGTGGGCGTGAACGTCTCGGTCGTCGCCGTCGACGCGGGCAACAGCAAGACCGATGTGGCGTTGATCGGTGCGGACGGAACGGTTCTTTCGACGGCCCGGGGCGGGGGGTTCCAGCCGCCCTACGTGGGGGTGGAGGCGGCGCTCGACGTGCTGGCCGGCGCCCTGGACGAGGCCCTCGCCGCGCTGCCCGGACCCGTCGGCTCCGTCGGCCACGTGTCCGCGTGCCTGGCCAACGCCGACCTGCCGGTCGAGGAGGCGGAGCTGGCCGAGGCCCTGGAGGCCCGTGGCTGGGGGACGTCGGTCCAGGTGCGCAACGACACCTTCGCGATCCTGCGCGCGGGGGTGGACGAGCCCCGGGGCGTCGCGGTGGTCTGCGGGGCCGGGATCAACTGCGTGGGCATGGTGCCCGACGGGCGGACGGCCCGCTTCCCCGCGATCGGCCGGATATCCGGCGACTGGGGCGGCGGTGCGGGGCTCGCGGAGGAGGCGTTGTGGTTCGCCGCGCGGGCCGAGGACGGGCGGGGTGAGCCGACCGAGCTGGCCCGGGTACTGCCGGGGCACTTCGGGCTCGACTCGATGTACGCCCTGATCGAGGCGCTGCACCGGGGCACGATTCCGCTGACCCGGCGCCATGAGCTGACGCCGGTGCTGTTCGCCACCGCCGTCGCCGGGGACCCGGTGGCGGGCGCGCTGGTGGAGCGGCTGGCGCAGGAGGTGGTGGCGATGGCGTCGGTGGCGCTGACCCGGCTCGGGCTGCTGGAGGAGGAGGCTCCGGTTCTGCTGGGCGGCAGCGTGCTGGCCGCGCGCCATCCGCAGCTGAACGACCGGATCGCCGAACTGCTGGCGGCCCGCGCCCCGAAGGCCGCGGTGCGGGTGGTGTCCGAGCCGCCGGTGCTGGGGGCGGCGCTGCTGGGGCTGGACGTCACGGGGGCGGCGCCGGAGGTCCACCGGCGGCTGCGGGCGCAGTACGCCTGATCTCCCGGGACTGCCCTCCCGGGAACACCGGGAGGGCCGGGACTCCGGGAGGCCGGGACTCTGGGAGGCCGGGACGAGGGGCGTTCTGTCGCGTTCGGCGCGGTGGGGCGCCCCTCCCTCGTTCGGGGGAACGCGGGAGGCCGGGGAACCGATCGGACGCCCCACTCGTGTACCTGATGGGGAGTCCGCAACGCATGGGGATGGCTGGGCGGTCGGGGAAGGCTCGGGGCGGATCCGGAGCGGTGCGAAGAGGCCGGCGATGCTGCCGGTTCGCTTATGGGGATGTTTCGGGGCACGTTGCGCCGATCGCCTTGATCAGCCGCGTCCGCCCTGATCGAATGCGTTGTCCGGTACGGGATCCAGGCGTTCACGATGTGCGGGTACGTCCCCGCGGCCATACTTCTGGCCGGGCGCCGGCCCCGAACTGCCGGGGTCCGGGGGACTGTCGGTGACCGAGGGGGAGGTCGAGTGACACAGCTGCCGCAGGGCGGCCCGCAGACGCAGCGCGCGCCGGAGCAGGCGCCCGCGCCCACCGGTCTGCCCGCTCAACGACCGGGCTCCTGGGCCGTGCAGAGCCGCCGGCTGCGCGCCGCGGCGACCACCGAGCCGGGCCGCCTGCAGATCATCGGGGCCGTGCTGGCGCTGCTGGTCGTGGCGTTCGGGGCGGTGACCGCGCTGGAGATCTCGCACCGGGCCTCAGCCGCCGACGACGTGGTGGGGCGCAGCCAGCCGCTCAGCGCGGACGCGGCGAGCATCTACCGCTCGCTCGCCGACGCGGACACGATGGCGGCCGGCGGCTTCCTCGCGGGGGCGCAGGAGCCCAAGGCCGTGCAGGAGCAGTATCGGAAGGACATCGAGGAAGCGGCCCGGCTGCTGGTTAAGGCGTCGGCCAACACCGACTCCTCGACCAGCTCCTGGCGGGAGATCACCACGCTCAACGAGGTGCTGCCCGTCTACACCGGTCTGATCGAGCGGGCCCGCGCCAACAACCGGCAGGGGCTGCCGCTGGGCGGCGCCTATCTCCGGTACGCCAACCAGAAGATGACCGACGAGCTGCTGCCGGCGGCCGAGCGGCTGTACGCGGCGGAGACGGGCAGGCTCGACCGGGACGCCGCCGACGCCCGCCGGTGGCCCTTCCTCTCGCTCGCCGCCGGACTCGTCGTGCTGGGCGCCCTGGTGTGGATGCAGCGCCGCAACTACCGCCGCACCAACCGGGTGTTCAACCACGGGCTGCTGGTGGCCACGGCCGCCGCCTCGGTGGTGCTGCTCTGGCTGGCGGTCGGGCACACGGTGGCCCGCACCGAGCTGCGGTCCGCGATGACGCAGGGTCAGGAGTCGCTCGGTGTGCTCAACAACGCGCGGATCAACTCCCTGAAGGCGCGCGCCAACGAGAACCTCACACTGGTGGCGCGCGGCGCCGTGCTGACCGCCGACGGCTCGGCCGACCAGTACGAGACGGACTACACCACGGGCATGAAGGCCCTCCGGGAGCAGCTCAAGGAGGCCGAGCGGCTCGCGGACGACGCGAGCGGCAGCGCCCCGGTGGCCAAGGCCGCCAAGAGCGTCACGGAGTGGCAGGAGCGCCACCGCAAGGCGCGTGCCACGGACGACCAGGGCGACTACGAGGGCGCTCTGCAGCAGATCATCGGGGCGGAGGACTCCACGGGGCAGTCCTTCCAGCAGGTCGACAGCGCGCTGCGGACGGCGCTCGCCCATGAGCAGGGCGAGTTCACCGCGGCCGCCGAGGACGGGCGCGGGGCCCTGCGCGGCCTGCCGACCGGAGCCGCCGCGCTGGCGGTGCTGGGGGCGGTCGCCGCGATCCTCGGGATCAACCGCAGGCTCTCGGAGTACCGGTGAGAGGGGCAGCGATGGCCAGGGCGAGGACGTGGGCACGGCGCCGCACCCCACGGGGCGGGCTGCGCGGCTGGGGCGGTGTGACGGCGATGGCGGTGGCGTGCGTGATCACCGCCGCGCTCACCCTGCTGCCGCTCTCCCAGCACGGCGGGCGGACCGCCGGGGCGGACCCGGTGGGCAGCGGGACGACGGCGACGGTCCCGGTGCGGGCCGAGGCGTGCACCGATCCCGAGGCGAGCCTGCCGCCCTCGTCGGCGGACGGGCCGGGCATCGCGAAGATCAAGGCGCGTGGCAAGCTGGTCGCGGGCGTCGACCAGAACAGCTACCGCTGGGGCTACCGCAATCCGTACAGCGGCGAGCTCGAAGGCTTCGACATCGACCTCGTGCGGGCGCTGGCCAAGGACATCCTCGGCGACCCGGACGCGGTGATCTTCCGGGCGATCCCCACCAACCAGCGCATCGCCGCCCTGGAGAGGGACCGGGTCGACGTCATCGTGCGGACGATGACCATCAACTGCAAGCGGCTGGAGCAGGTCTCCTTCTCCACCGCCTACTTCCGGACCGGGCAGCAGATCCTGGCCCCCAAGGACTCCCCCATCACGGGGTACGACGATTCGCTTAAGGGCAAGCGGGTCTGCTCCGGCGAGGGCACCACCGCGTTCGAGGCGCTGGAGAAGGAGTCGTACGGGGCGATATTCCGGGACGAGTTCGACGGCACCGAGCGGGACCCGGACCGGCTGACCGTCCCCAACCAGCTGGACTGCCTGGTGCGGCTCCAGCTCGGCGAGGTCGACGCCGTCCTCACGGACAACGCGCTGGGCGCCGGGCAGGCGGCGCAGGACCCAGCGGTGGCCCTCAAGGGCTCGGGGCCGTTCACCACCGAGTTCTACGGCGTGGCGGCGAAGAAGGGTGCCGACGATCTGGTGGCCCGGGTCAACAAGGTCCTGGTGGACTATCGCGCGGGCGGGAAGGACAGCGCCTGGATGGTGTCGTACCGCAAGTGGCTGGCCGCCGGACTGCCCGGCATCACGGCGCCGCCGGCCCCGAAGTACCGGAGCGAGTGAACCCGGCACGCCGGAGCACGTGCGTCCCCGAATGGACACGTACGTACCGGAGCAACTGACCCCGTCCGGGCCCACCGGCCCGGCGGCGAGAGCGGAGAGGTGATCGATGGGCGTCGCGGGATCCTTCCCCAGCTTCGCGGGGAGGCCCCCCGGCCCGGTCATGGACCGGGAAGAGGCGGACCGTGCGCTGGCCCGGCTCGGCGCGGAGCACGAGGCCATCGAGACCTCGCTCCTCGCCCTGCAGGACCATGCGGGCCGCCGCCTCCTGGAGGGCGCCGAGCTGACCGGTCTCACCCGGGAGCGCTGGGCCACGACCGAGCGGTCGATCACGGTGCTGTGGGGGTATTTCGACGCTTACGCGGGTGCGCTGGAGGAGGCCCGGGACATACGGGCGCGCCGCCGCCATCCGAACCGGGAGGATCTGGCCGCCCTGACCGAGCTGCTGCGCGGCGAGGCGGTCACCGTGGCCAACTCCGGCGCGCTGCCGCCCTCCTCGGTGACGGGCCCGGCCCGGCTGTCGGAGCGGTTCTCGCTCCAGGAGCTGGTGGCCCGGATGAACGAGCTGTACGCCAGGTCGCTGGACATGGTCGTCGCCTCGGACTCCGTCTGGTCGGCGCTGCCCGCCCGGATCGACCTGCTCGCCGCCGAGCTGCACCGCACCCGTTCGCTGGCCCACTCGGTCGGGGTGCGGCCCGGTGAGCATCCGGCCGGGGACGACCTGGAGGAGATCACCGAGGAGCTCACCACGCTGCGCGTGCAGGTGATCTCCGACCCGCTGGCGTTCTGGCTGCCGGGCCCCGGCAGCGCCGCGCCCGGCGGCGGCCGCCCGGACACCTCGCGGTACGACCGGGCGGCCCGCGCCCTGGAGGACGTACGGCGGGAGATCGAGGCGGTGCTCGCGGTGCGGCAGGACGCCGAGGCGCGGCTGATGCGGCTGCGGGACGTGCTCTCGCGGGCCGACCGCACGCTGACCGAGGCGCGGGCGGCGCGCGGCGAGGTGCTGGCCAAGATCGCCGCGTCCGAGGTGCCCGCCGTCAGCGGACCGGCGACCGCCCTCCAGGAGCGGCTGGACATCGCCGCCGAGTACCGCAGGCGCGCCCAGTGGAACCGGCTCTCCCCGCTCCTTGAGTCGTTGGAGCAGGAGGCCGAGGAGGAGCTGCTGCGCGCCCGGGAGTCGCTGACCTCGGTGACGGCCCCGCTGGCGGTCCGCGCCGAGCTGCGCGGCCGGCTCGACGCGTACAAGGCGAAGGTGGCCCGGCACGGTCTGGCGGAGGACCCGCTGCTGATCGAGCGGTACGACGCGGCGCGCCGGATGCTGTGGAGCGCCCCGTGCGATCTGCGGGTCGCCGAGCAGAACGTGCTGCGCTACCAGCAGGCGGCGGCCGAGCTGCTGACACCGCGCCCGGCCGACGGACCCGAGGACCGGCGGGGCGATCAGGGGGAGACACGATGAGTACGCAGTGCCAGCGCCCGGCGTGCGAGGGCTCCTACGAGGACATGGGCGGCGGTGAGCTGTACTGCGACACGTGCGGTCTGGCCCCGGTCGTCTCGCCGACGGGCATGGTCTCCTCACCGCCCACCGGTATCGCGGGCGGCGGCCGGGCCAGCGGCCGCGCGAGCAACCGCAACAGCTCCTCGCAGCGCTCCGGCTCCCGTGCCTCCGCGCGCTCCTCGTCGCGTTCGTCGACCTCGCGGCGCTCGGTGTCGGGGCGGCTCTCCCGCTCGCTCTCCGGCTCCTCCACCTCCCGTTCGGTCTCGGTGCGTTCCTCGGGCTCGTCGGCCGCCTCCTCCACCCGGGGCCGGCTCGGCGTCGGCCTGGTGCAGGTACCGGACGTGCCCCGGCCCGACCCGCGTACGGCGGTGATGGAGAACCCGGAGGTGCCCGAGCGCAAGCGGTTCTGCTCCCGCTCGGACTGCGGGGCCCCGGTGGGCCGTTCGCGCGGGGAGCGGCCGGGCCGCACCGAGGGGTTCTGCACCAAGTGCGGCCACCCGTACTCCTTCGTGCCGAAGCTGACCGGCGGCGACATCGTGCACGGCCAGTACGAGGTCGTGGGCTGCCTGGCGCACGGCGGGCTCGGCTGGGTCTACCTCGCGGTGGACCGGGCCGTCTCGGACCGCTGGGTGGTCCTCAAGGGCCTGCTGGACACCGGCGACCAGGACGCGATGGCCGCGGCCATCTCCGAGCGCCGCTTCCTGGCCGAGATCGAGCACGCCAACATCGTGCGGATCTACAACTTCGTGGAGCACCTGGACCAGCGGACCGGTTCGCTCGACGGGTACATCGTCATGGAGTACGTCGGCGGCAAGGCGCTCAAGGAGATCGCCAACCAGCGCCGCACCCCGTCCGGGAAGCGCGACCCGCTCCCGGTCGAGCAGGCCTGCGCGTACGGGATCGAGGCGCTGGAGGCGCTCGGCCATCTGCACAGCCGCAACCTGCTCTACTGCGACTTCAAGGTCGACAACGCGATCCAGACCGAGGACCAGCTCAAGCTGATCGACATGGGCGCGGTCCGCCGGATGGACGACGACGAGTCCGCCATCTACGGCACCGTCGGCTACCAGGCCCCCGAGGTCGCGGAGGTCGGCCCGTCGGTCGCCTCCGACCTGTACACGGTGGCGCGGACGCTGGCGGTCCTCACCTTCGACTTCCAGGGGTACACGAACGTCTTCGTGGACTCGCTGCCGGACCCGGACAACATCGAGGTCTTCCGCACCTACGAGTCCTTCTACCGGCTGCTGGTCCGGGCGACCGACCCGGACCCGGGGAGGCGGTTCGCCTCCGCCTCCGAGATGGCCGAGCAGCTGACGGGGGTGCTGCGCGAGGTCGTGGCGCTCCAGAGCGGGCGGCCGAGGCCGGCGCTGTCGACGCTGTTCGGCACGGAACTGCGGGTGACGGACACGGAGTTGTTCGCCGAGCAGGTGGACGATGTGTCGCGGCTGGGCGCCCGGGCGACGGCCTCGGGGCGCGGTGGCCGCTTCGGGCGCCGCAAGGGCGGTACGGGTCCGCTGCCGGGCATTCCGGCGCAGGGTGGCGGCGTACCGGGCCAGGGCGGTGCGATGCCGGTGGCTCCTGGTGCCGTGACGTCGGCGGTGGCGGGCGCGCTACCGGTGGGGGCGCACCCCGCCGGCCCGGGCGCCGGAGCCGCGTGGCCCGGCGCGGGGGCGGCTCCGCTGACGGCGACGGCGACGCATGTACGGGGCGGCGGACCGGCAGCGGCGTACGCGCCCCCGGTCCACGCTCCTGCGCCTGCTCAACCCCCGGCGTACGGGCAAGCCCCCGTCCCGGCACCCCGGGAGGCCCCGCCCTCCCCCGCCGCGCAGCCCGGCCCGTACGGGGTGACCACCGGGGGCGTCCGGCTCGCCCTGTTCGACGCGCGGGCCACCTCCCTGGCGCTGCCGGTCCCCCGGGTCGACGCGAACGACCCGAACGCCGGTTTCCTGGCCGGCCTGATGGCCTCCGCCCCCGCCGAGCTGATCGCGGCCCTCCAGGCGGTGCCCTCGGCCTCCCTGGAGACCCGGCTGCGGGAGCTGCGGGCCCAGCTGGAGATGCACGAGCCGGACGCCGCGGCCGACACGCTGAACGCCCTGGAGGCCCGGCACCCGGACGACTGGCGGGTCGTCTGGTGCCGGGGCATCACCTCGCTGGTGACCGGTGACCACGAGGTCGCGGCGCTCTCCTTCGACGCGGTGTACGACGCGTTCCCCGGGGAGCCCGCGCCCAAGCTGGCGCTGGGGATCTGCGCGGAGGTGCTGGGCCAGCTGGACAACGCCGCCGAGTACTACCGCCTGGTGTGGGCGACCGATCCCAGCTTCGTGAGCGCCGCGTTCGGTCTGGCCCGGGTGCAGATCGCCGCCGGGGAGCGGGCGGAGGCGGCGCGCACCCTGGAGTCGGTGCCGGAGGCGTCGATCCACTACACCGCGGCCCGGGTCGCCGCCGTCCGCGCCCGGTTGCGTGAGCGGGACCCCGCCGAGCCCCTGCTGACCGACCTGACGGCCGCCGCCGTCCAGGTGGCGGCGCTGACCGGGTTCGGCCTGGACCCGGTGCGGCGCGAGCAGTTGACGACCGAGGTACTGGGCAAAGCGCTGGACTGGGTACTCTCCGGTAGTCCCGGCGCCCCGCCGCCGGGCGGATCGGCAGCCGCCGGAGCTTCGGGCTCCCGGAAGCTGCTCGACGCCGAACTGGACGAGAAGGGACTGCGGTTGGGCCTGGAACGCTCGTACCGCATGCTCGCCCGGCTCGCACAGCGGGGCGACGAGAGGATCGAACTGGTGGAGCGGGCCAACCGTTTCCGCCCCCGGACGTGGGTGTGAAGATGTCAGAGAGCCACCAGCAGCCCGCCCTGACCAGGTGCCCCGGCTGCGCGGAACCGCCGGCGTCCGGCGACCTGTTCTGCGGTGCGTGCGGCTACGACCTCTCGGCCGTGCCGGCCCGTCCGGACGACCGGCCGACGCTGGCCATCACCGTGCCACCGGCGGCCCCGCCCGCCCCTGCCGCTGCCCCTGCCGTCGCGCCGACGGCCCCGCACGCGCCCGACGCGCCCGCACCGCCGGTGGCGGCCGTGCAGTGGCCCGCCGCCTCCGAGACGGACAGCTCCGACGTGCCCGTACCCGTGCACCGCGCGACGGACCTGCCCGGCACGGACTCCGGCGGCAAGCCACTGCCGGCGACACCCGGAGCACACCACGACGACCCGCCGACGACACCTCCGGTGCGCCACGACGACCGGGCGGTGCTGGCGGAACCGGCCACCGTCGTACCCCCGGACGCCTCCGGCGACTTCGCGCTCGCCGCGCCCGATCCCCGTACGGCGGAGCCCGCCCCGACGCCCGCCGCCGGGACGAAGGTCTGTGTGGCCTGCCGGTCCGGCCGGGTCGACCCCGACGGGTACTGCGAGAACTGCGGGCACGCCCAGCCCCGCGAGCGCGACCACATGGAGCAGGAGCTCGGCTCGGTGGCCGCCGTCAGCGACCGGGGCCTGCGCCACCACCGTAACGAGGACTCCTTCGCGGTCTCCTCGACCGCGCTGCCGGACGGTTCGCCCGCCGTGGTCGCGATCGTCTGCGACGGCGTCTCCTCGGCGAGCCGGCCCGACGAGGCGTCGGCCGCCGCCGCGAGCGCCGCCAACGAGGCGCTCCTGGAGTCCCTGCCGCGCGGCACCCACCCGCAGCAGGCGATGCACGAGGCGATCGTCGCCGCGTCCGAGGCGGTCAACGCGCTGGCCCAGGACCCGCCCGGGTCGGCCGAGCACGAGGCCCACCGCCATCAGAACGCCCCGGCCTGCACCCTGGTCGGCGCGATCATGGCGGGCGGCCTGCTGGTCGTCGGCTGGGTCGGCGACAGCCGGGTCTACTGGGTGCCGGACGACCGCACGGGCCCGCCCGCCCGGCTCACCGAGGACGACTCCTGGGCCGCGCAGATGGTGGCGGCGGGCCTGATGAACGAGGCCGAGGCGTACGCGGACGAGCGCGCCCACGCCATCACCGGCTGGCTCGGCGCCGACTCCTACGAACTGGAGCCGCACACCGCCTCGTTCAAGCCGGACCGCCCCGGCCTCGTCGTGGTCTGCACGGACGGCCTGTGGAACTACGCGGAATCCGCCGAGGAGATGGCCGCGGCCGTGCCTCCGGAGGCCCACCGGCGCCCGCTGCACGGCGCCCAGGTGCTCGTGGGGCACGCACTCGACGGCGGGGGCCACGACAACGTAACAGTGGCTCTGCTGCCGTTCGCCGTGGAGCCGCAAGGGGCAGGATCGGCCTGCACCACCGTTTGAGTCTCAGGGAGCAGACCGGATGGCCAACTTCTCGAAGTCGAACGTGCCGCAGTTCTCCGTCGAGGTGTACCAGAACGCGTTCCTGCCCGAGGGCGGCCGCGAGGTCAACGCGATCGTCACCGTCACCTCCACCGGCGGCGGCACGACCGGCGGCATCCCGCTGCCGCGGGCGGCGGCCTCCCCCGGACAGGTACCGGGATACGGGCCGGGGCCGGGGCAGGCGCCGAGCGCCGCGGTGGTGCTGATGGTCGACTGTTCCGGTTCGATGGACTACCCGCCCACGAAGATGCGCAACGCGCGCGACGCGACGGCGGCGGCCATCGACACCCTGCGCGAGGGCACCCGGTTCGCGGTGGTCGCCGGGACGCATGTGGCCAAGGACGTCTACCCCGGCAACGGGCAGCTCGCGGTCGCCGACGCGCGGACCAAGGCGCAGGCCAAGGAGGCGCTGCGGAGGCTGAGCGCGGGCGGCGGGACCGCGATCGGCACCTGGCTGCGGCTGACCGACCGGCTGCTGGGCGCCGCCGACGTCGACATCCGGCACGGCATCCTGCTGACCGACGGCCGCAACGAGCACGAGGCGCCCGAGGACCTGCGGGCCGCGCTGGACTCCTGCGCGGGCCGGTTCACCTGTGACGCCCGGGGTGTCGGCACCGACTGGGAGGTCAAGGAGGTCACCTCCATCGCCTCCGCGCTGCTCGGCACCGCCGACATCGTCGCCGACCCCGCCGGTCTCGCCGCCGACTTCACGCAGATGATGGAGAACGCGATGGGCAAGGAGGTCGCGGACGTGGCGCTGCGGCTCTGGACGCCCGTCGGGGTGGAGATCCGGTTCGTGAAGCAGGTGGCGCCGACGGTCGAGGACCTGACCGGCCGGCGCACCGAGGCGGGCCCGCGCGCCGGGGACTACCCGACCGGTTCCTGGGGCGACGAGTCCCGCGACTACCACGTCTGCGTCCTGGTCCCCGAGGCCGGGATCGGCCAGGAGATGCTGGCGGCGCGGGTCTCGCTGATCCTGCCGGACCCCTCGGGCGCGGGAGCCCCGCAGGTCCTCTCGCAGGGGCTCGTACGGGCGGTCTGGACGGACGACATGGTGGCGTCGACCTCGATCAATCCGCAGGTCGCGCACTACACGGGCCAGGCGGAGCTGGCCCAGGTCATCCAGCAGGGGCTGGATGCCCGGAAATCGGGCGACTTCGACGGCGCTACGGCGAAACTGGGCCGTGCGGTGCAATTGGCATCGGTGTCCGGGAACCAGGACACTGCGAAACTGCTTTCGAAGGTGGTCGACGTCGTCGATGCGGCGACCGGTACTGTGCGACTGAAAGCGAAGGTCGCGGAAGCGGACGAGATGACCCTCGAAACGCGCTCGACCAAGACTGTTCGCGTCAAGAAGTAGCAGCATCGGTGACCGAACGGTCACGATCGATCGACAGCATGACGGCCCCCTGGGCCGGACGAGGAGAGGGGGAAGCGCCGACATGCCGACCTGCCCGAACGGACACCAGTCGGGTTCCGAGGACTGGTGCGAGGTCTGCGGACACCGCATGACCGGAACGGGCGCCCCCGCCGGCGCCGTACCCCCACCGCCTCCTCCGCCCCCCGCCCCCGGTTACGGCTACCCGCCGCCCGCCTCCCACGACGGCGGTCCGGCGACGATGCAGGCCGAGCTCTGCCCGCAGTGCCGCACGCCCCGCGAGGCGAACGCGCCGTACTGCGAGGAGTGCCGCTGGAACTTCCTCACCAACACGGCGACCTCCTACACGCCGCTGGCCCCGCAGCCCGGCGCACCCAGCGGCCCGCCGCCCGGCCTCAACCTGCCGCCCGGCTTCCTGGCCCAGCAGGGCCCCGGAGGACAGGGCGGCCAGGGTGGACAGGGTGGTCCTGGGGGCCAGGGCGGACAGGGCGGCCCTGCCGGCCCCGGTGGTCCTGGTGGTCCTGGCGGTGCGCCGCGGCCTCAGCAGCACGACCCGTACGAGTTCCAGGCTTCGCGGCCCTCACAGGTGAACCGTCCCGCCGAGCCGCTCGCTCCGGAACAGACCGGTCACGGCGGCCAGGGTGGTCACGGCGGCCAAGGCGGTCATGGCGGCCAGGACGAGCGCGGTGGCCAGAGCGGTCCCGGTGGCCAGGGCGGCCCTCCGCCGAGCGCGTTCCAGCAGGGCCCGCCGCCTCCGCCGGTCTTCCAGCAGCAGGGCCCGCCGCCCTCGCACCAGCACCAGTCGGCGCCCTCACCGTTCGAGCCGCAGCAGTCCTCGCCTTTCGCGCCGCCGCAGCAACACCAGTCGGCGCCGCCCCAGCACCAGTCCCCGCACGGTGGCGGTGGCGACGACTGGGTCCTGCCGCCGCCTTCCCAGGCACAGGCACCGGCACCGCAGCAGGCGCAGCAGCCGCCCCAGGCGTTCCAGCAGCAGGCGCCCTACCAAAGCCAAGGCCAAGGCCAGAACCAAGGCCAGGGACACGGCCAGCCGCAGGGGAATCAGGGCTATGGCCAGGACCAGGGCTACGGCCAGGTCCCCGGTCAGGGGCAGCCGCAGCAGGCCACCACCTGGACCGCCGTCATCGCGCCGGACCGTGAGTACTTCCTGGCGATGATGCAGCGCAGCGGCCCCGAGGCGACCGGGCTGAACCTGCCCGCGTACTCCCCCGAGCAGCGCCTGCCGCTCACCGGGAGCCAGGTCACCATCGGCCGCCGCCGGCACAGCACCGGCGAGTCCCCGGACATCGACCTGTCCGTGCCGCCGGAGGACCCGGGCGTCTCCCACCAGCACGCGGTCCTCGTGCAGCAGCCCGACGGCGGCTGGTCCGTGGTCGACCAGAAGTCGACGAACGGCACCACGCTCAACGGCGCCGACGAGCCGATCCAGCCGTACGTCCCCGTCCCCCTCCAGGACGGCGACCAGGTGCACGTCGGGGCCTGGACGACGATCACGATCCGCCGGGACTAAGAGACACCCAGGGACCAGGTGTACGGCCCCTCCGGGTCGTCCAGCCAGGCCCACTGCCGGCCGTCCGCCACCGTGACGCCGTACCTCTCCCGCTGCGGGCGCTCCTCGCGCTCCCAGAGGGAGAGGGCGTCGCGCGGGTCGAGGCTGCCCGCCGTCAGGGTCAGCAGGAACCGGAAGAGCTCGTCCCCTATCGCGCGCCGCGGCACTCCGCCGGGGCGCGCGAGCGGTTCGGAGAGCGGTGAGGCACCGCGCAGGGGCACGAAGTACGCCGGGGTGTGCAGGAAGTGCCCCTCGGCGCGTGGACCGTGCGCCGTCGCGCGTACGTCCAGCGAGACGAGCCCGGTCGCGACGGGGGCCAGGATCCGCGCCCCCGGAGAGCACTGTTCCGGCCAGGCGGACGGTACGGCGGGCAGCGTGCAGGTGGCGATGATCCGGTCGTACGGGGCTCGCTGCGGGCAGCCCCGGGCCCCGTCGCCGGTGATGACCGTCGGGCGGTACCCGGCGGCGGCGAGATGGGCACGGGCCGCGTCCGTGATCTCCGGGTCGAGATCGACGCTGGTCACCGCCGCGTCGCCGAGCCGGTGGGAGAGCAGCGCGGCGTTGTAGCCGGGGCCGGTGCCGATCTCCAGGACGGTGTGCCCGTCCCGTACGTCCAGCGCCTCCAGCATCAGGGCCATCAGCAAGGGCTGGCTGGAGGACGAGATCAGCTCGCCGTCCCGCATCCGGGTGGCCAGCGCCTCGTCCCCGTACACTCCGCGCACCCAGCGCAGACGGCGTACGGGATCGGGGTCCTCGCCCCAGAGCCGCTCGTAGCCCCGGCTGCCGTGCACGTAGTAGTACGGCACGAACAGATGGCGCTCCACCTCCTCGAAGGCGGCCCGCCAGGCGGGGTCGGTGAGCCCGCCCTGCGCGACGATGTCCCGCACCAGGGCGTGGTGCGCCTCGTCGACCTCGGAGTCGGTCTCGGCCCCGGTACCGGCCTCGGACGGGACTTCCCGGTGTGCGCCCATGTCTCCACTGTCCTGCGGCGGGACGGCGGAGGCGACCGCACGCGACCGCACGCGACCGCACATGGATCGCACACGGATCGCGGCGGGGTCCCGGCCATTGGTCCTAGGACCCCTGACCCCGGCCGGTGCGTCTGCGACCATGGACGGGTGACAGAGATTCCGCGCGACACGCTTCAGGAGCAGACCTTTTACGAGCAGGTCGGCGGCGAGGAGACCTTCCGGCGCCTGGTCCACCGCTTCTACGAGGGGGTCGCGGGCGACGAGCTGCTGCGGCCGATGTACCCGGAGGAGGATCTGGGCCCGGCCGAGGAGCGCTTCGCCCTGTTCCTGATGCAGTACTGGGGCGGCCCGCGCACCTACAGCGACCACCGCGGCCACCCGAGGCTGCGGATGCGGCATGCCCCGTTCCGGGTGGACCGGGCGGCGCACGACGCGTGGCTGTCCCATATGCGGGTGGCGCTGGACGAGCTGGGGCTCGCGCCGGAGCACGAGAAGCAGCTGTGGGACTACCTGACGTACGCGGCGGCCTCGATGGTCAACACCGCCGACTGACGGCTGGGACGGGCGGGCGGGCGAGCGGTCCGCCCGCCGGGCTCAGCGGTGCCCGACGGTCAGGGCAAGCGAGCCCAGCCCGCCGACCGGGTCGCGGCGCAGGGCGACCGACCCGAACGGGGTCCGCAGCCGCAGCCAGCCGCCCGCGGCGAGGAGCGAGACGGGGAAGCCGGGGTCGGCGCGGAGAAAGCCCAGGGACTGGGCGGCGTGGACCGCGCGCAGCGGCAGTTCGGTGGCGCCGACGGGCCGGGACCAGATCTCCCGGCCGATCCGGTCGCGTTCGGCGCGGGTGCGCAGCTCCTCGGGCAGCGCCTCGTCCCGCGTACGGAATTCGGCGACGGCCGCGTCCAGGGCGGCGCGCAGGGCGTCCGGCCGGGGCAGACCGGCCTGTTCCCGCCAGGGCCCCCGGGGCGGCAGGACGCCGGTCCAGGGCGGCCCGGTCACGGGAGCGGGCAGCACACCGCCCCGCTCCCCCGGCTCCTCCCCGGCCGTGTCCAGGGACGGGGACAGGGAGAGGGACTCCAGCAGCTCCCCGGCCGACACCGTGACGTCGAGCGTCTCGGGGCGGGCCAGGCGGGCCGCACGGATCACGAGCACCTCGAAGGAGGGCGGGCGCCCGAACACGGCCAGTGCGTCGCCGCCGCCCGCCTGCAACCGGACCGCCGCGGCCCGGTCGTAGTGGAGCAGCCGGCCGAGGAAGGCGGCGAGATCCGCCGCCTCCCTCGGATCGGCGAACAGCAGCGACTGCACAGGCACCGTCATGCCGCGGCGGGCTCCTCTGCCAGGTACTTCTGGAGGAAGAGCTTCTCCTCGGCGGAGATCCGCCGGGGCCGCTCGGCCTCCAGGTTGTACGGGACGACGACGGTCGAGGCCCGTACGTACACCTGGTCGGGGTCCTTGATCTCATAGGCGATCGTCAGCGACGCGGCGCCTATCTTCGTGACCCACGACTCGACGGTGACCGGCTCGTGCCGGTGCACCAGCGGCCGTACGTAGTCGATCTCGTGCCGGGCCACGACGGACCCGCCCGAGAACGACGGCGAGCCGTCCCCCGGCGCCAGCCGGAACATGAAGTCGATGCGCGCCTCCTCCAGGTAGCGGAGGAAGACCACGTTGTTGACGTGGCCGAAGGCATCCATGTCCGACCAGCGCAGGGGGCAGCTGTAGATGTGACGGGCCAAGACGATCAGCCTCGCGTGAGCTTCTTGTACGTGGCGCGGTGCGGGCGGGCCGCGTCCGCGCCGAGACGCTCGACCTTGTTCTTCTCGTACGACTCGAAGTTGCCCTCGAACCAGTACCACTTGGAGTCACCCTCGTAGGCGAGGATGTGCGTGGCGACGCGGTCCAGGAACCAGCGGTCGTGGGAGATGACCACGGCCGCACCGGGGAACTCCAGCAGCGCGTTCTCGAGCGAGGACAGGGTCTCCACGTCGAGGTCGTTGGTGGGCTCGTCGAGGAGCAGCAGGTTGCCGCCCTCCTTGAGCGTCAGCGCCAGGTTGAGGCGGTTGCGCTCACCACCGGAGAGGACACCTGCCGGCTTCTGCTGGTCCGGCCCCTTGAAGCCGAACGCGGAGACGTACGCCCGCGAAGGCATCTCGACCTGGCCCACGTTGATGTAGTCCAGCTCGTCCGAGACGACGGCCCAGAGGGTCTTCTTCGGGTCGATGTTGGCGCGGGACTGGTCGACGTAGGAGATCTTGACCGTGTCGCCGACCTTGATGGCGCCGCTGTCCGGCGTCTCCAGGCCCTGGATCATCTTGAACAGCGTGGTCTTGCCCGCGCCGTTCGGACCGATGACGCCGACGATGCCGTTACGGGGCAGCGTGAAGGACAGGTCGTCGATGAGGACCTTGTCGCCGAAGGCCTTCGAGAGGTTCTCGACCTCGACGACGATGGACCCGAGGCGCGGCCCCGGCGGGATCTGGATCTCCTCGAAGTCCAGCTTCCGCATCTTGTCGGCCTCGGCCGCCATCTCCTCGTACCGGGCGAGACGGGCCTTGGACTTGGTCTGGCGCCCCTTGGCGTTGGACCGTACCCACTCCAGCTCTTCCTTGAGCCGCTTCTGGCGCTTCTCGTCCTTGCGGCCCTCGACCTTGAGGCGGGCGGCCTTCTTGTCGAGGTACGTGGAGTAGTTGCCCTCGTAGGGGATCGCGCGGCCGCGGTCGAGCTCCAGGATCCACTCGGCGACGTTGTTCAGGAAGTACCGGTCGTGGGTGACGGCGACGACGGCACCCGAGTACTTCGAGAGGTGCTGCTCCAGCCAGTTCACCGACTCGGCGTCGAGGTGGTTGGTGGGCTCGTCGAGGAGGAGCAGGTCCGGGGCCTCGATGAGGAGCTTGCAGAGCGCCACGCGGCGCTTCTCGCCACCGGAGAGGTTGGTGACCGGCCAGTCGCCGGGCGGGCAGCCCAGGGCGTCCATGGCCTGCTCCAGCTGGGCGTCCAGGTCCCACGCGTTGGCGTGGTCCAGGTCCTCCTGGAGCTTGCCCATCTCCTCCATCAGCGCGTCGGAGTAGTCGGTCGCCATGAGCTCGGCGACCTCGTTGAAGCGCTTGAGCTTGCCCATGATCTCGGCGGCGCCGTCCTGGACGTTCTCCAGGACGGTCTTGCTCTCGTCGAGCTTCGGCTCCTGCATGAGGATGCCGACGCTGAACCCGGGCGACAGGAACGCGTCACCGTTGGACGGCTGCTCCAGGCCCGCCATGATCTTCAGCACCGTGGACTTACCGGCGCCGTTGGGTCCTACGACACCGATCTTCGCGCCGGGCAGGAAGTTCAAGGTGACGTCATCAAGGATCACCTTGTCGCCGTGCGCCTTGCGCGTCTTGCGCATGGTGTAGATGAACTCAGCCAAGAGAAACCGTCCGGCAGCAATAGAGGTGTGGGCAGATACACCCCATCTTGCCTGACGTCCATCCCCGGAAGGAAACCCGTCCGGGGATCGGCCATCCGTCACCGCTCACGGATGCGCACCCGCACCTACTCAGCGTGCTCCTGTGCTTCCTTGCGGCGCAGGACGAACAGGGCGCCGCCGCCGATCACGAGGAAGCCGACGGCCAGGGCGGCGATCATCGGGGTGGTGCTGGAGCCGCCGGTCGCTGCGAGGTCGCCCTCCAGGCCGGAGGTGGTGGTGCCGGTCGAGGCGGGGAGGGAGTCGCGGGCGGATCGGGTGCCGATGCCGCTGTCCTCGTCGGCCTGCTGGTCCTTCTCGGCCGCGATGACGCTGCCGCTGGTGGCGCAGTCCAGCACGCCGGTGAAGCTCTTCCGGAAACCGGCGGGGCCGGTGATGGTGAAGTCGTACGCCTGGTCCTCGGCGACCGGCATCGTCACCGTCCGGGTGGCTCCGGCGGCCACGGTGTGCTCGGCGCCGCCCAGCTCGAAGGTGAAGGGCTCGTCGCCCCGGTTGACCGCGGTGATGTCCACGCCGCCGGCCGCGCAGTTCTTCCGGGCGGTCAGGGCCGGGGCGGCGCCCGTCTCGGCCCAGGTGGCGGTGGCCCGGGCGGAGACCGTGGACTCGCTGGATCCGGCCAGGATCTGGGTCTGGGTGCGGGTGGTCCCGGCGAAGGCACGGCCGACCGGTACCGAGGTGGTGGTCTGGACGGACAACGAGGCGGAGCCGTCGGCGCTGCCCTTCGGCACGGAGAAGTAGAGGCGGGCGCCGTCGGTGGCCGAGGTGACGGGCCTGCCCTTCTTGTCGGTCACCGTGATGCCGCTGACCGCCGCGTCCACCGGGGGCGACACGGAGACCTGCTCCGCGTCCGTGCGGACGGTCACCGGGCCCAGCCGCTCGCCCGCCCGGCCGGAGACCGCCGCGGGCTCCAGCGTCAGGGACGCCCGGGGTTCGGTGACGTTGCGGGCGCGCCGGTGCAGCCAGTCGGCGAGCTTCTCGGCCTGCTTGTCCACCGCGGTGACATCGGCACCGTCCGAGTAGCGCCAGATGGCGACCTGGGTGCCCGCCGCGGCGGTCCGCTCGGTGAGCGGCCCGGTGCCCGCCGCCTCGGCCAGCGCGGCGAGGTCGTCGACCTGGGGGTAGGAGTGCTGGAGGATCCACCGGATCTTCCCGGCGTTCCGGTTGGCGCCGAGGGAGGTCTCGGCCCAGGGGGTTTCCAGGTACTTCGCCTGGTTCTGGGTGGGGTTGTGGAGGTCGACGCAGTAGGTCTTGAGCTTGCCGCCGCCGTCCACGGTCATCTCGAAGAGCCCGGCGGGCAGCTCCTGCGTGACGTCGGGGGCACCGTTCTCACCCGGTGTGCGGAGCACGGCGCTGTCGAAGGTCTTCAGCCCGTCGAGGACGGCGGCCGCGCCGCCCTGGTGCCGGCCCGGATCGTCGGCGGCCGCCGTGCCCGTCCCGGCGAGGGTGGCCGCCGTGACGAGACCGGAGAGCAGCAGCGCGGCCACCGGCCGGAGGAAGGCCCGGCCGCGTCGTGGCCGCCCGGTCCCGGAGGCCTTCCCGGCCCGCGGCGTTCTGCCAGGGACGGCGTGCAGCGCCTTCGCGTCGGAGGCGTGCACCGCCTTCGCGGCGGACGGCGAAGCGGACACTGAAGGCGCAGAAGACACAGAATTCCCCTCCGGGCGGGGCCCTCGCGCGTGGTGCGCGTGTGGGGAATGCCCCGCCAGCAGACTCAAGTGATCCATGAGCTCTGGGAATCCTAAGGACCGGGCGAACCACAATCCCCCGTACTGCCCCTGGCCAACCATTCCGAATCGGAATCGTTATCGCCGGGCCGCCCCTGCGACCAGCCCTTTCAGGACACAGCCACCTTTTCGGCGGCCTGTTCCGACCGGGCCCGTGACGCGCCGGAACCGGTGTCCGACTGTCCGTCAGCTCCGCTGTGCGAGGCCGCCGTCAGCGCCGGTTCGGTCCTGACGACCCGGCGGAACGCGGCGGTCCCGCGGCTCAGATCGTGGCCGACCGCGACCGCCTCGACATCCACGAACGTCCGCCGCCCGCCCTCCCGTTCCTCCTCGCGGACCTTCAACCGGCCGTGCACCACCAGAGGTTCTCCGATCGCCACCGAGCCGGCCAGGTTCGCGGCGAGGGTGCGCCAGGCCCACACCGTGTAGAAGCTGGTGGGTCCGTCCGCCCACAGCTGCGTCTCGCGGTCCCGGCGCCTCGGGGTCACGGCGAAGCGAAATCGCGCCATTCCCCCGGTCGCCGTCTCGCGGAACTCCACCGCGGTGGCCGCGTTTCCCACCAGTGTCACCATCGTCTCGTTCATTTCCCGCCCCCGATTTCCGTCGTTCCGTCGTTCTGTCGTTCCGTCGTTCCGTCGTTCCGGTCGTGCGTCGCGTATCCGTCCGCCGGCGAACCCGCATGCCGACGACTTCATGGTGGACGCCGGAAGCGAATCGCGCCGGAGCCTGTGGACTACTGGCCGGTTGTGGAAAACTCCGTCACCGCCACGTACCGCTCGCGCACCTCCCGGTACCGCGCCAGCTCCGCCGAGACCGGGTCCAGGACCCTGGCCCGGCCGCACCCGGCCGCCGCCTCACGCAGCCGGCGTTCGGCGTCCTGGCCGTAGCGCCGGGCGGGGCCCCGGATCGCCGCCGCGCAGGACCACTCCACCAGCGGCCCGCCGACGACCCCGGCCAGCATGATCAGCGCGGGGACGACGAGCCCCGGCTCCAGGACCCCGACGATCTGGCCGAGCAGCCACAGACCGCCGAAGACCTGGAGCAGCGTCATGGAGACCTGGGCAAGGACCGCGGCGGGCCACCACTTCGGCCGGGGCGGTTTAGCCGGCCGGCCGCCGAGCGCCACGCCCGTGGCCGGGCCCCGGCCCGACGCCGTACCGAACCGCCCGGAGCCGCCCGATCCCTTGGCGGAACCGCCCCCCGCGGCCGCCTTCGCCGCCAGGTCGTCCAGCGCCTCCGGCAGCCCCTTCGCCCCGTTGAACGCGGCCTCGCGCACCGCCTGCGCCCAGGGGGCGGGGAGCCCGGCGGAGGCGTCGTCCGCGACGATCCGGACCGCCTGCTCCACCCGCTGCCGGGCGGTCGGCTCCTCCTCGGGCGGGGCGAGCGCCTGGCCCATCCGGTCCAGGCTGCCCGGCAGCCCCCGGGACTCGTACCAGCGCCACAGCCGCAGCCACGGCGTCCCGCACGCCCGCCCCGCGTTCCTGCGCCACTCCCGCTCGGCGGCCTGCCCGGCGGCGGCCGCCCCGACCGCTTCGGCCAGCCGGTCGGTGAACTCCTCCCGGGCCCGCTCCCCGAGTCCGGGCCGCCCCTCCGCCACGTACACGGGGCGCAGCCGCGCCGCCGCCGCGTCCACGTCGGCGGAGAGCCGGCGGGTGGCGGCCGTGCGGTCCTGGACGAACCGGCCGACCATCTCCCGCAGTTCGGGCACCCCGTCGCCGGTCAGGGCGGAGAGGGACATGACGGTGGCGCCGGGTTCACCGTGCTCGCCGAGGGCCATGCCGTCCTCGTCGAGGAGCCGGCGCAGGTCGTCGAGGACGAGGTCGGCGGCCTCGCCGGGGAGCCGGTCGATCTGGTTGAGGACGACGAAGGTGACCTCGGCGTGCCCGGCGAGGGGGCGCAGGTAGCGCTCGTGCAGGGCGGCGTCGGCGTACTTCTCCGGGTCGACGACCCAGATCACCGCGTCGACCAGCGCCAGCACCCGGTCCACCTGGTCCCGGTGGGCGGTCGCGGCGGAGTCGTGGTCGGGCAGGTCGACCAGGACGAGCCCCTGGAGCGCCTCGTCGAAGGCGGCGGGCCCGGGGTGGGGCCTGCGGCGGAGCCGGCCGGGGATGGCGAGGCGGTCGAGGAGGCCTGCGGCCCCGTCGGTCCAGCTGCACGCGATGGGCTGGGAGGTGGTGGGGCGGCGCAGCCCGGTGTCGGAGATCTGGGTGCCGGCGAGGGCGTTGAACAAGGTCGACTTGCCGCTCCCGGTGGCCCCCGCGATGGCGACGACCGTGTGCCGCGAGGAGAGCCGCTGCCGGGCGGCCGCCTCGTCCAGTACGCGTCCGGCCTCGGCGAGGGTGTCCCGGTCGAGGCGGGCGCGGGAGAGGCCGACGAGTTCGCGCAGGGCGTCGAGGCGGGTGGGCAGGGGGCCGCCGGAGGCCCCGTACGCCTCGACCTGCGGCCGTACGTCGTCCTCGTCGGGAGGGGCGCCGGCGGGGGCGGACGGGGCAGTGAGGCCGGACGGGTCGGCGGAGTCCGTGGAGCCCCCGTCCGTACGGGAGTGCCCGGTTCCGGAATCGCCGCGAGGGTCGGCCGCGGCGGCGCGCCGGGCGATCAGCCCGTCGTCCCAGCGCCCGTCCTTGCTCCGGGCCTCCTCATTTTCCTTCTCCTTCTCCTTCGGTTCGCCGGTCTCCGTCGTGCTGTTGCCCTGGTCCTCGTCCGTGACGGCAGTCATCGCTGCCACCTCTCCTTCTGCATGACGGAAAGCGCGGCGATCAGTTCGGCCTGCGGTTCCGGGGCGATGTCGAGTGCGTCGAGCGGGGCGAGCCTGCGGTCGCGTTCGCCGCCGAGCACCTGGTCCAGATAGGTCGTCAGCAGGTGCCCGCCCTTGTCGCGCAGGCGCAGCGCACCCTGGGCCCCGATGCGTTCGGCGAGCTGCTCCCCCGCCGTACGGGCCCGCCGCCCGCCCAGCAGGGCCGCCGCGAGCAGGGCGGCGACGGTCTCGGGGTCGGGCGCCACGCTGCGTTCCAGCTGGCGCACCTCCTCCTCGGCGAGCTCCTCCAGGACCCGCCGCCACCGCCGTACGGCCACGGCGATCCGGCCCTCGATGTCCTCGACGGGCCCCCACCCCCCGGTCTCCCGGCCCGCGCCCTCGAACCGGAAGACCCCGGCGGCGGGCTCTCGGCTCCACTGCGTACGGATCTGGTCGTCGGCGGCGGAGACGGCGCACTGGAGGAGCGCGATCAGGCTGTCCACCAGGGCTTCGAGGAGCTCGCCGGGGGCACTGTAGAGGGGGTAGCCGCGCCACCGGGTCCGCGCGTCCCCGGAGAGGACCGCCCCGCTCTGGAGCCTGCGCCGGATCCGTTCGGCCTCCTTGCCGTAGGCGTCCTGGACCACCCCGGTGAGCCGTACGGACGCCGCGTACTGCGCGGCGACGGCCGACGCGAGCTCGGGCATCCGTACGTTCAGCGATTCGATGAGCCCGGAGGCCGTACGCCCCACCGCCTGCTGCCGGGCGGCGGGGTCCTGGGCCCGGTGGGTGAGCCAGGCGCGGAGCGGGGCGACGGCGGTGGTGGGGAGGAGTCCGCTGCCGCCGCCCGCGGACTCGGGGAGTTCGGGGATGGTGAAGCGGGGTACGTCCCCGAGTCCGGCGCGGGTCAGGAGTGCCGCGTACTGCCGGGAGACCTCGGCGATCACCTGGTGGGGCACCCGGTCGAGGACGGTGACGAGGGCGGCGTCGTACTCCTTCGCGGTACGCAGCAGATGCCAGGGGACCGCGTCGGCGTACCGGGACGCCGTGGTGACCATCACCCAGACGTCGGCGGCGCAGATGAGTTCGGCGGCCAGGACCCGGTTGCGTACGACGAGGGAGTCGATGTCGGGGGCGTCGAGGATGGCGAGCCCGCGGGGCAGGCTGAGAGCGGTCTCCACCCGCAGCACGTTCGCCTCGTCGTCGGCGCCCGCCCCGAGGTCGTCGAGCCCGTCGGGGTCCGGGGCCTGACCCGGCGGCAGCCAGATCCGGGTGAGCTGCGGGAGCACCCGTACGCCGGCGAACCAGTGGTGGTCGTCGGGGTGGCAGACCAGCACCGGGGTACGGGTGGTGGGCCGCAGCACCCCGGCCTCGCTGACCCGGCACCCGACGAGCGAGTTGACCAGCGTGGACTTCCCGGCCCCGGTGGATCCGCCGATCACGGCGAGCAGCGGGGCCTCGGGGTCCTTGAGCCGGGGCAGGAGGTAGTCGTCGAGCTGTGCGAGGAGTTCGACCCTCGTCTGCCGGGCGCGTTCGGCCCCCGGCAGCGGGAGTGGAAGACGCACGGCGGCGACACGGTCGCGCAGGGCGGAAAGTGCGTCGATGAGCTGAGGCCGTACGTCCATGGTCACCACATGCGAAGAATGCCCAATTTTGGCGCCCTTTTGAAGCTTATAGACCCCTCTGCGCGGCGGTTCCACTCTCCGGACAGAGTCGGGACAGAGGGGACGAGTAGGGCGCAGGCATAACGAGTGCACAACACCCGGGCCACAGGGAGCGAAAAGCTATGCACGATCCGCACTCACCTGCGATTATCGGTTCGCTTCACCGAACCTCCACATCGTGCCACGCAGGTGAAGCAACCGGGTCCAGGCGATCGGAGCCCTATCCTTGTCCCGGCACGGCCACGGAACCACCCGATCAGGGCTCCCGGCCCCCGTAGCTCAGTGGATAGAGCAGGCGCCTTCTAAGCGCTTGGCCGCAGGTTCGAGTCCTGCCGGGGGCGCACCGACCGTCGTGTCGGGCCGACGACATTTCACAGGTCGGCCCGTCGCCACCTGGTCCTCCCGACCCCCGTTCCCCCGGGGAAAAGGTCAGCGGCCGGACAACGCCGTTACAGCTCTTCGTCAACTGCCTTGTCCCCCGGCGCGCGGCCCCGAAGACTGGCGGTACTTCCCGGCGCCCACCCCTGGGGCGATGCGCCGGGACACCCCTGCCCGCGTCCTGGAGGTCAGCCATGTCCCCTGGTCCCCTGAGGATCGCCGTGATCATCGGCAGCGTGCGCGAGGGGCGGTTCGGGCCGACCGTGGCCCGTTGGTTCGCCGGTGAGGCCGAGCGGCACGGCGGCGTGCGGGTCGATCTGGTCGACCTGGCCGACCACTCACTGCCGTTGACCATGCCCGCGCACTCCGGGGCTCTCTCCCCGGCGACCCGGGAGGCACACGACCGGTTGCGGGAGACCCTCGCATCGGCGGACGCGTTCGCCGTGGTGACACCCGAGTACAACCACACCGCGCCCCCCGCGCTGACGAACACCGTCAACTGGTTCCTCGACGAGTGGAAGGCCAAGCCGGTCGGGTTGATCTCGTACGGCGGCATGGGAGGCGGCCTGCGGGCCGCCGAGCACCTGCGGCAGGTCTTCGCCGAGGTCCACGCGACCACGGTGCGCGACCAGATCAGCTTCCACAACGCCGGCGCCGCGTTCGGCCCCGACGGGCTGCCGCTGGACGCGGCGGGCAGCGAGCGGGCGGCCAAGACGCTGCTGGGCCAACTCCTGTGGTGGGGAGAAGCCTTGCGCGGGGCGCGGGCCGCGGCACCGTACATCGGCTGACGTCATCCGCCGACGTCATCGCCTGACGTACTCCGGCCGTCGGCCAGGCGGTGACGAGCCGCCCCCAGCTCCTCAGGAGGCGCAGTGAAGGTCCTGTTCATCGGCGGGGTCGCCCCCGCCCACATCTTCGGCATCGTGCCGCTGGCCCACGCCCTGCGCAGCGCGGGACACCAGGTCTTCATCGCGACCACGAAGAAGATGGCGCCGGTCATCACCGGCTGCGGTATCGCCGCGCTCCCGGTGGCCGAGCACGACATCTGGTACTACATCTCGACCGGCCGCGACGGCAGGCCGGTGCCGGTTCCACAGGACCCGCGCGGGCTGCTCGCATTCGTCGGGGGCTGGTTCGCCCACCTGGCGGCGGAGAGCTACGCCTCGCTCGTGGACGTCACCCGCGACTGGCGGCCCGACCTCGTCGTCGGCGGCACCATGGGGTACGCGGCGCCCCTGCTCGCGGCCCGGCTCGGCATCCCGCACGTCATGCAGGCGTGGGACCCGGGCGACTGGCGCGGGACGGACGAGGGCGCTCACCGGGTCCTCGATCCGGAGCTGCGGGAGCTCGGTATCCGGCACCTGCCCGAGGCCGAACTGCGCATCGAGATCTGCCCGCCCTCCATCGCCCCGCCGGACGCTCCCCCCGCGGAACTGATGCGCTGGACGCCGGGCAATCTGCAGTGCGCGCTCGAACCGTGGATGTACACCCGGCCGGAGCGCCCCCGGATCTGCCTGACCGCGGGCAGCAGGGCGAGCACCGAGCGGAGCTTCGCCGGACTGCGGGAGCTGACGGAGCAACTCGCCCCGCTCGACGCGGAGCTGGTCGTTCCCGCGCCCGAGGCGCTCGCGGCCGAGCTGCGCGCCGCGCTGCCCCAGGTGCGGACCGGCTGGATCCCGTTGGATGTGGTCGCGCCCACCTGCGACCTCGTGATGCACCACGCCGGGGGCGCCACCGCGATGAACGCCCTGCACGCGGGCGTGCCCCAGCTCATCGTTCCCGAGTCCCCGGCCTTCGCTCCCCCGGCCCGGCGGATCGCGGGCTTCGGCGCGGCGATCGCCCTCGATCCCGAGGACGCCACCGGCGACGCGGTGCGGCAGGCGGCGAAGGAGTTGCTGACCGATCCCCGCTACCGGGAGCGGTCGGGTCTGCTCGCTCGCGAGATCGCCCGGCTCCCGCCGCCGGCCGCGTTCGTCGGCCGGCTGGAGAGGCTCGTCACCGGGTAGCCGGGGGGGGCAGCCGTCCCCGCGCGCTCTCACCGGCCGGCCGGTGCGCGGTGCGCCAGGACGGCGGGCGCCGCGACGCGGGCGAGGAGGCAGTCCTCCAGGTGGCTGAGCACCTTGAGGTGATAGGCGCGGGCGGCCCACCCGAGGCTGATGTTGTGCCCCGCGTCGGGCTGCCGTGCGACGGTCACGCGGCTCGCGGTGAGCAGACCGGTCATGGCGGCCACCGCCTCGTCGTCGTGGTGCCACCACTGCTCCTGTTCGGCGAAGGTGAGGCGGACCGGGGCCCGTACCCCGGCGGCGATGCCGGGGTAGAGCAGAGGCCACCGCGGCCCCTCATCCGACTCCCGGCTCGGCACGGGCGCCACCAGGCCGCGGCCCTGCGCGAAGGCGCCGGGCGGGTAGAGGCGGACGGAACCCCAGTGCCTGCGCCAGTCACCGCGGCTCTCGGCGCAGGGAAGCCGGGGCACGTCCACGGCGAACCGCTGGCCGAGTCCGGAGATGTCCAGGCCGAGCAGGGCGCGGCCGTGGTCCCGCGCCGCCAGGCTCAATGCCAGTTTGCCTCCGTTGGAGTGCGCCACGACGAAGAAGCCGGCACCGGTCGGGTGGCTCCGGGCGAACGCGGTGAGCGCCTTCCCCACGGTCGCGGTCTGCTCGGCGAGGGTCTGGCCTTCGGGCAGGGCCGCCGCGGAGAGTCCGTAGCCGGGGCGGTCCAGGGCGAGCACCGTGCAGCCGAGAGCGGAGCCGAGCTCCAGCAGGGACATGCCGGGGCAGGCGCGGCTGTCGAAGTACCCGGCCCGCATGCCGCCGCCGTGCAGGGCGACGAGCACCGCTCGGGGCGGGGTGCCGGGCGGCTCGGCGAGCAGGCCCGAGAGGGGGATGCCTCCGGCGTCCAGGACCACGTTGCGGACGCCGGGGGAAGGGGGTGTGCCCGGCGGGAGCGGTGTGCGGAACGGGTCGGCCATCCGGTCCTGCCTTCTGGGTCGTGGCGCCGTGGCGCGGTTCCTGGTGGCGGAGTTCTGGGGCGGCGCGGGGGTCAGGTCGTGCGCGCGCCGCTCGCGTACAGGCAGGCGAGCAGGGTCCTGGCCTGCACATTGACGTAATGGCCGTGGCGGACGAGGGAGGTGAGCTGCCCGGGGGTGACCCAGTGATAGCCGGGGGGTGCTTCGCGGGGGGCCCGGTCCTCGTCGGTCTCGACGAGGAGGTAGCGGCTCTCGGCATTCAGGAAGCGGCCTCCCTCCTCGGAGTGGACGGCCTGGTACCGGATGCGGCCCGGCTCGGCGGCGAGGACCTGGTCGAGGAAGAGCGGGCGGTCCTCCCCGGTGAGGTGCGCGTAGTTGGCCGGGGTGTACTGGACGGTCGGGCCCAGTTCGACGGTGTCGAGGAAGCCCCCCTCGGTACGGGCGTGCGCCAGGACGTGCGTGACACCGGCGAACCGGCGGGTGAGGAAGGCGGTGACACCGAGGCCGCGCGGCTCGAACAGCGGCTGGGTCCAGCCGGTGACTTCCCGGTTGCCCGCCTGTACGTCAACGGCGACGACGTCGAAGTGGCGGCCTTCCTCATGCTCGATGGCCCACGCGTCGCGCTTCCATCCGGCCACGTCCGCCAGCGGTATCCGCTCGGCGGTCATGTCGTGGCGCGCGCGTTCGGCGGTGAACCAGGAGAGCAGCTCGGTGTCGGTGTGCAGGGCCCCGTCCACCTGGTCGGGGTACGGGGCGCAGGCCAGCACCGTACGCGCGTCCATGTTCACGACGTTGTCCTGGTGCAGGAGCTCGGCCAGCTGCCCGAGCGTCAGCCAGCAGAAGTCCTCGTGGAGCGGGACCGGGCCGACGGCCTCCACGATCATGTTGCGGTTGCTCTTGTGGAGGAACCATGAGCCGTGCTCGGACTGGAGCACATCGGCGAGGACCCGGCCGTCCTCCGGCCGGGTGAAGTACTCGATGTACTTCACCCCCGCACCCCGGTGCACCTGGGTGTAGTTGCTGCGGGTGGCCTGCACGGTCGGCGAGAGCTGGAGAAGTTCGCGGTTGCCCGGCTCCATCTTGGCCTGCATCAGGAAGTGCAGGACCCCGTCGAACTCCTTGGCGAGGATGCCCAGGATGCCCACTTCGGGCTGTTTGATGATCGGCTGGTCCCAGGCGCGGACGGGGCCTTCGCCGGTGCTGACCCGCAGTCCTTCCACGGAGAAGAACCGTCCGCTGCGGTGCACGAGGTTTCCGGTGCCCTCCTGGAACGACCAGCCGTCGAGTTCGGCGAACGGGATGCGTTCGACCTCGAAGCGGTGGGCGCGGCGGCGCTCCTCCAGCCAGCCGGGGAAGGCCTCGGTGGAGAGCCATGAGCCGGCGGGTGACCCGGCCGACCGCAGGATCCGCTGGGCGACCGAGGGGTCTTCCCGGGGCCTGAGGGTGTCCGGCCCGGCCGCGAGAGGGGCGAATGGGGACAGCATGACGTACTCCAGACGGTCGTGAACGCGAACGGAACAGGTCGTCAGCCGCGGGCTGCCACGAACTCCCGCACCGAGGAGCCGATGTAATCGATCATTTCGTCGGTGAGGCCCGGGTAGATGCCCACCCAGAAGGTCTGGTCGGTGATGATGTCGCTGTTGGCGAGCGTGCCGACCACCCGGTGCGGCTGGTCGATGTAGGCGGGGTGCCGGGTGAGGTTCCCGGCGAACAGCCGGCGCGTGCCGATCTTGCGGCCTTCGAGGAAGTCGACCAGCTCGGCCCGGGCGAACGGCGCGTCCGGGTCGACGGTGAGCACGAAGCCGAACCAGCTCGGGTCGCTGCGCGGTGTCGCCTCCGGCAGCAGCAGATGCGGGACGCCGTCGAGACTGTCCCGCAGCCGCTGCCAGTTGCGCTTGCGGGCGTCGATGAAGCGGTCGAGCTTGGTGAGCTGGGTGAGTCCGAGGGCCGCCTGGAGGTCGGTGGCCTTCAGGTTGTAACCGACGTGCGAGAAGATGTACTTGTGGTCGTACCCCTCAGGGAGGGTGCCCATCTGGTAGGCGAACCGCTTGAGGCACTTGTCGCTCTCCCCCGGTTCGCACCAGCAGTCCCGGCCCCAGTCGCGCAGGGACTCCACGATCCTGGCCAGCGCCAGGTTCGACGTCAGTACGCATCCGCCCTCGCCCATCGTCAGATGGTGCGCCGGGTAGAAGCTGACGGTCGTGAGGTCGCCGAAGGTGCCGGTGAGCTTCCCGTCGTACGTCGAACCGACCGCGTCGCAGTTGTCCTCGATGAGGAACAGGTCGTGGTCCTCGGCGAGCTGGGCCATCTCGGCCACCTCGAACGGGTTGCCCAGGGCGTGGGCGACGATGACGGCCCGGGTCTTCGGGCCGATGGCCTGCGCCACCCGGTCAGCCGTGGTGTTGTACGTCCCGAGTTCGACGTCGACGAAGACGGGCACGAGGCCGTTCTGCAGGATCGGGTTGACCGTGGTCGGGAAGCCCGCCGCGACCGTGATGACCTCGTCGCCGGGGCGAAGCCTGCGGTCCTCCAGGAGATGGGAGGTCAGGGAGGCCACCGCGAGCAGGTTCGCCGATGAGCCCGAGTTGGTCAGGTGGGCCTTGCGGCGGCCCATCCTGCGGGCGAAGAGCGATTCGAACTTCCGCGAGCTGCGGCCGGCCGCGATGCGCATGTCCAGGGCCGCCTCGACCAGGGCCACCCGGTCGTCCTCCTCCAGCACCGCCCCGGACGGCCATATCTCGGTGGTGCCGGGAACGAACACCCCGTCACCCCGGGTGTCCTGGTGGTATTTCCGCACCTCATCCAGGACCAGGTTCTTGTGCACGCTCATGGTGTCCCTTTCGTCGTTCGATGGCGTCCATCGGGGTCACGCCGGCCTCGCCGCGGGGGCGGCGGCCCGTTCGACGGCGAGCAGGTCCCCGAGCGACCGGTCCACTCCGCGCCGGGGCCGCCAGCCCAGCAGCAGCCGGGCCTTGGAGACGTCGAGCCGCTGCCACTCCACGTCGGCGCGGAGCGGGCCGTCGGTCTCCGCCTCGACGATCCGCACCGGCAGACCGCTGAGGGCCGCCAGCCGCTCGACCAGCTCCCGCATGTCCAGCGCCTCACCGCGCCCGATGTTGATCACCGGTTCGGCCGGGCCCGTGCCGGGAAGCCCGGCCGCGGCCACCACCGCTTCGGCCACATCGCGTACGTCGACGAAGTCGCGCCGCGCCCGCAGCGGCGCGACCCGCAGCACCACGGGGTCGTCGGCCGCCCGGGGGGCCGACCCGGCGCGGGCCAGCCGGGCGCCGACCGCCCCGAGGAGGCTCCCCGCCGGGGCTCCCGGGCCGCAGACGTTGGCCAGGCGCAGCACGATTCCGTCCAGGTTCGCGGTGCGTACGCCGTCCAGGACGGCTTGTGAGCCGCGGAGTTTGGAGCGCCCGTAGGCGGTGACGGGGGCGGGAGGGTGGTCCTCCCGGAGGCCTGCCCCGACCACACCGGCGCCGTACTCGTGCACGCTTCCCAGCTGGATGAGGCGCGGCCGGTCCGGGAGCCCGGCCATGGCCTCCACCAGCCGGACGACCGCGAGTGCGTTGGCCGCGTACATCTCCTCATCGGTCGCCCGCCAGGCGCGGCCCGCCGCGTTCACCACGACATCCGGCGGGTGGGCTCGGAGCAGCGCCGCGAGATCCTCGGCGCCGGCCCGGGTGAGGTCCAGGCGCAGTGGGCCGCCGCGGGCCGCGGAGAGGACCCGGGCTCCGCCGGCCTCGAAGGCGGCGCCGATGGCACGGCCGAGGAAGCCCGTGCCGCCAAGGAGCAGGACCGTGCGGCCGACGGTCACTCCGCGACCGTCCTGAGCTTCGTGCCCTTCCACCAGTCGGGGTGGTCCTGGTACCAGGCCACCGTGGCGGCGAGGCCTTCCTCGAAGGGGATGCGCGGGGCGTAGCCGAGCTCCTCGCGGATCTTGGTGTCGTCGAGGGAGTACCGCAGGTCGTGTGCCTTGCGGTCCGCGACGCGGCGTACCCGTGACCAGTCCTGGCCGGTCAGTTCGAGCACGGATCGGGTGATGGCGACGTTGGTCCGTTCGTTGCCGCCGCCGATGTTGTAGATCTCGCCGGCCCGGCCGTTGTTCAGGACCAGGTCGATCGCCCGGCAGTGGTCGTCGACGTGGAGCCACTCGCGGACGTTGCCGCCGTCGCCGTAGAGCGGGACCCGCACCCCTTCCAGCAGGTTGGTGACGAACAGCGGGATGAGCTTCTCCGGGTGCTGGTAGGGGCCGTAGTTGTTGGAGCACCTGGTGACGGAGAGGTCAAGGCCGTGAGTGCGCCAGTACGAACGGGCCAGCAGGTCGGAGGAGGCCTTCGACGCCGAATAGGGGGAGTTGGGGGCCAGCGGCCACTCCTCCGTCCAGCTTCCCTCCTCGATGGAGCCGTAGACCTCGTCGGTGGAGACGTGGACGACGCGGCCGACGCCGGTGGCGAGTACCGCGTCCAGGAGTCGCTGGGTGCCGACGACGTTGGTGCGGACGAACTCCTCCGCCGATTCGAGGGAACGGTCGACGTGCGACTCCGCGGCGAAGTGGATCACCGCGTCGTGGCCGGGCAGCAGCTCGCGCAGGAGCGCGTCGTCACAGATGTCTCCGCGGACGAAGGTGAGGCGGGGGTGGTGGGCCGGGATGTTGCTGCGGTTCCCGGCGTAGGTGAGCTTGTCGAGGACGGTGACGTGGGCCCCCGCCCAGTCGGGATAGGCGTCGTCGAGGAGGGAGCGCACGTGGTGCGAGCCGATGAAGCCCGCGCCTCCGGTGATCAGGATCCGCTTCATGCCGCCACCTCGACCCGGGTGTGGTCGCCGACGAGGAGGCGGTGCCGGGTGGCGCCCTGGTCGGCCGGGCCGACCGTCGCCGACCGGCCGATGACGGAGCCGTGCAGGCCGCCGACCCGGCAGACGGTGGCGTCGTCCAGGGCGATCGAGTGGCTCATGCGGGTGTCACCGAGCACGCAGTTCCTGCCGATGGAGGTGTACGGGCCGATGTGGCTGCCCGTGACGGTCGTACCGGCGCCGATGATGACCGGCCCCTCCACGGTCGAGCCCACCACCCGGGCGCCCGCCTCGACGACGACGGTTCCCACCAGCGTGCTGGTCTCGTCGACCTCGCCGGCGACGGACGGCTGGAGCGCGTCGAGGAGTTCGCGGTTGCACTCCAGGACGTCCTCGATCCGGCCGGTGTCCTTCCAGTAGCCGTCGTACTCGCTCGCCCGTACGTCGGCTCCCCGCGCGACGAGCCACTGGATGGCGTCCGTGATCTCCAATTCGCCGCGGGCGCTCGGCTCGATGGCCCCGACGGCCTCGTGGATCGCCGGGGTGAAGAAGTAGACGCCGATGAGCGCCAGATCGCTCCGCGGGTGGGCGGGCTTCTCCACCAGCCGTTCCACCCGGCCCGTGCCGTCGACCTCGGCCACGCCGAAGGCCCGGGGGTCCGCCACCTTGCGCACCACCAGCTGGGCGGCGGGGCGGTCCTCGGCGAACCGTTCGGCGATCGGCCCGACCCCGTCGGGGAGCATGTTGTCGCCGAGGTACATGACGAAGTCGTCGTCGCCGAGGAAGGGGCGCGCGAGGGAGACGCAGTGCGCGAGGCCGAGCGGCTCGTCCTGGGGGATGTAGGTGATCCGCACACCGAGCGCGGAACCGTCTCCCATGGCGGCCCGGATCTGGCCGGCGCGGTCGCCGACGACGATGCCGATTTCGGTCACTCCGAGGTCGCGGATGTTCGACACGACGTGTTCCAGAACAGGCTTGTTGGCGATCGGAATCAGCTGTTTCGGCATCGAATAGCTGAAGGGCCGCAGACGGGTTCCGGACCCGCCCGACAACACCAGTGCCTTCATGAGTCGTCCTTCCAATGTGCCAGCCGACCGGTGGACAAGGTGTCCTTCAGCGAGAGGGCGTGTGCGTCCTTTTCGGACATCAGCGGAGGCTCCGTAAATCCCCAGGGAAGAGCGAGGTCGGGGTCCAGCGGATTGATGTCGATCTGTGTTCCGGGGATGTAGGTGCTGGAAAGCACATAACAGATACAGGCGTTGTCGGTGAGGGTGAGGAATCCGTGTCCCACGCCTTCGGGAACGTAGACGGAACGGCCGGAATCCTCGTCCAGGACATTGCTCGTACTGTGTCCGAAGGTGGGGGACCCGATACGGAGATCGACCACGAAGTCCCGTAGCGCCCCCCGTACACAGGTCACGAACTTCGCCTGCCCGGGCGGGACGGTCACGCTGTGGATTCCCCGGAGGGTGTTGCGGCGCGAGACCGAGTAGTTGATCTGCCGGGGCTCGAAGGCGCGGCCGGTCTCCCGCTCGAACACATCGGTTCGGAAGCCCTCGTGGAAGGACCCGCGGTCATCGTCCAGCCGCTTCGGGGTGACGGCGAACACGCCCGGTATGCCGAGTTCGGTGATACGCACGGTTCATCTCTCCTCGGGGTCCGCGGGCCGCCGGCCCCAGGCGGAGACGAGCAGGGCGGTCAGGTCCCGGCCCTCGGACGTGCCCAGCAGGCCGAGGAACGTGTCGAGTTCTCCGGCGGTCACCTGTCCGCCGTCCACGAGGGTGTGGCCTTCCTGCCGCATCCGCAGGGCGATCAGCTCGTCGTCGACGGCGGACTGTCCGGGCCCCGCGGGGGTCACCCGGGTGGCGACCGAGGTGAGTCCGGCCCGGGCCAGGGCGGCGGGCAGCCGGCGCCCCCAGCTGAGGTCCGCCCCGTGCTCGCGCATTCGGGTGACGTAGGCATCCAGGAGCGAACGGCCCACGGCAGTGGGGGCGTCGGCGGCCGGCAGGAAGTAGAAGTCCTCGACGACCAGCCAGCCACCGGGGGCCAGCCAGCTCAGGGCGCGGTCCAGCATCGCGTCGGGGTCGGTCAGGTGCTCCAGTACCGCGCGGGCCAGGATCAGGTCGAAGGAGCCCGGTGCGAACGTGGCCGAGGTGATGTCCGCCTTCCGGACCGTGAGGTTGCCGGCCCGGTCCGGGTCGAGATACCCGGTGTCGGTGTCGACGGCGACGACACTGCCCTCCGGTGCCGTGTCGGCCAGCCAGTACGCCATGGAGCCGGCGCCCGCGCCCAGTTCCAGGCAGCGCCGACGCGGCCGGATCGGCAGCCGCCGGAGGATCTCCGTGGTGCCGGGATCGTACTTCCGCTCGAAGAGGCGCAGTTGGTCCAGGGGGGACACGGTGTCCGGGGACAGCGACCCGGTGCTGTGCGCGCGGGCGGGCGGGTGCTCGCGCGGCGCCGCGTCGATGTGTGTGACCAGCGCGCACAGGAGGATCTCGGGCGGTTCCGTCTCCAGTACGGCGATGGCGTCCTGTCCGGCCGCGTTGCGGGGGTCGTCCATGTAGGAGTGGAAGGACTCCTCGGACACCCACTGCGGGTAGTTGAGGTAGGTGGCGCCGTCCAGGCTGACATAGGGGGTCGCGGAGATGAAGCCGGGGTGTTCGCTCTTCCACCCCCCTGAGGCGTGCAGCAGCCGGGCCAGGGTCTCGGCGTCCCGGCGCTCCCCGACATGGCGCTTGACCACCGCCACGACACCGGCGGGCCCGGCCTCGGCCGGCCCCTGGATACCGGGGGCGGGCTCACCGGCGAAGGTGGTGACCGACACCACGCCCGGCCGTTCCGGGAGGGCGTGCAGTGTGGCCCCTCCGTCGCGCAGTGCCGCGCGGGAGTGCTCTTCGCTCGACCACTCGACGCGGCTGACCACGCTGGTGCCGTCCAGGCTGAGGTGGATGCGCGCCGAGACGAACCCGGCGAGGTGGCGGACCCGGGCTCGGAACTCCGCGGCGATGAGCGTGGTGAGTTCCTCCGCGACGCCCGGTCGGGAGGCTTTGACTTCCTCGAAGGTGACGTGGCCGACGGCCTTGCCGGCCGCGGTCGTTGCAGTCATGGGTCAGCTCTTTCCCAGCGGCTCAGCGGAAGCGGTCGGCGGACTCGGACGCCCAGGTCCGGAAGGTGCGGGCCGGCCGTCCGGTGATCTCCTCCACCACGGAGCTCCTGACCTCCGGCTCCTTGGTCAGCTGTTCGAAGTAGTCGAGCGCACCGTCGGCGTACGAGGGGGGCCACCCGGACGCGACCATCCGGGCCCGGGCCTCCTCCGCCCGCACGTCCTGCCACCCGAGGTCCCGGCCGAGCACCTCGCCGATGATGTGGACCTGCTCCTCCTGGGTCATGACCTCGGGCCCGCTGACCAGGTAGGCCCGGCCGGCGTGGCCGTCGTCCACCAGGGCACGTACGGCGACGGCGGCCAGGTCCGCCTCGTGGACGGCGGTGCGGGCGGCCGCCCCGAAGGGGAAGCGCACCACGCCGGTCGCCTTGATCTGCGGGGCGAACCCGAGGGCGTTGGCCATGAAGCCGGTGGTCCGCAGCGAGGTCCACTCCAGGCCGGTCCGCGCGATCAGCTCCTCCAGGTAGGCGTGGCAGTTGTTGTCCTGCCTCTCCAGCCCGATGTGCACGCCGACCGAGGAGACGAGGACGACGCGCCGCGCCGCCCGTTGGATCATCGCCAGGACCTCGGGGGCGGTCGCGACCGACAGGTGGAAGAAGGGCCACATGAGGAACACGCTGTCGACGCCGTCGAGCGCCGCGCGGAGTGTCTCCGGTTCGGCCAGATCACCGTGGAACACCTCGACCCCGGCCGGCACCCGGTCGGCGTTCGGATCGTTCTCGGTCACCAATGCGCGGACCACGGCACCGGTTTCCAGCAGTTGGGAAAGGGCGGGCGGTCCTACATTCCCGGTGGCCCCGACCACCAGGACCACTTTTTTCGCCGTCATGGAGAGTTCTCCTCGTCAATGGCGCCGCGCGCCGAAAAGGGCCCACGGTGTTCCGATTTCACATTCCCGGCACGTGTGACGCGCGGCAAGGAAATTAACCAAAGAATGACAATGAGCTGACACATCCCTTAGAGGGCCGTCCCGCCGTTCGACGGTGTTCCGGCGGACGGCCACGTCGCGCCCGGGCGTCAGCGGCGCCAGCTCGGGGGCAGGTCGTGCCGCGGAGCGCGTGCGGAGCGGCGCCAGCGCGCCGGGGCAGGGGCCGGGGCCTGCGGGGTGCGGGGCTCGCGGGCAGCCGCGCGGGCCAGCAGTACGGCGGTGAGGGCGGCCAGTTCCGTGGCGTCGGGGGCACCGGCCTCCACGCGGAACAGGGCCTCGTCGGGCTCGGACGGGGTCACGGGTGTGCTCCTGCCGTGGGTCACTGCGGGGGGTTTCCGTGCTTGCGCGCGGGAAGATCCGCGTGTTTGGCGCGCAGCATGGCGAGGGCGCCGATGAGAGCGGACCGGGTGTCGCGCGGGTCGATGACGTCGTCCACGAGACCGCGTTCGGCGGCGAAGTAGGGATGCATGAGTTCGCTCCTGTACTCCTTGATCCGCTGCTGCCTCAGCCCTTCGGGGTCGTCGGAGGCGGCGATCTCCCGGCGGAAGATCACATTGGCGGCACCCTCGGCGCCCATCACCGCGATCTCGTTGGTGGGCCAGGCGAGGGCGATGTCCGCGCCGATGGAGCGGGAGTCCATGACGATGTACGCGCCCCCGTAGGCCTTGCGCAGGACGAGGGAGATCCGGGGGACGGTGGCGTTGCAGTACGCGTAGAGCAGCTTCGCGCCCCGCCGGATGATCCCGTTGTGCTCCTGGTCCACGCCCGGCAGGAAGCCCGGCACGTCCACCAGCGTGACCAGGGGGATGTTGAACGCGTCGCAGAACTGCACGAACCGCGCCGCCTTCTCGGAGGCGTCGATGTCCAGTACGCCCGCCATGGCGGCGGGCTGGTTGGCGACGACGCCGACCGTGTGCCCGTCGAGCCGGGCGAGGAGACAGACGATGTTCGGCGCCCAGGAGGGCTGGACCTCGACGTACTCGCCGTCGTCCACGATCTCTTCGGCCACCTGCCGGATGTCGTAGGAGTGGCCGGGGTCCGCGGGGACGATGTCGAGCAGCGCGTCACCGCGCCGGCCGACGGGGTCGTCGGTGGGGACGACGGGGGCAAGTTCGCGATTGTTCGAGGGCAGCAGGGAGAGCAGGAAGCGCACGTCTTCCAGGCAGGACTCCTCGTCGTCGTACGCGAAGTGGGCGACGCCGGAGCGGCCCGCGTGCACATCCGCGCCGCCGAGCCCGTCCTGCGTGATGTCCTCTCCGGTGACCGCCCGCACCACATCGGGTCCGGTGATGAACATCTGGGAGGAGTCCCGGACCATGAACACGAAGTCCGTCAGCGCGGGCGAGTAGGCCGCGCCTCCCGCACACGGGCCCAGCATCACCGAGAGCTGCGGGATGACGCCGCTGCTGCGGGTGTTGCGCCGGAAGATGCCCCCGTATCCGGCGAGGGCCGTCACCCCCTCCTGGATGCGGGCTCCGGCACCGTCGTTGAGGCTGACCAGGGGCGCGCCCGCGGCTTCGGCCAGGTCCATCACCTTGTGGATCTTCGCGGCGTGCGCCTCGCCCAGCGCCCCGCCGAAGACCCGGAAGTCATGGGCGTAGACGAAGACGGTACGGCCGTGCACCGTGCCCCAGCCGGTGACGACACCGTCGCTGTACGGGCGTTTGGCCTCCAGGCCGAAGCCGGTCGCGCGGTGCCGTCGCAGCGCCTCGGTCTCGTGGAAGGAGCCGGGGTCGAGCAGAAGCGCGATCCGCTCGTACGCGGTCAGTTTGCCCCTGGCGTGCTGTCTGTCGGTCGCGGCCGGGTCCGGCCCCTCACGGGCCGACCTCTTGAGCGCGCCGAGTTCGTCCAGACGTTCCTTCAAGGTGGACATGGCGTTCTCCACTCGGTGATCGGATGCGTAGCGACGGCCGTCCCGCGGGTGTCACCCGCCGAAGGGCAGTGGACGGACGGCCACCGAGGCGGGCGGCTCCCCCGGCAGGGCGGCCGCCGCCCGGTGCCCGGGGCCGCAGGGCACGTCGACGAAGGACCAGCCCGGGGGCCGGCGGTGGCTGTCGGCACCGAGGTAGTCCGCGGCCGGCGAGCGGCCGAGTCCGGTGCCCAGGCCCTTGAGGTAGGCCTCCTTCCGGGCCCAGATCCCGCCGAACAGCGCCGGCCTCGTCTGCGGTGGCTCCTGCGCCAGCTCCGCGCGCTCCCCCGGGTGCAGTGCGGCGGAGCACACCTCCACCGTCCCGGCTCCCGGCAGCCGTTGGACGTCCACTCCGACGGCGGTGGAGGCGATGGCGATCAGCGCCAGGCCGCCGCTGTGCGAGAGGGAGAAGTGCAGCGGCGGCTCCCCCGGGTGGGCCGGGGCCGGTCTGCCGTGCGGACCGCCGCAGCCCGGGCAGGGTTCCCGGACGAAGCGCACCTGGCGCGGCGCGATGCCCAGCCGGTGGCCGAGCAGCCGCCGCAGGGCGGCGTGGGCCGCCGCGTACAGCAGCCCGTCGGCCGGACGCCGGAAGGAGGCGGCACGCCGCCTCTCCGCGTCGTCGAGCACGTCGAGGTCGGCGGCGCGGGAAAGTGCACCGGGGCCGTGCGCCCCGGGACCACCGGCGGCGGGGAGCCGGAGCAGCAGGAGGTCGAGCCGGGTTCCCTCGGTGGCCCGGGGGGACCCGGACCTCATGGGCCGGACTCCGGGCGTGCGCGCGGGGCTTGAGGGCGTACGCCGGTGAGGGCGACGGCCAGGCCCAGCGCCCCGACCACCGTGACCAGCAGCAGGCCCAGCCGGTGGCTGTCGGTGCGCAGTACGGCGGCCGGGGCGAGCACGAACGCGGCGCCCATCTGGACCGCGGTCTGGTAGATGCCGCTCGCCGCCCCCTGCCGTTCGGCGGGGATGCGGGAGGTGGCCTGCATGTGCAGGGCGGTGAAGGCCAGGACGAAGCCCGCCCCCACCAGCAGCATCGTCGGCAGGACGTCGGTGACGTACCGCACCGGTACGGGCTGCCGCAGGGCGAGCAGGTAG
This sequence comes from Streptomyces cyaneofuscatus, assembly GCF_033109485.1. Lineage (NCBI taxonomy): Bacteria > Bacillati > Actinomycetota > Actinomycetes > Kitasatosporales > Streptomycetaceae > Streptomyces > Streptomyces cyaneofuscatus. Next base: position 5,639,928 of record NZ_CP137002.1, on the reverse strand, counting down.
CCCAGCGGGGGCAGGGCGGCGCCCGCCACGATCAGCCGGGCCGGGCCGAACCGGGCGACCATCCGCCCCGAGTACAGCGCGGACGCGGCCAGCGGCACGCTGGCGGGCAGGAACGCCAGAGCGGTCTGGAGCGGTGTCCAGCCCGCTGTCCGCTGAAGGTGAAGGGTGCTCAGGAAGAGCAGGCCCAGGAAGGAGCCGTTGAGCGCCGCGGCACCGAGCGCCGATCTGACCAGGTGCCTGTCGCGCAACAGTTGCCGCCGCACCAGCGGCTGCCGGGCGCCGCGTTCGACACGGACGAACGCCACCAGCAGCAGGCCGGCCGCCGCGAAGGAGCCGAGAGTGCGTGCGTGCGCCCACCCCGCTTCGGCCCCGGACGTGAGGGCGTACAGCAGCAGCAGTACGCCGCCGGTGAGCGTGAGCGCGCCGGCGAACCCGTAACTGCGTGCCGGTTGCTTGCCGGAGGTGCGCTCCGGTGCGTTGCCGGGGGTGTCGTGCGGGATGAGGCGCAGGGCGAAGGCGAAGAGCAGCAGGGCGACCGGTGCGGGGAAGGCGAACGTCCAGCGCCAGCTCGCCTCGGTGAGTACGCCCGACAGCAGCAGTCCGGCCGAGAAGCCGCAACCGCCGCAGAGGGTGTAGACCGACACCGCCCTGGCGCGCTCCCGGCCCTCGGGGAACGTGGCGGCGATGATGGCCAGCCCGGTGGGGGCGGTGAGCGCGGCACAGAACCCCTTGACGAAGCGGGTGGCGATCAGCACGGGCACCGCGTCGGTGAGGGCCCCCGCCAGGGAGGCCGCGGCGAAGACGAGCAGGGCCGCGAGGTAGACGGGGCGGCGGCCCAGCAGGGCGACCAGCCGGGCGCCGAACAGCAGCAGCGCGCCGAAACCGACGGCGAAGCCGCTGACGACCCAGTGCAGCCGGGGCCCCGCGATCCCGAGGTCCTGGCCGATGGCCGGGAGCGCCACGAGCGCGACGGAGACTTCGAGGGCGTCGATGAGCATGTTGCCGGCGAGGACGAGGAGCAGACCCCACAGGGCGGGGGTCCATCGCCCGTGGGGCGCCGGCGGCCCACCGTGACCGATGGTCCTCGGATGCGTCATGGTCCTCTTCCGGGGTGGTGGGGCCGGGTCGGGCAGCCTGTGGGCGGTGGCGCGCCCGGCCCCGGGACGGAGGCTCGGGCGTCTTCAGCCGAGCAGCGTGCCGCCGGTGGCGTCGATGAAGGCGCCGGTGATCCAGCGCGCGTCGTCGGTGGCGAGGAAGGCCACCACGTCCGCGATGTCCTGGGGTTCACCGACCCGGTTGAAGGTGGACATCGCCGCCATCTGCTCGACGGCCTCCGGGATCCCGAAGGCGGGGTTGCCGTTGCGTGTGATGCCGGGCGCCACGCTGTTGACGGTGATGTTGCGGGGGCCGAGCGCCTTGGCGTAGTGCAGGGCGAGCATCTCGACGGCGCCCTTGGTCATGGCGTAGGCGATCTCCTGCGGGTTGGCGAACCGGGTGAGCCCGGAGGAGATGTTGACGATGCGGCCACCGGACGGAATGTTCTGCAGGGCGCGCTGGACGATGAAGAACGGCGCCTTCGCGTTGACCGCCATGAGCCGGTCGAACTGCTCGGGGGTGGTGTCCTCGGCGGCGGCTCCGCCCATGACCCCGGCGTTGTTGACCAGGATGTTCAGCTCCGTGGAGCCGGTGCGCTCCTTGAGGCCGTTCTCCAGAGCGACGAAGAGCCGGTGGACATCGCCGGGCACGCCCAGTTCGGCCTGGACGGCGAAGGCCCGTCCGCCGTCCTTCTCGATCGAGGCGACGGTCTCCTCCGCGTCCGCCTGGCCGGAGGCGTAGTGCACCGCGACGAGCGCCCCCTCCTGCGCGAGACGTACGGCGGTGGCCCGGCCGATCCCCCGGCTCGCCCCCGTGACCAGTGCTGTCCTGCCGTTGAGCCTGCCCATGTCGTATCTCCGCTTCTTGGACGTCATGACGTTGTGCGGGGCCGCCGGTGCGCCGAACCAGCGGCCCAGGGCGGTGACGAGATCCGGTTCGCCCTCGGACCCGGTCCAGGCCACGTGACCGTCCGGGCGTACGAGGACGGCATCCGTGCCGCTCAGGGCGCCGTCCGGGGTGGCGTCGGCCCCGGCCCCGCGGTGGGTGGCGATCACGGTGTCCACCAGGCCGGACCACGGTCCGGCCGCCGCGCGGGTCCGGTCGGCGTGGGACGGATCGCCGGACAGGTCGAGCAGGAGGCCCCGGCCGGTGCGCAGGAGTTCGGTCGTGGTCATCTCGCGGGCCTCGCCGGCCGGCTCTCCGCCGCCCTCGTCGCCGTGCAGGAGGCGGGCGTACGGGAGCCGGGCGCCGAGCAGCGGGTGGCTGCCCGGCCCCACGTCGTACCGGACGTCGAGACCGGAGATCATGCCGGCCAGGTGTTCGCGTACGCCGTCCCGTGCGAGGAGCTCCCCCACCACCTCGCGGACCGGCCCGGTCTCCGTGGGGCCGAGGAGCAGCAGGGCCTGGGCCCGGATGTTGCCCAGCGTCCGGGAGCCGACCGCGTGCCGCTCGGTGTGGTAGCTGTCGAGCAGCCCTTCGGGGCCGCGTCCGCGTACCTGGGCGGCCAGTTTCCACCCGAGGTTCACGGCGTCCTGGAGCCCGAGGTTGAGGGCCTGACCGCCGATCGGCATCTGCTGGTGGGCGGCGTCGCCCGCCAGGAACAGCCGGACGTCGCGGTAGCGGGCGGCCTGCCGGGACGCGTCGCCGAAGGCGTTGACCCAGAGGGGGGTTCCGCCGCTGATGTCCTCGTCCGTGACACGCCGCCAGGCCTGGACGACGTCGTCGAATCCGGGCTCGCCGGTGGTGCGGCGGGGCCGGTCGAACTCATGGACCATGATGCGCGTGACCCCGTCGGGGCGGCGGGCCGCGATGGCCAGGCCCCTCTCCAGCCGCTCGAACCGGCGGTCGGGGATGTCGATACCCGCCACGTCCGCGCGGAGCAGTTCCCGCGAGGCGTCGGTGCCCGGGAAGTCGAATCCGCCCAGCCGTCGCACCGTGCTGTCCTCGCCGTCGCAGCCGACGACGTATTTCGCCCGCAGGGCCATGGGGCCGGCCGGGCCGGCCACCTCGGCCAGGACGTGGTCGGCGGTCACCTCCAGCGCGCGCAGCTCGTGTCCGCGCAGGACGACCGCGCCGAGCTCCGTCGCCCAGTCGTGGAGCAGTTCCTCGGTGCGGGCCTGCGGGACCTTCCACTGGCCGGGGTGGCGGCCGGGCAGGCTCAGGTCCAGCGGAATGCCGCCGAAGTGCCCGGTCACCTCGTTCGGCACCGGGCCGAGCCGGTCCAGCAGTCCGCGGCTGTCGAGGATCTCCATCGTGCGGGCGTGCAGGGTGGTCGCCCGCGATGCGGTGGTGGGTGCCGTCCGCCGCTCGAGGACGACGACATCGGCGCCGCCCAGCCGCAGTTCACCGGCGAGCATGAGGCCGACGGGGCCGGCGCCGACCACGACCACCTGGGTCTTCGTGCCGTCGGCCACCACGGTCAGCGCCGCTCCTCGGCGTAGGCCTTGGCGTGGCCGAGGGTGGCCAGGCTGTTGGTGCTGAGTGCGGTGTGCACGTACGCGCGCGCCTCCGCCACACCGGCGTCGGGGCCGAGGACACGGGCGATGTTCGCGGTGTTCAGCACGACGGTGTGCTGGGAGGTGGCGAGCACGTCTCCGTCCGCCTCGTCCTCGAACGTCCAGACGCCGGTGTGCAGCGTCATCAACGCGGGCAGGGTGACCTGCTTGTACGCGATCCTGCTGTGCGGGAAGCAGACCCGGTACGACGCGGTGGTGTGCGTGGAGCCGTCCTTGGCCCGGGTGTCCATCTCCAGAAGCTGGACCCCGGGGGCCACTTCGTCGAGGCGAACGGTCGCCACGTGGGGGAGCCGCTCGGGCCACAGATGCGCCGCGTCGATGAAGTCGTAAAGGTCCTTGGCGGAACCCGCCACCCGCACGGTGTCCTCGAAGGAGAAGGCCAGCTCCTCGGTGGCGCGGGCGAGTTCGAGGTTGGACTTGAGCGCGGCGAGTTCGGAGCGGCTGTTGGTGTCGACGGCCTCGTCGATCCAGCGCAGGGCCTCCGGTTCGTCATCGACCGCCCGGTAGTCATGCAGCAGCCTGATCCGGGACGCGTCGGCCGACAGCGCCTCGATGATCCACGCGCCTCCCATGGTGGCGACCGGCGGGGCGGAGACCTCCTGGCGGAAGGTGATGCGCAGCTCGTCGGGGTGGAGGGTGCGGCGGGACGTCCAGCTCTTGACCTGCTGGTTGGCCGTGGCCCAGATACGGATGCGCTCCTCGTGCTCGCCCCGCTCGGCGTGTTCGACGTGGACGGTGGGCGGGAAGATCCGGGGCCAGTTCGCCACGTCGGCGATCAGGCGGTACACCTCGGCGGCGGGCGCCCGCACCGTGATCTCGTGCTCGACCTCTCGGGTCATGGCTGTGTCCTCACTCCTTCGGTCGGGTCCGTCGGTCGGGGTCAGAAGTTGCCGAGGCCGCCGCAGACGTTGAGCGCCTGCGCGGTGATGGAGCCCGCGGCGTCGGAGACCAGGTAGCCGACCAGGCCGGCGACCTCCTCGGGGGTCGAGTAGCGACCGAGCGGGATCTTCGCCCGGAACCTGTCGTGGATGGCTTCCTCGGTGGTGTCGTAGGCAGCCGCGTACCCCTGGCGCACCCGCTGGGCCATGGGGGTCTCGACGTACCCCGGGCAGACCGCGTTGACGGTGATGCCGGTCGGCGCGAGCTCGTTGCCGAGGGACTTGGTGAAGCCGACGACGCCGTGCTTGGAGGCCGAGTACGGCGCTCCCAGCACGACGCCCTGCTTACCGGCCGTGGAGGCGATGTTGATGATCCTGCCGCGGTCCTTGTGGCGCAGTCCGCCGGTGGTGAGGACCTCCCTGGTCATCCGGAAGACACTGTTGAGGTTGGTGTCGATGACGTCGTCCCACAGGTCGTCCGCGAGGTCGGCGGTGACCCCGCCGCCACTGCGGCCCGCGTTGTTGACGAGTACGTCGACCGTGCCGAACCGTTCGACGGCGGCTTGCACGAACGCGCGCACATCGTCCGGGGAGCGGACGTCGAGGGCGGTCCCCGCGACGTCCAGCCCCTCGTCGCTCAGCTCCTTGACGGTCACCTCGACGTTCTCGGCGGTGCGGGCGCCGAGGAACACCCGGTGTCCCGCCCTCCCCAGCAGCCGGGCGACGGCGAGGCCGATACCGCTGGTGGCGCCGGTGACGAGGGCGACCGGCCGGTCCTGCTGCGTCATGTCATCTCTCTTCCTGCGTAAGGGTGATGGGCAGCGGCGCGAGGGCCGTGCGGCTACGCGGTCACGTCGCTGCGGAGGACGGCGTTGACGGCCGCCGTCAGGGCGCGGGGCGTGGGGTGCGTGACGAAGACGTCGTCCTCCAGCGAGAGGCCGAACTCCCGCTCGATGCGACCCGCGGTCTCCAGCAGGGCCAGTGACTCGTATCCGAGCGCCTCGAAATCGGTGTCGAGGATGTCGCCGTCGAGGTCGACGCCCTCCTCGGCACCGGCTCCTTCGAGGAGGATGCGCTTGAGGTCGGCATGGGTGAATTCCTGAGGGGCCATGGTCATTCCTCCGTCGGTCCTGTGCTCTGAGGGTGGGGTGCCGGCCGGGCAGTCCGTGCGGTGTCCCGGACCACCACGGCGGAGTTGAATCCGCCGTGTCCGCGGGCGATGACGACGGCGGCGCGCACCCGTGCCGCGCGGGGCTGCCCGGTGACGAGGTCGATGCCGTACTCCGGTGCCGGCCGTACGTTGGTGGTGGGCGGTATCAGGCCCTCCCGCATCGACAGGACGGCGGCGACCACGTCCACCGGAGCGGCCCCCGAGTAGAGCCGCCCCGTCGATGTCTTCGGCGCGGTGACCGGAACCGCGCGCGCACCGAAGACCGCGGTGAGCGCGTCGGCCTCGATACGGTCCAGTTCGGGCGTGCCCGCCGCGTCGGCGAACACCACGTCGATCTCCCCGGGCTCCAGGCCCGCGTCGGTGAGGGCCAGTTCGACCGCGCGGCGCAGTCCGCTCTCCCGGCCGCTGCCCGGCCTCGGGTCGAAGGTCGCGCCGTAACCGGCGATCTCTCCGTAGATCTGCCGCGCGCCCCGCCGGGCGGCGGCCTCGCCGTCCTCCAGGACGATCAGCGCTCCGCCCTCCCCCGGTACGTAGCCGCGCGCGCCGGCGTCGAAGGGCAGGTAGGCCCTCTCGGGGTCCTGGCTCGTGCTGATCCGGCCGCCGGCGAGCTGGGCCACCCAGCCCCAGGAGCAGATCGGCGCGTCGAAGCCGCCGGACAGGATCAGCGCGCTGCCGCGCCGGATCTGCCGCCGGGCCTGGGCCAGGGCGTCGAGACCGCCGGCCTGGTCGCTGACGACCACTCCGCTGGGTCCGCGCATGCCGTTGCGGATCGAGATCTGGCCGCTGTTGACCGCGTAGAACCAAGCGAAGGACTGATACGCGCTGACGTACTGACTGCCCTGGCTCCACAGCTTCTTGAGCTCGTTCTGGCCGAACTCGAAGCCACCCGCGGTACTGGCGGTGACCACGCCCATGTCGAATTCGGCGACGTCACCCGGGCGTACGCCGGCGTCCTCGAACGCGGAGTCGGCGGCGACGAGCGCGAGGCGGGTCATCCGGTCGGTCTGCGGGATCAGCCGGCCCGGCAGGTGCTCCTCGGCGACGAACCCGTCGATCTCGCCGGCGAGCGTGGCGGGATAGCCGGAGGGGTCGAAGCGGGTGACGCGCCCGATGGCGTTCTTGCCGACCAGGGTGGCCGCCCAGTAGTCCTCGATACCGAGTCCGTGGGGTGTGGCGATCCCGATGCCGGTGATGACGGTGGTGCCGTTCATGCCGCGCTCCTCTCGGGACGGGCCAGCACCATCGCGCTCTGGAACCCGCCGAATCCGCTGCCGACGGTCAGCACGGTGTCGGTGGTGTGCTCACGGGCGGTGAGCGGTACGTAGTCGAGATCGCACTCCGGGTCCGGCGTGTGCAGATTGGCGGTGGGCGGCACCACGTGGTGCTCCATGGCCAGGACGGAGGCGGCGATCTCGATCGAGCCGATCGCGCCGAGCGAGTGGCCCACCATGGACTTGATGGAGCTCACGGGCGTGCGGTAGGCGTGCTCCCCCAGGCTGCGTTTGAACGCGGCGGTCTCGTGCCGGTCGTTCTGCTTGGTGCCGGAGCCGTGGGCGTTGATGTAGTCGATGGTCTGCGGGTTCATCCGCGCCTCGTCCAGCGCGACCGTGATCGCCTCGGCCATCTCCCGTCCGTCCGGGCGCAGTCCCGTCATGTGGAAGGCGTTGCAGCGGGAGGCGTACCCGGCGATCTCTGCGTAGATGTGGGCGCCGCGCCGGACGGCGGCGTCCAGCTCCTCCAGGACGAACACCGCGGAGCCCTCGCCCAGGACGAACCCGTTGCGGGTGCCGTCGAAGGGGCGGGAGGCATGCTCGGCATCGTCGTTGCGCGGTGTCGTCGCCTTGATCGCGTCGAAGCACGCGACGGTGATCGGGGAGATGGGGGCGTCCGTCGCACCGGCGATCATGACGTCGGCGGAGCCCTCACGGATCAGCTCGACGGCGTGTCCGACGGCGTCGACACCGGATGTGCAGCCCGTTGAGACGACCGTGTTGGGCCCTTCGGCGCCGACGGCCCAGGCCACCTCGGCCGAGAAGGAGCTGGGGATGAAGTGGCCGTACAGATGCGGCGGGGTGTAGGCGTGGTCCACGAGGTCGAGCCGGCCGCCGTCGCTGACCACGCGGTACTCGTCGTCGAGCCCGGTGGTGGCGCCGACTGCGCTGCCGATGGTCACTCCGGTGCGGTGGGGGACGAGCCCGGCCGGGGAGAGGCCGCTGTCGGCGAACGCCTCGCGCGCCGCCACGACGGCGAACTGGGCGGCACGGTCCATCCTGCGGATCTCCTGCGGTCCCAGTCCGTGCAGCTCCGGCGTGAAGTCGGCCTCCGCGGCGATCTGCGACCTGAACGGCGAGGGGTCGAAGAAGGTGATGCCGCGGGTCGCGGTGCGGCCTTCGCTGAGCAGACTCCAGAAGTTCTCGGCCCCGATGCCGCCCGGCGCGAGGACCCCGAGTCCCGTGATGACCACCCGGCGTCTCGGGAGGTCCCGGCCGGTGTGCGGGCTCATGCGGTGGCCGTCCAGTCGTAGAAGCGGGTGGCCATCGCATCGGCCGGCGAACGCCAGGTCGCCGGGTCGTACGCCTGGATGAAGGGTTTGAGGTCCTGGCTGATGCGGACGAACCGTTCGTCGGTCTTGGCCTCCTCGATGAGGGCGCCCCCGTTCTCCGTGTCGAAGTCCTGCAGGTGGAAGTAGAGGCCGCGGTAGCGGAACAGCTGACGACGCCGGGTGCCCATCCGGTGGGGCATCTCCGTGGCGTCGAACGCGGCGAAGAGCTCGGCCACATCACGGCCGGACGCGGCGTCCATCCGGGCCACGATCAGATTGCTGTGCATGCTTCTTCTCTCTTCCGGGTGTCGAGATGTCCGGGCGGGCGGCGGCCGCGGCTATGCCCCGGATCCTCTGGGGGGACCGAACCAGCGCTCCAGCGCCATCGGCAGATCGTGGTGGGCGCCGGGCGCGGCCCAGGCGACATGGCCGTCCGGGCGGAGCAGGGCGGCCGCGGTGGAGTGCAGCGGGCTGCGGGCGCTCAGCGCGTGGGGCAGCGCCGTCACGATGTCGACCCGGTCCGACCACGCGGCGGCCCGGTCGCGCAGCCTGGCATTGTCCTCCAGGTCGAGCAGAACGCCCCGGCCGGCCCGGAGCAGTTCGGTGCTGCTCGTCTTGCGGGCCTCGCCGACGAGTTCGAGGTGCGGCATGCGACGGCCCAGCAGCGGGTGGCGGCCGGACCCCACGTCGTAGGTGATCTCCAGGCCGCTCACCATGCCGGCGAGATGACGGCCGACCTCCTCGTGGGCGACGAGTTCGGTGAGGACGTCGCGCAGCGGCTGCACCTCGGGGCCGCTGAGGAAGAGCAGCCCCTGGGCGCGGGTGTTCATCAGCAGGCGCTCGCCCACCGGGTGCCGTTCCGCGTGGTACGTGTCGAGCAGCGCCTCGGGGGCCCGTCCGGCCACGACGGCGGCCAGCTTCCATCCCAGGTTCACGGAGTCCTGGATGCTGGTGTTCATGCCCTGCCCGCCGGCCGGCAGGTGGATGTGGGCGGAGTCGCCGGCCAGGACGACCCGGCCGCGGCGGTACTCGGTGACCTGCCGGGTGGCGTTGCCGAAGGAGCTGACCCATTCCGGTTCGCCGTGCGCGATGTCGTCGCCGGTAAGCCGTTTCCATGCCGCCGCGATCTCCTCGTAGTCGGGCGGTGCGGTCCGGCGTCGCGGTGGTGTGCCGCGTTCGCAGACGATGAGCCGGGTGAGGCCGCCGGGCAGCGGACCGACCATGACCATGCCGCCGGGGAGCGTCTCGCCGATCATCCGCGGGGCGAGCTGGAGACCTCGTACGTCGGCGAGGAACATCTCCATGGTCGAGGGGGTGCCGGGGAAGTCGAAGCCGGCGGCCTTGCGGATGGTGCTCCGGCCCCCGTCGCAGCCGACCAGGTAGGCGGCGCGCAACCGGTGTTCCCCTTCGGTGCCCCGGACGACGACGTCGACGCCTTGGCCGTCGTCCTCGAAGGAGAGCGTCTCGTGGCCGCGTCTGATGTCGGCGCCCAGCTCCGTGGCCCATTCCTCCAGCACGGTCTCGGTCACCGACTGGGGCACAGTCTTGGCGGCCTGCCAGGCGCCTTCCAGCACCCCGAAGTCGATGGGAACCCCGCCGAAGTGGCCCTGGGTGCTGGTCTCGATCTCTCCGAACCTGGGCAGCAGCCCCCGCTGGTCGAAGACCTCCATCGTGCGGGCCGTGAAGCCGAGTCCGCGGGATTCCCCGGTACGTGCGGCGAGGCGTTCCAGGACGATGACCTCGACCCCCGCGAGCCGCAGTTCACCGGCGAGCATGAGCCCTGCCGGGCCGGCGCCCGAAATGATCACCGCAGCATCCATATACCTCTCCTTGAACGCGTTCGGAAATCCATGGAATGCGTGGCCATGGAAAAGTGCCGCTACTGCCGCACTGCCGATGAGAAACCATCCGGACCGGAATTCAACACAGTTCAGCGGATGCTAGAGATAAGCTTCTTCGCTCCGGAGAGAGGAGTCAACCCACATTTATTCAGATCTCTGTCAGCTCATGTCAGATGGATTGACAAATAACAGAGCAAGGTAATGTGAAGGTCAGAGAAAGGCAAAGCGGGTGGTGGGTGGCGCGTGGGCGGGCGCCACTCAGGAGGAAAGCGGAAGGAACACGGGGAGCGGAGCCGGCGATGACCGGAGACAAGTGCCCGGTGCCGGACACGCTCCCGGCACCGGGCATCTTTTCGGCCGGCCGGGCAGGCCGGCCGGTGAACACGGCTCATCTCACGAAGGCCGGACGGTCGCGCGCACTCCCCCGCCGGGCGCCCCGACCGCTCGTCCTGCCCGCGGTAACGCGTCAGGGGCGGCCGAAGCGGAACCCGACGCCGCGCACGGTGGTGATCCAGCTGCTCGAACCCAGCTTGCCGCGCAGGCTGCTGACGTGGGTGTCGATGGTGCGCCCGGGGCGCGACATGGAGTCGTCCCAGACCTGCACCATCAACTGCTTGCGGGAGACGACGCCTTCGGGCTGCGAGGCCAGCAGATGCAGCAGATCGAACTCCTTGCGGGTCACCTCGATGCGCCCGCCGTGCAGGCTGACCTCGCGGGTTCGCGCGTCGATGCGCAGCGGACCTCGGATGATGACGTCCCTGACGACCCGCTTCGGCCTGGAGCGCCGCATCACCGCCTCGATGCGGGCCAGCAGCTCCGGAAAGCCGTACGGTTTGACCATGTAGTCGTCCGAACCCGCCTGGAGGCCGAGCACCCGGTCGAGCTCCGTACCCCGCGCGGTGACGGCGATGACGGGGGTGTCGCACGAGGACCGGATGCCGTGACACACCTCCAGCCCGTCCAGGTCGGGCAGATCGAGGTCGAGCAGTACCAGGTCGGCCTGGCGGTAGGCCTGCAGCGCTCTTCTTCCGGTGTCCACACTGTCCGCCTGGAATCCGTGCCGGCGCAGCCCTCCCACGAGACAGTCGGCGGCGGGCCCGTCGTTCTCCACGACGAGGATGCGCAGTGTGGCACGCAGCTCCGCGGTGGCGTCCCCGGGAACGGCGGGGAAGGGGGGCGCCGGCGGCCGCGTGGTGTGCTGCTGACGTATTCGGCCCTCTGTAGGAAGGATGGAATTCTGCTGCATCTGCTACTCCTGCACCTTGGCGCGGTTTACAGATCGAGAAGGATCCGCGAAAGACTTTACGAATGGCCTCACCATTCTGTCAAAGGGTTAACGATTCCGCGCCAGGCCGGGCATACCCCCTCGGATCCCCGATGAATAACGTCACCACCGGGGGCATATGGCGCGAACAGTGGCGAACTCTGCCGGGCAAACAATCCGTGACCCGAGGTAACCCGGTCACCCAGGAGTACGTTTCCGCCATTTTTCCGGGTCCGGGTAAAGGAGCACGGGATCGGCTTGACAAACATGCGACAAAGCTCTTACGGCTCGGATGCGCCCCGCCGGCGCCACCGGGCGGGGACATACGAAACCGTCAGGAACGCCGGTGGCCGGCCGGTCCTGACGGTCGAGGGGGCGGGGGCTTCCTCAGCCGGCGCGCAGCGGACGCAGCGCCGTACTCCAGGAGACGACGTCCTCGAGCATGGCGCGCACGGCGTCCTCCTGGTGCGGCTGCGGCTTGACCTCACGGAAGTCGACGAAGTCGTGGTGCATGAGGAGCGCGGCGTGGTGGCGCACATCGGCGATCCCGATGGCGGCCATGGTGTTGCGCAGGTGCGCGATGGCGCGGCCCGCGCCCTCCATGCCGTACCCCACGAAGCCCGCGGCCTTGTCGCCCCACTCCGCGTAGAGGAAGTCGATGGCGTTCTTCAGGGCCCCGGGCACGCCGTGGTTGTACTCGGGTGTGACGAAGACGAAGCCGTCCAGGGAGGCGACCTTCTCGGCCCAGCGCAGGGTGTGCGGCCGGCTGTACCCGCCCATCAGCGCGGGCACCGGCTCGTCCAGGTGGGGCAGTTCGTAGTCCTTCAGGTCCACCAGCTCGTAGGCGGCGCCGCCGTGGCGCTGGGCCACCTCCAGCACCCACCGGCCCACGTCCTCACCGACGCGTCCCGGACGGGTGCTCGCGATGACGATTCCTACCTTGATCATGGTCAGCCACTCTCGTTCGAAGCGGGAGCCACGGAGTGACTCCGTCGCCCTCCCGGCAGGCTATGGGGGCGTCACGGCCACCTCCATGCGCCACCGTCCCCCGTCCATACGCCAAAGTCCGTACGGCGGCGGAGGAAGCGCTTACGCTGAACCCATGGATCTCCTGAGCCAGGTGTCCGCCTCGATGCGCGCCGACCGGCCACGCTGGGCACATCTGACGGGGCACGCGGCGTGGGCCTGCCGATTCCCCCAGGTTCCCGGAGCGGCCTTCCACTTCGTCCTCGGGGGCACGGCCTCCCTGACGGTGCCGGGCGGCGAACGGACCACCCTCGGCGCGGGCAGCGTGGCCCTTGTCCCCGCCGGTCTCTCCCACCGGCTGGCCGGCGGGCCGACGCCTGCCGGGGACGGGGCGGGCGCCGAAGAGGCCCTGTCCCCCGAGCTGTTCGACGCCACCCCCGGGGCCTTCCGCATCGGCGCTCCCGGAGGGCCGGACGGCGGCCAGGAGCCGGCCGCGGTGCTGCTCAGCGGATACTTCCCGCTGGACCGCAGCCAGTGCCACCCGCTCCTCGACGACCTGCCCCCCGTCCTGCACCTGCCCGCCCGACCGGCCCAGGAGGCACCGCTACGGGGCGTCCTGGACCTGCTCCGCCACGAGCAGGACACGCCCGGCATGGGGTCGGACGCAGCCACCGGCGTACTGCTGGACACCCTGTTCCTGTACGTCCTGCGCTCCTGGTACCGGGAGCACGGCGCCGACACCGGCTGGGGCCCGGCACTCAACGATCCGGCGATCAGCAAGGTCCTGTGCGCCATGCACAACTCCCCCGGCCTGCCGTGGACCGTGGAGAGCCTCGGCTCCCTCGCGGGCCTCTCGCGCTCCGCCTTCGCCCGCCGCTTCACCGACCTCGTCGGCAGTCCCCCGCTGGCCCACCTGACCCGGGTCCGGATGGTGACCGCGGCACAGCGGCTGCGCCAGAGCGACACCACGCTCTCCGTCATCGCGCAACAGGCCGGCTACGCGTCGGAGTTCGCCTTCTCCGCCGCTTTCAAGCGGGCGATGGGCACCGCGCCGAGCACCTACCGCCGAGGGGCGGCGGCCTACGCCGCGTGATCCGCCCCTCACCCGTCGGCCGCCGCGGCGAACTGGGCGGCATGCAGCCGTGCGTAGGCGCCATCGGCCGCGATGAGCTCATCGTGGGTGCCCTGTTCGACGATGCTGCCGCCTTCCATGACCAGGATGACGTCGGCGTCCCGGATCGTGGAGAGCCGGTGGGCGATGACGAAGCTGGTGCGGCCCGTGCGCAGGGTGGCCATGCCGCGCTGAATGAGCATTTCGGTTCGGGTGTCCACCGAACTGGTCGCCTCGTCCAGGATCAGAATGGCCGGTTCGGTGAGAAAGGCGCGCGCGATGGTGATCAATTGCTTCTCACCGGCGCTGACGTTCGATCCCTCTTCGTCGATCACCGTGTCGTAACCGTCGGGCAGGGTCCGGATGAAATGGTCGGCATGGGTGGCCACGGCGGCCTCGACGATCTTTTCGCGCGACACCCCGTCGGCGCCGTACGCGATGTTCTCGGCGATCGTCCCGCCGAAGAGCCAGGTGTCCTGGACCACCATGCCGATGCCGGAACGGAGTTCGGCCCGCGGGAGCAGGGAGATGTCCCTCCCGTCCACGGTGATCCGGCCGCCGGTGACCTCGTAGAACCGCATCAGCAGGTTGACGAGGGTGGTCTTGCCCGCGCCGGTGGGACCGACGATGGCCGCGGTGCGGCCGGGCTCGACGGTCAGGTGGAGGTCCTCGATCAGGGGCTTCGCCGGCTCGTACCGGAAGGAGACGCCCTCGAAGACGACGCGCCCCCGGTCGCCGTGCGCGCCGGGGAGCGGGCTGGTCGCGGGGTCGGGTGTCTGCTCCTCGGTGTCGAGCAGTTCGAAGACCCGTTCCGCCGAGGCCACCCCGGACTGGAGCATGTTGGCGATGGACGCGACCTGGGTGATGGGCTGGTTGAACTGCTGGGTGTACTGGATGAACGCCTGGACGCCGCCGATGGTCATGGAACCGGCGGCGACCCGGAGGCCACCGATCACCGCGACCAGGACGTAGCCGAGGTGGCCGACGAAGGTCATGGCGGGTGGGATCATGCCGGAGATGACCTGGGCCTTGAAACTCGCCTCGTGGAGCCGGTCGTTGTGCTCGACGAAGGTCCGCAGCGACTGCCGTTGCCGGCCGAAGGCCTTCACCACGGCCAGCCCCGTGTACATCTCCTCGATATGGCCGTTCAGCCGGCCGGTGGCCTCCCACTGGCGGACGAACTGCGGCTGGGCGCGCCGGGCGATGCGCTTGGTGAGGTAGACCGACAGCGGCACGGTCACCACGGCGACCAGCGCCAGCAGCGGAGAGATCCACAGCATCATGGCCAGCACGCCGACCACGGAGAGCAGCGAGGTGATGATCTGGGTCAGCGCCTGCTGAATGGTCTGCACGACGTTGTCGATGTCGTTCGTCATCCGGGAGAGCACCTCGCCCCGCGACTGCCGGTCGAAGTAGCCGAGGGGCAGCCGGGCGATCTTGGCGGACGCGTCGGTGCGCAGCCGGAAGGCGGTGCGTTCGGCGATCGTCGCCGTCAGGCGTTCCTGGGCGAGTGTGAAGGCGGCGGACCCGACGGACGCGGCCAGGGCAACCAGGAGGATCGCGCCGACGCGGGCGAAGTCGACCCCGTCGCCCCGTACTCCGTCGAGCACCTGGTCGGTCGCCCTGCCCAGGATCGCGGGGACCAGGACGGAGAGGGCGACCCCGGCGACACCGATGGCGAGGACCGCCCACAGCAGCAGCCGGTCCGGGCGCATCCGCCGCACCAGCCGGGCGCCGGAGCCGAGGAAGTCCATGGTCTCCTCGGGATCGGGATCGGTCATCTCATCACCGGCCCCGGTCACCTCAGGACCACTCTCGCCGGTCTCGGTCCTCTCGGGGTCCTTCTCCCAGGCGCCGGTACTCATGCTGCCTCTTCCTCGGTGAGCTGGGAGAGCACGATCTCCCGGTAGGTCTCGTTCCGTTCCATCAGATCGGTATGGGTGCCCGTCCCCACCACCCGGCCCTCGTCGAGCACCACGATGCGGTCCGCGTCCCGGATCGTCGCGACCCGTTGCGCCACGATGACCACCGCGGCGTCCTCGGTCTCCCGGGCCAGCGCGGCCCGCAGAGCCGCGTCCGTCGCGTAGTCCAGGGCGGAGAAGGAGTCGTCGAAGAGGTAGATGTCCGGCCTCGCCACCAGCGCGCGGGCGATGGCCAGGCGCTGGCGCTGGCCGCCGGACACGTTTCCGCCGCCCTGACTGATCGGGGCCTCCAGCCGCCCTGGCATGGCCTCCACGAACTGCCGTGCCTGGGCGATCTCCAGGGCCCGCCACAGTTCGGCGTCGTCGGCGTCGGGGTTCCCGTACCGGAGGTTGCTCGCCACGGTGCCGGAGAACAGGTACGGCGTCTGGGGCACCAGCCCCACGGTGGAGGGCAGCAGCGCCGGATCGAGCTCCCGTACGTCGCTGCCGCCCACCCGGACACTGCCGCCGGTGGCGTCGAACAGCCGCGCCACCAGATTGACCAGGGTCGTCTTGCCGCTGCCGGTCGACCCGACGACGGCTGTCGTCTCACCGGGCCGGGCGGACAGGTGGACCCCGCGCAGGACCGGTTCCTGCGCTCCCGGGTAGCGGAACTCCACGTCGTGGACGTCGAGATGGCCGGGCTCACGCAAGGTGGTGACCGGCGACGCGGCCACGCTGACGCTCGACTCCGTACCGAGCACCTCGCGGATGCGTCCGGCGCTCACCTCGGCGCGCGGCATGATCATGAGCATGTACGTGGCCATGATCGCGGCCTGGAGGATCAGCAGCAGGTACTGGAGAAAGGCGATCAGGGCGCCGACCTGGAGGGAACCGCTGTCGATCCGGTGGCCGCCGAACCACAGGACGGCGATGTTGGCGCCGTTCAGGATCAGCATGATGCTGGGCAGCATGAGCGCGTTGATCCGGGCGGCGCCCAGGGAGACCTGCATCAGCTCGGTGTTGGCGCGGGCGAACCGGCCCTGCTCATGGGCGTCGCGGACAAAGGCCCGGATGACGCGGATGCCGGTGATCTGCTCCCGTACCACCCGGTTGACCTGGTCGATGCGCTCCTGCATGTCCCGGGAGAGCGGCGCCATGCGCAGCAGGATCACCGCCACCACGACCACCAGCAGCGGGACCACGACGAGCAGCAGCCAGGAGAGCGTGGCGTCGAGGGACAGCGCCATCGCGATGCCCACGGCGGCCATGAACGGGGCGGGCAGCGCGAGGGTGAAGCCCACCAGCAGCACCATCTGCACCTGCTGCACGTCGTTGGTGGTGCGGGTGATGAGCGACGGGGCGCCGAACCGGCCGACCTCCCGGACGGAGAGTCCCTGGACCCGCTCGAAGATCGCGACCCGTACGTCCCGGCCCAGCGCCGTCGCCACCTTGGCCCCGAAGTGGACGGCGGCGGCCGCGGAGAGGATCTGCACCAGCACGACGGCCACCATGAGACCGCCGACGGCCAGCACGTATCCGGTGTCCCCCTTGATCACCCCGTCGTCGATGAGGCGGGCGTTGAGGGTCGGCAGATAGAGGGTCGCCAGCGTCTGCAGGAGCTGGAAGAGCCCGAGCAGACCGAGGGGTCGCAGGTGCGGACGTAAGTACGTGCGCAGCAGCCGGATGAGCAAGGGGGGTCCTTATACCGAAGCGGGCGGGGGTACGCGGAGGGTGGGGACGCGCGGGAGGCCGGGTGGCCCCGGGCGGTCAGGAGCGCGGCCGGAGCAGGGGTTGGTGGGCGGGCGACGGCTCGGAGAGTGCGGTGACCGTTCTGCTCAGCCCCTCGTGCAGCGGCACCCGCGGGCGCCAGCCGGTGACGGTCCGAAAGGCCGTCGAGTCGATCTCGACGCTGTGGAAGTCGACGGCCTCGGCCTGTGCGGGAGGCGGTACGGAGACCACCGGGACCGGTGGGCGGCCGGTGCGCCGGGAGACGAGGTCGGCGATGGTGGTGAAGACCGCGCCGAGGCCCTCGCCGCGTCCGGTGCCGATCAGCCAGTGGCGGCCGGCGAGCGCGTCGACATGGTCCAGCGCCGCCAGGAACGCCGCCGCCGCGTCGTCGACATAGACCAGGTCGCGGCGGACCGTCCCGTCGTGCCACATGGAGAGCGGCTCCCCGGCGAGCGCGCGGCGCACCATCGTCGCCACGACCCCCTTGTCGGCCACCGTGGACTCGGCGCCGTGGCCGAAGACGGTGGGCAGCCGCAGGGCGGCGCCCCGCAGGATCCCGTCCTGTGCGGCGCGTTTCAGGGCGTGTTCGGCGGCGAGCTTCTGGCCCCCGTACACATCGGTCGGGTGGTCGGGTTCGGTTCCGTCGATCCGGGTGTGGGCGGGCAGCCCGACCTGCAGCGCGGTCCCGGCGAACACCACCGCCGGCGGTCTTCCGCCCGCGGTGCGGCGCGCGCCCAGGACCTCGATCAGGTCCCGCATCAGGCCGACGTTGACCCGCTCGGCGGCGGTGTCGTCCTCGGCGATGCGCCAGGTGGAGGCGCCCGTGATCCGGGCGACGAGATGGATCACCGCGTCGGAGCCCTCCACCGCGTCGGCGAGCGCGCCGGGCTCGGTGAGGTCGGTGGTACGGACCTCCGTGTCGGCACGGGCGTCCGCGGGCACGGACGCCGGGCGGCGCGCCACCAGCCGCAGCCGTCCGGGGCGGCGGGCGAGCTGCCTGGCCACGGCGGATCCGACGAACCCCGAGGCGCCGAGCACGGTGACGAGGGGCTCCCTGGGGGCTGCGCGATGCGTCATGTGATCACTTCCAGTGGGGTCGTGGTCGGACGGGTGGAACGGGCCGGCGGGAGGAGGGCGCGCCCTCCTCCTTCCACCCGGCGCTCCAGCGAGGAGACCAGCGCGGCGGGGCTCGGGCGGTCCGCCATCTCCTGGGCGAGCTCCCGGGCCCTCGCCAGGGGGCCGGGGTCGCCCAGCAGGCGGCGGACCGCGGACCTGATCGCCTCCGGGCCGGCCTTCGCGTCGTGCAGGTGCTCCCCGACCCCGGCGGCCGTGAGACGGGGTGCGATGACCTCCTGGTCGTGACCGGGAGGGAGGGTCAGCTGGGCCGTCCCGGCGGCGAGCGCCGTCATGGTGCAGCCGCCGCCCGCGTGGTGGACGGCCAGGTCGGCCCCGCTGAGCAGCAGGTGCAGCGGTACGCGGCTCTCCAGCAGCCGCATGTCCCGCGGCAGCGTTCCGGCCCGCCTGCGGTCGGCGCCGGTGAGGGCGAACACCACGTCCGCGTCCAGTCCCTCCAGTGCTTCGGCGATGCGTGGCACGGGGAAGGAGGAGTCGCCGAACATCGTGCTCACGGATGTGCCCCACACGACGCAGACCCGCGGTTTCTCAGAGGGCTCCATCAGCCAGGCGGGCATGGGGCCCGGGCCGTTGTAGACGACGTGGCGGACGGGGAGGCGTTCGCCGCGCAGGGGCGGGGCGACGGCGGTGGGGCACGGGTCGACGACGTGCTCGTACACCTCGGGGCCGATCTCCCCGACGCCGTACCGGGCGAAGGCGCCGCTGAGGTCGACGGGCAGGAAGGTGGACTTGTTCGCCTCGTCCTGCGGCACCCCGGGGACCGGGTCCTCGGGGCCCAGCGGGCCCCACAGGTGGAGCAGGGCGGGCACGTTCAGTACCCGGCCGACCAGGGGGCCTTCCAGGCTCATCAGGTCGTGGACCACCAGGTGCGGCCGCCACCACCGGGCGAACGCGACGGCGTCGTCGGTGGACCGGCGGGCGTCGCCCGCCATGCGGTCGATGTTCTGCCGGTACCAGACGGCGGCGTCGAACGCGTCCGGTGCGGTGAGCGGGCGGCCGGTGTCGGGGTGCGGCGGCAGTTCGGGGAAGGGCCATCGTCCGGCTGCGGCCTCCCGGCAGTTGTGCACGCGGGCGGTGACCGCCAGGTCGGTGCCCACCAGGACGGGGACGGGGAGGAGTCCGGCGCGGGAGACCGGTTCGGCCTGGCTGGGGGCGCAGGCCACCCGCACGTCGTGGCCGGCGGACCGGAGAGCCCAGCCGAGCGGTACGAGGGAGAACCAGTTGGTGGTCCAGTCCGACACGGTGAACAGCACGCGCATCAGCGCCACCCGCCCCTGCGGGTCCGGACGGTGGTCGTCCTGTCGCTCATGGGTCTTCTCTCCTTCAGGAGTGGGGCAGGGGTGGGCGGATCACGGTGTGTCAGAAGGAGGGGCGTCCCTTCGCCACCAGCCGTTCGAGGTCGCCGACGACCTCGGGCAGGCCGGGCATGGCCGCCATCTCCCGGCTCAGCCCGCCGGCGGCCTCGCGGTACCCGGGGGCGGTGAGCAGCTCCTCCAGCGCCGCGCGCAGCCGTGCCGGGTCGTCCTGCGCCTCCGCGGTGTCCAGGCTGATGCCCGCGCCCGTCGCCGCCAGCCGGTCGCTGTTGGCGAAGGTGTCGCCGAGCTGCGGCAGGGCGAGCTGGGGAAGGCCGAGGGACAGCGCCGTCATCACGGTGCTCGCTCCGCCGTGGTGGACCATCAGGTCGCAGCCGGGCAGCAGCAGGTGGAGCGGTACCGGCGGCACCATGCGTACGTGGCCGGGGACGGGACCGACCGCGTCCTGGTACTCGGGCGGGACGGTCGCGATCACTTCCAGGTCCGGGAAGCCGCGGAACGCGCGCAGGACGTCGCCCACCAGGGACGCCCCGTTCAGCAGCAGTGTGTACGTCCCCAGGGAGACGACCACCCGCCGCGGGGAGTCCGGCTCCGTCGCCCGCGCGCGCTCCTCCCGGTGGGTGCGCAGCCAGGAGGGGAGCGGGCCGTTGCCGTTGTACGCCACATACCTGGCGGGCAGGCCCGGTTCCGCGTCCGGGTCCTGGAGGGAGGGCGGGCAGGGGTCGACGATCACGTCCGGGTCGGGCAGCCCGGCGAGCCCCTCGTCCTGCCACCACCGCCGCAGGTGGGGGGCCATGGCCCGGCGGGCGGGGCCGGATATGGGGTCCACACCCCACCGGTGGTGCGCGACGGGTACGCCGAGGGCGCCGCCCACGACGAGTGAGCCGTACTCCATCGGATCGGCCACGACGAGGTCGGGCCGGAAGGCGCGGGCGAAGGCGAGGTATTCCGGCAGGACGTACTTGGTGTGCGTCATCCAGGTGTAGCCCAGGTTGCCGAGCGCCTCGGGCGGGGTGCGGGGGATCGCCCGGACGGGCCGTTCGTCGCCGACGAGGGCGAGCATCATGGAGTCGCCGTGGAACCAGGGGCCGACGCTCACCCCGTTCAGTCCGGCCGAGCGGACCGCGCCCATCACGTCCGGCTGCCCCATGACCAGCAGTTCGTGCCCGGCGGCGCGCAGCGCCCACGCCAGCGGCACCATCGGCGTGAAGTGCGTCGACGCGGGGGTGCTCATCATGAGAACGCGCATCCGGTCTCCTCCTGACGGTCCGGGGTGGGTGGGGGTGTCCGCGCGGCGCGGACGGCCCCGGCGCCCCGCCCACGAGCGGGCCGCCGGGGCGGGATGACCGGCTCAGCGGAAGTCGGCGGCGTGGTCCTGGGCCCAGCGGAACAGGCTGCGGGCCGGGACGCCGGTGATCTCCTCGACCGTGGAGTGCACGGGCTGCTCGACCTGGCCCATCTGCGCGTAGGCGGCGAAGAGGCCGTCGATGTCACCGTCGGCCCAGCCCTCGGAGAGCATGGCCTCCCGCAGCTCCTCCTGGGTGACCTCCTCGAACCGCACCGGCCGCCCGATGGCCTCGCCGATGATGCGCACCTGCTCGACCTGGCTCAGCGCCTCGGGGCCGGTCAGCAGGTACTTGCGGCCGGCGTGCCCGTCCTCGGTGAGGGCGCGTACGGCGATCGCGGCGATGTCGCTCTCGTGGATCAGCACCCGGGCGGCGTCCGGGAACGCCTCGCGTACGACGCCCTCCCGGATCTGCTCCGACCACTCCAGCAGGGTGGCCATGAAGCTGCCGCAGCGCAGGAACGTCCACGGCGCCCCGCTCTTGTCGATCATCTGCTCGATGCCGATGTGGAAGCGGTTGATCGGGTCGTCCTGCTCCGCGCGGTCGTCCCTGATCCCGGCCGAGGAGAGGTAGACGACCTTGCGGCCGTCGGCGCTGATCGTGTCGACGACCGCGGGGGCGTCCTCCAGGGTGAGGTAGGGCCAGACCAGGAAGACCGAGTCGACGCCCTCCAGGGCCGCCTCCAGGGTGGCCGGGTCCGTCAGGTCGCCCTGCGCGATCTCCGCCTCGGCGGGGAGTCCGGCGGCGGCGGGGTTCCGCACGAACGCGCGCACCGGATGGCCGCCCTCCACGAGCTGGTGGACGACCTGGCGCCCCACGTTCCCCGTCGCCCCGATCACCAAGGTCAGGCCCTGCGCTGCCATGTGTCCGTTCCCCTTCGCCGTCTGCGCGGCGCGTTGCGTGCGCCGTACGCTTGCGTACATCGTACTCACAGATACGCTGTACGCAACTCATTCCTCATCGGCTGCCACGACCGCCCGGCAGCCCGGAACCGAAAGGACGCCCGACGTGGCCGACTCCGGCGACCCGCAGGCCGATGTCATCTGGATGCGCCCGCAGCGTCCCCGGCGGAGCCCCCAGGTGGCGCTCTCCCGTGACCAGATCACCGCCGCCGCCCTCGCTCTCGCGGACAGCGAAGGGGTGGACGCGGTCACGATGCGGCAGGTCGCCGCCCGGCTGGGGTGCGGCACCATGTCCCTCTACCGCCACGTGCGGACGAAGGACGAACTGTTCGACCTCATGGCCGACGCCGCGATGGGCGAGGAGGACCGGCCCGCCCACCCCTCCGGGGACTGGCGCGAGGACCTCGGACGGCTCGCCCACGCCAAGCGGGCCGTCATGCTGCGCCACCCCTGGCTCGCCTCGCTCCTCGCGGGGCGTCCGGTGCTGGGACCCAATGTGCTGGCCTCGACGGAGCTGGCGCTCTCCGCCGTGTCGGAGCTCGGTCTGTCGATGGACGAGATGGTGCGGGTCATCAACACCCTGCACGCCTTCGTCAACGGCTTCGTCCAGACCGAACTGGAGGAGCGTGCCTGGCGCCACCCGGCGGGCACCGGGGCGGAGGGTGGCGCCGAAGGCCCGTGGCAGGACCGCATGCTGCCCTACCTCCAGCACCTCATGGACAGCGGCCAGTACCCGTTCTTCACCCGCATGGTCAACGAGGCCGAGCCCCACCCCGACACCGACGAGTCCTTCGCCTGGCAGCTGCGCCGGGTGCTCGACGGGCTCTCAGCCGGGCTGCCCGGCTGAAGGCGCCCCGCCCGGGGCGGGGACGGCTGCCTCCCACATGTCCTCCATCGACCGGACGAGACCGATCCGAGGGGCCCAGCCCAGCCGCTCGGCCGCCCGCCGGATGTCGGCCCTGATCCAGTCCCCGCCCAGCCCGGGCACGGTGCTCTCCCGCTCGGTGAGGGCGTGCGGGGGCAGTCCGGCGGCCGTACGGGCGAGCGCGACCAGGTCGCGGGTGTGGACCGCCGTGCCGCTGCCCAGGTTGAACGCCTCCCCGTTCACCCCGGGCCCCGGGCGTACGGCGAGGGGCACCGCCGCCGCCGCGTCCCGCACGTCGAGCCAGTCGCGCCGCGCGTCGGCGACGGTGAGGCCGGCGGCACCCCGGTCGGCGGCCTCGCGCAGCAGCTCCAGCAGCTTGCCCGGGAAGCTGGCGGGCGAGGGGCCCGGACCCAGGACGTTCACCAGCCGCAGGACCACCGCGTCGACGGTTCCCGAGCGGGCCGCGTCGAGCACGGTGAGCGAACCCGCCAGGCGGGTGCGGGCGTAGGTGTTGACCGGCCGGGGAACGGCCGTCTCGGAGACGGAGGCGCCGGCCTCGACCGGACCGTACTCGTGGATGGTGCCGAAGTGGACCAGGCACGGGCGCCGGGGCTGCGCCGCCATCGCCTCGACCAGTCTCCCGGGCAACCGCACGTTGGCCACCTGGAGTTCCTCGTCGGTCCGGTCCCAGCCGTCGGTGGCGTTGGCCGCGTCGGTCGCGTTGACGACCACGTCCGCGCGCGTGTCGGCCAGGAGCCGGGCGAGGGCTCCGGTGGAGGCGGCCGCCAGGTCCAGGGAGCGGAACGCGGGCCCTCCGGCGGCCGCCGGAGGGTTCCTGGCCACGGCCAGCACCGTGTACCCACGCCGGGCGAGCGCGGCGCAGACGTGCCGCCCCACCCAGCCGGTCCCGCCGAGGACGAGGGCGTTTCCGGCCGGGCCGGCCGGTGTCGGACTGTCCGGCACTGTCTACCTCCGTGAAGGGGGGCGGGTGCCGCCGAAGGCCCAGAACTCCTCCTCGGCGGCCCGGCACACGGCGTACTCGGGAAGGAGTCCGGCGGCCTCCGCCTCGGCGAGCGTGGGAGCAGCGCGGTCGCGCTCCGAGAGAATCGGTTCGAGACCTTCGGGGATCGGCAGCCCGAGGGCGGGGTCGAACGCGGAGAGGGCCATCTCCCGCTCGGGGACATATCCGCCCCGGATCAGGTACGAGATGAGGGTGTCGTCCTCCAGCGCGACGAACACATGGCCCACCCCCACCGGGAAGTACACGGCACGGGGCTCCTCCTGATCGAACCGGACCACATCGTGCCGCCCGAAGCTCGGCGACCCCACCCGGGTGTCGACAATGATGTCCAGGGCGCTGCCGCGCGGGCAGCTGACGTACTTGGGGCGGCCGGGCGGGGCCGCCGTGTAGTGCAGACCGCGCAGGACACCCCGCCGGGAGCGGCTGTAGCTCGCCTGGGCCACGGGGAACACGGGCCGCCCCAGCGCCTCGGCGAAGGTCTCCTCGCTCAGCGTCGGGACGGTGAAGCCGCGCTCGTCCGCCGGGGACGACGGCGTACTGAACACGAAGGCTCCGCTGACGGCCAGTTCCCGCGACCGGATGGCAGGGGCACGGGTCACGACGGCCCCCCTTTTCCGGACGGGAGCCGGTGGCGCCCGTCGAGCGCGAGCGTCGAGACGGTGCGGCCGAGGGCCTCGTCCAGCGGCACCCGGGGCCGCCAGCCGGTGACCGCCCGGAACGCCGAGGAGTCGATCTCGTAGCTGTGGAAGTCCGTCACCTCCGCCTGGGCGGGCGCGGCGACCGAGTGGACCGGGACGGGCGGGCGGCCCGTCCGCGCGGACACCGCCCCCGCGATCTTGGCGAACACCTCGTCCAGGCGCTCCGCCCGGCCGCTGCCCAGGAGCCAGTGCCCGCCCCCGAGGCTCCCCGCGTGGTCCAGGGCGGCCACGAAGGCACGGGCGACGTCATCGACGTGCAGCAGGTCGCGCAGGACACTGCCGTCGTGCCAGAGGGTGAGCGGCTCGTCGGCCAGCGCCCGGCGGATCATGGTGGAGACCACCCCCCGGTCCAGGGCCGGTGCGTGCGGTTCATGGCCGAACACCGTCGGCATCCGCAGCGAGATCCCGCACAGCGCCCCCTCCGCCGTCGCACGCTTCAGCAGGTGTTCGGCGGCGAGCTTCTGACGGTCGTAGGCGCCGGTGGGCGCGTCGCTCTCGCTTCCGTCGATCCGCTCCCGCGCCGAGAGGCCGACCTGGGAGACCGTCCCCGCGAAGAGGACGACCGGGGCCGGGCCGGGTGCGACCGCGGCGGCGTCGCGCCGCAGCAGCTCGACCAGTTCGCGGACCAGCCCCAGGTTGACCCGCTCGGCGAAGGTGTCGTCCGCGTCGAGCCGCCACCGCGTGGCGTCCGTCATGTGGGCCACCAGGTGGACCACGGCGTCGGCGTCCGCCACGGCGTCGGCGAGCGCGCCGGCCTCGGTCAGGTCGGCCGTGCGCACCTCGATGTCGGCCTCTGCGGACGCGGGGGCCGGGGTGGGGCGCCGCGAGACGACGCGCAGGCGGATCGGCCGGCTGGCCAGCTCCCGGGTCAGCGCGCAGCCGATCAGCCCCGAGGCGCCCAGCACCGTGACCAGCGGCCGGCGCCGGGGATCCGCGGCACCGCCCGCCCACGCACCGTTCCTCACGCCCTCGCCCCTCGGCCCTGCGCCGGCCTGCCCGGCGTTCCGGCCGCGCGGCACTCGTCGTACCGGGGCAGCAGACCCCGGGCCTCCGCCTCGGCCAGGGTGATGGCGTTCCGGTCGCGCTCGGACAGGATCGGTTCGAGGCCCGGCGGAACGGGCACTCCGAGCGCCGGGTCCAGGGCGGAGAGCGACAGGTCGCTGCCCGGGTCATGGCCCGCGGAGAGCAGGTAGAACATGACCGTGTCGTCCTCCAGCGCGATGTACGCGTGGCCGACCCCGACGGGGTAGTACACGGCGCGTACGGTGTCCCCGCCCAGCAGGACCGTGTCGGTGCGCCCGTAGGTCGGGGATCCGACCCGGGTGTCGACGATCACGTCGAGCGCGCGCCCGCCCACGCAGTAGACGTACTGGGCCTGGCCCGGGGGCGTCGCCGTGACATGGACCCCGCGGACGACGCCGCGCCGGGAGACGCTGTGGCTGGACTGGACGACGGGGAACAGCGGGTGTCCCACCGCCGCGGTGAATTCCTTCTCCTCGTACGGCGAGGCGAAGAGCCCCCGGTCGTCGGGGAAAGTGGCGGAGGTGAACTCGAAAGCCCCCGCGACATTCAGCTCGCGTGCCTGCATGACAACCCTTCCTGG
The DNA here is from genome assembly GCF_033109485.1 of Streptomyces cyaneofuscatus. Classification (NCBI taxonomy): domain Bacteria; kingdom Bacillati; phylum Actinomycetota; class Actinomycetes; order Kitasatosporales; family Streptomycetaceae; genus Streptomyces; species Streptomyces cyaneofuscatus. Next base: position 5,614,030 of record NZ_CP137002.1, on the reverse strand, counting down.
CTTCCTGGGCCGGACAGTTGGTGGCTCCGGGTGCGGGCGGTGCCGGTCAACGGGCGTACTGGGCGGTGAGCTTCTCCAGCGCGGGCAGGCTGTCGACCGGGCTGGGCGAGGCGAGGAGGTCCCGCCGCAGTTCGGTGGCGCCCTGCCGGAACGAGGGCTCGGAGAGCAGTCGCACCAGCTGTTCGCGCACGACCTCGGGTGAGAAGTCGGCGCGCTCGGTGTAGAGTCCGCCGCCCCTCTCGGCGACGTACCGGGAGAGGGCCAGGTGGTCGCCCATGGGGGTGGGGAGGATGAGCTGCGGTACCTCGTGGGCCACGGCCGCCGCGTAGGTTCCCGTACCGCCGTGGTGGACGATCGCCGCACAGGTGGGCAGGACCAGGTCCAGGGGGACGTAGTCGATCGTGCGGACGTTGTCCGGGAGGACGTAGTCGGCGGCGAACTGGCCCGCGTCGACCGTGGCGACGACCTCCGCGTCGAGGCCGGCCGCCGTGGCGAGCAGTTCGGTGACGAGGGCCTCGTCCTCCTCGAAGTACTTGCGCATGCTCATGCCCATCGTGAGGCAGACCCGCGGCTTCTTCGGCGGGGTGAGCAGCCACTCCGGGTACACCCCGGGGCCGTTGTAGGCGACCCGCCGCACGGGGAGGTAGCGCAGGCCCGTCTCCTCCCGGCTCATGCGCTGCGGCATGAGGTCGACGCTCCACTGCCCGTAGAGCAGCTCCCGGTCGTACGCGAGTCCCCCCTGCCGCATCGTGGGCGCCAGGGCGTCGATGAGCAGGTCCTCCCCCAGGTCGCCGGGGTCGTTGAGGACGTCGACGTAGGCGTCCTGGAAGCGGGCGAAGAGGTCGATCCCCCACAGGACGCGCGCGTGCGCGGCCCCGGAGGCCCGGGCGGCCACCGCGGCCCCGAAGCACATGGGGTCCCAGAGCACCAGGTCGGGGCTCCAGGACCGGGCGAAGTCGACGAGGTCCGCGAGCGCGACGCGCCCGGTCGAGGGGGACGGATGGCCCAGGGTGATCATGGAGATCATGTGGTAGCGGACGGACTTGCGGACCTCGGGGTCGGCCAGGCCCGCCTCGTCGATGCCCAGACGGCCCGCGAGCCGCTCCAGGTTGTCCTCGGCGGCGACCCGCTGGAGGACCGCTCCGAGGTCCACCGGCTCGCCGACCGGCACGGCCTTGAGGCCCACGGCGGTGATGTCGGCCGCCAGGTCGGGGGTGGTGGCCACACACACCTCGTGCCCCGCGCTCTGGAGGGCGTAGGCGAGGGGAACGACCGGGTACAGATGCGCCGTCGCCGGGAAGATCGTGAACAGGACCCGCATCGGGACTCTCCGTTCTGCTGCGTGGACCGTGGGTTCGGGACAGGGGGCGGGGGGGCTGGGGGCTGGGGGCCGGGGGAAGCCGGGCGCGGTCACGCGGCGGCGAGGTCCTCCAGCTTCCCGACCACCGCGGCCGGTGAGGGCATGGCCGCCATGTCGGCCGCTCCCTCACGGGCCCTCTTCGCGTACGCCGGCCGGGAGAGCAGTTCCTCGCACGCGGCCTCCACACGGTCCGCGCCGGCCTCGGCGACCGGGATCGTGAGGCCCGCGCCGAAGTCGGAGATGAGCGTCGACTGCGCCTCGGAGATGTACATCTTGGTGATGTTGAGCTGCGGCACTCCGGCGTTCAGCGCCACCATGCTCGTGTTGGTGCCGCCGTGGCTGACGATGAGGTCGCAGGTCGGTGCCAGCACGTCCAGGGGGATCCAGCCGGCGCGTACGTCCGGCAGTTCCTCCCTCAGGCGGCGGGCGACGTCGTCCGGGGCCGCGACGACGATCTCCGCGTCGAGCCGTGCGGCGGTGGCCGCCAGTTCGCGCAGGAAGTCCGAGTTCCGGCCGAGCGCGTCGAAGGTGTTCTCGTCCTTGCTCTTCTCTTCCGTCACCCGGGTTCCGGTGGTCACACAGATCCGGCGGCGCTCCCCCTTGGTGTACATCCACGGTTCGAGCCGGCGCTGGAGGTTGGCCGGTATCCAGCGCAGCAGTTGCCCCGGCTCGGCGGAGGCCGACCCCTCGGGCACCAGCGCCGGCGGACAGATGTCCAGTGCCATGGCCGGGGCGGGCAGCGGGTCGGAGCCGGCCCCGCCCTGCCCGGAGGCGAGCTCCTCGGCGCCGCCCACGTCGTAACCGCCCCAGTCCCCCAGGCCCCACGGGTGGCGCACGTAGGGGACGCCGAGCCTGGCGGCGATGAGCTGCCCGGCGTAGGCCAGCCTGCCGCCGACGACGAGATCGGGCCGCCAGCTCTCCGTGAGGCGCGTCAGTCCGTCCATGCTGCCGCGGGCCATCCGGGCGTACCAGCGGCCGACGAGCCGCATCTGCCGCACCGGGTCCCTCAGCGTCTCCGCCGGCCGGTCGGAGCCGTCGCGGGCCAGGATCTCCAGATCGGCCATCACCGCGACGGGGACGGGCGGCAGCCCCACCCCTTCGACGAACGGCACGTTCTCCTCGATCGTGGCGACGAAGACCTCGTGGCCGGCGTTGCGCGCGGCCGTGGCGAGCGGCGCGAAGGCGAACACGGTGGCGGGGCTGCCCCCCGCGAGAAACAGGATTCTCATCAGCACTCCTGGCAGAGGTCAGGCCCACGAGTACGCTCGCGGGCGCCGTTCACATCCGGTGGCCCGGCCCCCGGGCCGGAGCCGGCGCTCACCCGTGCGCCGCGCGGTCGCGGCCCCGGTACCCGGCGGCGAGCCGCTCCAGGTCGGTGACCACCCGGGAGGTGACCGGCATCGCCTCGGTCTCGCGCCGCAGCCCCTCGGCGGCGGCGGCGAGACCGGGCTGCGACAGCAACCGCTCCACCGCGGCGCGCACCTGGGCGGGGTCGTCCTGCGCGGCGGCGGTGTCCAGCATCAGGCCCGCGCCGGTGGCGGCCAGCCGGTCGGCGTTGGCGAACTGGTCGGCCAGTTGCGGCAGGGCCAGTTGCGGGAGCCCGTAGGCGGCGGCCGTGGTGACGGTGCCGGTGCCTCCGTGGTGCACCATCGCCGAGCAGCCGTCGAGGAAGAAGTGCAGCGGTGTCGGCTCGATCAGCCTGACGTTGGCGGGCAGCGGGCCGATCCTCTCCCGGTAGCGCTCCTCCACCGTGGCGAGCGCCTCGACACCCTGGAGTCCGTCGAACGCCCCCAGGACCCGGCGCATCAGGGGCACCCCGTTGAGATCGAGGGTGCGGGCGCCCATGGAGACGACCACCCTGCGCCGGCCGTCGGGCGGGCGGCGGTCGCCCCGCGCCTGCCACTCCTCCCGCAGCCACGCCGGGAGTTCACCGTTGCCGTTGTACGGGAAGTGGCGGACCGGAGTGCCCGGATCCGCCTCCGGCAGCTGAAGGGACGGGGGGCACGGGTCCAGCACGACGTCGGGGTCCGGCAGTCCGGCGAGTCCGACGCTCTCGCACACCGCCTTGAGCGGGTCCCGGGCGCTCCGGCGCATCGGGCCCGACAGCGGGTCCACGCCCCAGCGGTGGTGCACGGACGGCACGCCGAGCACGGCCGCGACGATCAGGGACTTGAAGTCCAGCGGGTCGGAGACCAGGAGGTCGGGCCGGAAGGCCCGCGCGAAGTCGAGGTACCGGGGCACCATCGAAGCGGTGTGCTCCACCCAGGTGTCCGGGTATCCGGCCATGTCCTCGGCGGTGGGGCGGCCGTAGGTGTGGATGAGCCGTTCGTCGCCGCGGAGCAGCCCCAGCATGCGGTCCTGGGTGTGGAACCGCTCGCCGATGGTGACCTGGTTGAGGCCGGCCGAGCGGACCGCGTCCAGCACGTCCGGCTGGCCGGCGACCAGCACCTCGTGACCGGCCGCGCGCAGGGCGCAGGCCAGGGGGACCAGGGGGAGGAAATGGGTGGACAGGGGCGTCGTCGTCACGAGGACGCGCATGGGCTCTCCAGTGGTTTCGGCACAAGGCTCCGGCGGGGCCCGGAGGAGGTCAGCCGCGGGCCCGGGCGGTCAGTTGCTCCAGGACGGGCACGATGTCGGCGGGGCTCGGTGTGGCCAGCAGGTCGTGGTACAGCTCGGTGGCGCCCTCGCCGAGCGACGGATCGTGCAGCAGCGTCAGCAGGTGCTTGCGCATGACCTCCGGGGTGAACCCCTCGACGGCCATGGCGAGTCCGGCTCCCCTGGACTCGACGTACTGGGCGGTGGCCATGGCCACGCCCCGGTCCCAGGCGCTGAGCGCCCCGGTGATCAGCTGCGGCAGCCGCTGGGCCGCCGCGGCGGCGAAGGTGCCGAATCCGCCGTGGTGCACGATCGCCGAGCAGGTCGGCAGGAGCTGGTTGAGCGGTACGTAGTCGACCGTGCGGACATTGGGGGGCACCTGGCCCACCGACGCGAGCTGATCGGCGTTGAGGGTGGCGACGACCTCCACGTCCAGTCCGGACATCATGTCCAGGACCTCGGAGAGGGGGACCCCGCTGTTGATGAACCGCTCCCGCCCGGTCACCCCCAGCGTCAGGCAGACCCGCGGCCGTTCGGGCCGCTCGCGCAGCCATGGCGGCATGACGGACGTCTGCTGGTAGGGGACGGCCCGCAGGGAGACACTGCGGGTGTCCAGCGGCAGCCGCATCCCGGGCGGCATCAGGTCGACGGTCCACTGGCCGAGGAACATCTCCTCGTCGGAGTCGTACCCGAACCGCCGGTGCATGGGCTCCGCGAGGCGTACCAGCGGGTCGCCCACCGGGTTTCCGCCGGGGCGGGCGGCCAGCCGCGCACACCGCTCGCGGATCCACCCGAAGTAGTCCAGGCCCCACATCAGGCGGGCGTGGGCGGCTCCGCAGGCCCGCGCGGCCACGGGTGCGGCGAGGAAGGCCGGGTCCCAGAGGACCAGGTCCGGCCGCCAGTCGCGGGCGAAGGAGACCAGGTCGTCCACCATGGCCCGCTGCTCCGCGTCGGGAGCGCGGCCCGGGTAGTGGAAGGAGAGGACGGGCAGGATGCGGTGCCGGAAGAACTCCCACAGATGGCCCTCGTCGGGGCCGGGTCCGAGGGCCGCGGCGAGTACGTCCAGCTCGTCGTCGGGGAGCGACGCCTTCGGTGCGGTGTCGGCTGCGGCCCCCAGGGACACCGCGGTGAGCCCTGCCGCCACCACGGTGTCCGCCAGGGCGGGATAGCTGGCCACGACCACTTCGTGGCCCGCACTCTGCAGGGCCCAGGCCAGCGGCGCCGCCGGATACAGATGGGACGTCGCCGGCCAGGTCGCGAACATGATCCGCACGTCGGGCCTCCTTCGGGTTCTACGGCTGGGGAAGGGCGGGGTCGCGGGGGCCGGGCCGCCGGGTCAGCACACGTCGACGATCTCGAACTGGCCCTGCTTGGCCAGGAGATGGCCGCTGCTGTCGCGCACCCAGGTGACCAGGACGTGCCGGCCGCGCTCCAGCGGCACCTGGAAGACCTGGGAGCGGTCCGTCGACAGCGGGAGGCTGCCCAGGCCGAGCGAGGTGTCGAAGGGCGCCTCGACCGGTTCGCCCTCGTCGGCGGCGTCGAAGAACGCCTGCAGTTCGGCCCGGGTGACGTTCGCGGGCAGCGGGAAGAGCACGGCCTCGTTGTACTGGCCGGGCAGTTCGTTGGTGAACCGGATCGGCGCTCCGGCGCGGAGCTTGCCCGTCACCGTGAAGCGGGGGCCCTTCCCCGGCACCTCCCGGGACACGATGGTCGCCGTCGGCTTCGGCGTCGTACCCGATACGGGTCCCGAGACCGTGAGGCGTCGCTCCCTCGGTTCGGCGCCGCCCTGGGTGTACAGGTAGTCGAAGAGCACGTACTCCCCCGGCGTCAGGGTCGTGGTGAACAGCCCCGGTCGGCCGGGGTGGTTGACCACTCCGCCGAGGAACGACGTCGTGCCGTCCTCGTGCGCGCGGGCCAGGCCGACCCAGCCCGACCCCTCGTGCGTGGTGGACGAGCGGAAGGTGACGGGGCCGGGGCGCGCGGTGGCCGGGGCGGTCAGGGACGTCTCGGTGGAGACGATCTCCAGCACCGGGCCGTTGCGCACCTCGACGCGGGGAGCGGGACCCGCGGCGGCGACCGGGCTCGCACCGGTCAGAACCGCACCGGTGGCCAGCAGCAGGGCTCCGGTCGTGGCGGCGAGCCTCCGGCGGACGTGCAGCGTGTACATGGGACCTCTTCCGTGAGTGGGGCGGCGCACTGCCGGTCAGACGGAGGTTTCGCCCGCGGGCAGGGCGCCGACGAACAGGCCGGGCCCGCCGGCGGGATCGGCCTCGTAGCGCACCGAGAGCCCGGCCCGGGTGTAGGCCGCCTCGTACTCGGCGCGCTCGAACAGGGTCATCCGGTGGGTGTCGGAGAAGTGCTGGATGCCGGCGGCCGGACTGGCGATGAGGTAGTGCACGTCCATCCGCGTGGCCCGGCCCTCGCGCACCGAGTGCGAGACCCGGGAGATGGTCCGGCCGTCCACCGTCACCACGTCGCCGCCGATGTGGTCGGGCCGGAAGTCCTCCGGGAACCACCACGGCTCGATCGCGATCACCCCGCCGGGCGTCAGATGACGGGCCATGGAGCGCAGGGCGGCGTCCAGTTCGTCGGGGGTCCTGGCGTAGCTGATGGAGCTGAACATGCAGGTGATGACGGAGAACCTGCCCTCGATGCGGAAGTCCCGCATGTCGCCGTGGTGCAGCGGGACGTCGGGGACCCGCTCCTTCGCGACCCGGAGCATGTCCTCCGACAGGTCCACGCCCTCGACATGGGCGAAGTGGTGCTGGAAGTGCACCAGATGGGCGGCGGGTCCGCAGGCGACGTCCAGCAGCGACGTGCTGTCCGGGCGGACCGCGCGGACGAGCTCGACGACGCGCCCCGCCTCCGCCTCGTACTCCTTGCCGCGCCCCCGGTAGATGGCCTCGTACACATCCGCGGTGTCGAAGAGATTGCGTGCCGCGCCGCTGCTCATGGTCTGCCCTGCTTTCTTGTCGTAGGTCGGCGAGGAGGTCACGAGGTGGCCAGCACCGAGTGGAGGGCGCTGATCACGCTGTCCTGGGTGTCCTTGGAGAGCGAGGGGTACATCGGCAGGGAGAAGATCTCCTGGGCGAGGGACTCCGTGACGGGCAGTGCGCCCTCCTCGTACCCGAGGTGCGCGAAGCCGCTCATGGTGTGCACCGGCCACGGGTAGCTGATGTTCAGCTCGATGCCGTGGCCCTTGAGCTCCTCGATGATCTCGTCGCGGCGGGGGTGGCGGACGACGTAGACGTAGTAGACGTGGTCGTTGCCGGGTGCCACGGCCGGCAGCACGAGCCCGCCCGGTCCCGTCAGGTCCCGCAGGCCTTCGGCGTAGCGGTCGGCGACGGCACGCCGCCCCTCGACGTAGCGCGGGAAGCGGCGCAGCTTGCGCCGGAGGATCTCGGCCTGCAGCTCGTCGAGCCGGCTGTTGTGGCCGGGTGTCCGGACGACGTAGTAGACCTCCTCCATGCCGTAGTAGCGCAGCTGCCGCAGCGCCCGGTCGACCTCGTCGTCCGCGGTGATCACCGCACCGGCGTCGCCGTAGGCGCCCAGCACCTTGGTGGGGTAGAAGGAGAAGGCGCCGGCGTCCCCCATCGTTCCGGCGAGCTGCCCGTGGTGGCGTGCCCCGTGGGCCTGCGCGCAGTCCTCCAGCAGCCGCAGTCCGTGGGCGTCGGCCAGTTCCCGCAGGGGTGCCATCTCCACGCACTGGCCGTACAGGTGGACGGGGAGGATCGCCTTGGTGCGCTCGGTGATGGCCGCGGCGACCTGGGAGGTGTCCATCAGTGCCGTTTCCGGCAGTACGTCGACGAAGACGGGTACGGCTCCCGCGGCGTCGATGGCGATGACGGTCGGGGCGGCGGTGTTGGAGACGGTGATGACCTCGTCCCCGCGCCCGACGCCCAGCGCCTCCAGGCCGAGCTGCACCGCGTTGGTCCCGTTGTCGACCCCGACGCAGTGGGCGACGCCGTGGTGGGCCGCGTACTCCTCCTCGAAGCCCCGGACGCTCTCTCCGAGGACCAGTTGTCCGGAGGAGAGGACCTTCTCGACCGCGTCGAGCAGGTCCTCGCGTTCGTTCTCGTACTCGGCCAGGTAGTCCCAGACCCGTGTGGTCATCGGTCAGCCTTTCCCGCCGGGTCACCGGCACGGTCGGCGGCGCGCTCGGCGCCGTCAGCGAAGGAACCCACGTTTGTCCCCCCAGCCCGCGGCGGTGTCGGCCTCCATCTGGTTGAGCCGTGCCGCGATCACTTGGTCGAATCCGTCCATGAAGTACTCGTCGCCCGCCCGCGGTGCGATCTGCCGGCCCTCGGAGACGAAGTCCCGCACCACCTGGCTCAGGGGCCTGTCGGGGGCGACGCGCCCGGCGATGTAGCGGTCGGCCCCGGCGAGGTCGGGGAAGCCCGCCTCGCGGTAGAGGTAGACATCGCCGAGCAGGTCGACCTGGACTGCGACCTGGGGGTGGGCGCCCGGGCGCATCGTCCCGGGCCGGATCCGGGGGAGCTCGGCGTCGATCCCGGACTTGAGGCCGTGCAGGGCGTAGCCGTAGTCGATGTCCAGGGTGGGTGTCAGCTCCGCCGCCTTCCGCTCGAACGCGGCCAGGGCTTCGCGCAGTTCGGCCCGCTCCTCGGCGGGGAGCCGGCCGTCGGGGCGGCCGCTGTAGTCCTCCCGCAGGTTGAGGAAGTCGACGGGGCGGTCCGGCGCGGCGGCGTTCAGGGTGGCGACGAAGTCGATGAGGTCGAGCAGCCGGTGGGCCCGGCCGGGCAGCACGATGTAGTTCAGGCCGAGCCGCACCGGTCGCTGCCGCGCGGACCGGAGCCGCTGGAAACCGGCCAGGTTCTCCCGCACGCGGCGGAACGCCTGCTTCTTGCCGGTCGTCGCCTCGTACTCCGCGTCGTCGAGCCCGTAGAGGGAGGTGCGTACCGCGTGGAAGTCCCACAGGCCCGGCTGGCGGGTCAGGGTCTGCTCCGTGAGCGCGTAGGAGTTGGTGTAGAGCGTCATCCGGAAGCCCCGCCGGGCGGCACGGGTGACGAGTTCGCCGAGCCCCGGGTTGGTGAGCGGCTCCAGGCCCCCGGAGACGTAGAGGGCGTGGGGGTTGCCGGTCGGCATCCCGTCGATGACCGAGGCGAGCAGTTCGTTGCCGGTGTCCAGGGCGGACGAGGCGTACCGGGCGCCCGTCACCCGGACGCAGAAGTGGCAGCGGAACATGCAGGTCGGTCCCGGGTAGAGGCCGACGATGTGCGGGTGGGCCGGCTTCCCCTCCAGCACGGCGTCCAGCGTTCCCTCGCGCTCCAGCGGGAGCACGGTGTTCGACCAGTACTTCCCGGCAGGGCCCGCGACGACCGCTTCGCGCAGTTCGGGTATCCGTCCGAACAGGTCCAGCAGCCGGCGGAAGGCGTCGCCGTCCAGGCCGAGCCGCTGCCGCACCTCTTCGAGGGGGGTGAACGGCCGGTTGCTGTAGTGCCCTCCCAGCGCGGTGAGCCGCTCCGCGGTCCGGCCGGCCTCCTCGGGCGGGCCGTGGCCGCCCGCGAGCAGCAGCGCCCGCACGGCCGACGCCGCCTCCCTGTCTCCACCCGGCGTCCCGAATGCGAGGGGCGGCGCGGTGTCTCCCTTCACGGGTGTCATGCCTGTTCTCCCTTCGTCCGCCGTCGGCGGGATGTCACTTCGGCTCCGCGGGACACCGCCAGGCGTACGACGTTGCAGACCCGCCGGATGTCCTCGCGGGAGACGGTCGACCCGGTCGGCAGCGCGAACACCTGCGCCGCGAGGCGCTCGGTGTGCGGGAGGGTGACGGGCCGGCGGTCGCTGTACGGCGGCAGTTGGTGGCAGGGGGGTGAGAAGTAGGGCTTCGCCGACACGTTCTCCGCCCCCAGGACGTCCAGCAGCAGGTCGCGCCGGATACCGGTCTGCTCCTCGTCGATGAGCACGACGACGTACTGGTAGTTGTGGGACTCCTCCCGGTCGTGCGGTACGACGGTGAGTCCCGGCACGTCGGAGAGTTCCGCGCTGTACAGCTCGAAGTTGGCGCGGTTGTGGCGCACGGTGGCGTCGAAAGCGTCGAGCGAGGTGAGCGCCATCGAGGCGGACGCTTCGCTCATCTTTCCGTTGGTCCCGCCCGCCGCGCTGACCCCGGTCAGCCCGATGCCGAAGTTGTGCAGGGCCCGGATCCGCTGGGCGAGGCCGTCGTCGTTGGTGACGATCGCGCCGCCTTCGAACCCGTTGACGACCTTGGTGGCGTGGAAGCTGAACACCTCCGCCGTGCCGAAGCTGCCGACGGGCCGGCCGCGCGAGGTGCAGCCGATGGCGTGCGCGGCGTCGTAGAAGAGCGGCAGCCCGTGCTCGGCGGCGACCTTCTCCAGGGCGTCCACATCGCACGGGCGCCCCCAGAGGTGTACCCCGACGATGGCGGCGGTCTCCGGCCCCACGGCCTCGGCCACGGCGGCGGGGTCCATGGCGCCGGTGGCCGGGTCGACGTCCACGAAGACGGGCTCGAGCCCGACCCAGCGGACGGCGTGGGCGGTGGCGGCGAAGGTGAGCGAGGGCATGATGACCTCGCCGCTGAGGTCCGAGGCCTGGATGAGCAGTTGGAGCGCCGTCGTGGCGTTGCAGGTGGCCACGCAGTTGCGCACACCGGCGAGTTCGGCGACCCGGTCCTCGAACTCCAGGGCGAGCGGCCCGCCGTTGGTGAGCCACTGGTTGTCGAGGACCCAGTTGAGCCGCTCGAAGAGGCGGCCGCGGTCGATATGGCTGGGGCGCCCCACGTAGATGGGCTGCAGGAAGGCGGAGCGGCCTCCGAAGAGCGCGAGGTCGCCCACTCCGCGTTTCACGCCCCCGCCCTGGCGCCCGGCGTGCCCGTCGAAGGCGCCGGCCCGCGTGCGGGCATGGTCATCTGTCTCATGTCCTGTCTCCTCGTCGGCAGGTCCCGTCCTGCGGGGGCGCGGCACGCACCCGCCGCCGTGCGCTCACGTGGTGCGGGCCACCCGGTACACCTCGTCCAGGAGAGCCGCGTGCCGCAGGCAGTCCTCGTCGGCGGGGGCGCTGCCGTTCCGCACCGCCGCCACGAACCGGGCGACCGCCTTGCCCACCTGGTCGTCGGCCTCCAGCACCTTTTCCTCCTTACCGCCCGAGCGGTGCTCCACGACCAGTACGGGGCGGTGGTCCGCGGGGGGCGTGAAGGCCCGGTCCAGCGTGATCCGGCCCTCGCTGCCCCAGAGTTGGTACCGGCACCCGTAGGCGTGGTCCAGCCCGAAGGTGAGCTGGGCGGTGACCCCTTGCGGGGTGCGCAGCAGCGCGGCGCCAGAGGTCTCCACCGAACGTCCCGCCCCGGCGGTGAGCACCGCCCCGACCACCTCCAGCTCCCCTCCGAGCAGGTGCACGGCGGCCCGGATGGGGTAGATGCCGAGCTCCCGCAGCGCCCCGCCGCCCAGTGCCGCGTTGTACCGGATGTCGCTGTCCGGCAGCGCGGGGATCGCGAACGAGGCCTGGAAGTCGCGCAGTTCCCCGATCATGCCGTCCCTGACCATGGCCCGGACCGTCTCGTGCTGGGAGTGGTGGACGAACATCATGTTCTCCATCAGGACCAGCCCCAGGTCGCGGGCGAGAGCGAGGAGCGTGTGGGTGCTCCGCAACTCGGTCGTGAGGGGCTTCTCCGCGAGGACGTGTTTGCCGGCCTTCAGCGCCGCCTCGACCCACTCGGCGTGCAGGGCGGCGGGCAGCGGTACGTAGACCGCGTCCACGTCGTCCCGTTCGAGCAGTTCCTCGTACCCGTGCACGGGGCGGCAGCCGTACTCCCGCGCCAGGCCCGCCGCCTTGTCGGCGCTGCGGCTGGCAACGGCCGTGATCCGGGCATCGGGGAGCGCGCCGAAGGCGGGCAGGATCCGGCGGCGGGCGATCTCGGCGCAACCGAGCACACCGATCCGCACGGGGGCGGGGAGCTTTCTCATATCCGTGTCTTTCCGCTCGGAGCAATTGCGCCGGGGCCTCGGCCTGTCAATTATTCTGCAGTAAGCGGCAGCTCGGGGAAAAGAAATGGTTCATGGCAAAAAATAAGCGGGTGGCACTTCCGTGACCGACGGCCCATAGCCGGAAACCCGGGGCACGTGACCTCGTCCACAGTTCTTCTGAAGCTATTGATTAGCTTCTTCGGAGACGAGACCGAAGTCAAGGGCGCACTTCAAGAGAAGCTATAAGAATATGTCAAGCGAACGCAAAGTGGCGTGAAGTCCATAAGACTGTTGCCTTCACTCGCGCCACCTCATACATTCGCTACCGCCCCTGACCCGGGATGGGGCAGGGACTCACAGAACGCGACGGGGGACACGTAACGTGGCAGCGAAACGGGTATCGACGGAGACCGGCATAAAAGGGCGGACGTCCGCGGGGGCCGCGTTGTGCGGGGGAGCCGCCTGTGCGGCACGCGAGACGGAGCACCGCCACCCCCTGGCGGCGGGCGACGGGATCTGCGCGCGCTGCCGGGCCGGCCTCTTCGACGACCTGCGGCGGCTGCCGACGCTCCATGAGGCCTGCGGAGAGGTCCTGGGCGGTGGGAGGACGAGCGAGGGCCCCTACGAGAGGACTTCGGGCGGCCCGCTGCCCGGCATGCCGTTCAACACGGCGGCGGCGGACGCCCGGGCCGCGGTGGTCCACGTGCTCGGCGCCTGGGCCGGCCTGGTCTCCGAGGAGCGCAGGCTGCCCCCGCCCGCCCGTGACCCCCGAGCCCTCGCGGCCTTCCTCCAGCTCCACCTGGACTGGCTGTGCCGGCACCCGGCGGCGCCGGACGCCTCACGCGAGGCGGCCGGCCTGGTGCGAACGGCCCGGCGGGTCGCCGAGCCGGACCGTCACCGCAGGGCGCCGGTGGGGACCTGCCCGGAGACCGGCTGCCCGGGCACGCTGCGGGCGCGTGTGCTCCCCGGTGGCGCCGGCGAGGGCTCCACGGATGTCCGCTGCGACGCCGACCGCAGCCATCGCTGGTCCGCGGGCGAGTGGGTACGGCTGGGGCAGCGCGTGCGGGAGAAGGCGGCCTCCGCCCCGGCTCCGGGGGGCCCGGCGAGGAGGACCGCGCCGGCCTGGCTGACCGCCGCGGACATCAGCACGCTCTGGAAGGTCGCACCCGGCAGCGTGTACCGCATGGCCAGCGAGCAGGGGTGGCGGCGGCGCGGCCACCAGGGGCGTACGTACTACCACGAGGGCGATGTCCTGCGGACGCTGGACGCCCGCCGCCGGCCGGGCCCGGCGGACTGAGAGCACCCACGACGTCCGGACGCGGCCGCACCCGGGGGGCCGGGACCCGGCCCCCCGACGCGGCCGCGCTCACGGCCCCGATCCGCACGCGAGGCCCTGGCCGGCACAGAAGCGGAACCCGACGCCCCGCACCGTCGTGATCCAGATGTCGTTGCCGAGCTTGCTGCGGAGCGCACTGATGTGCGTGTCGATGGTGCGGCTGGCCCGGATGTTCAGCGTGTGGGCCTCGGGCACCTCCCAGACCTCGGCCATCAGCTCCGCCCGCGAGGTGACCTCGCCGGGCCGGCTGGCGAGGTGGTAGAGCAGGTCGAACTCCTTGCGGGTCATCTCGATCCGCTCGCCGTGGAGCCACACCTCGCGGGCCACGGCGTCGATCCAGAGCGAACCCAGGCCGATCGACTGCGGAGCCGGCGGCTCCGCAGTCGTCCGGGTACGTCGCAGGACCGCCTCCATCCTGGCGAGCAGTTCGCGGAGCCCGTACGGCTTGTCCATGCAGTCGTCGGCGCCCGCCTGGAGTCCGAGGACCCGGTCGAGTTCCGACGCACCCTCGGTGAACGCGATGACCGGCGCACGGCCGGTCGCCCGCACGGCCCGGCAGACTTCCAGACCGTCGACATCCGGCAGGTCAAGCGTCAGCAAAACCAGATCGGCCTCGCCGTGCATGTGGAGTGCCTGCTCACCGGTCCGAGCCCATCGGACCGAATAGCCATTGCGCTGGAGGTTGTCGGAAAGCTCTTGAGCCGCTTCCGGATCCCCCTCGACTATGAGTACCCATTCCGCCTTCACCCGTTGTCTCCCCCTCATCAACCATCAGACGAAACGTTGCCCCGCGCCACCCCGATCAGCGATTTCCCGAATATTTCGCGGAATATTCACCCGGACCATTTAATGGCCCTTAGGCTCGTCCGACACCATTCGCAGAAATACCGGCCATCGATTTCTTTTACATAACGCCTTCTATGTCCATTCAACGGAATTTACTCTACCGTTACCAGATGCTATGCAGCGGGAAGTTGCGGGTTCAAGGAGGTACCGCGTGATCCACGTCACCACGATGGAGGGCAACCCGAAAGCCGTATGCACCATCCGGGGTCGCTCTCACGCGTCCCGTCGCCGGAGCAGCACCAGCGCGGCCAGGGCAAGAGCCGTCGTGCAGGCCGTGACCAGGAGCAGGGAGGGCCAGGGGCCCAGGCTGCCCACCGTGTCGGCGGTGGCGTCCGAGGTCTGGGTGAGCTTCTCCAGGGCCGCCGTCGGGGAGAGGCCGGCGATCCAGCGTTCGGCGTTCCCGAAAAGGGGGCCGAAGAGGGACGGCAGGAGCAGTACGCCGATCACCGTCGTGACCGCGCCGGCGGAGTGGCGGACCAGGGTGCCGACCGCCAGGCCCAGCGCCGCCGCCACCGCGAAGGACGCGGCGATGCCGAACAGGGCGGGCAGCGGCTCGCCTTGGGCGTAGCGGCCCTCCGGCAGCATCGCGTCCCCTACCAGGTACGCCGCCGAGCAGGAGAGCAGCGCGACGACGTACATCACGGCCGCCACCAGCGTCGCCTTGGCCGCGAACACCGTGGACCGGCGGGGTACGGCCGCGAACGTCGTACGGATCGTGCCGCTGCTGTACTCCCCCGAGACCACCAGCGCGCCCACCACCGCCGCCAGCATCTGGGCCACGACGGAGAGCGTGAGGCTGCCGCCGAGGACGGTGTCGTCGGGTTGGAGGCTGCCGGTGGCCGCGACGAACACCGCGCCCAGGAGGGGGAGTACGGCGGTCGCCACCGTCGTCCACACCGTTGAGCGCACGCTGCGGAACTTGATCCACTCGTAGGACAGGGCCTGGGATCCGAGCGTCAGCGTCGTCATCGGGCTGCCTCCTTCTCCTTCTGGTTCTCGGTCCGGTACTCCACCGACGACTGCGACAGCGCCGTGTAGACCTCCTCCAACGAGGAGCGCGTGGATGTCAGTTCGTGGATGGCCTGGCCGTGGTCGCGGGCCAGGTTCCCGATCGCGGCCGCGTCCGGGCCGTCCACCCGCCAGCCGCCCGTGGCGTCCAGGCGGACCTGTGCCCCCGCCGACTCCAGCAGAGCGCGGAGCTTCTCCGGTTCGGGGGTGCGTACGAGGGTGTGGGCGCGGGAGTTGGTCTCGATGAAGTCGCGCATCGTGGTGTCCGCGATGAGCCGGCCCCGGCCGATCACGATGAGGTGGTCGGCCGTGAGCTCCATCTCGCTCATGAGGTGGCTGGAGAGGAAGACCGTACGGCCCTCCGCCGCCAGGGACCTCATCAGTTCGCGGATCCAGCGGATCCCCTCGGTGTCGAGGCCGTTGACCGGTTCGTCGAGGATCAGCACCTCCGGGTCGCCGATCAGCGCGGCCGCGATGCCGAGCCGCTGGCCCATGCCGAGCGAGAAGCCCTTGGCGCGCCGGCGGGCCGTCGCGGCGGGCAGGCCGACCAGGTCGAGCACCTCGTCGACGCGGCGGCGCGGGATGCCGTTGCTCGCGGCGAGGCCGGCCAGGTGGTGGTAGGCGGAGCGGCCGCCGTGGACGCCCTTGGCGTCGAGCAGCGAGCCTACGAGCGGGGCGGGGGATGCGAATCCCTCGGTGGGAGTCCGCGACTACTTCCTGTGGAGTAGGCCCGGCTCCCTCAGTGGTCACCCGGTCTGACCAGGCCCGTCTCGTACGCCAGCACCACCAGCTGGGCCCGGTCGCGGGCGCCCAGCTTCGTCATGGTCCGGCTGACGTGGGTCTTCGCCGTCAGCGGGCTCATGACCAGCTCCCTGCCGATCTCCTCGTTGCTGAGGCCCCCGGCGACCAGCGCCATCACCTCGCGCTCCCGGCCGGTGAGGACGTCGAGCCGTTCCGCGCCCGCCGCCTCCGGGGCCTTCAGCCGCGCGAACTCCTCGATCACCCTGCGGGTCACGGCCGGGGCGAGCAGGCTCCGGCCCTCGGCGACGCGAGCACCCGCTCCCGCATGCCGATCAGACCGAAGCCGTCGGCGGCATCGGGAGCGGAGGGCTCCGAGCGCGGGGGGCCGTCGTCCACGATCTCGATGTGCAGGGCGGTGTCCGTGCCGGTCAGCGACGCCGCGACCCGCCCGGCCCCCGAGTGCTTGATCACGTTGGTCAGTGCCTCCTGCACGATGCGGTACGCGGTCGCCTCGACGACCGCCGGGTAGGCGGCGCCCGACGGGGTCCGGCGCAGAGCCACCCGTACGCCGCCCGCCTCGACCCCCTCCACCAGCTCGGCCAGCTGGTCCAGGCGGGGCGCCGGGGCGGTGGACTCCGTCTCGCGCAGGACGGAGAGCGTGGCGCGCAGCTCCCGTACCGCCTCCTTCGCCCATCCGGCGCACGCCGCCCCGGTCACGCACGCCACCGTGACGGGCCGACGGCGGCGGAAGACCAGTGCCGCGAGCGAGACCACGAGCAGGACCCAGGTGAGCGCGTCGTCCTGCCGGTAGCCGGGGTCGTTCACCGCCACGTCGGACGCGGTGAACAGGCCCACCACCGCCACCACCGCCAGATCCGCGACGAGCGGCGGCAGGGCGCGCACGCGGGCGGCGAGGCGGTCGAAGGTCATCACCCCCTCACCGTAGGAGCCGGGGGCGCCGGGCGCATACGACGACGGGAGTACGGCGGGAGTACGGCAGGGGTGATGCCGGCATGACGACGGGAGGGGAACTCCCGCCCCATCCGCCCCTCCCCTCCCCCTAAGCGCAATCCGCAGCAGAAGAGTGGAGGGCCGACGAAACGTTCGGTACGGGATGACGTTCAGGGCAGCGCAAGAACGGGCAAATCGATCCTGTACGGCCCGTAGGCGGAATCCCGTCGCTGGGCGCCCCCCACCTCTCCGCAAACCCGTTCGGGCGAGCGCAACTTCGTTGTGCCGTCCGGTATCCGAGCCTGCCCTCCACCCGCCGAACACCCCTGCGAACCCACGCACCACCTGGAAAGGAGCGCCACGATGGCGACGCCGCTGTCCGCCGACAAGCTGCTCAAAGCCCTCCGCGACGAAGGCCTCCACGTCGTCGAACACCGGAGCTGGCGTACGAACAACCGGAATCACAAGGGGCCCTGGGGCCCGACGCACGGTGTCATGATCCACCACACCGTCACATCCGGCACCGCCTCCTCCGTCGAGCTCTGCTACAACGGCCACTCCGCCCTCCCCGGCCCCCTCTGCCACGGGGTCATCGCCAAGGACGGGACCGTCCACCTCGTGGGGAACGGGCGCGCCAACCACGCCGGGCTCGGCGACGACGACGTCCTGCGTGCCGTCATCGCGGAGAAGGCCCTGCCGCCGGACAACGAGGCCAACACCGACGGCAACCGGTACTTCTACGGCTTCGAGTGCGTCAACCTCGGGGATGGGAAGGATCCCTGGCCCGCCGCCCAGCTGCTGGCGATCGAGCGGGCCGCCGCCGCCGTCTGCCGTGCGCACGGCTGGGGCGAGCGGTCGGTGATCGGGCACCTGGAGTGGCAGCCGGGCAAGGTCGACCCGCGCGGCTTCACCATGAGCTCGATGCGCACCCGGATCGGCAAGCGGCTGGACGGTTCGCCGGACGGGCCCTCCCAGCCGCCTCCGAAACCGACGTACGAGCCGTTCCCCGGGGCGTCCTTCTTCACGGCCGGCCGTAAGAGCCCGATCGTCACGGCGATGGGCAAGCGCCTGGTGGCCGAGGGCTGCGGGCGGTACACAGTGGGACCCGGCCCGGCCTGGTCCACGGCGGACCGCAACTCGTACGCCGCCTGGCAGCGCAAGCTGGGCTACACGGGCACCGCCGCGGACGGCATCCCGGGGAAGAGCAGCTGGGACCGGCTCAAGGTGCCCAACGTGTGAGCCCCGCGAGCGAGTCGGTCACAGCGCGATGGCCAGCAGGACGCACGCCGCCAGCACGAAGGCGGTGCGAACCTGGTGGAAGGTGTTCCAGCGGGGTTCGAAGGCCTGACGGGCGGCGCTGTCGTCGCCGCCCTCCGACTTCGCGAGCGCGTTGTTGAGCGGGATGTTCCCGGCGATCGTGACCAGGTGACCGGCGACCACGCAGACGAGCGCCCCCACCAGCGCGGGGCCCGCCACCTCGTCGTGCTCGCCGAGCCCGGTGAAGAGCGCGGCGGCGGGCAGGGCGACCACGCCGAGGAAGAGGACGAGGAAGAGAGGGCCGGGGACCTTCTCGTTGAAGCGGCGCATCGCCGCGGTGAACTGCTCGTCCGTCAGTTCCGCGAGGCCGGGCATGATCGCGATCAGGAACGTCAGCATGAAGCCCGCGTAGAGGCCGGTGACGATCACGGAGAGCACCAGGAAGAGGGAGGTCATGGCGGTCATCATGACCGGTGACCGCCGTTCGCACAGCCGCATTTCGCCTGACTGTGCGAAGGCGGTCCCGCCGTCATGGTTGCGCCTGGCCGTGCGAACGCCGACCCGCCGTCATCGTTGCGCCTGACTGTGCGAACGCCCGTCACGGTGCCGAGCGGCTCAGCCGATCTCCCCCTCGCCCTCGTCGCCCCCGTCCTCCGGCTCGGTCCCGTTCCTGAGCGCCTCCGCCTGGCCGATCGCCGTCGCCAGCTTCCGTACGGATTCGTCCTCGGTATCGGTCGCCAGCTTCCCGGCCCGGGAGGCCAGTTCGCGCAGCGTGGGCGTGCCGGGCAGGTCACCGCCGCGCAGGGTGTCCGCGAAGTACGCCGCCACGGCCGCCACCTGGAGCCGCTGCGACTCCCCGCCCCACAGCCTGCCGTCGATCGTGCCGGTCCGCGCCGAGCCGCTCTCCTCGGACGCCTTGCGGGTCTTGGGGTCGAGCCAGCGCACGGTCGCCTTCGCCACCTCGCCGGAGGCGCCCTCGCGCAGCCGTACGGCGTAGAGCGCGGTCACCGTGTGGCCGGGGCCGACCTCGCCGCCGTCGACGCTGTCGTCGCGGAAGTCCTCGTCGGCGACCTTGCGGTTCTCGTAGCCGATCAGCCGGAACTGCTTCACGTTGCGGCGGTCGAAGGCGACCTGGGCCTTGGCGTCGCGCGCCCGGAGTTCGATGTGGGCGGGCAGCTGGTCGACGAAGACCTTGCGGGCCTGCTCCTCGTCACCGACGTACGTGGTGTGGCCGTCGCCCCGGTTGGTGAGCCGCTCCATGAACGCGTCGCCGTAGTCGCTGCCGACGCCGACCCCGAAGAGGGTGATGCCGTACTCGCGGCGGGCGGAGTCGATCCGTTCCAGAATGCTGTCGGCGTTGGTGTCGCCGGTGTTGGCGAGGGCGTCGGAGAGCAGCACCACCCGGTTGTTCACGCCCTTGCGGTGACCCTTGACGGACTGCTCGTAACCGCGCATGATCCCCGCCTCCACATTGGTGGACTGCGCGGGCTCCATGGCTTCCACCGCGTCCCGGATCTTGTTCCGGTTGCCCTGGAGGCGGGTCATCGGGAGCCGGGTCTCGGCCTCGTCGCTGAAGGTGACGAGGGAGACGGAGTCGTCGTCGCGCAGCTCGTCGGTGAGGATGTTCAGGGACTTCTGGACCAGTCCCAGGCGGCCCGGGCCGGCCATGGAACCGGAGATGTCGACGACGAACGTCAGCGAAGCCGGCGGGCGTTCGCTGCTCGGCGGGGCGGCCTTGGTGGCCAGTCCGACGCGGAGCAGCGACCAGTCGGAGGGGCCGGAGCCGGATCCGGAGCCGTTAAGGATCCGGGCTCCGTCGACCGTGACGGAGAAGCCGTTGCCCTTCGGACGCTCGTACCCCTGTTTGAAGCTGTTGACGAACTCCTCGGGCCGTACGTTCACCGGGTCGGGCAGCCTGCCGTCGCCGAGGGTGGAGCGTGCGTAGCCGTAGCTGGCGGTGTCGACGTCCAGGGCGAAGGTGGAGAGGTAGTCCGGGGCGGCGAGGTCCGGCTCGGCCGTGTCCCCGCTCTCCTCGGACTGCCTGCCCTTCTCCGGTGCCGCCGCATCGGGTGCGGACCGGTCGCCGCCGGTCGCGCCCTGCGCCGGGCGTGCGCCGGAGCGCTTGTCGGCGGCAGTGCCGTCCGACGACCCGCCGGCGCTGCACGCGGTGAGCATCATTCCGCCCGCGAGCAGAAGCGCCACCGCCCCGGGCCGGGCCCCTGCCCGGCCCCCCGCCCGTACCCCTGATCGCTTGCCGTTTCGCTGGTCCATCCGTAACCCCCCACGTCATCACGGTGTCGCGTTCCTGTCTCCGACACCTGTGAATGTGACGTACGGGGCCGCCGACCGGAGTCGACGAAAGCGTTGCGGAACCATCTCGATGCGGCAACAGAGGCCGGGCGGGGGTCATACGGGGCCGGGCGGGACGCCTTCGCGGCCGCCGAAACCGCGGAACATCAGGTTCAGGACACGATGTCCTTACGACTGAACCCGCGGAACGCCAGAGCGAACAGGATCAGGGCGTACGTCACCGAGATCGCCGCCCCCTTGATCATGCCGCCCCACTCCAGCTCCGGCTGGAGCGCGTCGGCCCACGCGAACTGCCAGTGCGCGGGCAGGAAGTCGCGCCAGGAGCCGAGCGCGGTGACCGCGTCGAGCACATTGCCGACGATGGTGAGGAAGACCGCGCCGCCGACCGCGCCGAGCGGGGCGTCCGTCTTTGTCGACAGCCAGAACGCCAGGCCCGCCGTGACCAGTTGGGAGACGAAGATGAACGCCACGGCGATGGCGAGGCGCGGGATGGTGTCCCCGGCGGCCAGCGCTCCCCCGGTGGGCAGTTTCAACGGCCCCCACCCGTACGCCGCCGTGCCCGCCGCCAGCGCGACGACCGGCAGGAGCACCATCGCGGCGAGGCTGAAGCCGAGCGCGACGACGAGCTTGGACCAGAGCAGCCGTACGCGGGGCACGGGTGCGGCCAGCAGGTAGCGCAGCGAGGACCAGCTCGCCTCGGAGGCCACGGTGTCCCCGCAGAACAGGGCCACCGGGATCACCAGCAGGAAGCCGGCCGAAACGAAGAGGGAGGTGGCGGCGAAGTTCGCGGCGGACTCCGTCGCCACGTCCATCAGGTTGATCCGGCTGCCGCCCCGGCCTCCCCCGCCGCCGTCCTCGCCGTCCGGGGTGCCGCCGATCGCGAAGGCGGCGATCAGGATGAACGGGAGGGCGGTGAGGATTCCGGCCATGAGCAGGGTGCGGCGGCGCCGCAGCTGCCGCATGGCCTCGACGCGGAGGGGGAGCGTGCGCCCGGCGCGGTAGCCGGCGGCTTCCGGGTGCTCGGCCTCCACCCGGGCCTCGGGGGGCTGTACGGGGGCGCTCATGCTGCTCCTCCGGAGATCAGGGTGAGGAAGGCGTCCTCCAGGCGGCGGTGCGGGCCGACGCCGGTGACCGGGACGTCGAGCCGGACCAGGTCGGCGACGAGCCGCGAGGTGGTGGCGCCGTCGAGGCGGACGAGGAGACTGCGCCCGTCGTCGAGGCGGACGGCGGAGCCGATGCCGGGCAGGGACGCGACCTTCTCGGCGAGCGGCTCGGACACCTCCTCGGCCGTGGTCACCAGGATCATGTCGCCGGATCCGGTGATCTCGGCGACCGGTCCGGCCTGCACGAGCCGGCCCCGGTCCATGACGACCAGGTGGGTGCAGGACTGCTCCACCTCGGAGAGGAGGTGGCTGGAGACGATGACGGTCCGGCCCCCGGCCGCGTAACGGATCATCACGTCCCGCATCTCGCGGATCTGCGGCGGGTCCAGCCCGTTGGTCGGCTCGTCGAGGATGAGCAGGTCCGGCATGCCGAGCATGGCCTGCGCGATGGCGAGCCGCTGCCGCATGCCCTGGGAGTACGTCCGTACGGCTCGGGCGAGCGCGTCGCCGAGGCCCGCGATCTCCAGGGCCTCGTCGATGTAAGCGTCCTCGGCGGGGCGGCCGGTGGCCTGCCAGTACAGGTCCAGGTTGGCGCGCCCGGAGAGGTGCGGCAGGAAGCCCGCGCCCTCGACGAAGGCGCCCACGCGGGAGAGGACCGGGGCTCCGGGGCGGATGGCCTGCCCGAAGACGCGGATCTCGCCCTCGTCGGGGGTGATGAGCCCCATGAGCATGCGCAGGGTGGTCGTCTTGCCCGCCCCGTTGGGGCCGAGGAGTCCGAGGACCTGGCCCTTCTCGACGCGGAAGGAGAGCTCGCGCACGGCGTACCGGTCGACGGACTTCGCGTACTTCTTCGAGAGCCCGGTGATCTGGAGCGGTACGTCGGTGAGTTCGGGGTCCGGCGCCGGGGTGGCGGTGCGGCGGCGCGCGGTGATGAGGAGGGCGGCCGCGATGACGAGGGCGGCGGCCGGGAGGCCCCAGGTCCACCAGGGGAGGGCGGCGGCCGCGGTCTTCACGGCGGGTGCGGTGGGGACGGTCAGCGGTCCGTCGGCGGTCACGGTGTACGTGGCGGGCTCGGCCGGGGAGGCGTACCCGAGGTCGGTCGCGGAGAAGACGAGCCGCATCCGGTGCCCGGCGTCGAACTCGTGGTCCACGGCGGGCAGCGCCAGCTCGATCGGCTTGCCCTGCTGGTCGGGGGTGATCCGGTAGGGGGCGACGAGCTGGGAGGGCAGCACCTGCTGCCGGCCGTCCGGCGACACGTCGTACACCTTGCCGAAGAGCACCGCGTCGCGGCCCTCGGTCGCCTTGACGGTCACGCGGGCGGTCGGCGTGCCGGTGACGTGTACGGAGGTGGCCAGCGGGGCCGACTCGAAGCGGCCGAACTGCCCGGGGAAGTCGAGCGAGAGCCCGACGCCGAGCGAGGAGAGCTGGGAGAGCCCGCCGCCGACGCCCGGTACGGCGGAGATGGCGGGCGGGGCGGAGCCGGCGGGGTTGCGGAACGTCTTCGTCCCCTCCCCGAGCGGGATCTCGCGGCCGCCGCTGCGCAGCCCCGGGTAGGTGTCGCTGCTCGCGCCGCGCTTGAGGGCTGCGCCGTCGGTGGAGTCGATGCCTCCGGTGCGGGTGACGCGGAAGGCGGGTCCGGTGTCGGTGCCGGTCTCCTCCTTCAGGTACCGGTCGAACCAGGCCCCGACGCGCCCCTCGACCCGGGGTGTCTCGTTGTCGCCGCCGTCGTGGCCGCCGGAGATCCAGTCGACGGAGACGGGTGCGCCGTTGGCGCTGATCGCCTTCTGCATGGCGTCGGCGTGGCCGAGCGGGAAGAGGGAGTCGGACTGTCCCTGGAGGAGGAGCGAGGGCACCTTGATGCGGTCGGCGACGGCGGAGGGCGAGCGCTCGGTGAGCAGCTTCGTCGCGGCCGCGTCGGGCTTGCCGCTGACGGCGACCCGCTCGTACATCTCGCAGAGCTTCTTCTCGAACTTCTCGCAGCCGCCGCCGGTGGTGATGAAGATGCCGGCCCAGAGCTTCTTGAAGACCCCGTCGGGGAAGAGGGCGTCGGCCAGGTTCCAGTACGTGATCACGGGTGCGATGGCGTCGACCCGCTGGTCGTGCCCGGCGGCGAGCAGGGAGACGGCCCCGCCGTAGGAGGCGCCGGTGAGGCCGACCCGGGGGTCACCCTTCTTGTCCAGCTGGACCTCGGGGCGCTTCGCCAGCCAGTCGATGAGCCCGGAGACGTCCTTGACCTCGCCGTCGGGGTCGTTGAGCGAGATCGCCCCGCCCGACTTGCCGAACCCGCGCGCCGACCAGGTCAGCACCGCGTATCCGTCGGCCGCCAGCTTCTCGGCCTGGGCCCGTACGTCGTTCTTGCTGCCGCCGAAGCCGTGGCCGATGAGGACGGCGGGCCGCTTACCGGAACCTCCGGCGGTGAAGTACGAGGTGTCGATCGGCACTCCGCCCGGCCGCAGCATCCGGTCCTCGCGCTGCACGGCGGGCGGGCCGTCGTCGGCGACGGCGGTCCAGGTGCCGCCGCCCACGAGCACGGCGAGCGCGGCCACGACCGCGGCCCACCGGCCAGGGGTGCGGGGCAGCAGGCGCCGCCATCGAACAGTAGGGGTCTCCATCCCTCGACCCTAAACGGAGGACGCAACCCCCTTGCCTGCCGCCAGGGGGAGGTGGGCAGCCTCCCTGAGAGGTACGGTGCGCCCTTCCCGTACTCCGGATGCGGTACGGGACTTATCCCGGCCGAAGGCCATTGCGGACATTGGCCGCGCAACGCCCGCAGCGGCCGCGACGGGCCCCGGGCTCGCGGCTACAGCCCGACATCCTGACTACAGCCCGGCCGGCACCGGTCGCGGCGCGGCAAGGTCGAGCGGCGTCTCCACCGGCAGCAGCGCGACGGCCCGCTCCCGCTCCCCCGCACGCACCGCCGCGTGCACCTCGCGGGCGAGCGGGGTGACATCGCGTACGGAGACGGTCCACTCGTCCGCGTACCGCCGGGAGGCCTCCCCGCTCAGCCCCAGCTGGAGGGAGCGGTACGGGAGCGGGTTCAGGTCCAGGTCGCGCTCGGGGTCCCACTGCACCCGGGCGGGGGCGGTGCGGAGGCTCTGCTTCCAGGACGCCTCGTCCGGGTGCACATCGCGTACGTAATGGGAGAGTTCGGCATGCGCGAGCGCCCACTCCAGGCCGCTCCGGTCGATCTCGACGGCGAGGACGACCTCCTGGCCCTCCTTGGTGCCCCAGCCGCAGCGGTACATCATCCACAGGAAGCTGGGCTTGATCCACGTCATCCGGTCCCGCTTCCACTCGGCGGGGAACCGCCCGTCGCGCGCGGCGGGGAGCCCGATGGCGGGGCGGTACGCCTGGTAGACGGTGACCGTGGTGGCGGTGTGCAGCGCGCGGATCTCGTAACGGGGCGGGAGGGGTGGGGTGTTCATGCGTCCCATGGTGCGGGACACGGCCGTGCCCGGGCATCCGGATTTCACCGGAGGCCCGGGCACGGCCGGGGGGTGCGTCGGTCAGTGGTTGCGCGGGAAGCCCAGGTCGACGCCGGCCGGGGCGTCCGCCGGGTCCGGCCAGCGGGTGGTGGTGACCTTGCCGCGGGTGTAGAAGTGCACGCCGTCGTTGCCGTAGATGTGGTGGTCCCCGAAGAGGGAGTCCTTCCAGCCGCCGAAGGAGTGGTAGCCCACCGGGACCGGGATCGGCACGTTGACGCCGACCATGCCGGCCTCGATCTCCAGCTGGAAGCGGCGGGCCGCGCCGCCGTCGCGGGTGAAGATCGCGGTGCCGTTGCCGAACGGCGAGGCGTTCATGAGGGCGACGCCGTCCTCGTACGTCTCCACGCGGAGCACGCACAGGACCGGTCCGAAGATCTCGTCCTTGTAGGCGTCGGAGTCGGTGGAGACCTTGTCCAGGAGGGAGAGGCCGATCCAGTGGCCGTCCTCGAAGCCCTCCACCGTGTGGCCCGTGCCGTCGAGGACGACCTCGGCGCCCTGGGCGGCGGCGCCCGTGACGTACGAGGCGACCTTGTCGCGGTGGGCGGCGGTGATCAGGGGGCCCATCTCGGAGGCGGGGTCGTTGCCGGGGCCGATCGTGATCTTCTCGGCGCGCTCGCGGATCTTGGCGACCAGCTCGTCACCGATCGCGCCGACCGCGACGACCGCCGAGATCGCCATGCAGCGTTCACCGGCGGAGCCGTACGCCGCCGAGACCGCCGCGTCGGCCGCCGCGTCCAGGTCGGCGTCCGGGAGGACGAGCATGTGGTTCTTCGCGCCGCCGAGGGCCTGGACGCGCTTGCCGTTGGCGGAGGCCGTGGCGTGGATGTAGCGGGCGATGGGGGTGGAGCCGACGAAGGAGACCGCCGCCACGTCGGGGTGGTTGAGCAGGCCGTCGACCGCCACCTTGTCACCGTGCAGGACGTTGAGGACGCCGTCCGGGAGGCCCGCCTCCGCCGCCAGCTCGGCCAGCAGGTTGGCCGCCGACGGGTCCTTCTCGCTCGGCTTCAGCACGAACGTGTTGCCGCACGCGATGGCGAGCGGGAACATCCACATCGGCACCATGGCCGGGAAGTTGAACGGGGTGATGCCCGCGACCACGCCGAGCGACTGGCGGATCGAGGAGACGTCGACCCGGTTGGAGACCTGGGTGGAGAGCTCGCCCTTGAGCTGCGTGGTGATGCCACACGCCAGCTCGACGATCTCCAGACC
This sequence comes from Streptomyces cyaneofuscatus, assembly GCF_033109485.1. Lineage (NCBI taxonomy): Bacteria > Bacillati > Actinomycetota > Actinomycetes > Kitasatosporales > Streptomycetaceae > Streptomyces > Streptomyces cyaneofuscatus. Next base: position 5,587,892 of record NZ_CP137002.1, on the reverse strand, counting down.
ACGGGCGACCTCGCCCAGCGCGTCCGAGTGCACCTTGCCGTGCTCGGCGGTGATCAGCGCGGCGATGTCGTCGCGGTGGGCGTCCAGCAGCGCGCGGTAGCGGAAGAGGACGGCGGTGCGCTGGGCGAGGGAGGAGGTGCCCCAGGTCGCGTACGCGGCCTTCGCGGCCGCCACCGCCGCGTCGACCTCCTCCACCGAGGCCAGCGCCACCCGCGTGGTGACCTGGCCGGTGGCCGGGTCCGTGACCGGACCGTACTGGCCCGACGTGCCCTCCACTGTCTTGCCGCCGATCCAGTGGTTGACGGTCTTCGTCATGACGTACTCCTTCATGCTTCAGGCAGGCGTGGGGGCCGGTCTCACAGGTGGTGGCGTCGGGCGGCGACCCGCCGGTCGTACTCTTCCCGGGCCGTGACCGCCGCCGGACGGCTCGCGGTTTCGGCCACAGGAACATCCCACCACGCCTGTGCCGGAGGGGGGCCCGACACTGTGTCGGGCGTTTCGGTCTCGACGTAGACACAAGTGGGGCCCTCCGCGCTGCGGGCCTCCGCGAGGGCTTTGCGCAGGTCGTCGACGGTGGTGGCGCGCAGGACCCGCATCCCGAGGGAGGCCGCGTTGGCGGCGAGGTCGACGGGGAGCGGCGGGCCGGTGAAGCCGCCGTCGGGGTCGCGGTGGCGATAGGCCGTGCCGAAGCGCTCGCCGCCGACCGCCTCGGAGAGACCGCCGATGGAGGCGTAACCGTGGTTCTGGAGGATCAGCAGTCTGAGGGGGAGGTTCTCCTGGACGGCGGTGACGATCTCGGTGGGGTTCATCAGGTACGTGCCGTCGCCGACGAGCGCCCAGACGGGACGGCCTCCGTGTCCTTGAGCTTCGGTGGCGAGGAGGACGCCGATCGCGGCCGGGATCTCGTAGCCCATGCAGGAGTAGCCGTACTCGACGTGGTACTGGTCGCGGGAGCGGGTGCGCCAGAGCTTGTGCAGGTCGCCGGGGAGCGAACCGGCGGCGTTGATGAGGATGTCCTCCTCGGTGACCAGGGTGTCGAGGAGGCCGAGGACCTGGGTCTGGGTGGGGCGCGCGGTGGGGTCGGGGGTGGTGAAGGACGCCTCGACCTGTTCCTCCCACGCCTCCTTAGCGCCGGTGTACTCCGTCTCGTACGCCGGGTCGATCCGGTATCCCCGTCCGGCGAGTGCGCTGGTGAGCGCCTCCAGGCCGGTGCGGGCGTCGGCGACCAGGGGGAGGGCGGCCAGCTTGTGGGCGTCGAAGCCGGTGATGTTGAGGTTGAGGAAGCGGACGGCCGGGTTCTCGAAGAGGGTGCCGGAGGCGGTGGTGAAGTCCGTGTACCGGGTGCCGACGCCGATCACCAGGTCGGCGGTGCGGGCCAGCTCGTCGGCGGTGGCGGTGCCGGTGTGGCCGATGCCTCCCACGTCCGCCGGGTGGTCGTGGCGCAGGGCCCCCTTGCCCGCCTGGGTGGAGGCGACCGGGATGCGGGTGGCGGCGGTGAAGGCGGCCAACGTCTCCTCGGCCGCGCTGTGGCGGACCCCGCCGCCCGCGACGATCAGGGGGCGCCGGGCGGAGCGCACCGCCCGTACCGCCGCTTCCAGTTCGGCCGTGTCGGGCGCCGGCCTGCGGACCCGCCAGACCCGCTCGGCGAAGAACTCCTCCGGCCAGTCGTACGCCTCCGCCTGCACGTCCTGCGGCAGCGCCAGCGTGACCGCGCCCGTCTCGGCGGGGTCGGCCAGGACCCGCATCGCCTGGAGGGCCGCCGGGATCAGCGCTTCGGGGCGGGTGACCCGGTTGAAGTAGCGCGAGACGGGGCGCAGGCAGTCGTTGACCGACACGTCACCGGCGTACGGGACTTCGAGTTGCTGCAGTACGGGGTCGGCGGGCCGGGTCGCGAAGGTGTCGCCGGGGAGGAGGAGGACGGGGAGGTGGTTGATGGTGGCGAGGGCGGCGCCGGTGACGAGGTTGGTGGCGCCGGGGCCGATGGAGGTGGTCACGGCGTGCGCGGAGAGCCGGCCGGACTGGCGGGCGTATCCCACGGCCGCGTGCACCATGGCCTGTTCGTTGCGGCCTTGGAGGTAGGGCATGCGGTACGCGGTGCCGTTCCCTCCGTGGCCCGCCTCCACGAGTGCCTGGCCGATGCCCGCGACGTTGCCGTGGCCGAAGATGCCCCAGGTGGCGCTGATCAGGCGGTGGCGGCGGCCGTCGCGCTCGGTGTACTGGCGGGCGAGGAAGGTGACCAGGGCCTGAGCGGTGGTCAGGCGGCGGGTGGAGCGCGTACGCGTGGTGCTCGGGGGGCTCGCGGGACTCGTCGGGCTCAACCTGTTACCTCCGGGCCGGGCGACGGATGCGCCGTGTCCGGGCGGGCCGTCTGCGGATGCGCCGTGTACAGCGGCAGTCTGGCGTCGACCGGCTCGTCCCGCCAGGTGTCGCGGATCCATCCGTGGTCCGGATGGTCGCGGATCAGCCAGGCCCGCTCCTCCCCCGGCCCGGCCATGACGTTCAGGTAGTACAGCGTGCGGGCGGGCGGGGCGATGGACGGGCCGTGCCAGCCGTCGGGGATGAGGACCGCGTCACCGCTGCCGACCTCGGCGAGCACATCCGTACCGCCCTCGCGCGACGGCGAGACCCGGTGGTAGCCGAGGCCGCCGCCCTCCACCTCGAAGTAGTAGATCTCCTCCAGCTCGCACTCCTCGCCCGGCACGTGCTCGTCGTGCTTGTGGGGCGGGTAGGAGGACCAGTTGGAGCCGGGCGTGAGGACCTCGACGGCGATCAGGCGGTCGCAGTCGAAGGTGTCGGCGGCGGCGAAGTTGTTGACCTGGCGCGAGCAGGTGCCGGTGCCGCGCAGTTCGACGGGTACCTCCGGCGCGGGGCCGTAGCGAGCGGGGAGTCGTCGCTCGCACTTCGCTCCTGCCAGGGCGAAGCGGCCTCCTGCGCCGGAGGCGATCTGCGCTCGGTCGTCGCGCGGCACGTAGGCGAAATCACTCACCCCGCTGAACACGCTTTCCCGGCCCAGCAGTTCAAAGGTCTCACCTGCCGTATGCACCGTACAGCCACCGGCCAACGGGAGGACGATCCATTCGCACTCCCCGGTGACGAGCGTATGAACTCCGCCCGGCTCCAGCTCCAGAACGCGGAGATAGGACCGGTCCCATCCGGCCATTTCCGGATCGATGTCCAGGACATAGGGGCCGCGCGCGGCGGTGCCGGCGGGCAGATGGTGACGCGGCGCGGCGGGCGGAGCGCCTCCGGTGTGGTGCCCGTGGTGCCCGTGGTGTTCGTGGTGCGTTTCCATGGCCCCTCCTTACCCGTCCTTCCTCCGAGCTTCCCCGGCTACAGCAGCGATACGGCCGTGTCGACGGCGCCCGCCACGTCCCCGTCGACCGGGTAGAGCAGCGAACGCCCCACGACCAGCCCCCGTACGGTCGGCAGCCGCAGCGCCTCGCGCCACTTCCCGTACGCCCCGTCCAGGTCGTCGCCCACCTCGCCGCCGAGCAGCACGGCGGGGAGCGTGGAGGTCTCCATGACCTGCGCCATGTCGTCCGGGTGCTCGGTGACGGGGACCTTGAGCCAGGTGTACGCGGACGTCCCGGCCAGGCCCGACGCGATGGCGATGGACGTGGCGACGGCGGCGGCGCCCAGGTCGTTGCGGAGGCGGCCGTCGACGCGGCGGCAGAGGAACGGTTCGACGAAGACCGGCAGCCGGTGCGCGGCCATCGCGTCGATGGTGCGGGCGGCGGTGTGCAGGGTGTCCAGGGAGCCGGGGTCTTCGTGGTCGATGCGGAGCAGCAGCTTCCCCGCGTCGAACCCGTGGCGGACCAGGTCATCGGGGCGGTGCCCGGTGAACCGGTCGTCGAGCTCGAAGGCGGCGCCCGCGAGCCCGCCCCGGTTCATGGAGCCCATGACCACCTTGTCCTCCAGGGCGCCGAGGAGGAGCAGGTCGTCCAGGACGTCGGCGGAGGCGAGGACACCGTCGACGCCGGGGCGGGAGAGGGCGAGGCGGAGCCGTTCCAGCAGTTCGAACCGGTTGGCCATGGCGAGCGCCCGGTCCCCGACGGCGAGGGCGCCGCGTGCGGGGTGGTCGGCGGCGATGATCATGAGGCGGCCGGGGTGGGGCGGGCGCGCTCGGTCCGAGGCGATGTCGTCGGTACGGAGCAAGGGGCGCCGCTTCCGTCGCGCGGCGGCTTCGGCCACCGCTTCGGGGCGCTCGGCGCGGAGCCGGACCAGGTCGCGGAGGGAGGCTGCGGCGGGGGTCATGAGGCCGCTCCGGAGGGCCCGGCGGCGATGGACTCCGTGACCGCCCCCTCCGCGAGCGCCCGCTCCACCTCGTCCGGGAAGGGCATCGCGGAGGAGCAGGCGATGCGGGAGGCGACGATGGCCCCGGCGGCGTTCGCGTACCGCATGATCCGGGCGATGTCCCAGCCGGCGAGCAGCCCGTGGCAGAGCGCCCCGCCGAACCCGTCCCCGGCGCCGAGCCCGTTGACCACCTCCACCGGCAGCGGCTCCACATCGGCGGTGGAGCCGTCGCGGTGGACGGCGAGGACGCCCTTCGGCCCCTGCTTGACCACGGCGAGCTCCACCCCGGCCGCGAGCAGGGCGCGGGCGGCGGCGTGCGGTTCGCGCTCGCCGGTCGCGATCTCGCACTCGTCGATGTTGCCGACGGCGACGGTGGCGTGGGCGAGCGCTTCCCGATAGCGGGCGGGCGCCACCGAGCTGTGGTCCCCGCCGTCCCAGAACATGGGCCGCCAGTCGAGGTCGAAGACGGTCGCGGTACGAAACTCCGGGGCCGGGCTCTCGCTACGGGCACTCTCGCTACGGGCTTGGAGCGCCGCCAGCGTCGCGGCGCGGCTGGGCTCGGCGCTGAGCCCGGTCCCGGTCATCCAGAAGATCCGGGCGTCGCGCACCGCGTCCAGGTCGAGTTCGGGCGGGTGGATCTCCAGATCGGGCGCCTTGGGCTGCCGGTAGAAGTGGAGGGGGAAGTCGTCCGGCGGGAAGATCTCGCAGAAGGTGACCGGCGTCGGGTACTCCTCGACCTCCGTCACCCACCGGTCGTCCACCCCGAAGCCCCGGAGCTCCTGGTGGAGGTACTCCCCGAAGGCGTCCCGGCCGGTCCGGGTGATCACCGCCGTCCGCCGCCCCAGCCGCGCCGCCGCCACCGCGACGTTGGTCGGAGAGCCGCCGAGGAACTTGCCGAACGTCTCGACCCGGGCGAGCGGCACACCGATGTCCAGGGGATAGAGGTCCACCCCGATCCGCCCCATGGTGATCACGTCGTACGGCTCAGGCATACGCATCCCTTCGACCTACCGGCGCGACCCACCGGCGCGCGACTCACCAACGCGACTCACCGACGCGGCCCACCGGTGGCCGGCTGATCCCAGGTCAGGTCTAGCCCCCTCCCCGGAACCCTGTCAACATTTTGTCCGGACATTCGGACGAACTCTTGACACTCATCCGTACGGGCCGCGACGCTGTGCGATATGACCCCCTCCGCACCCTCTTCGGCCCGCATCCGCATCGGCTCGGCACCCGACTCGTGGGGGGTGTGGTTCCCGGACGACCCGCAGCAGGTGCCCTGGCGGCGCTTCCTCGACGAGGTGGCCGAGGCCGGGTACGCGTGGATCGAGCTCGGTCCGTACGGCTATCTGCCCACCGACCCGGCCCGGCTGACGGACGAGACCCGCAGCCGGGGGCTGACCGTCTCCGCCGGCACCGTCTTCACCGGATTGCACCACGGGCCCGACGTCTGGGACCGGACCTGGGCGCATGTCGCGGACATCGCCGAGCTGACCCGGGCCATGGGCGCCGAACACCTGGTCGTCATCCCCTCGTTCTGGCGTGACGACAAGACGGGCGAGGTGCTGGAGGACCGCACGCTCACGCCCGCGCAGTGGCGTGACCTGACCACGCAGACGGAGCGGCTGGGGCGGGAGGTCCGGGAGCGCTACGGGCTCCGGATCGTCGTCCACCCGCACGCGGACACCCACATCGACAGCGAGGAGAACGTCAGCCGCTTCCTCGACGCCACCGATCCCGCCCTGGTCTCGCTCTGTCTGGACACCGGGCACTACGCCTACTGCGGCGGCGACAGCGTCAAGCTCATCGAGACGTACGGGGAGCGCATCGGCTACCTCCACCTCAAGCAGGTCGACCCCGAGATCCTGGCGGCGGTGGTGGCGGACGAGGTCCCGTTCGGCCCGGCCGTGGCGCGGGGCGTGATGTGCGAACCGCCCGGTGGGGTGCCCGCCCTGGAGCCGGTCCTGGACGCGGCGCGCGCCCTGGACGTCGACCTGTTCGCGATCGTGGAGCAGGACATGTACCCGTGCGACCCGGACAAGCCGCTCCCGATCGCGCGCCGCACCCGCGAGTTCCTGCGCTCCTGCGGACGGCCCTGACCGCCCGGCCCGGCGAGCTGAATCCGCCGGGTCACACCCCCGTAGACCCGTCGATGCGCTCGCGGATCAGGTCGGCGTGCCCGCAGTGGCGCGCGTACTCGCCGATCATGTGCGTGTAGATCCACCGCAGCGTCACCTCACCGCCCATGAACGGGCTGGTGTCGTCGAGCTTCCGGCCCGCGGAGTTCTCCCGGCCCCGCCGCACCTCCTCTTCCCACACCGCCACCGCGCTCTCGTACGTGGCGTCCTCGGCGAGCTCGAACCCACCGTCATGGCCTCCGCCGCCGCCTCCGCTCCCACTCTCGTCGGCCGGGGCGTACAGGCGCGGAACGTCCTCCTGCACGAGGACCCGCCGGAACCAGTTCCGCTCGACGGCCGCCGCGTGCTGGACCAGCCCGAGCAGGGTGACCGACGAGGGCGCCACGGCCGCCTCACGGAGCCGCTCCTCGGGCAGCTCCGCGCACTTCTGGACGAGGGTGGCGCGGTAGAAGTCGAGCCAGCTCTCCAGGGTGGTGCGCTCGTCGGCGACCAACGGGGGCATCGAACGCTCGGAAATGTTCATGGTCATCATCGTGGCATCCGGGTCTGACATCGCCCGGCTTCCGCACCACAGCCAACCGTTCACCCCTTCTGTCACACCAGTAACTGTTTCGCGACACATGTCTCCGTTACGCGGGTTTTCCGTAACAGGCGCACCACAGCCCCACCCCGCCTGCCGTCCGCGGGCGTTCAACCGGGCGCAGGCTGCGTGATCACGAGGGCAGAACCGGTCCTCAGAACAGAGCAGCGCAGAGAGGTGTCACGGATGACGGACAGAACACTCTGGTCCTACAAGGACATTGCCGCGCACATCCAGGTCCAGCCGGACACCGTCCGCTCCTATCGCAAACACGGCCTCCTTCCCCAGCCCGACCAGGTGAAGAACGGAAAGCCCTACTGGTACGGCGACACCGTCCGCGCCTGGGTCGCCTCCCGCCCGCGCAACCGGGGCCGCTGACCCCGGCCCCCGGCCACGGACCGTCAGAAGGACTTGCGCGGCCGCCCCGGGAGCCGTTTCTGAACGGATTCCGGAGCGGCCGCGCACGAGGGCTCCCCCTATGCCCCTGCGGTGACCTTCTCCCCGTCCCGGGTCCCCGCCTCGGGTATCTCCCCCTCGGTCGTGGGCTCCCCCGGGCCGCCCGGCTCACCCTTCGTACCGGACGAGCCGGCCGGGGCAGACTCCCCTTCGCTGAGGCCGAACCTCTGGTGGAAGGCGCGCAGCGGCTTGGGCGCCCACCAGGTGGCGTGGCCCGTCAGCTTCATCACGGCGGGGACCAGCAGGCTGCGGACCACCATGGCGTCCATCAGGACGGCGAGGGCGATACCGAGCCCCAGCATCTTGGTGTTGGTGACCCGTGAGGTGCCGATGGCGACCATCACGACCGCGAGGATCACGGCGGCGGCGGTGATCAGGCCGCCGGTGCGGGACAGGCCGAAGGTGACGGAGCGTTCGTGGTCGCCGGTCCGGTCGTACTCCTCCTTGATACGGGAGAGCAGGAAGACCCCGTAGTCCATGGAGAGGCCGAAGGCCACGCAGAACATCAGGACGGGCAGGGTCGTCTCGATGTCCCCCGTACTGGTGAAGGCGAGGATCCCGGAGAGGTTCCCGTCCTGGAAGACCCAGACCACCGCACCGAACATCGCCGTCAGGCTGAGGGCGTTGAGCACGACCGCCTGGATCGGGATGAGCACGCTGCCGGTGAGCAGGAAGACCAGGAGCAGCGTCACCACGACGATGATGGCGATCGCCCACGGCAGCCGGTCCGCGATGGCGTCCTTGGAGTCGACCAGGACCGCCGCCGTGCCCGTCACCGAGGTGTCGAAGGAGTCGGCGGGCATCGCGCGCAGGTCCCGTACGAGCTGCTGGGTCTCCTGCCCGACCGCCTCGCCCTCCGACTGCACGCTGAAGTACGCGGCCGCGTCCGCCGTGACCGGGCCCTCGACGCGCTCCACGCCCGGGACCTTCTCGATCCGGTCCTTCAGGGCCGCGTACGCCGCCGGCGTCCCCTCCCCCTCGACCAGCATCTCCAGGCCGCCGCTCGGGCTGCCGGGGAAGCCGTCCCGTATGTGCTCCTGGACCACCCGGGACTCGGCACCGGCGGGCAGCTGGCGGTCGTCCGCCGTACCGAACTTGACGCCGAGGAAAGGCAGTCCGAGGAGAACGAGGCCCACCGTGGTGACGATGGCGAAGACCGGCGCCCGGCGCATCACCAGCTCGGCGAAGCGCGCCCATCCCCTGCCGGTCTCTCCAGTGGTGGCTTCCTTCTTCTTTCCGCGGCGCAGCAGCCGGCGCAGGTCCAGCGCGTTGACCCGGGGGCCCAGCAGCATGAGCGCGGCGGGCAGCAGGATCAGTGCGGCGGCCGCGGCCAGCAGGACCACGGCGATCCCGGCGTAGGCGAAGGACCGCAGGAAGTACTGCGGGAAGACGAGCATCGCCGACAGGGACACGGCGACCGTCAGCGCGGAGAAGAGCACCGTGCGTCCGGCCGTGCGCAGTGTGGTGCCGACCGCCGTCCGGGTGTCGGCCCCGGCGTCCAGCTCCTCACGGAAGCGGCGGACGATGAACAGGGCGTAGTCGATGGCCAGTCCGAGGCCGAGGGCCGTGGTGAGGTTCATGGCGAAGACCGAGACGTCGGTGAACTCGGTCAGTCCGCGCAGCACGGCGTTGGTGCCGAGGATCGCGACGATGCCGACGAGAAGCGGCAGCATGGCGGCGATCGCACTGCCGAAGACCATGACCAGCAGGATCAGCGTCACCGGCAGGGCGATGAGCTCGGCCCGCAGCAGGTCCTCCTGGATGATCGTCTGCATCTCGTGCTGGACGGCGACGGGCCCGCCGACCGAGACCTTCACCGGGCCGCTCTCCCCGGCGAACGCGGGAGCGATCCGTTCGAGCGTCTCCCCCGCCTCCGTCTCGTCGCCCCCTATCCGGGCCGCGATGAGCGCTTCCCGGCCGTCCTCGGCGCGCAGGGCGGGCGCCTTGGTCTGCCAGTACGAGGTGACCCCCGATATGCCCTGCTCGGCGGCGAGCCGCTCGGTGAGCCGTGCGGCCTCGGCGGCCACCGCCGGATCGTCGACGGAGGCGCTGCCGCTGTCCACCAGCAGGAGCAGGTTGGGCTGCGAGGCGGGGAACTCCCGCTCCAGCGCCTCGGTGGCGTAGGACGACTCGGCGTCGGGGGCCTGCCAGCCACCGCTGCCCATCCGGTCGGCCACACCGCTCCCGGCGAACACGGCCAGAGCAGTGATCACCAGGGCGGCCAGCAGGGCGATCCGCGGCCTGGCGGTGACGAACCGGGTCCAGCCTCCGACGCGCTGCGGACCGGGCTCGACACGCTGCGGACCGGACGAACCGGGTGGACCGTTGACTTCGGACATGGTGCGGTGTCCCCTTCACCGAGACCCGGGCGGCACAGGGCAGCATGGGTCAGTCGTTGCCACTTACACTGGCAAACACGAGTAGTCGCTCGCGTTTCATAAGAATGCGAGCGAGCACTCGCGTTTGTCAAACGCATCACGAAAGCTGGGGATTGCCGTGCCGGAGGCCAGAGCCAAGAAGGGCGCCGCAGGGGACGGCGCAGCCGGGAAACCCGTAGCGCGCGAGGGGGCGGGAGGCACCACGGGGACGGGAGACGCCACCGGGGCGACCCGCCCGCGCCGCCGCCAGGCCCGGGGCGAGGCGCGTATCGCCCAGCTGCTCCAGGCCGCGGCCAGCGTCTTCTGCACCAGCGGCTACACCGCGTCCAGCACCAACGCCATCGCCCGCGAGGCCGGCGTCTCCCCGGGCACGCTGTACCAGTTCTTCCCGAACAAGGAGGCCATCGCCGTCGAGCTCGGCGACCAGCTGCTCCACCGCTGGCGCGACACGTACGGCGCCGCCTTCGACCAGACCCACCTCGAACTGCCGCTCGACCGGATGCTGGACGCCGTCCTCGACCCGCTGATCGCGTTCAACTGCGAGAATCCGGCGTTCTTCGTGCTGATGCACGGCTCGGAGATCCCCGGCCGGATCACCGAGGAGCACGACACCCTGCACACCACCATGCTGAGCCGGGTCGAAGGGATCCTCGCCGACTACCTCCCGGACGTCCCCGCCGCCCAGCTCCACCGGGTCGCCGAGATGGCCTTCATGGTGTTCAAGGCCGGACTCGACCTGGTCATGGCCCACGAGGGCGAGGAGCGCGAGGCGTACATCCAGGAGATGAAGGCGGCCATGTACCGCTACCTGGACCCCCTGATCGGCGACGACTCCCCTCACCTGGCCCCGCACGCCCGCCAGGACCACACTCCCTAGAGCCGGAGCCCGGGTCGACGCGCCGCGCGCCCGCGCCTCATTCATACCCCCTAGGGGTATAGTATGGAGTGAGCGAGGCGCCCCGGGCACCCCTGTGGCCCCCCGCGCCACACTCGTACGCCGAAGAGGAGAACGTCATGACCGCCGAGACCGAGCCCACCACCCAGTCCACCGGCTCCTGCTGCTCGCCCAGCGGTTCCTGCCACGGCGGTGGCGCCGCCGACGTGCAGATCGAGCCGACGGACTCGGTCACCACGGTGTACGAGGTGAAGGGCATGACCTGCGGCCACTGCGAAGGCGCCGTGTCGGAGGAGATCTCCGCGCTCGGCGGCGTGACGTCCGTCGAGGCCGTCGCCGCCACCGGCCGCGTCACCGTCTCCTCCAAGGCCCCGCTGGCCGAGGACGCCGTCCGCGCCGCCGTCGACGAGGCCGGTTACGAGCTCGTCGGCCGGGCCGCCTGAGCGCCCGCCGCACCACCTTCTTCCCGTCGGGCCGGCCCGCCAGCAGATACTGGTGGGGTACGGCCCGACCTGCGTTACCCAGGAGTTCGGACATGGCCAGCACAGCAGCAGCCGGGGCTCCGGCCGCGGACGCCTCCGAGGCCGAGCTCATGATCGGCGGGATGACGTGCGCCTCGTGCGCCGCCCGCGTCGAGAAGAAGCTCAACCGGATGGACGGCGTCACCGCCACGGTGAACTACGCGACCGAGAAGGCCCGCGTCACGTTCACGGAGGGCCTGGAACTGTCGGACCTCGTCGCGACGGTCGAGCGGACCGGCTACACGGCCCGCCCCCTCGCACCCCCGAAGCCCGAACCCGAACCGGAACCGGAACCGGAACCGACGCTCGAACCGGAGCAGGAACCGGACGCGGACCCGGCACCCGCCCCACCCGACGCGCCCGCCCTACCCGCCACATCAACCGACGCCGCCGAAGCGGAACAGGCCGCCTCCCTCGCCGCGCTCCGGCAGCGGGTCGTCGTCTCCGCCGTCCTCAGCGTCCCCGTCGTCCTGCTCGCCATGGTCCCGGCGCTCCAGTTCGACAACTGGCAGTGGCTCTCCCTGACCCTCGCCGCCCCCGTCGTCGTCTGGGGCGGCCTGCCCTTCCACCGCGCCACCTGGACCAACCTCCGGCACGGCGCGGCCACCATGGACACCCTCGTCTCGATGGGCACCCTCGCCGCCTTCGGCTGGTCTCTGTGGGCCCTGTTCCTCGGCGACGCGGGGATGCCGGGCATGCGGCACGGGTTCGACCTCACCGTCTCGCGCGCCGACGCGAGCTCCACGATCTACCTGGAGGTGGCAGCCGGGGTCATCACCTTCATCCTGCTGGGCCGCTACCTGGAGGCCCGCGCGAAGCGGAGGTCCGGCGCCGCGCTGCGGGCGCTGATGCACCTGGGCGCCAAGGACGTCGCCGTCCTCAGAGGCGGTACGGAGGTACGCGTCCCGGCCGACCGGCTCGTCATCGGCGACCGCTTCGTGGTCCGCCCCGGGGAGAAGATCGCGACGGACGGGAAGGTCGTCGAGGGCAGCTCGGCCGTCGACGCCTCGATGCTGACCGGCGAATCCGTCCCCGTGGAAGTCACCACCGGCGACTCCGTCACCGGAGCCACCATCAACGCCGGCGGCCGCCTCGTCGTCGAAGCCACCCGCATCGGCTCCGACACCCAACTCGCCCGCATGGCCCGCCTCGTCGAAGACGCCCAGAACGGCAAGGCGGCAGCCCAGCGCCTCGCCGACCGCATCTCCGCCGTCTTCGTCCCCATCGTCATCGCCCTGGCACTCGGCACCCTCGGCTTCTGGCTCGGCAGCGGCGCCGGACCCGCAGCGGCCTTCACCGCCGCCGTCGCCGTCCTGATCATCGCCTGCCCCTGCGCCCTCGGCCTCGCGACCCCGACCGCGCTCATGGTCGGCACGGGACGTGGAGCCCAGCTCGGCATCCTCATCAAGGGCCCCGAAGTCCTCGAAACCACCCGCCGCGTCGACACCATCGTCCTCGACAAGACCGGCACGGTCACCACCGGCAAGATGACCCTCCTCGCCGTCCACACCGCCGAGGGCACGGACGAGAACGACGTCCTGCGCCTGGCCGGTGCGGTGGAGCACTCCTCCGAGCACCCCATCGCGCAGGCGGTAGCGGCAGGCGCCGTCGAGCGTCTCGGCAGTGGCGCCACCCTCCCCACCCCCGAAGACTTCACCAACCTCCCCGGACTCGGCGTCCGAGGCGTCGTCGACGGCCACACCGTCCTCGTCGGCCGCCCCCGCCTCCTCGCCGAAGCGGGCATCGCCCTCCCTCCCGAACTGGCCGCCGCCCTGACGAAGGCCGGGGAGCAGGGACGTACAGCGGTGGCCGTCGCCTGGGACGGGGCGGCCCGGGGCGTACTCGGGGTGGCCGACGCCGTCAAGGACGGCAGCGCGGCCGCCGTGGCCCAGCTACGGGCCCTGGGGCTGCGGCCCGTCCTCCTGACCGGCGACAACCGGGCGGTGGCCGAGGCCGTGGCCCGCGAGGTGGGCATCGACGAGGTCCATGCCGAGGTGCTCCCCGAGGAGAAGGTGGACGTCGTCAAGCGCCTTCAGGCGGAGGGCCGGAGCGTCGCGATGGTCGGCGACGGGGTCAACGACGCGGCGGCTCTGGCCACGGCAGATCTGGGGCTGGCGATGGGTACAGGGACGGATGCGGCGATCGAGGCGAGCGACCTCACGTTGGTTCGTGGAGATCTCGCGGTGACCGCTGACGCAATCCGCCTTTCCAGGCGTACTCTTTCCACCATCAGGGGCAACCTCTTCTGGGCCTTCGGGTACAACGTCGCGGCACTGCCCCTGGCTGCAAGTGGCCTGCTCAACCCTATGATCGCGGGAGCCGCCATGGCGTTTTCGTCCGTGTTCGTCTTCACGAACAGCCTTCGGTTGCGTGCCTTCACGTAACTTCCACAAAGAGATTTAGATCACACCGTTCTCAGGGTAACCATCCGGTGGGTTCATGAGTCTTAGAGTGCGATGCCAAGGATGTCTTGGGGGACGTCCGATGGAGTGTCTTGGGGGACGCTCCTGTGGCAAGCGTTGAGCCGGGGCACGTGCACCGGGGAGCTTTGAGCGGCCCTCCCGTGCGTACGTACCCCGGCAGAGCGCAGCACGGCACAACAACGGGAGCTTCGGCTCCCTTCAGACGCCCGGCCGGATCCCGTGGGGGGAATCCGCTCCGGGATATGGGAAGCGCCCTGACCGTCGACCCGTGGGGGGATCGGCGGCAGGGCGTTTCTCGCGTTCAGGGGCGCCCAGGACAGGACCTGCCACTCCCGCCGTCCAGGGGCGCCCAGGACGGCCTACCGCTCCGGGCATGACGCCCAGGGGCTCAGGGGCTCCGGAAAGCCGAATCGCCCCGGACACCGCGCTCTGTGCGAAGCGCGGTACGCGGGGCGAAGGCAGTCGGCCGAAGAGGCCGGGGTACTACAGGGCGGTACGAGGCGGGGTCAGCGACCCTCGACCGGGACGAAGTCGCGGAGGACCTCGCCGGTGTAGATCTGGCGCGGGCGGCCGATGCGCGAACCCGGCTCCTTGATCATCTCGTGCCACTGCGCGATCCAGCCCGGAAGGCGGCCGAGCGCGAAGAGCACGGTGAACATCTCGGTCGGGAAGCCCATGGCCCGGTAGATCAGACCGGTGTAGAAGTCCACGTTGGGGTAGAGGTTGCGCGAGACGAAGTACTCGTCGGAGAGCGCGTGCTCCTCCAGCTTGAGCGCGATGTCGAGCAGCTCGTCGGACTTGCCGAGCGCGGACAGCACGTCGTGCGCGGCGGCCTTGATGATCTTGGCGCGCGGGTCGAACGACTTGTACACCCGGTGGCCGAAGCCCATCAGGCGGACGCCGTCCTCCTTGTTCTTCACCTTGCGGATGAAGGAGTCGACATCGCCGCCGTTGGCCTGGATGCCTTCCAGCATCTCCAGCACCGACTGGTTGGCGCCACCGTGCAGGGGGCCCCACAGCGCCGAGATGCCGGCGGAGATCGAGGCGAACATGTTCGCCTGCGAGGAGCCGACCAGACGCACGGTGGAGGTCGAACAGTTCTGCTCGTGGTCCGCGTGCAGGATGAGCAGCTTGTCCAGCGCCGAGACGACGACCGGGTCCAGCTCGTACTCCTGGGCGGGGACCGAGAAGGTCATGCGCAGGAAGTTCTCGACGTACCCGAGGTCGTTGCGCGGGTAGACGAAGGGGTGCCCGATCGACTTCTTGTACGCGTACGCCGCGATCGTCGGCAGCTTCGCCAGCAGGCGGATCGTCGAGAGGTGGCGCTGCTCCTCGTCGAACGGGTTGTGGCTGTCCTGGTAGAACGTGGACAGCGCGCTGACCACCGAGGACAGCATGGCCATCGGGTGGGCGTCACGCGGGAAGCCGTCGAAGAACCGCTTGACGTCCTCGTGCAGCAGCGTGTGCTGGGTGATCTCGTTCTTGAAGGTCGCCAGCTCGTCGACCTTCGGAAGGTCGCCGTTGATCAGCGTGTACGCGACCTCGAGGAACGACGAGCGCTCGGCGAGCTGCTCGATCGGGTATCCGCGGTAGCGCAGAATGCCCTGCTCACCGTCGAGGTACGTGATGGCGGATTTATAGGCGGCGGTGTTGCCGTATCCGCTGTCCAGCGTCACCAGGCCGGTATTGGCCCGGAGCTTCCCGATGTCGAAGCCCTTGTCGCCGACGGTGCTGTCGATCACCGGGTAGGTGTACTCGTCATCGCCGTACCGCAGTACTACAGAGTTGTCGCTCACGTCATCCCTCACCGACGTAGTGCCTCTTCTTCGAGGTGCCCTGACTGTCTCCACCCTCCCCCATTCGGCTCAGGAGAGTGCACTCGGGGTCGTCCATTGGACCTACTGGCGGCACTGAGTGCCGCCAACTTACTCATCCTGCCCCCTTGACTGCGGTTCCGGAAGACCTCCGTGATGTTTCCCACCGATTTGATCGATCATTTTTGTGCAGGGGTCACGAGAAGTCTTCTCCTGAGCCGCCCCGGAGCCGGAAATCCAGTGCCGTACACCGTCTGCCTGCGGAAACCGTGCGAACGGCCTGGCCGATCGCCTTACGGGACCCGACGAGGACGACGAGCTTCTTGGCCCGCGTCACGGCCGTGTAGAGCAGGTTGCGCTGGAGCATCATCCAGGCGCTGTTGGTGACGGGGATGACGACGGCCGGATACTCGCTGCCCTGGGAGCGGTGGATCGTCATGGCGTACGCGTGGGCCAGCTCGTCCAGCTCGTCGAAGTCGTAGCCGATCTCCTCGTCCTCGTCGGTGCGGACGGTGAGCCGCTGTTCGTCCAGTTCAAGGCCGGTGACGACGCCGACCGTGCCGTTGAAGACGCCGTTCTCGCCCTTGTCGTAGTTGTTGCGGATCTGGGTGACCTTGTCGCCGACCCGGAAGACGCGGCCGCCGAACCGCTTCTCGGGGAGGTCGGGGCGGCCGGGGGTGATGGACTGCTGGAGCAGCCCGTTCAGCTCGCCCGCACCCGCCGGCCCCCGGTGCATCGGCGCGAGAACCTGCACGTCGCGGCGCGGATCGAGACCGAACTTGGCCGGAATGCGGCGAGCCGCCACATCGACGGCAAGCTTGCCCGCGTCCGCCGTCTCGTCCTCCACGAAGAGGAAGAAGTCGCTCAGCCCTTCGGTGAGCGGCGGCTGCCCGGCGTTGATCCGGTGCGCGTTGGTGACCACCCCCGACCGCTGGGCCTGCCGGAAGATCCTGGTCAGCCGGACGGCGGGGACGGGACTGCCCTCCGCGAGCAGGTCGCTGAGCACCTCCCCCGCCCCGACCGAGGGCAGCTGGTCGACATCGCCCACGAGGAGGAGGTGGGCACCGGGTGCCACGGCCTTCACGAGCTTGTTGGCGAGCAGCAGATCGAGCATCGAGGCCTCGTCGACGACGACCAGATCCGCGTCGAGCGGCCGGTCCCGGTCGTACGCGGCGTCCCCGCCCGGCTTCAGCTCCAGCAGCCGGTGCACGGTGGAGGCCTCGGCCCCCGTCAGCTCGGCCAGCCGCTTGGCGGCCCGCCCCGTGGGCGCGGCCAGCACCACCTTCGCCCGCTTGGCCCGCGCCAGCTCGACGATGGACCGTACGGTGAACGACTTCCCGCAGCCGGGCCCGCCGGTCAGGACGGCCACCTTCCGGCTGAGCGCCAGCCGTACGGCCTCCTCCTGCTCGGGCGCGAGCGAGGCCCCCGTCCGCGTCGCGAGCCAGGCCAGCGCCTTGTCCCAGTCCACGTCCTGGAAGGCCGGCATCCGGTCCTCCTCGGTCCGCAGCAGCCGCCGCACCTGCCCGGCGAGGGACAGCTCGGCCCGATGGAAAGGCACCAGATAGACCGCGGTGATCGGCTCACCCCCCTCGGGCGACGGCACCTTCTCCCGTACGACACCCTCCGGATCGGCCGCCAGCTCGGCCAGGCACTCGATGACGAGCCCCGTGTCGACCTGGAGGAGCTTGACCCCGTCCGCGATGAGCCGCTCCTCGGGGAGGTAGCAGTGCCCCTGGTCGGAGGACTGGGAGAGGGCGTACTGCAGACCGGCCTTGACCCGCTCGGGGCTGTCGTGCGGAATGCCGACCGCCTGGGCGATCCTGTCGGCGGTGAGGAACCCGATGCCCCACACATCGGCGGCCAGCCGGTAGGGCTGGTTCTTCACGACGGAGATCGAGGCGTCCTCGTACTTCTTGTAGATGCGGACGGCGATCGAGGTGGAGACGCCGACGCCCTGGAGGAAGACCATGACCTCCTTGATCGCCTTCTGCTCCTCCCACGCCGCCGCGATCATCTTCGTGCGCTTGGGGCCGAGGCCGGGAACTTCGACGAGCCGCTTCGGTGCGTTCTCGATGATGTCGAGGGTGTCGACGCCGAAATGGGTGGTGATCCGGTCGGCCATCACCGGCCCGATGCCCTTGATCAGCCCGGAGCCTAGATAGCGGCGGATGCCCTGGATGGTGGCGGGCAGCACGGTGGTGTAGTTCTCCACGGTGAACTGCTTGCCGTACTGGGAGTGCGAGCCCCAACGGCCCTCCATCCGCAGCGACTCACCGACCTGCGCGCCGAGCAGCGCACCGACCACCGTGAGGAGATCCCCGGCCCCGCGCCCGGTGTCGACGCGGGCGACCGTGTACCCGTTCTCCTCGTTGGCGTACGTGATCCGCTCCAGGACCCCTTCGATGACGGCCATGTTGGACATGACCCGACGCTACCGCCCGCCACTGACAGTGCGGTTCGCGGGACGGGGCTCTTCCTACGCCGTGGGCCCGCCGTCCCGGTACTCGTCCGCGAGCAGGGCGTCCATGGTGGACCGCAGCCGCCCGATGAAGTCCTCGAACCGCTGGATCTCCTGCGGCGAGTACGCGGACATCGCCTCGGCCATCCGTTCCGCGTACGGCCCGAAGAACGCCTCGGCGCGCGGCCGGATGTCCGGGCTGCTGCGCAGGGTGACGACCCGGCGGTCGGTGCTCTCGCGGGTGCGGACGATGTGCCCGGCCTGTTCGAGCCGCTTGAGGAGGATGGCCGTCGCGCCGGAGGAGAGCGAGACGCGCTCGCTGAGGCGGGCGGGCGAGAGGGGCGCGCCCTGGTCCTCGGCGTACAGGATCTCCACCAGGGCGGCGGCATCGGTGGAGTGCAGCCCGAGCCAGCTCGCGAAACGGCGGGTGAACTCGGTGTAGTTGGCGCCGAAGGCACGCAGGCCGTCCATGAGGTGGTCGACGCGGGTCTCGTGGTCGACGCGGGTCTCGTGGTCGACGCGGGTCTCGTGGTCGACGCGGGTCTCGTCGTCGTCACCGCCGCCGCCGCTGTTCTGGTCGGCTGCCGCATCGGCGTCGGCCATCGCTCTGTCCACCTTCTCTCGCCACCCTCTCTCGCGCTCCCGCTCCCGTTCGCGCTCTCCCGCTCCCGCGGTCTCCCGCTCCCGTTCGCGCTTTGACAACCTACCGCGCCCCATTTACCTTTGCCACAAAGCTATCTATCTTTACGGCAAAGCAATCATGGGAGTCGAAGCACCATGCCCGAACCTTCCCGGCCTGCGGAAACCCCTCCCTCAGTACGTCAGTGGCTCGGCCTCCTCGCCGTGGCCCTGGGCGTCGCGCTGATCGTCGTGGACATCACCATCGTCAACGTGATCCTCGCGCCGATCATCGAGGACCTGTCCATCGGCTCGTCCGAGGCCCAGTGGATCCAGGAGTCGTACGCGATCACTTTCGCGGCCCTCCTCCTGGTCACCGGCCGCCTCAGCGACCTCTACGGAGCGCGCCGGATCTTCCTGCTGGGCCTCGTCGTGTTCGGCGCGACGAGCATGCTGGCCGCCCTCGCGCCCAGCGGCGGGCTGCTGATCCTCGCCCGGTTCGTCCAGGGCGTCGGCGGAGCGATGATCCTGCCCACCTCACTGGCCCTGCTGAACGCCACCTTCTCCGGCCGCGCCCGGGGCCAGGCGTTCGCGATCTGGGGCTCCACGATCGGAGCGGCGGCGGCCGTGGGACCGCTGCTGGGCGGCTGGCTCGCGGACATCTCCTGGCGCTGGGCCTTCGGCATCAACATCCCGCTCGTCGCCCTGATCGTGGCGGGGGGCCTGCTGTACCTGGACGTGTCGCCGCGCACCCGGGGCCGTATCGACGGCGTCGGAGCCGTCCTGTCGGCGGCCGGCCTGGGCCTGCTCGCGTACGCCCTGATCGAGGGCCGCACGCACGGCTGGCTGATGACGACGAAGCCGCTGGAGGCCGGCGGCTTCACCTGGAGCGGCGGCCCCTCCCCCGTTCTGGTCGCCTTCCTCGCCTCCGCCCTGGCCCTGGGGGCGTTCTGGCGGCGGCAGGCGGTGCTCGGCCGGTCGGGCGGCGAGCCGCTGATGGACGTCGGGCTCTTCTCCATCCGCTCGTTCCGCAACGGCAACTTCGTGACGCTGATGGTCGGGCTCGGCGAGTTCGGCATCATCGCGGTACTGCCGCTCTGGTTGCAATTCGCCCTCGGCTACAGCGCGTTCCAGGCGGGTTCGGCGCTGGTCGCCCTGGCGGCAGGCAGCTTCGCGGCCTCCGGAGCGAGCTTCCCCATGTCGGCGACGGTCTCCGCCCTCACCCAGGTCCGGATCGGCCTGGTGCTGGAGGCGGCGGGACTGGCGATGCTGGCGCTGATCGCCTCGACGGACAGCGCCTGGTGGCTGATCGCGATCGCGTTGTTCGTGTACGGGGTCGGGGTCGGCTTCGCCACGGCGCAGGTCACCAACATCGTGCTGGTCGACGTACCGCCGCGAAGCGCCGGTCAGGGCTCGGGCATCCAGAGCGCGGCGCGCGAACTCGGCTCGGCGCTGGGCATCGCGCTCCTGACGACCCTCTTCTTCAGCACCCTGGCCTCCGGCATGGCGGACCGCCTCACGCGGGACGGGGTGGCCGCCGGTGAGGCGGACCGGCTGGGCGACGTCGTCACGGAGAGCGCGGGCTCGGTGATCGGCGCGTTCGCGGAGGACCCGCGTACGGCGACGGCGGCGGAGGCGGCACGCGAGGCGATGGCGGTGGGGGTGCAGGTCTCCGGGTACGTCTGCGCGGGGCTGCTGCTGTTGGCGCTGGCGGCGACGCTGTTCATGTCGCCGAAGGCGCGTACGGACGCGCGGGCGGAGGAGAAGCGGGGCGGACGGCAGGGAGTGGTGGGCGGCCCGACCCGCTGAACAGTCAAGAGGTGGGCGGACCGACCCGCTGAACAGTCAAGGGGTGAGCGGCCCGACCCGCTGAACAACTCACTCGTACGTCCCCCTCCCCCGCCCCCATCATGAGCGCGTGGCCCTGAACGACACCCTGGCCCGCGTGGACGCGGACCTCGCCGCCGGACGCATACCGGTGGCGAGGCAGCGCCTGCGCGGCCTGGTCTCCTCCTACCCGCACGAGCCCGCACCCCGCCGCCGCCTGGCCGAGGTGTACCGATGGCGCAAGTCCAGCTACAGCGGTGGGGCCAACGGCGATTGCCTTGAAGTCGCGGACGGCCAGGCCACCGTCCCCGTACGCGACAGCAAGACCCCCACAGGCCCCGCGCTCGCCTTCTCCCCCCAGGGCTGGACCCAGTTCGTCAGCGCCGTCAAGGATGGCGAGCTCTCCGCCTGACGCACGACGACGACTCACCAGCGGCCCCGTCACGGTCATCGACCTGACGGGGCCGTTGTCATGACCCGTTGCCGAGCTACTCAAACTTGACTAGGGTCAGCGCCATGACTGAGAAGACCATTCCGCTGCTGCCTTGCCGGACGGAACTGATCCAGTCCGTGGTCGACTTCTACACAGCCCTGGGCTTCGAGACGACGCAACTACAGAAGAGCCCGTACGCATACGCGGTGGTCGAGCGGGGAGCCGTCGAGCTCCAGCTGTACGGCATGAAGGACTACGACCCGGGAACGTCGCATTCGACTTGCTACATCCTCACCGAGGATGTCGACGGCCTGCACGCGGCCTTCCGGTCCGGCCTCAAGGCAGCCTACGGGCGCATTCCGACGCGCGGGCTGCCGCGCATCGGTCCACTGAAGGACATGTCGTACGGGGTACGGCAGTTCCTGGCGACCGACCCGACCGGCAACACGATCCGGGTGGGCCAGGTGATCAGCGGAGGCGGCGAGGAGGAGCCGGCCACCGCACCGAAGGAGACCTTCGCCCGCGCCTTGCACATGGCGGACCTGTTCGCGGACTCCAAGCAGGACTATCCGGGGGCCGCCAAGATCATCGACCGTGTACTGAAGCTGGAGGACGAGCAGCCGACGCCGGTACAGAGGGTGCGGCTGCTTGTCCTGCGCGGGGACATCGCACAGCGGTTGGGAGATGAGGAGGGGGCTCGGGGTTGGCTGGAGGAGGCGGCATCAGTCCAACTCAGCGCCGAGGAGCGGGAGACGGCGCATGATGCCCTTGCCCGGCTCAGTGATCTTCGGGGGTGAACAGCGGGGGCGAGGCAGACCTTGGACCGTGCAGGCAGTCGCGCCCCTTACCTCACCGAAGGTCACCCCCGCATCACCAAAGCTTGGGCCGGCACCGGCTACCGCACCAAGGTCGTCGAGCACGGCGCCCGCCTGGGCATCGACGTCGAAGTCACCCGTCGCGACCCCGCCCAGAAGGGCTTCAAGGTGATTCCGGGCCACTCCAAACCGGCGCGGCTCTTGACATCCAATCCGGCTGCTTACCGCATCACTTATGGGCCTCGGCGCTCTCGTAAATGGCGGTCGCGTCCAGCGCGTACGGCACCACCACGACCTGTACGTCGTCCTCGTAAATGACCCGCCCCGGGTCTACGGAGCGAAGTGTCTGGCAGTCGATACCGTGCGCAGACAGAATCTCCAGATAACCGGGAACAGGAGCGAGGAGATGAGCGGCTGACGGCTTGAACCATGCTGCCGCGCCAGGGTTGATCTTGTCGTCGTAGACATGAGGGTCAACAGTCGAAGGGTCGGTGTACGCGCCGTTGTACCAGCTGTTGTTCGACGGCGGAACGACTCCTGTTCGTCCGAGAGTCTTCCCTCCCTCGCCAGATTGTTGACGAGCCCGAAAACGCCGGTGAAGTGCCCTCGGGTGTTCCGGTGCGGAGATTGAAACCGCACGTACTGGACGGCCTTGCTGTCGCTATCGATCATCCCCATCCCCGCATCCTCTCATCGCTCCCCTCACGCTCCGAGAGCCTCCTTCCGAACCAGAGCGACGCTGTCATCCAATACCACGGAGCACACGTTGGGAGTAAACGCGCAGAAGAGGATGAAAGACTCTTCAAGCTCACTCGCCCTCCCACGGAGGCATCGGTACGTCTCCGAAGTCACTCTCTCCGTGATCCTGGGTGAAGGTGGCATGCAGCGCGGCGGCAGTGGTGAGGTACAGGTCCTCTTCGTCGCGGCGGCGCAGCAGGAGACCGCGGCGGGCGTTGACCTGCATACGCGCGACAGTGTCCTTGGGCTTTTGAATGAGCTCCGAGAAGTTTGCTTCAGCGGGCATGGCGGTCATGACCTAGTAGCTATTTCAAAAGTTGACCGCTGCCCACGGTGTCTGCCCGGCCAACCTCCGAAGGCTCAGGTCATGGTGACGGTCGAGTACCTGTCCGGCGCGGAGCTGTCCCACGCCACGTGGACCTGGCAGTGGACCGGCTGGCCGGTGGCGACGAGTCCGCTCGCCGCGATGGCGCCCGACGGATCGGTCAGCGTACTGAACAGGCCCCCGGCGGGCCCGGCCCCGCCCTGGGTGAATCCCAGCGCGCCCGGCGCCACGGTGGTGGGATAGAAGGCCGCGTCACCGGTGATCGTGTACGTGCCCCGGGTGGTGTCCTTGCGCTTCTTCCCCGGGATGATGGAGGCGAGAGAGAAGGTGTCCTCCCCTCCGTCGGACACGTTGCCCTGCGCGTCGACGATCCACAGCTCCCAGTAGCGTCCGACGGAGGCGAACACGTTGGATCGCTTGGCTGTGACGTAGGCGTCGATGTTTGCGGCGGGCAGGGCCGTCCACGCCGAGCCGTCCCACTGCTCCACCGCGAAGACCCGGTTGATCTCCTGGATGATCAGTCCTTGCTGAGGCGGGTTGACGCTCAGCTGCCGCCTGCGTTCGAAGTAGCCGCACTCACCTTCCAGCTCGTCCGCCGGCAGGTTGGTGAGCGCGGCCTGCGACGCGACGGGGGCGGCGGTACCGGTGCCGGTGGCCGTGCTCCCCGTGGAGGGAGCACGTTGGATGGGCGATGGAGAGGAGTGGCCTGCGGTGTTCGCCCCGCCGAGCGGTACGGGGCCGGAGCCCGGGGAGAGGCGGTCCCGGACCGCCGCCGGGGCGGGCAGGGGGCGGGCCAGGGCAGCTGTGGCGTTCGCTTCGGCCGCGCGCTCGAAGTGATCCGAGGGGTCCGATACGCGCAGCCCGGAACCGGTATCGGTGCCGGTCACCGGGCCCTGGCGCTGCTGGATGACGTGGGTGAGTTCGTGGGCGAGGGTGTGCTTGTCCGTGCCGCCTTGGCCGAGCACGACGTGGTCGCCGGAGGTGTAGGCGCGGGCGCCGATCTCGGACGCGGAGCGGGCGGCGGAGGCGCCGTCGTGGATGCGTACGGACTCGAAGTCTTCGCCGAGGCGTAACTCCATCTCCGTACGCACCGGTTCGGCGAGCGGCCGCCCGGGCGAGCGCAGGACGTCGTGCACGCTGGAGCGCTGTACGGGCGTGTTGGTCTCGGACTCCGTTGCCGCTGCGGTGCCCGGGTGGTGGCTGCGGGAGGGGTCGTGGACGTGCCGCTGATCCTCGATCATCTGGGCGAGCGCGGCGTTGCCGATGGAGCGCTGGAGGAAATCGGCGGTTGCCGGGGGCAGGGGCGCATCGGGGCGAATCTCCTGATCGGCCAGGGCCGCGACGCGCACACTTCTGCCGGCGGGCGGCCTGGTGGGCGACGCCTCGCCGTGGTCCGGGTGATGCGCCCTACCGTGCACGAGCCACTCCTAGCCGTCAACGGCGCCCGCACCGGCTGCGGTTGCCCGTAGCAAGCTCTATCAGGCTCGCGCGCGGCAGAGAAGGGCGGCGGGTGCAGACCCAGCGCGCCACTGCGGGGTCAAGTCGCTTACAGGTCGAGCACCGCCCACACCCGTCGGCCGTCTTCTGCGGTGTCAGTGCCGCACGACACTGCACCAAGGCGGGTGAGGTCTGGGAGCACCGTGCCGTTCGCGGCCTCATGCGCCGGTTGATGCGAGAGCGCGACGATCAGGGCCTGCTGCCCTTGGTCCGCGAGGTGCACGGACACCCTGCGGCCGCCGTCCGCGACGGCAGTGCGCACCAGTAACTCCGTCAACTCGGCTGCGGCACGGCCCGCTTCCCGGAAGCCCCACTCGCGCAGCCGGAGAAGCACGTGGCCTGAGGCCTTCTTCGGAGTCCAAGGCGCGCTTGGGAGTTGCCAGTTCGCGGATCTTCGGTTCCGAACCAGCGTCCGGGCACGCGGGGTAGCGGTGAGGCTGGTCTCCGGACGCGGCGGGGAGACCGGGCGCTTCGGCGGGGGCGGGGTCTTCGGCGGATGGTCCGGGGCGTGATCCGGCACGGTGGCTCCCTGTCCCTGGGTCGGCGGCGCGGATGGCCATCGTGGTGGGTGTGTTGGGGCTCTTGGCGGCGATTGACTGTGGCTTCACCCGTACAGATTGGGCGGCCGTACGGCTTGACGCTGGCTAGCGGCGGGCCTGGGGTGGGTGGGCGGGGGCAGTGGGTGGTCAGCGGTGGGCTCCTGGCCCGGGGGGCGTGCCGCCTGTGTTGCTCCTTGCGGTGGCCGATGAGGGCGACTCACTCGGCATCGGGAGGCTCGTGTCTGTGCTGACAGTTGCGTTCTGTCAGCATGTAGGGATGAGGGCCACACCAGTGAGTCAAGGATTGGCAAAGCCTCCATAGACTTGCAGGTCAGGAAGAGTGGTCCCCGCGCAGGCGGGGGTGTTCCGGCGGATGGGCCGAGGGGGGGTGCCGTCACGCGGTGGTCCCCCGCGCGTGCGGCGGTGTTCCGCTAGTCGTGCCGGGCGCTCGCATGCGGGAGCACTCCGCGCTCATCCGAGGCTCGGGCTCGGGGACCGGGGCTTCGGGGCCGCTCGGTTCATCCTTGCGGGGGTACGTGGGTGGGGTTCTGGCCCGAAGCTCGGGGTTCGGGTGTCGGGATACGAGGTTCGGGGTTCGAGCGCCTTCTGTAACCGGTAGCTGGAGTAAGGGGGTTGGGAAAAGCCTTCCACCTGCCAACACCGCCGACAGCCCTTCCCTCAGCTCCCCTCCCTCCCCCACTCGCCGCGTCCTCGTGGAGTGCATCGACTGCGGCCGCCCCGGCCAACCAGAGGCCCCCGCGGCCGCAGGTCCCCTGGTTTAGGCAGCACCTAGCACCGCCCGTGCATCGAGGGGTGCCCCCCGGCACAGTGGCCGTTCACCCTCGAGGCAGCCCTGGACGCCGGCCGCGGCCACGGGTGAGAGGCGGTCGCTGCCGAAAATGTGCGGGGGTACGGACAACCCTGCCCCCGACTCACGAGTCACACAGGCGCCTGACTCTTCTTATGATCTGGCTCGGTTTGGAAGGGGCCTTTTTCTTGATGACTCGTACCCGACTGTCCGCGTTGGCCGCGACGGCCGCGCTCGCCACCACCGGTGGCCTGGTGACCGCCGCCGCCCCCGCCGCCGCGGCGGTCACCTGCGCCTCTCCCGTCTGGAAGGCGCAGTACTTCGGCAACTCCACCTTCAGCGGCACGCCGAAGCTCACCGCCTGTGACACCGCCATCAGCGAGAGCTACGGGAAGGGCGACCCGGCCGGCGTCACGCTGCCCAAGGACAACTTCTCCGTCCGTTGGTCCCTCACCCGTGACTTCGGCTCGGGCGGACCCTTCCGGCTCTCCGCCGCCACGCAGGACGGCATGCGCGTCTACGTCGACGGTGTGCGGAAGATCAACTTGTGGAAGAACGTCTCCGCCACCGTCCGCAAGACCGTCGACCTGACCATTCCGGCAGGCAAGCACACGATCCGCGTGGACTTCGTCGCCTGGACCGGCGTCGCCAACGCCGCCTTCACCTACACCCCGCGCACCGAGGCCGCCGTCGACACGGTCAAGCCGCTCGCCCCGACCGGGCTCACCGCCGCGTACGACCGGACGACAGCCAGGACCACCCTGCGCTGGGCCGCCAACAAGGAGATGGACCTCGCCGGGTACCGCGTGTACCGACGGCTGAGCACCACCAGTTGGGCCAAGGTCAGCGGGACGTCCGCAGTGACCACCCGGTCCTTCGTCGACGCCCCGCCCGTCACCGGCCAGACCTTTCTGTACGAGGTCCGCGCCGTCGACAAGGCGGGCCGCGAGTCCACCGGCAGCCCGGACGTGACGGCGACGACCGTCGACCGCACCGGGCCGGCCACCCCCACCGGACTGGTGGTCACCACCGGCGACGGGTGGCACGACACCTTGAACTGGCAGAAGGCCGCCGACGCGGCGAAGTACGAGGTGTACGCCTCGCCCACGCCCACCGGACCGTTCGAGCTGCGCGGTACGACGACCACGACGTCGTACCGGACGAATGGCGCCGTAAACAAGAACACGTACTACCGGGTCCGGGCCCTTGATGCGGTCGGCAACCCGGGTGTGTACGCGGTGGTCACCAGCGACGGCGTCGACCGGATGCCACCGAAGTCCCCGACCGACCTCAACGTCGTCGCCCGTCCCGGCTACACCGACCTGCACTGGCACCAGCCCGACAGTTTCACCGAGGACTACGGCAACGGCGGGTACTACCGCGTGTACCGCTCGCCCGGCAAGACGTTCGACCCGGCAGCGCGCACCCAGGTGACCTGCGCCGCGGAGGAGAGCGGCTACGCCAGCAACGGCGGCAACTGCTACGACGTGGACATGCCCACGAACACGTACGTGACGTACGCCGTCACGGCGGTGGACCCGTACGGCAACGAGTCGGCGTACTCCGCCCCGCTCGTCGTCCGCACCGGCGACACCGTGGCACCCGGCCCGGTCACCGGAGTGAAGGTCACCCCGCGCAACGACGGCACGCTGGTGAGCTGGGCCGCCTCGCCTGAGGACGACATCGACGAGTACGTGGTGTGGAAGGGCGCCCGGCAGGCCGACGGCACGGTCAAGTGGCTCGGTCCCGACACCTGCTCGGAGGGCACGAGCAACTGGCTCGCGATCCTCTGCGGCAACCTGCCTGACGGCCAGACGCACGTGTACGCGGTGGTGGCCAAGGACCACTGGGGCAACACGCTGCACCCGAGCGACCCGAAGGTCACCGTGGTCGAGGCCACCGAACGCGACGTCCGGCCGTCCGTGACCGTCACCCGGGACTGGAGCCTCGGCAGCCTGGGACACAACCGGACGGCCACGCGTCCATCCATCGACTGGCAGTGCACCGACACGGCCCGCTGCGCCACGGTCACGGGCTTCCGCGTGAGCCGGTGGAACCCGACGGCCAAGGCATACGAACCCCAGCACGACGGACTGCTCCCGGCGGGCGCCCGGACGTGGGAGGACGCCACGGCGACGAAGGGGGACACGTACTTCTACACGCTCGAGGCCGTGACGACCGACGGCACCGTGGTGGGGACGTACCCGTGGTACATCGTCTTCCAGGACCGCGTCTGAGGAACCTGGGGGCCTGTCCTCCGCGTCTGCCGGGCTCATCCGCAGCGGGGGGCAGGCCCTTCACCTGCTGAGTGGTCACCGGCGTGCCTACGGCATTGGGCGGCGGCGCCGGTCAGACGGACGGGGTCAGCTTCTTCGCCGTGCTGCAGTGGGCGGTCCTCGTGTGGCGCCACAGCTGGACGATCGTCAGGCCGAACAGGGCCGTGAACGCCAGGAGGATGACCGTCATGATTTCCATCTGGCGGCCGCCGCCCCCGTCACGGTCCAGTTGGAGGAAAAGTCCCAGCAGGGAGAGCACCATGCCGCCCAGGTACACCGAGCGGACGCGCCGCAGCTGGCGTACAGCGCGAGGGGCGAGGGCTACACGCTTGATGAAGGCCATGTGCGCCGGATACCCCGGGGGCGCCCAGCCAGTCACCGCCGATACCGCGGTTCGGTGGTGAGTGTGTCGGTGCGATGGCAGCCGTTCGGGGGTGCAGGCCGCCGCACCCCCGAACGGTGCAGGTGAGGGCCGGTGCCGTGGCCCTCAAGGTGTTGTTCGGAGCGGCGAGGGTGGTCGGATTGGTCCCGGGGAAGGGGAATTTCAGGTCGGCTTGCGCCATACCGAGATGTGTTTCGTGGAGTCCTGAGTGAACGGTGCGCCGTCCCAGTCCGCTACCCGGCGTTCCCGTTCGAGGCCGGCGATCCTCGCCATCAGGTCCAGCTCCGCCGGCCAGGCATACCGGTGGCGGGAGTTGCCCCGGCGGTAGCGGCCGTCGGCCTCGCGGGTGAAGTGGTTCGAGACCTGAATCTGGTCGACCAGGTTGAATGTGTCGAAGCCGAGATGCCGCTCGGATACATCGAACGGCACCGCCGTCTGGCCCGGCGGAAGCGACCGTAGCGGCGGCACCTCCAGCTCGATGACGAAGCGGCCACCGGGTTCCAGGTGGCGGGCCGCGTTGCGGAAGCATTCGACCTGCTCCTCCTGTGTGAGCAGGTTCGAGATGGTGTTGTAGACGAGGTAGACCAGGGTGAATCCGCCGGGGACGATCGTGGTCGCCATGTCCCCGATGGTCACCGGGAGTGTGCTCTCGTCCACCTTGCGGCGCAGCACCGCCGCCATGGGCTCGGACAGTTCGATGCCCACCACCGGTACGCCGCGTTCCCGGAGCGGGACGCCCAC
Organism: Streptomyces cyaneofuscatus; assembly: GCF_033109485.1. Classification (NCBI taxonomy): domain Bacteria; kingdom Bacillati; phylum Actinomycetota; class Actinomycetes; order Kitasatosporales; family Streptomycetaceae; genus Streptomyces; species Streptomyces cyaneofuscatus. The sequence continues at coordinate 5,558,937 of NZ_CP137002.1, read as the reverse complement.
GCGGCCCGTCCCGATGGCGAACTCCAGGGCACGGCCGTCTCCGGCCAGCTCGGCGAGGAAGTCGAGGGTGGGGTTGAGGACGGCGGCCGAGGAGTTCTCGGTCTCTTCGGCGTCGTAGCGGTCGGCCGTGTCGCGGGTCCATCGTTCGCTGCTCGTCACGGGCGGACACTCTGCCGGGCGCCCCGGGCTCTGTCGACGTATTAAGCCTCTTCCGGCCATGGAGGTCAGCTGGTCAGTTGGTCAGCCAGAGCGCCAGGTTCAGCGCCGCCGCGTAGCCCACCCACAGCAGATACGGCACCAGCAGCCAAGCCGCGCGGCGGTCCACCCGGGCGCAGAGCAGCGCCGTGGCCACCACCGCCGCCAGCAGGAGGGAGATGTCCAGGAAGGCCAGCCCGTACTGCTCGGCCGCGAAGAACAGCGGCGTCCACAGCGCGTTCAGCGCCAGCTGTACGCCCCACGCCACCAGCGCCGGCCGGCGGCCCGGGCCGGGGCGGCGGGCGACCAGCCAGCCCGCCACCGCGATCATCCCGTACAGCACCGTCCACACCGGGCCGAAGAGCCACCCGGGCGGCGCCCAGGCCGGCCGGTCCAGGGCGGCATACGTGCTGCCCGCGTCACCTGTCGCGACCGCTCCGGCGGCCGCGACGCCGTAGCAGAGGACCAGCAGCAGGAGGAGCGTGAGCCAGCGCCTGGGGGTGGCGGGGGCCGTGGGGGTCGTGGAGGTCGTGGGGGTCTGTGGCATGGGCGTACTCCTGTTTCTGTGTTCCGTAATTCGGTGGTCCGGCTTCCTTTCCCGTTGTTACGGTGCTTCCGCCTTGTCGCGGTGCCGACCGCAGGTGACCTCTGGGCCGTGTGCCCTGGAAAGCAGTTGATGTATGCCCCGGTCAGTGACTCCGAGCCTCCCTCGTCGCGCCCACGACGCCGGGGTGACCGGGCCTGACCGCCTGCGCAGCCGTACGTTCACCGTCTGCTGACGCTCCACGGCCTACGGCCCTTCTCCCACGGCCTCCGAAGCTCCGGCCCTCCGCCGCGAGGGGTGCTCGGTACTTCCCTGCTGCTTTGTTCCTCACCTTCGGCAAGGAGTATCCGGGTGTCACACGACCACCCCCAGCACCGCTCAGCCATGTCCTCCCTCTCCACCTTCACCTGCGTCCGCTGCGGCCTGACCGTCGCCGCGTTGGCGCCCGACGGCAGCCGGCGCAACCACTGCCCCAGTTGCCTGCACTCCCAGCACCTCGTCGACCACGTCGAGGGCGGGCCCTCCGACTGCGAGGGCCGGATGACCCCGATCTCCATCGCGGTGCTCCGTACCGGTGACTGGATGGTCGTCCACCGCTGTGTCCGCTGCGACGAGCTGACCTCGAACCCCGTCTGCGGGGACGACAACCAGCTCATCCTGATGCGGATGGCCGTACGTCCACTGGCACAGCCGCCGTTCCCGCTCGAAGCGTTCGGTGACCTGTGACGCGGCGCAGAGCCCGGTCGGGCGGGGCGCGTCGTCCTCAGCGTCCTAAGGACGTGCTTCACGGGCCCGTCGGGGCGCGCGGTGACGCGTTCCGGTGCGTCGGCTGCCGGCTCGATGTCTCGCTGGTCGCGCCCGGCACCGCCCATCGCAACCACTGCCCGTCCTGCCTGGTCAGCCTGCACGTGGACCGGCGGGTGCCGGGTGACCGGGCGGCGGGGTGCGGCGGGCGGATGACGGCGCTGAGCCTGTCGGTACGGGCTGACGGGGAGTGGATGCTCATCCACCTCTGTCTGACCTGCGACGAACTCAGCGCCAACCGCATCGCGGGCGACGACAACGCTCTGGCGCTGATACGGCTGGCGCTGCGGCCGCTCGCGGACGCCGGTATCCCCGCGTCGCGGGTCATGCTCGCGCTGTGAGCCGTGGGGCCGCGCTGTGAGCCGGGCGGCAGTGCTGTGGGCCGTGGGGCCGTGCTGTGAGCCGTGGGGCCGTGCTGTGATCGGGGGCCGTCCGGTGTTCGCCGTGCGGTCCCCGGCCCCCAGCCTCCGGTCCGCTCACCGAAAAGCAAGAATGGGGCCCGGCCTTGCGGCCGGACCCCCCTCGCTTTCCCCCCGTCGGGCCTTCCCGTTCCCCCCGGACCCCTCCCCGGAAGTCCCGACGCCATGTGTGACCCGGGAGGGTACGCAAAGGTTGCAGCCCTTTACGATCTCTTTACCTTCGGCCTCGATCAGGGCTCTCAGCAGGCATGTTGCACGAAGCGCTTCGCGACCTCGGCCAGGACTTCGGACCCGTCCCGGGCCCACAGCGTCTCGTTGAAGATCTCCACCTCGATCGGGCCGTCGAAGCCCGCCGCCTCCACCTCCGCGCGGAGGGCGCGGAAGTCCACCGTGCCGTCGCCCAGTTGGCCCCGGCCCAGCAGAACACCCGCCGGGAGCGGGGTGATCCAGTCGGCCAGCTGGAAGGAGTGGATGCGGCCGCCCGCCCCGGCGCGAGCGATCTGCTCGGGCGCCCGGTCGTCCCACCAGACGTGGTACGTGTCGACGACCACCCCGACCCGCTCGGCCGGGAAGCGTTCCGCGAGGTCCAAGGCCTGGGCGAGGGTGGAGACCACGCAGCGGTCCGACGCGAACATCGGGTGCAGCGGTTCGATCGCCAGGCGTACGCCGCGCCCCGCCGCGTACGGCGCGAGTTCGGCCAGCGCGTCGCCCACCCGCTCCCGCGCCCCGTACAGGTCCCGGCTGCCGGGCGGTAGGCCGCCGGAGACCAGGACCAGGGTGTCCGTGGAGAGGGCCGCCGCCTCGTCGATCGCCCGGCGGTTGTCGTCCAGGGCGGCGGCCCGGTCCGCCGGGTCCAGGGCGGTGAGGAAGCCGCCCCGGCAGAGGCTGGTGACCGTCAGCCCGGCGTCCGCGAGAAGCCTTGCCGTGCGCTCTACGCCGTACGCCTGGACCGGCGCCCGCCACAGGCCGACCTTGCCGATTCCCGCCTTGACGCACCCCTCCGCCAGCTCGGGCAGCGACCACTGCTTGATGGTCTCCTGGTTGAGCGAGAGGCGAGCCAGGCGTTCGCCGTTCATCGTGCGCCTCCGTTGACCGCCAGCAGCGCCCGCATACGGTGTGCCGCCAGCTCCGGGTCAGGGAACAGGCCCAAGCCGTCCGCCAGTTCGTACGCCTTCGCCAGGTGCGGCAGCGAGCGCGCCGACTGCGATCCGCCCACCATCGTGAAGTGGTCCTGGTGGCCGGCCAGCCAGGCCAGGAAGACCACGCCCGTCTTGTAGAAGCGGGTGGGGGGCCGGAAGAGGTGGCGGGAGAGTTCGACCGTCGGGTCGAGGAAAGTCCGGAAGCCTGCCACGTCCCCCGTGTCCAGCACCCGTACCGCGTGTGCCGCCAGCGGGCCCAGCGGGTCGAAGATGCCCAACAGCGCGTGGCTGAAGCCCCGTTCGTCCCCCGCGATCAGCTCCGGGTAGTTGAAGTCGTCGCCCGTGTAGCAGCGCACCCCGCTGGGGAGGCGGCGGCGTACGTCGATCTCGCGGGCCGCGTCCAGGAGGGAGATCTTGATGCCGTCGACCTTGTCCGGGTGTTCGGCGATCACCTTCAGGAACGTGTCCGTGGCCTCGTCCAGGTCGGCGCTGCCCCAGTAGCCCTCCAGCGCCGGGTCGAACATCGGGCCCAGCCAGTGCAGGATCACCGGCTCCCTCGACTGGCGCAGGAGGTGGGCGTACGTGGCGAGGTAGTCCTCCGGGCCCCGTGCCGCCTTCGCCAGGGCGCGGGACGCCATCAGGATCGGTTGTACGCCGTTCGCCTCGGCCAGGGCCAGTTGCTCCTCGTACGCCGACCTGACCTCCGCCAACGTCGGCTCGGCCGATGGCCGTAGCTGGTCCGTGCCGACTCCGCAGGCGATCCGCCCGCCCACCGCCTTCGCCTCCGCCGCCGAGCGGCGGATCAGCTCGGCCGCTCCCGCCCAGTCCAGGCCCATCCCGCGCTGGGCCGTGTCCATCGCCTCCGCGACGCCCAGCCCGTGCGACCAGAGATGGCGGCGGAAGGCGAGCGTGGACTCCCAGTCGACGGCCGCCGGGTCGTCCGGGCTGATGTCCGCGTACGGGTCCGCGACCACGTGGGCCGCCGAGAAGACCGTACGGGAGGTCGGCGGGAGCCCGGTCGGGGGTGGCAGGTCCAGCGGGGTCGCGCGCGGGGTGTACGGGCCCTGGGGCAGAAGCACCGGAGTCCTCACAGCGTCAGCTCCGGGACCTCGAAGCGGCGGCCCTCCGCCGACGACTTCAGGCCCAGTTCGGCGAGTTGGACGCCCCGGGCGCCGGCCAGCAAGTCCCACGTGTACGGCTCGTCCAGCGCCACATGGCGCAGGAACAGCTCCCACTGCGCCTTGAAGCCGTTGGCGAACTCCTGGTTGTCCGGGATCTCCTGCCACTGGTCGCGGAACGGTTCCGTGACCGGCAGGTCCGGGTTCCAGACCGGCTTCGGGGTCGAAGAGCGGTGCTGTACGCGGCAGTTGCGCAGGCCCGCCACCGCTGAGCCGTGCGTACCGTCCACCTGGAACTCCACCAGCTCGTCCCGGTTGACCCGCACCGTCCAGGAGGAGTTGATCTGCGCGACCGCCCCGCCCGCCAGCTGGAAGATCCCGTACGCCGCGTCGTCGGCGGTCGCCTCGTACGGCTTGCCGTGCTCGTCCCAGCGCTGCGGAACGTGCGTCTGCACATGGGCCGTTACGGAGGTGACCTGGCCGAACAGCTCGTGGAGCACGTACTCCCAGTGCGGGAACATGTCCACGACGATGCCGCCGCCGTCCTCGGTCCGGTAGTTCCACGAGGGGCGTTGGGCCTCCTGCCAGTCGCCCTCGAAGACCCAGTAGCCGAACTCCCCCCGGATGGAGAGGATTTCGCCGAAGAAGCCGCCGTCGATCAGGCGCTTCAGCTTCAGCAGGCCCGGCAGGAAGATCTTGTCCTGGACCACGCCGTGCTTGATACCCGCGTCCCGGGCGAGGCGGGCCAGGTCGAGGGCGCCCTCGACGTCCGTGGCCGTGGGCTTCTCCGTATAGATGTGCTTGCCGGCGGCGATGGCCTTCTTGATCGCCTCCACCCGGGCCGAGGTGACCTGGGCGTCGAAGTAGATGTCGATCGTGTCGTCCGCGAGCACCGCGTCCAGGTCCGTCGACCACTCGGTCAGCCCGTGCCGGGCCGCCAGCTCCTCCAGGGCGTGGGTGCGGCGGCCGACGAGGACGGGCTCCGGCCAGAGCACCTCGCCGTCGCCCAGGTCCAGGCCGCCCTGCTCGCGGATCGCGAGGATCGAACGCACCAGATGCTGCCGGTATCCCATGCGACCCGTGACGCCGTTCATGGCGATGCGCACTGTCCTGCGTGTCACGAAATTCCCTCCATACAGCCGTAGCAAGCGCTTTCTATACGAGAGGACGCTAGCCTGCGGACAGCGGCCGGACAAGAGGGGCGCCGCACGTGACCTCACGGAGGAAAGCGATGACAGTCACCCTGGCGGACGTGGCGGCCCGCGCCCGGGTGTCCCCGGCCACCGTCTCCCGTGTGCTGAACGGCAACTACCCGGTCGCCGCCTCGACCCGGGAGCGGGTCCTGCGTGCGGTGGACGACCTGGACTACGTGCTCAACGGGCCCGCCAGCTCGCTGGCCGCCGCCACCTCCGACCTGGTCGGAATCCTGGTCAACGACATCGCCGACCCCTTCTTCGGGATCATGGCGGGGGCCGCCCAGACCCAGATCGGCGGGCCCGGGGACGGCTCCGGGCGGGCGGGCGGCGAGAAGCTGGCCGTCATCTGCAACACCGGCGGATCCCCCGAGCGCGAGCTCACCTACCTCACCCTCCTCCAGCGCCAGCGCGCCGCCGCCGTCGTCCTCACCGGAGGCGCGGTCGAGTACCCGGAGCACCAGGCCGCGATGGCCGCGAAGCTCGCCAAGATGGCGGACGCCGGCACCCGGATCGTCTTCTGCGGGCGGCCCCCGCTCCCCGAGGGGGACGCGCTCGTCGCCGCGCTCGCCTTCGACAACCGGGGCGGCGGGCGGCGGTTGACCGAGCACCTGATCTCGCTCGGCCACCGCCGGATCGGTTACGTCGCCGGGCCCCCCGAGCGCACCACCACCCGGCACCGGCTGGAAGGCCACCGTGAAGCCCTGCGGGGCGCCGGGCTCGGCGACGCGGAGGCCGGGGACGAGGAGCGGCTCACCGTGCACGGGCCCTACGACCGGCGCTCCGGGTACGAGGCCACCCTCGAAATACTGCGCCGGGACCCGGCCGTGACCGCCGTCGTCGCCGCCAACGACACCGTGGCGCTGGGCGCTTGCGCCGCCGTACGGGACCAGGGGCTGCGCATCCCGCAGGACATCTCGGTGGCGGGCTTCGACGACCTGCCGTTCTCGGTGGACGCCGTACCCGCTCTGACGACCGTACGGCTGCCGCTCTTCGAGGCGGGCGCGCGGGCGGGCCGGCTCGCCATGGGCAAGGAGAACCCGCCGCCCGGCGGAATCGCCACCATCGCCGCCGAGTTGATGATCCGGGGGTCTACGGCTCCGCCCCGGGTGGGGTGAGGCCGCCGGGGTGCTGTTGAGGTGCCGCCGGGATGTCCTTGGGGTGCCGCTGGGGTGGCCTTGGGGTGCCTCCGGGGTGGCGCCCTTGGGTGCCCCTGGGGTGAGGGGTCGTCCAGGGCCAGGTCACCTGGGGTGAGGTCCCCCTGGGTGAGCCCGGCACCCACCCACCCCACCGGTCGGGGGCGAAAGATGGGGGCAACTCCCCCATGCGCCCTGGGAGTCCCCCCGCCAGGATGGTTCGTGAGCGGTCCGGTGGGCCGCTCCCGACCTGGGAGGTGCGGTGGAGAAGGAACTGATCGGCAGCGGCGGTACGGGGGCTGCTGCCCGTCTCGCCCTCCCGGGCACCCACGGGTCCGCCGGCGCGAACGGGTCCGCCCGGCCCGCCGGATCTGTCGGGGCCGCCGTCGCGAACGGGACCTCCACGTCCGCCGCGCCCGCCGCGCCCTCTGCGTCCCCCCAAGCGGCGGTCACCACCGCCGGAGCGGCTCGCACGGACCACACGAACACGGACCACCGGAACACGGGCCACCCGAACAACACGAACCACACGAACACGGACCACGCGCACATGGACCACGCCGACATGGACCACCCGTACGCGGATCACGCCAACGCGAACCACCCGCGTACGAACACCGGCAGCAGCACCCCCGCCCCCACCACCCCCCGCGCCAACCCCTGGTGGCTTCCCGGAGTCGTCGGGGAGCCGCCCATGGGGGAGCCCGACTGGGTCGTCTTCGTCCGGGCCGTCATCGCCGACGCGCCGGCCGAGGCTGTCGTCGCCGGGCGGGAGTACCCGGGGCTCTCCGGATTCGCCCTCGTCGTGGCCCCGTTCGCCGAGCGGGCCGCCGGGCGGCTGCTGACCTCGCCGTCGAACAACGCCGTACGGGCCGGGACCGCCGTCGGGCTCGCCCCCGTACTGGAGGACTTCCGGTCCCACCTGGTCGGCCGGCTGGCCCGGCTCGCGGCGCGGACGCTCGTGCTGGAGCTGCACAAGGCGCGGCGGGCGGGGCGGCTGGCCGGGGAGGGGCCGCAGGAGCGGTTCCGGGACTTCGTGCGGCGGACGGCGGGGCGGGACGGGCTCGCAGCCTTCCTCACCGCCTATCCCGTACTGGCCCGCATCCTGGCCCGGGCGAGTCTGGCCGCCGCCGACGCCTTCACCGAGATGCTCGGGCGGCTCGCCGACGACCGGGAGCTGCTGGCCTCCTCCGGTGTGCTGGGCGACCGGGGGCACGGCGCCTCGCCGGGGACGCTCGCCGCCGGGCGGGGGCCGGGGGCGCTGACCGGGGTCGAGGCCGGGGCGGGGGACAGTCACCGCGGGGGCCGCTCGGTGATGCTGCTGCGGTTCACCGACGGGAGCCGGCTGGTCTACAAGCCGCGCCCGCCGGCGGCGCACCGGCACTTCAACTCCCTCGTGGAATGGTTCGGTTCGCTGCCCGGGACGCCGTCCCTGCGGGCGCTGCGGGTGCTGGACCGGGGTGAGTACGGGTGGGTGGAGTACGTGGAGGAGCGGCCCTGCTCGTCCGCCTCGGACACCCATCTCTTCTACCGGCGCCAGGGCGCGCTGCTGGCCCTGCTCCACCTGCTGGACGGGACCGATCTGCACCAGGAGAACCTGATCGCCTGCGGGCCGCACCCGGTCCTGGTCGATGTGGAGACCCTGTTCCACCCGCCGCTCTCCCAGGCGCACTCCTCCGACCCCGCCGCCCGTGCCCTGCACGCCTCGGTCCACCGGGTCGGGCTGCTGCCCCAGCTGCTGGTCGGCGACGCCGCCGCGCTCGACGTCTCCGCCATCGGCGGCGGCCGGGCCGCCCCCTCCCCCATCGAGACCGCCGACTGGGCGGACGCGGGCACGGACACCATGCGGCTGGTACGGCGCTCCGCGCGGTTCACCGAGTCCGCCAACCGGCCCCGGCTGGAAGGGGTCCCGGCCGATCCGTCCGCGTACACCGACGTTCTGTGCGAGGGGTTCCGCGCCGGATACACCGCCATCAGCGACCATCGCGACGATCTGCTCGGCAAGCGCGGTCTGTTGACGGACTTCGCGCAGGACGAGGTACGGGTCGTGCCCCGGCCGACCTGGACCTACACCACCCTGCTCGACGAGTCGACCCACCCCGACCTGATGCGGGACGCCGCCGAACGCCACCAGGTCCTCTCCCTGCTGCGCACCCCCGCCCTGGGCGTGCCCGCGCTGCCGGGCCTGGAGGACGAGGAGATCGAGGAGCTGTGGGCGGGCGACGTGCCGGTCTTCCTCACCCGGCCCGGCTCCCCGGACCTGTGGAGCGGCACCGGGCGTGAGGTACCGCCCACGCCGGGGCCCACCGGTCTGGCCCGGGTCGAGGCGAAGGTGCGGGCCATGGACACGGTGGACCGCCAGGACCAGGAACGGATCATCCGGGCCGCCATGGTGTCCACCTCCCCCGAACTCCCGCACCGGGCGGAGGGCGGCGCGCGGCCCCGGATGGCCGCGACGGCTCCCGAGCCGGAGCAACTCCTGTCCGCCGCACGGTCGGTGGGCGACCAGCTCGTCTCGCTCGCCTACCGGCACGAGGCCCGCACCAACTGGATCGGCCTGGAACTGCTCGGCGAACGCTACTGGCGGCTCGCGCCGATGGCGGCCGACCTCGCGAGCGGCTACACCGGTCCCGCGCTCTTCCTCGCCCAGCTGGCCGCCCTCACCGGCGCCGACCGGTACGCCGAGGCGGCCCGTGAGGCGCTGACCCCGGTGCCCGGGCTGCTGGACGCGCTGCACGGCCGGGCCGACGACCTCGCGGTGCTGGGCTCGGGGGCCTTCGCGGGCCTCGGCGGCATCGCGTACGCCCTGGCCGAGGTGGGTTCGCTGCTCGGCGACCGTACGGTGCTCGACCTGGCGGGCCCGGCCACCCGGCTGGCCTGCGCGGCGAGCGCTGCCGAGGAGGGGTACGGGGTGCGCGGCGGGGCGGCCGGCGGGCTGGTCTCCCTGCTCGCGGTGCACCGCACCACCGGCCGGGCCGAGGCCTGGCGGGGCGCCGAGCGCTGCGCCGAGCGGATCTCCGTGGCGCCGCACCCGGCGGCCGGGGGCTTCGCCGAGGGGGCCGCGGGCATCGGCTGGGCGCTGCTGCGCTTCGCCGCGGCGGGGGGCGGTGAGCAGTACCGTACGGCGGGACTGCGGGCCCTGCGCCGGGCGACCGTCGAGGTGACGGCGGGCCGGGCCTGGTGCGAGGGGGCCGCCGGGGTGGCCCTCGCGGTCGCGGACAGCCCGGACGCCCTCGTCGACCCCGACCTGTCCGGCTGGCTGGCGGAGCGGGCCGGTGAGCTGGCGGACTGCGCCCCGCTCGCCGACGACAGCCTCTGCCACGGCGAGCTCGGGCTGCTGGAGCTGCTCGGCCACCCGGCCCTGACCGGCGACCGCACCCCGTGGGTGCGCCGGGCCGGGACGCTGCTGGCCGCCGCCGACCGGGAGGGGCCGCGCTGCGGGACCCCCGGCCACGTACCGCACCCGGGGCTGCTCACCGGCCTCTCGGGGATCGGGCACGGACTGCTGCGGGCGGGATTCCCCGACCGGATCGGCTCCGCGCTGCTCCTCAACCCGTCCGCGCCGCTCCTCAACCCCTCATCAGGGGTCGCATGAGAGGCCCTCCCGCAGCCGGCTGCGGGCCCCCTCACCCTTCTCACCCTTAGCCGATTTACCGTCAGAAACCTTTGGTCCAGCGTTCATTCCATTCAGGATTCAGCACCCAGCAGAGAATGAGGCAGAGATGACGCACATCAGCGAATCCGCGATCCAGGGCTCCGGCAACCTCGCCCACGAGGGCGCGTACGACCACCCGGCCGGGCAGATCTCCCTCGGCATCGGCGGCGGGCTGGGGATGCGCAGCAGACTCCTCAGCGCCTCGGAGGGCGAGACCGGCAACACGATCGACCTGCCGTGGACCACGATGATCCCCCTTTAACCGCACCTCGGCCCGCATTGTGGCGCATTGGGCCACTCCCGCATGAGTTACGACTCAAGTAGCCTGCGCCCATGCGAGCCACATCGCCGGTCATCGTCGGGCGGGACGAGGAGATCGGCCTGCTGAGCAGCGCCCTGGACGCCGTGCAACGGCGTTCAGGGCGCGCCTTGTTCTTCCTCGGCGAGGCCGGGATCGGGAAATCCCGGCTGGTGGGTGAAGCCGCCTACCGGGCCTACGGCCTCGGCATGCCCGTGCTGCGCGGCCGGGCCACCTCGACCGGGCTCGTCGTCCCTTTCCGGCCACTCGTGGAGGCGCTCTCCTCCCGCTTCCGGGCCGCCGGCACCCCGACCGATCCCGAGCTCGCCCCGTACCATCCCGCCCTGGCCCGGCTGGTCCCCGAGTGGCGCCAGGAGGCCTCCCCCGGCTACCCGGAGACGGTCGTCGAGCTGGCGGAGGCGCTGCTGCGGCTGCTGTCCGTGCTGGGCCGCGAGTCCGGCTGCGCGATCCTGCTGGAGGACCTCCACGACAGCGACACGGAGACCGTCGCGGTGGTCGAGTACGTCATCGACAACCTCGCCGACCTGCCGATCCTGCTCCTGGGCACGCTGCGCCCGGAGGCGGGGGCCGCGCTCGATCTCGTACGGTCCGCCGAGCGCCGCCAGGCCGCCTCCGTACGGGAGTTGAAGCCGCTGGCCGACGAGCAGATGCGGACCCTGACCGCAGCCTGTCTGGAGGCGGCGCCCGAGGAGATACCCCAGGTGGTGCACCACCGGCTGGCCGAACGGGCGGGTGGAAACCCGTACTTGGTCGAGGTGCTGCTCGCGGATCTGCTGGACACCGGCCAGTTGCGCCGGACGGGGAGCGGCTGGGAGGCGGCCGAGCAGCCCGGCGGGCCGGTCCCCTCGGGCATCGTGCGGACCTGGACCCGAAGACTCGACCGGCTGGACGAGCCGGTCCGGGACCTGTTACTCGCAGCGGCCACCCTGGGTGGCCAGTTCTCGGTCTCCGTCCTCCAGACCGTCACCGGTTTCGAGGACCGGGCCCTCTTCACCCATCTGCGGTCCGCCGTCGAGGCGGGCGTGATCGCCCCCGACGGCGCCGCCCCCGACCGGTACGCCTTCCGCCACTCCCTCACCGCCGAGGCCCTGATCTCCTCGCTCGCCCCGGCCGAGCGCGCCTCGCTCGCCCGCCGCGCCGCCGGGGCCATCGAGCACTCCGGCCACCCGCTCGACGAGGACGGACAGCAGCTCGTCGCCTCCCTGCACCTGGCCGCGGGCAACCGTGCGGGCGCGGCCCTGCGGTTCGCGGAGGCCGGACGGCGGATGCTCGCCTCAGGGGCCCACGGTTCGGCCGTGGTGCTGCTGGAGCGGGCCTGTCCGCTGGCCGCCGACGCCGACCGGGCCGCGATCTCCGAGTCGCTGGCGGTCGCCCGGGCCGAGGGCGGCGACCTGGACGCCGCGCTGGAGCTGGCCGAGTCGCTGCCGCCGGTTCCGGCACGCACCGAGGCCGCCGAGCGGCGCGGCGAAATCCACATCAAGATCGCCTGGGTGGCCGTGATGGCCGAGCGGGCGGCCGACGCGGCCCGCCAGATCGAGGCCGCCCGCACCCTGCTGGGCCAGGATCCGGCGCCCGGCCGCCATGCCGCGCTCACCGTCGCCGACGCCCATCTCGCCCTGCTGCCCGGGCAGGAGCACCGGCGCCCCGGGGAGACCGAGCGGGCCGCCCGCGAGGCCGCGGAGATCGCCGAGGCCGAGGGGCTGCCCGTCGTCGCCTGCCAGGCCTGGCAGTTGCTGGCGCTGCTGCTCCGCGAGAAGGGGTTCGACGAGGCGGACGCCTGCCTGGAGCGGATGCTCGCGCTCTCCACCGATCACGGGCTGCCCGTCTGGCGGGTGGAGGCGCTGGTGCGGCTGGGCGCCAATGCCTTCATGCGGACCGGGGACGCCTCCCGGCTGCGCTCGGCGCGGGCCGCGGCCATCGAGCTCGGTGCGCTGCTGCTGACGCAGACGGTGGACGGGCTGCTCGCCATGAACGCGGTGCTGTGCGCCCGTTGGGACGAGGCGCAGGAGATCATCGACCGTTCGCTGGAGGCCAGTGCCCGGGTCGGCAACCTCTCCGCCCACCGCTATCTGCTCCTCTCCTCCGCCACGATGGCCGCGCACCGGGGGCGGCGGCGGGACATGGACCGTGCGCTGGCCGCGTTCCGGCGGGCGGGCGGTGAGCCGTCGCTGCTCGTGCCGCACCAGTTGGGGCTGTGCAAGGCGATCGGCGCGCTGCTGGAGGAGGACCGGGAGCGGGCGCTCGCGGGGCTGGACGCGGTGCTGGCCTGGGAGCGGGACCACCCCAGCTACTTCTACCTGAGCGGGAGTTACGGGCTGCGCCCCTTCCTGCGGGTGCTCGCGGGGGCAGCGGACCGGGCGGAGTTCGACGCCGTACGCGCCTCCCCCGGGGCCCAACTGGCCTGGAACGGGCAGTTCCTGGAGCTGGCGGAGGCGGTGCTGCTGGGCCGGGAGGGCGACCCGGCCGGAGCGGACCGCCTGGTGGCCTCCTTCGACGCCCGGGCCGTGCCCTTCCCGGTCGCCCGCCACCTCGGGCTGCGCCTGGTCGCGGACGCAGCCGGCGCCGACGGGTGGGGCGAGCCGGTCTCCTGGCTGCGGCGGTCCGAGGAGTTCTTCTACGGGGTCGGGGCGCAGGCGGTCGCCTCGGCGTGCCGGGCGGCGCTGCGGCAGGCGGGGGCGAGCGTCACCCAGCACCGGGGCGGCTGGGACCGCATCCCGCTGCCGCTGCGGACCAGCGGGGTGACCCCGCGCGAGTACGAGGTGTTCGTGCTGCTCCCGGAGCGGCCGGGCAACCAGCAGATCGCGCGGCGGCTGTCGATATCGCCGCGCACGGTGGAGAAGCACATGGCCAGCCTGCTCAGCAAGACGGGCCGGGCGGACCGCTCGGCGCTGTGCGAGTTCGCGGCGGAGTGCGCGGTGGAGCCGGCCTGAGGGGGCGGGGGGCCGGGCCCCTGGAAACGGGGGCCCGGGCGTGCCCTACAACATGGGGGCACGGGGCGCTTTCGGTCGGGTGTGCGGGCGGAACATACGGGCAGTCCCCCGATGTGCGCGGGGCGTGACGGCGGCAGGATCGGAAACGTACGGCAGTCTGCCGCCCGTCCCCGCTTCCGGAGGCCCGCTGATGATCCGACCTCCCGCCCGCCCGGCCCCCGCCGGTACGGTGTACTTCTCGCTGCTCGGCCCGCTCACCGCCGTACGGGACGGCCGCCCGCTCCCGCTCGGCCCGCGCAAACAGCGCCTGGTCCTGGCCACCCTGCTCGCCCGCCCCAACACCCCGGTCCCCGTCGACGTTTTGACGGACGCGGTGTGGCCCGACGACCCTCCCCGCACCGCGCGCAAGAACCTGCAGGTGTACGTGAGCGCCGCCCGCGCCCTGCTCGGCTCCACCGGCGACGAAGGCCGGGACCGGGTGGTCCACGGCTGCGGCGGCTACCGGCTCACCATCGGCGAGGGCGAGCTGGACACCCTGCGCTTCCGCTCGCTGGCCCGCGCCGGGCGGGCCGCCGGTGAGCGCGGCGACCTGCGGACGGCGGCCCGGCTGCTGCGGGAGGCGCTCGACCTGTGGGAGGGGCCGCCGCTGAACGACCTGCGGGACTCCACCGGGGTCGCGGAGGAAGCCGAGCGGCTGGAGGCCCGCTGTCTCACCGTGTACGAGGACTGGGCCGAGACCGAGATCGAGCTCGGCCGGGCCGCCGTCGCGGTGGACGGGCTGCGGGATCTGGTGGAGCGCCACCCGCTGCGGGAGCGGTTGCGGGTGGCCTGGATGAACTCGCTGCACCAGTCCGGGCGGCAGGCCGAGGCGCTGGCAGTCTACGACGACTACCGGCAGCTGCTGGCGCGGGAGTTGGGCCTGGAGCCGAGTCCGGCGATGGCGGCCCTGTACCGGGCGATGCTGGGCCGGGGCCGTACCGCCCGGCCCGCGGCGGCCGGCCGGGAGGCCGCGCACGGTACGGCGCTGCCCGCCGCGCCGAGGGACTTCACCGGCCGCCGCGAGGAGCTGCGGGAGCTGCTGGCGCTGCTGGGCTCGCCGGACGAGCGGGTGGTGGTCGTGTCCGGGCCCGTGGGCTCCGGAAAGTCGGCGCTGGCCCTGCGGGCGGCCCACCTGCTCGACGACGGCTTCCCGGACGGGCGGTTCCACGTCCAGGTCCGGCGGGAGGACGGCTCGGCCCGTACCCCGGCCGAAGTCCTGGGCGAACTGGGGCGGTTGTGCGGGGTGCGGGCGCCGGGGGGTTCGGGGGTCCCGGCGGAGTCGGCCGTAACGGCTGCGTCGGCCGTAACGGCGGAGTCGGCCGTAACGGCGGAGTCGGCCGTAGCGGCTGACTCCGCGTTGCCGGCTGATGCGACGGTGCCTGTCGGGCCGGAGCGCGGTCCGGCCGCCGTCGCCGTGTCACAGGGGGCGGCCGACGCCTGGCAGCGGTGGCTGTCGCTGCACCGGGCGCTGATCGTCCTCGACGACGTACCGGACGAGGCCTTCGTACGGGGGCTGCTGCCCCGGTCCGGCCCGTCCTCGGTGGTGCTCACCGCGCGCGGGCAGCTGGCGGGGCTGGCCCCCGTGCACCGGATCGCTCTGGGCGCCCTGGCGGACGGCGAGGCGCTGGAGCTGCTGGCCAAGCTGATCGGGCCCGGGCGGCTGCGGACCGATCCGGCGGCGGCCCTGCGGATCGTCCGGGCCTGCGGCGCGCTGCCGTTGGCGGTGGGGGTGGGCGGGATGCGGCTGGCGGTCCTGCGCCATCTGCCGCTGGCGGAGTACGCGGACCGGCTCGGCGATCCGTCGGCCGCCCTGGACGAGCTGGTCGCCGGGGACATCTCCGTACGGCTGCGCATGGCGTCCGGATGGCAGGACCTGTCGGCGGACGACCGGCGGGCGCTGGGGCGGCTGGCCGGGCCCGCGCAGGAGGGCGGCGTCACCCTGGACGGGGCGATGGAGGCGCTGGGGTGCGGGGAGCGGGCCGCGATCCGTACCGTCGAGTCGCTGATCGACGCCGGGGCTGTGACCTCGCCGGCCGGGGAGGTCACCGCCCACGCCGCGCTGTACGAAGTGCCGCGGCTGCTCTGTCTGTACGCGCGCGAGCGCGAGGAGGGCCGGTTCAGCCCAGGGTGAGCAGCTCCAGCAGGCCGGGGCCGGAGGTCTCTGACAGGAAGTGCAGGGCCAGCAGCAGTCCCGCCGCGCCCGTCGCCAGGTCGGCGGAGCAGCGGCGCAGCCGTGATCCCGGGACCAGCAGCCGGTCCTCCTGGGCGATCAGGTGCCAGGACAAGTTGCGGGCGGAGGCCAGGACGTCGGGTTCCGTACGGCTCTTCGGCGACAGCTGGCCCGCCGTGGCCATGAGTCCCGCGCGGCCGGTGAACAGGCCCGGCTCGCGGACGAATTCGAGGACGCAGCCCTGCCGCACCCCGGGCAGCAGGGCGGAGAGCGCCGGTGCGGGGCGGCGGGCCAGATACGCCTGGGCCACCAGCGCGACGCCGCCGCTCCCCTGGTCCAGGTAGAGGAAGTGGCGCCGCCCGTCCTTCACCTGGACGGTGCCGCCCGGCATCGTCACACAGTGCCCGGCCTCCCGCTCCAGGGCCCGGCCGGCCGCCCGCAGGAACCGGCCCTCGCCGGTAAGGGCGTGCAGTTCGAGGTGGAGCAGGGCCGCACCGCTCAGCCCGCGCAGCAGCCCCGCCGACGCGGGGGCGGCCAGGCCCGGTACGGAATCGCCTCGCACCAGGCGGTCCAGGTCGTCGGCGGTCCGTACGGCTATCTCCACCAGGTCCTGGTCGACCTTGGCGTCGGGGTCCGGCGCCGCGCCCCCCTCACCGGCCGGCCGGGCCAGGCGCAGGGCGGCGAGCGCGATGCCCGCGCGGCCGGATCTCAGGTCGGCCGAGGCGGACGGGGGCGTGGCGGCGGCCCGTTCGAAGAGTTCCCGGCCCTCCTCCCGCCGGCCCAGCAGGGACAGCACGACCGCCGTGCCCGGCAGCCCGTCGTAAAGGCCGCCGGGGGCGGCGGGGTCGCGGCGCAGGGCGGCTTCGGCGAGCCAGTCGGTCCAGGCGGGCTCGACGGGGGCCCCGACGCGGTGCAGGGCGTACAGCACCCCGGCCGCACCGTGGGCGACATCGATCCCGCCGGTCGCGAAGGCGGCCGGGTCGCCGGGGAAGAGGCGGTCGGTGCGCTCGGGGGCCGCCCCGGCGTGGATGCCCGCGATCAGCCGGGCCCGCAGCTCCGCCCAGTCGGGGGCGGGCCCCTCCAGCAGCGCGGCGATCTCGCTCTCGCCGCCGAAGCGGCTCTCCGCAGCCACCAGCGCGGCGGGGCGCAGGGGTCCCGCGTCGGACGCCAGGCCGTACCGCTGCCGGGCCCACCGCTCCAGGGTGAGGGCCTTGGCCCGGTCGTGCCCGGCCATCTCCATCAGCGGCATCAGCATGGAGAGCCAGGTCGCCCAGAGCGCGTAGGCGTCGGCCTCGGCGCCGGGGGTCCCCGTGGGCGCCTGGAGGCCCGGCGCGCCCGCCACCGGGGTGGCCTGGTCGTCGAGGGCGGTGGCGTACTCGAAGTCGATGAGGACCACCCGGCCGTCGGGGCGGATGATGACGTTGGACGGGTGGAGGTCGCCGAAGCGCAGCCCCCGCGCGTGGATCGCTGCCAGCGCCTGCGTGAGCCGCTCGGTCACGGAGTCCACCCAGGCGGTGTACGTGGCGAGTTCGGCGGCCGTGCCCGAGCCATGGAGGAGGGCGAAGCGGCCGACGATCTCCTCCAGGAGGGTGGCGCCCTCGATGTGCTCCTCGATCAGGAAGTGGTGCTCCCACACGCGTCGTACGCCGTACACCTCGGGCACGCAGTCGAGACCGGCCAGAGCGGTCAGCGCCCGGTGCTCGCGGTGCAGCCGGGTCACCGCGTCGTCGCCCACCGCGTCGAGACCGCAGTGCGGCCGGGCCTCGCGGAGCACCACCCGCCGGCCGGTCTCGCGGTGCCGGGCCAGGTAGATCCCGCCCGCGTTGGAGAACTGGAGGGACTCCGTGATGGTGTACGGGAAGGTGGCGTCCCCGGAGGCGGCGCGGACCGCGAGGTGCGGGCGCAGCACCTCGGGGACGGTGACCCACCGTGGCACCCGGAAGACGACGCCCCGCTCGTCGGGCACCAGCTCGCCCGAGGGGTGGCGCAGCGCGTGCACCCGCTCCCCCTCCGCGTCCAGGCACCAGCGGGCGGTGAACGCTCCGTACCGTACGTAGACGGGGGCGTCGCCGATCCGCAGATCGCTGAGGATGTACGGGCCGCGGCGCCCGGCGAGGGCGTGGGTCAGCTCGTCCAGCACCCGCAGGAAGACGGTCTCGTCCGGCGGGTAGAGCGTGAGGAACTTCCCCGCGCCGGAGCGGGCCATGTACTTGTCGGACATCAGCAGGAGCGCCCGCTCGCTGCGGAGGAACTTGAACGGCACCCCGTGGGCGAGGCAGATCCGGGCGGTGTCGCGCAGGGTCGCCTCGGCCTCCTCCGGGACGGTGGAGACGTGGATCTTCCAGCCCTGCTCGGCGAGTTCACGGCCCTCGGGCAGCAGCGAGGTCCACAGTCCGCCCCGGACCCGGCGCCAGCCCTCGGGGGGCGGGGCGGAGTCCAGCGGATAGCGGGTCTTCTCGTCCGGGAGCCGGGCCGGGGTCTCGTAGTACGTGGGGTCGGCGAGGCAGTAGAGCTGGGTCTGCTGGATACCGGAGACGGACACGGTGTGCCTCCTCAGAGTGCGCCGGGACCGGCGGCGGCGTCGTGGGCGGGCGGGGCTGCTGCGGCGGCGGTACGGGCCGGGGGCTCTTCGGTCGTCTCCGGCCTCTCCGGCCGCTCCGGCCTCTCCGGTGGCGGGGAGGCCCCGGCCCGTACGGCGGAGGACAGCGTCACCACGGCCGCCGACACGGCCAGCACGCAGCCGATGACACCGAAGGCGGAGCGGGTGCCCAGGGTGGCCAGCAGGAGACCGCCCGCGAGCGGCCCGAACGGCTGGACGATCGAG
This sequence comes from Streptomyces cyaneofuscatus, assembly GCF_033109485.1. NCBI lineage: Bacteria > Bacillati > Actinomycetota > Actinomycetes > Kitasatosporales > Streptomycetaceae > Streptomyces > Streptomyces cyaneofuscatus. Next base: position 5,540,452 of record NZ_CP137002.1, on the reverse strand, counting down.
GACAGGAACCCGGCGGCGCTCTGCACCCTCCCGATCCGGTCCTCCGGGGTGACGATCAGCAGGGTCGAGAGGAAGCCGATGCTGGCGATCGTCGACAGGGCCATGCAGAGCGCGCAGAGGACTCCGGCCAGCACCGCGCTGCTGAACCAGGCCAGGACGGCGGCCGTCAGGACGCAGCTCCAGCAGGTGGCGATGATGAGGGCGCGGGCATGGCGGTCCGGTGCGATCTTGGGGGCGAGCAGCGCGCCGGCGAGTGAGCCGGCCGAGACGCAGGTGATGACGAAGCCGCTGCCGAGGCCGGAGGTCCCGTTGTCGGAGAAGACGGCGAGCGCGGTGAAGGTGAGGGCGCCGAACGCGAAGTTCATGCCGAGGCCGAAGACGAGCAACACCGTACGGAGGTAAGGGAGTTGCCAGAGGAAGGTGAGTCCGGCGGTGAGTTCCCGGCGGCTGAACACCGAGCCTGCCCGGGTCTGGGCCGCGGAGCGGGTGCGGACGAGGGCGATGCAGAGCGTCGACAGCAGCAGTCCGAGGAACTGGGCCGCGAAGGGCAGCGCTTCGTGGATGCCGAAGAGCGCGCCGCCGACGAGCGGTCCGGCCATCTTGACCGTGGCGGTGCGCGCCTGGAGCCGTGCGGTGGCCGTGCCCATCTGGTCCGGCGGTACGACCGCGCGCATCAGCCCGAAGGCGGCGGGGGCGTAGACGCTGCTCAGTACGGCTCCCGAGGTCGCGACCAGCAGGACGAGCACCATGGGGGCGTGCCCGTACCAGACCGCGATGGTCAGGGCGGTGACGGCGGCGAGGCTGCCCGCGTCGCACAGCCGCATCAGGCGGCGGCGCTCGACGCGGTCGGCCATGACCCCGCCCGGCAGCATCGTCACCAGCAGGGCGCAGACGGAGACCGTCCCCACGGCGCCGGCCTGTACGGCGGAGCCGGTCGTCCTGAGGATCAGCAGGGGCAGGGCGAGGGCGCTCATCTGGCCGCCCAGCACGGCGAAGAGGCCGCTCAACCAGAGCAGCCGGAAATCCCGGTTGGAGCGGAGCGGCGTTGCCATCGGGGGCTCCCGTCGTTCGTGTTGTTCGGCTTGTTCGGCTTGTTCGTCGTGCTCGCCGGACGCAGGGCGGGGCGGCCTCCGCGGTGCGCGGAGGCCGCCCCGACTCCGGTCGATCAGCCCAGGACGAGGCTCACGGTGCTGACGCAGTTGCCGGGCACGATCTCGCGGTCGATGACACCCGGGGTCTCCTGGAGGTCCAGCACGGAGTGCGCCTCGACCTCGGGGGTCTCGGTCTCGTTGGTGTCGCCGGCCGCGGGCTTGGTGTTCTCGGACATGGTGGTCTCCGTCCACTCGTGTGTGCCGGCCCGGTTCTCGTGGCGTGTGCCGCGGCCCGTTGCCTGCCGTTGCCGAGAAAGTTAGGAGCGCCGGCCTGGGAGACGCTTCGGCTCCGGTATGGGGCCGGTATGGGGCCAGTACGGCGGGGGTTGGTGGCTGCCGCACCGAGCGGCCCGGCGGCTTCCTGGCCTCGCTGACCTGGGCGTATACCGGTCCTGAAGCGATGCCAGACCGCCGGTGAACCGGTACGGCGGAGCCTGGGCGGGTGCGCACCGGCCCCCGAAGTCCGGGCGCGCCCCCAGCCCCCGAAGGAGGCGGCCCGTATGGAACTCGCCGAACTCGTCGGACTCCGGCCCTTCCCGGCCGCCGGTCTGCTGCTCGGCCTCACCCGCCGCTGCCCCCTGCGGTGCGGGCACTGCTCGACCGGGTCGGACCTGACCGTGCGGGAGGAGCCGGACGCCGGTCAACTACTGCGCTTCGTGGGCTCGTTCACCGCCGAGAACCGTCCGGACGTCGTCCTGCTGACGGGCGGGGAGCCGCTGCTCCTGCCCACGCTCGCCGGCGAGCTGGCCTTCCTGGCCCGGCGCGCCGGATCGCGTACGGCGGTGCTGAGCGGGATGTTCTTCGCCCGCTCGAAGGAGATCCCGCCCGCGATCCTGCGCGCGATCGCCCAGGTCGACCACTTCTCCGCGAGCCTGGACGTCCACCACGAGCGGGAGGTGGCGCGCGCGGAGGTGTTCCGGGCCCTGCACCGCATCCGCGATTCGGGGGTCTCCGTCAGCTTCCACCTCACCGGGACCGGCGCCGCCGACCCGTATTTGGCCGACATCACCCGGGCCATCGACAAGGAGTTCGGCGGCCGGGTGCCGTCCCTGGTCAACGAGGTGCGGCCGTTCGGCCGGGCCGCCTCCTGGGCCCGGCCCGCGCGCACCGGCCCCGACCCGTCGGCGGCGGCACCGTGCTCGATGGCCGCCTGGCCGGTGGTCGCGTTCGACGGCACGGTGCTGGCCTGCTGCAACCAGGACACCGTGGACCGGAGGCCCGCCCCGGCCCATCTGGACCTCGGGCACATCGGCTCCGACGACTGGGAGACCGTACGCCGACGGGCCCTGGAATCCCCGGTGTTGCGGATGATCCGTACGGTCGGGCCCACCCATCTCGCCGCCCGCTCCGGCGCCGCGCCCCACCCGGGCTCGTACTGCGACGGGTGCCGGGCGCTGGGCGGCGACGAGGCGGTGGCGGCCGGAGCGCAGGCGGTGGCGGCGGGTCCGGCGGGTGCGCTGCTCGACCTGGCCGCCGCGCAGCGCGGTGCGAGCGGCGGGCCGGAAGGCGTCGTCCGGCGGCACGGCTGCTCGGCGTACGCGCCGCTGGTGGGCGCCGGGGGCGCGCGGTGAGCATCACGTGGACGAGCAGCGAAGCCCCGAACGCCACCACCCGCGAATCGGCTTCGACGCGCCTGCGCACCAAACTGCGGCTGCTGGAGCCGGAGTTCCGGGGCGCCACCACCCATATGTGGCGCCCGGAGGGGCTGTTGCCGCGCTACCGGACGTACCTGTGCACCATGCATGCCGTGATCCGGGCCTCCGTCCCGCTGATGGAACTCGCCCTGCGGCGGACGGCGGAGAGGCCCGGCGACCCGTTGTCGGAGCCGCTGGCCGCCTATCTGGCCGAGCACATCCAGGAGGAGGCCGGGCACGACGCCTGGCTGCTGGAGGATCTGCTCGCGGCGGGCGCCACCCCCGAGGACGCGCTCGGCCCCCAGCCGCCGCCGGACGTGGCAACCCTCGTCGGCCCCGCCTACTACTGGATCGAGCACCACCACCCGGTGGCCCTGCTCGGCTACATCGCGGTGCTGGAGGGGTACGCGCCCGCCCCCGGGCTGACCGACCGCATCAGCCGACTGACCGGGCTTCCCGACGCCGCCCTGCGGACCGTACGCGAACACGCGGCGCTCGACACGGGCCATCTGGACGAGTTGCACGCGCTGCTGGACCGGCTGCCGCTGACCCGGGACCAGGAAGCGGCCGTCGCGGTCAGCGCGCTGCACTCCCTCGACGCGCTCACCCGGCTGTTCGTCCGGCTCGGGCGCTCCGCACCGGCGCCGTCGCTGCGGGGAGCCGGACCCACCCCACCGACGGGAGTCACCCGATGACCGGACCACCTGCACACTCCTCCGATCAGCCCGAACAGCTGCCAGTGGAAACGGTGTTGCACGAAGCGGGCTTCCCCGTGGACCTGCTCACCGAGGAGCAGCGCGTGGTGCTGAGCGAGCTGACACCGCAGGAGCTCACCCTGCTGCTCGACGTCAAGAACCGGCTGGACGCGGTGGGCCCCGAGGTCCAGGCCCACGGCGAGATCGCGGGCGGCGCGCTGTTCTAGGGGCTTCCCGGGCACCCCCGGGAGCGCCCGCGCCAGGACGGGGGTCCGGCGCGTGCGCTCCCGGGACCGATCAGCCACCGCCCCTCCGTTCGAGGAGAGCCCTCCTTCCGGGGCGAGTTGGACCAGGAGAGTTGAGGACCCGCCATGACCTGCCCCTCGTGCCGACAGGAGCTTCCCTCCACGGCCCGGTTCTGCTCGTCCTGCGGGACGCCGTGCGCCGGTCCGGCGGCAGCCCCCGCCCCCGCCCCCGTCGCGCCGCCCGCCGAGGACGAACGCAAGCCGGTCACCGTACTGTTCTGCGATCTCGTGGGCTCGACCGCCCTGTCGGGGGTGCTGGACCCGGAGACCCTTCGGGCGGTGACCCTGCGGTACTTCGAGGCGATGAGCGCGCAGATCGTGGCGCGCGGCGGCACCCCGGAGAAGTTCATCGGGGACGCGGTCATGGCGGTGTTCGGCGTGCCGGTGGTCCGGGAGGACGACGCCCGGCGGGCCCTGGCGGCGGCGCTCGGGATGCGCCGGGCGCTGGACGCCCTCAACGAGGAGCTGTACGCCTCGCTCGGCATCCGACTGACGACCCGGGTCGGGGTCAACACCGGTCAGGTGGTCGCGGGTTCGGATGCCACGGCCCGCCAGGCCCTGGTCTCCGGCGAGGTCGTCAACATCGCCGCGCGCCTTGAGCAGAACGCGGGCCCGGGCGAGATCCTCATCGGTCCGCAGACCCTCCTCGCCGCCGGCCCCACGGTGACGGCCGAGCCCACCGGCCCCCTCCAGCTCAAGGGCAAGCGCGACAGCGTGGAGGCGTACCGGCTGCTGGCGCTGGGGGCGGACGACCCGGAGCTGCTGCGCCGCTTCGACGCGCCGTTCGTCGGCCGCACCGCCGAACTGGACGCTCTGGGGCGGTCGTTGGACGAGACCGTACGGGAGGACCGGCCCGGTCTGCTGCGGGTGACCGGCGAGGCGGGCATCGGCAAGACCCGGCTGGTACGGGAGTGGCTGACGCGCCGGAGCGGCGCGGGCGCCTTCGCGTACGGGGCGGGCCGCTGCCGCACCTACGGGGACCACGGCACGCTGGCGCCGCTCGCCGACGCCGTACGCTCCCTGCTCCCGCACGTCCAGGCCCCTGGGGATGAGGCGACCGACGACGCGATGGCCCTGCTCTCCGGGGGCCTTCTGCGCGACGGCACGCCGAACGCCCCCTTCGAGGACATGTGCGCCGCGCTGACCGTGGTCCTGAAGCGGACCGCCCGGGACCGGCCGGTGGTCCTGGTGTTCGACGACTGGCATGCGGCGGCGCCCCTGCTGGCCCGGACGGTGGACCGGCTGACGGGCGACGCCGGGCCCGCGCGGGTCCTGGTGATCTGCGCGGGCCGCCCGGAAGAGGCACCGGGCACGGGGGCGGCCGACGGGAGGCGGGGCCACCTCCAGCTCACCGGCCTCCCCCGGGAGGAGGCGGCCCGGCTGGCCGCCGGTCTGGCCCGGCTGGACGGCCGCCCCGCCCCGGCCGACGACCGGCTCCTGGCCCGTGCCGAGGGCAACCCGCTCTATCTGGAGCAGCTCCTCGTCGACGACGGGACCGCCACCGCCTCGACCTCGGAAGGGGAGCTGCCGCCCACCCTCCAGGCCTTGCTGGGCGCCCGGATCGGGGCGCTGGCCCGGGCCGAGCGCGGGGTGGTGGACCTGGCGGCCGTGATCGGCCGGGAGTTCGCGGCGGCGGAGCTGGTGCGGCTGGAGCTGTCCGTACGGACGGCCGAGCAGCCCGGGGCCGTCACCGGGCGGGGGCCCGGGGACCGGCGCCGTGTCGACGAGGCGCTCGCCGCGCTGGCCCTGCGGCGCCTGGTGGAGCCCGCGCCGTCCGGGGCCGGGGAGCCGTCGGCGTACCGGTTCAGCAGCGGGCTGGTCCACGAGGTCGCCTACGCCTCGCTCTCCAAGCGGGCCAAGGCGGAGCGCCACGTGTGGGCGGCCGAGCTGCCGAGCGTGCTGCGGACCGGGGACGGCGCGGTCGGGGGCCATCTGGAGCGCGCCTACCGCTACCGCACCGAGCTGGGGCTGCTGGACGACCGGGCCCGGCTGCTGCGGGACCGGGCCGCCGCCGCGCTGGGCCGGGCCGGGGCCCAGGCCGCCGCCCGCTCCGACCTGCACTGGGCGCACGGGCTGCTGGAGCGGGCGGTGGAGCTGCGGCCCGACGCGGCGGGGGCACTGCTGGGGCTCGGCGAGGTACGGGTGGCGCTCGGCCGGGTCGAGCAGGGCGCCGAACTGCTGCGCCATGTACGGGACTTGACCCACGCGCCGGTGGAGGCCGCGCACGCCCGCCTCGCGCTGGCGGTGCTGGACCCGGCGGCGCGCCCCGGCCCCGCCGCCACCGCCCGCGCGGTGCTGCCGGTCTTCGAGGCGGCGGGGGACGCGGCCGGCCGGGCCCGCGCCCACCTCCGCCTCGCCCAGCAGCTCCAGCAGTCGGGCCGCCACGAGGAGGCGGAGCGCGACCACGCGCGGGCCCTGGAGCACGCGGTGGCGGCCGGGGCCGAGCCGGAGCGGGCCGGGGCCCTGGGCGCGATCGGGATCTCGCTCTGGCGCGGGCCCGTCCCGGTGCCGGACGCGGTGGAGCGGTGCCGCGCCCTGCTGGCGGCCCACGGGTCGGGCCGGCCGACGGTCCGGGTCACGCTCAACTGCCCGCTGGCCGTGCTGTACGGGCTCCAGGACCGGGCCGGCGACGCGTACGCGTGCCTGGCGGAGGCGGAACGGCTGGCGGGGAAGCTCGGATTCGCGGAGGCGAAGGTGTTCCTGCCGGTGTTCCGGGCGACCGTGGAGGCGCTGCTCGGCCGGGGCGCGGAGGCCCTGGCCCTGCTGGCCCGGGCGGACGCGGCGGCCCGGCGGATGGGGGCGGCGGGGATGCGGACGGCCGTGGCGCTGGACGCGGCCCGGCTGGAGCTGGACGCGGGGCACCGGAACCGGGCGGCGGGGTGGCTGGCGAGCATCGGCGACGCGTCGGAGCTGAGCCGCGCGGACGCCGTCGACCTGGAGGGGCTACGGGCCCGGCTGGCGGCCCGGACCCGCCCGGACGAGGCGCTGCACCACGCCGAGAGGGCCGTACGCGCATCGCTCCTCACCGACTCACCGCTGGTGCAGGCCGCCGCCGAACTGGACCGGGCCCGCACGCTCGCCGCGCTGGACCGCACCGCTGCCGCCGAGGCGGCGGCCCGGAGCGCCGGGGCGCACTTCGCGGGCAAGGGGCACCTGCCGGGGACCCGCCGGGTGGCGGCCTTCCTCGCGGCACACGCGGGCCCCGCGGCCATGGCCACGACGAGCACGACGAGGGAAGGGAGCTGACCGATGGGCGCCATAGGAGAAACCACAGCTACAGGGCCGGGGCAGGGCCTGACCTGGAGCCTGCGCGGGCGCGGCCCCGAGGACGTACCCGTCCTGGGCGACCCGGGACCACCGGGCGGCCATCCCACCGGCCCCGCCACCGGACGCGGCGTACGCGTCTGCGTGGTGGACTCCGGCGTGGAACGCGACCATCCGCTGGTCGGCGAACCGGCCGCCTCCTGGGTGGTGGTCAAGGACGCGGAGAGCGGGGAGATCACGGTCGAGCCGACGACCACCGGCGACACCTGCGGGCACGGCACCGCGTGCGCGGGCATCATCCGCCGGACCGCGCCGGAGTGCGAGATCCACAGCGTCCGGGTGCTGGGCGAGCGGTTCTCCGGCACCGGGGACATCCTGATGGCGGGGCTGCGCTGGGCGGTGGAGCAGCGCTTCGACGTGGTGAACCTGAGCCTGTCGACCACCCGGACCCGGTTCGCGCAGGAGCTCCACTCCCTCGCGGACAGCGCCTACTTCGCCCGTACGGTGATCGTCGCCTCGGCCCACAACACCCCGGTGGAGAGCTTCCCCTGGCGGTTCGCGTCGGTGATCTCCGTCGGCAGCCACCAGGAGGACGACCCGGCCCTCCACCTCTACAACCCTCAGCCGCCCGTGGAGTTCTTCGGGCCGGGCCAGAACGTCACCGTGCCGTGGCTGGGCGGTCGGACGATCCGCACCACCGGGAACAGCTTCGCCACGCCGTACGTCGCCGGGCTCTGCGCGCGCCTCCTGTCGGCGCATCCCCGGATGACGGCCTTCCAGCTCAAGAACGCCCTTTATCTGTCGGCGGCCAATGTGCGCCACGAGCCGAGCGCCCAGCGCCCCCCGCATCCCTCAACAGCGGCAGGAGATACCCGCGATGACTCCGAAGACTGAATCCGCCCCCGCCTCCTCCCCGCTCTCCCCCGCCACCTCCGACACCCCCCGCAACGAGCTGCTCCAGTCGGTCGTCGAGGTGGCCCGGGCCATCTTCGGCGCGGCCGCGAGCTCGGTCCTCCTGCTCGACGAGGAGACGGACGAACTGGTCTTCGGGGCGGTCTCCGGGGAGGGCCAGGAGTTCCTGGTGGGGCGCCGGTTCCCGGCCGGGCGGGGGATCGCCGGCTGGGTGGCGGCCTCGGGCGAGCCGATGGTGGTGGACGACCTGTCGACCGACCCGTCCTTCGACCGGTCGCTGGCCGAGTCCACCGAGTACGTCCCCGACTCCCTGATGGCGGCCCCGCTGATCAGCGACTCCCGTGTGCTCGGCGTCCTGGAGGTGCTGGACGCGTCCCCGCAGGCCCGCTCCAGCGTGCGGGAGCTGGACCTGCTGGCGATGTTCGCCCGGCAGGCGGCGGCCGCCCTGCGGGTGATCACCCCGGAGCCGGTGGCTCCGGCCTCCGCCGGGCGGGCACTGGAGGGCGCGGAGCGCGAGGACGCGCTGCGGCTGCTCGGTAGCCTGGAGCAGGTGCTCCGGGGCACCGGCTGAGACGCTTGCCGTACGCGTACGGGTCACCGGCCCGGACGCCTGCCGTACGCGTACGGGCCCGGGGTCCGTACGCGTACGGCACCGGGCTGCGGGCAGGAGCCGGGGGCAGGCGCCGGACACGTTCCCGCGCGGTCACGATGGGAAGGACACGCACGTGAAGCTCGCTTTCTCCACTCTCGGGGTGCCGGGAATGCCGGTGGCCGAGGTCGCCCGGCTCGCCGCCGAGCACGGTTACGAGGGCGTGGAACTGCGCGCCCACGCCGAGGAGCCGGTACACCCGGGCCTCTCCTCCCTCGAACGGGCCGATGTGGTCGAGGCGTTCAAGGCGGCCGGGGTGGAGATCCTGACCGTGGCCGGGTACGTCCAGGTGGCGGCCGAGGGCGACGACGAGGCGGTCTCCGCCGACCTGGCCGACCTGGTGAAGCTCGCCCGGGACCTGGGCGCCCGCTACGTCCGGGTCTTCCCCGGCGGCGGCGACCAGGACCCGGCGGACGCGGACGCGACGGCCGCCCGCCGCCTGGGCTCGGCCGCCCCGGCCGCCGCCGACATGGGCGTCTCCATCCTGCTGGAGACCCACGACTCCCACCGCGCCGGCGCCGACGTGGCCCGGGTCGTGGGCACCGTCGGCCACCCCAGGATCGGGGCCATCTGGGACGTCCTGCACACCTGGCTGGCCGACGAGGACCCGGCCGCCAGCCACGCGGTGCTGGCCCCGCACCTCGGCTACGTACAGGTGAAGGACGTCGCATCGGCGGACGACCTCACTCCGCTCCCCCTGGGCGCGGGCACCCTCCCGCTGGCCGCCTGCCTGGAGCCGCTGGACCCGGACGGGTGGGTCTGCTGGGAGTACGAGAAGCGCTGGCACCCGGACGCGGCGGACCTCCCGGGGCTGCTCAGCGCGGGGCGGGAGCATCTGCTGCGGCTGGGGGCGCCGAAGGGCTAGCAGTCCCCTTCGAAGCAGGAGGAGTGACATAGCCCACAGACCGGATGCCCGGTTTTGGCTGCTTGGTAGCCACATAAGTCTCTGGTCATTCACACAGGATCTTCATAGAGTCCGCACAGCTCCTCACACGTGAGGGGAGCATCACGGGTGGGCGGGGTGGGGATTGTGTGGTGGCGGCTGCGTAGCCGTAGGACAACTGGGCTGCTCGCGGGGGGTGTGGGACTTGCCGTGCTGGCCACCCTCGCACCGCAGGCGGCCGCCGCACCGACGGCCCCGCCGGTCGCTTCGGTGGGAGAGGCCGGGGAGTCCGGAGAGTCGCGCACCGGCGCCGACGCCGCGTTGACCGAGGCGAAACGAACCGGACGGTCCGTTGAGATCGCCTCGATGCGCGGTGAGCGCAGCGAAGTCTTCGCGACGCCTGAGGGCAATTTGGAGGCGCGGGAGTATCTGCGTCCGGTGCGGGCGCGGGTGAAGGGCGCATGGCAGCCCATCGATACCGGCCTGACCCGCTCGGCCGACGGCAGTGTCGCGCCGAAGGTGACCACGGTGGGCCTCGCGTTCTCCGGGGGCGGCACCACACCGCTCGTACGGATGCGGAAGGCCGGTCGTGAGCTGGCCCTGTCGTGGCCGGAGAAGTTGCCGGCCCCCGTGCTGGAAGGTTCCAGGGCCACGTACCGGGAGGTGCTTCCGGATGTGGACCTGAGGATGGAGGCACAGGAGGACGGCTTCACGCAGCTGCTGGTGGTCAAGTCGGCTGAGGCAGCGGAGAACGAGAAGCTGTCGGAGCTGCGCCTGAAGCTGGCCGCGGACGGCATGGACGTGCGCGAGATATCCGGCGGTGGTCTGGAAGCGGTCGACAAGGGCGCCCAAGGGGCCGTGTTCGAGGCGCCACGGCCCATGATGTGGGATTCCAGCGCGCCGGCCGAAGGCACATCGGCCGCGGGTGCCAAGGCCACGGTGGCCCTAGCGGGCACGGGCTCGGAAGCGTCGGGCCCGGACGGTTCCGCTGAGCCTGCGCCGACGGAGTCGGGGAAGCTCGCTCCGGTCGGTGTGACGCTCCCGGCCGGAGGCAAGGAGCTGGTGCTGACCCCGGACATGGACGTGCTGCGGGGCACGGACACCACGTATCCCGTCTTCATCGATCCGCAGTGGTATTCGCCGGATGCTACGGCGTGGACGATGGCGTCGAAGTACTGGGCGTCCTCCCCGCAGTGGAAGTTCAACGGCGAGTCGACGGCCGGCATGGGCTTCTGCAACTGGAACTACTGCCAGCCGAACGACACCAAGCGGTTGTTCTACCGTATCTCGACCGCCGCGTTCGCGGGAAAGTCGGTACTGTCGGCGGAGTTCGTGGTGCCCACCACCTGGTCCGCCTCGTGCACGGCCAGGGGTGTGGAGCTGTGGCGTACGAAGGGCATCTCGTCCTCGACGACGTGGAACTCGCAGAACGCGTCCGGTTTCTGGATCAAGCAGCTCGCCTCGAAGTCGTTCGCGTACGGCTACACGGGTTGCACGGCGAAGGACGCCGAGTTCGACGTGAAGTCGGCGGTCCAGGAGGCGGCGAACGGCAAGTGGTCCACGATGACGTTCGGTCTGCGGGCGTCGAGTGAGTCGGACGGGCTGGGCTGGAAGCGGTTCTCGGACAAGGCGTTCCTGCGCGTGGAGTACAACCGGCCGCCCCCGCAGCTGAAGATGTCGCAGCTGTCGATGCAGTACGGCGGTGTGTGCAAGGGCCCCAACAGCGCTCCGCGGGTGCGTACGCTGGGCACGATCAACATCAACGATGTCACCGACCCCGACGGTGACAACATCGCGATCCAGGTCCAGGCGACGTGGGACGCGGGCGACGGCAAGGGGTCGATCGTCCGGTGGAAGCCGCCGCTGACCTCATACAAGAAGTCGGGTCGCGCCAGCTGGACTCTGAGCCTGCCCACGTCGATCCCGCAGAACAGGACCGTGGCCTGGCACGTCCGTTCCTACGACACTGCCCAGTACTCCCCGTGGTCCTCGGCCGGTGATCCCACGGCGTGCTACTTCGTGTACGACAGGACCATTCCGGCGGCACCGTCGATCGTCTCCGGTCAGTACCCGGAGTCCCAGCCGGAGGATCCGAACGACCCGTGGCTGGACGGGGTGGGCCAATACGGCACGTTCACCCTCGACACGGCATCGAGTGATGTGACGCGCTACTGGTACGGCATCAACAGCGACCCGTCATCGGCCCGTCAGCTGACCACGAGCGCAGGCGCGCCCAAGAGCATCCCGTTCCTGCCCTCGAAGCCCGGGCTGAACTTCATCACCGCCCAGGCCTTCGACGCGGCCGGGAACGGTTCGGAGATCCGCACATACCAGTTCCGGGTCAAGGCCGGAGAGCCCGAACGTGCCACCTGGCAGCTCGACGAGGAGTCGGGAGCCACCGAGGCACAAGGCTCCACACCACCCCGCACACTCGCACTGCACGGAGGTGCGACCACCGGCGCCGCCGGGACGAAGGGCGCCGCCCTCGAACTCAACGGCACCGACGGCTACGCATCCTCAGACCTCTCGGTGGTCGACACCACACTGGACTTCACGGTCTCCGCATGGGTGAAGCTGTCGAAGATGCCCACCAGCGCGGCGATCATCGCGGCCCAGCCGGGCAACCACAGCCCGAGTTTCGAGCTGTACTACTCGGCAGCACTGGACCGGTGGGTGTTCAACCAGTACGAGACGGACACACCGGGTGCGAACGTCATCCGTGCAATGGCGGCACAGCCGGGCGGTGTGAGCGCGAACGCGTGGACGCACCTGACCGGTTCGTACGACAGCGGCGCCGAGAAGCTGCGGCTCTATGTCAACCGTCAGCTCGTCGGTGAGACGGCGCTGCCGAACGCGTGGAACGCACGTCGCGGTCTTCAGATCGGTGCCGGCTCCTACAGCGGCGTCACGAAGGCGTTCTTTCCCGGGGCCATCGACGAGGTGCAGATCTTCGACAAGGTGATCACCCAGGGAGAGGTCGACAAGCTGTACGCCATGCATGCTGTCGGTGACCCCGGGCGTCCGGCCATCGCCCTATTCCCGCTCGACGAGGAGGCGGGTTCCACGGAGATCCGGGGACACGGCGACGTACTGCCGGCGAAGTACAACGGCGGCGTCACCACCGGCGTCCCGGGCGTGACCGGAAAGGCAGCGCAGTTCAACGGGACCACCGGGTACGCGAAGATCGGCCAGACCAGCGGCCCGCATGTGAACACCTCGCGCAGCTTCACCGTCAGCGCCTGGGCGAAGATGGACACGGCCAAGCCGAAGGCCGGGGCCGTCATCACGTCCCAGAACGGCAGCTTCGCTCCGGGATTCGAGCTGTACTACTCGGCAACCTATGACCGGTGGGCGTTCAGCCAGTACTCCGCCGACACGCCCGACGCCACGCCCGTACGGGCCATGCAGCCGGACGGAACGACGGCCCGCGCCGGTGAGTGGGCCCACCTCGTCGGCGTGCACGACACGGTCGCGAAGACCCTGACGCTGTACGTCAACGGCGCGAAGGCAGGTTCCGTGACCTTGGCCGACGCCTTCTACGCCGACCAGTCCATGCTGATCGGAGCGAGCGCCTCCGGACAGAGGATCAGGAGCTTCTTCCCCGGCGCGATCGATGACGTGCGGATGTTCTCGCGGCCTGTCTCCGGCGAGGAGGTCCAGCAGATGTTCCGGCAGCGGCCCATCGTCAAGAGCAGGTGGAAGTTCGAGACGGCCAGCGCGACAACTCCGCCCACCACACCGGACGCTTCCCCGACCGGCGCCGACCTGAGCCTGCACAACGGTGCCAAGCTGGGATCAGGCTGGGTCGACGGCGGGCTGGAGCTGGACGGTGTCAACGACTACGCCGCAACGGTGAGCGCCACGCCCCCCGTCGACACCTCCAGAAGCTTCACCGTCAGCGCCTTCGCACAGGCTGCGGCCGTGCCGACCAAACCGGCCGTTCTGATCAGCGCCCCCGGGACCGACAAGAACGTCTTCGAAGTGCGGTACGTCCCGAGCGCCACGCCGCAGACCGAAGGGGGCCGCTGGCGCATCACCACCAATCAGGCCGACCCCACATCAGAACCCAGCAGCAACGCGACGTACGGACCGTTCTCCGGTGTGGACGAGTGGCATCACGTCGCCCTGGTCTACGACGGATTCGCCCGGGAGCTGCGGCTCTACGTCGATGGGTCGCTGGAGGAGACGGCGTGCACCGACGCCGACGGCGATGGCGAGGCGGACGAGCCGACCTGTGAGGAAAGGATCTCCAGCGCCGAGAACGTGATCACGTTCAAGGCCACGCAGGGGTTCCACATCGGCCGGACCAAGACCGGCACGAGCACGTGGGGCGAGTACTGGCCGGGTGCGGTGTCGGACCTGTGGACCTTCCAGGGGGCGCTGAGCGAGACCGCCATCGCCCACCTGTCCCAGGGTGTCCCCGGCACCGACACCACCCTCCCGGGCAACGACTGACCGTGTGGGGGTTCGGCCACGTCGTCGGGCCCCCGCGCCCTGTCCCACTCATGCGGTACGGATCTCGTACGGCCACCTGTTTCCCCACGCCATTTATGCCAGATGTGCACGATGAAGGATGAGGATGAACGGTAGACAACGGACCCGGGTCCGTTCCCTGCGCCGCCGGATAGCACTGGCCTCGGCCGTAGTCATGCTGGGCACCCTGCTCCAGGCAGCAACTCAGCCTGTCGCCTCGGCGGCCGATTCCGATACAGGTCGCCCCGACCTCCCCGCCGCAGAGAAGCCGGTCGCGGTCACACCGGTCCCCTTCGTTCCCCGCGATGCCACACAGCCCAGCTCTCCCGTGAAGGTCCCCAGAGCCGTGTGGCCGCAGGCGGGCACGGTGACCGTGGACGTGCCGAAGAGCGGTTCGTCCGTCGTCAGCGCGGGGAAGCTGCCCCTTGCTCTGGGCAACTCCCAGGCATCCGGGTCCGTACGAACCCGGATGTTCGACCGCCAGACGGCCCGGCTGGCTGGGTCGAACGGGCCTGTGTTCAGTCTGGAGGCCGCCGGGACGACCACGTCGAAGACATCCGTCCGTGCCCGTCTCGACTACTCCTCCTTCTTCGGAGCGTTCGGTGGCGGCTATGCCGACCGACTGAAGCTGGTCGAGCTGCCGGCTTGCGCACTGTCCACGCCGGAAAAGACCGAGTGCCGTTCCGCCAAGCCCGTCGATACCGTCAACGACACCGAGAAGCAGACCCTCACCGCCCCGCGTGTCTCCCTCCCGTCCTCCGGCGCCACGGTCCTGGCCGCAGTCGCCGGCGACGCCGGTATGGGCGGCGACTACAAGGCGACCCCGCTCTCACCTTCTGCTCAGTGGAGCACGAGCCTGAACACCGGCGACTTCACCTGGTCGTACGCCATGAACGTGCCAGAGGTCCCCGGTGGGCTGGCGCCCAGCGTCGGCCTGTCCTATTCCTCAGGGTCCATCGACGGACGTACCGGCAACAGCAACAACCAGGCGTCATGGGCCGGGGACGGGTTCGACCTCTGGCCCGGATCCATCGAGCGCCGCTACAAATCATGCGCCGATGACGGGGTCGAGCGCCCCGACGGAGGAAAGCCGGCGGACCTGTGCTGGGCCTACGACAACGCGTTCATCTCCTTCAACGGTAAGGGCGGCGAACTCGTACCGACCGGCACCGACACCTTTCGGTTGCGTGAGGACGACGGCACAAAGATCCAGCGCAAGCAAGGAACAAGCACGGACGTACGGGCAAACGGCGCCCTTGACGACGAGTACTGGCAGGTCACCACACCTGACGGGGTGCGGTACTTCTTCGGGTACAACCGTCTGCCCGGCTGGGCAACCGGCAAGGAGACCACCGACTCCACCTGGACCGCTCCGGTCTTCGGGGACGACGCGAACGAGCCCTGCCACGCCTCCACGTTCGCCAACTCCTGGTGTCAGCAGGGCTGGCGCTGGAACTTGGACTATGTGGTCGACCCGCACGGCAACGCGATCGCCTACTACTACGACAAGGAGTCGAACTCCTACGGCCGCAACCTGGACGAGAAGGCCAACACCCGCTATGTCCGCGGCGGCTCCCTCGACCGCATCGAGTACGGGCTGCGCTCCGACAGCATGTACTCGGCCAAGGCCCTGGCAAAGGTCGACTTCACCAACGGCAAACGATGCCTGCCCTCGGGCAGTACCACCTGCCCCGAGGTGGAGACGGACGCCTTCCACTGGAAGGACACCCCGTGGGACCTGAACTGCGACACCGGTGCGACCTGTGATCGGGGCCGACTCGCACCCGTCTTCTTCACCACCAAGCGGCTCGCTTCCGTCGCCACCCAAGTCCTGCGGAACGGCACCTACGCGGACGTCGACTCGTGGACGCTCGGCCACCGCTGGGGTATGGCCGACACCGATTACCAACTGCTGCTGGAGTCCATCCAGCGCACGGGCAGAAGCGCCACACCGGCCATCACCCTGCCGAAAACAACCCTCGGATACACCCAGCACGTCAACCGCCTCGACTTGCCCGATGACGGCTACGCCCCCTTCGTGAAGGAACGCCTCAACGCTGTCTCGGACGAGGCCGGCGGCCAGATCGTCGCCAACTACTCCGCTGCCGCGTGCAACGCGGAAGCGCTGCCGACCCCTCAGACCAACACCACCCGGTGCTTCCCCCAGACCATCGGCGCCACCAGCACGCAAAAGGGTGAACTGCACTGGTTCAACAAGTACGTCACCTCCACCGTCACGCTGACCGACCGGACCGGCGGCTCGCCCGACCAGGTCACGATGTACGACTACCTCGGCGGCGCGGCCTGGCACTACGACGACGATGACGGGCTGACCAAGGAGGAGACCAAGACCTGGTCGCAGTGGCGCGGCTACGGGCACGTCCGCGTCAGGACAGGCGGGCACGGTGGTGCCGCCGCGATGAGGTCCCAGACCGACAGCTACTTCCTGCGCGGCATGGACGGCGACCGCAAGGAGCTGACCGGCGGCACCAAATCCGTCACCGTCGCCCTCGGCACCGGAGAGGGTGCCGCGCTCACCGACCACGAGTCGGCCGCGGGCTTCGAGTACAAGTCCGTGCAGTACTCCGGCCCCCAGGGCCACGTCCTGGGCAAGACCGTGAGCCGGCCCTGGCACCACCAGACCGCGAGCAAGGTCCGCTCCTGGGGCACGGTGACGGCCAACTTCACCGGCACCGCACAGACCCGGTCCTGGACCTCGCTCGATGACGGCGCCGGCAGCCGGTGGCGGACCACCACGACCTCCAACACGTTCGACACCGTCGCTGGACGCATCACCCATATCGACGACCGCGGCGACGACTCCACGACCGCCGACGACAAGTGCACCCGCACCTCCTACCCGACGGCGGGCACGATCCTCGCCCTTCCCTCCCGGGCGGAGGCGGTCTCCAAGGGATGCACCACTGCCGCCGCACGCCCCGGCGACGTCATATCCGACATCCGCACCGCCTACGACGGCCTCGGCTACGGGGCTGCGCCCACCAAGGGCACCGCCACGGCAACGGCGATGCTCAAGACGCACGACGGCACCACGGCCACCTACACCGAGACAGCAGCCACCTACGACAGCTACGGCCGCAAGCTCACCACCAACGACCTGAGCGGCACCGTCACCGTCAAGAGCGGCACAGTGACCCGGACCCCGCGCAGCGACGGCCTCGTCACCACCACGGCCTACACACCGAGCTCCGGCTTCCCGGCCTCGGCCAAGGTCACCACTCCGCCGGTCAAGGGTACGGACAGCGCCACCGCTCATACGACCACCACCGTCCGTGACCCGCTGCGCGGCATGCAGCTGAGCATCACGGACACCAACGACAAGGTCACCGACTTCGCCTACGACGCACTCGGGCGGAAGACCAAGGTCTGGCTCGCCGACCGCCTGACCGGCGAGACCCCCACGTACGAGTACAGCTACACCGTCGCGGAGAACCAGGCGATCGCCGTCGGTACCAAGACTCTCGGCAACAACAGCGCCCAGGACACCTCCTACGTCTTCTACGACGGCTTCCTCCGCCCGCGCCAGACGCAGGCTCCCGGCCCGGAGGGCGGAAAGCTGCTCACCGACGTCTTCTACGACGAACGCGGCCTGGCGACGAAGGAGTTCCTGCCCTATTACGCCACCGGCAAGCCCTCCACCACCCTCCTCAAGCCGGACAACGCCCTCGGCGTGGCGACTCAGAACCGCTACACCCACGACGGACTCGGCCGACAGACGGAACACCGGCAGATCTTCGGCAACGGCGACGACGGCCAGGTCCTCGGCATCACCCGGAACATCTACGGCGGCGACCGTGTCACCGTCATCCCGCCCGTCGGCGGAACCGCCACCACCACCCTGACCGATGCTCGCGGCCAGACCACGGAACTGCGCCAGCACCACCAGCGCACGGTCGACGCCTCGTTCGACGCCACGAAGTACGACTTCACCCCAACAGGGGCCCTGGCCAAGGCCACCGACCCCGCAGGCAACCAGTGGACTTACAAGTACGACCTTCTCGGGCAGGTCGAGGAGACCACAGACCCCGACAAGGGTATTTTCAAGTCCTTCTACGACGACCGGGGGCGCCTCACCTCCACCGAGGACGCCCGTGAGACCAAGCTCGCCTACGGCTACGACGGACTCGGCCGCCGAACCGAGATCCGGTCCGGCTCGTCGAGCGGCTCCCTGCGGGCCACGTGGACGTACGACACCATCAGCGGCGCCAAGGGCCATATCGCCGAATCCACACGGTACGCGGACGACGGCAAGGCCTATGTCAACAAGGTGGTCGCCTACGACAGGCTCTACCGGCCGCTGCGTACCTCCGTGACGATCCCGGACACCCCCGCCAACGCCGGACTCTCCGGCACTCACCTGTCGAGCCTGACCTACAAGCCTTCCGGACTGGTCAGCGGGGTCGGCCTGCCCAAGGCGGGGAGCCTGGCCGCCTCGTCCGTCGTATTCGTCCACGAGGACGGGACGTTGCGGCCGATCGCCGTGGACGGCCGCGAGGGTATCAAGGCCACGACCTCCTACAGCCTGACCGGCAAGCCCCTGCAGCACGAACTCTCCAACGCGGGAGGCAAGAAGACCTGGGTGACCAATGAGTACGAGGCCGGAACCCAGCGGCTTTCGTTCACCCGGGTCGACCGCGAGGACGTCGCGGGCGTCGATCAGGCGTCCTCCTTCCGCTACGACGAGGCCGGCAACGTCCTCTCCGTCTCGGACACCTCACGCGCCGGTACCGACAACCAGTGCTTCACCTACGACCACCTTCGCCGCCTGACGAAGGCGTGGACCCAGCCCACCAAGACCTGCGCGGACGCACCGAGTGCCGCCGTCATCGGCGGCCCCGCCCCGTACTGGTCCTCCTACGGCTATGACAAGACCGGCAACCGCACCGCCGAGACGGAGCACAACACCGCCGGTGACACCACGAAGAACGTCACCAGCACCTACGACTACCCGACCCCCGGAGCCACCACGGTCCGTCCGCACGGCCTGACATCGGTCACCCGCAAGGGCCCCGGCCTCACCCAAGGCGACTTCTACACCTACGACGCCACCGGCAACACCGAAACCCGCACCTTGGGCGGTGGCACCAGCCAAACGCTCAAGTGGGACGCCGAGGGCAAGCTCGTCAAGGTCACCGAACCCGTCGAGGGCGGCTCGCCGAAGGTCACCGATTACCTCTACGACGCCGACGGCAACCGTCTGATCGCCCGCACCCCGACCGAGTCCACGCTCTACCTCGGCAGCACCGAGATCACCGTCGCCAAGGGCACCACCACGCCCAAGGGCACCCGGTACATCGACCTCGGCGGTGGCCACCAGGCCGTCCAGGAAGACAACGGCAAGGTCTCCTTCACCACGGCCGACCACCACGGCACCGCACTGCTCTCCATCGACGCCGCCACCCAGCAGCTCAGCCAGCGCCGAAGCCTGCCCTTCGGCGGAACCCGCGGCTCGAAACCGGCCACCTGGCCCGGCACCAAGGGCTTCGTCGGCGGCACCATCGAAAAGTCCACCGGCCTGACTCAAGTCGGCGCCCGCTCCTACGACTCGGCAATCGGACGCTTCCTCTCGGTCGACCCGATCATGGATCTGACCGACCCGCAGCAGATCAACGGCTACGCCTACGCCAACAACAACCCCCTCACCTTCTCCGACCCCACGGGCCTCTACTGCGACGGGTGCAGCCACGGCAACCCCGACTCCGCCTGGGCTCCTGACAAGGGCAACGGACCGGGCTGCAGCACTTACGGCTGCAGCAAGCCTCAGGGCAAGCCCAAATCATCGGGGAGCGGCGGAGGTTCAGGTAGGGGCAAGAATTCGCAAGTCGGCCCGGCAGTGGTGATCAACGTCAGCCAGAAGAACGGGCAGACCAAGATCGAGGGCATCATTATTCCCGCGGCGCGCGAATTGGAGGGCATGTACCCCCAGTACGCCGAGGAAGAGCGCATCGAAGCCTGGGCGGAAGGTAAGTGCGAAGCCGAGCACCACAGCACCCGGGCGTTCTGCGGAGCTGCCCAGGCGCTGGGAATCATCGATTACACCCCCAACCGCTTCGATCAGTTCATGTCTGCGCTCATCGTCCCCGACGTCGACGCCTGGAAGAGCTGCCTCTCAGGCCAGAGCGCTATCGCATGCGGAACTGCCGCTCTTGACCTGCCCTGGGCGCGCGCCCTGAAGGGCGTCAAGGTCCTGAAGGCCGCGAAGAGCTGCAACAGCTTCGTTCCGGGTACCGAAGTCCTCATGGCCGACGGCACGACGAAGCCCATCGAGGACGTCCGTATCGGCGACAAGGTTCTGGCCACTGATCCCCAGACCGGCGAGACCTCGGTCAAGACGGTCACAGCGGAGATCACCGGCACCGAACTGAAGAATCTGGTGACGATCACCCTCGCCATCGAAGGCAAGGAAGTGAGCATCACCGCGACCGACGGCCATCCGTTCTGGGTACCCGCCCTCAACTCCTGGATCACCGCCGCCAACCTGACCGCAGGGCAATCGCTCAGGACCATCAGCGGCAAGACCTTCCAGATTACGAGCGTCAGGCAGACGAAGCAGCAGGCCAACATCCACAACCTCACCATCGCGGACCTGCACACGTACTATGTGCTTGCGGGGGAGACTCCCGTGCTCGTGCATAACTCCGGAGGCTGCCCTGATCTGGATGCGCTTTCGCAGAGTGGAATGCGTCCAGCAAAGGGGAAGACGACTCATGCAGGCCGCGAATACCAGAAGCACATGAACCGCGGCGATCTTCCTGTGGTTCCCGGCAAGGGATTGAAGACCGCCGGGCAGGATTTGTTGGACGACATTCTGACTAATCCGCAAACTGCTAAATCCTCTGTAAATTCCGGCAACTTCGCGGGCGGAACGCGGTATATCATGCCGGACCCCGCTGGTGGGCGCGGGATCGGTGCGACCTTCGACGCAAATGGACAGTTTCAATACTTCGGGCGGTACTAGGAATGTTGGTAATCGAGCCGTGGGATGCAAAGGCGCGGGGCGACGCCAGCCTCGCTGGCCTTCGGGGTGCGATCGCGGGGGCGTCTGTGAGTGCGGTCCGCTACGTAGTTCCGCAGGGGCAATCCTGGCCCGAAGGGCACAGGGAGGATCGTGCTCATGAAGTCGACATGGCCGTTGATCTGATCATGAGCACCGGGGCCGCACTGTCCCTGTCCTGGGCGATGGACGGCCTCAACGAAGGGATGGCAATCGAGCTTAGGGAACCTGGAGAGTCGGACGTCGAATTGTCCGGGGACACTGTCGACGTGAGCGACCATGTCGATTGGGAGAAGTTCCTTGGGGCGGATATTGTGGAGATCAGCCCTGCCTGGCACGTTCCCAATGACGGGTGTCCTGAAATGCCGTGGGCATATCGCCTTGGATTCTCCAATAAGTCAAGCCTGGTTATTGCTCTAGGTTCGGCTGAGGGAGAGGGGTTTACGTATATGCCTGACGAACTGATCGTGCTCTTCGACGAGAGTCTCGCAGCTTCCTATACAATCCCCGCAAGTGATACTTCTTCGCGCGGATAGGTTAAACCGAGTCAACGTTCGGCAAGCGCCTGGTGCGGTACACTCAATAGCCAGAGCATTTACATTGCTCGGGAAAATAGATTAAACAGGCCCCGCCGGAATGATCTCCGGCGGGGCCTGGCGTCTCGTGACGGCAACGTCAACGGACAGCCGCTGCGTCGGATGGGTGGTCGGGGGCGTCGTCGGGAGTCGAGGGCGTTGCCGAGGATGGCGATGGCCTGGCACTGGAGGCGGAGTCGGACGTGGGCGCAGACGCCCGATGTGGGCGTGGTCGAGGAATTCCTTGATGACGACGAGGTCGACACCTTGTTCTAGGAGGGGGTGGCGGTCGAGTGTCGGAGGTCGTGGAAGCGGATCGCCCGGAGTTTCTGCGCCGTGGAGGAGGCGGAAGCGGAGGGTCAGGTTGCCAGGGTCGAGCGGCCTGCCTTTCGGGGTGGTGAAGAGGAGTCCGTTGTCTGTCCAGTTCGTTCCGGCCGCCCGGCGCTCTTTTTGCTGCTGTTCCTGGTGGATCTTGAGGGAGCTCAGGCGTTCGGTGGGGGCAATGCGCCGCTCGGAGGCCGGTGTCTTGGCATGCAGGACGGTCAGGCCCTGGCTGCGGGTGCGTTGGAAGGAGCGGTGGATGGTGGCGGTGCTGCTGTCGAGGCCGAGGAGTTCGCCCTTGCGGAGTCCGGTGCGCAGGGCGAGTTTGTACAGAGGCGTGAAGCCGGTCGCTGCTGGCTGCATGGAGCAGTCGCGAAGCTCCGCACAGGGAAGGGTTCGAAGCGCCGAGGGCTTGACGTTGCGGCGCAGATGGCTTTCGCGACCGCGTGTTTCCAGGTGAACTCGAGAGCCGAGGGCACATAAGTCACGGTCAGCGCGGAACCGCTTGTTGCAGCATTGACTGCCCTGCCAGCACTGCCGCCGACCCATGTCCAGCCCTTGGGCGCGGCACTGGCAGGTGGCCCGGAATCCGTCGAGGAAGGCACGGACGTCGCGAGCGGTGGGCCGGGCGAGCCACTTGGGCCCGAGTCCGGGGATGAGGTGGAGGCGAACGCAGGCGGCGTAGCGGGTGCGGGAGTTCTCCCGTCCCTGCTGGACCGCGACGCCGTTGAGGCTGTACGTCAGATACGCACTGACGGTGCAGCCGGTGCCGAAGTAGCCCCAGTGGTCAACGACGAGGGTGGATGCCAGGTGGACCTTAGGCAGGCGGGGCGTTGGTCTGGGCACTTTTCGGTGCGCCAGGCGGACTGCGCGGCGACGGGCCTGGAGTGAGCGCCAGGGGGGCGCCTATGGCGGACCACCCCATCGCGCGCGTGTCGCTGCCGTTCCGCTCCCGCCCCCTTGACCGAAAGTTACTTTCCCTATATCCGTATCATCTTGGAAGTTTCTTTCAGCCAGGGAAGGAGCTCACGTGCCCCACCGCACCTCACGACGCACCCTCCTCACCGCCACCGCTGCCGCCACGGCAGCCGCGGCCACCGGCGTCCTCCCCCTCGCCGGCACCGCATCCGCGCACCCCGCCGATGCCTCCACGAACGCCTCCACCGACCGTCGGCTGCGGCGGATCATCGCCGGGATGAGCCTGGAGGAGAAGGTCGGCCAGCTCTTCGTGATGCGGGTGTACGGGCACTCCGCCACCGACCCCGACCAGGCCGACATCGACGCGAACCTCAAGGAGATCGGGGTCCGTACCGCAGCCGAGCTGGTCTCGACGTACCACGTCGGCGGGATCATCTACTTCGCCTGGGCGCACAACACCCGCGACCCGCACCAGATCGCCGCCCTCTCCAACGGCATCCAGCAGGCCGCCCTCGGCGAGCGCTCCCGGGTGCCGCTGCTCATCTCCACCGACCAGGAACACGGCATCGTCTGCCGGGTCGGTGAGCCCGCGACGCTGCTGCCGGGCGCGATGGCGCTGGGCGCGGGCGGTTCGCGGTCCGACACGCGGCGGGCGGCCTGGATCGCGGGCGCCGAGCTGGCCGCGCTCGGCATCAACCAGAACTACGCGCCCGACGCCGACGTGAACGTCAACCCGGCCAACCCGGTCATCGGCGTCCGCTCCTTCGGCTCCGACCCGCAGGCGGTGGCCGAGCTGGTCGCGGCGCAGGTGAAGGGGTATCAGGGCGCCGGGGTCGCGGCCACCGCCAAGCACTTCCCGGGCCACGGCGACACCAACACCGACAGCCACACCGGGCTGCCCGTCATCAACCACACCCGTGCGCAGTGGGAGGAGCTGGACGCGCCGCCGTTCCGGGCCGCGATCCGGGCCCGTATCGACTCCATCATGACCGCGCACATCGTGGTCCCGGCCCTCGACCCGTCCGAGGACCCGGCCACGCTCTCCCGCCCCATCCTCACCGGCATCCTCCGCGAGGAGCTGGGCTACGACGGGGTGGTGGTCACGGACTCGCTCGGCATGGAGGGTGTGCGGACCAAGTACGGCGACGACCGCGTGCCGGTCCTCGCGCTGCTGGCGGGCGTGGACCAGCTGCTCAACCCGCCGGATCTGTCGGTCGCGTGGAACGCGGTGCTGGAAGCGGTCCGAGGGGGCGAGATCAGTGAGGCGCGGGTCGATGAATCGATCCTGCGCATCCTGCGCCTCAAGACCCGGCTGGGGCTGTTCCGCGACCCGTTCGTCAGCGGCCGGGGGGTGGACCGTACGGTCGGCATCCGCAAGCACCTCCTCGACGCCGATCGGATCGCCGAGCGCACCACGACCCTGCTCGCCGACCCCGGCGCCCTGCTCCCGCTCTCCCGCCGTACCCACCGCCGGCTGCTCGTGGTGGGCGCCGACCCGGCGTCTCCGTCCGGCACCACCGGCCCGCCGACCACCACCCTGGCGGGCGCCTTCACCGAACTGGGCTTCACCGCAACGGCGTTGTCCACCGGCACGGCCCCGAACCAGGCGAAGACCGCCGAAGCCGTCGCCGCCGCACAGGGCAGGGACGCGGTGGTCGTGGCCACGTACAACATCACGGCGAGCAGCACCCAGCGCGCCCTCGTCGACGCCCTCGTGGCGACCGGCGTCCCGGTGGTCGCCGTCGCGATCCGCAACCCGTACGACGCCGCCCACCTCACCGGCCGGGGGGTCGCCGCGGTCCTGGCGACCTACTCCTGGACGGACGTCGAACTCCGCGCCGCCGCCCGGGTGATCGCGGGCCGCGCCCGCCCGGAGGGCCGGCTCCCGGTCCCGGTCCAGCGGGCGGACGACCCGGCGCGGGTGCTGTACCCGGTGGGCCACGGGTTGTCGTACTAGCCGCACCACCACGGCTGTGCCCGCCGGCCCCCGTCGTACGCAGGGGGAGCCGGCGGGCACGAGCGGTTACGGGTGTTGCTTACGGGCGCAGCACGACCTCTTCGCGCTCGATCTCGCCGTTCAGCTGGTCCAGCCTCGTGTCGAACTTCGCCAGCGGCTTCGCCTTCGCCGGGTCCGCCTGGACGGCCGCCGGGGCGACGCCCGCCCAGCGCTGGATCGCGGCGGTGGCCTTCGCCCTCTGGTCCTCCGTCAGGCCGGAGACCCGGGCGCCGTGGTTGCCGCCCGGCACGGTGTAGACGTAACTGTCCTTGGCACCGCGATTGAGGTGGAACGGCTCCGCGCCCCACGGGTCGTTCTCGCCGTACACGTACAGCATCTGGTGGGCGTTGTTCCGGACCCAGCTGTCCACGTCCCGCATCGCACCCCGGTCGAACTTCATGGGGATGGAACGCGGCACGAAGTTGCGCGGCGCCTGGTAGCCGTAGCGGCTCAGGTTGCCGAGCCAGGGCTGCTTGATGTCCGGCGATCCGAGCTGGGTGCCGGCCTGGTAGTAGTACGGGGTGTACGTCTCCAGGTCCTGGTCGGAGTAGAAGGAGAAGCCGGAGATCGAGTCGACGGCGTCCCAGATCGTCTCGTCGGTGGCGTTCTTGGCGTCGGCCGGGACCTCGGCGCAGTCGGCGAGCAGGCTGTACTGCCAGAACGCCCAGACGTAGTCCATGACGGCGGCCTCGTAGGCCCGGTCGAGCGAGCCGAGGGTGTTGAAGGTGAGGCCGTTGGCGGCGGCGTACTCCTTGAACTTCTTCTGGAGCGGGGCCCGGCGGATCAGCGCCTCGCGCTGCACCCCCTGCAGCTTGTCGCGGCACTCCTTGGTCCCGACGTTCCGGAAGAACCGGTCGTACGCGGAGTCCTCGTGGTCCACGACGTCGTTGGGCGCGACGTACGCGACGACGCCGTCCATGTCCTTCGGGTAGAACCGCTCGAAGTACGTTGCGGTCATACCGCCCTTGGAGCCGCCGGTGGACAGCCACTTCTTCGCGTAGATCTTCTTCAGCGCCGTGAACACCCGGTGCTGGTCGCTGGCCGCCTGCCAGATGTCGAGCTTGGACCAGTCGGCGGGCGCCGGGCGGGACGGGGTGAAGAAGCGATACTCCAGGGAGACCTGGTTCCCGTCGATGATCTGCGTCGGCTCGCTGCGGCTCGGGTTGGTCGAGACGTTGTAGCCGCTGGTGGCGAAGACCGTCGGACGGGCGGTGTCCTTGTGCAGCACGGTGATCCGCTGCTGGAACGTTCCCTTGGACGGGCGCCGGTGGTCGACCGGCTGGGTGTAGTTGAGGACGAAGTAGCGGTAACCCGCGTACGGCTTCTCCTCGATCAGGCTCATGCCCGGGATCGCCAGGATGCGGTCCTTGATGTCCTCGTTGCTCGCCTCGCCGCCCTGTACGGCAGCGAAACCGTTCTGCTTCGCGTCCGGTTCCGCGGCGGTGGCCGCACCGGCAGAGGCCCCCGCCGCTCCCACCGTGCCGATGAGCACCGCGAGCGACAGAACCCCTGTGAGCGCCTTGCGCATGCACCCTCCCCTTGATTCACAACAGTCGCCGTGAACCTAGCGAGGTCAACGCACCCGGCGCCAGACCCGGTTGGGTGTGTCTTGCTCCCACACGTTTCCCTTACGCGGAGTCCGACGGGGACCGACAGGGGCCTACGGGGGCCCTACGGGGCCCGACGACAGGGGTCTGCGGGCTCCTACCGGACGCTCAGCACAGGATCCAGCCGGTGGCAGCCGACCGCCCGGCGACCGCCCCGGTGGCCCGGACGCAGCGGTTGAGGGCGTTCACCGTCACCGGACCGGCCATCTGCGTGAACGAGCCGCTGTCCTTGACCACGCGTCCGCCGCGCGGCTGGAGCGTGACGCTCATCGTCCGCCGCTTGCCCGGCTTCTTGGCGACGGTGACGGCACACGCGTGGGCCCGGCTCTTGTAGACGCGCAGCTCCCCCGTCGCGAACGTGATGGTCTTCGCGGGGCGGCCGGAGCAGCCGGGTGCGGCCTGGGCCGCCGTCGTCGGGGCACCGATGAGGAGGACGAGGCCGGCCAGCAGCGGCACGACGAGGAGGCGCGCCGCCACCCCTTCGCGTGCGACCTCGCGCCGGGGCCGTCGCCGCGGTCCCCTGGTTTCCGCCGCCCTGTCGAACACTTTCGCCCCCACCTGACATCCGTACGCACCTGAGCGTCCCTGGCTACGACGCAGCAGACCGCCGGGAGGTTGCACGGGCGGGTCCGAAGGCCGGTTCAGACGCCCGCCGGCTCGTCCTCCCCTATGAACGTGCGCCACAGCCGGGCGTACCGCCCGTCCCGGGCCAGCAGCTCGTCGTGCGTGCCGTCCTCGGCGACGCGGCCCTGGTCCATCACCACGACCCGGTCGGCGCGGGCGGCGGTGGTCAGGCGGTGCGCGACCACCAGGGTGGTGCGGCGGCCGGTGAGCCGGTCGGTGGCCTGGTTGACCAGGGCCTCGCTGGCGAGGTCCAGGGCGGCGGTGGCCTCGTCCAGGAGCAGGATGTCCGGGTCGACGAGCTCGGCGCGGGCGAGTGCGATGAGCTGGCGCTGCCCGGCGGAGAGGTTACGGCCGCGCTCGGCGACCTCGTGGAGGTAGCCGTCCTCCAGGGTGGCGATCATGTCGTGCGCGCCGACCGCGCGGGCGGCGGCCTCCACCCGGGCGTCGGTGGCGTCGGGCAGCCCGTAGGCGATGGCGTCGCGGACCGTGCCGGGGAAGAGGTACGCCTCCTGGGGGACGACGCCGAGGCGGTGGCGGTAGGCGGTCATGTCGAGCCGGCGCAGATCGGTGCCGTCGGCGGTGACGCGCCCGCCGGTGGGGTCGTAGAACCGGGCGACCAGCTTGACCAGGGTCGACTTGCCCGCGCCGGTCTCGCCGACGAAGGCGACCGTCTGTCCGGCCGGGATGCGCAGGTCGACGCCGGTGAGGGCCTCCTCCTCGTCTCCGTACGCGAAGGAGACGTCCTCGAACGCGATCTCGCCGCGCAGGGAGAGCACGTCCAGCGGTTCGTCCGGGTCGGCGGTGGAGGTGGGCTCGCGCAGCAGCTCCTGGATGCGGCCGAGGGAGACGGTGGCCTGCTGGTAGCCGTCGAAGACCTGGGAGAGCTGCTGGACGGGGGCGAAGAACAGCTCGATGTAGAGGAGGTAGGCGACCAGGGCGCCGACGGTCAGCGTGCCGTTGTCGACCCGGCCCGCGCCGACGATGATCACGGCGGCCGCGGCGACCGAGGCGAGGAGCTGGACGAACGGGAAGTAGATGGAGATCAGCCACTGGCCGCGGACCCGGGCCTGGCGGTAGCTGTCGCTGCGCTCGGCGTAGCGGGCGGCGCCGTCGTGCTCGCGGCCGAAGGCCTGGACGATACGGAGACCCGAGACGGACTCCTGGAGGTCGGCGTTGACCCCGCTGATGCGCTCGCGGGCCAGTTCGTACGCCTTGACGCTGCTGCGGCGGAAGAAGAACGTGCCGATGATCAGCACGGGCAGCGTCGCGAAGACGACCAGGGCGAGCTGGATGTCCAGGACCAGCAGGGCGACCATGATGCCGAAGAAGGTGACGACCGAGACGAACGCGGTGACCAGGCCGGTCTGGAGGAACGTGGAGAGCGCGTCCACGTCCGTGGTCATCCGGGTCATGATCCGGCCGGTCAGCTCGCGCTCGTAGTAGTCGAGGCCGAGCCGCTGGAGCTGGGCGAAGATCTTGAGGCGGAGCGAGTACAGGACCCGCTCGCCGGTCCGGCCGGTCATCCGGATCTCGCCGGTCTGGGCCGCCCACTGGACGAGCACGACGGCCAGGCCGATCGCGGAGGCCGCCCACACCGCGCCCATCGCCACCTGGCTGACGCCCTCGTCGATGCCGTACCGGATCAGGACCGGCAGCAGCAGGCCCATCCCGGCGTCGACGGCGACGAGCGAGAGGGCGAGGAGGAGAGCCCCACCGAATCCGCGCAGCAGCCGGCGCAGCCCGTAGGACTCCTCGGGACGTACGGCGTTCGCCTCGTCGACCTGCGGGGTGTCCGTGGCGGGCGGCAGGGCCTCGACCTGGGCGAGCAGCTCGGGGCTCGCGGGCATGCCGGCGACCGAGGCGTCCCGGTCCTCCTCCTTGCGGATCCACAGCTCGGGCGTGATGCCGCGCTCGGCGTCGAACTCGGCGTCCAGCTCCTTCTGGAGGGAGCGGTCGCCGTCGGGGTCCGCTTCGGCGTGCACCGGCCGGTGGCCCGGGGACGTACCGCCGAGCTCGTCGGGGTCGGTGAGCAGGCGGCGGTAGAGCGGGGAGGTGCGCTCCAGCTCCGCGTGGGTGCCGATCGCGGCGAGCTTGCCGCCGTCGAGGACGGCGATGCGGTCGGCGAGCTGGAGGGTGGAGCGGCGGTGGGCGATGAGGAGGGTGGTGCGGCCCTCCATGACCTGTTTCAGCGCCTCATGGATCTCGTGCTCGACGCGGGCGTCGACGGCGGACGTGGCGTCGTCCAGGAGGAGGAGGCGGGGGTCGGTGAGGATGGCGCGGGCGAGGGCGACGCGCTGGCGCTGGCCGCCGGAGAGGGTCAGGCCGTGCTCGCCGACGGTGGTGTCGTACCCGTCGGGCAGCGCGGAGATGAAGCCGTGGGCCTGGGCGGCGCGGGCGGCCTGCTCGATCTGCTCCTGGGTGGCGTCGGGGAAGCCGTAGGCGATGTTGGAGCGGACGGTGTCGGAGAAGAGGAAGCTGTCCTCGGGGACGAGCCCGATGGCGGCGCGCAGGGACGCCTGGGTCAGCTCGCGGACGTCGTGGCCGCCGATGAGGACGGCGCCGTGGGAGACGTCGTAGAAGCGGGGCAGCAGGAGCGAGACGGTGGACTTGCCGCTGCCGGAGGCGCCGACGATGGCGAGGGTCTCGCCGGGTTCGACGGTGAGCGAGAACCCGTCGAGGACGGGCCGCTCCTCGTCGTATCCGAACCGCACATCATCGAACTCGATGCCTGCCGGGGCGTCGGCGGGCAGCTCCTTCGTACCGTCCGTCATGGAGGGCTCGGTGTCGATCAGCTCCAGGACACGTTCGACGCCGGCGCGGGCCTGCTGGCCGACGGTGAGGACCATGGCGAGCATCCGGACCGGGCCGACGAGCTGGGCGAGGTACGTGGAGAAGGCGACGAACGTGCCGAGGGTGATCTCGCCCCGGGTGGCCAGCCAGCCGCCGAGGGCGAGCATGGCGACCTGGCCGAGCGCGGGCACGGCCTGGAGGGCGGGGGTGTAGCGGGAGTTCAGCCGGATGGTGCGCAGCCGCCCGGCGAAGAGCCGCCGGCTGACCTCGCGGAGCTTGCCGGTCTCCTGCTCCTCCTGGCCGAACCCCTTGACGACCCGGACCCCGGAGACGGCCCCGTCGACGACCCCGGCGACGGCGGCGGCCTGGCCCTGGGCGTACCAGGTGGCGGGGAAGAGGCGCTTACGGGAGCGGCGGGCGATGGCCCAGAGGGCGGGGGCGACGGCGAGGGCGACGAGGGTGAGCGGCAGGGAGAGCCACGCCATGATCACCAGGGACATGAGGAAGAGCAGGACGTTCCCGATGGTCATCGGGAGCATGAACAGCAGCCCCTGGATGAGCTGGAGGTCGCTGGTGGCCCGGCCGACGACCTGCCCGGTGGAGAGCTCGTCCTGCCGCTTGCCGTCCAGCTTTGTGATCGTCGTGTACATGTCCGTACGGAGATCGTGCTGGACGTCCAGGGCGAGTCGGCCGCCGTAGTAGCGGCGGATGTAGGTGGCGATGTAGACGAGGACGGCGGCGCCGATGAGGAGGCCGGTCCAGAGCGCGAGCGAGCGGGTGTGGTCGGTGACGACGTCGTCGATGATCACCTTGGTGATCAGCGGGACGAGCGCCATGACGGCCATCCCGGCGAGCGAGGAGCCGAGCGCGAGCACGACGTTGCGCCGGTACCGCCACGCGTACCCGGTCAGCCGTCGGCCCCACCCCTGTTGCTCTGCGCCCGTCACGCGTTGCCTCCTGCTTCCGAGCCGTCCGATCCGATCTTCCGGAAGGCACCAACACGGCAGGGAGCGGATTTCATCCCTCCGCAACAAAGGGAGGCGCACCGAGACAGGGGGGGCGCACCGAGACCACGACAACCACCGAGAGGGGATCACCCCTTCGAGTGACTGCGCAGCGAAGCCGGGCGGCATACACTGGAGCATCTATACGTTTTGATATATGGATACGCCTTATGTGATCGAGATCGAACCCGAGGTCCGGCTATGGCTGATGAACCTGCCGTACAACGACTTCCTGGTGGTCGAGCACGTAGCCGAGCTGCTGCGGGAGCGCCGCACGACGCTCGGAGAGCCGTACTCCCGGCACCTCGGCGACGGCGTCCGCGAGCTGCGGTTCAGCCTTGGCCGGCAAGGGGTCGCGACCCGGATTCCCTATTGGCTCGCGCCGGATCGCCGGATCGTTCTGCTTACCGTCTTCCGCAAGACCCGGCGGCGGGAGACGGCCGAGGTCGCCCGCGCCAAGCGCGCAAAGGTGCTCTGCCAGACCGAGCACCCACCGGCTCACGATGTGTACACGCGCACAGCCGACGAGGAGAAGGAGAAGCGGTAATGGTCAGCCACGCACGCTGGAAGCTCGCCCGCGACGAGAAGGTCGCCCAGGGGATCGCCGAGGACCCCGAGGTGGAGCGGCGCCGCGAGGAAATCTCTCTCGCGTTCGACCTCGGACAGGCCGTGTACGACCGGCGGGTCGCCCTCGGCCTCTCGCAGAGCGAGCTGGCCCGGCGCGCCGGTATGACGCAGCCGCAGGTCTCGAAGCTGGAGCTCGGCGGCACGGTCCCCACCGTGCCCCTGCTGGCACGGCTCGCCCGTGCCATGGAGGCGGTGTTCCGAATGGAGCTGTTCGGGAGCAGTATCCGCGTGACGTTCACCGACCTGGACGGAACCACACCGGAGGAGACCGCCACGGAACACGCGTCCGCCCCCGAGGCGGAGGCGGACGCGAGCGCGGAGAGGGCGGCGGAGAGGACGGCGGCCACGGGCTGAGGGAGTGGCCACGGGCTGAGGGAGCTGAACCCGCAGCCGGGCGGTCCCTCCCCAGCCCGGCCTACAGATGCGTCGGCTCGAACATCCGCAGCAGGGCCGGGAGCACGACCACGGACGGTCCGGGCTCGGCCAGGGCCTTGCCCAGGTCCGCGGCGAGCGACTCCGGAGTCGTACGGACGGCGGGCACGCCGAAGGACTCGGCCAGCGCGACGAAGTCCGGGCGGGACAGCTCGGTGCCCGTGGCCTCGCCGAAGGCGCCCGTCATGTACTCGCGCAGGATGCCGTAGCCCCCGTCGTCCACGATCAGCCACGTCAGCGGCAGGTCGTACTGGCGCGCGGTGGCCAGCTCCGCGATGGAGTACATCGCCCCGCCGTCGCCGGAGACCGCGAGCACCGGGGTGGTCGGGTCGGCGGAGGCGGCGCCGATGGCCGCCGGGAAGCCGTAGCCGAGGCCACCCGCACCCTGGGCGGAGTGCATGGTGTTGGGGCGCCGCGCGTCGAACGCGGACCAGGCCCAGTAGGCCAGGATCGTCATGTCCCAGAAGCTGGGTGACGCGTCCGGCAGCGCCTGGCGTACGGCGTCGAGGACCTGCTGCTCCAGGGTGAGCTCCTGGGCGTCGATCCGGACCCGTACCTTCTCCAGCACCGTACGTACGCGCTCCGCCGCCCCCGCGTCCTCGCGCCGCTCCACGGTCTCCAGCAGCTCGGCCAGCGCCTCGCGGGCGTCGGAGTGGATGCCGAGGGCGGGGTGGTTGGACTCCAGCTTTCCGGCGTCCGCCTCGATCTGGATCACCCGGCCGCGCGGGCGGAAGGTGTGGTAGTTCGAGGAGAGCTCGCCGAGCCCGGAGCCGACGACGAGCAGGACGTCCGCGTCCTCCAGGAAGTCGGTGGTGTGCCGGTCCTCCAGCCAGGAGCGGAGCGAGAGCGGGTGCTCCCAGGGGAAGGCGCCCTTGCCGCCGAAGGTGGTGACGACGGGGGCGTCGATCCGCTCCGCCAGCGCGCGCAGCTTGCCGGAGGCGTCGGAGCGTACGACTCCGCCGCCCGCGATGATCACGGGCCGCTCGGCGTTCGACAGCAGGTGGGCGGCGGCGATGGTCAGCTCGGGGCGCGGGTAGAGCTCGCGCGGGGTGGCGTCCATGGCGCTGACGACCGGGAGCGTGGTCTCGGCCAGCAGCACGTCCTGCGGGATCTCCACCCAGACCGGCCCGTGGGGGGCGGTCAGCGCGGACTCCCAGGCGGCGGCGATCGCGGACGGGATCTGCGAGGCGGCCCGCACGGTGTGCACGGACTTCACGATGTCGCGGACGGAGGCCTGCTGGTCGCGCAGCTCGTGCAGATACCCGTGGCGCCCGCCGTCGAGCCCCGCCGTCGGGATCTGGCTGGAGATCGCGAGGACGGGCGCGGAGGCGGCGGCCGCCTCCTGGAGCGCGGCGAGCGAGGTCAATGCGCCGGGCCCGGTGGAGAGGAGGAGCGGCGCCACCTCACCCGTGATCCGGCCGTACGCGTCGGCGGCGAACCCGGCGTTGTTCTCGACGCGGAGTCCGACGTACCGGAGGGAGGACCGGCGCAGCGCGTCGAACATGCCGAGCGCGTGCTGGCCGGGCAGCCCGAAGACGGTGGTCGCGCCGAGCCCCTGGAGGGACTCGACGACGAGGTCACCGCCGTTGCGGCCGGGCGGCGGGGTCAGGACGGCGGCGGCCTGGGCTGCGGTGAGCTGCGGCCGGTCGTCGTGGTCGTGGCTCACTTGGCTTCCCCGGTGTCCTTGGCGTCCCTCTGGGCGGCGATCTGACGGGACATGATCGTTGTCAGCTCGTACGCGGTGTGGGAGGCGGCCACGGAGGTGATCTCGGCGTGGTCGTACGCGGGCGCCACCTCGACCAGGTCGGCGGAGACCAGGTGGCAGGAGGAGAGCCCGCGCAGGATCTCCAGCAGCTCGCGCGAGGTGAGCCCGCCGGCCTCGGGGGTGCCGGTGCCGGGGGCGTGCGCCGGGTCCAGGACGTCGATGTCGATGGAGATGTAGAGCGGGCGGTCCCCGATGCGCTGGCGCAGCTGGTCGGCGATCTCGTCGACGCCGCGCCGCATGACGTCGGCGGAGGTGACGATGCCGAAGCCCATCTTCTCGTCGTCGGTGAGGTCCTGCTTGCCGTAGAGGGGGCCGCGGGTGCCGACGTGGGAGAGGGCGGAGGTGTCGAGGATGCCTTCCTCGACAGCCCGGCGGAAGGGGGTGCCGTGGGTGTACTCGGCGCCGAAGTAGGTGTCCCAGGTGTCCAGGTGCGCGTCGAAGTGGAGCAGGGCGACGGGCCCGTGCTTCTTGGCGACGGAGCGCAGGAGGGGCAGGGCGATGGTGTGGTCGCCGCCGAGGGTCATCAGGCGGGCGCCGGTGTCCAGCAGGTCGTCGGCGGCCGCCTCGACGGTCTCCACGGCCTCGTTGATGTTGAACGGGTTCGCCGCGATGTCCCCGGCGTCCGCGACCTGGGCGAGGGCGAACGGGGATGCGTCCTGGGCCGGGTTGTAGGGGCGCAGCAGCCGGGAGGCCTCACGGATGGCGTTGCCGCCGAAGCGGGCGCCGGGGCGGTAGGAGACCCCGCTGTCGAAGGGGACGCCGACGACGGCGACGTCGGCCCGCCCGACCTCGTCGAGCCGGGGCAGCCGGGCGAACGTCGCGGGCCCGGCGTACCGCGGGACGCGGGAGGAGTCGACGGGGCCGCGCGGCGATTCGTTGCTGCTCATGGGGGTGCAGTGCCTTTCGTTTTCAGGATTCGTACGGGTTTCGTACGGTGTCAAGTGTGCGGGCAATCCAGCCCGTCCGGCCAAACCCAGCCCGTCCGGCGATTGAGGACATCTTTGAGCTCGGCCGATCTCAGCCGGTCCGGCGATTGACGACATCGGTGGTCTCGGCCGGATCCGGCGCGAGGGTTCCGTCCTCAAACGCCGGACGGGCTGGGTTGCCCGCCAGGCGCTCGCGCCAAGCGGCCAGCACGGCCGCATCCGTAGGCGGCGTGGCCAGCGACACCACCACGTACACGGCCAGCGACGACAGCAGCCCGTAGTAGATCGGCTGGTTGGCGAGGATCCCGTACACCGCCATCAGCCCGATCACCGCGACACCCCCCACGCACACCGCAGCCAGCGCCCCCGCCGCCGTCCCGCGCCGCCACAGCAGCCCGCCCAGGATCGGCACGAGCAGCCCGCCGACCAGCAGGTTGTACGCGACGGTCAACGCCTCGACCACATCGTTCAGCGCGATGGCGATCAGGATGACCGCGATCCCCATGATGAGGATGAACGCCCGGTTCCCCTTGACCTCGTCATGCGGCTCGCCACTCCCGCCGTCCCGCACCACGGCCCCCCGCAACCGCGACCAGATGTCGTTGTTGGCAACGGTCGCGCAGGCGATCAGCGCGCCCGACGAGGTCGACATCACGGCGGCCAGGGCCGCGGCGAGCACCAGCCCCCGCACCCCCATCGGCAGCTCGTCCTTCACGATCGTCGCGAACGCGGCATCCGCGCTCGCCAGGTTCGGGTACATCACCTTGGCCGCGGTCCCGATGACGGCTCCGGCGATGGCGTACACGAGGCAGTACGTCCCCGCCACCGTCCCGCCCCACCGCGCCGTGCTGTCGCTGCGCGCGGTGAACACGCGCTGCCAGATGTCCTGCCCGATGAGCATGCCGAAGGTGTAGATCAGGACGTACGTGAAGATCGTCTCGCCGCCGATGCCGAGCGGGTCGAAGTACTCGGTCGGCAGCTGCGCCTTCATCTCGCTGAAGCCGCCCGCCTTGACGACGGCGATGGGCAGCAGGAGCAGCAGCACGCCGATGGTCTTGACGACGAACTGGACCATGTCCGTCAACGTGATCGACCACATGCCGCCGAGCGTCGAGTACGCGACGACGATGGTGCCGCCGAGGACGATGGCGACGGTGCGGTTCACGTCGAAGAGGACGTCGAAGATGGTGGCGTACGCGATGGTCGAGGTGACGGCGAGCATCAGGGTGTACGCCCACATGACGACGCCGGAGATGATCCCGGCCCGTCCGCCGTAGCGCAGGTCGAGCATCTCGGAGACGGTGTAGACCTTCAGCCGGGCGATCCGCGCGGAGAAGAAGATGGAGAGCGCGAGGAGCCCGAGGCCGATGGTGAGAACCATCCAGGCCCCGGAGAGCCCGTATTTGTAGCCGAGCCCGACGCCGCCGATGGTGGACGCGCCGCCGAGGACGATGGCGGCCATGGTGCCGGAGTACATCCAGGGCCCGAGGCGGCGCCCGGCGACCAGGAACTCACTCTTGGACTTGGCGCGGCGCATGCCCCACCAGCCCATGGCGAGCATGCCGGCCAGGTAGACGACGATCACGGCGTAGTCGACAGCCATGGGCTTCCCTCCGTCTCGCGCAACAGGTGCAGTGCGGGTGGTGCGGTGGTGCAGGTGGTGCAGGTGCGAGGAAGACGGTAGGTGGCCGAAAGGCGGCGTTGAAGTGTACGTTTCCTCCACTCTCACCGCCGCGAATGGACGAACCCTCCATGCCGACACCGCCTGCGACCGCACCGCAGCCTCCCGCCCCGCCCATCCCGCTCACCGAACTCCTGGCCCGGGAGGACCTGGGCCTGCGCCGGATCGCGGGCCCGGCCGACGCCGACCTCCTCTGGGTGCACACGTCGGAGATGGCCGACCCCTACCCGTACCTCCTCGGCGGTGAGCTGCTGCTGAGCGCCGGGGTGCTGCTGACGGACCCGGACCACTATGTGGCGCGGCTGGTGGAGGCGGGCGCGGCGGCGCTGGGTTTCGGCGTCCGGCCGGTGTACGAGGCGGTCCCGGAGGCCCTCGTCGAGGCGTGCGACCGGTACGGGCTGCCGCTGCTGGAGGTGCCGCCGGAGACGCCGTTCACGACGATCGCGCGGGCGGTGTGGCGGCTGATGGCGGAGGCCCGCCACCGGGAGCTGCGCCGGGTGACCCGGGCCCAGCAGGCCCTGGCGACGGCGGCGGCCCGCCCCGACCCCGTACCGGCGGTCCTCCACCAGCTCGCCACGCAGCTGAGCGGCCGGGCGGTGCTGCTGACGGCGCGCGGCGAGGAGGTCCACGCGGCGGGCCGCCGCCCGCATCCGGAGGCGGCGGCAGCGCTGACGCGGCTGGCCCGTGTGGTGGCCCGCGAACGCCCCGGCTCCCCTGCCTCGGCTACGGACACCCACGGCGACACGCACCTGGCGGCGTACGCGCTGGGCGGCGGCGAGGGCCTCGTCCTCTCCCTGGCGACCCACCGCCGGGAGCCGGGCGACCACACGGTGGCCGGGATCGCGGTGGTCCTGCTCTCCCTCCTGGCCGCCCCCCACCAGGGCGCGGACGCGGCGGACCGCTCGGCGGCCCTGGTACGGCTGCTGCTCGGCGCGATGCCCGCCGAGGTGGCCCCGCTGCTGGGCCCCGACGGCCCCTGGACGGTGATCCACGCCCGCCGCAGCGACGGCACGGCGCCGGACGCCCTGACGGCGGGGGCGCTGGGGGCGTCGCTGGGCTCGGCGCTGGTGGACGTGGGCCGGGAGGACGACGACGAGACGGTACGAGTCCTGCTCCCGGCGACCGCGAGCGAGGCGCCCCCGCACCCCGGCTGGACCCTGGGCGTCTCCGCCCCCACCCCCCTCGCGGCCCTGGCCGCCGCCGACACCCAGGCGGCCCGCGCCCTGGCCCACGCAGAGGCCACCCGCACCCCGCTCAAGGTGGACGCCCCGGTCACCGGCCTGGCCGCCCTGATCCCCCCCGACCAGGCGGCCGTCCACGCCCGCACCCTCCTCGCCCCGCTCACCCCGCCCCTGGCCGACACCCTGCGCTGCTGGCTCTCCCTGCACGGCAGCTGGGACCGCACGGCGGTGGCCCTGTCCGTGCACCGCAACACCGTCCGCCAACGCATCGGCAGGTGCGCGGAGTTGCTGGACGTGGACCTGAACGACATGGACGTACGGACGGAGTTGTGGTTCGCGCTGCGGCGGGAATAGCGGCCCGGCGCGGAGAAGGGGCCCTGAGGTGTACGGCCCGCCCGGCCATGCCTTATGTTGCAGTGGCAAAGGGGGATCGCATGGCAAGGGATTACGACAGCCAGCTGCTGGAGTCCGTGGGGGTACGCCGGCGCCGGATGCGGGACGCCCTGCTGTTCGGCGTGGAGCGCGCACGGCGGACGGCGGACGAGCGGCTCGGCAAGGTTTTCGCGGGGATCGCGATCACGGCCGTGCTGTGTGCGGGGTGCGTGGGGTGGTCCTTCCTCCAGCACACCCTGGACAAGCAGAAGGCCGAGCAGCAGAAGCAACAGCAGCGGCAGGCTCAGCAGTACGAGCAGCCGCCGCATTAGTGGTGAGCACCGCTCCGCATTCCCTATCGAGGAGAAGATAGGAAAGAGCGCACAGTTCCTTATTGGTCAATTGGCCCGAAAGCTCGGAAAATCACGATGATAGGTTTCCGTAAGTGGTGAGCACAGCAATGACGTCCCGCTCGGAACTGAGCCGGGTGACCCTGGTCGGCGAGCGGCGCCGGGCCGACATCGTGCTGCCGTCCGACACACCTATAGGCCAACTACTCCCGGACATCCTGCAGTTGCTGGACGACCGGGCAGCCTCGCGGCCACTGACCAGGCAGTTGCTCACCTCCGACGGCTCGGCCCTTCCGCACGACAGCACCCTGGCCTCGGCCGGCATCAGCGACGGTGCCGTACTCCGGCTCGTCAGGATCCACGCCGCTCCGCCCGCCCCGGTGGTGCACGACGTCACCGACCAGGTGGCCGACACCCTCGATCTGCAGGCCTGGCGCTGGCGTCCGGCCGCGCGCAGGGTCGCCGCGGGGGCGTCGACCGTGGCGTTCTCGGTGGTCGCCGCGCTGCTGGCCCGGCGCGAATTCCCGCTGGACACCCTGGCCGGGGCGCTGGCCGCCGTCACCGCCGTCCTCCTCGTGGGGGGCGCGCTCTGCGCCCGGATCGGGGCGGGCAACCGCGGGCTGGCGACCGCGCTGCTGTTCGTCTCGGGTGGCCTCGGCGTTCTCACGGCGTGGACCGCCGCCGACGCCTACGACTGGTCGGGCCCGGCCCGGCTGGCGGCGGTGGCGGCAGCGGTGATCCTGGCCCTGTTGCTGCTCGGGTTCTTCTCCCCGCTGGGCCGTGGCGGCCTCATCGGAGCCGGGGCCACGGCCGCCGTCACCGCGGTGTGGGAGGCCGTCGCCGCGGTGGAGTCGGACCCGGCCCGGCTGGGCGCCGTGATGGCGGTGTTCTCCGTGGTGCTGCTGGGCATGCTGCCCCGGCTCGCGCTGATGGCGTCGGGGCTCACCGCGCTCGACGACCGGCGGTCGGGCGGGGTGTCGGTCAGCCGCCACGACGTATCCAACGCACTGGCCGCCACCCATCGCGGTCTCGCCCTCGCGACGGTGGTCACCGCGGTCTCGGCGACGGCGGCGGGCTGGCTGCTCACCCTGTCCGCGCGGCCGACCGTGTGGACGGTGCTGCTGCCCTCGGTGGTCGCGGTGGTCCTTCTGTCGAGGGCCCGCGCGTTCCCGCTGGTGGCCGAGGTGGTGGCCCTGTTCGCGGCTGCTGCGGTCCTCGTCGTGCGGCTCGTCATGCTGTGGATGGAGCAGGCGTCCGGGGGCTCGGGTCCCGTGCTCCTGCTCGCAGTGGCGGCGCTGCTGCCTCTGCTGGCCCTGTCGGTGGAGCCTCCCGAGCATGTACGGGTGCGGCTGCGGCGCACCGCCGATCTGGTCGAGTCCATCGGCATGGTGGGGCTGTTCCCGCTCGCGATCGGTGTGTTCGGCATGTACGGCCAGTTGCTCAACAAGTTCTGACATGGGTGCGCGCGAGCTCCGGTCGGGGCATCGCGGCGGAGGAGAAGGGCAGACATGCCGAACGGGGACAACTGGCAGGGCGATGTGCTGCGTGATCTGAGGGGCGCGTCCGGGGCGCCCGCGGCGGGCACCGGCGGGCCGCCGGCTTCCGTACCGCCCGCTCCACCCAGCGCGGCGCAGGCCTCCGGAACGGAACGCATACCCGCGCCGACGCAGCCGCCCTCCCCCGCACCGACCCCCGCGCCCGCGCCTGCGCCCCAGCAGGCACCTGCACTCCAGCAGGCACCCACGCCCCAGCAGACACCCGCGCCGCCTCGCCCCCGCCGGCCCTCCGCCCCCGATTCGCGAGCCGTGGTGGACAGCGTGCTGAGCGGCACGGCCCGCCGCCCGCAGCGGGGTGAGCCGGTCGCCGTACGGGTCACCCGGGCGGTGCGCCGGATCGTTTCCTCCTCGGCGGCGCGCGAGGTCGCCGAGCTCACCCGTACCGCCGAGGCGCTCCAGCAACCGGTCACGACCGGGCGGCAGATCGCCGTCACCTCCATCCGGGGCGGCGCGGGCAAGACGACGGTGGCGGCCCTGCTCGGCACGGCGTACGCGCACTACCGCCAGGACCCGGTCCTCCTGGTCGAGGCCGATCCGGCGCTCGGCTCCCTCCCGCTGCGGCTGGGCGCCGAGACGCTGCGCTGGACCACGGCCGACCTGGCGGACATCGTGGAGCCGCAGATGTCGCTGCTCGACGTCACCGGCTACCTGGTCCAGCTCCCCGAGAACGCGTGGCTGCTGCCGGGGAGCCAGGGGCAGATCGGGGCGATGCTGGACACGTCGGCGTACGAACGGGTCATGGTGGCGCTGCGCCGCTACTTCGGGGTGACGGTCGTGGACTGCGAGACGCTGCCCGCCGAGGTCGCCCGGGTCGCGCTCTCCGCCTCCCAGGCCCGGGTGCTGGCCGCCCCGGCGACCCTGGACGGCGTCACGAGCACGTACGCCGTGCTGCAGTGGATGCAGGGACTCCCCCGCCACATGATCGACGGCACCGTCGTCGTGCTCTCCAGCACGGTCGCCCGCCCCGGGATCGACGTCGAGGCGGCCGCCGAAAAGCTCCGGTCCACCGGCGCGGGCGTCCATGTCCTGCCGTACGACCGGCACTTGGCCGCCGGTGGTGTGCTGCGTACCGAACTGCTCGGACGACCGACGCGCCTGGCCGCCACCCGGCTCGCCGCCGAGGTCTTCCAGCTCTCCCAGAAGCGCCGGTGACCCCGATGCCGTCCTCCCTGAACCACGAGCCGACCGCGAACGCCGGACGAAGCCGATGAGCACCCGACTGATCCACCGCCCCGCCCGGACCACCCGCCCACCGGCGGCGCCCGCGCCCCGCACCATCGAGGCCCCGCCGAACCTCCCCGAGGGAAAGGCGGGCAACATCGCGATGTCGCTGCTGCCGGTCGCCGGGGTCATGTCGTCCGTCGTGATGATGACCGTCGTCCGCAACAGCCAGTTCGCCGCGCTGGGCGCGATCATCCTCGTGGTCACCGTCATCGGTTCCGTCGCGCTGCTCTTCTCGCAGCGGGGCAAGGCCCAGCGCACCCGGCGTACGCAGCGCGAGGCCTATCTCGCCTATGTGGAGGACCTGCGCGAGGAGTTGTCGGCCGAGGAGCGCGAGCGACGCGAGCGGGCGGACGTGCTGAACCCGCCGCCGTACGCCCTGTACGACATCGTGCGCGACCCGGCCCGCCTCTGGGAGCGGCGGCGGGTCGACGACGACTTCCTGCGGGTGCGGGTCGGCACCGGCGAGATGCCCGTACGGGATCTGCAGATAGCCGAGCCGGGGTCGTCGGTGCTCACGCCGCCGGACCTGTTCATGCTCAACGAGGCCTCGGCGCTGGTGAAGCGGTTCCGCAACGGCACCGAACTGCCGCTCACCGTCCCGCTGGACCGGATCGGCAACGTCAGCGTGATCGGGCCCCGCGAGGACTGCCTGCGGGTGGCCCGCGCGCTGCTCGTCCAGACCGCCGCGCTGCACGCCCCCGACGACGTGGCCATCGCCCTCGCCGCGCCCGGTGACCGGATGGCCGACTGGGAGTGGGCCAAGTGGCTGCCGCATCTGCTCGACACCGAGCAGTTCGACGGCCCGGTCGCCGCCCGCCGCGTGGCCCCCTCCGCCCCTCAGCTCGCCCGGCAGCTCGGCCCGGAGCTGCGCCGCCGCGCGTCGTACGCGGCCGAGGTCCGCCGCGGTCTGGCCGGGCGGGACGCGCTGTCCATGAACTCCCGGCTGCTGGTCGTCACCGACGGGCACGGGGAGGACGCCGTGGACCTGCCGCGCCCGGACGACGCCGTCGGCCTGAGCGAGATGGGCGTCACCGTGCTGCACCTGCTGGAGCAGCGGGTGCAGGAGCCGGGGCAGGTCAGCGTACGGATCACCGTCGACGGCACCGACGTGGCCATCGAGGACCTCAGAGCCCCGGAACCGCTGGAGGCGCACGGCACGGTGGACGAGGCGGGGATCCCGTTCGCCGAGGGGCTGGCCCGGATGCTCGCGCCGCTGCGCCTGTCCGCGGAGTCCCTGGCCGACGCCCCGCTCTCCGGGCCGGTGGAGTTCGCGGCGATGCTCGGCATCGACGACGTGGCCCGCCTCGATCTGGACCGGCTGTGGGCGCCGCGCGGTGAACGTGCCTTCCTGCGCGTCCCGATCGGCATCAGCGACTCCCACGAGCCGGTGCTCCTGGACCTCAAGGAGTCCTCGGAGCTGGGGATGGGCCCGCACGGTCTCTGCGTCGGCGCGACCGGTTCCGGGAAGTCGGAGCTGCTGCGCACCCTGGTTCTCGCTCTGGTGGCCACGCATCCGCCGGAGGACCTGGCGCTGGTGCTGGTCGACTACAAGGGCGGGGCGACGTTCGCGCCGTTCGCGGAGCTGCCGCACGTGGCAGGGGTCATCACCAACCTGGAGAACCAGGCGGGACTCGTCGAACGCGTCCACTCCTCCCTGGCCGGTGAGGTCAAGCGACGCCAGCAGGCGCTCAAGGACGCGGGGAACGTCGCCGACATCGGGGACTACGCGGCCCTGCGCGCCGAGAAGCGGCCGGACCTCGACCCGTTGCCGCACCTGTTCGTGGTGATCGACGAGTTCGGTGAACTGCTCACCGCCAAGCCCGACTTCATCGACCTGTTCCTCTCCATCGGCCGCATCGGCCGGTCCATCGGCGTCCACCTCCTGCTCTCCAGCCAGCGCATCGAGGGCGGCAAGCTCAAGGGCCTGGACACCTACCTCTCGTACCGGCTCGGGCTGCGGACCTTCTCCGCCGACGAGTCCCGTACGGTCCTGGACACCACGGACGCGTTCCACCTGCCGCCGCTGCCCGGCTTCGGCTATCTGAAGGTCGACACGAGCCACTACGCCCGCTTCAAGGCCGGTTACGTGTCAGGGGGTTACCGCGGCCCCGTCCGCCGCGCCGACGAGGAGGAGACCGGCCCGCTCGCGCTCCCGTACGAGGCGTTCAACACCCTGGCCGGGCCGGACGAGGGGCCGCAGACCGCGGAACCGGCCTCGCGCCGCCGCGAGACGGGTCCGACGGAACTCGGCGTGATGGTCGACCAGTTGACCGGTGTCGCACCGCCCGTACGGAGCATCTGGCTGCCCCCGCTGCCGACCGCCACCGCCCTGGACACCGTCGCGGGACCGCTGGACATCGGCCCGCGCGGCATGCGGCTCGCCGGGGCCGGACCGGCGGGCAGGCCCCTGCGCGTCCCGGTCGGGCTGCTCGACGACCCGGCCAGGCAGTGGCAGGGCCAGTGGTTCCTGGACCTCACGGTGGCGGGCGGCCACGCGGCCGTGATCGGCGGACCGCAGTCCGGCAAGACGACGCTCCTGCGCTCCCTGGTCCTCTCCCTCGCCCTGACCCACACGCCGCGCGAGGTCG
Organism: Streptomyces cyaneofuscatus; assembly: GCF_033109485.1. Taxonomy (NCBI): domain Bacteria; kingdom Bacillati; phylum Actinomycetota; class Actinomycetes; order Kitasatosporales; family Streptomycetaceae; genus Streptomyces; species Streptomyces cyaneofuscatus. The sequence continues at coordinate 5,496,934 of NZ_CP137002.1, read as the reverse complement.
GCGTCTACGGTCTCGACCTCGTCGGCGGCGGCCTCCAGGCGCTCTCCGGACTCCCGCACGTCGGCGGCATCGCCGGCCGCGCCGACCGGGAACGGGCGGCGCGCACCGTCGAGGAGGTCCGCACCATGCTCGCGGTGCGCGAGGACCTCTTCCGCGAGCACGGCATCGACTCGGTCGAGCAGCTGCGCACCCTGCACGCGGCCGGTCGGCTGCCCGAGCTCGCCTCGGCCGAGATCCTGCTCGTCATCGACGGATTCGGCGCGCTGCGCGACGACTTCGACGAGCTGGACGACGCGATCGCCGACATCCTCAAGCGCGGCGGCGGTTACGGCATCCACGTCGTCGCGGCCATGCTGCGCTGGAACGACGTACGGATCGCCACCCAGTCGAACTTCGGCACCCGCGTCGAGCTCCGGCTGAACGACCCCAGCGAGTCCAGCATCGACCGCAAGCTCGCCGAGACCCTGTCGCCCGACGAGCCCGGCCGCGTCCTCACCGACGGCAAGCTCTTCGCCCAGGTGGCACTCCCCCGCACCGACGGGGTCGCCGACACGGCGGACCTCGGGGCGGTCCTGGAGCGTACGGCCCGCTCGGTGCGGGCCACCTGGAGCGGCGAAGTGGCGCAGCCCGTGCGGGTGTTGCCGCACATCCTGGAGCCGCACTCACTGCCGGGACCGGCGGCCGAGCCCACCCGCGTACCGATCGGGCTCGACCAGTCGGCGCTCGCGCCCGTGCTGCTCGACCTGTTCCAGCACGACCAGCACCTCCTGGTGCTGGGAGACAGCGAGTGCGGCAAGACGAACCTGCTGCGGACGGTGGCGCACGGCCTCATCGACCGTTACGGCGAGGACGAGTTGGTGTTCGCGGTGATGGATCCGCGGCGCTCGCTGCGCGGCGCGGTGCCGGAGGAGTTCAACGGGGGCTACGCCTACAACCCCAAGCTGTGCACGGGCCTTTCGATGGGCATCGCCACCGAACTGGAGAAGCGGCTGCCCGACGAGAACGCCCGCCTGGAGGACCTGGAGCCCGGCAACTGGGGCAAGGGCCCGCGGATCGTCGTGCTCGTCGACGACTACGACGTCCTCACGACCGCCGGACAGTCCCCGCTGGCCGCGTTCCTCCCGTACATCCCGTCGGCGGTCGACATCGGCCTCCACTTCGTCCTGACGCGCCGGGTCGCCGGCGCTTCGCGCGGCATGTACGAGCCGCTGGTGCAGGGCCTGCGGGAATCCGGGGCATCGGCGCTGCTGATGGCGGGCGACCGCAGCGAGGGGCAGCTGTTCCCCGGCGTGTACGCCTCCCAACAGGCTCCGGGCCGTGGCGTGTTCATCCGCAGAGGCCAGCTGAACCGCCTGATCCAGACGGTGTACGCGCCGAGATGACGTACACCGCCGCCGGGTCCATGACCGCCTCCGTAACCGCCCCCCGCCGCCGAACGACGAAGGACCGGACGACCACCCCATGACCAAGGACGTCATCGCCCTCACCTCCAAGATGCCCGACCCGTGGGCCGTACTGGCGGGCCTGCTCTCCGGCGGCCCGGACAAGCTGGTGGGCACGCGCGGGGAGGGCGCGGTGATCCAGCTCTGCGACCCCGAGGGCCGGCCGCTCGTCTCCGTGGAGGCGCCGCTGCTGGTCTCCGTCGAGGGCGAGGCCGAGCGGCTGCTCGGGGCCACGGCGCCCCCGGTCCCGTACTGGTGGACGGAAGCACGCGCCACCACGGGTGTCGCGGAGGCGGAACAGCTCGCGGGCACCTTCGCGACCCGGCTCACCTCGCTGCTGGGCGGATCCGCCTGGCCCCCGGACGCGGCCGGCTCACTCGCCGTGGTGAAGACCGACGGTGTGAGCGTCGCACCGGAACCGGCCGCCGCGCAGCCCGCGATCGACGTCCTCACCGAGCGGGTCGCGGTCGTCATCCAGGACCGCCCGGTGGTGGCGATGACGGCGTGGCTCTCCGACGCCTTCCGGGCGGCGGCCGAGGCGGGCCTCGGGCTCCAGATCGTCAGCCCGGCGGGTACCACGCTCTCCCCCGCCGTACGGGACGCCCTGGGCGGCTGGCCGTCCCGCTGGATCGTGCAGGACGAGCGGGACGGCTACTACGACGGGCTGACGGGTGCCGTACTGCGCTGGCAGGACGGCATGTTCGCCCCGGTCGCCTCCCCCGACGCGACGGAGGACGACCCGCGCACCCCGGTAGCGGCCACCTTCCAGGAGGTCCGGGACACAGGTGAGCGCCAACTGGCCCTGACCTTCCGCATGGTGCACCCGGCGGACGACCGGCTGGTGCTGGGCGGCGGGCTGGAGACGGTGTGGCGGGAGCTGACGGGCGCACCGCCGGCCGGCTGGGGCACATCGGAACCGGCCACCTTGCCGTGGTCGCCCCGGCGGCTGACGGACGTGGCGCACGAGCGGGCACCGGAACCGACCTGGTTCGTCGTGGTCGGCAACCGGGACCGGCCGGCCATCGCCACCGTACGGATCACGCGTACGGAGGCGGGGGTGGAGGAGCACGTCACGCTCGCGCTCGGCTACGACAGCTCCGAGGAGCCGCCCCTCGACGCCCTGCCCGCCGCCGCCGAGGCGCTCGCCACCCGCCACCACCTGCAGTCGATGCTCGTACAACTTCGCAAAGCACGGCGCGATGTGGCCGTGCCGCCGCGCTTCGAGGGCCCCGGGGTCCCGCTGGCCTTCGTGCTGGGCGCGGAGGAGGTCCGCGCGATGCCGGGAGACCGGGCCCGCCGCACACCGCTGGCCGAACAGCCGGTGACACTCGGCCCGAGAACCCGGCCCGCGCTGTACTACCCGCTGCCGGGCGACCCTTCGGACCTGTCGGGCTGGCAGGACTTCGAACAGCTGATGCGCCATTTGAAGGGGGCCTAGAAGGGGGCTTGGGAGGGGGCCTAGGGGGTGCCCTCTCGATGCCCGATGTCATGGGTTGGTCACAAGGCCAATCTGTCCGATTGCAGATTGCAGTCGTGACGCAAGAGTTGATAGACATGAATCCGAACACTCATGCGTTCGTTCGAGGTGCTGGGGGAAGACGATGAAGTTCGACATGGGGGCCTCGGTCCTTTCGACGCTGATCTCGCATTCGCAGGGTGCGAGTACGGACCTGGGGACGCTGATCCGCCAGCTCATCGCGGCGGCCGAGCCGCTGGAGGGCAAGTTCAACGGAGCGGGGAAGGTCGCCTTCGACGACTTCAAGAACCGCTCCGACGAGATCACCGCCGCACTCAACGCCTCGCTGTCCGGGATCCTGGGCGGCCAGTCCGGGATGGACGCGGCGTTCGGTTCGGGCGACCAGGAGCAGGGCGAGAACGCGAAGACGCAGATGGCGTCGGCCAATTTCGACGCGGCACGTTTCGGCGGCCGCTGAGCCTGCCGGACCACAAGGTTCTCAAGTAATTCGGGGTTTTCGGTTTCACCACGGGGAGTGATGGTTGATGGCGGGCAGCACGGACCGGCGTTCGTACGACACGGGCGCCTCGACAGAGGTCCAGGGCAACATCCAGCTGGTGATCGCCCAGCTGGAGCAGGTGATCAGGGCGCGGGACACGCAGGTGAAGGCGGCGATGAACGACTTCGCGGCCGACGGCGTGGCGGATGAGTACCACGGCAAGGAACTGCGGTGGAACGCGACCTCGCAGGAGGTCAAGAACATCATCCAGCTGCTGCGTACGACGCTGGAGAAGAACGACGGCACCGCTTCGCAGACACTGGCGCGCGCGAAGGCCGCGGTCGACGGCATCGGCTGACGCGGCAGCCGGCGTGAGCCGGTGATGGGTTGTCGTAGATCTGTTCAAGGTGGCACGGGGGTGGGTCGTCGGTGACGGCGTGGGATATCAAGCCGCAGGGTGTGCAGGGGCAGTTGAAGGTCGTCGGTACGCATGCCGGTGATCTGGAGAAGGCTCTGAGCTCTTGGCTGACCAATGTGGCGGAGGCTGCGCAGGCGGCCGGAACGGCGATCCCCGGCGGCACGGAAGCCGGCCGGCCGGTGGGTCCGGTGGCTCCGGGCAGGCAGCTGGGCCCGGTGGCGGGAAGCATCGTCGCTCCGGCGGCGACGGGACCGGTTGCGGCGGCGCTGGGTGAATACGTACAGGCCCGCAAGCCGAAGCTGAAGTCGATGGCGGAGCGGATCCAGGCCGCGGTGCTGGGGGCTGCCACGGCGACGAACGAGTATGTGGAGGGCGACCTCGACACGGCCAAGCAGGCGCAGGACGCCGCCAAGTCCGTCCGCCTGGACCTGCTCAAGGAACTGGGGGGCCGCAAGTGAGCGAGAACGACCCGGTGGACCCGTACGGCATACCGGTCTTCACCGGTGACCTGACGGTGCTCGACCAGAAGGTGACCTCCCTGGCCAAGGACGGCGAGAAGATCGCGACGGCTGCCGGTGACGTCCACGGCAGCTTCGGCGGTCTGCGGGCCTTCTACCAGGCCCCCGAGGCGGACCAGTTGTTCGCGACGACGAAACCGGTCACGAACACCGCGCAGGGCCTGAAGTCGGACGTCGCGGTCATCACCGGCGCCCTGGGCACCTACGCGGACGACGCGCAGCCGCTGGTGGCGAAGCTGAAGCGGCTGCGGGAGGAGGCCTCCACGTTCCTGGACAAGGCCAACGCCGACGACAAGTGGCGCGAGGACGGCGACCTGGTCGAGGAGAACAACCGTCGGCACCGCGAGATCTCCGAGACCTGGGCGGCGTTCCAGGCGGTCGAGCGCGCCTGTCACAACAAGATCATCTCCTTGGTGCCGGGCGGCACGCAGCTCAAGGTGGACGACGGCTCCGGCGGCAAGGGGATGTACGGCTACGACGCCGAAGCCCTCAAGCACGCGAAGGGCCTGCCCTGGGGCGACCCGGTGAAGGAGTCGACGCGCTGGTTCCAGGTGTGGGAGCACGCGTGGGACTTCGGCAAGGGCGTCGTCGTCGACGGTGTCTGGGGCACGATCAAGGGCCTGGGCACCCTGGTCGGCACCGACGGCTGGGAGTCCATGAAGCAGGCCTGGACGGGCCTGGCCAAGCTGACCACGGGCGTCATCATCTCCACCACCCCGCTGGCAGCCGCGTTCTGGCTGACGCCCGAGGACAAGCTCCCCTCGTGGCTGCGGGACTCGCGCACCGCGATGAAGGAGACCGGCAAGGCGCTGCTGGCCTGGGACCAGTGGAGCGAGAACCCCGCACGCGCGGCGGGCGCGGTCACCTTCAACGTGGTGACCACCGTCTTCACCGGCGGCACCGGCGGCGCTGTCGCGGGCGGCGGCAAGGCGGCCCTCGCGGCGAAGGCCCTCTCCTTCGCCGGCAAGGCGGGCCGGGCCATCGACCCGATGACGTACCTCTTCAAGGGGGCGGGCGCGGGCCTGACGAAGATCAGCGATGTGATGGCCGGCCTCAAGGGCATGGGCAACATCGAGATCCCCACCCTTCCGCCAGGCTCGATCACGCTCCCGGACGGCGGGTTCAAGCTGGCCGACGGCACTCTGCACCTGCCCGAGGGCGCGGCGGTCCCGGACGGCGCGTTCGAGGTCCCGAAGGGCGCGGTCAAACTTCCCGACGGCATGGACATCCCCGCCGGAGCGGTCGACCTCGGCGACGGCGTGGTCCGCCTCCCCGAAGGAATGACCCCGCCCGCGGGCTCCCTGCCGATCCCGGAGGGCGCCCTCAAACTCCCGGAGGGCACCACCGCCCTTCCCGAAGGCACCGTCCGAGGCACCGACAAGGACGGCAACATCGTCCACCTCGACCGCGAGGGCAACATCCTCAAGGAGGACGGCACCCTCAAGCAACACCACTCCGCCGCCCCCGACGGCAACCCGGCCGACGGCGCCCCCATCAGGACCGACGCGGACACCCCGCTGCCCCGCACCCCCGCCGAGGAATCGGCCCTGGTCGGTGCGGGCGCCCGCACCGGCGGCGGCGACAGCATCCGCCTGGGCTCGGACTTCGGCGACACGGGACGGCTCGGCGACGACGCGGCCCGTACGGGCGACAACGTGACGGCCCCCGACAGGACACCGGGCGGCACCGCGAACAACCTTCCGGGCGGCTCGGCCCCGGACAACTTGCCGACCAACAGCCTGGACAACGGCACCCCGCGCGGCGGCCCGGGCGACCATCTTCCGGCGAACCATCTCGACGGAGGCGGCCCCACGGGCACAGGAAGCCGCGACCTACCCGGCGGATCAGCCGCCGACAGCGGGATACCCAGTGGTGGCGCCGACAGTGGCGGTGTTCCCGGCCCCCGGAACCCTGACAGTGCCGGCCTCGGCGGGGTCGACGATGCGGCCCGTGGCAGCGACGGCACTTCTACGCCGCCGGGCGCGGCACACCAGCCCGTACCGCGCCCCACCTTCATGCTTGACGGCCCCAACCCGTACGGGAGGCCCGGTTCCCTGACCCTGGAGCAGATCGAGGACATCCAGGTGTACAGGGCGAACGAGGAGCCGGGCTACTTCGAGCGTTACTACCGAAGTGACGGGACTCGCAAGCGAGTCGAGGTCCATGACGAGAGCGGATTCACTCCCCCACAGCTCGCTCAACTATCGAAGGACGCTCCCTGGGGCCGCGCCAAGGATGCGCCCGCACCTCCCAAACCTCACTTCCTCGACTCGAACTACATTTCGGTGGGGGCGGATACCGTAAAGAGCCAAGCCAGGCTCAAGATTCTTGACACAGCTGCACAGAAGCGCTATTTCGCTATTCAGTGGGACAATCTCGTAGCAAAATGGAAGGGTGAGACAGGGCTCGCTCACGAAGCGTTGGGCACGCCCCAATCGGCTGCGCAATGGGCTGAAGCTCGGGGAACCTACAAGGAATCTCACACCCACATGGGGAAAGCCGCCGAAGAATTCGGCGAGAAGGCGGCAGAGCATCACTTCATCGCAGAACGATACCCAGACTTCGAGAAGCAGTCGCTCCTCGGCCCGAAGAGCGGCAATGATCAGTTCGACCAAGTCTGGAAACACGATGATGGCCGAGTTGTCGTCATCGAAGCGAAAAGCAGCGTCGATACAGAGCTGGGCAGGCGAAAGCTCCCCAACGGTAGGCAGGTCTCCCAAGGCAGCAGAGAGTACTTCCTGGACATCATCGCAGAGATGAAAAAGCGCGGTGAACGCGATACCGTTCGCGATCTGCAAAAAGCCCTCAAGGCCGGAAAACTGGACTACGTCGTCGTCAAGGGCGAAAAGAATGCTGGAACGTATACTGGCTACCAGTACCGGCGGTTCGACATCAGCAAGGGGACTCTTCCGTGACCACGACTATCGCCCGCCATGATCTGTCGGCAGGCCCCGATGCCGAACGCCTCGCGGACGGTCTTGACGAAGACCTGATCGAGGAAATCGATGACCTTGAGACGACTGCGGTGCTCATCGACTCGGCCTTCAGCTCCGCCCGTCTGTCCTTGAGTGCCAGGTGCGTGGCAGACCCGCGAGCCTCGGCGATCGAGACGTGGGAGTCCACAGTCAATGCCCTCCAGCTCGGTTCGGCACTGTTCGCGGTGACAGGTGTGCAGGACGGCTCGGTCGAATGCCGGATCAACCGAAAGTTGCGGACCATCCCGGCGACCGGACCGATGTCCACTGCTGACGCCGGCACGTGGCTCTCCGCCTTCTGGCTGGCCGTCATCTGCCGTGACCAGGAACGAATGACGCAGCTCAGCGAAATCCCCCTGGAGCGGCTGCGCTCACCGGAGGGCTCCTACGACGAGTACATCTACCACTGGGTGGACACCCTCCAGAGCTGGTGGCTACGGCGCCCGGACCTCGCGGACAAGCTCATCGCCACCATCGAAGCCTCCGACCCCAACGTGGCACGCATCGCACCACAAGACCTCCTCCAGGCCGTGCTCTACCCGCCGATCAACCTCTTCTACCACTACATCCGCAACGACCGGGACGGGTTCGCCCCCGCCCTCGCGGACGCCCTGAAACTCCACAAGACGTACTGGACCCTCAACCAGGACCGCGCCAAGGACATCGACGGCAGCATCGCCCTGGGCCCCCTCGCCATCGCCTGCCTCGCCTACGACGCCGAATTCCCCCTCGACATCGAATCCGACTACCTCCCCAAGCACCTGCTCCAGCGCACCTGGATCGGCGAATTCCCCACCTGACCCCGCCCGCAGACAGGTTGACCCGACTACCCCCGCCCCTCCGGCCGTTCGCGCAGGACTGCTCCGGAAGCAAGATCAGCGATCATGTCAGCGCGGCTCACGGCTCCGGACTCCGAACCCGACAGCTCCGGAGCCACGAAACCGGTGACCAACGCATACGGCAGGTAGTCGGTGTCGACCGCCGGCAGCCAGCCCTCACGGCGACAGGCAAGAGCAGCCAAGGCAAGCGGAAGGAGTGGCAGCAGCGAGCCGGGCTGCCCAACTCCCTGCGAGGTCTCCCGGTGCTGGAGCAGCAGCGTCGTCAAGGTCTCCTCGAAGCGTGCCCGGTCACCGGCGGCCAGGGCACGTACGGCAAGGAGCGCGGTGAAGTCTCCACGGACCGGCCGGCTCTGCCCGGTTTCGTCAGCTGAGGCGTGGACACGAGCCAAAGCGGCATCAACCGCGGCGAGCTTCTGTTCGGTCGAGGGCGGATAGTCCGCATCGTCATCCCCCATGTCACCGAGAACATAAGCCATCAGACCGTTGATGAGCTCCGCGGTGGGACAGCCCGTCCGGTCAGCCTGCGGTGACTGCCGAGCGAAGTTCAAGGCTTCGCGGTGCCGTTCAGCAGTTCCGGCGAGGACCATCAGGCAGAAGGCACCGAGCCATTCGTCCGCACCGATGCGCGCCGGCTCACCGGACGCCCCGGCTTCGTAACTCATTCCGAAGTTCACGTAGTTCAGAAAAACATTGAAGGACTCATACGGGTAGTAGGCGGCGTACGACACGGCACCCGCGGCGGCCTCGGCCGCGTTGTCCAGGACGAACTTCGCTTCCGGAGTTTCCAGTCCTGGATATTCCACCGACAACGCACCCAGGTACCTGAGGAATTCCTCGGACAGCTCCCACCATTCGCGGTTCGTCATCCGATCTGCCCTGGACATGGTCCGCACCCGCGCACCGATGTGGCGCGGAAAGTCCGCACGGGCCTCAAATACCGCAGCCTCCCCAACCCTGTGGCGCTCCACTCGCACGATGCCGCTCCCACTTTCGTGTACCCGCATTCACATCACCTCGGACCACTCATCGTCCCACTTCTTGGTACAGGGGAGCCGTCTCTTCCCGTAGAGGGCCATGACCGTGGCGCCCTGCTCGGCCTCACCTCGTCCGGGGCGTTCGGACCGACAGCGATCGTCGCCCGGTTCGGCAGGATCTCGTCGTTCCCGCCAGATGTGCCGCGCCGTGCCTGCACCGTTTCAGGGCAGACAGGCACTCGATCGCCACACGTCAGGCACGAGGGACGCCGTCGCCGGAACGGCTGACCAAGACCTGGCCGACCACTCATCTCAGTCCGTACGACATCGGGCACAATGAAATCGACCGTGCACCGATCATCGAGATCCGGAGTGGCCGCGTTCTCTCACGGCCGGCTGGGCGAGGACGTAGCAAGGAGGGACCGGCGGCCCGCTCCCCCGGTGAGCAGAAAATAGCGCGCCCCCTCCGCCGAGTCTGGGGTACGCGACGGTGAAGGCTGCCAGAGGCCATGATGCGCCGTGCGGTCACCGAGCATTTCGACGTCTGCTGAGGAGGCCATCTATGGTCACAAGTGTGCCGCGCCCGGAGTACCCGGTTGCCGCGATGTCTGCAGTGGTCGGCGTGTTGGAAGGGTCTTTGAACGATTCACTGAAGGCGATCGAGACCTCGGACAAGGCAAGGACGTCGGTACTCCGCAGCTCGCTGAACGTCGCACGCCTCAGGTGCGTTCCAGATCCTGAGGCCGTGATGCTGGAGACCTGGGAGTCCTGGGTGTTAGCCATGACTCGCCAAGAATTTATTCACCTCTTTACACCCGTCAGTGATCCACAGAGAAATCGAACGAGTGAACCCAACTCGCTCAGATTTCAGTGACTTCCCTTCGCCCTTGGGACAGATGCAGAGCTCCTGAGTTACCTTCCAGGCGATATGGCGGACCCTACCGAACTTCGCGCTTCGGTCAAGTTCCCCACCCTGTCACGCAGACGGACTGAACTCCTTCTCTATAGTAATCTGAGGAAGATTTCCCCTTCGAAATATCAACAGGAGTGACTCATGACCGCAACGGTAGGCTGGCACGCGGTCCCGCAGGTCGACGAGCAGATAGCCGAGCGCCTCAAAGAAGAGCTGGAAAGAAGCATCCAAAAGATTGACGCCTCTCCTGCGGTTTTTGGCATGGCATTGAACGAAGCAGTCCTGCAGATGCGGGTACGCCAAGCCCTCAACCCTAGAGGTAATCGTTTCGCCACGTGGGACGCCACCGTCTCGGCCATGCAGGTTGGTACGGCAGCCTTTGCCGCCGCCAGCATCACCGAAGGCCGGATCGAGACACGCATCGACCACGAGATGCGGACCATCAACGCTACAGGCCCTCAGTTCTACGCGAATGCGGGTAACTGGCTCACCTCACTGTGGCTTGTCCTCGTCTGCCGGGATCAGCAACGTATGGACCAGATGTGCCAGGTTCCACTCGATCTCCTTCGAGCATCCGGCACCGAAGGTGATGAATATATCTTCCACTGGGTAGACGCTCTGCAAACATACTGGCAGGAGCGGCCAGGGCTGCCGGAGAAACTGACGGCTGCGATCGAGCAGTCTCACCCCGACATCGCCACCGTCGCGCCGCGCGACCTTCTTCAGGATGTGCTGTACCCGCCGATCAACCTGTTCTACAAGTTTTTCCGGAAAGACCACGATGGCTTCAATGAAGCGCTCGTGGAAGCTTTGGAACTGCACAAGACATACTGGAACGCACCGGAGCGCGCCGGGGACATCGCCGGCTTTCTTGCTCTCGGTCCGCTTGCCGTCGCGTGCCTTGCCTACGATGCCGGATTCCCGATCGAAGTCGAGTCCGACTACCTGCCCATTCGCCTCCTGGACCGCTCCTGGGCGGGCGAGTTCGACACGTGATGGCGTCGGGCCGAAAGGAGATGAGCAAGTGAGCGGCCAGCCTTCACGTGCCGTGTCGGACCGCCTGGGAGCGATCGACTGGGACGACGACGGCGCCGCCTTCCGCCACGCCCACTCACGCGCCCTCCTCATGCGGGAGTACCTGCGACGAGCGGCCCTGTGGGCCAAGGCGTACGGGGCCGAAGAGTCCTGGCCATTCTTCGACATCGCCGCGCACGTGGACGCCGCCATAACGACTTCGCCCGATGTCGCCGCCGAACTGGAGCAACTACTCCGGAGCCTCGCTCCAGCCTCCCTCCGCACCACCTGCCGTGGAGCCGTTCGGTGGCCGGCGCTGCTGACCGCCCACCGTGGCCTGCTGGCCGAGCTGCCGGATCCGTACGAACCGCTGCTCCTCATGTACGAGCGTGGCGGCGGCTACCACCTCGGGGAGTACCTCGACCTCAACGGCGTGATGATCCCGCTGGGGGACATGGAGAGCAACGTCTCCGCCGCTCCCTTCGTCACGCTCGCCCCGACCACCCTCGACGCTCTCGACGCGGAGGGCGAGATGACGTACTTCGCGAAGATCAGCGACGGCTATCCCCGGCACAGCCCACGCGGCATCGTCCGGCGGCGCGTCAAAGACGACGGCCGGACCCACGATGAAGCGTTCACTCGCAATCTACGCTGGGAACCGACCGAGTACCTCAAGCTGTACGACCTCGGGCACAACGACATCGACCACGTGCGCATCACCGAGATCGAGGCGGCTGCATTCATCGAGGGGGCTCTTCCGTGAATGAGGTCATCATCCGACATGATCTATCGCCCGGACCAGATGCCGATCAGTTCGCGGAACGCTTGAGTAAGCGCGTCGCCCGACGCATCGATAGGCTCGAAGACTCTGCGGAAATGATCGATTACGCCTTCAGCACTGCCAACTTGGCCATGCGGGCCCATTGTGTGGCCGACCCCCGGGCGGCAGCAGTGGAGACATGGGAGTCGACAGTCAATTCGATGCAACTGGGGTCGGCGATCTTCGCCCTGCTCGGTGCGGCCGAGGGAGCGGTCGAATGCCGGATCAACCGAAAGTTGCGGACCATCCCGGCGACCGGACCGATGTCCACTGCTGACGCCGGCACGTGGCTCTCCGCCTTCTGGCTGGCCGTCATCTGCCGTGACCAGGAACGAATGACGCAGCTCAGCGAAATCCCCCTGGAGCGGCTGCGCTCACCGGAGGGCTCCTACGACGAGTACATCTACCACTGGGTGGACACCCTCCAGAGCTGGTGGCTACGGCGCCCGGACCTCGCGGACAAGCTCATCGCCACCATCGAAGCCTCCGACCCCAACGTGGCACGCATCGCACCACAAGACCTCCTCCAGGCCGTGCTCTACCCGCCGATCAACCTCTTCTACCACTACATCCGCAACGACCGCGACGGGTTCGCCCCCGCCCTCACCGACGCCCTGAAACTCCACAAGACGTACTGGACCCTCAACCAGGACCGCGCCAAGGACATCGACGGCAGCATCGCCCTGGGCCCCCTCGCCATCGCCTGCCTCGCCTACGACGCCGAATTCCCCCTCGACATCGAATCCGACTACCTCCCCAAGCACCTGCTCCAGCGCACCTGGATCGGCGAATTCCCCACCTGACCCCGCCCGCAGTTGACGGGCGTACCGGGCATGCGAAAGGAATCCGGTGCGGTCGGCAGCCCAGGGGATTCGAGCAGCACTGCGACCGTTCCCATGGACGTTCGGAACGGACTGCCCGATCGTCGCATGCCCTGTGCCCCGATGGGGCGCCGCTGGCGTTGTCAGTGGGCGCGGGCACACTGCCCGTATGAGTGTCTCCTCGTCCCCTGCAGCCGACACATCCCAGAGCTCGCCTGTCTGGGTGGAGTCGATGGGTGGGCCTTTGGTCGCCATCCCCGTCTCCGCGCTGGCGTCATGGAGCGGGTGTACGGAGACCGGGGTCATCGTGGGAGACGCCACCTCTCCGGACGACTACGACCGGGCGTGCGCGGTGGACGATCTGGCAGGCGTGATCGCCGTGGGCGAGGACGGTACACAGGCACTGGTGCTGGCGGACGAGTCGGCCACCAGCTGCTATCTGCCCGAGCACCGAGCCTTCCTGCGATGGCTCGCCGCCGACTCCGAGACCGAGCTGCAAGTTGCGGCCAGAGCTGTCCTGGCAGACCCGGCCACCCGCTGGGAGGAATGTGGCACGTGGGTGTCGGACGGGCCGGTCACGCTCATGGACTCCGCCGCAGCAGGGCAGTTGCTCCGCCTGAATCGGCCACGTGCGACAGGGAGTATGCAAATGAAGATCGCAGGATTTTTCGAAGAGCTCTGGCCACCATCGTTCGGTGCCCCGATCGGCAAGGCGAGAGATTACGTCTCATCGAACCGGTATGAGGACGAGAGTGAAATAGTTGAGTATCTCCTTTCAGGGCATGATCTCTTCAGCGTGATAGGGTCTTCCGCAGACGTCCTGGGGTCGGGAAAGACCGTGCTCGGCGGCGACTCGATCTTCAGTGACGGCATATGGATCTGGCGGGGTGACCTCTGGTTCTATGTGCGGGCCTACCACATCCGACTGCCGAGGGAATTCCTCACTCATATGAGGCGGGGTCAGTATCTGATGCCCCAGGAAGATGCGACCGGACTCAGAGCCTTGGCACAGCAGGTTCACGACCGCCTCTAAGAAGCGGCCTACTCGCTCGCGTGGATGACATACCCGTACCCGGTGTCCACATTGATGGAGAAGCAGAGCACCGGCTTCCCACCACTCCCTGCCACGCGCGGCGTCTCAACCCGACTCACCTGGTGAGCTCAGACAAAGTACTCCTCTGCGTCGACCATTTCGCTGCTCATGAGACTCATGAGCGCCCCATATTTTTCACTTCCCAGGTAGTAAGCACCCGTGTGATGCGAGAAGAAGAACCGACCGGAATTATCCAGGAGCAGCGTAGATCCGTCGTAGGTGTCATATCCGACAGGGAACAGCTCGGCGCCGAGTTTCCCTGCCAGTTCAGCTGTTTCTTCGGCATCTCCTTTGAATACGAGGCGTGGAGCGAAAATTGCAAAGTTCTTCGGTGTTGTATCGATGACAGCCCGAAGGAATGCGTGCTCGCGGATGAAGGCCAGCGCTGCGGCCGAAGGATCGATCTCGACGCCATAGGCGCGGTATCGTTCGACAACGGCAGCGATAGCACCAATGGCATCGTTTCCGACGTCGCGCCCTGGATACCATCCGGCTTCGGTGAGCCACGCGTCCACTTCAGCGGGTGTTGAAAGCATCGGCACGGTCGTCCTCACCTCCTTCCGGCTCCTATCGCATGCGGCCGAACAGCCGAGGCCGCCGGCCCTCTGCCGCGGTGTGGCCGAGGAGAACCGCCTGCTCCCTCTTCAGCCGCGTGAACCGGTCCCGGGTGTACTCCATCAGCTCTCCGGCGGGGAAGGGTATGACCGACAGGTGCTCTTCGTAGCGGCCCTGTGCCCATCGTGCAGCGGTGATCTCGTAACCGGACACGTGGGCGCAGAGCTGGAGCAGGGCCGGTGGCATCTCCTGTTCGATGAGGAGATCCGCCTTGGTGACCACCACGTCGCGCATCGCCTGGATGTTGGGGATGAAGACCGTGCCGGCCCAGGTGCGCCACTCGGCAAGCTCCTGCTCCGTGGGGGGTATGTCGTGATCGAAGGGATCGCGGCCGTCGGGCCGGGCGTGCCTCGCGGAGAAGGTGTCGTAGGTCCTGCTGTTGGCCTCCATCAGCGCGAACAAGGGTCCGTAGAAGTCGCTCAACTGAAGGTTGACGCGCGCCAGACGAGCTTGTCGCTGCGCCAGTCGCACACCGTTGAGGTACGTCGCCAAGTAGCCGGCGAGTGCCAGAGCGACGGTCACGATCAGAGTCGTCATGGCAGACGATGCTAGGTGGAGCTCCGCTCCCGGCGACGTCTCCCGGTCGAGGTGGAAGCCACCGCGGTCATCGAGTAGTTCGGTTCACTCACCTGCGACGCCATGGTGCGGTGCCCGGTCAAAAGCCCTCCGCCGGTGTGGTGAGATCTTTCCTGTTTCCTCCTCCCTTCGCCAACGGGAAGAGGGACCGACCGAGCACCACACGGAGCAAGAGAGACGGGGAACAGAAGCCATGCGGAAGACGGTTACGGGGATAGCTCTGGCAGCGGCTGCGGCGATGCTGCTCACAGGTTGCGGAAGCGACGATGACGCGAAGGCCGGCGGGAGCGCGGCCGACCGTGCGGGCGACAAGGCTCCTTCGTCGCAGAGCGCTTCACCGGAGGCGGCCCCAAAGAAGGGGGCGCACGAGGTGACACTGGAAGTCGGGGGCACGGGAAAGGTCGCGGTCATGTACAACGCGGCCAGCAGTGGCTTCGAGGAGCAGTCCCTCCCCTGGACGCTGACGGAGACCGTCGAACTCACCGCCGCCGAACAGCGCGTGGGATACCTCGTGACGGCCGTGCCGGGCACGATCACCGCCGCCGACGGCTCATTGCAGCAAGCCCCCTGCGTCATCAAGGTCGACGGCAAGAAGGTCGCGGACAACGACGCCGGTAAGAACCCGAAGGGTTGCACGTTCACCATCAAGGGGTAGCCGGGGGCCAGACCCGGAGCAGGAGTCAGAGCCGGAGCCGGAGCCGAAGCCGTGCGGAGAAAGCGTTCGCCCCACCGTCACCGCGCTCACTAACCTGCCGCCCATGACCTCGCTCGCGCGCCACCGCCTGTCCCCCGCCGAAACCGGTCCCGCACTACGCGCACTGGGCGAGTGGACGTCGGCCGCCGTCCCCGGCGGCGGCCTCCACCCCGGGGACGTGGGCTGGCTCCTGCGGTTTCACGACGCGGCCGTCCTTCTCTGGACCGACGGCGGGATCCCGGTGGCCGTCGGCTTCCTGGACGGCCCCGTGCTGCGCGTGACCGCAGCGCCCGGCGCCGATCTCGGGGCGCTCGCGGCCGATGCCGAGGAGGTGCTCGTATCCGGCAACGACTGGTCCGACGGTCTGCCCATACCTGGGTGGGAGCCTGATCAGAAGGAGTCCTGGCTCGTCCTGTCGTGGGCCCCGCGGCCGGTTTCGAGCCGTGCCGAGACGGTGGTCGGTGGGGCCATGACGTCCGACCGGGTGCTGGTGCATCGGGCCGCCTTCGCCGGATCCACCTTCACGGTCGAGCGGCACCGCACGATGATGCGGTCACCGGCGGGCGGGCTGGCCGTGGAGGCACTCGTCCGCACGCCTGCCGGGGAGCCCGCAGCCGCCGCGACCGGATGGTTCGCCGGCGAGGGCAGGTGCGGGCTGCTCGAACCGGTCGGCACCCATCCGGACCATCGTGGGCACGGCTACGGGCGCGATGCCGTGCTGGGCGCTTGCGCGGCACTCGTCCACCGGGGCGCGAGTGCGGTCGCCGTCCTGACACCGGCCGCGAACGAGGCGGCGGTGGCGCTCTATCGATCGGCCGGGTTCACCGTCGTGGGCGAGAACCGGGACTGGGTTCGCCCTCGATGAGAGGGGTCCCTGCACAGCGGGTCACGGCACCTCGGAGTTCCGGGCCAGGGGGATCTCCGCAGGGTCATGGATGCTGCCGTCCGTGGCGTCGACGGCCGCCTCCAGGGAACCCGTCGGCATCGTGGCCATGAGCAGCCAGTCCACCCGCCATTCGCCGTCCCGGAACCGGGCCGAGAGTGTCGGGTCCGGCTTCTCCTCGATGGCGTCGGCCCTCTCCGGGAAACTCTTCGCGAAGGTCTTCCACGCCTCGCCCTCCGTCACGCGCACGGGCGGGAGTTGGGGGTCGGCGACCTTGCGTTCGGTCAGCTCGCTCACACGCCCCTCCTCGTCGATGCGCACGTCGAACCGGTGAGGGAGCACGACCTCTCCCTCGTACCTGCGCCAGCTCACGACCCACCCGGGCCGTCCGCCGTCGTCGGGGCGCGCGACCTTGACCTTCGCGTTCCTGGTCCCCCAGGGAGCGAACCGGTCCGCATACGCCCGGGCGATGAGCACCGCCTCCTTGTCGCCGACGGGGCGCTTCGCGGCGGCGGCACCGGCAGCGGCGCCGGGTACGGAGAACGCTCCGCTCGGCTCGTCGGTGGCCGACATGATCTGGACGGTGAAGTCCCACTGGCCCGGCCAGCTCAGTTCGGCCATGCCGTTCCCGAAGTAGGCGGTCACGGTGGCCGCATCCTCGAAACCGGTCGTCGTGACGGAGTAGTCGGTGACCCGGTACGCGCCCCCGAAGGCGTCCCGGAGCCGCTGGTCGATGGCGGCCTTCTGCGCGGACGTCGCCGGGGGCGCCACCGTGTGGTTCATGACGACGAGATCGGCGGAGGCATACAGAACGGCCCCATCAGGGCCGTCGCGATCCCCGTGGCGATGAGCCCCTTCCTCGCCGTCCCACGCGGCAGAGGGGTCCCCCGCAGGAACACGATGACCAGCGCGCCGAGCGCCGTACCGGCTAGACCGCCTGCCCCGTTGGCCACGAAGTCACTCGTGTCGCACGCCCTGCCGATCGGGGCCAGGGCCTGTGTCGTCTCGATCGCGGCCGGAAGGAGGAGACTGAAGCCGGCCACCAGCCCCGGCCGCCGCGTGGCCAGCACACCCAGCAGGCCGAACGGGACCAGCAGGCAGAAGTTCCACTGCCCCTGCGTATGGCGGAACGGCTCGAATACGTCCCGGTTCACCGTGCATATCGCGGAGCCGCCCCGTCTCCCGTACTCCACATCGTCAGCGCGAGTGTGGCTGCCGTACAGGCTCCCCACAGGCCCCAGATGAAGGGGCGTTCACGCTTTCCGCGAACTGCGGCGTAGGTTCCCGCCCCTGCGGCCAACGAAAGGATGACGGCCAGGGCGATGAAGAGTTCATGCCCTCGGAAAACGGCAGACAGCATGAGGACCGGGACTCTCGTGAAGATGCCCCCGCCCCGATTCCGGCGAGGCATGTGATCTTCACATTATGTAGGTCACGCGGAGACGATCAACAAGAGGGCACGCGTGGCCGGGTCCGTCGTCAGGCGGCGGCCTGGGCGGGCCCGTGCTGGTTTCGGTAGTCGCGGCAGTCACGGCAGTGGCCGGGGGTGGGGGCACGGAAGGCGCGTTCGCAGCCGTCGCAGGTCTGGAACGGGGTCACGGCGATGCGTGGGCGGGCGGGCGCGGCGAGGTCGTCGGCGCCGGGGAGGGGTGGGGGGAGGAGCACGGTGAGGCGGTGTTTGAGGAGTTTGGCGGGGTGGCGGAGGGGTTGGGGCAGGTCGTTGGTGAGGGTGTGGCGGATGGTGTCGGGGTGGGTGTCGCGTTCCAGCCAGGCGGCGACGGCGGGGGCGAGGTGGCGGATGTCGTTCTCGGAGAGGACGAGTTGGTGCGCGTGGCGGCGGAGATCGCTGAGAAGCGCGGTGGCCGCGCGTTCCAACTCGGTTGTGAGCTCGCCGGGTTGTGGCAGGGGCGGGCGCGGCGGCTTGGGGGCGGTCGGGGGTGGGACGAGGGGGACGAAGGGTGCGTTGTGCGGCGGTGCGATGTCCTGCGGTGCGTGTTCTTCTTCGTGTTGTACGTCGGGGAGTGCGGGTGCCTGCGGTGCCGCCGCCCCTTCCGGTGCGGGGGGCTCGGGGGTGGGATCCTGGACCGGTGGCGGGGGCTGCGGTGGGGCGGGGCGCTGCGCGACAACCCGGGGGCGCAGCAGGGCCGTTGGTTGGTTACAGAAGACCGTGCGGGTGACGATGCGGCCGTTGGGCAGACGAGTACGGGCTCGTCGCAGGTAGCCGTGGGCTTCCAGTTCGCGCAGGGCGGCGGCGATGAGCTTCTCGCCTTCGGAGAGGCGTGCGGCCAGCGCCTTGATGCCGATCTCGGTGCCTTGGGGCAGCGACTGGATGCGGACGGCGAGGCCCACGGCGGTGGTGCTGAGGCTGGCATGCTGGGCGAGGTGGTTGCCGACGACGGTGAACCGGTCGGTGTGCGGGATCACGATATGGATCACGCCTCGGACCGGGAGAGGGCCGGGAAGCTCTGTCAGGGCGCGCGTGAGCGCAGTATTCTGCGGGGTATCCATCGGGAAGCGTTCTCTTCCTTGGTGGTCAGGCCCTCGATCGGGATTGCAGTCCCGGCCGGGGGCCGACGTATGTCTGATGAGTGATGACTGATGTCTGGTGGCGTGAGCATATGCCTGCCAACCGGTGCGAAATCCAGCTCAGTTGGCAAACCTCACCCGTGTGGGTGACGCGTCCCCGGGATCCGTCAGGTCCAGGACGGGGTGGGTGGGGTTGGGTTATTTCTCTTAGTTCTTTAAGTAGTTGATGTCGTTCGCCACCACGTCGCGGCCGGGCACGATCCGGTGAGTGGTTTGTGCCGGACACCGGATCGCGCCCGCGCACGACCCGGTCGGGATCGTCACCGTACGAGGGGTGAATCAGCCATGCCGGAGCGAGTACGGACGCCCATGTCCGGCTTCGGTCCGCCTCCTACCGTGAGCCCATGAACACAGGCACGCCGTACGCGAGCGCCCTTCCCTGTACGCCGGATCAGTGGCCGATGCTCTACCTGTGCGCGGTGGCCGTCCTGGCCGGTTTCGGTCTGCTCGTGAATCTCGGCGCGCTGTACGTGTCCATCTTCGCCACCGACGACTGCGGCACCACCACGCCCACCCCGTTCCGCTGCACCACGGCGGGCACGCTGACGATGTACGCCCTGCCGTGGGCGGGCCTGATCGGGGCAGTCGTGGCCGCCGTCGGCCTGGGCCTCGACGCCGAGGCCGCTGCGACTCCCCCTGGCGGTTCCTGCTCGCCGGGGCCGGTGCGCATCTGGTGTCACTCGTCGCCCTCTGCGCCGTGGTGATGTGGGGCCGCGGAGAACGAAAGGCTTCTTCCTCATGAGCATCGACATCGACGCCTACCAGCACTGGAAGGCCAAGGCGGTCCGCCGGCCCGACGACGTGACGACCACGACCCCGCTGACCTGGCAGGTGGAGAAGTGCGGAGAGGCCGAGCGGCGCCTCACCGGCCGGTACCTGCCGCCCTCCGCCCGCTCCACCGGACGCGCCACCGCCGCCGACGCCCTGGCCACGCTGGCACTGGGCGAGTCCATCCGCCGTACGGTCCTGCGGCAGCGCGGGGGAAGCGTGCACGCCGCCCTGGAGCGTCCCCGGCGGGCCGGCGCTCCTCGTCCCCGCCGCCGGGTGGTCCGCCTTCGTCACCGCCGTACGGGACGGGTCCCTGTAGCCCTGCGGCGTCGGAGCCTCAGCAGTAGCCCGGCCGCCGCTAGCGCCCCTACGGCGCCTGACGCGACGCCGAGCGCCAGGCCGGCGCCGAAGCCCGGGCCGTCGTCCGATGCCGGGGACTCGTCCGGGGCCGGGACCTTCACCTCTCCGCGCAAGGCGATCGAGGGGTAGTCGCACACGTGGTCGCGGTCCTTCTCCGTGACGCAGTCGGCGTCCTTGTGGCGCAGCGTGAATGTCACGGGGTACGTGCCGGAGACCGGCCTGAACCGCGAGATCACGCTCGTGTACCCGCCCGCGTAGGGGTCTCCTCCGGAAGGGGGAGAGGTGTCGCCCCGGGGTGGTCTCAGCGTGTCCGGGGCGGCTTCCTCTTCTCGAAGAGCCAGGTGTCGAAGAGGGCCGTGAGGTCCTTGCCGGACCTGTCCTCGCACAGGGCGATGAACTGGCCGGTGTCGGCGTTGCCGTGCCGGTGCTGCCGGGTCCAGGTGCGCAGGATGCCGAAGAAGGTCTTGTCGCCGACAGCCTCGCGGACCTTGTGTACGGCCATCGCGCCGCGTCCGTAGACCGGTGGGCCGGAGACGCGTCCCGCGCTGGGCGGGGCGGCCGGCGGGAAGGCCCAGATTCCCTCGCTCTCGGGGTCTGTACCGTCGTAGAAGGCCTCGAAGATCTCGTCGGCGGTGCGGTCTCCCTGTGCCTCCTCCCACAGCCACTCCGCGTAGGTGGCCAGGCCCTCGTTGAGCCAGATGTCCTTCCACTCGCGCGGGGTGACGGAGTTGCCGAACCACTGGTGCGCCAGCTCGTGCACGAGCAGCGCTTCGTCCGGGGCCTCGTCGAAGTAGGGCTTGGTCTGGGTCTCCAGGGCGTAGCCGAGATCGGGCAGGTGGTCGACGATGGCGCCGGTGGAGGAGAAGGGGTAGGGGCCGAAGCGTTCGCCCGCCCAGCCGACGACCTCGGGGACCAGCTTCTTGACGTCGGCGGCGTTCTCGGACTCGTCGGGGTCGGTGGCGATGCAGACGGGCAGACCGTCGGCGGTCCGGCCCTTGGCGACCTCGAAGTGGCCTACGGAGATGTTGGCGAGGTAGGTGGCCATGGGCTCCTCGGTGCGCCAGTGCCGGGTCACCGCGCCGCCCTTGTCCTCCTCCGCGACCTCCTCGATCAGTTCGCCGTTGCCGACCACGTCGTAGGGGTCGCCGTCCTCGTCCTTGGGCACGGTGACCGTGATGTCGTAAGTGGCCTTGTCCGAGGGGTGGTGGTTGCCCGGGAACCAGGTCATGGAGCCGGAGGGCTGGCCGAGGGCCGTCGATCCGTCGTCGGTCTCGATCCAGCCTTCGACGCTTCCGTCGTCGTCCTCGATCGTGCGGGGTGTGCCGTCGTAGGTGACGACCGTCTTGAAGGCGTCGCCGTGCTTGAGTGGCTTCGCCGGTGTGACCAGCAGCTCGTCCTTCTCGCGCGTGTACCGGGCCTTCGCGCCCTGCACCGTGGCCCCGCGTACCCGTAGCCCTGACAGGTCGAGGTTGAAGCGGCTCAGGTCCTGGGTGGCGCGTGCGGTGATGACAGCCGTGCCCTTCAGGCGGTTGGTCTCGGGCACGTAGTGCAGGGTCAGGCCGTAGTGCGTCACGTCGTAGCCGCCGTTGCCGAGCGCCGGGAACAGCCGGTCGCCCACCCCGGCCGCGCCGTGCTTCGAGGCCGCAGCCGCGTCCTTCCCCGGTATGGAGCCGGTGCAGGAGGTCGTCATGGCCAGGAGGAGTGCCACAGCCGGGACCCCGCGGGACGGGCGGGCCGGGAACCTCGCAGCATGAAGGTTCGTCGCCGCCTGGGGGTTCATCTCGTGTCTCCGATCGTTCAGGGAACGCGGGACGTAAGAAACCCTTCGGTGCCTCTTGGTTGCCTCATCGTTGCGGCGATGACCTCAGTCGTTCGCAACAGCGGGCGGGGCGGAACGCGATGATCCGCGTTCCGCCCCGCCCGCTGTTCGTTCGCCGGCATCACACCGTCGGATCAGACCCGACGGTGGCGGCCGTAGTACTCACCCGTCGTGCGGTGGAAGTCCGCGTCGCCGACGTGCTTGTCCTTGTCGAACTCCGGGGCGTCCTTGATCTGGTCCTTCGTGAGGTCGATGTAGACCTTCTGGTCGTCGGTGTCGATCCGGCTCACCGTGCCCGCCGGGAGGAGGACGTGCTTGCCGAAGATCCATACGCCGGTGTCGACCACCAGGTACGAGGACGTGACGTCGTCGGAGTGCTTGTCGACCTTGCCGATGCTGCCGTCGGTCGCCTCGACCTTGTAGCCGATCAGGTCGGTGCCGACGGTGTGGCCGACGGTCGGCTGGTAGCCCCACAGGTTCTCAGACATAAAAGACTCCTTCGATCGCACCTGAATGAATTGCGTTCGGCGGACCCTGCACCCCGTAATGGAGGTGCTCTTTCCGCCGTGCCCACTTCCTGAGCAACCGCTGACAGCCTCGTGCCCGGCACCGTCGGCACCATGTCTGCGAACTCGTGCGTTTTTCGATCCATTTCGCGGGAATTCGATGCACCCGCGCACCGCCCCCGCGCGACCCGGATGAGAATCATGGGTTTCGGAATGGCTGGGGCGTCAACGCTAAGGAGGACTTGCCCGCAGGCGCGGACAGGGCCGCAGCTCGACCGAGGGTGTTCCAGCATGGGCGTAGAGCGTTCCGGCCCTGATCAGAGGCTCCGCGATGTGGCACGGGCGATGCGCGGGGTCATCGAACTGCTGGAGGTCTACTGGACGCGGGTTCCCGAAGGGTTCTCGCCCGTCACCGTGTCCGCGCCTCAGCTTCGGGTCATGTACGTGATCGAGCGCCGGGAGGGCATCAATCTGCGGCAGCTGGGTGAGGAGCTGGACGCGGCGCCGTCGTCGGCGAGCCGGCTGTGCGACCGGCTGGAGGCCATCGGCTTCGTACGGCGGTCCTCCAGCACGGCCAGTCGGCGCGAGGTCGAGCTGCGGCTGACCGCTCAGGGGCGGGCGCACCTCGACCGGCTGCGGGCGCGGCGGGAGGAGCGGCTGGCGGCCGCTCTGGCGCGGGCGTCACCGGCCTCGCGGGCCCGGCTCATGGAGGCGGTGGAGACCATCCGCGTCGCGCTCACCGCCGCCGTACGGGCCGAGCCGACGGAGTCGGCCAAGTCGGCCGATCCGCCGGACACGGGGGTGCAGCGGCCGCCCGGGGACGGGGCGGAGCGGCGTACGGGGTGACCGGTGCGGAGCAGCGTGCGGAATAACCGGCGCGGGGGCGTACGGGGTGACCGGCGCGGGGGCGTACAGGGTGAACGGCGCGCGGCGGGGCGGCGAGACTCCCTACCGCGCCCGGCCGCCACCGCGCCCCTGCCCTCACCACTCCCGGGCCGCGATCAGCTCCTCCCCGTCCGCGTCCTCGAAGCCGTACGCCTGCGCGATGAACCAGAACGCCTCGCCTATCTCCTCGCGCGCCACCGTCTCGATCTCGCTGCCCGCCGCCTCGAACTCCGCCTCCAGGGCGTTGAACTCCTCCGTCGCCCCCTCGGTCAGCCGGTACAGCGCCGCCAGGTCCGCCGGCCGCTCCGCCTCGATCCGCTCGCACAGGCGCAGCAGCACCGCCCGGCCCCGGTCCAGGACGTGGTCCGGGTAGTAGTCGTCCTCGTACAGCGGGAGCAGGAACGCGTGCTCCGCCACCTGCTGGTTCGTGATCGTCACGATGGCCCCTCCGCCCTTGCCGGTGCGCTCCCGTCGATCGTGCACCACGCCACTGACAACGCCACCGGCAACGCCCCGGTACAGCCGCTCTACCGCGTGCTCAGCATCACCCTGGACAGCTCCGTGACCGACCGGTAACTTCGAGGGGGAATGAGCAAGCGCTTAGCCCTGTCCGGTGAGCGAATACACCAGCCGATCAAGGCCGATCAAGGAGGCACCCCGTGCGCCGTACGGTATTCAACGAGGACCACGAGGCGTTCCGGGAGACCATCCGCGCCTTCATCGCCGCCGAGGTCGTGCCGGTGTACGACGAGTGGTTCGCCGCCGGCGTCGTGCCGCGCGAGTTCTACCTCAAGCTCGGTGAGCTGGGCATCTTCGGCATCGAGGTCGACGAGGAGTACGGCGGCGCGGGCATCGACTCGCACAAGTACGAGGCCGTCATCTACGAGGAGACCGCCCGTGCGGGTGTCTCCTTCGGCGGCTCCGGCGTGCACACGCTGCTCGGCCTCCCGTACGTCAAGATGCTCGCCACCGACGAGCAGAAGAAGCGCTGGCTGCCGAAGTTCGCGACCGGCGAGGAGATGTGGGCCCTCGCGATGACCGAGCCGGGCACCGGCTCCGACGTCGCGGGCATGAAGACCACCGCCAAGCTCTCCGAGGACGGCACGCACTACGTCCTCAACGGCGCCAAGACCTTCATCACCGGTGGCGTCCACGCCGACCGCGTGATCGTCTGCGCCCGTACCGCCGCCCCGCGCGAGGACGACCGCCGCTTCGGCATCTCCCTCTTCGCCGTCGACACCAAGTCCGCGGGCTACTCGGTCGGCCGCAAGCTCGACAAGCTCGGCCTGAAGACCTCCGACACCGCCGAGCTGGCGTTCGTCGACGTCAAGGTTCCGACCGAGGACCTCCTCGGCGAGGAGAACAAGGGCTTCGGCTACCTCGGCACCAACCTGGCCTCCGAGCGCTGGGGCATCGCCTTCGGTGCGTACGCGCAGGCCGCGGCCGCCGTCCGGTTCGCCAAGGAGTACGTCCAGGAGCGCACCGTCTTCGGCAAGACCGTCGCCTCGTTCCAGAACACCAAGTTCGAGCTGGCCGCCTGCCAGGCCGAGGTGGACGCGGCCCAGGCCGTCGCCGACCGCGCGCTGGAGGCCCTGGACGCCGGTGAGCTGACAGCGGCAGAGGCGGCCTCCGCCAAGCTGTTCTGCACCGAGGTCGCGCACCGCGTGATCGACCGCTGCCTCCAGCTGCACGGCGGATACGGCTTCATGAACGAGTACCCGATCGCCCGCCTCTACGCCGACAACCGCGTCAACCGCATCTACGGCGGCACCAGCGAGGTCATGAAGTCGATCATCGCCAAGTCCATGGGCCTGTAGGCGGACTCAGCCCCTCTGCAAAAGCTGTAAGGACTACGTTCTCTTCATGAGCGCAGCACTCGATTCCCTGCTCGATCTGCTCGACCTGGAGCAGATCGAGCGGGACATCTTCCGGGGCACGAGCCGCAGCGCGGTCGTGCCCCGGGTGTTCGGCGGGCAGGTCGCGGCCCAGGCGCTGGTCGCTGCGGGCCGGACGGTCCCCGCCGAGCGGGCCGCCCACTCCCTGCACGCGTACTTCCTGCGGGCAGGCGACCCGGGCGCGCCCATCGTCTACAGCGTCGACCGCATCCGCGACGGGAAGTCCTTCACCACCCGCCGGGTCGTCGCCGTGCAGCACGGGCAGCCGATCTTCCACCTCTCCGCCTCCTTCCAGACGTACGAGGACGGGCTGGAGCACCAGGCCGACATGCCCTCCTCCCCCGATCCGGAGACCCTGCCCACGGCCGCCGAGATGCTGCCCCGGTACGCGGACCGCTTCAGCGACCCGGGGATGGTGGACCGGCTGATCGAGGCGCGGGCCGCCGTCGACCTGCGGTATGTGGACGCGCCGCCGTTCGGCACGGTGGGCGAGGCGCGTGAGCCGCGTTCGCAGGTCTGGTTCCGCACCAACGGCAAGCTCGCGGACGACCCGCTGCTGCATGTCTGCATGGCCACGTACGTCTCCGACATGACGCTGCTGGACTCGGTGCTCCTGGCCCACGGGCGGGGCGGCTGGGCGGTCGGGGACGTGGTCGGGGCGAGCCTGGACCACGCGATGTGGTTCCACCGGCCGTTCCGGGCGGACGAGTGGCTGCTGTACGACCAGGAGTCGCCCTCGGCCTCCGGCGGGCGGGGCCTGGGCCAGGCCCGGATCTACACCGCCGACGGGCGCCTCGCGATCACCGTCATCCAGGAGGGTGTCGTCCGGGTTCCCCGTTGACCGGCGGCGGGATGAGCCCCGTCTGAGGTGCCATTTCGGACATACTCCCCTCCATGAGCTCCATGAGTGACGCGAAAGCCGAGAGCGAAGCCGACGACGGGGAAGGCGGCGGGGAGTCCACCTTCACCGTGATCGTGGCGGCCCTCGCCAACCTCGGCATCGCCGTCGCGAAAGCCGTCGCCGGGCTGATCAGCGGGTCCAGCGCGATGCTCTCCGAGGCGGCCCACTCGGTCGCGGACACCGTCACCGAGGTCATGCTCCTCACCGCGCTCAAGCGGAGCGAGAAGCCGGCCGACGAGGACCACCCCCTCGGTTACGGCCCCGAGCGGTACATCTGGGCCATGCTCGCCTCTATCGCCACCTTCGTCGGCGGTGCGGTCTTCTCCATCTACGACGGGGTCCACACCCTGATCGCGGGCGAGGAGCTGGGCGACCCCCTCGTCTCGTACATCGTCCTCGGCGTCGCCTTCCTGCTGGAGGGCTACTCCCTGCGCACCGGGGTCAAGCAGGTGCGGCGCGAGGCGTCGCGGCTGCGGGTGCCGGACACGTACTACCTCCGCCACACCCCCGACACCGCCGTGAAGGCCGTCGTCATGGAGGACTCGGCGGCCCTGATCGGGCTGCTGCTGGCGGCGGGCGGGCTGCTCGGCGGGCAGCTCACGGGGTCGGGGGTCTGGGACGGGATCGCGTCCTGCCTGATCGGCCTGCTGCTCGTGTACGTGGCCTGGGTGCTCGGCCGGTCCAACGCGCAGCTGCTCATCGGGCGGCCGCTGCCTCCGGCGGTGCGGGCGGGGGTGCGGGAGGAGCTGAAATCCGTACCGCACATCGTCGACGTACTGGAGCTGACCACGCTCATCCAGGGGCCGGCCGAGATCATGATCGCCGCGAAGGTCGACTTCCGGGACATGGCGACGGCCGAGGAGGTCGAGTGGGCTTGCGAGGAGGCGGAGGCGCAGCTGCGGGAACGGTTCCCGTCGGTCCGGCGGGTGTATCTGGACCCGACGCCGGGGCGGGAGCAGCGGGAGCGGCGCCGGGGGCCTTGAGGCCTTACGGCGCCGGCTCCGGCGCCGCCGGCCGCCCCCAGGAGTCCGCCGGATCCCCTACGCCACCGGATCCCCTACGCCGCCGGCTCCCGTTGCGGCGTCGGGCTCGCGCTCGTCCTCCAGCAGCCCCGCCGCGTGCAGCAGGTAGTCCGTCATCGGGTCGTAGAAGCGCGGGTCGGTGACGTGGTCGTCCAGGGGGACGGTGACCTGGAGGGTGCCCTCCGCCTCGCCGAGGAAGAGCGCCGGGTCGTTGCAGTCCGCGTAGCCGATGGCGTCCAGCCCGCGCCCGCCCGCGCAGCCCGCCCAGCCGTGGTCCGCGACAACGAGGTCGGGCAGCGGGCGGCCCAGGTGCGCCATGGCGTCCAGGATGGCCGCCATCGGGGCCGGGGAGTGGGTGTGCCAGAGGGTCGCCCCGCGTTCCAGCATCGCGACATCGGCGAACTGGACGACCAGCCCCTCGTCCGCGATCAGCCCGGAGGGGATGCGGACGATCTCGCAGCCGGCCCGGCGCAGGGCGTCCGCCGTATGCCGGTGCACGTCCAGCAGGCCGCCGGGGTGGCCGGTGGCGAAGAGGACCCGCTCGTGGCCGTCGGCCGCCTTGCGCAGGCGGGCCGCCATCCGCTCCAGGGCGTCGACCGTCAGCTCGGGGTCGATGGTGTCCTGGCCCATCCGGTGCGCGGGGTCGTCGTTCACTCCGCAGCGCTCGGCCATCACCGCGAGCACGTCCTGCTCGTCGGTCCAGCGGTCGCCGAGCTCCAGGCCGAGCCAGTAGTGGCGGTCACCGTTGGCGAGCTTGCGGTAGTGGGAGAGGTTGTTGTCGCGAGGTGTGGCGACGTCCCCCGCGATACGCGAACGGACGAGGTGGTCGACGAGGGCGGCGCGGCTGGGTATCGGCATGCACCCATTGTGCCGCCCGGGGTGCGGGGCGTGCCCGGTGTCCCGTACGGCGGACGGCACGTCGGGCGGTACGCAGGACGGTGCGCCTGACAGTACGCCGGACGGATCCGACCCGGGCCCGTAAGTCTTCCTGGACTGTTCACCCTCGCGTGACCTGCGCCTTCCCCGGCCCGACGGGTGCGGTCGGTCGAATGGAAACACCCAGAGGTCTGGACCAATTGAGTCACGCCAATCCGCTGTCTCATTTCCGCCCGAGGCCCCGTTCTCGCGCAAGTGGTCTATACCTTTGGCACTAGGGTGGGCCACCTGAAACGGGTACATACACAGCCGTGGGGGGCTTTATGACCGTGCATCACCTTCCGCAACCACCGTCCGACGACGAGCTCTACTGGTACTTCGGGCCGCAGCGGCGCTGGGTCCTGGTGAGCAGTTCGCTGGCGTTCGTCTTCACGGCGGCCACCATGTTCGCCTTCGCGTTACGGACTCCCGCCCTGTGGGCGTTCCTCGCGATCCTCGGGCTCAACGTCGTGGCGCTGGGGCTCTCCTCGGTCAACAGCCTGCGCCAGCGCCGGCTGACCCGGCCGTCGCACGAGGTGCTCGTCCACGTCTGGCAGCCCGCCGAACTGCCCACCGTGGACCTGTACTTGCCGACCTGCGGCGAACCCCTCCCCGTCCTCGACAACGCCTACCGCGCCGTCGCCGCCGTGGACTGGCCCGGCGCCCTGACCGTCTGGGTCCTGGACGACGGCGACCGGCCCGAGGTCGCGGCGCTGGCCGCCCGTTACGGCTACGCGTACGTCGTCCGGCCCGACCGGGGGCATCTGAAGAAGGCGGGCAACCTCAACCACGCGCTCACGCTCAGCAGTTCGGAGTTCATCGCGATCCTGGACGCGGACTTCGCGCCCCGCCCGGACTTCCTGCGCCACCTCGTGCCGTATCTCGCCGACCCCGCCGTCGGCATCGTGCAGAGCCCCCAGTGCTTCGACACCGACGAGTCGATGCAGTGGATCCAGCGCGCCGCCGGTGCGGCGCAGGAGTGGTTCTTCCGCTGGATCCAGCCCTCCCGGGACGCCAGCGACGCCGCCATCTGCTGCGGCTCCAACGCCGTCTACCGGCGCAGCGCGATCGACCTGGCGGGCGGCTTCGCGCGGCTCGACCACAGCGAGGACCTGTACACCGGGCTCGCCCTGCACGAACAGGGGTTCCGCACCCAGTACGTCCCCGTCCTCGTCGCCAAGGGCACCTCGCCCGACGAGGTCACCTCCTTCGTCAACCAGCAGTACCGCTGGGCGATGGGCAACCTCCACCTGCTCGGAACGCCCGTACTGAAGCGGATGCGGGCGCCCTGGCGGATGCGGCTCTGCTTCTACGAGGGCGTCGTCGGCTACCTCACGACGGCCGTGAACACCTTCGCCGCGCCGCTGCCGCCGCTGGTGATGATGTTCTGGTACCCGGACCACATCCGGCCCTGGCACGTGCTGCCGCTGCTCGCCCCGCTCTGGCTCTGGCACGTGCTGCTGCCCCGGATCAGCCGCACCCGCTGGCGGGTGGAGGTGATCCGGGCCAACGTCCTCACCAGCGTGGCCGCCGCCACCGCGTTCTGGCACACCCTGCGGGGCCGCAGCGCCGCCTGGGTGCCCACGGGGACGCGGAGCAAGGGGAGTTCGGGCTCGATGGCCCGCCGGGTGGTGGGCGTCTCGCTGGTCTGGCTCGTCCTGTCCAACGGGGCGGCGGCGGCCGGGATCGCGCTGGCCGTGGCCCGTAACGGCTGGGAGCCCAACTGGGGTCTGCTGCTCTATCTCTTGGTGCAGCTCCAGATCAATGTGCCGTTGATACGTGACCTGTTGACCGAGCTGCGTCCGGGGGCACGGGACGAGGACGTCCCGAAGCCGTCACGTGGTGCGGGGGCCAGGGCCTTCCTGGTGAGCCTGCGCTCCCCGGCCGGGATGCTGCCCCGCCGCTGGCCCGAGACCCTCGCCGCCTCCGCCGTCCTCCTGCTCACCGGTCTGCTCGCCTCGGGGTGGGTCAACCCGATGCTCCCCTGGTCGAGCTGAGCCGAGCCGAGCCGTGCTGAAAGGCCGAACCACCATGCCCTTCCTCCTCGCTCCCGGGCCGCGCCGGAAGACTCCCGGGCCGCACCGAAAGCGCTCCGCACCAGCGTCCACGCCACCGCCCGCGCCGCCCGCCCGGCGTTCCGGCGGCGAGTCCGGGCCCAGCCCGCACCGCTCCACGTTCCGGCCGGACATCGAGGGGCTGCGGGCCGTCGCCGTCCTCGCGGTCCTCGCCTTCCACGCCGAAATACCGGGCCTGGCAGGCGGGTTCGTCGGGGTGGACGTCTTCTTCGTCATCTCCGGCTACCTGATCACCGGGCTCCTGGTCCGCGAGGCCATCAGCACCGGCCGGATCCGGCTCGGCGACTTCTTCTCCCGGCGGGCCCGCCGCCTGCTGCCCTCGGCCGCCGTGGTGCTCGCGGCGGTCGCGGTGGCCGGCGCCTGGCTGACCGTACCGCTGCGCCGCACCGACCTGGAGTACGACGTCCTCGCGGCGGCGCTCTCCGTCGCCAACTGGCGGTTCGTCTCCCAGCGGACCGACTACCTCGCCGCCGGACACGACCAGAGCCCGCTGCTGCACTTCTGGTCGCTCGCCGTGGAGGAGCAGTTCTACCTGTTCTGGGCCCCGCTCCTCGCGGTGGTGGTGCTGTTCGCCGCCCGTGCGATGCGGCGGGGGCGGGCCGTACGGGCGGTGGTGGCGCTGGTCACCGGGGTGCTGGTCCTCGGCTCGTTCGCGCTGTCCCTGCACTGGACGGAGCACTCGGTCTCGCTCGCGTACCTCGGAACGCCTTCGCGTGTCTGGCAGTTCGGCGTGGGGGCGCTGCTCGCGCTGCTGCCCTGGCATCTGCTGCGCGGGCCGCGTCCACTGCGGCTGCTGTGCGGGTGGGGCGGGGCGGCGGCGATCGGCTGGTGCGTGGTGGCGTACGACGCCTCGACGCCGTACCCCGGATACGCGGCGCTCGTCCCGACCCTGGCCACCGCCGCCGTGATCCTCGCGGCGATTCCGGGGCGGGGCGAGCGTAACGTCCAGGGTGCGTACGGGGTCGGGCGGCTGCTGGCCGGGCGCGCGCCCCGGGCCGTCGGGCGGCTCTCGTACAACCTGTACCTGTGGCACTGGCCGGTGCTCGTCCTCGCGGAGGCCCGGCTCGGCACGCTCGGCTGGCCCGCGAGGACCGCGCTGACGCTGGCCGCCGTCCTGCCCGCGCTCGCCACGATGCGCTGGGTGGAACAGCCGCTGCGCCGCAGCCGTACGGTCTCCGAACTCCCCCGGCGCGGGCTCGCTTTGGGCGTCTCGGCCATCGTGCTGCCGGTCGCGCTGGCCCTGGTGGTGGGCACGGCCACGCTGCACCTGATGGGCCCCGCCACTCCGGTCGACGTCAAGGGGCTGCCGCCGGGGGCCGCCTCCGGGCCGTCGCTGCTCACGGCCTCCGCTGCGGGCGGGCCGGTGGTGCCGAACCCGGTGCAGGCCCGCAAGGACTTCCCGCCGGACCGGAACTGCCAGGTCGCGCCGGAGGTGACCCGCAGCCCGGAGTGCCTGTTCGGGGCGGTGGACAGCCCGGACCGGATCGTGCTGCTGGGCGACTCGCACGCGGGGCAGTGGTTCTCACCGATGCTGGCGATCGCGTCCCAACGCGGCTGGGCACTTCAGGAGTTCGTCAAGCAGGGTTGCCCGCTGCCGGAGTTGGCGGTGGACAGCCCGCAACTGGGGCGCGCGTACCGGGAGTGCGACACCTGGCGTGCGGACGCCTTGGAGCGTCTCCGTACGGGGCCGAAGCCCCGGCTCATCGTGATCGCCTCGCTCAACCGGTACACCACCGACCCCGAACTCCTCGCCGCCGCCTGGGAGAAGACGCTGAAGCCGCTGCGGGCGATCGACGCCCCGATCGTGTACGTCGAGGACACCCCCGTACCCGGTAAGGACATCCCGGCGTGCGTCTCGGGCGCTCCGGGCGATGCGGCCGGCTGCGCGTTCCAGCGGGCGGAGGCGCTTCCGGCCGATCCGCTGGCCCGGCGGATCGCGGCGGGGGCGGTGCCGGGCGTACGGGGTATCGGCGTGAACCCGGTCCTCTGCCCGGGCGACGGCCCGACCTGCCCGGCCGTACGGGACCGCATCCTGCTCTACCGGGACGACGCCCACCTCAGCAATGTGGCGGCCGTCGTGCTGACCCCGAGGCTGGAGCGGCTGCTGACGGACGCGGGGGCGCTGCCGGCGGCCGTATCCCCTGCGGCCCCCGGAGCCGACGGCTGGACCGAGCTGCTGCGGGACGACTTCGAGGGCCCGGCGGGCAGCCGCCCCTCCCCCGCGAACTGGAGTTACGACCTCGGGACCTGCTACCCCGGCTGCCCGGCCCCGCAGTGGGGCACCGGCGAGATCGAGACCATGACCGACTCGACGGAGAACGTCCGCCTGGACGGGAAGGGCGCGCTGGAGATCGTGCCCACCAGGAAGGGCGACGCGTGGAGTTCCGGGCGGATCACCACCGTACGTTCCGACTTTGCACCGCCGCCCGGCGGAGTGCTGCGGATCGAGGCGTCGATCGCGCTGCCGGACGTGACCGGGCCGAAGGCGGCGGGGTACTGGCCCGCGTTCTGGACGTTGGGCGCCGAGCTGCGCGACGGGTACACGGGGTGGCCGGGCGTCGGCGAGCTGGACGTCATGGAGTCCGTCAACGGCCGGGACACCGTGTTCGGTTCGATGCACTGCGGGGTGCTGGAGGGCGGGCCGTGCAAGGAGCCGGTGGGGCTGACGTCGGGTCCGCAGGCGTGCGCGACCTGCCGTACGGAGTTCCACGCGTACGCCGTGGAGGTCGACCTCGGCGTGGGTGAGGTGCGCTGGTATCTGGACGGCCGGGTGTACCACCGGGTGCGCGCCGGGCAGATGGACGCCGGGACGTGGAAGCGGGCGGTGGACCACGGGGTGTTCCTGATCCTGAACGTGGCGATCGGCGGCAAGCTCCCGGCCGCGGACGGCGCGACGGCGGGGCCGGGCACCGAGCCGGGGCATCCGATGCGGGTCGATCAGGTCACGGTGAAGGCCAGGGGCTCGGACTCCGGTCCGGTCAGGGGCGGCGGCTCGGGGCCGGTCAGCGGCTCGGGCTGAGGCCCTCGACGGTGAGGGTGAAGAGGCGGTCGGCCTGGACGGCCGGTTCGGTGTGGTGCTCGGTGGCCAGGGCGATGCCGACGGCGAGGGTGAGCAGGTCGTGGAAGGTGACGCCCGGCCTGACCACCTCGTCGCGCAGGGCGCGGCGGAGCAGCGGGGTGGCCGCGGCTTCGAGCACCGCGCCGCAGGAGTGGCCCCCGGAGGGGTCGGCGGGGGCGTCGGTGGGGGGCTCGTAGGTGAGGGCGTCCGCGAGCCCCCGGGCGGAGACGGCGTACCGCACGAGGTCGTGGAGCCAGTCCAGCAGGGCGGCCCGGCTGTCGTCGGCGCGGGTCAGCTCGTCGGCGCGCTCGCAGAGGACCTGGATGCGTTCCTGGAAGACCGCTTCGAGGAGGGCCTGGCGGGTGGGGAAGTGGCGGCGCACGGTGGCGGAGCCGACGCCGGCGGTACGGGCGACCTGCTCCAGGGAGGCGGCGGCACCGTGCCGGGCGACCTCCGCCTCGGCCACGGCCAGGATGCGGCTGTAGTTACGTCGGGCGTCCGAGCGCTGACCGGTCACGTGCTCTCCATTCTCCGCTTGCTCTTCTTGCTCTTCTTGCTCTTCTTGCTAAGTGGTGGGCCCCGCCATATCGTAGCGAGGGCGAAACGGCGGACCCCGCCGTTTCGTCCGTTCGCGGTCCCGTCGACGCTTCCCCGAGGAGACACGGCCATGGCATCACCCTCTGCCCCCGCACTGGTCACCGGCGCCACCGGACGCCAGGGAGGGGCGGTCACCCGAGCACTGCTGGCCGCCGGCGTGCCGGTGCGCGCGCTGGTGCGCGACCCGCACGCCCCACGCGCGAAGGCCGTCGAGGCGCTGGGCGTCGAGCTGGTCACCGGGGACCTCTCCGACCGGCCCTCGCTGGATCCCGCCTGCGCGGGCGTCCGTGCCGTGTTCTCGGTGCAGATGCCGCCGATGGACGAGAGCGGGGCCGACTTCGACGCGGAGCTGGCGCAGGCGACCCACCTGATCGAGGCGGCGCGGGCCGCGGGCGTTCCCCAGTTCGTCCAGTCCTCGACCAGCGGGGTCGGGCGGCACACGGAGACCCCGGGCTGGGCGGAGGGCCGCTGGGCGGCCATGGAGGGGTACTTCGCCACCAAGCAGGCGATCATGGAGAAGGTGCGCGGGGCGGGCTTCGCCCGCTGGACCGTGATCAAGCCCGCGTTCTTCATGGACAACCTGCCCCAACTGGCGCCCCACGGGCCCGAGGGCGGTCTGGCGACGGTCCTGCTGCCGGACACGCCCCTGGCGCTGGTGGCGACGGAGGACATCGGCGCGGCCGCCGCCCACGCCATCCAGGAGCCCGACCGCTTCCACGAGGTGGAGCTGGAGCTCGCCGGCGAGGTGCTCACCATGACGGAGATCGCCCGGACACTGTCCACCGCATGGGGCGTTCCGGTGGAGGCGCCCACCATGAGCCTCGACGAGGCCCTCGCGGCCGACATGCCCGCATGGGGCGCCGGGCACGTCTGGAGCAACGCCATCCTCCAGCCCGCCCGCCCCGAACTCGCCCTGGAGCTCGGGATTCCGGTGACCACGTTCGCCGTCTGGGCGCAGAACCACCTGACGGCGGCCCGAGGAGCCTGAGGGAGGAGCCTGAGGAACGGACAGCCACGGCCGCCGGACCCTACGCCGTACGCCGTACGCAGCACCGGCCACGCGCGAGTCCCTCCCCCGTTACTTGGGGACCCGCGCGAGCCGTCGTGCGGGCCGACCAGTCGTACGGTCGTACGACACGGTCGGCCGGGGCCCGGAGCCGCACCGCCGTGCGGTGCGGCCCTCTCCGGGCACCGGAAGTATCGCCTTCCGCCCGGGGAGGGGGCGAACGCTTTTCCGGGTGGATTCCGGCCGGGGAGCCGCCGGTTCAGCCGCGAGGGGCGGGCCGGCCCCACAACGTGACCGCGCGCAGCAGCCGTTCGACCGGGCCGAGACGGTGGCGGCTCATCAGCCAGGCGGACGCCGCGAGTTGGAACCCGTAGAAGAGAAGTGTCCCGCCCAGCACCGCCGCCGCGCCGACGCGGCCGTACAGGGCGGCCCCGTAGCCGGTGAAGACGAGCGCCATCACCAGTGACTGCGCCAGGTAGTTGGTGAGGGCCATGCGTCCGGCCGGGGCCAGCCGGGCGGCCAGGCGGGCGCCACGCGGGGTGGTGAACCAGAGGAGCAGGCCGCTCGCGTACGCGGCGCTGAGCGCCGGTGCGGTCAGCATGCCGAGGATGAACGCCGGGATCTCCCAGCGGGCGCCCAGCGGCCCCACCGTGCCCGCCGCCATGAGCACCCCGCCGGGCAGCCCGACGGCCAGGCCCCAGAGGCAGATGCGCCGCAGCCGGGCCGTGCGTTCCGGGGTGCCGGTGTCCGCCAGGAGGCGGCGCCTGCCCGCGACGAACCCGGCGAGGAACGCGGCGACGACCATGCCGCCCATCATGAGGAGCCCGACAAGAATGTCGCTCCAGGCGTCCGTGTTGGCGCGGACCACGTCCGCCGGGCCGCCCCGGTACGCGGCGGTCAGCTCGGCCGCGGAGGCCGCGGAGGCCGCGGACGCCGCCAGGCCCTCGTCGCCCTCACCCGTGTCCACCAGGGCGACGGCCGCCCCGAGGAGCAGGTAGAGCCCGGCCACGACCCCGTACACCCGGAGCGCGGCACGCCACATCCTGGCCGGGTCGACGGCACGGGCGGCGAGGAGGATCAGGCCGAGGAGCGCGTACGTGGTGAGGATGTCGCCCGGGTACAGCAGGACCGCGTGCAGCGCGCCGAGCACGAACAGGCCGAGCAGGCGGCGCAGCATCCTCGGCGCGAAGGGGGCGCCGTCGCGTTCGGCCGCGTCCATCTGGAGGGTGAAGCTGTAGCCGAAGAGAAAGGAGAACAGCAGGTAGAACTTGGTCTGCACGAGCGCCATGACGAGCCAGTGCGCCACCTGGTCCAGACCACTGGCGGTCGGCCCGGCACTGCCCCCGCCCCCGCTCAGCCCGTCGAGGCCGGACATCACCAGGACGTTGGCGAGGAAGATGCCGCAGAGCGCGAACCCGCGCAGCGCGTCGACCTCGACGATGCGGTGGGGCCTCGGCCTTACGGCGGCGGGCTCGATCGCCGCTGTGGGCCCGATGGCCTCCGGGCGCTTCACGGCACCACGGAGAGCACCGTCACCACGGTCACCGTGGAGATCGCGGCCTGGAGGTTGCGGATCGCCTCCCGGACGCTCACGCCCGCCCAGTGCCCGTCGGCGATCTCCGCCATGCGCGGGGTCACCTGCTTCTTCGGCAGGCCGGGGAAGGCCTGCGGGTGCATCCCGGTGGCGTGCACCAGGGCGACCAGGGCGCTCGTACGGGCGTCCGGCTCGGCCCCGTACAGCACCACCGCGGCCAGCCGGTCCCGCAGCTCGCGCTCGACGGAGCCGTCGGCCTCCGGGTAGCGGCGCACCGGGAAGACGCCGAGGGCCCGGTGCCGCTCCTCGGTCACCAGGCCGCGGGCGCAGAGGCTGTCCACGACGTCCTGCGAGCCCTTCGCGTGCTCCCGGGTCAGCCACTCGACCACCTTGCGGCTGCTGGAGGCCCCGTGGACCCAGCGCACCAGCCGGTCGAGCCGTCCGTCGAGGAGGGCGTCGCCGGTCGGGGTCGGGTCGAAGACCTCGACGCGACCGCCCTTCACCGTGACGCGGCCGGCCATGACCAGCTCCAGGAGCATGCCCGCGGCCACGCCCCAGCGCGCCGCCGACTCCCCCTTCGCCGCGCCCGTCGTGTCGTCCAGCGACAGCAGCATGATCTCTTCGCCCAGTGAGACGGCCATGGTCAGGGGCCCCCGTGCTCTCTTCGTCCCGATCGGTCTCTTCGTCCTGCCTGACCGGACAGACGTGAAGAACGCGGCCGGGGTTGCCCAACGACGAAAACTCCTGCTCAGACAGGCTGTGCGGCCGCCGCCGCGAACGCCCCGCGCGCCAGCCGGTGCAGCAGCGCGGCGGTGGCCTCGCGGCCGGGGCGGGCCTCCGGGCGGGCCAGGTGCGGGGTGGAGTTCAGCAGGCCGAAGACGGCGTGCACGGTGACGCGGGCCTCGTTCTCGGGCAGGCCGGGGTAGAGGGCGCGGACGACGCCCACCCAGACCTCGACGTACTCGCGCTGGAGCCGCCGCACCCGCTTGCGGTCCGTGTCGCGCAGCCGGTCCAGCTCGCGGTCGTGGAGGGTGATGAGGGGGCGGTCGTCGAGGGCGAAGTCGATGTGGCCCTCGATGAGCGCGTCCAAAAGTGCCTCCGGGGAGCCGTCGCCCCGCGACGCGTCCTCCGACACCCGCAGGCGGCCGCCGTCCAGCAGCCGCTCGCTGATGCCGACCAGCAGTTCGGCGAGCATCGCGTCCTTGCCGGGGAAATGGCGGTAGAGGCCGGGGCCGCTGATACCGACCGCGGCGCCTATCTCGTCGACGCCGACACCGTGGAAGCCGCGCTCGGCGAAGAGGCGTGCGGCCTCCCGCAGGATCTGCTCGCGGCGGGTGGGGGCCGCGACGCGGGCGGCGGCATGGGTGCTCATGAGGATTCATTCTAGACAGGGTCGTTAGCGGTCGTTAACCTGAGGGAAACGCGTTAACGCTCATTAACAGCAGACGGACATCACGCACATGATCGCGGTACGGGCAAGGGGGCTCGACACGATGCAGCAGGCACCGGTCCTGGCGAGCGCGGCCGATCCCGCCTCGGAGGCCTGGCAGGCCAACGAGGCGGCGCATCACGCGCTCGCCGACGAGCTGGCGGCACGGCTCGCCACGGCACGGCTGGGCGGGGGTGAGAAGGCGCGGGCCCGCCATGAGGCGCGCGGCAAGCTGCTCCCCCGGGACCGGGTGGACACCCTCCTCGACCCGGGTTCGCCGTTCCTGGAGCTGGCCCCCCTGGCGGCGAACGGGATGTACGGGGACCAGGCCCCCGCCGCCGGCGTCATCGCGGGCATCGGGCGGGTCTCCGGCCGCGAGTGCGTGATCGTCGCCAATGACGCGACCGTCAAGGGCGGCACGTACTACCCGCTGACCGTGAAGAAGCACCTGCGCGCCCAGGAAGTGGCCCTGGAGAACCGTCTCCCCTGCCTCTACCTGGTCGACTCGGGCGGCGCGTTCCTGCCGATGCAGGACGAGGTGTTCCCCGACCGGGACCACTTCGGGCGGATCTTCTACAACC
Source organism: Streptomyces cyaneofuscatus (assembly GCF_033109485.1). Lineage (NCBI taxonomy): Bacteria > Bacillati > Actinomycetota > Actinomycetes > Kitasatosporales > Streptomycetaceae > Streptomyces > Streptomyces cyaneofuscatus. The sequence goes on along the minus strand of NZ_CP137002.1, from coordinate 5,458,447 downwards.
AGGCCCGGATGTCGGCGGCCGGTATTCCGCAGATCGCGGCGGTGCTGGGCTCCTGCACGGCGGGCGGGGCGTACGTCCCGGCGATGAGCGACGAGGCCGTCATCGTGCGCAACCAGGGCACGATCTTCCTCGGCGGCCCGCCGCTGGTGAAGGCCGCGACCGGTGAGGTCGTCACGGCGGAGGAGCTGGGCGGCGGCGAGGTCCACTCCCGGATCTCCGGCGTCACCGACCACCTCGCGGAGGACGACGCGCACGCTCTCCGCATCGTCCGCAACATCGTCGCGACCCTCCCGGACCGGGCGCCGCTCCCCTGGTCGGTCGAGCCGGCCGAGGAGCCGAAGGTGGACCCGGCGGGGCTGTACGGGGCGGTCCCGGTGGACTCCCGCACGCCGTACGACGTACGCGAGGTCATCGCCCGAGTGGTGGACGGCTCCCGCTTCCAGGAGTTCAAGGCGGAGTACGGGCAGACGCTGATCACCGGCTTCGCCCGCATCCACGGCCACCCGGTCGGGATCGTCGCGAACAACGGGATCCTGTTCGCCGAGTCGGCCCAGAAGGGCGCCCACTTCATCGAGCTGTGCGACCAGCGCGGCATCCCGCTCGTCTTCCTCCAGAACATCTCCGGCTTCATGGTCGGCAAGGACTACGAGCACGGCGGTATCGCCAAGCACGGCGCCAAGATGGTCACCGCCGTCGCCACCACCCGCGTGCCGAAGCTGACGGTCGTCGTCGGCGGTTCGTACGGGGCGGGCAACTACTCGATGTGCGGCCGGGCGTACTCGCCGCGCTTCCTGTGGATGTGGCCCAACGCCAAGATCTCCGTCATGGGCGGCGAGCAGGCGGCCTCCGTGCTGGCCACCGTCAAGCGCGACCAGCTCGGCGACGACTGGAGCGCCGAGGACGAAGAAACGTTCAAGGCCCCGATCCGCGCCCAGTACGAGACCCAGGGCAACGCGTACTACGCCTCCGCCCGGCTCTGGGACGACGGCGTGATCGACCCCGTGGACACCCGCCAGGTGCTGGGCCTCGCCCTCACGGCCTGCGCCAACGCCCCGCTGCCGCAGAAGGACCCGGCCGGTCCCGGCTTCGGCGTCTTCCGGATGTGAGGAACAGATGACGACGATGTTCGACACCGTGCTGGTCGCCAACCGCGGCGAGATCGCCGTCCGGGTGATCCGGACCCTGCGCGAGCTGGGGGTGCGCTCGGTCGCGGTCTTCAGCGACGCGGACGCGGACGCCCGGCATGTACGGGAGGCGGATACGGCGGTACGGATCGGCCCGCCGCCCGCCGCCGAGAGCTACTTGAACGTGCCGGCGCTGCTTGAGGCGGCCCGCCGCACGGGCGCGCAGGCCGTCCACCCCGGCTACGGCTTCCTGGCGGAGAACGCCGAGTTCGCCGCCGCCTGTACGGACGCGGGGCTGGTCTTCATCGGCCCGCCCGCCTCCGCGATCTCGCTCATGGGCGACAAGATCCGGGCGAAGGAGACGGTCGCGGCGTACGGAGTCCCGGTGGTTCCCGGCTCCTCCGGCAGCGGCCTGACCGACGCCCAACTGGAGTCGGCGGCACGGGAGATCGGCACCCCGGTCCTCCTCAAGCCCTCTGCGGGCGGCGGCGGCAAGGGCATGCGCCTGGTCCGGGACGCGGCGGTGCTGGGCGAGGAGATCGCGGCGGCGCGACGGGAGGCCCGCGCCTCCTTCGGCGACGACACGCTGCTCGTCGAGCGGTGGATCGACCGCCCGCGCCACATCGAGATCCAGGTGCTGGCCGACGCCCACGGCAACGTGATCCACCTCGGCGAGCGCGAGTGCTCGCTCCAGCGCCGCCACCAGAAGATCATCGAGGAGGCGCCGAGCGTCCTGCTGGATGCGGCCACCCGGGCGGCGATGGGCGAGGCGGCCGTGCAGGCGGCGCGCAGCTGCGGCTATGTCGGGGCGGGGACGGTGGAGTTCATCGTCCCGGGCAACGACCCGTCCTCGTACTACTTCATGGAGATGAACACCCGCCTCCAGGTCGAGCACCCGGTCACCGAGCTCATCACCGGCCTGGACCTGGTGGAGTGGCAGCTGCGGGTGGCGTCGGGCGAGCAACTCCCGTACGGGCAAGCGGACATCAGCCTGAAGGGCTGGGCGATCGAGGCCCGCGTCTGCGCCGAGGACCCGTCCCGCGGCTTTCTGCCCTCCGGCGGTACGGTGCTGGCGCTGCGCGAGCCGCAGGGCGGCGGGGTGCGCACGGACTCGGGGCTCAGCGAGGGCGTACCGGTGGGCAGCCTGTACGACCCGATGCTGTCGAAGGTCATCGCGTACGGCCCCGACCGCGCGACCGCCATCCGCAAGCTGCGGGCGGCCCTCGCGGACACGGTGATCCTGGGCGTCCCGACCAACGCGGGCTTCCTGCGCCGCCTGCTGGCCCACCCGGACGTGGTCTCCGGCAACCTGGACACGGGGCTGGTGGAGCGCGAGGCGGAGGGCCTGGTGCCGGACGGGGTTCCGGACGAGGTGTACGCGGCGGCTGCGGCCGTGCGGCGTGAGGCGCTGGCGCCCCGGCCGGACGCGGGGGGTTGGACGGACCCGTTCTCGGTGCCGAGCGGGTGGCGTACGGGTGGTGTGCGGGCGCCGTTGGCGTTCCCACTGCGGGTGTCGGGCGCGGACCCGGTGACGTACGAGGCTCCGGTCTCCGCGACGGTCACGGCCGACCGGGTCACGGTCGAACTCGACGGCGCGGTGGGCCACTTCCACCGCTCCGGCGACTGGCTCGGCCGGGACGGCGACACCTGGCACGTCCAGGACCACGACCCGGTGGAGGCGTCCCTGAGCGGGGCGGGCCGGAGCGGGGCGGACACGCTGGCGGCGCCGATGCCGGGCACGGTCACGGTGGTGAAGGTGGCCGTGGGCGACGAGGTCGAGGCGGGACAGAGCCTGCTCGTGGTGGAGGCGATGAAGATGGAGCACGTGATCTCGGCCCCGCACGCGGGGACGGTCACCGAGCTGGACGTCGCGGCGGGCGCGACGGTGGCGATGGACCAGATCCTGGCGGTCGTGGCCCCCCGGGAGGACTCATGACCACGCGTCCACTCCCCATGAAGATCCCGGCCCCTGGTCTGCCGGCCCGGGTCCGCATCCACGAAGTGGGGGCCCGGGACGGCCTGCAGAACGAGAAGGAGACCGTCCCGACCGAGGTGAAGGCGGAGTTCATCCGCCGCCTGGCCGTGGCGGGTCTGACGACCATCGAGGCGACGAGCTTCGTGCACCCGAAGTGGGTGCCCCAACTTGCCGACGCCGAAGCCCTGTTCCCCCTCCTCGGGGACATCGCGGACGTGGGCGACGTCTCGCTCCCCGTCCTCGTGCCGAACGAACGCGGACTGGACCGGGCGCTGGCGCTCGGGGCCCGGTCTATCGCGGTGTTCGGCTCGGCGACGGAGACGTTCGCGGCGCGCAATCTGAACCGTACGGTCGACGAGTCGCTGGCGATGTTCGCGCCGGTGGTGGCCCGCGCCAAGGCCGACAAGGTCCACGTGCGCGGGTATCTGTCGATGTGCTTCGGCGACCCGTGGGAAGGCGCGGTGGAGATCGCGCAGGTGGTCAGGGTCGCGAAGGCGCTGATGGACCTGGGCTGCGACGAGCTGTCGCTGGGTGACACGATCGGGGTGGCGACGCCGGGCCACGTGACGGCGCTGCTGTCAGCGCTGAACGATTCCGGAGTCCCGACCCCGTCGATCGGCGTGCACTTCCACGACACGTACGGCCAGGCCCTGTCCAACACCCTGGCCGCGCTCCAGCACGGGGTGACCACGGTCGACGCCTCGGCGGGCGGCCTGGGCGGCTGCCCGTACGCGAAGAGCGCCACGGGCAATCTCGCCACCGAGGACCTGGTCTGGATGCTCGAAGGACTCGGCATCGAGACCGGCGTCAACCTGGCCGAACTGACCGCCACCAGCGTCTGGCTGGCCGAACACCTGGGCCGGCCGAGCCCATCCCGCACGGTCCGCGCCCTGACCCCTCCCCCTTCTTCCACCTCCCACAAGGAGTGAGTGACCCCATGTCCCTGGACCACCGGCTGACCGCCGAGCACGAGGAACTGCGCCGCACGGTCGAGGCGTTCGCGCACGATGTGGTCGCGCCGAAGATCGGCGACTTCTACGAGCGCCATGAATTCCCGTACGAGATCGTGCGCGAGATGGGCCGGATGGGCCTGTTCGGGCTGCCGTTCCCGGAGGAGTACGGCGGCATGGGCGGCGACTACCTCGCGCTCGGGATCGCCCTGGAGGAGCTGGCCCGGGTCGACTCGTCGGTGGCGATCACCCTGGAGGCCGGGGTCTCGCTGGGCGCGATGCCGCTGCACCTGTTCGGCACGGAGGAGCAGAAGCGGCAGTGGCTGCCGAAGCTCTGCGCGGGCGAGGCGCTGGGCGCGTTCGGCCTGACCGAGCCGGACGGCGGGTCGGACGCGGGCGGCACGCGGACGACGGCGGTGCTGGACGAGGCGACGAATGAGTGGGTCATCAACGGCTCGAAGTGCTTCATCACCAACTCCGGTACGGACATCACCGAGTTGGTGACGGTGACGGCGGTGACCGGTCGCAAGGAGGACGGCCGCCCGCTGATCTCCGCGATCATCGTCCCCTCCGGCACTCCCGGCTTCACGGTCGCGGCCCCGTACTCAAAGGTCGGCTGGAACGCCTCGGACACCCGCGAGCTGTCCTTCACGGACGTCCGCGTCCCGGCGGCGAATCTCCTGGGCGAACAGGGCCGGGGCTACGCCCAGTTCCTCCGGATCCTGGACGAGGGCCGGGTGGCGATCTCGGCCCTGGCGACGGGTCTGGCGCAGGGCTGCGTGGACGAGTCGGTGAAGTACGCGGCCGAACGCCACGCCTTCGGCAGGCCGATCGGCGCCAACCAGGCGATCCAGTTCAAGATCGCCGACATGGAGATGCGCGCCCACATGGCCCGCGTGGGCTGGCGCGACGCGGCCTCCCGTCTGGTGGCGGGCGAACCCTTCAAGAAGGAGGCGGCGATCGCGAAGCTGTACTCCTCGACGGTCGCGGTGGACAACGCCCGTGAGGCGACGCAGATCCACGGCGGGTACGGCTTCATGAACGAGTACCCGGTGGCGCGGATGTGGCGCGACTCGAAGATCCTGGAGATCGGCGAGGGCACGAGCGAGGTCCAGCGGATGCTGATCGCGCGGGAGTTGGGGCTGCCGGGCTGACCCCTTGGATGGACTGACCGCCCCTGCGACCGCCGCCCGGCCACCGTGGATACGCTCACGGTGGCCGGGCGGTGGTGTCAGCTGGGGATCATCCCTCCTCGGGCGACCGTCCTCCGGCCGAGCGGGGCGGGAGCGGTTCCTTCGTCGGAGTGGATCGACATCACCGCTTCGTCCAGCAGACGCCGTCACGCGGCTGAGCCTGCCGCCTGCTGTTGCGTCGGCGCACTGTGGATGGGTAGGAACACCGAACAGCCTGTCTCGCTCGACGACGCCGATCGGATCGGCGTGCGTTCGGGACGTATCGACTTTCGTCCGGGGGGAATCGTGGAGTCCGGCCATCTCGGCAGACCCGAAAGCGCTGTCAGCGACAGATTCGCGACAGCAGCCGCTTACGCCGTAGCGGGAGCAGTCCATCTGCTGACAGCGGGACTGTTCATCGGCAGCCTGATGATGATCGTCCTCAGGTTCGACACGTTCATTCAGCCATTGCTGGGCCTGATTCCGCTGGGCCTCGCCCTGGCGCTGCGGCCACGCCTCGGGCGGCTGGACCCCGGCCTTCCCGTACTGCGGGAGGCCGACGCACCGGCCTTGTTCGCACTGCTGCACCGCACGGCGGACAGCGCCGGTGTGCGGCGCGTCGACACGGTCCAGCTCACGGCGGAATTCGACATGCGCGTCACCTCTTACGGAGTCCGCCGCAGGCGCTGCCTCGTCCTGGGCCTGCCGCTCTGGTCCGCCTACTCGCCTCAGCAGCGCATTGCCGCCGTGACGCAGGCGTTCGGCGAGGGTGGTCCGCGCAATCTTCGGTCCGGCCTGTTCGTCGGCTCGGCCCTCAGGTCGGTGACAGCCGGGGCGCACACCCTGCGGCCAAGCGATGCTGCCGCCGCCACGCCGAGCGTGGACGCCCATTCTCGGCACGCGGGCGAGATCGCAGCGGCATCCCGGCGCTTCAACGCCCGGTCACGGAGGAGTGAATGGGTCCTGTGGATTCCGCGCGTGACAGCCGCCGCGACGTCCCGCCTGCTCCTGCGGTGCACGCGGCCGGCCGTAAGGCGTGCGCAGTTCGAGGCGGACGACGCAGCGGCCCGTACGGCCTCCTCGCCGGCGGCTCTCGCCGCGCTGCGCGACCGTGACCTGGCGCGCGCGACCTACCTGGAGATGCATCGGCTGGCCGTTGAGAAGAGGACGCTCGTCAAGGCCAACGCCTCCGGGGAGCCACAGGACGATCTCTGGGAGAACATCGGCCGGCACGCGGCAGCTCTACGCGACCAGCGAGAGACTTCCCGGCCCCTCGTACCATCCCCTCGGGCCGGCCTGCCCGACCCCGCCTCCCACGATGTCGTCGCGCAGCGCATCGCACGTCTGACCGCAGCGCTGCCGCACTCCGCCACGATCACGCTCGACGAGTCCGACCGAGCCCTCATCGAGGACGAACTTCGCCGGCCGAAGCAGGAAGTGGAGCGTTTGGTGCTGCGTGACGGGGTGCCTCTGAGCAGTTGACGGTCTCGGGATCTCTCCGGCAGCGTCGGCGCCGAGCTGCCGCCGCACCACCCGCGAGCGCATGCCGCGCGGCGAGGCTGTGCACTACCGGGAGCGGGCCCTCCTCGAAGAGGCCGGGGTGGATGTGGACTCCGTACTGCTGGTCAGCAAGCCGTACGAGGAGCGGCGGTCGTACGCCACGGAGTCCCCGCACAAGTCTGCCCGGACGGTCGGGCGGTGCTGCCCTTTCGGCACTTCCATGGACGCGTTCCGGTGAGGTAGGCAGGAGAGAAGCCTTGATCAACCGCACCGAACAGAAAGGCCTTTGATGCGCGCTCAGGACTCGGACAGGACTGCCGGGCCGGCGAAGGCCCGCCGTACGGGTGCGGGCTCCGCGCCGCAGGGAGGCGTGTCCGGGGCCCCGCTCGCGGCCCTCCAGCGCGCCATCGGCAACGCCGCCGTCAGCCGCCTGATCGGGGAGGCGCGGCACCAGCATGGCGCGGACTGCGGCCACCAGCAGGAATCCGCGCCCGTACAGCGCTCCGCCGTCCACGACGTCCTGCGCGGCTCGGGTCAGCCGATGGCGGCGCCGCTGCGGCAGGAGATGGAGGCGCGCCTCGGCGCGGACTTCTCCGATGTACGTCTGCACACCGGCACGACCGCCCGGCGCTCGGCCGGTGAGATCGGCGCCCGCGCCTACACCTCGGGCAGCAACATCGTCGTCGGCGACGGCGGCGCCGACAAGCACACCCTGGCCCACGAACTCACCCACGTCATCCAGCAGCGCCAGGGGCCGGTCGCCGGGACCGCCCGGGGTGACGGGCTGCGCGTCAGCGACCCCTCCGACCGGTTCGAGCGGGAGGCGGAGGCGACCGCGAACCGCGTCATGTCCGCGCCCGTCCCGTCCGCCGGGCGGGCCCCGGAGCCGGCCCCCGGTCCGCAGTCGGCGACGGCCGGGGAAGGGGCGGTCCAACGCGCTCTGGTGACGGAGGACATCGACCGGTGGAGGGAGCGGCTGGGGCTGGCGAGCGCGCCCATGGTGGTCGAGGTGCCCGCGGGCATGTCCGCGGCGACTCCGTTCTCCGAGTATCCGGCGGAGAGCCGCGTGAACCTCACCGCCGAGGCCTTGGCCTTGAACGTGAATACGGTGACCGGCATGGCCGGCGACGATGCCGTGCAGATCGTTTCCTCGGCCGGCGGGGGCGCCTACATGGAAGAGCACCGGATCCTTCTGGTCAACCATGAGGTGACGGGCGACTACACGAAGAAGCAGACGATCATGCACGAGCTCGGCCACCAGAAGCAGCAGGAGGGGGGCATCGACATCAACCAGCAGAGAAACAGCAAGGCGCTGGTCGAGTATCACAACATCATCGTCAACGAGAATGTCCTGACCCACGCGGAGGACGAGCAGGCGAAGCCCCGCTTCTTCTATTCGGGACGGGGCGACTCCTCCCTCTCCACGGAGACCAGGGCCAACATGACGGCGGCCGGCTGGGCCCCCATCCCCAAGATCTGGGACCTCATGCAGCAGCATGTGGCTGAACAGGCGAACGACAACGAGAAGCGGCTGCTGCAGGAGATCACGGCGGCACTGGACAGCGAGGAGAACGCCGCCCGCTACGGCGAGAAATCAGGCAACAAGTTTTCCAAGAGCTACAAGGAAGCGATCAAAGCCAACCTTGCGGGGCTCTACTTCACCGGAAAATTCGCGGCGCCTACGGCGACGTAACGCGTTCCTCCATCGTGATCGTGAACGGTCCCTCGGCGACGGCCACGCACGGGACGACATCCGATACCGCGCCCGCCGCCAGGCCCGACTCGCAGAGCCGGCCGCCGTCCTCGCGCAGGTCGAGGTGGAAGCGGGTGTTCTTGCCGTCCTGCTTGAGGTGGTGGATGCGTTCGTCGGCGTAGCCGAGGCTGTTCAAGGTCGCGCGGACCTTGGCGGGGGTCGGTTCCGCGACCTTCTGCAGTGCCTCGATGATGCGCTGTTCGTGGTGGCCGCTGACGCACAAGTCTCGGTCGTCCAACTCCGCCGCAGGCCCGGTGAGGGGGCCGGGCTCAATCGGGTCGGTCGGGGGCATTTCCCCGGGGGCGAGACTCTCGGGCTCCTCCGCATCGGGAGTGCTCCCGCCGGTGGGTCTCGGCGCGATCACTCCGGGCGAAGGGCACGCCTGCGCGAACGTGTCGAACAGCGCCGTGAACTTCGCCTGCTCGACGGAGGGCCGTTGGGAACTCGTCGCGGCGCCGGCGTTCCCGCCCTGGTCGCCCTGTTGCCCGCCGCCACTCACCTCGCTTCCGCAGCCGGTGAGTGCCAGAGCGGTGACGGCGGCGAGAGCGACAGCCGCGAGAACGCGTCGGCCGGAGGTGAACGCGCTGATAGAGCATCGGATATGTGTCATGCGCCGAGTCTCCGTCGGCCCGATGCGGCCCGCTTGAGTACGCGTACTCATCACCCACGGGCAATTCACCGACCGGGGACCGGGGTTACGAGCCGGCCGAACCCGCAGGGCCGGCTTCCCCGCGGCCGGGAGAAGGGGTGCGCCCGCCGGCGGCAGGCGCACCCCTGGCGAGGGCCTACCGGGTCCCCGGCACCGCCACCCCGTCCTCCGTCACGTACTTCACGCCGTCGTCGCTCTTCGTGATCGTGAACGCGTCCAGGGTCTCCCCCACCGCCTTGTCCGTCGTCGACTTGTCGTCCCACTTGGCCGCCACCACCGCCTCGTAGCGAATCGTGTCCTTGGTGACCGTGATGCCCTGGAACGTCGACGTGTGCGCCTCGCGGGCCACCTGGGTCGCGCCGTTGCGGGTCCAGACGTTGTCACCGGCCGGGGAGAGCTCGTAGTACTTCGGGCCCGCCATCGCGACCGCGTAGACCGTGCCGGTCGTCACGCCCGGCGTGTCCGTCGCGTCGGCGTTCACGTAGCCACGGGCGTACACGTGGTCGTGGCCCATCAGGACCAGGTCGATGTCGTTGCGCTGGAAGACCGGGAGCCACGCGTCGCGGATCGGCTTCTCGTCGCGGCCGACCGCTGCCGAGAAGACCGGCTGGTGGAAGGTGGCCACCGACCACTTGTTGGGGTTGTCCGCGAGGATCTGGTCGAGCCAGCGGGCCTGGAGGTCCAGCCAGAGCTTCTGCGGGTCCGGGCAACCGGTCGAGCAGGGCGGCAGGTCGGGCGGGGTCATCAGCTCGCGCGCGTCGTGCGTGCTCGCGTTGAGGGTGATGAAGCGGACGTTCTGGTAGTCCGTGTAGTACGCCGTCTCCGCCAGGGACTTCGCCATGTGCGTTTCGTACGCCGCCCGTTGGCGTTCGGCCGAGGTGTCGTCCTTCGCCGGGGCGGGCGTCGGGCCGTTGGCCGGGTACGCGAACGTGGACTTCCACGTCTTCAGGAACAGGTCCGCGTTGTACTCGTGGTTGCCCGGCGCCGCGATCACGTTCGTCGTCTGGCTGCGGCCGTTCATCGCGCCGAACCACTCGTCCCACTGGCCCGCGTTGCCGCCCGAGTCCACCAGGTCACCCGCGTTGACGCTGCCGATGGCCTTCGGGAAGCGCTTGTACGCCTGGTCGACGACCGGGGCCCACTTCGCCTTCAGGTCGTTCTGGGCGTCGCCGAAGTAGAGGAACGTGAACTCGTCACCCGGTTTGCCGGCCGAGGTGAACACGTACCGCTCGCTCAGCTTGCCGCCCGTGCCCACCCGGTACTCGTACGCCGTCCCCGGCTTCAGGCCCTCCATCACCGCCGAGTGCGTGCGCGTCGGAACGCCGCTGCTCAGGAGCTCCTCGTTCGTCGTCGCCTTCGCCTTCCGCCAGGCCGAGTTGGAGCCCTCCGGACGGAACTGCGCCTCGCCCTGTGTCGTGCCGCTGCCCGTCCGCCAAGTCACCGCCTGGGAGGTGGCGGGTGTGGCGGTCGGCGTGAGGACGATGCGCTCCGGGGTGACGCCCGGCGCCTCCAGGTCCGGGTTGGTCGTCAGGGCCACGTCGAAGATGTGCATGATGCCACGGTCCGTGCCCTGCGGCAGGACCACCGACTTCACCCGCTTCTTGCCGTCCAGCACCTGCGGGACCGTGCCGAAGACCACCGTGCGCGTCGTGTCCGACGTGCCGTTCACCTTGTTGCGGCCCTCCGTGGCCACCAACGGGGCGTTGCCGTAGAGGTAGTTGGTGCCGGGCGTCCAGTCGGTGAACTGCACCGCCACGTTCTGCGTCGAGCCGTCCTCGTACTCCACGCTCGCCAAGCCCTGCGAAGGACCGTTCGTCGCCAGGCCGAGGAAGGAGATGCCCGTCGCCTTGACGCCCTTGCCGCTCCCGCCGGCGAGGTTCACGCGCTGGCCGTGCGGGATCCAGTTGTCCGGCTGCCCCTGCTTCGCCTTCGGCCAGGTGAAGGTCACACCCGTGTCGCCGAGCGGCAGCTTCGCGCCCGGTGCCGCGCCCGCCGCCGCCAGCTTCTCGCGGGAGAGGGAGTTGTCGCTGAGGTCGAGCGAGCCCAGCCTGCCCTGGCCGTCCGGGGTCGAGCCGATGTTGTTGCGGGCGCCGGAGCCCTCCGTGTACGACGGCGGCACGTCGGCCGCACCCGTGCCCCAGGTTCCCGGCGCCTCGCCCATCGTGTACGTCAGCACGCCGCCCGCCCGCGCGAAGTCCTCGTCCAGCCAAGACTTCGACGTGGCGCGGCCGTTGACCTTCAGCCCCGTCACGTACGGCTTGTCCGACGCCGCGCCGTCCGCCTTGATCGTGATCCGGCGGTCGCTGTCCGCGCTGTCGATGGTGATCCGATCGAACATCGGCGAGCTGAGCACCAGGTTCGCCGTGCCGTAGACCGTGGGGTTCATCCCCAGGTTCGCCCACACGTACCAGGCGCTCAGCGAGCCCAGGTCGTCGTTGCCCGGCAGGCCCGAGGGGGTCGTGCCGTACATCTCGTCCGTCGCCCGGCGCAGCACTTCCGACGTACGGTGCGGCTGCCGAAGCCAGTTGTAGACGTACGGCATCGAGAAGCTCGGCTGGTTGGAGAGGTAGGCGCCCGTGGTGTTGTAGACGCCCGCGTCCAGCGCCTTGGTGTGCTCGTCGAGGTCGCGGGTCACCGGCTCGACGCCGCCTCGCTTCTCGATCAGCGTGCCGATGTTCTGCGGGACCATCCAGCCGTACTGGTAGCCCGTCGCCTGCTCGAACTGGTTGCCCCGCTCACCGAGGTTGAAGGAGCGGTCGAAGCCGTTGCGGCCACGCGGGCGGATGCGGTCCGTCTCCGGGTCCAGCAGGTTCTGCCAGTTCTGCGCCCGCACCATGAACTGGTCGTGGGTGGCCTTCTCGCCCAGCCTGCTTGCCAGTTGGGCGATGGCGAAGTCGTCGATCGCGTACTCAAGGGTCTTGGAGGTGGCCGAGTCGCCCTTGCCGTTGTCGATGAAACCGGCGCTGAAATACTGCTGCGCGTGCGCCCGCTTGGTCGTGTCGGCGGGGAGCGACTGCGTCTTCCGCATCGACGCCAGCGCCGCCTTGCGGTCGTAGTTGACGCTGCCGAACGCGTCGATCGACGACAGCACCACCTGGAGCGAGTCCCCGCTCATCTTCTGCTGCGACTGGTTCAGATGCGGCCAGTTGGGCCACGCGCCCGTCTGCTTCACCAGGTCCACCAGCGACTGGTTGATGTCGTCGCCGACCTTCGGGAGGAGCAGCGCGATGAGCTGCGCCTGGCCCCGGTACATGTCCCAGCCCGCGTACGTGACGTAGTGGTGCCGCCCGGCAGAGACCTTACGGACCTTGCCGTCGTGGCCCGGGTACTGGCCGTTCACGTCATCGGCGATGTTGGGGTGGAGGAGGGAGTGGTAAAGCGCCGTGTAGAACTTCACCCGCTCCGACTTCGTCCCTCCGGTGGCGCCGACCGTGCCCAGCGTGTCCTTCCAGACCTTCGCCGTCGCCTTGCGCACCTGGTCGAAGCTCCGGCCGCCGGTCTCCTCCTCCGCGTTGCGGGCCGCGTTCGCCACGCTCACGTAGCTGAGGCCGGTCCGCGCGGTGACCGTCGCGCCCTTCGGGAAGACCAGATACGCCCCCGAACCGTGCTTGGCCGCACCCCCGCGCGCGGTCGCCGCGCCCGGGGTGATCTGGCCGCCCTGCCAGGTGCCGTACGAAGTGAACGCGCGGTCGAAGGTCGAGGAGAAGTAGGCGCGGTACCGGCCGCCCTCGTCGCACACCGACGCCGTCTCGACCCAGCCGCTGACCGTGCGGCCCTCGACGGTGACCTCGCTGTCGAAGACGCGGTTGTTGGAGCCCGCCACGTCCAGGATCAGCGTCGAGGAGTCCTTGCGTGCGGGGAACTCGTACCGGTTGACGGCGGTCCGGGTGGTCGCGGTCAGCTCGGTCTCCACCCCGTTGCCGAGGCCGACCGTGTAGTGACCGGGCGCGGCCGTCTCGTCGCGGTGGTCGAAGTCCAGGTAGTACGGGTCGATCTTCGTGCCGGGGCTGGTCGGCAGCGCGCCCCCGTCGAGCGGTCCGGTGTACGAGAGGACCGGGAAGTCGAAGGCGCTGAACCGGCCCTCGCAGCCGGTGCCGGAGAGCCGGGTCATCCCGAAGCCACGGATCTTGTCGGCGCTGTACTCGTAGCCGCCCTTCTGGTCACCGTCCGAGGAGCGGTACGTCGTCGGGCTCGACTGGACCATGCCGAACGGGGTCGTGGCGCCCGGCCAGGTGTTGCCGTAGGCGCTGTTGCCCTTGTTCTGGGTCGGGTCCAGCTGGGTGCCGATGAACGGGTCGACGGCGTCGTACGCGCTGATGGCGGAGGCGCGCGGGGTGACATCGGCGGCGGTGGCGGTGGCGGTGGCGGCAGCCGTGGCCGGGGTCAGGCCGGCGACCAGCGCGCCGGACGTGAGCGCGGCCAGGGCCACGGCACGCAGCCGGGACCGTCTGCTGCGCGGCGCCGGGCGTCCGGCGGAGGCGGGGGCGGTGGGTTCCCGCATGGGCGGTCCTCTCGGGGAAGACGTGGAAGGCGTGGAAGGCGGGGAAGGCGTGGAAGGCAGGCAGGACGGGGCGAGATGGCGTGGATCGCCGGCCCGGGGCAGGGGTCGAACCCAACGCCTGACAACGTTGTCCAACCCCCGTTCGGGCGCGGGCACCACAGTGCTCGGCACAGTTTTCCCGCAGAGGGCCCCGATGGGAAGACCTGGCCAACAACGCCCGTCCCGCAGACGTCACCCGGAGTTGGCGGCCTCCGCCTCCTCCTCGCTCTGGCGGCTGTCGTACTCCGCTCGCGCCCGGGCGATCTCCTGCTGGTGGCCCTCGGTCCAGTCGACCAGGGACCGGATCGTCGTGTGCAGGGTCGCGCCCATCGGCGTGAGCGCGTACTCCACGCGCGGCGGGACGACCGGGTAGACCGTGCGCCGCACCAGGCCGTCGCGTTCGAGCTGGCGCAGGGTCACCGTCAGCATGCGCTGGCTGATGCCGTCGATCAGCCGGCGCAGCTCGGAGAAGCGCAGCGTCCGGCGCTCCAGGTGCGCTATGGCGAGCAGCGACCACTTGTCCGCGACGCGGTCGAGGATCTGCCGCACCTCGCAGCCCTCGCGGACATCCCAGTTACTGATGTCGAAGTCCTGCTCAACGCCGGTATGGCCGCAGTTACTCGGTGACTTCAAAGTGCCTTCTTCCATGGTTCCCCAGCGTGCCGCATGCTTCGAGTGGTTACAAGAGAGAACCGACCGGCACTTCGGTAACTCTTGTTCCTCTCGCGCGTGTTGAGGGTCGGCCGCCCTCGCATTCCCTTCTACGGACCGCTGTTGCGGCGGTTCGTCATGCCCGCTTCCGCATCCCTCCCCCAGGAGAAGTCCCGTGTCCACATCACCACCTCTGTCGAGCAGTAGCACCTCCGTCCGGATGACCGGGCGCGCGTGGGGCGTGCTGTTCGTGCTCTGCGGTGCGATCTTCCTCGAAGGCATCGACGTGGCCATGCTGAACGTGGCCATGCCCGCGATCCGCGCCGACCTCGGGCTCTCCACCGGCACCCTCCAGTGGGTGATGAGCGCGTACGTCCTCGGCTACGGCGGCTTCATGCTGCTGGGCGGCCGGGCGGCCGACCTGTTCGGGCGCCGGCGGATGTTCATCGGCTGGCTCGTGGTCTTCCTGCTCTTCTCCGGTCTCGGCGGACTGGCCACCGAAGGGTGGATGCTGATCCTCGCCCGGTTCGTGACGGGGGTCTCCGCCGCCTTCATGACCCCGGCCGGCCTGTCCATCATCACCACCGGCTTTCCGGAGGGGCCGCAGCGCAACAAGGCCCTGCTCGTCTACTCCGGCACCGCGGCGGGCGGCTTCTCCATCGGCCTGGTCGTCGGTGGCCTGCTCTCCGCTATCGACTGGCGCTGGGTGTTCTTCGCCCCGGTCATTCTCTCCTCGCTCATCCTGGTCGCCGCGCTGCGGCTCGTCCCGAAGTCTCCGCGCCCGGACCGCACCGGGCGGGGCGTCGACCTGGCCGGAGCGGTCACCGTCACCGCAGGCATCCTGCTTCTCGTCTTCGGCGTCGAGCGGGTCACGCACGCCTCGGCCGCCTGGACGACCGGCACGATCGGCACCGCGCTCCTCCTCTTCCTCGCGTTCGTCCTCATCGAGCGCCGCTCGGCCTCGCCGCTGGTGCGCCTGGGCCTCTTCCGCAGCGGGTCGCTGGTCCGCGCCAATGTGTCGGGGCTGCTCTTCGCCGCGGGCTTCTTCGGGTTCCAGTTCATCGCCGTGCTCTATCTCCAGGAGCTGCGGGGCTGGTCGTCCCTCCAGACGAGCTTCGCCCTGATCGTCATCGGCGTGGACGCGGTCCTGTCCCCGCTCCTCACCCCGAAGCTGGTGGCCCGGTTCGGCAACGCGCGCGTCATCTTCGGCGGGCTGCTCCTCGCCTCCCTGGCGTACGCGCTGTTCCTGCCGCTCACCGCGGACTGGACCTATCTCGCGATGCTCCCGAGCCTGGTCATGATCGGTGTGTCCTTCTCCCTGGCGTACGGTCCGCTGACGATCACGGCCACCGACGGCATCGCGGAGGAGGAGCAGGGCGTCGCGGGCGGGCTGCTCTACACCTCCTTCCAGTTCGGTGCCGCGCTCGGCCTGTCCTCGGTCGCCGCCGTCAACATCGCGGCGACGGACGGCACTTCGGCGGGGGCTCTGCTCGACGGCTACCGGGCGGCGCTCCTCGTCCCGCTCGCCGCCGCCCTGATCGCGACCGCCGTCAGCGCCTTCGGCCTGCGGGGACGGTCCGGGTCCCCGTCCGGCTCTCCGTCCGGACCCTCGTCCGACGGCACCTCCGCCCCCGCCCCGGAATCCGTTCGACAAGCCGACCTGCCGTCCGGCAAAGTCCCTGCATGAGCCACCGACACTGGCCCCTCCACGGCCTCCGGATCCGTACCCCCCGCCTCGAACTGCGCCTGCCCGACGAGGCGCTCCTCGACGAGCTGGCCTCGGTCGGCGCCGACGGAGTGCACGCCCCGGACCGGATGCCGTTCATCGTGCCGTGGACCGACGGCGAGCCCGACGAGGTCGGCCGGGCCACCTACCAGCACGTCCTGGGCACGATCGCCGGGTGGACGGCCCAGGACTGGCACCTCTCCCTATCCGTCCTCCACGGGGGCGAGGTCGTGGGGCGGCAGGACGTGATGGGCCGGGAGTTCGGCGTACGGCGTGAGGTGATGACCGGGTCGTGGCTCGGCCTCCCCCATCAGGGGCAGGGCATCGGCACGGAGATGCGGGCCGCCGCCCTCCACCTGGCCTTCGAGGGGCTCGGCGCCCGGTACGCCGTATCGGACGCCAGGACGGACAACGCCGGCTCGCTCGGCGTCTCGCGGCGGCTCGGGTACGAGCCCGACGGCCTCCAGATCGAGGTGATCCGCGGGGAGGCCGTCACCTTGCGGCGGGTGCGGCTGGACCGGGCCGGGTGGGAGAAGCACCGGAGCGTGGACGTCACCGTGGAGGGACTCGACGCCTGCCGGGCCGACTTCGGGGTCTAGCCCCGTATCGGGACCCTCAGGGGGCGAAGCGCTGTACGGAATGGAGTTCCGCATTCCGTACAACCCTTCGCCCCCGGTGTACGTCTTGGGTGTGTCGTCGGCAGCCCCGTCCCCCTTCCATCGGGACGCGGGCCCTGAACCGCAGGAGCTCCAGCCTTCATGAACCTCCCTCGCGCCTCCCGTGCGCGCCGCTTCCGTCTCCGTACGACGTCGATCGCCGTAGGCGTGGCGCTCGCCGCCGGACCGGTGCCGTTCCTCGCCGCCGCGCCCGCCTCGGCCGCCGCCGCGAAGCCGGCGAAGCACTACGACGATTTCAACGGGGACGGGTACCGGGACCTGGCCGTCTCGCACACGCACGACGGAATCTTCGCCTTCAATGACCGCGCGGTGCTCGTCACCTACGGCGGACCGAAGGGGCTCACCACCAAGAAGCAGGTCATCCACCAGAACTCACCGGGGATCCCCGGTGCCAGTGAGTCCGGCGACCTTTTCGGCACGGTGCTGGCCAGTGCCGACCTGAACCGCGACGGGTACGCGGACCTCGTCGTCGGCAACCCGAGCGAGGCGGCGGGGCGGACCCGCGTCGGCTCGGTCACCCTCGTGTGGGGTTCGGCCAAGGGGCTCAAGGGGGGAACGTCCCTGCCTCGCAAGGCGGCCGGCAACGGCCACCCAACCTTCGGCAGCGACATCGCCACCGGTGACTTCAACGGGGACGGCCGCCCCGACATCGCGACGGTCAACGGCGACGACGTCCAGCTGTACCGCGGCGGCTTCACCAAGTCCGGCGGCCTGGGCAAGGTCAGCGGGTACGACCGGGAGGGGGAGAGCTGGAACAGCGACACCATCGCCGCCGGCAAGGTCAACGGTGACGGGAAGACCGACCTGATCGTCACGGGCGTGCGCGGCGTCGGCCTCACGTTCCGCACCGAGGCCTGGTTCCTGAAGGGCACGGCCGCCGGCCTGGTCTCCGGTCCGGCCAAGGTCATCGACGGCAAGAGGCAGCAGGAGTGGCTGGACGCGGCCGTCGGCGACTTCGACCGGGACGGTTACGGGGACATCGCCGTCGGCAACCCGGTGGCCAACGACGGCCGAGGCAGGGTCACCGTCTGGTACGGCACCTCCGCCGGGCCGGGCAAGCGGAGCATCACGCTCAGCCAGTCGACGGCCGGGGTGGCCGGCGCCTCGGAGGCGTGGGACCAGTTCGGTTCGTCGCTGACGGCGGGGGACGCCGACGGCGACGGGTACGCGGACCTGGCGGTCGGCGTCCCGGGCGAGAAGGTCGGAACCAAGGCCAACGCGGGCGGCGCCTATCTGTTCCGCGGCGGCAAGGGCGGGCTCACGGGGGCGCGCTCGGCCGGGATCGGCAAGTCACTCCCGGGGGTGGCGGGGGCCACGGCGGACCACGACCTCCTCGGCTACGACCTGCGGCTGCGGGACCTGAACCGGGACGGGCGCGCCGACCTGGCGATCTCGGTGCCGGGCGAGGACAGCGTACGCATCCTGCCGGGGGCGAAGGGCGGGGTGACGGGGACCGGTTCGTCGACCCTGCGGGTCCTCGGGTCCGACCTGCCGGAGTAGCGGCGGGGACAGGTCCGCCGGAGTGGCGGCGAGTGGGACAGGGGCGGGTGCCGTGCGGTCGGGCGCCCGCCCCTGGCGCGCCCTCGGGGGCCTCCTCGGGGCCGACACCCCGGCCCAGGCGCGCCCTCAGGGCCGACACCCACACCCCCGGACCCGCCCGACACCGTGACCGCCTAGCAAGGTTAGGCTAACCTTCCTTCGGACTGCCCTCGCCGGAGCTGGCCCGTCCGTCCGCCGCTCCTGGCCTGTCCCGGAGGAGCCCTCGTTGACGACGACTACCGCCGTTCCCCAAGTAGCCCCGTTCCGGTTCTTCGACCTCACCGTCCTGCGGGTCAGGCGGCTCGGCCCCTCCATGCTCCGGATCACGCTGGGCGGGCCCGGGGCCGACGGGTTCAGCGCCGGGGGCCGCGACCAGAGCCTGTCGATCTTCCTGCCGCACCCCGGGCAGAGCGAGGCCGTGGTGCCGGAGGGTGAGGACGGGGCCTGGTACGCGAAGTGGCGGGCACTGCCGGAGGACGTACGGGCGGTGATGCGGTCGTACACCGTGCGGGCCCAGCGCGTGAAGGCCGACGGCTCCACCGAGGTGGACATCGACTTCGCGCTCCACGGTGACGGCGGCCCGGCCTCCCGCTGGGCGCTCATGGCCACGGCGGGCCACCCGCTCAAGATGCTCGGCCCGGCGGTCCGGGACAACACCTCCGTGCGTTTCCGGCCCCCGGAGGACACCGACTGGGTGCTCATCTGGGCCGACGAGACGGCCCTGCCCGCCGCCTCCGCCGCCCTGGAGTGGCTGCCCGCCGGAATGCCCACGCGGGCCTGGCTGGAGGTGCCGAAGACCGAGGACCGGCAGGCGCTCAACACCGCCGCCAAGGCCCGGATCAGCTGGCTCGTCCGGAGCGAGGGCGCCGTGCCCGCCGTGGAGGCCGTGCGCGCCGCCGAGCTGCCGGAGGGCACCCCGTACGTCTGGATCGCGGGCGAGTCGTCCGAGGTGCGGGCGCTCCGCCGCCACCTGGTCCAGGAGCGCGGCTTCGACCGCAAACGGGTCACCTTCGTCGGGTACTGGCGGCGCGGGCTCAGCGAGGAGCAGCTGCGGGGGGAGACTATCGCGCGGGCCGGGGAGACGGAGTAGCCGAACCGGAACCAATCCGGACAACTCCCGCACCCATCAGGGGCGAGGGACGACCCGTGATCGACTTAGGTTAGGCTAACCTCACTTCGACATCGCGTCCCTCGTCCCCCCTCTTTTCCTGCCCGGAGGGTCGCGATGAAGTTCCCCTCACCCGGGAGGACCCCTTCATGCGTTCGCACCTGCTCAACAACACGACTGCGGAGCACTACCGGCGTACCGTCACCGCAGGAGTGGATCGGGTCGCGGCCAAAATCGCCGCCACCGAGCGTCCCTTCAGCGGGGTCGGTGTCGACGAGCTCTCCCCCGTCGTCGACGCGATCGACCTCGACCGGCCGCTGGGCGACGCCACCGCCGCCCTCGACGAGCTCGGCGAGGTCTACCTCCGCGACGCCGTCTACTTCCACCACCCGCGCTACCTGGGCCACCTCAACTGCCCAGTCGTCATCCCCGCCGTCCTCGGCGAGGCGGTGCTCTCCGCGGTCAACTCCTCCCTGGACACCTGGGACCAGAGCGCGGGCGGCACCCTCATCGAGCGCCGGCTGATCGACTGGACCACCGAGCGGATCGGCCTCGGACCGGCCGCCGACGGGATCTTCACCAGCGGCGGCACGCAGTCCAACCTCCAGGCCCTGCTGCTGGCCCGCGAAGAGGCGAAGATCCGACCCGAGCACTACACCCGGCTGCGCATCTTCACCTCCGAGTGCAGCCACTTCAGCGTGCAGAAGTCCGCGAAGCTGCTCGGCCTCGGGCCGGACGCGGTCGTCCCGATCCCGGTCGACAGCAACAAGCGCATGCAGGCCGTCGCCCTCGCCCACGCCCTGGAGCAGTGCATCGCCGAAGGTGCCGTGCCCATGGCCGTCGTCGCGACCGCCGGCACCACCGACTTCGGCTCCATCGACCCGCTGCCCGAGATCGCCGCCCTGTGTGAGCAGTTCGCCACCTGGATGCATGTGGACGCCGCGTACGGCTGCGGCCTGCTGGCCTCCCGCGAGCGGCGCGGTCTCCTCGAAGGCATCGCGCACGCCGACTCGGTGACCGTCGACTACCACAAGTCCTTCTTCCAGCCCGTGAGTTCCTCCGCCATCCTGGTCCGCGACCGGGCGACCCTGCGCCACGCGACGTACCACGCGGAGTATCTGAACCCGCGCCGGATGGCCGAGGAGCGGATACCCAACCAGGTCGACAAGTCCCTCCAGACGACCCGCCGGTTCGACGCGCTCAAGCTGTGGATGACGCTGCGCGTCATGGGCGCCGACGGTATCGGCGAGCTGTTCGACGAGGTCTGCGACCTGGCCGCCGAGGGCTGGAAGCTGCTCGCCGCCGACCCGCGCTTCGACGTGGTGGTCCAGCCGCAGCTCTCCACGCTCGTCTTCCGCTACATCCCCTCCGGCGTCACCTCCCCGGACGGCATCGACCGTGCCAACCTCCACGCCCGCAAGGCCCTGTTCGCCTCCGGCGAGGCGATCGTCGCGGGCACCAAGGTCGGCGACCGCCAGTACCTCAAGTTCACCCTCCTCAACCCCGAAACGACCGTGGCCGACATCGCCGCGGTCCTCGACCTGATCTCCGGCCACGCCGAGCAGTACCTGGGAGACTCCCTTGTCCGCGCTTCCTGACCCCCACGACTTCATCGGGATCGGGCTCGGCCCGTTCAATCTCGGCCTTGCCTGCCTGACCGAGCCGATCGACGAACTGAACGGTGTCTTCCTGGAGTCCAAGCCGGACTTCGAGTGGCACTCCGGGATGTTCCTCGAAGGAGCCCATCTCCAGACGCCGTTCATGTCGGACCTGGTCACCATGGCCGACCCGACCTCGCCGTACTCGTTCCTCAACTACCTGAAGGAGCGCGGCAGGCTCTACTCGTTCTACATCCGGGAGAACTTCTACCCGCTGCGGACCGAGTACAACGACTACTGCCGCTGGGCCGCCGCCAAACTGAGCAGCATCCGCTTCAACGAGACCGTGGAGGCGGTGACGTACGACGAGGGCAGTGAGCTCTACACCGTCACCACCGCCGCCGGGACCGTCCTGCGCTCCCGCCACCTCGTCCTCGGCACCGGGACCCCGCCGTACATCCCCGAGGCCTGCCACGGTCTCGGCGGGGACTTCCTGCACAACTCCCGCTACCTGGAGGGGAAAGCCGAGCTCCAGAAGAAGAAGTCGATCACCCTGGTCGGCAGCGGGCAGAGCGCGGCGGAGATCTACTACGACCTGCTCTCCGAGATCGACACCTACGGCTACCGGCTCAACTGGGTGACGCGCTCCCCGCGGTTCTTCCCGCTGGAGTACACCAAGCTCACGCTGGAGATGACCTCCCCGGAGTACATCGACTACTTCCACGCGCTGCCCGAGGAGACCCGCTATCGGCTGGAGACCGGGCAGAAGGGGCTGTTCAAGGGCATCGACGGGGAGCTGATCGACGCGATCTTCGACCTGCTCTACCAGAAGAACCTGCCCGGCCCGGTCCCGACCCGGCTGCTCACCAACTCGGCGCTGCTCAGCGCGCGTTACGACGAGGAGGGCGGCGCGTACAGCCTGGGGCTGCGCCAGGAGGAGCAGGGCAAGGAGTACGAGCTCACCACCGAGGGCCTCATCCTCGCCACCGGCTACCGCTACGAGGCGCCCGCCTTCCTGGCGCCCGTCCAGGGCCGGCTGCGCCACGACAGCCGGGGCCGCTTCGACGTGGCCCGCAACTACAGCATCGACACCACCGGCCGCGGGATCTTCCTGCAGAACGCCGGGGTGCACACCCACTCGATCACCTCGCCCGACCTGGGCATGGGTGCCTACCGCAACGCGTACATCATCGGCGAACTGCTCGGCCGTGAGTACTACCCGGTCGAGAAGTCCATCGCCTTCCAGGAGTTCGCGATATGAACCACCCGCACAGCAACCCCCCCGGCAAACTCGGCACGCTCACCGTCCGCCCGCTCGACCCGGCCTGTGACGCCGAGCTGGTGCACGGCTGGGTGACCCACCCCAAAGCCGCCTTCTGGCTGATGGGCGAGGCGAAACTCGAAGACGTGGAGCGGGAGTACATGGCGATCGCCGCCCACCCGCACCACGACGCGTTCATCGGCCTGCACGACGGCGAGCCCGCGTTCCTGATCGAGCGGTACGACCCCACCGAGGTCGAGCTGAAGGGGCTGTACGAGGCGGAGCCCGGCGATGCCGGGATGCACTTCCTGGTCGCGCCGACCGACACCCCGGTGCACGGCTTCACCCGGGCCGTGATCACCGCCGTGATGGAGTTCCTCTTCGCCGACCCGTCGGTACGCCGGGTCGTCGTCGAGCCCGATGTGACCAACAGCGCCGTCCAGGCCCTCAACAAGGCCGTCGGCTTCGAGGTCCTGCGGGAGATCGCCAAACCGGAGAAGGACGCACTGCTCAGCGCCTGCACCCGCGAGCAGTTCGAAGCAGCAACCGGAGGAACCGACCGATGACGACCGCCCTCACCGACAGCGTCGCCCACCTCTCCCCGGGCCGCTGGACCACCGCAAACCGACTGCTGGTCCGCAAAGCACTGGCGGAATTCAGCCACGAACGGCTGCTGACCCCCGTTCCGCTCGGCGAGGACCGCTACACCCTCCGTAGCGACGACGCGGGGACGGAGTACCGTTTCACCGCACGCCTCTTCGCCCTGGACCACTGGCAGGTCGAGGCCGAGTCGATCACGCGCCACCGGCACGGGGCCGAAGTTCCGCTCGACGCACTGGAGTTCTTCATCGAACTGCGGGTGGCGCTCGGGCTGACCGAGGAGATCCTCCCGGTCTATCTGGAGGAGGTCTCCTCCACTCTGGCTGGAACCGCCTACAAACTCACCAAGGAACCGGCCACCTCCGGCCAGCTCGCCGCCGCCGGCTTCCAGGCCATCGAGACCGGGATGACCGAGGGTCACCCCTGCTTCGTGGCCAACAACGGCCGGCTCGGCTTCGGGGTCGACGAGTACCGCGCGTACGCCCCCGAGGCCGCGTCCCCGATCCGGCTGGTCTGGCTGGCCGCGCGCCGCGACCGGGCCACCTTCACGGCGGGCGCCGGGCTGGACTACGACACGCTGGTCGAGGGTGAGCTGAGCGAGGCGACCCGGGAGCGGTTCGCCGCCACCCTGCGCTCCCTCGGCCTGGACCCGGAGGCGTACTTCCTGCTGCCCGTCCACCCCTGGCAGTGGTGGAACAAGCTCGCCGTCACCTTCGCCGGAGAGCTGGCCGAGCGCCACCTGGTGGTGCTCGGGGAGGGCGAGGACGCCTACCTGGCCCAGCAGTCGATCCGTACGTTCTTCAACACCGACCACCCCGAGAAGCACTACGTCAAAACGGCCCTGTCCGTCCTGAACATGGGCTTCATGCGCGGCCTCTCCGCCGCCTACATGGAGGCCACGCCCGCCATCAACGACTGGCTGGCCGGGCTCATCGAGCGCGACAGCGTGCTGACCGCCGCCCGGTTCTCGATCATCCGGGAGCGGGCCGCGATCGGCTACCACCACCGGAACTACGAGGCGGCCACCGCCAAGGGCTCCCCGTATCTGAAGATGCTGGCCGCGCTCTGGCGCGAGAGCCCCGTCGCCGGTCTGGAGCCGGGCGAGCGGGTCGCGACCATGGCCTCCCTGGTCCACACCGACCACGAGGGCCGCTCGGTGGCCGGGGCGCTCATCGAGGAGTCCGGGCTCGACCCGCAGGTGTGGCTGCGGCACTACCTGGACGCCTACCTGGTGCCGGTGCTGCACAGCTTCTACGCCTACGACCTGGTCTACATGCCGCACGGCGAGAACGTGATCCTGGTCGTCGAGGACGGGATCGTCACCCGGACGATCTTCAAGGACATCGCCGAGGAGATCGCGGTCATGGACCCGGACGCGGTGCTGCCGCCGAAGGTCGACCGGATCCGGGCCGAGGTCCCCGAGGACATGAAGCTGCTGTCGGTCTTCACCGACGTCTTCGACTGCTTCTTCCGCTTCCTGGCCGCGGGCCTGGCCACCGAGGGGGTCCTGGACGAGGACACCTTCTGGCGGACGGTCGCGGAGTGTGTACGCGACTACCAGAAGACGGTGCCGTATCTCGCGGAGAAGTTCGCGCAGTACGACTTGTTCGAGCCGGAGTTCGCGCTCTCCTGCCTCAACCGCCTCCAGCTGCGCAACAACCAGCAGATGGTCGACCTCAACGACCCTGCGGGCGCGCTCCAGTTGGTCGGCCGCCTGAAGAACCCGATCGCGAAGTTCTGAGCGGTCCCCACAGACCGGTGAGCGCCCGGGGACGGTCCCCCGGGCGCTCACCTCTTTCCTCACGGTCCCCAGTCCACCTGGGGGGAGCGGTAGAAGCCGATCCCCAGCTCGGTCAGCCGCGGCCCCTGGGCGGCGAGCCGCACCTTGTACGTCTCCCAGTCCCGGGCCGCCGCGGGTGACCAGCCGATCTCGGCGGCGCCCAGCAGCCGCGGGAAGGCCATCGCCTCGATCTCCGTGCTGTCGGTGAGCGTCTCGGTCCAGATCGGCGCCTCGACCCCGAGGACGGCCTCCTGCGGAGCCCCTTCCAGGTAGGTCCCGGGATCCCAGTCGTACGACCTCCGCACCTCGACCAGACCGGCCCAACTCAGGCCCAACGGCGTGTTCTTGGTGTACTTCATGTCGAGGTAGACCCGGTCGGCGGGCGAGAGCACCAGCTTGGTGCCGCCCTTCGCCGCGTCGGCCACCTGCTTGCGCTCGGCGGCGCCCGTGCGGTCGTACCCCCAGTACTGCGCCACCGCCCCCTTCACCGGCACCGCGCCGGTCAGCTGGTGCCAGCCCATCACCGTCTTGCCGTACCTGCCGACCACCGCCTGGGCCTTCGCCATGAACGCGACGTAGTCCTCATGGCTGGTGGCGTGCGCCTCGTCGCCGCCGATGTGGAGGTACTTCCCCGGAGTGAGCGCCGCCACCTCGCGCAGCACGTCGTCCACGAAGTCGTACGTCACCGGCTTGGGCACGCAGAGCGAGCTGAAGCCGACCGTGGTGCCGGTGTAGAGCGGCGGGGCGACCCCGTCGCAGTTCAGCTCGGCGTAGGAGGCGAGGGCGGCGTTGGTGTGGCCGGGCAGGTCGATCTCCGGGACGACCTCCAGGTAGCGGGAGGCGGCGTAGCGGACGATCTCGCGGTACTGCGCCTTGGTGTAGTACCCGCCGGGCCCGCCTCCGACCTCGGTGGAGCCGCCGTACGTGGCGAGCCGGGGCCAGGAGTCGATGGCGATCCGCCAGCCCTGGTCGTCGGAGAGGTGCAGGTGCAGCTTGTTGACCTTGTAGAGGGCGAGCTGGTCGATGTAGCGCTTGACCTCGGCGACGGAGAAGAAGTGGCGCGAGACGTCCAGCATCGCGCCCCGGTAGCCGTAGCGCGGCGCGTCCGTGACGGTGCCCCCCGCGACCTTCCAGGGCCCCTTCTGCCGGCTGTCGGCCTCGATCCGGTCCGGGAGGAGCTGGCGCAGCGTCTGGACGCCGTGGAAGAGCCCGGCCGGGGCGCGGGCGGTGATGGTGAGCGCGCCGGGCGTGGAGCGCAGCCGGTACCCCTCCTCGCCCAGGCTCCGGTCCCGGGAGCCCAGCTCCAGCCGGATGCCGCCGGGGCCCGGCCGGTCGGTGACGGGCAGTGCGTAGCCGGTGGCGGGGCGCAGCAGCTCCGCCAGGTAGGTCCCGATCCGCCGCACCTCGGCGGAGTGGCCGGGCACCCTGATCGGGGTCGTGGAGGTGATGGCGTACGGGGAGCCGCCCGGCACCACCCGCGCGGGGACGGGCACGAGCTGCCCGAGGGGGCGGGGTGCGGAGGCGGCGGCGACGGAGGAGGTCGCGGCGGTGGAGGAGAAGGCGGCCGCCACGACGATCAGCAGGGTGGCGAGGAGCCTGGGGAGGGGGCCGGGCCGGGCTTTCCAGCTCCTACGTTGCCGTCGCTGTCGCTGTCGCTGTCGCACAAGCTTGTCCCTTCGACGGGTCCTACCTGTGGATCTCTGGCCGGTGGAGCTCGGGGCCGAACGAACGCCCGTCATGCCTATCGCGCGGCCGTGGACGGGTCAAGGACCACGGCCCGCCCCCGGTGGCCGGCTGGCAGAATCGCGGGCATGGCAGAAATCATCCAGCGCGACGGAACGTGGACGTTCGACGGGGAGACGGTACGCATCGTGCCGGGGGGCAAAGCGCATCCGCTCCGGCTGGCGCTGGGTGAACTCGCCGTCCCCGTGGAGGCCTTGGCCGGTATCTCGTTCGAGCCGGACCGCAAGGGCGGCCGGCTGCGGCTCCGGCTGCGCGGGGGCGCCTGCCCGGTGCTGCGGGCCGCCGACGGGCGCCTGAAGGACGGCGCCGACCCGTACGCCCTGGCCGTGGAGAAGGACCGTACGGGGGTGGCGGAGTACTTCGTCGACGAGGTCCGCAACGCGTTGCTGATCGAGCAGGTCCCCGAGGGGCCGGTGGACCGCTTCCTGCTGCCGGGGCCCTCGCTGCCGGTCTCCGGCGGGGGCAGCGACGGTACGGCGTCCTTCGACGGCGAGACCGTGCGGCTGACCTGGAACTGGAAGGCCGAGGAGTCCAAGACCGCGAGCGGCCCGGCCACCTTCCCGCTGGCGCGGATCGCGGGGGTTCGCTGGATGCCGTCGATGGGCCTGGAGAACGGCTACCTGCGGTTCGAGCCGGTGGACGGGCCGGTCTCGGCCCCGCCGAAGTACGACCCGTACTCCCTGGAGCTGTGGGGGCTGTCCAAGAAGGAGTACACGGCGGTCGCGGTCGCGGCGGCGGTGCTGGCCCGGCTGCCGCAGGCCCGTACGGCCGTGGACGCGCCCGCCGGGGCCCCGGCCCTCACCAAGGCACCGGTGCCCGCGCCCGCCGCCGTACCGGCCGCCGACGACCACGACGTGCTGCTGCGGCGGCTGCGGGAGCTGGGCGAGCTGCACCGGGCCGGGGTCCTCACGGACGAGGAGTTCAGCACGGCGAAGCAGGCGATCCTGAGCCGTATGTGACCGTTGCGTGACCTCGCAGCACTCCTTTTCCGGGCCCTCCTGCCCGATATCGGGCAGATTTCTTGCGTAAGAGCGCCCCGGCACGCAATATCGACGGGTGCTTGAACGCCGCTCGTCGCACGACGACCTCATCGACCACCTCGTCCGCTCCACCGCGCTCCAGCGCGGTGAGGCGGCCCGGGTGATCCTCGACGTGCTGGCGTACTTCGACGAGAGCACCGACGACTTCGTCCGCCGCCGCCACCGCGAACTGCAGTCCGGCGGCCTGGTCAACACGGAGATCTTCGAGCGGATCGCGGCCGAGCTGCCGCACCGCGCCGTGGCGCCGCCGGAGCTCTCGCTCCGCCAGCTGCGCCGCATCGTCTACGGCTGACCGGCCGCGGCAGGTCGGCCGGGGCGCCCGTGCGGGGCGCCGAGCGCATGCATGTACGTGTACGTCGAGGAGGGGCAGAGAATCTCATGTGCGGGATCGTCGGATACATCGGGAAGCGTGACGTGGCACCGCTGCTGCTGGAAGGCCTGCAGCGGCTGGAGTACCGGGGGTACGACTCCGCGGGCATCGTCATCACCAGCAAGACGGCGGCGGGCAAGCCGGGCACGCTGAAGATGGTCAAGGCCAAGGGCCGGGTCCGCGAGCTGGAGGCCAAGGTCCCCAAGCGGTTCGCCGGCACCACCGGCATCGCGCACACCCGCTGGGCCACCCACGGCGCCCCCAGCGACGAGAACGCCCACCCGCACCTGGACGCGGACAACAAGGTCGCCGTCGTCCACAACGGGATCATCGACAACGCCTCCGAGCTGCGCGCCAAGCTCACCGCCGACGGCATCGTCTTCCTCTCCGAGACCGACACCGAGGTGCTGGTCCACCTGATCGCCCGCGCCCAGGCCGACACCCTGGAGGAGAAGGTCCGCGAGGCGCTCCGCCACGTCGAGGGCACCTACGGCATCGCCGTGATGCACGCCGACTTCAACGACCGCATCGTGGTCGCCCGCAACGGCTCCCCCGTCGTCCTCGGCATCGGCGAGAAGGAGATGTTCGTCGCCTCCGACGTCGCCGCCCTGGTCGCCCACACCCGCCAGGTCGTCACGCTGGACGACGGCGAGATGGCCACCCTGAAGGCCGACGACTTCCGTACGTACACGACGGAGGGCTCGACCACGACGGCCACGCCGACCACCGTGGAGTGGGAGGCCGAGTCGTACGACATGGGCGGCCACGACACGTACATGCACAAGGAGATCTTCGAGCAGGCCGACGCCGTGGACCGCGTCCTGCGCGGCCGGATCGACGACCGGTTCTCCACCGTGCACCTGGGCGGCCTCAACCTGGACGCCCGTGAGGCGCGCGGGGTGCGCCGGATCAAGATCCTCGGCTGCGGCACCTCGTACCACGCGGGCCAGATCGGCGCCCAGCTCATCGAGGAGCTGGCCCGCATCCCCGCCGACGCCGAGCCGGCCTCCGAGTTCCGCTACCGCAACCCGGTCGTGGACCCCGACACCCTGTACGTGGCGGTCTCCCAGTCGGGCGAGACGTACGACGTGCTGGCCGCCGTCCAGGAGCTGAAGCGCAAGGGCGCGCGGGTGCTGGGCGTGGTCAACGTGGTGGGCTCCGCGATCGCCCGGGAGGCCGACGGCGGTACGTACGTCCACGCGGGCCCCGAGGTCTGCGTGGTCTCCACCAAGTGCTTCACCAACACCGTGGTCGCCTTCGCGCTGCTCGCGCTGCACCTGGGCCGCATCCGGGACCTCTCGGTCGCCGACGGCAAGCGGATCATCGACGGGCTGCGCCGGCTGCCGGAGCAGATCAGCGAGATCCTGGCGGGCGAGGACGAGATCAAGCGGCTGGCGGCGGAGTACGCCGAGGCCAAGTCGATGATGTTCATCGGCCGGGTGCGGGGCTACCCGGTGGCCCGTGAGGCGTCGCTGAAGCTGAAGGAGGTCTCGTACATCCACGCCGAGGCCTACCCCGCCTCCGAGCTGAAGCACGGCCCGCTCGCGCTGATCGAGCCCGCGATGCCGACCGTGGCGATCGTGCCGGACGACGACCTGCTGGAGAAGAACCGGGCCGCGATGGAGGAGATCAAGGCGCGCAGCGGCCGGATCCTCGCCGTGGCGCACCAGGTCCAGGAGAAGGCGGACCACACCATCGTCGTACCGAAGAACGAGAACGAGCTGGACCCGATCCTGATGGGCATCCCGCTCCAGCTCTTCGCGTACCACACGGCCCTGGCGATGGGCCGGGACATCGACAAGCCGCGCAACCTGGCGAAGTCGGTCACGGTCGAGTAGTCGGTCGGTACTTCGTACGTGAGTTGGGCCCCGCACCGTCGTGTCGAGACGGTGCGGGGCCCAACTCGTTGCGTGGCGGGGGCTTCTGGCGGCCCCTCAGAGCTGCTGGAAGGCCTCAGGGGATGACGACGACAGGGCGCTGGGCGCGGCGGGCGAGGCGGCCCGCCACCGAGCCGAAGATGCGGCCGACGATGCCGTGCGTGGAGCCGACGACGATGGCGTCGGCGGAATACTCGCGGCCGACCTCCTCCAGCTCGTGGCAGATGTCGCCGCCGCGCTCCACCAGCACCCAGGGCACGTCGGAGAGGTAGTCGGCGCAGGCCAGCTCCAGGCCGAGGACCTCGGTGCGGTGGTCGGGGACGTCGACGAAGACGGGGGGCTCGCAGCCCGCCCAGACCGTCGTCGGGAGCCGGTTGGCCACGTGGACGATGATCAGACCCGAGCCCGACCTGCCGGCCATGCCGATCGCATAGGCGAGGGCCCGCTCGCTGGACGTGGAGCCGTCGAAACCGACCACGACTCCGTGCCGGAAGGCGGGATCGCACGCATGGCGTGCTTCTTCGACCGTCCGCGGCTCCGACCGGGGGTCGGCTACCTGCTTGCGGTCTTTGGGTTCAGGGATTTCGTGACCGGCCATCGGTGTCTCGGCGAAGAGAGTCCTCGTGAGGAGGGAGCGGTTTCGAGAGGTGCGTCAGCTGATGGTGTGGCTCTGTCCGGGAATCATCTTCCCAACCCCATACCCCCAAGGGTACGGCGTCACTCCTCAGCTGCCCAGACCCCCGCAAAAGCACGCGTGACGTTGGAGGGAGCATGCCCGAGGCGGTCCGGTATGGCAATGCCGGTTGTGTCGTACACGGGCCTCGGGGGCTCCGGACGAGGGTGACCGCCCTGTTTTCCGGGGCGTCCGGCGGTCGCGCGGACCTGGCGGCCGCCGCGCCGGCGGGCGGCGCCGGCCGTCGGCCCGTACCGCCGATTCTGTGCGCCCGCCGCCCATCGGTCGGTAATCCGGCCGCCGTCGCCCCGGAGGCCGGTCACACCCCGGCAGCCCGCCGCGTTCGGCCGCGGGACCCCGAACACGCCACGTCCCGCCGGGCCGAGGGAGCGCACCGGGGCGGCCGTCAGGCGGAAGTTGTGCGCCCGGCGTGACTGGAACCCGCGCACACAACCATCTGTTTTGAGCCAACTTCCTGTCCGGACCGAACCTTTCACGGAATGGCCGGAGAGCCCACCGCCCACCAGGCAGGAACGGACCGCGCGGTACGCTTTCACCCGACGCGGACGGGCCACCTTCGTGAAGGGCACTTCCCTGTGCACTTCACGGGTGGAACGCTTCGTGATCGAACGCTTCACGCCACGTGTCCTTATCGACTTAACGCCGGTGGGGGAAGGTGTCCCGGCGGGGCCACGCGACGCAGTAGATTCGATCTTGAAAATCGGGGGGCTGGGGAACCGTGCGAAACCGAGGGGAAACGTGCAGGAGCGGCAGGCCCGTAAGGACCAGGGAGACGCGAACACCGAGGGGGGCTTAGCGTCATGAGCCAGGACTCCGCCACCGCGACGGAGGCCGCACGCAAGCTGACCGGGCGGCGACGCCGGGAAGTCGTTGCCGTGCTGCTCTTCAGCGGCGGCCCTATCTTCGAGAGCTCCATCCCGCTCTCGGTTTTCGGAATCGACCGGCAGGACGCGGGAGTTCCCCGCTACCGCCTGCTGGTCTGCGGCGGCGAGGACGGACCGCTGCGCACCACGGGTGGACTCGAACTGACCACGCCGTACGGCCTGGAGGCCATCAGCAGGGCAGGCACCGTGGTGGTGCCCGCCTGGCGGTCGATCACCTCGCCACCGCCCGCCGAGGCACTGGACGCGCTGCGGCGCGCCCATGAGGAGGGCGCCCGCATCGTCGGCCTGTGCACGGGAGCCTTCGTGCTCGCGGCGGCCGGACTGCTGGACGGCCGGCCGGCCACCACGCACTGGATGTACGCGCCGACGCTGGCCAAGCGCTATCCGTCGGTGCACGTCGATCCGCGCGAACTCTTCGTGGATGACGGCGATGTGCTGACCTCCGCGGGTACGGCGGCGGGTATCGACCTCTGCCTCCATATAGTCCGCACCGACCACGGCACCGAGGCGGCGGGCGCACTCGCCCGCAGGCTCGTCGTACCGCCGCGGCGCAGTGGCGGACAGGAGCGCTACCTGGACAGGTCTCTGCCCGAAGAGATCGGCTCCGACCCGCTCGCCGAGGTCGTGGCCTGGGCGCTGGAGCATCTGCACGAGCAGTTCGACGTGGAGACGCTCGCGGCGCGCGCCTACATGAGCAGGCGGACCTTCGACCGCAGGTTCCGCTCGCTCACGGGGAGCGCACCGCTCCAGTGGCTGATCACCCAGCGGGTGCTTCAGGCACAGAGGCTGCTGGAGACCTCCGACTACTCGGTCGACGAGGTCGCCGGCCGCTGCGGCTTCCGCTCACCGGTCGCGCTGCGCGGGCACTTCCGCCGCCAGCTCGGCTCCTCCCCCGCCGCGTACCGGGCCGCCTACCGGGCCCGTCGTCCGCAGGGGGTGGCGGAGAGCGCCGCGACGGTGCTGGAGACGGTCGTGCCCAGCCAGGGCTCGCCGTCGGGACGCAGGGGCGCTCCGGTGCCGTCCGGGGCCCCGGTCTCCATGGCGGCGTCGGCGGGCTCCTCGGAGCACTCGCTGCCGGTCCCCGACGCGTACGTTCCCGGGCGCCCGGCCCTGCCGGGACAGCGGAGCGCCCCGTAGGGTGGGGCGCATGAACGACCGCATGGTGTGGATCGACTGCGAGATGACCGGGCTCTCGTTGACGGACGACGCACTCATCGAGGTGGCCGCCCTGGTCACCGACTCGGAGTTGAACGTGCTCGGCGACGGGGTGGACATCGTGATCCGCCCGCCGGACGCGGCCCTGGAGACCATGCCCGAGGTGGTGCGGCAGATGCACACCACCTCGGGCCTCCTCGACGAGCTGGCCGGGGGCACCACCCTGGCCGACGCCGAGGAGCAGGTCCTGGCCTACATCCGCGAGCATGTGAAGGAGCCGGGCAAGGCCCCGCTCTGCGGAAACTCGGTCTCCACCGACCGCGGCTTCCTGGCGCGGGACATGCGGGAGCTGGAGGGCTACCTCCACTACCGGATCGTGGACGTGTCCTCGGTCAAGGAGCTGGCCCGCCGCTGGTATCCCCGGGCGTATTTCAACAGCCCGGAGAAGAACGGCAACCACCGGGCCCTGGCGGACATCCGCGACTCCATCACGGAGCTCCGCTACTACCGGGAGGCGGTCTTCGTCCCGCAGCCCGGCCCGGACTCGGAGCGCGCCAAGGAGATCGCGGCGCGCCACGTGGTCCGCGCCACACCGTAGCGGAGCATCCGCACCACACCGTAGAAAACCGCTGGTCACGGGCGTGCGAGCGGCCGCGGACCGGCCCCGGGAAACGGGGGCGCGAGCACCCTCCCGGACCCTGTACACTTTTTCTCGGCCGGTCGGAAACGACCGGACGACATGGTGGGTATAGCTCAGCTGGCAGAGCACCTGGTTGTGGTCCAGGATGTCGCGGGTTCAAGTCCCGTTACTCACCCTGAGGGAAGGGCCCTGGTCTTTGGACCGGGGCCCTTCTTCGTGTGTGCTCTTCTTCGTGTGCGCTCTTCCGGTCAGGTCAGAACGTGACGTCGGAGCAGGCGTAGAAGGCGTTGCCGGTGTCCGCGATGGTCCAGACGCCGAGGATCAGGTGCTTGCCCGATTTCTGCGGCAGCGCGCCCGCGTGCGTGACCGTGGCACCCGGCTGCCGGCCGCCGAACGGCACGGTCAGGAAGGGCTGCGGCTCCAGGTCGGCGCGCGTGAGCGGCTTCGCCGGGTTGTACCCGTCCTTGGTGACGTAGTACCGGAAGTCGGTGGTGGCGTGCCGGGCGGTGATCCGCCACTGGAACGTGTGGCTCTGACCGGCCCGTACGGCGGAGGCGGGCCAGCCCCCACCGCGCGGGTCGTCCAGCTCGGCGAACCGCTGGTTGCCTCCGGCGCAGATCAGCCCGTCACGGGGACCGCCGGCCGGGAACCCCTTGAGGCCCTCGACGCTCGGCGGCTCCCACTGGATCTGCCCGCAGTTGCGGAGGGTCCCATTGCCGCAGAGCTGCTGCCGACTGACGGGCGAATCGGTGTAGCCGTGACCTTGCGCACTGCCGGAGGTGGCCAGCAGGGAGACCCCGGCGACGCCGAGGCCGAGAAGTAAGGCGGTGATCTTTCTGCGCATGTGGTGCTCCTGAGGTGAGGGGTGGAGCTTGCGGACAGATGGATCGGGGGATCTGCGGATCCGAATGGATCGGCAGATCCCCGGCCGGGCCGGTGCGGCGGCTCGCCACACTTGGTCTAGACCAAGATGGAGGCTAGTCCTGCCTTTTGGTCATGTCCATACCACCTTGTTCACGCCCTGTTCTCCGTGTGGAGTATCGCCGCCCTGGCGGCCCATGCCAGGATGCTCTGTCCTCGCATGGACAGGCCGAGCCGGTTCCAATGGAAGATCACGTGGTAACTGAGCACCTGCCGCAATCCACGGTCGAGCGTCCCTTCCCTGACGGCGCTACCGAGTGCCTCCCCCATGTCGCGGAAGGCATCGGCCCACTCGGCGATGGGCTCAAGCGGCCCACCGGGGCGCACTAGGGCATCGCTGTCGGCCAGAAGCAGGGGGCGGATCTCCTGAGCATGGGCGTTGAGGCGGCCCGTCGGAACATCGCTGATGGCCGATCGGTGCTCGCGCGTGATCACGCGGTGCCAGACGTCCCCTTGCTCGTACCACTCCAGCCCGGCAGCGCGCATCATGATCGTGCAGAGGAGGACGGACAGTTCCCGCGGTCCCACGCCCAGGTCGCCACGGTGCCGCAGCTGCTGCGCCTCCCGGCTGTCGGTGATGAAAAGGGCGTGTGCGCCCGCCATGCCGGCCGTCCCCCCGAACGCTGCGGTCTCCGGCTCGTAGATGCCGGGCCACCACCGTTGCAGGCGCCCGTCGGAGACAAGGCGGTCGAAGCCTTCGGCGATGGGCACTCCAGCTCCTGGTTCCGGCCGTACGCGAAGGCGCAGGCGCCAACAGGGGTGCTTCCGGGTGTACCACCAGCCGTCGATGATCCGGGCGTCTTCCGCCTCTCGCAGCATGGGCAGCACGTGGGTGGTGAAGGTGGTGTCGGCGTTCGGCCAGTCGGTGAAGTGGAGGTACACCTGCCACCAGCCGGTGGCGGAGGTGTGACGGTCCAGGGCCTCCCGGCCTGCCCGGTCGTAGACCGCGACCGCATCGGACAGCACCACGGGGTCCATCCGGTACTGGGCTGCCGCTTCGGCGAGCGGCACGCCGATGAGTACAGCGTGGACCGCCATCTGCACCGGGTCCGGCTCCGCCTGAGTCAGTTGATCAAGAGACATGCGTCCCATCCGGTGATCGGAGTCTGCTGCGCGACGAGAGTGGTGAGGGCGAGGGCGGTGCCGGCGTCGCCGTTGATCAGCCCGGCCACCGGGAGCCCACCGGGCCGGGCCTGCGAGGCGAGGGTGGCTCCGAGGCTCCCCACGAGGTTCTGCAAGCGGGGGTCGAGGGCATCGGCGGCAGCTCGGACGGCGGTCTGGTAAATGCCTGCCCAGCCGTGGCACAGACCGGCGTCAGCAACATGAGCGAGCTGCTCGGGGTCGGTCAGGGCCCGGTACAGGGCATCCTCGTAGAACGCCTGGAGCGCGGGGGCCCGCAGGGCGAGCCCGGCAAGTTGCCCGGCCCGTGCGATGCCCGTCGTTCCGTAGCACCAGCTGGGCCGGGCGGGAGCGTCGTGGTGAGGGCGCCCCCGGTCGAAGTCGCTCCGCGAAAGGTGTTCGGGCCACCACGGGCCGAACGGCCCTTGCTGGCACCAGGCGTCAAGGTGTTC
Organism: Streptomyces cyaneofuscatus; assembly: GCF_033109485.1. NCBI lineage: Bacteria > Bacillati > Actinomycetota > Actinomycetes > Kitasatosporales > Streptomycetaceae > Streptomyces > Streptomyces cyaneofuscatus. The sequence goes on along the minus strand of NZ_CP137002.1, from coordinate 5,422,949 downwards.
ACAGATGGTCCACATGGCATCTTCGTGGCCGCCGACCGTGATACCTCGTCGCAGGGCTTGAGCCAAGAGGAGGAGCGGGCCGGTGATGCCGTGCGCGGCACCGAAGTTGCCGTGGCCGCCGGGGAAGTGAGGGGATTCGCCGCGGGCGGGGTCGTGGCGGACCCACCAGCCGGGCAGGCCACGGCCACCGGGAGCGAGCGGGCGGGTCAGGGCGACAAGATACCGAAGGACCCGTTCCAAGGCAGCGCCTTCGGGGTCGGTGCGCAGGAGGTAGGCCCCGATGCCGGTGAGTCCGTAGAAGACGTCGTACTCGGCGAAGGAGGGCAGCCCGCGGCTCTTGATGCGTGTGAGTGCGACATCCACGCGGCGGTGGGCGAGGTCGGTGATGTGGCGGTGGAGGGTCCTGCGCGCCGGGTCGTACAGGTGCTGGAAGGGCGGCGGAACAGTGGCGAGGAGGAAGCCGACGGCGGGGGCGCCGAGGAACAGGCCTGTGGTGTCGGCCGCGCTGATCGGTCCGGCGGCTGCGGCGTTGATCCACCGGTGAGCGGGCTGCCAGGAGCTGCCGTAGTGTCCGGCCATCTCGACGTGCAGCAGGCTGATCCCGGCGGCGCCGTCAGCGAGGGACTGCACCACCCAAGGCTCGTCCGGGGGTGGGGAAGCGGGTTCTGCCAGCTGGGTTGTGTACTGCTCCAGGATCCCTGCGGCAATGACGGTCGGCGCGGTCATCGGCTCGCCATCCGGTGCTGAAGCGCCGCAGTCCGTACGAGCCGTAGCGTGGTCGCCTCGGCGCTCGGGCTGACGCCCAGTGCCCGGACGTGGTGCTGGTGCAACAAGGACCGGGCTACGGCGAGCGGGTCGCGCTCCCCGGCCAGGGCGTGCCTGTAGGCGTCCAGGGCAGCAGCGCGCGCCTGCCACGTCTCGGTGACGAGGGAGCCGCCGGGAAGAGTCGCGAGAGCGGCGGCACCTTCCGGAGCGGCGAGCTCGAGCACCTGATTTCGCAGGGTCCGGTCCAACCGCCCCTTGCCCTGAGGGAGGTTCCGCACCAACCATTCCTCGGCTGCGGCAATGCTCGGCGCTAGGTGGGTCACGAGGTGCAGGGCGCTCGTCGCGGCGAGTGCCTGAGGGGCGAAGGTGTCCGCGCGCTCGGTGAGCTGGATCTGCGCGACGGCTGCGGCGGAGTCCGCTGCGAACACCTGGTGCGCGGCATCCATGGCCGGCCCGCCGCCGAAGCGCCCGGTCTGCGGACGGTAGGGAGCCAGGACGAGACCGGACGCCAGACCGAGCCCGTGCAGACTGTCCGCCCAGATACGGAGGTGATCAGCTGCCGCCCCGTATGTGCCCGGCAGCAGGTGCAGCATGAGGTCGAGGTGCTGGTCGGCGTCCGGGCGGGCCATCTCCCGGTAGCGGGTGAACCACCAGGTCGGAGGGGGCTCACCGAACGCGGCGAGAAGGCGGGGCAGGTGGCGACCGAGGATCTCTTCATAGCGGCGCGGGTGGGTGTGGAGCTGCGCGAGGAGGACCTCGTCGGCACCGGGAAGGTGTCGGCCGAGGGTAGCCGGTGGGGTGGGGTGCGGCCGGGACACATCAGTGGTCTCGGGCTGGGACCGGCCGAGGGAGAGCCAGATCTCGTGTGCCCGCCCGATCCAGCCGTGGGCGTCGCCGTCCGGGACCTCGCGCAGCTCCAGGCGCCGGGTGCTGTCGAGGTGCGTACGCAGCAGCCGGCGGTGGACAGGGTGGGACAGGTCGAGGGGAAGGCGCTGGTCGTACTCGATCATGGCGACCTGCACCGGGACCCGCATCCGGCCCCGCCAGGCATCGAAGGCGTGCTCCCACTCCGGAGTCGGAGCCTTGCGGCCCGGCAGGTCGTCGGCCATCAGCAGCCATCGGGCCTGAGCGAGGAGGGTGCGGCGGTAGCGCACCCGTGGCAGGAACGGGAGCCGGGAGCCGGCTCCGAAGTCGAACGGCTTGTAGGCGGCGCACCGCGCGCCGGCCACCTCGGCGAGGAAGCGGGCCAGCGGCGGGGTCTGGGTCCCCCCTTCCAAGGCGTGCAGGACCCGCATGTCGATGCACCGGCCGGTGGAGAGCTGCACGAGGGAGAAGGTGCGTGAGTCCGCGGTGACGGCGATGTCGGCGAGTTGCATGGCCCTCTCGTTCCTCCCTCGGTGACCGGACAGTTCGAGGACGTTCGGCAGCAGGCGTGGTGTACGGGTGACGTTCTCGTTGCGACGGCGTCGTGGGGTGAACACGAGCTGTGTGGGGAGAGCCCCCGGGACCCCGTGATACGTGGCGGCGAGTGCTTCCTGTTCCTCGGGCCGCAGCACATGCGCGAAGCGGCCGGCCATGCTGCTGCCGGGCCGCGGCACCGCGGTCAGCAGCACGTCGAAGGAGCCTCGCGTCAGAGCCGTGGTGCTGGGGGCGTGGACTTCGAAGGCGGCCTCGACCCGGGGCACGAACAGCCGCTCGTCACTTCCCGCGGCCTTCTCCAAGGCGGCGACCGTCTCGTCCGTGAGACGGAGTTCATCGCGGCCGTCCAGAAGAACTTGCTGCACCATGGCGAGCAGCAGTTCGTCGCGATCGGTGAGCAGTTTCGGCGCGGTGCCGCGCTCGGATCCGACGTAACCGGCAGGCAGGCCCAGGCCGCTGTCGGAGACCAGTTCCATCACCGGCACCAGAGCGCCGACACCGTACCGAGCCCGGAACCGACGGTGGTAGTCGCGCCAGTGCTGGTAGCCGTAGGGCTGTGGGGTGGTCCTGTACAGGGCCGACAGGGCTGCTTGCACTTCCGCGATCACGGGCTGCGGGAGCTGGGTCTCGCAGTCGAGCGCGGTGTCGATGAGCAGCGGTGTCGGAGTGACGGGGGTCAGGGCGCGCATCCGTGCGGCGAGGGCGCTCACTCCGGTATGGGAGAACGTCGGCTGGTGTGCGGATACGTCCTCGCGCACCGCGTACAACGCGTGGACCAGGTCCCGTACCTCCGGGACGCTGTCCGCCTGGTGCCGGTCCAATTCGTGGCACAGGTGCTGGAAGGCGTCCACGGTGGTCATGGGCGCCCACAGGCTGGTGATGAGGAACTGCTGCTCGACCAGGCTCATGAGGAGAGCGTCGATCTTCTCGGGCGTGGCCTGCGGGAAGTCGTCGCGCAGGCGGCCGTGGAGGTCGCTGAAGGGAATGGGTGCGCGGGCCACGTCCATCGCGGCAGCCACCGGCCGGGTATTTCGGACGGATACCTCGACCGGGGCCAGAAGAAGGGCGTGTCCGTCGGAGGGCGGCCCCGGCGCCACGAGCCGGTCGCCGCGAGTACAAGCGACGTTGTTGGCGACGAGCGGTAACCGCTTCAGTAACCCGGGGCTGCGCTGGAGTCGGAGAACCATGTCGGTGACCCACTCGGCATCCGGCCGGATCGTAGCGCGGTGCTTGTCCCGCCAGCGCACGCTCACCCGGGGCCCCACGGATACAGAGGCGGTCCCGGCGAACAGGCCCAGCGGGGTCGGGCGGTGCTGCCACCGCAACAGGTAGGAAACCGTCGACAGCGCGGTGCGACGGACGTGCCGGGGCTCGGCCTGCCGGCCCCGGACGACGGCCTCGATGGCGTCGGACAGGGCGGGTGTGGCCAGCTCCAGCGCGCTGCGGAAGTCCTCGCGCTGCCAGATGCGGTTCAGCCATCCACGAGTGGCGGCCACGTTGTCCAGGTCGAGAGTGCGGGGGATGTCTGCCGGGCTGCGGCTGGTGGTGGCGCGCAACATCGCGGCGCCCTGCCACTGGTAGTCGGCGGCTGCTCGGGAACCCATGAGGCCCTTCTTCAAGCGAGCGGTAGGGAGAGGTGGCTGGGGGGCCGGACGCAGCGCCGCATCCGGCCCCCCAGCGAGCGGTGGCCTGGATCAGGCCGGGTCCTCCACGAAGGAGTTGCAGGCGGAGGAGCCGGTCGCGCAGGTGCTGCCGCAGCCGTCGCCGGTGGAGCACATGAGCTTGCCGTACGCGTGCTCGGCGATGACGACCTTCACGTCCAAGGGCGCGAAGTCCTCGTCATCCAGTTCCGCCGACGGGGCGGGCGGGGCCAGGGTGGCGCTCGTCATGATGGAGCCCTTTCTCTTCTTCGAGTGGTGCGGGACGACCTGGCTCCCGGCGTTACGCCGAGGGCCAGGAGAGCGAGATGCGGCTGTGCACCTTGTCGATGACCCGGTCGGCCGTGATCCGGTCATCGGGGGTGTCGGCCGGATGGACGCGGATGAGCGGGCTGGGGCCGCCGCGCCGGTGGGCTTTCCAGTCGCGGAGCACGTCGGCGAAGGTGTCGGCGAACCTTTCCGCGTTCGGCCCCAGGGCGTGAACGCCGTACTCGACGTGCTTGTTGTCCTCGGTACGTCGGGTGACGAGATAGGCGAAGGTGTCGTCCTCCACGGCAGCGAGGGCGAACCGCCTGTTCGTGGGAGCGACCAGACCCGTGTCCAGGTCTTCGTCCACGGCCATGGTGCAGAAGCCAGGCAGGCTGATCGCCAGCGCCATCTGGAGGGTGTCGAGGAGTTCCTGAAGTCCGATGGTGACGCCGGTCCACAGCTCGTGGCGTGGTGTGGTGACGGCGTTGTCCAGCCGATGCGGGTCGGCCGGGAGGCCGTCGTCGAACCGCAGCCCGATTTCCGGGGTGCCATTGACGAGGAGGAGCTCTTCCCGGTGGGCGGTAGAGCCCTGCATCGGAACGAAGCCGCAGATCCGCGCCGATTCGCTCTCCAGGTGAGTTCCGCGCTCGCCTGCGACCTGGATGAAGGCGACCGACCGGGTCAGGCCTCGCATCCGCAGCGGTACGACGAGCCGGCCGCCCTGTCTGAGCTGCGCGGTCCATGCCGGGGAGATGTCCCACGCTCCGGCGGTCACCATGACGACGTCCACGTCACCGAGGTCCGGAATGGGCTCGGCTGCATCGGCGGTGACGACGCGCACCCGGCCGTAGCCGTGCTCGTTCAGGAGTCGCCTGGCGCGGTCGGTGACAACGGGGTCGATGTCCACGGTGACGACTTCACCGTCCCCGCCGACGAGTTCGGCGAGGTAGGCAGCGTTCAGCCCGCCCGATCCGATCTCCAGCACCCGCATTCCGGGGCGCACCTGGGCCTGCTCCAGCATCATGGCCTGGATCTGCGGGGCGGAGACGGAGCTGAGCTGCACTCCCTGCTCGTCCGTCTTGGTGATCACGGCGGCATACGTGTCGTACGCCTTGTCCAGCGGGGCGCCGGGCGTGAACTCGTGACGGGGCAGCTTCCGCATGACAGCCTCGATCTCCGGAGAGGAGATAGTGCCGTCCGCGCACAGTTCATCCACCACCTTGTTGCGCAGGCGGGTCGCCTCGTCGGGGCCGACGGTCGTGTTCGCCATGAACTTCCTTCATCCGTAGGTGTTTGGAGGGAGAACTGCGTCAGCGTGCTGGAGGGCCAGGAAGCCACCTGGGCGGGCTCGGCTACGCTCACGCCGCACGCTCCGATAAGGCCATCGCGCAATGGACCGTGGTGCCGTCCTCGCTGGTATCCAGGTGGTCAGCGATGGCAGCGACCATGTGCAGGCCCCGCCCGTTCTCCGCCTCGATATCCATCGGGCGCGGGACCGGCCTGTTCGAGGAGCCGTCCTCGACGTAGAGGTGCAGGTGGTCGTCGTCGGCACAGATCCGGACATGGACCGCCAGGCCCGTCCCATGCTGCAACGCGTTCGTCACGAGTTCGGAGACAAGCAGTTCTACGTCGTCGACGTACGAACCCAGGTCCCACAGATCGAGCAGGGCGCAGCTCAAACGCCGCAATTGCTCAGGCCTACGCCGATCAGCGTCGGTCAGCGGCTGACCGGGCGGGGTCGTACGTTCCAGACTGACGGCACACAGCCGGACGACGGGGGCACTTCTCGCGCCGTCGAACGGCGGCTTCGGTACCGCTCGGCCAAGGGCGGTGAATGACATTGCCAGGTCCTCCAGCTCGTGGGGGTACGCGGCAACGCCGGGAGAGCCATGAATCCGCGTCCGAGCCCCATGTCGAAATGGCCAGTGACGACATGTTGGACCGACAACTAGGCCCCAACTGGCCTGAGTTCAGGCTAGTTGGGGCCAAGGCCTGACCCACGGTCAAGCTTGCGAGGTCAGCCAGCTTCCGTACGAGAGGAATGTGTCGGGCAAGCGACGATGTGCCGCTTCCAGACTCGCGTACGTCTCCCTCACCGCAGGGTGGTACTTCGCTTGCTGCGGAGCGGTCCTGCGCGCTTTGAGCAGACTGGCGAACGAGGCTTCGAGCTTCCCCATCCACATCTGCGAGCGGGCCACCTCGGCCCAGTGATGGCTGGTCCGCGATTTCGGCCAGTCGTGGGGGATGGCGAGTGTGTCTGCCGCCTCGACGGCCTTGTCATACTTATCGAGTTCGGCGAGGACCGACACCCGATGGACACCGACGTTCGTCCCGCCGAAGGCCATCCACAGCACCTTCGGCGACTCACCGATGCGGGCGGCAATGCTCTCGGCCTCAGCGAGGTGTCCCATGGCCTGGTCCTCGTCGTGAGCCCGGCCGGCCATCACCGAACCACCGAGGTGAAGCTGACCGGCCACGACTTCCCGCGCTCGCGAAGGGTCCGCCTGCCCGATCGTCCGCAGCCCCAGGTCGATGAGCCGCTGGCCGGTCCGAAGCTTCCCCTCTCGCAGATAGGCCAGGGCACGGAAGTACTGGTACGCACCTCCGAATACCGCATCGCTCGCGCGCTGGGCAGCCCAGTCCAACCGCGCGAGCGAAAGCTGCGCCAGGTCGGCGTATCCCAACTTGGTGGCCACGTCGTACGAGGTTCGGTAGAGGGAAGCGAGGACCAACCACCCGTCACTGCCACCGAGCGTGTGCGCTGCTGTGGTTGTCTCCTCGATCAGACCAGCAACGTCGCTGGCCGCCCGCTTGATCTCTCCTGCGCGAACGGCCGCGCACAACCCCTCGGACTCCTCCCGCAGAGTCTGGAGCGGACGTGCCGAGATGTCAGGGTCGGCGCCCAGGTCGTAGACGTCCAGCGCCTCTCGAATCGGCGCTATCAGGACATCGAGCTCATCGGCGCGCAAGTCATCCTTGTACGGCTGCCCCATGATCGTGGCAACCTCCACACGCATGGCGCGGGCAAGACAGGCAACGGCATGCGGGGTGGCCTCCAGCCTGCCCTGCTCGATCTTGGTCAGCGTGTTGTAGGGAACTCCGGCGAGGTCGGCCAGGGCGGTTTGAGTGAGGTGGCGTTCTCGCCGTAGACGTGCGATTCGCACTCCGGCGCGGTCTTGAGGCAGAGCGTGCATACCTGTCTCCTGTTCTGCTTCGACAGCAGAACGGTACCCGCGCGTTCGCTTTCGCGGACCACGACCGAACTCCGCGCCGCGTGCAGCGGAGTTCGGTCATTGATGGCCGCCAAGCTCATGGCGAACTACCCCACCCGCGTGGGGAAGACTGCTCGCTGTCCTTGCGGGCCCAGCCGCCGTCCGGAACACCCCCGCTCGCGCAGGGAAGACATCGTGGAGCGGTCCCGCCGGATCGCCGTCGACGGACCACCCCCGCTCGCGCAGGGAAGACTAGTGCCAGGGGGACTCCCTGACGCTCATGAGCACATGCTTTCAGACCTGAACCTCAGCAAGAACGACGGTCAGGCAGACCGCTCCGAAGCCGTCACGAGGAGTCGCGGACCACCAGCTCCGTGGGCAGCACCACCGTCGGCCGCTCCTCCCCCACGCGCCCCGCGATCTCCTCAAGCAAAAGCTGGGCCATCCGGCGGCCCATCTCCTCGATGGGCTGGCGGACGCTGGTGAGGGCCGGGTGCATGTGGCGGGCGACCACCGAGTCGTCGAAGCCGATCAGGGCCACGTCCTCGGGGATCCGGCGGTCCGCCTCGCGGAGGACCTGGCGGGCGCCGGCCGCCATCACGTCGGAGGCGGCGAAGACCGCGTCCAGGTGGGGGCGGCGGGCCAGGAGTTCGCGCATCGCCCGGGCGCCGCCCTCCTCGGTGAAGTCGGCGGGGGCGATGAGGCGTTCGTCCGGGGGCAGGCCCGCGGCGGCGAGGGCGGCGCGGTAGCCGTCCAGGCGGCGCTGGGCTCCGTAGACCTCCAGGCGGCCGGTGATCGTGGCGACCGAGCGGCGGCCGCGGGTGATCAGGTGCTCGACGGCCGCCCGCGCCCCGTCGAAGTTGTCCGAGTCGACCGAGGCGAGAGGCTCGTTCGCGTGCCTCGCGCCGCTGATCACGCACGGCATGCCGAGCTGTTCCAGCAGTTCGGGCAGCGGGTCGTCGGCGTGGACCGCGACCAGGAGGACCCCGTCGACCCGGTGCGCGGTGAGGTACTGGGCCAGCCGGCGGCGCTCGCGGTCGTTGCCCGCGAGGGTGAGGAGCAGCTGCATGTCGGTGTCGGCGAGGGCCGCGCCTACGCCGCGCACTATGGCGGAGAAGTACGGCTCGGCGAAGAAGCGGGTCTCCGGCTCCGGCACCACCAGCGCGATGGCGTCGGTGCGGTTGCCGGCGAGGGCGCGGGCCGCGCGGTTGGGGACGTAACCCAGCTCGGCGACGGCCGCCTCGACCGCCTCGCGGGTCGCTTCGCTGACCCGGGGCGAGCCGTTGATGACGCGGGAGGCGGTGCCGCGGCCGACGCCGGCTCTGGCCGCCACCTCTTCGAGCGTGGGCCGCCCGCCGTTCCGTACTCGCGCTGCCGCCATGGCTGCCTCCCCGTTCCCGGTCAATTTCTCACAGCCGTACAGTCAATCCAAGTCCTGGATCGATCACTCCGACGAGCGTACGGACAGTGTATTGGGAGCGCTCCCAAGACCGGGTGGAGGTGTGGGCCCCGGTCTGTCACCACCGGGGCCAACAGCGCTCAGGGCGTCACGCCTCCGGCGGCAGTCCGTGGCGGGCGATCACCTCGCTGTACCAGTGCGCGCTCGCCTTGGGGGTGCGGCGCTGGGTCGCGTAGTCGATGTGGACCGCGCCGAACCGCTTCGCGTAGCCGTACCCCCACTCGAAGTTGTCCATCAGCGACCAGAGGAAGTAGCCGCGTACGTCGGCCCCGTCGGCCACCGCCCGCTGTACGGCGGCGAGATGGCCGTGCAGATAGGCAATCCGCTCCGGGTCGTGGACCTGGCCGTTCGCGTCCACGGTGTCCTCGAAGGCCGCGCCGTTCTCGGTGACCATCAGCGGCAGGCCCGGGTTCTCGCGGGCCACGTCCATGAGGAGGGCGTGGAGGCCGTTCGGGTCGACCGACCAGTTCATGGCCGTACGCGGCTTGCCCTCGGCGAGGTGGAACGCCACGTGCTCCGAGCCCGGCCACGGGGAGTGGTCGCTGCTGCCGTGGCCGTCGTTGCGGGTGTCCCCGGCGCCGTCGGCGGGCGTGGAGACGATGGTGGGCGTGTAGTAGTTGACCCCGAGCACGTCGATGGGGGCGGCGATGGCGGCGAGGTCGCCGTCGTGGATCAACTCCGGCCAGTTCACGATGCGTTCGGTGTCGGTCAGGAGGTCCTCCGGGTACGCGCCGTGCAGCATCGGGCCCGTGAAGATCCGGTTGCCCACGGCGTCGATCCGGCGCGCCGCGTCCGCGTCCGCTTCACTGCCGGTGAGCGGGCGAACCTGGTGGAGGTTGAGGGTGACCGAGGTCTGCGCGGCAGCGGGGAGGTGGGTGCGCAGCGCCTCGGTCGCCCGGCCGTGGGCCAGGTTGAGATGGTGGGCGGCCCGCAGGGCTGCGGCCGGCTCGGTGCGGCCGGGGGCGTGGACCCCGGAGCCGTAACCGAGGAAGGCCGTGCACCAGGGCTCGTTGAGCGTCGTCCACATCCCGACCCGGTCGCCGAGCGCGCGGGCCATGATGGCCGCGTACTCCGCGAACCGTTCGGCCGTCGCGCGCTCGGGCCAGCCGCCCGCGTCCTCCAGCTCCTGGGGCAGGTCCCAGTGGTAGAGCGTGGCGACGGGCGTGATGCCGGCGGCCAGCAGCTCGTCGACGAGCGCGCGGTAGAAGTCCAGGCCGCGTTCGACGGCGGGGCCCCGGCCGGTGGGCTGGACCCGGGACCAGGAGACGGAGAAGCGGTACGCCTTGAGGCCGAGCCGCTTCATCAGCGCCACATCGTCGCGGTAGCGGTGGAAGTGGTCGGCGGCCACATCCCCGGTGTCGCCGTTCTGGACCTTGCCGGGGGTGTGGCTGAAGGTGTCCCAGATGGAGGGGGTGCGGCCGTTCTCGGCGGCCGCCCCTTCCACCTGGTACGCGGCGGTGGCGGCGCCCCAGATGAAGCCGGTCGGGAAGGGGGCGGGGGCCGCAGAGGCCTGGCGCGGGGCAGTGTCGGATCGTACGACTGTCATGTGGGAGCGCTCCCAGAGGAGTAGAGGGGGAGGAGTGAGGTGGAGAGGGGGTGGGGTGGTGCGGTCGGGGGTGACCGCACCACAAGGTGGCGTCAGAGGCTTACCGCACCTCCCGTAGTGGCGTCAGCCCTTGACCGCGCCCGACATGATCCCGCCCACGATCTTCTTGCCGAAGAGCACGAACACCGCCAGCAGCGGCAGCGTGCTGATCAGCGCGCCCGCCATGACGATGGACTGGTCGGGGGTGTACGAGGCGCTGAGCTGGCCGAGGGCCACCTGGAGGGTCGGGTTCTGCTGATTCAGGGCGAGGTAGGGCCAGAAGAAGTCGTTCCACGCCTGGACGAAGGTGAGCATCCCGAGCACCATCATCGCGGGTCGGGCCACCGGCAGCACCACGCTCACCACGATGCGGAAGTTGTTGGCCCCGTCGATCTTGGCCGCCTCGATGAGCTCGTACGGCAGCGCCTCGATCAGGTACTGACGCATGAAGAACACGCCGAACGCGCTCACCAGCGTCGGGAAGATCACCGATTCGAGCTGCCCGCCCCAGCCGAGGCCGGACATCATCATGAAGAGCGGGACCACGCTGAGCTGCGGCGGGATCGTGAGCGTGGCGATGACGGCGGTCATCAGCCAACCGCGACCCCGGAAGCGCATCTTGGCGAACGCGTATCCGGCGAGCGTGCAGAAGAACAGCGTCGCGACCGTGATGGACGACGAGACGATGATGCTGTTGACGATCGCCTTGCCTAGGTTGGCCTGCTCCCAGGCCGTCTGGACGTTCTCCAGCAGCTTTCCGCCCGGCAGGAACGGCGGGGTGGAGGCGAGGACCTCGTCCTGGGTGCGGGAGGCCGCCACCAGGGTCCAGTACAGCGGCAGCAGCGAGCCGAAGCCGACGACGGCGAGCGCGATGTACGCGAACGGGCCGCCCTTCATCTGCTGGCCGGCGCCCATCCTGAAGCGGCGGGGACGGTGCGGGGCACTGCCCTTCGGAGGCGGCGCGAGCTTCACCGGGGCGGTGGGGGTGGGGCTGGTCATGGTCATCGGGTCGCTCCCGTTCGGACCGCGGAGTCGGACGTGCGGACGACGTAGCGGCCGATGAGCCAGTTGACGGCCGCGATGAGGAGCAGGAGCGCGAGCATCGCCCAGGCCACGGCGGCGGCCGGACCGAGATGGCCGAGGTTCCAGCCGTAGTTGTAGAGGTAGATGCTGAGCGTCTCGTACTGGTTCTCGTTGCCGCCGGTGGCGCCCATCGCGCCGCCCTCCAGCAGCAGCGGCTCACCGAACAGCTGCATGGAGCCGATCGTCGAGATGACGATCGTGAACAGGATCGTCGGCCGCAGCGAGGGGATGGTGACCTTGAGGAACTGCTGCCAGCGCGAAGCACCGTCCAACGAGGCTGCCTCGTAGAGGTCGTTGGGCACCGCCTGCATCGCCGCCAGGTAGATCAGCGCGTTGTAGCCGGTCCAGCGCCAGATCACGATGATCGAGATGGCGAGCTTCGAAGTCCAGTGCCCGTTGGCCCAGTTGACCGGGTCGAAGCCGACGAGGCCGAGGGCCCAGTTGAGCAGTCCGCCGTCCGCCCGGAAGACCAGCGCGAAGACGAGGGCGGCCGAGGCGACGGAGGTCGCGTACGGCGTGAGGATGATCGTCCGCCAGAACGTGCTGGCGCGCAGGCGGTAGTTGAGCAGATGCGCGAGGCCGAGGGCGATCAGGAGTTGCGGGACGGTCGAGATGACACCGATGAGGAAGGTGTTGCTGACCGAGGTCCAGAACTCCGGGTCGTGCAGGATCTTGTCGAAGTTCTCCCAGCCCACCCATTCCATACTGTCCAGGCCGGTCATCGAGACCCGGTGCAGGGCGATCCAGCCGGTGTAGAGGAGCGGGTAGAGGCCGAAGGCCCCGAAGATCAGGAAGAACGGCGCGATGTACGCGTACGGGGACGCCTTGTCGTCGAACCGCCACAGCCGGCTGCGCCACAACTGCCGCCGCTCGGACGGTGGTTCCTTCTGCGGTTCGCGGGGCGGGGTGGTGTGTGCGTCCCGGGTGGGGGTCGAGGTTGCCACGGGCGGGAGTCCTTCCCTGGGGGCGCTCCGCCGGAGGTGGACGGGCGGGCGGAATGTATGGAGGAGCGGGGCCGGGCGGCCGGGGCGGGCGGGCGTGGCAGGAGTCGCCCGCCCACCCCGGCGCCGGGTCCGTGCGGCGCCGGGTCAGGTCGGGCCGCGCGGCGCCGGGTCAGGTCAGCCGATCGCCTTGTCGATCGTGCGGACCGCGACGTCCCAGGCCGCGTCCGGCTTCGTACCGCGCTGCTCCATGTTGTTGATCTGCGTGGAGATCGAGTCCTTGATCACGCCGTCCTTCGGGCCGAGCACCGCCTCGGGGATGGACTTCGCGCCGTCCGCGTAGATCTGGCCGATGGGGGCGTTGTTGAAGTACGGCAGGGTCGCGCTCTTCACGTCGGGCAGCTCGTAGGCGCCCTGGTTGGACGGGAAGACCCCGATCGCCTTGAAGACGGCGGCCTGCTGCTCGGGGGCGGTCAGCCACTTCACGAGCTTGGTGGCCTCGTCCACGTTCTTCCCGGACTTCGGTACGGCGAGGAAGGAGCCGCCCCAGTTGGCCGAGACTCCGCCGGGGGCGCTGGTGATGTCCCACTTGCCCTTGTTGGCGTCACCGGCGTACGTGGAGATCTGGCCGGCCATCCAGGCGGGGCAGACGACGGTGGCGACGGTGCTCTTGCGCAGGGCCGCCTGCCACTGGTCCTCGAACTGGGCGAGGCCCTGCGTCAGCTTCTTGGACGCGGCCTCGGCGGCCAGGTCCCAGCCCTTCTTGACGCCGGCGCTCTCCTTGTAGACCGGCTTGCCGCTCGCGTCGTAGTACTGCTCGGGGCTGGAGCTGACGACCGCGTTGAACATGGCGCTGGCGGAGTCCATGAAGTACGTGCCCTGGGGCGCCTTCTTCTTGTACTCCTCGCCGAGCGCCAGGAAGTCCTCCCAGCCGCCGGCGGTCCGCTCGGCGACCTCGGTGCGGTCGGTGGGCAGTCCGGCCTTCTCGAACAGCTCGCGGTTGTAGCAGAGGGACATGGGGCCGATGTCGGTGCCCGCGCCGATCACCGCGCCGCCGGGGGCGGTGGCCTGCTTGGCCTTCCAGGAGACCCACTCGTTGACGTCGATCACCTTGGAGAGGTCGGCGAAGGATTCCGCCTTGGTGTCGACGATCTCCTTGATCCGGCCGACCTCGATGCCCTGGACGTCGGCGAGGCCGCTGCCCGAGTTCAGCTGCTGGAGCAGCTTGGGGTAGTAGTTCTTCTCCTCGGCGGTGGTGTCCTCCTTGACCGTGATCTTCGGGTTCAGCTCGTGGTATTTCTCGAAGAGCCCGGCCTCCTTGTACCCGAACTGGCCGAAGTCGGCGACGGTCAGCGTGATGTTGCCGTCGGCGTCGGCTCCCTTGCTGCCCGAGTCGGACGAGCCGCCGCAGCCGGTGAGCAGCAGGGCGGTGACCGTCAGGCCCGTGGTGGCCACGATCGCGGTTCTCCGGCGTCGACCGGCAACGCTGCGGGTGATGCGCATTCCACTGCTCCTTGGTGCGGCGAGTGTTGCGGGAAGTCCTGCGGAAGGACGGGGAGGCCTTACGGAAGGCCGCGAAGCCCAGCCGAAAGGAAGCGCGCGGGATCCCCTCCCCTGGTTGTGGGAGCGCTCCCATGCGCCGATGCCGGAAGGTTCCTGCCTCAAGGGGGTGGGTGTCAAGAGTTGAAGACGATTCCGTTGCCGAAGGATGTCCACCGCGTCACGCGGGGGCGTCGGGCCCGGCCACCCGTCGAGAGGTGAACGAGGGGTGACCGGAGGGGCGGCAGGAGGGGTGGCCGGAGGGGCGGCCGGAGGGCCGGCCGAAGCCGGACGAAGTGCCGGGTGACCCCACCCCTGTTAATTTCGCCCTTATGTCCCCTTTGATCATGCTGGTCCCCGACATCAGACCGGGTGAGTGAGGCGGGATGGGCGTACTGCGCGACCATCCCGAACTGGCCCTCTTCTTCTGTCTCGCCGCCGGCTACCTGGTCGGCAAGCTCCGCGTCGGCCCGATCACGCTCGGCGGCATCTGCGGCACGCTGATCGTGTCGCTGCTGATCGGCACCCGGCACGTCAGCGTCGACGACGATGTGAAGACCGTCTTCTTCGCGCTGTTCATCTTCTCGCTCGGCTATATGGCCGGGCCGCAGTTCTTCGCCAACCTCAACCGCTCCAGCCTGCGGTTCTTCGCGCTCTGCTTCATCGAACTGGTCTGCGTCCTCGGGATCGCCTACGGGCTCGCCAAGGCCTTCGACCTGGACGTCGGCACGGCGGCCGGAATCCTGGCGGGGGCGGCCACCGAGTCCGCCGTCGTGGGGACGGCCACCGAGGCGATCGGCAAGCTCAGCGATCTGACCTCCGAGCAGATCACCCAGTACCAGGGGCACGTGGCGACCGCCTACACGGTCTGCTACCTGTTCGGCCTGATCACCATCGTCCTGTTCACCAGCCAGATCATGCCGATGCTGCTCCGCATCAACCTGGCCGACGCCTCCCGCGAGCTGTGGGAGAAGATGCGCGGCGGCCAGGCAGGTCTGGAGGCCGACGAGCGCGAGGCGCTGCCCGGCATGGTCGGCCGCACCTACCTGGTGACGCTCGCCGACGGACGTACCGTCGGGGACCTGGAGTCCGGGCTCGGCGGCCACATCACCGTCGAGGGGATCAAGCGCGGCAGCAAGCTGCTGACGCCCTCCCCCGGCCTGGAGCTGACCCTCAGCGACCTGGTCCAGGTCGTCGGCCGGCGCTCGGCGATCATCGAGGCGGGCCGGGAGATCGGCCCGGAGACCCCGGCCATCCCGGGGCTCGACACCCCGCTGGCCACCAGCCAGGTCGCCGTCACCGAGAAGGCGACCGCCGGTTCGACCATCGACCGGCTGGAGAAGAACCACCCGGAGTTCCGCAAGGACGGTGTCTACATCACCGACGTCCTCCGCAACGACCAGCACCTCCCCGCCAGCGGGGAGACCGTCCTCCAGCGCGGTGACGTCCTCACCCTGGTGGGCGCGCGCGGCGGGCTGAACAGGCTGGTCGCCAAGATCGGCGCGGTGGTCAAGAACGACTCCACCGACTTCGTCTACATCGGCTTCGGTATCGTCGCCGGCTCCCTGCTCGGCCAGATCGTGGTCAAGCTCGGGGACGTCCCGATGTCCCTCGGCACGGGCGGCGGCTGCCTGATCTCCGGCCTGATCTTCGGCTGGTTCCGCTCCCGCAAGCAGACCTTCGGCGCCTTCCCGCCGCAGGCCGCGACCACGCTCAAGGACATGGGCCTGGCCGTCTTCATCGCCTGTACGGGACTGGCGGCGGGCCCGCAGGCCTGGCCGCTGCTCAAGGAGTACGGGGCGCTGCTGCCGTTCGCCGGGATCGCCATGGTGCTGGTGCCCGCGACGATCTCCCTGATCGTCGGGCGGAAGCTGCTGAAGATCGAGAAGCCGCTGCTGATCGGCGCCATCGCCGGACAGCAGTGTTCGACCCCGGCGATCACCTCCATCACCCAGGTGGCCCAGAGCTCCGTACCGCTGCTCGGCTACACGATCACGTACACGCTCTCCAACTTCCTGCTGCCGCTGACCGGTCCGATCCTCGTCGGCGTACTGGGGGCCTGAGAGGGGTGGGAACATGATCGACTTCCTGAACCGGAACATCTTCCAGCCCCACCCCGAACTGCTCGTCTTCCTCGTCATCGCGCTCGGCTTCCTGCTGGGCAAGATCCGCTACCGGGCGATCGCGCTGGGGGCGGTGACGGGCTGTCTGGTGGCGGGGCTGGTGCTGGGGGCCCAGTTCAAGGTCGACATCGACGACACGGTGAAGAACCTGTTCTTCATCATGTTCCTGTTCGCCCTCGGCTACCGGGTCGGCCCGCAGTTCTTCCGGGGGCTGAAGAAGGACGGCCTGCCGCAGGTCGTCAACGCCGTCGTGGTCTGTGTGACCGGGCTGCTGGTCTCCTGGCTCTTCGCGAGCCTGCTCGGTTACGGCCCCGGGCTCGGCGCCGGCCTGATGAGCGGGGCCCTCACCCAGTCGGCCGCGATCGGGGTCGCCCAGGACGCCATCGGTACGCTGCCGGGGCTCTCGGCCGACGAGGCGAAGACCCAGGAGAACCTGGTGGCCGTCGGATACGCGGTGACGTACCCGCTGGGCACGATCCTCTGCGCGATGCTCCTGGCCAACGTGCTGCCCAAGCTGTACCGCAGGGACCTGGCGAAGGAGAGCGCCGAGCTCGCCGCCGAGCTGGACGCGCCGGACGAGAGCCCGGACGAGGGGGCGGGCTACTACGAGGTGGTGCTGCGCGCGTACCGCGTGGACCGCCCCGACCTGGTGGGCCGCTCGGTGACCGACTTCGAGGACCAGCAGAAGGCGCTGGGCCGCCGCGTCTACCTCACCGGCGTCCGCCGGGACGGGACGGTCCTGGAGCACGACCAGTCCCGTACGCTCCGCCTCGGCGACACCGTCGCGGTCAGCGCGATCCGGGGCGACCTGGTCGACTTCGACCCCGTCACGCACATCGGCGCCGAGGCCGACGACGTCGAACTGCTCGGCTACCGCACCGAGACGCTGCACGTCGTCGCCTCGGAGAAGGCGCACCTCGGGCGGACGGTCGCGGAGGTGCGCCGGGAACCGTTCATGGTCGGCGTCTACATCGACAAGCTGTACCGGGCGGGTGCCGCGTTCCCCTACCGGCTCTCCACCCCGCTGGAGCGCGGCGACACCCTGATCCTCACCGGCCCGGAACGCCTGGTCGGCCCGGCGGCCAAGGCCCTCGGCAAACCGGTGCCGACCAGCTTCGCCACCGACATGATCTGGGTGGGGCTCGGCATCTTCCTCGGCGGCTGCATCGGCATCCCGGCGCTGACGGCGGGCGGGGTGCCGATCTCGCTCTCCACCTCGGGCGGCGGGCTGATCATGGGCCTGGTCTTCGGGTGGATCCGCGGGAAGTACCCGACGTACGGGAACGTGCCGCCGGGCGCCCAGTGGTTCATGGACACCCTCGGCCTCTGCCTCTTCGTCGCCGTCGTCGGCATCAACGCGGGCCCGAGCTTCACCAGCGGCCTCTCCACGGCCGGCTGGGGCCTGCTGGTCTTCGGGGCGGTCGCCACCGTGGTCCCGCTGATCGTGGGGTTCCTGGTCGGCCATTACGTCCAGAAGATCCGGTTCCCGGTGCTGATGGGCGTCCTGGCGGGCGGCCAGACCACCACGGCGGCGATCGGTGCCGTCAACGAGACCTCCAAGTCGCAGATCCCCACCCTCGGTTACACGATTCCGTACGCCGTCGGCAACGTCCTGCTGACGGTGTGGGGCGCCGTGATCGTCATCCTCAACCACTGACCCTGCACGGGAGCGGACACCACCATGCCCAAGACCAAGCTCAGCCGGGAAGAGATCCGGTCCTTCGCCCAGCTCTCGCCCTTCGAGCTGAAGGACAAGTTCATCCAGATCGCGACGGAAGCGCAGAGCGACAAGCCGGGCCAGAAGGGGAAGACGACCCGGGCCATGCTCAACGCGGGCCGGGGCAACCCCAATTGGACCGCGACCGGCCCCCGCGAGGCGTACCACGCGCTCGGCTACTTCGCGATCTCGGAGTCCCGCCGGGTCTGGACGGCGGACAACCTGGGCGGGATGCCGGAGGAGGCGGGGTGCGCGGAGCGGTTCGAGCACTTCGTCCGTACGCATCCGGAGCTGCCCGGCATCGAGCTGCTGAAGGCGAGCGTGGACCTGGCGGTGAAGCGGTTCGGCTTCGACCGGGACGCGTTCGTGCACGAGCTGGCGGACTCCTCGATCGGGGACAACTACCCGGTGCCGGACCGGATCCTGCGCCACACCGAGGAGATCGTGCGCGGCTACCTCGCGGACGAGATGTTCGACCACCGGCCGCCGGAGGGGCAGACGCTGAGCCTGTTCGCCACCGAGGGCGGCACGGCGGCGATGTGCTACATCTTCGACTCGCTGATGAAGAACGGGATCCTGGCGAAGGGCGACCGGATCGCCCTGATGGTCCCGGTGTTCACCCCGTACCTGGAGATCCCCGAGCTGGACACGTACGGCTTCGACGTGGTCCATGTGGAGGCGAACCTGTTCACCGAGACCGGGGTGCGGCAGTGGCGCTACCCGACGGAGGAGATCGCCAAGCTGGCGGACCCGTCGATCAAGATGGTCTGCTGTGTCAACCCGAGCAACCCGCCCTCGCTGGCGCTCTCCACCCGGGTCGCCGAGCAGATCGTCTCCATCGTCGGCGAGCAGAACCCGAACCTGATCATCGTGACCGACGATGTGTACGGGACGTTCGTCGAGGGCTTCCGCTCACTCGCCGCCGACCTGCCCCGCAACACGCTGCTCGTCTACTCCTACTCCAAGCACTACGGGGCGACCGGCTGGCGGCTCGGGGTGATCGCGCTGCACGACGACAACGTGATCGACGCGATGCTGAAGGAGCAGAGCGCTGAGGAGAAGGAACGGCTCAACAAGCGTTACGGATCGCTGTCGTTGGAGCCGGAGAAAATGAAGTTCATCGACCGCATGGTGGCGGACTCCCGGCAGGTGGCGCTCAACCACACGGCGGGACTCTCACTCCCGCAGCAGGTGATGATGGCGCTGTTCTCGCTCTTCGACATGCTGGACGAGGGCCAGGCGTACAAGCACCGCATCCGGGCCATCGTGCAGCAGCGGCTCGAACTCCTGCTGGAGGGCGTGCACATGAAGGTATCGGAGGACCCGAAGCGGGCGGCGTACTACATCGAGCTGGACCTGCTGGCGGAGGCGGAACGCGTCCACGGCAAGCCGTTCGCCGCGTTCCTGGAGGCGAACTACGAGCCGGTGGACCCGCTGTTCCGGCTGGCCGAGCAGACGTCGGTGGTCCTGCTGAACGGCGGCGGCTTCGACGGTCCTGAGTGGTCGGTACGGGTGTCGCTGGCCAACCTGGACGATCTGGACTACCTGAAGATCGGCCACCATCTGCGGGCGATCTTCGACGAGTACGCGGAGGAGTGGCGGGCGGGTGGCGCCTCCAGCCCGTCCGGCGTTTGAGGACATCTTTTCGGCACGGAAAGGGGCACGCCCCGGCCGGTGGTGGGGTGACCAGGCCGGGGCGCGCGTGTGGGGGGTACGGGGTGGTCTGGGGGGGCTATCCGAAGGCGGCGAAGGCCTTCGTGAAGGCCAGCGGCTCCTGCTCGATCGAACTGCACGTGGCGTCGGCGGCCGGCTTGGGCCCGCCCGGGCACGCCTTGTCCCGGGTGCCGGACCACATGGCCAGGCGGCCGATGCCCTTCTCCTGGGCGAACTTCACGACCTGCGTGGCGTCCTCCACCGTAAAGATCTCGGTGACGACATCGTTCACGCCGATCATCGGGGTGATGGCGACGGCCTTCCACGCGGCGGCCTCGGAGAGCCCGAGGACACCCTTGATCTGGGCCTGGGTAGCGGTCGCCGCCTGGATGGCGTAGGTGCCCATGTCGTCGCTGTAGGCGGGCCCGTAGTCCATCGCCATGATGTTGACCGCGTCGACCCGGACGCCGTTCTTCTTCGCGTCGGCGAGCAGGTCGACGCCGGGCCGGGTCAGCCCCTCGGGCATGACGGGGAGGGTGAAGGCGACATCCAGGTCCGGGTACTTCTTCTGGAGCTGGGCGATCGCCTGGGCGCGGCGGGTGTTGGCGGCCGCGTCGGGGAGCGCGGCGCCCTCGATGTCGAAGTCGACCTTGGTGAGCTGGTAGGCGTCGACGACCTTTCCGTACGCGGCGGCGAGGTCGGCGGCGGAGGAGCAGTTCAGGGCCAGCTCGGCCCCGGCCGCGCCACCGAAGGAGACCCGGACGTCACCGCCCTTGGCCCGGAGCGCGCTGATCTGCTTCGCGACTTGATCGTCAGCGAGTCCGGTGACGCCGCCCCAAAGCGGGGCGCAGCTGCCGCCGGAGGTGATGAAGGCGAGGTGGAACTCGTCCACCCCGGTCCTGGTGGCGGTGTCGAGGAGGTCGTAGGCCGGGTAGAGCGAGGTGTCGATGTAGGGGGCGAACCGGGAGCCGGTTTCCCCGCCGCCACCGGGGCGACCGGTGGCGGTGGGGGCCGGCGTGGGGGTCGAAGCGCTCGCGCTGGGGGACGCGGACGCGGTTGGTGCGGTCGTGGGGGTGTCCGTGGGTCCGGTCGTGGGGGTGTCCGTGGGGCGGCCGCTGGGGGTGGGGGCCGGGCCGCCGGCGGAGCAGGTGGCGTCGTTGATGAGGCAGGACGCCGGGTCGCCCGCCGTGCCGGTGGCGGAGGTGACGAAGCCGACGGTCACGGACTTGCCGGGGGCCAGCTCCTTGTCCCAGCTCGCGGGCTTCACGGTGACGCGGTTGCCCTGCACCGTGTGCTCGCCGTTCCAGAGGGACCCGATCTTCGTGCCGGCCGGAAGCTCGAACTGGAGCGTCCAGTCGGTGAGTGTCTTGTCGGTCTCGTTGGTGACGACGTACTGGCCCGTGTAGCCGCTGGTCCAGTCACTGGTCCGGGTGTACGCGGCCCCGACCGCCGCCGCCTGCGCCGTACCGGTCAGGGCGAAGACCGTTCCGCCGATGACCGCCGCCGCGACGATCGCGCCGACCGTCTTGGTGCGCGCGCTCGCCGTGCGGCGGTGTGTGCGGGAACCCATCAACGTGCCCTGCCTGCCTCTGTGTCGCTGCGGATCTTGTACTGCGGATCCCTTTCGGGGTTGCGAGGAGCACGCTAGCGGCAGCGGAACGGGCAAAGCGGGCGTTACGGACCGGAGTTGATGTTCTTAGGGTGCGCTTAAGGTGCGGCTAAGAGGGCCCTGAGGTGGCGGCGTCGGCTGTGGTGCGGGGCTCCTTGCGGCGCGGGCGGCCGAAGCGGCGGGCTACCCGGCGGCCGTGGCCCCGGCGGCCGCGGTCGGGGCTGGTGCCGTGCAGGCCGATCCAGATGCGGACCTCCGTGCCGCCGAGCACGGAGCGGCCGATGCGCAGGTCGCCGCCGGTGGACTCGGCGACCCGGCGCACGATGTCCAGGCCGAGGCCGGTGGAGCCGACCGTGCCCGGCTTGGTGGCGCCTCGGGCCAGGGCCGCCTTCGGGTCGGCGATGCCGGGGCCCGCGTCGGAGACGAGGACGATGACCGCGTCGCCGCTGTGGTGGACGTCGACGGCGAAGGCGGTGCCCTCGGGGGTGTGGCGGAAGACGTTGCCGAGCAACGCGTCGAGGGCGGCGGCCAGTTCGGGGCGGGCGACGGGGATGCGTACCGTACGGTCCACTCCCGCGAGCCGCACCTCGCGGCCCTCGTCCTCCGCCAGCGCCGACCAGAAGCCCATGCGCTCCCGGATCACCTCGGAGGCGTCGCACCCCGCCCCGGCGGCCGTCTGGACGCCCGTGGTCTGGGGGCGCTGTTCGCGGGCGGTGCGGATGATCGTGTCGACCTCGTGCTCCAGCTGCTCGACCGCCGCCCGGGTCTGGTCGGCCGCCGGGCCCTCGCCGAGCGATGCGGCGTTCAGCCGGAGGACGGTGAGCGGGGTGCGGAGCCGGTGCGAGAGGTCGGCGGCCAGCTCGCGCTCGTTGGCCAGGAGCTGGACGACCTGGTCGGCCATGGAGTTGAACGCGACGGCGGCGGACCGGAGTTCGGTGGGGCCCTCCTCGGGGACCCGGGTGCCGAGCCGCCCCTCCCCCAGGTCGTGGGCGGCGCCCGCGAGGCGCTGGGCGGGCTGGACCATCCGTACGCCGAGCCGGTCCGCGACCGCCACCGAGCCGACGATCAGGGCGGCGCCGACCCCGGCCAGGATCAGCCAGGCGGTGGCGACCCCGTTGGAGACCTCGCCCTCGGGGACGAAGACCTCGACCACGGCGATGTCTCCGGTGGAGAGCGCGGTGGGCTGGAGCAGGGCGAATCCGTCGGTGACCGCGGTGATGGAGGCGCGGCCCGCCTTCCGTACGGTCGCGACGTCCTTGGGGCTCGCCCGCCGGGTGCCGATGTCCAGCGCCTCGCCCTCGGTTCCGTCCGCCGCCTTCTCGGGGGCGGGGACGTGGACGGCGAGCCGGCCCCGGTCGCCGGGTTCGGTGGAGAGGACGGCCCGGGTCAGCTCCTCGCGGTCGGTGGTGATGGAGAGCGCCGGGGCGATCATCGCGGCCTGGCGTTCGGCGTCGGAGAAGGCCCGGTCGCTGGCCATCTCCCGGATGACCAGGCCGAGCGGTACGGCGAAGGCGATGACGACCATCGCGGTGACCGCCAGACACACCTTGACCAGCGCCCACCTCATGCGGGCGGCTCCGCGGCCGGGGCTTCGGCGGGCGGCTGGAGCTTCACGCCGACGCCGCGCAGGGTGTGCAGATAGCGCGGCCGGGCGGCGGTCTCACCGAGCTTGCGGCGGAGCCAGGAGAGGTGGACGTCGATGGTCTGGTCGTCGCCGTACGACTGCTGCCAGACCTCGGCCAGCAGCTCCTTGCGGGCGACGACCACCCCGGGGCGCCCGGCGAGGAAGGTCAGCAGGTCGAACTCGCGCCGGGTCAGGTCGAGTTCGGCACCGTCCAGTTCGGCGCGGCGGCGCAGCGGATCGATGGCGAGCCCGCCGACGCGGATGACCCGGGGCGGCGGCGCCTCCCCGCCCGCCGCGCGGGAGCGGCGCAGGACGGCGGCCATCCGGGCGGAGAGGTGCTCCACGGAGAAAGGTTTGGTCAGGTAGTCGTCGGCGCCGTCGTTGAGCAGCCGGACGATCTCGCTCTCGTCGTCCCGGGCGGTGGCGATGATGACCGGGACGTCGGTGATGGACCGCAGCATCTTGAGCGCCTCGGCGCCGTCCAGGTCGGGCAGTCCGAGATCGAGGATGACCACGTCGAAGCGGAAGTGCGCGACCTCGCGCAGCGCTTCGAGCGCGGTGCCCACACTCCGTACCGTGTGGGAGGCCTCACTGAGGTGCCGGATGAGGGCGGAACGTACGAACTGGTCGTCCTCGACCACGAGCACACTTGCCATGGGCGGCACCGTACGCCATCCGGACGGGCCGGGTCCCTGCCCCGTCCCACCTCGCCGGAATCCTCCGCAAAGGCCGGAACGGAAGCCGGAGGGGACAGTCCGGGTGCGCGTGGTGCAGGATGTGCCCGATGCAACGAGGACTCGTACACGCGCTCGCGTGGTCGCTCGCCACCGGCGCGGCGGTCACGCTGTCGTGGTGGGGTGTGCACACGGTCATGACGGGGACGGCGTACGACCCGCCCCGGGCCGTGCCCATCTCTGTGGGCGCGGGGGCCCCTCAGCGGATCGGGCAGTCCACCGAGGACCCGCTCGTCTCCTCGACGCACCGCTCCTCGCCGTCGCCCTCGCCCTCCCGCTCCCCCTCGGCGGACAGCGGCAGTGCGAGCCCGTCACCGTCGGCCGCACGCCCCTCCCGTACGCCGTCGAGCGCCCCCGCTCCCCCTCCGGCCTCCCCCAAGCCCGCTGCGAACTCCGGTGAGGTGAAGGGGTACCGCACCGACGGCGGCCGGGTCGTGTTCGAGCTGGGGAAGAGCTCGGCGAAGCTGGTCTCGGCGACGCCGGAGCCGGGCTGGTCGATGCAGGTGTGGACGAACGACGCCTGGATCCGGGTGGACTTCAGCGACGGAGGCGGCGTGGACGGGAAGACGTACTCCGTGTTCTGCACCTGGAACGGGACGCCGCCGACGGTGCAGGTCGTCGAACCGTAAGCCGTTCGCTCAGGGATTCTCGAAGACGGACGGCGGCGGCGCCGGTGACGGCTTGGCCGCCGCGTCCGTGACGACAGCCGCGCCCCCGGTGAAGTCCATGAGCGCCCGCCCGTGTTCGACCCGGCCGGGGTGCGGGTCGCTCGCCACCCGGCGGGTGAACTCGGCGACGGCCAGGGGCAGGGCGGAGGCGAGGAGGACCGCGTTGCCGAAGCGGCGGCCGCGCCAGACCACGGGGTCGGCGGCGAGCGCCAGTTCGGGGAAGACGGCGGCGGCCGTGGCCACCTGGCCGCGCAGGTGGGCGAGCGGGGGCCCGTCGGCCAGGTTCGCGGCGTACTGGCCCGAAGGCTTCAGCACCCGGCGTACGTCGGTGAGGAATTCGGCGGAGGTCAGATGGGCCGGGGTCCGGGCGCCGCTGAAGACGTCCGCGATGACCAGGTCCGCCCAGTCGTCCGGGAACTTGCCGAGCCCTTCGCGGGCGTCCAGCGCCCGGACCCGTACCCGGGCCTGCGGGTCCAGCGGGAGCCGGTCGCGGACGAGCTGGACGAGGGCCGCGTCGACCTCCACGACCTGCTGGGTGGAGCGGGGGCGGGTGGCGGCGGTGTACCGGGCGAGGGTGAAGGCGCCGCCGCCGAGGTGCAGGACGTTCAGGGGCTGGAGCGGGGGCGCGGCGAGGTCGATGATGTGGCCGAGCCGGCGCTGGTAGGCGAAGGAGAGGTGGGCGGGGTCGCCGAGGTCCACGTGGGACTGCGGGGCGCCGTCCAGCAGCAGCGTCCACCCGTCCGGGCGCTCCCGGTCGGGTATGAGCTCGGCGCGACCGCTGTCGACGGGGCCGGAGAAGGGCTCACGCTCGGCCCGGCCGCCTCTGCGGTCCTGCTGCTTCCTGCCCCCGGCCTGCGCTCCTCGACGTGCCACGTGCGCTGGTCCTTGCTGGTCGGGGGCCCGGGATACCGGCAGCGGCGGAGGTTCCGCCCGTGCCGCCATTATGGGCTCCGGTGGAGGGCGCCCGCTCAGTTGCAGCCGTCGGCCGCCTCCAGCAGGCGGGCCGCCTGGTCGAGGGCGGCGCGGAGGACGGCGGGGTCGGTGACCGGGGCGTCCTCGGCGGGCGGGAGCAGCCAGCCGGAGCCGGCGGCGGGCGGGGTGGTGGGGAGGCGCAGGCCGCGGCCGTCGGTGCGCGTACAGGCGCTGCCCGGTACGTCCCAGGCGTCGGCGGTGCCGGGCGGGACGAGGAAGCCGAGGGTGTCGCAGGCGCCGTTGTGCAGGACCGGGCCGACGGCCTCGTGGTCCCGGCCGCGGCGGAGGATGTCGACGGCCTCCAGCCCTTGGCGGGCGGGGACGGTGACGAGGTCGCAGGGCTGGTCCTCGGGGGCGGGGCCCGTGGTCGGGGTGGTCGTGGTCGTCGTCGGGTTCGTCGCGGTCGTCCGTGAGCCGGTCTCCATGCCGATGTGCAGCAAGGGAACCCCTCCTCTCATCGCCGAACGGAGCCACACTCCGTCTCCACATGGACCAACGGCGGCGGAGCGTCAAGGGCTACGGGGCCACACCGCCGCAAAGGGTGGCAGTTCATGGCGGATCGTGGGCGGGATGCCCTTATATATACAGAATCGCCAGGGTGTGTTCCCGGTCACAGCAGGTACGTTCTTGCTCCGCCGGGACACCGGAAAGCAGAACCCGGCTTGCACCGCTTGCACCAGAGAGGGGCCGGCCATGGTGTCGACAGGGGCAGTTCCCAACCTCGTCTTCCGCCAGCTGCGCGGACAGCGCTCCGCAGGAGAGTTCGCGGCCGCCGTCCGCAGAGCGGCGCGGGAGATCGGCGAGCAGGTCGCGTGCGATGCCCGGTACATCGGACGCGTGGAGTCCGGGGAGATCCGCTGTCCCAACTACGCGTACGAACGGGTCTTCCTGCACATGTTCCCCGGCGCCTCCCTGGCCGACCTGGGGTTCTCGGCCCGCGAGAGCGTACGGGGGCGGGGGGCGCGGGTCGTCTCCGAGCCGCCGCCGCCCGAGCCCGCCGCGCCTC
The DNA here is from genome assembly GCF_033109485.1 of Streptomyces cyaneofuscatus. Taxonomy (NCBI): domain Bacteria; kingdom Bacillati; phylum Actinomycetota; class Actinomycetes; order Kitasatosporales; family Streptomycetaceae; genus Streptomyces; species Streptomyces cyaneofuscatus. The sequence goes on along the minus strand of NZ_CP137002.1, from coordinate 5,396,933 downwards.
CCGGACCCGGCGGGTCCCATCACACCGACGAGGAGAGCGACGTGCTGCGTCGCGTGTTCATGATGAGCGGCACGGCCACCGTGGCCGCCGCTTCCCTGGGGCTCGGCGGGGCGCCCGCCACCGCCGCCAGGATCTCCCTGCCCGCACAGCGCCGGGTCGGTGAGAGCGAGGTGGACGCCGTGGAGCAGGCGGTACGGCGGATCCGGGTGCTGGATGACCGGCACGGGGCGGACGGGCTCTACCGGCAGGCCTCGCGTCCGTTGAAGGCGGCGTACGAGCTGCTGGACGCCGGGACCACCACGCGGCGGGCGACCGCGGACCGGCTGCACGCGGGGGCGGGCGAGCTGGCCATCTCGGTGGGGTGGCTGGCGCACGACTCGGGGCGGTTCGACGACGCGCGCTCGCACTACGCGGAGGCGCTGGCGACGGCGCGGCTGGCGGGGGACGCGGGGCTTGAGGCGCACGCGTTCTGCAACACGTCGTTCCTGGCGCGGGACGCGGGACGGCCCCGGGAGGCGGTACGGGCGGCCGAGGCCGGGCAGCGGGCGGCCCGCACGCTGGGCTCGCCCCGGCTGCTGGCGCTGCTCGCGCTGCGGGAGGCGGGGGGCCGGGCGGGGCTCGGGGACCGTACGGGGTGCGACCGGGCGATCGGGCGGGCCCGAGCGGCGTTCGAGCGGGGGGCCGCCGGGGGTGACCCGGAGTGGATGAGCTTCTTCCGGGAGGCGGAGCTGGAGCTGCTGGAGGCGCAGTGCTGGTCGGCGCTGGGCGACTGGTCCCGGGCGGCGCGGCACGGGCGGCGGGCGGCGGCGCTCCAGGACGCGCACTTCACCCGGAACCTGGCGCTGTACCGGGCGCAGCTGACGGGGGACCTGGCGCGGGCGGGGCGGGTGGAGGAGGCGGCGGCGACGGGCCACCAGGTGCTGGACCTGCTGGACCGGGTCCAGTCCTCGCGGATCCGGGGGATGGTGGCGGGGGCGGTACGGGTGCTGGAGGGGCGGGGGGGTGGGGTGTCGGCGGCCACGTCTTTCCTGACCCGCCACCGGGAGTCGACCAAATCAAGCCCGTCCGGCGTTTGAGGGCTGCCCCCCCAGCCCGTTCCGGGGCATCCTCAGCTCGTTCCGGGCCATCTTCAACCCGTTCCGGGGACATCTTCAGCCCGTCCGGCGTTTGAGGACGGAACCCTTGCCTGGGTGGGCGGGCACCCCTGCGGATCCCGTGGCGCGGGAGATCCATGCGTGCACCCGGAACGTGCTCGACGATTCCGTCCTCAAACGCCGGACGGGCTGGAGTGGGCAAGGGTTCCGTCCAGCGGCGGGTTCGGGCGGGCCCGGGGGTCCGTCCTCAAACGCCGGACGGGCTGAAAGGGGTGCCGCACGGTCCGGAAAGGCGTCGGACGGGCTGAAAGGAAGGCGCCGGGCGGGCCCTAGCGGTCCAGGTGGCCCGTGTCGTTCCAGCGTTCCAGGGCCGGGAGGCCGTACGCCCAGGCCAGGACCGACAGCGACGTCGGCTCCAGGCGCAGGCGGGCGCCGAAGGAGATGTCCTCGCCCAGCCAGCGCGCGGCGAGCACGCGCAGGATGTGGCCGTGGGCGAAGACCAGCACGTCCCGGTCGGCCGAGCGCGCCCACTCCACCACCTCGTCCGCCCGGGCGGTGATCTCCGCGAGGGACTCCCCCTCCGGGACCCCGTCGCGCCAGATCAGCCAGTCCGGCCGGTCCGCCTTGATCTGCGCCGGGGTCAGCCCCTCGTACGCCCCGTAGTCCCACTCCATCAGCGCGTCCCACGGCTCCGCCCGCTCCCCGAACCCGGCGAGCTCGCAGGTCTCGGACGCCCGGACGAGCGGGCTGGTGCGGACCTCGACGCCGGGCAGACCGCCCCACGGTGCCCGGTGCAGCCGTTCGCCGAGCAGCTTCGCGCCCTCGCGGCCGGTGTCCAGGAGCGGGATGTCCGTCCTGCCGGTGTGGTTGCCCTGGACCGACCACTGGGTCTGGCCATGCCGAGCGAGCAGGATGCGCGGTGCCATGAAGGCTCTCCCTGGAACGGTGGTGCTGGGCCTTCCATCATCCCGTACCGCCTCCCGAGGCAACCTCCGGGGCGGTGGCGGCGTCCCTCTCTGCGCGACCGTCCGCCGCGGTACCGGAGCCATGACGGGGCAGGTTGCGTACGGGACGTCCGGAAGGGGACCCCCGGGGGCGTCGGCGGCTTACCTCCGCCTTACGGTTGAACGCCCGCCGTCGGCCGCATGAACATGGGGGAGCCACCGGATGCCGCACGCCACCGCCCTGCCCGCGACCGGTCACCGGCCCCGCTGGTGGACGGAACTCCCACTGATCGCGGTGGTGTACGGCCTGTACTCGGTGGGCCGCCTCCTGGTGCGCGGCGATGTGTCGATGGCGGTCGACAACGGCCTGGCGATCCTCCGGTTCGAGCAGGCGTTGTATCTCAATGCCGAGCACCCGCTGAACCGTCTCTTCACCAGCACCCCCTCCATAGGCATACCCGCCGACTTCGCGTACGCCTCCCTGCACTACCTGGTCACCCCGGCGATCCTGATCTGGATGTTCCGGCGCAGATCGGCCGCGTACCGGGCGGCCCGGGTCTGGCTGATGAACTCGACCCTGCTCGGTCTGATCGGCTTCACCCTGGTGCCGACCTGTCCGCCCCGGCTGCTGGACGCGAGCCACGGCTTCGTCGACACGATGGCGCAGTACAGCGCGTACGGCTGGTGGGGCGCCGGCGCGAGCGCCCCGCGCGGACTGAGCGGGATGACCAACCAGTACGCGGCCATGCCGAGCCTGCACGTCGGCTGGTCCCTGTGGTGCGGCATCCTCCTGTGGCGCCACGCCCGGCACCCCCTGCTGCGGGCCGCCGGCATCGCGTACCCCCTGATCACCACGGTCATCGTCATGGGCACCGCCAACCACTATTTCCTGGACGCGGTCGCCGGCGCGGCCGTGATGGGGCTCGGAGCCCTGCTGACCAGGCCGGTCACGCGGCTGGCCGACCGGGTGAAGGGGCGGCTGGGGACCGCCTTCGCCACCGTGCGTACGGCCTCCGAGCCCGTGAAGTCCCCGATTGTCAGTGCCGGATGCAAGACTTCCGCGGGTGAGCGAATCCCCGGCCAGCGGACCTCCTCCGCAGATTCCCCCGACGCGGCAGCCGACGGCGCGGGTCCAGGCAGAGCGACCGGCGCAGGTCCGGGCGCAACGACCGGCGCCTCGGCCGACGACGCTCCGGCAGCGGCTCGCTGAGCTGCGCGGCCCCTCCGTCGCCCCGCATCCGCTCGACGCCCGCGCGCTCGCCGCTCTCGCCGCCAACCCGGGCTGCAAGCGCCGCGCCCTGCTCGACGGCGCCGGGGTCGACAAGGGGGTGCTGGCCACCGCGCTCGGCTCCCCCGCCCCCTTCGGGCAGTCCCAGTTCGCCTTCATGCGGGGGAACGCGTTCGAGGCGAAGGTCAAGGCGGACGGCGGGGCCGAGCTGCTGCGCCTGCTGTACGAGCGGCTCGGCGGCTCCTCCCCCGCTCCCGGCCCGGACGCCGCCACGCCCGATCTGAGCGCCGCAGGGCCCGAGGGCCGGGCCGCGCGGACCGCGCTCGCGCTGCGCGAGGCGACGGCGGCGGGCGGCTGGGCGCTGCTGGACCACCCGATGCTGGCCCTGGAGGTGGCGGGCTCCCCCGCCTATCTGGAGCCGGACGCGGTGGTGGTGCACCCCGACGGCCGCTGGACCGTGGTCGAGATCAAGTCGTTCCCGATGATCGACGCCTCCGCCGACGCCGCGAAGGTCGGGGCCGCCGCCCGCCAGGCCGCGGTGTACGTGCTGGCGCTGGAGCGGGTCGCGGCGGTGACCGAGGGGGCCGAGGTCGGCCACCAGGTGCTGCTGGTCTGCCCCAAGGACTTCTCCAACCTGCCGACCGCCTCCGTCGTCGACGTACGCAAGCAGCGCGCCGTCACCCGCCGCCAGCTGACCCGGCTGACGCGTATCGAGGACATCGCGGACGCCCTGCCCGAGGGGACGACCTTCGATCCGGCGTGCTCGCGGCAGGAGCTGGAGTCCGCCGTCTCCTCCGTCACCGCCGCCTACGCCCCCGAGTGCCTGGCCGCCTGCGAGCTGGCCTTCCACTGCCGGGCGCGGTCCCGGGCCGAGGGGGCCGTGGAGACACTAGGGCGGAGTGTGCGCGGGGAGCTGGGCGGGCTGACCACGGTCGCCGGGGTGCTGGCCGCCGCCGCGGGCAAGGAGGGCGATCCCGCCGACCCGACCGTGGCCGCCCTGCGCCGGGCCGCCGCGCTGCGGGCCGAGGCGCTGGAGAGCGCCGCCGCCCTGCGCGCCGAGGCCGGGGAGAGCGCCGCCGCCGTGGGCGGACAGGCTCCGGCAGAGGCGGGCGCCGCATGTCGCTGATCACCACCCTCGCCCGGCTGGAAGCGGTCGACTCGGGCCGCGCCCAGCCGCTGGCCACCGTCCGCCACCGCCACCTCACCGACCGGCCCCTGGTGATCGTGCCGCTGACCACCGCCGGGGAGGCCGGGGCTCCGCTCGGCGCCCTGGTCGGCACGGACCGCGAGCAGCCTCGCCTCCTGGCCGTCGCCCAGCCGCGCGACCGGGACCTGCGGTTCGCGTTCCTGGCCGAGCTGGCGGAGGCGGTGCTTCCGCACATCGAGGCGTACGCGGACGTGGTCGAGCCCGCCGAGCGCAACGAGACCGATCCGGCGACCGGCAAGAAGACCAAGGTCGAGGTCGAGCTCTGCACGGACGCGCCGCAGCTGATCGTGCCGAGCCGGGCGGGCATCGAGTTCGTGCGCCTCCTCGGCCGGTCCATGCGGTTCCGCCGGACCGCCGAGGACGACCCGGAGACGCCGTACCCGGCCCCGGCCCGTGTCCCGCTGCTCGGCCGCTGGCTCACGCACTACGGGGAGCGGGCCCGGGTCCCCGGCTCCTCGCTGCTCCTCGCCGCCACGGACCTGCTGAACCGGCACTGGGCGACCGGCCAGAGCAGCCTGGAGGACCAGCACCTGGGGGCGCTGCTCGCCTGGATCGACCCGCCGGGGGACGCGAGCGGCGCGGAGGCCGCCCTCGCCGCCGAGCTGGGCCGCGACCAGGACGGGCAGCTCCTCTGCCCGCCCGCCGGACCCGCCACCGACCCGGCCTTCGACAACCGGCTCCTCGCCCCCGCCATCGAGACGTACGACCGGGCCCGTCAGGCGCTCGCGTCGGCCGAGGACGGGCTGGCGGCGGACGAGCGGCTCGGCGAGCTGAGCAAGGCCGAGCGCGAGATCCGCTCCCTCCTCGCGAAGGTGATGCTGCCGACCTGGGACAAGGTGTGGCAGGGGCTCGACCTGCTGCGCGAGCTGCCCGAGGGGGCAAGGGCCGAGGACCGCTGGACCCGCGACCGCTGGTCGTTCACCGCCCACCGGGACCGGGTGACCTCCGGCGAGCCGCCGCAGCCGCGCCGCGACGACGCGGTGACGGCCGCGCAGAAGCTGGCCTCCCGGGAGACCGCGCAGGCCCAGCTGGAGGCGCAGGAGGCGCTGGACGATCCGCTGGTGCTGGCGGGGCGGCGGCTGGCCGGTGAGGCGTTCCTGGCGGACGTGACCGGCGTCGAGATGGCGTACACCGAGTCCAAGCGGCCCTCCCCGCGCCCGCTGGTCACCCTCCGCACGGACGAGCGGCCGCACCTGGGCGAGCGGACCAAGGTGTACCGCTCGCTGGACGGCAAGCCGCAGACGGCGGAGTTCGTACGGTCCGAGGAGGACGCGGACCGGGACGGCGAGATCCTGCTGGTCCTGCGGATCATGGACCGGATGGGGCGGGGCAAGGAGCCCGCGCCCGGTTCGCTGCCGGAGCCGGGTGAGCGGATCGCCTGGACGCTGTTCGAGCACGACCAGCGCGGCGGGCCGAAGCTGCCCGATCCGGAGGAGACCCCGTGGACCCACGGCGGCCCGCCGGGCGCGGACGCCGCCACCCGCGCCGAGCACCCCGACCCCGTGACCCCGGAGGACCTGCTGTGACCTCGCCCCCCCGTCTCGATCCCCGTCACCTCGGAGGGCCTGCTGTGAGGACCGGATTCGACCCCGGTGCGGAGGCGGCGCGGGCGACCGGGGCGATCCTCGACGACACCCTGCGCGGCTCCGCCCGCGGCATCGTCGTGGACTCCCCGCCCGGCGCCGGGAAGTCGACCCTGGTGGTCCGGGCCGCCCTGGAGCTGGCCGCCGCCGGGCACCCGCTGATGGTGATCGCGCAGACCAACGCCCAGGTCGACGACCTGGTGGTGCGGCTCGCCGAGAAGGACCCGGAGCTTCCGGTGGGCCGGCTGCACAGCAGCGACTCCGACCCGTACGACAAGGTGCTGGACGGGCTGGACAACGTACGCAAGTCGGCGAAGGCGGCCGATCTGGCCGGGCTGGACATCGTGATCTCGACGGCCGCCAAGTGGGCGCACGTGAAGAACGTGGAGCCCTGGGGGCACGCCATCGTCGACGAGGCGTACCAGATGCGCTCCGATGCTCTGCTGGCCGTGGCCGGGCTGTTCGAGCGGGCGCTGTTCGTCGGGGACCCGGGGCAGCTGGACCCGTTCTCGATCGTGGGCGCGGACCAGTGGGCGGGGCTGAGCTACGACCCGTCGGCGAGCGCGGTCTCCACGCTGCTCGCGCACAATCCGGAGCTGCCGCAGCACCGGCTGCCGGTCTCCTGGCGGCTCCCGGCGTCGGCGGCGCCGCTGGTGTCGGACGCGTTCTACCCGTACACGCCGTTCCGCAGCGGTACGGACCACGGGGACCGGAAGCTCTCGTTCGGGGTGGCGTCGGACGGGTCGGGCCCGGACCGGGTGCTGGACGAGGCGGCGGAGGCCGGGTGGGGGCTGCTGGAGCTGCCGGCCCGGCACACCCCGCGTACGGACCCCGAGGCGGTACGGGCGGTGGCGCTGGTGGTCCGGCGGCTGCTGGACCGGGGCGGTGTCGCCACCAGCGAGCGGGCGGAGCAGCCCGTTCCGGTGACGGCGGACCGGGTGGCGGTCGGCACGGCCCACCGCGACCAGGCGGCGGCGGTGCGGGCGGCCCTCGCCGAGCTGGGCGTCACGGGGGTGGCGGTGGACACGGCCAACCGCCTCCAGGGCCGCGAGTTCGACGTCACGGTGGTCCTGCACCCGCTGTCGGGCCGCCCCGACGCCACGGCCTTCCACCTGGAGACGGGCCGCCTGTGCGTGCTGGCCTCGCGCCACCGGCACGCCTGCATCGTGGTGTGCCGGGAAGGGGTGGCGGAGCTGCTGGACGAGCACCCGTCCACGGAGCCGGTCCAGCTCGGCGTCACGGTGAAGTTCCCGGACGGCTGGGAGGCCAACCACGCGGTGCTGGCCCACCTCGCCGAGCACCGGGTGCGGTGGAAGCCGTAGCGAGGCCCGGGTGCGCTGGAAGCCGTAGCGGAACCTCAGGCACCACAAGGCCTCCGGCCCTCTTGCGCGGGGTTGGACAATGGAGGGTGGCCGTCCGGGGCCGCCAGAGGGAGGAACAGCACATGACACAGTCCGAGCGGAACGAACGGCAGCGGCTGCGCCCCGCGCCGCTGCTCTTCGAGCCGTCGGAGGCGGTGGCCGATCCGGAGCACTTCTTCGACCTGGAGTCGATGGACGATCCCCGCGAGCTGCTGGCCCGGGCGACCGAGCTGACGCAGGCCTTCCGCGCGGCGACGGACCGGTCGGTGGAGTTCCAGGCGATGGCGGCGGCGCAGCTCGCCGATCCGCGCCGGTTCGACCGGCTGACGGCGGCGGACGTCGCGGAGCGCGCGGAGTGGACCGAGGACTACGCGAAGAAGATGATCGAGTTCGGGCGGTCCCTGCTGGACGCGTCCAACGCCTGAGCCCCGGGTGGACGGGCGCTCCCAGGAGGGCTCTCAGGCCGGAGGTCAGGTCCCGTGGCATATTCCGGGCGGGCAAGATACTCCTTCCCCTCCCGCCCTGTCCCGGTTTTTGGCAACTCTCGGAATCGTCTCCGTCACTCCCGGTAGACCTTTTCTCCATGAGCGCTTGGCTGAAAGACGAAACGACCCTGCAGGCCGGCGGAGCCGCCGCGCCCCACGCCGTCGACATCTTCGCCCTGCTGCGGGACCAGACCGGGGCGCAGGCCGCCCAGGTGACCGCCGCCGGTGCCGCCTGGCTGGCGGGGGCCTCGGCCTACCCGCGCTCCACGCTCGCGCAGTGGGAGGAGCGCCCGGCCTCGCCCGGGGTGCTCCCCTGCGGCTCCCAGTTCGACGTCGTCAACGTGCCCGCGCTGTTCGGGCGGCGGATGCTGGAGCGGCTCTGGGCCGAGGGCCCGGGCACCGGTCCCGTGGCCGTGCACCGGGGCCGGATGCTGCTCTTCGCCGCCCCCGGAACGGCCCAGCGGCTGCCTTCGCTGCTGGCCTGGGAGGAGTGGGGATCCGGCGGCGACAAGGCGTCCCGGCCGCAGCGCGGCGAGGTGCCCCCGCTGCTCTGTCACGGCACCGGCGACGCCGTCACCGTACCGCCCCTGACCTGCCCGTCCGGTGGTTCCGGGCCGCGCTGGCTGGTGGCGCCCGACACTCGCAACCCCTGGCTGCCCGGGCCCGATGTGCTGCTCTGGGCCTGCGTCCGGGTGAGCCGGTCGGCGGTGTCCCAGGGGTCCGGGCATTCGATTTTTCCTCGGGCGGATCAGGGTGCTAATGTCTACGACGTCAGCAGGCGCCGTTAGCTCAGTTGGTTAGAGCAGCTGACTCTTAATCAGCGGGTCCGGGGTTCGAGTCCCTGACGGCGCACCGACGGAAGAAGCCCCTCGCGGAAGCGGGGGGCTTCTTCGTGTTCCGTGGCGTACGCGGCTCAGACGCCGGTCGTGATCCGGACCGTCCAGGAGCCGGACGGCGTACGGTCGGCCACCTCCACGCGGGTGCGCTCGCCCGGCACGGTGTAGGTCTCGCCCTCGGTGAGCGGGGCGTCGGCGAGCGGCGGGTAGACCGAGCGGTCCCAGCAGGAACCGGTCTCCGGGTGGGTGTCGATCACCTCGACCGGGCCGCCGCCGGAGGCCGTGCCGCTGCGGACCCGGTAGATCAGGATGCCCTCGGTGCAGGTCCCCCGGTCGTTGCCGGTGGCGCCGCGGGCCTCGATGGCCAGGACGCTGTCCTCGCCGGTCCGGACGACGGCGAGCCGGGTCCCGATCGACCCGCCGGGCACGGGGGCGGCGGCGACCGGCTCCAGGGTGAGGTCGGCCGAGCCGCGGACGCAGACGACCTGCGCCCCGCCCAGCCAGCCGAGCTTCCACTTGTGCCAGCCGAAGAGGTCGGGCGCCAGGCCGAACTGGCTGCCCATGACGTCCCAGTCCCCGACGTAGGTGTCCCAGTCGCCCTTGCCGTCGGTGGGCCGGTGGTAGAGATCGGCCAGGTCGAAGACGTGCCCGGTCTCGTGGGCGAGGACGTTGCGGTCGGGCGGGTGCTGCTCGAAGACGGTGACGACGCGCCGGATGTCGGTCCCGTCCGCGCGCAGCGGCCGGTCGAAGTTGACGACCTTCGTGGCGTCGGAGTCCACGCCCGGGGCGTCCGGGTCGGCGACCAGGTAGACGATGTCGTACGCCGAGAAGTCGATGTCCCCGTCGGCGGCGGCGATCGCGTCGCGCAGATAGGCGGTGCGCTTCCTGGCATCCCAGTCGCGCTCTATGCCGTACCAGGTGGAGGGGCGCGGCATCTGCGTCCAGCTCCGCTGCGGGTGCGGGCGGAGGGTGAATCTGCCGTAGCTGGCGCGCTCGAAGAAGCGGGTGGTCGAGGGGAAGTGGTCGGCGGTCAGCAGTTCGGGGGTGAGCACGGGCTTCGAGTCCGGGAACGACAGGAAGATCATCACCGCGTCTAGGCGCCGGTCGGGCTGGGGGTAGGCCCCGTTCCAGCTGTCCAGGCCCAGCGAGTGATGGGCGGACGTCCTGGGGAGCGCGCACGGGGTCGCGTCGCGTACGGCGGCCGCGGCGGGGCCGGCAACGAGTGAGGTGGCGGCGAGCGCCAGGAGGGAGGTCAGGGCGGCCGCGAGACTGCGCAGCTTCAGCCGCTCCGCTCCCCCGGGTCCGGGCTCACGCTGCACATCGACCTCCGGGTGGGAACGCGGTACGTCTCGTCCACCCTGTGCAGTTTCCTGGCGATGCGTCCTGTTGTGCTGCCCCACACGGGTCACATGCGCCCCACGGATCGCAGGGCGGATGCGCCGACAGCACCCCACCCCATACCTTTACGGAACGTCACCATCGGCCGGATCGGCGGACGGATGCACCGGGCTGGCGGACGGATACAACAGAACCGCGCAGAAACCATCAGGAGCGGGCAAAGCGGAACGGCGCAGACCGGCCGTTCGGTCGAGCCATGGCCGGATGCGAGCTGGAACGCCCGACGCGCCACCCTCTATGCTTCACCACGCTTTCCCGCGTGGATCGGGCCCTTCACGGGTTCACCACCCGGTGCCCTGTCCGACCCCACCTGTTCACGACAACCTTCACAGCGGGAGCGAGCGGTGAGCGGAACCTCCGAAGGGCCCCGGGCCCCGGCAGGCACATCCCCGGACGCCGTGGACCCACCGGTCACGGAGCGTCATACGACAGGGCCCGCCGGACAACGCACGACCCGCCCGGCAGCCCGGGTCGCCGCCGCGATCCGGAGCGCGGCGGACGCCGCCGCCACCGAGCTGCGCGACCACCGGGCCGCCTTCAACGCCGCCACCCTCCCGATGGCCGTCGTGGACGGCCGGGGTCACGTCGTGCGGGCCAACGCCGCCCTCGGCGGGCTCCTGGGCACGACGCCCGCGGCGCTGGCCGAGCGGCAGGCGTGCGAGCTGGTCGACCTGGCCTCCGACGACCGCACCTGGCACGCCTACCGCGAGGTGCTCCAGGGCCGCCGCTCCCGGTTCCGCTGCACCCGCCGCCTCAAACACCCCGACGGGCGCACCCTGTGGGCCGAGGTCACCGTCGTACCGATGACGGGCACATCGGCCGCGGAGCCCGCACGGGTCCTGCTGACGGTGGCGGACATCAGCGACCGGCGTGAGCTCCAGGACCGGTTGCGCCACCTCCAGATGCACGATCCGGTGACCCGGCTGCCCAACCGGACGCTGTTCTTCGAGCGGCTCTCGGTGGCCCTGGAGACCCCGCCGTACCAGGACGACTCGATGCTCCCCCGGCACGGCCGGATCGGGCTCTGCTATCTGGACCTGGACGGCTTCAAGGCCATCAACGACACCCTCGGCCACCGGATCGGCGACCGGCTGCTGGCCGCCGTCGCAGGCCGGCTCACCGACTGCGCCGAGAACGACGCCGACCGCAACCCGGGCGGCAGCCGGCTGGTGGCACGCATGGGCGGCGACGAGTTCGCGATCCTGGTGGAGGACTCGGGCGGTACGGAGGCCCTGACCGAGCTGGCCCGCTCGGTCCTGGCAGCCCTTCAGCACCCCTTCGACCTGGCCGGGCAGCGGCTCTCCGTCTCCGCCTCGATCGGGGTGGTGGAGCGGCCGGTGGCGGGCACCTCGCCCACCGGTCTGATGCAGGCCGCCGACACCACGCTCTACTGGGCGAAGGCCGACGGCCGGGCCCGCTGGACCCTCTTCGACCCCGAGCGCAACGCCCACCGCATGACCCGCCAGGCGCTCTCCTCCACGCTCCGGCCGGCCGTGGAGCGCGGCGAGTTCACGCTGGAGTACCAGCCGCTCGTCGGCATGGCGGACGGCGTGGTGCGCGGGGTGGAGGCGCTGGTGCGCTGGAACCACCCGCAGTTCGGCGTGCTCTCGCCGAACCGGTTCGTCGGGATCGCCGAGGAGGACGGCTCGATCGTCCAGCTCGGCCAGTGGATCCTGCGCACCGCGTGCCGCCAGGCGCGCCGCTGGCAGCTGGACCACCCGGACGAGCCCGCGCTCTTCATCAGCGTCAATGTCGCCGTACGCCAGGTCTGGGACTCCGACCTGGTCGCGGACGTGGCGCAGATCCTCAACGAGACCGGGCTCGCCCCCGGGCTGCTCCAGCTGGAGCTGACCGAGTCGGCGGTGATGGGCTCCGGCGGCCGTCCGCTGCGCGCGCTCCAGGCGCTGAGCGACATGGGCGTACGGATCGCCATCGACGACTTCGGCACGGGGTACTCCAACCTCGCCTACCTCAGCCGGCTGCCCGTCTCCGTCCTGAAGCTGGACGGGGCGTTCGTGAAGGGCTTCCGGTACGAGGACGGTACGCACCCCAGCCCCGCCGACGAGACGATCGTGGAGGCGATGGTGCAGCTGGCGCACCGCCTGGGCCTGACCGTCACCGCGGAGTGCGTGGAGACGGCCGGGCAGGCGGAGCGGCTGCGCCGGATCGGCTGCGACACGGGGCAGGGGTGGCTGTACTCGCGGGCCGTGGCGCCGGAGCTGATCGCGGCGCTGATCACGGCCCGGCCGGCGGCCGGAGAGGGCTAGGGCCTGTCGTCAAACTGCCGTCGTCGCCCGGAGGGCGGCCGGGCGGCGTCTGGTGCGTGCGATCGCAAGGCGCCGGAATGGTCTTGTAGCGGAGCTACCAGGGCATTGCGGCAACGCCGGAGGGGGTCCCTCCCTGCTCGAGCGAAGCCGAGAGCTTGGGGGAGGGCGTGCCAGGCGTCGCCCGGCAGGCGGCAGTTTGACGACAGGCCCTAGGGCGGCAGCCCGTACGGCCTACGGCTCAGGCGTCGCGCGGCAGTCCGTACGCGTCCGCGATCAGCTCGTAGCTGCGCAGCCGGGCGTCGCCGCCGTGCGCGTTGGCGGTGATCATCAGCTCGTCGGCGCCGGTGCGCTTGGCCAGGTCGTCCAGGCCTGTGCGGACCTCGTCGGAGGTGCCGTGGATGACGTTGGAGAGCCAGCCGTCGACGAACTCCCGCTCCATCGGGGAGAAGTCGTACGCGGCCGCCTCCTCCGGGCTCGGGATCAGCCCCGGGCGCCCGGTGCGCAGCCGGACCATGGACAGCGCGCCGGTCAACACCTGGCGGCGGGCCTCGCGCTCGTCGTCGGCGGCCAGCGCGGAGACGCCGATCAGGGCGTACGGGGCGTCCAGCACGGCGGAGGGCCGGAAGGAGTCCCGGTACAGGTCGAGCGCCGGGATCGTGTTCTGCGCCGAGAAGTGGTGGGCGAACGCGAACGGCAGGCCGAGCGTCCCCGCCAGCCGGGCGCTGAAGCCGGAGGAGCCGAGCAGCCAGACGGGCGGCCGGTGCGCGGACTGCACCCCGCCGGGGGCGGTCGCCTGGACCGGGCCCGGTACGGCGTGGATGCGGGCGTACGGGTGCCCGTCGGGGAAGTCGTTGTCCAGGAACCGGATGAGTTCCATCAGCTGCTGGGGGAAATCGTCCGCCCCCTCGTTGAGCCGGTCGCTGCGGCGCAGGGCGGCGGCCGTCGCGCCGTCGGTGCCGGGGGCCCGGCCGAGGCCGAGGTCGACGCGGCCGGGGGCCATCGCCTCCAGGGTGCCGAACTGCTCGGCGATCACCAGCGGGGCGTGGTTGGGCAGCATGACGCCGCCGGAGCCGAGCCGGATGCGGTCGGTGTGGGCGGCGATGTGCGCGAGGATCACGGCCGGGGAGGACGAGGCGACGCCGGGCATGGAGTGGTGCTCGGCGACCCAGTAGCGGTGGAAGCCGCGGCTCTCGGTGAGCTTCGCGATCTCGACTCCGGTGCGCAGGGCCTGGGTCGCGGTGCGGCCCTGCCCCACGGTCACCAGGTCGAGCACGGAGAGCGGTACGGGGGCCGTGCCCGCCGTCGTGGCCCTGATGCCGTCGCCGTCCGTTCCGTCGCCCGTGTTCCCGCCTCGGATCTCGTCCACGTGTCGGCCCTCTCCCGGTGCTGCTCGTCCTGCGGCTGCGTATACGTCTGCGTACCGAAGGCGTACAACAGGAGGGGGTCTCCGTTTATTCCGGAAGGCGTTCCGGAAGGGGCGCCAGGTGCCCGGCCGCGCTACTCCCGCACCTCGATGCCCTTCGGCTCCACCGTGCCCGGGGCCGGCGGGCGGGTGGCGAAGAGGGTGCCGAGCGTCGGGGCCCAGATCCGGCGGTCGGTGAGCCGCAGGCCCTCCCAGACCGTCACCTGGTTCGCCGTGAGGACGGGCTTGCCGAGCGCCTCCTCCAGTTCGGGGATGGACGCGGCCGTGTGCAGGGCCGCGTCCGGGAGGAGCAGCACCTCGGCGTCCGGGTGGTCCGCGGCGACGGCGAGCTCCTTGACCTGGTCCGGCTCCCACGCCGCGACCTCGGCGGCCGTGGCGAGACCGGCACTGTGCGAGGCCACCGTCTCCACGCCGCCCGCCTCCAGGAACTCGGCGAAGAGCGCGGTGATGTCCTCGGGCCAGGCAGCGGCGACCGCGACCCGGCCGGCGCCCAGCTCCCGTACCGCGTGGACGAAGCCGAAGGCGGTGCTGGAGGCGGGCAGGCCCGCGCTCCGGGCCAGCGTGGCGATCTGGTTGTGGGCGCCCGCCCAGCCGTAGGCGAAGCTGCCGCCGGGGCTCGCCCAGACGAGTGCCTCCGCGCCCGCGAGCCGCAGCTCCTCGACGCCCTCGGCGAGCCGGTCCGGCGCCCCGGACTCCAGCAGAGCGCCCCGCCGGTAGGAGTCCTCGGCCGCCTCGGTGGAGAACAGCGGCAGCCGGATGTCCGTGTCCAGCGTGATCTCGATCCGCGGGAAGTCGTCCTCGGCGGCGTGGCCCGGGTAGAGAAGTCCTACGGTCGTGGTCATGTTCACCCTTCCTTCGCGTCGGACGCGGAAAGCCACTGGTGCCCCTGCCCCTGTCAAGTATTCCCCCGACGGGGCGGCGAGGGCGGGTGGGCGGGGCGCGCCGGGGGCCGTGTTGACGGCGGCGGGGACGGCTGCGAGCGTGGGCGGTACGGAGATCATGGCCCTGCCGGTACCTACGCCGACCTGCGACGTTGCGGAGTGATGAGCCCCCGATGCCGGAACCCGTCGTTCTCGTCCTCGATGCCGATCCGTCCCCCCGCCTCGGCCGGCTGACCGGCCGGGCCCGCGTCCTGCGCACGGGCGCGGCGGGACTCGCCGACCGGCTGCCGGACGCCGATGTGCTGCTGGTGTGGGACTTCACCTCCGACGCGGTACGGGAGGCCTGGCCCGGCCCGGGAGCGCGGCCGGGCTGGGTGCACACGGCGAGCGCGGGGGTGGACCGGCTGCTCTGCCCGGAGCTGGTGGCCTCGGACACCGTGGTGACCAATGCGCGGGGCATCTTCGAGCGGCCGATCGCGGAGTACGTGGCCGGGCTGGTGCTGGCCTTCGCCAAGGATCTGCCCACCACCCTCGCCCTCCAGCGGGAACGGCGCTGGCAGCACCGGGAGGGGCAGCAGGTCGCCGGTTCGCGGGCGGTGGTCGTCGGCGCGGGGCCGATCGGGCGGGAGATCACCCGGCTGCTGCACGGCCTGGGGGTCCAGGTGGCGCTGGTGGGGCGGACCGCCCGGCGCACGATCCACGGCATCGAGGACCTGGGGCCGCTGGCCGCCCGGGCGGACTGGGTGATCTCCGCGGTGCCGCTGACCCCGTCGACGTACGGCATGTTCGACACCCGCTTCTTCGGGCTGCTCCAGCCCTCGGCCCGGTTCATCAACGTGGGGCGCGGGGCGAGCGTGGTGGAGGCGGACCTGGTGTCGGCGCTGGAGCGGCGCTGGCTGGCGGGGGCGGCGCTGGACGTGTTCGACGCCGAACCGCTGGGCGAGGACAGCCCGTTGTGGGACGTGCCGGGCCTGCTGGTCTCGCCGCATCTGAGCGGGGACACGGTCGGCTGGCGCGACCGGCTGGGTGAGCAGTTCGTGACGATGTACGAACTATGGGCGGATGGCGGCCCGTTGCCCAACGTGGTGGACAAACAACGCGGTTACGTCCCGTCCGCCGACAACTCCGCAGAGGAAGAAGGCGCCTCACCGGAGTGACTCCGTCACCCTCTGCCCGTGGCAGGCCACGGGAAGGTCACCCTCCGGCCACCGTTCGGTTACATGGACCCGCTTCCTGCATAGACGTACGGGATCGGGCAGGCGCTCACCCTGTCCGGACTGTTCGACCTCCAGGAGACCGCGAACCATGGCTGACTTTCCTCACCTTTCCCGCCGGGGCTTCCTCAATCGATCGGCGGCCGTGGGTGGCCTCCTGGTCGTTCCCGGCCTCCTGACCGCCTGCAGCAAGACCGACTCGGGTGCCGCCACCGGAGCGGGAGCCCTCGAAAAGCTCCGCGAGCAGGGCTTCGTACGGGTCGCGTACGCCAACGAGGCGCCGTACGGGTACATGGAGGGCAAGGAGCTCAAGGGTGAGGCGCCGACCCTGCACCGGGAGATCTTCCAGGCGCTGGGCGTCAAGGAGCTGAAGCCGACGCTCTCCGAGTGGGACGGGCTGATCCCGGGGCTCCAGGCGGGGAAGTACGACGTGGTCAGCGCGGGTATGGCCATCACCCCGGAGCGCTGCGGCAACGCGATCTTCTCCGAGCCGGAGTTCATCTCGCCGACCGCGCTGATGGTGAAGAAGGGCAACCCGAAGAAGGTCACCGACCTGGAGTCCGCCAAGGAGGCCGGGATCACCATCGGCGTCATGTCGGGTGCGGTGGAAGGGAGTTACGCCAAGGGCGCGGGCATAGCCGAGGGCAAGATCAAGACGCTGCAGAAGCCGCAGGACGGGGCCGACGCCGTCAAGGGCGGCCGGGTCGACGCGTTCCTGCTCACCGGCATCTCGCTGCGCTGGCTGGCGAAGACCAACCCGGAGACCGAGGTCACCGAGGCGTTCGTGCCGCAGATCGACGGCAACGCGCAGTTCTCGCCCGGCGGCGCGGTGTTCCGCAAGGGCAACGAGGACCTGCGGGACTCCTTCAACCGCGAACTGAAGAAGATCGTGTCGGACCGCTCCCGCTATGTGGGGCTGCTGAAGGAGTACGGGTTCGGGGAGTCGGAGATCCCGCCCGCCGACCTGAAGACCGCGGATCTGTGCAAGGGCTGACGGGGCGGACGCGCACGCATGAGTGACTTCTTCTCCCTCCTCGTCGAGGAGTTCCCCCAGGTCCGCTCGGGCCTGTGGGTGACGCTCCAGGCCACGGTCCTGGGCGCCCTGCTGGCCGGGGTGCTGGCCTTCGCGCTCGGCCTGATGGCGAACAGCCGGCTGCTCCTGGCCCGCGGGGTCTCCCGGGTGGTCGTGGAGTTCTTCCGGGGCACCTCCCTCTACATCCAGCTGTTCTGGCTCTACTACGCGATGCCGCTGGTGACCGGCTACGAACTGGCGCCGGTGGCCTGCGGGGTGGTCGCGTTCGGCCTCAACTACGGTGCGTACGGCGCCGAGGTGGTACGCGGCGCGATCAACTCCGTGCCGCGCGCGCAGTACGAGGCGGCGATCGCCCTCAACCTGTCGCCGTCCAGGCGGCTGTGGAAGGTGATCCTGCCGCAGGCCTGGGTGCAGATGATCCCCTCCTTCACCAATCTGCTGATCCAGCTGCTGAAGTGCACCCCGCTGCTGTGGCTGCTCTCGGCGGCCGACCTCATGACGGTGGTGCAGACGCTGCGCGACCGTACCGGTGAGACCGTCACCGCCTATCTGACCCTGCTGGCCGTCTACTTCGTGCTGGCCTACGCGCTGACGATGCTGATGAACCTGCTGGAGCGGAGCGCCAAGCGGCGGCTCGGCCTGGCCACCGGCGCGAGCAGCCTGTTCAAGAGCCGCAGCGCGTCCACCGCCGCCGTGGGAGGTACCCGATGAACGACGGCTTCGACTGGGACGCCGTCAGGGAGTCCCTGCCGCTCCTCCTGGAGGGGTTCAAAGTCACCCTGCTGGCCACCGTGCTCGGCACCCTGGTGGCGGCCGTGCTGGGGCTGGCCGTCGCGGTGGCCGGACGCGCGCCCAGCAGGTTCGTGACAGTGCCGGTGCGGGTCGTCACGGAGTTCGTCCGCTCCACCCCGCTGCTGGTCCAACTGGTCGGCGCGGCGGCCCTGTTCAACACGGTGGAGCCGCTGTACATCGGCATCACGGTGCTGGGCGTCCACTACGCGGCGTACACCTCCGAGGTCTACCGGGCCGGGATCGACGGCGTACCGAAGGGCCAGTGGGAGGCCTGCCGCGCGCTGTCGCTGCCGCCCCGGCGCACCTGGCAGGCCGTGATCCTGCCGCAGGCGGTACGCAACGTGCTGCCCGCCCTCGGGAACTACGCGATCTCGATGTTCAAGGAGACCCCGTTCCTCGCCGTGATCACGGTGCAGGAGATGGTCTTCGAGGCCCGGAAGTACGGCGCCGACCACTTCGCGTACACCGAGGTCTTCACCCTCGCCGGCCTGATCTTCCTGGTCGCGAGCTACCCCACGTCGCTGTTGATGAGAAAGCTGGAGAAGCGCCTTGGCCACTGAACCCCTCCCCCTGCAGAAGACGGCGGCCCCGGCTCCCCAGGACGCCGTCCCGGCCACCGGGAGCACGGGCGAGCCGCTGGTCCGCTTCGACAAGGTGGTCAAGCGCTACGGCGACCATGTGGTCCTGGACCAGCTCGACTTCACGGTCGACCGCGGTGAGCACGTCACCCTGATCGGGCCCAGCGGCTCGGGCAAGACCACGATCCTGCGGCTGCTGATGACGCTGGAGAAGGTCAGCGACGGGGTGATCTGGGTCGACGGCTCCCCGCTGTCGCACGTCCGCGCCCCGGGCGGAGAACTGAAGCCCGCGGGCGAGAAGCAGCTGCGGGAGTCCCGGAAGAAGATCGGCATGGTCTTCCAGCAGTTCAACCTCTTCCCCAACATGAAGGTGCTCCAGAACATCACCGAGGCCCCGATCAGCGTCCTGGGCAAGGAGCGCGAGGAGGCGGAGAGCCGGGCCCGGGAGCTGCTGGACCTGGTGGGGCTCGCCGACAAGGTCGACGCGCACCCCTCCCAGCTCTCCGGCGGCCAGCAGCAGCGGGTGGCCATCGCCCGGGCGCTGGCGATGGAGCCGGAGATCCTGCTGCTGGACGAGGTCACCTCGGCGCTCGACCCGGAGCTGGTGGCGGGGGTGCTGGAGCTGCTCGGCGACATCGCCCGCACCACCGACATCACCATGCTCTGTGTGACCCACGAGATGAACTTCGCCCGGGACGTCTCGGAGAAGGTGCTGATGTTCGACGCGGGCCGGGTCGTGGAGTCCGGAACGCCGGAGAAAATCTTCTCCGATCCGTCGCACGAACGTACGCGCGAGTTCCTCAACGCGGTGCTGTGACCTCGGTGTTGAGCCATCGCCCATGACGCTGGCATATGCCAGACGGGTGCGTCCCAGTTGACAGGGGTGGGGCGCCCCTACTGACTCGTCAACTGCCACCCCGAAAGCGGGGCCCGGCGGCTATCGTGGGGCCGAAGCTTGCGGTCACAACCTTGTTGGGGGGACGCCGTGGCGTTGAAGCCCGAGCCGACCGCACCGTTCCACTCGGTGCAGTACGCCCTGCGCGTGCTCGAATCGGTCTCGCAGCACGGCGACGGTGTGACCGACGCGCAGATCTCCCGCGAGACGGGCCTGCCGCCCGGCCACCTCGCCTCCCTCCTCCTGACGCTGCGCCGCGAGGGGTACGTCGAGCAGGTCAGCGACGGGGCGTACGTCATAGGAGCCTCGCTGCTGCTCCTCGGCACCGGGGCGGCCCGCCGCCAGGCCCTGGAGGGCCGGCTCCAGCAGGCGCTCGACCAGCTGCGCGACTCGGTCGGCGCCGCCGTCTACCTCAGCCGGTACGTGGACGGCGAGATCAGCGTCACCCAGGTCGCCGACGGCCCGCTCACCCCGGCGGTCAACGAGTGGGTGGACTTCCGCTCCTCCGCGCACGCGAGCGCGGTCGGCAAGTGCCTGCTGGGCCAGCTCGACCACGAGGCGCGCCGCGACCACCTCTCCCGGCACAAGATCGCCCGGCTCACCTCGCGGACGATCACCAGCGAGAAGGTCCTCCTCTCCAAGCTGGACGCCCAGCCCGCCACGGTCCCGGTGCTGGATCTCCAGGAGTACGCGGTGGGCACCGTCTGCGCGGCGGTACCGCTGACGGCCGGGGCCACCGCCGGATGCCTGGCCCTGTCGCTGCCGATCGAGGACGCCCACCGGCTCCGCGAGGCGGCGGACACGCTGAACCGGCGCGCGGCCCCGGTGCTGCTGTCGCTGGCGCTGTAGGAGCCGGGGGCCCGTAGCGGGGTCCCACCGGTAGCGTCACCGCCATGCATCCACCGATACCGCTGCTGGAGCGGCTCAGGGAGTTCGACGGCGGCGTCGACGACTTCTACGCCTCCGGCTTCGAGCTGCTCCCGTCCGGCGAGGACGACGGGTGGGATCCCTGCCCGGAGAACCCGGCGTTCCGCGCCTGGCTGCGGGAGAGCCTCGGCCTCCATGGAGCCGAGGATCCCAACGAGATCGTCCGAGCCGCCGGGGACGAGCTGTGGGAGCCGTTCGCCGCCTGGATCGGCCCGCTGATCCCGGACGTGGTGAGCTCCCGCCGGAGCGGGTAGCGCGGCCTCGGCAGGCGGGTGTCATCAGCACCCCTCGGGACCAGGTATTATTTTCGAGTCAGCAGGCGCCGTTAGCTCAGTTGGTTAGAGCAGCTGACTCTTAATCAGCGGGTCCGGGGTTCGAGTCCCTGACGGCGCACGACAATGCCTGTGGGCGGTCTCCCTCGCGGAGACCGCCCACAGTGCTGTTCCCGGCCCGGTTCAGCAGCCGCCCACCGCAACGGCGGCCCCGGCTCAGGGCCGCCGTGTCGAGCCACAGCGGAAATACACAGGCGCCCTACGGGCTACCCGCGGGACATCAGAACTTGATGTCCGAGCACGCGTAGAACGCGTTGGTGGTGTCCGCGACGTCCCAGACGGCGAGGATGACGTGCTTGCCGCTCTTCTGGGTGGGGATCGTGCCCTGGTGGGTCAGGGTGGCCGGCGGCTGCTGGCCCCCGTACGGCACGGTCATGAAGGGCTGCGATTCGAGCGAGGCCCGGGTGAGCGGCTTGGTGGAGTCCCAGCCGTTCTTGGTGATGTAGTAGCGGAAGTCGCTCGTGCGGTGACGAGCGGTGAACTGCCAGCGGAAGTTGTAGCCCTGCCCGCCGGAGACCTGGGTGGCGGGCCAGTTGCCGCCGCGCGGGTCGTCGAGCTGGGCGAACTGCCCGTTGCCGCCGGAGCAGAGCTTGCCGTCGGCGGGACCCGAGGCCGGGAAGCCCTTGGGCCCCTCGACACTCTGGGGCTCCCACTGGATGTTGCCGCAGCCGGTGACCGTGCCGTTGGCACAGAGTTTCTGGCGGCTGATGGGGGAGTCCGTGTAGCCGTGGCTGCTGGCGCTGGTGGTCGCGAGCACAGAGACGCCCGCTATCGCCAGGCCGATCACGGCCGCGCTTGCCTTTTTCCGCATTGCTGTCGCTCCTCTAGAACGTGGGGGAGGTTCCATGAGCATTGCTCGACATGCTGCGCGCTTGGTGCGTGGTGGGTGGGTACTGCGGTCTAGACCAAGTCTTAGATTATTGACGCCGCGTGAACATGTCCAGACCAATCGGCATCGGATTCCGGAGCGACTTCCGGAGCGGCGAAAGGGGCCCGGAGTGAAGTCTCCGGGCCCCTGCGGCCGTTGAAGCGGCACTGATCGTCCGTCAGGCGCTGTCGCCTCCGCCGGTCCGGCCGGTGTAGAAGGCAACCGTCAAGTCCTTGACCAGCGCTTTACGTTCGTAGTCGTCGAGATCGACGATGCCGCGCGTGGTGAGCCGGTTGACGGTGTCGTCCACCGCGTCCACCACCGAAGTCAGCACGCTGTCCCGGTGCTTGGCGTCGATGGCGGCGATCCGCCGCCGCTGCATAGCCGCCGCGACCTCGGGGGCGTACTCGATCCCGGTCGGCTGCGCCGAGTACACCTCCACGCCGACCGGCTCGCAGTCCGCCTTCAGCATCCGGGTCAGGGCGTCGCCGACGGCCTCCGCGTTACGGAGCGTGGGGGCGTCCTCGTGGAACGCGTCGGCGGGCAGCTGCGAGAGGACCCGGGCCATGGCGGACTCGACCTGCGCGCTCAGGTACGCCTCGTGGTCCTCGATCCCGAGGGCGGCGCGCACGGTGTCCTTGATCCGCCAGACCACCAGGACGACGACGCGCAGCGCGGTGCCGTTGGCGTCGACGGCGGGGAGCGGTTCGCTGCGCCAGTGCCGCAGGCGTACGTCGACGCGGCGGCGCAGCAGCAGGGGCGAGACCCAGACCAGGCCGGTCCGGCGGACGCTCCCCCGGTAGTCGCCGAAGAGCGTGAGCACCCAGGCGTACCCGACGCGGCCGCGGCCGAGGCCGCCGAGTGCGAGGACGACCACGGTGACCAGGAGCGCGAGGCCGGCCCAGACGCCGGCACCCATGCCCTCGTACGGGCGGGGGGCGAGGCCGACGGCACTCTGCGCGGCGGCGGGGAGGGCGCCGCGCCACCACAGGAGAGCCAGTACGCCGAGGAGTCCGGCGGCCCCGGTGAGCAGGGCGGCGTACCCGGGGAGGGCGGGACCGGGCCGCTCGACGAGGCGCGGGTCGGCGAGGGGGGCGGGGCGGGTGGGGGGCTCGACGCGGGGGGGGGGGGGGGGGGGGGGGGGTGCGGTCGGCGGGGGTTCCGGGGCCTGTGGTGGGGCGGGCCACCGTCGTGGGGAGGGCGGCGGGTTCGGGCTGCTCCGGGTCGTCGCGGAAGAGGAGGTGGACGGGGATGGAGGCGGTGGACTCCCCGGCGATCACGGAGTGGCGGCGGGGGTGGGGCGGGGGGTGGGGGGCGGGGACGGATACGGAGACGGTGGCGGAGGTGGCGCGGGGGCCGTTGGCCAGGTCGAGGACGAGGTCTAGGTCGGTGGCGGTGTCTGTGCCGGTGGCGCCGTTGACGCCGAGGCCGGGGGGTGTCTCCTTCTCCTTGTCCTTGTCCGTCTGCGCGTCGGGGGCCGGGCGGGGCCCTGCCTCTTCGCCGTAAGCGGGGAGCGGGGTCCACTCCGCCGAGGGTTCCGTCCTCAAACGCCGGACGGGCTGGAAGGGCGGCAGGTCGGGCTCGGGGCGAGCGAGGTTCTCCGGGCTCTCCGGCCGGGCGGGCTGGAAGGGCGCCGAGGCGGGCTTGGGGTGCGCCAGGTTCTCCGGGCTCTCCGGCCGGGCGGGCTGGGAGGGTGCCGGGGCGGGCTTGAACTGGTCCAGGTGGAGGCTGCGGCCGGGATGGACCAGGCGGATCGGCTTGAGAGGGGGCCTCGGGGCGGAGGCCGGGGTGGGAGCGGAGGCCGGGTCCGGCGCCGGGGCCGAGTCCGGGTCCGGGTCCAAGGCGGAGTGCCGGGCCGGGGCCGGGGCCGGGTCTGAGTCCTGGGCCGGGGCCGCGAGGTCATCCGGAACCTCCGGGCTCGCCTCCCCCGGCAGCGGGTCCTCCACCGGCAGCGGGCCCTCCCCCACCAGCGGGTTCTCCCCCACCGACTGCGCCTCCTCCTTCGGGCGGAACAGGGGCGGTGGGGTGGGGAGGGCCGGTCGGTGCAGGGCCACGTCGTCCACCAGGGGCATCGGGGTCTCGCCGCCGGAGGTGCGGCCGTCGTGGTCCGTCAGGGGGTGGGGGTTCTGGTCTGGGCTCACCGGTTCCCGGTTCCTTTCCGTCATCCGTCGTCCGTCAGGTCGATCAAGTCCGTCAGGGCCGTCAGGCGAAGAGCCGGCGCCAGGTCTCCGGCCCCGGGTATCCGTCCGCCGCGCCGCCGCGCCAGCCCTGGGCCCGCTGGAACGCCTCGACGTTGCGGCGGTCCGCCTCGGTCCAGCGGGGGTCGGGGCCCGACACGTAGTGCTTGCCGTATCCCTTCTTCACCAACTGCCGGCCGAGCCGGTCGACATGGCCGTTGGACCGACCCGGCTGGAAATAGCCGCGCCCGGGGAAGGCCACCGAGGTGTTCGGGCTGCCTCCCGTTGCGGCGGCCGGGATGTCGCGGCCGGTGCCCGTCGCCAGCAGGCGCCAGGTATCCGGGCCGGGGAGGCCGTCCGCCTCCGCGCCCTTCCACCCCTGGGCCTGCTGGAACGCCTGCGTGGCGCGCCGGTCGGCCTCGCCCCACACGGGCCCGGGTCCGACCGCGTAGAGCCGCTTGGCGCCGCGTGCGATCAGCATCTCGCCGAGCCGGGTGACGTGGGCGTTGTTCGCGCCGGGGCCGAACTGGCCGGCGCCGGGGAAGGCCGTGTCGGAGCCCGAGCCGGGTGAGCCGCCGCTGACGCCCTTGTAGCGGTAGGCGACGTACCGGTCGGAGTTGCTCCAGTACGCCATGGGCGTCGACTGCTTCCGCGTCTTCGGGCGTGCCTGCTCGTAGGCGATGTAGTGGGTGCGCGTGTAGTCGGTCCAGCCGCCGAAGATGGTGACGTGGGAGCCCTTGGAGGGGTCGGCGGGGTTGTGGAAGAGGAGCATGTCGCCGGGCTGGAGGTCGGCGCGGGCGATCCGGGTCCCGTAGCTCGCGAGGCTGCCGGTCCATTCGTTGGTGCCGAGGTTCCAGGCCATCGACACATAGCCGGAGCAGTCCTGGCGGTACCCGTCGGACCAGTACTTCTCCATGCTGTACGGGACCTTCGCGTCGACCCACTGCTTGGCCCGGTTGATGATCTCGGCCCGGGTGGTCTTGCGCAGCACCGCGCTGTCCGACGGCGGCCCGGAGGCGCCGGACCCCTTCAGCGGGCCCTTCTCGCCCTGCGGGGTGTCCGGCAGTGGCTCGGGGTCCTGGTCGGCCCGGGGAGCTCCGGCGGTCCGGCCGGCGGCGGCCGCGGCTCCGGCGGCCCCGCAGGAGAGGACCACCCCGGCGGCGGTGGCCAGGACCAGGGCGCGGCGTGCGCCGTGGGCGGCGGGGTGGCCCCCGTACCGCACCGGGACCGCGCGCGCGGCGGCCCGCCGCTGCTGGGCGCACCCCGCACAGGTGCAGTCGATGGCGGGCTCGTACTCCTCGAAGACCGGCACAGTCATGCGATTCCCCTCCGCACTCATCACTCGTCACTCGTCACTGGTCACTCGTCAAGATCTTTGGGCGCAACGCGACGGGCGTCAGTGTCTTAACTCTCCCGACATAAGGCATTTTGACGGACCAATGAGAAAAAACGACCATCTGACAGGGCGTGGCGGCGGGTAAATGGTCCGGAGCACCCGCCGGAGTCGGGTAGAGTTCTCCAGGTCAGCAGGCGCCGTTAGCTCAGTTGGTTAGAGCAGCTGACTCTTAATCAGCGGGTCCGGGGTTCGAGTCCCTGACGGCGCACGCACCATCAAGGCCCCCTCACCGAGCGTGAGGGGGCCTTGATCATTCCCCGCCCCAGGACCACCGACACCGGTTCATCTTCAACGCACAGCGACAGTTGAAGTGCGGAGCGTCACTGACCGGCGGCAAGGGGGCGCACGTTACGTGACGGCGGAAGGCCGCCTACTTCGTGGCGCGGGCCAGGCCGAGCGCGTACTCCGGCCACCACGCGCCCGCCTTCGGGCCGCCCTTGCAGTCGCCGTCGGACTCGCCGGGGCGCTTGATCCACAGGTACGCGTCGACCAGGTCGTCGCCGGTCGCCGTGGTGGGGGGCTCGCCCAGCGCGCGGCCGGGCGGGTTGCACCAGGTCTCGGCCGGGTCGCCGCCCTCGTAGGGGCCGTTGCCGTTGCGGCTGGTGTCGATGACGAAGGGCTTGTCCCCGACCTTCGCCGACAGCTTCCTGCCGAACTCCGTACTGACGGCCGTCGTCCGGAAGTTGGAGACATTGAGCGAGAAGCCGTCGGCCTTCTCGATGCCCGCCCGCCGCAGCGGCTCTTGCAGGGCCTCGGGCGACTGCCAGCCCGCGTTGCCCGCGTCCACGTAGACCTGGGTGGCGGGCTGCCGCTTCAGCCGCTCGACGGCGGACTCGATCAGGGCGTACCGCTCGTCGTGGTGCTCCTGGGGCGTGCAGCCGTCGACCAGGTGGAGGAGGGCGTCCGGCTCCAGGATCACGGTGGCCCGACGGTCCCCGATGCCCTGGGCGACGCCGTCCACCCAGGCCCGGTAGGCGTTGCCGTCGGCGGCGCCGCCCCTGGAGAACTGGCCGCAGTCGCGGTACGGGATGTTGTAGAGGACCAGCAGCGCGTACCGGTCCGCCTTCGTGGCCGCCTCGGTGACCCGCCGCGCCTCGCCCTCCGGGTCGTCCGGGCCGACCCACTCGCCGGCCGGCTGCTCGGCGATCTTCCGGATCAGGTCGGCCTTCTCCTGGTCGCCGTCCTTCTCGTACGTGGCGACCTGCCGCGCGGCCGTGCCGTCCGGGTTCACCCAGTACGGGTCCTTCGCCTCGGGCTGCTGGCCGATGACCGCGGGGCCGCCGTCCGTGCCCCCGTCACCATCGCCGCCGCTGTCGCCGGAGCAGCCGGCCAGGAGGAGGGCGGCGCAGAGCACCGCCGCCGTACCGGCCGACCTGAGGCCGGTGTAGCCGGTGCAGCCCGTGTAACTGCCGTACATCCACTCCCCCTTGGGTGCGCTTCGCCTGCACCGCTGTCACGGGTCGCGCTTCTGTGCTGCCGGTCCCGGTCATCCTGGCACAGGGGCCGGGGCCGTCCCTCAGAGGCACCGGGTTCCGGACATCCTGTTCGAAACCGGCTCCTGCGGGGTACCCGTCCCCCTACAGTGGCGGCAGAGATCGACCCCGTACCGCACGGTCCTCCCGTACCGCGCCGGGCAACTCCCGCGGCCCGGTGCACACGGTCGAGGCCGGCCCGGCCGGGACGCCCCTCGCGGGGCGGGCCGGCCGGGCCGGATGTCCTTCACACGCATGCCCGCCTGCCCGTCTACGCGCCCCGCACCCCCGTGAGGTAGGCCGAGACCACGACGTTCGCCGTGTACGAGCGGGACTTCTGGTCGTACTTCCCGCCGCAGGTGATCAGCCGCAGCTCCGCCCGGCCGTCCACGCGGGGCCCGTACGCCTTCTCGGCGTCGAAGCGTTCGCGGGTGACGACCTGGACGTCGTCGACGGTGAACTCGGCGACGCTGCCGTCCTCCCGGGTCACTTTCACCTTCTCGCCGGGCCGGACCGCGCTGAGCCCGTAGAAGACGGCGGGCTTGGTCTCGGTGTCGACATGGCCGACGAGCAGGGCCGCCCCCTCGGCGCCGGGCTCGGTGCCCTTGCCGTACCAGCCGGCCGTCTGCGGCAGGTCGTACGGCGGTGGGTCGATGGCCCCGTCCTGGTCGAGGCCGCGCCGGACGACCGGGGCGTCGATCCCGACGGAGGGGATCTCCACACTGCGCGGGGCGGCGCCCTCGACCGGTTCGTGCGCCGGGGGCAGCGGGGCCCCGAGCGGGCGGCCGACCGCGGCGACGTCCCCCGTGGTCGGGGCGGACATCCCGCCGGACGCGTCGCGCCCCCAGAGCCAGAGGCCGAGCAGCAGCACGGCCCAGGCCACACCGGTCAGCAGTCGCCCGGTGCCTGCCGGGCGGTCCGGGGCGGACATGTCAGTCCGCGGCCGGGTCGCGGCGGCGGCGCGAGGTGCGCAGGGCGAAGGCCACGGAGGCGACGGCGGCGAGGACGAGGCCGATCACCGCGTGCCGCGTGCCGGGGCCCTCGGACTCGGCTCCCCGCTCGGCGAGGACGGCGGTGCCTCCGCCGCCCGCCTTGACGGGGGCCACGGGCGAGGGGCGGGAGTGGTGGATGACGGTGAGGGTGCCGGTCGCCTTGCCCTTGCCGTCCTCGCAGGTGACCCAGACGTCGTAGGAGCGGGGTTCGGCGTCGGAGCGGATGGTGGCCTCGGCGTAGAGGCCCTTGTCGTCGGCGGGGCGGAAGTGGGCGACCGAGGCGAAGGCGTCGGAGTTGCCCTTGGCCTGGCGGCCCTTGCCGCAGATGTCGACCCAGAGTTCGACCTGACCGCCCGGGGCGATCGTGGACGGGGTGACCGAGACGGTACCGGTTCTCCGGTCGTCGTCACCGGCCCGGGCGGCCGGGGATGCCTGGGCGGCGGACCCCGGCAGGGCTATGAGCGCGGCCGCCGCTGCGGCACAGAACGTGATGGGCGTGGAACGCATCGTGAACCTCCTAGGGGAAGGTTCACGCCTGGGCCCGGGGCCCGCATCCGTAGTCCTCCATTCGAGCGACGCGCGAGGGGCTACGGATACGGTCCGTGCAGGTCAGGGGTGGTGCCGCTGGTTACGGGCGGTCCGCCTGGTCCGGCAGGTCGATGAGGTCGACCAGGTCCGCGATGGAGTCCACGACGTGGGATGGCCGGAACGGGTAGCGGTCGATGTCCGAGACGCCGGTCAGGCCGGTGAGGACGAGGAACGTCTGCATGCCCGCCTCCAGACCGGCCAGCACGTCGGTGTCCATCCGGTCGCCGATCATGGCGCTGGTCTCGGAGTGGGCGCCGATGGCGTTCAGCCCGGTCCGCATCATCAGCGGGTTGGGCTTGCCCGCGAAGTACGGCTCCTTGCCGGTGGCCTTGGTGATCAGGGCGGCGACCGAACCGGTGGCGGGCAGCGGGCCCTCGGCGGACGGCCCGGTCTCGTCCGGGTTGGTGCAGATGAAGCGGGCGCCCGCGTTGATCAGCCGGATCGCCTTGGTGAGCGCCTCGAAGCTGTACGTACGGGTCTCGCCGAGCACCACGTAGTCCGGGGCGTGGTCGGTCAGCACGTACCCGATGTCGTGCAGCGCGGTGGTGAGCCCGGCCTCGCCGATGACGTACGCCGTGCCGCCGGGGCGCTGGTCGTCCAGGAACTGGGCGGTGGCGAGGGCGGAGGTCCAGATGTTCTCCACGGGCACGTCCAGGCCCATGCGGCTGAGGCGGGCGTGCAGGTCGCGCGCGGTGTAGATGGAGTTGTTGGTGAGGACGAGGAAGGGGAGCCCGGAATCCCGCAGCCGCTTGATGAAGGCGTCGGCGCCCGGAATCGGGATGCCCTCGTGGATGAGGACGCCGTCCATGTCGGTGAGCCAGGAAGTGATCGGCTTGCGGTCTGCCATGTGCGGGGACTCCTGCCGTACGTACTGCGTGCTGGGGGTGCCCGGACCACGCCGTCCCGGCACCCCCAGCATAATTAGCTCGCTGTGATCTTGACCCCGTCGATCACCCAGTACCAGTTGTTGGCTCCGGTGTAGTGGAACCGGAAGCTCACGCTGGTCGCCCCGGCCGGGACGCTCAGGCCGAGCGACTGCGGCTGGGAGATCACGTCCGAGGTGTAGGAACGGACGAGGGTCGGGGTGCCACCGTTCCAGGAGGCGAGGACGCGGGCGCTCTGGCTGCCCTCCTGCCGGTACAGGGTGGTGAAGTCGAGCGTCACGGTGGACTTGCCGCCGACCGCGTACGCCGGGGTGACCAGCGTCGAGTCGAACGGGCCGGAGGAGGCCTTGTCGTCCCACTCGTCGGAGTCGGCCACCGCGAAGATCCCGCGCGAGCGGACGTTCAGCTCTCGGGACTGGTCGCGCTGGGAGCGGCTCCAGAACTCGTCGGTGGCGAAGGACCAGCCGCGCCACTCGGCGACGCCCCCGGTGCCCATCGCGGAGTTGATGACCGACCAGCCGCTCGGCGCGGTGTGGGTCCAGCCGAGGACGCCGGCCGGGATGCCCGTCTCGTCGACGCGTCCGGCGAGCGCCGGGTAGAGGGCCTCGAAGGGGTCGGTGGAGCGCTCCTGGATCGGCTTGCCGTCCAGGCCCCAGGCGGGGTCGGGGGCGATGCCGAGCTGCTTGAAGACGGTGGCGGCGACATCGACGAGCCGGGTGTCGCGGGGTGTGGCGCCGGCGGCGATGCCGGGGCCCTGGGCGAGGACGAAGGTGCGGCGCTCCTCGATGGTGCTGCCGCCGTGGCCGCCGGCGTCGGTGTGGCCGTGGTCGGTGGCGACGATGACCGTCCACCGCTCGGTGGCGTACGTCGGACGGGCCTTGATCGCGGCGAGGAGGCGGCCCAGGTAGCCGTCGATGACGTCGATCGCGGCGCGGTACTGGGCGTGGGCCGCGCCGAGGTTGTGGCCGACGATGTCGACCTGGCCGAGGTAGGCGAAGACGACGTCCGGGTTCTGGTGGCGCAGGATCGACTCGGTGTCGGCGGCGATGGTGGCGTCGTGGCCGGTGTAGCCGTCGCGGTCGCCGTCCAGGACGAGCTTGGCGTCGGCGCCCGCGGTGACCGTGCCCTGGGCGTCCAGGGGCTTCCAGTCGACGGCGGCGTACGTGGAGAGCTGGGGCCGGACCTGGGCGAGGCGGGCGAGGAAGCCGGGGTAGCGCGTGTAGTTCTTGCCGGCGAAGGAGTTGTCCTTCACGCCGTGCTTGTCGGGCCAGACACCGGTGGAGATGGTCGACCAGCCGGGGCCGGAGGAGGTGGCGGCCATCGGGTTGGCGTACAGCAGGGAGGTGCCGTACGTGCCGTTCGCCATCATCCCCTTGAGGTGCGGGGCGCTCGCGGCGGCGATGACGTCGTGGCGGAGCCCGTCGATGCCGACGACGAGCACCTTGTCCTTGCTGGTGCCGTCCGGGAGCGTGGGCGGGGCGGCGTGGGCGGTGGTGGCGGTGGCGAAGGTGCCGACCGCGGCGGCGGAGGCCGCTGCGGCGGTGGTGGCGAGCACGGAGCGTCGGGAGACGGATCGGGACACGTGATCCTCCGGAGGGGGACGGTGACACGGGGTGGATGGCGGGGCGAGACTTCGTGAACTGCCTTCTGGGCCAGACCCGTTATGTTGACGAGACAATGGGGCCGGGTCCCAGAGCTGTGCGGGAACAGACCTTCGCAGGAGACCGTGGCCGAAAGGTGGCCGGTCAGCTTCCGGTGGCCGTCTTCCAGGCGTCGATGTACGTGTCCAGGTTGGTGCCGATGTCCGACCAGTCCGGCTCGAAGATCTCGACGCCCTCCAACAGCCCGTTGAGCTCGCGGGCGTTGGCGTCGGTGGCCTTGATGTCCTTGCGGGCGGCGAACCCGCCGCCGACCGCGCTGACATCGCGCTGGGCCTTCTCGGAGAGGAGGAAGTCGAGCAGCTTCTTGCCGTTCTCGCTGTGCGGGGCCTTGGCGAGGAGCCCTGCCGCGTACGGGAGGGCGAAGCTGGTGGGCTTCCCGTCGCCCTTCGCCGGGAACCAGATGGCGAGGTTGGGCATGTCCTTGGACTGGGCGTAGTTCATCTGGACATCCCCGTTGGCGACGAGGAGTTCACCCTTGTCGACCTTGGGCGCGAGCTTGCCGGTGGAGGCGGACGGGCCGACGTTGTTGGTCTGGAGCCGCTTGAGGTACTCCATCGCCGGCTCCTTGCCGCCGAAGTCGTGCATCGCCTTGATGAGGACGGCGGTGCCGTCGCCCGCGACGCCGGGGGTCGAATACTGGACCTTCTCCTTGTACGAGGCGTCCAGCAGCTCCTCCCAGGTGCGGGGCGGGGTGGTGAGCCGCTGCTTGTTGTAGATGAAGCCGAAGTAGTTGTTGACGACGGAGGTCCACTTGGCGTCGGGCGCCTTGTCCGCCGCGTCGACCTGGTCGGCGCCCTTCGGCTCGTACGCCGCCAACAGCCCCTTGGCGTCGGCCTGCTGGATGAAGGGCGGGAGGGTGACGAGCACGTCGGCCTGGGTGTTGGACTTCTCGCGGACGGTGCGCTGCACCATCTCGCCGGAGCCGCCCTCCACGTACTTCACCTTGATGCCGGTCTCCTTCTCGAACTCCTTGAAGACCTTGTCGTACCAGCCGTCGCCCATCTCGCCCTTGAGGCCGTCGGCGCTGTAGACGGTGACGACCTTCTCGTCGGAGGCGGCGGAGGTGCCGCCGCAGGCGGTGAGGGTGAGAGCGGCGAGGGAGAGGGCGCCGAGGACGGCGAGGGGCCGGTTGAGGGCATGGGTGCGCATGGGATGTCTTCTCCTGGAGCGGTTGATACGGGGTGGGTGCGGGGTTCAGCGGTAGGACGCGCGGGTCCGGATGCGGGAGACGGCCGTCAGGACGAGCAGCGTCGTGCCCATCAGGACCACGGCGAGTGCGGCGCCGGTGAAGAGCGAGCCGCGGTCGGTGGCGGCGAAGATCTGCACCGGGAGCGGGGTCCAGTCCGGCGGGTAGAGCATCATCGTGGCGCTCAACTCCCCCATGGACAGGGCGAAGCAGAGCCCGGCCGCCGCTGTGAGCGAGGGCAGCAGGAGCGGCAGCCTGACCCGCCACAGGACGCGGCCGGGGCTCGCCCCGAGGCTGGCCGCCGCCTGCTCGTACATCGGGTCCAGGCGCCGGGCGGCGGCCGAGACGGACTGGTAGGCGAAGGCGGTGACCAGGACCGTATGGGCGATGATCACGATCCAGCGGGTGCCGTTGAGGAGGACGGGTGGCTGACTGAAGGCGACGAGGACGGCGAGGCCGACGACCACGGACGGCACGGCGACCGGAAGCATGAACAGCGCGTCCAGGAACCGTTTTCCGCGCCGGCCGAGGGCGCTCGCGGCGAGCGCCGCCCAGCCGCCGAGGACCAGGGCGAGCACGCTGGCGCAGAGGGCGGTCACCAGGCTGGTGGTCAGCGCCTGGAGGGAGTCGCCGCTGGTCGCGGCGGCGTAGCGGGTGGCGGTGGGGCCGGAGGGGAGGGCACCGGACCAGTTGGTGGAGAGAGAGGCGGCGAGGATGACGAGGAGGGGGACGGCGAAGAGGGGGAGGAAGAGGACGGCGAACGCGGACCAGGTGGCCCACTTTCCCGTACGGCTATGCACCAGCACGACGGCTCACCACCCGGTACAGGCTGTAAAGGCCCACGGAGAGAACGATGTTGACGACGGCGACGACACAGGCGGCCGGGTAGTCCGACTCCAGGATCGCCTTGCTGTAGACGAGCATCGGGAGTGTGGTGACCCCTTTCGCCCCGGTGAACAGGACGATCCCGAACTCGTTGAGGCAGAGCACCAGGACCAGGCTGCCGCCCGCCGCGAGCGCGGGGAGCGCCTCGGGCAGGATCACCTGCCGCACGATCCGCAGCGGCCCGGCGCCGAGTGAGGAGGCCACCTCCAGCTGGGCGGTGTCGAGTTGGGAGAAGGCGGCGAGGAGCGGGCGCATCACGAACGGTGTGAAGTACGTGATCTCCGCCAGCAGGACGCCCCATGGGGTGGTCAGGAAGTGGAAGGGCCCCTCGGCCGCTCCCGTGACGCCCGTCCAGGCCCCGTTGGCCATGCCGACCGACCCGTAGATGAAGAGGAGAGCGAGCGTGATGAGGAAGGACGGGAAGGAGAGAAAGACGTCGATGAACCGGGCGACCGCCTTGCCGCCGGGGAACGGGACGAAGGCGATGACCAGGGCGAGGACGAAGCCGAGGACCAGGCACCCGACGGTGGCGCCGACCGCGAGCCAGACGGTGGTGGTGAGCGCCTCGCGGAAGGCGGTGGAGGCGAAGACCTCGGCGTAGGGGGCGAGGGAGGCGCCGGTGGTCGTTTCGCCCAGGGATTCGGGGGTGAAGGACTGCCGGACGACCAGGGCCAGGGGGTAGAGGAAGCCGAGCGCGAGGATCAGGACGGGCGGGAGGGCCCAGGCCCAGGTGGGTGTCCTGGTGAGGCCTGCGGACTTCCGGCGGACGGCCACAGCGGCGCTAGCCACCGGCCACCTCCCGCTCACGTGCCGCGCCCGCCGGGAGCAGCACCGCGTCCTCCGCCGCGAAGTGGAGGGTGACCGGGTCGCCGAGGGCCGGGGGGTCGCGCAGTTCGCGGAGGTCGGCCATGAGGCGGTGGCCGGCGGTGTCGGCGTGGACGCGGTGGGTGGAGCCGCGCCACTGGACCTCGGTGACCGTGCCGGTGAGCGCGTTGGGCCCGGGGCCGAGGCCGACGAGGTGCGGCCGGACGCAGAGGGTGGCGGCGGCCCCGGGGGTGGCGGTTTCGGTGGGGACGTCGAGGGCGGCGCCCGCCAGTTCCACGCGCCCCGGTCCGGTGACGGTGACCGGGAGGAGGTTGGCGTTACCGACGAACGAGGCGGTGAACTCCGTACGGGGCCGGCGGTAGAGCTCCTCGGGGGTGCCGCAGTCCTGGAGCCGGGCGCGGTCCATGACGGCGATCCGGTCGGCCAGGGTGAGCGCCTCGACCTGGTCGTGGGTGACGTACAGGATGGAGACGTCGGGCAACTCGCGGTGCAGCCGGGCGAGTTCGGCGAGCATGCCGGAGCGGAGCCGGGCGTCGAGTGCGGAGAGGGGTTCGTCGAGGAGGAGTACGCCGGGACGGATGGCCAGCGCGCGGGCGATGGCGACGCGTTGTTGCTGGCCGCCGGAGAGTTCGCGGGGGTGGCGGGTGGCGTACGCGGCCATGCCGACGAGTTCGAGGGCCTCGGTCACCCGCCCGGCGATCTCGGCCTTGGGGGTGCGGTGGGCCTTCAGGCCGAAGGCCACGTTGTCCTTGACCTTGAGGTGCGGGAAGAGGGCGTACTGCTGGACCACCATCCCGATCCCCCGCTGGTGCGGCGGCAGTTGGGTCACATCCCGCCCGCCGATGAACACGCGCCCGGAGGCGGGCCGGACGAACCCTGCGACCGCGCGCAGGGCGGTGGTCTTGCCGGAGCCGGAGGGGCCGAGGAGGGCCATGACCTCGCCGGGTTCGACGGTGAGGTCGAGCCGGTCCAGGACGGTGTTCTCCCCGTACGCGACGCTGACCCCGTCGAAGCGGATGCCGCTGGGCGCGATGGCCACGTTTTGGGGGTTCATGCCTCGGCCCGCGCGATGAGGTCCGGCAGCTCGGCGACCGACCCGAGGACGTGGGTGGCGCCGTTCCGGTCCAGCTGACCGGCGTCGTGGGCGCCGGTGAGGACGCCCGCGACGAGCCCGGCGCCGGAGCGTACGCCGCTGAGCATGTCGTACGAGGTGTCCCCCGCCACCACGATCCGCCGCACGTCGTCCACCGCACCCGTGCGCAGGAAGGCGGCCAGCACCATGTCCGGGTAGGGGCGCCCCCGGCCGCCCGCGTCGGCGGGGCAGAGGGTGAGGGGGACGAGGTCCTGCCAGCCGAGGGCGGCGAGGATGGCGTCCTGGGTGGTGCGGGCGAACCCGGTGGTCAGGACGGTGGTGCGGCCCTCACCGGTGAGCCGCTCGATCGCCTCCCGCGCCCCGGGGACCGGGGCGATGCGGCCGCCGTCGACGAGGTCCCCGTACGCCTCCTCGAAGGCGGTGTTGGCGTACCGGGCCTTCTCCTCGTCCCCGAAGAGGTGCCGGAAGACGGAGATCTTGGACTCGCCCATGGTGGCGCGTACGTAGGCGAGTTGGCGCTCGTGCTCGGCCGATCCCGGCCGCACACCGAGGCGTTCGGCGGCGGCAGAGAAGGCCTGTTCGACGAGTCCGCCGTCGGCGACGGTGGTCCCGGCCATGTCGAGGACGACGAGGTCGAAGCGGTTGTCGGTCGTGGGTGTCGCTGAAGTCATGTGGTTCACCAGCCCAGTTGGTCTGCGGTCGTTTCGGCGATGGCGGGCGAGCACGTCATGCCGCGCCCGCCGGGCCCGGTGATGAGCCAGACCCCGTCGCCCACCTGCTGGCGGTGGACGACGCGTGAGGTGTCGGTGCACTGCGCGTAGACGCCCGCCCAGCGGTGCCTGATGCGCGGCAGCGGCC
Organism: Streptomyces cyaneofuscatus; assembly: GCF_033109485.1. Taxonomy (NCBI): domain Bacteria; kingdom Bacillati; phylum Actinomycetota; class Actinomycetes; order Kitasatosporales; family Streptomycetaceae; genus Streptomyces; species Streptomyces cyaneofuscatus. Next base: position 5,361,570 of record NZ_CP137002.1, on the reverse strand, counting down.
GGCCGAGGAAGGCCTCGACGACCCGGGTGAGGTGCTCGTACGGCTCCTCGACGGTGTCGAAGGCGAAGGGGTGCTCGTACTCGTGGGTGTCCCCGATGGTCAGCCCGCCGTCGCTGCGCTGCACCATGAGGAGCTGCATGCGGTGTTCGGCGGCGACCGGGTCCTGGGGCTGGTGGGCGTTGAGGGCGTCGAGCGCCTCGCTGCGGTAGGCGGGGTAGTAGCGGAAGCTGTCGGCGTCGGCGACCGAGGTGGTGAGGGGTTCGCCGAGCGGGTCGGTCTGCATCATCTGGAGCCGGACGCGGCGGACGGGCAGTTCGGGCCCGGCAAGTTCGCGGACGAGCCCGCCGAGCCAGGCGCCGGTCGCCAGGATCACGGCGTCGCCGGTGTGGACGTCACCGTGGTCGTCGCGCACGGAGGCGGTGCCGATGACGTCGCGGACCTCGCGGCCGCCGAGGAAGGTGTACCGCCCGGAGGCCAGCAGCTCCGCCTTCAGGGCGAGTTGGGCGGTGCGCGGCTCGACCGCCGCGTCCCGCTCGCACCACAGGGCGGCGGTGAACGTGCCGCGCAGGGCGGGGTTGAGGGCGCGGGCCTCCTCGGCGGTGAGCAGCTTGTAGCCGCGCGCCGCCGCGTCGGGCCTGGCGAGCGCCGCCTCGGCGACGGCGGCCTCGGCCCCGGTCCGCAGCGGGGTGAGCGAGCCACAGGCCCGGAACCCGAGCCCCGGCACCCGCCGCCCGATCCCCTCCCACAACTCCCGTGCCCGCAGGGCGGTTTCCAGCTCCTCGCCCCCGGCCCGGCCACTGACCCAGATCTGTCCGAAATTGCGGAGCGATGCCCCGCGCGCCTCGCTCTCACGCTCGATCTGTACGACCTCGTGGCCGCGGCTGACTGCGTGCCAGGCGTGCATGGTTCCCACCACGCCGGCTCCTACGACGATGACTCTCACGGCGGCCACGCTCCTGGGGTCGGGTGTCCCGGACGCATCCGGTCGACAACGGGATGGTGAACGACCCCGCAAGTTTGGACTAGACCCGTTATTTTTCGTTATCTAAACGCACCCCAGGCGTGATGCCGTCTCGACAGACCGCGCCCACTTACTTACTTTGGAGTAAGTAAACCTCACGGGTGGGGAGTTGACTGTGCACCTCTATCGGACAGTTCTCGTCGGCACGGACGGCTCGCCGTCCTCGTTCACAGCGGTGGAGGGTGCGGCGCGCTTGGCCGCGGGCACTCGCGCCGACCTGGTGGTCGTCTGCGCCTATCAGCCCTTGTCCGGGCCGGAGTTGGCCAAGGCGCAGCACGAGCTGGGCGAGGAGGCCTACCAGGTGGTGGGTTCCGCCCCCGCGGAGGAGAGCCTGCGGGTCGCACGCGTGCGCGCCGAAGCCCAGGGAGCGGCAAGCGTGCGGTTGCGGGCGGAGGAGGGTGAACCCGTCGCGGTGCTCATGCGGGTGGCCCGGGAGTGTTCGGCCGACCTCCTGGTGGTGGGCAACCGCGGCCTGCGGTCCCTGGCCGGCCGCCTCCTGGGGTCGGTGCCTGCGGATGTCGCACGCAAGGCGGGCGTGGACGTACTCATCGTGCACACCACATGAGCACGCCGTCGGGTGGCGGGGCGGCCACCGACCCGGCCTCGCCCGAAGAGCCGGGGAGCAACGGACGAGCGGGAAACGAGTTCGTCGAATCGCTGCTGCTGGGACCGCGTACGTGGACCCGGTCCGAGGTCGCCCGCCTGGCCGGCGTCGGGACCGAACACACGGCGCGGATATGGCGCGCTCTGGGATTCCCGGCCGTCGCCGACGAGGATCCCGCGTTCACCGATGCCGATGTGGAGGCGTTGCGCGCCGGGGAGCGACTCATCCGAGCAGGGGTCATCACCCGCGAGAGCGAGACGATGATGGCCCGAGCCCTGGCCCACCACCTGTCCCGGCTGGCCGAGTGGCAGGTGCACACGCTGGCGGCACAGATCACCGCCGACGGTGGTGATCGGGTCGAGGAGTCGGCCCTGACCCTGCTGCCGGAACTGGAACTGCTGCAGCGGCATGTGTGGCGCCGCCATCTGGCCGCGCACGCCGCGCGGACGCTCCCGCAGGAGAAGACCTCGCCCGACAGCGGCCGGGAGGACAGCAGGTCGTCCCGGGTGAAGCCCGCAGGCGAGTTTCCCGTACTGCGTCGGGCGGTGGGATTCACCGACATGGTGGGGTACACGCGCATGACCCGGGGACTGGACGGTCCGGAGCTGGCCCGGATGATCGACCGGTTCGAGGAGCTGACGACGAGCGCGATCGCCGAGGGGCGGGGCCGGGTCGTAAAGACTATCGGGGACGAGGTCCTCTTCGTGGCCGATACGGCCGACGACGCCGCCGGTATCGCCCTGGAGATCGCCTCCCGCACCGAGGCGGACCCCGCACTGCCCCGCCTACGTACCGGTCTGGCGCACGGTGCCGTACTCAACCGGTTCGGTGACGTGTACGGAAGCACGGTCAACACAGCGGCCCGCCTCACGGCTCTGGCCCGTCCCGGTACGACGCTCGTGGACACCGAGCTGGCCGCGGAGCTGGCACATCTGGCCGACTACACCCTGAGAAGACTGCGCCCCGTATCCGTACGCGGCTACAAGCGGCTGCGTCCCGTCCTGCTGCGGCCGACCGGGGGGAGAAAGGACTGACACATCGGTATGCGAACTCACATGCGGTATCTCTTCGGACTTGCGCGGCACCTGCCGCCATCGCAACCTGGTGAAACCGTGTCCGCCCTGCGGCCCGTCGGTCCGCTGGTGCGCCTGGATATCCGAGGAGTGAGATGTCCGCGTACTTCGAGACCGCCACCGGTGACCTCGCCGCCGAAGCGCTGCGCTCCTTCGCCGATGTCCACGGGGAACTGGTCTCGGCCCACCCCGGGTTCGGCTTCCTCACGGCCCGCGACACCTCCGAGACCCGCGCCGTAGGCCTGCTCTCCGGCGGGGGATCAGGTCACGAGCCTCTGCACTGCGGGTATGTCGGGCGGGGCATGCTCGACGCCGCTGTTCCCGGAAGGGTGTTCGCTTCTCCGCACAATCGGCAGGTGTACGAGGCGTCTCTCGCGGTCGCCCGTCCGGGAGGGGTTCTCCACCTGGTGAAGAACTACACCGGCGACCGCATCAATTTCGGCATCGCCGCCGAGCGCCTGGCCCACCAGGGCATACCGTGCGCCCGCGTCCTCATCGACGACGACCTCGCCTCCGACGCGGCGGACATCGCCGCCGGGCGGCGTGGAACGGGTGGCACCGTTCTGGTGGAGAAGATCCTCGGCGCCGCGGCGGACACCGGCATGGGACTCGCCGAACTCCAGAGTCTGGGCGAACGACTCGTGGCACGTTGCCGTTCACTCGCCATCGCCACCTCCGCACACACGTCTCCCGCCACCGGGGAACCCGCCTTCACCTTGGACGCGGGCCGGCTGGAGTACGGGGTGGGCATTCACGGTGAACGCGCCAGTTCGACCGCGCCCCGCCGGCCGCTGCCCGACCTGGTCGAACGGATGACGACGGAACTGCTCGGTGCGCTGCCCGCCGACACCCCGGTGATATCGCTGGTCAACGGCCTCGGCGCCACCACTCTGCTGGAGCTGTACGCGGCACACGGGCAGCTCGTCCACGAGTTGCGGGGCGCCGGGATGCCACTCGCCCGAAGCCTGGTCGGCAACTACATCACCTCCCTGGACATGCACGGGTTCTCCATCACCCTGATGGCCGTCGACCCTCAGACCCTCAGCCTGTACGACGCACCGGTCCACACCCCGGCCCTGCGCTGGTGAAGAGCGGCCCCGTTCCACCGCAGCCGACACCGGGAGGATCCCCATGACCGAGCCTGCCAGCAACGCCCACTTCACCGCCGACTGGATGCGGCGTTTCGCGGAAGCGGCCCACCGGGGTGAGCCCCTGCTCACTGCTCTGGACCAGCAGGTCGGCGACGGAGACTTCGGAACCAACCTCACCGCCGGGGTGGACGCCGCCCGGGCCCGCTGGGACCGGCTCCCGGACCCGGGCTCCGATCCCTCCGCACCGCTTCTGGCCACGGCCGAGGCCTTTCTCGACGAGGTCGGCGGTACGAGCGGCCCCCTCTTCGGCCTCCTGTTGCAGTCGTTGGCCTCGGCGATCGCCGAGGGCGGGCTCACCACCACCGCGCTGGCCGACGGCTTCGCCGGCGGCCTCGCCGCGATCCAACGCGTCGGAGACGCCCGGCCAGGGGACAAGACGCTCGTCGACGCCTTGGCCCCCGCCACCGATGTGCTGCGCTCGACCGCCCCGAACACCCCCGCGGCCGACGCGCTCGCGATCGCGGCCGAGTCCGCGTGGGACGGGGTCGCCGCGACCGCGAGGCTCCGGGCTCGTATGGGGCGCTCCAGTTACCTCGGTGGACGCACAGAGGGGATTCCCGACCCGGGGGCCGTGGGCGTCGCCCTCCTGCTGTCCTGCGCCCAGGCCGGGGCTCCTGACCTCGGCGCACGCCTGGACGCCGTACGCGCCACCGGCTGAGTCAGCGCGCGCCCGCCGCTACCCGGCCCGCACCCAGTCCAGGTCCAGCAGCTCGGGGGCGTGGAGCGTGGGCACCCAGAGATCGACCGTGCTTTCCCGGCCGTCGCCGGGCGGCTTGCCGACCCCCACGACGCGTAGCCCCGCCCGGCGGGCCGACTCGATGCCCGTGAACGAGTCCTCAACGGCCAGCGTCCGTTCGCTCCGAGCGCCGCACAGCCGTGCGGCGGTGGCGTAGACGTCCGGCCATGGCTTGGGCCTGATGAGTTCCCCGGTGTCCGGGCTCCTGGTGGCCGCACCGGCCGATTCCGGGTCGCCGGGGACGACGATGTGACCGAAGTGCGGCAGCAGGCCGGCCTGCTCCAGACTCCTCTCGACCACCGCGAGGGGACAGTTGCTCGCGACCGCCAGGGGAAGGCGGCCGGACAGGTTCCGGACGAACTCGGCCGCTCCGGGCATGGTCACCGGGTCATCGGCGACGCGCTCCATGAAGTGGGCGAGCAGCGACTCGGTGAGCTCCGGTGCCAGGTCGGGCTTATCGGCCTCCTCGGCCATCATGCGGCCGCAGTCGAGGTAGTGGACTCCCTTGGCACGTTCGGCGAACCCCGGCGCCGGTCGCAGACCGAAGTCCCGGAAGGCCCGGCCTCGGGCATCCTGCCAATGCTGTTCGGTGTCCATGAGAGTGCCGTCGCAGTCGAAGACGACGGCTTCGGGGGACCAGCCGTGAAAGGGCTGCTCTGTGATGGTCATCAGTGGACCACTCCTGAGGGAAATGCGATCCGGCATGACGCGGGACCGCGGATCGTGGGGGTCGCCACTTCGCATGCTTTTGCGAAGCTCCTCACACTGCCCTCTGCGACCTGCAGTCAGGCGCGGAACATAAACCGGCCCGTGGGCCGTCGCGCAGAAGTGGCGTCACCGAGAAGTTATTCACTCCTGCGCAAGCCACGCAATCACCGGCTTGGCCCCTCGACATTCACGCGATAAATCCGCTAGGGGAAAGCGAGGGAGCGATCGGCAGCGCGATGATTTCACTGACCAACTGCATTCATCGGAGGCCGCGTTGAGGAAGCACAACCCGATCGAATTGACTCGATGGACACATTCGCCCATTCAGCCAGGTGGCCGGAACCAGACGATTCACGACCCTTGATGCACTCGAAGGTGTGCACGCTCGAAAGGAAGTAAGGGGATTTACCCTACCCACCCCTTCTTTTACCAGCGTACGCGGAGCGCACATTATTGTCCCACCGCGCGCCGGGGCTCCACGCAGGCACAAAAAGGCACACCCTTGGGACGGGTGCGGCCGGGCAATCAACTGCTCGACGAACTCTTGAGCGTGCGGCGTCTAATGTAGGAAAAAGCCGTCCGGCGGAGGCATGCTCGGCTAGGGCTCTTCACGTCGAGCGGGATCCCCCAGGTGCGTGGTGAAGGAGAACCGGTCCCCTCGGAACAGCGTGCGCACCCGCTCCAGCGGCCGGCCCTCCGTGTCCCGGGAGAGGCGGTGGAGGAGCAGCATCGGCAGGGCGGGCGGGGTCCCGATGAGGAGGGCCTCGCGAGGGGTGGCGAGCACGGTCTCGATGCGTTCGTCGGCGTCCCCGAAGGCGATGCCGAGCCGGTCACGGAGATAGGCGTAGAAGGAGGAGTCCGGGTCGAACTCCACGTCCAGCGAAGGAAGTCGGGCGACGGTGACGTACGTGCTCTCCAGCCCGACCCGCTCGTCGTCGGCGAGCAGCACGCGCTCCAGGTGCCAGACGGGCTCACCCCGGCCCACCCCGATCTCGGCGGCGAGGGCCTCGGGGCAGGGGAAGCGCTCCAGGCCGATGAGGTGCCGGCCGGGGCGCCGGCCCTGGCGGCGGACCCCTTCGGTGTAGCTGGCGAGCGAGAGCGGCTGCTCCAGCTTGGGCCCGGCGACCACGGTCCCGCGCCCCTGCCGCCGCAGCCGCCCTTCCAGCAGCAGCTCGCGCAGCGCCTGCCGTACGGTCTCGCGCGACACCTCGTGGCGCAGCGCGAGATCCCGTTCGGTGGGCAGCAGCCCGCCCTCGCCCAACTCGTCGAGGAGCAGCGAGATCCGGGCCTTGACCGCGTAGTACTTCGGGATGCGGCCGTGCTCCGGGATGCCGGAGCGGATGGGTGCGCCAGGTGCCTGGTCGTTCGGGTAGTCCACCGCCCGATGGTGGCATGCGCGGGTGAACGGCCCGGTAGTGGTCGCGGTCGGACCGTGATGGCACGGCGAGCGGTACGGACACGTTCACGTCGGGCATCATCCTCTGCCATGGACCTCACAGGTACCTAGCCGACGTACGACGCGTCAACCGACGCAGCCTGTAGAGCGCCGAACCAGGGATAAGAGATCAAGGATCAGGGACCAGGGGACCAGGGATCATGCTTCCGGATGAGTGGCACATCACCCAAGACGTCGACGACTTCCTCGCCCGAGCCGGGGACTTCCTGCGCTCGCGCCCCGCCCTGCACAACACGCCGCTGACGGACATCGAGAAACTGCGGATACGCAGGCCGGACGCGCGCGCCCCCGCCACCGCCGTCTTCGGCGGCCTGGAGTCCGGAGGCGAGGTCCACGCGGTCTTCTACCTCATGTCGAGCGGCCGCCTGGGCCTCACCCCCCTCTCCGTCGAGCAGACCGACGCCCTCGCCGCCCGACTTGCCGTGCTCGGGCACTCGCCCGGCCGCGTCATCGCGGACCACGGCACCGCCACCGCGTTCGCCGATTCCTGGCAGCGGCACACCGGCGCGGCACCAGCACTCTTCTGGCGGACACATCTCTACCGCCTCGGAACACTCACTCCGCCGCGGCCGCGCCCGGAGGGCCGGGGCCGCCTTACGGGCGGGAGGGACCGTGAACACGTCGTGCGCTGGTGCCGTGAGTTCTGCGTCGATGTCGGGGAGCAGTCCTCCATCGACTTGATCGACGCCGGTTCCTGGGGCGACTCGCGTTTCGGTGACCGGCACTTCACGTTCTGGGAGACCCCGGACGGCACCCCCGTCTCGATGGCGGCCGCGACCTCGGTCATCGGCGGCATGGTCCGGATCGACCCCGTCTACACCCCGGCCCACCTCCGGGGCCGCGGCTACGCGGGGGCCGTGACGGTGGAGGCGAGCCGGGCAGCACTGGCCTCGGGCGCGACGGACGTCGTCCTCTTCACGGACCCGGACAACCCCACCAGTAACGCCCTGTACCAGCGCCTCGGGTATGTCCACGTCGCCGACTTCGCCGGGTACACGTTCTCCTGAAGCGCTTCGCCTACCGGGTGAGGGCGTGATCGGCGCGCACACGCTTGCCGGGTACCGGCTGTGACCGCCGCGAGGCACCGGGCTCCACCGCACTGCCCCGCACCAGGATCACGTTCGCCCCGCTACCGCTGATTTCCGGTCGGATACTCCCCGAAAGCCATGGTCCGGCGCATCCGGCGGCCCTTCATCATGAGGGCGCCGCCGCAGAGGACGAGCGCGGCGGCGATCGCTCCGGCCCAGGGCAGCAGCTCGGGTCCGGTGCGGGCGAGTTCGGGGAGCGGGCGGCCGGTCGCGTAGTGCGGCGGGCGCGGGGGCCGCTCCGCGTCGCCGACTCGGGGAGGTGCCGAACTCTCCGCGCTGAGAGAGGGGCTGGGGTCCTTGCCGGGGCCGGTGTAGGTGGGGGTGGGGGTGGGGGCGGACGTGTGGGTGCGGGTCGGCGTGGGGGCGGCCGAGGTCGGTTCCGTACGGGGTCGGGGCTCGGCGGGCACGTCCGTACGGCCGTCGCGGTCCTCGTCGGTGGGCTCCGGCCTCGGGTACTCGCCGGTGACTCCGTCGACGATCACGAACCGGTACGCCCCCGACTCCCCCACCCAGTCGCCGTCCTCACGGCCGCCGCCCTTGGCCTTGTCCTGGTGGTGGCGCTGGACGACCGCGGCGTGGGCGGTGACCCGGCCGGGTGCGGTGTCGGAGGTGAAGGCCATCCGGACCCGGACGCTGACGGTGGCACCGGCGGGGACGGTGAACCCGAGGAAGTCGTCGGCAGCGGTGGATCCGGGGTCGCCGTCGAAGACGCCGATCTGTTCGTGGCGGTCGGTGGTCTCCCAGGTGATCCGGTGTTCGGTGCCCGGGCGGCCGGGCTCGGAGAACTTCAGCTGGATCTGCTCGGTGGTCAGCTTGCGGTCCTCGTCGTTGAGCACGAGCACCGGGTGCAGGGCGCGGCAGGCGGTGTCGGTGGTGTTGGTGAGGTCGAGGAACCAGATGCCGTAGCCGCCACCGGAGGCGTACGTCGTCGGGGCCTCCTGGATCCGGGCCTCGATGGGGAACTCCTCGGCGCCCGGATCACCGCAGGTGGGCTGCTCGTCGGCTGCCGCGTCGGCCGCGGTCCCGGCCGCTAAGGAGGCGGGGGTGGGGTGGGCGACGGCCTGCGGGCCGCCGAGGAGCGCGGCGGGCACCGCGATCCCGGCAGCCAGCCCGAGGGCGGCGAGCACACGGGCGTCACGCAGCCGCGCGCCGGAGGTGGGGGACATGGGGACACCCTTCGCTGCTCGCGAACGACCGGGGCGGGGGCCGCCGGTTGTGGCCTCCGAGGCAAACACGCGCGCGCGGACGCAGAGAGTCGACATGCCGACACCGCTCATAGGATCACCCGACTGTCGGTCTGTCGGACCCTCGGACTGCCGACACCGGCTCCGGGCCTTCGAGGAGAGTCGCGCCGGACACCAGGGCGCGGGCGGTGTCGGCGAAGAACTGCTCGTCGGCGCCCGGGGCGAGACCGAGCAGGACGCCCTGGCTGAGGCCGATGAGGACGGCCCTCAACGCGGTGGCCAGGCGGTGCGCCTGCCCCTCCGTCACCATGGCCCCCTCATGCCGCCGCCCGGCGAACAGGGCGATCAGCCGGCTCTCCTCCGCCCGCACCGACGCGGCCAGCCGAGGGCCCACCTCGGCATCGTGCAGGGCCATGTCCAGCAGGGTGAACTGCAACGACTGGTCGGCCGACGCGTCGGCGGCATCATAGGTCCGTCGGTAGTACCGGGCGAAGGCGTCAACCGCCCCCACAAGATCCGCGTCCGCCGGGATCGCCTGCTCGATCTCCTCGTAGTGCGGCTGGAGATAGTCGGTGACCAGCGCCCCCAGCAGACCGCTCTTGCTGCCGAACAGCGAGTAGACGGCCCCGGTGGTCAGCCCGGCCCGCTCGGCGATCTCGTCGAGCCGGGCGCGGTGCCCGTCCCGGGAGACGACGTGGAACGCGGCGTCCAGGAGGGCGCGGCGGTTGCGTTCCTTGGTTTCGGCTCTCGTCATTCGCATAATTCCATTATTCTAGTAACCAGATTACGGAAGCGCACACGGAGACACGGAGTGAGACCCAAGGAGGAGCAGTCATGTCACGCATGTCACGCATGCTTGCGGGAGCCATCGCCGACGGCGCGTTCAAGGTGGTGCTCGGCGCCGCCTTCGCGGTCGGCAGCGCCTGGCTGGCCGACCTGTTCGGGGTGGAGGCCTGGCTCGTACTCATCGCGGGCGCGGCCCTGCTGATCGGCGGCGGGATCGAGGTCGTCTACGTCCGCCGCCGCTCGATGGCCACCTGCCTGCGGCTGATGATCGGCTACGACATCGGCTGGGCGGTGGCGAGCGCCGTCGCCCTGGTGGTGGCGTGGCAGGGCGGCACGGCCGGGGGCGAGATAGGGGTCGCGTACCTGGTGGTGGCTCCCCTCGCGCTCGCCGCACTCCTGGTGGGCGCCGCCGCCACCGACGTACGGCCGCCTGCCACCGACGTACGACCGGCGGCTCCGGACACCTCCGCAGCCTGACTGACCGGCCCCCGCCCCCTATCCCCGCTCCCCCACCCGCCCGAACACCGGCGCGAGCACCAGTTGGGCCGCGCCCTCCGCGACGGGCCGGTCGCCGCCTCCCGCCACCGTGACGGTCACCGAGCCGCCGCCCCCGCCGCCGCCCCGGGCGGCCCGCTCCTCGATCACGGCTCGGACGCCCCGTACGTACGCGTCCTCGTCGGCCGCCACCGTCCGGCCGCCCAGCACGACCCGGTCGATGTCGAGGAGCCCGACGAGGTTCGCGGCGCCCGCGCCCAGGACCCGGGCCGCCTCCGCCCGGTCGCCGCGGGCCTCGGCGGCCAGGCACAGCGCCTCGATGCAGCCGCGCCCGCCGCACCCGCACAGGGGCCCGTCCAGCTGAAGGGTCTGGTGGCCGAACTCGCCCGCCCCCGTCCGCGCGCCCCGGTGCACCGCGCCACCCAGGACGAGCCCGGCGCCGAGCCCCGTACCGAGGTGGAGGTAGGCGAAATCGCCGGGCAGCCCGCTCAGGGAAAGGGCGAGGGCGGCGGCGTTGGTGTCCTTGTCGACGGTGACCGGCAGGCCGGTGCGCTCGGCGAGCGCGTCGCGCAGGGGGAAGCCGTCCCACTGCGGGAAGCCGGTGACCCGGTGCAGGACGCCGTCCCGGTGGTCGAGCGGGCCGGGGACGGCGACGCCCAGCCCCAGCACCGGCTTGTGCGGCTCGGCCGCGCTCAGGTCGCGTACGGCGTCGGCCGCGTCGGCGAGGACCTGTTCCGCCGGGGCGCCGAAGTCGAGCGGGGCGGTGGTGACGGCGACCGGACGCCCGGCGAGGTCGACCAGGACGGCGGTGAGCCCGTCGCGGTCCAGGTGGAGGCCGACGGCGAACTGGGCATCGGGGACGAGCCGGAGCACCGTACGCGGCTTGCCGCCGGTCGAGGGGCGCAGGCCCGCGCCGACGGCCAGGCCCTCCGCCCGCAGCCGGGCGGTGATCTTGCTGACGGCCTGCGGGGTGAGGCCGGTGCGCTCGGCGAGCTCCAGCCGGCTGATGCCCTCGGCCCCGGCCGCCCGCAGCAGGTCCAGGACCAGCGCCGCGTTGTGGTGGCGCAGGGCCGGCAGGTTCACCCCGGCCTGGCTCTTCGTCCGGGCCGGCAAGGCCACACCGCGGCTCGCGTTCAACGGTTCACTCCCCTTCGCCACCCCGTCACCACCCCATTGTGCCGGTCGCTTGCACTTTGGCAACAGCGTTGCTTAAGTGGAATGCATGACCCCCAAAGCCTCCGCCTCCGGCGCCCCTCTCCGCGTCGCCCTCGTCGGCTACGGCCTGGCCGGCTCCGTCTTCCACGCCCCGCTGATCGCCGCGACCGAGGGCCTGGTCCTCGACACGGTCGTCACGTCGAACGAGGAGCGCCGGGCCGAGGCCCGCGCCGCGTATCCGGACCTCCGGTTCGCCGCCTCGCCGGACGAGCTGTGGGAGCGCGCGGACGAGCTGGACCTGGTCGTGATCGCCTCCCCGAACAAGACGCACGTCGCCCTCGCGACGGCCGCGCTCAAGGCCGGTCTGCCGGTGGTCGTGGACAAGCCGATCGCCGGGACCGCCGCCGAGGCGCGCGAGCTGGCGGCGCTCGCCGAGGAGCGCGGGCTGCTGCTGTCGGTCTTCCAGAACCGCCGCTGGGACAACGACTTCCGCACCCTCGCCGCGCTGATCGCGGAGGGTGAGCTGGGCGAGGTGCAGCGCTTCGAGTCCCGGTTCGAGCGCTGGCGCCCGCAGCCGAAGGGCGGCTGGCGCGAGTCGGGCGACCCGGAGGAGATCGGCGGCCTGCTGTACGACCTGGGCAGCCATGTCGTCGACCAGGCGCTGGTGCTGTTCGGGCCGGCGGTGCAGGTGTACGCCGAGTCCGACGTACGGCGTCCGGGCGCGGCGGTGGACGACGACACGTTCATCGCGATCACGCACGCGAACGGGGTCCGCTCGCACCTGTACGTCAGCGCCACCACGGCCCAGCTCGGCCCGCGCTTCCGTGTGCTCGGCTCGACGGCGGGCTATGTGAAGTACGGCCTGGACCCCCAGGAGGCGGCCCTGCGTGAGGGCAGGCGCCCGGGGACGGCCGGCGAGCCGTGGGGCGAGGAGGTCGAGGAGGTGTGGGGCCGGATCGGTTCCGGCGAGTCCCCGCTGACCGGCGGCGGCACCCCGGTCCGTACGCTGCCCGGCGACTACCCCGCGTACTACGCCGCCATCGCCGCCGCCGTGCGCGGCGCCGGTGAGAACCCGGTCACCGCGCTCCAGGCCGCCGCCGCGCTGGAGGTGCTGGAGGCCGCCCGCCGCTCGGCGCGCGAGGGCGTCTCCGTCACCCTCCTCCCCCACCACGACGAGGCTCACCACGACGCAGAGGAGCGGCGCGCATGACGACCACCTCCCCCACCATCTCCGAGCTGATCGCCCAGGAGCGCCGGCTCACGCTCCCGCACTTCTCCTACGACGACGCGTTCGCGCTCGGCAGCCTGCTGGTCGCCCTCGCCCGGGAGCGGCACGCGCCCGTCGCGATCGACATCCGGCGCGGGGCGCAGCAGTTGTTCCACGCGGCGCTGCCGGGTTCGAGTGCGGACAACGACGCGTGGATCGACCGTAAGCGCGCGGTGGTCGAGCGGTACGGGGAGAGCTCGTACCTGGTCGGCACCCGGTTCCGCTCGAAGGGGACCACGTTCGAGGAGTCGTCCCGGCTGGACCCGGACGCGTACGCGGCGCACGGCGGTTCGTTCCCGATCGCGGTGGAGGGCGCGGGCGTGATCGGCACGGTCACCGTCTCGGGGCTGCCGCAGGCGGAGGACCACGCGATGGTGGTCGAGGCGCTGGAGCAGTTCACGGCGACGCTGGGGAACTGAGGTTCCGTACGAGGCCCCGGGGGCGCGGTCGAAGCTCCCCGGGGCCCCGTACGCTCCGGCTTACGCCCCCTTCAGCTCCTGCCGCTGCCGGCCGAGCCCCTCCACCTCCAGCTCCACCACGTCCCCCGCCTTGAGGTACGGCTTCGGCTCGGGCTGCCCCATGGCGACCCCGGCGGGCGTACCGGTGTTGATCACGTCGCCCGGGTAGAGCGTCATGAAGTGGCTGAGGTAGCGCACGACCTCCCCCACCGGGAAGATCTGCTCGGCGGTGGTGCCGTTCTGCTTCAGCTCGCCGTTGACCCAGAGCCGCAGCGGCAGGGCCTGCGGGTCGGGCACCTCGTCGGCGGTGACGAGCCAGGGGCCCAGCGGGTTGAACGTCTCGCAGTTCTTGCCCTTGTCCCAGGTGCCGCCGCGCTCGATCTGGAACTCGCGCTCCGAGACGTCGTGCGCCGTCGCGTACCCGGCGACATGGGCGAGCCCCTCCTCGGCGGAGGACAGGTAGCGGGCGGTGCGCCCGATGACGACGGCGAGCTCGACCTCCCAGTCCGTCTTCCGGCTGCCGCGCGGCACGAGCACGGTGTCCTCGGGCCCGACGACGGTGTCGGGGGCCTTGAAGAACAGGATCGGCTCCTCCGGGATCGCCGCCCCGGTCTCGGCGGCGTGGTCGTGGTAGTTCAGCCCGATGCACACGATCTTGCCGATGCGCCCCAGCGGCGGCCCGACGCGCAGCCCCGCCGGATCGAGGGCGGGCAGTACGCCGGAGGCATCGGCGGCCGTACGTACCCGCGCAAGAGCGGAGGCATCGGCGAGCAGATCGCCGTCGATGTCGGGGACGATTCCCGACAGATCACGCAGAGTCCCGTCGCGGTCGAGAAGCGCGGGGCGCTCGGCGCCCGCCGTACCGACTCGAAGCAGCTTCAACGGTCCAACTCCTCTTGTTCGAGGTGGGGCCCTCCGGCGGGTTGCGGCCGACGAAGGGCTTGGCTGATCCTCCAAGAGTCGCGACCACTCCGCAAGACCTCGTTCACACACTGGACCGGCGCATTCGCCGGCCCCGACTACGCCGCTTTGGCCATGGCGTCGCCGGGCACGGGCACGTCCCGGTAGAGCCAGGCCCGCTCCAGGGCGGTCCAGGTGGTCGTGGTGACGACGTACAGGGCGGCGGCGAGCGGGACGACGGCGACGGTGATCAGGGTGGCGAACGAGAGCAGCGGCATCATCTTCATCATCGCGCCCATACCGGGCACGGCCTGCCCGTCGGGACCGGTGGCGGGGACCACCGGGTTGGCGGCCATCTGCCGCTTGGTCCGTCCGTAGCTGAAGGTGGCCACGGCGGCGACGAGCGCGAAGAGCCCCAGGTAGACCCAGCCGTGCCCGCCGAACATCCCGCCGTGCGCGAGGGCGTCGTGCCAGCGCCCGCCGAGCGGGGCGCCGAGGAGGTCGTGGCTGAGGAGGGCGTTGGGCTCGCCGCCGATGGAGCCGCTGGAGAACAGGTGGTAGAGCAGGAAGAACGCGGGCATCTGGAGCAGGCTCGGCAGGCAGCCGGAGAGCGGCGAGACCTTCTCGGCGGCGTGCAGCTCCATGATCGCCTTCTGCATCCGCTCGGGGTTCTTCCCGTGCTTCTTCCGCAACTCGGCGATCTGCGGCTGGAGCCGGGTACGGGCCTTCTGCCCGCGCGCGGCGGCCCGCGAGAGGGGATGGACGGCGAGCCGCACAAGTGCCGTGAAGAGGATGATCGCGGCGGCGGTGGACGCGCCGTGGAACAGGGGCTGGAGCAGATCGGCGAGGGAGCCGACCAGGTTCGCGAAAGCGGACATGAAGGCGGACATGGATGAGCCCTCCGGGGGTCTCGTCGTGCCGGGAGAAGTACGTGGTGCTCGGTACTCGGCATGACGACCCACGCGGGGGCGCTACGGGACTGCGGTGCGGGAGCGCCCTACGCGATGGCCGTCAGGAGGGCGTGCCCGGGTGCTCGGGGCCTGGTCCGGCCGCGGGCATCGGGGTCGCGCTGGGGCAGGAAGGCGGTGCGCTTCTCCCGGTCCCTGATCGCCGTACGGACCCGGGTGCGGGGCACCGGGGGCGCGCAGCGGGCGCTGATGACGGAGCAGGCGAGGAGCGCGGAGCCGGCCGCGGCGGTGGCGGCGAGCGCGACGGCGGCGGAGAGACTGCCGCCCTCGGCGAGGAGGACCTCGGTGAGGAGGAGGACCAGGAGGCCGACGGGCCGGAGGAACCGGGCGAAGGCGCCGCGCAGCCGGTGGGCGTCACGCATGGGGCGTCTCCTTCCGTTTTCCGTACAGGCGGGTCCTGGCACTCCTTTCGTTATACACGATGATCGGCCGGCCCCGGTTGCGTCCGACCATCGGTCTCCGGCCATCGGTCTCCGGTCACCGGGGACGCATGGCGGTGAGCTTCCCCCAGACGACGAGCCGGTAGCGGGAGCTGAACTCGGGGGTGCAGGTGGTGAGGGTCAGGTAGTAGCCGGGCTCGCTGTATCCGACGGAGGTCGTGATGTTGGAGCGGGGCACGGGGGCGATGACCCCGCTGTCGGAGGGCGCGGTCCGGGCGAGGCTCTTGTCGACGGTGTACGTGTATACGGCGTCCCGGGTCTCGACGGTGATCCGGTCCCCGCGCCGCAGCCGGTCGAGGCGCCGGAAGGGCTCGCCGTGGGTGTTGCGGTGCCCGGCGAGCGCGAAGTTCCCGGCCCGCCCGGCCTGGGCGGTGCGGGTGTAGTGCCCGACGTACCCGCGGTCGAGGACGCCGCCCTTGCTGGTGCCCTCGGCGACGGGGGCGGTGAGGCCGATGCGGGGGATGCGGAGGACGGCGTAGGCCTGGTCCCAGCGGGGGGTGGTGGGGGCGGCCGGCGGGTCGGACCCGCGGGTGGTGCCGGGACCGGCGGCGGAGGGCAGGGGCTCGGGCACCACGGGATCGCCGGCCGGGTCACCGCTCGGGCTGCCGCCGGGGTCTCCGCTCGTTACGACGGATGGTGGCGGCCCCCACTCCCGCTGAAGGGCCTGGACGGTACGCCCGGCCTCCTGGCGGGCCTCCCGGTTGGTCCACCACAACTGATGGACGACAAGGAGCAGGAGGACAACGCCAAGGGTGACGACGATCTCGGCGGAGCCCCAGAGCCCACGCGCGAGAAGGTTCCGCCGTCGACGACTGGCCCGCGAGCCCGGCCTGCTCGGCACGGCACCACGTACCGCACTACGTACCGCACCATGTAAGGGTGTCCGTCCCCGTTTCCGCACGGCGGGCACGATAGGACCAACGTACGGAACTCTCCATACCCACCACCAGATTCCACTCCCCCTGCGGACGCCCCCCTCGTCGGATCCCGCTGCCGCCCCCACTCCGTGTCCGGCTTCCGACCTCTCCTCCCGACGGCCGCTGTCCGGCAGTACCGTGTGATCCATGCGCCCCGACACGCCTGCCGACCACACCACCGAAGCCGAGCGCCTGCTGCGCACCGCGGCGCAGTACCCCGAGGACCAGGAACCGCTGGTCCTCCAGGCCGCGGCCCATCTGGAACTCGCCGGTGACCGTTCCCGCGCGAGCACGCTCTACGACGACCTGCTGGCCGCCCCCGAGTCCACCGTCGAGAACCCGCACCTGATCAAGGCGCTGAAGGCGTCGAACCTCTGGGAGTACGGGCACGAGGCCGAGGCCCGCGCGATCATCGAGGGCATCCGCGCCGCGGGCCCGCTGGACGCGGCGCCCTGGCAGGTCGCCGCCGAGACCCTGGAGGCGCACGACGAGCTGGAGTCGGCGCACGACTTCTTCTCGACCGCGCTGACGCTGCTGCTGGCCCCGGGCGAGGAGGTCCCGTACGCGACGCAGTCCCTCCTGACCGGCCGCCACCGGGTGCGCCGGCTGATGGGCCTGGACCACGACGCCTGGGACGAGCTGGCCGGCGCCCTGCACACGGCCCCGGTCCCGCTGGACGAGCTCCACGACCCGAAGCGGGTGTGGTCGCTGGGCTCGTCGGACCCGGTGGAGCTGAAGGCGGAGATCACCCGCCTGCGCGCGGAGCTGGGCACGTACCGTACGGCGCTGTCGCGCCCGTTCCCGGTGGCGGTGCTGCACTGGCCCGACCAGGAACTCGGCGAACTCCTCTCGACGTACCCGGAGTTGACCGAGGAGTACGTGGACCGCGCGACCCACCTGTCCCGCCTGGAGGCGTCCCTGCGCGACCTCCACGCGACGGGCACCCCGAACCTGGGCATCGTCACGGGCACGGTCCCCTCGTACGAGGCCTTCGCCGCCTCCGAAGCCGCCTCCCCCTCCGACCCGGGCCTCCTCCCCCAATACGCCACCACCCTCGCCGCCCGAGGCCGCGCCACCCCCTGGCCCCCGTCCCGCACGGCCGCCTGCTGGTGCGGGTCGGGGGAGGCTTATGGGGGGTGCCACGGGGGGTGAGCCTCCGGCGTGACGGCCCGACCGATCCGCGCAAGGACTCCGGGCCGGGCCGTCACGCAGACCCCTCGATCACCGATGGCACCGAGGCAGTTCATAGGACACTGGAAGTAATGAGCACGGCCAAGCCTTCATCCCCGAGCGTGTCCGCCCGTATGAGCCGCCAGGCCAGGCGCGACACCGCACCCGAGGTCGCGGTGCGCAAGCTCCTCCACGCGGCCGGCTACCGGTTCCGGGTCAACGCGCGGGTGCCGGACATGCCCCGCCGGACGATGGACATCGCCTTCACCCGCGCCAAGGTCGCCGTGATGATCGACGGCTGCTTCTGGCACGGCTGCCCCGAGCACGCCACGCAACCGAAGGCGAACGCCCAGTGGTGGCGGGAGAAGTTGGACCGCAACATGGCCAGGGACCGGGAGACGACGGAACACCTGGCTGCGGCAGGATGGACCGTACTGCGATTCTGGGAGCACGAGGCGCCGGACGGCGCCGCCGAGCTGGTCGCGGCGGCCGTCGAACGACGGCGGGCACGGAACGAAGGCGGGGGCCTATGAACAAGCTGCGGTTCGTCGATGTGTGCGCGGGCGCCGGGGGACTCGCGTTGGGGCTCGAAGCGGCGGGGTTCGAGCCCGCGCTGCTGCTCGACAGGAAGCAGGTGGCCTGCGAGACCCTGCGCCTGAACCGACCGGCCTGGAACGTCCTGGAGACGGACCTCCTGGACTTCGACCCCACCGAGCACCAGCACACGTACGACGTGGACCTTCTCTCCGCCGGTCTGCCCCGGGTGAAGTCCAGCGCGACCGTGGCGAGAGCCGAGACGGAGGAGGAGCTGCGGCTGCTGGAGGCCGCGGTGCTGCTCGCCCCGTCCATCCAGCCCCGTGCACTGATCATCGAGAACGTTCCGGGGCTCGTGGACTCCCCCAAGTTCGAGGGCGTGCGGGAATTCATCCGCAAGGAGCTCGAACATCTCGACTACCGCTTCCGCTGGTTCATCCTGAACGCAGCCGACTTCGGCGTGCCCCAGGATCGCAAGCAGGGCGTGCTCGTCGCGCTGAAGAAGCAGTACTTCGACGCGTTCGAACCACCGGTTCCGACGGTCGCCCAGCATGTGACGGTCGGGACGGTGCTGGGCCGGTCCATGGCAGCCCGCGGTTGGCCCGGGGCGGACGCCTGGGCGGCGCAGGCCATCAGCGTGGCTCCGACGTTGGTGGGCGGCTCGGACAACCGGGGTGGTGCGGACCTGGGTCCGACCGGGTCGAAGAAGGCGTGGGAACGAATGAGGGTCAACGGCGGAGCGCTGGGCGACGATGTCCCGGGGCCCGGCGACCCCGTGTCGGGGTTGATCAAACTCACCGACGCGCAGACCGCTCTTCTGCAGTCGTTCCCCGAGGATTGGCAGTTCGCCGGGAAGAAGACCGCTCGCTATCGGCAGATCGGGCACGCCTCTCCGCCGCCGGTCGGAACGGCGCTCGGACTGGCCGTCGCCGCCGCCCTGAACAGTTGATCCACGGTAGGAGGGAGCCTCTGCCGGGACCGGCAGGAGTGATCTTGATCGCCGGCTACACTTGCACACCATGACCCACCCCTCTGCCCCTTCACTTCCCCCTGCGAAATACGGGATCGTCGATCTTTTCGCAGGGCCCGGCGGTCTCGACATCGCCGCCACGATCATGAAGGACGAGGGTGTCGAGAGCATCGGCGTCGAGTGGGACGACGCCACGCGTGCCACGCGTGCGGCGGCCGGCCTCCTGACCACCGATGTGAAGGATGTCGCGGCGCTCGGCCCGTGCGACCCCTCGGTCGTTGAGGCCACCGTGCTCACCGGCGGGCCGCCCTGCCAGTCGTTCTCCGTGGCGGGCAGCCGCAAGGGCCATCAGGCTCTGGACGACGTACTGCGCCTGGCCACTCGGCTTGCGGATCACGAGGACGAGGCATCGTTCGACGCGGCCTGGAGAGAGGTCAAGTCGGAGACGGATGCGATGTCGGACGATCGGACCGGGTTCGTTCTACAACCCCTCCGTTGGATCATGGAGGCCAAGCTCAAGCGCGGCAGGCCTTACGAAGTGGTCGTACTGGAGCAAGTTCAAACGGTGATGCCGGTGTGGCAGCACTTCGTGCAGATCCTCCGCAGGACGGGGTACGCCGCCGAGGCCCACATGCTGCACACCGAGGATTTCGGCGTCCCCCAGACGCGACGCAGGGCGGTCCTTGTCGCGCAGTTCGACCCGGAGAACGTGGAGCGGAAGGTCCTGTTCCCGCAGGCAACACACCAGCGGTACCGAAAGGGCGCGGAACGACTTCCTCCGGTTCACGATCATCGGGACGGATCGCTGTTCCGTGCCTCGCGCAGCGGGGGTGATGTCGAACCTTGGGTTTCCATGGGGGACGCGCTCAGTGCCACGCGGGCGAAGGAATTCGTCATGGTCTCCAACTACGGGTCCGGCGGCGATCCCAAGAACCGTGGGCGCCGGGAGTCGGAAGAGCCCGCCCCGACAATCACCGGCAAGGTACGGCGCAATCGCCTCTACCCCCTGAAGAGGGACAGGGCGGGGGAGCTGGTGATCAAGAAGGAAGACGAACTGCCCCGTCTCTCTTTCGAGGAGGCCGGGCTCCTCCAGTCCTTTCCCGCCGAGTACCCCTGGCGCTCCACCGACGTGGCGCAGCAGATCGGCAACGCCATCCCGCCGCGCCTGTCGCTGCACATCCTGAGCATGGCTCTGCTCCGCAAACCGCCGCAGGAGAAGTGGTTCGAGCTGTTGAAGGAGTGGCGACCGGAGACGCCGACGAAGGGACCGGTGGCCGCTCTGCGGTCGGCACCGCCTCAGACCTCGCCACCACCGGTCCCTTCGTCGGCGTCCCGCCGCCCCCTTACCGGAGCCCCGGCGAAGAGTTCCGCAAAGTGATCGACGAGTACGTCCACCGATCGCTCCGGAGTCTTCTCCTCGTACGGCCCGATGGGCAGGTCCCTGCGTGGGACGGCCGGAGCCAATTCCGCCGCCTCGATCCAATCGCGTAGCGGCTTGCCGTCCCGGTCGGTATCGGGCGCGACGACGTCGTACATGAGGGTCGCGGCGGATGCGTTGACGGCTGCCACCAGTGCGTTCACCTCACGGCCGGTCCGCACGGTGCCCCGCTCCAGCAGACGGACCATCGCCTGCGCCGTCGGTCGGTGGTCGATCACGCCGACCCGCAGGGCGGTGTTCAGCATGTCCTGGTTGGAGCACACCGTCACCACCGATCCGTAGTCGGGGCCGTCACGGAACAATTCGGCAGCCCACCACAGCCGCGCGAACGCCTGGACGTTCGCCGGCCCACGGAACCGCCGGGCGGCGACCTTCGCCGGTTCACCTTCCGACTTGGCCACCAAGTGGCGCCACACCACGTAATCCGGAGCCACCCCCAGAGCCAGGTAGTTCCAGATCCGCCGGTCGGCCGCCTCCCGGCGGGTGAGCCTGAGCGTCGCGTGCAGGCGAGGTGCCAGCCAGCCGTCGGCAGCCGTCGGCCTGTCCTCCCGAAACTGATACATCGCGTCCTCGACGAGGGCACGCACCGGTTCCAGTTCCGCTCGGCTCTCATCGTCGTACGGCAGCGGCTCGGTGGTCTTGTTGAGCGCTATGGCGGGTACGTCCTCCTTGCCCGCGAGCAGACCGTCGGTGAGGTACTGCGCCGCGTTGAGGTCCGCGAGCAGCGCCAGGCGCTCCGGGAGGTGGTTCGGCTTGTCGGTCATGCGTCGGTCCCCCGGTGAATGCTTTCCAGGCCACGGATGCTCGTGCTCAGCACCTTGGGCACGTCCGCCCTACGGGTGGCGGCGTAATGGATACGTGGCTGGAGGTCGGTCCACCCGGACGTTCCGGTCCGTCGGCGGTGGACCTCCCCCAGCGCGTCCTCGGCCGGGAGGTCGGGTACGACGTCGGGCAGCATCTCGCGCAACACCTCGCCTCTCCAGTCGCGAGGGAACAGCGGAGTTCCGTCGTCCTCGATCTCCAGATCTCCGATGGCGGTATGGAAGACGGCCGTCCACACATCCGTGCACATCTGGGCGAGGAGCAGATCTCGCACCATGTTGTCGACCGAGGTGCCGTTGCCGCCGATCAGGTCGGAGACTCCCTCGAAATCCGTATTGAGATGCACGACGGGAAGGTCACCGGACGTGTCCACGGCCCAGGGAATCTCATGGAAGCGGCGGAGCCACTGGGGGCCCTCACGGAAGCCGACCTCGACGACGTCGAGTTCCCTTCCACGCAGCGGGGCTTCGGCTTTGAGGTCGACGATCCAGTCCTTGGTCGAGGTGGCGATCTCACGTCCCGCCACGCCGTCCACCGTGGCGACGACATGCACGGACATGGTGGCCCGGTCCAGATGGTCCGCACGCCACAGGTCGAGCTGTCCTACCCACTGTCGGCCGCCTTCCGCGCCAGGGGTGAGGGCCGTGGTGATCCGCGTGTTCGTGGCCCCTTCGCTCAGCACGACGACGACCGCCAGGTCGGTCCACGGGCTGTCGGGAGCAGTCGCCCTGCCCGGCACGGTGGCCGAGACCTTCATACGGAGCCACTCCCAGTCGTCCCGGCCCGTCACGCCGGGCGCGACGACCTGCTCGACGACGGAGAAGGCGCTGGTGTCGAGAGGGTCCCTGATGTCGTCCGGGCCTCGCAGCTCGACGGAGTCGACCCGGAGCGAGACCACACCGGGAAGACGCGGGTATGGGTATGCCCTCATGCCTGGGCCCCCTTGTCGGTGCGGAGTTCCACGACAAGGCCGCTGAACTGGGCGCGTACAGGGTGGGTGGACACGTCCGTGGTTCCCCGGAAGGTCGCGGTGCGCGAACCGGGGACGAAGCGGACGGCGCCGTCGACAATCTCGCAGTTGTGCACAGCGACGAGTTCGGACCAGGCCAGCACCGGCCTGGGGCCGGAGCGCACGTCGAGCTTGGCCACGGGTGTGGGGCGCCAGGAATCCCCGCCTGCGGGGATCTTCATCTCGGCCGTGACACACCACGCACCGCTGTCGTCGATCCGCGCATCGAGCTCTTCCAGCGTCGGCGGGCCTGCCACCGGCGTGGGTCGGGAGGTCTTGCGTCCCCCCACGGTCAGACGCTTACGCAGACGCTCCGAGCCGGCCTTGCGCCCCTTCTTCGGCAGGGCGACCAGATCGCGCACAGCCTTGTTCGTCTCGTACGTGAGCGCACCGATCCGTCGGTACGCGGAGGGCGAGTACAGCATGCGCAGCTCCTCCGTCTGCCCCCACTTGTCGTGCTCGGGTGGTTCGGCGGCGCGCAGGAACGCCTCGGCCTCGTCCGCGCAAGGAGCATCGTCGCCCGCCGCCCGGCCTGCGAGCAGCACGGCTTGGAAGGGGTTGGTCCCCACGGGAAGGCCGGGGACCCAGCCGACCTTGACCGTCATGCGGTTGCCCCGCATCGTCGTCACCCTGTTCGGCTTCCCCTCCTTTCCGTCCTCGGCCTCCGTGACCAGCACGACTGCCCGGTGCTCCCCACCCTTTCCACGACCGGCACGCCCCGGCACCATCAGCGGGACGGTCGCCATGGCCACCTGCCCGGTCTCCGTCAGCCTGTCGACGGTCGTACCGTCCAGAAAGGCCTGCAGCGCCCGCGTACGCGAGGGCTGGGTCTCCCGAGGGTCGACCCGCGTCTCCGGAATGATCTCCACTCCGTTGCGGAACGTCCTCACGGAGGCCTCCAGCAGAGGCCGCTGCTTGCCTCCGCCGGTCATGGCCGCCCAGAAGTTCCGGCCGAGTGCCTCCTTGAGGCGGTGGTGCATGCGGTGCACGCTGTCGTCGTCCTCGACGTCGGCGTTACCGTCGGTTCCTTCGACGAGGCTCGCGACATCGTGCGCGCCGACAATGAGGAAGGACGTTCCTGGCTCGGCGCTCTCCCGCGTGAGGTGGAGGCGTTCGACGCTCTCCTCGTCGGCCCACCACGAGCGGGCGACGTTGACATCCTCGGCATCCGGATCCGGCCGACCGAACCAGGCGGGACCGGCCCACGTCTTGTCCCCCACCCTGCGCCAGGGAAGGTCGAGGCGTCCGACGAGCCGACGCTCGGTCCGTCCCTCGTGCGGCACCGACAGGGTCGAGTTCATGAGGACCAGGCCGAGACGGCTGGTCGCCCAGAGCGTCGCCTTGCCCAGGCCGTAGGACCCACCGGCAGCGCTCGTCGACTTCTGGCTGTCGAGCTGGCGACGCACGACTGCGGCGAAACGGCCGGTCTCGTAATCGTCGCCGGTGAGGCCGGAGGCGTTGTAGTCGTCGATGCGGAGGAGTACCAGCCGGTCCCGGTCGTACATATCGCTCAGACCGGCCGCGATCATGCGCCCGACCTTCTGGTCCTGCTCTGCGGCAGCCTCGTAGTGGGGCAGCAGGTCGTCCCAGCGAATCTCGTCGCGGAACCGGGCCAAGGCCTCACCCGAGAGTTCGTGCAAGGTGTAGCGGACCCGGACCGGCTGGGCGAGGTCGAGTCGTTCGTCAAGGCTGTTCTGGGTCGCTTCCCGGGCCAGGACCTCGACGTCGGCCTCGAAGGCGAAAGCTGCCGCGTTCCCGAACTCGCGACCGCCGTCGGCGTGGCCCGGGCGGTGATACCAGGAGATCGGCAAGCCGGCCAAGGTGTCGGCGGTCCGGGTGTGGATCGTCCCCAGATCGGTGCCGAGCGCCTCGGCGATCTTGTTGATCGTCTCCTCGCGGGGAGTCGCCCGGCCGGTGATCCAGGCCGAGACCGCGGCTCGCGTCAGGCCGATCCGCTGGGCCAGATCGGCCTGGCTCATGCCCGACTGCTTCAGCTGCCGGGCCAGCCAGGGACCAAAGTCCATGCCGGTGTCCAACGTCATCACTCCTCAGCCGCTGCGTCGCCCATGTACTGCACGATACACCCGCCGTTTGACACTGACACTCCGTCCGACAACAACGTTTGACACGGCATCGCGGAGCCCTGATTGCTTCACTCGCCCCATTGAGTAATTGCCCGAGAATGACCCGAAAGGCCAAATGGTCCGGATTGAGCCCCGGGCGCCCTTTACCCCATTCGCCCCGAACGCGCCCGCCAGGAGCGGCGAAAAAGCTCCCGCCTCATCCCCCTTGGAGGCTTGCGGCGACACGTTTCGAGCAGGTAGCGTGAAATCGGGAAACGCCTCACCAGGCGCAACCGGCCCTACCTTCGGGAGGGCCTTGTTTTGCATGCCCGGAATTACTCACACGACGGTCGGGAAAAATTCTTCGAAAGAAAATTCCCAACCGGGTTGCCATCGACCGACCTCATGCGCTTGGCTTCTTCCACGTTCGGTTCGCATTCCCTCCCACTCACCCATCCATCCGAGTAAAACTTCCTCCTGGCGAATGGGCTCACCCTGCCGTGCCCTTTCCGCCCTTCTGCACGTGCGCCATTTTCCGTCCCGCCCGGTACACATTCACAAGGACCCAGGGGGCCCGCATGGAAACCAGCCCGCCCGACCCCGACGATGCCGCGTTCGGACTCGTCGAACAGTACGACTCCATCGAGGACCCGTACTTGCGGTCCGAGTTCCTCGACGCCGTCGGAACGACGCGTTCGCGTATCAACCACCTGCGGCTCCTGCGTGACAGGGCCGCGGCCCGCAGCATCGCGGCGGCCCCGGAGCCGGAGCCGGAAGAAGTGGCTCCGGAAGCGGACGGCAGGAAGGGTTCTCAGCGGCCCGTCCCCCCCTTGCCCTTGCCGAATCGTTCCCGCACCCCTGATGTCACCACCCGTCCGCCGAACAACACCGGTGGCATCAGTCGGAGGAACCGGCGCCGCCGGAACCGTGAGCGCCCGTAAATCGTCGTCATGGTCTTCGGGCTCGACCATCCCGGCACCTCGCCGGACTCCCAGCTCCTATCGTGGAGTCGGCGGCCGGCCGCATCCCCCGCAGCGGCCGCCCGCCGACTCCCCCCGCGTTCAGCTCACAGCCACGGAATGGGAATACTTTGAACCACCCCAATGTGACGGACAGTTCGGGCGAGACGTCCGTCATCCAGACGATCATCGAGCAGTCGGCGCGCGTTCTGGAGACGTATCGCGTCGACCCGGGGTTGATTCTGGAACACGCCAATGGTGAGCGTCGGATCACCCAGGGCGGTTACGGGGATCGCCAGTTGTTCGAACTCGTCCAGAATGCCGCGGACGAGATCGCGCATTCTCCCGGCGGGAAGGTGCACGTCGTCCTCACCAACACGCACCTGTACTGCGCGAACGAAGGAAAGGAGGTCACGGCGGAAGGAGCCGAGACCATCCTTCGGATGAGTGTGTCGAAGAAGCGCGGTGGGCAGATCGGTCGCTTCGGGGTCGGGGTGAAATCGGTCCTGGCCGTCACCGACGCTCCTCAGTTCTTCAGCACGTCCGGGGCCTTCGGATTCGACCGGGCATGGTCTCTCGAAGAGATCCGTAAGGCCGGCGGCCAGGCGGTCGACGGCGATTTCGAGGCCCCCGTCCTGCGCATGGCCCGCCCCTTGGAGGCGGAGACGGAACGTGCGGCGGATCCCGTTCTGGATGAGCTGCTCGGTTGGGCCACCACCGTGGTCCGGCTTCCTCTTCTGCCCGGTGCGGCCGATCGTCTGGGACACGACATCCACACGGTCACCGGGCAGCAGATCCAGCGGGAGTTCCCTTCGCGTTTCCAGCTCTTCTCCCACCATGTGGGGACGGTGGTCCTGGAGAACCGTCGGACCATGCCGCATATCCGGCGGGAGATCACGGTCGAGCACGAGGACATCGTGCACACGATCCACGAGGTACGCACGGGCAAGCCGGAGTCCCATGCCACCTGGAAGGTCTTCACCCACGCCCACCGGCCCACCGAACGGGCGCGGGCCAGTGCGGGCGAGATGCACGACCGGGGAACGATCGACATCTCGTGGGCCGTTCCCGAGTACACCGGTGACACCGTCCTCACCATTCCCAAGGGACGCGGCGAGTTCTGGTCGTTCTTCCCGACCAAGTATCCGATGACGTTGGCAGGCATCCTCAACGGCGCCTGGAAGACGAACGAGGACCGCCAGAACCTCCTGGATTCCAGCCCCTTCAACGAGGAGATCATCCAGGTCGCCGCAAGGCTGGTGGTCGAATCGCTGCCTCGATTGGCTCCCGCCGAGGACCCTGGGGCATACCTTCCGCTGCTGCCCGGTCGGACCAGGGAGTCGGAGACCCTCAACTGGGCCGACAGGTACCTGACCGAGCAGATCTGGAAGCTGACGGCGCAGCTCCCGTCCCTTCCCGACCAGGACGGCGTCCTGCGAGCCCCCAGGGAGCTGCGCGTACACCCGGCGCCGACGGGCAAGAACCCGCTCAAGGTCGACTGGCTCCGCATGTGGAACGCGTACCCCGGGCGTCCCTCGAACTGGGTGCACCCCTCCGTGGAAGCCGGTGAGTTCCGCGCCGGCAAGGTGGCACACGTTCTCGAACAGACGAGACAGGGCCGGGCGACCGTCCGCGAGTGGTTGGAAGCGCTCGTCAGCGACGGTACGGCCGAGGCTTCGGCCGTCGCGATCCGCATCGTCGCCGCGATGATCCGCGATGGCTCGCCCTTCGCGGACGAGGCCCGGACCGCGCGCATCGTGCTGACCGAGGAGAGCGGCCTGGTGCCCGCCGTGGTGGGCAAGGTCTTCCGCCGGGCCGTCCAGGACGGTCTGCGGGACGGCACGACGTATGTGGACCCCGTTCTGTCCGAGGACGAGTCACTCATCCGCGACCTCAACACCATCGGTATTCGGGAGGCGGACTCCCGAGGCCGCTTCATCGGCGTCCTGGAGCAGGGCTTCGTCGGTTACGGCCCTCAGGATTGGGCCCGCTTTTGGGAGTTGTTCCACAGCGCGGGCGGCAGTCAGGTGAGCGGCGAGGTGATCGCCCGCGTGGCCGACCCGATGGCAACCCTGTACGTGCGCACCGTGGACGGCCGCTTCCACCGCATGCGGGACTGCCTTCTCCCCGGAGCTGTGGTGCCCGCCGACGGCGACCGGGATCGCTCGGTGGCCGTGGACCTGGACTTCCACTCCGACGACCGGATGGTCTTCCACGAGTTCGGCCTGCGCGCGACGCCCACCGCCGGTCACCGCCCTTCGTCGGACGAAGCGTGGTTCTCCGAATACGCAACGGCGATCTACGACAGCTACTGCCGGACCTTGAGCAGCAACGCTTCCCGTCCGGCCTTCGCCAGGCTCAAGCTTGAGGGCTCCCCCATCGGCGGACCGCTGCATCTCT
This sequence comes from Streptomyces cyaneofuscatus, assembly GCF_033109485.1. Classification (NCBI taxonomy): domain Bacteria; kingdom Bacillati; phylum Actinomycetota; class Actinomycetes; order Kitasatosporales; family Streptomycetaceae; genus Streptomyces; species Streptomyces cyaneofuscatus. The sequence continues at coordinate 5,333,798 of NZ_CP137002.1, read as the reverse complement.
TGGAGCGACTGTCGGACGAGGGCCGGGCGGCCTTCGTGAAGGCGCTGCCCGAAGCGAGCGTCATCGACACCTGGACCATGCAGTTCGGCGTCCAGGTGGGCACGCGCAAGTCCATTCACTCCCCGCTGCGTTGGATGCTCGCCCGCCACGGGCGGGTCCCCACCTCGCAGGGCGTCGTCCCGGTCTCCGACGCGGTGGGCCCCCAGCTGCACGCGTACGCGGACGTCCTGCCGGTGGCGGACATCAGCGCCGAGAAGGCCCGCAAGCTCCATCTGCCGACCGTCGTGGACGACGTTCCGGTGAAACAGTGGGATCGCCTGCTGGAACGGCTCCGCACCAGCGACGACGACACCTTCGTCGGTCGTACGTACGTGATGCTGACCCGGCTCGAGGTCGACTTCCCCGAGGGGGAGCTCACCCGTTGCCGGATCGGGTCGCAGTGGTCCGCACAGGAGGACGACAAGATCGCCGTCGCGGCGTCCGAGGCGGAGTACCGCACACTGCGTGCGGAGCAGGTTCCGGCGTTGCTGGCAGGGAGCACCGAGGACGCGGCTCTACTCGTCAAGACGTGGGGGATGTTGCGCTACGCCGACGTCGTCAGCAGGGAGACCCGCCATGTGGGTATCGGTGAACCGGCCGCCCTGCACGACGAGTTCCCCACCCTCCGTCAGCGGATGGGCAATGCGGTCAACAACTACCGACTGCTGCCGTGCTCAGAGTTGGAGGAGGTGACCCGTACCCCCCAAGGCACCCGGTCCGCGCCCCTCAAGAGCGCCCTCCAGGGCAACACTGTGCTCGTCCTGGAGCCCAAGGATCGGCTTGCCGCTCTCGTGGCGGTCGACCGTGAGCTGCGCTGGGGGCTGAAGGAAGCGGGATGCCGAGCGGTTCTCGACGCCCAGGAGCGGCAGGAGGCCGACCAGCAGCTCCAGGCGGCCCTACGCAAGGTCCGCGAGGCGGAGAGCGTCGAGGAGAAGCTGGAACTGCTCATCGGCGAGGCCGCGCTCCGCGCAGGCCTGCCGCCCGGCCTGCTGGAGAGCGAGCGAGCCGAACTCGGAGGTGTCGATCCGTCGGCCCGCCGGATCGCACGGATGGCGTACAACGCCCATGGCGATGGCGTACTGCACATGCACACCCGCGACCTGCTGGCCGCCTACCCGAGCCACGCGCCATCGGGCTTCACCGGCTCCTCTCCCGCCGTGAAGTTCGTCTCCGAGTTCGGTTTCCCCGACTCCTTCGCCGGAACCAGGGCGCCTTCGCTACCGCCGAGGGTGGATGTCCCCGGCCCCACCGAGTTCCCGCGGCTGCACGACTACCAGGAGCGTCTCGCCACCAAGGTGTTCGCGATGCTCGACCGGTTCGCGCCCCAACGCGGAATGCTGTCCCTGCCCACGGGCGCGGGCAAGACCCGGGTGGCGGCGGAAGCGGTGATCCGCTGGGTCAAGTCCGTCGGGGAGTTGGACGGACCCATCCTCTGGATCGCCCAGACCGAGGAACTCTGTGAGCAGGCCGTCCAGAGCTGGAGCTTCGTGTGGTCGAAGGTCGGCGCCGAGAGCTCTCTCACCATCAGCAGGCTGTGGACGACCAACGAGGCGGGGCCGGTGAGCGACCGACCGCACCTGGTGATCGCCACGGACGCGAAACTCCGCAACTGCCTCGGCACCGACGGATACGCATGGCTCCGAAAGGCGAGTCTGGTCATCGTCGACGAAGCCCATGTCGCCATCTCTCCCCAGTACACGAAGATTCTCGAACAACTCGGCCTGACCGCTCGTGAGACGCGGCGCCATCTGTTGGGGCTCACCGCGACCCCCTTCCGCAACACGAACGACGAGGAGACGAAGCGCCTCGTCCAGCGCTTCGGGGCACAGCGTCTCGACGACGGGATCTTCCCCTCCGACGACGCGTACGGGGAACTGCAGAAGCTCGGCATGCTGGCGAAGGTCGATCATCGGGTCCTCATGGGCGGCACCATCGAGTTGACCAACGACGAGAAGGAGCGGGCCGACCAGATGAGCCTGCTGTCGAAGGCGGCCGAGCAACGCCTCGCCGACGACCACGACCGCAACAAGCGCATCCTGGAGGAGATCGTCGAGATGCCCTCCGACTGGCCGGTCCTGGTCTTCGCCACGTCCGTGGCGCACGCCAAGTTTCTCGCCGCGAAACTCAAGGACCGTGGCATCACCGCCGCTTCGGTGGACTCGGCGACCTCCACGGGCGAGCGCCGCAAGAGCATCGAGGACTTCCGCCGCGGTCGCGTGCGCGTGCTCACGAACTACGGTGTCCTGACACAGGGGTTCGACGCCCCGGCCACCCGGGCCGTCGTCGTCGCCCGCCCCACCTACAGCCCCAACGTCTACCAACAGATGATCGGTCGCGGTCTGCGCGGTCCCGGCAACGGGGGCAAGGAGACCTGCCTGATCCTCAACGTGCGTGACAACATCACCAATTACGGCAAGGCGCTCGCCTTCACGCAGTTCGAGCACCTGTGGAGGGCCAAGTGACCGACGCGTACCACGACAGCCCGCCCCTCACCGAGGAACAGCGGGCTGTGGTCGAGCAGCCCTGGGACGCCCGGTTGTTGGTCACGGCCGGCGCGGGCGCGGGAAAGACGCACACCCTGGTCCGCCGCCTCGACGCCCTCATGGGTCACGAGGAGGAGGCTCTCGAAGCCGGCGAGATCCTGGTGCTGAGCTTCTCCCGCGCGGCGGTCCGTGAGCTGCGCGAGCGGATCGCGTTGCACGCCCGTCAGGCCCGTCGGGTCCGGGTGCAGACCTTCGACTCCTGGGCCTACTCGGTGCTGCGCGGCGAGCAGCCCGACCGGGACTGGGGCGCGCTGCGCTTCGACGAGCGGATCAGGGAGACGACCGAGGCGATCCTGCGGGGGGCCGTCGAGGAGAGCGAGCAGGGGCCCCCGGCCCACGTGGTGATCGACGAGGTCCAGGACCTGGTGGGCGACCGCCGGGACATGGTGGAGACGCTGCTGGACCGCTTCCAGGACAGCTGCGGATTCACCGTGGTGGGGGACGGGGCCCAGGCCATCTTCGGCTTCCAGGTCTCCGACCAGGACGCCCGTGCCGCGGAGACGAACTACTTCTTCGACTGGCTCCGGGCCTCCTACCCCGACGACCTGATCGAACTGCACCTCACCACCAACTTCCGGGCCCGTACGGAGGAGGCCCGTACCGCTCTTGAGCTCGGCGCCGAGCTCAAGAGGCTGCCGTCGGAGCCCGCCGAATCCGACGCGGCAGGCGAGAAGTTCCACCGTCGGTTGACCGACCTGCTCCGCTCGTGCCCCGACTTCGGCCCTCTGGACGACCCGTTCACCCTCGAGTCGCTCCGGGCCTACCCGGGCACCTGCGCCATTCTCTGCCGGGACAACCGCCAAGCTCTGGTGCTGTCCGAGGCCCTGTTCTCCCTCGGAGTGGGGCATCGGGTCCAGCGCGCCCTCCAGGACCGCCCCGTCCCCGCCTGGGTCACCTCGGTCCTCCGCGGCACCGGTACCACCACCTTGACCGAGGAGCGCTTCCAGGAGCTGCTCTCCGCCGGACCGACCGCTCCCGTCGGGGACCGTGCACGGATCTGGCGTTCCCTGCGCGGCGCGGCCCGGGCCCCCAGAGGGCTGATGGATGTGGCGGCGGTGCGACGTCTGGTCGCCGAGGGGCGCTTCCCGGACGACCTGGCGGCCGTGGAGCCCGCGAACCTGGTGGTGTCGACCGTGCACCGCGCCAAGGGACTCGAATTCGATCGGGTGATCGTGGTGGAACCGGCCACGACAGCGGAACTGCGCAAGCAGCACACCCATGTCGACCCGGCGGCCGAGGCGCGTTCGTTGTACGTGGCGATGACCCGCGCCCGGGACGACCTGTTCCGCATCGCGGCGCCCGACACCGCGCTCGTACGCCGTGACAAGGTCACCGAGCGCTGGTACCTGGGCGGTTGGAAGCCGTACATCCGCGACGGCATCGTGGCCTCCGGACAGGACGTGGGTCGGGAGCATCCGCCCGGTACGGACGGCTTCACCGACGACGCCCCGTCCTTGCAGGACTACTTGGCCGCGTCGGTCTCCCCCGGTGACGAGCTGGTTCTCCGGCCGCAGCACGAGATGCCCATGGCCGCCGACCAGAGTCCTCCGTACACGATCTTTCACGGGAACAGGCCGATCTCCGTCGTCTCGGAGCGGTTCCGCAAGGATCTCCATACGTCCCTGAAGATCAACAAGACGTGGGAGATCAACTGGCCGGTGGAGATCAACGGATTCCGGGTCGACTGCCTGGAGAGCGTCGCGGGCAGCGGCGCCTCAGGGGCCCGCGCCGGGCTCGGTGACCACGGCATCTGGACGGTGCCCCGCATGTCAGGGCTCGGGCGCTACAGGCGGGTCAGAGGTTCCACGCAGGAAGGCATCGTCGGATGACGGACGACACGAGCGTTCACGCCGCTCACTACGCACTCCGGGAAGGGCTCGTCGAGCAGCTCCGCAAGGATCTTCTCGGTCCCCGATCCGCCGACGAGATCCTGACCCAGGATCCGCCGATCACCACGTACCCGGTAGGGGTGTTGTTCCCCAGGGCGGCCGATCGCGAGTCGGAGCGGGTGCTGGCGGAGGACGCCGCCGAGAACGACGGGCTGGACGACGCTCCGCTCGTACGAAGGGGGCGGGACGTCGAGGACGCGCTGCCCGACCTCGGTACGGCTCATGTCGGTGACCGGCGTCCCTCGTCCATGGGGCTGACGTTCGCCGTGGACCCCGAGATCGCCGCCCATATCGTCGTCCGCACGGAGGCCGCGGCCTACGATCCGGTCGACCGGGACGGGCGTCGTGTGACCGCGGAGCGCGCGGAGGCGCGGACCGTCCAGGAGCAGAAGGAGCGCTGGCGTCGGCGCGAGCTGTCCCTGCGCCCGGTGACCGTCGATGTGACGGTTCCCCGCCGCTACCGGGTGGACGATCTCCACGAGGGCGCGGAGTTGGACGTGGTCGTCCGGCCGAAGGCCCCGTCGAGCGGAACGGTCACCGTGACCGTGACGCTGATCAACACGAACCTGGTGGGCAAGCACGCCTTCCAGGACGCTTTCTGTCTCTACCAGCCCCGCCTGACCGTGACCACCGCGTCCGGCGCACCGGGCGTGGTCGACCGCCCGTCCGAGCGCAGGGTGACCGACCTCGAGATCGCGACGGGACGGCTGTTGCACCGGCACGCCCCCACCTTCGCCGTCGGTCACGGCTGCTCGGCGGACTGGGACTGGACCCCGCCCCCCATCGGCGCCCCGAACGTCGGGCGCGCGGCGATCACCACCGTACGCACGGAGTTCGTGCCGACACACGATGTGCTGCTCACCGACTCCAACCCCGAGATCGACGACTCGGCCCTCAGCATGGAGGACCTGGCGAGCAGGCCCGAGACCGAGGTGTTGTCGGCACTCAACGACCTGATGGCCGGGTACGGGGAGTGGATCGACCACAAGGAGGCGGAGGCCTTGGCATTCCGGGGGACCCCGCACGAGGCTCCCGCCCGGGCGCAGATCGAGCACTGCCGCGCGGCTCTGGCCCGCATGCGTCGCGGTATCAAAGTTCTCGGCACGGACAGCGAGGCGATGCGGGCCTTCCGTCTCGCCAACCGTGCGATGGCTCAGCAGCGGGCCCGCAGCGAGTGGGTGAAGAAGGGACGTGAGGGCTCGCCCGACACGGCCGCGGGCCGGTGGCGCCCGTTCCAGATCTCCTTCATGCTTCTCTGCCTGGAAGGGATCGTGGACCCGAACCACGACGACCGCCGTACCGCCGACCTCCTGTGGTTCCCGACAGGTGGTGGCAAGACCGAGGCCTACCTCGGCCTGATCGCCTTCACGACCTTCCTACGACGCATGCGGCTCAAGGAGCACGGCGGTGGTGTGACGGTCCTGATGCGCTACACGCTGAGGCTGCTCACCCTGCAGCAGTTCGAGCGCGCGGCGTCGCTGATCTGCGCCATGGAACGTATTCGCCTCGGCGACGAACGGACACTGGGGACGGAGACCATCTCCATCGGCATGTGGGTGGGGCAGTCGGCCACACCCAACAAGCTGTCGGTCGCCGAGGAGAGCCTGGTGGAGCTGCGGAAGGAGAAGGAGCTCCAGGAGAAGAACCCCGTCCAACTGCACGCGTGCCCCTGGTGCGGCACTCGTATCGACGCGTACCAGTACGAGGTCGACGAGGCGGCGAAGCGGATGTACGTCCGGTGCCCCGACACGTGGTGCGATTTCCACGGCGGCCTGCCGGTCCACCTGGTCGACGAAGCCGTCTACGACGCGCGCCCCACGCTGGTGATCGCCACGGTCGACAAGTTCGCCGCCATGCCGTGGCGGGAGCAGACCGCCGCGCTGTTCAACCGGGACCGCGAGGACGGCACTCCGCCTCCGGAGTTGATCGTCCAGGACGAGCTCCACCTCATCTCGGGACCGCTGGGCACTCTCACCGGTCTGTACGAGACGGCTGTGGACCTGCTCGCGAACGAACCGAAGATCATCGCGTCCACGGCGACGATCCGTCGGGCCTCGCAGCAGGGCAAGAAGCTGTTCGCCCGTGATGTGGCCCAGTTCCCGCCGGCGGGCATCGACGCCAGGGATTCGTGGTTCGCCGTGGAGACGCCCAAGGAGCGTAAGGCGAGTCGGCAGTACGTCGGGCTGCTCACGCCGAGCACGAGCCAGTCCACCCTGCTCATCCGTACCTACGCCAACCTCCTGCACCGGGCCGCGCAGGGCGAGGACACGGACGAGGTGCGCGACGCGTACTGGACGCTCGTCGGCTACTTCAACAGCCTTCGGCTTCTGGCCGCCGCCGAGTTGCAGGTCCACGACGACGTCGACGCCCAGCTCGGCTTTCTGGCGGACCGGGACGGTGGGGAGCGGCGAAGGGTCCTGGAGCAGACCGAGTTGACCAGTCGTGCGAACTCCAGCGAGGTGCCGAAGCGGCTGAAGCAGGTGGAGCGACGGTTGCCGCACCCCGATGTCGTGGACGTCCTGCTGGCCACGAACATGATCTCGGTCGGCGTCGATGTGGACCGTCTGGGTCTGATGGCCGTCATGGGTCAGCCCCAGACCACGGCCGAGTACATCCAGGCGACCAGCCGTGTGGGCCGCCGCCACCCCGGTCTGGTGGCAGTGATGCTCAACGCGAACCGTTCCCGGGACCGATCGCACTACGAGAGCTTCCAGCACTACCACTCGGCGCTGTACCGGGAGGTCGAGTCGACCAGCGTGACACCGTTCTCCTCCCGCTCCCGCGACCGCGGCCTTCATGCCGTCGTGGTCGCGCTGGCTCGCATCCTGATCCCGGCGGCTCGCCCGAACGACGGCGCCGGACGGATCGAGGAGTTCCGCGACGAACTGGATCAGAAGGTCCGAAAGGCTCTGTTGGCCCGGGTCGAGGCTGTCGATCCGGACGAGTACGCCGCGACGGCAGACGCGTTCGACGAGTTCGTCGACTGGTGGGCGGAGAAGGCCGAGAGCAACGGCGGTCTGCTCTACGAGCCGAAGCGCGGCCGAAGGACACCGTCACTGTTGTGCGGCTTCGAAGACATCGGCGAGGACGCCTGGCCCACCCTGTGGAGCCTGCGCGATGTCGACGCCGAGTCCGCCCTTTTCATGGAGGCAACCCGATGACTCCTCCCCCTGCCCGACGCCGCAGGCCCGGAGCGCCGGAGCGCAGCTATCCCCGTCGCGGATCCGTACGCCGTGCCCAGATGATCACGACCTACGGCGTCGGCTCGCTCGTCGCCGTGGACAACGAATCGTTCATGGTCAACGGGATCGACTCGTGGAACATCAGCGACGCGCCGACCATCTTCGAGCACCGGTTGGCCCGGGTCCTCGGTGTGAAGTCGTTCCGCCTGCCCCCGGCATCGGACGACACGAGCAAGGACGGCGTGCACGTGCGCCGCTTCCCCCTGTGGCACTCGTGCCCGAAGTGCACCGTCCTCCAGCACGTGAAGCAGTTCAACTCCCCGCCGGGGAAGAACGAATGCGGTGACTGCGAGGAGGACCTCGTCCCTTCCCGCTTCGTCATGGCCTGCGCCAAGGGCCACATCGACGACTTCCCGTACTGGAAGTGGGCGCACCGCAAGAATCGGCAGGAGGGCGAGGCCGGTTTCTGCGGCGGGGAGATGCGGCTGCGCACGAGTGGCAAGACGGCCTCCCTCCGCTCGATCCTGGTCTCCTGCACCTGCGGTGTTCCCGAGGTGTCCATGGAGGGCGCCTTCAGCGGCACGGCCTTGTCCGACCTCAAGGTCTTCTGCAGCGGCAGACGCCCCTGGCTCAAGGACGCACCGGCCGATCACTGCTCGGAAAGGCCACGCACCCTGCAGCGCGGTTCGTCCGTGGCCTGGCAGCCGATCGTGCGGACCGCGTTGTCGATCCCCCCGTGGAGCGACGGCCACTTCACCCGGCTTCAGGGCCACATGGATCAACTCCGCGAGCTGTACGCGACCGGGAACGACGGCGGGATCGAGATCTACCTCAAGGCCCTCGCGCTGACGGAAAAGTACGACTTCTCGGCCGCCAAGGTCATCGCGCTGCTCGAAGCGGAGAACCAGGAGGACGCGGGCGCCGAAGAGCCGGCCACCGCCGACAGCGCCTTCGTCGCCCTCCGGAAGCAGGAGTACGAGCGGCTGATCGAGGGACAGGCGGAGAGCGACTCGGATCACGAGGACCAGTTCGTCTGCGAGCCGCCCCGGTCCTCCCCGACCGTGCTGACGCCGTACGGAGTCACGGGCCCCATGCTGGTGAAGCGACTGCGGGAAGTCCGCGCCCTCAAGGCCTTCTCCCGGGTCGACACCCCCGAGACCCGTACGGACGTCCACGAAGCCGCCCTGTCCCTCAAGGACATGGACTGGCTACCCGCGATGGAAGTGCAGGGCGAGGGAGTCTTCCTCCGGCTCGAGGAGGAGCGGGTGGACACGTGGGCCCGGAGCGTGGCGGTGGCCGCGCGGGCCGAAGCCGTACGGAACAACCACACCCGCATGATGCGCGAACGGTCCCAGGACCCGGATTCCGTCCCCGAATCGCCGGCGACCCCCCGCATGATCCTCCTCCATACCCTCGCTCACGCACTGATCAACGAGTGGAGTCTGGACGGCGGCTATCCGGCGGCCTCCCTCCGGGAACGGCTGTACGCGGGCGAGACCATGGCGGGCATGCTCATCTGCACGGCGACGAGCGACTCCGCGGGAAGCCTCGGCGGCCTGGTCGCCCAGGGCGAGCCCAGTCGACTCCGGGAGTCGCTGGACTCGGCCCTCGACAGGGCTCGTTGGTGCTCCTCCGACCCTCTCTGCGTCGAGTCCGAGGGGAGTGGCGTCGGCGGCATCAACCTCGCGGCCTGCCATGCCTGCGTGCTCCTGCCGGAGACGAGTTGCGAACACAACAACGGGTTGCTCGACCGTGCTCTTCTCATCGGAACCCCGGAGGACCCGTCGATCGGATTCTTCAGCGACGTTCTGAGCCTCTGAGCACACGGTCATACGGCTTCGGGCAGCTCGGCCTCGAAGCTCATCTGCGCACGGTCCAGGGCACTGTCCGGATCGCAGCCGTGGGCCCGGAGCCAGTGGAGGAGGTCCGCGATCACGTCGATGGCGGCCTCCTCCGCCTGGGCCACGCTCAGCGGACCCTGCGGGGCCCCTTCGGTCCGGGAGGCGAGCCCCGCCAGGCCCAGCAATGCCTCGGCCCTGGCGACTTGTGGTCCTTCGACGTGGTCGATCGACGATCGCAGCCCGGTGGCAAGCTCGCACCAGGTGACCTTGGAATCACCTCTGAGGACGACGCCCCACCGCTCGGCCACACCCTCCACGAGCATCAGGCCCCGTCCCCGCTCGTGCCCCTCCGCCACCGGGCCGGGAGTGGGCAGCGCCCGGATCTCCGGGTCGCCGACTTCGAGGCGAAGCCGGCTGCCGCTCATCGAGACGGCCAGACGAGTCGGCGTCCCCACGCCGACGTGTCGCATGACGTTCGTCACGAGCTCCGTCGCGCAGAGCTGGGCGTCCCGCACGGTGTCCGCCAGGCCCCACAGGGCAAGGTGCGACCTGATCACTCGTCTGAGACCGGCGAGCTCCTTGGGCTCCGCCGGAAACGAGACGTCCCAGGCTCGGCGAACCACACCGAAGCGGCAGCCACCCACGCCGATCACCACTCTCGCCACACGCGTGGTCACCTATCGCAACCACTCTGCGGAGAAGACTGACACTGAAACTCTCATTTTGGAACTCTCATCTTCGAGCTTCGGGAGCATGCCCATCACCACACGCCCCCGGCGTACGCCGCCTTGCTCGGAGAAGACATCGCCGTGCACCCTCTGAAGGATCAACGTGAGGAATCACCGTCATGGCAGTCGGACCCACCACCCGTAGGCGCCAACTCGGCGCCGATCTACGCCGCCTCCGTGAGCGCACAGGCCTCACGTTGGAGGAGGCAGGCGCCCTGGTCGGCATCTCGAAGGCGACCTTGAGTCGCTACGAGCGGAAGGAAGGCGGGGTCAAGTGGCCCGCGGTGGACGCGCTCTGCCGCGAGTACGGGGCCACGGACGCCGAACGCGCCGCACTCGTCGCCCTGGCCAAGGGAGCCCGGATCCAGGGCTGGTGGCGCTCCCTCGCCGACCCCGTCCCCGAGTCGATGAACCTCATGCTGACGCTGGAGGACGAATCGGTCAGCGAGGACCACTACGCCTGCATGTACGTGCCGGGCCTGTTGCAGACCCGCGCCTACGCCGAAGCCGTACATCGCGCCTCGGAGATGCGGTGCTCGGAACAGGAGATCGAGCACATGGTGGACATCCGCATGAAGCGCCAGGAACTCCTGGAGCGAGCGCAGCCACCCCACCTCTGGGCCGTGATCGACGAGGCGGTCGTCCGACGGGCCGTGGGAGGCCGCCAGGTCATGCGTGACCAGCTGAGCCACCTCCTCGACCAGGCGGACCGGCCGCACGTCACCGTGCAGGTGCTCCCCTTCGCAGCGGGCGCCCACGCGGCCGCGGTCGGGAGCTTCGTCATCCTCGGCGGCCCGGCCCCCGAACTCGACGTGGTCTACGTCGACATCATCGGTGGCGGACTTTTCATGGAGAAGCCCGCAGAACTGGCACGTTATAAGTTGGCGTTCGAGTACCTGCGTGCGCAGGCCCTGGACATCGAGCGGTCTGCCGCGCTCCTGAGACAAGTGAGCAGGGAGCTTTGATGGATCACGGGATCGGCCACTGGTTCAAGTCCTCGTACAGCGGGGGCAGCGGCACGGAGTGCGTGGAAGTCGCCGATCTGGCCGCAGCTGTGGGCGTACGCGACTCGACAAGGCCGCACGGCCCGCACATATCCGTCGGCCGTGCAGCCTGGGCCGGCTTTGTTGCATCGGTGGAGGATCACGGGTAACGACCTCGTGCACGCCAAGGATCCGAGAACGTGGTGGATTCCCGTGCGGGAGAGCGTCATTCCCTACCGTCGACGCAGCCGTGAGAGCCGCTGAAATGCGGCGGGCTGATTACCTCGGAGGTAATTGAGCCCTCCGAGGAGGCCGCCTACCTTCAGCACTGTTCGGCGGCCCCGCGGCGGGGCCGCCTTCGTATTCGGGCAACTCCCCGGTGCACGAGAGGAAGACGACCATGGCTTCGACGCAGTACGACGGGGTTACCTCACACGCGAGAGCGACGGGATCCGACGGCTTCGCGAGGATGGCGCTCAAGCTGGACGCGGTCGCCACCGGACTCAACGGCATCGCGTACCTGGCACTCGCCACGGTCCTCGACTCTCTCTTCGGTGTCACGACGGCAGTCCAGTACCCGGTCGGGGCGTTCCTGCTTCTCTACGCGCTGGGAGTGCTCGCCATCGGGACGCGAAAGGAGATCAACCGCACGGGCCTGACGGCGGTCATCGTGGCGAACGCGCTGTGGGTTGCGCTCAGCCTGGTGGTGCTGATCTCCGGCGTGCTGTCTCCGACCGGCGTCGGCGCGGTCTGGATCGTGCTGCAGAGCCTGACGGTCGGCGGCTTCGCGGCTCTCCAGTACGTCGGGCTCAAGCGGCTGTGAGCTCGCACGCCGGTCTGGGTGGCGGAGAAGCTCGTCGGCCAGGTGATCGAGGAGGACGGCTTCCGGCGAGTCATCCTTCCCGGTGACCTCGGAGGACATCGGCTTTCGCAGCACGTACGGGACGTCAGACAGGCCCTTGTCGATCACCTGGCCGGTCTCGACGTCGACGCCTTCGCTCAGGCCCTCCACCGAGCCGCCGTCTCGGAGAAGGAGTACACCACCTGAACCCAGATCCGGGCAGGACAGGAGGTGGCCGGGGGCACGAAGAGCCTTCCACGTACGTTCGGTGACGCGGGCTGCACGCCGGTCCGGATCCCGGCGACGACTTTTCAAGACTGTACGAGAAGGTCAGCGATCGGAAACTGATCTCCCCGGCCACTCGTCCTGTGAGGCAAGGCCAAGGGACGGGAAGACATGACGGAGCGGGCAGACGGTGGTGTGACGGCGAGGGCGGCGAAGCGGCGGCGCCCGGTCGTCGGTGAGGGGCGACGAGGGGTGGTGGTTGCCGGGGTCGCCGTCGGTCTGGCCGGGGTGGTGGGGCTTCATGGGGTGATCCCCAACTCGCCTGGGCGGGTGGGGAGTCTCGTCGAGTCGTTTCTGCCGTGGAGCGGGGTCGTTCTCGTCCTGTTGTTCGTCGTCGCCCTCGTGCGGCGGTCCGGGGTCGGCCTGGTGGCTCTGCTACTGCCGGTGGGTGTGTGGGTGCAGGGCTTTGGGGAGTTGCTCCTGCCCGCGCCCGGCGTTGGCGCGCGGCAGCTGGTCGTCGTGCAGCACAACGTCAGTGATGAGAACCCCGATCCGGCCGGGACCGCCCGGGCGCTTCTCGCGGCCGGGGGTGATCTCGTGGCGTTGGAGGAGTTGGTGGGGCCCGCGTTGGGCGTGTACGAGGACGTCCTCGGGGACGACTATCCGCATCATGTCGTCCATGGCACCGTCGGGCTCTGGTCCAAGTACCCGATCATGGAAGAGCAGTTGGTGGACATCCGACCTCGTGCGTTCGAGGCGGGGTGGAGTCGCGGGCTGCGGGCAGTCGTGCGGACGCCGTACGGGGACGTCGCCGCGTACGTCGCCCACCTGCCCTCCGTACGGGTCGGGGTTCGCGGGCTCGCCTCCTCGCCTCGGGATGAGAGCGCCCGGATACTGGGGGATATCGTCCGGGGCGAGAAGGTCCGCGCCGTGATCCTCATGGGGGATCTGAACAGCACCGTCGACGATCGCGGGCTGCGTCCCTTGACCTCGCAGTTGAACGTGGCCGAGCGCGGGTTCGCCTTCAGCTATCCCGCCGCTCTTCCGGTGGCCCGCATCGATCAGGTCCTGGCCCGTTCGGCCGGCGTCAGCCATATCCGTACGCTGCCCGCCACCGGCAGCGACCACCTGCCCGTCGCTGCCCGTGTCACCCTGGACCCGCTCCCGCCCTCAGGCCGGCTTGCCCCGTAGCGCGTCGGCCTTCGCCACCGCCACGACGCGTTGGCGCCAGGTCATGTCCGCCGGGAAGTCGTACGTGTCCGTGTCGACCATCCAGCTCGCGTACGCCGTCGCCCGGCGGCACTCCGCGCACTCCGTCTCGTCGCCCAGCGGCCGGAAGAGGTGCTCCTCCGCGTCCGTACCCGTACCCGTACCCGTGCACACGATCAGGGCTCGGACCGGCGGGGGCGGCGGCTCCGGGGGCGCTGCGGGGGCGGCGGGCACCGGGCACTTGTGGGTCAGGCGGTGACCCAGGAAGCCGAACGCCGAGCGCACGCCCTCCTTCGGGGGCTCGGCCAGGAGGGCGTGCCGCAGGTCCGACTCCGTCACGCCGCGCTCCAGCCACCTGGCCGCCTTTCCCGCCAGGGCGCGCGCCTCGCCCACCCCCAGCAGCAGCTCTCGGCGGGAGTGGCGCAGGGAGAGCAATACCCGCTCCGCCCGGGCCAGGCTCCTGGGGGTGGGAGTCGCTTCCGGATCCGGGCCGCCGTCCGATTCCGGAGCTGGAGCTGGAGCCGGAGCCGGAGCCGGAGCGGCCTCCGGTTCCGGGGTCGGCTTCCGCTTCGGCTTCGGTTCGGAGGGTGGGTTGGGGGGAGAGTTCTCCTCATCGTGTTCTTCCTCGGGTTCATAGCCACCGACCGGCCAAGTAGTCGGTTCACCGACCGTCGGGGACTGCGCACTCGGAGGCCGGGGGCAGGGCGGCTGTTCGGGGCGCTCCAACTGCCCAGCCTCCGGCGACAGCTTGGCGCGTACCGACCCGGCCTCGTCCCGCGTCAGCGGCGTACTGCTGAGGAGTTGTTCCGTCATCCAGCGGCCGCCGTCGCCCTGGGACCGCCACTCGTGGAGGTAGCCGTGCTCGGTCAGCTGCTTCTTGGCCTGCTGGTACGAGCGGCCCTTCATGTCGAGCTTCCGGGCCAGTTCGCCGAGCGGGTGGTCGGTGGCGGAATCCGGGAGGCCCTGGACGTACAGGAGGAGGATCTTGGCGTCGCTGTTCATCCGGCGCGAGCGTACGACGGTGTGCGGAGCCTTGGTCCAGCCCGAAGGGGGCGCGATAGCATGACGCAGCATTTCTGGTGGGTCCGTTCCACTGGGGGTGTAAGGCCCTCGGTGGGTGTTGTCGCACCTCCGGGGGCCGCCCTCTGCACGCGGGTGCGCACTTAGGGTGATGACGTTGTCACGCTATCCCGACCTAACCCTCCGCCACCACGCGCACATGCGTTCGGCGCGTACCTCTGCGCCTACCCCTGTGTCGTGCCGCTCGCGCTTGAGGTTGTCGCTGCGTCAACCCCTAGGGTCGCGGCCACGGCCCGGACAGTCGGGGCGACTGGGGGGGAATGGAGGGAGACAATGCCTTGAGTGAGAACCGGACCGTGAAGATCAACAGGTCGGAGAATCTCTTCGTGGGGGTCGAGGAGGCCTGCCGTGAAGCCAAGGCGGCCATGACCGCCGAGGACCAGGAGTGGTGGCAGCACGAGATGACCGCCCGGATGATCCGCTTCGCGGGATACATGACGGCCGGCATGCCGGTGGACGCCCCCGAGGTCCAGGCCGAGCTGGACATCCACTACGCGAGCATCTGCCGGTTCTGGACCCCGAACGCCGTCGCCTACAAGGGACTTGGGCAGAGCTACCTCGAAGACCCCCGCTTCCGGCTCACCTGCGACCGGATCGCGGACGGGCTGGCGGCCTGCCAGCGGGACGCGATGGCCGTCTACGCCGACGCCTGGTTGAGGTGAGCCGGGAGCGCGTAGTTCTTCAGCTTCCCGAAGTCGGGGGTGCGCGGCCCGCCGTCGTCGCTCGCCAACGCCTGGCCGGTTCTGGCCTCGGCCGTGCCGACCGGGCCGCTTCCGCATTCTTGCCCCAGGTGTCGTACCCGTACCTACGAGCCGGTGAAACGGCGAAGAGCGGGCAGGAGGGTCTGTCGTGAGTACTTCAGCGATATCAACGACCACGCCGATATACGACCTTCTCGTCCAGGAGCGCGGGGACGCCCTGGCCGAGGCCCGTACCGCCGCCCACCGGACCCATGACGAGGCACGGCAGGTGCTGGACTGGAGCAGCGTGCGGATCGCCGCTGCTCAGCGAGAGGAGCGGGCGTTCTCCGCGTTCGGGCGCTCCGGTGACGACGACGGGCGGGTACGGGCGCTGCCGATGTAGGGCCGCCGCCGAGCGTGTACGGACGCGCTGTGGGGGCCGCTCCGCGTGGGAACGGCCCCTTGGGGTGGGCCTGATCAGGGGCTCGACCTGATCAGCTGTAGACGCCGAACTCGTGCAGCGAGTAGCCCCAGCCCGTGCCCCGTGCCGTCAGCTGGAGCCGTACGTGGCGGGCCGTTTCGGTCAGGGCGATGGTGTCCACGTCACCGTTGCCGGTCGTCGTGGTGTGGACCGTACGCCAGGACGTGCCGTCGTCCGAGACCTGGACCTCGTACGACTTGGCGTACGCCGGGTCCCACACCAGCTGGAGGTTGCGGACGGGCAGGCGTGCGCCCAGGTCGACCGCTATCCACTGCGGGTCGCTCCAGTCGCTGGCCCAGCGGGTGTCGAGCCGGCCGTCCGTGGCGCGCTCCGGCGGGCAGGGGCAGTCGCCGTACGAGGCCTGCGAGCTGGACGCCGTGGTGCGCTTGCCGAGGGCCACGTTGGTGCCGGTCATCGGCGGGGCGACGACCTTGACGGACTTCGTCTCGATGCCCGCGTTGCCCTTACCGTCCTCCGACTGGATGTAGACCTTCCACACACCGAGCTTCTCGGGCGCGGTGACCGCGAACGTGCCGTTGCCCGTCGACCTGAACTGCGCCGGGATCAGCCCCTTGTCGCCGTTGGCGTAGTTGCCGCTGAGGAAGATCTTGTTTGTCACCGGGTCGTTTTCGGGGTCGCGGATGTCCGCCCGGACCGTGAACTCCCGGCCCGCCGGGGCCGATCCGGCCGGTGTCACCGTCATGTTGCTGATGACCGGCGGCAGGTTGTCACCGGCGTTGGAGCCCGTGAACGCCTTCTTCACCGAGTAGTACGACAGCCGCTTCAGGCCGCTGGGGAGCAGGTTGAACCACACCCCGCCGAAGTCGTGCTCCAGGCCGTAGTGGAAGAGGGTCGCGCCCAGCGCCACGCCCCGGTGGCCGATGGTGCAGTCCCAGGCCTTGGTGTAGCCGTCGCGCTTCTGTACGTCGGTGGGCTCGTCGGGTACGCCGTTGGCATCGTCCGGCACCTCCCACTCACCCGCCGGGCCGGTCTCCGTGATGATGTAGGGCTTGGTGTAGCCGCCCTCCACCCAGTCCTGGCGGACGCCGCAGATGTCGCCGTACGCGTTCATCGAGTACAGGTCCAGGTCCGGGGCGTTGCGCTTGTAGTACGGCCAGGCGCCCGTCCACGCGTCGGTCGAGGTCACCGGATGGTCCGCGTCGATGGCGTGGATCCTCTTGGCGGCATCGTTGACGAAGCTCGTGTACGCGTTGCGCTGGGCCTCCAACTCGGCGCCGCTGTAGCAGTTCTGGAGGCCGAGGACCGACTCGTTGCCGACGTTCCACATGAGGGTCGCGGGGTGGTTCTTGTACGTCTCGACCCACTTGGCGATCTCGGTGAGCATCGTCGACTTGTACGCGGCGTCGGTGACGTAGTTGACGCAGCCGCCGCTGCCGGGGCCGCCGCCGGGCTGGAGCCAGAAGCCGTTCATGACGCGCAGGCCGTTCGCGGCCGCCGCATCGAGGAGCGGCTTGGTGCTGGCGTCCGTGCCCCAGGTGCGGACGGTGTTGACGCCCATCGACTTCAGGTCGGGCATGTAGCGCGGGGCGTCCGCCATGGACGGGCCCCAGGTCAGGCCCTTGACGGTGTATGGCTGGCCGCCGACGGTGAGCTGCCACGCGCCCTGGCTGCCGGTGACCTTGACGGCGCCGCCGGCCGGGGGCGGGGTGTCGCCCTGGGTGCCGTACACCTGGAACTCCCAGAGGGAGTAGCCGTAACCGCCGGGGCGGGCGGTGCCGAGCATCCGGACATAGCGGCCGGAGCCGGTGAGGGCGAGGTCGTCGGTGCCGCCGTCGCCGTCGGTGACCCGGCGGATCGTGGTCCAGTCGGTGCCGTTGTCGCTGACCTGGATCTCGTACGCCTTGCCGTACGCGCCCTCCCAGGTGAGGACGGCCCGGCTCAGGTCGGACCGCTTGCCCAGGTCGATCCGGATCCACTGCGGGTCGGACCACTGGCTGGCCCAGCGGGTGCCGGTCAGATCGCCGTCGACGGCCTGTGCGGCGGAGAGGCCGTCGCCCTCCTGCGAGGAGGCGGTGGCGGGCTTGCCCTGCGAGATCAGGGGGTCGGCGGCCCGTGCCTCGGTGGGCGCGGCGATGACGGTGAGGGAGGAGGCGAGCAGGGCGGCGAGGGTCAGGGTGAGCGCGGGTCTGCGGAGGGAGGGTCTGCGGAGGGAGGCCAGGGCGGGTCTGCGGAGGTGGGGCAGGGCAGGCATTGCGGCTCCTGAAGGGGGTGAGAGCGGTGGAGGGTGATGAGAGGGGTGGGCTGGTGCGGGAACGCGGACGGCCGCCGTCGGGGAGGACGGCGGCCGTCCGTGGGAGAGAGAGCCGGGAGGAGTGAGCGGGGAGCTGCCCCCGGGCCGGGGTCAGGCCCGGCCCGGGGTGTCCTCCTGGGCCGACTCCCCGGCCCGGCCCGGGGAGTCCTCCCCCGCGGGTCAGTGGTTCACCGCGGGTCAGTGGTTCACCGCAGGTCAGTGGTTCACCGCGGGGGACGGATCAGGGGAAGGAGACCAGGGTGGACGGCACGGTGGAGGTGCCGGCCGGGACCGTGGAGGCTCCGGTGTTGTTGATGACGTGGTTGTAGTGGCCCATTCCGCCGAGCGACACCACCAGCAGGCTGTGGAACTTCACGCCCGGCTTCACCGGGGCCTTGAAGCCGTGGTCCTGGCGGATGGTGGGATCGACGTTGTAGTTGCAGTAGCTGCCCATCCCCCAGCCCTCGTGGACGTCGACCGAGTCGTCGACCCGGTAGGCGGCGAAGCCCTTCGTGTCGCCGTTCTGGATGGCGGCCTGGTTGGGTGCGTCGTACGCCTTCTCGTTCTGGTAGAAGATCGTCCGGCCGCGCTCGCCGTACCACTCGACGTCGTACTTGTTGAAGTGCTCCACGAAGAGGCCGGTGGCGAGCACGTCGTCGCCGTAGACCCGGACCCCGTAGTCGGCCCGGTTGGTCTCCCAGCCGACGCCCTCACCGTGGTCCGCGCGCCACACCCACGTGTGGTCGATGATCACGTCGTCGCTGTTGACGACGATGGAGGTGGTGGCCTTGCCCGCGCCCGCGCCGCCGATGCGGACGTAGACGTCCTGGATGGAGGTGGGGTTGGCGGAGTGGTCGGCCGAGGAGTTCTGCGGGCCGAGCTCCAGCAGCGTCGGGGAGTTGACCGTACCGGCGTCGATCAGGAAGCCGGCGAGCTTGACGCCGTCGACGTCGGCGACCTTCATCGCGGTCACGCCGTTGTCCGGGATGATCGTCGCGAGGCCGAGGCCGAGGACGACCGTGTCCGCGCGGTTCACGTTGATGGTCTGGTCGACGTGGTAAATGCCGGGCGTGAAGAGGAGGTTGAGGCCCTGGGCCAGCGCCTGGTTGATCGTGGCGGCGGTGGCGCCGGGCTTGACGACGTAGAACTGGTTCAGGTCGATCGACGTGCCCTGCGGAGTGCCGTTCCAGGAGACGCCGCGCGCGTCGGTGCGCTTGGCCGGGACGAAGACCTTGTACGTGTTGCCGTCCAGGTAGAGGAACGGCTTCTCGCGCGAGATCGGCGTGGTCTGGAGCGTGGTGTAGCGGGGCTCCGGGAACGAGGTGGCGGGTGCGCCCTCGACGCCCGAGAAGGTCTGGTTCCAGACGGAGTTGGACCAGCCGCCGATCGAGCTCTCGCGGGTGTACCACTGCTGCTGCGAGTAGTTGCCGACCTGACCGTCGATCTTGGAGTCGGCGATGTAGCCGCCGCTGGCCCAACCGTAGCCGTTCGGGGCCAGGTTGAGGCCGCCCTTGACGTGCATGCGGCGGAAGGAGGCGGCCTGCGAGACGGCCCAGCGGTTGGTGCCGCTGACCGGGTTGATGGCCAGGTTCTCGGCCGAACGCCAGAAGTTCTGCGTCGCGTTGCCGTTGAACCAGCCGGCGTCGACGGTCACGTCACCGTTGATGGTGGTGTCGTCGGGCTTGAGGCCGAGGCCGGAGATCGAGGTGTAGAAGCCGATCTCGGCGTTGAGGTTGTTGTAGGTGCCGGGCTTGAAGAGGAACTGGTGCCGCCCGTTGCCGAAGTGCGACGCCTCCTGCTGGTCGAACACCTCGTCCAGCTTGGCCTGGATGTTGGGCGTGGAGGGGTCGAAGACGTGCACGTTCGGGCCGAGGTCGCCGCCGCCGGGCAGCTGCGGGCCGCCGGTGCCGCCGGACTCGCCGTACACCTTGAACTCCCAGAGGGAGAAGCCGTATCCGGTGCCGCGCGCGGTGCCGTACACCCGGACGTAGCGGGCCTCACCGCTGATGTCCAGGGTGTCCCTGCCACCGTCGCCGGTGCTGGTCTGGTAGGCGGTCGACCAGGTGGAGCCGTTGGTCGAGAGCTCGATGCGGTAGCCCTTGCCGTACGCCGTCTCCCAGTCCAGGACCACCTGGCTGAGCCGCGTGGTCGCGCCGAGGTCGACGCGGATCCACTGCGGGTCCGAAGCGGCGCTGGACCAACGGGTGTTGGCGTTGCCGTCGACGGCCGCGGTGGCCGGGGTGCCGTAGTTCTCCTCGCTGGACGCGGTGACCGGCTTGCCCTGGGAGAGCAGTACGGGTGCGGCCTCGGCCTTCGTGGCGGGGACGAAGGCGAGAAGAGTGGCGGCCAGAGCGGTGGCCATCGCGGCGACGATGCCGCGGGTCACCGGTCTCGGTCTGGGGGTACGGCGGCCGGTGCCGTGGGACACCGGGACCGCTGGGGATATGCCGACTGCGGGCATGCGGGTGCTCCTCGAAATGGAACTACGATGGGAGAGCGCTCTCCCGGAACCTTGCCCGCCGCATCGGTCACGGTCAAGAATCCTGACACGACTTTTCTTTCGGCTTGGATTAAGTCGATCCCGCTGTGCGGGAGCTGACGTTCGGTCAGGCGCGGCATGGGTGGGACGGCCGGCCGCGCCGCGAGGGGGGCCTTCATGAGGGACACCGGCCGGTCGGGGCACGGTCGGCAGGCCCGCCGATTGACCCACGTTTCTCCCGTACAAATGCACCCCACCCCGGGTCGCTTCCGCGCCTACGGTCCTTGCATGACCACGTTCCAGGTACCTCAGCGCATGAACTTCTCCGCCGTCTCCCCCAAGGTGTTCAAGGCCGTCCTCGCCCTCGACGCCGCCGCCCGCGAAGGGCTCGACCCTGTCCTGCTGGAGCTGGTGCAGATCCGCGCCTCGCAGGTCAACCGCTGTGCGTACTGCATCGATTACCACGTCTCCGACGCCCGCAAGGCCGGGGAGTCGGAGGAGCGGATCCACCAGCTGGCCGCGTGGAAGGAGTCGAGTCTGTTCACCGGGAAGGAGCGGGCCGCGCTGGCTCTGACCGAGGCCGTCACCCTCCTGCCCGAGGGGGTGTCGGACGCGGTGTACGAGGAGGCCGCGTTCCATTTCGAGGAGAAGGAGCTCGCTCAGCTCATCGCGCTCATCTTCACCACCAACGCGTGGAACCGGATGAACGTCACCACGCGCAAGACGCCCGGTACCCCGTGACCACCGTCGAGACCGGGGCGACCACGGCCGCCCCCGGCCCCTCCCCCGTCAAGGGCTGGCTCGCCGTCATGGCGGTGACCCTGGGCATCTTCTCCCTGATGACCTCCGAGCTGCTGCCCGTGGGCCTGCTCACCCCGGTCGGTACCGCCCTCGACGTCTCCGAGGGCACCGCGGGGCTCATGGTGACGGTGCCCGGCCTGGTCGCCGCCGTCTCCGCGCCCGTGGTCACCGTGGCCACCGGGCGCATCGACCGCCGCATCGTCCTGGTGGTCCTGATCGGCCTGATGGGCGCGGCCAATCTGGCCTCCGCCTTCGCCACCAGCTTCACCGTCGTGCTCGTCGCGCGGTTCCTGATCGGGGTCAGTGTCGGCGGCTTCTGGTCCATCGCCGGCGGCATCGCCCTGCGGCTGGTGCCGGCCAGGCATGTCGCCCGGGCCACCGCCGTCATCTTCGGCGGGGTGGAGACCGCGTCCGTCCTGGGCGTGCCCACCGGAACGTTCCTCGGCGATCTCAGCGGCTGGCGTACGGCGTTCGGCGCCGTGGGCGTCCTCGGCCTCGTCTCCCTGGCCTGCATGCTCTTCCTCATGCCGAAGATCCCGGCCGGGCAGTCCCTCACGTTCTCGGCCTTGCCGAAGGTCTTCGTACGCAACGCGGGTGTCCGGATCGGGATCGCCCTCACCTTCCTGGTCATCACCGGCCACTTCCTGGCCTACACGTTCGTCCGGCCGGTCCTCCAGGGCGACGGGGTCGGCGACCGCTCGATCGGCGTGCTGCTGCTGACGTTCGGAATCGCGGGCATCTGCGGCAACTTCATCGCCGGAGCCCTGGTCGCCCGGCGGCTCCGGCACTGCGTCACGGGGATCTCCGTGGTCCTCACCTCGGGCATGGTCCTGCTCGCGGTCGTCGACACCGGTGTCCTCTCCGCGGGCGCCCTGCTCGTGCTGTGGGGGCTCGGTTACGGCGCCGTGCCGGTCACCTTCCAGACCTGGATCCTCGACGCGGCACCGGACGCCACCGAAGCGGCCACCTCGCTGTACGTCTCCGCCTTCAACCTGTCCATCGCGCTCGGGGCCCTCTTCGGCGGGTTCGCCGTCGACGGCATCGGCACCACGAGCGTGCTGTGGATCGGCGCCGGACTGACGCTCCTGGCGCTCGTCGTGGTGGGCGGTGCCCGCCGCGCCGGGGCGGGGGCCTGACGCGCCGGGGCGGGGGCCTGACGCACCGGGGCGGGGGCCTGACGCACCGGGGCGGGGGCCTGACGCGCCAGGGCGGGGGCCTGACGCGCCAGGGCCGGCCGAGTGGTCGGCCGCTCCCTGTCCCTCATGTCGCCGATACGCGGTCTACGTAACCCGGTTGCGGACTGCAAAGGGGTGTTGCGTAGGGTGGCCGCACGATCATTGCATCCAGGGGGGCGATCCGGATGGTCGAGCGTTGCAATTGCCATGTTCAGACACGCGGTGGACATCGTCCTCGCGCAGCTGCCTCGCGCACGCGCTGAGTCGTGAGCCGCCCCGGGTGCCTTTGCACCTCGGGCCCGAGAGCCCCCGCACACCGCACCGGGCGTGATGATCCTGCTGAACACGACCTCAAGGAGAGCTGATGAGAATGGCGCGCAGCCTGACCGCTATCGCCGCGACGGCGGCACTGGTCGCGGGGGTTACGGTCGTCGGCACCGGCACCGCGTCCGCTGCCAGCTACAAGTGCACGACCTCGAAGAAGTCCATCGACCACCCCGGCAGCACGATCAACGACAACTTCAACTTCACGGTCAAGACCTGCGCCAAGCGCGAAGGGGGCTACATCTACACCAAGGCGTACGTGTCCGTCGACGGCCCCTGGAACTACGCCGGCCAGTCCGCCGTCAACGACGCACGCGCACTGATCCAGGTCAAGCGCTCCGTTTCCGGGACCGACCCCGTGTCCAAGTACGCGTACGGGACCGGCCTGGGCTCCAAGCTGAACAACCTCGACACCTACGGCAACACGAGCTACACGAGCCCGACCGTGAAGCACAAGCCTGCCGCCGGTAGCCGCTACCTCGGCGACAGCGTCATGCAGATCGACTGGAGGAACGACGGCAAGGGGCGCATCAGCTACAACTTCTCCGCCTCGCCCACTGTCTGACGCTCACGCGCGATCGGTGCCCCGTTCTGAAGAGAGCGGGGCACCGATCGCGTCCTGGCTGCTTGATGAACGTTCCAGGGCATCGGCGCTTGAGGAAGATCTGAGCTTTCTCCGGCCTTCCGTAACGATCGAATATCATCACCGAATACACACACTCCATGCATCAGGTCCACATTGACTGCGATGCGATCACTTTGAGTGAGAGTCTTGCAGTCGTAAAAGCCTCAAATGATTTTTGACTTATGGTCAATCTCCTAGCGGAGAGTGATCTTTCGAGCCGCACGGCGCTCATCTTCGAGCTCCCCCTCTTCCGGCAGGCGGTGTGAGGATGCACGGGCCGCAAGACGAATGATCTTGCAGGCCAGGAGGCATTCACATGAACCGTCGTACGGGGGGCCGGGCGAGACCCGGGGCCCTGCCGATATCCCTTGCGCTGCGCCGAGTCGCGTCCGGCAGAGACAGGACTCTGTCGCGCGTGGCCATCGGGATGGCCACGCTCATGGCACTGGAGGCCGCGGTGGTCGTCGCGGCCACCGGCCAGGCCGTGGCGCTGCCTCAGGAGAAGGCTCCGGCCGCACCCCAGAAGTCCGTCAACTATGCCAAATCCGCCAAGGATCTGGCCTCCGCCCAGGTCGCGGCCCGACTGTCCGGCCACCGCGTCGAGGCGCTCTCCGAGCGCACCGAGAACACGTCGACCTTCGCCAACGCCGACGGCAGCACCACCGTCGAAGCCGCCAGCGGTCCGATCCGCTTCCAGGACGAGTCGGGCGCCTGGCAGTCCATCGACGTGGACCTCGTCCGCTCCAGCCAGGGGGTGCACGCCAAGTCGCACCCGCTGGACCTGAAGCTGGCCGACCGCACGCCCACCGCCAAGGCCGCCAAGATCAAGGCGGCCGGCGCTCCCGGCGCACGGAAGACGCCGTCCACCCCGCTGG
The DNA here is from genome assembly GCF_033109485.1 of Streptomyces cyaneofuscatus. Classification (NCBI taxonomy): domain Bacteria; kingdom Bacillati; phylum Actinomycetota; class Actinomycetes; order Kitasatosporales; family Streptomycetaceae; genus Streptomyces; species Streptomyces cyaneofuscatus. The sequence continues at coordinate 5,309,547 of NZ_CP137002.1, read as the reverse complement.
TCTCGATCGGCGAGGACGACAAGCAGATCACCATCGGGTGGCGCGGCGCGCTGCCCGCGCCCACGATCGAGGGCACGACCGCACGCTACGTCGACGCGCTCACCCGCACCGACCTGATCGTCGAGTCGACCCGTACCGGCTTCGAGCAGTACCTGGAGCTCAAGGACCGCAGCGCCATCGCGGCCAACGGCTCGGTCACGCTCACCCTGGACGCCAAGGGCGTCAAGGCCCGTGCCAACGACGACCGTTCGATCACCTTCCTGGATGCCCGCACGGGCAAGCAGGTGGGCGTCCTGCCCGCGCCCATCATGTGGGACGCCGCCGTCGACCCGAAGTCCGGCGATCACAAGAACATCGCCGACGTGGGTCTGAAGGTCACGCAGAACGGCGACGAGATCGACCTGACGCTGACTCCGGACGCCGCGTTCCTGGCCGACCCGGAGACGAAGTTCCCGGTCACCATCGACCCGGCCGTCAGTATCGGCGTCGGCTTCGACACCTTCGTCCAGCAGGGCTTCACGACGGACGTGTCGGCGCAGACCGAGCTGAAGCTCGGCAACAACGGCTCGGGCCAGATCGCGCGCTCCTTCCTCAGCTTCCCCATGGCGAAGATGACGGGCAAGCAGATCCTCGACGCCAAACTGAACCTGTGGAACCACCACTCGTGGTCCTGCACGGCCAAGGGCTGGGAGGTCTGGGACACCAGCTCCCCGTCCACCGCCACCCGCTGGACCAACCAGCCGAGCTGGAACAAGAAGTGGGCGTCCACCACGTCGACCAAGGGCTTCTCGTCCGCCTGCAACGACGGCTGGGTGAGCCAGAACATCACCTCGCTCGCCGGCGCCTGGGCCGCCAACGGCAACGGCACCAACTCCCTCGGCATCCGGGCCACCGACGAGTCCGACCCGTACGGCTGGAAGCGGTTCAACTCCGGCAACGCCGCGTCGAACACGCCGTACCTGTCGGTCACGTACAACACCAAGCCCGGCCTCGCGTCCCCGGTCTCACCGCTGACCGGCGCATCGACCAGTAACACCAAGCCGACCCTGACGGGCAAGGCCAGCGACGCCGACGGCAACACCGTCCGGCTCTCGTACGAGATCTGGACGCCGAACGGCACCGCGGCCCTGCAGACCGGCACCTCCGCATACGTCTCCTCGGGTGCCAACGCCCCCTGGACGCCGACCACCGCCCTGGCACCGGGCCAGTACAAGTGGCGTGCCGCCACCTACGACGGCTCGGCGTGGAACGGCAGCTGGTCGGCCTGGCAGACCTTCACGGTGGACACCACCGCCCCGGCCACGTCGAAGATCACCTCGACGGACTTCCCGGCGGGCCAGTGGTCCGGCACCCCGGACGGCAACGGCAACTTCACCGGCGGCTTCACCTTCACCCCGCCCTCCAGCGACGTGAAGGACATCCAGTACTCGCTGGACGGCGGCGCCTGGACCACGGTCGCCACCACCACGGCCGTCACCCGCTCGCTGACCTTCGGCGCCGGCGAGCACACCCTGAAGGTGCGCACCCGTGACGCGGCGGGCAACACCTCCGCCGAGACCGCCTACACCTTCTCCGCGGGTGGCGGCGCCGCACTCCTCGCCCCGGGCGAGGGCGAGCGCCCGGCCCGCCGCGTGGACCTGTCCGCCGAGGGCAGGGAGAACCACACCGGCGTCGTCTACCAGTACCGCCGTGGTGAGACGGACACCTGGAAGGACGTCCCCGCCGCGGACGTCCGCAAGGCGTCCGACGGCTCCGCCCTCTCCGGCTGGCCGGCCTCCGCACCTGCGGGCAAGCCGGTCCGCCTCACCTGGAACATCACCGACACCTTCGCCGCGGACGGCGCGATCGACGTGCGGTCCGGCTTCACCAGTGGCTCGGGATACACCTACTCCCCGCACCACACGATCACCGTCGACCGCGTCGCCGGTGACGCGCCGCTGACCTCCGTCGGCCCGGGCACGCTCAACCAGCTGACCGGTGACTTCACCCTCACCGAGACCGACGCCTCCGCGTTCGACATGTCGGTGACGCGTTCCGCCTCCTCCCGCCGCCCCGGAGCGGGCGCGCTGCAGGACGGCCAGGCCCCGATCTTCGGCAAGGAGTGGACCTCCGGCACCATCGCCGAACTGACCGAGACCCGGTGGTCCTACGTCAAGAAGACCTCGGCCACCTCGGTCGCCGTCGTCGACAACACGGGCGAGGAGACCGGCTTCACCGCCACCTCCGGCAACGGCTGGAAGCCCGAACCGGGCTCCGAGGAGCTGCAGCTCACCGGCTCCCTGACCGGCTCGTTCACGCTGAAGGAGGACGACGGCGCCACCGTCACCTTCGCCAAGGCCGACGCGGCCGGCCTGAACTGGCCGATGACCAGCGCCACCAAGGGCGGCCTGGAGCACGCCACCACCACGGTCGTCTCCGAAGCCGTGACGGTGGACGGCAAGAAGCTGGCCCGCCCCAAGCGGATCATCGCGCCCACGTCCGCTGTCTCCGCGCAGACCTGCACCACGACACCCGCCACCAAGGGCTGCCGCGCCCTGGAGTTCGTGTACGCGACCTCCACCACGGCCACCGGCCACTCGACCGGCGCCGACTTCGGCGACTTCACCGGCCAGGTCAAGGAGATCCGTCTCTGGTCCACCTGGGGCGGGGCCGCGGAAGCCACCTCCCAGGCGATCGCGACGTACCGCTACGACGCGAGCGGCAAGCTGCGCCAGGCGTGGAACCCGCACCTGAACCAGGGCATGCAGACCCAGTACTCGTACGACTCCGCGGGCCGCATCACGTGGTACCACGCGCAGTCCGAGATCCCCTGGGACTTCACCTACGGCAAGGCGGGCAACGCCGCCACCGCCGGTGAGGGCATGCTGCTGAAGGCCACCCGCAAGGGCATCAAGCAGGGCACGGCCGATGTCGAGGAAGGCACCGCCTCCACCAGCGTCGTCTACGACGTGCCGCTGAGCGGCACCACCGCCCCGTACAAGATGGGTGCGGCGGACGTGAAGGCCTGGGGCCAGACCGGCGCCCCGACCGACGCCACCGCCGTCTTCCCCGCGGACGCGGTCCCGGCCGGCCACGCCGGTTCGGCGCTTTCCGCGGCGGCCTACGAGCGCGCCCGGATCACGTACACCGACGCGTCGGGCCGCGAGGTCAACTCCGCCGAGCCCGGCGGGCACATCTCCGCCACGGAGTACGACCACCTCGGCAACATCGTCCGCGATCTGACCGCGAACAACCGCGCTCTGGCTCTGGGCGTCACCGACGCCGACAAGGCCCTGCTGGCCGACCTCGGCATCAACGGACTGGCCACCGCCGACCGCGCGGAGCTGCTCTCCAGCCGGTCGGTCTTCGACGCCAAGGGCGGTCGCGAGCTCCAGGAGCTCGGCCCGCTGCACCGCATCTCGCTGGCCGAGGACCTGAAGTCGGGCAGCACCACCGTGGCGACCAAGGGCACCTCCGTCGTCGCCCGCGGCTGGACGGTCAACGAGTACGACGCGGGGCGTCCGACCAACGGCACCGCGACCATCGAGAACCAGGTCACCAAGGCCACCAAGGGCGCCCAGCTGCTGGTGGCCCCGACGCTGCACGCCGACGCGCGGGAGACGCAGACGGTCTACGACTGGGTCAAGGGCCTGTCCACCAAGACGATCCAGGACCCGTCCGGACTGGCGATCACCAGCTCGGCCGAGACCGACGCGCAGGGCCGCGTCACCAAGTCGGTCCGTCCCGGTTCCAACGGTTCCGACGCGGCCACCTTCGTGACCAGGTACTGGTCCGCCACCGGCACCGGTGCGTGCGCAGGCCGCCCGGAGTGGGCCGACCTGCCGTGCTACAGCGGCCCGGCGGCCGCCACCACCGGCGGCGGCAGCAACCCCGCCGAACTGCCCGGCCGTACGGTCGAGTACAACTGGTGGGGTGAGATCTTCAAGATCTCCGAGACCGCCAACGGCGTGACCCGCACCACCCTCACCGAGTTCGACAACGCCGGCCGCCCGACCTCGGTGAAGACCACCGGCGGCGTGGGCGCGGCGGTTCCGGACCGTACCTTCGAGTACGACCCGCACACCGGCAACGTGACGAAGACCAGCTCGCCGACCGGCGGCACCATCACCCAGCAGTACGACAAGCTCGGCAGGCTCATCTCGTACACGGACGCCGACGGTGGCACCACCACGTTCGCGTACGACCTGCTGAACCGTCCGGTCAAGGCCTCCGACTCCGCGCCGTCGACGGTGACGTACGCCTACGACCACGACGCCGAGCCGCGCGGCCTGGTCACCAGCACCACCGACTCGGTCGCCGGCACCTTCTCCACCACCTACGACGCCGACGCGGGCGTGGCCTCCGAGAAGCTTCCCGGTGGCTACACGGTGAAGGTCCGCGAGGACTCCACCGGCTCCGGCCTGGAGCGGGTCTACACGCGCGACAGCGACGGCATGGTGGTCTACTCCGACATCGTGAACCGGTCGGCGCACGGGCAGGCACTCAGCGCCTCCGGCTGGTCCGCACAGGACTACTCCTACGACCGTGCCGGACGCCTGACCCGGGTGAACGACACCGTCGGCGATGTCTGCACGACCCGTTCGTACACCTTCGACAAGCGCAGCAACCGCACCGGGCTGACCACGGCCGAGGGCGCCGCCGACGCCGACTGCCCGACCAGCGGTGGCACCGGCAAGACGTACACGTACGACACCGGCGACCGTCTGATCGAGGCCGGCTACACCTACGACGCCTTCGGCCGCACCACCGCCCTGCCGGGCAGCACGCTCGGCTACTTCGCCAACGACCTGGTGCAGCGTCAGACGACGGGCGCCAACCGCCAGACGTGGACCCTCGACGCCACCCACCGCTTCCGCGGCTGGACGACCGAGACCCAGATCGACGGCGCGTGGACGCAGGAGCAGCAGAAGCTCAACCACTACGACGGACAGAGCGACAACCCGCGCTGGATCGTGGAGGACGTGGCCACCGGCGCGCTGACCCGTAACGTCGAATCGGCCAGCGGCCTGCTCGCGGCCACCACCGCGGCCCAGGGCGGCGTCGTCCTCCAGCTGACCAACATCCACGGTGACGTCGCCCTCCAGCTCCCGCTGGACCCGGAGGACGCCCCGCAGGTGCTGGACAGCGACGAGTACGGAAACGCCCGCGACGGCCAGCCCTCGGCCCGCTACGGCTGGCTCGGCGGCAACCAGCGCTCCAGCGAGACCCTGACCGGTCTGACCCTGATGGGCCAGCGGGTCTACAACCCGACCACGGGCCGGTTCCTGTCCGTCGACCCGGTCCCGGCCGGATCGCCGAACTACTACGGCTACCCCGCCGACCCCATCACCATGGTGGACCTCGACGGCCGTGGCTGGAGCAAGGTCTGGTCGTACTACCTGCGTGACTCCCAGGCCAAGAAGCTGGCCAAGGCGCTCAAGGGCGGTGGCAGCGTCGCCAAGACCCTCGGCAAGTTCGTCGGCTTCATCCCGCACCCCGTGGGCAAGGCCCTCGGACTCGCGCTCCAGGCAGTGGGCATGGGGGCGAAGACGCTGGGGAAGGTCATCGACGCCGCGCGCAAGGCTCCGGGCTGGGGCGTGGCCATCAGGTTCGGTATCTGGAAGGGGAAGAAGTGGGGCATCACGTACTGGACCCCGCTGATCACCGTCCACCCGTCCCACGGCAACCGCTGAGGCAGCTTCCGTGAACGGGACCGCACGCGCGTCGGACTGACCGACAGCCCGGCGTGACCGACACCCAACCCCCGGGCCGGCCGACATCCCTCGGCCGGCCCGGGTCCAGGCGCCCGCACGGTCCTTCCCGGACCGTGCGTGCGCTCAGTCGTTTTCCCTCCGGCGTCTCCCCGCCCCATCCTTGTCGCACGACCACCTGAGGAGAACCTCCATGAGCAACCCCTTCCCGCCCCCCGACGGCGTTCTCCCGGACCGGAGCCGCTTGGCCGAACTCCTCGAAGCCGAACGGACCCGCGCCCTCCAGCGCATCCTCCCTGCCTGGGCCTACTTCCTTGCCTCGGTGGCCGCGGCGGCCGGAATCTGGCTGTCGGCCGAGGGCGTCGGCCGGGCCGTCGCCCTGGCCGCGGTGCTGATTCCGGGCCTTCACCTGCTGCTGCGCGCCAAGGCTCTGACCGAGGCGGTCATCGTCTTCCGTGACGACGAGGAGGAGGACGACCGGGGCGACGGAGCCGAAGGCGGCGCCGGAGCCGAAGGCGGCGCCGGAGCCGAAGGCGGCGCCGGAGCCGAAGGCGCGGTGAAGCCGGACAGCTCAGTGGTGCCGGACGGTGGGAGCCGCCGCGGCGAGGATGCGGACGAACCGGAGGAGGACGACGCCACCATGGGCCGGATCGCCGGCCGTGCCGTCGCCGTGACCGGGGCCGTCGTCTGTGTCGTCCTCGGCCTGGCCGTCGCCTTCCTGCCGCTGACATGGCTGCGCATCGTCCTGCCTGCACTGTGCCTGTGGTTCGTCTACGACCTCTACCGGTCCCACCGCAAGCGCGTCGAGGGCCGCCGCGTCATCGCCCGGGCCGAGACCGAGCCGTGGTATCCCGCTTACCGGCGCCTGATCGAGGAGCGGCGGGCGTCGCTGGGGTGACGGCCCGGGGGGAGCAGCCCCTCGGGTGCCGCCTCAGCGGTAGTCGTCCGGGTGGTCCTGCATCCAGGTGTTGATGCCGTCGCGGGTGGAGACGATCTCGGTGAAGAACTTCTCCAGGTGCGGCGTCGACCGGTCCTTGCCCAGCTTGCCGAACAGGACCTTCATGTCCGCCAGCGGCTGCTTGAAGTGGCCGGGCCCCTTCGGGTCCGCCCGCATCGCCTCGTCCAGCTCCGTGAGTTCCTGGGTGACCCGGCCGAGGAAGTAGGCGCAGTCCCCCGCGCCCGGCGTACAGGTCTCGCCCAGGGTGGCCTGGAGCGTCGCGAAGGCGTCGCGTACGAGCTCGGGAGCCGGTTCGGCAGGTGCGGTCGGCTCCTCCGCGGCCTCGCCGGCCGCCTGCTCGACCTGGTCGGCGTTCTCCGCCGGGTCCACCTCCTGCTCCTGAGGTTAGCCTCGGCAGGGACACGTACGTACACACGTACGCAGACACAGACACGAACACGAACACGAACACGAACACGAACACGAACACGAACACGAAGGCGATGGTGGCGGCGATGGCGAAGGTTCCGGCGGCGGCAGTGGCGGCGAGCGGGCTCGTCGGGGGTTACGGCGTCGCCCGGTGGACCGGGAGGCGTCCGCTCGGCGGGGTCGCGCTCGCCGCCGCCGGGTCTCTCGCCGCGTACGAGTGGAACCGTCAGGCCGGACCGCGTGCGGCCACCGCGCTGACTCTCGCGTACGTCGCCGCCTTCGCCGGGTCGCACCCGCTCGCCAAGAAGGTCGGTGCCTGGCCCGCCGTCTTCGCCGTCGCCGGTGGCGTGGCCGCCGCCTCCTGGGCCGTCACCCGCCGCGCGTAGGCGTAAGGATCAGTCGGGGACAGCCAGCGCCAGGTAGAGGCGGTTGGCCTGCTCCGCCTCGCCCCGGTGCCGGCCCGAGAAGGCGTCGACCGTGCGGTAGAGGTCGACCGCGCGGGCCGCGTAGGAGGCGGCTTCGCGCGTTCCGTCAATCCGTCCGGATTCGTGGAAGACGGTGAAGCCCTGGGCGGTCATGGCGTAGGACTGGGCGCGGAGCAGCCCGGTCTCCTGGCCGGGAGAACGACGGGCCAGGGCTGACGCCGCATACCGGTGGGCGGCGGCAAGACTCTTCCAGAGGCCGAATGCGCCGCTCTGGCCCACGGACACCGTCAGGTTGCCGAGCGTGCGTACGCGGTGGGTGGCGGATCGCAGGCCCGGTGGGGTCAGGAGCTGCGAGGCATGGGTGAGGGCGAAGGCCAGTGCCGCGGAGCGGTATGCGCCGCGTTGCTGCGCGCGGACTCCGAGCGTGAAGAGCCCCCGGGACGCACCCTGGGCGGCTGCCATGAGCAGGGGTGCGGCGCCCGCGCTGACCGCGAGCCACCATGAGGTGGCCCCGAGGGCGCCGCCCACAGCGACGCAGAGCGCCACCAGCAGCAGGACCCGCAGGGCCGGGCGGATCCCGGCGGTGAATCGGTTGCGGCGCATACCGACGGGCCGGGCCCGGCGCAGCGCCCGGCGTCTGAGGAACCGGAAGGAGACGATCCCGGTCGCGGCGTCCAGCGCCCGCAGGGTGCGGTCCGGCAGGCCGAGGTAGAGCACGCCGTCGTGGACGGTCGGCGCGGCCCGCACGCCGTCCCACCGGACGTCGGTGGGATGGCCGGAACGGTGATCGACCGGACGTCGCCACAGCACACGACCGTCGGTGGCGGCGAGGGCACACAGCTCCGCGGCGTCGAGGACGCTGCCCCGGGTGGCCAGGTAGACCCGGCCCTCACCCGCGGCAGGCGGCGCCGCCACCCAACTCCCGGTAGGCCGGGACCATTTGTGTGCTCCTGTCGCGGCATCGTAGGCGAGGATCGCCCCGCTGGTCAGCTGGGGTGTTCCCGCGGACATGGCCCGCCCGGACACGTAGACCTGGCCGTCGGACACGACCGGAACGACATCACGGGCGTCGACGCCCGTGTCCCGGGTCCACAGCGTACGGCCGTCGTGCGCGTCCAGGACGTGCAGCACTCCGGTGGGGTCGGACGCGTACACGCGATCCTGATCGACCGCGCAGCTCGTCCGGACCGAGAAGTCCAGCTCCCGTCTCCAGCGGACCGAGCCGTCCGTGGCGGCGAGCGCGTAGAGGGCGCCGTCCGGTCCGACCAGGTACACACCGTCCCGGCAGACCGCCGGGGAAGAACCGAAGAAGACCGGCTGACCGCCGCTGCGCAGGACCTCTACGATCAGGTCCCGTTCGTCGGACCGGTATCCGCCGAGCTCGGCCGCCCACACCTCGCTGCCGTCCTCCACCGACAGCGCGCACACGCGGGGCCCTTCCGCGCAGGCGAAGACGAGGCCGCCGGCGGCGGCGGGGGCGGCGGTGGCGACGCCCGTGTACCGGGACCAGCGGACGTCCCCCGACTCCAGGTCCAGGGAGAGGAGGCGGCCGCCTCCCTCCGGGGAGACGAAGTGGACCGCGCCCTGATGGATCACCGGCGCGGCGGTGACAACGGTGCGAGGGGGCGTCCGCGGCTCAGGGGCGTACCTCCAGTGCAGGACACCGCTGATCGCATTACGTGCGGTGACTAGCCCGAAGGCGTCGACGACCACGACCATGCCGGAAGCGACGGCCGGAGCCGCCAGCACTGGGCCGGGGCACGGAGCGCCCCACGGGAGGAACCCCTCGGGAGGCCGCGAAGCTCCAGCCACACCCGTACGCGCGGCGTCTCCCCGGTACATCGCTGTCACATCCGCCTCCATCATGGCCTCCCGCCCCACGGCCGGGGGCCCGGCGATGTGACCGTCGAGCCTGCCCCGGCAGGGAGACCAGCCTCGCGCACTCCCCGCAGGTGTGTCAGTCGTTTCACCATCCGTCAGACACCTGTGGAGAGCGCTGCGTTGATGCCATCCTGGAAGCGGTGACGCCGTCCGCGGCACCGGACCTCACCACCAGGGCGGCGGGCGGGGGCGGGCCGTTCGGCCGCCCGGACGGGGGGCGAGAGATGATCGATTTCCTGGCGGGTCTGCCGGCCTTCCCCGCCTTCGCGCTGGTCTGGGGCAGCGCCTTCAGCCTGTTCATGACGTGTTCGCTGCTCCGTCTCGGCTACGGGCTCCAGCGTGACCGGGTCGTCATGCGCCGATTTCTCGGCGCCGGTGCCGACGCGCCCGTCCTCGCCGCGTACCACCTCAAAGGAGAGGCGGCCGCCACGCGGACCGGGATGCTGGTGCTGGCCCGTCGGCACGGGCACTCCCGCGAGCGGGAGCGCCGAGCGCGGTCGCGGCCCGAACCTCTGCTCGCGGCGCTGCGGACGCCGGTCCGTGAGGCCGCGGAGGCCGGAGAGGCGCACTCGGTCCGGCGCGTCCGGGCATCGGACGGCTACCCCGCCTTCCGCTCCGGGCTGCGCGAGGCCGCCGAGCACCGCCTGCCACGGCGGCGGACGCGCTATGTGCTCGACCGCGTGGCCGCGTGGGCGGCCGTCTTCGGCCTCGCCGCCGTCCTCGTGTACGGGATCGGGTTCTACATCCAGCGGCCCGACGCCTCCGGTTTCTGGTTCCTGATCGCCCTGGCCTCGCACGCTCCGGCGGGCATCTGGATCGGGATGACCGACGGCCAGGGCGGCCGGTTCGCGGCTCCGCAGTGGCCCGAGTTCGACGCGCTGTGCCGGCGCCTCGTCGAGAGGGAGGAGGCCCGCGCACCGCTTCAGTTCCGGATCGAGATGGTCGAGGCCGACCATCCCGCGAAGCCCGCGGCCTCCGGCTGGGCCGGTGACGGCGGTGTCGGCGGTGTCGGCGCGAGCAGTTCGTGCGGCGGAGGCTCCGGTGGCGGGTGCGGCGGCGGGTGCGGCGGCGGGGTGTGAGGCGCCGAGGTGACCGAGGACCCGGGACGGCCGCCGCCCGCTCCCCCGGAAGGGTCCGCGCCGCGTTGAACACCCGCCGCGCCGCGCCCGTACTACCGGGCAACTCCCCCGTGTAAGCCGGGTGCGTACCCGTACGACAGGACGGGTACGCACCCGGAACCCGCAGGAACCGTAAAACCGCTCAGCCGCCCAGCGCCCGCGACACCGTGTGGATCGCCAGGCCCGCCAGCGCGCCGACCACCGTGCCGTTGATGCGGATGAACTGCAGGTCACGGCCGATGTGCGCCTCGATCTTCTTCGACGTCTGGTCCGCGTCCCAGCTCGCCACGGTCTCGCTGATCAGCGAGGTGATCTCGGCCCGGTAGCGGGTGACCACGTAGACCGCCGCGTCCTCCAGCCAGCCGTCGACCTTGCCCTGGAGGCGCTCGTCGCCCGCCAGCTTGGCACCCAGCGACATCAGGGACGCCCGGGCCCGCAGGCGGAGTTCGCTGCGCTCGTCCTCGGCCGCCGCGAGGATCATCGTACGGACGGAGGACCAGGCCGAGGCGATGACGTCCTGCACCTCGCCGCGGCCCAGGATCTCCGACTTCAGCCGCTCCACCCGGGCCCGGGTGTCGGCGTCGCTCTGGAGGTCGGCCGCGAAGTCGGTGAGGAACGTGTCGATGGAGCCGCGCGCCGGGTGGCCCGGCATGTCCCGCATCTCCGTGACGAACCGCAGCAGCTCCTTGTAGACCCGCTCGCCCACCCGCTTGTCCACGAAGCGCGGCGTCCAGCCCGGCGCCCCGCCCTGCACCGCGTCCATCACCGAGTCGCCGTGCTCCACCAGCCAGTCGTGCGCCCGTACGCAGACGAGGTCGACGACCTTGCGGTGGCCGCCGTCCTCCACGACCCGCTCCAGCATCTTGCCGAGACCGGGGCCGACCTCCGCCGCGTTCGCCCGCCGGGTGATGGCCTCGCCGACCACCGCCTGGACGTCGGAATCCCGCAGCACCGTCAGCGCGCCGCGCAGCGCCGTCGCCAACTCGGCGGTCACCCGGTCGGCATGGGCCGGCTCCGAAAGCCACGCACCGACCCTCCGGCCGACCCCCAGAGCGTGAATTCGGTCACGAATGACGTCTCCGGAGAGAAAGTTTTCGCCAACGAAGGAACCGAGGGACTGTCCTAGCTGATCCTTCTTGGTGGGGATGATGGCCGTGTGGGGGATGGGCAGGCCGAGCGGGCGCCGGAAGAGCGCCGTCACGGCGAACCAGTCCGCCAGAGCGCCCACCATCCCCGCCTCGGCAGCCGCCGCGACGTAGCCCGGCCAGCCCTTCACCCCTGAGTGTTCCGCCCAGGTGGCCAGGACGTAGACCAGTGCGACGAGCAGAAGGAGGCCGGTGGCCGTGAGTTTCATGCGCCGTACGCCGCGCTGCTTCTCCTCGTCGGCGGCGGTGTACGCGAACGAGGCCAGCGGGCCGGGCCCGGGCGCGGCGCCCTTCCCGGCACCGGCACCGGCACCTGCACCTGCACCTGCACCGGCGCCAGCACCTCGCGACGTGCCCGGTCCCAGCTCCTTACGGGCCCCGGTCCGCGTCCCGGACCCGCCTTCCCCGGAGTCCGGGTCCTGCTTTGGCTGCTGCACCGCGTCCTGCTCTCCGGAACCGGTCGGTCCCATGCGCTCCACCCGTCCCACCCGTTCAAGCCGATCCGGCCGTTCCAGCCGATCCAGCCGTTCAAGCCGTCTGCGTACGCCTCGCCCCCGCGACGTACGCATTGTCCCTACTTCCCCTACTCCCGGGCCGCACGTCGAGTTCCCCGCGGCCTGTCGCATCATGGGACCAGCACGATCATCACAAGGAGAATCACCGCACATGCCCAGGCGCCAGGGGTACGCCCTGCTCATCGCCCTACTGGCGGGCACCGCCGTACTCGCCGCAGCCACCGTCTTCGGCACGACGCTCCTCTCCGGCCGCCACCAGGCCCCGCCGCCTCCCGCCGAGACGCACGCCGCGGCCCGCAACCCCGTCGCGCCCGCCAACATCGGCGGGAACTGGATCGCCACCTGGACCACGGCGCCCGTCGGCCCGGAGCCGAACACCGACAACGGCTTCCCCGGCAGCACCATCCGTAACGTCGTGCACACCAGCGTCGGCGGGGACGCCGCCCGCATCACGCTCTCCAACCTCTTCGGCACCGTCCCGCTCCGCGTCGACCGGGCCACCGTCAACACCCGCCCGGTGACCTTCGACGGCGCCGCCTCCGTCACCATCGCGGCGGGCGGACGGGTCGTCAGCGACCCGGTCGTCGTGCCGGTCGCGCCCGACTCCGACCTGGAGGTCGGCTTCCGCACCCCGCGCCCGGGCGGCCCGGTCACCTACCACCCGAACAGCCACCAGACGTCCTACCTGGCCGACAGCCGCGGCACCTGGTCCACCACCAGCTGGCGCTACCTGACCGCCGTGGACGTCCGCAACGAGTCCGTCCCCGGCACCATCGTCACCCTCGGGGACTCCCTCACCGCGGGCAGCGGCTCCACCACCGACGCCAACACCCGCTGGCCCGACGTCCTCGCGGACCGGCTGGGCGGCCGGTACGGGGTCGCCAACGCGGGCATCGCGGGCAACCGGCTCCTCATCCAGGGCCCGTCGGGGCAGGCCGGCCTCGTCCGGTTCGAGCGGGACGCGCTCTCGGTCGCCGGGGTGCGCACCGTGATCGTGGCCATCGGCATCAACGACATACAGCAGGCGCCGCAGGAGACCGACGCCGGGCGCATCGTGGCCGGGCTGCGCGCCCTCGCCGACCAGGCGCGGGCCCGCGGCCTGACGGTCGTCGGCGCGACCCTGACCCCGTTCGAGGGCTACCGGACCTGGACGCCCGAGCGCAACGCCGTACGGCTCGCGGTCAACGAGCAGATCCGGAGGGGCACCGTCTTCGACGCGTACGTCGACTTCGACGAGGTCGTCCGCGACCCGGCCGCCCCGAACCGGCTCCTGGCGGCCTACGACTGCGGCGACCGCGTGCACTTCAACGACGCCGGGTACCGGGCGCTGGGCGAGCGGATCGACCTGCTGTCCCTGGAGCAGGCGGCCGGCACGCCGGAGTCCGACGAGCTGTGAGGAGGCGGAGGGCGGGGAGGGTGACGTACGAGGGCCGATAGCTCAGCCCAGCTCCTTGCGGCCGCCGCCTCCCGGCCCCTGGTCCGGGCCGTCCAGCCGCTGCCGCTCGCGGACCGCCCGCTCGGCCTCCTCGGCCTCCTTCAGGCGGCGGCGCTCCGCCTTCGTCCGCTTGCGCTCCACGCCGACACCGCCCATCAGGGCCAGCCCCGTGATCCGTACGCGCGGGGCCTCCGGCACGGTCTCCCCGTCCTCGTTCGGGCCCTCGCCGAAACCGCCCATGATGCCGACGCCCCGGACGTCCACGTTCAGCTCCGGCGGGGCCGTCACATGGATGCCACCCATGATCGCGATGCAGCGGATGACGACCTCGCGGTCCTCGAAGTCCGCCTCGCGCAGGTCGATCTCGCCGCCGCCCCACATCGCGAACGCGGTGAACTTCCGGCTCACCGTCCAGCGGCCCTTCCGGTTGAAGCCGCCCCACAGGGCGAACCCGCCCTTCGAGGTGGCCGTGGAGCCGATCCGGGCGGGCCAGTTCGCGGCGGAGCCCCGCAGCGGGGCGGGCGCGGACGAGCCCACCGGGGCCACCGCCGTGCCGGGCGCCGGGAGGTCCCGGACGAGGGGCTCCAACTCCCCGTGCGTACGGGCCGTGTAGGCCGTTTCGAGGCGCTGCTCGAACTCGTCCATCTCCAGCCGGCCCTCGGCCACGGCCTCCCTCAGCAACTCGGCGATCCGCTCACGTTCCGCATCGGAGGCACGCATGTCCGGACGTTCACTTGTCATACCACGCACCCTATTGAACGCACCCGGTCCCGGCACAGACGTACAGGCCCAGGACCTGCACGCGTCGGCTCACGGGCTCCCTCACGTCGCCCCGTCACGGCGCCCCCTCACGGCGCCGCCGCCTCGTACATCCGCGCGATCACGGCCTCGATGTCCGGCTCCCGCACCGACAGGTCCATCAGCGGGTACTCCGCCGCGATCCGCGCCACCAGCGGGGCGGCCGACGCCGAGGCGGGGAAGGCCAGCCACTGGCGCGGACCCTCCACCTTGACCACCCGAGCCGACGGTCCGGCCCCCTCCGACTCCAGCGAGATCGGCGGGAGTTCGCGCTCCAGGTCCACCACCAGCATCCGCTCGCTCTCCCCCACCTCGTGGAGACCGGCGAGCGAACCGTCGTACATCAGACGGCCGTGGTCGATCACCATCACCCGGCGGCACAGCTGCTCGATGTCGGTCAGGTCGTGCGTCGTCAGCAGGACCGTCGTCCCGCGCTCCGCGTTCAACTCCTTGAGGAACTGCCGCACCTTGGCCTTGGAGATCACATCGAGCCCGATCGTCGGCTCGTCCAGGTAGAGCACCTCGGGGTCATGCAGCAGGGCCGCCGCGATGTCGCCCCGCATCCGCTGCCCGAGGGAGAGTTGACGTACGGGGACGTCCAACAACTCACCCAGATCGAGGAGTTCGACGCACCGGTCCAGGTTCTCCCGGTAACGCCGGTCCGGGATGCGGTACATGCGGTGCATCAGCCGGTACGAGTCGCGCAGCGGCAGGTCCCACCAGAGGGTGGTCCGCTGGCCGAAGACCACACCGATGCGGTGCGCCAGGCGCGTACGTTCCCGAGTGGGGTATCCCCTGCTCGAGCGTGTTCGAGAGCTTGGGGAAGGGTCGATGCCCGCCACCCGCAGCCGGCCGCCGCTCGGGGTCAGGATGCCCGTCAGCATCTTGATCGTGGTCGACTTGCCGGCCCCGTTCGGGCCGATGTAGCCGACCATCTCGCCGCGCGCGACCTGGAAGCTGATGCCGTCCACGGCCCGCACCTCATGCCGCTGCCGGCGCAGCAGACCGGCCTTCCGGCGGACCTGGAAGACCTTCTCGACGCCGTCGAGGGTGATGAAGCCGTCGTGGCCCACGCCCGCACCCTCCCCCGCGGCTCCGACCGATGTGTCCAGCATGTCCGACTCCCCTTCCCTCAAAGTCCCGTACTCTTCCCTCAACTTCCGGTACTCCGGTACGTCCGCAGCGCCGCCCGCCACGCCAGCCCGGCCAGCCCACCGACCGCCACGGCCACCACCGGCGCCAGGAACGCCACCCACTGCGGAAGGTCCAGCGGATACTCCCGGTCCAGCACGTACAGCGTCGGCAACCAGCTCACGAAGGCCAGCGGCACCACGAACGTCACCCCGCGCACCAGGTCCTTCGCGAAGATCGTCGGCGGGTACTGGAGCAGCGTCGCCCCGCCGTACGTGAAGGCGCTCTGCACCTGCGAGGCGTCCTGCGCGACGAACTGGAACGCCGCCCCGGCCACGAAGACCGCCCCGAAGACCGCCGCACCGCTGATCACCATCACCGGCAGCATCGCCACCTTCAGCGGCGTCCACGCGATGTCCAGGGTGACCAGCGCGTAGCCCAGCACGGCGAGCCCCTGAAGGATCCGCCCGATCCGGCGCAGCGCGAACCGGTCCGCCGCCACCTGCGCCAGCACCGGGACCGGCCGCACCAGCAGCGTGTCCAGCGTCCCGTCCCGCACCCGCCGCCCCAGCCGCTCCATCGACCCCAGCAGCAGATCGCACAGCCCGAACGCCGTCGCCGACACCCCGTACAGCAGGGCGATCTCCGGGAGCGTGTAGCCGCCCAGCGCGTCGACGTGGGTGAACATCAGCACGATCGTGAGGAAGTCGAACGCCGTCGCCGCGAGGTTCCCGAACGTCGTCATCACGAACGAGGCCCGGTACGCCATCGTCGAGCGCACCCACATGGCCACGATCAGCCCGTACGCCCGCAGCCCCTCCAGCAGCCAGGGCCGCTCCTCGTACGCGAAGTACGCGGGGCCTCCCGGCTCCCGGCTCTCCTCGGGCCCGGGCCGCACCGCCACCGTCTCAGCCACCCTGCACCACCACCCTCCTCGTCGCCACGGACTGGAGCAGCCGCCCCGCCAGCAGCAGCGCCACCGCCCAGCCGCCCTGGAACGCGTACGCCTCCACCAGCCCCCACCCCGTGTGCTTGCCCAGGTACACATCGGCCGGGATCTGGAGCAGCGAGGACCACGGCATCATCCGGGCCACCTCGCCCAGCAGACCGGGGAAGAGCGGGAGCGGCAGCAGCATCCCGGAGAAGAACAACCCCAGCAGCCAGGCCATCTGGGTCGCGCCCGCACCGTCGAGCAGCCAGAACGCCGACAGGGCGACCAGGTAGCGCACGGCGAAGCTCACGACCACGCCCAGCAGCACGGAGAGCAGGAACGCCGGCCAGATCCACGCCGAGCCGGGGAGCGCGATATCGAAGGCGAGCGCCCCCGCGAGCATCGGTACCACCCCGCGCCCCACCAACTGGAACGCCGCCCGGCCCAGATCCCCCGCCAGCCACCACAGCTGGAGGTCCGCCGGGCGGTACAGGTCCACCGCGATGTCGCCGGTCCGGATCCGCTCCATCAGCTCGTCCTCGAAGCCGCCGCCCATCATGGCGCAGGCCGCCAGCAGGCCCTGCCCGATCCAGACGTACGCGAGCGCCTGGGACATGTCGTACCCGCCGAGCTGCGGTCTCGCGTCCCACAGGGCGATGTACGTGTACGCCAGGATGAAGCCGAAGACGGTGTTGGTGAACACCCCCGCGGCCGTCGCCGTCCGGTACGTGGCGTAGCGCCGGAACCCGCCCGCCGCCACCACTGCGTACAGCCGCACGCCGTCCCCTCTCCCCCACCGCCGGCCGGTCGGGGAACTCCCGCTTCCGGCTCCGGACACCAAAGCGCACGACCTTAGTGCACGGACGGAGGCCACCGCGACGGCTTTTCGAGGGGCGCGGAGGCGGGAGAACGGGGGAGATCGGAGGATGATACGAGGGTTTCCCGGCGAAACGGGCACTATGGGTGCACCGACCGCACCCGAGGAGCCCGCACCGACATGAGCGACGAGCACCAGACCTGGGCCCCCCGGGACCCCTCAGCCGCCTCCACGAGCCCCGGGGACGACGAGGGCGCACAAGGAGCGCAGGGCAAGGCACCCGGAAAGAAGGGGCGCACGAAGCGCCCCAAGCGGACCGGCTGGCGCCGCCTCTTCCCGACCTGGCGGATGGTCCTCGGGTCGGTCCTGGTGGCCGGTCTCCTGCTCGTCGGCGGGTTCTTCGCCGGATACCAGCTCGTCGACATCCCGGCCGCCAACGCCGGCGCCGACGCGCAGTCCAACGTCTACTTCTACAAGGACGGCACCGTCCTGGCCCGCGACGGCGAGGTGAACCGGGAGAAGGTCAAGCTCTCCCAGGTGCCCTCCGACGTCCAGCACGCCGTGCTCGCCGCCGAGGACCGCGACTTCTACAGCCAGCCCGCCGTCGACGTACGGGCCATGTTCCGGGCCGGCTGGAACACCGCGACCGGCAAGGGCAAGCAGGGCGGCTCCACCATCACCCAGCAGTACGTCAAGAACTACTACCTCGGCCAGGAACGGACCGTCGTCCGCAAGGCCAAGGAGTTCTTCATCGCGATCAAGCTCAACCGCGAGCAGAGCAAGGACCAGATCTTCGAGGGCTACCTCAACACCAGCTACTTCGGGCGCAACGCCTACGGCATCCAGGCCGCCGCCCAGGCGTACTACGGCAAGAACGTCGAGGACCTCACCACCGCCGAGGCCGCCTACCTCGCCTCCCTCCTCAACGCCCCCAGCGCGTACGACGTCGTCGCCCACCCCGACAGCAAGCCGGCCGCCCTGAGCCGCTGGAACTACGTCCTGGACGGCATGGTCAAGGAGGGCTGGCTCGACTCCGGCGAACGGTCGACGACCGAGTTCCCGGTCCCCGGCGAGGCCAAGCCCTCCACCGGCCTCTCCGGCCAGCGCGGCTACCTCGTGCAGGCGGTCGAGCAGTACCTCACCGGCAACGGGATCATCGACGAGAAGACCCTCGCCACCGGCGGCCACCGCATCACCACCACCCTCGACAAGAAGAAGCAGGACGCCTTCGTCGCGGCGGTCAAGAACAACGTGATGAAGAAGCGCAGCGACGACCGCGAGCCCGACAAGAACGTGCGCGTCGGCGGCGCCTCCATCGTCCCCGAGACCGGCGAGGTCGTCGCTATGTACGGCGGCGTCGACTACACGCAGCAGTACGTCAACAACGCCACCCGCCGCGACTACCAGGTCGGCTCCACCTTCAAGCCGTTCGTCTTCACCTCCGCGATCGCCAACGACTCCACCACCCAGGACGGCCGGCGCATCACCCCGGAGACGTACTACGACGGCACCAACAAGCGCACCGTCCAGGGCCCCCAGGGCTCCACCGGCTACGACCCCGCCAACGAGGACGACGTCGACTACGGGCAGATCACCGTCCGTACCGCCACCGACAAGTCCGTCAACGCGGTCTACGCGCAGATGGCCCAGGACGTCGGCCCGGAAAAGGTCCGCGACACCGCCGTCGCCCTCGGCATCCCGAAGACCACCCCCGACCTCACCGCCTCCCCCTCCATCGCGCTCGGCCCCGCCACCGCCAGCGTCCTGGACCTCACCGAGGCGTACGCGACGCTCGCCAACCACGGCCGGCACGGCCCGTACACCCTCGTCGACAAGGTCACCAAGGACGGCACCGAGATCGAGCTGCCCGACCGGAAGACCGAACAGGCCATCAGCCGCGAGGCCGCCGACACCACCACCGCCCTCCTCCGCTCCGTCGTCGAGGGCGGCACCGGCTCCGCCGCCCAGGCCGCGGGCCGCCCCGCCGTCGGCAAGACGGGCACCGCCGAGGAGGACAAGGCCGCCTGGTTCGCCGGGTACACCCCCGACCTCGCGACCGTCGTCGCCGTGATGGGCCAGGACCCCGACTCCGGCACCCAGACCCCGCTGTACGGAGCCCTCGGCCTGGACCGCGTCAACGGCGGCGGCGTCCCCGCCGAGACCTGGGCCGCCTACACCGAAGCGGCCCTGCGCTCCTCCCCCGCCCAGGAGTTCGACCTCCGGACGGCCCCCGGCTCCGACGAACCCCAGGAGCCGGGCGACGAGGGGACCGACACCATCGACGGCCCGGACACCCCGGACGACACCGACTCCTCCAGCACCTCCCCCAGCGCCCCGGCCGACCCCACCACCCCCTCGGCCCCCACCACCCCCGCCCCGCCGGGCAACGGCGACGGCGGAACGGGCACCACCGGCGACGCGACGGGAGGGACGGAGGGCGGCGCAACGACCGGGGACACCGGCGACGGCGGAACCAGCACCGGCACCGGCACCGGCACGGAGGGCGGCACCGACGGAGACAACGGCGACAGCGACGGCGATACGGGAGCCCTCGGCGGCGGCCTCATCGAAGGGGTCCGCGGCGCCCGCGAACAGGGCGAATAACGCTCAGTGCCCGGAGGTCGCCTTCAGACCCACGACCGCGACCAGCAGCAGACAGACGAAGAAGATCCGGGCGGCGGTCACCGGCTCGTTCAGCACGACCATGCCGAGGATCGCCGCACCGGCCGCGCCGATGCCGACCCAGACCCCGTACGCCGTACCGATCGGCAGCGTCTTCGCCGCATGGGACAGCAACACCATGCTCGCCACGATCCCGAGGCCGGTGAACACACTCGGCCAGAGCCGGGTGAACCCCTCGGTGTACTTCATCCCGATCGACCAGCCCACTTCGAGCAGACCGGCGACGAGCAGCAGAACCCAGGCCATGAGAACCTCCGACGACAACGCGCGAGCGCGTGAACGAACACGGATGCGTCGTCTTTGCCTGCCCGGTACGGCGCGTCTCGTCGGGGTGGTTCCACCGTAGCAAGGAATGGCCGGAGGGCCTGGTGACCATGGTCACCAGGCCCTCCGCCGTACGTCCCGTACGTCCTACAGATACAGCCCGGTCGAGTCCACCGACCCCTCGAACCGGTCCGCCGCCACCGCGTGCAGATCGCGCTCGCGCATCAGCACGTACGCCACACCCCGCACCTCCACCTCGGCACGGTCCTCGGGGTCGTACAGCACCCGGTCGCCGGGCTCCACCGTCCGCACGTTCTGGCCGACCGCGACGACCGCGCCCCAGGCGAGCCGCCGGCCCACCGCGGCCGTCGCCGGGATCAGGATGCCGCCGCCGGAACGCCGCTCACCCTCGGCGGTGTCGTTCCGCACCAGGACACGGTCGTGCAGCATGCGGATGGGCAGCTTGTCGTCATCATGGGTGTTGCCCTGAGTCTTCTCGCTCACGCCCGCAACCTACCGTCACCGCACCGGCGCGCACGCCCGAGGGGGCCGTGCGCCTCCCGGGGCGACGGGTCCGTCACCCGCGGCGCTCAGAGATCGCGGGCGGACGCGTCCGTCACCCGCGGCGCTTGGAGAGCGTGATCAGCCCCACCACACCCACCACCAGCAGCGCGGCGGGAATCACCCGCTCCAGCCGCGGCGAGCCGTCCACCGCGACGAACTGCGCCTTCACCTGTGACACCGAGCGATTCACCGCGACGAACGCGCGGCCGGCCGTGCGGTCCACGGTCTGGGCCGCCTTGGCCTTCGCGTCGCCGATGATCGTCTTCGGGTGTACCCGCACCCCGATCTCGTCGAGCACCACAGCGAGCTGCTCACGCCTGCTGATGATGTCCGCCTCGATCTGCGCAGGGGTCCTGGCATCCGACACTGCGCCGCCTCCGTGGTCGTGTCTCCGGTAAACCTTCTTCTGAACCTTCGTCGACAGTCTGTCAGCTCGAACCCCCGCGCACCCGGCGGCACCCCTATTACGCTCGGTCCCGTCCGACCCGTGCACCACCCGAGGAGAACCACATGAGCGAGCGACTCAAGCCCGGCGACCCCGCTCCCGCCTTCACCCTTCCCGACGCCGACGGCAACGAGGTCTCGCTCGCGGACCACAAGGGCCGCAAGGTCATCGTCTACTTCTACCCGGCTGCTCTTACCCCCGGTTGCACCAAGCAGGCCTGCGACTTCACGGACAACCTCGACCTCCTCGCGGGCGCCGGATACGACGTCATCGGCGTCTCCCCCGACAAGCCGGAGAAGCTCGCGAAGTTCCGCGAGCAGGAGAACCTCAAGGTCACCCTGGTCGGCGACCCGTCGAAGGAGACCCTGGAGGCGTACGGCGCCTTCGGCGAGAAGAAGCTCTACGGCAAAGTGGTGACGGGCGTCATCCGCTCCACCGTCGTCGTCGACGAGGACGGCAAGGTCGAGCACGCCTTCTACAACGTCAAGGCGACCGGCCACGTGGCCAAGATCATCAGGGACCTGGGCATCTGACCCGGCCCCTCCCGGCTCGGTCTCGCCCCGGATGGGCCATCCGGGGCGAGACGGCCCGGACGCCCTCCCGTACGGCGGCGGACCACGCGCAGCCCGTACGCCTGCCCCGAAACGATGTCGAGAACATGTGAGGGACATCGCATCGGACCATGAAGTCGGTTTGCGACCGCCACGACCGCGCAGAAGCCTTTCCTGGAACACCCTCCGAGGAAAGGACCCGGCCATGGCGGCCCCCGACCCCCACCAGGCGGCCGACCCCCAAGCGGTCAAACGCCACCCCACGCTCTTCCGGGCGGTCCGCAAGCGCAGGAACCCGAAGCTGCGCCGTACGGACATCACCGTCACGGACGACGCGGCGGTGAAGCGCGCGGTCAAGGCGGCCTCGCTGGGCAACGCCATGGAGTGGTTCGACTTCGGCATCTACTCCTACCTGGCCGTGACGATCGGGCACGTCTTCTTCCCGTCCGGGAACGACACCACCCAGCTCCTCTCCTCCTTCGCGACCTTCGCGGTCGCCTTCCTCGTACGGCCGCTCGGCGGCATGTTCTTCGGCCCGATGGGTGACAAGGTCGGCCGCAAGAAGGTCCTCGCGCTGACGATGATCCTGATGGCGGTCGGCACGTTCGCCATCGGCCTGATCCCCTCGCACGAGACGATCGGCGTCTGGGCCGCGGTCCTGCTGATCTTCTTCCGGATGCTCCAGGGCTTCTCGACGGGCGGGGAGTACGGGGGCGCGTCCACGTTCATCGCGGAGTACGCCCCCGACAAGCGCCGCGGCTTCTTCGGCAGCTTCCTGGAGTTCGGCACCCTGGCCGGCTACGTCGGCGCGGCGGGCCTCGTGACGGCCCTGTACGCCCTCCTGAACGACGCGCAGATGGAGGCCTGGGGGTGGAGGATCCCGTTCCTCGTCGCGGGCCCGCTGGGCCTGGTCGGCCTCTACCTGCGACTGCGCCTGGACGAGACCCCGGCCTTCCAGAAGCTGGAGGGCGGCACGGCGCACGCGAGCGAGGCGGCGGACGGCGTGGAGTCCACGGCCAAGGGGGACCTCGCGAAGATCTTCCGGCAGTACTGGCCGACGCTGATCCTCTGCATCTGCCTGGTGGGCGCGTACAACATCACCGACTACATGCTGCTGTCGTACATGCCGACGTACCTCTCCGACGAGCTCGGCTACAGCGAGACGCACGGGCTGCTGATCCTGCTCGCGGTGATGGTGTTCCTGATGGCGATCATCAGCCAGGTCGGCAAGCTGTCGGACCGCTTCGGCCGCAAGCCGCTCCTGATGACCGGCATGCTGGGCTTCCTCTTCCTCTCCCTCCCGGCGTTCCTCCTGATCCGCATCGACGGCATCCTCCCGATCACGGTCGGCATGCTGATGCTGGGCCTCTCCCTGGTCTGCATGCTCGGCACGATGTCGGCGGCCCTGCCGGCCCTGTTCCCGACGAACGTCCGCTACGGGTCCCTGTCGGTGGGCTACAACCTCTCCGCGTCGATCTTCGGCGGTACGACCCCGCTGGTGATCACGGCCCTGATCAGCTGGACGGGCTCCAACCTGATGCCCGCGTACTACGCGATGGCGGCGGCCCTGATCGGCGTGATCGCGGTCGCCTGCATGAAGGAGACCGCCCAGCAGCCCCTGATCGGCTCCCCGCCGTCGGTGGAGACGGACGAGGAGGCGGCGGAACTGGTGCAGGCGCAGGCGCCGGAACCGAAGTTCTGAGGCCTTCCCTCTTGGGTCCTCTTGGGCACCCTCTCCGGATTCCGGACGTAACCATCCGATAAACGGTTCGTTACTCCGTACGAGGCTGCGAACGTGCGGCCGGAATCGGAGGGGGACATGGCACCGGTCCGCTACACCCGTGAGCTGCTCGAAGAGGCGGCGCGGATGACGACGAACGCCACCGACGCGGTGCGGTGGTGCGGAGGAACACCGACGTCCGGCAGTCGGCGTTATCTGCGTCAGAAGATGGCCGAGGCGGGTGTAGACACCTCGCATTTCGCCGACACGCGAGTACGCCACACGGAAGAGACACTGCGCGAGCTGGTCGCAGGCTCCATGAGCGTGGCCGAAGTCGTGCGCAGGCTGGGCATCAGTCCGGTGGGCGGCAACCAGGCGCACATCGGCCGGCGCATCGCGGCTCTGCGGATCGACACCTCCCACTTCACGGCAACGCCTCCGGGCGGACGCAGGCCCAAGGGTTCGCTGGGAGACCTCCTGACGCTCCGTACGCCGTCGGACGGCAGAGTCCCCGGCGAACGGCTCCGCAGGGAACTCGTGCGTAGGGGAGTTGAGAACAGGTGCGCCGAATGCGGCAACGACGGGGAGTGGCTGGGGCAGCCTCTCCGGCTCGAAGTGGACCACGTCAACGGCGACTGGTGGGACAACCGCCCGGAGAACCTGCGCCTCCTGTGCCCCAACTGCCACGCGGCCACCGACACCTATCGGGGCCGTAAGCGCAGGAGGGCGGCGTGAGCGCCAAGTACCCCCGCGAACTGCTCGCACGGGCAGCTGCGGAGGCGGGCAGTCTCGTCGATCTTCTGCGCCGCCTGAACGCGCCCCTGGGCAGCCGGACACTCCGTTACGTACGCAACCGACTCGCGCACTACGGGGTCGACACGTCCCACTTCGTGGAGGAGGAGCTCCCGCCACGAGAGCGCTGCGCGTACCCACGCGACCTCCTCGCCGAAGCCGCTGCCCAGTCCCACAGCATCAGGGAGATGTTCACGTACATGGGCCTGCCGCCGAGCGACAGTCCGTACGGCTACCTGCGCGGGAGGATGGACCGGCTCGGCATCGACACCTCCCACTTCACCGGCGGACGCCGGTACGGAACGCCCTCCACACCCCGCACGGCACTGGCCGAAGCGGTCGCCGCGTCCCGCAGCCTGGCCGGCGTTCTGAAAGCCTTGGGGCTGGGCAACAACGGCACTGCTCGCGCTCGCGTGAAGCGGGACATCGAAACGTACGGCTTGTCCATGGCCCACTTCACCGGACAGGGGCACGGTCGCGGAACGCGCTCACCGAACCGCAAGTCCGCGGCGGAGATACTTCAGCGTCTGAGCACCGGAGCACCTCGGACGAAGACGGCTCAGTTACGACGGGCTCTGGACGACATCGGAGTCCCTCACGCCTGCGCAGGGTGCGGCACCGGAGACACCTGGCGGGGCAGGCGGCTCGTCCTGGAGATCGACCACATCAATGGCGACCGGCTCGACAATCGCCGGGAGAACCTCCGCTACCTCTGCCCCTCGTGTCACAGCCAGACGCAAACCTTCTCGAAGCCGCGCAGGGTCGCACAGTAGAGTGGTGCGCGCGGGTCCGTACCCCAGCTGGCCTAGAGGGCGCCGGTTTAGGTCCGGTGTGTCGTGGGTTCGAGTCCCACCGGGCCCACAGGTGCAGGGCGGCTGCCACCTTCGTTTCGAAGGAAGCAGCCGCCCGCTCTGTTTGTCAGCCCACCAACTCCCGCACCACCGGCACCAGCGCCCGAAACGCCTTCCCCCGATGGCTGATCGCGTTCTTCTCGGCCGGGGTCAGCTCCGCGCAGGTGCGGGTGTCGCCCTCCGGCTGGAGGATCGGGTCGTAGCCGAAGCCTCCAGTGCCGGACGGGGTGTGGCGCAGGGTGCCGTTCAGGCGGCCCTCGACGACGCGTTCGGTGCCGTCGGGGAGGGCCAGGGCGGCGGCGCAGGTGAAGTACGCGCCGCGGTGGGCGTCGGCGATGTCGCCGAGCTGGGCCAGGAGCAGGTCGAGGTTGGCCTGGTCGTCGCCGTGGGTGCCGGACCAGCGGGCCGAGAAGATGCCGGGGGCGCCGCCGAGGACGTCGACGCAGAGGCCGGAGTCGTCGGCGATCGCCGGGTGGCCGGTGGCCTGCGCGAGGGCGTGGGCCTTGAGGAGCGCGTTCTCGGCGAAGGTGACGCCGGTCTCCTTGACGTCGGGGATGTCCGGGTACGCGTCCGCGCCGACGAGGTCGTGGTCGAGTCCCGCGTCGGCGAGGATGGCGTGCAGTTCGGTGATTTTCCCGGCGTTGCGGGTGGCGAGGATCAGGCGCGTCATGCGCCCATTGTCCCCTCCCGCGGCGGGCGGATCCTACGGCGAGCAGACCTTGCCGATCTCCGTCGCCGCGTTCGTCACCGGGGTGATGTCCGGGGTGGCGTCGCCGCTCTCGATGGACCCGCGCACCTCGGTGACGCCCGCCTGGAGGTCGTCCACCGCCTTGGAGAGGTCGGCGTTGTCCGTGGTGTCGTCCAGCTTCTTGAGCTCGCGGTCGATCTCGTCCAGGGACTCGGAGGCCTGGGTGATGTCCTCGGAGGCGTTGGAGACGGCCTGCTGGAGGTTGTTGACGCTGGTGGCGATGGCGTCGGCGGTGCGGACGCAGTCGAGGGCCTTGTCGAGGCCGGCGCAGCCGACGGCCGTGGTCAGCGTCAGCAAGGCGGCGGCGGTGGCGAGTGCGAGGCGTTGGTGGCGGCGCGAAGCCATGGTGCGGTCCCTCCCCGGGGATCGGTACGCGGACGGGCGCACGGTTCGACCCGTGCGCCCGTGCCCGTAACGACGCTGTGGCGTGCGTATTTGGTTGCTTCTTTACCCGGGGAAGGTGAGTCGCTACGCGTTCTGCGTGGTTGCGAGTGCGTCACGCTGGAGTGCGGCGAGGTCGACGCAGCCCGCGGTGGCCAGGTCCAGGAGGGAGCCCAGTTCCTTGCGGTCGAAGGGGGCGCCCTCGGCGGTGCCCTGGACCTCGACGAAGCGGCCGTCGCCCGTGCAGACGACGTTCATGTCGGTCTCGGCGCGGACGTCCTCCTCGTAGCAGAGGTCGAGGAGCGGGGTGGAGTCGACGATGCCGACGCTGATGGCGGCGACGGTGTCGGTGAGCGGCTTGCGGCCGGCCTTGACGATCTTCTTGCCCTGGGCCCAGGCGACCGCGTCCGCGAGGGCGACGTACGCGCCGGTGATGGCGGCCGTACGGGTGCCCCCGTCGGCCTGGAGGACGTCGCAGTCCAGGACGATGGTGTTCTCGCCGAGCGCCTTGTAGTCGATGACCGCGCGGAGGGAACGGCCGATCAGGCGGCTGATCTCGTGGGTGCGGCCGCCGATCTTGCCGCGTACGGCTTCGCGGTCGCCGCGGGTGTTGGTGGAGCGGGGCAGCATGGAGTACTCGGCGGTGACCCAGCCCTCGCCGCTGCCCTTGCGCCAGCGCGGGACGCCTTCGGTGACGGAGGCGGTGCAGAAGACTTTGGTGTCGCCGAAGGAGATGAGGACTGAGCCTTCGGCGTGCTTGCTCCAGCCGCGTTCGATGGTGACGGGGCGGAGCTGTTCGGGGGTGCGGCCGTCGATGCGAGACATGGGACCGACTTTATCGGGTGGCGGGGGCGGGTCCGTTCGGGTGCGGAGCGGCCGTGGGCGGGGCCGGGAGCGTGCGTACGCCGCGGGCGCCGCCGCCCCCTCGGACCGTGCTCTCGTACGACGCAGGCCCCGGCACCTGGTGGGGTGCGGGGGCCTGCGGTGCGCGGCGGCGGGGTGTCAGCCGGTCACATCATGTCTTCGATGTCGGCGGCGATGGGGTCGGCGTCGGTGCCGATGACGACCTGGATCGCGGTGCCCATCTTGACGACGCCGTGGGCGCCGGCGGCCTTCAGGGCGGCCTCGTCGACCAGGTCGGCGTTGTGGACCTCGGTGCGGAGGCGGGTGATGCAGCCTTCGATCTCGTCGATGTTGTCGATGCCGCCGAGCCCGGCGACGATCTTCTCAGCCTTGGTGGCCATGCCTTCTCCCTGGTTTTCGCGTGCAGACGGGCCGCCCGCTGCGGGTCCGTTTCGTCACGGTAACGCACGGTTGGCCCAACTTCGCGGGCGGGTAACCGGACTATCACCAAAGATAACGATCACCGGTGCCCTGACTTCGGGGCGGGCCCGGACCGTGACGCAACTGGTCTACACCAGTTTCCGACGACCGCCAAACGAGGCTTGTTCCGGGAAGGACGCCGATGAGTTCGAGCGCCGCTGCGGCACCGCAGCCGAAATGGTGGAACGGGCCGGTCCAGGGCTTGCAGAAGGTCGGCCGCTCCCTCCAGCTCCCGGTGGCCGTCCTCCCGGCGGCGGGTCTGCTCGTCAGCCTCGGGAACCTCTTCGACTCGTACCTCCACGGCGCCTTCTGGGACAAGACCTCCAAGGTCCTGCTCAACGGCGGCACCGCGATCCTGGACGGCGAGCTGGGCCTGCCGCTGCTCTTCTGCATCGGCGTGGCCATCGGCTTCGCGAAGAAGGCGGACGGCTCCACCGCGCTCGCGGCGGTGGTCGGCTTCCTGGTCTACCGGGGCGTCCTCACCGCCTTCCCCATGGACGGCACGGTCACGGACGAGCTGCCCGACGGCGAACCGCAGAACCCCGGCGTCCTCGGCGGCATCCTGATCGGCCTGCTGACCGCGGTGGTCTGGCAGCGCTACCACCGCACCAAGCTGGTGGACTGGCTCGGCTTCTTCAACGGCCGGCGCCTGGTGCCGATCCTGATGGCGTTCCTCTGCGTGATCCTGGGCGTGGTGTTCGGACTGCTGTGGCAGCCGGTGGGTGACGGGCTGACCTGGTTCTCCAAGCAGCTGATCGACCTCGGCTCGTGGGGCGCGGCGATCTTCGGCTTCGCGAACCGGCTGCTGATCCCGATCGGCATGCACCAGTTCCTGAACACGTTCTTCTGGTTCCAGGCGGGTGAGTTCACCGGGGCGGACGGCCAGACCGTCCAGGGCGACATCTCCCGGTTCTTCGCCGAGGACCCGTCGGCCGGCCAGTTCACCTCGGGCTTCTTCCCGATCATGATGTTCGGCCTGCCCGCCGCCGCCCTGGCCATCACCCACTGTGCGCGTCCCGAGCGCCGCAAGGAGGTGGGCGGTCTGATGGTGTCGGTGGCGCTGACCTCGTTCGTGACCGGCGTCACCGAGCCGCTGGAGTTCTCGTTCATGTTCGTCGCGCCGCTGCTGTACGGCGTGCACGCGGTGCTCACCGGGGCCTCGATGGGCATCACCTGGCTGCTGGGAGTGCATGCCGGGTTCAGCTTCTCGGCCGGGTTGATCGACTATGTCGTCAACTGGCATCTGGATACAAAACCGTGGCTGATCATCCCGATCGGCGCGTGCTTCGCCGTGATCTACTACGTGATCTTCCGCTTCGCGATCACCAAGTTCGACCTCAAGACGCCGGGCCGTGAACCGGAGGAGATCGAGAAGGAGATCGAGAAGGATCTCACGAAGTAGCAGGTCGGCCGGGTTCCACCCCGGTCACGCAAGGCCCTCGGACCACCTGGTCCGGGGGCCTTTCGCTTGTCACCGAACGTGCCGGGTCTGCTACCGCGAATCAGCAGGGAATTGCAGGTTCCTTATCTAACCCTCACCGTGCTAAAACTGGTCTACACCACTGAGTGGTCCAGACCACGGCGCTCTGCCGCAGGGTCTGTCGAGTCGCCGCCTCCCCGCATCAACGACCTTGGCGGCACCGTGTCCCATGGAGGAAGTTGATGACCACGGCTGAGACCGCACCCGCGGCCGAGAAGAAGAAGGGCGCCGGCGCGATGGCCGTCATGCAGCGCATCGGCCGCAGCCTCATGCTGCCGGTCGCCGTGCTGCCGGCAGCCGCGCTCCTGGTCCGCCTCGGCAACGGCGACATGCTGGGGCGCGAGTCGTTCCCGACCTTCATCACGAAGCTCGCCGGTTACATGGCCGCGGGCGGCGGCGCGATCCTCGACAACATGCCGCTGCTGTTCGCCGTCGGTATCGCGATCGGCTTCGCGAAGAAGTCGGACGGCTCGACGGCGCTGGCCGCCGTCACCGGTTACCTCGTCTTCCAGAAGGTGCTCGCCACCTTCACGGACAGCAACCTGCCCCAGGTCGCGAGCGTCGCCGACGGCAAGATCGTGATGAGCGACGCCCCCGTCAACGCCGGTGTCCTCGGCGGTGTCGTGATGGGCATAGTCGTGGCCCTGCTGTACCAGAAGTTCTACCGGACGAAGCTGCCCGACTGGGCCGGCTTCTTCAGCGGCCGCCGTCTGGTCCCGATCCTCTCCGCCTTCGCGGGTCTGCTCATCGGTATCGTCTTCGGTCTGATCTGGCCGGTCCTCGGCGCCGGTCTGCACAACTTCGGTGAGTGGCTCGTCGGCTCGGGCGCGGTCGGCGCGGGCATCTTCGGTGTCGCCAACCGTGCGCTGATCCCGGTCGGCATGCACCACCTGCTGAACTCCTTCCCGTGGTTCCAGGCGGGCGAGTACAACGGCGCCCACGGTGACATCGCCCGCTTCCTCGCCGGTGACCCGAACGCCGGACAGTTCATGACCGGCTTCTTCCCGATCATGATGTTCGCCCTCCCGGCGGCCTGCCTCGCGATCGTCCACTGTGCCCGTCCGGAGCGCCGCAAGGTCGTCGGCGGCATGATGTTCTCCCTCGCGCTGACCTCGTTCGTCACCGGTGTGACCGAGCCGATCGAGTTCACGTTCATGTTCATCGCCCCGGTGCTGTACGCGATCCACGCGGTGCTGACCGGTGTGTCGATGGCCCTGACCTGGGCGCTCGGCATGAAGGACGGCTTCGGCTTCTCCGCCGGTCTGGTCGACTTCCTGCTGAACCTCGGCATCGCGTCGAAGCCCTGGCTGCTGGTCCTGGTCGGCCTCTGCTTCGCGGTGATCTACTACGTGGTCTTCCGCTTCGCGATCACCAAGTTCAACCTCCCGACCCCGGGCCGGGAGTCGGACGAGGAGCTCGCCGAGCTGCAGAAGGCCGAGGCGAAGTAGCCCTCAGCCGCACCCGTACCCCCCGTACTCCGTACGCACGAAGCCCCCGCCTTCCTTCTTGGAAGGCGGGGGCTTCGTCGTACCTGGACCTGGACCCGGACCCGTACTCAGAACTCGTACACCGCTCCCGGCGCCGCCAGGTCCACCGGGCCCGGGTAGGCCGCCCGTGCGTCGGCGAGGTTGCGGTTCTCGTCCGTCCACGGCGGGATGTGGGTGAGGACGAGCCGGCGGGCGCCCGCGCGGGCGGCGGCCTCGCCGGCCTCACGGCCGTTGAGGTGCAGGTCGGGGATGTCTTCCTTGCCGTCGACGAACGACGCCTCGCACAGGAACAGGTCCGCGTCCCGGGCCAGCTCCTCCAGGGCGTCGCAGGTCCCGGTGTCGCCGGAGTAGGCGAGGGTGGAGCCGCCGTGCTCGACCCGGATGCCGAAGGTGTCGACGGGGTGGCGGAGCTTCTCCGTACGGACCGTGAAGGGGCCGATCTCGAAGGAGTCCGCCTTGAGCGTGTGGAAGTCGAAGACCTCGCTCATCGCCTGCTCGGAGGGGGTGTCGCCGTGGGCGGCGGTCAGGTGCTGCTCGGTGCCTTCGGGTCCGTAGACCGGAAGAGGGACCGGGCGGGCGCCGTCGTGGCGGTAGTAGCGCACGACGAAGTACGCGCACATGTCGGCGCAGTGATCGGCGTGGAGGTGGCTGAGGAAGATCGCGTCGAGGTCGTAGAGACCGACGTGGCGCTGCAGCTCGCCGAGGGCGCCGTTGCCCATGTCGAGGAGCAGCCGGAAGCCGTCGGCCTCTACGAGGTAGCTCGAGCATGCCGAACCCGGGGACGGGAACGAGCCGGAGCAGCCGACGACGGTGAGCTTCATGGAGCGTGAACCTCCGAGGCATGGGAACGGGGAGGGTTCGTGCGGGTGGGGTCGTGCAATTCCTGCCGGAACGTTTTGCGGTTTGTCGAGCGTAAGGCGCAAAACTCCGCGTCGCTCCTCTGCCGCCTGCCGTTGTGGGGGAACTCACCTGCTCTGTCACCGGTTCGATGGAAGCGCGCCCACGGTGGGGCCCGGGCGCGGCGTCCGGGTGCGGGAGGGGTGTCCGGCGGCCGCCGGTACCGTCGGGGGATGAACACGTTCTGGTGGGTGGCGCTGGTCGCCGTGGTTCTGCTGGCCCTCGTCGCCGCGGTGGTGGACGGGCGGGGGCGCTCGGACCGGGGGCCCCGGTCGCGGCGGCCGCGGCAGCCGGCAGGGTCGGCCCGGCCGCCGTCGCGGCCTTCGCGGCCTTCGGGAAAGCCGTCAGGGCCGTCGGGGCCGTCGGGGCGCGGGGACGCGCGTACACCGCGGGCGGGTGAGGTGTGGTGGGCCGATGTGCCGTACGAGGACGGGCCCGGGTCCAAGGACCGGCCGTGCCTGGTGCTTTCCGTACGGGGGCGGGGCCGGGGGCGCACGGTGATCGTCGCCAAGATCACCAGCAAGCATCACGAGGAGCGGCCCGGGGTGATCGCGCTGCCCGCGGGGACGGTGGGGGATCAGCGGGGGCGGCAGAGCTTCCTGGAGACGGATGAGCTGCGGGAGGTGGCGCTCGGGGGGTTCCGGCGGAGGGTGGGGGCGGTGGATTCCGAGCTGTGGGAGCGGGTGCGGGGGCTGGGGGCGGGGTGAGGGCGGGGCCCTTCGGGGCGCTGCCCCGGGCCCCGCTCCTCAATCGCCGGAGGGGCTCAAAAGATGAAAAGACGTCCTCAAACGCCGGACGGGCTGGAGTGAGCCCGGACGGGCTGGGATGGCGCCCCCGAAACGGGCCAGAGAGGACGCCCCCGGACAGGCTCGAGTGGGCTACGCCCAGAGCTGGCCCTGCAACGTCTCGATCGCCGCTTCCGTCGTTTCCGCTGTGTAGACGCCCGTCGACAGGTACTTCCAGCCGCCGTCCGCCACCACGAAGACGATGTCCGCGCTCTCCCCCGCCTTGACCGCCTTGTTGCCCACGCCGATCGCCGCGTGGAGTGCGGCGCCGGTGGAGACGCCCGCGAAGATGCCCTCCTGCTGGAGGAGTTCGCGGGTGCGGGTGACCGCGTCGGCGGAGCCGACCGAGAAGCGGGTGGTGAGGACCGAGGCGTCGTAGAGCTCGGGGACGAAGCCCTCGTCGAGGTTGCGGAGGCCGTAGACCAGGTCGTCGTAGCGCGGCTCGGCGGCGACGATCTGGATGCCGGGGCGGTTCTCGCGGAGGTAGCGGCCGACGCCCATCAGGGTGCCGGTGGTGCCGAGGCCCGCCACGAAGTGCGTGATGGACGGGAGGTCGGTGAGGATCTCCGGTCCGGTGGTGGCGTAGTGGGCGCCCGCGTTGTCCGGATTGCCGTACTGGTAGAGCATCACCCAGTCCGGGTGCTCCTCGCTGAGCTCCTTCGCGACCCGTACGGCCGTGTTGGAGCCGCCCGCGGCCGGGGAGGAGATGATCTCGGCGCCCCACATGGCGAGCAGGTCGCGGCGTTCCTGCGAGGTGTTCTCCGGCATGACGCAGACGATGCGGTAGCCCTTGAGCTTGGCCGCCATGGCGAGCGAGATGCCGGTGTTGCCGCTGGTGGGCTCCAGGATCGTGCAGCCGGGGGTGAGCCGGCCGTCCTTCTCGGCCTGTTCGACCATGTGGAGCGCGGGGCGGTCCTTGATCGAGCCGGTGGGGTTGCGGTCCTCCAGCTTGGCCCAGATGCGGACGTCCTCGGACGGGGACAGCCGCGGGAGGCGGACGAGGGGGGTGTTCCCCACGGCCGCCAGCGGGGAGTCGTACCGCATCAGCGCATGCCGCCGGCGACGGCCGGGAGGATGGTGACGTTGTCGCCGTCGCTGAGCTTGGTGGAGATGCCGTCGAGGAAGCGGACGTCCTCGTCGTTGAGGTAGACGTTCACGAAGCGGCGGAGCTGCTCGCCGTCGACGATGCGCTCACGGATGCCGGTGTGGCGGCTCTCCAGGTCGGCGAAGAGGTCGGCGAGGGTGTCCCCGTTGCCTTCGACGGCCTTGGCGCCGTCGGTGTAGGTGCGGAGGATGGTCGGGATGCGGACCTCGATGGCCATGGCGTGGGCTCCTGTCGAAAGCGGGGAGTGGTGGCGTGGGGCGCGCGTTTCTTCCCCCGCGCGGGGGGTGGAGCAGGTGGGTGGCGCGTGGGCCGTGGTTCAGGCCGTGCGGCTCACGGGCAGGCTGCGGGCGGGGGACAGATCGCGCTCTTGAGCCTGCACAGGTCGACGTGCAGCCGCGCGACGAGCAGTGTGCCCGGCGTCCTGTTGCTCACGTCATGGGGAACCATGCGGGCATCGTATCGATTCCCCGTCCGGAAACCCGAGTGTGATCCCACATGGTGGATGGTGAGCGATCATTATGTGGACAGGGCGGGGCGGCCTGGTCCCTCCGGCAGGTAGATCACCGTCGGCGCACCCGTCTTCGGGTGGGCGCTGACCTCGGCCGCGACGCCGTAGACCTCGCCGAGCAGGTCCGCCGTGAGGACCTCCTCGGGGGTGCCGGAGGCGACGACGCGGCCGCCCTTGAGGACGTACAGGCGGTCGCAGTAGTAGGCGGCGAGGTTGAGGTCGTGCAGGGCGAGGAGGTTGGTGGTGCCGAGGCCGCGGACCAGGGAGAGGATCTCCAGCTGGTAGCGGATGTCCAGGTGGTTGGTCGGCTCGTCCAGGACGACGAGCGCGGGCTGCTGGACCAGGGCGCGGGCGACCAGGGCGCGTTGGCGTTCGCCGCCGGAGAGGGAGGCGAACGTACGGGGTTCGAGTGCGGCGATCCCGACCCGGTCGAGGGCCTCGGTGACGAGGGCGGTGTCGGCGGCGTTGTCGGCCTCCCAGAACCGCTTGTGCGGGGCGCGGCCCATCGCGACGACCTGGCCGACGGTGAGCTCGAACCCGGCGTGGCCGTCCTGCGGGACGGTGGCGATGCGCTGGGCGCGGGCCTTCACGGGGAGGGTGGCGAGGTCGTCGCCGTCGAGGAGGACGCGGCCGTGGGTGGGGCGCAGGGTGCCGTAGACGCAGCGCAGGAGCGTGGTCTTGCCGCTGCCGTTGGGGCCGACCAGGCCGACGGTCTCGCCGTCGGCGGCGGTGAGGTCGACGGAGTCCACGAGGTGGCGGCCTTCGCCGACGCCGTACGAGAGTGCCTCGGTGCGCAGGGTGGTCACGGGCGGGCTCCCTCGGGCGTACGTACGGCTCTCATGCGGGGGCCCCTTCCGGCCTGCGGCGCAGCATCCACAGGAAGAACGGGCCGCCGGTCAGGGCGGTGAGCACGCCTACCGGGATGTCCTGCGGGGCCGCGAGCGTGCGGGCGGCCAGGTCGGCGAGGACCAGGAACACCGCCCCGCCGAGCGCGACCACCGGGAGCAGCGCGCGGTGCGCGGCGCCGACCGCCATCCGGGCCATGTGCGGGACCATCAGCCCGACGAAGCCGATCGCTCCGCTGTACGCGACGAGCGCCCCGGTCATCAGGGAGGCGAGGACGAAGACGGCGGCCCGGAAGCGGGCGGTGTCCAGGCCGAGGACGGTCGCGCCCTCCTCCCCCACCAGGAGCAGGTCGAGCGGGCGGGCCAGGGTGAGGAGCACGGCCGTACCGGCGATCAGGGTGACCGTCGGCAGCGCGAGCATGTCCCAGCGGGCCGCGCCGAGGCCGCCGAGGGTCCAGTAGAGGACTTCCTGGAGGTGGTCGGCGCGGGCGGAGGTGACCAGGATCAGGCTGGTCAGGGCGGAGAGGATGTAGGAGACGGCGACCCCGGCGAGGACCAGCCGGTTGGTGGTGAGGCCTCCCCCGCCGCGCGCCAGGGTGTAGACGAGGAGCAGCGAGAGCAGCGCTCCGGCGAACGCGGCGGCCGGGATCGTGACGGTGGTGGCGAGGGTGGCGCCGATGCCGAGGACGATGACCAGGACCGCGCCGGTGGAGGCGCCGGAGGAGACGCCGAGGAGGAACGGGTCGGCGAGCTGGTTCCGTACGAGGGCCTGGAGGACGGTGCCGATGACGGCGAGTCCGGCGCCGACGACGATGCCGAGCAGGACCCGGGGCAGCCGGACGTCCAGGACGATCGTGCGGAACGGGCTCGCGTCCGCCCGGCCGGTCAGGATGTCGATGACCTGGCCGGGCGGGATGCGGACGGAGCCGAGGGCGAGGGCGGCGACCACGGCGGCTGCGAGGAGGGCGGCGAGGACGCCGACGACCAGGGTGTAGCGCAGCAGCCGCCGCGGTGCGGGGGTGCGGCAGGTCACGAGGTGGTGGCCGCCGGGTGGAGCTGGGCCGCGAGCTTCTCGACGGCGGCGGGGACACGGACACCGAGGACCGCGTCGGAGAGCGGCATGACCGCGAAGCGCTTGTTCTTGATGGCGGGGACGTCGGCGAGGGCCGGGTCGTCCAGGAGGCGCTTCTTCTTCTGGGCGACGGTGGTCGCGCCGTAGTCGTAGATCACGATCGCCTCGGGCTTGCGGGCGACGACGTTCTCCCAGGAGGCGTCCCCGAAGGACTTGTCGAGGTCGGCGAAGATGTTGGTGCCGCCGGCGCGCGTGATCAGCTCGTTGCCGATGCCCTTGCCGCCCGCGGTGAACGCGGTCTTGTCGCCGCTGTCGTAGACGAAGACGGGGAGGGCCTTGAGGTCCTTGAGCTTCTCGGCGGTGGCCGCGTTGTCGGCCTTGGCCTGCTTGATCCAGGCCTCGGCGCGGTCGGTGACGCCGAAGGTGCGGCCGACCTCGCGGATCTCCTCGTAGAGGGTCTCCATCGGGGTGTCGGCCTTGGCGCAGCTCTCGGTGTTGAGCCGGGTCTCGATGCCGGCCTTCTCGAACGCCTCGCGGCCGCGGCCGTCGCCGGCGGTGAAGGCGCTGCTGTAGCCGCCGTAGACGAAGTCGGGGTTGCTGGCGAGGACCTGCTCGTAGGAGGGGTACTCCTTGGCGATGACCGGGACGGACGCGTAGTCCTTCGCGTACTTCGGCAGGACCTTGTCGTCGAGGTAGGCGGTGCCGACCAGGGACTTGGTGAGGCCGAGCTCCAGCATGATCTCGGTGACGTGCTGGTTCATGGTGACCACGCGCTTCGGCGGGGCCTTGTAGGTGGTGGTGACACCGCAGTTGGTGACGGTGTACGGGAAGCCGTCGCTCTTCGCCGCGGCCTTGTTCCCGGCGGGCTCGTCGCCCTCGGGGTTGGAGCAGGCGGTGAGGGCGAGCGGGAGCAGCACGGCGGCGGCTATGAGCGCGGGGGTGCGCCGGGACATGGCGGGGCCTCTCCGGGGGATTTCCGCGTCCCCTGGTCGATGCGGAGAAGGCAGCGGGCCAGTTCCTGGCTTCCGGGCCGCCGTCCGGTACGTCGGTACGTACGGGAGGGCTGCCCGGTCACAGTGGCGGGACCGTGCCGGATTCGCACCGGCTTCCTGGTTCCTGCTGCCCTGTGGTCGGGTCTGGGGTGCAGTGTGCCAGACCCGACCACGGGCTCCGCGACGTACCCGGGTGCTCAGTACGCCTCGACGACCTGCACGTCTTCCTCGGTGATCTCGCCGTCCACGATGCGGTACGAGCGGAACTGGAAGGGGCCGGCGCCGTCGGTGTCGGCGGTGGAGACCAGGACGTAGTGGGCGCCGGGCTCGTTCGCGTACGTCACGTCGGTGCGGGAGGGGTAGGCCTCGGTCGCCGTGTGGGAGTGGTAGATGACCACGGGCTCCTCGTCGCGGTCGTCCATCTCGCGGTAGAGCTTGAGGAGGTCGCCGGAGTCGAACTCGTAGAACGTGGGCGAGCGGGCGGCGTTGAGCATCGGGATGAAGCGCTCGGGGCGCCCCGTTCCGGCCGGGCCCGCCACCACGCCGCACGCCTCGTCGGGGTGGTCGGCGCGGGAGTGGGCGACGATCTGGTCGTGGAGCGCCTGGGTGATGGTCAGCATGGCGCCAGGATAGGCATGCGGGCCCTCGCGTACCGGTGGGTGGTACGGGAGGGCCCGCATGGTGGACGCCGGGGCCGTGGGGGGAGGGTGAGCGGCCGGGCGTCCGGGAGGAGGGCCGGTCGTGGGCCCGGGGTCGCCGGGTCCGCCCTCGGGGTCGGTGCTTGGCCAGGACGGGGTCAGCGCTTGGCGAAGGCCGTGTTCTCCGGGTTGCGCGACTTGAGCACCAGGTAGGAGACGCCCAGGAGGAGCGCCCAGACCGGGGCGCAGTAGAGCGAGATCCTGGCGTCCTTGTCGACCGCCATCATCACGATGACCATGCCGATGAAGGCGAGCGCGAACCAGCTGGTGTACGGGGCGCCCGGCGCCTTGAACGAGGAGTGCGGGAGCACGCCCCGGTCGGCCAGGCGGCGGTAGCGGATCTGGCTGAACAGGATCATGATCCAGGCCCACATGCCGGAGATGGTCGCGAAGGAGACGACGTAGTTGAACGCCTCGCCCGGCCACTGGTAGTTGATCCAGACGCCGACGAGCATCAGGGCGGCGGAGAAGGTGGTGCCGACGAGCGGCAGGCCGTTCTTCGTCAGCTTGGTGAAGGCGCGCGGGCCCTGTCCGTTCATGGCCAGGTCGCGGAGCATACGGCCGGTGGAGTACATGCCGGAGTTGCAGGAGGAGAGCGCCGCGGTCAGGACGACGAAGTTGACGATGGCGGCGCCGATGCCGAGCCCCATCTCCTCGAAGGCCTTCACGAACGGCGAGACGCCCGGCTTGAACGTGGACCACGGGACGACCGACAGGATCATGATCAGCGCGCCGACGTAGAAGACGGCGATGCGCCACGGCACGGTGTTGATGGCCTTGGGCAGCACGGTCTTGGGGTCCTTGGACTCCCCGGCGGTGACGCCGACCAGCTCGACGGCGAGGAAGGCGAACATGACGATCTGGAGTGTCATCAGCATGCCGCCGATGCCGTTGGGGAAGAACCCGCCGTCGTTCCAGAGGTTGGAGACGGTCGCGGTGTCGCCCGCGTCGGAGAAGCCGAGGGTCAGCACGCCGGCGCAGATGAGGATCATGCCGACGATCGCGGTGACCTTGACCATGGAGAACCAGAACTCCAGCTCACCGAAGAGCTTCACGGAGATCAGGTTGGCGCCGTACAGAATGACGGTGAAGACCAGTGCGGACAGCCACTGCGGAATGTCCCACCAGTACGTCATATAGGTGGCTGCGGCGGTGACTTCGGTGATTCCGGTGACCACCCAGAACAGCCAGTACGTCCAGCCGGTCACGAATCCGAAGAAGGGCCCGATGAATTCGCGGGCGTACTCCGAGAAGGAGCCGGAGACCGGGCGGTACATGAGCAGTTCGCCCAGGGCCCGCATGATGAAGAAGATCACCAGGCCCGCGAGGACATAAGCCAGGATGAGGCTGGGTCCGGCCCGGTCGATCGCTTTGCCCGCGCCGAGGAAGAGCCCGGTGCCGATGGCTCCGCCGATGGCGATCATCTGGATCTGGCGGGCGCCCAGACCTCGCTGGTACCCCTCGCCGCCGGTCTCGGTCCCGTCGGCTTCCGCGCCGGGCCTTCCCTTGTCGGCCTGTCCCTCGTCGACCTGTGCCGATGTCATGTGTGGTGCGCCTTTCTCCACGCCGATCCGCGCCCTCAAGGCTGCGGATCAGGTCCTGATCCCCCCGGATATGGATGGAGTGCCACCGGCGTTCGGCCGGCTGGTGGCGGCCCCGGGAACAGGGGTGGCGTCCCCGGGCGTCGTGAAGATTTATCACGGCCGTCACAGGACACCATGGGACATTCTGTGGCGCACCCCACAGATAAAAGCGGACAAGGGGCGCCATCCACCACGAATGGCGCTTATGTCTTGGCGGGATCATTACCCGGATCTGAGCGTCCGTTGAGCGAACACGGACGGCTCACCGGTCGGGCCGGAGGATTACGGCATCAGGGTTTCGACGAGCGTTTCCTGGAGCGCCCCTAGCCAGAGATAAGCCATCACCATCGGCTTGCGCGGGTCGCTGTCGGGGAGCCGGTAGAGCGAACCCTCCTCGCCCTCGTCCTCGTCGGAGACGTCCAGCCGGGTGCCGATGGTGAGGCGCAGGTCGTTGAGCGAGCCGAGCCAGGAGCGGCACTCGTCGGCGGTGAGGGTGAGCACGGCCGCGCCGCTGCCGTCGGGCGAGAGCGCGTCCAGCGTCCGGACGACGGCGAGGGCGTCCTCGCGCTTGCGGGAGCGCAGATCGTTCTCGGTGAAGCGGCGGAACTCGGCGGACAGCGCCCGCAGCTCCTCCTCGGACTTCTCCTCGGGGGCGGCCCCGTCGGGACCCCCGTACGCGTCGGGGAAGAGCCGGGCCAGGGCCGGGTCCGACGGCGGCTTGCTGGGGCCCTCGGCGAAGAGCGCGGCGAGCGGATCCTCGCCGTCGGCGGGCGTCTCGCCCGGGCCGATCAGTTCGAGCAGCTGCACGGCGAGGGAGCGCAGGATCGAGATCTCGACCTCGTCGAGCGCGACGGCCGCGCCGCCGCCCGGGGTGGCCTCGAAATGGCCGGCCATGGATTCTCCGATGGTGGGTCGAACGGGGCAGGGGCGCTGAAGGGGTTCTAGTTGCGGTCCTGGGTGAGGGTGGCCCACAGCCCGTAGCCGTGCATGGCCTGGACGTCGCGCTCCATCTCCTCGCGGCTCCCGCTGGAGACGACGGCGCGGCCCTTCTGGTGCACGTCGAGCATGAGCTTGTGGGCCTTGTCCTTGGAGTAGCCGAAGTAGGCCTGGAAGACATAGGTCACATAGCTCATGAGATTGACCGGGTCGTTGTGGACGAGCGTCACCCACGGGACGTCCGGCTCGGGGACCGCGAAGGTCTCCTCGGCCGAATCGGGACGTTCGATCTCTAGCGGGGTAGCAACGCTCACCTGTCCCATGCTGCCACCCGGGCGGCCCGGGCGCACAAACGGACCCCACATCTCGTCACTTTGACGAATAGGGGGTAGCATCCCTGCCATGAACTCAGCGGACCTCGGGCGACGGGTCGGCGTTCCGTCGACCGCGCTCTTCACCGACCAGTACGAGCTGACCATGGTGCAGGCGGCCCTCAAGGCGGGCACCGCCGGCCGGCACTCCGTCTTCGAGGCGTTCACCCGCCGGCTGCCCGAGGGGCGGCGGTACGGGGTCGTCGCGGGCACCGGGCGGGTGCTGGACGCGGTGGAGAACTTCCACTTCGACGACGAGATGATCGGCTTCCTGCGCCAGCAGAACATCGTGGACGAGCCGACCCTGGAATGGCTGGCGGGCTACCGCTTCAGCGGCGACATCTGGGGCTACCCGGAGGGCGAGGTGTACTTCCCGGGATCGCCCATCCTGCGGGTCGAGGGGTCCTTCGCCGAGTGCGTGCTGCTGGAGACGGTGATCCTCTCCATCCTCAACCACGACTCGGCCATCGCGGCCGCCGCCTCGCGGATGTCGGCCGCGGCCGGGGGGCGCCGGCTGATCGAGATGGGGGCGCGGCGGACGCACGAGCTGTCGGCGGTGGCCTCGGCGCGAGCGGCGTACGTCGGCGGGTTCGACGCGACCTCCGATCTGGCGGCCGGATTCCGCTACGGGATCCCGACGGTCGGCACCAGCGCGCACGCCTTCACCCTGCTGCACGACACGGAGCGGGACGCGTTCCGGGCGCAGGTGGACTCGCTGGGGCGTGGGACGACGCTGCTGGTCGACACGTACGACGTGACCGAGGCCGTGCGGGCGGCGGTGGAGATCGCGGGGCCGGAGCTCGGGGCCGTACGGATCGACTCGGGCGACCTGCTGCTGGTCGCGCACCGGGTGCGGCAGCAGCTGGACGAGCTGGGGGCGACGGGCACGAAGATCGTGGTGACCTCGGACCTGGACGAGTACGCGATCGCCTCGCTGGCGGCGGCGCCGGTGGACGCGTACGGGGTGGGCACGCAGCTCGTGACCGGGAGCGGGCACCCGACGTGCTCGATGGTCTACAAGCTGGTGGCGCGGGCCGGGTCGGCGGAGCCGGATGCTCCGCTGGTGCCGGTGGCGAAGAAGTCGCTCGGGGCGAAGTCGTCCAAGGGCGGTCG
The DNA here is from genome assembly GCF_033109485.1 of Streptomyces cyaneofuscatus. NCBI lineage: Bacteria > Bacillati > Actinomycetota > Actinomycetes > Kitasatosporales > Streptomycetaceae > Streptomyces > Streptomyces cyaneofuscatus. Next base: position 5,268,102 of record NZ_CP137002.1, on the reverse strand, counting down.
CAAGTGGGCGGCGCGCCGGGTCGACGAGGGTGGCGTGGCCGAGGCCGAGGTGATCGGGACCGGGGCGGTGCCGGAGGGGCTCGTGGGGCGGGAGCTGCTGGTGGAGCTGGTGCGGGGTGGGGTGGTGGTGGCTCGGGAGCCGTTGGAGGCGGCTCGGGAGCGGCATGTTTCCGCCCGGGCGGGGCTGCCGATGTCGGCGATGCAGTTGTCGCGGGGCGAGCCGGTGATCGGGACGGAGTACGTGTGAGGCCGGGGGCGTCCGGCTGGCCGCTTCGTCCTCAAGCGCCGGACGGGCTGAACTGGGTAGGGGTTGATTGTCAGGGCCTAGTCTCTACGCTCGTTGGCATCCCCGTGAACGTTGAAATATCTCCGCTCCCCCTCCTCCCCACCTAAGGACACCCGCCATGCACCGCGCATTGATCGTCGTGGACGTTCAGAACGACTTCTGCGAGGGCGGCAGCCTCGCGGTGGCGGGTGGTGCCGATGTCGCCGCCGCCATCACCGATCTCATCGGTGAGGCCCAGCCCGGCTACCGGCACGTCGTGGCCACCCGGGACCACCACGTGGACCCCGGGGACCACTTCTCCGAGACGCCGGACTTCGTGGACTCCTGGCCGGTGCACTGCGTCGCCGGGACCGAGGGCGTCGGGTTCCACCCGAACTTCGCGCCCGCCGTCGCCTCCGGGGCCATCGACACCGTCTTCGACAAGGGCGCCTACTCGGCCGCGTACAGCGGTTTCGAGGGCGCCGACGAGAACGGGACCGGTCTCGCCGAGTGGCTGCGCGAGCGGTCCGTCACCGAGGTCGACGTGGTGGGCATCGCCACCGACCACTGCGTACGGGCCACCGCCCTGGACGCGGCCCGTGAGGGCTTCGTCACCCATGTCCTGCTCGACCTGACCGCCGGGGTCTCCTCCGCCACCACTGAGAAGGCCCTGGACGAGCTCCGGACAGCGGGCGTGAAGCTCTCCGGGAAGCCCGTCGTGGCCTAGGAGCTCCATACGGCCAGCTCCACACGGCCCCTACGCCGCCGGGCGGGCGGGGCCGGCGTGGCCCGCCGGGCCCAGCAGGGCCCTGATCGGGTGCCACAGCTCCTGGCCCGCCTGGGGCGCCGCCCGCCACAGCAGGCCGTCCGGGTGGTGCAGCACCGCCGTGATCTCGTCCGGTGTGGGCGGCCGGTCGTTGCCGCGCAGGTACACCGCCCGCAGCCCCAGGTTGCGCAGCCTGGTCAGGGCGCGCGCCCGGTTCGCCGCGTGGACCAGCACCCGTACCGGGGCGTCCGGGCCCGTCCCCGTACCCGTACCGCCGCACGGTCTGGTGAGGGTGAGCGCCACCACCACCGTGCCGTTCGGCAACCTGCAGAAACCTCCGCCTGCCATGCTCCGCACTCCCCCGTGAGACGTCGTGTCAATAAGGATGTGAACAAGACGCACCTAAACACGATCGGCCGCCGCCCGCTAGAGGGCGACGGCCGATCATGCTCTGACCTGCGGTTTTATGGAATTATCGGCCCGAGGGGCTGACCAGCACGGTCATCGAGGAGCCGTTGGCCGGCTCCAGGAGGATGGAGATGCGGGTGTTGGTGTCAGAAACCTTGACACTGCCCGTCGGGTTGTCCTTGTACCAGTAGGTGCCCTTGCGGTCGTCGAAGACCGGGTTGCCCAGGGCGGGCTTGATGTGCAGCGGGACGTCCGCGTTGTGGAGCGTGAAGCCCTTGTTCGGGTACCAGCTGAACGGGGCGTCGAACGGCTGGATCTTGTTGCGCAGGAGCGAGCCGTCCTTCCACTTGAGCGGCTTGGCGTGCGCGTCGACCGGCAGGATCAGACCCTCGCCCGGGTGGACGGAGGTGTTGTTGTCCTTCTGGGAGGTGTCCCAGAGCCAGACGAGCAGACCGGTCTGGTACGCGTAGTGCTCGACCCAGTCGGGGCGGGTGGTGGAGAAGCCGAAGTTGTACGGGCCGACCTTGAGGGTCTCGTCGTACGACACGTACTGGCGGTTCTCCGCGATGTAGTACTGCGGGTAGTCCTGCGTGAACGACTCACCGATCCGCGAGAAGCCCTTCACCGTCCAGCCGTTGTCACCGTCCTCGGCGTTGTCCGAGAAGAGGGTGGCACCGTCGGCGGTGATGGTGATCTCGTCGGCCGCGAAGCCCTTGCCGCCCGCGCCGCCGTCCGTCTGGTAGCGGAAGCGGAGGTCGACCTTCTTGCCCGCGTAGGCGTCGAGCGGGAAGGAGAGCTTCTGGTACGCGCCCGAGACGTCGGTCAGGGCCGGCTTGTCGCTGGCGTCACGCGGGATGGCCTTGCCGTCGGCGGTGCCGTCGAGCGCGGTCCAGCTCGTGCCGCCGTTGTCGGACACCTCGGTGTAGAGGTAGTCGTAGTCGGCCTCGATGTCGTACCAGCCCGAAAGGTCCAGCTTGGCCGACGACTTGCCGGTCAGGTCGACCGAGCGGGTCAGGGTGTTCGACAGGTTGTCGCCCCGGTCGCTCCACCACTGCTTCGTCCCCTGGGCGGGCTTGACGACGGTGGTGGTGACGGCCTTGGCCGGCAGCTCGACGACGAGCGCCTGCGGGTCCTTGGTGTTGTACTCCGAGACGCCCAGCTTGTGCAGCGAGGTCTTGCCCGCCTTGGCCGTGTCGTAGTCGAGCCAGCCCAGCTGGAGCTTGTCCCACGAGGTCATGTCGCCCGGCAGGTTGCCGATCTCGCCCTTGCCGGTGCCGAGCCAGGAGCCCGCCGACATCAGGGACCAGAAGCCGACCGAGTTCTCGCCGCCACCGGAGGTGTCGTACAGGTCCGGGAGGCCGAGGTCGTGGGCGTACTCGTGGGCGAAGACGCCCAGGCCGCCGTTCTCGGGCTGGACGGTGTAGTCACCGACCCAGATGCCGGTCTCACCGATCTGCGCGCCACCGGCCTTGTTGTTCGCCGGGCCGGTCGCGCCCGCGTTGGTGCCGTACGCGTACCAGCGGTGCGCCCAGATGGCGTTGGGGCCCTCGGCGCCGCCGCCGGCCGACTCGTCCTCACCGGCGTGGACCAGCTGGAAGTGGTCGATGTAGCCGTCCGGCTCGTTGAAGTTGCCGTCGCCGTCGAAGTCGTAGCGGTCCCACTGGTCGTACTCGGCGAGGTTCGCCTTGATCTGCGCGTCCGTACGGCCCTTGGCCTTCTGGTCGGCGACCCAGGCGTTGACGCCGTCGCGGACCGCGTCCCAGACGTTGGCGCAGTTGGACTGGCCGCAGTAGTTGGAGCCGTAGCGGGCCTCGTTGTAGTCGACCTTCACCCAGTCGGAGACCTGGCCCTCGACCGAGTAACGGCCCGAGGAGGTCTTCTCGTAGTAGGTCTTGAGCGAGTGGACGTTCTTGCCCTCGCCGAAGTACAGCTTCTGGAAGTGCGCCTGGTTGTAGTCGGCCTTCCAGGCGGTGCTGTTGTCCTTCTTCGGGTCCGGCTTGGCGATCTCGTTGTGCGCCGGGCCGGGGGTGCCGCCGTACTTCTTGACGGGCGGCTTGGGGCCGTCGCCGTCCGGGTCGAACAGGGTGGTGTCGTCGACCTTGTCGCCGAACTCCAGCAGGATGGTGAAGATCTTGTCGGTCTTCTCCCGGCCGAGCTCCACGTACTTCTTGCTGCCGAGCTTGACGACCTTGGAACCGGCCTTGGTCGTCACCTTCTTGTCCCCGGCGAGCACCTGCTCCAGCGCGGCCTCCCGCTGCGCTGCCTGCTGCTCGCTGAAGGGGCCTTCGAGGTTGTGCTCCACATGTCCCTTGCCGGGCGCCGGGTCGTGGCGGTCGACGGTGGGAGCGGCGGAGGCGGTGTTACCTGACGTGGTGTCATGCGCCTGGGCGGTGGCGAAGGTCGAGGCCGTCGCCGCGGTCGCGGCCATGGCCACGACAACAGCAGCGGCGCGAAGCGCCCGTCTCTGGTTGGTCACTTGATGCAGTCCTCCCCGGGCGTCCCGCGCGGCGGCCAGGGGGGTACGGAGAGGGCCGCGCGCGTGAACGCGTCACAAGTGACGACATTCGATCGGAGTTGCGAGAGAAAAGACAGACCTTGACTTGAACAGACCAAGTGCACTATGCAGGAGCGCTTTCCCGATATGCGGACAGGATCACCGTCAACGGGCGCGCCGCGCCGTCCGGTTGGTGAGAGGCGTGACTCCGTGCGCCCCCTGTGCACCGGTACCGTGGGTTAGGTCACGCTTACTACCGGTCCCGGTCGGGCATCCACCGTCGTAGGGTCGGAAGGTACCTGTGCACGTACCTCCGCCCGCCCATCCGACGTCCCGAGGACGGAAGAACGCCATGCCGCGTCCGACTGCCGCACAGCTCGTCTACGGTTCGGCCACCGTCATCTGTACGACCCTCGCCCTGCTGCTGCTCTCCGGTACGGAGTCGGGCATCGGCGTGGGCATCGCCGCCGTCACCGCGCTCGCGCTCGGCCTGCTGGTGGCCGTACGCCTGCCCCAGCCCCGGCAGCCCGCCCCGGCCCGGACGGCGCACCCGCACCGCACCGTCCACGCCTCCGCCGACCGGACGCACCACGCCCTGGACGGCCTCGGCGCCCGGGAGCGGGTGCCGGCCGCCCGCCCGTCCCAGCAGGCGGACCGGCAGCACTCGCTGCGCCGCTGAGCGATCCGCACCTCCGGCAGCCGGGCGGGGACGACGTACCGTACCCGCCCGGCTGCCGGCCTGCCCGGTGTTCCTACCTGGCCGCGACCACCACGGTCTTGGCCGCCTTGTCCTGGAGCCCCTGCCGGTAGGGCTTGTCCGTGAACATCAGCACGATGTTGATCAGCCACCACAGGCACGGGCAGCACAGCAGCGCCGGAGCCCACAGGACGACGGCCCGCATCAGCGCGGCCCCGGTGTCGGGCACCCGGCCGTCGTTGAGCATGGCCACGCGCAGCTTCAGCAGCCGCTTGCCGATGGTCCGGCCGTCCTTGTGGGTGAAGTACGTGTCGTACGCGACGTAGACGACCAGGCCGATGAACGACCACAGGAACTGGTGGCCGCTGTAGGCGCCGTCGAACCCGTCACCGCCGTCCCCGTCGACATCGATCGCCCCGCCCCACGGCAGCGAGATCAGGTACAGCGGGATCGAGATGATGAGGAAGTCGATCAGCCGCGCCAGGATCCGCTTGCCCGGCTCGGCCAGCGGCGGCATCCCGGCCAGCGGGTCCGGCGCCCCGAAACCCCCGCCGCTTCCGTACGGGTCGTTCGGCGGGGGCGGGGGCGGCGGAGGGGGCGGGGCGCTCCCATAGGGCGGCTGACCGCCCGACGGAGGCTGACCGTACGGCGGCTCACCGCCTGACGGAGGCTGACCGTCTGACGGCGGCGGGGGCTCCTGCGGCTTCTTGAGGAACGGATCGTCGTCCTCGGGCGGCTGGCCGGGCGTCGGCTGGTCGTTGCTCATGGGGGCAGTGCATCCCGTGCCACCGGGGCCCGCAACGGCTCAGGTGCGTTCGGGGGACGCGGGGCGGCATACGAGTCTACGGCGGGCCTCCGGGGGCCGCCCGCCCATCGTCGGCTCAGGCCGCCCGACCGACCGGGTCCTGTCTCCGCTCAGCCGGCCACGAACGTGCGGGCCGCCTTGTCGTGCCAGCACTGGCGCCAGGGGCGGTCGATCAGGCACCACAGCACGTTGGCCACGCCGATGACGAGGATCCCCAGCACCCCGTAGACGAGCCAGCGGCGCAGGGCCGCTCCGAGGGAGGGCGTGTCGTGGGACTCGATGTCCCGTACGTCGAGACCGAAGACCTTCTTGCCGAGCGTGCGGCCCCACTTGGCGGTGGGCAGCGCCTCCAGGAGGAAGCCGAGGACGAGGAAGGCCGCGATCAGGGCGCCGAGCAACGTCCCGGTGGTGGAGTCCAGCAGCCAGACGGTGACGGTCTCGCCGGTCTGCTTCGCCGCGGTGATCTTCCGGTCGATGTGGTCCATCGCCTGGGTGCCCAGGGGAATGGCCACCGCGCCGACGACCGTGCCGAGCACCAGGTTGTCGACCAGCCGGGCGGCGAACCGCTTGCCGAGCCCGGCGGGCCGGGCCGCCGCCTGGGCGCGGACGAGCTGCTGGAAGGGGTCGTCGGCCGCCGGGGGCTTCCAGGGCACGACGGGCTGGTCCGGACCCGCCGCCGTCCCGGCCCCGGGTCCGGACCCGGACTGCGCGAAGGGGGGCTGCTGGTGCTGGTGGGGCAGGGGGTGGGGCTGCTGGTGCAGGGACCGGGGCGCCGACTGCTGCTGGTGTTGTTGTTGCTGTTGCTGCTGTTGCTGCTGTTCGGGCTGGGCCAGTTGGTGGACCTGCTGCGCCCAGGACGCCGAGCCGCCGCCGGGGCCCGGGGTGAGCGGCGTGGGTACGGAGGGGGCGGCGGGGGCGGCCGGGACCTGGACCGGACCCTGCCGCGCCTCCTGCGGGGCGGGCGCGGGGGCCGGTACGGGGAGGGGCTGGGCGGCGGCGGGGGCAGAGGCGGCCGGGAGTCCCTGCGGCCCCTGCGGCGTACCGGTGTTCGGCTGTACGGAGTCGGGGCGCGGGGCGCTCCCCCGTACGGCGTTCGGCTGTGCGGCACCGGCCTGCGGGCCCACCGCGCGGATCGTGACCGTGCCCTCCGTCGGCGGGCGCGCCCCCGCCTCCTCCGCCGCCCCGCCGCCGTCCCGCATCCCCGGCAGCGCGCCGCGCGTCGGGTCCTGGGCGAGGGGCGTGCGCGGGTCGGCCGGGTCCGTGGCGGGCTCCGGGGCCGGGCCGCCCCACGAGATCCGGCGGTCCCGCTCGCCGCCGAAGCCGGCCTGGCGCGCGGAGTCCGCCTGCCAGACGGACCCGGCCTCGCCCTCGGCCGTGCTCTCGTGACGCCCGGCATCGGCGGACCCGTTCGTGCTGTCCGCGCCCCCGTCCTCCTCCTCGTCGAAGAAGATCGGTCCGGTCTCCTCCACCGGCGCTGCCTGCGCCTGCTGCTGCGGCGCGGGCCGGCTCGTCCCGGGCACCCAGGACGCGCCGTTCCAGTACCGGACGTAGCCGGGGATGGAGGGGTCCGGGTAGTAGCCCTCACGGGGGCTGTCGTCACCGGGTGCCGGAGTTGGCGCGCTCATCAGCGGGTCCCGTATCTCTTCGAGGCCTCAGGCCGTTCGGCGCCGGGAGGGCGGACGGCCTCAATACAAGGGTCCACATCTATCAGACCGCCACGTATCCCCGGGCCGGTCCGCCTGTTTGGGACCACTTTCGCGACGGATCGAAGTTTTTTTGAGAAGTCGCGTAATAGGTGGCGGGGAGGGCGCTCTCTCCTTGTGCGGGACGGTCAGCGGGACCGGCCCAGGAGCACCGGAAGGTCGTGCATTCTCATGATGAACATCGTGGAACGTGAGCTGGAGCTGAAGCTCGTCCTGTCCCCCGAGCGGTCCATCCCGGTCCCCGCCCGGCTGACGTACCGGACGGACGACCCGTACGCCGTGCACATCGCCTTCCACATCTCCTCCGAGTCGCCCGTGCACTGGACGTTCGCCCGGGAGCTGCTGGTGGAAGGGGTGTTCCGGCCGTGCGGGCACGGGGACGTACGGATCTGGCCGACGAAGATCGAGAACCGCAGCGTGATCTGCGTGGCCCTCACCTCCCCCGACGGCAACGCCCTCCTCGAAGTGCCCTCGGCCGCCGTGGCCGCCTGGGTGGAGCGGACCCTGCGCGTGGTGCCGCCGGGCACGGAGAGCGACCGGCTCGGGATCGACGAGGCGCTGGCGGAGCTGCTGGCCCCGCTGCCGGCGGACGACCTGTGGCTGAGCGACCCGTGGTCGGCGGACGAGTCGCCGTCCCAGGACGGTGAAGCGTGAGGGCCCCCGCAAGAAGCAGGCGTGAGGGCCCCGTGACCAGCGGGCGTGAGTGCTCCGTAAGCAGCGGGTGGTGTCAGAAGAGCTTGCCGGGGTTGAGGAGGCCGAGCGGGTCGAAGGCGGCCTTGATACCGCGCTGGAGCTCGATACCGGTCTCGCCCAGTTCGCGGGCGAGCCACTCCTTCTTGAGGACGCCGACGCCGTGTTCGCCGGTGATGGTCCCGCCCAGCTCCAGACCGAGCGCCATGATCGCGTCGAAGGACTCGCGGGCCCGGCGGGACTCGTCGGGGTCGGTGTGGTCGAAGCAGACGACGGGGTGGGTGTTGCCGTCGCCCGCGTGGGAGCAGACGCCGATGGTGAGGTCGTACCGCTCGGCGATGGCGGCGGTGCCCGCGAGCATCTCGCCGAGCCGCGAGCGCGGTACGCAGACGTCGTCGATCATCGTGGCGGACTTGACGGCCTCCAGCGCGGTGAGCGACATCCGGCGGGCCTGGAGGAGGAGTTCGGACTCGGCCGGGTTATCGGCCGGGACCACCTCGGTGGCTCCGGCGGCGGTGCAGAGCGCTCCGACGGCGGCGAGGTCGGGGGCAGGGGCGGGGGTGTCGAAGGCGCAGAGGAGGAGCGCCTCGGTGGTCTCCGGCAGCCCCATGGAGGCCAGTTGGTTGACGGCACGCACGGTCGTCCGGTCCATCAGTTCGAGGAGTGACGGGGTGTGACCGCGTTCCATGATCCGGCACACAGCGTCACAGGCGGCGGCTGCCGAGGGGAACTCGGCGGCGAGCACAAGCTGCTGCGGCGGCTGCGGTTTGAGCGCGAGGACGGCCTTGACGACGATCCCGAGGCTGCCTTCGGAGCCGACGAAGAGCCGGGTCAGGTCGTATCCGGCGACGCCTTTCGCCGTCCGGCGGCCGGTGGTCAGGAGCCGCCCGTCGGCGAGGACGACGTCCAGACCGAGGACGTACTCGGCGGTGACCCCGTACTTCACGCAGCACAGACCGCCGGAGGCCGTGCCGATGTTGCCGCCGATGGTGCAGGTCTCCCAGCTGGAGGGGTCCGGCGGGTAGTAGAGGCCGTGTTCGTTCACCGCGCGTGACAGCACCGCGTTGATGACGCCCGGCTCGACGACGGCGATCCGGTCGACCGGGCTGATCTCCAGGATCCGGTCCATCCTCACCAGGGAGAGCACGATGCAGCCGTCCGAGGCGTTGGCCGCGCCGGACAGGCCGGTGCGGGCGCCCTGCGGGACGACCGGGACGCGGAGTTCGGTGGCGGTGCGCATGACGTGCTGGACCTGCTCGACGGTGCGCGGGAGCACCACGACGGCCGGGGTGCCGGCCTCGCAGAAGCTCGCCATGTCGTGGGCGTAGGACGCGGTGACGTCCGGATCGGTGATCAGGGCCTCGGCGGGGAGGCCGGTGCGCAGGCGTTCGAGAAGATCGCTCATGGTTCCAGCGTGGCACCCGGGGGCCAATGGTGTGAACCCGTCGGCGGGGGCGATCCGCAAGGAGCGGTGTGCTCGTATGACTGACGCACAGTGATGGCCATGGATGTCATGCCCCAGCAGGATCCCGAGTCCCGCCGGCCGCCCGAGCCGTCCCCGGAGGGCCCGCACGCCCAGCACGATCCGCACGCCCAGCAGGACCCTTACGTGATGCCCGCCGAAGGCGCCACCGCCGTACCCCCTCCCCCGCCCACTCTGCGGACGACCCTGCGCCGGGCCGCGTTCGGGGCGTTGGCGGCGGGGGTGCTGCTGGCCGGGGCGCTGGTGGCCGTGCCGGACCGGGAGGACGACCGGGCGAAGGAGCCGGGTCCGGTGGAGCGGGCCGAGGCGGCGGCGACGGCGGGCTCCCCCGCCTCCCTCTCGGACCTGACCGCGCTGATCGGGGACCGGCAGAAGTGGGTGGAGGCGCATCCGGGCGACGCGCCGTCGTGGGCGACGCTCGGTTCGGCGTACGTGGAGTGGGGGCGGCGCTCGGCGGACGCGGCGTACTTCGGGCGCGCGGAGGAGGCGCTGAAGCGGTCGCTGGAGGAGCAGCCGGGTGAGCGCGGCAACGGGGAGGCGTGGGTGGGGATGGCGGCGCTGGCCAACGCCCGGCACGACTTCCTGGCGGCGAAGCGGTGGGGCGAGACGGTACGGAAGCAGGACCCGAAGACCTGGAGCGTGTACCCGGTCCTCATCGACGCCTACACCGGTCTCGGGGACGTCAAGGCGGCGACCGGGGCGACGGAGAAGTTCGGCGAGCTGCGCAAGGGCGTCCCCGCGCTGGCCCGCACCGCCGACCTCTACCGGGGCCAGGGCTGGCGCGAGGACGCGCTCGCCACCGCCCGGGAGGCCGCGGACCGGGCGACCGCGCCCGCCGAGAAGGCCGAGGCGCTGCACCGGCTGGGCGAGCTGGCCTGGGAGCGGGGCGAGCCGGAGGAGGCGGTGGCGCAGTTCGACGCGGCGCTGCGCACGGACGCCGGCCACCACGCGTCGCTGGCGGGCAAGGCCCGGGCGCTGGTGGCACTGGACCGGACGGGCGAGGCGGTGGCCGCGTACCAGAGCGTCATCACCAAGCTCCCGCGCCCGGCGTACGCCCTCGAACTGGGCGAGCTGTACGCGTCCCTGGAGCTCGACGGCGACGCGCGGAGCCAGTACGAGAAGCTGGCCGGGCTGCTGGAGCAGGCCAAGGCGGCCGGGGTCGACGAGTCGGTGGTCCAGTCCCGGTACGAGAGCGACCACGGGGACCCGGCGGTGGCGGTGGAGCTGCTGCGCGGCCAGTGGAAGAAGCAGCACCGCAGTGCGGCGGTGGCGGACGCGCTGGGCTGGGCGCTGCACCGGGCGGGCAAGTCGGAGGAGGGGCTGGAGTACGCCCAGCAGGCCGTGGACACGGGGGTGCGGAACGCCTCGTACGCGTACCACCTCGGCATGATCGAACGGGAGCTGGCACAGTACGGTCCGGCCCGCCGCCACCTTCAGGAGGCGCTGCGCACCAACCCGGCCTTCTCGCCGCTGGACGCGCCGAAGGCCCGGGAGGCGCTGGAGACGCTCGGTGAGCCGCCGCCGGGCGGGCCGGGGGACATGCAGCCGCCGCCCCCGCCTCCGCCTCCGGCGCCTGAGCCGAAGCGGAAGACCGAGCCGGAGCCTGAACCCGAGCGGGAGCCGAAGCCCGAGCCGAAGCGGGAGTCACCGAAGCCCGAGGCCCCGGCGCCCGCTCCTTCGCAGACGGCTCCGGCCCCGTCGAAGGCGGCCCCGAGCAGCCCGGCCGCGGTGGAGGCGGACGCCTCGAAGTCCCTGTAGAACGGCTGCCGGAAGCGGCGTACGCCACCGCGGTCCGGGGTGCTGCCCGGGACCGCGGTGGCGTGTGTATCCGCGGAAAGGCTGGGCTCAGAGGTTGCCGCGCTTCTCCTGCTCGCGCTCGATCGCCTCGAACAGGGCCTTGAAGTTGCCCTTGCCGAAGCCCATGGAGCCGTGGCGCTCGATCATCTCGAAGAAGACGGTCGGGCGGTCCTGGACCGGCTTGGTGAAGATCTGCAGCAGGTAGCCGTCCTCGTCGCGGTCGACCAGGATCTTCAGCTCGCGCAGCGTCTCGACCGGCACCCGGGTCTCGCCGGCCCACTCGCCGAGGGTGTCGTAGTACGAGTCGGGGACGTCCAGGAACCGGACGCCCGCCGCGCGCATGGCACGCACCGTCGAGACGATGTCGTTGGTGGCGAGCGCCATGTGCTGGACGCCGGGGCCGCCGTAGAACTCCAGGTACTCGTCGATCTGCGACTTCTTCTTCGCGATCGCCGGTTCGTTGATCGGGAACTTCACCTTCTTGGTGCCGTCGGCCACGACCTTGGACATCAGGGCCGAGTACTCGGTCGCGATGTCGTCGCCCACGAACTCCTTCATGTTCGTGAAGCCCATGACCTCGTTGTAGAAGGCGCACCACTCGTTCATCTTGCCGAGTTCGACGTTGCCGACGCAGTGGTCGATGGCCTGGAAGGTGCGCTTGGCCGGGGGCTCGACGATCGGCTCGGCGGCGACGAATCCGGGCAGGTAGGGGCCGTCGTAGCCACTGCGGTCCACCAGCGTGTGGCGGGTCTCGCCGTAGGTGGCGATGGCGGCGAGGACGACCGTGCCGTGCTCGTCCTTGACCTCGTACGGCTCGGCGACCGAGGTGGCACCGTGCTCGACGGCGTACGCGTACGCGACGCGGGCGTCCGGGACCTCGATGGCGAGGTCGATGACGCCGTCGCCGTGTGCGGCGACATGGCCTTCGAGGAAGTGGCCCCAGTCGGTGGCGGCCTTGATCACGGAGGTGAGGACGAACCGGGCGGCGCCGCTCTCCAGGACGTAACTCGCGGTCTCGCGGCTGCCGTTCTCCGGTCCGGAGTAGGCCACGAGTTTCATGCCGAAGGCGGTCGAGTAGTAGTGCGCGGCCTGCTTGGCGTTGCCCACGGCGAAGACGACCGCGTCCATTCCCTTGACCGGGAAGGGGTCGGCCTGCCGGGCGGTGTCAGGGCTGGTGTGCAGAGTCTCAGTCATGTTCGAAGGCTCTCCCCGCATCGCAAGGTGCGCAATAGTTCGCGCATTCACTGGTCAAGATGTGCAGTCACTCGCCATGATGGCCGGACTATCTGTACAGGGTGACCACCGGAGGCGGGCTCGTGGCGATCGATCATCTGGACGGCCGGCTCATCGTGCTGCTCGCGCGGGAGCCGCGGATCGGCGTCCTCGAAGCATCCCGGCGGCTCGGCGTGGCGCGCGGGACCGTACAGGCGCGGCTGGACCGCCTTCAGTCGAATGGCGTCATCCGGGGGTTCGGCCCGGACGTGGACCCGGCGGCGCTCGGCTATCCGGTCACCGCGTTCGCGACGCTGGAGATCAAGCAGGGGCAAGGAGCCGACGTACGGGCCCATTTGGGCGGCGTACCGGAGGTGCTGGAGCTGCACACCACCACCGGGCACGGGGACATGTTCTGCCGGCTGGTGGCCCGTTCCAACGCCGATCTTCAGCGGGTGATCGACCGGGTTGTCGGATTTGATGGCATTGTCCGGGCCTCCACGGCGATCGTCATGGAGAACCCGGTTCCGCTGCGGATCATCCCGCTGGTGGAACAGGCGGCCCAGGACACCGACTAGCGCCTGACCCACGCGGCAGGCCCCGGGCCGAGGGAGTGCCGTGTGAGCTTCTGGGAGTATCTGAACACCCGCCACCAGCAGCTCCTCACGGACGCGTTCCAGCACGTCAGCGCGGTTTTCCAGTGCATGGTCATCGCCACTGTGCTGGGTGTGGTCATCGGGGTGGTGAGCTACCGCAGCGGCTGGGGCGGCTCGCTGGCGATCACCTCCACGGCGACGATCCTCACCATCCCCTCGCTGGCCGCGATCGGTCTGCTGATCCCGCTGGTCGGGCTGGGCGTCGCGCCGACCGTGATCACCCTGACGCTGTACGGGCTGCTGCCCATCGTCCGGAACTCCATCGTGGGGCTGCGAGGCGTCGATCCGGCGCTGGTCGACGCGGCGACGGGCATCGGGATGTCGCGGGTGGCGCGGCTGTGCCGGGTGGAGCTGCCACTCGCCTGGCCGCCGATCCTGACCGGCATCCGGGTCGCGACCCAGATGCTCATGGGCATCGCCGCCATCGCCGCGTACGCCTCCGGGCCCGGCCTCGGCAACGAGATCTTCCGGGGCATCGCCTCGCTGGGCAGCGCCAACGCGATCAACCAGGTCCTCGCGGGCACGCTCGGCATCGTCGTGCTCGCCCTGCTCTTCGACGCCGCGTACGTCCTGCTGGGGCGGCTGACCATCCCGAGGGGGATCCGTGCCTGAGACCGAGACTGTTCCGCCGAGGGAGAGCGTCGCCACCTCCGGGGCCACGATCGAGCTGGAGAACCTGACCAAGCGGTACCCGGGCAACCCGAACCCGGCCGTCGAGAACGTCTCGATGGAGATCAAGGCCGGTGAGACGGTGATCTTCGTCGGCCCGTCCGGCTGCGGGAAGTCCACCACGCTGAAGATGATCAACCGGCTGATCGAGCCGACCTCGGGCCGGATCAGGATCGGCGACGAGGACGTCACCGACATCGACCCGGTGAAGCTGCGCCGCAAGATCGGGTACGCGATCCAGTCCTCCGGCCTCTTCCCGCACATGACGGTCGCGGACAACATCGCGCTGGTCCCGAAGATGGTCGGCTGGTCCAAGTCCCGGGTGAAGGACCGGGTGGAGGAGATGCTCGACCTGGTGGGCCTGGACCCGCGCGAGTTCCACGGCCGCTATCCGCGCCAGCTCTCCGGGGGCCAGCAGCAGCGGGTGGGCGTGGCGCGGGCGCTGGCGGCGGACCCGCCCGTCCTCCTCATGGACGAGCCGTTCGGGGCGGTCGACCCGATCACCCGCGACCACCTCCAGGACGAGCTGATCCGGCTCCAGCACGAGCTGCACAAGACGATCGTGTTCGTCACCCACGACTTCGACGAGGCGATCAAGCTGGGCGACCGGATCGCCGTACTGCGGGAGCGGTCGCACATCGCGCAGTTCGACACCCCCGAGGCGATCCTGACCAACCCGACGGACGACTTCGTCTCCGGTTTCGTCGGCGCGGGCGCGGCCCTCAAGCGCCTCAACCTCACCCGCGTACGGGATGTGGGCATCGCGGACTTCCCGACGGTGACGGTCGAGGACCCGCTCCAGACGATCTTCAACAAGCTGCGCAACGGCCCGCACAACGAGCTGCTGATGCTGGACCGGCAGAACCGCCCGTACAAGTGGCTGCGGCGCGGCGACCTGATGCGGGCGCGCGGTTCGCTGGCGCGGGCCGGGCAGCTGGTCCACGACACGGTGACCCGGGACGCCACGCTGCACGACGCGCTGGAGGCGGTGCTGACGGACAGCGGGGGGCGGGTCGCGGTGACCGGGCGGCGCGGTGAGTTCATCGGGGTCGTCGACATGAAGACGCTGATGGACAACGTGCAGGAGCTGCTGGAGGCCGACCGGCTGACCGCGATGGAGCACCAGCACGAGCTGGAGGAGCAGCGCGTCCACCAGACCGAGCAGGAGCTGGAGGGGGGTGGCGGCGGAGTATGAGCCCCAGCCACCCGTCAGGCTCCGGCAAGGGCCCGGCCGCCCCCACCCGGCCGCCGGGCGAGCACGACGTCAAGGGCCACGCGTTCCACGACGAGGAGAGCGACCCCTCCCCCGCCCCGGCCGCCCCGGCGCGCCGGATCACCTGGCGGAAGCTGGTGGTCCTGCCGGCGGTGCTGGCGGTCATCCTGGTCGTCACGTACGTGTGGATCACCAACATCCACCTGGACTCGATCGCGGAGAACTCCCTCTCCGGCGGCAATGTGCAGCTGCGCTGGTGGCAGCATGTGCGGCTGACGGCGATCTCCACCTTCTGGGTGCTGATCATCGCGATCCCGCTGGGCATCGCGCTGACCCGGCGGCGGCTGCGGAAGGCGGCCCCGGCGTTCACGGCGCTGGCCAACATCGGGCAGGCGACCCCGGCGATCGGTCTGCTGGCGCTGCTGGTGATCTGGCTGGGCATCGGGCCCCGCACGGCGATCATCGGCATCGTGATCTACGCGGTGCTGCCGGTGCTCTCCAACACGGTGGCGGGTCTGCGGGCGATCGAGCCGAACATGATCGAGGCGGCGCGCGGGATGGGGATGTCCGGGCGGGGCGTCCTGCTGAAGGTGGAGCTGCCGCTGGCGGTGCCGCTGATCCTGGCGGGAGTCCGTACGGCACTGGTCCTGAACGTGGGTACGGCGACACTGGCCACGTTCGGTGGGGGCGGCGGGCTCGGCGACCTGATCACCTCGGGGATCCAGACGCAGCGGATGCCGGTGCTGATCATCGGCTCGGTGCTGACGGTGGTGCTGGCGCTGCTGGTGGACTGGCTGGCCTCGCTGGCCGAACTGGCGCTGACGCCGCGCGGGCTGGAGGAGCGGTGAGGATGACGACGTACGGTGTGCGGCGCCGGGTCCTGGTGGCCGCCGCGTCCTTGGTGCTGCTGGTGGGCGGCTGCGGGCTCAAGAGCGGTTCGCCGATGGTGGACGACGTGTCGCCGGGGTCGGTCGGGCAGGGCGAGCCGCTGAAGGGCGCCACGCTGACGGTGACCTCGAAGAACTTCAGCGAGAACATCATCCTCGGCCAGATGACCGGCCTGGTCTTCAAGGCGGCCGGGGCGGAGGTCCTGGACCGGACAAATCTGCCGGGCTCGATCAGCGCCCGTGAGGCCATCATCAACGGCGACGCGGACGCGCAGTGGGACTACACCGGCACCGGCTGGATCACCTTCCTCGGCCACGCCGACCCCATCGTCGACCCGCAGGAGCAGTACGAGGCGGTACGGGACGAGGACAAGGGCAACGGGGTGGTCTGGCTGCCGCCGGCCCCGCTCGACAACACGTACGCGCTGGCCATCAGCAAGAAGAACAACGCCCGCTACAAGCTGAAGACCCTCTCGGACGTGGCCGCCCTCGCGAAGAAGGACCCGGGTGCGGTGACGATCTGCGTGGAGAACGAGTTCGCCTCCCGCGACGACGGGCTGCCCGGCATGGAGAAGCGGTACGGGATGAAGATCCCGGCCGGCAACATCCAGAAGATGGACGCCGGGATCATCTACACCCAGGTCTCCGAGTCCGACTCCTGCCTGCTGGGCGAGGTGTTCACCACCGACGGCCGGATCAAGGCGATGGACCTGGACGTGCTGGAGGACGACAAGAACTTCTTCCCCAACTACAACGCCTCCCCGGTCGTCCACCTGGCGACCTTCGAGAAGTACCCGGTGATCGCGGAGCTGCTGGCCCCGCTCACGAAGAAGCTGACGACCGAAGTCGCGCAGACGCTGAACGCGAAGGTGGACGTGGACGGGGAGGACCCGCACGAGGTGGCGAAGGACTGGCTGGTGGCGGAGGGGTTCATCGAGGAGGGGTGAGGGGGCGGGGCGAGGGGGCGAGGCGAGTTACAAAGAGAGCGTTGCAAAGAATCCCTTGCAAAGAGACCTTTGCATGCCTACGGTCGAAGCATGACGGAGAACGAGACCGGCCGGCGCGCCCCCGCCCACGGGCGGAACATCCACAACGTCAACGCCCGTACGCTGCGCACCCTCGCGCACCCCCTGCGGATCCGACTGCTCAACGCCCTGCGGGAGTTCGGCCCCGCCACCGCCTCCCGGCTGGGCGAGCGGCTGGGCGAGTCCAGCGGGGCGACCAGCTACCACCTGCGCCAACTGGCGGAGGGCGGGCTGGTCGAGGACGCACCGGAGCTGGGCAAGGGCCGGGAGCGGTGGTGGCGGTCGGTGCACGAGGGCTCCGTCTTCGAGAGCGCGGACTTCCTGACGCACGCCGACCCGGAGGTGCGCGGGGCGATCGACGTCGTCATGCACGAGGTGGCCACCACCCATGCCCAGGAGCTGAACACCTGGCTCGGCACGATGGGCGAATGGCCGCAGGAGTGGCGGCGAAGCTCGGACATGAGCGACTTCAAACTCCGCCTCACGCCTGAACTGGCACGGGAGTTGTCGCAGAAACTCCACGCCGTCGCCGAGAGCTACCGGGACCGTGTCCCGGAGGGCACCGAGGGTTCCGCGGTCGTGCGGACCCACCTGCACGTCTTCCCCCGCCCCTCCGAATGAGCAGCGCACCCCGAAAGCCCGCGGGCCGCCGCACACCGCTCGCCGCCACGCTCGCTGCCAACTCCATCTCCACCGCCGGGACTTCACTCACCCTGATCGGTGTCCCCTGGTTCGTCCTGGAGACCACCGGCAGCGCCGGCCGGGCGGGCGTCGTCGCGTTCTGCGCCACCCTGCCGATCGTCCTCGCCGCGCTGATCGGCGGGCCGTTCATCGACCGGATCGGCCGCCGCCGGGTCGCCATCGCCTCGGACACGGTGTGCGGCCTCGCCATCGCCGCGATCCCGGTGCTGCACCACGTGGGCGCCCTCGAATTCTGGATGCTCTGCGCACTGATGGCGCTGAACGGGTTCGCGCACACCCCGGGCAACACCGCCCGGTACGTGCTCATCCCGGACCTCGCGGAGCACGCGGGCACCACGCTCCCCCGGGCCGCCAGCCTCTTCGACGCGGTCTCGCGCGGGGCCAGGATGGTCGGCGCGGCGCTGGCCGGAGTGCTCATCGCCTTCGCCGGATCGGAGACCGTACTCCTCCTGGACGCCGCGACGTTCGCTCTCTCCGCCCTGCTGATCGCCGTCGGGGTACGGGGGTTGAGCTCGGCCGAGCCGCGCAAGGGCGGGGCGCCCGTCTCGCTGCACACGTATGGCACCGAACTCCGTGAGGGCTACGGGCACTTGCTGGGCAACCGGCTGCTGCTGGCGGTCGTGGTGATGGTGATGGTGATGAACGGTACCGACCAGGGCTGGAACGCCGTCCTGCTCCCGGTGCACGCCGAGGCCGAGTTGGGCGGGGCGAAGGCGATCGGGCTGCTCACCGCGCTGTTCGGGGCGGGCGGGCTGACGGGCGCGCTGCTGTACGGGGCGGTGGGGCACCGGTTCTCGCGGCGGGCGGTGTTCACGGTGTGCGTGATCCTGTGCGGCGCGCCGCGCTTCCTCGTCGCCGGGGTGACCGGGACGGTGCTGCCGCTGGCGGTGACCATGCTGCTGGGCGGGATCGCGGGCGGGGTGCTGAACCCGATCCTGACGACGGTGATCTACGAGCGGGTCCCCGACCGGCTGCGCAGCCGGGTCTCGGGGGCGCTGACCGCCGGCTGCGAGTTCGCGATGCCGGTGGGCGGTCTGGCGGCCGGGCTGCTGGTGGAGGGGATGGGCGCGTCGGGGGCGCTGCTGGCGATGGGCGGGGTGTACCTCGTGGCGACGCTGAGCCCGCTGGTGTTCCCGTCGTGGCGGACGATGGAGGGGCCGGCGGAGGAAGGGGAGGCGGGTCAGGAGGTCTCCGTACCGCAGTCCGAGGTCACGTCCGAGGTCGGCGACTCGGCACCATCTCCGGAGGTCAGCGGCTCGGCACCTTCGCCGGAGGTCAGCAGCTCGGCACCTTCCCGCCCTGCTCCAGCGCCTTGAGCGCGTCCACCGCGCCGCCCAGGGTGGTGACGGGGATCAGCCGCAGCCCGTCGGGCCGCTCGGCCTCCGCCTCGCGGCACTCGGCCTTCGGGACGAGGAAGACGGTGGCCCCGTCGCGGTGGGCGGCCTGGGTCTTCATGGAGACCCCGCCGACCGCGCCGACCGCGCCGTCCGCGCTGATCGTCCCCGTACCGGCGATGGTGTGGCCCCCGGTGAGGTCGCCGCCCTTGCCGTCGCCGTCGAGCTTGTCGATGATGCCGAGGGAGAGGAAGAGTCCGGCGCTGGGCCCGCCGATGTCGCCGAGGTCCACGGTCACCCGCATCGAGCCGGGCTTGCGCTTCAGCTGGTTCAGGGCCGCGTCGACGGCGACGTTCTGGGACTGCTTCATGTCGTTGAGATTGTGCTTCTCGATCTCCTGCTCGGAGCCGCCCGTCGGGTAGACGGAGTCCCGGGGCATGACCGCCCGGTCCGTACGGAACCAGCCGTCCAGCACGTTGCCGATCCGGATGTCCGCCGTGGGCCCGGTGGCGACGATGGTGGTCATCCGCAGCTGCCCGTCGGTGGGCCGGGTCTCCGCGCCGGTGATGGTGATCACCGGCTTGCCCCGGTCCTTGCCGAGCACGTCGGCGGTCACCCCGGGCTGCGCCACGGTGAAGGGCAGCGGCGCGAGGGCCGCCGTACCGAGGAGGGCGAGGACGGGCAGCGCGCAGAGGGCGAGCGCGCGGGGGCGCGGGAGACGAGTGAGCACCCGTCCAATCTAACCGCCGCGCGGAAGCGGGAACGCGCCAGGCGTACGCCCCCGCCGCACCGCTGCCGCAGAGAGCGCCGCGGGCGCGACGGCCGGGACGCGTGGCCCCGGCCACCCGCCCGCGCCGCACCGCGCCCCGCGCGCTACCGCAGGGCGTCCGCCACTTCCTGGGCGGCGTCGAGCACCCGGGGCCCGACCCGTTCCGGTACGGCGTCGGCGAGCATGACCACGCCGACGCTCCCCTCCACCCCCGACACCCCGACCAGCGGCGCGGCCGCCCCGCTGGCACCGGCTTCGAGCTCGCCGTGGGTGAGGGTGTAGCCGGGGTGCCCGGCCGCGGTGTGCTGGCGGGCGGAGAGGATGGCCCGCCCGGCGGCACCGCGGTCCAGCGGGTGCCGGAAGCCCGCCCGGTAGGCCACGTGGTAGTCGGTCCAGGTCGGCTCCACGACGGCGACCGCGAGGGCGTCGCTGCCGTCGACGAGCGTGAGGTGGGCGGTGGCCCCTATGTCCTCGGCCAGGGAACGCAGCGCGGGCAGCGCGGCCTCCCGGACGAGGGGGTGCACCTGACGGCCCAGGCGCAGCACACCGAGTCCGACCCGGGCGCGGCCGCCCAGATCACGACGGACCAGGGCGTGCTGCTCCAGGGTGGCGAGCAGCCGGTAGACGACGGTGCGGTTGACCCCGAGCTTGTTGGACAGCTCGGTGACGGTCAGGCCGTGGTCGGTATCGGCGAGCAGTTTGAGGACCCGCAGTCCTCGGTCGAGCGTCTGGGAAGTCTCCGCTGTCACGACGCCCTCTCCTCTTCGGGTGAGCGACGGCGGCCCTGCTCCGGGGGTTGCGGCACCGGTCCCAGCGGCGACGCACGGAGAGGCCGCCGGTCTGGCCATAGGCACCGGCTGCGCTCCGCGGCGGCTCTGCCACGGGGCGTTCATATGGCGGGGACAGTAGCGAGCCAGTCCGCTCAGCGGAAGCCCTCGTCCAGAATCCGGGCGCCCCGCCGGGCGGGGCCCCGACCGTATGACATAACCGCCGGTCAGCGCGGTGGCGTCCGGAACGCGAACATCTACGCGCGTCCAGGAGGACAGACGTGGTGGTGACCCTTCGTACACCTCATGTGAACTGCCGTTAACTCATCGTGAAGGATTGGTGCATCATTTTTCGTCGTTCGACGACCGAACGCCTGCGGCTCACAACGCTGTTGGTACCTTCCGCTGACAAGCTGACAAGCGGTCACCTGACGGAGGCCGCGCAGTTCACGGGAGGCGCGCACCTTCATGGCGTGGGACGAGTGGGAAAAGTTAAAGGCCCAGGCGGCCGAGGAGCAATCGACCCGGATGCGGCTGAACCAGCTGGCCCCGGAGCCGGGCGGAGGCGGCAACCAGCAGGGTGACCTCAAGGTCAACCAGAGGGACCTGGCCGCGATCGGGGACGCCGCTTTCGAGCTCCGCCAGGAATTCGAGCAGGTCGGCAACCACGCCCGTGCCGCCTCGCAGAAGGCGGCAGGCGGGCTGAAGTCCGAGGGGTTCGCGCTCGGCGGCGCGCTGGATCACGTCGCCTCGCGCTGGATCGACCAGTCCAGGTCGCTGCTGGACGCAACGGCCCACATCTCCAACCACCTCGACTACACCAAGGGCGCCCACGCGGGCGACGAGGTCCACATCGCAGGGACGGTCAGCAGCATCTCCACGCTCGACGCGGGCTTCAACGAGCGGAAGGGCTCCTGATGGATCTCGACGCCCTCCGCTTCGGCAACTTCTCCCAGCTCGGTGAGGCGATCACCGACTGGAACCAGATGGCCAAGAAGCTGGAAACCCTCAAGGGTGACGCCAAGGACAACTTGGCCGGCAAGGCGGCCAAGGCCCGCTGGGCCGGGGAGAACGCAACGGTCACCCGAACCTTCGTGGAGAAGACCGCCGGTGAGTTCGCCGACGCCCACACCCAGGCTCGTACGATCGCCCGCATCCTCGGCGACACCCGCGACGAGCTGGTCGCCTTCCGGACCGAGCTGACCGAGGCGATCGCCCAGGGCGCGAAGAAGAACCTGACAGTCAGGGACACGGGTGAGGGCTCGTTCACCGTCACGATGAACATTCACCCCGACCGCGCCGCCAAGGGCACCACGCTCCCCGAGCACAGCCAGAGCGACGTGGACGGGCTGCGCGACCAGGTCGAGGCAATCATGAAGAAGGCCACGCACAGCGACACCAGCGCCGCCGAGGCGCTGCGGCTCATCGTGGACCAGGCCACGTACGGGTTCTCCGGCGCGGACTACGCCGACCGGGACTCGGCGGCCAAGGCCGTCGCCGAGGCGGAGGCGATCGCCAAGATCCTCAAGAAGGATCCGGCCGACATCACGCCGACCGAACTGAACAAGGTCAACGTGACGCTCGCCGGCTACGGCAAGGACCCGCTGTTCGCGGAGAAGCTCGCCACCTCGACGACGCCCGACGGGCTCCTGAAGTTCTACGCCGGCATCGCCGACCCGTACCAGGGATACGGGGCAGACCCGAAGCAGCGGATGGAGCAGGCCAAGCTCCTCCAGAAGAACCTGGGCATCGCCCTGGGCACCGCCACGCTCTCCGACAGCGCGGCCATGCGGTCCTGGGAACAGAAAATGATCAAGCTGGGTCCGGACGAACTCGGCACCGATCACGCGAACAACCCTCGCGGGTTCGCCGTCATGAGCAACCTCATGCGATTCGGCGACTACGACGACCAGTTCCTCAACGACTACGGCGAGAAGCTCGTGGCGTTCGACAAGGAGCGCAATGTCGAGCACATGAGCCCGTGGATCAACAACTGGAACAACGGCGACCTGAACTTCTACAGCGAGAACGACCGGGGCCGGGACCCGATGACCGGATTCCTGGAGGCCCTCGGCCACAACCCCGGCGCCTCGACACAGTTCTTCGCCCAGCCGGACGGCGCCGGGGCGGGCGTCGACAAGGAATCCGAGGTGAACGAGAACCTCAAGTACCTCACCAAGGAGCGCATCTGGCTGTCCGATGTCTACGTCATGGGCGGCGACAACAAGGTCATCGCCGGCCACGACGCCCTCGGCCACGCCCTGGAGGCCGCCGCCACCGGATACGCGTACGATGCCGAGCCGATGTCCGCCAAGGACCCGATGACTCCCGGCAACCGCGACCTGCGCACGGCGGAGACGGCGGGCGTCATGGAGCAGGTCGTGTTCCTCTACGGGAGCGAGGACGGTCCGAAGATGCTCCATGAGCAGTCACAGCTGGCCGACAGCCTCGGCAAGATGGGGGCTGCGTATATCGATGACATCAATTACGGCCTGTCGGGGATCGGCGACAGCGCGAAGGACCCGGACGCCTTTCCCGCGAAGTACGCGGGGCGGGCCGAATTCGGCAACCAGGGCGCCATCGACTTTCTCAGCGTGCTCGGCCAGAACGAGACCTCACACGGTGTCGTCACTGCGGCACAGCACCTATACACGCTGAGCGCGTTGGACGCCAACCCGGCCACGAGCGCGCAGAACATCGACAACGCGCACGACGCTCTGACAACAGGGGCCGAAGCCCGCGGCATCCTCGACCACGCCCGCGTGCAGCAGGCCGAGACGACGTACAAGGACGAGGCGGAGCAGCAGAACAAGTCGCTCGGTCGTTCCGGGGACTGGGTCAAGCTGGGCGCCGGGGTCGTGGTGGGCGGTGGCATCGCCGCGATTCCGCTGCCCGGGTCGACTGCGGCAGCCCTCGTGGTCGCCCCGCTGGCCGCGGACACGGTCGGAAACGCGGTCAACACCTTTATCGGACAAGAGATCGACAAGAGCATCGACAAGAGCGAGAAGGACCCGACGGAACAGGCGCAGCTCACCAGTCAGGAGTTCTACGGGAAAGGCACCGCCGAACTGGGTGCGGCTTACGACAACTATCTCAAGGAGAATCCCCGGATGGACATGTCCGCCGACCGGTCGGACTGGACCCAGGACGTCAAGAATGCCTACGACACAGGCTCGGGCCAGGGTGACACCCGCGGTCGCCCCGCCTACAAGGACTGAGCCACGATGCTACGGACCACGAAGGGCGGAGTCTCGGTGGGCAAGGTCTGGCGGTGGGCGGCGTACGGAACGGCGCTCGTCATAGGGGCCGCCGCATGCGGCGACGGTGGAAGCGACGAGGCGGGACAGCCCGTACGTTCCCCGTCCCAGGTGTGTGACGCGACGTTGAAGGCGTCGGCCCGGAAGGCGCTGGAAGATATCGGGGGAACGGACCGGTACACCGAGCTGTCGGGGAACCAGGAGAACGGGGATCCCCGCCGGTTCTCGCTACCACTGGCCGCCGAACGCCTCCACTCGGAATTGCCCCTGCGG
The DNA here is from genome assembly GCF_033109485.1 of Streptomyces cyaneofuscatus. NCBI lineage: Bacteria > Bacillati > Actinomycetota > Actinomycetes > Kitasatosporales > Streptomycetaceae > Streptomyces > Streptomyces cyaneofuscatus. The sequence goes on along the minus strand of NZ_CP137002.1, from coordinate 5,244,230 downwards.
AACAAGTGCGCGGTGTACAAGGCCGACGGGAAGAACGACTTCCCGCTCCTTGACATCGGCTTCGAGGCGCAAACCGCCTCTTCGGTTCCGGGAAAGGACGTCAAAGCCGGGGACGGTGAAGTGTTCTACCCGCTCGGTGCCTTCGCAGCGGTGAATTCCAAGCCGGGCAGCGACTACGCGACCCTGATCTTCACCTGTGCGACGAAGGGGCCCGACGGGAGCACCTCCCACGTCAAGGCATCTCTTTATGTCCCGACGGAACAGACACAGCCGGACAGCACGGCCACAGACCGTATGGCCATCCTCAACGACGTGTCTCGTGCCATGGCCGGGCAGCTCGGCTGCGCCGACGAGGCCGCGCTGCCCGCTCAGGTCCCCGGACCCGCGAAGGGCTGACGGTCTGCGTACGGACGACGAGGGCGGAACGCGTATCCGTACGCGTTCCGCCCTCCTCCTCTCTCCCGTGCGCACGGACCTCCGCGCGCCCGCTCACGTCATGCGGGTGGCCCACTCCTGGACCTTGGCGATCCGCTGCTGGATCTGGTGGGCGGTCGCCTCGGCGCTCGGGGGGCCGCCGCAGACGCGGCGCAGTTCGTTGTGGAGCACGCCGTGGGGCTTGCCGCTCTGGTGGGTGTAGGCGGAGACCATCGTGTTGAGCTGCTTACGCAGGCTCAGCAGCTGCTTGTGGGTGACGACGGGCCGCGCCTCGGCGGGCTTCTCCAGGAGGTCGGCCTCCTCGGCCGGCTTCTGGCGGCTGTGCGCGATCTGCCGGCTCTGGCGCTTCTGGAGGAGGAGCTGCACCTGGTCGGGTTCGAGGAGGCCGGGGATGCCGAGGTAGTCCTGCTCCTCCTCACTGCCCGGGTGGGCCTGCATGCCGAACTCGGCGCCGTCGTACAGCACCCGGTCGAAGACCGCGTCGGACTCCAGTGCCTCGAAGGGCAGTTGCTCCTCGGTCTCCTCGTCCTCCAGCCGCTCGGCGTCGGCGAGGAGCTTGTCCTCCTCCGAGAACGGGTTCTCCTCGTCGCTGCCCTTCTTCGGCTTGTCGAGGACGTGGTCGCGTTCGACCTCCATCTCGTTGGCGAAGTCGAGGAGCATCGGGATCGTCGGTACGAAGACGGAGGCCGTCTCACCGCGCCTGCGGGAGCGCACGAAGCGGCCGACGGCCTGGGCGAAGAAGAGGGGCGTCGAGATGGTGGTCGCGTACACGCCGACGGCGAGCCGCGGCACGTCGACACCCTCGGACACCATGCGCACGGCGACCATCCAGCGCGACTCGTCCGCGCTGAACTTGTCGATCTTCTTCGAGGCGGCCTTCTCGTCGGAGAGGACGACGGTCGGGGTCTCGCCGGTGACCTTCTTCAGGATCTTGGCGTACGCGCGGGCCGAGTCCTGGTCCGTCGCGATGACGAGCCCGCCCGCGTCGGGGATGCCCTTGCGGACCTCGGTGAGCCGCTTGTCGGCGGCGGCCAGCACGTTGGGGATCCACTCCCCGGTGGGGGCGAGCGCGGTGCGCCAGGCCTGGCCGATGGCGTCCTTGGTCATCGGTTCGCCGAGCCGGGCCGCGATCTCGTCGCCGGCCTTGGTGCGCCAGCGCATGTTGCCGCTGTAGCTGAGGAAGATGACCGGCCGGACCACGCCGTCGGCGAGCGCGTTCCCATACCCGTAGGTGTAGTCGGCCGAGGAACGGCGGATGCCGTCGTTCCCCTCCTCGTACTGGACGAAGGGGATCGGGTTGGTGTCCGACCGGAACGGCGTACCGGTCAGCGCGAGCCGCCGGGTCGCCGGGTCGAACGCCTCCTGGCAGGCCTCGCCCCAGGACTTCGAGTCACCGGCGTGGTGGATCTCGTCGAGGATCACGAGGGTCTTGCGCTGCTCGCAGCGGTTGCGGTGCAGCATGGGCCGGACGCCGACACCGGCGTACGTCACGGCGACGCCGTGGTACTCCTTGCTCAGCGGACCGGCGCTGTACTCCGGGTCCAGCTTGATCCCTATGCGGGCGGCCGCCTCCGCCCACTGCTTCTTGAGGTGCTCGGTCGGGGCGACCACGGTGATCTGCTGGACGACATGGTGGTGCAGCAGCCACGACGCGAGGGTCAGCGCGAAGGTGGTCTTGCCGGCGCCGGGCGTGGCGACGGCGAGGAAGTCGCGCGGCTGCTCCTGGACGTACCTCTCCATGGCCCCCTGCTGCCAGGCTCGCAGCTTGTTGGCGGTGCCCCAGGGGGCGCGGCCCGGGAAGGCGGGAGAGAGGTGGTGGGAGGAGGAGGCGGTGGTGGTGGTAGTCACGGTCTCCGGTTCGGGGCGCTCGGGTACGTGGGTCGCTGCCGCTACCGCACCCGGCCCGAAGGACCCGGCCCGCGATACGACAACCGGGCCACCCTACCGGGGGCCCGGCTGAGAACCCGTACGAACGAGTCGCGGTTCGAGTCCGTTGAGACCCTCTTCACAACTGCGGCTACCGGGCGAACCGCGGCAACTGCTCGGCGATCTTGGGCATGTCCAGGGCCCCCTGGCACGCGGCCAGCACAAACCGCTCCGCTTCGTCGACATCGAAGTGCGGATCGAGCGGATGGCCGTTCATGTGGAGAAAGACCCAGGTCGCGTACCACGCGATGCGCTTGTTGCCGTCGACCAGCCCGTGGTTGCGGGCCAGGGACTCCATCAGGGCCGCGGCCTTCTGCCAGACGTCCGGATACGCATCCTGTCCGAACACGCTCGCCTGTGGTCTGGCCAGGGCCGACTCCAGCAGCCCGTAGTCGCGCACCTCCGCAGCGCCGAGCCGTTCCGCCAGGTTCAACACCTCGGGCAGAGTCAGGTACTGCATCAGGCGAGCCTCCGGTTGAGCTCCTCACTCGCCTTCAGCACATGGTCCGCGGCCTCGTTGAAGAGCCGCGAGTGCTCGTTTATGGCAGTGATCACCGCGTCGTGGGCGAACGCCTGCATGCTCTTGCCCTCCGCCTCGGCACGGGAGCGCAGGGAGTCCAGCTCTTCTTCGGTGAACCGCAGATTCAGACCAGCCATAGGCCCATGGTACCGAGTGGTACCGCGCGGTACCACTCACTTCTCCCGTACGACCACCCGCGTAGCCACCCACGCCCCCACCACCGCGACCACCGCCATCGGCACGAACACCGCCGCGAAGGCCGCCGGGTGCGAGCCCGTGGCCGCGCCGGACACCGTGCCGTGGGCCGCCGCGCCCAGGGCCTCGCCGCCGAGGGCCGCGAAGGCGGCGCCGCCGAGGGCCAGGAGCAGGACGTTGGAGAGGCCGTCGGAGATCTGGAGGGCGGCGGAGTTGGAGCCCGCCTCCTCGGGGGCCGACAGCTTCAGCAGGAGCACGCTGGTGGAGGCGATCACCATGCCCATGCCGAAGCAGCCGAAGGCCCAGGCCACGGCGACGATCCAGACCGGGACGGCCGGGATGAGGACGGTCGGCGCGACGGCGATGGACGCGGCCACCAGCACCATCCCGCTCACCATCAGCCGCTCCCGGTACGGCTCCAGGCGCGGCCGGGACTGGACGTACGAGCCGAGCGCCCAGGTCGCGCCGCCCACCGCCAGGGAGAGGCCCGCCATGGTCGGGGTCAGGCCGCGCTGGGTGACCAGCATCAGCGGTACGAAGGACTCGGCCGCGATGAACGAACCGGCCGCCACCCCGCGCAGCAGGATCACCGACGGCAGCCCGCGCGCCGCCCGTACGGTGCCGGTGGGCAGCAGGCCCCGTACGGCGGGCACCAGCAGCGCGACGCCCGCGGCGGCGGGGAGCACGGCGAGCCAGTTCAGCTCCTGGCCCGCGTACTGGAGCAGCCCGGCCCCCGCCGAGATCCCCAGCGCGAGGCGGATGCGGCGGCGGTCGTACGGGGCCGGCGGCGCGTCCGGGTCCGCGGGGCCCGAGGCCATCCGGCGGATCTGCGGAAGGGCCAGGGCCAGCGGGATCACGATCAGGGCGGGGATGCCGACGAAGACCCAGCGCCAGCCGAGGTGCTCGGTCACCGTGCCAGCGGCCAGCGGCCCGACCACGGACGGGATCACCCAGCTCGCGGCGAAGGCGGCCATGATGGCGGGCCGGATGCGTTCGGGGTAGGCGCGCCCGATGACCACGTACAGGGCGACGATCACCAGCCCGCCGCCGAGCCCCTGGACCGCCCGGCCCGCGATGAAGACCCACATGGAGCCGGCCGCCCCGGAGAGCAGCAGCCCCGCGCCGAAGGCGGTGATCCCGGTGGCGAGCGGCTGGAGCGGCCCGCGCCGGTCGGCCCACTGGCCGGAGAGGACCATGGCGAAGAGGCTGGTGGTGAAGTACGCGGAGAAGGCGAACGCGTAGAGCGGGATGCCGTGCAGCTCCCGGGCCGCCACCGGCATCGCCGTACCGACCGCCGTCGCCTCGAACGCGATGAGGAACACCACGGAGACGATGCCGATGCTCAGCGCCCGGTAGGTCCGCCCGAGCACCCCCTCGGCGGCCGCCCCGGTGACCGCCCCGGCCAGATCGTCGGGCAGCGCGTCCGGCATCCCCGGCCGCAGGTCCCCGGGTATGCCGGTCTTCAGATCGGTGGGGAGGTCCGCCGGCAGCCCGGTCGCCGGGTCGGTGGGGCCGCCCGGCAGGTCGTGCGGCAGGTGGGCCCCGCGGTGGTCGTGAGGCAGGTCGGCCCCGCGGTGGTCATGCGGCGGATCGGTCGGCGCGGGGCGCGCGGCGTCGGTGCCGTCACGCTGTTCGGGGGCGGTCATGGCCCCAGAGTAAGGGGCGTGGAGCGGTTTGAGCCCTGTCCCTGGGCCTGCCCCGGGTCGTCCCTTGGTCGTAGGCCGCAGGGCCGGGCGTGAACGGCGTATGGCAGTCACATTGCGTACCGGCCGCTTCCCTTGTGGTCCGCTCCCCGCGCGCCCTAACGTCGAGGACACAACAGCAAACGCATGGCCGTGTGCCCGAGAGGCTCAGGGGCTCGACTGCAACTCGAGTTACACCGGTTCGATTCCGGTCACGGCCTCCGATGAGGCACCGAAAGGCTACGGCCGCCCCTATTCTGCGGGGGCGGCCGTTGCCGTGTCCGGGGCACGGCGTCACGGGGACGCAGGCGCGGCCGGGGCTCGCTCTCCCCTCCTGAGCAACTGAAGCAACGAAAGCAACGAACCCGCGGAAGCACAGGGATCGCACCCATGGCCGTCGTCGTCCTCCTGTTCCTCATAGCCGCGGTATTTCTCGCCGTCGCCCTGATCGGCCCGTACCGCCTGTACTGGCGGGCCCGGCCACGCGCGGCGGGGCAGCCTTCGGAAGCGGCTCTAGCGGTGGGGCGGATCGCCGCGTTCGGGGCCGCCGGGGCCTTCGTCTTCGCGGGCTGCTCGGCCCAGGAAGCGGCCGACCTGGGGGCCTGGACAGCGAGCGAGGTCCGGAAAGCCTCCGAGGACGCGGCGAAGTCGATGGCCTCCGACCCGCAGATCCGCCGCGATCCGGCGGAGGGCTACACCTCACTGATCGAGGCGGCCGTCCGCGAAGCGGGAGAGGGCCAGGGACCCTCGTACCACGTCTCCGTCGAACGAGCCGGTTCCGGTCACTCCTACGCCATCTCGGCGGACGGCTCCGAGGTCTGCATGCACGTCACGGAGGTGAGGTCGGCACAGGGCGGGATCCTGGTGCCGGAAGCGGGTGGCGGCAGCGGGTCCATCGCCACGTACGACCTGACCGCGACGGTCGAGGACGGCGCCTGCTGAACCGGGCGGCGCTCAGGGCGTCTTCAGCTTTTCCATCACGTCGCGCATGTCACTGATCATGTCGGCGTGGAACGACTCCGGCGCGGGGCCGTCGGGCCATTCGTCCGGCTCCTCGTCGGCTTCAGGTTCCGCGCGGTTCATGACGGCGGAGACGGTGAGCGTGAGGACCGCGGCGCCGTCCAGCACGCTCAGCCGCGTCCCTTCCTCGTCCTCGACCAGCAGATAGGCCCGGTCCCCGAGGTTGGGTACCAGCTCGGGCCGTTTCTCCTCGCCGTCCGTCAGAACCGAGGGCCCCTCGCGGGCCTCGAACTCGGACCGGGGGTCTCTCTCCTTGTACAACTCGACCGTCAGCCCGACGTGGGCGTTGACGCTCCAGCCCTGGGCGTACGTCTCCGCGCCCTCCTCGGAGACGAGTCCTATGAAGCAGCGGACCTGGTGGAGCGCCGGGTGTTCTATGCGTCCCGCGGCGAGGGCGGGGGCGTCCTCGTGCTTCCCCACCGACGCGGTCAGCGCCTTCACCTGCATCGCGGAACACGAGCGGCCGTCCACCTGGTAGCCGCGCGCGTCCGGCTTCCGCGCGACGCCGTCCCCGTACGCGAAGACGGCCGTCGCCCACACCGCGGACGCGACCAGTGCTCCGGCCGCGCCCCAGAGCAGGCCGTGGCCGCGTCTGCGTTCGGACGCGGGCTTCCGGTCGAAGTCGCCCACCGCCTCCGCGGTGTGCTCCGGTCCGAACTCGCCTATCAGCTCCGGCTCGGAAATCATGTTCGGTTCTCCCCCCGGGTCAAGCTGGTCGAGCTGGTCGAGCTGGTTGATCAAACCCCGCCGTCAGGCCTTCGGAGCCGTCACCACCGCCGCCTGCGGCCGCACCGGCAGGCGGTTGACCGGGCGGCCGGTGGCCGAGCGGATCGCCGAGGCCACCGCCGCCGGGGCGGTCACGACCGGGACGGCCGAGGCGGGCTTGGCGCCGAAGGGGGCCACCACGTCCCGTTCCTCGACCAGTTTGACGATGCGGATGTCCGGGGCGTCCAGCGAGGTCGGGAGCGCGTAGCCGGTCAGGTCGGGGTGGCGGATCAGGCCGCGGGCGGTGCGGAGGTTCTCGGTGAGGGCCGCGCCGATGCCCTGGGTGATGCCTGCCTCGATGCGGATCGCGAGCTGCTTGGGGTTGAGGACGCGGCCCACGTCCTGGGCCACCGCCATCTCGACCACGCGGATCGAGCCGAGCTCGATGTCGACGTCGACCACGGCCCGTACCGCGCAGAACGCGAGGCCCACGAACGCGTCGCCCTGGCCGAAGCCGTCCAGCGGCTCGGTGGGGTGGGGGCGGCACTGGGCGGTGGCCCAGAGTTCCTTGCCGTCCATCGCCTCCATGACCGTGGTGGACAGGACGCCGTCGTACGAGGTGATCTTGCCGTCGGCGATCTGGAGCAGCTCCGTGGACATGCCGAACTTGTGGGCCAGCGGCTGGAGGAGCTGGGTGCGGACCATCTTCGCCGCCCGCTCCACCGCCCCGCCGGAGACCCAGGTGTGGCGGCCGTGCGTCGCCGGGCCCGCGGGCGGTTGATCGGTGTCGACCGCCGCGACATGGACCTCGTCGACGCCTAGGACCTCTTGGACGATCTGGCGGGCGAGAGTGGTGAAGCCCTGGCCTGTTTCGACCGCTGCGCAGATGACCGTGGCCACGCCGTCGTGGACCCGGACCGTGGCTGTGGAGACCTCGTCCGCGCCCTCGGCGCCGAGCATGTGGACCATGCCGACCCCGTAGCCCACGCCCCGGCGCACCGCCCCGGGTTCGCCCGCGCCCTCGGGGCCGCCGGGCAGCAGCCAGTCGTCCTCGGGGGTGTCCTTGGGGAGGGCGGGGAGGGGGGCGTCGCGGACCGCGCGGAGCAGTTCGGCCACCGGGGCCGGGCAGGTCACCGTCTGGCCGGTGGGCAGGATGTCGCCCGTGGAGAGCGCGTTACGGAGGCGGAGTTCGGCCGGGTCGATGGAGAGCTTGGCGGCCAGCTTGTCCATCTGGCCCTCGTACGCCGCGCACACCTGCATGGCGCCTTCGCCGCGTACGTGGCCGGAGGGCGGGTTGTTCGTACGGACCGCCCAGCCCTCGATGAAGGCGTGCGGGACGACGTACGGTCCGCAGGCGAACGCCACGGCCGCCGCGAGTGATTCCGAGGAGGAGTCGGCGTACGCACCCGCGTCCAGCAGGATCTGGGCCTCCACCTTGACCAGCCGGCCGTCCGCGTCCGCGTGGTGGCGGTAGCGGAGGAGGGTGGGGTGGCGGTGGGCGTGGCCGAGGAAGGACTCCTCGCGGGTGGCGGCCAGCTTCACCGGGCAGCCGGTGCGCAGGGCGAGCAGGCCCAGCGGGATCTGGAAGCCGGGGTCCTCGCGGTCGCCGGTCGCGCCGGGGACGCCGGTGACGACGACCTTGACCCGGTCCGGCTCCAGGCCGAAGCAGGCGGCGGCCAGGTCGCGGTCGGTGTGCGGGTCGGTGGAGGCGGTGTAGATCTCCACGCCGCCGTCGGGGCGGGGCACGGCGAGGCCGGCCTCCGCACCGATGGGGGCCGGGTCCTGGCGGCCGATGCGGTAGAGGCCCTCGACGATGACCTCGCCGGTCGCCTCGGCATCGCCGTAGCGGAGGGGGATGTGCCGGATCAGGTTGCCGTCGGGGTGCAGGGGCTCGGCCGCGAACGCCTTCTCCGGGTCCGTGACCGGCTCCAGCACCTCGTACTCGACGGCGATCGCGGCGGCGGCGAGACGCGCGGTGTCCGGGTGGTCGGCTGCTACGGCGGCGATCGGCTCGCCGTGGTGGCGGACCAGGTCCGAGGCGAAGACCGGGCGGTCGACGACGCTGCGGCCGTAGTTGCTGTCCCCGGGGACGTCCTCGTGCGTGACGACCGCGCGCACCCCGGGCATCGCGGCGGCGGCCGAGGTGTCGACCGACAGGATGCGGGCGTGCGGGTGCGGCGAGCGCAGCACGGAGGCCCAGAGCAGCCCCTCGGCCCAGAGGTCGGCGGCGTACGGGAAGGTGCCCTCGGTCTTCGCGCGGGCGTCGGCGGGCGGCAGCGAGGCGCCCAGGCCCATCAGGGGCGGCTCCTGGCCGGGACCGTCGCCCGGGCCGGCGGCCGCGTCGATCCTGGGCAGGGTGGTGCTGGTCGCGTTGGCCGCGGTGGCTGCGTCGCCGCTCACGCCGCCTCCTTGTCGTTCGCCCCGCCGCTACGGGGGCGGGGGGTGACCTGTGGTGTCGCGGGGTGCTGTCCGGATGGCACGGGTCTGCGCGCGTTGATCACTGCGCGCCTCCCTCGTGCGAGTGGTGCTGGTGCTGCTGTACGCCGCCGGCGCCGGGCTCGGCCTGGTGCGGGATGCGGGGCTCGTCCTGGGCGGCCGCGGACGCCTCCGCACTCGCCTCGCGGGCCGCCACGACGTCCGCGACCGCGTCGAGCACGCCCCGGTAGCCGGAGCAGCGGCAGAGGTTGCCGCAGAGGGCCTGGCGGGTCTCCAGTTCGCTGGGGGCGTGGTTGCCCTCCAGCAGGTCGTGGACGGTCATCGCCATGCCGGGGATGCAGAAGCCGCACTGGACGGCCCCGCAGGCGGAGAGCGCCCGCTGGACGTCGGAGGGTTCGCCGTCGACAGCGAGCCCCTCGACCGTACGGACCTCGCTGCCCGCGGCGGTGGCGGCGGGCACCAGGCAGGAGGCGACGAGGCGGCCGTCGACCTGGACGTTGCACGCCCCGCACTCGCCCTGCGAGCAGCCGTCCTTGGCACCGGCGAGGCCGAGGCGCTCGCGGAGCACGTAGAGCAGGGACTCGCCGATCCAGGCGTCGGAGACCGGGCGGTCCACGCCGTTGACGTGGAGGACGTAGGAGGCGGCGGGGTGCTCGCTCGGTACGTCGAGGGGGGCGGCGACCGGGTCGTGGGACGGGTCGTGCGCGGGGTCGTGGGCCGGGTCCGGCTCGGGTTCCGCTTCGGGGGTCTGTTCCGCTTCCGCCTCGGGGGCGGCTGTGGTTTCCGGGCCGGGGACGGCCGGGGACTCCGCTTCCGGTTCCGTGTCCGCCGCGGCGAGGGGTTCCGCCGGCGGCTCCTCCGCTTCGGGGGCGGGGAGCGGGTGGCCGTCGGTCTCGGGGGCGGGGTCCGCGACGGGGTGGGCCGCCGTGTGCTCCTCGTACTCCTCGTCCGGGGCGGGGCGCGCGGGCGCCGGGGACTCCTCGGGCTGCGGCTGTGCCTGCGGCTGCGTCGCCCAGGGGGCGGGGGCGCCGCCGGGGAGCGTGGCCGGGCGCGTGTCGTCCGTGTACCACTGCTGAGCGGCCGCCGCCGAGGCCAGGAACTCGCCCGACTCGTCCGGAAGATCCCCGTCCGCGACCGGGATCGTCCACTGACCGGTGTGACCTGTGTGGTCCGTGTGGCCTGTGTGGTCCGTGTGGTCCGTGTGGCCTGCGTGGTCTGTGTGACCCGTCTGTGCGGAGGGGTCCGTGTGCGCGGAGGTCTCGGTGTGGCCTGTGTGGCCCTGGTGGCCTGTGTGGTCCTGGTGGCCTGTGTGGCCCTGGTGGCCTGTGTGGTCCTGGTACTCCGCAGAGCCCTCCCCCGCACCTGACTGCCCGGACTGCCCGGGCTGCTCCCCCCTCGCCTCGGTGAAGTTCCACTGGGCCGTGGAGTGCGAGGTCTCCTGGTACGGCTGCGCGTAGCCGCCCTGTTCGTTCGGGTCCGGCCAGTGCACCGCCCCCGGGGCCTGCTCCTGGGCGCGCCGCTCGGCCTGCGCCTGCTGCTGGCTCTGCGTCTGCACGACCCAGCTGCCCGTCGCGGCCGGGTCCAGACCGGCGGCCGGGGTCAGCGGGACGATCATCGGCGGTACGTACCCGTGGCCGGGCGCGGCCAGCGGGATGTTGGCCAGGTCCTCCGGCGGCAACTGGACGAACGCGGTGGCGTCCGCGTCGTACTCACCGCTCTGCGGCGTCGGCTCCCAGCCCTCGTACCGGGGGTCGGGGTGTTCCTCATTGCTCACGACAGTGCCCTCCCCAGTGCGCGTCGGGCCAGCACGGCGACGGTGCGCCGCAGGTGGAGTACGGCCGGGGAGAGCGGCGGGGTCTCCGATCCGTCGGCCGGCGGTTCGTGGTCCGGGATGCAGGCGGCGGCGACGTACTCGCCGAAGGCGGCCAGCGCGTCGGGGGCCAGGCCCCGCTCGCCGTCCCAGTCGATCAGCGAGGCGATCCAGCGCTCCGCCTCCAGGGGGCGCAGCGGCATCGGGGCGATGGCGCCGACCGCGCAGCGCACCCCGCGCCGGGCCGGGTCGAGCACGATGGCGACCGAGGCGGTGGCGCGGCCGGGGCCGGTGCGGCCGGTGGCCTTCAGGAACACCTGCGGGGCGTGCAGCAGCGGGACCCGCACGAAGCCGATCAGCTCGGCCGGGCTCAGCATCTCGCGGCCCGCCAGCAGGTGCGAGACGGGGATCTCGCGGCGGACCCCGCCGGGTCCCGCGACGACCAGCTCGGCCTCCAGGGCGGCCAGCACCGGGAGGGCGTCGCCGGTCGGCGCGGAAGTGGCGATGTTGCCGCCGAGGGTTCCGGCGTTGCGGATCTGGGGCGGGCCCGCGGCGCGTGCGGAGGCGGCGAGGGCGGGGATCAGGGCGGCGAAGTCGGGTCGGCCCATCCGGGCGTGGGTGAGGCCGGCGCCGAGCAGGGCGTGACCGTCCTGGTAGTGCCAGCCGCGCAGCTCGCTGATCCGGCCGAGGCCGACCAGCCCCGAGGGGCGCAGGAGCCCCTTGTTCACGGCCGCCATCAGGTCCGTTCCCCCCGCCACGGGGACGGCGGCAGGCATGGCTTCCAGCGCCGCCACGGCCTCGTCGAGCGAGGCCGGCAGCGTCACCGACTGCATCGCCTGCGGTGCGTGCGTGGTCAACCCAGCTGCCCCTTCCCGGTCTCCCGGCTGGTCCGCCTGTTGCGCCGTACGGTACGTGTTCACAGGCCGGACGTGGCAACTCTGGCACATCTTCCGATGGGACCGGCGCGAGGGTCCGCGAAGGGTGGATCCGTCCCTGACCTGGGTGATGATCCGGTTTCGCACCTCTTCGGAGTGGAGGGTGAATTGCCACTCTTCAGCGATGCTTGTACGACTTATTCCGTTCGTTCCGGAGGCCGTTCGTTCCCGAGGCTGTTCGTCCGGAGCCCGTTCGGTCCGCGCCGGTACACACTCCGGCGCGGACCGTCCCGGGGCTCACACCACCGGCGGCGCTCCCTCGATCGGGCGACCGAGGATGCCGGGCCGCCGCTGCCACGGCAGCGGGCCGCCCGGCCGGCGGTAGTCGACGCCGAGAGCGTCGAGCCGGGCGTAGTGGTCGGTCATGCGCGCGTCGAACCCCGCGAAGTCCCGGTCGGCCGGGGCCGGCAGGGAGCTCCAGGCGACCTCGGCGAAGGCGGCGAGGCGCGGGAAGACCTGGTAGTCGACGCGCGACCTGTTCTGCATGACCTCGGTCCACACGTTGGCCTGGGTGCCGAGGATGTGGCGTACGGCCTCCTCGCTCAGCCCCGGCGGAACGGGTTCGAAGCGGTACACGTCCTCCAGGGTGCGGACGTACCCGATGGGCATCGGCTCGTCGGGGCCGCCGTCCTGACGGTGGTCCAGATACACCTGCTGCTCCGGGCACATCACCACGTCGTGCCCGGCCTCGGCTGCCGCGATGCCGCCCGCATACCCACGCCAGGAGGAGACCGCGGCGCCCTCGGCGAGGCCGCCTTCGAGGATCTCGTCCCAGCCGATGAGACGGCGGCCGCGGGCGGTGAGCCAGCTGTCGAAGTGGCGGATGAACCAGGACTGGAGCTCGTCCTCGTCCTTGAGGCCGAGTTCGGCGATCCGGGCCTGGGCGGTCGGGGACTCCTTCCACTGGTCCTTGAGGCACTCGTCGCCGCCGACATGGATGAACGGGGAGGTGGCGGCGGGGAAGAGGTCGAGCAGTTCCTCGAAGACGCCCTCGAAGAAGCGGAGGGTGTTGTCAGTGGGGGCGAGTACGTTCGGGTTGATGCCCCAGGTGTCCCAGACGGAGAGGGTGGTGGTGTCGATGACGTCGGTGTTGCCCAGCTCGGGGTACGCGCTGATCGCGGCCTGCGAGTGGCCCGGGATGTCGATCTCGGGGACGACGCGGATATGCCGCTCGGCTGCGTAGGCGACGATCTCGCGGATGTCGTCCTGGGTGTAGTAGCCGCCGTGCGGGGTCTCGTCCCACAGCTCGGAGGCCCGGTGGCCGTATCTGGTACGGGAGCGCCAGGCACCGGCCTCGGTGAGACGCGGGTAGCGCTTGATCTCGACGCGCCAGCCCTGGTCGTCGGTGAGGTGGAAGTGGAAGACGTTCAGCTTGTGGGCGGCCAGCAGGTCCAGGTAGCGCAGGACGTCGTCCTTGGGCAGGAAGTGCCGGGAGACGTCGAGCATCAGACCACGCCAGGAGAAGCGGGGTTCGTCCTCGACGACCACCGCCGGAACGTCCCAGGTGCGCCCCGGGACGATGGGCGCGCGGCGGAAGGCGTCCGGGCCGAGGAGCTGACGGAAGGTCTGCGTCCCCCAGAACAGGCCGGCCGCGCTGCCGCCGGTGATGCGTACGGCGTCGCCGTCGACGACCAGTCCGTACGCCTCGGGGGCCAGCGCCGGGTCGAGCGAAAGCTCCACGCGGGAGCCCTCCGTGCCGTCGGCGAGCGGCAGTCCGGTGGCCGCGCCGACGGTGGCGCGCAGCCAGCGGGCGACGCCCTCGGCGCCCGGCGCGACGCTGAGCACCGTCGCCTCGTCCACCGGATACCGCCCCTGCCCCGGCCCGGCCCAGGTCACTTCGCGCGGCGCGGGGATCAGGCCGGGAGCCGCCGTGTCATCGGATGTCATGACGTCAGTCCTTAACCGCTCCGCCCAGTCCGGAGACGAGGCGTCGCTGTACGAGTACGAAAAAGACGAGGACGGGAATGGTCATCACCGTCGAGGCTGCCATGATCCCTCCCCAGTCGTTCTCGTCCGGTTTGAAGAAGACCAGCAGCGCCATCGGCAGCGTCGACTGGGAGGTGTCGCTGATGATGAACGACTTCGCGAACAGGAAGTCGTTCCAGGTGGTGATGAAGGAGAAGACGCTCGTCGCCACCAGGCCCGGGAAGACCAGCGGGAAGAGGATCTGCCACAGGAAGCGGGTGCGGCTGGCCCCGTCGATGTAGGCGGCCTCCTCCAGGGCCTCGGGGACCGCTCTGACGAAGCCGCGCAGCATCCAGATGGCGAACGGCAGCGAGAAGGCCAGGTGCGGCAGGATCAGCGAGCCGAGCGTGTTGAGCTGGCCGAAGTCCCGCATCAGGAAGAACAGCGGGATGGTCAGCGCCTCCACCGGCACCATCTGCGCCACCAGGAACATGATGAGCAGCGTGGTGCGGAACTTGAAGCGGAAGCGGGTCACGGCGGTGGCGGCCAGGAAGGCGACCAGCGCCGAGAGGATGACCACCGTGCCCGCCACCAGCAGGCTGTTGAGGAAGTAGCGGCCGAAGTCCTGCTGCTCGAAGACCCGGCGGAACGAGTCGAGCGAGGGGGCGAGCGTCCAGGGGCGGGGCTCGGTCGACTGGATCTCCCCGGCCGGCTTGAAGGCGGAGAGCACCATCCAGTAGAGGGGGAAGGCGACCGCCACGGCGATCAGCAGGGCCGCGGCCTCGGCCGCCAGCCTGCCGGGCCGCTTGACGCGCAGCAGCGTACGTACGCCGCGTGTGCCCCCACGTGCGGCACTGTCGGTCGTCGCGCTCACAGTTCCTCCCCCTGGCGCCGCACCAGGCGCAGATAGACCAGCGTGACGGCCAGCAGGATCACCAGCATCACGACGCCGATCGCGGAGCCGAGGCTGTACTGCGAGGACGCGAACGCCTTCTGGTACGCGTACACGTTGAGCACCAGGTTCTGGCCGGCGATGCCGCCGCCGTTGGTCATGACGTAGATCTGGGTGAAGACCTTGAAGTCCCAGATGATCGACTGGATGGTGACGACGATCAGGATGGGCTTGAGCATCGGCGCCATGATGGTCCGCCAGATCCGCCACTGGGATGCGCCGTCCAGCGAGGCGGCCTCCAGCACCTCGGTGGGGATGGCCCGGATGCCCGCGTACACGGTGACCATGACGAACGGGAACGAGCACCACAGGACTTCGAGGAGCACGAGCGCGAAGGCGCTGTAGCGCCCGTACGTCCAGGAGAAGTCACCGAGCCCGAGCACCTTGTTCACGGGTCCGAAGTCGGGGTCGAAGAGGAAGACCCAGACCGTCGAACCGGTGATCGCGGGGGTGGCCCAGGCGCCGAGTGCGGCCATCATCAGCACCAGCCGGGGCAGGGCGCGGATGCGGGTGAGCAGGACGGCGAGCGCGCAGCCGACGGCCAGCGTGGAGACCACGCAGGCCGCGGCGAAGAGGACGGTGGCGAGGAGGACCTGCCAGAACTGGCTGTCGTTGAAGAGGGTGGCGTAGTTGTCGAAGCCCTTGAAGGTGGTCGGTTCGCCGCCGCTGACCTGGGCCTGGGTGTACTCCAGGAACGAGATCAGGCCGAGCTGGTAGATCGGGTAGACCAGCAGCCCGGCGAGCAGGACGAGGGCGGGCAGGAGGTAGAGCCAGGGGGTCCAGCCGGAGTGGCCCCGGGGGGACACCGAGCGGCCGCGCCGGGGCGGGCGGGCGGCGGGAGTGCCCGCGCCCGCCCCGGACGCACCGGGGGCCGGAGCCTTGAGAGCGGTGGTGGGCGTGGTCATCGTCAGCCCGCGTCGGTGAAGGCCGCGTCCATCTTCTTCGCCGCGTCGTCCGAGGCCTGCGCCACGTCCTTACGGCCGGAGACGATCTCCTGGAACATGTTCGGCAGGACCAGCGAGGCGTCGATCTGGCCCCAGGCGGGCGAGGCGGGGACGAACTTGGCGCCGGCACCGAGGGTCTGGACGAACGGCGCGACGAACGGCTGCTTCTTCGCGGCGTTGTCCAGGACGTCGGTGTAGGTGGGCAGGAAGCCCATCGCGTCGAACATCTCGGCCTGGGTCTTCTTGCCGGTGAGCGACTTCATCAGGTCGACGGCGAGGGTGCGGTGCGAACTGCTCTTCAGTACGCCGATGTTGTTGCCGCCCGCGAAGGCGGGGGCGATGGAGTTCGGGGCGATGCCGGGCAGCGGGACGACCGCGTACTTGCCCTTGACCGAGCCCGCCTCGACGGCCGCGTGGCTGAAGTCGCCGCCGATGGCCATGGCGGCCTTGCCGGAGGCGAAGGCGGTCACGGTGGCGTTGCCGCCCATGGAGGCGCACTTGGCGGCCGGACAGTTGTCGTCGCCGAAGAGGGAGGTGTAGGCCTCGATGCCCTTGCGGGCCTTCTCGCTGTTGATGGCCGACCTGTACGTACCGCCGCTCTCGCCCGCGATCTCGCCGCCGTGCGACCAGATGAAGGGCATCGCGCCGTAGGTGTACGCGCCGCCGACCGCGAGGCCGTAGAGGTCCGGCTTGGCCTTGTGGATCTTCTTGGCGGTGGAGATCAACTCGGCCTGGGACTTGGGGGGTTCGATGCCGAGGTCCTTGAAGACGTCGGTGCGGTAGTAGAGGGCCCGGACGCCGACGAAGAAGGGGGCGCCGTAGACCTTGTCGCCGACGGTGACGGACTGCTTGGCGATCGGGTCGGTGTCCTTGGCCTCCTCCCAGGCGCCGAACTCCTCGGTCACGTCCGCGAGTCCGCCGTCCTTGACGTATCCGGCGGTGTCGCTGTTGCCGTACTCGATGAGGTCCGGGGCGCTCTTGGGGTCGTTGAACGCGGCCTTGATGCGCTGGGCGCGGGTGTCGACGGGTATGTACTCGACCTCGACCTTCGCGCCCTTGTGGCTCTTCTCGAACGCGGCGACCGCATCGTCGACGACCTTCTCCTTGGGCTTGTTGCCGACCTCCTGGAAGAGCCAGACACGGAGAGTCCCGCTCTTCTCGTCACCCTTCGCACTGGTGTCGGAGGTCTGCGGCGCGCAGGCGGTGGCGGTGAGGCCCGCCAGCACAAGCGCCGCAACCGGGGCGGCAATTCGGGCAGAAAGCTTCATCCGGGAACCCCTACCGGTCATGCGTTGCATCATGTGCAACGTGCGTTTCGTTCTGCACAACTGGCAGGAGAGTAAGTCCGGTTCCGGCGCCCGACAAGTGGTCTCCACCACTCTGTGACCCGCCGACGCAGCCCGCGCAACGCGAGCACGCGCGGTCACGATCCGTGACCGGCGGCGTGGGAGTCCTGGGCCCGGGCACGCGAAAGGCCCCCGGCACACGCGGTCGACGCGTGTACCGGGGGCCTTCCGAAGACGGAGTGGGAGCCCGGCCCTACTGACGAAGCGGGAACCCGGCCCTACTTCTTGCCCTTGTCCTTGCCGCCCTTGCCCTTGTCCTTGTCGCCGCCGGCGCCCATGGACTCGTAGATCTCCTTGCACATGGGACAGACCGGGTACTTCTTGGGGTCGCGCCCCGGCACCCAGACCTTGCCGCACAGTGCGACCACGGGAGTGCCCTCCAGGGCGCTCGCCATGATCTTGTCCTTCTGGACGTAATGGGCGTAGCGCTCGTGGTCGCCGTCGCCCCTCGACACCTGCGGCGTCGGCTCTACGAGGGTCCCCGTACCTGCCCCGCGATCGGGCTCAAGAGTGCTCATAACCGCCAAGGGTACTGAAAGAAGGTGCCTTCAGTTGAGCGAAGGGTCGTCCGGATACGTGGCGATCATCGCCAGCTCGCTGCGCTGCCGCCGGAGCACCGCGCGCCAGAGGTTCTCCGGGCGCGGGGAGGAGACGTCACCGGGCTCCGACTCGACCACGTACCAGGCGCCCTCGGTCAGCTCGCCCTCCAGCTGACCGGGCCCCCAGCCCGCGTACCCGGCGAAGATCCGCAGCGAGCCCAGCGCCGGTCCCAGCAGCTCCGGCGGGGTCTCCAGGTCGACCAGGCCGATCGCCCCGTGCACCCGGCGCCAGCCGAGCGGGCCCTCGTCGCCGGGGATCACCGCCACGCCGAGCGCCGAGTCGAGCGAGACCGGGCCGCCCTGGAAGACGACGTCCGGCTCACCGGTGAGCCCGGCCCAGGAGCCGAGGATGTCACCGACGCCGACCGGGGTCGGGCGGTTCAGGACCACGCCGAGGGAGCCCTCCTCGTCGTGGTCGAGGAGGAGCACCACCGCGCGGTCGAAATTCGGGTCCGCGAGGGCGGGTGTGGCCACGAGCAGTCGCCCTGTGAGCGAGGACACCTCCGTCATGGCAGAAATGATCCCGCATCTTCGCCCTCCGCGGGGTCCCGGCGGCCGTGATGACCACCGCAGGAGAGCGAGCGCAGCTCAGGGCGCACGGAGGCACGGGGAGCGCACCGTACGGGCAGGATCCGGGGGCCATCCGGACGGTGACCCTCCGCAAGATCGGATGCGCGGAGGGTGTTGTGGCGGATTCATGACGTTCGTACACCCCCCTTCGCCTTACGGAACGGGGGTAGGAGGCCATTACCCTTTTCGTTGGCCCCCTGCCCGACCACTCCGGAACGCGAGATACATGACCGGCACAGACGATGTCCTGCTTGTCCACGGCGGCACCCCGCTGGAGGGCGAGATCCGCGTCCGAGGCGCCAAGAACCTGGTGCCGAAGGCAATGGTCGCCGCGCTGCTCGGCAGCGGGCCCAGCCGTCTCCGCAACGTTCCCGACATCCGTGACGTACGGGTGGTCCGAGGACTGCTGCAGCTGCACGGCGTCACCGTCCGCCCCGGCGACGAGCCGGGCGAACTGATCCTCGACCCCTCGCACGTCGAGTCGGCGAACGTCGCCGACATCGATGCCCACGCGGGTTCGTCGCGCATCCCGATCCTCTTCTGCGGCCCGCTGCTGCACCGCCTCGGCCACGCCTTCATCCCGGGCCTGGGCGGCTGCGACATCGGCGGCCGGCCGATCGACTTCCACTTCGAGGTGCTCCGCCAGTTCGGCGCGACCATCGAGAAGCGGGCCGACGGCCAGTACCTGGAGGCCCCGCAGCGGCTGCGCGGCACCAAGATCCGGCTGCCGTACCCCTCGGTGGGCTCCACCGAGCAGGTGCTGCTCACCGCCGTCCTCGCCGAGGGCGTCACCGAGCTGTCCAACGCGGCCGTCGAGCCGGAGATCGAGGACCTCATCTGCGTACTGCAGAAGATGGGCGCGATCATCTCCATGGACACCGACCGGACCATCCGGATCACCGGTGTCGACAAGCTCGACGGATACACCCACCGGGCCATCCCGGACCGTCTGGAGGCGGCCTCCTGGGCGTCGGCGGCGCTGGCGACCGAGGGCAACATCTACGTACGCGGCGCCCAGCAGCGTTCGATGATGACCTTCCTCAACACCTACCGCAAGGTCGGCGGCGCCTTCGAGATCGACGACGAGGGCATCCGCTTCTGGCACCCGGGCGGCGCGCTCAACGCCATCGCGCTGGAGACGGACGTCCACCCCGGCTTCCAGACCGACTGGCAGCAGCCCCTGGTCGTGGCGCTGACGCAGGCCGCGGGGCTGTCCATCGTCCACGAGACGGTGTACGAGTCGCGGCTCGGCTTCACCTCCGCGCTCAACCAGATGGGTGCGCACATCCAGCTCTACCGCGAGTGCCTGGGCGGCTCGGACTGCCGCTTCGGCCAGCGCAACTTCCTGCACTCGGCGGTCGTTTCGGGACCGACGAAGCTCCAGGGCGCCGATCTGGTCATCCCCGACCTGCGCGGCGGCTTCTCGTACCTGATCGCGGCGCTGGCGGCGCAGGGCACCTCCCGGGTGCACGGCATCGACCTGATCAACCGTGGCTACGAGAACTTCATGGACAAGCTGGAGAAGCTCGGCGCGAAGGTGGAGCTGCCGGGCGGTTCCCTGGTCTGACCCCGCACAGCGCTGCCGCACACAGCACTGCGCACCCGGCGCCCCGGTCCCCTCACAGGGGGCCGGGGCGCCGTGCTTCCCGGGCTCCTCGGGATCGCGCGAACCGCCCCGGCGTCGTCCCCGCGATCCGCTTGAAGTGCCGGGTCAGGTGGGACTGGT
Source organism: Streptomyces cyaneofuscatus (assembly GCF_033109485.1). Classification (NCBI taxonomy): domain Bacteria; kingdom Bacillati; phylum Actinomycetota; class Actinomycetes; order Kitasatosporales; family Streptomycetaceae; genus Streptomyces; species Streptomyces cyaneofuscatus. The sequence goes on along the minus strand of NZ_CP137002.1, from coordinate 5,224,524 downwards.
CGTGGAAGCCCACGGCGGCCGCCGCCTCCCCGGGCGGCACGCCGTCCAGCAGCAGGCGGCGGGCCCGGTCGACCCGGCGGGACGTCAGGTACTGGTGCGGCGCGATCGCGTACGCCGCGCTGAACGCCCGTACGAGATGGGCGGGGTGCGCGTGGACCAGCCGGGCGGCCTCGGCCAGGGTGATGCCCTCGACCGGCCGCTCGTCCAGGAGGTCGCGGAGGTCCTTAGCGACGCCGGGGCCGGGCGGCGGGCCCGCGGGGGCCGTACGGGGGCGCAGGTGGCCCCGTAGCCGCTCGCCGATGAACGCCAGGCGGCTCTCCGCCTCGAAGGCCCCGTCCGGGTCCGCCAGGGCCGTGTGGAGGCGGCCCACGCGGCTGCGCAGGAGCGGGTCGGCGAGGGCGGGGGTGTCCACGGCGGGGCCGATGTAGCCCGTGTCGAGGAGGGTCATGTCCAGGTAGAGCACCCGTTTGCGGAAGCCGTCGGAGGTGGCGGGCGAACCGTTGTGCGGGACCTGCGGCGGCAGCAGGCTCACCGTGCCGCCCGGGGTGCCGCGCTCGTGGCGGTCCAGGTCGTAGCGGACGGCCCCGTCGTCGACGATCAGGAGCGTCCAGGCGTCGTGCACATGCATGGGGTAGGCGTGCTCGGTGAAGCGCGCGTGGAAGACCTCCACGACGCCCGGGACCGCCGGACGCCAGGCCGAGATCTCCTGACGTGCCACCACGCTTAAAACGTACAAGAAACGGCCGGGGGCCACCGGCCAGGCTCGGACCATGACGAACACGCACGAGACAGCGAGCGGAACCACGGCCACCGGTGAGGCTCCCGTCCGCTTCGACACGAAGGTCGCGGTGCTGCTCCGCGACGACCTGGAGACCTGGCAGCGCCTGAACGTGACCGCCTTCCTGGTCAGCGGCCTGGGGACGGTGGCGCCCGAAGTGATCGGCGAGCCCTACGAGGACGCCGACTCCACCCCGTACCTCCCGATGATCCGGCAGCCCGTGCTGGTCTTCGAGGGGACGAAGGAGACGCTGGCCGCCGCGCACACCAAGGCGCTCTCCCGGTCCCTGACGACGGCCGTGTTCACCTCGGACCTGTTCGGCACGGGGAACGACCGGGACAACCGGGCGGCGGTACGGGCCGTGGGGCGGGACGCGCTGGATCTGGTGGGGCTACTCGTGTACGGGCCCCGCAACGCCGTGGACAAGGCCCTCAAGGGCGCGCGGATGCATCCCTGACCCCGGGTGAGCCCAGCAGTGTGCGAGCGCCTGAGCGGGGCGCATGTGCCCGTGGCATGCGCGAGGGCGGCCACCCCTGGTCGGGGGTGACCGCCCTCCTTGCGCCTTTGGGGGTTACTTACCCTTGGCGGCTTCCTTGAGCTTCGAGCCCGCGGAGACCTTCACGCTGTAGCCGGCGGGGATGTTGATCGGGTCGCCGGTCTGCGGGTTGCGAGCGGTGCGAGCGGCACGGTGGGTGCGCTCGAAGGTCAGGAAGCCGGGGATGGTGACCTTCTCGTCGCCCTTGGCGACGATCTCACCGACGGTCTCGGCGAGCGCGGCCAGCACGGCGTCGGCGTCCTTGCGAGTCACCTCGGCGCGGTCGGCCAGGGCGGCCACCAGCTCACTGCGGTTCATGTTGTTACTCCCGTGTTCTTCTTGCCTGTGAGGCGTGAGATCGAAGCCGATGCTGCCAGGGCCCTCTGACAGTCCCCGGACCCGGGTCTGATGTCAGACCCTCGCGCCCGATTACGCATCCTGCCCCCACCTGCGGCGGGAAAGCCAATCCGGAACCCTTCAGGGTCAACGAAAAGCGCCACTGTCTGCTCGTGGTGACGTTCCGTCGGCTTCCCTTAGCGGTCCGCAGCGGATGCCGGGCCCTACGGGGCCCACTGCCCGCCCACCCTAAAGGGGCGTTTGGGGCGCCGCGACCCGCGACGCGCCGTACGGCACGGGCGGGTGCGGCCCGGGGTGTTTCGCGCGTACCCCTGATGGACCCCGCGAAACGGTGTGGCCTAGACGGCGTCGGAGGGTGCGGCTCCGGTGCCGGCGGCGGCCTTGGCGGCTGCGCGGACGGCTCCGGCGACCGCACCGGCGACCTTGTCGTTGAAGACGGAGGGGATGATGTAGTTCGCGTTGACCTCGTCCTCGGCGACCACGTCGGCGAGGGCTCCGGCGGCGGCGAGCATCATCTCCGTGTTGACGGTGCGGGACTGAGCGTCCAGCAGACCGCGGAAGACACCCGGGAAGACCAGCACGTTGTTGATCTGGTTGGGGAAGTCGGAGCGGCCGGTGGCGACGACGGCCGCGGTCTCGCGGGCGATCGCCGGGTCCACCTCGGGGTCCGGGTTCGCGAGCGCGAACACGATCGCGCCGTCCGCCATCGCCGCGACGTCGTCGCCGTTCAGGACGTTCGGGGCGGAGACGCCGATGAAGACGTCGGCGCCGACGACGGCCTCCTTGAGGGTGCCGGTGACGCCCTCCGGGTTGGTGTTGTCGGCGATCCAGCGCAGCGGCGAGTCGGGGGACGCGGCGACGAGGTCCTCGCGGCCGGAGTGGACGACGCCGTGGATGTCGGCGACGACGGCGTGCTTGACACCGGCGGCGATCAGCAGCTTCAGGATGGCCGTACCGGCGGCTCCGGCACCGGACATGACGACCCGTACGTCCCCGATGCTCTTGCCCACCACGCGCAGGGCGTTGGTCAGGGCGGCCAGGACGACGATGGCGGTGCCGTGCTGGTCGTCGTGGAAGACGGGGATGTCCAGGGCCTCGCGCAGCCGGGCCTCGATCTCGAAGCAGCGGGGCGCGGAGATGTCCTCCAGGTTGATGCCCGCGAAGCCGGGGGCGATCGCCTTGACGATCTCGACGATGGCGTCGGTGTCCTGGGTGTCCAGGCAGATCGGCCAGGCGTCGATGCCCGCGAAGCGCTTGAAGAGGGCCGCCTTGCCCTCCATGACGGGCAGCGCGGCCATCGGGCCGATGTTGCCGAGGCCGAGCACCGCGGAGCCGTCCGTCACGACTGCGACGGAGTTGCGCTTGATGGTGAGGCGGCGGGCGTCCTCGGGGTTCTCGGCGATGGCCATGCAGACCCGGGCGACGCCGGGGGTGTAGATCATCGAGAGGTCGTCACGGTTGCGGATGGGGTGCTTGGACGCCATCTCGATCTTGCCGCCGAGGTGCATGAGGAACGTACGGTCGGAGACCTTGCCCAGCACGACGCCCTCGATGCCGCGCAGGCCCTCGACGATCTCGTCCGCGTGCGAGGTGGAGGAAGCGGCGATCGTCACGTCGATCCGGAGCTTCTCGTGGCCGGACGCCGTGACGTCGAGGCCGGTGACCGACCCTCCGGAGGACTCGACCGCCGTGGTGAGGTGGGAGACCGCGGTGCCGCTCGCGGGCACCTCCAGCCTGACCGTCATCGAGTACGAGACGCTGGGCGCCGTTGCCATGGCCGAGTCCTTCGCTTTCCTCAAGCTTCATTGCTTCGCATCCGGAACCCTCGTTCCGGTCACGCTTCCCGATCGTCGCACCTACCGACTGGTAGCCGGTAATGAGCATCTTCTTTCGGAAAGTGTTTTCCACCATACGAGAAGTCACCCGTTCGGCGGAACCCCCAACAGCCCTCGAGTAGTCTCGTAAACGAAAACAGACCCGCGCCACCATCAGGTGACGCGGGTCTGTCTTCTTCACTTAGGTGGCACCGACCCGCCATGCTCGCCTCGCGGCAAGTGGTCGCTCGAAGCGACGAAGGTTGGGCCCGGGGGCTTGGATCGAGCCGGTGCCAGTACCACGGTAACAAAGACCCCGGAGAAGTGATTCCCGTACGACGGGCCGACCTGATCCCGTCACTCCGGCAGCAGCTCCGGATCACTCCCGCAGCAGGTCAGGCACCCCGTCCTCGTCCGGCATGTCCCGCTCCCCCGACACCACCGTGAGCTGCTGCGTGGCCCTCGTCAGCGCCACGTACAGCACCCGCAGCCCGGCCGGGGACTCGTCCGCGATCTCCGCCGGGGAGACGACCACCGTGGCGTCGTACTCCAGGCCCTTCGCCTCCAGGCTGCCCAGCGCCACCACCCGCTCCCCCAGCTCCGCCAGCCACTCGCGGGCCTGGGCGCGGCGGTCCATCGCCACGACCACACCGACCGTGCCGTCGACCTCCGCCAGCAGCCGGCGCGCCTCCTCGCGGACCGTGGCGGCCAGGTCGCCGCCCTCCACCGGCACGAAGCGCGGCACCACCCCGGTCGAGCGGACCGCCGACGGGGACTCCATGCCGGGCATGGCGAGCGCCAGCACCTTCGCGGCCAGCTCCGCGATCTCGGCCGGATTGCGGTAGTTGACGGTGAGGGTGAAGCGGCGGCGGGGGCGGGAGCCGAGCGCCTCGTCCCGGGCCGCCGCCGCCTCGTCCGGGTCGGACCAGGAGGACTGCGCCGGGTCGCCGACGATGGTCCAGGTGGCGTGGCGGCCCCGGCGGCCCACCATCCGCCACTGCATGGGCGTGAGGTCCTGCGCCTCGTCGACGATGACGTGCGCGTACTCCGTGCGCTCCGCCGCGAGCCGCTCGGCCCGCTCCCACTGGGTCTCCTCGCGCTGCGGCATCAGCTCCTCCAGCCCCGAGAGGTGGTCCAGCGGGTCCGCCTCACGCTTCCGCTTCGGCCGGGCCACCGTGCCCAGCAGGGCCTGGAGCTCGTCCAGCAACGCCACATCGTGGACGGAGAGGGCGCCACTGCCGTCCACCGGGTCCAGCCGCTTCAGGGAGCGGGCCAGCCGGCGCACCTCGCCCTGGTTGAGGATGCGCCGGGACCAGCGGGCCAGCCGCTTCTCGTCGGCCATCGCGGCCAGCACCCGACGCGGGGTCAGCTCGGGCCACCAGGCGTTCAGGAACTCCAGGAACGGCGTCTCGGTGGAGACGTCCTCGTCGAAGGAGGACCGCAACTCCGCCACCAGCTGCGGGTCGGTGTAGCGGCCGCGCCCGGAGGACTTGCTCCACAGGGCGTCGAGCAGCAGCTTGCGGGCGCGCGGGCGCAGCAGGTTGACGGGGGCGGTGCCGCTGAGCACGTTGTGCCGGATGCGCTGGAGCTCGTCGGCCTCCAGCTCGATGCGGGCGCCGAAGGCGACGACGCGCAGCCGGGTGGGGGTGGTCGCCGTGCCGTTCTGCGCGGGCTCGTCGCCGAAGGAGAGCTGGCCGCCACCGCTGTTGGGCGGCTTCGGTGCCTCCAGGGCTCCCCGGGCCGCCTTGCGCAGCACATGGAGCATCCGCGAGGAGCCCTTGATCCGGGCGATCGCCGGTTCGTCGTAGGCCCCCCCGTCACCCGACCACCGCCCCTCATCGAGGCCCTTCGGGCCGCCCCTTCCGTACGCGCCCTCGACGCCCGCCGCCTCGTCCGAGAGCGAGCCGACCGCGCGGATCGCGACCTGGCCCTCCTCGCCGAGCGAGGGCAGCACGCCCTCGGTGTACGCGACCAGGAGCGGGGTCGGTGAGACGACGAGGATGCCGCCCGCGTACCGCCGCCGGTCCTGGTAGAGGAGGTAGGCGGCGCGGTGCAGGGCGACGGCCGTCTTGCCGGTGCCGGGGCCGCCGGTGACCTCGGTGACGGAGGCGGCGGGGGCCCGGATCACCAGGTCCTGCTCGGCCTGGATGGAGGCGACGATGTCCCGCATGGTGTGGCTGCGGGCCTGGCCGAGGGCGGCCATCAGGGCTCCGTCGCCGATCACCGGGAGCTTGTCGCCGTCCAGATACGCCGTCAGCTCCGGGCGCATCAGGTCGTCCTCGACCCCGAGGACCCTGCGGCCCTTGGAGCGGATGACCCGGCGGCGTACGACGCGGCCGGGCTCCTTCGGGGTGGAGCGGTAGAACGGGGCGGCGGCCGGGGCCCGCCAGTCGATCACCAGCGGCGCGTAGTCGGAGTCCAGGACCCCGATCCGGCCGATGTGGAGCGTCTCGGCGATGTCGGCGGTGGCGTCCTCCCGTACGGCGTCGTCGGCCGGCTCGACGGAGGTGTACGCGCCGTCGGGGCCGCGCTCACCGTCCTTGCCGAGGAGCAGGTCGATCCGCCCGAAGAGGAAGTCCTCGAACTCGTTGTTCAGCCGGTTGAGGTGGACGCCCGCCCGGAAGACCTGGGCGTCCCGCTCGGCGAGGGCGCCGGGCGTGCCGACCTGCCCGCGTTTGACGGCGTCGTTCATGAGAAATTCCGCCTCGTCGATCTTCTCTTCGAGACGGTGGTAAACGCGGTCCAGATGATCCTGCTCGACACCGATTTCCCGGTCCCGCAGCGAATCGACAGCGGCATCCTGCGCGGCCACCGAGGCCCCCTTCTGACGTGCATCGGGCAGCCGTCAACCCTATGCGAAGGGGGGCCCGGGCGCACCTGCCGTCCACCGTTACGCGTGTTGCGATTGCGCGTCGGAAGGCTGCCCGCCCAGGCGGCCGGGGTGACGCGCCGGAGCGGCCGGGTCCGGCGGACATGCCTCAGGCGCCGATCTCCACCAGCCGCTCCCCGTCGAACGTGCGCACCTCGAAGCGGTCGATGTCCTCACGGGCCATCGCCGCGCCGCCGTGCACGTACAGCGGGTTCTTCGCCGACTCGTGCGTCGAACCCTCGATGCCGTACCCCCACTTCGGGACGGACCAGGAGGTGACGACCTCCTCCTCCCCCGTCTTGGAGACGGCGACGAGCGTGCACTTCTGCGGACCCTTGACGTTCTTCAGTTCCAGGACCGTGTGGGTGCCCCAGGCCTTCTCCTCCATCCCGACCGTCGCGCCGACCCGGGTGGTGGGGTCGGTCGCCGTCACCTTCTCCGTCATGTGCTGGAAGAAGGCGTCCTCGGCCGGGCTGGTGGGGTGCGGGTCCCCGACGGCGACGGAGCGGCCGCCGCCCTCGTCGCCCGCCGTGACGGCGACGGCCGCGACCGGCCCGCCGATGATCAGGGCGGCCGCCGCGGCGATCAGATATCTGCTCCGCCTCGTCCGCCGGTGCCGCCGGTGCGCGACCTCGTCCATCAGCCCGCCGAGCACCTTGGGCGCGGGCCGCTCGGGAACGTGCGGTACGGGACGGGCCCCGGGTGCCGCCGCCGGCGCTTCGGCCAGCATCGCGAGCATGGGCTCCATCCCCGCGAACTCGTCCAGATGCGCGGAACACCGGGCGCAGCCCGCGAGATGGGTTTCGAACGCGCTCGCCTGCGCGTCGTCCAGGATGCCCAGGACATAGGCGGCGGCGGCGTCGTGCTCGCTCCCTTCGGGCTCGCCGCCGAACGGCGGCTCGGGTCCGGTGGGGCCGCCCGGAGCGCCCGGATAGCCGAGGCCCGGGGGCTGCCCGGGGCCGGAGAGGTACGCGGGCCCTGAGGGGTGTGCAGGACCCGCGGGATAGGGGGAGTGCGGGGGGTGAGAGGGACCGGTGGGCATACGGGGTCCCGGAGGCCGGGGCCCGAACGGCTGCCACTGCTGGTCGCTCATGCCGTGATCCCCCTCTCTTCGAGTGCGAGCTTCATCGAACGGAGTGCGTAGAAGACCCGGGACCGCACGGTGCCGCTGGGGATGCCGAGCACCTCGGCCGCCTCGTTCACCGTACGTCCCCTGAAGTAGGTCTCGACCAATGCTTCCCGGTGCGCGGGCGTCAAATCGTCGAGCGCGTCCGACAACGTCATCAGCCACAGCGCCTTGTCGATCTCGTCCTCCGCGGGAATGACCTCCAGCGGCGACGGATCGACCTCGCGCGGCCGGGCCTGCCGGCTGCGGTGGCCGTCGATGACGATGCGCCGGGCGACCGTCACCAGCCAGGGGCGGACGGAGCCGGTGGCCCGGTTGAGCCGGCCGGCGTTCTTCCAGGCACGGATGAGCGTCTCCTGCACCACGTCCTCGGCCCGCTGGCGGTCGCCCGCCACGAGCCGGAGGACGTACGCGAGCAGCGGCCCGGCGTGTTCGCGGTAGAGCGCCCGCATCAGCTCCTCGTCCGGTATCCCGTCAGGAGGCGTGGGCGGCTCACTGCGATGTCGAGCCCTGTGCGGACGGTCATCGGCCACGGCCGCATCCTTGCGCACCCGAACCTCCTGGTCGAGACCCTGAATGGAGCTCTTCGGGGAGGGATACGGGGTCGGGCGCCGGATCATTCAACGTCGCTTCATATTTCTTTCGTCGAGATCCTCCGGCGCCGGTGCCGGGCCACCCGTTCGCGGTTGCCGCAGACCTCGCCGGAGCACCAGCGGCGCCGGCCGCCGCGCGAGGTGTCCAGGTAGAGCCGGTGGCACGCCCCGCCCGCGCAGCGGCGCAGCGCTCCCCGCGCCACCGGGTCGGTGAGCAGGTCCACCGCGTCCCGCGCCACGACCGCGAGGAGCCCCGCGCAGCCGGGTTCGGCGCTCAGGGTCCGAACCAGCGCCCCGCCCTCGCCACGCACGGCACGCGGTCCCGGCGGGGCTTCGGCCGCAAGGGAGTTGAGCCGGTCCAGGGCGCTCCCGTAGCCCGGGCTGCCGAGTTGGGCGACTGAAGGGTCGACACCACTGTCTGCCAAGGCGAGTTGGGCCGACATCAGCCGGCCCACGTCCGCCCGCAGCTGCCGGAACCGGGTCAGCCAGGTGGCGTCCAGCGCGCTCAGGGCCGTACCCGGCGGGACGAGCCGGGCGGCGGTCAGCCAGTCGGCGAGCCGCCCCGGTCCGTCGAGCTGTTCCCGGGCGCGGGGTGTCCCGCCCGCGGGCCCGGTGGCCACCAGGTCGAGACAGATCCGGCCGGAGTCGAACCGCCACACGTACGCGCCCCTGCCCGCCGCCATGCGCCTGTCACCGCCTCGGGGTCACCGGTCGGATGCCACCCTCCAGAGTGCCCCCGGCGGGGCCCGGCCGTAACCCCCGCTACCGTGACGGCCATCAAGGATCACGGGGAACGGACGATGCTCAGCGCGGCGCGGCCGAACCCGGGGTGTCCCCCGCCGGGTCCAGCGACAGCCGGTAGCCGCGTTTGACGACGGTCTGGATCAGCCTCGGCGCCCCCAGCGCGGAGCGCAGCCGGGCCATCGCCGTCTCCACCGCGTGTTCGTCGGTGCCGCTGCCGGGCAGCGCCCGCAGCAGGTCGGCGCGGGCCACCACCCAGCCGGGGCGGCGGGCCAGGGTGTGCAGGAGGGCCATGCCCGCAGGCGGGACCGCGCGCAGTTCGTCGTCGACCAGCACGGCGTGGCCGCGGATCTCGACGCGGTGGCCGGCGATGGGCAGGACCCGGGCGGTGGTGGGGAGTTGGGCGCAGACGAGCTGGACGAGTGGGCCCAGGCGGAAGCGTTCGGGCTGGACGGTGGGGATGCCACGGGCCTGGAGCGGGAGGGCGGTGACCGGTCCGACGCAGGCGGCCAGGACGTCGTCGCGCAGGGCGCCCAGGATCTCCGGGAGCAGCCCGCGGGTCTCCGCGCGGCCCAGGAACGAGGCGGCGGCGGGGGCGCTGGTGAAGGTGACGGCGTCCAGGGCCCGGGCGGCGGTGGCGTCGAGCATCCGGTCGAGCGGGGCGATGTCCTGCGGCGGCATCCAGCGGTAGACGGGGACGCCGACGACCTCGGCGCCCGCTGCCTGGAGGGACTCGATGAAGCCGGGGAGCGGTTCGCCGTGCAGCTGGAGGGCGATGCGGCGGCCCTCGACGCCCTCGCCGAGGAGCCGGTCGAGGACTTCGGCCATCGATTCGGACCCGGGTGACCAGGCCTCGGTCAGCCCGGCGGCCCGCACCGCGCCCTTGACCTTGGGGCCCCGGGCGAGGAGTTCGACGCCGCGCAGCCGCTCCAGGAGCGCGTCGCCGATGCCCCAGCCGTCGGCCGCCTCGACCCAGCCCCGGAAGCCGATCGCGGTGGTGGCGACCACCACGTCGGGGGCGTGGTCGATCAACTCCTTCGTGGCGTCGAGGAGTTCGCTGTCGTCGGCGAGCGGGACGATCCGCAGGGCGGGGGCGTGCTGGACGGCGGCGCCGCGCCGCTTGAGGAGGGTGGCGAGCTCCTCGGCGCGGCGGGCGGCGGTCACTCCGACCGTGAAGCCCGCGAGGGGGCCGTGGGTGGTGTCGTCGTCCTGCATGGCGTGTCCCCGGCTTCTGTGTCCCGCTGTTACGCGATGGTGCGGAGGCCCGAGACTGCCAACGGTGCGTGACAGGCTCGGTTCCCCCGTATTTCCCGGCCGTTACGTCACCAGTGGCCCGGGCGGTCCCGTCCCTACACCTCTGCGTAACCGACCTGGGCCTTCGCGGGCACGGGTGCGGGCCGGCGAAGGTATACCGCCCAGGTGAGGGCGGAGCAGACGCCGTAGAAGGCGAGGAAGGACCAGAAGGCGGCGGTGCCGGTGCCGGAGGTCTGGAAGGACTGACGGAACGCGAGGTTGATGGCGAGGCCGCCCAGGGCGCCGACGGCCCCGATGAAGCCCATGGCGGCGCCGGAGAGCCGCCGTCCGTGGGCGGCGGCCGCCTCGCCGTCGAGGCCCTTCTCGATGGCCTGGGCGTGGAAGATGCCCGGGATCATCTTGTACGTCGACCCGTTGCCGAGCCCCGTCAGGACGAACAGGGCGGTGAAGCCGACGAGGAAGACGGGGAGCGACGCGGTGGCGGAGGCGTAGATGACGACCGTGGTGGCGGCGCCCATCGCGGCGAAGGCGGCCAGGGTGATCCGGGCGCCGCCGTGCCGGTCGGCGAGCCGCCCGCCGAAGGGGCGGATCAGCGAGCCGAGCAGCGGGCCCATGAAGGTGAGCGAGGCGGCCTGGAGCGGGGTGCGGCCGAACTGGGTCTGGAGGACCAGGCCGAAGGCGAAGCTGTAGCCGATGAACGAGCCGAAGGTGCCGATGTAGAGCGTCGACATGATCCAGGTGTGCGGGTCCCGGACGGCTTCCTTGGCCGCCCCGGTGTCGTTGCGTACGGGCCGGAGGTTGTCCATGTACAGCGCGGCGCAGAGCGCGGCCACCACGATCAGCGGGATGTAGACGCCGAGCACCAGCCGGGGGTGGGCCGCGCCCAGGGTGCCGATGACGAGGAGGCCGATGAGCTGGACGACGGGGACGCCGATGTTGCCGCCGCCCGCGTTGAGGCCGAGCGCCCAGCCCTTCTCGCGGAGCGGGAAGAAGGCGTTGATGTTGGTCATCGAGGAGGCGAAGTTGCCACCGCCGATCCCGGTGAGCGCGGCGACCGCCACGAACGTGCCGTACGAGGTCCCCGGTTCCATCACCCAGAGCGCGGCGAGCGTCGGGGCGAGCAGGCTGACCGCGGTGAAGATGGTCCAGTTGCGGCCGCCGAACCGGGCGACGGCGAAGGTGTACGGCACCCGCACCACCGCCCCGACCAGAGTGGCGGTGGAGATCAGGAAGAACTTCCCGGCCGGGTCGACGCCGTACTCCGGTCCCATGAACAGGACCATTACCGACCACAGCGTCCAGACGGAGAATCCGATGTGCTCGGAGAGCACGGAGAACCACAGGTTGCGGCGGGCGACGCGCTCGCCCTTCTCCCGCCAGAACGTCTCGTCCTCCGGCTCCCAGGTCTCGATCCAACGGCCTGCCATCACGCGCCTCCACAGGGGGGTCGGGGTGGTGTCCCCGTCGCTGCGGGGTGTGGTCCCGACGCTAGGGAGCGCGCGTTTCGGCGGAGTGCCGTGAGGTGACCGGTGGGCAACCTTGCTCTCACCGGGCCGGAGGCGGCCCGGTGAGATGCGCCGCTACGGAACCGCCTGACGCATCAGCGCCCTTGGCACGTCAGCGCCGTTGATTACGTCAGCGCCCTCGATACGTCAGCGCCCTTGGCGCATCAGTGCCAGATCCCTCTCCGGCAGCCAGGCGCCAGGCGGGGGTGCGAGCCAGCCCTGGGCCGTACCCAACTGGTCCGATGCCGTGCGCAGCGCATCCACTCCGGGGTGGTTCAGGCCTTTGCGCCAGACCAGCATCAGCGGCGACAGCGGAACGGGATCGACGAGCGGGCGGAGCACGGTCCCCGGCAGCGGGGGAAAGTCCGTCACCGCGAGTACGGGGTGTCCGCCCTTCGCCATGACCCGCTGGAATTCGGCCACCCCCACGGCGAGCGGCACGGGCGGGGCCATCACGATCCCCCAGGCGGCGAAGAGCAGCGCCGCCAGCTCCGTCCACTCCCTCGTCCGCTCGTTGCCCGCCCCCGCGTAGACGGTCGTCCCGGACAGCTCGGCCAGGGGGATGGCCGCGCGTCCGGCGAGGGGGTGGGAGGCGGGCAGCATCAGGGCCATCGGCTCGTACCGCACCGGCTGTACGGAGAGTCCGGCCCGCACCCCGGGGGCCAGCCCGGCGGCCCGGCCGAAGGAGACGTCGAGCCGCCCGGCCAGGATCTCGGAGGCGGCCCAGGTGAGCCCGGACTCGAACCGTGCCATCAGCTCGCACTCCGGGGCGATCTCCCGGGCCCGTGCCAGCACCCGGGCGGCGGTCATCCCGTCCGTGTTCAGGTCGACCAGCAGCGGCCGGGCGGACCCGCCGCCGAAGGCTCCGGCGAGTTCGGCGTGGGCGTCGAGAACCCGGCGGGCGTACGGAAGCAGCCGCTCGCCGTCCGGGGTCAGGGAGACCTGCCGGGTGGTGCGGACGAACAGCTCCGCGCCGAGCTCGCGCTCCAGTCGGCGGATGTCCCGGCTCAGCGCCTGCTGGGCGACGAAGAGCCGGGCGGCGGCCCGGGTGAAGTGCAGCTCCTCGGCGACGGCGAGAAAGGCACGGAGGAGCCGGGGGTCGGTGTCGGGGGCGGGCACACGGCGAATCTACAACGCGGGCTCCACAGCGCGGCGGGCGATTCACAACAGCAGTGCGTGAATGGGCCTGCAGAAGGTGTTGGACCGGGGCGGCCGGGCGCGACGAGGCTGAACCCCATGCCGAAATCCCCTGCCACCCGTACGCTCCCTTCCTCCACCCCGCTGCTCACCGTCGCCGGCGGCCACCTGGTCGCGGCCCCGCGCGCCGCGCCGGAGCGCGTACGGAGGAAACGGCCCGCCTCCGCCAACCCCTACCTCCGGCTGCTCGCCACCCCCGGCGCCCGCGCCTTCACCGCGGGCAACCTGATCGCCCGGCTCCCCATGGGGATGCTCAGCGTCAGCGCGGTCATCATGATCGCCGGGTCCCGGGGCTCGTACGCGCTCGCCGGGGCCGTCACCGCGACGGGCCTCGCCGCGACGGCCGTGGTCGCGCCCTTCACCGCCCGGCTGGTGGACCGCTACGGGCAGGCCAGGATCGCGGTGCCCGCGACCGCCCTCGCCGTGCTCGGCTCCCTCGCGCTGGTGCTCTGCGTACGGTACGACGCCCCGGCCTGGACGCTCTTCGTGGCGTACGCCGCCACCGCGACCACCCCCAACACCGGCGGGATGTCCCGGGCCCGCTGGGCGCACCTGCACCGGGGCGACCCGGCGGCCCTGCACACCGCGAACTCCTTCGAGCAGGCCGCCGACGAGCTCTGCTTCATGCTCGGCCCGGTCCTCGCGGCGGTGCTCTGCGGGGCGCTGTTCCCGGAGGCGGGCACGCTGGTGGGCGCGTTCCTGCTGATGACCGGGGTCCTGATCTTCGCCGCCCAGCGCGCGACGGAACCGCCGCCGACCCCGCGTACGCGCACGGCCGTCTCCCCGCTCCGCACGCCGGGGATGCCCGCGCTGCTGGCGGTCTTCCTCGCCACGGGCGCGGTGTTCGGGGCGCTGGAGGTCGTCTCCATCGCCCATGCCGGGGGCGCGATCCTGGCGCTCCAGGCGGCGGGGTCCTGTGCGGCGGGCCTGCTCTACGGCTCACTGCGGCCCGCCCGGAACGTCCACCGCAGGCTGCTGCTCTGCCTGGCCGCGATGACCGCGCTGATGTCCCTGCCGCTGCTCGCCACCACCTCGACCGCCTCCCTGCCGGTCCTGGCGCTCTGCCTGCTGCTCGCGGGCGCGGCCACCGCCCCCACCATGGTCACGGGTATGACGCTGGTCCAACGCGCGACACCTGCGGGCCAGTTGAACGAGGGCATGACGCTCTCGGTGACCGCCCTGCTGGGCGGGGTGGCGGCGGGCGCGGCGACGGGCGGCTGGCTGGTGGAGCACGCGGGTACGGTCTCCGGCTACGCCGCTCCGATGGGCGCGGCGGCCCTGGCGCTGGTCATCGCGGCGGCGGGCGCAGCACTGCGGCGGCAGGGTGTCAGCGGTGACTCAGCACGTTGACCACACGGCCGTTGGGGTCGCGGACCAGGAACCGCCGCACCCCCCACTCCTCGTCCTGCAACGGATGGACGATCTCCGCCCCGCTCTCCCGCACGACCGCGTACGCCGCGTCCACGTCGTCGACCTCCACGCTCAGATCGGGGGTGACGGGGGCCGTGGCGTCGCTGGTGATGATGCTGATCTGTGCCGTCGGGCTGGACGGCGGGGCGAGCGTCATGATCCAGCCGTGGTTCATGACTTCCTCGAAGCCGAGCAGGCCGTAGAACTCCCGGCTCTCCTGCACGGCTTCGGACTGGACGAGGGGCATGACGCGGCGAACGGTCATCGGGACTCCCGGTGAGGCGGACAGAGATCCAGGCATGCCCACGCCTACCAGAACGCGCCCCCAGGGACCGGCATTTCAGGCCCGTTGCCGGATCCACGCGGCCAGTTCACGGACGAGTTCGGCCGAAGCGCCGCCGAGGTGGACCAGGGCCCCGTCGGTGATGGTGGGGATGTCGCCGTAGAGGGAGGGCAGGGAGAAGCCCGCCAGTTTCAGGCCCCCCTCTCCGACGGCGGCCGGGCAGTCCGCGACAGCAAGAACCAGCGCGGCCCCCACCTCCACTTCGCCCCCGCCCAGTGGGCCGCCTTCACCGACGGCGTGAAGGGCGGGGCGTACGGGAGCTGACGCGGACGCACCACCACAGCCACGCACACGGCCGGGCCGCGCGGGATGACCGCTGCGGCCCGGCCTGCTCATGGGGCAGGGTGGGGGCATGTCGAGCTACGGGACCATGGCGTTCCACCTGGAGACCGAGCGGCTGATACTGCGGCCGTGGGCGGAGTCGGACGCTGCCGAGTTGAGCGCCCTCCTCTCCGAACGCGGTGACGACAAGACGTACACGGTCGAGCACGGCCGCGAAAGGATCGCGGGACTGCTCGCCGCGACCGAGACCACGGGAATCGCCCTGCTGCCCGTCCAGCGCCGGGCCGAGGGTGACTTCATCGGGTACTGCGGGCTGATCATCGGCCGCTCCACCCTGGAGGAGCCCGAGATCGCGTACGAGCTGTTCCGGCACGCACACGGGCGGGGCTACGCCACCGAGGCGGCCCGCGCGGTGGTCGGCGCCGCCGGTGCGACCGGGCGGCAGCGGCTCTGGTCCACCGTCGGTACGTGGAACACGCCCTCGCTCCGCGTTCTGGAGAAGCTCGGGTTCGAGCAGGACCGCGTTTCCCTGGAAGGCGCCAAAGAGGTGGTGTGGCTCACCCGGTCGTTGCCGTGAAAAGCCCTGCGGCATGAAAAAGCCGCTGCCCCGCGAGCGAACTCACGGGGCAGCGGCCTACATGGGAATTGTGGAGATGGCGGGAATCGAACCCGCGTCCAACGGTGCGGAACCAGGGCTTCTCCGAGTGCAGTTCGCTACGCTTTTCTCGGCCCCGGAGGTCACGCGAACAAGCCTCCGACAGGCTCAGCCACTGTTTGATTTCCTTCTAGGCCCCGTGGCCGGGCTTAGAAGTTTAGATCCCTAGTTGATGCCAGGATCCGGGTCGGGATCACCCCCGGGCTGACACTCCGCAGAGTCTTCGCTTAGCTGCTAATTAGGCAGCGAGGGCGAAGGCGGAGGAATCGCGCTTGGAATTGGCGATTATTGTTTGCGACATATGGTTTACGAGATCATTGCCGCTTCCTCGACTCGCTTCCCCTGCTTCGACATCCGCTGTCGAAACCGATCATCCCCATGTTGATTTTTCAAAACGTGCACCTTCGCTGAGGTGCACGGCCCATCGTACGTGACCAACGCGGGACGATGCCAGCGTATTCCCCCGCAGGGGGTTCTCAGGCGCTGCGCTGCCGCCGGCGGGCAGCCGCGATCGCGCGGTTCGTCTCCCTCGTGTCCTGCTTCTCGCGGAGCGTCTGCCGCTTGTCGTACTCCTTCTTGCCCTTCGCCAGCGCGATCTCGACCTTCACCCGGCCGTCCTTGAAGTACAGGGCGAGCGGCACGATCGTGTGGCCGCTCTCCTGGGACTTGGACTCCAGCTTGTCGATCTCGGCCCGGTGGAGGAGCAGCTTGCGCTTGCGCTTGGCCGCGTGGTTGGTCCAGGTGCCCTGGACGTACTCGGGGACGTGGATGTTGTGCAGCCACGCCTCGTGGTCGTCGATCTGGACGAACCCGTCGACCAGGGAGGCCCGGCCCATGCGCAGGGACTTCACCTCGGTGCCCATGAGCACGAGGCCGCACTCGTAGGTGTCGAGGATCGTGTAGTCGTGCCGCGCCTTCTTGTTCTGCGCGATCATCTTGCGCCCGGTGTCTTTTTCCTTAGCCATAGTGCGGTCATTTTCGCACTACGACCCACCCCCGAGGCCACTCAATACCGTCTCGGCCCGCTGCTGGGCTCGTTCCCCCGCCACCAGGTCGGGCGTGATGCCCGTACCTTCGACGCTGCGGCCCGCCGGAGTGCGGTAGTGGCCCACGGTCAGCTCGGCCACCGAACCGCCCGGCAGCTCGCTCGGCATCTGCACCGAGCCCTTGCCGAAGGTGCGCGAGCCGACGGTGACCGCGCGGCCCCGGTCCTGGAGGGCGCCGGTCAGCAGCTCGGCCGCGCTCATCGTGCCGCCGTCGACGAGAACCACCACAGGCCGCTCGGTGTCGCCGCCCGGGTCGGCGTACAGCGCCTGCTGCTCCCCGCGTACGTCGTACGTGGCGACCAGTCCGCCGTCCAGGAAGGCGGAGGCGGCGGTGACGGCCTCGGTGACCAGGCCCCCGGAGTTGGCACGGAGGTCCAGGAGTATCCCGGCGTCCCCGGGCGCCCCGCGGACCGCGTCCCGTACCTCCTGACCGGTCCCCTTGGTGAAGGCGGCGACCTTGACGAGGAGCGCCGAGGAGGGGCCGGTGCCCAGACGGCTCACGGTGACCGCGTCGGGGGTCAGCCGGGCGCGCTTCAGGGTCTGTGTGGTGGGTTCTCCGTCCCGTACGAGACCGAGGGTGACGCGGGTGCCTTCCCCGGCCCCCGTACCGTCACCGCGGAGTAAGGCGACCACCTCGGGGACGGGGCGCTTGTCGACGCGGCGGCCGTCGATCGTGCGGAGCAGGTCGCCCTCGCGGATGCCGGCCCGGTCGGCGGGGCCCCCGGGCTGGACCCGGGAGACGGCGACGCCTCCGTTCGCGGTGCGGCGGGCGGAGAGGCCGACGCCGAGGTACGAGCCGTCCAGGGCCTGCTCGAACTCCTCGTACTCCTGCTCGTCGTAGACCGCCCCCCAGCGGTCCCCGCTGCGGCTGACGACCTCCCCGGCGGCATCCTTCACGGACTTGCCGTCGGCCTCGGCCTCCGCCGCCGCGTCCTCGATCTCCTCGCGGTCGACCGGGGCATGGCGGGAGGCGACCGTACGGGCCGGGAGTTCGGGTACGGGGTCGGGGTCCTGCGGCAGCGAACCGGTCGCCGCGCCGGTGGCGAGGACACACCCGAAGACCAATGTCAGGGTCACCCCGCGGCAGAGGCCGCGGGGCCGGAAGCGGTACGAACAACCGGACATGGCGCCGAGTCTAGGACAAGCCTCCTGGGGCGCACGGGCAGTTGCCCGCGCGCCCCAGGAGGTATAAGTCATACCTTCAGATACTTGCGCAGCGCGAAGAGAGCGGCGACGGCCGGCATCAGGAGGCCGATCGCGAGCACCAGCGGAAGCTTGGTGAGGACCGCGTCCCAGCCGATGAAGTTGATCAGGTTCAGCTTCTCCTGGAGCGCGAGCCCGCCGTCGATCAGGAAGTACCGGCCGCCGAGCAGCATCGCGCAGGCCAGCAGACCGCCGATGAGTCCGGCGACGGCCGCCTCCATGATGAAGGGGGCCTGGATGTAGAAGCCGGAGGCTCCCACCAGGCGCATGATGCCTGTTTCACGTCTCCGGCTGAACGCGGAGACGCGCACGGTGTTGACGATCAGGATCAGCGCGATGACGAGCATCAGGATCATCACGTAGATCGCGACGACGTTCATGCCGTTCATCAGCTCGAAGAGGTTGTCCAGGATGGACCGCTGGTCCTGGACGGACTGCACCCCGTCCCGCCCCGCGAAGGCCGTCGCGACGACCTTGTACTTCTGCGGGTCCTTCAGTTTGACGCGGAACGACTCCTGCATCTGGTCGGGCGTGATGTTGCCCGCCATCGGGGAGTCCCCGAACTGCTCCTGGTAGTGCTTGTACGCCTCGTCGACCGTCTCGAAGTGGACCGGCTTCTGCACGGCCTCCATCTTCTCGAGGTCGGCCTTGATCTGGGCTTTCTGCTCCGCCGTGACCGCGCCCTTCGCACACTTGGGCATGTCCTTGGCGTCGTTCTTGTTGCAGAGGAAGATCGAGACGTTGACCTTGTCGTACCAGTAGTCCTTCATCGTGCTGACCTGTTCGCGCATCAGCAGCGCGCCCCCGAACAGGGCGAGCGACAGGGCGACGGAGACCACGACGGCGAAGGTCATCGTGAGGTTGCGACGGAGACCGACGCCGATCTCCGACAGGACGAACTGGGCGCGCATGGCGTCCTTTCAGTACTCGATGCTCGACATGAACGAGGGGCCCGGGGGCGCCATCGGTCAGTGCTGGTAGCCGTAGACGCCGCGTGCCTGGTCGCGTACGAGACGGCCCTGTTCGAGCTCGATGACGCGCTTGCGCATCTGGTCGACGATGTTCTGGTCGTGGGTCGCCATGATCACGGTGGTGCCGGTCCGGTTGATCCGGTCCAGCAGCTTCATGATGCCGACGGAGGTCTGCGGGTCGAGGTTGCCGGTCGGCTCGTCCGCGATCAGCAGCATCGGGCGGTTGACGAAGGCACGGGCGATCGCCACACGCTGCTGCTCACCACCGGAGAGCTCACCGGGCATCCGCTCCTCCTTGCCGCCGAGGCCGACGAGGTCGAGCACCTGGGGCACGGCCTTGCGGATCTCACCGCGCGGCTTGCCGATGACCTCCTGGGCGAAGGCCACGTTCTGCGCGACGGTCTTGTTGGGCAGCAGGCGGAAGTCCTGGAAGACCGTCCCCAGCTGGCGGCGCATCTGCGGCACCTTCCAGTTGGAGAGCCGCGCGAGGTCCTTGCCGAGCACATGGACCATGCCCGTGCTGGCGCGCTCCTCGCGCAGGATCAGCCGCATGAAGGTCGACTTGCCGGAGCCGGAGGAGCCCACCAGGAAGACGAACTCACCCTTCTCGATGTCCAGCGAGACATCGCGCAGAGCCGGTCGGGTCTGCTTCGGGTAGGTCTTGGAGACGTTGTCGAATCGGATCACGGATGCACCACGGTCGGCCGGGAGTAGGTGAGCGTGACCATACGCGAACCGGGCTCACGCGTGCAGGCGGCGTCCGGCAATGGGCGATTTATGGTGGATCGCCGCCGGGTACGTATCGGGTCGGGCCCTCCCTTGTCCGGCGGGCCGCGCCGAAAACGGTGGGAGCTGGCACAGTGGTGGGGGGAACGGTTGCGTTTCCCGGAGCGTTGTGCGGAGAGAGAAGCAGTCAGCGGCTCCGCCGCGCGGGAGGAGGAATGCGCATGACCTACGACCGACTGGTGTGCGCGAACTGCGCGTCCCCCGTGAGCGAGGGCCGCTGCCGGGTCTGCCGTGCCGTCCGGCAGCAGATGCTGGAGGAGCAGGGGCAGGGCCCGCTGGCCGGGATGAATCCGGCCATGCTGATCGCGCTGATGGTCGTGCTGCTCGCGGCGCTGGCGCTGGTGGCCCACCAGACCGCCTGACCCCTCCCGTACGGCCGTGACGGCCGTGACGGCTGTGACGGCCGCTGGGGCGGCTTCATACACGCAGAAGGGCCCGGGAGGCGCTGTACGGCCTCCCGGGCCCTTCACTGTGCCGTGCCGGACCGTGTACGGGGCTCAGGTGCACCCCGTACGCGGTCTTCAGCGGGTCCTAGGCGACCGTACGGGCGCCGCCGACCAGACGGGGCAGGATGCGGAAGCCGATGCCGCCGGCGATCATCGTCGCGGCACCGATGACCAGGAAGGTGGTCTCGGCCGCACCGGTCTCGGCGAGCTCTTCCTTGCCCTTGCTCTGCTCGACCGGCTGGTTGCCGACGCTGTCGGTGTCCGTGTTGTCGGCGCACTCGACGACACCGGACTCGACGGTGCAGGCGTCGTCGCCACCGGTCGCGGAGCCGGTGGTGCCGACGCCGTCGGTGGTGGAACCGGTGGTGCCGGTGGTGCCGGTCGAACCGGTGGTGCCGGTCGAACCGGTGTCGCCGCCGTTGCCGCCGGTGTTGCCCGTGCCGCCGTTGTTGCCGGTGCCGCCGTTGTTACCCGTGCCGCCGTTGTTGCCGGTCGTGGCCTCACCGGTCGTGGCTTCACCCGTGGTGGCCTCGCCCGTGGTGGCTTCACCCGTGGTGGCCTCGCCCGTCGTGGCTTCACCGGTCGTGGCCTCGCCGGTGGTGGCCTCACCGGTCGTAGCTTCACCCGTGGTGGCCTCACCGGTCGTGGCTTCACCGGTGGTGGCCTCGCCCGTGGTGGCCTCGCCCGTCGTGGCCTCACCGGTGGTGGCCTCACCCGTGGTGGCCTCGCCCGTCGTGGCCTCGCCCGTGGTGGCCTCGCCCGTCGTGGCCTCGCCCGTGGTGGCCTCACCCGTGGTGGCCTCACCGGTCGTGGCCTCGCCCGTGGTGGCCTCGCCCGTCGTGCCACCCTGGTCGGCGCCGCCGATCGGGTTGTCCCCTGTCTGGATCGACACGTCGCCGCTGAGGTCGCCGCCGTCCGCACCGAAACCGATGCCGACCGCCTGCGCCGCACCCGCGGCGGTCAGCGAGGCACCTGCGGCAATAACCGCACCAGCGGCTATCCGCGCGACGCGAATGCGCGTCTTCTTCGTCATCTGTTGCTACCCCCAGTAGCTGATCTCGTCATTGGAGCAGCCATATGCGGGGCCACGGCGGCCCTGCGGGGATCGCTCTCGGCGAGGCCACGTTCGTGCCGTGGTCACCCCGCCAGTCCCCCGGTTCACACCTGTCCCAGACATACGCATGCTGCTCTAGCACCCTGGCCAGAGTTAAGGATTCCGTCAAGGCCGTTGTGTGCAGTAGGCACCCTTATAGGGGTTCTTGACGGGTATTCGGCAGCACGACTGTGACGCATCGGGCACAGCTTCCCCCCAACTCGCGCCGGCCGCACCCCAACGCAGGCGGGCCCGGACAGTTCCCTGTCCGGGCCCAACCTTCGTACGGCGGAGGTTACTTCTCGCGCTGTTTGCGCCAGCGGATGCCCGCCTCGACGAAGCCGTCGATCTCGCCGTTGAAGACCGCTTCGGGGTTGCCCATCTCGAACTCCGTACGCAGGTCCTTGACCATCTGATACGGGTGGAGGACGTACGAACGCATCTGGTTGCCCCAGGAGTTGCCGCCGTCGCCCTTGAGCGCGTTCATCTTGGCCTGCTCCTCCTGGCGGCGGCGCTCGAGGAGCTTGGCCTGGAGGACGTTCATCGCGGACGCCTTGTTCTGGATCTGCGAGCGCTCGTTCTGGCAGGAGACGACGATGCCGGTCGGCAGGTGGGTCAGACGGACCGCGGAGTCCGTGGTGTTGACGCCCTGTCCGCCGGGGCCCGAGGAGCGGTACACGTCGATGCGCAGCTCGGACTCGTCGATCTCGATGTGGTCGGTCTGCTCGACGACCGGGAGCACCTCGACGCCCGCGAAGGACGTCTGGCGGCGGCCCTGGTTGTCGAAGGGCGAGATCCGGACCAGGCGGTGGGTGC
Organism: Streptomyces cyaneofuscatus; assembly: GCF_033109485.1. Lineage (NCBI taxonomy): Bacteria > Bacillati > Actinomycetota > Actinomycetes > Kitasatosporales > Streptomycetaceae > Streptomyces > Streptomyces cyaneofuscatus. Next base: position 5,202,704 of record NZ_CP137002.1, on the reverse strand, counting down.
CCTGCTCGACGGAGAGCGTGCCGTAGGCGTACGGGACCTGGACGGCGAAGGTGGTCGACTTGATGCCGGCCTCTTCCGCGTACGCCGTCTCGTAGACCTCGGTCTTGTAGTTGTGCTGCTCGGCCCAGCGGAGGTACATGCGCTGGAGCTTCTCGGCGAAGTCGGCGGCGTCCACGCCACCGGCCTCGGCGCGGATGGTGACGAGCGCCTCGCGGGCGTCGTACTCGCCGGACAGGAGGGTGCGGACCTCCATCTCGTCCAGCGCCTTCTTCACCGACTCCAGCTCGGCCTCGGCCTCGGCCAGCGTGTCGGCGTCGCCCTCGTCCTCGGCGAGCTCGAAGAGGACTCCGAGGTCGTCGATGCGACCGCGCAGGGCCTCGGCCTTGCGGACCTCGGCCTGGAGGTGTGAAAGCTTGCTGGTGATCTTCTGGGCCGCGTCCGGGTCGTCCCAGAGGGACGGTGCCGCTGCCTGCTCCTCGAGCGCGGCGATGTCCGCCCTCAGCGCATCCAGGTCCAGGACGGCCTCGATCGACCCCATGGTCGAGGAGAGGGACTTCAGCTCTTCGGAAATATCGACGACTGCCACGGGTCCAGCGTAACGGCATGGCGGGTGAAGCTTGCCCTCCCCCGGGAACCCTCCTCCCCTCGCAGGGTTCCTACGGGGTCGCCGGAGCCGAGTTCTCGCTGTCCTGGGGCCCGGCCGGGTCGCCGTCCCCGCCGCCCGCGGCGAACCAGCCGCCCACCGCGACGGCCGCGCAGAGCAGGAGGGCCGCGGCGCCCAGGGTGATGCGGCGTTTGCGGACGGCCGCCGCCTTGTTACGGGCGGAGCCGGGGCGCGGCTTTCCCGGGGAGCGCGGGGCGCGGGCGGTGCCGAGCGGGCCGCCGGCCAGCTCGTCGGGGGCGGGGACGCGCATGCTCGTGTGGGTGTCCCGGTTGGAGTCCGGGGACGAGCCGGGCACCAGCGGGACCGCCCCGCGGCGGCGCGGCTCCTCGGCGGACGGGGTGTACTGCTGCTCGTCGTACGCGGCCGGCTGCTGCTGCTCCGCCTCGTCGCCGCCGGGCTCGTCCACGTCCAGGGGCGGGATGCCGGCGAGGAGCGGGAGCAGGTCCCTCAGGCGTACGGCCAGCTCGGAGGCGCGCAGCCGGGAGGCCGGGGCCTTGGCCAGGCACTGCACCAGGAGCTGCCAGAGCTCCTCGGGGATGCCGGGGAGCGGGACGACGGTCTCGGTGACATGGCGGCGCAGGACTGCGCCGGGGTGGCCGCCGCCGAAGGGGGTGAACCCGGCGAGGAGCTCGTACAGCACGGTCGCGAGCGCGTAGATGTCGACGGCGGCGCGCGGCGGGAGGCCCTCGACGATCTCCGGGGCCAGGTAGTCCGGCGTACCGATGATCTTGGTGACCTTGGTGCGGCGCGGGGTGTCGATGAGCTTGGCGACGCCGAAGTCGGTGAGCAGGGCCGGGTGGGAGCCGCCGGGGCCGAGCGGGCCCTCCATGTCGAGCAGGATGTTCTCGGGCTTGACGTCCCGGTGGACGATCTGGGCCTTGTGGGCGGCGGCCAGGCCGTCGGCGACGTCCGCGATGATCGCGACGGCCGCCTCGGGGGCGAGGCGGCGTTCGCGGTCCAGTCGGGTGCGCAGGTCGGTGCCGCGTACGAGGGTCATGACCAGGGCGAGGTCGTTGCCGTCCACCACGAGGTCCCGGACGGCGACCACATGGGGGTGGTCGAGCCCGAGCAGGGCGGTGCGCTCCTGTACGAAGCGGCCCACGAGCTCCTGGTCGGACGCGAGGTCCTCACGGAGCAGCTTGATGGCGACCGGGCCCTCGGGCCCTTCGCCGAGCCACACCGTGCCGGCGCTGCCGCGCCCCAGGATCTGGTGGGCCGTGTACCGGCTGCCGATATTCCGTGCCAAGACTGCTCCCTCAGCGGCTGGCGGTGGGACCCCCGGTCGACAAAGTTACGCGGCGTTCGGGGTGGTGCGTGCCCGGGATGGCGCCAACCTGCACTTCTCCGGACCGAATCGGTCCGGAGAAGTCGACAAAGGGACAGGGTCGGGAGCCGTCAGGCCTCCGTCCGCGGCCCGTCAGGCCTCCGTCCGCGGCCGTCAGGATTCCGTCCGCGGCCGTCAGGCCCCGCCCGTGCCCCCGGATTCGCCGGTGGCCTCGCCGATCTGGGAAACCCAGTCGGTGACCTTGCCGATCGCGTCGCCGATCGCTTCCCAGTAGCCCTTGCCCTGGGCGACCCAGTCCTGGAGCGGGGTCAGCTCCCAGATCAGCCAGCCGGCGACGACCAGCAGCACGATCGTGAACAGGCAGCCCTTGAGGCAGCCGAGGCCGGGGATGCGCATCGGGTTGGAGCTGCGCTGCCTCGGCGGACGCGGCTCACGCGGCGGGCGCTGGGCCGGCTGCTGGGGCTGCTGCGGCTGCGGGGGCGCGTACTGCTGGCGCTGGGGCTGCTGCGGGGCCTGGTAGCGCTGCGGCTGGTGCTGTTGCTGGTGTTGAGGCTGGTGCTGCTGCTGGTGCTGCGGGTACTGCTGCTGGAGCGGCTGCTGCCGGTGCTGCGGAGGCTGCTGCTGCCGCTGCGGGGGCTGCTGCTGGCGCTGGGGGCGGCGGCGCAGGGGGTCCTGGCTCGGGTCCAGGTACTGCACCTGCGTCTGCTGGTTGCGGTCGCGGGCCGCCTGGAGCTGCGACTGCCAGGGGTGCGGGCCGTCCGGCTGCCGCTGCCCGTCGGGGTGCTGCGGCGGTACGGGCGGCATGACGGCGGTCGGGTCGGCGTGGCCCTGGTTGCCGTGGCCCTGGTTGTTGCCGGGGCCACCGGTCTGCGGGAGCACGCTGGTGGCCGCGCCGGGGTCGTACGAGCCCGCGTTGCTCGGCAGCACCTGGGTGGGGTCGGCTGCGCCGGGGGTCTCGGGGACGGCCGTGGGCGCCGGGTCGGGGGCGAGCAGGGCGCCCACCCCGTCGGCGGCGGCGATCTGGGCCGAGTTCGCGTGGACGCCGATGCCGGCGGCGACCGTACGCAGACCACGGGCCAGGTTCTCGGCGCTGGGCCGCTGGTCCGGGTCCTTGCGCAGGCAGCGCTCTATGACCGTCCACAGCGGTTCGGGGACGGTGGAGGGGCGGCGGGGCTCCTCGCTGAGGTGCCGGTGCAGGACTTCGAGGGCGGTGCCCCCGGCGAACGGCGGGCGGCCGGTGACCAGCTCGTACAGCAGGATGCCCGCGCCGTAGATGTCCACGGCGGAGGTCTGCGGGCGGCCCTCGGCGGACTCCGGCGCCACGTAGGCGGGGGTGCCGACGAACTCGTGCGTCCGGGTCAGCCCCGGGGAGTCGGCGAGCCTCGCGATGCCGAAGTCGGTGAGCATCGGGGTCATGCCGCCGTCCCGCTCGTCGAGCAGCACGTTGGCCGGCTTGAGGTCGCGGTGGACGACGCCGTCGGCGTGGCTGGCGGCGAGCGCGTCGGCGATCTGCGCGGTGAGCAGCGAGGCGGCGACCGGGGTGAGCGGGCCGTTCGCGCGGAGGTAGCGGTGCAGGTCCGGGCCGTCGATGAGATCCATCACCAGGGCGAGGAGATCGCCCTCGACGACCAGGTCGCGGGTGCGCACGATGTTCGGATGCGTGAGCCGGAGCAGCACGGAGCGCTCCCGCAGGAAGCGCATCACCACCTCGGCGTCGTTGGCGAGCTCCTCCTTGAGGACCTTGATCGCCACGGTCTCGCCGGGCTGCCCGGCGACGGCCGCCTCGGCGCCCGCGGTCTCCCGCTGGCGGGCTCGCCAGACGGTGCCCGTGGCGCCGCGTCCGAGCGGCTCCTCCAGGAGGTACTTGCTGCCTACAGGCCGCACGTCTTGCACTCCCTGCTGATCGTGGTGCTTGCGGTCCCCCGGGCCCACCCGGATGTGTCCGGGCCGACGCTCCGGCCCATGTTCCGGGCCACTCTAATGCCGTCGGGCACGGGGCCGGGGAGTCGCGTTTCGGGGGAAGACGCGCAGACCGGACAGATGGTTGCCGCACGCGGTTGGCGCTCGGGCGTCGGAGGCTCGAACAGCAGTGCCGTACGCCCGTGCGGGATGCGGCGGGCAACCCCCGCCACCAGGGTCCTGACGGCGGGAACCGGACGCAACCCGGCACTTTTGCGCCCACAGCCGACCATTCAAGATCATTTAAAGGTGACCGCCGGGCGTGTTGTCAGTGGCAGGTGCGAGGATGCCTCCAAGGACGGATCTGACGGGTCGGGAGCCCGGGGTCCGTGACGACCTGTACGGACGACCTGTCCGTGCCGGGTGGGGGGAATCACAGGGCGTTTCCCCTGCCGGGCACCCCGCGCAGAAGGGACCGCCGACGGCGATGCAGATCCGGCTGACCGTCCTCGCGCCGCGCAGCGGCCAGACCCCGGCGCGCGCCTGCGACGTGCTCGTCACCGCACCGGCCGGGACGGCACTGGCCGCGGTCGCCTCCGGCCTGGCCCAGGCCGTCTCCGGGCCCGAGGGCTCCCAGGGCGGCGGGGCGGTGGTGCTCTTCGCCGGGCGGGAGCGGCTGGACTCCCAGCGCATCGCCCTCGGTGAGCCGCCGCTGGTGGACGGGGCGGTCCTCTCGCTCCAGCTCCCCGGCGAGGACGAGGCGACGGACGACACCGTTCCGGCCCAGCTCCACGTGGTCGCCGGGCCGGACGCGGGCGGGGTCCATCTGCTGCACGGCGGGCAGATCCGGATCGGCCGCTCCGCCGAGGCCGATGTCCCGCTGGACGACCCGGACGTGTCCCGGCTGCACTGCGCGGTGACGGTCTCCGAGGACGGCCGGGTCGCGGTCGCCGACCTCGGCTCGACGAACGGCACCTCTCTGGACGGTACGGAGGTCCGCGACCGGCCCGTCCGCTTCCCGCCCGGCGCCCTGCTGCGGCTCGGCGAATCGACCCTCCGGCTGACGGCGGGCGGGCGTCCGGTGACGCTGCCGACGGCCCCGGACGGCGAGGGCCACCTGCGGGTGAGCCGCGTCGAGACGGAGCCGCACGCGCCGGACGCCGCGTTCGGGGGCCCGTCGCCGTCGCCTTCCCCCTACTCCCCCTACGCCCACCGCCCGGAGGCGACGAGGCGGGAGGGGCCGGTGGGGTACGCGGGCCAGGCTTCCGGCCCCGAACATGGCTCCCCCGAGGCGGCCGCGCGGCAGCGCACCCATGGCGGCCGGGAGCCGTTCCCGGCAGGCGGCGCGGGTGGGCGTGAGCCGTTCGGTGGCGGCGGTGCGGAATCGTTCGGTGGCGGCGGCCAGGATTCGTTCGGTTCGGGCGGCCAGGACTCCTTCGGCGCCGGTGAAACGCCCCGGCGCGGGGGCATAGGCGCCTGGGCCCGGCGGCTCAAGGGCGGTGGCGGCAGCAGGGGCGAGCAGGCGCAGGGCGCCGAGCGGCCGGGCCGGGGCTCATGGCCGGAGGCGGGCGCGGCCCCGTCCGGTCACGCCCATGCCCCGTCCGGTCACACCCCGCAGGCCCCGGGCTCCGACCCGTACGCCTCCTCCTTCGCCTCCGCCGGTTCCTTCGGCGACGCGGGGGGCCACCTCGCCACCCCCGCCTCGCCGCTCTCCCCCTTCTCCGCCGTGCCGTCCGCGCCCGAGGGCACCTGGCCGGACCCGGCGGCCGTGCTCCTGACCGCGCTGGGCCCCGGGCCCCGGCTGTGGGAGCGCCACGACGGGCACCCGGAGGCCCTGGTCGTGCGGCTCGGGACGACCGACCGGGCCGATGTGCCTTCGGTGCCGGTGACGGTGGGGCTGCGGGAGGCCGGTTCGCTGGGCCTCGCCGGGCCGCGCGCCCGGCTGGCGGGGCTCGCCCGCGCCACGGTGGCACAGCTCGCCGCCCTGCACTCCCCCTTCGACCTGGAGATCGTGCTCATCTCCACGGACCGCGCCCGCTCCCTGGAGGAGCGGCGGCGCGAGTGGTCCTGGCTGGGGTGGCTGCCGCATCTGCGCCCGATGCACGGGCAGGACTGCCGGCTCCTCCTCGCGTACGACCGTGAGCAGGCGGCCGCCCGCACGGCCGAGCTGGTCCGCCGCCTGGACGAGGGCCCGCTCGGTCCCGGCTGGCCCAACCTGGACCGCACCGGGGTGGCCGACGCCGCCCGCGCGCACACGGGCCCGCACACGGTGGTCATCCTGGACGGCGACCCGGGTACGGCGGCGCTGCGCGAGACCACGGCCCGGCTGGCCGGTGCGGGGGCGGCGGCGGGCATCCACCTGATCTGCCTGGCCGAGACCCCGGCGGCCTCCCCCACCTCCCCGGTGGCCGCGACGTACGACGCCGCCTGCCGGGCCTCCATCGCCTTCCGCGAGTGCGGGGCGGTCGCGATGCTCAGCGGCGATGTGGCGACGGCGCTGCGCCTGCTGCGTACGGCGGGCGGTCAGGCGGCGGGCCACGGCACGGTGGCCGCGGTGGACGCGGTGTCGGCGGCCTGGGCCGAGCGGTTCGGGCGGGCGCTGGCGCCCCTGCGCGACGAGGGCTCGGCCGCACTGGCGGGCCGCCCGACGACGGCGGCGCTGCCGCCCTCGGCCCGCCTGCTGGACGAGCTGGGCCTGGCCCGGGCCACCCCCGCGTCGCTGATGGCCCGCTGGGCCTCCACGGCGGAGCACCAGCCGGGCGCATCGGTGCCCCGCGCCGCCGCCGTCCCCCCGTCCCGGTCGGACCGGGAGACCCCCGGCTCGGGCCGCACGCTGAGCACCGGCCCCCGCGTCGGCCCCCAGCGCTCGTCGGGCGACGGCCACCGCTCCCAGGAGACGCCGGGCTCGGGCCGCACGCCGCACCCGGGAGCGGACCGCCAGGACTCCGGCCGCACGCCGTACCCGCGAGCAGGGGGCGGGGATTCCGGCCGCACGCCGTACCCGGCCGCCGAAACCCGGGGCTCCGGCCGCACGCCGTACCCGGATGCCGAAGCCAGGGACTCGGCCCGTAGGCCGTACCCGGCCGCGGACAGCCGGCACTCGGGCCGTACGCCCTACCCCCCGGCCGAAGCTCACGGCTCGGGCCGTACCCCGTACCCGGGCACCGACGCCCGCGACTCCGGCCGTACGCCCCACCCCGGGGCGGACGCCCGCGACTCCGAGCGCACCCCGTACCCCTCCCGCACCGCCCCCCGGGTCGGCCCGCAGGGGGGTGAGGCCGAGGCGGGGCGGGCGGCGGAGGCCGTGGACGCCGGGCGGCCCGTGCTCGTGCTCGGGGCCGGGCCCCGGGGTGCCCTCAGTGTCGATCTCGCCGACGAGGGCCCGCACCTCCTCATCGAAGGGCCCGCCGGCAGCGGGCGTACCGAGCTGCTGCGGGCCATCGCCGCCTCCCTCGCCTCCTCCGCCCGGCCCGACCGCCTCGGCATCCTGCTGGTCGACGGCTCCGGCGGAAAGACCGAGGAGCACGGCAGTTCAGCACCGGGGCTGCTCCCCTGTACGGAGCTGCCGCACGTATCCACCCATCTCGTCGCCTCCGACCCGGTCCGGATGCGGGAGTTCGCGCAGGCCCTCGGCGGCGAGCTGAAGCGCCGCGCCGAGCTGCTCGGCCCGCTGGACTTCGCCGCCTGGCACGCCCGGCACGCGGAAGCGGCCCAGCAGGAGGAGTCCCGGCGGGTCGTGGGCCAGCGTCCGCCGAGCGGCGCCGAGCGCCGGGGCGACCTGGACTCCCCGGCCAGCGGCACCCTGCGGCTGCGCCAGGTCGCGCCGCGGGCGTCGGACCCGGGCCCCTCGCCCCTGCCACGCCTGGTCGTGCTCGCCGACGACTTCGACGCACTGGTCGCTCCGGGGCTCGGCAGCCCCGGCCGCCCCGCCGCCGGTTCCGTGGTGCGGGCGCTGGAGGCCGTGGCGCGGGACGGCGGCCGGCTCGGGGTGCACCTGGTCGCCACCTCGGCGCGCCCGGACCGCACGGAGGACACCGAGCTGGCCCGGGGGGCGAGGCTGCGCATCGTGCTGGACGCGCCGGTCCTGCCGCCCTCCCCCGACGAACCGGCCCCGGGCCGGGGCAGGCTGGGCCACCCGGACGGCCGGGTGACCCCGTTCCAGGGGGGCCGGGTCACCGGCCGCATCCCGCGTACGGCGACGCTGCGGCCCACCGTCGTCCCGCTGGAGTGGGAGCGGATGGGCGATCCGCCGACCCGGCGCCCGGTCAGGGAGCTCGGCAACGGGCCGACGGACCTGGCCCTGCTCGCCAGCGCCCTGGAGCGCGCGGCCCGCTCGGTGAACGCCGAACGCCTGCCCCCGCTGATTCCGTTCCCGACCTGAGCCGACCCCGCCGGAATCCGCCGCTCCACCCCCTGGAGGCACGCGCCCGACCTGTCACTCCTGCCCCTGCCCGCCCGTCCCTCACCTCATTCCGCCGCATCCGCGCCGCATCTGCTGATACGACGTCACGAGGCCATCACGATCACCGTGTTGGGCCGGACGGCGGTATTGCGGGGCCCGTGCACCGGGCGTAGGACTGTGCGCACGGACGACGCAGCCCGGGCGACGACAGCGTGGTCGGGCGCGTACGGAAGAGACGGGGCAGGAATGCGTACAACCCTTTCCATACGCAGGGCCGCACTCGTCTTCACGGCGGTCGGCGCTCTGGCGCTGACCGGCTGCGGGGACGGCGGCGACGGCGGCGGGTCGAAGAAGTCGGGCGGCGGGACGGACAAGGGCACGGACAGCGCCCCCACCGTCACCCTGCCGAAGCTGGACGGGGAGAACATCTCCGTCGCCGCGGTCTGGACCGGGCCCGAGCAGGCCAACTTCACCAAGGTGCTGGGCGAGTTCGAGAAGCGTACGGGCGCGAAGGTCACCTTCGTCCCGGCCCAGGATCCGATCGTCAACTTCCTCGGTACGAAGATCGCGGGCGGCCAGCCCCCGGACGTCGCGATGATCCCGCAGGTCGGCGCCATCCAGCAGGCGGTGGCCAAGAAGTGGGCCAAGCCGGTCGGTGAGGAGGCGAAGGCCCAGCTGACGAAGAACTACGCCAAGGTGTGGCAGGACCTGGGCGCGGTGGACGGCACCCAGTACGGCGTGTACTTCAAGGCCGCCAACAAGTCCCTGATCTGGTACAACGCGGCGGCCTTCGACAACGCGGGCGCGGCCGAGCCGAAGACCTGGAAGGACTTCATCACCACCGCGGAGACCATCTCCGCCTCCGGTGTCACCCCGGTCTCCGTCGCGGGCGCCGACGGCTGGACGCTCACCGACTGGTTCGAGAACGTCTACCTCTCCCAGGCGGGCCCGGAGAAGTACGACCAGCTGGCACAGCACGAGATCCCGTGGACGGACCCGTCCGTCAAGGACGCGCTGACCACGCTCGCCGAGCTGTTCGGCAAGCCGGAGCTGATCGCGGGCGGCGCCGACGGGGCGCTCCAGACGGAGTTCCCGGCCTCGGTGACGCAGACGTTCACCGGTGGCGACCAGCCCAAGGGCGCCATGGTCTTCGAGGGCGACTTCGTCTCCATCAACATCGCGCAGACCGAGGCGAAGATCGGTACGGACGCGAAGGTCTTCCCGTTCCCGGCGGTCGGCGCGGACTCCCCCGTGGTGACCGGTGGCGACGCGGCCGTGGCGCTGAAGGACTCCAAGGGCGCCCAGGCGCTGCTGACCTGGCTGGCCTCGGCGGACGCGGCGAAGATCTGGGCCGAGGCGGGCGGGTTCATCTCGCCGAACAAGTCCCTGGACACCGCCGCGTACCCCAACGACGTGCAGCGCACGATGGCCGAGGCGCTCGTCGCGGCCGGTGACGACGTCCGCTTCGACATGTCGGACCAGGCCCCGCAGTCGTTCGGCGGGACGCCCGGCAAGGGCGAGTGGAAGATCCTCCAGGACTTCCTGAAGAACCCGAAGGATGTCGCGGGGGCCCAGCGGAAGCTGGAGTCCGAGGCGGCCAAGGCGTACAAGAGCTGACGCGGTGGCCACCACGAACGCGGAGGGCGCCGGTCCGGCGCCCTCCGCCTCCCCCTCCGCAGCCCCGGACCCGCGCCCGTCACCGAAGGCCAAGGGCAAGAGCGTCACCGGCACCCGTAAAGCCATCGCGGCGGCGTTCCTGCTGCCCGCGCTGGTGCTGCTCGGCGCCCTGGTGCTCTATCCGATCGGCTACTCGGTCTACCGGTCGTTCTTCGACCAGGCGGGCACGGGCTTCGCCGGGATCGACAACTACAAGGCGCTGTTCACCGACGACACGATCCTCACCGCGGTGAAGAACAACGCGATCTGGGTGGTGTTCGCCCCGACCGTCGCCACCGCGCTCGGCCTGATCTTCGCCGTCCTGACCGAACGGATCCGCTGGGGTACGGCGTTCAAGCTGATCGTCTTCATGCCGATGGCGATCTCGATGCTGGCGGCGGGCATCATCTTCCGCCTCGTCTACGACCAGGCGCCCGAGCGCGGGGTGGCCAACGCCGTCGCGGTGAGCGTGCACGACACGTTCAACGAGTCGGCCGGCTTCCCCAAGGCGCGCCCGCTGCCCGTGCACCCGCTGGAGAAGGGTGAGGGCGGGTCGTACGTCTCCAAGGAGCCGGTACGGGCCGGCGAAGCCGTCCAGGTGCCGCTGGTCGGCGTCGCTCCGGCGAAGATGCCCGGCGACGCCCGCCCGGCGAAGGCGGCCCCGGCGGCGGACGGTGACCGGATCACCGGCACGGCCTGGCTGGACTTCACCCGGGGCGGCGGCGGGAAGCCCAATGTCGTCGACCCGGAGGAGCTGGGCCTGAAGGGCCTGAAGGTCGAGGCGGTCAAGGACGGCAGGGTCGTCGCCACCGCGACCGCCGGGGCCGACGGGGTCTTCACCCTGCCCGCGTCGGCGGAAGGAGCCCAACTCCGCCTGCCCGCCGACAACTTCCGCGAGCCCTACAACGGCGTCGACTGGCTCGGCCCGTCCCTGGTGACCCCCGGGATCATCGGGAGTTACGTGTGGATGTGGGCCGGGTTCGCGATGGTGCTGATCGCGGCCGGTCTGGCCGGTCTGCCGCGCGAGCTCCTGGAGGCGGCCCGGGTGGACGGCGCCAACGAGTGGCAGGTGTTCCGCCGGATCACCGTGCCGATGCTGGCCCCGGTCCTGGCGGTGGTGCTGGTGACGCTGATGATCAACGTGCTGAAGGTCTTCGACCTGGTCTTCATCATCGCGCCGGGCTCCAGCCAGGACGACGCCAACGTCCTGGCCCTCCAGCTGTACCGGTCCTCGTTCGGCACGGACGCCGACCTGGGCATCGGCAGCGCCATCGCGGTGCTTCTGCTGTTGCTGGTGCTGCCGGTGATGCTGTTCAACATCCGGCGGATGCGGAAGGAGGCGCGGCGATGAGCACGCCCACGAGTAAGACCACGACACTCGAGGCCCGCAAAGCCGAGCAGTCCCTCGGCGCCCGGATCGCGGCGCGCCTCGGCGGCGGGGTGATGCGGGTCTTCCTGATCCTGGTCGCCCTGTTCTGGATCATGCCGACGATCGGCCTGTTCCTCTCCTCGCTCCGCGGCCCCGAGGACATCGCGGCCACCGGCTGGTGGAAGATCTTCACCGCCCCCTCCGAGCTGACCTTCGACAACTACCAGCGGCTGCTGGACAATTCGACGATCACCGGATCCCTCCTCTCCACCATCATGATCACCGTGCCGTCCACCGTCCTGGTGGTGGTGATCGGCTCGCTCGCCGGGTACGCCTTCGCCTGGATGGACTTCCCCGGCCGCGACTGGTGGTTCCTGCTGGTCGTCGGGTTGCTCGTGGTGCCCGTCCAGGTCGCCCTGATCCCGGTCTCCGAACTCTTCGGCACCATCGGGATCTTCGAGACGACGCTCGGGGTGGTCCTCTTCCACACGGCCTTCGGGCTGCCGTTCGCGATCTTCCTGCTGCGGAACTTCTTCGCGGAGATCCCGCGCGAACTGCTGGAGGCCGCACGGCTCGACGGGGCGGGCGAGATCCGTCTCTTCACCCGGGTCGTGATGCCGCTGGGCGGTCCGGCGATCGCCTCGCTCGGGATCTTCCAGTTCCTGTGGGTGTGGAACGACATGCTGGTGGCGCTGATCTTCGCGGGCTCCGACTCGCCGCCGATCACCGTGGCGCTCCAGCAGCAGGTACGCCAGTTCGGCAACAACATCGACGTCCTGGCGCCCGGCGCCTTCGTGTCGATGATCATCCCGCTGGTGGTGTTCTTCGCCTTCCAGCGGCAGTTCGTCTCGGGCGTCATGGCGGGGGCGGTCAAGTAGCCCCCGTAGCAACGCCCTCACCTACGCAGCAACGCCCTCACGTACGAGGGCACGTGCGACCACACGTACAGCTGTACGTCAACCCGAAGCGGCCAGGTTCCCCGGAACCGGGCCGCTTCGGCATGAAGTTCCCCCGAATGCCACGCCCGGCGTAACCCTGTCATTCCATCCGACGTTTGCGGGCCACCTGGTTCCCGCGAACGACCCATGGATGTGTAGTGCCCCGGTTCACTGTCATCGTGCCCGCATTCCGGGTCCAGGCGTATCTGCACGCGTGTCTGGATTCCGTGCTGAGCCAGTCCTTCAAGGACTTCGAGATCGTCGTGGTCGACGACTGCTCCCCGGACGCCTGCGGCCCGATCGCCGACGAGTACGCCCGCCGCGACCCCCGCGTCACCGCCCTCCACCTCCCCCGCAACGCCGGCCTCGGCCCGGCCCGCAACGCGGGTATGGAACGGGCGACCGGCGACTACCTGATCTTCCTGGACGGCGACGACACCCTCCTCCCGGAGTCCCTCCAGGCCATCGCCGACCGGATCGGGGCGACCGGCGACCCGGACGTCCTGATGTACGACTACGCCCGGACGTACTGGTCGGGCCGGAGCGTACGCAACGTCCTCGCGGACCGGCTCGACGAGCGCGGCCCCGCCTCCTTCCGGCTGGCCGACCGCCCCGAACTGCTCCACCTCCTCATGGTCGTCTGGAACAAGGCGTACCGCCGATCCTTCGTCGAGGCCGAAGGGTTCACCTTCCCGCCCGGCTACTACGAGGACACCCCCTGGACCTACCCGGTGCTGATGTCCGCCGGGTCGATCGCGGTCCTGGACGCGGTCTGCGTCTCCTACCGGCAGCGGCGGCGCGGCAACATCCTCTCCACCACCAGCGAGAAGCACTTCGACATCTTCGACCAGTACGACCGGGTCTTCGCCTTCCTCGACGCGCGCCCCGAACTCGACGTCTGGCGGCCCGTGCTGTTCCGCCGGATGCTCGACCACTTCTGCGCCGTCCACGCCTCCCCCGACCGGCTGCCCCGCCCCAGCCGCGCCGCCTTCTTCCGCCGGGCCACCGCCTCCTGCCGCCGCTACCGCACCCCCGGCGCCCCGGCCCCCCGCCGCGCCCGGCTCCGCCACGGCCTGCTGCGCTTCGGCGCGCGCCGCACCTACCGGGCCCTGGCGGTGGCCCGGCGGATCGGCGACGGGCTGCGGCGCGGCGTGGCCGCCCTGCGCCGGGCGGTGCGGGGCGCGGCGCTCCAGGCGCACTACCGCGTCCAGCTCCGGCTGCCGCTGCGCCCCCGGGACGCGGTCTTCGCCGTCTCCGGGAGCGGGGCGTACGCGGGCAGCCCGGCCGCGATCGAGGCGAAGGCGCGCGACCTGGTCCCGGGGCTGCGGACCACGTGGATCTGCGACCCCCGCCACGCCCGCACCGTGCCGCCCGCCACCCGCACCCTCACGCCCGGCACCTTCGCGTACGGGAGCGCCCTCGCCCGCTCCACGTACCTCGTGAACGACGCCGCCTTTGACCGCCGGCTGGTGAAGCGGCGCGGCCAGGTCCTCCTCCAGACCCACCGCGGCACCCCGCTCAGGACCGTCGGCACCGATCTCCTGGACCGGCCCGCCGCCGCCCGGGACACCGACTTCGAGCAGCTGCTGCGCGACGTCGACCGCTGGGACTTCGCCCTCTCCGCCAACCCGCACTCCACCCTCGTACGGGAGCGGGCCTACCCGTCCGGGTACACGACGCTGGAGTACGGCTCCCCGCGCAACGACGTCTACCACCGCGCCGGGCCCGCCGAGGTGGCCCGGCTGCGCGAGACGCTCGCCATCCCGGCGGGCGCCACGGCCCTCCTGTACGCGCCGGCCCCCCGCGACTACCGCCGCGTGCAGCGGCCCGCCCTGGATCTGGAGCAGCTCATCCGGGTGCTGGGCCCGCAGTTCGTGATCCTCGATCGCGCGCCCGGCAGCAGCGGTACGCGTACGGTGACGCATCCCCGGATCATCGACGTCACCGGCCACCCCTCCCCGGAGACGCTGGCGCTCGCCTCGGACGCGCTGATCACGGACTACGCGTCGCTGATGTTCGACTACGTCAACCTGGACCGCCCGGTGGTCCTGCATCTGGACGACATCGAGGCGTACGAGGCGGCCCGGGGAACCTACTTCGACATCACGTCGTTCCCGCCCGGCGTCGTCGCGCGCAGTCAGGACGAGATGTTCGACATCTTCGCCACCGACCACTGGCGTGGCTCGCGCTCGGCCCAGCTGCGGGCGGCGTTCCGGGCCCGGTTCTGTCCGTACGACGACGGGAACGCGGCCGAGCGTGTGGTGCGGCGGGTCTTCCTCGGCGAGACGGACGGGCTGCCGCTGCCCGTCCCGCCCTCGGCCCGGCGGGCGGTTCTCCCGGCGCAGCAGAACACGGCGGAGACGCGGGTGGGCCAGGGCTGAGCCGGGGCCCCGCTCACCGCTCCAGGAACACGGAGCTCACCGCTCCAGGAACACGGAGCTCACCGCTCCAGGAACGCGAACAGCTCCTCCCAGCGCCGCCCCACCTCCGGCTCCGAGAACCGCTGGGCGCCCGACCGTGCCCGGGCCCCCAACGCGTCGCGCAGCCGGGGGTTGCCGGTCAGCCGGAGCAGCCGGTCGGCGAGGGCGGCGGTGTCCCCGGCGGGGGCGAGGAGCCCGTCCTCGCCGTCCCGGACGATCTCGCGGACCCCGGGCGCGCAGTCGAAGGCGGCGCACGGCACCCCGCTGGCCATCGCCTCCAGGAGCGCCAGCGGGAAGCCCTCGCCCCGGGAGGACTGGACGAAGACGGAGGCGCCCGCGAGGGCCGCCTCCACGTCGTCCGTACGGCCCATCCACTCCACGGACCCGTCCAGCCCGAGCCCGGTGCACTGCGCCTTCAGCGCGGCCTCGTCCTCGCCCGTCCCGTACAGGCGCAGCCGCCAGTCGGGGCGCTGCGGGGCGACCAGGGCCCAGGTGTCGAGGAGGAGGTCGATGCCCTTCTGGTCGGTGAGGCGGCCGATGGCGGCCACGGTCCGGGCGGTGCGCGGGGAGGGGACGTGGGGCAGGCGGGCGAGGGCGTTGGGGAGGAAGCCGACGTTGTCGAAGCCGTCGCCCGCCCACCGGTCGGCGTCCTCCTCGGTGAGGACGAGCCAGTGGTCGATGTCCCGGTAGTGGTTCTTGATCCAGCGGTAGCGGTGGCTCGCGCGGGAGTAGTCGTAGGACTCGTGGCTCATCCCGATGACCCGCAGCCCGGTGGTGTCGGCCTCGCCGACCCACTCCATCGCCCAGACCTGGGTGACGACGACGACCGCGCCGGGCCGGGCGGCGGCGAAGAGCTCCGAGAGCCGCGCGACCGCCCGCCGCTTCTCCGCCACCCGGGCCGCCTCCCGGCGCCGGGTGGGGATGCGGAAGCGGTCCCGGACGCCCCGGGGCGTCCATGGGGTCGGCGGGTGGGCCGGGTAGAGGGCGGTGACGGCGTGACCGGGCTCGGCGGGCAGGGCCATCTTCCGGTCGGAGGCGTGGATACCGATGACGTGGACACGGTGGCCCTGCTCGGTGAAGAGGCGGGCGGTCTGGTGCGTCCAGGCGGTGACACCGCCGAGTTCGTCGGTGCTGTTGGAGACGATGAAGATGTCGCGGCTCATCGGCCGGCCCCCCGGTCGTGGTGGTCGGTGGTACGGGAGGCACCCTGCGGCGAGAACACCGCGGCGACGACCTGGCGAGCCGCGTCTCCCCGGTCGTAGGCCCCGAACTCCGCGGCGAACGCGGCCCGGTGGGACGCATGACGGATATCGGACTTCTTCAACTCGGCCAGCTGCCCGAAGAGTTCTTCCTGGGTCGCGGTCACCGGGCCCGGCGCCTTCTCCCGCAGGTCGAAGTAGCTGCCGCGCTCGGCGGCGTACGTGTCGAGGTCGGGGGCGTACAGGAGGACGGGCCGGTCCAGCAGCGCGAAGTCGAACATGATCGAGGAGTAGTCGGTGACCAGGACGTCGGCCAGGGCGAGGAGCTCGCTGACGTCGTGGTGGCGCGAGACGTCGATCACCGTGCCGGGCGGGCAGAGCGGGAGCCGGGCGGCCTCCAGGTAGTGCGCCCGGACGAGGAGGGTGTACGAGTCCCCGAAGCGCTCGGCGAACTCCCTTACGTCCAGCAGCAGTCGACGCCTGGCCTGTCTCCCGCCCGCCGCCGGGCCGCCCCGGAACGTCGGCGCGTAGAGGACCACCTTCTTGTGGTCGTCGATCCCGAGCGCCCCGGCCAGTGGCGGGCGCGGCAGCCGTCCCTCGGTCTCGGTGCGGGTGCGCTCCGCGATCAGGGCGTCGTTGCGCGGGTAGCCGGTGCGCAGCAGCCGGTCCTCGGGGAGGCGGTAGGCGCGGGCGAGGGTGGCCACGTCGTGCTCGGAGCGGACGAGGAAGTGGTCGAAGCGGTGGACGGCCTGCTGGAGGCGTTCGCGCTGGGGGGCGTTCTGAAGCCGTACGCGGGTCTCGTCGAAGCCCATCCTCTTGTACGCGGAGCCGTGCCAGGTCTGGAGGTAGGTGGTGCGGGCGGGCTTACGGAGGTGCTGGGGGAAGCCCTGGTTGTCGACCCAGTACTCGGCGCGGGCCAGCGCCCAGAGGTAGCGCCAGGACCAGCGGCGTACGAGGCGGGCGTCGTCCGGGAAGCCGGCCGGGGAGGTGTCGTAGGACCATGTCGCGCGGAGCTTCAGCCCTTGGCGGCGGATCTCCTCGTGGAGGGCGCGCGGGCTGTCGCCGTAGCAGCGGCCCATGTGGCTCTCGAAGACGACGGAGCCCCGGCATACGGGGAGGCGGATGAGCCAGCTGTTGTACGTGGTCGCCTTGAAACCCCGGGAGCGGTAGCGGTCCAGCCGCTTGCGCAGGGCGCGGGCGAGGAGCTTCGCCTTGCGGGCGGGGCGGAAGTGGGTGGCGTACCGCACCAGGCGGCGGGTGGTCCGGGCGGGGCGGCGGCGGGCGGTGAGGCGGAGGGCCAGGTGGTCCTTGAGGGTGATGTAGGGCTCCCAGGTGTCCCCGGCGAGCTGCCCGAGCCGGGGCCGGGCGGCGAACCGGCCCGCCCCTTCCACGAGGTCCTGCGGGCCGAAGAGATCGCTGACGGACCGCACTCCTCCCGCCTCCACGATCAGCCGCGCGTCCCAGGCGGTGTCGCGGACGCCGACCGGGCGCAGGAGGCGTGAGACGTCGGCGCGCGCCCCCCATGTGACCCCGTTCCCGTCGTGGCGTACGTCGTCCACCGGGAACGCGACGGCGCGCGCCCCACCCCGGGCCCGGAACTCCAGGGTGGCGGTGAAGGGGGCGTCGGGTGTCAGGTGCGAGGGCAGCACGAGGCGGCCCTCCAGCAGCAGCCGGCCCTCCTCTGCGGTGCAGCGGGTGAGCCGGTTCATCAGCCGGGCCCCACCGAACTGCCGGTACTGATGGCCGAGTTCGGTGACGTCGACGGGACAGTGCTCGTCCCACTCCACCCGCCCGCCCTCGCCCGCGGCGACCGGGGCGCAGACGGTGGCGGGCCGGCTCAGCGCGTACGCCGCCGTCAGGACACCCTCCGCGTCGCCCCGGGCCAGCAGGGTGGCCGCGACCCGCTCCAGCGGCGGCAGCTCGTGCGGTACGGGGGCGGTCAGGACGCGGGCGGCCGTGGCGGCGGCCCGCGTACGGCGGGCGGCGGGGAGCCGGGGGAAGGAGCGGGCCAGCGGCACCAGATGATCCCGTACGAAGGCCCGCTCCCGCTCCTCGCGCAGAGCGGGCAGCCCGTGGGCGTCCAGGGTGGCGGCGACCCGGCGGTGGGCCTCCACCAGGGCGGCGAGGTCGCGGGCCCGGTCGGGTACGGCACGGCCGGTCACGATCAGCCGCCGCACCAGGGCGATCCGGCCGACGGCCGCGGCGGCGAGGGGGCCGAAGAGGATCTCGCCGTGCGCCAGGTCCTCCTCGTACCGCAGCCCGTGGCGCCGGGCGGCCTCCCGGCGCAGGCAGAACCCGGTCACCAGGGCGTCCCGGACGACGAGTTGGGGTGCGTCGGCGAACCCGGCGACGGTACGGGAGCGGGCGTACAGCTCGCCCTGCCACGGCGGCTCCTGCTCCTTGCCGCCCTCCTCCGTGGTCCGGCTCCACCTCCCGGCGACCAGGTCGGCCCGGCTGCGCTCGCCCGCCTGCCAGAGGTTGCGGCAGGCGTGGCGGTGGAGGCGCTCGCCGGGGGTGAGCACCAGGACGTACCGCCCGGTCGCCGCGTCCAGGCCCGCGTTACGCAGGGCGCCGGTGGTGCGGGCCGCCGGGTCGGGGTGGATCAGGCGGACCCGGTCGGGGGAGCTGTCGGCCAGGGCGCGGGCGGCGGTGCGGGTGGGCCCGTCGGCGCGGGCGGCGAGGACGACGACAGCCTCGGAGCCGCGCAGCGACTGGCCGAGGACGGACGCGACGGAGGCGCGCAGGGCGTCGGGGCCCTCGCTGCCGCCGTTCTCCCCGCCAGCGGTGATCACACAGCTGAAGTCGGTCATGCCCGCACCTCCTTGAGCATCCGGTCGACGACCTTCACGGCCGCGCTCCCGTCGTCGAGATCGCAGAACGCCTCCCGGCACCGCTCGTACGCCTCCCGGTGCCCGGCGACGGCGGCCTCCGGGTCGCGCAGGGCGGCCACGATGCCCTCTGAGTCGGGGATCAGGGGCCCGGGGGCCCGGTGCTCGAAGTCGAAGCAGAAGCCGCGCAGGGTGTCCCGGTAGTGGGCCAGGTCGTGGGTGTGGAAGAGCATCGGGCGGCCGGTCTGCGCGAAGTCGAACATGATCGAGGAGTAGTCGGTGACCAACACGTCGCTGATCAGGAGGAGTTCGGCGACGTCCGGGTGGCGCGAGACGTCCCGTACGACGTCGGTGTCAGGGACGCTGCCGCCGACGAGGTAGTGGCGGCGCACCAGGAGGACGTGGTCGTCACCCAGCGCCTCGCGGGCCTGTTCCAGGTCGAGTTGGTGGCCGGGGTCGTACCGACCGCCCTGCCGGGGCCGGTCCTCGCGCCAGGTGGGGGCGTACAGGACGACCCGCCGCCCCTCGGGGATCGCGAGCCGCTCCCGTACGGCGGCGGCGACCTTCGCCCGGTCGGGCGCGTACAGCAGGTCGTTGCGCGGGTAACCGGACTCCAGCACCTCGCCCGAGTAGCCGAAGGCGCGGCGCAGGACGGGGGTGGAGAAGCTGTTCGGGGAGACGAGCACGCTCCACTGGGCGGACCGGCGCTCCATGGAGGCCATGTAGGCGGCGTCCGCGTGCGGGGTGCCCGCGAGGTCGCGGCCGATGCGCTTGAGCGGGGTGCCGTGCCAGGTCTGGACGACGCACTGCCCCTCGGCCCGCTCGAACCACTGCGGCAGGTGGGTGTTGGTGACGAGCCAGCGGCTCCGGGCGAGCGCCTCGTACCACTCGGCGCTGTGCAGGGCGATGGCGCGGACCCCCTCGGGCACGGCCGCCTGCTGGTCGCGGACGACCCAGAGGTGCTCGATGTCCGGTTCGCGGGAGACCAGTTCACGGTGGATCGCGCGGGGCGAGTCGGAGAACTGTCGGCCGTCGAAGCTGGAGTAGAGGACGGCCTGACGCAGCTGGTCCCGGTCGCCGGTGCGGAGTGCGGCGTACCGCTCGCGCTGGATCCGCTGCCCGTACGGGCCCTGCTCGGTGACCGGCAGGGCGCTGCCCGACTCCAGGACGAGCCGGTCGTGGTAGCGCCGCTGAAGGGTGAAGGGCCTTCCGCCGGATGCCTGTTGGAGGGGGAACGTGGCGTGCAGCGGTGGGGCCAGGCGCACCGGCCGGTACGCTTCGGGGTCGCGCTCGCCGGGCTCGCGGAGGAAGAGGTACCAGCGCCCCTCGGCGAGCGGCAGGGGACCACCCGGCCCGTCGACGGCGGCCGGGCGGACGACGGCCCGGAAGCGGCCGCCCCCCGCCAACTCCACGTCGGCCGTCCCCTCTTCGTGGTGCCCGCTGTGCCGCAGCACCAGCTCACCGATGGTGCCGGACGGCTCCGGGAAGGCGCCTTCGAGGACCAGCTCCCCGCTATCGGCCCACTGCACGGAGGTGACGACGGGCTGCACGGCCCGGTCGGTGAGGACGAGGTCGCCGGACGGGTTGGGAGCCACGTACACCTCACGGCCGCCGGGGATGCCGGGGAGCGGGTAGCGGCCGGCCTCGGTGTCGGTCCGGGCGGCGACAGTCAAACGCTCCTTGCCACCGACCAGTTGTGCGCCCCAGATCTCGTCCTGACCCCGGAACGCGCTCAGCGGGATGTCAGCGGCGCGGGACCCCAGCGAGCCGCGCAGGGCGAACTCCTGGGTCTCCTTGGTGCGCCACTCGGTCAGCCGCAGGGCGACGGGCCCGTCGTCTTCGAGGACCTTCACTTCGAGGCGCAGGGTGTCGTCGTCGACGGCCGACTGTCCGGTGAGGACGGCGGCGACGCGTTCGGTGCGCAGCTCCAGCTTGTTGCCGGAGAGGACGGGGACGACCCTGGTCCGCTCGTCGGTGTACAGGGGGGCGGGCGGGGCGGGGGTGCCGGTGAGCCGCATCGGGCCCCGGCGGAGGCGGCCGGCGCCGAAGAGGGCGGCCTCCAGCTTCCAGGTCGTACGAATCCCCTTGCCCCGGGCGGCGATCGTGCGCGGGTCCACGACGGCCTCGAACCCCGCGCGCTCGTACCGGTGCAGGGAGCGCCCGGACCGGGCGGTGGCCTCGTCCCCGCCGGAGCCGCCGGAGCCCCGGGAGCCTCCGGTGGGGCGCAGCCGCAGCGGGATCAGCCGCTTCCCTGCCCGCAGCCAGCCGAGCCGGGGCGGCGGCCCGCCGGGGACGTTGCGCACGTACGCGTACCCGGTCAGCCGCAGCATCCCGTCCCGCCACACGGCCTCGGTGAGGTGGGCGTGGACCGGGAGGTCGGCGGGGGCGAGCACGGTGGTGGCGGGTGGCAGCGGATCCCGGAGGGCGGGGAGGTGGGCGCGGGGGCGGAGGAGTCCGCGTACGTGGAAGGCGTCCCGGTCCGTCTTCTCCTCCGCGAGCAGCGCGAGGAGTTCGGCGGACCGGCGCTCCCGGATGAGCTGCCACTTGACCCGCAGGTCCAGCGGCAGACCGGCGAGAACGGCGGGCTCGACGGTGGCCGCGAAGGCTCCCGCGTGATCGAGGAAGGCCGTGTGGAACTCCTCGTCGCCGTCCGGCAGCGCCTCGATGAACAGCCACAGGTCGCCGGAGAGCGCGTGCGCGTCGTAGCGCCGTTTGGCCTCGGCCATACCCTCCCGGCCCGCGAGGAAGCGGCTGACGGTGGTGACGGCGGTGACCCGGTCGCGGATGCCCTTCGGGACGGCCCGCCGGGTGGTGATGGAGCCGTCGCGGTCGCGCCAGTGGTAGACGGGCTCCTCGACGACGTCGACCGAGCGGGCCAGGAAGTGGGCGGGCAGGACGACGGCGATGTCCTCGTACAGCACGCCCGTCGGGAAGGCGAAGGCGTGCTCGTCCCAGAAGGTGCGGCGGAACACCTTGTTGCAGGCGATGCGGTCGCCCAGCAGGATCCAGTCCCGGGTGACGTGGGTGGCGGGGCGGGCCTTCTCCATCGGCTTGCGGAACATCGGGGACTGTTCGAGCGCCCCGTTCGCCCGCAGCCGCAGCACGTTGCCGGTCGCGAAGTCGGAGCCGGAGCTGTCGAGTTCGGCGAGCATCCGTGCATACGCGCCGGGGGGCACGACGTCGTCGCTGTCGACGAACGTGAGGAACTCAGCCCTCGGGTCGGCCGCGCGGACCCCGGCGTTACGGGCCGCGCCGAGCCCGGCGTTCTCCTGTCGGATCAGCCGGAAGCGCGGGTCGCGGTCCACGAACTCCTGTGCCAGGGCAGGCCCGTTGTCCGTGGAGCCGTCGTCGACGAGGACGACCTCCAGGTCAGCCATGGTCTGTTCGGCGAGCGAGGTCAAGCAGGCACCGAGGTACTCCTCGACGTTGTAGAGGGGGACGACGACGGTGAGACGGGGTGCCATCGCAGCGCACGATCCTTCCGGGCGGACGACATCGGGGGACGGCCATCAAGCGGTATGAGGGGGCCACGGTGTACAACCCGCGCCGCGGGGACCGGTCACCCGAGGGAAGCCATTCGGGTGACGGGGAGGGCGGGTTCGCGCGTCCGGGGGCGCGCCCGCGACGCGGTCGAGCCCCGTGCCGGGCAAGGGCACGGGGCTCGGTTCGGGTCAGATCCGGCGGATCAGGTCCGGCGGATCAGGGCTTGACGGCGATCCGGCCCTCGTCCATGCGGAGCAGCAGCAGCCGCTCACCGGTCTTGTCGAGGAACTCGTCGACGGCCTGCCGCGACCCCTGCCAGTACCCGTAGTCGTCGATCAGCAGCACCCCGCCGCTGACCAGCCGGGAGTACAGGTGCTCCAACTCGTGCTTGGTGGAGGCGTACCAGTCGGTGTCGAGCCGCAGGATCGCGATCTGCTCGGGCGCCTGGGCGGGGACCGTGTCCTCGACCCGTCCCTGCACGTAGTGGACGCGCTCCTTCGGGTACGGCACGTTCTCGAACCCGGCCTGTACGTCCTCCAGCGAGGCGACCGCCCAGATCGGCCGGTCCTTGCCCTGGGCGTCCAGCAACTCCTGGGCCGGGCGCCCGTCGCGCCGCAGGTCCTCGGCGGTGGGCGGGGTCATGCCCTCGTACGTGTCGAAGAGATACAGCTCGCGCTCGTCCTCCCCGACGGAGAGCAGGGTCCTGGCGCAGGCCTGCATGGAACCGCCGCGCCAGACGCCGCACTCGACGATGTCACCCGGGATGTTGTGCCGGGCGATGTACCGGGTGGCGAGGATGAAGGCGTTGAGCCGCTCCGGCGAGGTCATCGAGTACGGCTTGACCGCCCGGATGATGTCCCTGGCCTCGTCGTCGTAGTCCGCCGGGAAGGTGAGGGCGGACTTCTTCGCGGCCGGCTTCGGGGCCGGCGCCGCCACGGGGGCGGGGGCCGGGGTCGAGGCCGCCAGGGACTGGGCCGGGGCCGTGCGGGCGGCGGGCACCGTCACGCGCCTGAGCTGGTATCCGGTGAGCTGCTGAAGGACGCCGTTGACGGCGTTGCGCCAAGCCATGGACCGGGACAGTACGCGCGCTTTATGGCGCATGTCACCTTTCGTCAACCTGTCATTGATCGGGCCGATTCCTGTTCGAGTGAGAGTGAGGCTGCCTGTACGGGGACGGTTTTCGGGCGTCCGCACTGCTCGCGGCCGTCCAGCGGCGCGGGCAGCGGGACGGCGTCGACACCGCCGACCCGGTTGGCCCACCAGACCGCCAACTCCCTTACGGCGAACATCGTCAGCCGCGGATACCGCTGCGGCTTGCGGAAGACACCGACCGAGTCGCCCCAGTAGGCGGCCTTCTTGTCGATGGCCCGGTAGTCGTGCCAGATGCCCTTCCGCGGCGGGAAGTCGGTGTAGGCCTCGCGGAGTTCGAGCCGGGAGTGAGCGGCCAGCGCGCGGAACCCGTCGGGGTAGTAGCGCCAGCAGTCCTGGGCATCGTGGACATGGCCGCGCGAGGGCGCGGTGATGAAGGCGTGGCCGCCGGGCTTCAGGACCCGGGCGATCTCCAGCATGGAGGCCCAGAAGAACGGGATGTGCTCGAACGCCTGCCCGGAGAGCACGACATCGGCGCTGTTGGAGCGGGCGGGGATGCGGTACGGCTTCTTCATGACGGCGTCCACATTGGGCCCGTCCTGGACGTCGACCCCGAAGTAGTCGATGGAGTGCCCGGCGAGCAGCGCCCGGTGGGTGCGGGTCTGCTTGCCGGAGATGCGCGACCCGAGGTCGACGACCCGGTACGTGCCCTTGCCGGAGGCGGGCCCTTCGACGGGCAGGTACTCCTGGATGCAGAGTTCCATCTGCTCGTAGGCGGACCGGTGCATGGACGTCTCCCAACCTGGCGGTGTGCGTGAGCTGTCGGAATCAACGACTGGACGGGGCAAAGGGGACGGCGAAGAACCGCCGTACGACCCGTTCCGCCGCGTGCCCGTCGTCGTACAGGCAGAACCGCTCCCGGAACGCGGTGCGCAGCGCGGCCGACGCGGGCGAGCGCCACTCCCCCGTACGGAACACCTCGACCAGTTCGTCCGAGGTGGCGGTGACGGCGCCCGGGGTGTCGCCGGGCCGGCCGGAGAGCAGGTCGAAGTAGGTGCCGCGCGTGGTCCGGTAGGCGTCCCAGTCGGGGGCGTGGACGACGATCGGGCGGTCCAGGCAGGCGTAGTCGAAGGTCAGGGACGAGTAGTCGGTGATCAACGCGTCGGCGGCCAGGCAGAGTTCTTCGACCCGGGGGTGTGCGGTGACGTCCAGGACGCGTCCGGTCGGCGCGCTCCCAAGTCCTGCGGACCGGCCGTAGAAGTAGTGGGCGCGCACCAACACCACGTAATCCGGGCCCAGTTCGCGGGTCAGGTGCTCGGGGTCGAGGTCGGGGGCGAAGCCCTCGCGGTAGTCGCGGTGGGTCGGGGCGTAGAGGATCGCCGTCTGGTCGGTGTGGATGCCGAGTTCGGCGCGGATCTTCGCGATGTCCTCGGCGGTGGCGGTGAAGTAGACGTCGTTACGGGGGTAGCCGAGGTCGAGCCGCTGGTACGAGCCCGGGTAGACGCGGTCCCAGACCTCGGTGCTGTGCGGGTTGGCGGAGAGGCTGAAGTCCCACTGGCCCACGTGGGCAAGGATCTTGGCGAAGTCCGCCTTCCGGGCCAGTTCGGGGTAGGCCCGCTGGTCGAGGCCCATCGTCTTGAGCGGGGTGCCGTGGTGGGTCTGGAGGTAGCGCTGACCGGGGCGTTTGGTGAAACCGCCGGGGAAGCTGGAGTTGTTGACCAGGTACGTGGCGGTGGCCATCGCCCGCCAGTAGGGGCGCGAGCCCTCGATGACGTACGGCACACCCGGGGGCATCCGGTCGCGGTGCCGGGAGGAGACGGCCCACACGCCCCTGATGTGCGGGGCGAGTTCACGGGCCTTGGCGTGGATGGCGGCCGGGTTGCAGGCGGCGCCCCGATTCCAGTACGCGCCGTAGACGGCGAGGTCCGGGTCGAGCGGACGATGGAGGTCGGTGCGGTAGGCGGCCCGCATGGCCTGCCTGCGGACGTACCGCTTCACGGAAGCTCGGGTGGGCATGGCGGGGGCACGGCGGGGCATGGCAGCCGAGCGTAATCCCGGCAGCGGGGAACGGACGGCCCGCGTTCACCCGTTCGGGTCAGCGGTGGTGACCCCGGGACCCGGCCTCTGTTGACCAGGACATGAAGCCACCGCTCCTCAGCGTCGTCATCCCCGTCCACAACGTCGAGGACTACCTGGAGGACTGCCTGCGCTCGGTGGCGGACCAGAGTCTCGACGCCATCGAGGTGGTGATGGTCGACGACGGCTCCACGGACGGCAGCGGGCGGATCGCCGCCGCGTTCGCCGCCCGGGACCGCCGGTTCCGGCTGGTGCGGCAGGAGAACGCCGGGCTGAGCGCGGCCCGCAACACCGGCGTCCGGCACACCACCCCGACCGTGCCCTACCTGGCGTTCGCGGACAGCGACGACTTCGTCGTCCACGACGCGTACGAGCGGATGGTGGCCTCGCTGGAGTCGACCGGCTCCGATCTGGTGACCGGCAACGTGTGGCGGCTGACCGGGCAGGGGCGGCAGCAGGCGTGGCAGTACCGCTGGCTGACCGCCTCGCGCTCCCGCACCCACATCATCCGGGACCCGCGCCTGCTCGCCGACCGGGTGGCGTGGAACAAGGTGTTCCGGCGCTCCTTCTGGGACGGGCACGCCTTCACGTTCCCGGAGGGGAAGCTGTACGAGGACACCCCGGTGATGATCCCCGCGCACTATCTCGCGGGCACGGTCGACGTCCTGCACGAGCACGTCTACTACTGGCGGGTGCGGGAGGGGTCGATCACCCGGCGGCGTACGGACGTCACCGGCGTACGGGACCGGATCGCCGCGTGCGAGCAGGTCAGCGCGTTCCTGGGCGAGGGCGGGCACGGGGGCGCGGAGCGGCGGCGGGCGTACGACGCGTCCTGTCTGCGCGACGACTTCGGGTACTTCCTGGACGGCCTGCCGATGGGCGGCGACGCGTACCGGACGGCGTTCCTGGAGGGTGCCGGGGCGTTCGTCGACCGGGCGGGGGACGGGGTGCTGGTAGGGCTGCCGGCGGAGCTGCGCATCAAGTGGCGGCTGGTGCGGGAGCGGCGGCTGGAGGAGCTGCTGACCGTCCTCGCCTTCGAACGGGCCAATGGCGCGGGCACGTTCGCGGTGGAGGGGCTGCCGGGGCGGCGGCGGGCGGTGTACCCCGGTGTGCGCGGCGTGAGCGCCCGGCTCGCGCGCACCGACGTACCGGCGGTCGCACGGCTCGTGGAGGCGCGGTGGGGCACGGACGGGAAGCTCCGGCTGCGCGGGTACGCCTATCTGCGCAACTTTCCCGCCGGGTCGGCGCGACGGCAGCTGAAGGTGGGGGTGCTCCGGGCGGAGGCGGGGCGTCGGATGCGGGCGGTTCCGGTGCGGTCCGTGAGTGGGCCCGAGGCGACGGTGAACTCCGGTCAGGAGCTGCACGGTTACGACCACGCCGGCTTCGAGATGGTCCTCGACCCGGACCGGCTGCCCGTGACGGGGGCCGGGGGTGGGGGCGGCGGTGGCTGGCTGGTCGGGCTGGTCGTCGTGGCGCGCGGGGCGGTCCGGCGGGTGGCGGTGCGCGCTCTGGACGCGGGCGCGGACCAGCCGCTCGTGCACGACCTGGGCGACGGCCGGCGGGCGGTGCTCGACCACCGGGGCGGGCGGCTGCGGGTGCGGGTGGAGCGGCTGGGTGCGGTGGTGGAGGGGAGCGGCGGTGCGGAAGGGGGGCCGCTGGAGCTGAGGGGGCGGTGGATCGGGGGCACGGAGCCGACCGCTCTCCTTCTGACGCGCGACGGGGAGGAGCGTTCCCTCCCGGTGGAGTGGGGGTGCGGCGGGGATCGTGGGACGGCGTTCACGGTACGCGTGTCTCTCGACGGCCTCGCCGCAGTGCCGCCCGCCCCGCACCGGGCCCCCCGTGAGGTCGAGGCGGGGGCCGGCGCGCGCTGGCGGGCCCGGCTGCTGCTCGCCGACGGGACCCGCGCCCCGCTGCCCGCCGCCCCGGACCTGCCGCCGCCCGCGTGTGCGGACGCGGCGGGGAACCTGGTCGTGGACCTGGGAGGGCTGCCGGTGGTGGACCGGGTGGAGCGGTCGGCGGACGGGTCGCTGCGGATCGCGGGGACGTACGCCCCGGGGGCCTGCGCCGACGCACGTCTTCTTCTCCGTCACGAGACCCTGGACGAGACGGTCCCGGTCACCGAGGTCACCGTCGAGGGCCTCCCCACCGGCCGCTTCTCCGCCCGGATCGCCCCGCCCCTCCCCCAAGGCCGCTGGGCCCTCCACCTGGACGGTCACCCCGTGCGCGTCCTCACCTCCCTCGCCGGACACCTCCCCTGCGGCGACTCCGCCCTCGCCCTGGAGCGGCGCAACGGCGACCGGCTGACCGTCCTGGCGGCTCCGGCGCTCCCGGCCGCCGAGCGGAGCGCGTACAGCAGACGGCTCCTGCGCGACGCGCACCACCCCGCACGGCGCACCACCGCGCACCTCCCGCTCCTGGACACCGTCCTCTACGCGGGCGGCTCGGGCGGCGACTCCCCGCGCGCCGTGCACGCCGAGCTCGTGCGCCGGGGCACGGAGACCGAGCACCTGTGGGTCACGGGTGGGACTCCCGGCCGTACGACCCCCGTACCGCCCGGCGCGCGGGCCGTCCCCGTGCACAGCGCCGCCTGGTACGAGGCGCTGGCCCGCTCCCGCCGGATCGTCACGGACGAGCAGCTGCCCGCGTGGTTCGAGCGGCGCCCCGGGCAGGTGGTCGTCCAGA
The DNA here is from genome assembly GCF_033109485.1 of Streptomyces cyaneofuscatus. Taxonomy (NCBI): domain Bacteria; kingdom Bacillati; phylum Actinomycetota; class Actinomycetes; order Kitasatosporales; family Streptomycetaceae; genus Streptomyces; species Streptomyces cyaneofuscatus. The sequence continues at coordinate 5,174,714 of NZ_CP137002.1, read as the reverse complement.
CCTGGCACGGCACCCCGCTCGGCCGCTTCGGCACCGGCCTGGCCGAGACCCTCTACGCCGACCACCAGCATCTCGCCACCTTGGCGCACCGGTCGGCCCAATGGTCGGTACTGGTCTCCCCGAGCCGCTTCGCCACCCCCTTGCTGCGCAGGTCACTGGCGTACGGGGGCGAGGTGCTGGAGGCCGGATCGCCGGCCAACGACGTGCTGTGCGCGCCCGACCGGGAGAAGGCCGCCGAGGAGATCCGGCGCACGCTCGGCGTACCGGAGGACCACCGCGTCGTCCTGTACGCGCCGACCTACCGCGACCACCTGGCCCATCCCCCGTCCGCGTCCCGCGACGCCCCCGACCGCACGTCGCCCGGCCCGTACCGCTGGGATCCGGCGCTCGACCCGCACGCGCTGGCCCGCTCGCTGGGCCCCGGCCACACGGTGCTGGTGCGCCGGCACCCCCGGGTCACGGGCGGGGTCCGGAACGGGCCCGGCGTCCTCGACGTCTCGGGCCACCCCAGCGCGGCCGGACTGCTCCTCATCGCCGACGTGCTGGTCACGGACTACGCGGGGCTGATGTTCGACTTCGCACTGACGGGCCGCCCGATGCTCTTCCACACGTACGACCTGGAGCACTACCGCGACACCGTGCGCGGCTTCTGCCTGGACTTCGAGACCCGGGCGCCCGGTCCGCTGCTGGTCACGACGGACGAGGTGGCGCAGGCGTTGCACGGCCTCGGAGCGGTGGCGGCTCGGCACGCCGACGCGTACGAGAGCTTCCGCCGCGACTACTGCGACCTGGACGACGGCGGGGCGGCGGGACGGGTGGCGGACCGGCTGCTCGCGGACCGCGCGTAGGGCTTCGCGCGCTGCCTGCGGAAGAAGCCCGCCCCGTCCCCCGGAAGAGTGGCAGCCGGGAGGGACGGCCCCGCGCACGGAACCCATGACGTGTGTCCCTCTCCTCTCCCACCCCCGCCTCGCCCGAGACCCCCACCTCCGCCACCTCCGCCCCTCCCCCCACGGCGGCCGAGGACGACGGACTTGCCGTAGCGCCCCGGTGGCTGCCCTCGCCCTACGTCCTGCTGGGCGGCCTGCTGTGGGCGGTGCTGTCGGCGGCGGCCTGGCGGGTGCCGATGTGCTGCGAGGCCGGGCTCAACGCGGCCGTCGTCGAACGGCTGCGGAGCAGTCTGCTGCACCCGGCGTTCCCGATGACGGACCTGCCCGCCGTGGCCAGCGCGCACTACTCCCCGTACGCCCTCGTCCAAGGCCTGACCGCGCGGGCCAGCGGGCTCTCCGGGCAGACCGTGCTCGCGCTGTCCGCAGCCGTGAACCTGGCGCTGCTGCTGACCGGGATCGGCCGGCTGGCCCGGCAGCTGACCCCGAACCGCTGGGTGCCGGTCCTCGCGCTGGTCCCGCTGGGCCTGATCCACTGGGCGGATCCGGGGCGGTGGAGCGCGCCGGGCACGTTCGCCGTCGCGGTCACCCTCCATCTGTGGGCGTGGACCGGTCACGCGGTCACCCGGCTCCCCCGCCCCGGCTCCGGGCGGCCGCCGGGCCGGGCGCCCCGGTGGGTGGAGGCGGCGGGGATCGGCGTCCTGCTCGGGCTCGTCCTGCTGGTCCATCGCCCGACGGCGGTGGGTGCGGCGCTGGGCGTGGTCGCGCTGGTCGCGGTGAAGCAGCGGACCCGGATCAGACCGACGTTGCGGCGGTGGGCGGTGGCCGGGCTGTGCGCGGTGGGCGTGGCGGCGGTGTGGCCGTACTACAACGGGCTCACGGCCGCGCAGCCCCCCGCGTCCACCGCGGCCTCGGACCGCCCGGAGACCGGCGGGAAGCCGGTGACCGGGGAGCCGTACACCTGGGCGACCGCGCACGTCCCGCCCGGGGAGGTGGTGCTGACGGACAGCGCCCCGGCGATGTACGCCCTGGCCGGGCACGGGGCGTTCCTGCTCGCGGACCAGGTGCCGGACGTGGGGCTTCCGGCGGCGGAGCGGCGGGCGCGGAGCAGGGCGGTGGCCACGTATCTGGACGCGGCGACGCCCCAGGAGGAGCGGGACCGGATCGCCGGGCGGTACGGGGTGCGGTGGGTGCTGCTGACCCGGTTCCAGAAGCTGCCGGGGGACGCGTCGGTGCTGGCGTACAGCCCGCGTACGGGCGAGGTCCTGGCGCGCGTACCGGAGCGGTGAGGTCCGCGGGCCGGAGCGGTGACCCCTGGGGCCGCTTCAGGCCGCCTCAGGCGCCGTTGCGCAGCGCGGCGACCGCCGATGCGGCCAGGTCGTCCAGGTAGCCCTTGGGCAGCTCGCTGCGGACCACGACGAGGCGCCAGTACAGCGGCCCCACGATCAGGTCGAGGGCCCGGTCCGGATCGCTCCCCTCCGGCAGCTCCCCCCGGGCCACCGCCTCCCGCACCACCACGGCGGCGACGCCCTGCTGCTGGTCGAGGAGGGCGGCCTTGATCGCCTCGGAGATCTCCGGGTTGCGGGCGGCCTCCACCAGCAGGTCGGGGATGACCTGCGAGGCGACCGGGTGGCGCAGGGCGTAGGCGGCGAGTTCGAGGACGGCGCGCACATCCCCGTACAGCGAACCGGTGGCCGGTGCGGGCATCCCCTGCGAGGCGACGGCCGCGACCAGGTCGAGGACGAGGGCGAGCTTGGACTTCCAGCGGCGGTAGACAGCGGTCTTGCCGACCCCGGCACGCCGCGCGATGCCCTCGATGGACATCCGGGCGAACCCCACCGCGGCCAGTTCTTCGAAGACGGCCGCGCGGATGGCGTCGGTGACGTCCTCGCGCAGGACGGCGGCGCCTGCGGGGGCGCGGCGGCGGGTTCCCCGTTCGGTGGTCATGGCCCGAATGATAGTCGGCGACGACGGAACGGTTGCGTTACGACGTACAAGCGTCCTACTCTCGGCGTTACGACGGTACGGTCCCGTCCCAACGAGGGCGTCCCCACGGGACCGTATCGCCCCCTCCTCTCCCCTTCACCGAAAGTGACCGTTCGTGGTGAGCCAGACAGCAGCCCCGCCGCCCCCGGTGAGCACACCCGCGCCGAGCGCCCCCACATACGCCGCCGGCGAGCTGGCCGCCCTCGCCGCCCGGCACGGTCTGACGGTCAGCGGCGCCCGGCCCTCGCTGCCCGCCTACATCCGGCAGCTCTGGGGGCGGCGGCATTTCATCGCCGCGTTCGCGACGGCCAAGCTGACGGCCCAGTACAGCCAGGCGAAGCTCGGCCAGATCTGGCAGATCGCGACGCCGCTGCTGAACGCGGCGGTCTACTACTTCATCTTCGGCGTCCTGCTGGACACCAAGCGCGGGGTGGAGGACTTCGTTCCGTTCCTGGTCACCGGGGTCTTCATCTGGACCTTCACCAGCAGTTCGATCACCGCGGGGACACGCGCCATCAGCGGCAACATCGGGCTGGTGCGGGCCCTGCACTTCCCCCGCGCCTCGCTGCCGGTGGCACTCGCGCTCCAGCAGTTGCAGCAGCTGCTGTTCTCGCTGGGGGCGCTGACCCTGATCCTGCTGGTGTTCGGCCAGTTCCCGCGCCCGTCCTGGCTGCTGGCGATCCCGGCGCTCGCCCTCCAGGCGGTGTTCAACACCGGCGTGTCGATGGCCGTGGCCCGGCTGACGGCGAAGACGCCGGACATCGCGCAGCTGATGCCGTTCGTGCTGCGGACCTGGATGTACTCCTCCGGCGTGATGTGGAGCCTGGACCACCTGCTCCAGGGCGAGCGGGTGCCGCACGCGGTGATCGTGGCGCTGGAGTACAACCCGGCGGCGATCTTCATCAACCTCATGCGGTTCGCGCTCATCGACAGCTACAGCGCGGCGCAGCTGCCGCCGCACGTGTGGGCGGCGGCGGCCGGCTGGGCGCTGCTGTGCGGGGTGGCGGGATTCGTGTACTTCTGGAAGGCCGAGGAGACGTACGGACGTGGCTGACATCACCGATCCCTCCGGGGACCACCGGGTACCGACCGTCGTGGTGGACGACGTCCACATCACGTACACCGTCAACGGCGCCCGTACGGGCAAGGGCAGCGCGACCTCGGCGCTCAGCCGGATCACCTCGCGCCGCCGCACCCCCGGCGCACGCCAGGTGCACGCCGTGAAAGGCGTCAGCTTCGCCGCGTACAAGGGCGAGGCGATCGGCCTGATCGGCTCCAACGGCTCCGGCAAGTCGACCCTGCTCAAGGCGATCGCGGGCCTGCTCCCGCCGTCCCACGGCAAGGTCCACACCCAGGGCCAGCCGTCGCTGCTCGGGGTGAACGCGGCCCTGATGAGCGACCTCACCGGCGAGCGCAACGTGGTGCTGGGCGGACTCGCGATGGGCATGACGCGCGCGCAGATCCGCGAACGCTACGACGACATCGTCGCCTTCTCCGGCATCAACGAGAAGGGCGACTTCATCACGCTGCCGATGCGCACGTACTCCTCCGGCATGGGCGCCCGGCTCCGCTTCTCCATCGCGGCCGCCAAGAGCCACGACGTCCTGCTGATCGACGAGGCGCTCTCCACGGGCGACGCGAAGTTCCAGCGCCGCAGCAAGGACCGCATCCAGGAACTCCGCGCCGAGGCGGGCACGGTCTTCCTGGTCAGCCACAGCAACAAGTCCATCACCGAGACGTGCGACCGGGCACTGTGGCTGGAGGCGGGCACGCTGAGAATGGACGGCCCGGCGAAGGAAGTGGTGGCGGAATACGAGAAGTTCACCAAATCCAGCCCGTCCGGCGTTTGAGGACGGACCCCCACGCCGAGGGGGCCGGCGCCCTCAACAGGCCCCGGCCCCCTCACCCCCGTACGGCCACCGCCTAAGCGTGCGTACGCAACAACGTCCGCATCGTCCGCATGGCCACCGACAGATTCGCCAGATCGAACGCGTCCGACCCCTGGATCTCCTCCAGCGTCGACCGCGACCGCGCCAGGATCGCCGCGTTCTTCTCCTCCCACGCCCCGAACCGCTCCTCCGGCGTGGCCGAGTCGTCGCCCACGCTCAGCACGTCCGAGGTGAGCGCGGCGTGCGCCGCGTACAGGTCCTCGCGGATGGAGGCGCGGGCCATGGACTGCCAGCGGTCGGCCCGCGGCAGGTCGATGATCCGGTCCATCAGCTGGGTGATCCGCAGCCGGTCCGCCAGGTCGTAGTAGACCTCGGCGACCTCCAGCGGGTCCTTGCCCGTCCGGTCCGCGATCGCGACGATGTCCAGCGCCGGGAAGGCGGAGGAGAACCCGGCGACCCGGCCCGCCAGCTCGCTCGGCACCCCGGCGGCGGTCAGCTCGTCCAGGATCGAGTGGTACCAGTCCAGGTCGGCACCGCGCACCAGCTTGGGCAGCTCGTTCCAGACCTGCTCGACCCCGTCCCGGAACATCGCGATGGTCTCCGCGATGGCGACGGGCTGCGGCCGGTTGCCCAGCAGCCAGCGCGAACCGCGCTCCACCAGTCGCCGCGAGTGCAGCCGGATCCGGGTCTGGACATCGGCAGCGACCTGGTTGTCCAGGGCCTCGACCGCGTCCCACACCTGGGCGAGGCCGAAGATCTCCCGGGCCGTGAACTGCGCCCGTACGATCTCCTCGATCGACGCCCCGGTCTCCTCCCGCAGCCGGTGCAGGAAGGTCGAACCGGCGGTGTTCACCGTGTCGTTGACCAGCACCGTCGTGATGATCTCGCGGCGCAGCGCGTGCCCGTCGACCGCCTCGGGGAACCGCTCGCGCAGCTGGCTCGGGAAGTAGGCGTGCACCAGCTTCTGGAGGTGCGGGTCATCGGGCAGGACGGTCGAGATCAGCTCGTCCGCCGTCGTGATCTTCGTGTAGGCGATCAGCACCGCCAGCTCGGGCTGGCTGAGCCCCGTCTCGTTGCTGAGCAGCTCACGGATCTGCCGGTCGGCGGGCAGAAACTCCAGCGCCCGGTCCAGCGCCCCGTCCTTCTCCAGCCGCCGCATGAAGCGCTGCTGGGCGTGGAGCAGGGAGGGCGCCTGGGCGGAGGCGTTGGAGAGGGCGACGTTCTGCGCGTAGTTGTTGCGCAGGACGAGCGCGCCGACCTCGTCGGTCATGTCGGCGAGCAGCTTGTTGCGCTGCTTGACGGTCATGTCGCCGTCCCGGACGAGTCCGTTGAGCAGGATCTTGATGTTCACCTCGTGGTCGGAGGTGTCCACACCGGCGCTGTTGTCGATCGCGTCGGTGTTGATCCGGCCGCCGTTGCGGGCGAACTCGATGCGGCCGAGCTGGGTGGCGCCGAGGTTGCCGCCCTCGCCGACGACCTTGGCCCGCAGCTCCTCGCCGTTGACGCGGATCGCGTCGTTGGCCTTGTCGCCGACGTCGGCGTTCGACTCGGAGACGGCCTTGATGTACGTGCCGATGCCGCCGTTCCACAGCAGGTCGACGGGGGCCTTGAGGATGGTCTGCATCAGGTCGGCGGGCGTCATCTTGCTCACCGACGCGTCGATGCCGAGCGCCTCGCGGATGTGGTTGTTCAGCGGGATCGACTTGGCGCTGCGCGGGTGGATGCCGCCGCCCGCGGAGAGCAGGTCGGTGTCGTAGTCGGCCCAGGAGCTGCGCGGCAGGTCGAAGAGGCGGCGGCGCTCGGCGTACGAGGTCGCCGCGTCCGGGGTGGGGTCGATGAAGATGTGCCGGTGGTCGAAGGCGGCGACCAGGCGGATGTGCTCGGAGAGCAGCATGCCGTTGCCGAACACGTCACCGGACATGTCGCCGACGCCGACGACGGTGAAGTCCTCGGTCTGGGTGTCGTGGCCCAGCTCCCGGAAGTGCCGCTTGACGGACTCCCAGGCACCGCGCGCCGTGATGCCCATGCCCTTGTGGTCGTAGCCGGCCGAGCCGCCGGAGGCGAACGCGTCGCCGAGCCAGAAGCCGTACGCGACGGCGACCTCGTTGGCGATGTCCGAGAAGCTCGCGGTGCCCTTGTCGGCGGCGACGACGAGGTAGGTGTCGTCCTCGTCGTGACGGACGACGCCGGCGGGCGGCACGACCTCGCCGGCCACCATGTTGTCGGTGATGTCCAGCAGCGCCGAGATGAACGTGCGGTAGGCGGCGATGCCCTCGGCGAACCAGGCGTCCCGGTCCACGGACGGGTCCGGGAGCTGCTTGGCGACGAAGCCGCCCTTGGCGCCGACGGGGACGATGACGGTGTTCTTCACCATCTGTGCCTTGACCAGGCCGAGCACCTCCGTACGGAAGTCCTCGCGCCGGTCCGACCAGCGCAGCCCGCCGCGGGCGACCTTGCCGAAGCGCAGGTGGACACCCTCCACGCGCGGCGAGTAGACCCAGATCTCGAACGCCGGGCGGGGCGCGGGCAGATCCGGGATGGCCTGCGGGTCGAACTTCATCGAAACGTAGGAGTGCGGGGTGCCGTCCTCCGCGTTCTGGAAGAAGTTGGTGCGCAGGGTCGCCTTGATGACGGTGAGGAAGGACCGCAGGATCCGGTCCTCGTCGAGCGAGGCGACCTGGTCCAGGGCCCCGTCCAGCTCCTCCAGGAGCCCGTCGGTGAGCTCCGTGCCCGCGCTCTGGCGGCCGGGCGACATCCGGGCCTCGAAGAGCGAGACGAGCAGCCGGGTGGTGTGGACGTTGTTGCGGAGGGTGGACTCCATGTAGTCCTGGCTGAACGTGGATCCGGCCTGCCGCAGGTACTTCGCGTAGGCGCGCAGCACCACGGCCTGGCGCCAGTTCAGCCCGGCGCCCAGCACCAGCGCGTTGAAGCCGTCGTTCTCCGCCTCGCCCTTCCAGACCGCCGCGAACGCCTCCTGGAAGCGGGCGCGGGCGTCGTCGGCGAGGTGGCCGGTGTGGCCGTTGGTCTGCGGCATCCGCAGCCCGAAGTCGTAGATCCAGGCGTGCGTACGGTCCGCGCAGCGCAGCTCGTACGGACGCTCGTCGACGACCTCGACACCGAGCTGCTGGAGCGCCGGGAGGACCGCGGAGAGGGAGACCTGCTCGCCGGTCCGGTAGATCTTGAAGCGGCGCTCGCCGGGGCCCGCGCCGACCGGCTCGTACAGGCTGAGGGCGAAGTCCCTCTCGCCCTCCTTCAGGGTCTCCAGGTGGACCAGGTCGGCCACGGCGGAGCGCGGCGAGTGGTCGGCCTTGTAGCCCTCGGGGAAGGAGTGGCCGTACTGGCGGTTGAGTTCGGCGGCGCGCTCCTCGCCCAGCTCGGCGTTGAGCGCCTCGCCGAAGCCGTCGGCCCAGGAGCGGGCGGCCTCGACGAGGCGGGCCTCGATGCGGTCGGCGTCGGCGTCGGTGAGGTGCGGCAGCTCGGTGCCCGGGGGGACCCGGACGACGAAGTGCAGCCGGGAGAGGATCGACTCGGTGTTCCAGGCGGTGAAGTCGACGCTGGTGCCGCCGAGTTCCTCCTTGAGGATGTCGATCAACCGCAGGCGTACGCCGGTGGTGTACCGGTCGCGCGGAAGGTAGACGATCGCCGAGTAGTAGCGCCCGTACTCGTCCTGGCGCAGGTAGAGCCGCAGCCGGCGGCGCTCCTGGAGGTAGAGGACGGAGGTCACGACGTCGCGGAGCTGATCGACGGGCGTCTGGAACAGCTCGTCGCGCGGGTAGGTCTCCAGGATCTGGAGCAGGTCGCGGCCGTCGTGGCTGTTGTACGAGAACCCGGCGCCCTCCACCACTTCGGCGACCTTGCGGCGGATGACGGGCACCCGGCGCACGGACTCGGTGTAGGCGGCGGAGGAGAAGAGGCCGAGGAAGCGGCGCTCGCCGACGACGTTGCCCTTGGCGTCGAACTTCTTCACGCCGACGTAGTCGAGGTAGCTGGGCCGGTGCACGGTGGCCCGGCTGTTGGCCTTCGTCAGGACGAGGAGCTTGTGCTCGCGGGCCTTGGCGCGGGCGTCGGCGGGGAGCCGGTCGAAGGACGGGCTGACCGGGTGGTCCTCGCTCTCGCTGTGCTGCGGGTCGGAGCGCAGGATGCCGAGCCCGGTGCCGGGTACGGCGGCGAGCGCGTCGCTGTCCTTGAGCTCGTACTCGCGGTAGCCGAGGAAGGTGAAGTGGTCGGCGGCCAGCCAGCGCAGCAGCTCGCGGGCCTCCTCGACCTCCTCGTCGGCGAGGTCGTCCAGCGGCTCGCCCGGCAGGTCGTCGGCGATCCGGAGGGCGGCGTCGCGCATCTTCCCCCAGTCCTCGACGGTCTCCCGTACGTCGGACAGGACGCGGCGCAGGTCGGCGGTGATCTGCTGGAGGTCGGCGCGGTCGGTCTCGCGGTCGATCTCGACGTGGATCCAGGACTCGACGAGCGCGTCGTGCGGCAGCTCGGCCGGGGCGTCCTTGCCGCCCTTGTCCTTGCGGCCCTTGGAGGTCTTCGGGGTGCCGGGGCCGCCGGAGAGGACCTCGATGAGCTTGCCGGTGACGTCGCGGCGGACGGTGACCTGCGGGTGGATCACGACATGGATGCCGCGGCCCTGCCGGGACAGCTCGTTGGTGACGGAGTCCACCAGGAACGGCATGTCGTCGGTGACGACCTCGACGACGGAGTGGCTGCAGGTCCAGCCGTTCTCCTCGACGGTCGGGGTGTGCACGCGGACGTTGGCGGTGCCCTGCGGGCGGTTCTCGGCCAGCCGGTAGTGCGAGGCGGCGGCGCCGTAGACATCGACCGGGTCCCGGCCGCCGAGGTCTTCGGGAGCCGTATGCAGGTAGTAGCGCTGAAGGTAGGCGAGCACCGCGTCCTGACCCGGACGGGCGTCCTCGTCGGCCCCGGAGGCGGCGACCCGCACCCGGGGAATACCGCCCGGGCCACCGACACCACCGCCCGGGCTGTGGTCAGCTACCTGGGCGGCCCGTGCGAGCTGCTCGGCCTTGGCTTCGTCCAGCTTGGTCTGCATGTCCTCTGGCTCCTGTCGCGCGCCGTTGCGTGACGTAGGTGAGAAAAACGACGTACCGCCACGACACGGGGTTTCCGGTCTGGGTCGACGCTATGCCGCTTCGAGAGTCACCCGGGACCACATGGGCCGTTTGTGACGGCCGGTCCGGGGTCGGGAGATCGCGGATCGCCCGGGTGCGGTGGCACTCCGGGCGGCGGCCGGGGGCTTCGCTGCCCCCGAGGCGTATCGCGCTGATCACGGCACCAGGCTATCGCCCCCGCACCCCACCCCGTCATGAGCCGCATGTGTACAAAAGAAGACATCGAACTTTGACACTTCGGACAGTGCGGCGTATCGCCTTGGCGCATGCACGGAACGGGGGCAACCTGATACCGGGGGACGCGAGCAGGTCCCGAGAGCCCCGAGGAGCGCACCATGCCTGAGCCCGAGAAGATCCTCATCGTCACCGGCGACGCCGCCGAGTCCCTCGAAGTGCTCTACCCCTACCAGCGGCTGCTGGAGGAGGGGTACGACGTCCACATCGCGGCCCCCGAACGCAAGACGCTGCGCTTCGTGGTCCACGACTTCGAGCCCGGCTACGACACGTACACGGAGAAGCCCGGCTACACCTTCCCCGCCGACCTGGCCTTCTCCGAGGTGGACCCCGGGGCGTACATCGCCCTGGTGATCCCCGGCGGCCGGGCCCCCGAGTACCTCCGGAACAACGCCGAACTGCGCAAGATCATCGGCGCCTTCTTCTCCGCCGACCGCCCGGTCGCCCAGATCTGCCACGGCCCCCTGATCACCGCCGCCACCGGCAACCTGAGCGGCCGCCGCGTCACGGCGTACCCCGCCCTGGAGCCGGACATGCAGAGCGCGGGCGCGACGTTCCAGGACACGGAGGCGGTGGTGGACGGCCCCCTGATCTCGTCAAGGGCCTGGCCGGACCACCCGGCCTGGATGCGCGAGTTCCTGAAGGTGCTGCGCTCATCCAGCCCGTCCGGCGCTTGAGGACGTCTTTTCACGCGCCCAGTTGCCCAGCCACCGAACCGAACCAGCTCGCCCGGCAAGATCCAGCCCGTCCGGCGTTTGAGGACATCTTTTCAGCCTGTCCGGCGCTTGAGGACGTCCTTCAGGCCGTCACGCGGAGAACGTCTCCGCCAGGGCAACCGCCTCCCCCAGGCTGTCCACCACCGGCACCCCCGCCGCCAGCAGACTGCTCCGGCTGTGCGACCCCCCGGTGTACAGCACCGCCCGCGCCCCCACATGCGCCGCCGCCACCGCGTCGTCCACCGCGTCCCCGATGACCACCGAGTTCTCCGGGGATATCCCGCCCACCCCGGCCAGCGCCTCGAAGTGGCGCTCCATGTGGAGCGCCTTGCTCCCGCCCGACGGCCCCGTCCGCCCGTCCACGCGGACGAAGTGCGACTCGATCCCGTACCCGCGCACGACCGGCACGAGGTGCTCGTGCCCGTACATGCTCAGCAGCGACTGGCTGTGCCCGGCCAGCTTCCACTGCGCCAGCAGGTCCTCCGCCCCGGCGGTCAGCCCGCAGGCGACCCGGCGCTCCGCGTAGTACCGGTGGAAGATGTCGTCCATCCGCTCCCACTCGGCCTCCGTGGGCAGCCGGCCCAGGAGCCGCTCGTAGAAGCGGGGTATGGGCACGCAGTACATCTCCCGGTACTGCTCCAGCGTGAGCGGCGCCAGCTCCACCTCGGCGAACGCGGCGTTCGTCGCGTGGATGACGGCGTGGATGTCGTCGAGCAGTGTGCCGTTCCAGTCCCAGACCAGATGCGTGCGTGTCTTCCCGGGTGTCATACAGAAAAAGTACCCGCCGGGTCTGACAACGCCGAGGCCTCGGCCTGTGAGCTTCAGCCGATGAGCTGCGGAATCTCCTGGACACCGAACCAGAGCAGCTCGTGGTCCTCCGCCCCGTCCACCGTGAACTGCGCGTCGTCGTCGCCGAGGTCCGCCGCCCCCAGGGCCGCCGCGGCCGCCGCCACGTCCTTCTCGGCCTCGTCGGCGTCCACGTGCACCGCGGCGGCCTTGGCCAGCGGCAGGGCGGCGGCGAGGCGCACCTCGCCGAGCGAGGCCGCGCTCAGCCCGTGGTCGGGGTCGGCGGTGGCGGCCCCGTCGGGGACGTCGACGGCGACGACGATCCGGCGCCGGGCCTCGTCCGGGGCCCCGGCGATCAGCCGGAGAGAGGCGGCGGCGGCCCGGTTGAGCGCCGCGTACTCCAGCTCCTCGATGTCGTCGGAGACGTACCACTCGCGTAGCCCGGGGGTGACCGCGTAGGCCGTCAGCGGCCCCGGGCCGACCTCACCGGACGCGTGTGCCGCTGCGAGACCGGAGAGGGTCAGGGGGACGTACACGCGCATGGCAGGCCGCTTTCGTAGTCGGAAACGCCTTCAGGATACGTGGGGACCGTCCCCTTTCGGGTTTCGGCAACCGGGGGCCCACGTCCACCCACGACGCTCCGTCACCCCCGCGCCGGCCCTTGCGGCACCTGGCCCGCACCCCGGATAGGTGAATCCCGCCGAGCCCCTGACCGGGCACGGGAGCCCCTTGCGGTGTTGTCGGCCGTCCCCGTAGAAGATCCCCAGCACAAGTTACCGCCCGGTATTTCCGGGCCCGGTTCACGGGGGCGTCGAACATGAGCATGAACAGCACAAGGCCTACCAACCGCCGCGACCAGCGCCGGCCCCAGGCCGTACCTCCGCAGCGGTCCCGACGGCTCCAGCCGCACCGCCCGCCGCGGCCCCACCAGTGGTTCGCCGAACGGCTGCTCGCGGTCCTCAGCGGCCAGCGCCCGGTCCACTGGATGCTCGGCCACACCATCGGCGACGCCTACGACCAGCTCGCCGAACTGGCCCCCAGCACCCCGCTCGGGGCCACCCGGGGCCACCGCCCGGTCCTGCGCCACTGCCACGGCGCCCAGCCCGCCACCGGGGTGGTGGAGGCGTTCGCCAGCATCGCGGCGGGCGACCGGGTCCAGGCCATGGCCTTCCGCCTGGAGCAGGGCCCCGACCAGCGCTGGCGCTGCGCGGCCGTGGAGCTGGGCGGCGAACGCCTCGTCCCGGCCGGAAACACCGGTCCGGGGCCGCGGTGACGCCCACAACGCGGCCGGTGGAACCCACAAAGCGGCAGGTGGCGCCCACAAAGCGGCCGGGGCCGGACACCCTGCGGTGTCCGGCCCCGGCCGATGCGGCGCTGCTGGTGCTACTTCTTGCGACGGCGACCGCCGCCGCCACCGCTCTTCTGCGCCTTGCGGCGCTCGGCACGCGTCAGCCCGTCCGAGGAACCGGACTGCGCACCGTCGGTGGCGAAGTCGCCCTCGACGACACCGCCCTCGCCGTCCACCGTGGGGGCGGAGAAGTGCAGCCGGTCCGGACGCTGCGGGGCCTCCAGGCCCTTGGCGCGGATCTCCGGACGCGCGGCGGGAGCACCCTCCTTGGAGAGCGAGGTGCGCTCGGCCGCGTCGTGCACGGGAACCTCTTCGACCTGCTGCTCGACCTGGACCTCCAGGTTGAACAGGTAGCCGACGGACTCCTCCTTGATGCCCTCCATCATGGCGTTGAACATGTCGAAGCCCTCGCGCTGGTACTCGACCAGCGGGTCCTTCTGCGCCATGGCCCGCAGGCCGATGCCCTCCTGGAGATAGTCCATCTCGTAGAGGTGCTCGCGCCACTTGCGGTCCAGCACGGAGAGGACCACGCGCCGCTCCAGCTCACGCATGATGTCGGAGCCGAGGGTCTTCTCGCGCTCCTCGTACTGCTCGTGGATGTCGTTCTTGACCGACTCGGCGATGAACTCGGCGGTGACGCCCGCCAGGTCGCCGGCCGCCTCCTCCAGCTCGTCGACGGTGACCTTCACCGGGTAGAGCTGCTTGAAGGCGCCCCACAGCCGGTCCAGGTCCCACTCCTCGGCGAAGCCCTCGGCGGTCTCCTGCGCGATGTAGTCGTCGATCGTGTCGTCCATGAAGTGCCGGATCTGGTCCTGGAGGTCCTCGCCCTCCAGAACGCGGCGGCGCTCGCCGTAGATGACCTCGCGCTGCCGGTTGAGCACCTCGTCGTACTTCAGGACGTTCTTACGCGTCTCGAAGTTCTGCTGCTCGACCTGCGACTGGGCGGAGGCGATGGCACGGGTGACCATCTTGTTCTCGATCGGCACATCGTCCGGGACGTTCGCCATCGACATCACGCGCTCGACCATCTGGGCCTTGAACAGGCGCATCAGGTCGTCGCCCAGCGACAGGTAGAAGCGGGACTCGCCCGGGTCGCCCTGACGGCCGGAACGACCGCGCAGCTGGTTGTCGATACGGCGCGACTCGTGCCGCTCCGTGCCGAGCACGTACAGCCCGCCGAGCTCCTTGACCTCTTCGAACTCCGCCTTCACGGCCAGCTCGGCCGACTCCAGCGCGGCGGGCAGAGCCGCCGCCCACTCCTCGACGTTCTCCACCGGGTCGAGTCCGCGCTGGCGCAGCTCCGCCTCGGCGAGGTCGTCCGGGTTGCCACCGAGCTTGATGTCGGTGCCTCGGCCGGCCATGTTCGTGGCGACCGTGACGGCGCCCTTGCGGCCGGCCTGGGCGACGATCGTCGCCTCCCGGTCGTGCTGCTTGGCGTTGAGGACCTCGTGCTGGACACCGCGCTTGGAGAGCTGCTGCGAGAGGTACTCGGACTTCTCGACCGAGGTGGTGCCGACCAGGATCGGCTGGCCCTTCTCGTGCTTCTCCGCGATGTCGTCGACGACGGCCGCGAACTTGGCGACCTCGGTGCGGTAGATCAGGTCCGACTGGTCGGCCCGGACCATCGGCCGGTTCGTCGGGATCGGCACCACGCCGAGCTTGTAGATCTGCTGGAACTCGGCGGCCTCGGTCATCGCCGTACCGGTCATGCCGGAGAGCTTGTCGTAGAGGCGGAAGAAGTTCTGCAGGGTGATCGTGGCGAGGGTCTGGTTCTCGTCCTTGATGTCCACCCCTTCCTTCGCCTCGATCGCCTGGTGCATGCCCTCGTTGTAGCGGCGGCCGGCGAGGATACGGCCGGTGTGCTCGTCGACGATCATGACTTCGCCGTCGATGACGACGTAGTCCTTGTCCTTCTTGAACAGTTCCTTCGCCTTGATGGCGTTGTTCAGGTAGCCGACGAGCGGGGTGTTGACCGACTCGTAGAGGTTGTCGATGCCGAGCCAGTCCTCGACCTTGGCGACACCGGCCTCGTGGATGGCCACGGTCCGCTTCTTCTCGTCGACCTCGTAGTCGCCGGTCTCCTCGATGCCCTTGAGCTGGTTGCCCGCCTCACCCTTGGTGAGACGCGTGACCAGCTTGGCGAAGTCGCCGTACCACTTGGTGGCCTGGTCGGCCGGGCCGGAGATGATCAGCGGCGTACGGGCCTCGTCGACCAGGATCGAGTCGACCTCGTCGACCACGGCGAAGTTGTGGCCGCGCTGGACGAGCTCGTCCTTGGACCACGCCATGTTGTCGCGGAGGTAGTCGAAACCGAACTCGTTGTTCGTGCCGTACGTGATGTCGCAGGCGTACTGCTCGCGGCGCTGCGCCGGCGTCATGTTGGAGACGATGCAGCCGATGGTCAGGCCCAGGAACTTGTGGACCCGGCCCATCATCTCGGAGTCGCGCTGGGCGAGGTAGTCGTTGACCGTGATCAGGTGCACGCCCTTGCCGGAGAGCGCGTTGAGATACGCGGGCAGGGTACCGACGAGGGTCTTGCCCTCACCGGTCTTCATCTCGGCCACATAGCCGAGGTGCAGGGCGGTTCCGCCCATGATCTGTACGTCGTAGTGGCGCTGTCCGAGGACGCGCTTCGCGGCCTCGCGGACCGTGGCGAACGCCTCGGGGAGCAGGTCGTCCAGGCTCTCGCCGTCCGCGTACCGTTCCTTGTACTCGTCGGTGAGCGCCCGCAGCTCGGCGTCGGAGAGGTTGACGAAGTCCTCTTCGATGGAGCTGACCTGGTCCGCGATGCGGTGCAGTTTGCGCAGGATCTTGCCTTCGCCTGCACGCATGAGCTTGTTGAAGACGGACACTGAGGCTGGTCTCCTTGCCGGTCGGGCCTGGCACTGGTCGTGTGATGGACGCTGGCGCGGGCACGGCAGGTGGGCCCCACCGCAACGGCCATCGTAAGCGAGGACCCCACCGCGCCGGGAGGGCTGCCGCCGCGTGGACCTCGCCGCACCCTCCAGGGACAACGGCTGAGAGGCTCGGAAGGTGCCGGGAAGCCCCGAAAGTGCTCGCATCGCGGCTCCCGGCTCATGAGAATCACTGTATGGAGCCGACCACTCTCACCACGCGACGCCTTCTCCTGCGGCCGTTCGGCCCGCAGGACACCTACAAGGTGCACGCGGCCTGCCAGGACCCGGACATCCAGCGCTGGACGGTGATCCCCTCCCCGTACCGGCTCACCGACGCGGAACTGTTCATCGCCCAGCTCGCCCCGGCCGGGTGGCGGGACGACTCCGCGTACAGCTTCGCCCTGGTGCTGCCGGAGACCGGGACCCTCGTCGGGGCGCTCTCCATCGACCGCCGCAGCCGTCCGGGGACGTACGAGGTGGGCTACTGGTCCACCAAGGAGCACCGCGGTCGCGGGTACGTCACCGAGGCGGTGCTCGGCTCCGCCCGCTGGGCCTTCAGCGCGCTCCGGGCGGACCGGCTGGAGTGGCGGGCCGAGATCGGCAACCTGGCCTCCCGTGCCGTCGCCCTGCGCGCGGGGTTCCATCTGGAGGGCGACCAGCGGTCCGGGCTGCTCAACAAGGGGGTGCGGCGCGACGCCTGGACGGCGGCGCTGCTCCCGTCCGACCTGGGGCTGCCCGGCGCCCACCCGTATCTGCCCGAGCGGCACGCCGAACGGCCCGGTGGAGTCCCGGACTCCGGGCGGTGAGGCGGGGCGAGGGTGGAGGGTGCGGCCGTGGCCGGATCCCCTCACCCGTTGTCAGTGGTGCCGTCTAGGGTTCCACGTATGACGCCTGTGCCTCCTCCCGCAGTCGAACTCTCCGCCGACCAGGCCCGCCGCATAGCGCTGCGCGCCCAGGGCTTCCTGGGGGCGCCGGACCGCAGGGCAGGGGTGCCGGGGGTGCTGCGCCACCTCGGCGCCGTCCAGCTGGACACCATCTCGGTGCTGGCCCGCTCGCACGAGCTGATCCCCTACGCCCGGCTCGGTGCGGTCGGCCGGCGCACGGTGGAGGAGGCGTACTGGTCGGGCGGCCGGTCCTTCGAGTACTGGTCGCACGCCGCGTGCATCCTGCCCGTCGAGGAGTGGCCCCACTTCGCGTTCCGCCGCCGCGCCTACCGCGCCCGCCCGCACTGGCACCACGATCTGCCCGACGGCGCCTACGACACGGTGATCAAGCAGCTGAGCGCCGAGGGCCCGTTGACGGCGACCGAGCTCGGCGGCGCGAAAAACGGCGGGGAGTGGTGGGACTGGTCGGCCTCCAAGGTCGCCGTCGAACGGGCCCTGATGTACGGCGAGGTGGTCTGCACCGAGCGGCGCGGCTGGAAGCGGGTCTACGACCTCGCCGAGCGCGCCATCCCGGACGCCGTGCTCCACGACGACCTGAGCGATACCGAGTGCCGGCGGCGGCTGGTCGCGCTGGCGGGCAAGTCCCTGGGGGTCGGCACCCGCAGCGACATCGCGGACTACCACCGGCTGCGGGGCGAGGAGTTCGACGAGGTGGTGGCGGACTCGGGCCTGGTCCCCGTGGCGGTGGAGGGCTGGGCCAAGCCCGCCTGGGCGGACCCCGAGGCGCTGGCGACGGAGCCGCGCGGCCGTCACCGTACGACGCTGCTGTCGCCGTTCGACTCGCTGGTCTGGGAGCGGGCGCGCACCGAGCGGATCTTCGGCTTCACGCACCGGCTGGAGGCGTACGTCCCCAAGCCGAAGCGGATCCACGGCTACTTCGCGATGCCGTTGCTGGCGGGCGGGAAGCTCCAGGGCCGCGTCGACCCGGCGCGCGAGGGCACCACGCTGATCGCCCGGCAGGCGTCCCTGGCCGGTCCGAAGGCGGTGGTCCCGATGGCCGAGGCCCTGGTGGAGGCGACGGCCTGGGTGGGCTGTACGGACATCCGGCTGGAGCGGATCGACGCCCCGGAGCTGCGCGACCCGCTCAGGGACGAGATCGGCCGGGCGCTGCAACGGGCCTACCGCTGAGGGGCCGGGCAGGCGCGACGGCGCCTACCTGATCTCCAGGATCTTCTCCCGCATGGCATAGACCACGGCCTCCATGCGGGAGTGCAGCTGGAGCTTCTCCAGAATATTGCGGACGTGGTTCTTCACCGTGTTCTCGGAAATGAACAACTCCTTGGCGATATCCCGGTTGTTCATGCCGGTCGCCACGAGCTTGAGGACTTCCAGTTCCCGTTCGGTGAGCCGGGGGGCGGGGACGAGCCGGCGCTCGTCCGTGCGCTGGATCATCGATTTGAACTCGGTGAGCAGCTTGGAGGCCATGGACGGGCTGATCTGCGACTGCCCGTCCGCGACAGCGCGAATGGCCGTCGCCACCTCGTCGGTGGAGATCTCCTTGAGGAGGTATCCGGTGGCGCCCGCCTTGATCGCGTCGTAGAGGTCGGCCTCCTCGTCGCTGATCGTCAGCATGATGATCTTCGCGCTGGGGGCCACCTCCTTGATGGCGGTACAGGCCTCGATGCCCCCGCGTTTGGGCATCCGCACATCCATCAGAATGATGTCGGGCAGCAGGTCGGCGGCCTTGTCGACCGCCTCCGAGCCGTCCCCGGCCTCACCGACGACCTGGATGTCCTCCTCCTGCGCGAGGACGATCTCCAGACCCCTGCGGAAGAGCGCGTGGTCGTCGACCACGAGGACCCGGATGGGCTCCTTGCGCGAGGGGCCGTCCGGGTCGTCGTCGGTGCGGGCACCGGCGTCGTCGGAACCACTCGCACCGCGCACGGGCCCGAAGGTGTCCACCATCGTTCCTCCCCCTGAAGGCCACGGCCTGATAGTCATCAGTCGTCCGCCAACGGCGTTTCACCGAACCCCGATTGGCTCGGAACGCCATGATTCCATGCCGGGCCGCCCGAGCGGTGATCCTGTGATCGCGCGCAGGTGCCCCTGGTGGCGTGAAAACGCTCCAGGGGCACCGGTGACGGTGTGGCGTCAGCCGCCGAGCGCACCACCCGCGCCGCCTGCCTCATCAGCGGCGAGCGGGTCGGTCCTCAGGTGGATGACGCCGTAGTCGTAGGCGTGCCGCCGGTAGACGACACTGGGCTCCTTCGTCTCGGAGTCGACGAACAAGTAGAAGTCGTGCCCGACCAGTTCCATCTCGTAGAGCGCCTGGTCGAGCGCCATGGGTGCGGCGGTGTGGGTCTTCTCGCGCATCACGAGAGGCCCTTCGCCCTGCACCTCGATCGATCCGACCTTCGTGGTCGGTACGGGCTCCGACGGCTGCTCGCCGACCAGTTCGCCGTCCTCGTCGAACGAGGCGACACCCGGCACCACGTCCCCGACCTCGGCGGCCGACAGACGGCCGTTGCCCCGGCGGCTGTAGCGCTTGTCGTGCTGCTTGCGCAGCCGGGCCTCCAGCTTGCCGGTGGCCAGGTCGAGCGCTGCGTAAGGGTCGCCCGCCGCCGCTTCCGCCCGGATGACCGGGCCGCGCGAACGGAGCGTGATCTCCACCCGGTCGGAACGGTCGGCCTGACGGGGATTCGGCTCCTTGGACACCTCGACGTCGAGGCTGATCACCTTGCCGTCGAACTTCTGGATCTTGTCCAGCTTCAGCTTTTCGGCCACGTGCTTGCGGAACCGCTCGGGCACCTCGGTCTTGCGGCCCTTGACGACGATGTCCACGCAGAACTCCGTTCCCGGATCGCCCCGCTTCGGCGGCGGGGCATCTCCCTTTTGCACCAGCCCCCGGTGATCCCCAGGGGCCTCGGACTCGGTGACTTTCGCCTCCTCCTCCCCCGTCGGAGAGGTCACTACCCCACCGGCTTCATCGCTTCCGGTCCATCGGTGAGTTACCTGCCCGAAACCTCACGGTGCATTCATCGAGGTTCGGCCTTCACCGCTCCTCACAACTGAACATAGCCTGCGCACCGGGGTATCGGCACCCGCTACCGGCACTTACCTCCGTTCAGGGGCTTTTGCCCTGCCATTACCTGCAACGATGCAAGTTCTCGGTCAGTTCCGGTTTATTTCGAAGGCGGACGGAGAAGCAGAGACGACCGCCGCCGCGCACACCCTGCGGCCGGAGGGTCTCCCGTCGCTCCCGAGCGCCTCGGTGACGGCCCGCGCCGCCTCGGCCAGCGTCGATCCCGTCGTCAACAGGTCGTCCACCAGGACCACCCTCCCGGGGGCGAGCAGCCGCGCTCCGCCTCCGGCCACTCCCAGCGCCCCGGCGAGATTCACCCGCCGCCGGTGGGCCCCGAGCCCCGACTGATCGGCGACCGCGCGGCGCTGCCGCAGCACCGGGATCACCCGGGCCGGCCGCCCCGTCTGGCGCAGCTCACCGGCGGCCGCCCGGGCGATCCGCAGCACCGGATCATGGCCGCGTGCCGCGGTCGCGGAGCGCGCGGAGGGGATGGGCACCAGCAGCAGGGGCCCCACGGCTCCCGTCTGCCCCGTCCCGGCCCGTACGGACGCCGCCAGGGCCCGTCCGAGGGGTCCGGCGAGCCCGAGTGCCCCGCGCTCCTTGTGGGCCAGCAGCACCGCGCGTACGGCGTTCTCGTAGGGCGCCACCGCGTGCACCGCCGGAAGCCCCGCGGGCCGGGGCGAGGGCCGCACCCTGCGGGCCTCCACCCCGTTCAGTGCGGCCCCGCACACCGGGCACAGCTCCGTACGCGGCCTGCCGCAGCCCGCACAGGCCACCGGCAGGACCAGTCCGGAGAACTCCCGCCACCAATCCCGCATGGATCCACCGTGCCCGGCCGCCGGGCAACGGTCCACCCCTGTGGAAAACCGCCGTGACGCGCCAGCCCCCGACCGGCACCGGCATCAGCCCGGGTAGACCAGCGAGGTGCCTTCCTCCAGCACCGTCTGCCAGTTGTCACCCGGCGAGAGCTTCACTATGCCGTCGCCCTCGGTCTCCGCCATGAGCGGGAGCAGCTCGTCGTCCGCCGCGGCGACCGCCTGGACCTGGTTCACCCCGGGCAGCACCCCGGAGGCCCCGGAGGACGGCGTGGAACCGTCCGCCTGCACGTACCGCACCTGCTGGACACCGCCCGCCTCCTTGCCGACCACCACGAGACGGCTGCGGCCCGACCAGGAGATCGCCGTGACGTCCGTGAGCTGGGGCGCGGCCTGGCGCAGGTCCTCGACCGAGAGCTCGGGCGCCTCGTCGGTCCCGCGCCGCTCGACCCGGCCGATCTTGAGCGTCGTATGCCCGTCCTCCGTCACCAGCAGGGCGATCCGCACCCCGTCGGCCGACAGCCGCAGCTCCTCGATCCGCCCGCCGTCCAGGCCCGGGACCCGGACCTCCTGCGGCTCGCCCTCACCCTCGACCAGCCGCAGCAGCCTCGGGCGCGCCCTGTCGCGGTCGGCGACCCACAGGTCACCCCGCCCGTCCCAGCTCGGCGAGGACAGCCGGTCGGCGGTCTTCTTGCCGGCGCTGGTCACCGCGGGAGCGGCCAGCTCACCTTCCTCGTCCAGGGACGCGACGTACAGGTTCTGCCCGGTGGCCGAGACCGCGGCGGCCCGCCGTTCGTCCCGGGCCACCCCGACGGCACCCATCGCGACCGTGCCGACGCCCAGCGGGCCGCGCACCACCTCGGGTGTGCCGTTGCCCTCCTGCGCGCCGGGGAGCCGCTGGAGGCGCCCCTTGGCGTCGATGAAGTACTGGCTGTCAGGCCCGTCGGAGCTGCTGTCGGAGGAGAACTTCGCCGCCTCGTCCGCGTCCAGCGCACAGAGCCGGCCACGCCCGCCCTCCAGCTCCACCTGCTCGACCCGCGCGGAGGTCAGATCCCGCAGGGTGAAGAGCACCTGGGCGGCCATCATCCGGCAGGCCGCCCGGCCCGCCTTGTCGGCCTTGCCGTTGAGCGGCACCTTCAGCACGTTCTGGTCGTCGGGGGCCAGCGCGACGACGTCCTTGCGCAGGGCGGTCCCGGTGGGGAACCGGGAGTCGACCACGGGCCGCAGCCAGTTCGTCGGCCCCTCCAGCAGCGTCCTGACCGTCTGCGTCGCCGTGCTCATCCGCGTGACCGGATCGGTGCCGGTACGTACGTAGACGGGGTCAGCGACGAGCGTCGGCTGTCCGGTCGTCCGCCCGGTGGCGTAGTAGTACTTGTTCACCGAGCGGTAGAGCCGCTTGAAGTCGGACTGCCCGAGGACCAGACCGTCCGGCACGGTGTCGATGCGCCACTCGGTCTTCCCGTCCGCCACCTTCTCCCGCACCAGGTGCAGCACCTGGGAGTAGTCGGTGGGGGCGAGCGGCTGGTAGGAGCTCTGGGCGTCGACCGCCGCCACCTTCTCGCCGGTCAGCGTGTAGGAGGTCTCGGAGTCCCGGCGCTCCTCGTCCTGGAGCGAGGGACCGCTGCGGTTGGGGGCCTGGGTGAGCACCGTGGTGCCCTCGCCCGGCTGCCAGGTATCGGCCGCGTCCTTGCTCAGGTACTTGCGCGTGGTCCGGAAACCGGGGTCGTCGCTGGTCATCGACTCCAGGAACCCGTCGACGATCTCGCTGGGCGCCGCGCCCTCACGGGGCTCGACCGCGTACACCTGCACCTGGGAGTCACCCGGCTGCGAGGCGTCGACCGCCTTGACGTCACCGGTCATCGGCATCGACCCGCAGCCGGCGAGGACGATGACGGAGCAGCCGAGCAGCGCGGACATCCGCACGCCGCGTCCGGGGCCACCACGACGGCGGTCAGTACCCACGAGTGGTGTCCTCCTGGTCGGAATGGGGCGCCGGGGAACCGGCACCGCCGGAACGCTCCGGTGCCGGGCGTGCCACCACCCGGGCCCCGTTGCCGGGCAGCGCCGCCGGGTGCACCGAGGCGGGGGCCGGGTGCGGAACCGTGGAGGAGCGGGCCGGCACGGGCAGCGGCGAGCGCTTCGCCGCACCGGACTGGTTCGGCACGGACACCAGCCGGTTGTCGCCCGCCGACGCCTCGTCGCGCTCCCGGCTCTCCCGGTTGCGCCGGGAGTCCTCGGGCTCCAGCGGTATCGGCGAACCGCGCAGCGGCTCGTCCGCCGTACGCGGCAGGGTCAGCCGGAACTGGGAGCCGCCGCCCGGCTCGCCCCACGCCTGGAGCCAGCCGCCGTGCAGCCGGGCGTCCTCGACGGCGATGGAGAGTCCGAGGCCGGTCCCGCCGGTCGTCCGGGCCCGCGCCGGGTCGGCGCGCCAGAACCGGTTGAAGACGCGGGTCGCCTCGCCGGGCTTGAGCCCGACCCCGTAGTCCCGTACGGCCACGGCGACGGCGCCCTGGGCCACGCCCATCCGCACGATGACGTCCCGGCCCTCGCCGTGCTCGACGGCGTTGACCACGAGGTTGCGCAGCACCCGCTCGACGCGCCGGGCATCGGCCTCGGCGATCACCGGCTGGTCGTCGCCGATGACCAGGATCCGGCTGCCCTTGCGCTCGGCGAGCGGTTCGGCACCGCCGATCACCCGGTGCACCACGGTCCGCAGGTCTATCGGCTCGGCCTCCAGCGCGGCCGCGCCCGCGTCGAACCGGCTGATCTCCAGCAGGTCCGAGAGCAGCGACTCGAAGCGGTCGAGCTGGTCGCCGAGCAGCTCGGCGGAGCGCGCGGTGACCGGATCGAAGTCGGCACGCGCCTCATGGATGACGTCGGCGGCCATCCGTACGGTCGTGAGCGGGGTCCGCAGCTCGTGGGAGACATCGGAGACGAAACGCCGCTGCATCCGGGAGAGCTCCTCCAGCTGCTGGATCTTCAGCTGAAGGTTCTGCGCCATCTTGTTGAAGGCCTCACCGAGCCGGGCGATGTCGTCCTCGCCGGTGACCTTCATGCGTTCCTGGAGCTTCCCGGCGGAGAGCCGCTCGGCGATACCGGCCGCCATCCGCACCGGTGTGACGACCTGCCGCACCACGAACCAGGCGATGGCTCCGAGCAGCACGACGACGAAGAGTCCGGCGGTCGCCAGGGTCGTCTTGACCAGTGTCAGGGACTTCTCCTCCTGCGTGAGCGGGAAGAGGTAGTAGAGCTCGTAGGCCTGCTGGTCGATGTCGTAGAGCCGCTTGCCCACGACGAGGCCCGGCTGGGACTCGTTGCCGTTGGAGTAGCGGATCAGGGAGTACGTCTGGAAGGCGCCCTGCCCCTTGCCCACGTCCTGGCGCAGGCGCTCGGGCACGCTGGCGGCCTCGACGCTGCCCGAACCACGCGGGGCACGGCTGCCCGCCCCCTCGCCCACCGAGTCCGCGCTGAGCGCGACCACGTTGAAGGCGTTCTTCCCGCCACTGGCCAGCTGGTCGACGAGCTCGGTGCGCCACGAGGTGTTGGCGGTCATCCCGTCGGGCCCCTCGGTGCCCTGTCCGCCCGGCGCCAGGGAAGCGTTCGCCTTCTCCTGGGCCGCGGCGAAACCACCGGCGGCCTGGGTCTGGGCGGCCTTGCCCTTCGCGTCGAGCAGACCGTTGCGGACCTGCCCGATCACGACGAAGCCGAGCAGCAGCACCACGCCGATCGACATCAGCAGCGTGCCCGCGACGACGCGGAGCTGCAGATTGCGGCGCCACAACCGCACGGCGGGCAGCAACGGACGGCGGACCCACCGCATCAGCAGACGCGGTACGGGCCCGCCGGGCGTCCGGTCCTGGAACAACCGGCCGCCCTGCAGGAAACGGCTCATACGAGAAGCCTTCCGTCCCGGACCGGCAGCCCGCTCCGCACGGACTCCCGGCTCCCCGGGGTTCGGAGCAGCGCTGCCCTCGGCCATATCAGCTCGGCCCGGCCTTGTAACCGACCCCTCGGACGGTCACGACGATCTCCGGCCGCTCCGGGTCCTTCTCGACCTTGGAGCGCAGCCGCTGGACGTGCACGTTCACCAGCCGGGTGTCGGCCGCGTGCCGGTAGCCCCAGACCTGCTCCAGCAGGACCTCACGGGTGAAGACCTGCCACGGCTTGCGGGCGAGGGCGACCAGCAGGTCGAACTCCAGCGGCGTCAGGGCGATGGACTGCCCCTCCCGCTTCACGGAGTGACCAGCCACGTCGATGACCAGGTCACCGATGGTCAACTGCTCCGGCGCGGGCTCTTCGGACCGCCGCAGGCGGGCCCTGATCCGGGCGACCAACTCCTTAGGTTTGAACGGCTTGACGATGTAGTCGTCGGCCCCTGATTCCAGGCCGACCACGACATCGACGGTGTCGCTCTTGGCAGTGAGCATGACGATCGGCACACCGGACTCGGCCCTGATCAGCCTGCACACCTCGATGCCGTCCCTTCCGGGCAGCATGAGGTCGAGCAGCACCAGGTCCGGCTTGGCCTCACGAAATGCGGCCAGTGCCTTGTCGCCGTCCGCTACGAACGACGGCTCGAAACCTTCTCCACGCAGCACAATCCCGAGCATCTCGGCCAGTGCGGTGTCGTCGTCGACGACAAGGACGCGTCCCTTCATAATCGACATCATCCCATTAGCTAATCGTTACCTGCGATGACCTGGCACACAGCTCTGCCAGTCCGACCCCCGTGACCGGGGAAATGACGCCCTCCTCGGTGACGATCGCCGTGATCAATTCGGACGGCGTGATGTCGAAAGCCGGGTTGTACACCGGGGCCCCGAGGGGTGCGACGACCTTCCCACCCCCGGCGCCCTCCGATGCGCCTCCTGGCGATGTGACCTCCGTCACTTCTTGCCCGGAACGCTGCTCGACGATGATCGATGTGCCTTCGGCCGTCTCCATGTCCACGGTCGTCGTCGGCGCCACCACGATGAACGGCACATGGTGGTACTTCGCGAGCACAGCCAACGGATAGCTCCCCACTTTGTTGGCCACCGAGCCGTCTGCGGCAATGCGGTCCGCCCCGATGAGTACGGCATCCACCTCCCCCGCGGCGAACAGGGAGCCCGCCGCACTGTCCGTGAGCAGGCTGTACGCCATCCCGTTGCGCGCCGCCTCGTACGCCGTCAGCCTCGCCCCCTGGAGCAGCGGCCGGGTCTCGTCCACCCAGAGCCGGCGCAGCCGCCCCTGCCGGTGCACCCGCAGAGCCACCGCGAACGCCGTCCCCTCGCCCCCGGAGACCAGCGCCCCGGTGTTGCAGTGGGTCAGCAGCTGATAGCCCTGCCCCGGCAGCAGCTCCTCCAGCAGCGCCGTCCCGTACTCCGCCATCCGCTCGCTGGCCCGGGCGTCCTCCCGGTGCAGCGCCCGGGCCTCGGCCAAGGCCACAGCCGCGGCCTCGGCGACCCCCGCCCCCCTCTCGGCGGCCGCCCAGTAGGCCGTGGCCACCCGTCGCACCCCGTAACCGAGATTCACCGCGGTGGGCCGCGCCCCCTCCAGCAGCCCGGCCGCCTCCGCCACGTCGTAGCCCCGCGCCGCCGCGAGCGCCACCCCGTACCCCCCGGCGATCCCGAGCAGCGGTGCCCCCCGTACCGCCAGCGCCCGGATCGCCCGCACCAGCGCGGGCACATCCGTACAGACCAGCTCGACCTCCTCCGCGGGCAGCCGCGTCTGGTCGAGGAGCACCAGTACGGGACCTTCCGGAAGCTCGTCCCAACGAAGTACGGAAAGCGCGGAAGGCTCGCTGCCCACCGGCGTTTGCACGTCCTGATCAGCCATCCACCCAGTCTGCCCGGTGAGCCGCCCACAAATGAAGGCACGAAGGAGAGAAGGCTCCCGGCCCGCACCGCACCGGCCCGTGGCACGATGGCTGCCAACCTGCCGCCCCGATGAGCGGACAGGACGGTGAAGGAGCGAGAATGAACGACTCTCCGGGCTGGGCGACGCCCGGATCTGCCCCCTCGGACGGCCAGGAGGCGGCCATTCCCCGCCCCTCCGCCCCCCAGGACGGAGGCGCACCGACGGGACAGTGGTCCCCCGAGCAGCCGCCTCCCGGGCAGTGGTCCCCGCCGAGCAACCCCGGCAACCGCCCGCCCGCCCCCGGCTGGGGCGGCGGTCCGCAGCGACCGGACTGGGGCATGAGGCCACCGGCGGCGAAGCCCGGCGTCATCCCGCTGCGCCCCCTGGGCCTCGGCGAAATCCTCGACGGCTCGGTCTCGGCCCTGCGCGCCCACTGGCGCACGGCACTCGGCTTCAGCCTCGCGGTCTCCGTGGTCGTCCAGATCGCCGTCACCCTCATGCAGCGCTACCTCCTGCCCAAGCCGACCACCGTCGACCCGAACGCCGAGGGCACCGAAGCCCTTCGCCAGGCCTCCGAATCCGCCCGGACAACGCTGCTCTCCCTCGCCCCGGCGTCCCTCCTCACGATGATCGCCACGCTCTTCACCGCGTCCATCGTCACCGTGGTGATCAGCCGCTCGGTACTGGGCCGCCCCGTCACGCTCTCCGACGCCTGGGCCGAAGCCCGTCCGCGGATCCTCCCCCTGATCGGGCTGACCCTGCTGGTGGCCCTGATCGCCGCCACGGTCATGACCGTCGGTGTCGGTCCCGGACTGCTGGTGGGCGCCGAGGCCGGCGCGGCGCTGGCGCTCCTCGGCTTCACCGCCGCCTGCGTCGTGATCCTCTGGCTCCAGGTCAGCCTCGCCCTCGCCGCCCCCGCCCTGATGCTCGAACGGCAGGGCATCCTTGCCGCGCTGCGCAGGTCGGCGAAGCTGGTCCGCGGTGCCTGGTGGCGCACGTTCGGCATCCTCGCGCTGACCTACCTGCTCGTCTTCCTGGTGAGCTTCCTCGTCTCCATCCCCTTCGGCGTCGTCGGGGTCATCGCCGACGGGACCGACATCAGCGAGTTCTTCGAAAGCGGCGGTCCCTCCCTCGGCTGGCCCTTCCTGATCATCACGGGCATCGGCGAAGTGGTCGTCTCCACGCTGCTGTACCCCTTCGTCGCCGGTGTGATGGCACTGCTCTACGTGGACCAGCGCATCCGCCGCGAGGCGCTCGACCTCGACCTCGCCCGGGCCGCAGGCCTCCCCGGCCACGACGCCGACACCCCCAGGAGCTGATGCGGTGTCGGGGGCGGGGGGCACCGCAGCAGCACGGCAGGCGACCGGCGCGGGGGACATACCCGTGGACACTCCACGTGTCCCCGCCCGGGAGGCGGCTGAGAGCGAGCTGTCGAAGCCGATGTACCACGAGAACGATCCGAACATTCTCCAACGCGGCCTGAACCGCTTCTGGGACTGGGTCGCCGGCGTGTTCGACGCCGCTGCGGGCGCCGCCCCCGGCGGCCCGGCCGGGCTCGCCGTCCTGGCCCTCATCCTCATCGGCCTAGCCGCCGCCCTCTGGTGGCGGCTAGGCACCCCCCAACGCTCCTCCCGGACCCCGGACGCCCTCTTCGAGAGCGACGGCCCCCGCAGTGCCGCCCAGCACCGTGCCGCAGCCGACGCGCACGCCGCCGCTCTCCGCTGGACCGAAGCCGTCCAGGAACGCATGCGGGCCATCGTCCGGTCGCTGGAGGAACGCGCCCTGCTCGACCCCCGCCCCGGCCGCACGGCCGACGAAGCCGCGACGGAAGCGGGCCGCGCCCTGCCCGGCCACGCCACCCGGCTGCGCTCCGCCGCCCGGGACTTCGACGACGTCACATACGGCGGCCGCACCGCGGGCCAACCCACATACCTGGCCCTGCGCACCCTGGACACCGAACTCGACGAGGCGAAGCCCGTACTGCCCGGAGCCTCCCGAGGAGCCGCCGGATGACCACGGCCACCGCCCCTTCCCCCACCTCGACGGCGCCCACCCCGCACCAGGTCTGGAAGCGCGCACGAGGACTGCTGATCGCCCTGCTCATCCTCGTGATCGCAGGCGTCACGTTCGCCGCCGTCCGCTCCGGCACCAACTACGGGCACCTCGACCCCCGCTCCGCCGACGCGAAGGGCAGCCGCGCCGCAGCCGAGCTCCTCAAGGCACGCGGAATATCCGTCACCGTGGCGACGACCCTCGACGAAGCCACCACCGCGGCAGGACCCGACACCACCCTCCTGGTCACCGGCCCCAACCTCCTCACCCCCGCACAACAGCGCCGGCTCCACGAGGCAACCAGCGCCTCCACCGGCCGCACCGTCCTGATCGCCCCGGGCCCGGCAGCCGCGTCTCGCCTCTCCCCCGGCGTACGCACCGAGCCCCACCGCCTGGTGATCCCCCTTCCCCCGTCGTGCGCCTTCCCCGCCGCCCGCAGCGCCGGAACAGCGGACATGGGCGGCGTCCGCTACACGGCACCGGACTCCACCGCCACCGCCTGCTACCCCAGCGACGGCACCCCCAGCCTGCTGATCCTCAAGGGCCGCGGAGACAGTGACACCGTCCTCCTCGGCTCCCCCGACTTCCTCCACAACGAGCGTCTCGACCAACAGGGAAACGCCTCTCTCGCCCTGCAACTCCTCGGTTCGCGACCCCATCTCGTCTGGTACCTCCCCTCTCTGGCCGATCCGTCCGCCACCAGCGACGACGGCTCCCCCGACAACAACAACGACACCAACGGCGGCGGCAACGGCGGGGAGGCTGCGGGCGAGGAGAGCGACTTCCTCGACCTGATCCCCTCCGGCTGGCTCTGGGGAACGCTCCAACTCACGCTCGCCGCAGTCCTCGCCGCGATCTGGCGAGGCCGCCGCCTCGGCCCCCTGGTCGTGGAGCGGCTGCCGGTCTCCATCCGCGCATCGGAGTCCGCCGAAGGCCGCGCCGGCCTCTACCGCAAGGCCAACGCCCGTGAACGAGCAGCCGAATCACTCCGGGCCGCCGCCCGGACCCGCATCGCCCGCCTCGCTGGCGTAACCGCCCGCGAGGCGCACACCTCCGACGTTCTCCTCCCTGCCGTGTCCGCCCGCACCACCACCACTGGCGACGACCTGAGCACCCTGCTCTTCGGCCCGGCCCCCGCCGACGACGCGGCCCTTGTCCTGCTGGCCGAGCACCTCGACGCCCTCGAAAGAGAGGTACGCACTTCATGAGCGCCCCGACCCCCGAGCCGACCGACCCCACAGCGGTCCCCGCGACCCCTGCGGCTCCGGAGCCCGCCGACGGCGCCCGCGCGTCCTTGGAAGCCCTCCGCTCCGAGATCGCCAAGGCCGTGGTCGGCCAGGACCCGGCTGTCACCGGACTCGTCGTCGCGCTGCTCTGCCGCGGACACGTACTTCTCGAAGGCGTCCCCGGCGTCGCCAAGACCCTCCTGGTCCGGGCCCTCGCCGCCTCGCTCGAACTCGACACCAAGCGCGTCCAGTTCACCCCCGATCTGATGCCGAGCGACGTGACCGGCTCCCTCGTCTACGACGCCCGTACCGCCGAGTTCTCCTTCCAGCCCGGCCCGGTCTTCACCAATCTGCTGCTCGCCGACGAGATCAACCGCACCCCTCCCAAAACGCAGGCCTCCCTCCTGGAAGCGATGGAAGAGCGTCAGGTCACCGTCGACGGCACCCCCCGCCCGCTGCCGGACCCCTTCCTCGTCGCCGCGACCCAGAACCCTGTCGAATACGAGGGCACCTACCCGCTGCCGGAAGCCCAGCTGGACCGCTTCCTGCTCAAGCTGACCGTGCCTCTGCCCTCCCGCCAGGACGAGATCAACGTCCTCACCCGTCACGCCGACGGCTTCAACCCCCGCGACCTCAAGGCAGCAGGCATACGGCCCGTCGCAGGCCCCGCCGATCTGGAAGCGGCCCGCGCGGCCGTCGCGAAGACCACGGTCTCCCCCGAGATCGCCGGCTATGTGGTGGATATCTGTCGTGCCACGCGCGAATCCCCCTCGCTCGCTCTGGGCGTCTCCCCCCGAGGCGCCACCGCACTGCTCTCGACCGCACGCGCCTGGGCCTGGCTCACCGGCCGGGACTACGTCACCCCGGACGACGTGAAGGCCTTGGCGCTCCCCACACTCCGTCATCGCATCCACCTGCGGCCCGAGGCAGAAATGGAGGGAGTCACCCCCGACTCCGTCATCACCTCGGTGCTCGCCCACGTCCCCGTACCCCGATGAGGCGGTGACCATGGCCCTCACCGGACGTACCGCACTGCTGGCCGCGCTGGGATCACTCCCCGTAGGCATCCTCGCTCCGAGCTGGACCGGGATGCTCGCGGTCAATGCACCGCTCTCACTAGCGATTCTGTGCGACTACGCCCTGGCAGCGCCAGTGCGAACGCTCCGATTCACCCGATCCGGTGATACATCTGTTCGACTTGGTGACGCGGCCGATGTGCAACTCACCGTGACCAACAGCTCGCGGCGGCGGCTCCGGGCCCAGCTCCGCGATGCCTGGCCGCCGAGCAGCTGGCCCACCGGCACCGAACAGGCCGCGTCCCGCCACACATTGACGGTCCCTCCCGGCGAACAGCGGCGCCTGACCACCGTTCTGCGCCCCACCCGCCGCGGCGACCGCCAAGCCGAGCGCATCACGGTCCGCTCGTACGGCCCGCTCGGCCTCGCCGCCCGCCAGGGCAACCACCGCGTCCCCTGGACCGTGCGGGTGCTGCCCCCGTTCACCAGCCGGAAGCACCTGCCGTCCAGGCTCGCCCGCCTCCGCGAACTCGACGGCCGCACCAGCGTTCTGACGCGGGGCGAGGGCACGGAGTTCGACAGCCTGCGGGCGTATGTGCCGGGAGACGACACCCGTTCCATCGACTGGCGGGCAACGGCACGCCAGTCGGCCGTCGCGGTCCGAACATGGCGCCCCGAGCGCGACCGCCACATCCTCATCGTCCTGGACACCGGGCGCACCTCCGCAGGCCGCGTGGGCGACGTCCCCCGCCTCGATGCGGCGATGGACGCCACCCTGCTCCTCACCGCGCTCGCGACGCGCGCCGGCGATCGCGTGGACCTCCTCGCCTACGACCGCCGTGTCCGAGCCCGTGTACAGGGCCGGACCTCCGCAGGCGACGTCCTGGCGACGGTCGTCGACACCCTCGCCTCACTGGAGCCCGAGCTCGTCGAGACGGACGCCAGGGGTCTCAGCACCGCAGCACTCTCCGCCGCCCCCCGCGGCTCCCTGATCGTTCTCCTGACATCCCTGGAGGCCGCGCCTACCGAAGAGGGCCTCCTCCCGCTGCTCCCTCAGCTCACCCAGCGCCACACGGTTCTGCTGGCCGCCGTGTCCGATCCACGGATCGAGGAGATGGCGAAGGCCCGGGGAACGGTGGACGCGGTGTACGACGCCGCCGCCGGCACCCAGGCCCAGGCAGAACGCCGCAGCACGGCGGAGAAACTCCAGCGCCATGGCGTCGTCGTCGTGGACGCCACCCCGGACACCATCGCCCCCGCCCTCGCCGACGCCTATCTGGCCCTCAAGGCCGCAGGCCGCCTCTGAGGCTCTTCGAGGTCGGCCTCTGGTGAGCGAATGGACCACGCTTGTCACTCGCTCACCAGAGGCCCAAGGCTTCGGACATCTCCAGAACGCAGAAAAGCCCCGCACCACAAGGGTGCGGGGCTTTCCCACAAAAATTGTTCGGCGGCGTCCTACTCTCCCACAGGGTCCCCCCTGCAGTACCATCGGCGCTGAAAGGCTTAGCTTCCGGGTTCGGAATGTAACCGGGCGTTTCCCTAACGCAATGACCACCGAAACACTATGAAATTCTGAACAACCGGTGCAATCACAGCTGTTCGTTATTTCAGAACTAACACAGTGGACGCGAGCAACTGAGGACAAGCCCTCGGCCTATTAGTACCAGTCAGCTCCACCCCTTACAGGGCTTCCACATCTGGCCTATCAACCCAGTCGTCTACTGGGAGCCTTAACCAATCAAGTTGGTGGGAATACTCATCTCGAAGCAGGCTTCCCGCTTAGATGCTTTCAGCGGTTATCCTTTCCGAACGTAGCCAACCAGCCATGCCCTTGGCAGGACAACTGGCACACCAGAGGTTCGTCCGTCCCGGTCCTCTCGTACTAGGGACAGCCCTTCTCAATATTCCTACGCGCGCAGCGGATAGGGACCGAACTGTCTCACGACGTTCTAAACCCAGCTCGCGTACCGCTTTAATGGGCGAACAGCCCAACCCTTGGGACCGACTCCAGCCCCAGGATGCGACGAGCCGACATCGAGGTGCCAAACCATCCCGTCGATATGGACTCTTGGGGAAGATCAGCCTGTTATCCCCGGGGTACCTTTTATCCGTTGAGCGACAGCGCTTCCACAAGCCACTGCCGGATCACTAGTCCCGACTTTCGTCCCTGCTCGACCCGTCGGTCTCACAGTCAAGCTCCCTTGTGCACTTACACTCAACACCTGATTGCCAACCAGGCTGAGGGAACCTTTGGGCGCCTCCGTTACTCTTTAGGAGGCAACCGCCCCAGTTAAACTACCCATCAGACACTGTCCCTGATCCGGATCACGGACCCAGGTTAGACATCCAGCACGACCAGAGTGGTATTTCAACGACGACTCCACAACCACTGGCGTGGCCGCTTCAAAGTCTCCCACCTATCCTACACAAGCCGAACCGAACACCAATATCAAACTATAGTAAAGGTCCCGGGGTCTTTCCGTCCTGCTGCGCGAAACGAGCATCTTTACTCGTAGTGCAATTTCACCGGGCCTATGGTTGAGACAGTCGAGAAGTCGTTACGCCATTCGTGCAGGTCGGAACTTACCCGACAAGGAATTTCGCTACCTTAGGATGGTTATAGTTACCACCGCCGTTTACTGGCGCTTAAGTTCTCAGCTTCGCACACCCGAAAGTGCACTAACCGGTCCCCTTAACGTTCCAGCACCGGGCAGGCGTCAGTCCGTATACATCGCCTTACGGCTTCGCACGGACCTGTGTTTTTAGTAAACAGTCGCTTCTCGCTGGTCTCTGCGGCCACCCCCAGCTCACCGAGTAAATCGGATCACCAGTGATGGCCCCCCCCCCCCCCCCCCCCGGGGGCATTTTGCCGAGTTCCTTAACCATAGTTCACCCGAACGCCTCGGTATTCTCTACCTGACCACCTGAGTCGGTTTAGGGTACGGGCCGCCATGAAACTCGCTAGAGGCTTTTCTCGACAGCATAGGATCATCCACTTCACCACAATCGGCTCGGCATCAGGTCTCAGACTTATATGCACGACGGATTTGCCTACCGTGCGTCCTACACCCTTACCCCGGGACAACCACCGCCCGGGCTGGACTACCTTCCTGCGTCACCCCATCGCTTACCTACTACAAGTCTGGTTCATCGGCTCCACCACTACCCTCAACTCCGAAGAGATCGGGCCGGCTTCACGGACTTAGCATCGCCTGATTCAGTACTGGGCGTTTCAAAGCGGGTACCGGAATATCAACCGGTTGTCCATCGACTACGCCTGTCGGCCTCGCCTTAGGTCCCGACTTACCCTGGGCAGATCAGCTTGACCCAGGAACCCTTAGTCAATCGGCGCACACGTTTCTCACGTGTGTATCGCTACTCATGCCTGCATTCTCACTCGTGAACCGTCCACAACTCGCTTCCGCGGCTGCTTCACCCGGCACACGACGCTCCCCTACCCATCCATACTCCCGTTGGGGATATGTGTATGAATGACACGACTTCGGCGGTACGCTTGAGCCCCGCTACATTGTCGGCGCGGAATCACTTGACCAGTGAGCTATTACGCACTCTTTCAAGGGTGGCTGCTTCTAAGCCAACCTCCTGGTTGTCTCTGCGACTCCACATCCTTTCCCACTTAGCGTACGCTTAGGGGCCTTAGTCGATGCTCTGGGCTGTTTCCCTCTCGACCATGGAGCTTATCCCCCACAGTCTCACTGCCGCGCTCTCACTTACCGGCATTCGGAGTTTGGCTAAGGTCAGTAACCCGGTAGGGCCCATCGCCTATCCAGTGCTCTACCTCCGGCAAGAAACACACGACGCTGCACCTAAATGCATTTCGGGGAGAACCAGCTATCACGGAGTTTGATTGGCCTTTCACCCCTAACCACAGGTCATCCCCCAGGTTTTCAACCCTGGTGGGTTCGGTCCTCCAC